>CAVTNQ010000005.1:0-449287 GCA_963736125.1 Candidatus Latescibacterota bacterium | reverse complement strand
CGCCACGTGACGATCGCGCCGCCAGCGCCGTCCGAGACGATCGTGGGATCACGCTGGTCGTTCGCGGCGATGCAAAAGGGCGACGCCGTTAGCCGTCCACTGGGGGAGACCCCGCGGCGTTCACCCGCTGGGCGGAGACGTCCGAAAATTGCACGCCCATCCCGTGGGTCCTCCCATGTGACGATCGCTCCCCCTGATCCGTCCGAGACGATCGTCGGATCCTGCTGGTAGAACGCTTCGGTACAAACCGCGACCCCGTCGGCCGTCCACTGGGGAGTTCCCGAGGCGTTCACCTGTTGAGCGTAGATGTCGGAGGTGCCGCCTCGCTCGTCTTCCCACGTGACGATCGCTCCCCCCGCGTCGTCCGAGACGCTCGTGCGAGAGTCCTTACTGGCTCTCAACGGTGCAAAGTGCGACCCCGTCAGCCGTCCACTTGGGGAACGCCTACAGCGTTCACGCATTGCGTGTAGATGTCGGCGGCGCGTTGGGGCCCCGCTCCGACCGCTCCCACGTGACTATCGCGCCCCCCGCAGTCCGAGACGATCGTGGGATAGACCTCTTAGCTCGCGGCGGCGGAAAGCGCAATACCATTGCCCGTCCACTGGGCAACCCCCGAGGCGTTCACCCGCTGCGCGTAGACGTCGTCTGAGCCCCGCTTCGGGCGTCCGACCACGTGACGAACGCCCCCCCCGCGCCATCCGAGATGATCGCGGGAAGCGACTGATCGTCCGCGACCGTCAGAAGGCGACTGCCATTGTTGTCCACTGCGGGACCCCCGACGCGTTCACCCGCTGCGCGTAGATGTCGGCGTCGGCGAAACCGCTTCGAGAGTCCTCCCAGTGACGATCGCGCCCCCGGCACCGTCCGAGATGATCCCCGAAGGGTATTGGTTGTTCACGGCTGTACATAGGGCGACACCGTCGGCGGTCCACTGCGGAACTCCAGCGGCGTCAACTCGCAGGGCATAGATGTCGGAGGCGCCGTTTCGATAATCGGACCACATGACGATCGCGCCCCCGGCACCGTCCGAGATGATTCCCGAAGGGTACTGGTTGTTCACGGCTGTACATAGGGCGACACCGTCGGCGGTCCACTGCGGAACTCCAGCGGCGTCAACTCGCAGGGCATAGATGTCGGAGGCGCCGTTTCGATAGTCGTACCACGCGACTATCGCTCCTCCCCCGCCGTCCGACACGATGATGGGATAGGCCTGGTCGTTCAAAGCGGTGGAGACGGCGACGCCGTTGGGCTGCCACTGGGCTCGGGCGTGTTGAGGCAAGAGCGAGATGGCAACAACGAGAACCAGAACGACGAGGCGGTGTCGCATAGGGGGGCATCCTTAAAGTTAGCGTTTTGCCCGTGCAACGCGGACTATTTCAGGAGAACCATCTTCTTCGACTCCGTGAGCTTCCCGGCGTGCAGGCGGTAGAAGTACACACCCGATCCCGCGGCAACACCCGCGTCGTCGCGGCCATCCCACGTGACTTCGTGCGCGCCATTCTCTTGGACGTCATTCACAAGCATCCGTACCAAGTGCCCGTTCGTGTCGTAGATCGCGAGCGTCACGTCTTCGCGCGCGGGCAGCGTGAATCGGATCGTCGTCGTCGGATTGAATGGGTTGGGTTGGTTTTGCGACAACTCTCCGGCGACTGCATTCACGGACACCGTCGCGATCGGGGAGAAGAACTCGCCATCGGCGTCGACGACTCCGATCTGATAGCGATACGTCTGACCGGGAGCGACGTCACGATCGACATACTCGAAGCCATCGCCTCTAACATTGTCCGTGCGCTCGATGATGTTCAGTGGGTCGCCAGCGGCGCTTCGATATACATTCACAGACTGGACATGAAGGTCCGAGCGAAACGCGCTGCGCAGCGTGACGGCACCATCCATCGCGAACGCATCAAACGACACAATGGCCACTGCGGTCGGCGTGTTCGCGACGTGCTGGGAATAGATGTCCCAAGTCCCGCCGGTTCGAAAGTCCTGCCAGGTAACGATCGCTCCCCCCGCGTCGTCGGTAACGATCGTGGGATAGAATTGCATGCCGATGGCCGTGCAGAGCGCGACCCCATTGGCCGTCCATTGCGGAATTCCGGATGGGTTCACTCGCTGGGCGTAGATGTCGTAGTTGGGGTAGCCACCGCGGGCGTCGTACCACGTAACGATCGCTCCCCCCGTGCCGTCCGTGACGATCGTGGGATAGTAGACCTCGAAGGGCGTGGTGGCGCAGAGCGCGATGCCGTCCGCGGTCCACTGGGTAATCCCCGCGGGGTTCACCCGCTGGGCGTAGATGCCGGGGGAGCCGATTCGTCCGTCACTCCACGCCACGATCGCGCCCCCCACTCCATCCGAGACGATCGCGGGAGCATTCTGACGATCCGGGAGGGTGCAGAGCCCGACGCCGTCGGCCGCCCACTGCGGAACCCCGACCGCGTTCACCCGTTGGGCATAGATGTCGCTGCCGCCGCTCCCGTAGAAACGGGCCCGCCACAGAAACGAGTGCGGACCCATCCAAGTATTGCAAGCATTGCTGTAATCGGCCCAATGCGAGATGAAGTTCCCGTTTTCGTCGGAGGTGGCCGAGACCTCCGCGTCGAACCGCCCGATGGTGTAGACGAGGTAGTAGGTCTGGCCTGCGATCACGGGAACGGGTGGGATGAGGTTGGCTCCCTGCCAATCCCGAGGAGGCACCTCTGAGTAGGTCACGCTGCCGAGTGTCGGACCATTCAGGCTGTCCGCACGCACGCTCGTCGTGACGGTCGAGCCGACGTTACCTGCGTACCAATCGATCCGATCGAGCTCGTAGGAGACACTCGGAACGTAGGGGAAGGCATAGCAAAGGGCCCCATACGTGGCGGACGATCCGGGTTCGCCGTCGTCGTTCCAGGCCTCGATCAGCATGCTCGCATTGTTTCTATCGTCTCGCCACGAGACGAGTGCTCCCCCCGCACCATCGGAGGCAATGCCCGAAATGAATTGGTCGCGGATCGCAGTGCATAGCGCGACCCCGTTGGCCGTCCATTGCTGAACCCCCGAAACGTTCACCCGCTGCGCATAGATGTCGTAATCGATGCCGTTTCGAGAGTCGATCCACGTGACGACCGCTCCGCCCGCACCGTCCGACACGATCAAGGGAGCGGATTGCTGGTTCGCGAGAACACAAAGGTAGACCCCGTTCGGTGCCCACTGCGGAATTCCCAAATTACTGACGCGCTGGACGTAGATGTCGTACTCGCCGCTTCGGCGATCCTGCCAGGTGACGATTGCTCCACCTGCGCCGTCCGAGACGATCCTCGGCCCTTGCTGGAGATTCGCAGCATTGCAAAGCGAGACGCCGTTCGTGGTCCAGAGCGCACTGCCGAGTGCATTTAGGCGTTGAGCCCGGATGTTGACGTCACCGCTGCGAGCGTCTTGCCACGTGATGATCGCTCCACCCGCACCGTCGGTCGCGATGGTCGGCGATTGTTGGAGATTCGCGGAGGTGCAGACCGCGACCCCGTTGGTCGTCCACTGCGGAATTCCGGACGCGTCCACCCGCTGCGCGAAGATGTCGGTGTTGCTGGCGCCGTTTCGATAGTCTGTCCACACGACGATCGCACCGCCGGTGCCGTCGGGTGCCATCGCGGCGGATACATTGTCGTTCAGGGTACTCAACGTCGTGGTGCAGACGGGAACGCCATCGACCTGCCACTGGGCCTGGGCGTTCATAGGTAAGAGAGAGACGACAACGAGAAGCAGGAAGGTGGGGGCGTAGCGCAAGCGAGAACCTCCAAGGTTCGAACCCGCCGAGCAAACGAGAGTTCGTGCCTAGGAGGCTCTCGCGTTAATTAGCCACTTTAGCATTTCGCGGATGACCCCGATATGACCATCTTGCGTCGATCCTCCCGACTAGATGCCTTTCGGCCCCCAATCGTCGACCGTTACAATGGCCCTCTTCGGTGCTATTCTCTCCACACCGGTTCCGACACCTTGGGAATTCGCACCCGAGACTATGATCGCGTGCTATCAGGAGGGCCCCAACATGACTGTGCTCAAGAGATTCACATTACTCGTCGCCGCGTTCGCCGTCGCGATTGCGGGCTGCAGCAACGACGACAATCCGGCCGGCGGCGGCTCGACCGACACCACCGCGCCGTCGATCACGAGTGTGACCGCCGTCGACGCCGGCCACATCGACGTGGTGTTCGACGAGAACGTCCAGCGCGCCACCGCGGAAGACGTCGGCAACTACCTCATCGTCGAAACGTCGACGCCGTTGTCGTCGTTCAAGGGAATCGCGACAACTCCCGGCGACACGCTCCTCGTGTCGGGCGCGTCTCTCCATGGGGATAATCGCACCGTTTCGCTGTCCACGGACCCCATGACGGGCGCTCCTTATGATATGAGCGTCACCGGTGTCAAAGACGCGAGCGGCAATTCGATCAACACACCGGTCGTCAAGTCGTTCACCGGCTCGACCGACCCGGATATCACGCCGCCCGCAGTCGTGAGCCATTCCCCCGCGTCCAACGCGACCAACGTCGCGTTGAGCACGTCGATCTTGATCACGTTCACGGAAGGCGTGACGTACGGTTCGTTCATCGCCGGGGTGACGCTGTCTTCGACCGGCGGAAACGTCACCTACAGCGCCGACAGCAACGACAACGGCGTCCACGTGATCATGACTCCGGACGCGCCGCTCGAGCTCAACACGACGTACACAGTCACGGTGTCCGGCGTCCAAGACGGAGCCGGCAATGCCTTGGCGGCGGACGTGAGTTGGACGTTCAAGACGACCAACGTCGTCGACACCACACCGCCCACGCTCGTTTCAACAAGCCCGGCCAACGGTGCGGTCAACGTGGCCGTCGATGCCGCGTTGTCGCTCACATTCTCGGAGGCTGTCGATCAGAACGTGCTCAATGCGTCGGCCTATCCGCAAATCGACGCCGTCAGTTTTGTGTGGTCGAATGAGGGCAAGACACTCACGATCACCCCGATCGATCCGCTCCTCGACAATCAGCAGTACACGATCACGTTCTTGCCGGGCAGCTTCCAGGACCTGGCGGGCAACCCCAATACGACCTCGACGACCATTCGCTTCTCGACCGGCGCTGCGCTTGCGACGGGCAGCATCGCCGGAACGATGAGCGGCGACCCGGCGTCCGCGACGGCGGGCGACCCCACCGGCGCGCGCGTGTTCGCGATCGTCGGTCCGCTCGCAAACCTCGCGGATCTCCAGATCGCGGGCTCGACCACGGTGGCGGGCAACAACACCTACACCTTGGGCAATCTCTCCGACACCGATTACAACGTGCTTTCGGTCAAGGACAGCAACGGCGACGGCCTCATCAATCCCGAGCTGGGCGATGCGCTCGGCGCTTACGGCGTCAACTTCAGTCTCGGCGACTTCGACCCCGACAGCGTCACCGTCGCGGGCGGCAGTCACGTCACCGGGAAAGACTTCCGACTGTTCGACTTCAGCGCGATCTCGGGGAGCATCTCGTACAGCGGCGCGGCCGCGGGCGGAAACCATTTTGTCGGTGTCGGCCTGTTCAACAAGGTCGGCTTCAGCCCGACGAACGACCCCGACTACGCAACCGAGGCCTTCTGGCCGGACGGCATCGCGTGGAGCTTCTGGCAGCTCGACTTCGAATTCCCCGACGGTCAGTACTATGTCGGCGCGTTCTTGGACGCGAACGACAACTTCACGTACGACCCGGGTAGTGATCCGGTCGGCTTCTACGGTGGACTCCCAACGCCGACCACCATCACGGTGGACAGTGGAAGCGACACCAACGACATCGTGATCCCGATCGTCGACGCTCCGCCCACGACGTCGTCACACCGGAGTGTGGCGTGGCGCAAGAGCACGAAGCAGCGCGCCGACGTGGATTCACGCCGCCACATCGGCGATCAAGAAGGACGCCGAGAAGGATCGTCGCGCGAAGCAGTGGTAGACGTGGGGGCCTGGCACGCCGCGAACCGGCGTGCTAGGCTCCTCGTTCTAACCAAAAGGAGTTGGCTATGAAGACGGCTTCTTGGATTTGGCTCCTGGCAGGCGTCGTTTGCGTGTCCGCCGCCACGACGAGTGTTGCGGCCGACAAGCCCGTGAACTTGTCGCTCGTCACGCCGATCTCGATCGCCAAGGAAACGGATTCGGTGTCGGCGTTCCGATTCAACCTACTGTACGGCAAAAACACCTCGGTCAAGGTCGTTGACCTAGGCCTGGTCAATCACACCACGTCGGGGCTCTCGAATGGCCTGCAGTGGGGTGCGGTCAATATCGCCGAAGGCGACTTCAAGGGCCTCCAGCTCGCGACGGTCACCTACAACCCGGGCAGCTTCCACGGCATGCAGTGGGGTGTGGTGAATCACACCATGAACGGCGACGGCTTGCAGGTGGGCTTCGTGAACTACGCGCAGAAATACCACGGCCTGCAGATCGGTGTTGTCAACATCATCCGGCAGGACGGATTCTTGCCCGTGTTCCCGATCGTGAACTGGTCGTTCTAGCGCAGCGTACACCGGCACCAAGTACCACTCCTCGAAGTCCAAGCCCGCCATCGAGAGTTGGACTTCGAGTTCCCAGTAGACCGGCCGCTCCGACGAGAGGTTGGTCGCGCGCGCGTTGGCCGGAATGGTGTAGCGCAGCTCGACGGGGCGGCCCGCCGGAAAGTCGCGCGGTGTATCGAACGACTGTTTCTCCGCGCACAACTCGTCGTGGACGAGCCAGCGACTGCGATCGCTTCCGGTGCCTCGTTCTTCGTAGTATTCCTCGATACAGCGAAACGTGATCGTGCCCTTTTCGGCGTGCGTGATTCCGCGCGGCGGTATCCATCGCATGGCGACCGGCTCGTCGAGGCGATAGGGAAAATGCGCGAACACGAGCTTCGAACCGGCGAACTTCGCACAGCGCCCGACGGTGAGTGCCGTCTTCCACCACACCAAGACGACCACGGCATCGAATAGCACGACGACCAACTTCACCAGCCACGGGCTGTGCGGAACGCCCCACGCCCACCAGTTGAAGATCGACAGGAACACGGTGAAGAATCCTGCAAACATGAGTGCCTGCACGGCGCGACCCCAGCGCGGCGGCGAGTAGCCGCCCGGATTCCACGCGTAGTCGGCGTGGGCCTCGGAGTCCGCGTAACGCTGCATCGCCTCGCGACGGTGTTGCTCGGCGCGTCGTTGTTTCGCCGCCATGCCCCACACGATGAAGCCCGCGCTTGCGAAGCACGCGCCGCATACCACGATCACCCAATACGGCGCGTGCACCGTCGACGGGTCGACGCGAATCACGTGCAGCCCGATGAGTGCGATGGGAGCGCCCGCCGCGACGAATATGCTCCCGAACAGAAAAGCGCCCGCGACCGAGAGGCCGGTCTTCGAACCGCGTTGCAGGTTGTAGTCCCTGAGTCGCGTGCGGCCCGGTGAGACGGGCGGGGTGTCGACGGTGGGACTCATCGACGACTAGGAGAATCGACGACCCGCCGTCGTGGCAAGCGGAAAACCCACATCCATTCGACCAACTTGACAGGTCATCACGCCGGGTCGATTATGGTGCATGCCCTCCCCGTTCAGAATCGCCGTGTTCGGCGCCGGAGGCGTCGGCGGCTATTACGGCGGCCGTCTGGCCGCCCACTACGACGCATCCGAAGTCGAAGTCATTCTGATTGCGCGCGGCGAGAATGCGCGCGCCATCGAGGAACGCGGCCTCACCGTCGTCACGTCGGAGTTCGAGATCACGGGCCAGCCGGCGCTCGTCACCAACGACGTCGACCGGATTGGCCCCGTCGATCTGATTTTGTGCGCTGTCAAGTCGTACGACCTCGACGGCATCGGACGCCTCGAAGCATGCGTCGGAGAGCGCACCTCGATACTTCCTCTGTTGAACGGCGTCGACGCGAGCGAACGCATTCGCGCGATATTTCCGTCGGCCGACGTGTGGCAGGGTTGCGTCTACATTCTGGCGCGTCTGTCGGCGCCCGGTGTCGTCACGCTCACTCGGAATCTCAATCAGTTGTATTTCGGATCCACGCGGGCGCCGCGTGCGAAGCTCGCGCGCGTGGAGCAGATTTTCCAGGCGACCGGGGCCAACGTGCAGCTCGTCGACGACATGCCGCGGCGTTTGTGGGAGAAGTTCATTTTCATATCGGCGTGGGCAACGACGACGACCTACTTCGACGCCGACATGGGCGGTGTCGTGCACGATGCCGAGCGCATGCGCGTGCTGCGCGAGTTGCTGGTCGAGATCGAAAGCGTCGCCAAGTCGGTGAACGCCGGCCTGGCCGACGACGTCGTCGACGCGACGCTGCGCCGCGTGGAAAGCCTGCCGACCGACGCGACGTCGTCCCTGCACGCCGATTTTCGTCGCGGCGGAAAAACCGAGCTCGAATCGCTCACGGGAACGGTGGTCCGCTTGGGCGCCGTCCACGGCGTGCCCACACCCACCCACGACCTCGTACTGGCGGCGCTGCGCGCACGCGCGAGCGCGGCAGAAAGGAATCGTACATGAAGACGCTGGGTCTCCTCGGCGGCTTGAGTTGGGTCTCGACCGCCGACTACTACCGCATCATCAATCGCACCATCAACGAGCGTAAGGGCGGAAACGAGGCCGGGCGCATCATCCTGTACTCGGTCAACTTCGGCGAATTCATACCGACCTTCGACGCGCGGTGGTGGCAAGACGCGGCCAAACGATTCGTCGACATCGCGCGCAAGCTGGAGAGCGCCGGTGCCGAAGGATTTCTCTTTTGCGCCAACACGCCGCACAAGGTGGCCGACGAGGTCCGCGCGGCCATCAATATTCCCCTCATTCACATCGCCGAAGTCACCGCCAACGCGATCCAGGCGCGCAAGCTTCGCAACGTCGCACTGCTCGGCACTCGCTTCACCATGGAAGAGGAATTCTTCCGGAACAAACTATCCGCAGCGGGCATCCACGCCATCATTCCCGACCAGGGCGACCGCGATTTCATCCACGGCACCATCTTCGGGGATCTCAGCAAGGGGATCGTGACGCCGGCCAACAAGGAGCGCTATCTGCGCATCGTCGACGTTCTGGCCCAGCGCGGCGCCGAGGGCGTGATTTTGGGTTGCACCGAAATTCCGCTCGTGGTGAAGCCGGAAGATGTGTCGCTGCCGCTGTTCGACACGACGCTGCTGCACGCGACCGCCGCGGTGGATTTCGCGTTGACAGAGTGAAGAGCGCTTCATAGATTCGAATCAGTTCCTACCACGACTGCGCTTTCCCCCACTCAACCGTCCTCGTCGACGACCTCCCGGGTCGCGATGACCCCGTCTGTGCGCGCTTGGGAACAACACCAGAGATTCGCGTGCGCGATGACTAGGCCATCGTGATGAAAGGAGTTCGCCATGATGTATCGCATCGCTGTTCTACTCCCCACGCTGATCTTGTCGATCGCGTCGAACGACGCGATCGCATTTCCTCCCCCGCCGAACGATGCCGTTCAGGTCGACCCGCAGGTGGAGGCGGTTGACATAACGCTCTATCGCAACATGGGGTGGGTGCGCGAAGTGCGGCGACAGCGTTTGGAATCCGGCGTCGCGGAGGTGACGTTCGCCGGGCTCCCGCGCATCGACACCGGAATGGCCGAGGTGCGCACCATCGACGGAGGGACGTTTCGGCTGCTGGGGCTCGACTACTCCGAGAATCGAATGGTTTCGCGCGATCGTTTGGGCACGGCGATCGCACGCGTCGAGACCGAGACCAGCCATGAACTGCTGGAATTGAGCTACGTGTCGTTGGAGTTGATGTGGAACGCGAGCTACGTCGCCACGGTGCCGGAAGGCGTAACCGACGCGCGCTTGGTCGCGTCGGCCCGCATCTACAATCGTACCGGACGCACGTTCGAGGACGCGACTATTCGACTCGTCTCTGGTATCTCGAGCGACTATTCGGGTCGCGACGAGGGTCGTGCGGAAATACCAGTTCCGTTTGCACCGCTCGCGCGCGTAGGCAGCGCGACGCCGCCGCGGCCGCTGCTCGAGCTGCAAGCACTCGACCTCGAGCCCGCCACCGTCCGCGACGGATATAGCAAGCTGGTCGAATACATGTCCGCTCCCACGGTCCCGATACGAATCGAGCACGCGATTGCATTCAGCAGCTCGGGCCAGGAACGCCCGGCCCGACAGGACGTCAACGCGGGAATCTTCGTCGATTTTCGTAACGACAAAACGAGCGGGTTGGGCGACTACCTCGTGTCCGGCTCGTTTTGCATAATGGTCGAGCGCGCCGACGGTGAACGGACGCTCATGGGGACGGGCTCGATCAACGACACCGCGCCCGGCGAGCTGGTTCGCGTCTACGTCGGGACAGCCCGAGAAATCGTCGCCACGCGAACCCTCCTATCGTACGACGGCGATCGGAGAACGAATGACAACGAGCGGACGTATCGTCTCGTGGTATGGAACCGCAAGGCGCATGACGTCATCGTGACGCTACACGACTCGGGCATCGAGAGGATTGTGCGCAGCAGTCACCCGTTTACGGTCGACACCGGGCCGGAGGCGTTGTGTGACATGGCGGTCCCCGCCGCTGCCAGCACGGAGGTCGTCTACACCGCGAAGTACCGTTGAGTGTAATCATCACGAGTGTGCCCGCGTCGCGCGGGCACACTCGCGAGCTGTTCTAGCGGAAGTACACCGCGCGAAAGCGCGCGATCGACTGCGCGTCGTCGCGCAGATCGAGCGACTCGCCGAGAATCTGGTAGTTCGTGACGCGCTCGAGAGTGGTCGTGAACGCGCGTTCGTCGTCCAGGTAAGGGACACGCCATGAGCGTCGACGCGAGTCCGGTGAAGTGGAGCTTCAACCCGTTGCGCTCGTAATGCCCCGTTAGCTGATTACAGCCCGCGAACCCCCCCACGCTGAATCCGTCCACGCGCAAGGTGAGATGCACCTCGCGCTGGTCTGCGTGGGTCACGACCGCCTTCCCACTCAACTCGACGAGTCTCCAGTACGTGTTATCGAGCGAGGTATTGACGCCCACCTTCTCGCACGTCTCCTCGGGCCACACGCGCAGCACGCGGTCGACGATCAACTGATCTTGCGGCGGACTTCCCTGCACGACGGGGAGCGGCTGCAGACGCCCGACCAAGGAGACGACGATCGGCTTCGAAGAATCGTGAGGAGCGTCCGCGATGGCGCGTTGCAATGCGTCGAAGGCGCCCTCGCGCGCGATCGGATAGCGCGCCTGCGTGGCGCAGTGGGTGAAGGTGGCGCCGTCTTCGATTTCGGCGACCGCGCCGACGATGACGGCGGCGCCGGGGAGATTCTGCGACGCCGGAATCGGCGTGGTGTCGGCGGTCTTCGACGGTTTCGCGCAGCCCCACAGAAGGAGCGTCACGCACACGGCTCGCGCTGCGCGTATCATGCCCGCGTCGTCATTCTTCTTCGTTGGTGGCGGCTTGGAAACGCGCGAGCACGGTGCCGGACGCATCCATGAGCGCGAGCTGCGTGCCTTCGATTTGGAAGCTCACCGTCGCCGCGAGCGCCTTCGCGAGCGCCTGGTCGCGGTCCATGCCGTCCGGACACGCCCGCTGGGTCGCTGCGAACTTGGAGAACTGGAGCGAATTGCCCGACGTTTCGTATGACCCGGTCATCTGGTTGCACCCGCCGGTCGCAGCCGCGCGGTGCTCTTCTTCGATCAGGAGCAGGTGCGGCTCGCGTCCGGTCGGTGTTTGCGCGATGGCACTTCCGCCCAGCTCGACCAGCGTCCAGTGCGTTTCCACCAGCGGCGAGCTGACCGGTGTTTCCGCCTGGAGTGCCATCACGATGACGTCGACGTTCGCGGGGTTACCGCGCGTCAGCACGGGATAGCTCTGCGTCGTGACGAACTTCTGCTGCCCACCGATAGAGATCTCGGCGCTCACGGAGTAGGAGTGCGATTCTTCGATCACCTTGGGGTCGTATTCGACCTTGAACGGAACCGGCGCTTGCTTTCCCTTGGTCGTGAACGTCTGCTCGCCGATCAACCCCGGAGGAGCGTCTTGGAGCGAGATGTCTTCCAGACGAACGTGAACTTCGGCGTCGGGCGGGAGTGTAATGCGCTGGAGATACGCGACGGTTCCGGTGACGGTCGCTTTCGTGTTCTTGTTGCTCTTCCCGCTGCATGCCGGGACCAACGAAGCCACCACGAGAACGAAGACGAGCGCGAGACTGGATCTGGGCATGAATCTCTCCTACTTCAACAGCACCATCTTCTTCGACACGATCGCCGAGCCCGACGTGAGCCGGCAAAAATAAACGCCCGAGGCGACCGGCCGTCCGCCGGTGTCGCGGCCGTCCCATTGTACCGCGTGATCGCCCGCGGCGCGATCATCGTCTACGAGCGTTCGCACCCAGCGCCCGCCGGCGTCGAACACGGCGATCGTCGCGTGCCCGCGCGCCGCGAGCGAGAAGCGGATCGTGGTCGACGGGTTGAACGGATTGGGGATGTTCTGCGCGAGACGCGTGCCGGAGGCGGGTGTCCCGCCCACCGGCGAGGCGGTCCGCAGTCGGAACCACCCCAGCTTGGTGTACCAGCGGCCGTCTTCGGCACCGTTGGAACCGGTCCCCGGCGTCCCGACCGGTCCCGCGTACTCGTTGAACGCGAAGAACGCGGCTTCCGCGACGGGGTCCAGGGCCAGCCCGCTGTAGTCGCCCCAACGATTGCGCGTGCCGGTGTGGAAACGCTTGTAGGGCGCGACACCGGACTGCAGCGTTCCGGTCGGGCTCGTGGTGCCGGGCGGATCGGTCGACAGGCGCGTCGCGTAGTAGGCGCCGCAATAGATGCCGCTGTTGGTCGCGGCGAAGGCGATCGCCAGGTTGAGCTCGCCGTCGACCATGACCGCGGGCATGAAGGTGTGCGTCGACCCTCCCAGGTCTTCGCCTCCGACGCTGCCTTGATCCGCCACCACGAGCGCGGGTGTCGGCGCAGTCGTGTCGATGCGCCACCAATGCGCGGTCGACTGCCCCGCGTCGACGCCGGCGCCGGGAACGATCTGCGCGCACATGTAGAGATTGTTGCTGCGCCACACCGCGTTCAGCGCACGACGATCGTTGGTCTCGATCGGGTAGGCGGGAAACCCGAGTTGCGGCGCGTCGGGCATGACCGCACCGCCGTCGAGGTCGCCGAAATTGATTTGCTGGAGGGTGAAGAACGGTCCGCCGACCGTGTTGAGCGGGTCGGTCACTTCGATAATTTGAATGTAATCATCGACGCCGTCCGCGAGACCCGAATAGCTGGCGAGGAACGTCCCCCGCGGCCGGCCCGCGGGACCCGTCCCGGGCGGACCGAACATGTGCGCGGGTTGCGCCGTCGTCGGCACCGCGAGCGGATTTGTAAACGGATCGTACGCGACCACCGAGACGTTGTTGTTGGGTCCGTTGTACGCCGGGTTCTTCTTCACGATCCACAAGCGCGTGCCGCCGTACACGCTTCCGTCGGCCGCGAACGCGAACATGTTGGCGGTGATGTAGACCGCCTTGTCGTCGACGGCGAGGCCGGGATAGTCGGCCCAGCGATCGAGCCCGCCGATCGAGAGCTTCGAATTGATGGCGAAGAGCCACCACCCGTCGTTCGGATTCGACGTCTTCGAGACGCCGAGCAAGATGCGCGAGTTGGTCGGATTGGGCGCGTCGGTGCGCTCGAGTGCGATTACCACGAAGCGGCCCGCGTATTGGTCGTAGATCACCTTCGGGTCGAAGCAGTTCGTCCCCAGTGTGGTGCCCGGTCCCGCCGGCGGACCCGGCAACGCGATGAAGAAGCTCTTGAGACTCGACTGATACTGCGGAAGCGCCGAGATGCCGCTCTTCGCGCGCCACTCGACCGTCACATTACCGATGACGAGCACGTGATCCGGTCCGACCGCGACGTGCGGATCGGGCGGGACCAGCCGAACGCCGGCCGTCGCGAAATTACTGTCGTAGGTGAAGCAGTCGATCGCGGGCGCCAAGAGCGGAGGTGCCCCGAAATTCGGCTTGGGAGCCGCGAACGGAGGCGCAACCGCGAGTGCCAGCGGCATCGTCGCGGGCGCTCCGACGAAGCCCGAGCCGAGCGAAGGCTCCGGCGTTTCGATCGCGTGAATCTCGGATGCAGCGTCGCGCGCGCCAAGGAGCATCGCCCCAACGAAAATGGCGCCCAGAGCCAAGGTTCGGGATCGCATGTCGGAGTTCCTCCGGTGTCGGGGCTAGGAAGGTGCGCAGCTGTACTCGATTCTAGCACGTCGCACGGACCCAAAAAGGAGGGGCGCCCGATTGCTCGGACGCCCCTTTGCCGACTTCTCGGCTAGCGCCGGGATAACGGTCGGCGATTACTTCAGCAATACCATCTTGCGCGACTCGGAGAACTTGCCGGCGTCGAGGCGATAGAAATACACGCCCGATCCGACCGGAGCGCCCGCGCCGTTGCGGCCGTCCCACATCGCCTCGTTCCTCCCGACGGGACGAACTTCGTCGACGAGGGTTCGCACCAGTTGCCCGCTCGCGTCGTACACCGACAGCGTCACGTGCTCTCGGTCGGAGAGCTGGTAACGAATCCGTGTGACCGGGTTGAACGGGTTGGGTGTGTTCTGCGCGAGCGACGAGCCGGTCGCCTTCACGTTGACGGTCACGATCGGCGAGCGGAACTGGCCCTCGCCGTCGGTAACGCTGATCTGATAGCGATACGATGTCCCCGCGACCACCGTGCGATCGGTGAACTCGAAGCGACTCGCACCACCGTACGACGTCTCGATCAGCACGAAGTCGCCGCTGCCCGTCGCGCGGTACAATTCGACGGCTTCGACGCCGAGATCCGAGCGGAACTCGCTCTGGATCGACACCACGCCGTCTTTCGCGACCGCGTCGAACTTCGTAATGGCGACGGCGACCGTCTGCTGGAGTTGGAACCAACCGAGCTTGGTGTGCCAGCGGCCGTCTTCCGTCGGCAGGCCCGGGAGGATGGTCCCGCGCGGGCCCGCGTACTCGTTGTAGACGTAGAACGTGGAGTTGTCGGCCGGGTCGAGCGCGATGCCGCTGTAGTCGCCCCAACGATTGCGCGCGCCGCCGAAGCGGCGATTGTAATAGTCGACGCCAAGCGCCAACACGGCCGAGCCGCCGATGCTGCCCGGCCCGTCGGCGGCCAAGCGCGTCGCATAGTACGCGCCCGGGTAGATGGCGCCGTTCGACGCCGAGAATCCGATCGCCATGTTGTTGCTGCCGTCGACCATGACCGCGGGATAGTACGTGTACGTCCCCGCGCCCAGGTCTTCACCACCGACGTTGCCTTGATCGGCGAGCGCAATGCCCGGCGAAGGAACGGCGGTGCTGAAACGCCACCAATGCGCAGTCGTCTGTCCGACCTCCGGGCTGGCGATCGGGAGCCGCACTTGCGCGGCAATGTAGAGGTTGTTGTTCCTCCACACCGCGTTCAACGCGCGGCGATCGTTGGTCTCGATCGTGTTGGCGGTTCCCAACTGCGGCGCGTCGAGCATGGCGGCAGCCGGTGTTGTCGATGTCGCCCACCGACACGAACTGATGGGAGAAGAACGGTCCGCCCACACTGCCGAGTGGGTCGCTGACCTGGATGATCTGGACCGATTCGATACCGCCACCCGAGAGACCCGAGTAACTGACGAGGTAGGTCCCGAGCGGCCGGGCACTCCCGTCGACGGGCGGCACGCCGAACATGTGCGTCGGCTGTGTCGTGGTCGCGATCGAGCCCGACCCCGAGGTGGCCGCATACGCGTCATAAACCGCGAACGCGAGCGGCCCGCCGGCATACGTCGGCACCTTGTTGATGATCCACAGCCGCGAACCGCCGTATGCGCTACCGGTGGAGGCGAACCCGAACATGTTGGTCGTGACGTACACGCCCTTGTCGTCGACCGCCACGCCGGGATAATCCGCCCAGCAATCGACGCCGCCGATATTCAGCTTCGAGTTGATCACGTACGTGTACCAACCCAAGTTCGGGTCCGACGTCATCGAGACGGCGACACAAATGCGCGACTCCTCGGACGGGTCACCCGCGGCGGGATCCCGTCTGCTCCAGGAACACGACCACGAAGCGGCCGCTGTACTGGTCGTAGATCACCTGCGGGTCGAAGCCGAAGTCGCCCGGGAGTGTTCCCGGCACGGCGCCGAAGAAGCCCAACAGGCTGTTCTCGTACTGCGGCGGATCCGCAATGCCGGCCTTCGGACGCCACTGAATGATCACGTTGCTGATGTTGATCACGTGCGTCGGACCGACCGCGCAATCCGGGTCGGGAGGAATGAACAAGAAGCCACCCGTGTAGCCCGTGCTGGTGTTGAAGTTGTTGCATTCGATCGCCGGCCCCCACAGCGGCGGAGTCATCAGGACGGGGGGAAAGGGGCCTCGGGAAGGGACAAAAACCGGAGTGTTCGAAGCGCCGGCGACATCGGCCACCGGGCTAATCGACGGCTCCGTGGGTTCGACGGTGAAGTCGGCCAAGGCCGACGACGCGATCGACACAATCGCCAGTACGGGGAGCCATAGGTATCGCATCTTCATGCGAGTAACCTCCTGGCTGGGGGCACTGCGAGGAGGGGGATTTAGTAAGCCGGTAAGTGTGTTTATACCACACTCGTACAGGTGCCTTCAAGGACCAAAATCGGGGCTCAATGTTCCAGCTTCAGGAACTCCATCGCCATCTTGGGACCGGCGGCTTCGTCCTCGTGCTTGAAAAAAACGAAAGCACTCTTCCATTTCTGCTCGCGAATCCATTGGTGCCATTGTCGGAGCTGGTCGTCCGCGTAGCCGGGGCGACGCAAACGGAGGTATCCCCACGACGCGGTGCTGACCAACGGAACTTCGAGCTCGTCGTCGGCGTCGGCGAGACACAGTGCTGCGTCCCTCTTGCGAAGTAGCTCGTACACTTCGTCGTCGAACCAGGTCGCGTGGCGAAACTCGAAGGCGACCGGAATGTGCTCGGGCAACGTGTAGAGAAACGCCGCCAGCCGCTCAGCGTCCTTCTTGAAATTCGGCGGCAGCTGAAAGAACACGACGCCGAGTTTCTTCTCCAGCACACCGACGATGTCCATCAGGTACTTGGTCTCTTCGTCCGCGTTCTTCAGTCGCTTCATGTGCGTGATCTTCTGCGAGGCCTTGATGGCGAAGCAAAAGTCGGGCGGCACTTGCGCGGCCCAGCCCTCGAGCAGCTCGCGCCGCGGAAGCCGATAGAACGTGTTGTTGATCTCGACCGTGGGCAACTTGGTCGAGTAGAACTCGAGCATCTTGTCGGGGGCAATCTTTTCCGGGTAGAAGTGCCCCTTCCACTCCTTATATGAGTATCCGCTGGTTCCGGCGTAGAGTTTCATCGCACCAGGGTAGCGCGCGGCTATTTCAGAAGCACCATCTTTTTCGACGCACGAAAAGCGTCGGTTCGCAGCTGATAGAAGTAGATGCCGGAGCCGACCAACGCACCGTCGTCGTCGCGGCCATTCCATGTTGCCTCGTGGTGCCCGGCCTCGAGTGACTCATCCAACAAGACCCGCACGCGACGCCCATCCGACGCGTAGACGGCCAGGCTCGCCGGCGATCGCTTTGCGAGTGCGAAGTGGATCGTCGTTTCCGGGTTGAACGGATTCGGATAGTTCTGCTCGAGCGACGTCGCGAGTGCGGGCACGACGACGATTACCATGGGTGAGAAAAACTCCCCGTCCGCATCGACGATACCAACTTGATACCGGTATGTCGCGCCGGGTTCGACCCGCGTATCGACATATTCCATCGTGCTCTGCCGCCGATCGCGCGGCGGTCGTAGGAACTCATGGGGCCGTCACCCTCGGCGCGGTAAACCTGGACGAACTGCGCGCCGAGGTCCGATCGAAACGCCGCCGTCAGTACCACCCCGCGATCCTCGACGTGCGCGTCGAAGGCCGTAATGGCGACTGCCAGCGCTTGCACGCCGGCCTCGTTCGACGAAACGCTTTCGTTCGCGTGGATATCGCGCGCCGTCACCGCGTAGTAGAAGACGCTGGCCGCGTTCGCATCGTTGTCGGTGAATGCGACGTCGTTGCTGTTCGCGAGAAAATTCGCAGGCGCAACCACACCGCCCCCCGTAGACGCGCGGTACACGGCGTAGTCGCCGACGTCGGACGCGCCGGCGGCCTGCCACGTCAGTTGCACGACGTCTCCCCCGACTCGTTCGGCTTGCAGGAGTGTGGGCGCATCGGGAGCAATGTTATCGACGGACGCCGCCGAGATAATGTTCGAATCCCAATACTCCGACGATCCACTCGCGTGCGCTCGAACGAAGAATTCGTGGACTGCGGGATCGCCGGGAACTGCGTCGCGAGTCGTGGGCGCATTTAGAAGGTAGCCACTCGCGCCGGTCGCCGCCACGTCGCCGACTTGCTCCCATTCGACGCTCTCGGTTCCGGCGACGGCAGGACTCTCGCGCCGCCATACCGTGTAATTCCCGACCCCATTTCCTTCGCGATCACGCGAACTCGCCCCCCACACCAGCAGAACAAAACCGCCTTCGTCGTTGGACACGTCGAGTGCCACCGCGATTTGCGGCTCGACGGCGCCCCAGCCACCGCTCTCCAGGTCGATGCGTTGCGCGAAAACGCCGTTGCTTTGCCACGCGACGATGGCGTGCCCGGCGGGCGCGGCCGCAATTCGTGGTGCGTTCTGGTCGCCGGGCAGCGTGCAAACGGGCACGCCGTTCGCCGTCCAGTGCGTGCTTCCGTTGGCCGTGATCCTCTGGGCGTAGATGTCGTTTGCTCCCGAGCGCACATCGGCCCACGTGACCACGACGCCGCCCGCGAGGTCGCCGGTGGCGCTCGCATCACGCTGGGTTCCATTCGCTCCGCACACCAGGACACCGTTTCGCGGCGTCCACAGCCCGAGCGCGACATCGTCCACGCGTTGAGCGTAAAGGTCCCAATCCCCGCGGCGATTGTCACGCCACACCGCAATGGCTCCGCCATCCGACTCGGGGATGAGGTCTTGTGGTTCGCGGGCTCCCCCCGCGAGGGAGAGAAAGAGAGCTCCTCGTGGCTGCAGCGACGAATCGAAGTGACGCAAGTAATCCGGCTCCAGCAGATAGGCGCCCCCGGCGCCATCCGCGCACAGCACGACCGGCGGAGCCAGACCAATGACGTAGTTTCCTGCGACGACGCCACCGTTGCTATCAACGTCACTCATGAGGATGGCATCATTCTGCCCCAAATCGCCGACTGTGTACGAGCAGACGAGGGCGTGTCCCAATGTCGAGCGGACGATCGCCACCGGGCTGATGTCTTGCCCGTACGGATTCGGATCGTGTCCCAAATACTGCGTCTCCCATGCGATGAGGACACCGTTCGGCGTCCACATGGGCACGCCCGCGTCGTTGACGCGTTGGCCATAAACTTTGAAAAAATCCATGGGCCGCCCGAGGTCGCGCTGGTCGGCCCACACGACGTACGCGCCCCCGGCACCATCGGGACACGCATATGGATTGTATACCGGCCTTCCCGACGTGCCCGCGGTCGTGAACCAGAGCACGTCTCCTGTGGATCCCACGCGAACGACGACAACGGAGGCTCCGACCACGGCCGGAATCAACACGCCGCCTTCGCCGTCCGAAACGACGGGGCCGGTGAGCGGATCGCCGGTCAGTTGCCTCCCGGTCGAACCGAGCAACAGATTTCCCAACGCGTCGACGTTCTGAACGAAGCCGTTGGGGCCGTCGTTCCAGACGATCAGCGCGCCGCCGGCATCGTCGGCTTCCATTCCTAGCAGGCTGACAGACGAACGGATCGGAATCCCGTTCTCGACCCATGCGGCCGAGACGTCCCCGAACGAAGCGATGTCAATGGTTGCGCACAAGACCAGGATGGATGGCACGCGTGCGAGTCTCATGCAGGTGACTCCCCCAGGGGCGTGTTTGGAGGTGCGGGGTCCCGTAAACTATACTCCTCCGAAGGTACTCCCGGCAACGTGTACAGTTCGTGAACCGCGCGGAACATCTATGCCCCGTTCCTCCCAAGTTGTGCAAGTCGGTAAGCGGACACTCGAGCTGTCGAACCTGAACAAGGTTTTGTGGCCCGAGGACGGTGTGCTCAAGGCCGAGTTGATCCAGTACTACTTGTCGATCGCGCCGACCATCCTGCCGCACATTCGCGGGCGGCCGCTTTCGCTGGTGCGTTTCCCCGACGGCATCCACGGCGAGACATTCTTTCAGAAGAATCTCCCCGACTGGGTTCCCGACTGGCTCGAGAGTGTCGAAATCGGTGACGAGAAGAAGACCATCAACTACGTGATCGCCACCGAAGAGGCGTCGTTGGTGTGGCTCGCCAACATGGCGTGCATCGAGCTGCACCAGATGCACTGTCGCGCGAAGAACCGCGACAACCCCGACTACTTCGTGTTCGACGTCGACCCGCCCGACGGAACGCCGTGGCCGGCGATCGCGGAGGTTGGCGAAGGACTACGCACCGCGATCGAAGCGCACGGCTACCACGTCTTCGTCAAGACGACGGGGCGGAAGGGCTTGCACATCGTCGCACCGATCGAACCCAAGTGGGACTTCGACACGGTCTTCAAAGCGACCGCGACCATCGCGAAGCCGTTCGTCGTCGCGAACGCCAAGACGTGCACGCTCAAGATCCACAAGGAGCAGCGCGATAACAAGATTCTGATCGACATCTATCGCAATCGCCCGTCGCAGACGATTGTGGCCGCGTACAGCGCGCGCGGCCTTCCGGGTGCCACGGTGTCGATGCCGTTGAAGTGGGAACAGCTACATACGATGGAAGGCATTCGCGACTTTCATATTCGCAACGTGCCCGACATCGTCAAGCGCGACGGCGATCCGTGGGAAGCGATGGAAGCATTCGCGGTCGAATTGCACACGCATCGCAGCGCGCCGAAGGCGCACAAGGAGTTGCCGAAGTCGAGCAAGAGAAAAACGGCCGAGCAATTGAAGACCTACGAGAAGAAACGCGAGTTTTCCAAGACTCCCGAGCCCGCGCCACAACCGCTCGAAGAAGGCACCAACCGCTTCGTCGTGCACCGGCACCACGCGTCGCGTCTGCACTACGACCTTCGACTCGAGAAGGACGGCGTCTTGAAGTCGTGGGCAGTGCCGAAGGGTCTCCCGCCGCGCCCCGGCATCAAACGGCTCGCGGTACAAACCGAAGACCACCCGATCGAGTACTTGAACTTCGAAGGCACCATCCCCAAAGGCGAATACGGTGGCGGCGACATGTGGGTGTACGCCTCCGGCAAATACGAAATCACCAAAGATAAGAAAGACAGCACGTACGTGCGTCTCTCGAGCCGCGGTGTGACGGGCGAATACCGCATCATCCCCACGCGCGGGAACGAATGCTTGCTCGAGCGCGTCGACACGCCGCAGACCGACTGGCTCGTCGAGCCGATCGAGTTCATGCTCGCCGATTTGTCGGACAAAGTGCCGAGCGGCGACTGGATCTACGAAGTGAAGTGGGACGGCATTCGCGCGATGGTGTCGCTCGACGAAGGAGTCGTCCGCATTCGCTCGCGCAACCAGAACGACATCACGGCGGCGTTCCCGGAGCTGGCCGGCGCGGAAGCGTTTCGGGCGACCAACGCGCTGTTCGACTGCGAGATCGTGTGCTTGGACGCGGCCGGGCGTCCCCAGTTCAAAGAAGTCATCAATCGCATGCGCCAAACCGGCGAGAACGCGATCGCGCGCGCGAAGTCACAACACCCCGCCATCTGCTACGTTTTCGACTGCCTGTATCTCGACGGGCGGCCGTTGGTGAACGAGCCGCTCGAACGCCGTCGCGAATGGATGGCGGACGCCATCAAGAAGGATTCGTCTTATCGCGCGAGCCAAGTCGTCGAGGACGGCCAGGCGCTGTTCGACGCCGCGAGCGAAATCGGGCTCGAAGGCATCATGGCCAAGCGGCGCACGAGCGTGTATCAACCGGGCCGCCGCAGCGACGCGTGGCTCAAGGTCAAGACGCGTCGCACCGCCGACTGCGTCGTCGTCGGTTACACCCAGGGAAAGGGCGATCGCGCGTCGACGTTCGGCGCGCTCCACCTGGCACAACGCGCCGACGGCGGGCTCAAGTACGTCGGCAAAGTGGGAACCGGTTTCGACGACAAGATGCTCAAGACCATGTTCACCAAGTTGAAGGCGCTGCGTGAAGCGAAACGCCCCTTCAAGGAGAAGCCGATCGACGACGCGATTAGTGTCTGGCTCGAGCCCAAACTGTGGTGCGAGGTCCAGTACGCGTCGTGGACGCCGAATGGTACCCTGCGCGAACCGGTCTTCGTGCGATTGCGACCGGACCTGACCTAGCTTAGTATCATCGCATCATGACGGGACGCTGCAACGTGTGCGGCTGGACGGGCCGCTTTCTCCGCCTCGAGCGCGGCCGCGAAGGGACCGTGTGCACCAACTGCGGGTCGACCAGCCGCAACCGCGCGGTGTCGTTCGTGCTCGCGCGCGTGTTGGACGAAGACCAGGCCGTCTTTCGCTGGAAGTACCGTCTCTCGACGCCGATGCTCGAGTCGAGCGCGCGCGGTGCCCTCGCGATGTACTTTCGCATGAAGTTCGACTACTACGGCACCGAGTTCGATCGGGCCAAGATCGCGGCCGGGACGCACCCGCGCGACTACGCCGATTTCCAGAAGCTCCACTACGACGCCGACACCTTCGACTTCGTCGTCGCCTCCGACGTGTTCGAGCATATTCGCCGCGACGCCGACGCCATGTGCGAAGTCCAGCGCGTGTTGAAACCCGGCGGGCACTTGATTCTCACCGTCCCCTACGACCACGACCGCGCGCAAACTATCCAGCGCGTCGACACCTCGGGGGCAACCGACGTGCATCTGCTTCCGGCGCAGTATCACGGTGGCGGCGGCCACACGCTCGCGTACCGCGAGTTCGGCCGCGACCTTTCCGACACGATGAGCTCCGCCGGTTTTTACGTCGAGCGCGTAGCCGTCGATGTGCCGGAGTTCGGTATTACACCCCAATCGGTGTTCGTCGGGCGCAAAGGCGAACCGGTCGCGCTGCACCGGGCGCGGTCGCTGCGCGAGGGATCGACGGGCCCGATGATCTTCTTTCGGCTCTTCGTTGCGTGCAAGTACCGCAGCAGCCCGTTCGACGAGGTCCGCGACCTGTGCGTGATCAACATGACACGCGGTGTTCCCCAGTTGTTGCGCGACGCGCGCCACGCGCGGCGGCGCTAGACCACAAGAAAACAGGCTCCCTGAAGAGGAGCCTGTTTTCATGGGCGCGCTAGCGGCGATGTCTTACTTCAACATCACGATCTTGCGCGTCTCCGTGACGGAACCCGCCAACAGTCGGACGAAATAGATGCCCGAGCTAGCGGTCCGGCCGTTGTCGTCCGTACCGTTCCACACCAGCGAGTGCTCGCCAGCCGGCATCGACTGATCCGCCAACCGGCGCACCAGCGTTCCGCGCACGTCGTAGATCGCGACGCGCACGCGCTCCGGCGACGACAACGTGTACTCGATCGTCGTCTGCGGGTTGAACGGATTCGGGTGGATCGACTTGAAGCCGGTCGCCTTCGGCGTCACCATCTCCTCGGAGAACGGCACCGGCGGCGGCGTATCGAAGACCGGGATGACGACGGGTTCTCCCAGCGCGAAGATATCCGCCACCAAATAGTCGACGCCCGTCGCCGACGTGAAGTGCACGCCGATCGGGCCGTCGCTGATGGCCAGCAAACCACCCGCATTCGGGTCGATGTTGATGAGCATCGGCAGGTACGACATCGCGAGGTCGGTCGGGAACTCGAGGGCCAGATCTTCGCGTCCGTCGGAGTTCACGTCGACGACGCGGCTCGTGAGCGGGTGCGATGCACCGCGGGTGTTCCCCATGAAGACGTGGTGCGGATCGATCGCCGACGCGTCGAGTTCATCGCTCGACGGGATGACGACTGAGAAACGCTCCGCGACGAGATCGGTGCCTCCTTCGTCGTAGCCGGGCCCGGCCATCGCGCTAGCGCCTTGGTCGTGCGCCACGCGGACGTAGACCGTCGCCGGTGTTGCGTTGCCCGCGTCGTCCTCCGCGCGATACACGATGGTGTACGTGCGACCGTCGCCCGGACCCTGTCGCTCCGAGCGCAGACTGAAGCACAGGTCCGCCGTTTCGTAGTCCGCGTTCTGAATGTCGGCGTTGGTGTTGCCGTCGCCGATATCGTTGTCGGGCTCGCTCGACGTGATCGACTCCAACACGAAGGTCGGGCTGTCGTCGCAGATGTCCGTGACCACGACGGCCGCGCACACCTGCACGAGCTTGTGGTTGGGCGGCCACAGCGCGTCACGATCGAGCACGACACTGATCTCGGGCGGCGTCGTATCTGCGACCGTTACCTTGGCCTGGCACGAAATCGGGTTGCCGTGGTCGTCCTGGGTGCTGAACGTCACCATCGTCTCGCCCTCCGGGAACGTCGGGGGCGCGTTGTTGCTAATGGTGAGGGTGTTGTCGCACGCATCGGTCGCGGACACGCCCGCGAAGAACGGCGCCAGTTGCGGATCGCTCTTGGGCGTTCCGCTGTGGCTCACGCACTCGACCGTAATATCGGACGGGCACGTGATGGTCGGCGGCGTGGTGTCGTCGACGGTGACGTCCACTTGGTCAGTACGCGTGTAGGTGCCGTCCGAAAGCGTGAGTGTCACCGTCTTGGTCCCGAACGGGAAGCCGCCCGTCGGCTGCGACGACGTCGCGTCGTCGAACGTCACGCCCGCGCACGACCACGAATACGTCAACGTATTGCCGTCGGGATCGCTCGAACCCGTGCCGTCGAGCTGTACGTTGGTGGTCGTCGCACCCGTGCACTCAGCCAGGATGTCGTTGCCCGCGTTCGCGGTCGGCGCGCATCCCTTGTTGAGCAGCTCGGGACGTTCGTTCAACAGCGTCGCCACCACCTTGGTCTCGCTCGAAGGCGACATCGTGTCGCGGCAATTCTTGTCCGCGTACGACATCATCTGGTGCGTGTCGGGGCTGTACGAGTCGCCGTTGGCGTCGGTCGCGCTGCCGTTGTACGTGCAGCTCGGGAAAAACGTGACGTTGGTTCCCGGGTCCAGACCCGGATCCGCCGGCGTGTCGCACAGCTTGTCGCCCGCGCTACCGCAGTTCGACCCATCCACCAACTCGGCGCCGAACGCCGTCTCATGGGTGTGGAACAGGTCGAAGAAATGCCCCAGCTCGTGCGGGAACGACGACGTGTTGTTGGAGACACCCATGCACCCGTTCGCCATCGCGATGCCCTGCGGGCTCGACGTCGTGAACGATCCGCGCCCGCAGAGGCCGCCGCTCTCGTTCGACAGGTTGGGCGTGAAGTACACGTTGACCGCGTCGGCGACCACGTTCTCTTGGATGAGCGCGTCGATCTCCGCGGTGGTGTTGATGTTGTTGTAGTAATCGTCGTCGTCGATGTAGTCGACGCTCAACAATTGGAACACCATGCCCGTGTTCTGGTACAGAGCGTTGGCATCGGCGATCCCCTGGTCGAGCTGGCTCTGCGGCAGCCCGCCGCTCCCCGCCGACGTCCGCACGATGTGGGCCACGATCGGAATACAGTACGGGGGCGAAGGAGCACCTTGCGGGATCAGGCCGGTGCGCGGGCGTCGGTCGCGCGCGTTGAACTGATCGATGTCGGACTGGGTGAGCTGCGTCCCGCAGAGTCCCTGCGCCACGTGGTCGGCGCCGGCGTCGACGGGAATGGGATGAGGAATGATGGCAGCGACTGCCAGTACTGCCACGACGAGGAACAACCGTTTCATGACGGTAACCTCCGGGGGCTAAGTGTGGCTGGGCTGACTACTGGACGGGTCCGGGTCGATAGGAAGCGGTGAGCATGGTATCATTCGCCGCGAAGGTCGTCAACGCGCATGAAAGCATGGCTCGTCATCATCGTCACGGCGGCCGCCCTCGCGGCGGCCCTCGCCGCGTGCCGCGCCACGGGCGAGGAAGCCGAAGCGGGCGTCGTCGTCACGTGCGGTGCGTCCCTCGGGCTCGTGCCCAAGGACAATCTCCGCAAAGACTGGAGCGGCGAGGTGCGCGAGTGGTCGGCCGAAACCGCCGGCGATACGCTGCTGCTCGTGCGACGCGGCCAATGCGGCGACGAATGCAACTTTGTCGAAGCGATCTCGCTTGCAGGCTTGGCAAGCTCGTGTCCCCAATTCCTGCGCGCGTCGAGCACGCGCGTGGAGTCGGGCTCGCCCATCCCGGGCGCGGGCGGGAAAGTCGTCGAAGCGCGCACCGGGACCCTCGAGTTGCAGGATTGGAATCCATCCGATGGCGTCGTGAGCGGCCGCCTCACCGCCGAGTTCTCGACCACGTTCTTCGTCAACCTGGCAAAGGAACCATGATGATTCGATCGATGGTACTCGTCGTACTGGGCGTACTCATGTCAACCCCGGCCTCGGCTAGCAACGCTGCCTTCGATTCGACCGCCGCTTTCGCGCGCGGCCGAGAGCTGCGCCCGTTCGTGAGCAGCGGAACGCCGGGGCCGGTGTGGACCGCCTTCGCCCCGCAGATGCGGACGGCCATGGGCGATTCGCTGCGCTTTGCCAACTTGATGGCGAGCATCCACGGCCAGCTCGGCGCCATCACCGAGGTCGTCGACGAGAAGCTGCGGGCGGAAAATGGATGGGTGTACGCGGCGCGGTGCCGCTTCGAGAAGGCTCCGGTGCCACTCATGTTGACGATCGCTTTCAATACCGACGGAAACGTGAGCGGGCTCACCGTGCAGCCGGAGAGACAGGCCTACGCCAGCACCAAACTCGATTACGTCACCAAGACGACACTGTCGCTTCCCTTCCAGGGCGAGTGGACCGTATTCTGGGGCGGACGCACCATCGAAGAGAACTATCACGCGAGCTCGAAGAGCCAGCGCTTCGCCAACGACATCGTCATGATGAGAGACGGCCTCACCCACTCGGGAACGGGCATGAAGCTGTCCGACTACTATTGTTACGGGGCGGAAGTCTTGGCGCCGGCGGCGGGGACGATCGTGTGGTCTTGCGATTCCCTGCCCAATCAAGAGCTAGGGAAGATGGACCCGGCGAATCCCGTCGGCAACGGGGTCGTGATCGACCACGGCAACGGCGAGTATTCGCTCCTCGCCCACATGCAGCCCAAGTCGCTGCGCGTGAAGACGGGCGACAAGGTGAAGGCGAGTGCCGTGCTGGGACTGTGCGGCAACTCGGGCAACACGAGCGAGCCCCACGTCCACTACCACCTCCAGGACGGCCCCGACATCAGGACCGCCGAGGGGCTCCCGGCCCCGTTCACGAACATCATCGTCGACGGGAAGCCGGTCGCGAAGGCGGAGATCTTGAAGGGGCAGCGGGTGCAGCGAGGGAAGTAGAGTCGCCCTGGCCCACATCTTGCCCTTCGGCCTCGCGGCGCTCCCACATGCTGTGGCCCGCGAACTTGCCTTGACACACCGAAAGGCCTACGGGAAGCTATATATTGATACGGTCGCGCGCCCACATCCGCGGCCGAAACAAGGAGTCGATCATGGCAGCCCTTCGATCCATTTGGAAAGGTCACCTCCGCTTTTCGCTCGTCACCATTCCCATCCGCGTCTACAACGCGGTGGATACGGCGGAGTCGATCTCGTTCAATCAAATTCACCGCGACGACAACGGTCGCATCGGTTACGACAAGCGGTGCAAGAAGTGCAACAACTTGGTCGAGAACGACGAGATCGTGAAGGGCTTCCAGTACGAGCCCGACATGTACGTGATCTTCGAGAAGGACGACCTCGACAAGTTGAAGCTCAAGAGTACCAAGGTGATCGACATCGAAGGATTCGTCGACGCGTCGGAGATCGACTCGACCTTGTACGACTCACCCTACTACGCGGGTCCCGACGGCGACGTCGCCGCGAAGACATACGGGCTCTTGTCGGCGGCACTGCGCGACAGCGGCAAGCTCGGTGTCGGCAAAGTGGTGCTGCGCGACCGCGAGGACGTCGTGATGATCGCGCCCAAGGGTGACGGCATCGTGCTCTACAAGATGCGCTACCCGAAAGAAATTCGTAAGATCGAAGACGTCCCGTTGGTCGAGAAGCAGAAGGCCAACAAGGACGAGCTCAAGCTCGCCAAGAGCTTGATCGACTCGATGTCGACCACTTTCGACAAGATGACGCTCGAGAACAAGTGGAACGACGCGGTGCGCGAGATGGTGCAGGCCAAGATCGCGGGCAAGGAGATCGTCGCGATCGAAGAAGTCGAACCGGAAGTGGTCGACATCATGACGGCCTTGAAGCAGAGCATCGAGCAGGCCAAGGGCAAGAAGAAGCCGATGGAGAAGGTGACCGCAGAAAAGGCGGTCGCGAAGGAGAGGAAGTCGGCCAAGTCCAAGGCCACGACGACGGCCAAGGCGAAGTCCAAGACCAAGGCGCGCAAGACGGCATAACGCGAGTGGCGAAGAAACCCGAAATACCCAAGGCCCTTCCGGCCGACGCGAGCAACGTGATCCGCTTCCCCGTGGAGGCGGTTTCGCGTTTTGGTTTCAAGCGCGCCGCCGTCAAGCGCGGTCGCGTCGGCCGCATGGAAGAAGAGGGGCAGATGAACCTCTTCGACCCCAAGGCGCGCAAAGGCGCGGGTCCGCGCCTGGGCGACGTGGTCCCGCTCCCCATGCAGATGGGCGCCTTCGAAGCCGCCCTCTTGCTCGACGACGCCAACGACCCGCGTGCGGAAGCGATGTACAAGCGCGCCATCGAGGAGGGCGACTACACCCCCGACGCGTGGTGCAATTTGGGAGTGCTGAAGTCGGTGCGCCGCGAACTCGACGAGGCCTTCACGTGCTTCGCGCAATCGCTCGCCCTCGACCCCCGTCACGCGGAGTCGCACTACAACATCGGGAACCTGTATTTCGAATACGACGACTTGAAGCTATCGCGCATGCACTACGAGAAAGCGATCGAGTGCGACCCGATGCTCGCGAGCGCGTACTTCAACCTGGGCCTGGTGACCGCACTCACCGAGGACTACCAAATGGCCTACGATTCGCTCCTCCATTATAAGAACCTCGCGCCCAACGAAGACGCGTCGGTGGCCGACGAGTTGATGCGCTACCTCCAGACCGCGATTCGCCTCTCGTAGATTTCAAGACGGCACGACACCCGTCCTGCTCTCGCGCCGGGAAACTCCGCGCCCCAACGAGACCTCGCTCGCCTCGACCCGAAGCGCCTTCGAACACCGCATCGCCATGGCACAAGGCTTGCGTTACCCCGGTGCGGAACTAAATCAGCCCGCGCGTGCGCATGCCGCGACGTGCGAACCGAAGGGAACCGCATATGAGCAACAAAGGATTCACGCTCATCGAGCTCATGATCGTCGTCGTGATCATCGGCGTACTCGCCGCGATCGCAACACCGAATTTCATCAACATGCAGTCCAGAGCCAAGGACGCCGGTGTGAAGTCGAACAGCCACACGGTGCAAGTCGCCGCCGAAGACTTCGCCGTCCAGAACGACGGCGTCTACGCCGCCGACTTGAGCGACGTCACGAATTCGGGCGTCACGATCATCGACGCGCTTCCGCAGAACCAGCGGCTGCCCAATCCGTTCACGCGCGCACGCACCGAACCGGTCGACGGCGCCGCGGCGAGCAAAGGTGAGACCGGCTATGAGCCGGTGGTCGACGCCAACGGCGTCAACATCGGCTACGTGATTACCGGCCAGGGCAGCGGCGGCCAGCAAATCTGCCGATACTCGAACGGCTACTAGTTCCAACCCATTCAAGTCGAAACCAAAATGAGACGGGGTCGGGCCCACAGAACGGGTCCGGCCCCCATTTCTTTTTGTGGCCCGCGGCGCTCGCGTTTTCGTATCCTGGGGGCGTGTACAATCCGCGTTCCTATCGCAACGAGAGCATCTCCGAGCTCCACGAATTCGTTCGCCGCTACAACTTCGCCGTGTTGTTCACGCACAAGAACGGCGAGTCGTTTTCGACGCTGCTCCCGTTCATGATCGACGCCGAGCGCGGGCGGTTGGGGACGCTGGTCGCACACATGGCGCGCGCCAATCCGCACTGGCGCGCGTTCGACGGCGCCGCGCCGTCGCTGGTGGTTTTCACCGGGCCGCACGCGTACATCTCGCCCGCGTGGTACGAAGAGCAAGTCACGGTGCCGACGTGGAACTACACGTTGGTGCACGCCACCGGCCACGTGCGGCTCATCGAGGATCCCAAAGAGATGCGCGCGATGGTGCTGCGCTTGGTCGCCCAGCACGAAGCCCCGCTGGGGAATCCGTGGGACGTGCGCAAGGCGGAAGCGGCGCTGGAGACCGAGCTCGAGGGCATCGTCGGCTTCGAGATTCCGATCGACCGCCTCGAGGGGAAGTTCAAGTTGAACCAAAACCGTTCGGTTGCGGACCGCGAAGGCGTCGTGCGCGCGCTGGAAAAGTCGGCCCACCCCGACGAGCGCGAGATCGCCCGCTTGATGCGTGCAGAGTTGGACCGCAACTCGCCGCGCTGACCGCCCGTAGTACCCCCATCCGGGTTGCGCAAACCACGCGGCTCACCTAGACTGTCGGACCATGACGCTCGTCGGAAGCAAGATACTCCACTACCGCATCCTGCAAGAAATCGGCGCCGGCGGGATGGGGATCGTCTATCTGGCCGAGGACGAAAAGCTCCACCGTCGCGTGGCACTCAAGTTTCTCGCCAAGTCGATCCAGGACGACCCCGATGCGCGCGACCGTTTGATTCGCGAGGCGCGCGCGGCCTCGGCCTTGAATCACCCCAACATCGTCGCCATCCACGCCATCGAGACCACACCGGAGGCCGTGTTCATCGTGATGGAATACGTCGAGGGCGAATCCATCCACAAGCTGGTGAAGGCCGGCCAGATGACATGGCAGCGCGCAATCGACTTGGCGCCGCAAGTCCTTTCCGCGCTGGCGACGGCACACGACGCCGGCATCGTCCACCGCGACATCAAGTCCGACAACATTCTGCTGACACCGAAGGGACAGATCAAGGTCCTCGACTTCGGATTGGCGCGCGGCCGCGACGCGACGCTGCTCGCCTCGCGCATCGGCTCGTCGGCGGGTACACCGGCGTACATGTCGCCCGAGCAAGTGCAAGGCGGAGAGATCACCGAGCGCTCGGACCTGTTTTCGTTCGGCGTCGTCTTGTACGAGATGCTCACGGGTCGCTTTCCTTTCAAGGGCGAGCACGAAGCCGCGCTCACCTACTCGATCGTCAACGAAACCCCGACCGCGATCCACATCCACAACAAGGCGGTGCCGCGCGGGCTCGAGAACATCGTGACCAAGCTGCTCGAAAAGAACCCGAAGGATCGTTACCAGAGCGCGCAGGAAGTCATGGAAGACCTGCGGCGCCTGGGGGCGGGCGAAAAAGTCAAAGCCCACCCGCGGCGCCGGGCGCGCATATTCGCCGCCGTTCTCACCGGCGTGTTGATCCCGCTACTCGCGTTCTGGGTCGTGCAACAGCGCAAGCCGCGATCCGACACGACCGCCTCCGGCGAACCGCCGCGCAAGATGGTCGCCGTCCTCCCCTTCGAAAATCTTGGCCCCACCGACCAGGAATACTTCGCGGACGGCATCACCGAAGAGATCACGACCCACCTCGCCAAGATATCCGGCCTGGGAGTTATCTCGCGCACGAGTGCGATGCACTACAAGGGTTCGAAGGAGTCGTTGCGCGAGATCGGCAAGGAGCTGGGCGTCGACTACGCGCTGGAAGGGTCGGTGCGCTGGGACAAGTCCGGCGACCGCAACAACGTGCGCATCAGCGCACAGCTAATTCGCATCAACGACGACACCCACCTGTGGGCCGAGAACTTCGACCGCGTCTACGACCAGATATTCGCGCTGCAAAGTGAGATCGCACAGAAAGTGGCCGACGAGTTGAACGTCACGCTGCTCGAGCCGGAGCGCGCGGCGCTGGCGGCCAAGCCGACGCAGAACCTGGACGCGTACGACCTCTATCTGCGCGGCCGCGAGAAGAACGACGGCGCCACGTCGCTGCGCGAAATCGACGAAGCCGTCGCGATGATCGAGCAAGCGGTGGCACTCGACTCCACCTTCGCGCGCGCGCAGGCCTACCTCGCGCGCACCTACGCCAACCAGTATTTCAACGGCATTCACACTGACCTGCCGCGCTTGAAACAGGCGCTGCGCGCGGCGCAGACCGCGATGCGGCATTCGGTCAACCAGCCCAGCGGTCATATCGCGATGGGCTACTACCATTACTACGCGAGTCGCGACTACAAGCGGGCCCTGGAAGAATTCGCCATCGCGGAGAAAATGCAGCCCAACAACGCCGAAGTGTTGGAGGCGATGGGCTACGTGCAGCGCCGCCAAGGAAAGTGGGACGAATCGGTCAAGAACATCGAGCGCGCGGTCGAACTCGATCCCAAGACCACGGATCGCATCAACAACTTGACCCAGACGCTGGTGTACATGCGCCGTTTCGACGAGGCCCTGCGCTACGTGGACCGCGGGCTCGAGGCCGACCCCAATTCGATCGCGTTCAAGAGTCTGCGAGCGCTCGTCTTGCTCTCGCAAGCGGGCGACGCAGCCAAGGCGCGCGAGATCCTAACCGGCATTACTCCGAAGCTCGGGGCGATCCAGAACTTCGTCGCCCAATGCGACATCTTCCTGCGGGACTACGACGCCGTCGAGCGCGATTGGCCCAGCCTGCGTACGTACCCCGGCACGGACACCATCCAGTACTACGTCACGCACGCGACCGCGTACTACTTCGACGGTCAACTCGACAAGGTGCGGGCCTACGGCGACTCCGCGCTGACGATCCTCGAGGCCAAGCACGCTCGCACGTCCGATAACGCGCAATTGGTAGCCGGCTATGGAGCGGTGCTTGCGATCTTGGGTCGTCACCAGGAAGGGCTCAAGTACGTGAATCAAGCCATCGACATGCTGCCGGTGGAAAAAGACGCGCTCGCGGGCGTGGATCTGCGCGACGTGCGCATGATCCTCTACTTGTCGATCGGCGACTTCGACGCGGCGATGAGGGAGATCGAATTCCTGATGTCGGTGCCGTCCAGCTTGTCGCCAGCCATCCTGCGCACGCATCCCGGCTTCGACGCGCTGCGCGAAAACCCTCGCTTCAAGAAACTCGCGGAGGAAAAGGTCAGCTCGTGAGACGAGGTGCCGTGTCAAGCGGACGGTGTTTCGCTGATCGGCTTCTCGAACGACTCGCCTTCTTGCAATCGGCGCAGGCGTTTCTCGTAGATCGTCAGCCCGATCTTCTCGAGCAAGGGCTCGATCCCTTCCCGATAGTGCGAGAAGGTCGTGTGGTGGACGGCGGCGATGGCGTTGGGCTGCATGCGGTACACGATCTGCATCGCTTCTTTCGAATCCGCGCTGCGCGGCGACCCGTCCGGCGCGCGCTCGTCGCCCACATACAACACGAGCAAATTCGAGTACCCGTGCGTGCGCTGGAGCTCGCGCGTCGCTTCCGAGAAGCGCGTGTCGCCGGTGACGTACACGGTGGTCGGCTGCGGCCCGCCTTCGAGTCGCAGGAAGTAACCGTTGTCGCGGTCGTTGGTGGCGGTCGACGCCCCGGCCGGAACCGCCACGATCGTAAGCACCATTCCCGATTTTTCCAGACGAAGCGATCCGCCCCACGCGAGCACGCGTGCACGCGCGAGCTTGGTCGCCGCGGGAACGATCACGGTGCCGGCGCTGTGCCGCTCGAGGGCCGCGGTGTCGAAATGATCCGCGCGCAGCGACGTCACCAAAGTAACGTCGGCCACCGCCGACAAGGCGTCGACCGGTAGACGCGCGGTCGCGCGCGAGACGGAACCCAAGCCGGGCAACTGGAAGCCGCCGGCGAGCACGGGATCGCCCACCAAGCGAAACGGCCCCAGTTCGAGGACGAACGACGGACCGCCGAGCCAAGTGAACTTCATGGAGTGAGGGCGGGAATGGTCACGCGTAGCGAATGGTGACGCAGTCCGCGACTTGTTGGGCGAGCTTGCGCGCCGCGTCGACGTTCTCCGCGCGCGCGAGAGCGACACCCATGCGGCGGTACTTGCGCGTGTCGGGCTTGCCGAAGATGCGCACCTGCGTATTCGGAAACGCGAGTGCTTTCTCGAGGCCATCGTAGCCGACGACGCGCGGAGCCTCGCGGTCGGCCAGAATCACCGCCGACGCCGACGCGCCGTAGTAGGTGATAGTGGGAATCGGGAGTCCCAGGATCGCGCGCACGTGCAGGTCGAACTCCGAGAGGTCCTGCGAGATCATCGTCACCATGCCGGTGTCGTGCGGGCGCGGCGAGAGCTCCGAGAAGATCACTTCATCCTTGGTGACGAAGAATTCGACGCCGAAGATGCCCGCGCCGCCCAAGCGATCGGTGATCTTCTTCGCCATCTGTTGCGCTTCTTCCAACTGCCTCGACGTGATCTCGGCCGGTTGCCACGACTCCATGTAGTCGCCGCGCTCCTGGCGGTGCCCGACCGGGCTCACGAACAACGTCGGGCCGTCCCACTGGCGAATGGTGAGCAGCGTGATCTCCAGGTGGAAGCGCACGAACTCCTCGACGATGACCTTCTTCTCGTCGCCGCGCTGGTTGCTGCAGGCATAGTCCCACGCGGCCGCGAGCTGGTCCGCGGTTCCGACCATCGACTGACCCTTCCCCGACGACGACATCACCGGTTTCACCACGCACGGGATGCCGACTTCCGCCGCGGCGTCGCGCAATTCTTCCAGCGTGGTCGCGTACGCGTAGCGCGCGGTGCGCAGCCCGAGTTCTTTCGACGCCACCTCGCGGATGGCGACACGGTTCATCGTGAGATACGTCGCTTCCGCGGTCGGAATCACCGTGATGCCGTTGCGCTCGAAGTCGCGCAGGCGCTCGGTGCGAATGGCTTCGATCTCGGGGACGATCATGTCGGGGCGATGTTTGTTGACGACGCGGCCCAGTTCGCCGGCGTCGAGCATGTTGATCACTTCGAAGTAGTCGGCGACTTGCATCGCGGGCGCACCCGCGTAGCGGTCGATCGCGATCACGGTCTTGCCGAGCCGCTTGGCCGAGATGACGACTTCTCTCCCCAGCTCGCCGGAGCCGAGGAGCATGATCTTTTCGACGTGCTTGTGCATGGGGTGGGCGCGCGGTGCGCGCGAATAGGCTAGGCCGTTTCGATCGGCCACATCAACTCGGTCTTCCACTTGCTGGGGTCGGGCTCCAAGCCCGGGTCGGTCCAGTACAACTCCCATTGCGGTCCCGCGGAATTCTTGTGGTGTTCTTCGAGCCACACGTGGAGCGCGTCGTGCGCGTCGGGGAGCCGGTCATAGGGCCCCAGGTGGACGGTGGTCGCGACCGGTCCGCCCGGCAGTGTCCCCGCGATGATGCGTCCTTCGCCGGGGAGCGGAGACGGAACGGGCAGCCCGCCTTCGATGTCGACGCGGTCGTCGTCGAAGCCGTGGTAACGCGTGAACGGCGGCCCGCTGGGTGCCACACCGCTCTTGCGGATGTAGCGCCACACTTCGGGAAGAATCTCGGAGAGCATGGCACCCAACTCGGCGACGTGGCACTTGGCACGGATGCTCATCACGTGCTGGGGCGGGACGGTCCGAATTTCGACGTGGTACGGCATGACGGGCGAAGGATAGCGCACCGGCCCGGCAGCGTCAACGCTGGCGAAACCGCCGGGAGATGGCGCGCAGCGCGCGGCGCTGCTTGTCGCGGAAGAACTGCCCCTGACCGAGCAGGGTGCCGAAAGATATCAACAAAACTTCGTAAATCGGCACGACGACGAGGATCTTGACCGTCCACCACAGCCAGCGGGGGGCGTCGTCGCCGACGATGGCGTCGACGATGGGTCGGCCAATTTTGACCACGGTGCCGCCGGCCAGCGAAAACGCGACGATGATCGCGATCATGCCGCGGTCGGTCACACCCCAGCGCGTCTTGAGACGATGCCAGAGATTAGGACGCGAGACGGGTCCCGTCGCCTCGCCGCCCATCGCCTCATTCATAGGCGTCTCGTTCATCGCTTCTTGCTCACGACGCGGTAACGGAAGCAATCGACCGCGTGATCGTTGACCATCCCCGTTGCCTGCATGAACGCGTAGCAGATCGTCGAACCCACGAAGCGAAATCCCCGCTTCTTCAAGTCCTTGCTCATCGCGTCGGATTCTTTCGTGCGCGCCGGGATTTCCTTGAGCGCGCGGAAGCGATTGACGATGGGTTCTCCGTCGACGAAACGCCAGATGTACCCGTCGAAGCTCCCGAACTCGTCTTGCACGTCGAGGAACGCGCGCGCGTTGTCGATGGTCGACTCGATCTTGAGGCGATTGCGCACGATGCCGGCATCGGCGAGGAGCAGCTTCCTCTTGCGCGCGTCGTAGCGCGCGACCTTCTTCACGTCGAAGCGGTCGAAGGCGCGGCGGTAGTTCTCGCGCTTGTTGAGAATGGTGCGCCAGGAAAGACCCGCTTGCGCGCCTTCGAGTATCAAGAACTCGAAGAGACGACTGTCGTCGTGGAGCGGCGTCCCCCACTCCTCGTCGTGGTACGCGAGCATGAGCGGGTCGGTGCCGGGCCAGGCGCAGCGGATTTTGGTGGGCGTCATGGTCGAAGTTCCTCGTAGCGTTGCGGCGATTGTACGATCCACGTCCTCAAACCGGGCGCGCGTGCCAGCGCGCGCGTCGCCACTTCCTGGAACTTCGCCTCCCACATCGCGGGACCCCACACCACCAGTGCCGCGCTTTCGTCGTTCGATTGGTCGATGCACGCCACGTCGGCGGCGCAGTCGACGACTTGCGCGTTGCGAATGCCGAGCAAGTAGTACGACGAGAGCGGCTCCGGCCGACCGGCGTAGCGATCTTGGTGCACGAAGCCGAACGCGAGCACGTGCGTGATACCGGCTTGTTCGATCTCGTTCGCGAGTCGGCTCACGGCACTGGTGTGGGATTGCGGCACCGCGCGCACCGCGCGCAGATTGAATCCGAGGACGATCGTCACGGCCAGCACGCTTGCAAAACCTGCGAGATGTAGCGCTCTCCCTTTCCATGGTCGCAACGCCATCAGTGCGAGCACCAGCGCCGCCACGCTCAACGCGATCGCCGTCACGTCGCGAGCGCTCGCGCCCCATACGTAAAACGGTTCGTGGGCGGGCCACAGATACGACGGGCGCGCGGCGGGCTCGTACTCGTGGTTGGTTCCCAACCAGAATGCACACGCGACCGCGAGCACCGCCAGAACGACCGGGAGCGTTCGTCGCGCTGAGGAATCGTACCAGCGTCGCAGAAACGTCGCCGTCACCACCGCGAGCGCCGGATAGGCCGGGATCGAATACCACGGCCACTTCGACGGAATGAAACAGAAGAAGACGAGAATCGACGCCGCGTAGACGCCGATGGTGCGCACGACGGCGTCGCGCCACGGTCGACCGATGATAGTCGCAATCAGCGCCACCACGACGAACGGACTCCACGGCAGAAACGACCACCACGTCGCGGCCAGGTGGACCTGGGGAACCGACGCTTCGTCGCGCACCGTACTCCCGACGCGGCCGAAGATCTCGTACATCACGTACGTGTTCCAGAATTCGCTCCCGTGCGTGATCAGTTGGTACAGATGCCAAGGCAGCGCAACGATCGCCACACCGGCGAGACCGCGCAGCATGAGCGCGACCGGAAAGCGTCGATCGCGCATCCACGCGTGCAGCACGATGGCGAAGCCGGGGAAGATCACCATCGGCGCTTTGACGAGCGCCACCAAACCCAGCAGCACGACGGCACCGATTCGCCACGCGCGGCCGTCGTTCGCCTTGAGACCCGCGACCAAGGCACCGAACATCAGAAACGCGAGCAACGCGTCGAAGCTCGCGGATCGCGCGGCGTGTTCGAAGAGGAATTGCGGATTGACCGCCAGGAGGGACGTGGCGAAGAGTGCCGCGATGGCTCCCGCGAGGCGTCGCGTCGACAGGTACACGAGCGCGAGCAGCAAGAGCGCAGCCAGCGCGGACGGAAAGCGCGCGCCGAATTCGCGCGAGCCGGGTACGGTCGCGCTCGAGATCGACATCAACCAGTACGGGAGCGGGGGCTTGTGCAGGAACGGCGTTCCCCAATACGTCGGCGTCAAGAACGCGTGGTGTTGCGTCATCTCACGCGCGACACTGGCGTACAACGCCTCGTCCCCGTCGTGGAAGGACGATTCTCCCAGCCTCGAGAACAACAGATTCGACGCGATCACCAACACGGCGACGACCGCCGCCGCTTCCACAAGAATCCACCAGCGCGGACGCGGCGCGACCGGCGTCGGAGGTGGAGGCGGCGCAACCGCCGGCGCGCGTTTCTTGCGAGCCGTCATGCGCCGAACGACCTCAACACCGCGTCCCACGCCAACTCGGACGCGATGTAGCTCACTTCGTTGTAGTTCAGCGGCGCGGGATTCAGCGCATTCGTCGTCACGCAATACAGCACGTCACCGTCGTACATCGTATGAAACGGATCGATGGCGCGCGCCATCGAGCTGTGGACCTGTCGCGCCATTTGGTTCAGCTCGCGAATCCCCATGACTTGATTGGTGACGATCACGGTGAGTGTCGTGTTGCCCGGAGGCGGCTCGGGGGTCGGCTCGGCGTCGCGACGTATCGAGACCACTTCGCCCACGCGCACGCGTCGACCCGTTTTCACATCGAGGTGCCCGCGCACCGCGTGTCCGCCGCGATCCACCAACGCACCCACCGCGTTGACCACCGTGAACGCCGCGACGCGCACGTCGCCCGATGTGTACACGGCCGCACCTTGTCCCGACCGCTCTAGTTGGTACGCATCGCGGAGCCATTTCCCGACCGACGCGCACACGCCCGCACCCCGCGGTCCCAGCGGAAACACGTTCGCGCGTGCCGCACGCAACGCCGCGCGACCGAGCGCCTTGTCGGGGTACACCGACTTGTTGATGCGGAAGCGATTGAAGTCGAAGATCACGGCTCCCGACACGATCGCGATGTTGTTCCAGTCGGTGTCGTAGTGCTTGCGTGCGAGCAACTCCGCGTTGACTCCGCTCGACGCTTCCAGGCCGTACACCGATCCGCCCGCCAAGCAGATGGCGTCGACCCAACCTTCGCGGTGCGTGAGGATGGTGCCGGGTGCACCGCCGCGCACGTCGGCGACACAGGTCGCACCGCGCGGAAAGTGGAGCACAGTGCAGCCCGTCGGTCCTTCGGCATATTCCGCGACGCCAATCTCGAGCCCGGGAAAATCGAACTCGAGCGCGGGAGTCGTGAACGTGGTGACGGGGTCGAGCGATGAACCGTCGTTGGTGAGCATGCCTTTGTCGGCGGTCATGAGCGCCTCATTATAGCATTGGCGTCGGCCGATGAATCGGCTAGTATCCCCGAATTGCCGCGCACCGGCTCCCCACCACGCGCGGCGCCACTTCAAGCTCCCATCCAGGAGGACATATGAAGCAGAACCTGACGGCCGCCCTACTCCTCGCGGCTATGGCTCTTTTCGCGTCGTGCGCGAAGAATGTCGAAAAGGACGCGCAGGCGTTCGTCGATACCTATACGGTTGAGTTCCAGAAGCTATCGCTGGCCGTGAACGAAGCCGAGTGGGCATCGAACACGCACATCGTGGAAGGCGACACCACCAACGCGCACAACTCCAAGGTCGCCAAGGAAGCGTACGCCGCCTTCACCGGCAACGCCGCCACCATCGACCAGACGCGCAAGTTCCTCGAGAAGAAGGACAAGCTCTCGCCGATGCTGGTGCGCCAGTTGGACGCTATTCTTTACGAAGCCGGCAACAACCCGCAGTCGGTGGCCGACATCGTCAAGAAGCGCATCAAGGCGGAGACCGAGCAGGTCGAGAAGCTGTACGGCTTCGACTACCAGCTCAACGGCAAGTCGGTCACGACCAACGACATCGACGAACTCTTGCGCAGCGACAACAATCTCGACGAACGCCTGGCCGCCTGGAACGAGAGCAAGGAAGTCGGCAAGAACCTGCGCGAAGGCTTGACGCAGATGCAAACCCTGCGCAATCAAACCGTGCAGGCGCTCGGCTACACCGACTACTTCCAGTATCAAGTCTCCGACTACGGCATGACGACGCAAGAGATGCGCGACCAGATGCAGCAAGTGATGAAGGAGCTGTGGCCGCTCTATCGCGAGCTGCACACGTGGGCGCGCTACGAACTGGCCAAGAAGTACGGCGTCAAAGAAGTGCCCGACATGATCCCGGCGCACTGGCTGCCCAATCGCTGGGGCCAGGATTGGTCGCCGATGGTGACGGTCGAAGGGCTCGACCTCGATTCGAAGCTGAAAGAGAAGCAGCCCGAGTGGCTGGTCAAGCAGGCCGAGAGCTTCTACGTGAGCCTCGGCTTCCAGCCGCTGCCGCAGACGTTCTGGGACAAGTCGTCGTTGTATCCGGTGCCCGAGGGCGCGAACTACAAGAAGAACAACCATGCGTCGGCGTGGCACTTCGACCTCGACCACGACGTGCGCAGCTTGATGAGCGTCGTTCCCAACGCGGACTGGTACGAGACGACGCACCACGAGCTCGGGCACATCTACTACTACTTGAGCTACTCGACGCCCGCCGTGCCGATTCTCCTGCGCAAGGGTGCGAATCGCGCGTACCACGAGGCCGTCGGCAGCATGATGGGCCTGGCCGCGATGCAGAAGCCGTTCATCGAGGGCATCGGGCTGTTCCCCGAAGGACAGGAAGTCCGATCAGATGCAGACCCTGCTCAAGGAAGCGCTGAACTACATCGTCTTCATTCCGTTGTCGGCCGGCGTGATGACCGAGTTCGAGCATTCGCTGTACGCCGAGAATCTCCCGCCCGATCAGTACAACGCGAAGTGGTGGGAACTGGTGCAGAAGTACCAGGGCATCGTGCCGCCGGGCCCGCGCCGCGAGGACGGCTGCGACGCCGCCACCAAGACCCACATCAACGACGACGCCGCGCAGTACTACGACTACGCGATTTCGTACATCCTGCTGTTCCAATTGCACGACCACATCGCGCGCGAGATCCTGCACCAGGACCCGCACGCGACCAACTACTACGGCAGCAAGGCGGTGGGCGATTTCCTGCGCACCATTCTCTCGCCCGGCGGAACGCGCGACTGGCGCGAACTCACGCGCGAAGCCACCGGCGCCGACTTGAGTGCGCAGCCGATGCTGCGCTACTTCGATCCGCTGATGGAGTACCTGAAGAAGCAGAACGAGGGACGCGACGCGACGCTGCCGGATCTATGATTTCTTGAGGGAAGGCTTGACGCCTTCGAAGAAGGGCTCGTCATTACGACGGGCCCTTTTTGTTGGCCACCACCACGCGCCCGACCCGTTCCAAGATGAACGCGTACTCGCGCGCGACGTCTTGCAAGTAGTCGTAGCGACCCGACGCGCCCTTGTGGCCTTCGCCCATGCGCGTGCGCAGCAAGAGTGGGTTGGCGTCGGTCTTGAGCGCGCGCAGCTTCGCCACCCATTTCGCGGGTTCCCAATACTGCACGCGCCGGTCGTTGAAGCCACTCAAGACCAGCATCGATGGATAGTCGCGCCGCTCGAGATTGTCGTACGGCGAGTACGAGCGAATGTACTCGTACGCCTTCTTCTCGGCCGGATTGCCCCACTCCTCGTATTCGATCACGGTGAGCGGGAGCGAGGAGTCGAGCATGGTGTTGAGCACGTCGACGAACGGCACCACCGCGACCACCGCGCGCCAAAGATCGGGCCGCAAGTTGACGACGGCGCCCATCAGCATGCCACCCGCACTCCCGCCGTAGCACACGATGTTGCCCGCGCGGGTGTAGCCCTTCGCGATCAAATGCTCCGCGCACGCGATGAAATCCGTGAAGGTGTTGCGCTTGTAGAAGCGCTTGCCCTTTTCGTACCACGCGCGACCGAGTTCGCCGCCGCCGCGAATGTGCGCGATGGCGAAGATGACGCCGCGGTCGAGCAGGCTCACGCGATTGGCGACGAAGTGCGGCTCGACGCTCACACCGTAGGCGCCGTAGCCGTACAGCAGCATGGGGGCACTGCCGTCGCGCGGGGTGTCGCGCCGATAGACGAGCGAGATGGGCACGCGCGTTCCGTCTGCCGCGATGGCGTACAGCCGCTCGCCCGCGTACTGCGCGGGGTCGAAGCCGCCCAGCACGTCGTAGCGCTTGCGCAGCGTCTTGGTCTCGTTCTCCATGTCGTAGTCGAAGACGGAGCGCGGAGTGGTCAGCGACGAATAGCTGAAGCGCAAGCGTGGTGGCGTGGAAGTCGGGGTTGTACTCGAGCCACACGGTGTACACGGGTTCGTCGAGGGCGACCTCGCGCGACTCGCGCGTCAACAGGTCGATGACGCGGATGCGCTTCAACCCGTTTTCGCGCTCGACGACGACCAAATGGCGCTCGAACGCTTCGACGGCGTCGATCTTCACGTGGGGACGGTGCGCGATGATTTCGCGCCATTTCGCCCGCGACGGGTTATTCGCCGGCGCTTCGAACACGCGGAAGTTGAACGCGTCCTCGTTGGTCAGGATGAAAAACAGCTCGCCGGAGTGGGCGATGTGGTATTCGACCTCGGGTTTGCGCGCTTGCATCATCTTGAACACCGACGGCCCGGCTTCGACCACCGCGTCGTCGAGGCGCGCCGCGTACATCTCGGTGGTCGTGTTGCTCTCCATCACGACGAAGATGTACTCGCGACTGCGCGTCACTTCGAGGCCCACGAAGAAGGCGGGGTCGGATTCGCGATACAGCTCGATGTCGCTTTCAATCGCCCGTCCGAGGACGTGGCGCCGCACCGCGTGCGGTCGCATCTGCGTGTCGAGAATGGTGTAGAAGAGGGTCTGGTTGTCGTTGCCCCACTCGACGTCGTACGAGAGCCCGCGAATGGGTCCGTCGACGATGGCTCGTGTCAGCTAGGTCCATCACATATAATTCGAACGACTCGCCGCCCGTCAGGTCGATGGTGTACGCGAGCAAACGATGGTCGGGGCTCACCTCGCGCGCGCCGAGTGCGAAGTACGCGTGACCGTCCGCGAGCGCGTTTTCGTCGAGCAGAATCTCTTCCGGCGCATCGGCGGTGGCGGCGTCGAGCGCGCGCTTGCGACAATAGATCTCGTACTGCCGTCCCTTTTCGGTGCGCGTGTAGTAGAAGTACTCGTCGCGCTGGACCGGTACCGACGAATCGGTTTCGTTCAGGCGCGCCAGCATCTCGTCGTAGAGCGCCTTCTGGAGGTCCTCGGTCGGCGCCAGCATGGCGTCGGCGTACGCGTTCTCGGCGCGCAGATACGCGACGACGTCGGGATCGCTGCGCTCGCGCAGCCAATGATAGTCGTCGACGCGCGCGGTCGTCGTGGACGGTGACGTCCTTGGGGAGTCTCTTCGCGATCGGCGGATTCACGCGGCCGCTCCGTCGCTCCACAAGTGCGCGTACGAAAGTCCGCTGCCGGTGTTGAACAGCACCGTGCGCTCGCCGTCCCTAATCCAACCGCGTGCGCGGAGTTTCGCGTACGCCGCGGCCGTCGCACCGCCTTCGGGGGCGGCGAAGATGCCTTCGCTGCGTGCGATGGTGGTGGCACCGCGTATGAGCTCGTCGTCGGTGACGGCGATCGCGGTGCCCTTCGAGACGCGGATCGCGCGCAGCATCAGCGCGTCCCCCACCGCGGCGGGAACGCGCAGCCCGTCGGCCACGGTGGCGGCGTTTTCCCACATCGTCGCCGTGTCGGCGTTCGCGTCGAAGGCGCGCACGATGGGCGCGCATCCGCTCGATTGCACCGACACCATGCGCGGACGACGCGCGTCGATCCAACCCATCGTCTCCATTTCTTCGAAGGCCTTCCACATGCCGACCAAGCCGGTGCCGCCGCCGGTCGGATACACGACGACGTCGGGGAGCGTCCATCCGAGTTGCTCGGCCAGCTCGTAGCCGAGCGTCTTCTTCCCTTCCAATCGATACGGCTCCTTCAGCGTCGAAAGATCGAAGCGACCGAAGCGCGCCGCGTCTTCGATCGACGCGCGGCCGCAGTCGGTAATGAGCCCGTCGATCAAATGAATGTGCGCGCCATAGGCGCGGCATTGCGCGGTGAACGTAGCCGGGACGTCGGCCGGCATGTACACGTGGGCTTCGACTCCGGCGCGCGCCGCGTAAGCCGCCAGCGCGCACGCGGCGTTCCCCGCCGAGGGAGCCGTCAAGACGCGCGCACCCAACTCGAGTGCCTTCGACACCGCCACCGCCATCCCGCGCGCCTTGAAGGAGCCGGTTGGATTGGGGCCTTCGTCTTTGATGAAGAGCGCGTCGTGTTCGAAGCCGAGTGCCGTCGCGAGCCGCGTCGCGCGTACGAGCGGTGTCCCGCCTTCGGCGAGCGTCAGCTGGAAGCGCGCGTCGCGCACCGGCTGCAATTCGTGGAAGCGCCACACGTCGCGCGAGCGCGCGCCGAGTGCCGCGCGGTCGATGGTGCGCCGCGCCGCTTCCAGGTCGTAACGCGCCAAGAGCGGCCGGCGACAGTCGTCGCACAGGCCGCGCAGCGCGTCGGCTTGGTAGCGACGCGCGCACTGGCTACATTCGAGATGCGTGAGAAGGCTCATGATCGTCGATGGCGCCCTTACGGCCGCCGACGAAGTTCGGTTCGAAATAGAAACGGAATGCCGGCTATCGCCACAGGGCGAGAATAACGCCCATCACCACCAACCAGACCAGTCGATACCCGGCGTCGATCGAAACCAAGCGCATGCTGCCGCGATTGAAGAGTGCGTCCGTGATCTGCACCGTGATGACGAAGCCCAGCCACATCCAGAATCCCGCCTGGGCCCCCGCCGTGATCGTGGTCGCCCGAAATGCGCCACGATGTGCGCGAGCACGTACGACGACACCAGGCTCATCAGAAACGTGACGCCGTAGATGCGCCGGAAGTTGGTGTCCTTCACGTCGGCTTCGGTCAGACCCGACGCCGCCATCCACTGCCGGCCGAACAACGGTCCGTACCACAGGGCGCCGACCGCGAAGCCCGACAATGCCGCCACCACGACGGCCCAGTAGTTGATCTCCATCGAGACCCCCTTCGGTTTTCCGGGAGGCACTACGCGAAAGCATTTAGCGGGGAGCGTACCGGGAATTGAACGGTGAGGACAACGAAAAAGGGTCGACGCTCAAGACCGTGAGACGGCGGGTACCGGACCCGCTTAGACCACGTGCGATAGCCAGCCACAGCGTATTGCTTCCACGGGCTACCCGACACGCCGCCGTTCTCTGCAAGTGTCTTGAGCGTCGCCAATCTGACTACAATTCGCGGAAGGAGAAGTTGGCGGGGCTGGCGCGTTCGGTTTTCATGGGGTAGGATGGGGCCGCCCAGATTCGTCCTGCCGATTTCCATATAGAGGAGACTCTCATGCGACTTGGGGTTCCGTTCGCGCTCACCATCGCCGTCTTGGCCGCATCGCCGGCCCTGGCCGCCGACGATTCGCCCACCGAAGCCACATACCTCTCGCGCACGCGCCAGCTCACCTTCGAAGGCAAGCGCGCGGGCGAAGGCTACTTTTCTCCCGACGGCAAGCGCTTCACATTCCAGGCCGAGCGCGAGAAGGACAACCCGTTCTACCAGATTTACATGCTCTCGCTCGAGACCGGCGACATCCATCGCGTGTCGAGCGGTGTGGGCAAGACGACGTGCTCGTTCTTCGACCCCAAGCAAGAACGCGTGATCTTCGCGTCCACGCACCTCGACCCCGATGCGCTGTCAAAAGAGAAGATGGAGATCGACAATCGCGCGGCCGGCAAGCAGAAGCGCTACGCGTGGGACTACGACGAAACCTACGATATCTTCTCGACCGCGTTCGACGGCTCCGACGCCAAGCGCCTGACCGACGCCCTCGGCTACGACGCCGAGTGCTCGTTCTCCCCCGACGGCGCGTGGATCGTGTTTTCGTCGACGCGCAACCAGTACAACCGCACCAAAGAACTTACGGAGAAGGAGCGCGAGAAAGCGCAAGTCGACCTCTCGTACTTCGCCGACATTTTCATCATGCACGCCGACGGGACCGGCGTGAAGCAACTGACCGACGTTCCCGGCTACGACGGCGGGCCTTTCTTTACGCCCGACGGGAAGCGCATCGTGTGGCGCCGCTTCGACGAAGACGGTACCGTCGCCAACGTCTTCACCATGAAAACCGACGGCAGCGACGTCGTGCAAGTGACGGACTTCGGCGCCATGTCGTGGGCGCCGTACTTCCACCCCAGCGGCGAGTACATGGTGTTCACGTCGAACAAGCTGGGCTTCGATAATTTCGAGCTGTACATCGTCGACGCCGCCGGCAAGAAGGACCCCGTTCGCATCACGTACACAGACGGCTTCGACGGCTTGCCGGTGTTTTCGCCCGACGGCAAGCAACTCGCGTGGACGTCGAATCGAACTCCTGAGAAGCAGTCGCAGATCTTCATCGCCAATTGGAATGACGATGCCGCGCGCGCGGCACTCGGGCGCGGCTTTTCGCGCGCGGACCACAGCGGTGTCGACCGGTCGAACGTCAAGTATCGCGCGCCGCTCGAGCGCTCCGCCTCCAGCGCCAACGTCTCCTTCTCGCCCGAGATTCGCGCCGGCGACTTGAAGAACGACGTCTCCGTGCTGGCGAGCGACGACATGGACGGCCGCCTCACGGGTTCGAAAGGCGAGAAGGCGGCCGGCGAATACATCGCGAGGCGGTTCCACGACATGGGCATCATGGCCTTCGACGATAAGAGCGACTACTTCCAGCCCTTTCCGTTCACCGCGGGTGTCAAGATCATCCCGGGTAAGAACGCGATGACGGTGCAGAGCGGCGGCGAGAAGCGCGTGCTCCAAGTCGACAAGGACTTCCGTCCGCTCGCGTTCAGCGAGAACCAAACCATCGAAGGCCCGGTCGCGTTCGCGGGCTACGGCTTGAAGACGCCGGGCAGCAACGCCTACGATTCCTACGGCGACTTCGACGTCAAAGGCAAGATCGTGCTGGTGCTCAACTATGTGCCCGAAGGTGTCAGCGTCGACCGGCGCATGGAGCTCAACATGTACGCGGGTGCCCGCTACAAAGCGATGATCGCGCGCGAGAAGGGTGCCAAGGCGATCCTGTTCGTGACCGGGCCCACGTCGCCCAACGCGGGCGTGCTCTCGAAGCTCGGCTTCGACCAGTCGCTCGCGGGCTCGGGCATTCCGGTGGCCTCGATCAGCGGCGAAATCGCCGATCTGCTGTTCAAGTCGCACGATCAATCGCTGAAGGACCTGCAGGCGCAGTTGGACATCGAGAACCCGCACGCCGCGGCGACGTTCGATTTCACCGGCGTCACCGTAACGCTCACCGCCGACATCGAGCGCGAAATGGGCGACGGGCGTAACGTGATCGGGTATCTTCCCGCGTCGCAGAAGCCGAATGCCCCCGTGATCGTGATCGGCGCACACTATGACCACTTGGGCCACGGCGAAGACAATTCGCTCGCGCACAAGGGCGAAGAAGGGCAAATTCATAACGGCGCCGACGACAACGCCTCCGGCACCGCGACCATGATGGAGATCGCGCACGCACTCTCCGACATGCGCAAGCAGCACGGCGAGCTGTTCAACTACGAGATCGTCTTTGCGGCGTGGTCAGGCGAAGAGCTGGGCATCATCGGGTCGAATTACTTCATCGATCATCCACCCATTCCAAAAGAACGCATCGCCGCGTATATCAACTTCGACATGGTGGGCCGCATGAAGGACAACACGCTGATCATCCAGGGCGTGGGCTCGTCGGACGCGTGGAAAGGATTGGTCGAAAAGGACAACGTGCCGATCGGCTTCAGCATCAAGCTCGACGACGACCCGTACCTTCCGACCGACGTCACCGCGTTCTATCCGAAGGGTGTGCCCGTGCTCGCGTTCTTCACCGGGAACCACGAGGACTACCATCGCCCCACCGACGACGCCGACAAGCTCAACTACGACGACATGGCGCGCGTCGCCCAGCTCGCCACCAATATCACAGTCGACCTCATGAAGCGCGACGCGCCGCCGGCCTACGTCAAGGTAGCGCCGTCGTCGGACCACACCGGCTCGCGCGCGTCGATGCGCGTCTACCTGGGTACCATTCCCGACTATTCGCCCGGCGAGATCGAAGGCGTCAAGCTCTCGGGTGTCAAGGCGGGCGGCCCGGCCGAGAAGGCGGGGCTACAAGGCGGCGACGTGATCGTCGAAATCGCGACCAAGTCGATCAAGAACATCTACGACTACACCTACGCCATGGACGCACTCAAGATCGGCGAAGGCGTTCCGATCATCATCGTGCGCGACGGCAAGCGCGTGACACTCACCATCGTCCCCGAAGCGCGACAGTAATGCCCCTGACAGCAATGCCAAGGAGGAGCATCGTGTTCGCATTCATCAATCGACGCGCGTTTCGACTCGCCCTGTTCGCGGTTCTACTGGAGCTGTTCGCGTGGTCGTGCAGCACCGTCCCCATCACGGGGCGTCATCAGTTGAACCTGGTTCCCGACGACCAGATCATCGCGATGGCGGCGTCGCAATACGACACCGTCTTGATGACCAATCAGGTCTCGTCCAACCAGGAGCAGACCGCGATGGTGAAGCGCTGCGGTGCGCGCATCCAGAAGGCGGTCGAATCGTATTTCCAGTCGCAGAATCAGATGGCGCAGCTCAACGGCTACAAGTGGGAGTTCAACCTGATCGTGAGCGACGAAGTGAACGCGTGGTGCATGCCGGGCGGGAAGGTCGCTTTCTACAGCGGGATCATGCCGGTGTGCAAGGACGAGACCGGCATCGCAGTAGTGATGGGCCACGAGGTGGCGCACGCGGTGGCGAAGCACGGCAACGAGCGCATGAGCCAGCAGATGCTGGCGCAGTACGGCAGCGTCGCGTTGGACGTCGCCCTCGCGAACAATTCCGCGCAAACCAAGCAAATGGCCGCGATGGCGTTCGGCATCGGCGCGCAGTACGGCGCGCTGCTCCCCTTCAGTCGCAAGCAAGAGAGCGAAGCCGATCACCTCGGCCTCATCTTCATGGCGATGGCGGGCTACGACCCGCACGCCGCGGTGCCGTTCTGGGAGCGCATGGCGTCCAACAGCAGCGGCGGCAAGCCGCCCGAGATCATGAGCACGCACCCCTCCGACGAATCGCGCATCGCGGAGCTTCGAAGACTGATGCCGGAAGCCGAGAAGTACTACAAACCGGTGAAATAGTATGAGACATCGAAGTACCTACGCCCTCGTGCTCGCGATCGCCGCGGCGTCGGCGACGACGGATGTGCGCGCCGCCGAGCCGAAACCGGACCCGCGCGCGGGCGCACACGTGTTCAAGCCCCAGGTCGGCGACTTCGACATGATGCTCGAGCGCCGCACGATTCGCGTGCTGGTCCCGCCCAGCCGCACGCTCTATTTCAACGACAAGGGCCGCGAGCGCGGACTCACCGCCGAACTCGTGCGCGACTTCGAGGAGTACCTGAATCAGACGCACCGGCGCAAACTCCACAATCGCCCCATCACCGTGATCTTGATTGCGACGTCGCGCGATCGCTTGATCCCCAACCTCGTGGCGGGATTGGGCGACATCGCCGCCGGCAACCTCACCGTCACCGACGAGCGCCTTCGCCAGGTCGACTTCATCGCTCCCACCGACCTGGACTTGGTGGCGGAGCTCGTGTTGACGAACAAGGAGCACGGCCCGATGGCATCGGTCGACGAGCTGTCGGGGCAGACGGTGCACGTGCGGGCGTCGTCGAGTTATCGCGAAAGCCTCGACGCGCTGAACGCTCGTTTCAAGCAGGAGGGGAAGGCGCCGGTGGCGCTGGTACTCGTGCCCGACATGCTCGAGGACGAGGACTTGATGGAGATGCTCGACGTCGGCGTCATCGACATCATCGTGGTGGACGACTGGAAGGCGAAGATGTGGTCCGCGATCCTACCCAACGTGATCGTGAACACGAACGCGGCCGTGCACAGCGGCGGCCATGTCGGCTGGGCCTGCCGGAAGAACAGCCCCCTCCTGCTCGCGGAGCTGGCCGACTTCTATTCCAAATACGAAAAGAAGCGCGGCACGATCCCCTACCGCTTCGCGCAATACAACAAGCAGGTCAAGCGCCTCCAGGACCCCACCGGCCGCAACGATTGGAAGCGATTCCAGCAAACCGTCGTTCTGTTCGAAAAGTACGGCCAGCAGTACGGTTTCGACCCGCTAATGCTGGCGGCGCAAGGCTTCCAGGAGTCGAAGCTCGACCAGAGTGTTCGCAGCCCCGTGGGTGCGATCGGCATCATGCAGCTCATGCCCGCCACCGGCGCGTCGATGAAAGTCGGCGATGTCACTGTCAGCGAGCCCAACATTCACGCGGGTGCGAAGTATATGGACACGCTCATGACCCAGTACTTCGGCGATGCTCATTTCGACGACCTCAATCGCACGCTGTTCGCGTTCGCGGCCTACAACGCGGGCCCCAATCGCATCGCGAGGCTGCGCAAGGTGGCGGCCGACCGTGGACTCGACCCGAACGTTTGGTTCGAGAACGTCGAAGTCGTCGTCTCCGAGAAGATCGGCCGCGAGACCACCACGTACGTCCGCAATATCGTGAAGTACTATCTCTCCTACAAACTCACCATGGAGTTGCAAGACGAGCAGCGCAAGGCCCGCGAAGCGCTTTCGCCCAACGGCGGATAGTGTGTCGCACCGTGCTCGGGATTGTGACCGCGCACTAGCGCGTCACTTCACCAACACGATTCGCTGCGTGCCCGCCGGAGAGCCGCTCACCGTGAGGCGGCAGAAGTAGACTCCGCTGGGTTGGGCGCGACCGGTCACGTCGCGGCCGTCCCAGACCGCTGTGTGGTCACCGGCCGGCACGGACTTGTCGACGATCGTCGCGACGCGTCGCCCGTGCACGTCGAACACTTCGAGCGTCGCGCGAGCGTCGGTCACGAGCGAGAACTCCACCGTGGCACTCGACTGAAACGGATTGGGATGCACGGAGCGCAACGCCCCGATGGCGGGCGGCCGCGACCCCACGTCCGTCGACGTTTCGACGAAGCGATAGATCTTTCCGTCGAACGCCGAGAAGTACAACTCGCCGTTCTTGTCTTCGCCGAACGCCGGAATATTGAGACTGGTGTCCTTGATCAGGCTCGTGCCGGCGGGAAGCGCGTCCGGATCGAGCGACCAGATCTGGCCCGTGATGTAGTCCGCGAAAACGTACTCGCCGTACAGACTCGGCACCGATGGCCCGCGATAGACGCGCCCGCCGGTAATGGACGCGCCATTGGCGCCGTGGATGTACACCGTGACCGGCAACACGATATCGAGATTCACGGTATCGCACACCGCGGGTTCGTAGCAGACGTTCCCTTCCAGGCGCGGCCAACCGTAGTTGCGACCCTTGAGGAGCATGTCGACTTCTTCCCACGTGTCCTGGCCGACGTCGCCCAGCCACAGCTTCCCCGTATCCGAATCAAAGCCAAATCGCCATGGATTGCGAAATCCGAACGCGTAGATCTCCTGACGATACCCGCTCGGGTTTCCGGCGAACGGGTTGTCGGGCGGGATGCCGTATTGCAAACCCCCGCTCGGGTGGTCGACGTCGATGCGCAGCACCTTGCCCTTGAGAGTCGTCAGCGATTGCCCGTTGGGGTGGGTCTGGTCGTCGCCGAGCGAAACGTACAAGTAACCGTCGGGGCCGAACGCGATGCACCCGCCCTTGTGATAGAAGTTGGTCTGGCCGATGCGAATAATCGGGAGCAGCGTTGCGACATCCGCGAGATTGGGGTTGGTCGCGTTCGCGGTGACGCGCGCGACGATGGTCTCGAACGGCGACGCGTCGGTGTAGCAAATGTAGAAATACCCATTGCTCTCGTAGTTGGGATGAAACGCGAGTCCGAGGAGGCCGCATTCGCCCTGCGTGGTCAACAGCGACGCGATGTCGAGGAACTGCGACCGCTGCGAGACGGTGGGGCTGTTCTGGAACACTTGAATCTGTCCGCCGCGCTCGACTACGAAGAGCCGGTCGGTTCCGTCGCGCGGGTCCTCGATGTTGATCGGCGAGTTGAACGCGGGCAGATTCGGAAACGCGGGTGCGATATCGACCGCTCGCGCGGCTCCAGCGAGCAGCATCAGCGCTGTGACGGTGCAAACGATACGTGGTGTCATGGCTATCACGCGCGGGTGAATGCGTGCCTCCGCGTAATAGTATAGAACAAGGCCGCACAGAGCCGTTGTGAAGTTTCTCACCGCCGGCAGCAGATTGCTCTCGAGCGGCGCGCGACGCGACACGGAATTCCACGCCACGGCGGCCCATCGCAAGACACGCGGGGCTCTCTGAATTTCCGGCCTTGCGAATGTTCGCGATGACCGCGACTATTATTGTGTAAGTGAAATCACTCGTTGCAGGGTCGGCGGCGGAGTACGCGTCGCCACGCGGCCCGGTTTGGAAGCGATCAGTTGAATGACGGACGCCATACTGACCGCCCTCCTGGGCGGTCTGCTCGCCATCGCCGGCGGTTTCGTGGCCGCGTGGTTTCAACTGCGAATCACGCGCCGGACCCGCATGAATACGATCATCGCCGAGAAGAAGATCAAGGCGAACGCGGAAGCATACCAATACATGAAGGAGATCGAACGCTCGCTGGTGGAACGCAGCGACGCGGAAACCTTGGCGTTGATCAACACTCGCGACGCGTGGATGGCCGCGAGCCGCTTGTTCCTGCCGGGATCGTTTCCCGACAAGTGGGAAGCCCTTCGCATCACGCTCTCGTGGCTGGTGGCAAGTCCTCGCAACCTGGACACCGCGCACCGCCTACGATTGAAAGCACTGCACTTGGCGAAGGACGCACTGACAGAAGTCTACGAAGACATGGGAATCGAGGGCGATACCAACAAGTCGTCCACCGACTAGACTCGTTGCACCGCACCTAGCTACATCGACACGTCGAACTCCAGCACCATGCCGGCCTGCGCGTGTGTCACGTGCGCGGCGGCACCCGCTTCGGCTTCCTTGCCGCTTTGAATCATCGGCATGTCGCACCAAAAGACATAGTGCCCCATCGTGAAATTGCGCCGGAACCAAACCACGCGAGAAAGATCGTGGTGGTCCAGCACGCCGCCCATTGCGGTCGCGAAGGGAGAGCCCTTCATGTCGTTGGCGTACCACGCACTCAAGTCTCTCACGGAGCGACCACCTTCCAGGAGAAAGCAATCGAATTCGTGCATCGACGGTCCGACCGTTTCGACGCGAATCGTTTGCGGGCCGGTGTGGATCTGGCTGCTCAACTCGTAGCGAAAGTCGATCTCCTTCAGCGTCGCGTCTTCGTGGGGAGGCGTCACCGGGACACGCGGTTGCCCGTGCACGACGAGGGTGTGCGGCGGGATATGAGTGAGGTGGCCGCGGAACCAACACGCCAGCAGGTAGCGCCCGGCATCGAGCGGGAGCCACAATTCGACGCGTTGGAGTGGCGAGGTAAGACCGGCGCCGGAGCAATCGATGGCGCCGGGCGGGAAGTCGTAGCCCGAATCGACGGCGGCAAGGTACTGCGCCCCGCTCATGTCATCGGGCAAGCGAATGAACATGCATTCGTGGATCGAAGAGCCGTGGTTCTCGTACACGATGTGATTGAGTCCCTCGTGCAGCGTGTCGGGCGCGACATAGCCGCTGTCGGTCGCGATGATCAGCGACGGCTCGTCTTCGCTCACCCGTGACCGCGAGCACGAAGCGAGGGCGACGATGCCCGCGATGATCAAAAGCCAAAACGCCGCTCGCTTCATCGCAGCTCCCGTCTGTTACGACGAAGACTCCCGCGCCCACGCGTCCGCGACTTCGCGCGCGCGAGCGAGTTGGTCGACGACGAGAATGAGTTGGTGGTCGTGGTCGCTGTAGAGGACTTCGATGTTGACGCCGGCGTCGGCCATGCGGCGCGTGAGCTTGCCCAATTGACCGGGCACACCTTGCTTCAATCGCTGCACGACCACGTCGCGTTCGGCGACCACACGAATGCCGGCGGCTTCGAGCGCCTGGCGTGCCGCGGTTCCGTCGGCAAAAAGAAAGTGGGCGACGCCTTCGCCACCCACGACCCACGCTCCGCCGCCCTCGATGCTGACACCCGCGCGGCCCAGTGCCTCGCCCATTTCGGCGAGGGCACCGGGCCGGTTGTCGAGCGCGATTGCGAGGTCTTTCATCGCAGGACGTCGCGGGTTGCTACTTCACGCTCTTCGCCGCTTCGACGATCACCTTCGCGACTTCGTTGGCATGGGACATGAACACGACGTGGCTGGACTTGATCTCGGTGGTCTTGGCGTTCATGCGCTTGGCCATGAACTGCTCCAGGTCGGGTCGAATCACCTTGTCTTCGAGGGCGACGATGTACCACGCGGGAATCGTTTTCCAAGCCGGTGTGTCGAGCGACGCGCTGAAGATCGCGCCGGCGAGCGGCTTCTGCGAGACGGCCATGGCGGCCGCTTCGTCGGCCGACAAATCCGCGCAGAAGGTGGCGTGAAAAGCAGCGCGGTCGATGTACAGCGAGCCGACCGCGTCCGGGCGGAATGTGACTTCCACGCCCGACGGACCGTTCTTCGCCAGCAGTTCGCCGAAAACCTCGCCCGCGTCGGGGCCGAACGCGGCCACGTACACGAGCGCTTTCACCTTCGGATTACCGGCCGCGGCCGCGGTCATCACGGCGCCACCGTACGAATGAGCAACCACGACGACGTTACCGGGCTGCGCGTCGATCATGCGCTTGGTAGTGGCGACGTCGTCCGCGAACGACGTCATTGGATTCTGTACCGCGGACACGTCGTAGCCGCTCTTCTCGAGCGACAGGATGATGCGACTCCAACCGCTCGCGTCTGCGAACGCTCCGTGGACCAACACAATCGACGGCTTCGTCGGTACCGCGCCTTGCTGTGCGCGCGACATTGCCGGTGCGATGAGCGCCAAGACGACGATTGCAATCAACGAAAAACGGGACTTCATTGCGGCCTCCTTGCTTTTCGAAACTACCTGACCAAACCGTGCTTCTTCCCCACTTTCCGGAACGCGTCGAGGGCGCGATCCAAATGCTGCTTGGTGTGCCCCGCGGAAATCTGCACGCGGATGCGCGCCTTTCCCTTCGGCACCACCGGATAGCTGAAACCGATGACATAGATTCCTTCGGCGAGCATGTCGCGTGCGACGTCCTGCGCGAGCTTGGCGTCGCCCAGCATGATCGGACAAATGGGGTGCGAACCCGGCACGATGTCGAAACCGGCCCCCGTCATGCCGGTGCGAAAATAGCGCGTGTTCTCTTCCAAACGGTCGCGCAGCTCCGTGCTTTCCTCGAGCAGTGCGAGAACGGCAATCGACGCGGCGACGATCGGCGGCGCCAGCGAGTTCGAGAAGAGATACGGCCGCGAGCGCTGGCGCAGCATCTCGACGATCTCCTTGCGCGCGGCGGTGAAGCCCCCCGACGCACCTCCCATCGCCTTGCCCAGCGTCGACGTGATGATGTCGACCTTATCCATGACACCGTTGAACTCGGGCGTCCCGCGCCCGGTCTTGCCGATGAAACCAGTCGCGTGCGAATCGTCCACCATGACGACGGCTTCGTACTTCTGCGCGAGGTCGCAGATGTCCTGCAACTTGGCGATGAAGCCGTCCATGCTGAAGACGCCGTCGGTCGCGATCATGCGGACACGGTAGTTCTTCGCTTCCTTGAGACGATCCTCGAGGTGGTTCATGTCGCCGTTGCCGTAGCGCAGGCGCTCCGCCTTGCATAAACGCACGCCGTCGATGATGGAGGCGTGGTTCAGCTCGTCGGAAATAATGACGTCCTGGTCGCCGAGCAGGGTCTCGAACAGGCCCCCGTTGGCGTCGAAGCAGGAGCCGTACAGAATGGCGTCGTCGGTTTTCAAGAACGACGCGATGCCGCGTTCGAGCTGCTTGTGGATCTCCTGCGTGCCGCAGATGAAACGCACCGACGAGAGCCCGAAGCCCCAGCGGTCGAGTGCTTGGTGCGCGGCCTCGATCACCTTCGGGTGCGACGACAACCCGAGGTAGTTGTTCGCGCAAAAATTGATGACTTCGCCGCCCGCGACCTTGATCGCGGCGGCCTGCGCGCTTTGAATGACGCGTTCGTCTTTGTAGAGGCCGGCTTCGCGGATCGCGGTGAGCTCGGCGGTGAGAATGGATTTGAGTTGGGTGTCCATGGGACGGCAGTCTAGCAAAGAAATCGCTAGACTGCCATCCGATGGGCGTCGTTACGGCTTCGCGGCGGCGAGATCGCGCGTTTTCAAGTACTCGAGAATCGCGGTCAGCGCCGGGTCGCGGTTGTTGCGGTAGTCGTCGGAGGTCATCTCGGCCGCGAGGTCGGGCGCGATCCAGCACCGCATGTCTTCGGACACCGAGTCTTGCCAGTAGCGCGACGACGCGTTGACCAGCAATCCGCTGTACGGAAGATTGATGGCGTTGCCTTCGCCCACGAAGTTCGGCTTCGACCCGGTGGGTTCGCCGACGAAGCGCGCCTCGGTTTGACGATCCAGCCAGTTGCAGAAATTCTGGCACGCGCTGAAGGTCTCGCGCCCGGTGATCACGAACAGCTTGCCGTCCTGGTCGAAGGAATCCGACGTGAGGATGCGCTCCAGAAATGCGCGCCCGAGAAAGTTGTTTCCGCCGTTGTTCAAGCGTACGTCGATCACCAGCGCGCGCGCTTTCTTCGTTTCCGCCATGTCGAGGGTGCGATCGGCGAAGTGCTCGAGCGTTTCCGCGCTGTCGTCGAGCACGGCACGGAAGTTGGCGTAGACGATGTTCGAGTCGTCCAGGTAGTCGAGCGTGTAGAGGTGCTCCGGATCGCGACGCCACATGGGAACGGGTCCCGTCTTCGGTGCCATGTCGATCCAACCCGCCGGCTTGTCCTGGATGCTGTGCCCGTCCAAGACGGAGAGCGGAACCGCCTTGACCGTCACGCGCAGTTCCTTACCCTTGGCGTCCGCCACCGTCACGTCGACCGACTCCAGTCCCTTCGAGACGCCGAGCGCGTCCAACACTTCGACGCGCGACAGGTAGCGCGCCGTCATCCAGCGTACCTGCTGCGAATTGTCGCGTTGCGCCGTAGTGGCGACGCGATCCCACGCGTCCTTCGCAGAAAGCGAGCCCACCCGAACCACGCGCTTCCCCACTAGTTGCGCATAGTCCGGGTGAGCCGCCCTCACGAAGAGACCGTCTTTGAAGTCGTAGAACTGAATCGGGATGATGTGAAACGCGAGTGTGCCTTGGCGCGGTCCGCCGACGACGGTGTGCCCGTCGCCGATGCGCACCACGAGCTGCATCAACGCGACCACGACTTGGTAGTCGCTCATCGTAGGCACCGCCGACTTGATGCGCGCGATTTCCTGGTCCCATTCGGCGCGTGAGATATTCTTGAACGGCGCGTAGTGCGTCTCCGCCACGCGCTTGGTCAAATAGTCGAGGTCCATGCTCCAACCGTCTTCGCGCGACATGTCGGGTGTGGCGACCGGGAGAATGCGCGCGCGAAACTCCGGCGTGTCGCGAATGCTCGCCAAGTCGGTGTCGTTGCGAATCAGATTCTCGCGGTCGCGCAGCCCGGTGCGAATCGCGAGCTCGACGGCGTCGATGGCGGCGGTCTTCTCGCCCAGGAGCGCCAGGCAGCACGCGCGATTGTAATGGCTCGTGCCCACGTTGTAGCCGACGGCGGCGGCGCGCTCGTACGGTGCCACGGCTTCGCGATAGCGCTTGCGGTTGTACTCGGCACCGCCGAGCAGGAACCAGAAGCGGCCCTGCTGCGGGTTTTCGGCGGCCAGCTCGCCGTACAGGCGCGACGCCGCGTCCCAATCCTTGGCGTCGAAGGCCGCCCCCGCCGCGTCGAGCTTCTGCGCCGCCACACTCCCCGCCGCGGCGAAGCGGGCTTCAATCGCAAGCACAGCGACGACGGCAACAAGCGTGGCGATCCAGAGTCGTGGTTTCACGGCGGGTCCTTTCAGTGCTGGTTTTTTAGCACGTACGGGCGGGTGCGCGGCGGGGTTGCAACGCAGGCCGGGCTATTTTTTGACGAGGAGTGAGGGCCAGTTCTCGACGATCGTGATGGTTTGCGGGGGGAGCGGTCCGGTGGGCATCAGGAGCAAGAGTTTGCTCTCATCGCGCGCGATTCCAGAATCGAACACGGTCTTCGGCACGCGCGCGACTGTGCGCGGCGAACCCAAACGAAACTGCGGACCGGGCAGCACATCGGCGGCTTTCGTTACGAACACGTCGCTGTCCTCTCCGAAGTAGAGACGCCGTCCGTCGCGCGACCATCCGCGATTGAATCCGCCGCGGGTAGTCACCTGATACTTGGCACCCGCGTCGGGGAACGACTGCACGTAGACTTCCGTCTGACCCGACTCGTCGGAGTCATACACCATCCATCGCCCGTCCGGAGACACCACGCCTCGCTCCTCGAAGTAGGGTGTTACCAAGTACGGCTTGGGCGTGTGATCTCCGTCGAGCGGGAGAATCCAGAGATCGCGCCGCGTCGCCGCTTCCTGGCGTGCATACACAAGCGAGCGCCCGTCGGGCGTCCAGCTGCACAGATACTTGAACGCCGGATCGTCGGCCAGGAAGATTTCCATCGATGAACCTGTGCCCACGTTGACCAACGCGATCTTGGGCGACCCGCCGTACGGTGCACTCGTGTACGCGACGCGCGTGCCGTCGGGTGACCAGCGTGCGCTCGTGTTCTCTCCGGTGTCGTAACTCAAGCGCGTGACAACGCCGCGCTCGAGATCTGCCATCCACAAATCCGATATGCCGATCATGCGGGCGCTCTCCAGCACGGCGTGCTGACCATCCGGCGAAAGCTCGACGTTGATATAATCGCCCGCCTCCATCGGAATCGTGCCGATCAGCTTGCCGTTCATGTCGGACCAGACGAGTCGCGTGTCGACCGGCACGTTGGTCATGTAGGCCATCGTGCCGTTTCCTGCCACGCTGAACGCCGTGCCGCCCGAAAAGTTGGTACCGAGGGGGTGATCGCCGAGCGAAATAGGTTCTCCGACCACCTCTCCGCGCTTGGCGTCGAACGCGTGCGCGACGAGAACGTCGTCGCGCTGATAGATGAGGTAACCGGGTTCCGCGTACACGACGCCGCCCCCCGCGTTGTGCGTGACGGCTTTGCGTTCCTTGCTGTCCAGTGACGCCAAGTAGATGGTGTACTTTCCCTCGTGCGGCGGCAGCGCCGAAAAGACGAAGTGCTTGCCGTCGGGAAGGAAGCATGGAAACCGATGCGCGGTCTCGGTCGAATCGAGTGTCGTCACCGGGACGCTTTCGCCGCCGTTGGCGGACACGCGATAGATCGGCCCTTCGGAAAACGGTGCGAAGAGAATGATGTTGTCGCGGTTCCAGGTCGCGCCGCGCGGTCCCTTGATGTCGCAAATGGTTTCCGGTGCACCGCCCGCGGCCGCAACTTTCATGAGCTTCTCCTGCCCCGAGAAAAAGCCAATCAACTTGCTGTCGGGCGACCAAAACAGCAACTGCGCGCCGTCCGTTCCGGGGACTTCGCGGGCCGAAAGCGACTCGAGCGGGCGAACCCAGAGGCGATAGGCCCCGGTCGAGTCCGCCGCACGATACGCGAGCGTGCGTCCGTCCGGAGATATGGCGGGATTGACACCGTCGATGTCGAGGTGGGTTCCTGGCACTTCGGGGATTTCGAAGCGAACCGGCAGCGCCGCGGGCGTTCGCGTAAAGTGCGATGCGACGAAACTCGTCGCCGCGACCGTGAGCAAGACGAGTCCCGCAGCTCCCAGCAACTGTCGCGACGGAAGTCGCGCGCCGCGCGCGGCCGCTTGCGACACGTCGGAGCCCGACGTGCGCGTCGCGATGACGTCTTCGATCTCGATGCGCGCGTCGCCGATGTCGCGCAAGCGTCGCTTGGCGTCTTTCTCCAGGCAGCGCTTCAGAAGCTCGCGAATGCGCGGTGGAGTCCGCGACGGCAGTGCATCCCAATCCGGCTCGCGCTCCAAGATGCGTGCGATCATGTCCGACACCGTGTCGCCCGCAAACGCCTGGCGCCCGGTGAAGCATTCGTACAGCACGCACCCGAACGACCAGATGTCCGTGCGCTTGTCGACCGCACGACCGCGCGCCTGCTCCGGACTCATGTACGCCGCCGTACCCAGAATCACGCCCACACCCGTGTGCTGACCGTGCGTCAATGTGGGCGAATGCGACATGCTGATGTCCGAGCTCGACGACGCGTCCATGCCGCCTTTCGCCAAGCCGAAGTCCAGCACCTTGACGTCGCCCGCCGGTGTCAACATCACGTTGCCAGGCTTCAAGTCGCGGTGCGCGATGCCTTGCTCGTGCGCGCTCTCCAAGCCGCCGCGATTTGCCGCCCGACCTGCAACGATTCGCTGATCGAAAGCGGACCGCGATCCAGACGATGCGCGAGCGTTTCGCCCTCCACGAATTCTAGGATCAGATAGCGATGCCCGCCGACTTCTTCCAGTCCGAAGATGCCCGCGATGTTGGCGTGTGTGAGTGAGGCGAGCAACTTCGCTTCGCGCTCGAAGCGCGCAAGCCGATCCGGGTCGCGCGCGAATTCGTCGGGCAACGCTTTGATCGCGACGTCGCGACCCAGCCGTGTGTCGCGCGCGCGATACACCTCGCCCATCCCGCCCGACCCGAGCGGGGCGAGGATTTCGTATTGTCCCAGTCGACTACCGGGGGTTAGGGGCATGAGGTGATTCTCTCATTCTTTCGTCGTCTACCTCTTAGCGAGCACAGAAGGCCAGTTCTGCACGATCGTGACGGTTTGCGCGGACGGCGGCCGAGAGGGGATGAGCAATAGGAACCGGTCCTCGCTGCGCGCTCTTTCCGCGTACAAGATGGTGTCCGGCACGCGGCCGAACAAGCGTGCTGGCCCGAGGCGGAACTGCGGCCCAGGCAGAACGTCGGCAACGAAGCCTGTGTACGGTACATTGGTTTCACCAAAGAAAAGCCGCCGGCCGTCTCTTGACCACGCAAAGTTGACTCCCCCGCGCGTCGTCACCTGGTACTTCGCACCCGCCTCCGGAAAAGACTGGACGTACGCTTCGAATTGTCCCGACTCGTCGGAGTCGTATACGATCCAGCGCCCATCGGGCGACACCTCGCCCCAGTCCTCCAAGTACGGTGTCGCAAGGTAGGGCCACGGTTTGTGGTCACCGTCGAGCGGGAGAATCCAAATGTCGCGCCGCGTCGCGGCTTCCTGACGGCCGAAGACTATCGAACGCCCATCCGGTGTCCAGCCGAACACGAACTTGAACGCCGGATCGTCTTCCAGGAAAGTTTCGAGGGATGAGCCCGCGTCAACGGCGGCCACCACGATCTTTGGACGGCCGCCGTATGATGAAAACGTATATGCGACGCGCGTCCCATCGGGCGACCAATGCGCGACATCGGCCGAGCCGGTCTCGTAGCCCAAGCGCGTCACCACGCCGCGTTCCAAGTCCGCCATCCAAAGATCGGAGGAGCCGTTCCGTGAACTGCGTTGCAACACGGCGCGTCGCTCGTCCGGAGACAAACGAAAATCGATGTACCGGCCGGGCGACATGGGAACCGGGTCGAGCAACTTGCCCTTCAAGTCCGCCCACACGAGATGGGTCGCAAACGGCACGTTGGTTGTGTACGCGAGCGTGCCGTTGGTCGCGGCACTTATCGGCGCGGCACCGATGGAATACGTGCCGATCATCCGGTCGCCTAGCGACATGGGCTCTCCCAGGACACGACCGCGCTTGGCATCGAACGCCTGCGCGACGATCGCATCCTCCCGCTGATAAATCAGGTAGCCAGGCTCCGCGTACACCACCCCACTGCCGGCCGTCTCCAGGACCACCTTGTGTTCGCTCCCATCGAGCGATGCTAGGTAGATCGTGAACTTGCCGTCATTTGGCGGCAGTGACGAATAGAGAAAGCGCTTGCCATCGGGTAGGAAGCACGGGAAGCGATGCGCGACTTCCGTCGAATCGAGCGTGGTGACCGGCACGCTCTCCCCGCCGTTGACAGACACTCGGTAGAGGGGCCCTTCGGATACCGGGGCGAAGACGATGACCCCGTCGCGATTCCACGTGCCGCCGCGCGCGGCCTTGATTTCGCAGATGGCTTCGGGCGTCCCTCCGCTCACCGCGACTTTCATGAGCTTCTTCTGTCCCGAAAAGAAACCAATGAACTTACTGTCGCGTGACCAGAACGGAAACTCAACGTCTTCCGTGCCGGGGAGTTCGCGCGCCGATACGGATTCGAGCGGGCGAACCCAGAGCCGGAAGGTTCCGGTCGAGTCCGACGCTCGGTACGCCAGTGTGCGCCCATCCGGCGAGATCACGCTGTACGCGCCGTCGGTGTCCATATGGGTTCCCGGCACTTCGGCGATCTCGAAGCGTACCGGCGGCACGAGGGGTGTCTTCTCGAATAGCGGCATCGCGAAGCGCATGGCGGCCGCGCCGATGAGAACCAACGCGGCGGCGGCAAACCACCGGCGCGTCGCGAAGCGCCTCCCGCGCGACGCAGCGGTCATGGCATTGGGATCCGACGACTTGGTGGCGATGACGTCGTCGATCTCGATGCGCGCGTCGCCGATGTCGCGGAGGCGCCGCCTCGCATCCTTCTCCAGACAGTGGCGCAACAGCTCGCGGATGCGGGGCGGCGTGCGCGCCGGCAACGCGTCCCAATCGGGTTCGCGTTCTAGAATGCGCGCGATCATGTCGGACACGGTGTCGCCCGCGAACGCTTGTCTCCCGGTGAGACATTCGTAGAGCACGCATCCGAACGACCAAATGTCGGTGTGCTTGTCGACTGTACGACCGCGCGCTTGTTCGGGGCTCATGTAGGCCGCGGTGCCGAGGATGACACCCACGCCGGTGTGCTGGCCGTGGGTCAACGTGGGAGAATGCGACATACTCACGTCGGAGCTCGACGTTGCGTCCATCCCGCCTTTCGCAAGGCCGAAGTCAAGTACCTTGACGTCGCCGGCGGGCGTGATCATCACGTTACCGGGCTTGAGGTCGCGGTGCGCGACGCCGTTTTCGTGCGCGCTCTCGAGCGCTGCCGCGATCTGGCGACCGACTTGCAGCGCCTCGCTGATCGAGAGCGGTCCGCGGTCGAGGCGATGCGCCAGTGTTTCGCCTTCCACGAATTCGAGAATGAGGTAGCGGTGTCCTTCGACTTCTTCGAGGCCGAAAATACCGGCGATGTTGGAGTGGGTGAGCGACGCGAGCAGCTTCGCTTCGCGCTCGAAGCGCGCGAGGCGATCGGGGTCGCGCGCGAATTCGTCGGGAAGAGCTTTGACCGCGACGTCGCGCTGCAGGCGCGTATCACGGGCGCGATACACCTCGCCCATCCCGCCCGATCCCAGCGAGGCGAGGATCTCGTACTGTCCCAGTCGAGTGCCGGGGGTCAGTGGCATGAGGGGGATACTCTCATTCTCTCGTCATCTGAGACAATGAGGAGTCTCGCCTGCTTCGCGAATTACCGCGACGGATAAGGTAGCATTTGCTGGCCGCTTGAATCACTCTCACCTCGCTGCAAATCCGAGTCGACGAAGGCGTCGCGCAACCGCCCGTCGCTCCTTATCCGACCCGCTCAAGCTGCGCAATATGCTTGCCGGAGTCGATATGTCGATGGCATCGCCTCGCCCTAGTGGGGTTTTGTAGCAGACCCGTGTGGGTTCCAATGCGGCGAAGCTCCCTAGCTTCTTCCAAGCAGTTGAGTAAACGCAGGAAGGAATGGAACAATAATTATCGGCTACCCCTACCACCTAATGATCAACTTGGGGTGTTTGCCGATCTTCTTCTCGAAAACCGCCGGGTCGAAGTCTTTGGCTTCGACGATGGTGTCCTTGCCGCGGTTGAGCATGATGTTCCAGATCTTGTCTTGGATGCCGTTCTCGCGCGACTCGAGGAGATTCTTGGTGAGTTCCCAGGTTTCGAACAGGCGGCGGCCGATGACGCTGTGCATGCGGATGCCTTTGACGATGTTGCGCTGGAAGTCTTGGAGCTTGAAGTCGCCGGACTTCAATCCGAACAGCACGACGTCGCCGCCGCGGCGCACGGACGCGAGGGCATTGTTGACGGACGAATTGTGGCCGGCCATTTCCATGGCGACGTCGACGCCGTCGATGCCGCTGAACTTCACGACCTGCTCGACGACGTCGGGGTAGGCCTTCCAGCCGTTGCGATCGTCGCCGCTCTCGATCTTGAACTCGACCACTTCGTCCGCACCCAGCTTGCGTGCGAGGTCGGCGTTGATGGGATTGGGTTCGATGCCGATGACACGCGACGCACCGAGCGCCTTGGCGATCATGATGGTGAACTGGCCGATGGCGCCGCAACCGAAGATCGCGACCGACTTGCCGCGCAGATCCACTGCGGTGCACGCGTGCACGGCGTTACCGAACGGCTCCTGGATGACGGCCACTTCAGGGCGAATCTTGTTCACGTCGGTGCGCCAGATCACGTCGACGGGGAGCTTGATGTACTCGGCGAAGCCGCCGTCGCGCGAGATGCCGATGATGCGCTCGTCGGTGCACACGTGGCGCTGGCCGATCAAACATTGGTGGCAACGGCCGCACACGATGTGCGACTCGGCCGCGACCAGGTCGCCCTTTTTCAAGCCGTAGTGCACTGCCGCCACCGCGCCCACTTCGGCCACTTCGCCGAAGACTTCGTGGCCGATGACGCGCGTGGTCTTGCCTTCGGCCTTGAGCGAATCGTGGATCATCGACTTGAACGAGGTACGAAACCAGATGCCGGTGTCGGAGCCGCAGAAGCCGGTGTACTTGACCTTCAGGATGACGGCACTCGCGTCGAGGGGGTCTTTGGGGTCCAGCCGCGGCTTGGCCACCTTCTCCTTGCGGAAGCCGCGCGTCTTGTCCCAGCGGTCGCGCTCGGAGTCGTAGACGAGCGCCCACATTTCTTCGCCGATGCGCGGCATGGTCGGCTTGCCCGCGCGCGCTCCGCCGGTCTGGCGGTCGTTCTTGCGCGCGGGCGTGGACGTTCGAATATGCGTTCGCGGTGTGCTCGCCATGGAGATGGGTGCCTTTCGTTGGTAGATGAATTAGCCGACGGCGCGTCGCGCCGAATGTCCTGCGTGCTCGAGTGCACGGCCGTGCAATGTCGCACCGTGCGCGTCTTCGATCACGACGCGCAGCGTGTCGCCGATCTCGGCGCCGCCGGGGGACAGAATGACGTGTTTGAAGTTGTCTGTTTTGCCAACCATATGGCCCGCCAGTTTGAGATCGCGCTCCTCGATCAGCACCTCGTGCTCGGTGCCGATCAGCGCGCGATTTGTCTCATCGGTGATTCGCTTTTGGAGTTCAACGAGCGCCACGATTCGTCTGGTCTTTTCTTCGTTGGAGACGTCGTCGGGGAGTTTGCGCTGCGCGTAGGTCCCTTTGCGCTCCGAATACTTGAACGTGAAGGCGGCGTCGAAGCGCACGTCTTCGATCAGCGCAAGCGTCTCATCGAACTCGGCCGCCGTTTCGGTCGGGAAGCCGACGATGACGTCGGTCGTCAATGCCAGGCCGGGAATGGTGGCTCGCATTTCGTCGACCAACGCACGAAATTCCGAATTGGTGTAGGTGCGGCGCATGAGCTCCAGCACGCGATCATTGCCGGCTTGCAACGGCAGATGGATGTGCTTGCACAGCTTGGGGTGCTCGGCGATGGCGCGAATCAGTTCGACCGGGAAGTCTTTCGGGTGCGGCGAGATGAAACGCACGCGCTCGATGCCGTCGACGTCCGCGACACGGCGCATCAGATCGGCGAAGCGAACCTCGCCGAAGCGGTACGAGTTGACGTTCTGGCCTAGCAGCGTCACTTGTTTGTAGCCGTCGCGCACCAACGCGCGCACTTCGTCGACCACACCTTCGGGGTCGCGGCTGCGCTCGCGGCCGCGCGTGTACGGCACGACGCAGAAGGTGCACATGTTGTCGCACCCGCGCATGACCGCAATCCACGCGTTGATGCCGCCGCTGCGAATGGGGTCGACGCCGGTGTAGGTCTCGGTGGTCGAGAGCTTCAAGGCCGCGCCCGCCAATGCGGCGGTCGAGGCAACCGTCCCGCGCGCGGCGTCGATCAACTCGGGCAGATGCCGGTACGAGTCCGGCCCCGCGACGAAGTCGACCTCGTCGTGACCGTCGACCAAATCTTGCTTCAGGTTTTGCGCCATGCAGCCCAAGACGCCGATGGTAAGTTCGTCGCGACGCAACGCGCGCTCGCTCTTCAACTGCTGCAAACGCCCGTAGATCTTCTGGTGCGCCTTCTCGCGGATGGCGCAAGTATTAATGAGCACGACGTCGGCGCCTTCGAAACGATCCACGAGCCGGAAGTCGCGTTGGACGAGGATCGACTTCACCAGCTCGCTGTCGTAGACGTTCATCTGACAGCCGTAGGTTTCGATGTAGACGTTGAGGCTCATGGTTTCCGTTGCCCATAATAGCGTGACGGCGGTGTGGTTCACACACCGCCGTTCGCTGCTAGCGAAATCGTGCTGGGATAACGCGTTAGACGGCGTCGACTATACCAGATTCGTCGCCGCGGGAAAAGACCGCGCCTACTTCACGTCGGGCGGGGCGACGGGTGCGGGGACCACGTTCTTGATGGGCGGAAACGTCTTCAGATACGCAAAGATCGCCTTCAAGTCGTCGTCGGTCATCGTCTGGTAGTAGTTCCACGGCATCGGCGGGAGAACTTCGCGACCCGCGCCCATGTGCTTGCCGGTGCGAATCGACTGGACGAAGATGTCCTCGGTCCACAGTCCGATGCCGGTCTGCTCGTCGGGCGTGATGTTGGCCGCGTAGCTAATACCCCACGGACCCACGTACGCGGTCAAATCCGGCGCCATCAAGTACCAGTTGCCCGGCGCCATCGCATTCTTGTCGACGGGCGGGAGCTTCATCCCCGAAAAACCCGACATCGCCTTGGCCGGATCCGGGTGCGGAAAGCCGCCCGCGAAGATCTTCGGCGAGTGGCAGTCCTGGCAACCGATGGTGTCGACGAGATACTTGCCGCGCGCGATCTTCTTCTGCTTGGCCGCGGGGTCCTCGGCCGCGTGGGCCACGACCGCACACGCGACGAGAATCGCCGCGGTCGCATAGAACATGGACTTCATGCGCTTCCTCCTTGCCCTGCGAAAACTGACTGAGATTCAGGAATGGCGCGAAATCTATCCGAAGCGCGGCGCGTTCGTCAATAGGTGGCGTGCGGCGGCGCGCTAGTCGCGACGGGCGACTTCGCTCATGAGCGCCATGGTGTTGGCGTCGGGGTCGGTGAAGAAAGCGAGCCAGAGGTCGGACGTGGTCCCGCGGTGGATCAGGCGCGGCTCGTGGGTGAACGCCACGCCCTTGGCCTTGAGGTCGCCATAGGCGCCGTTGATGTCGTCGACTTTGAAATAGAGGATCGACGAAAAGTTCTGCGTGTCGTTCTCGGGCAAGCCGAACATCAGGCGGGTGTCGCCGGCTTGGAAGAATGCCATGCCGGGCGCTTCGAAGAGAAAGGGGACGCCCAGGAGGTCGCGGTAGAAAGCGATCGCGCGCGGGATGTCGCGGACGGTGACGGCAATCTGGCCGATGGTCGACAACTTGGATGACGTCATGAACTCTCCTTTCGCTTCCGGGCGCCTTCGCGTCGCTCAACGAGACGGCTGCCGCCGGGAGGCGGATAGTGTACACTGCCTTGCGTAATCGAACCAGCCATGCCCGCCAGCATTCTCTCGATACCCGTCAGCAGGATCAAGACCGGCGCCAAGCTGTTCGTGGCGTTCAGCCTGGTGGCTTTCTTCGTCCTGTTCCAGCGCTCGTCGATGTCCGACACGTTCCACCACCTCAAGGAGTTCAATCCCCGCTACTTCTTGATCGCGCTGGGACTGGTCGTGGTCGACTGGGTGATCGCCGGAACCCGCATCCTGCTCTTCGCGCGCAAAGTGCACACGCCGCTGACCTTCGGTGCGGCGTGGCGAAGCTGTCTCGTGCACGTGTTCCTAGCCGGTGTGACACCGTCGCAGACCGGTGGCGCCGCCGCGCAAGTGTACGTGCTCTATTTGGAAGGCATGAGTGTCATGGGCGCGACCGTCGCGTGCTTCGTGGGAGGGTTCATCACCACGGTGATCGTGCTGCTGGTAGGTGCGGCGGTCATGCTCGTCCGCCCCAACCTGTTGTCGCCGGAACTCCACACGCTGGCGATGATCTCGTTCGGTATTTACGTCGTCATCTTGATTGGGATCTTGCTCACGCTCACGCACCCGCGCCAGTTCAAGCACGGTTCGCGCTGGCTCTTGACGCGCATCCCGCGCATTCGCGGCTTTCTCGAGCGGCGCAATATCGTGGAGAAAATCTTCACCGCGGTCGATCACTATCACGACCTCATGACGGGATTCCTCGTGCGCGGAAAATTGATCTTCACCGCGGGGCTGCTCCTGACCGCCCTCATCTATGTGAACAAATTTCTGATCGGCTGGGTGGTGCTGAAAGGCCTCGGCATCGAAGCCCCGCTCGGCCAGGTGCTTTTGATGCAGGTCATCCCGCTCTTGGTGTTCTATTTCTCACCGACACCGGGCGCCGCGGGGCTGGCCGAAGTGTCGACCATGGCGGTCATGGGCTCGATCATTCCCAAGAGCTATCAGGCCATCTACGTGCTCTTGTGGAGATTCTTTACACTGGTCATCAACATGATCGTCGGCGCCGGAGTCGTCATGGGTTACCTCTCGGGCAAATATGGGCGACGTCGCGTGGGCGAAGGCGCCGACATTCACTAGTTCTACTTGTCCTCGCAGTAGTCGCAGCCCTTGTCGAAGACGACCTTCCAGGTCCCGTTCTTCTCGCGACGCCAAATCGAATTGAAGGTCCCGAAGCGTTTGCCGTCCGCGCCGTAGACCGGCCCCGACGAAAGCGCCAGCGTCCCCGACTCGAGCACGACCGCGGTCTCCGACGACCACGAGAACGGTGCGTTCGGTCCTTCGAACAAGCCCGCCCACGATTCGACCACGGCTTGCTTGCCGCGCGTAACCGCGTTGCGCCCGAAGAACGCCGCATCGTCGGCGACGAATTTCGCGAAGGCGGCGTGGTCGCGGTCGGCCATCGTCTTGGCGAAAGCGGTCTCGGCGGCGCGAACCTCGTTCTCCAACTTGGTGCGCTCTTCCACACTCATCGCGAACGCCGACGAAGCGAACGTGAGCGCAAAGAGCGTAGCAAGACCCAGTCGACTGACATACATGCGTTTCATTTCGGCACCTCGGTTGATGGGATGGCGCGGTCGCGCCCGAGTGGGGTGCTGGTCAATACGGACACAGCGAAGGAAAAGTTCTAGAACTCCGTGGCGCGCACTTTCGCCGCGACCTGCGGGTCGGTCATCTTGTCCGCCGCCTCGAGCTTCAGAGGAACCGCGCGGAGATCGGCCACTTTCTCGACGGCTTCCGCGAATTCGTGCTTGGCTTGCGCGGGTCCCATGACGAACAACTGGTCCGGCTTGCCGATCGCCTTGATGACTTCCTTGTAGAAGTTAGCGAGTTGATGCTGAAAATGTCCTTCTTGATGGTGCTCCTGGTTGGGCGACTGCGGCCCCCATGGTGTCGAAGTGCGCCAACCGCCCGTCGCCTCCGGGTGCCGGTCGATGTCTCCCGTGATCGTTAGTAGATTCTCTTCCCCATTCTCAATGATGACGACGACCGCCTTGCGGTGGTCGATCCATATGCCGACCTTCTTCATTTCGTGTACTCCTATCGAACGGTTGAATGCGGTAGAATGTCAGTCTAACAGAACAAAGTCGTGCCGGACGCGCCAACTTCGGGTGGGACTCGGGTGTAGTAGGAGTGCGGCGGTCCGCGTGGACCCGCCCGGAAGCGATTCGTAAGCTATTTAATGCCATGCGATTAGATCAGGAGCTCGTCATGATGAAACGCTGGATTCCCATTCTCGTTCTTGGACTCGCGGTCGCGATCGGAGTCGCGCAGTCGCCGTCGCCGGTGCCGGCGCAAAACGACTCGCCGACGGCCGTGCTCACGTCGTGCAAGGGACCGGTGACGATCGTGCGCGCTAGCGGCGGTCCCGTCGCCGCGACATTCGGCGTCTCGCTCTCCGAAGGCGACGAAGTGAAAACCGGCGCCGACGCCGAAGCGGAGATCATGTTCGCGTCCGGCAACTGGGTGCAGGTCGGTGCGAACAGCAGTATGAAGATCAAAGGGCAACCAAGCTCTACCAAAAAAGAGCAGAACTTCGAAGTCGTGCAGAACTTCTTGAAGCTCAAGAGCACCGAAGGCACGAGCTCGATCAGCGGACTGCGCTCCGGCGAAAAGTCGAACGACTTGGTCGCCGTCTCGCCCTGTCAAACCAAAGTGCGCGACGCGCGTCCCACCTTCACGTGGACCGCGGAGGATCCGAGCCTCGAGCTGACGTTCGTCGTCTACAACGAATCGGGCGTTCACTGGCAGAAAACCACGTCCGGTGTCACGAGTGTCGCGTACCCCGCCGACGCCCCCGCACTCGTGCCCGGCGTGTCGTACTCGTGGACGCTCGAAACCGCCGACCCCATGGTGTCGCCGCCCTTGCGAACGACGGCGTCGTTCTTCGAGATCATCGCGCCCACGGATGTCACGGCGCTGGACAAAGATCTCGCGACCATCGACGCGAAGAAGCCCAGTCCCACGTCGTACCACCTAATGCGCGCGAGCCTCTACTTCGACCGCGGTCTCGTTGCGGATGCGATCACGGAAACGAAAGCCGCCGTCGCGACGGACCCCGACAACGCCTCGCTGCACGCCATCCTCGGCCGCCTCTATGCGGAGACGGGCCAAACCGGCGAAGCGATGCAAGAGATGGAAAAGAGTCGGTAAGAACTGTGACGGGCTGGCGTCGTGACACTGCGACGCCGGCCCGCTGCCTGCAAGAGAACTAGTCGCCGCCCGGAAGCGACTTCACCATTTCCCCCATCAAGATAATTAGGCCGGCGACAACCGCCGCGACCACCGTTAGCGCAATCGCGGTGCGCGACTTGTCGATCTCGAGCTTCTGGATGAGTTTGATTTCGTTGCGCGAAAACGAATAGTGCTGCTGGTCGCTGTAGAACGATACTATCTGTTCGTCGTGCACGAGGTGCTTCTCGAGCACGAGATCCTCGGCCACGAACGCCCGCCCATCCGTCGTCACGACTCTGTACTTCGCGTCTCGATCGAATACCTCGGGGTCATCGAGCGACAGGTCGATGGTCCGCGTGCATGATTGCAGAATGAACGCGAATAGCAGGGCCAGGACCGATAGCTTGCGGAGCATTCTCCTCACTTCCCCTTCGCCACATATTGAAAGACATCCTCGAGCGGCTTGCTGAACACCCGCGCGATTCGAAACGCGACCTCTAGCGACGGCGAATACTTGCCGAGCTCGATGGCGTTCACGGTCTGCCGCGTGACACCGATCTGATCGGCCAGTTCCTGCTGAGTCATCTCGCGATGCTTTTGGCGAAGCTCTCTGATTTGATTCTGAATCTTGGTCGGGGTCACGCCTAGATACCCCGGCGATAGTAGACGAGCTGCAGAGCATACTTCGCGACTTCGGACAGCAGCAGCGATAGGAGCAGCAAGTGCGCAACCCGCACGTTGTCGACCGCGAGTATCATCGCCGTAATTCCGGTCAATACTCCCGCGGCAAGGATCCAACCGGAGTTACTCTCGGCGCGCCACGAGATCAGGCGATCGCGCTCGTCGCGGCCCTCCCGCTTGCTGGCCAGCGCCACCGCAATGCTGCCCGCGATGACGACGAGCACCAACAGAATGACCGCGCCCGCGAACAGCGGCACGTACGCCACCAGCATATCGATACCGTTCGACATCATGCGCAGGGCGATGACGAAATAGCCCCCGAGCACGACCACCGTGCTGACCAACTGGACCCAGACACTTCTCTCTTCAGATGACGCACCCATGATAAAGGAGCCTCCTTTCGGCCTCGAATGTGCCACTAACTACGATGTCTAGTATATTTGACATCGCCGTCCATGTCAAATATTTTTTACTCGGCCAAAAAGACGTTCCGAGGCGTGGGGTTCCACATCTTGCCCTCCTTACCCCTCGCCTGCTAACCTCCTCGAGTCGACCCCCGAGGGTCACTCGACTTGGGCAAGAGTTCGAGCGGCGGATATCATCGTTAACCGGATGTTGCGACTCCCGACGGGGGGCAGTGTTGACGAAACCAGCCCAGGCTCCGACTCTCTACCGACGGCTCGTGGTGCCCGCGTTCTGCGTCGGGGTCGTCTTGCTCGCCACCGATGTCATGGGCTTGTTCACGAGCCTTCGCAACCCCGCTATCTATCATGAGGCGCTACGGAGTCCCACCGATCTGACGCTGACGGAAGCGCAGCTGTGGGAACGCATCAACTCGTACGACGGCCACAAGCCGGCCTAGCTGGAAGACCTGACCACCGCGGTCGGACAGGGAATCGCGCATTACTGGGATGACGAAGGCATCGACAAGTACCATCTGCGAGTTCCATTTCACGAGAACTACCTGTTGTACTTCGCCAGCTACGTCTTCCCCAGCCGATTCTTGAAGTATGAATTTGCCAATTACAAACGGGCGATCGAGCGAGGCGTGGGCTTGTGTTCGCAGAGCGTGATCGTCGAAGCCGCGGTCTTGAGAAGAAGAGCGCTCAATTCGGGGATCGTTCTCCTATCCGGTGAGCACGTAGTGATGCAAGCCGAGGTCAGCGACGAGCCGGACGGCGAATGGTGGGTGCTGGATCCCGATTATGGCGTCACGATCCCCTACAGTATTTCCGAAATCCAGAAGAACCCTCAATTGGTAGCGGACTACTACGCGAAAGCCGGCTACGACGAGGCGACCGTTCGGAATCTCGTAAGGATTTATGGACTAGAAGACATCACCGTCATCAATCGAAGAGGAGCGAGGTGGTATCACATCAAGAAGTTCGTGGGTGAGAAAGTGGCGTACGTCTTGATATGGGTGATCCCGGTCGTCTTGATGGCACCGTGGGGAATTCACATGCAACAGTCCTTCCGCACGAGAAGACACGCAAGCGCCCCGTAGAGCTTGAGCGGAGGACCGCCACTCCTTCTCCCCCATCCTTGCCCTCCTTCCCCTCGCCTGCTAACCTGCCCGTATGGATCCCCGGCGGCTCGGCGGTTACGAACTTCGCGACGTCCTCGGCGAAGGAGGGATGGGCACGGTCTATCGCGCCCACGATCCCGACGTTGGACCGCCCCGCAGCGGTCAAGGTCATCCGTGCCAAGGCACTGAGCAAAGAGGGCAAGGAGCGCTTCCTGCGCGAAGCGCGCGCGTCCTCGAAGATCAACCACCCCAACATCATTACGATTTACGCGGCCGGCGAAGAAGACGGCGCGCCGTACATGGCGATGGAGTTGATCGACGGCAAGACGCTGCGCGAAGTGATCGACGCGGGCGGCATCGACTGGCGTGTGGCCACGCGCTGGATCATTCAACTCCTCGACGCGCTCCAGCGCCTCCACGCCGAAGGCATCGTCCACCGCGATCTTGAAACCCGAGAACGTGATGGTGACCAAGGACGGCGTCATCAAGCTGATGGACTTCGGGCTCGCGCATTTGGCGTCGAGCACGGCACTGACGCAGGAAGGCACCACCCTCGGGACCGTTCCTTATATGTCTCCGGAGCAGGTGTTGGGTCGAAAGATCGATGCGCGCAGCGACCTCTTCTCGGTCGCGACCATCTTCCACGAGATGCTGACCGGCCAGCACCCGTTCCGCGGCGACCACCCGATGGCGGTCATGTACTCGATCCGCAACGAAACGCCCAAGCCGCTGAAGCTGCAATCCACCGACTGCCCCATCGGACTGCAGAAAGTGCTCGACCAGGGCTTCGAAAAGGAAGTCGACAAGCGCTTCGGCGACGCGACCGCGTTTCGCAACGCGATTCTCGAAGTGGTTCCCGAGTTGGGCGGTGCGGCCCCCGCGGAGTCGAAGATGTCGCCCGTGCGCATCGCGCTCCTCGTGGGTATCGTGTCGGTGGTGGTGTTCGGCTTCGGATTGAGTGCGTGGAACATGGCGCAGAAGAAGACGCGCGGCGACGCGCGCGAAACGGCGCAGAACTTGAACGAGAGCGGCCAAGCCTTCGAGGCCAAGGGCGACATCGTCAACGCGGAGTTGAGCTACCGCAAGGCGATCGAGAAGGATCCCACCTTCGCGTATCCATACAACAATCTCGGCGCGCTGTCGCAGCAGGCGCGCGACAGCGTCACCGCGATGAAGTACTATCGCGATGCGATTCGCCGTGACCCGAAATACTCCGCACCCCTGTTCAACATGGGCAACCTCTTCGTCAGCGCCGGAAACAAAGACAGCGCCGAAGTCTACTTTCGCCGCGCCATCGAGGGCGACGACCCGGGCCCCGCGGCCAACCAACTGGGCGTCCTCTTGTGCGAGCGCGGGCAATTCCAGGAGTCGCTCGCAGTGCTCGACAGCGCGCTGGTACGCGAGCAGATCAAGACTGTGCGCGGCTTCCTCCTGAAGAACAAGGGTAAGGCCGTCGCGGCGCTGGGCGATCCGGCGGCCGCGCGTGTACTGTGGACGGAGGCGGCTTCGCTCATCCCCGGCGACGCCGAGCTGCAAGTTCTCCTCGCGAAGCAGCCGTAGCGCATGCGCCGTTTCGTCGTTCTACTTCTCGCCGCCGCTTCGCTCGTCGCTTGCGCGAAGAAACCAGCGATTGCCCCTGCCGACGCGCGTCGACCGCTTATCTTCGTCGCCGCCGACGGACTCGAGTGGTCGGTGATGGAGCCGCTGATCAACGCGGGCAAGCTCCCCACCATCGCGCGACTGATGGCGAGCGGCACCTACGGCTATTTGGAATCGATGGATCCCACCTACTCGCCGGTGGTGTGGACCACCATCGCGACCGGCAAGACACCGGCCAAACACGGCATCGAGAACTTCGTGTACAAAGACGGCGGAACGCAGCGCTACTACACCAGCGGCCATCGCAAGACCAAAGCGTTCTGGAACATTCTCTCCGACTACGGACTCACCGTCGACGTGCTGGGTTGGTGGATGACGTACCCGGCCGAATCGATCCACGGCGTCATGGTGGCGCAAACCAACACCACCGGTGTGCTCGAAGATCCCAAGAAGGCGCTGTGGAAGGGTTCGCTCTTGCGCGGCGTCGAAGATCAAGTGACACCGCCCGAGCGCCAGAACGAAGTGATGAGCATCCTGGAGAACACCGAAGCGTCGTTCGACAGCCTGGCGACGAGCATCTTCGACGGGGCGGTCAACGCGCCGATGTCGCCCTTCACGAAGCTCATGTGGGATCAGTCGCGCTGGTCGTTTCGCGCCGACGCGGTGTACGCGAGTGTGGCGCAGCGATTGGCGTCGTCGAAGGAACCGTTCGACCTGCTCGCGGTCTACATCGGCGGGACCGATGTCGCCAGCCACCGCTTCTGGCGCTACGCGCACCCGGAAGATTTCTTCAGCCCGCCGCCCGCGCAAGAGATCGCCGACTTCGGCCACGTGATCGACGACTACTACATTCACCTCGACCGCGTGATCGCGGCGTTGCTCGCGGCCTCGCCCGCGGGCACCTCGGTCGTGATCGCGTCGGACCACGGTTTCCACACCGTCAATCCGCGCGGCACGTTTTCGGTGGACGACGCGCCCGATCAATGGAACTCGGGCAACCACCTCGACGCACCGTCGGGGGTGTTCATCGCGGCGGGGCCGGGCTTCGTCGACGCGACACCGAGCGATTCGCTCGCGCTTCCATTTGCGCGTTCATCGTTGCATGACGTGGGCGACGTCTACGACATCCTGCCGACCTTGCTCGCGCTCAAAGACATCCCGGTCGCGCAAGACTTCGACGGTACTGTGATGGAGCGTGTAATCGAGAAGTCGTGGCTGGAACGCTTCCCCGTGCGTACGATCAAGACGCACGACGACAAGGCGTTCGAAGAAGCGCGCGCGGCGCGCATCAAAGAAGCGGCGGACCAAGCCGAGCGACTCGAGCAGCTCAAGTCGCTCGGCTATATCCACTGACGCTACTTCAGAAGCACGAGCTTGCGAGCCGACTACTTCAACAACATCTGTAGCTCTTCGTACCCGAGGTGTGATTCATGCGGAAGTACACGCCCGACACTCACTGCGTGTCCTTGTCATCCGTCCCCTTCCACGAAACGGTGATGCTCGCCCGCCGCAAGCTGGCGCGCGTCCACCAACGTCGCGACGTGAGCACCGTGCGCGTCGTGAACGACAACGGTCGCGACTCCGTCCGTCGGCAATTGGTAACGAATCGTGGTTTGCGGGTTGAACGGATTGGGATAACTGGAAATCGCGGCGGGAACGACCGGAGTGTGATCTCCCACCGCGGTGGCGGTCGCCGAGGCAAGTTTGGAGAGATAACCGTCGGTGCCATTCGACGTGCTCGATGGTACTCCCAAGAACAAGTGCCCGTCGTACTCACCGCCGAGATCACATCCCTGTTCGAGTCGACCGCGAGGCCGACGCTCTGATAGCAATAGCCGCCATACGCGCGACTCCATCGGCTGGACGCCCGCGGGTCGAACTTGACCACGTAGGTCTGACCGGGTAGCCCGACGTTGAACTTCGGCCCGCCCTCGGTGATATTGAAATCGAAGAAACCGGCCAGGATGACGAAGCCGCTCACGTCGACCGCGACGTGATTTCCTTCGTCGATGTCCCCCCGCCGCCCAATCGCTTGCTCCACCGGTAGAGCCCAGCCGCGTTGAACTTGGCCAGAAAAATATCCGTCGGGCCCGTGCTCGGAAGCGCGCCGCCACCGAGGTCGATTCGGTGCTGGCAAACTGTCCGGTCACCACCGCGTACCCGAGTGGATCGACGCACACGGCGCGGCCGGCTTGCACTTGGGCATCCCCGAATAGTTTGCTCCATAGTGAATCCCGAAATATCGAATTTGACAAGAAACGCGTCCGAGACCCCGCGCTCACCAGGCGCCGCCGCCGAAATCCGCGGAGGTCGCCACGATCCCGGTGATGTACGCATTGAAGCCCGCGTCGACGAGACCGAATTGCCGGCGTCGTCCCCGACGTCGCCAAAGCGCTGGCCGTACTGGTAGCTCCCGCCCCACCGAAGCGCGCCACGAAGATGTCGTTGCGCGCCGGCGCTGGTCAGCGCACCGCCGCCGAAATCGATCGATGCCTGGAACTGGCCGGTCATGACACATCCCCGAAGCGTTCCAAAGCGACGTCGAATGGCCCATCCTGATCGCCGAGACGTCCCCGTAGCGCGCGCTGCAAGACTGATTGCCGTCGAAATTAAAGATAGCCAAGAAGACATGCCTCGAGCCGTCCCGATCAACGTTCGCACCGCCAAAGTTGATGGTGCCGGAGATGTAACCCCGGTAATTACGACACTGCCCCCGACGTCCGTCGCCACCGCAAGCCCCGCCTGCGTGACACTCCCGCGAAGCGCTTGCTCCACTGATGTCCCGCGGAGTCGAACTTGGCGAGAAACACGTCCGAGTTCCCGCTAACAAGATTCGCGCCGCCGAAGTTGACCGTGCCGACGAAAGAGCCGGTAATATACGTGTTGTCCAACGGGTCGACGGCACGTCAGAAACGTACCCACTTCGGTCCCGTCGAAGCTCTTGAACCAGACCGGCGCTTGAGCTCCGGAGGTGCCGGTCGCACCAAGAGAAGCAGCAATGAAACGACGACTCGCGTCGCACTCCGCTTGATGCATTCGCCTCTTTCATCCAGATTCGGCGAGTCGCCGACGAATCTACTTCAACAACACCATCTTTTTCGTCTGCGAGAACTTCCCGGCTACGAGCTTGTAGAAGTACACACCGCTCGCGACCTTCTGGCCCGTATCGTTCGAACCATCCCACGTCACCCGATACGCGTCGGCGCGCTGGCGCTCGTTGACGAGCGTGCGCACGCGGCGCCCGGCCACGTCGTAGATCGTGAGATTGACTTGATTGTCTCCCGCGATCACGTACCGAATCGCCGTCGTCGGGTTGAACGGGTTCGGCACGTTCTGGTCGAGCCGGTTCGTCAGTTTGAACGACACCGTGTAGGGCCCGTACTCCGCCCCCAACCCGTCGTCGGCCACTTCGCGCAGCTTGTACCAGTAGGTCCGGTTGGCGATGATGGTCTGGTCGCGGTACTCGTAGGTTCCACCCGTCGCCGTGCCGCTCGCGCGCACTATCTCCTTCGTGATGACGTCGTAGTGACCCTGCTCCGCGTCCGCGCGCACGATCTCGTAGCCCTTCATCCCGACTTCCTGGCTCGTCTCCCAGCGCAACACGGCACCCCCGTCCTCCAGCGTGGCGTCGAAGGACGCGAGGGCCGACAAGGGCTGGTCGATCACGAACGGCACTTCACTATTCCCCACCGCGATACCGACCCACAGGAGTGTGATGCGAATGCGTGCGTTGGGGTAGTTGCCCGCGGGAACGTTCCAGACGTAGTTCCCGTTGTTGGCGACACTCTTGTTGATCAAGATCCAGCCCGAACTGCCGCCGCCCGAGTTGGTGTCCAAGCGCCCGGGATCGCTGGCCGGTGCCAGTCCGTCGAGCTCACGCGCCTGCGCGATCTCGTCGAGATCGCCCCTCTGCGCGAGCCCCGCGAGATCGCCGAGTTGGGCAAATGGGAAGCCGCAATTGATGACGTCGTCATCGTCGCCGTTTTGGCGCCACTCGATCTTCACCTTGTCGCATCGCAAGAGATCCAAGGGTGTCGTCCACGTGACGTGGAACGGCTGCCCACCCACGATATGCTGGTTCTCTGCCGGGGCCGATATCGTGGGACGCAGCACATGAATCACGTCGGCTCCCTCGAACGGGTGGCCGCCGACGCTTCCTTGGACCACCACATCGACGGCCGATCCGTTCTCCGGCATCGCGGCCAAGAACTCGTCGCGGCAGAAGACCACCGTGAGATCGCCGATGCCGTCGTGATTCACGTCGCCCACGTAGAACTCTCCGGGCTGCACCCCCACCGTGCCGAACACATGCACGCTGCCGATGTCGATGTCGTGCACCGAATACTGCGTCGGCAGCTGGATCACGCCCAGGATGAATGGGATGGGAAGCTTGGGCACGATGGCGCCCGGCAGGATCTTCACCTGGGCCGCGATCGGACCGAATCCCGGTCCGTACACGGTCAGCGACTTGCTACCCGCATTGGCCACGATCACGCGCCCGCTGCCCGAGGGGTCGACCGCCACGTCGGCGGGATCGTCGCCGGTGGCGAGTGTACCCACCACGTGCGTCTGCAGCGTGAAGCTGGCCGCGTCGGGATTGACGGCTCCCACGCCCGGAATCACGTCGAGTGCCACGATGATCACTTCGTTGCTGTCTTCTTGAATTAGATAGAGCAGCGTTCCATCGGCGGAGACCGCGACACTCTTGGTTCCCGAAGCGGTGCCGATGGTCGCGACCACCTGGTTCTCCGACGTGGAACCCGGTGTCACGTCGAAGATCGCCACCGTGCCGTCGGTTTCCAGCACGAACAAGAGCGTCCCGTCGGGCGAGACCGCGACACTCTTGGTCCCGCTGGCGGTGCCGATGGTGGCGGTGACACTGTACGAGGTCGCTTCCACCACCACGAAGCCGTAGTCGGTGCCGATGTAGATGCGCGCCCCGTCGCCCGAGACCGCGACACTCTTCGAGCCCGACGTGGTCCCGATGGTCGCCACCACCTGCCGATAGGTCGCGCTGGCGTCGTCGGCGTCGATCACGCTGACGTCGCTACTGCCGGCGTTGGCCACCAGCACGCGGTCGCCGTCGGGGAAGATGGCCACATCGGTGGGATTGCTCCCCACCGTGATCGTCTGCACCACGGTGTTGAACGTAGGCGAACTCGAATTGACGTCGATCACCGAAACCGTTCCCGAGTTGAAGTTCGCGACGTACGCGAAGGCACTCGCGGGATCGATGACGATGGCCACCGGCTGGTCGCCGACCGGAATCGACGGATACGTGGTCGCTCCCTCGACGTCGACCGGGATCACCACGTCGCCTTCGGCGCTCACGCTGTAGCACAGCGCACCGTCGCCGGTGACGGCACAGCTCTTGGTTCCCGACGCGGTGCCGATGGTAGCGATCACGTCGTCGATGGGCGAGACGTTCGCTACCAGCACCGTGAACGGAACGTTGTTGGACGCGAGCGGGCCCACCGTGACGTTGACGTTGCCGCTGGCGGCACTCGTCGGAACGACGACGCGCAAGAAATCGGTGCCGCCGGCGATGGGCACGGCGGCCGTTCCTGCGAACGACACCGTGTTACGCGCGAAGGCCGGGTCGAACCCAACGCCCGAGATCGTCACCGGAACTCCGGTGAGCGCACTCGGCGGCGAAATGGAGGCGATGTGCGGCGGCGGCGGCGCTTGGGTTTGGAACTGCGTGGCGCCCGGTGTCGTCAGCGTACCGCCCACTGCGTCCTCGATGGCAGCCGTGTACACCACGCGAATCTGCTCGCTGTACGGCAGCGACGCGAGCGGTGTCAGCGACACCTTGCGATTGCCGTCCGTGAATCCGACGGCGGCCGGAATCGGCGTCGAACTCCCGGCCAGCTCGAGATACAGCGAACCGGGGGCGATGGTCGTCGGCGAGATCGCGCGACTGAACGTCGCCAGCACCGCCGTGGTGACACTCACGTTGGCGGAGTTGTTGAGCGGAATCACTTCCGAAATGGCCAGCGGCAGCGAATTCGGATCGGGCGACGCGTTGGCGGTGAAGATGGTCGGCGATCCGAACAAGTTCGACGACCGCGCGCTCACGGTTTGCGGGCCCGTCGACGGTCCGAGTCGCCACGCCACCTGTGCGAAGCCCTGGTTGTCGCTGGACACCACGACCACGTCCGACTCTGTATCGCCGACGCGCAGTGCACCGCCGCCCGACTCGACGCGGAAGGTCACGGGAATGCCCGGGCTCACCACCGGCTGGAAGAACTCGCCGATGTTGATGTGTCCGCCAACTGCTATGCGCAATGGCGCGATGAGCAGCTGGCCCGTGACACCGTTTTGGTTGTCGCCCGACGCCAGGGTCAGGTTATCGGCCGGTGTGAAGTCGTACACACGCACGCTGTCGTCGAAGGCACTCGCCATGTAGGCGCGATTGCCGTCGGGCGTGAACTCGAACTCGTTGCTCACCAAGGTCTCCAAGATGCCGACCGTGTTGATTGCAGTCCCCGGTGTGGCGACGTTGAAGTACTGGAAGCCAGTCCCCGAGACGCTGCGCAATCCCACGTCCGCCTTGGGCGAGATGCGAATGCGCTCTTGATACTGCCGGCTCGCGACGTCACTGGGCGTGAAGGTATTCGAGATTGACAGCGAGGTCGGCGATGTTCCGATCGTGAACTCGAAGATGGTGCGCCGGTTGGGACCTTGCAGCTGCAAGCACTGCGCGAGCAACTTGCTGCCGTCCGGATACACCGCGAGCGAGAGCGGTGTGGGCGCGGGGGCACCCGGGATGTCGTAGACCGCTTGCACCAACCCGTACTCGATGCCCGTTTCGTCCAAGTCGACGGTGAGAATGGCGTCCGGATTGTGAACGGCGATGTAGGCCGCCAAACCGGAGGGGTGGAACGCCATGTCGGTCACGTTGCCGGTCGACCCGATGACGGTGAGCGCAACCAGGGGCGCATCGTTGAAATGGTTCGCGGTGCTGAAAGCGCGCACGCCGTTGATGCCGGCATTGATCAACAGAGTGCGATTGTCGGGACCCGTTTCTAGATAGTCGAGTACGTACCCGAGGTCGAGGTCCGTGAACTGGCGCAGAGCGCCGAAGCTCGGATCGCTAGGCACGGCGTGGAACGACGCCACGTGCGTATCGCCCGTGCCCGTCGCATACCCGGTCTTGCCGTCGGCCGTGAGCGCGAGGTCCTGGATCGCGGTCGTGAAGTACTGGAAGCGATCGAGCTCGCGATGGAAGGTCGGGCTCCCGGGTCGCGTGTCGTACGCGATGACATACCCGTCACTCGTGCCGACGAAGATGGTGTTGCCGTCGGGGCTCATTGCAATGGCGTCTGCGAAGTCGGCCGGCGAGTTGTTTTCGATCTTGGCCGCTTCGCGCACGTTGGTCTGGAGCGGGGACGGCAACAGCACTTGGAACGCGAGCGGATTCGACACTTCGATCGGGCCCGGGCCGTTGCGATCGACGTGGATGCGGACCGGTCCGCTGGTCGCACCGGCCGGCACGACGACGCTGATATGCGTGCTCTGGTAGACCGTGGGCGTCGCGATGATTCCGTTGAAGTCCACCGTGGCGACGTTGAGATCCAGGGGATCCCCGAACGAATCGCCGCTCAACACCACGACCGCTCCGATGCGCGCGTCCTGCGGATAGATGGAGTGCAGCGCCGGCCCTGCGCCGATCGTCGTCACGAGCAGACGGCTCGGGTTGGTGGCGGCGTGCGGTCCGTTGCCCTGCAGCAGCGAGAGCGCGTACACGCCGTCGGGTGTCAGGGAAACATCGACCGGATTGGTGGGCGCTTCGATGTCTTCGATCACGGTGCGGAACGTCGGGCTGGCGACATCGAGGTCGATGATCTTCAAGTTGTCGACCTCGCGGTCGGCCGCGTAGATGTAGCGGCTGCCCGGCGTCACGGTGAGCCCGCGTAACGAGCCACCGGTCGCGATGTCTTGGACCTTGAACGGCGCTCCCGTGATGTTGACCACCGAGATGCGTCCGTCGCCGTGCGACACGTAGGCGCGCTGTTCGGTGGGTTCGATGGCGACGTCGCGCGGATCCGCGCCGACGGAAACACTCGTGAGCAGGCTCTCCTCGGGCACACTATAGAAGAGGAGATTGCCGTTGTCGGTGGCCGCGAGCAGCTGCGAGCCCGACGCCGTCACCGCCATGGCACCCTGCACGCTTTGTCCATCCGGCGCCGCCAGGGCGTTGACCTGCTGTTGGTAGGTGGCACTTCCCAGCTGGATGTCCCACACCTGAATTTCGCCCTCGTCCGTGGCGATGAAGGCGCGGTAGCCCGATGGATCGACCAGCACGCCCTTCGGCGCCGCCCCGAGGTCGTGCGACGAGAGCACGGTGTTGAACAACAAGCCCGTCGTCGGATCGGAATTGATCTCGATCAATTCTTGCGTAGCGGTGCTCACACCGTACACGCGGCGGCCCGACGGGGTCGCGAACACGGAGTTGATCCCGCCTGCATGCGCGATCGGCGTGCTGATGAGATAGTCGGGGATGCTGGGGTCGACGACGATCGCTTCCACACCGGCGTCGGTGGCGATGTAGGCGTAGCCCCCGCTGGGTGTGACCGCGATCGCGTTGGGCTGACTGCCGAGGAGCGTTTGCCCCGAGTCGAAGCCGCGCGCGATCTCAGCACTGGTGAGAACCGTGAACGTGAGCGAATTGCTCACCTGCAGGTCGGCGTTGGTCACCGTGACCGAGCTGGTCACCGCGTTCAACGGTACCGTCGTCACCAGCGTGGTGGCGGTCGCACTGGTCACCACGGCCGGCTCGCCCCCGAACGTCACCGTGGGCGCCGGGGTCACGTCGAAGCCGCGCCCCGTGATGACGATGGTCGTGCCGACCACACCCTTGTTGGGCGAGAGGCTGGTGAGGCTGACCGGCGGTTCGCCTTCGGTGTTGATGGTCAGCGTGAACGGTGAGGCCAGCGCGTTGTCGAATTCGTCCGTCAGCCCGGTGGCGAGCGTCATCGTATACGCCTCGCCGAACGCGAGCGGCGGGCTGGGCGTGAACACGATCTTGCGCCCGTCTTCGATGACGCCGATGTTGCCGCCGCGCAGGCGACTGGTGCTCTGCTCGCGGAACGCGAAGTTCGCCGTGAGCGTCGAGACCTTGATCGGCTCCGAGAAGGAAACCACATAGGCCGCGTCGACCGCGACGTTGTTCGAATGGTCGGACGGGTTCGCCTGCGTGACCACGGGCGGCACCGCGTCGATGTTGGTGACGATGTGGATCGACTGCGTGGGACTGCCGGTGCTCAACGTGATGGGTGTCGAGGCCGCGGGGTCGTCGCTCGCCGATTCGGCCGCGTCGTAGAATTCGGGCACGAAATTCTCGACCGCGATCGCCTGTACCAGTGCGTTGATGTTGCCGGTCTCGATGTAGCCGATCTCCGACGAGCCATCGATAGGATGAATCGCAACGCGATACTGGCCGTTGGAGAGCCCCGGAAACGTGGCGCGTCCGCCGGGCAGCGTGAAATCGCAACCCACCGTGTCGCCGCTCACGGCATCCATCACGAACACGATCGCACCCGGCACCGGGTCGCTGGTCTGGCCGTCGGTGACCAGCACGTCGAGCCGATCCGAAGACGCGAGCGCCCCCGGCGTGCCGTAGGCCTTGAAGTACACCAGGCGATCGTCGGACTGCAGCGTTCGCGCCGCGAGTCCGCCTGGGAGGACGTAGAACATGGTCGACGACTGAATGGCCGAGTGCGAGAGGCCGAACAAGTGGCCGGCCTCGTGCGTCGCCACACTCTGAATGTCGACGCCGAGGCCCGAGCCGCCCACCTTGTAGGTCTTGCTCGGGTTGAAGATCATGTCGGCGTCGAAGATCTCGCCCTTGCGGTACGCGCGCCCGGAGATCAGCGTATCGGCTTCGAAGCTGGTCGAGAGCCCGACCGCGAGCACCAGGTTCGAGAACGGGTACGTGTTGTCGACGAAGGTGACCAGGTTGATGCGATCGAGGCCGTTCGAATTGGCCTGCGCCGTGGTTCCGCCGTAGACGACGTTGAGATTCGTGTTCGGGATCGCGGTCCACGCGTTGAACGCGTTCTGCACCGCCGTCAGGTCGGTACCGTTGGTGATGTTCGGCGCCGCTTGCGCGTTGATCACGTAGGAGACCGTCGCATCCGCCACACCCCAGTACTCGATGTGGCGCGCGCCGATGAACGCGTCGATGCACCCGTCGCCGTTGCGATCGAAGTGCGAGGAGTTTTCGCCCGGACAGGCGTCGACACCGTTGGGGACGCCGTCGCCGTCCGCGTCGTCGGGGATGATCCCGGAGGACGTGAAGGCACCGAACGAAATGAACGCACCCACCAGCGCCAACTTCAATAGCGTCGTTTTCATGTTTGGCCTCTCAACGTTGCTCCCCACCGCAATTCCGAATCGACTGACTACTTTAGCAACACCATCTTCTTCGTCTGCGTAAACTTCCCGGCCACGAGGCGGTAGAAGTACACCCCGCTCGCCACCTTCTGCCCCGCGTCGTTCGAACCATCCCACGTGATCCGATAGGCGTCGGCGCGCTGGTGCTCGTTGACGAGGGTCCGCACCCTGCGACCCGCCACGTCGTAGATCGTGAGTGTGACGGGACTGTCGCTCGCGATCGCGTAGTGAATGGCCGTCGTCGGATTGAACGGATTGGGAACGTTCTGGTCGAGCTGGTTCGCCAGCCGGAATGTGACCGAGTACGGCCCGTATTCGGCGCCGAGACCGTTATCCGCAACCTCGCGCAGTTTGTACCAGTATGTGCGATTCGCGGCGACCGTCTCGTCGCGATACACGTAGCTCCCGCCGCTGGCCGATCCGCTCGCGCGTAACATGTCCTTGGTCACGTCGTCGTAGCGACCGGTCTCTTGCTCTGACCGTACGATGTCGTACCCCTGCATCCCCGACTCGAAGCTCGTCTCCCAGCGCAGCACGGCGACCCCGTCTTCCATGGTCACGACGAACGACTTCAGCCGCGTGGGCACGGGCGACGAGTGACCGAACAGTGTCAGGGACTTAGCACCTTCGTTGGCCACCACGAAATTCCCGGAACCGGTCGGGTCGAGCGCGATGTCGGACGGATCGTCGCCGGTCGGAATCGTATCGACGATGCGGTACGTCACGGTGAAGCTCGAACCGGCATCCGGCCCGGTGACACCGACGCCCGGTATGACTTCGAGAGCCACCACGACCACCTCGTCGCTGTTCTCCTGCACGAGATAGAGCAAGGTTCCGTCACCCGAAACGGCCACACCCTTGGTGCCGGATGCCGTGCCGATGGTCGCCAGCACTTGATTCTCCGACTGGCTTCCCTGGTGGACATCCACCACCAGCAGATTGCCGTCGGTCAAGAGAACGAACAGCAGCGTGCCGTCGGGCGAGACCGCGACGCTCTTGGTGCCGGACGCGGTGCCGATGGTGGCGGTGACGCTGTACGAGTTCGCTTCCATCACCACGAAGCCGACGTCGCTGCCCAGGAAGATGCGCGTCCCGTCGCCGGAGACGGCGACACTCTTGCTGCCCGACGTCGTACCGATCGTCGCCGTGACTTGGTTGAACGTCGCGCTCGTGTGGTCGGCGTCGATCACGCTCAGATTGCGCGAGGTGACGTTGGCCACGATGACGCGATCGCCGTCGGGCAGGATCGCGAGGTCGATCGGCCCCGTGCCTACCGCGATCGTCTCCACCACCGTGTTGAAGGTGGGCGAGGTGTGATCCACGTCGATCACCGACACCGTCCCCGAGTTGAAGTTCGCGACGTATGCGAGCGTACTGGAAGGAGCGATGGCGATCGCGACCGGCTGGTCGCCCACCGGGATGGCGGGAAACGTCGCGGCCCCCCTGATGTCGACGGGGATGACGACGTCGCCGTCGGTACCCACCGAGTAGCACAGCGCACCGTCGCCGGTGACGGCCACACTCTTGCTGCCCGACACGGTTCCAATGGTCGCGATGACTTCGTCGATGGGAACGGTCGTCTGCTGGAGCACGGTGAACGGCATGATGTTCGACGTGCCTCCACTCGTGACGGTCACGTTCAACAGACCCGGCGCGGCATCGGCGGGCACGGTGACGAGCAGCGACACCGACGTCCCGGTTCCGACTGCGGTCCGGTTACCGAAATGGACCGTGCTGCCGTCGCCGTTGAAACCGGTCCCCGAAATGACGACCTGCGCGCCCGGCAACGCACTGGGCGGCGCGATCGATCGAAGCGTGAGCGGCGGCGGCGCCTGCGTTTCGAAAGCGGTGGTGCCCGGATTCGAGAGCGGGTCCCCGTTGTCCGCATGGACGCCGGCCGTGCTGACGATCTGGTACGACGTGCTCGGTACGAGCGGTGCCAACGGCGTCAGCGAGACCTTGTGATTGTCGCCGGTAAACCCGACTGCGACCGGAATCAGGGTCGCGTCGGCCGCGGTCTGGAGGAACAACGACGTCGCGTCGATGGTGGACGGGTCGATCTCGCGGCTGAACGTGACCAAGGCCGCCGTCGACACGCTGACGTTGTTCGTATTATTGAGCGGAATCACTTCCGCCACGGTGAGCGGTAACGAATTCGGGTCGAGCACCGCGGTGGCGTTGAACGACACCGGTGAACCCGGCACGCCGTCCGCACTCGCCGTGACGATCCGCGCGCCAACGCCCGGATACAGCCACCAGCTCGCTTCGGCATAGCCATTCGCGTCGGTGGACACGATGATCTGATCGCGCAAGCACGACCCGTCACACGGAACGTCGAAGAATCCGTTGCCCGACTCGGCGTAGAACCTGACCGGAATACCCGGCGTTCCTTGCGAGGAAGAACCCACGCTATGGACCACGCGTACGCGGATGGGTGCTGCGAGCACGGCTCCGCCGAGGCCGGTCTGACCGTCGCCGGATGCGACCGTCATCGCGGCCGTGGCCGCGAAATCGTAGACACGAACGTGGTCAGTCGATCCGCTGGCGACGTACATGCGCCCCCCGTCGGGCGTAAACCCGAAGTCGGCCTCAAATACGACGTCTTCCGGACCCACGATGGGGCCAATCGGAGGCACGGGGTCGTTCACATCCAACAACACGAAGCCATTGGCACTGCTTCGGACCGCGCGCGTGCCGTTCGGCAAGATGCGAAAGTGTCGAAGCGGAGTGGGCCCCGTGGTCCCGAAGTCGGTCGGTGTCACGGGAGACGTGAGCGTGTACTGCGGCGCGACAATGCCGCAGAAGGTCAGCTGCACGAGACCGCCACCACCCGCGATGGAGTAGATGAACAGTCGGGAGCCTTCGGGCTCCACGGCGAGCGACGCGGTGGCGAAGCCGGTCGGCGCCGAGAGCGGCAAGAATTGGATCGCAACACCGAAGGTGCCGCTGAGCGCATCCGTGTCGATGACTTGGATTCCGGGCGGACTCTCTTCGATTATATACGCCGCGCGGCCCGACGGATGGAACACGACGTCGCGCGGAAATCCCGCCGGAATGAAGGTCGGGCCGGGGAAGGGCGACAGGTCTTGGTTGACGCCGGACGCGTCATATAAGGTGAAGCGGTTCAGTTCACCGTCGTACACGAAGAGATGCACGTTGTTGGGGCTCGTCCACACGGACGCGTTGCCCGCACCGAAGCCGGTCAGCGAGAACGGCCGCGCCAATCCGAAATTGGGATCGTGCGGATCGGATACGATCGCTCCCACCGCCGTCCCGAAGCCGCCGCCGAACGTGGCGTAAAACAGCGACTTGCCATCGGCGGTGATATCCATATCCGTAACCGGGCTCAATGACGAGAATCCCATGACTTGGCGATGGAAGTCGGTGCTTCCGGGACGAATGTCGAAGGCCCGGATGGCGTTGCTGTTGTAGCGCGCGAATACCAGGTCGCCCTTCGGGCTCATCACAATGTCGTCTTGGATCTGCTCGCCGGTCGACGTTTCGGGCTCGAGTGTCGCGGCGAGGCGCAAGTTGCCACTCGGCGGATCGAGGACTTGGAACGAAATCGGATTCGATATGCGCACATCGCCGTTGAAACTGCTGGTCGTCTCGACGGTGACCGGTCCCGAGGTGGCGCCGTTGGGAACGTGGACGATACTCTCGTTGACCCTGTGACCATTCTCGAGGGTGGCTTTCACGCCGTTGAATCTCACGACGACGTCGAAGCCCTCATCGCCGAGATCGAGCCCGGTCAGCACGACGATGCTTCCCACCGGTCCGGCGATGGGGTGAATGCATTGCAGCGTGGGGCCGCTCCCGATGGCCGACACCATCATGCGCGGCGCGATCGCGGCGGCCGCGTCGCCCTGGAGCACCGAAAAGGCGAAGAACCCGTCGGGAGAAATCGCCATGTCGACGGGGTCGGCACTCGCGGGGACGTCCGCTACGACGGTGCGGAAGGTCGCGTTGTTCACCACGAGGTCGACCACCTTGACTTGGTCGAGCCCGCGGTCGGCTGCGTACAAGTACGACGCACCCGGCGTGATGGCGAGGCCGCGCGGCGACCCGCCGGTGGCGATGTCTTGCACTTGGAACGGGAACGGGCCCTGCAGATTCACGACCGAGATTTCGCCGTTGTCGTGGGTGACATAGCCGCGTTCGCCTTGCGGATCGATCGCGATGGCGCGGGCACCCAAGCCGACGGCCACACTTCCGACGATCGTCTGCGTGGCCGGGTTATAGAGGAGAAGATTGCCGTCATCGGTCGCGAACGCGAGCCGACTGCCCGACGGCGTCATCGCCATTGCACCGGTGACACCCACGCCGCCGGGAGACGCGATCACTCCGATTTGCTGGCGATAGGTCGGGCTGCCCAGGCGCATGTCCCACACCTGGACTTCGGCTTCGTTGGTGGCGATGTACGCGCGGTCGCCGGTGGGATCGATCACGATACTGACCGGGTTGGCGCCCACTTGCCGCGTCGAGAGGATCGTGTTGAACAGGAGCCCCGTCGTCGGATCCGACATGACCTCGACCAAGGTGCCGCGGGTCTTGCTGACGGCGTACGCGCGCTTGCCCGAGGGAAGTGTCGCGATGTCGTCGAATCCCCCCGAGACCGGGATGTGCGTGCTCAGCAAATAGTCGGGGAGATTCGGGTTGACCACGATCGCTTCGATTCCATTCGACGTGGCGACGTACGCGTAGTCGCCGTCCGGTGTGAGCGCGAGGGCGTTCGGCGCGCTCGACAAGGGGGCCTGCCCCGTTTCGAAGCCGCGCGCCACTTCGGCCTGCGTCAGCAGGGTGAAGGTGAGGCTGTTGCTCGTCGAATTGTCGGGGTTCGTCACGGTGACAAGACCGGTCGCCGCGTTTACGGGGACACTGGTCACCAGGCGCCGCGGCGAGTTCGACGTAACCGTCCCCGCCACGCCGCCGAACGAAACGGTGGCGCCGACGTCGAAGCCCTGCCCATTGATGACGACCGTCGTGCCGGTGACACCCTTGCTGGGTGCGAGGCTCGTCATCGACAGCGCCGGCTCGGCTTCGGTGGTCACGTCGACGGTGAAGTCCGACGCGAGCGGATTGCCGAATTTGTCGTGCAGATCGGTGTCGAAGCGAAGTCGATATTGCTTCGAGAACGCGAGCGGTGGCGACGGAATGAACACCACGACCGAGTCGTCGCGCAAAACGGCGAGGCTCCCGGCTTGCGGCGCGTTGGTGAGAACGTCGCGGAACGAAAACGCCGCGTTGAGTGTTCCCACGTCGACGGCTTCGGAGAACTGCATGCGGTACGCGCCGTCGATGGCGACGTCGATGGCCCCGTTGCCGGGACTGGCCGCAACCACCGACGGAGCGCTGACGTCGACGTTGGTGACGATCGCGACCGGAACCGCGGAGCCGCCGCTCACCGAGACCGGCGTGCGCGCAATCGGGTTGTCCTGGTTCGACTCCGCCGCGTCGTACCACTCGGGCACGAAATTGTCGGTCGCGATGTCGGCCACGAGCGTGTTGATGTTGCCCGGCGCGATGAATCCGATCGGCGAGGTTCCGTTGAGCGGATAGATGGAGACGAAGTAGCTCCCGTTCGCTAGTCCCGGGAAGGTCGCGTGCCCGTTCGGCAGCGTGTAGTCGCAACCGACCGTGTCTTGGCTCACGGCGTCGACCACGAACACGATCGCACCCGGCACGGGCTGGTTGGATTGTCCGTCGTTCACTTGGACGTCGAGACGATTCGACGACGCCAAAGCACCCGGCGTCCCGTAGGCTTTGAAGTACGTCAGGCGGTCGTCGGTTTCGAGGCTGCGCGCCGCGAGTCCGCCGGGTAATACGTAGAACATCGTCGACGACTGAATGGCCGAGTGCGAAAGACCGAACAAGTGGCCGGCTTCGTGCGTCGCGACACTCTGGATGTCGACGCCGGGACCCACGCCCGTCTTGAACGTCTTGCTCGGGTTGAAGATCATGTCGGTGTCGAAGATCTCGCCCTTGCGATACACGCGACCCGTGATCGTCGTATCGGTGTCGAAGCTGGTCGAAAGCCCTACCGCGAGGACCAAGTTCGAGAACTGGTACGCGTTGTCGACGAAGGTGACGAGGTTGATGCGATCGAGGCCGTTCGAGTTGGCCTGCGTCGTGGTTCCGCCGTAGACGACGTTGAGTCCCGTGTTCGGGATCGCCGTCCACGTCCCGACCGCGCTCTGAATCGCGGTCAGATCGCTCCCGTCGTTGATATTGGGCGCGCCTTGATCATTAATGACGTACGTGATGGTGGCATCGTCGACGCCCCAGTACTCGATGTGGCGCGCGCCGACGAACGCGTCGATGCATCCGTCGCCGTTGCGATCGAAGCTAGACGAATTCTCACCCGGACACACGTCCACGGAATCGGGAACGCCGTCACCGTCGGCGTCGTTGGGAATGAACCCGGGCGCGGACAAGGCGCCGAACACGAGCATGGCACTCACGATCGACAACTTCAGGAGCGTCGTCTTCATGGCATTGACCCTTCCGCGGACAACGATCCGCTTCGGTTCCTACTTCAACAGCACCATCTTCTTGGTCTGCGTAAACTTCCCGGCCACGAGCTTGTAGAAGTACACACCACTCGCGACCTTCTGGCCCGTATCGTTCGAACCATCCCACGTGATCCGGTACGCGTCGGCGCGCTGACGCTCGTTGACGAGTGTCCGCACCTTGCGTCCCGCCACGTCGTAGATCGTGAGGTTCACCGCGTTGTCGCTCGCGATCGCGTATTTGATCACGGTCGTCGGGTTGAACGGGTTCGGCACGTTCTGGTCCAACTTGTTCGTCACCCGGTACGTGACCGAGTACGGCCCGTATTCGCTCCCCAGTCCGTTGTCGGCGACTTCGCGCAGCTTGTACCAGTAGGTGCGGTTGGCACTGATCGACTCGTCGCGGTACTCGTAGGTCCCGCCGCTGGTCGACCCGCTCGCGCGCACTATGTCTTTCGTGACGGCGTCGTAACGACCGGTCTCTTGCTCGGATCGTACGACTTGGTAGCCTTCCATTCCCGCTTCGAACGAGGTCTCCCAGCGCAAGACCGCACTCCCGTCTTCCATGGTCACGTCGAACGACTGCAAGCGCGTCGCGACCGGCATCTCGATCATGAACGGGACTTCACTGCTTCCCACCTTGAAGCCGAACCACAACAGCGTGATGCGAACTCTCGCATTCGGGAAATAGCCGAACGGAACGTTCCATGTGTAGTCGCCGTCGTTGTTCACATGGTTCGCAATCAAGGTCCAGTCGTCGCTCGCCACCTCGGCCGGTTCGTTCAAGCGCTGGAGCTCGTCGATCTCGCTCGTCACCGCCATTCCGCCCGCTTCCTCTTCGGCGTCCACGTGGAAGTCGCAATCGATGTGGTCGGTGTCGTCGCCGTTTTGTCGCCACTCGATCTTCACCTGGTCGCACGGGAGAATCTGCAGCGGCGTCGTCCAGCGGAACGTGAACGGCTGTCCGCCGATGACGCGCTCGTGTTCTTCCGGCTTGGTGATCGTCGGGCGCAACACACGAATGTCGTCGTGGCCTTCGAACTCGTCGCTCGCCGCAAGCCCCGTGCACACGACGTCCACGTGCTCGCCGTTCTCCGGCATCGCGGCCAAAAACTCATCGCGGCAGAACAGCATCGAGAGCTCGTCCTGCCCGTCGTGATTCACGTCGGTGAAGAAGAATCTTCCCGGTGCCACACCGACGGTGCCGAAGAGGCGCACACTCGCGATGTCGACGTCGTGCACGTTCATCGGCGATGGCAGCCGGAGAACGCCCAGCACGTAGAAGCCCGGCAACTTCGGAATGATGATGCCCGGAATGAGCGTGAAATCGGCTTCGACAGCGGTGAACGGCCGGCCATAGATCGTCACCGTCTTCGCACCCGCGTTGGCGACGACGACGCGGCCGCTGCCGGACGGATCGACCGCCACGTCGGCGGGGTCGTCGCCCGTCGTGAGAGTGCCGACCTGCCGCGTGCGCACGGTGAAGGCCGCCGCGCCGTGGGGGTTCGTCACGCCGACGCCCGGAATCGTCTCGACCTCGATGATGATGACCTCGTCGGAGTCCTCCTGCACGAGGTAGAGCAACGTGCCATCGCCGGAAACGGCGACGCTCTTGGTTCCGGACGTGGTCCCGATCGTCGCTACTACGCTGTTCTCGGACGAACTGCCGTCTTGGATGTCGATCACGAGCAACTCGCCGGCGTCGGTGAGTGCGAAGAGCATGGTTCCGTCGCCGGAGACCGCGACGCTCTTCGTTCCCGACGTGGTCCCGATCGTCGCCGTCACTTCGTAGCCGGTGCCGGCGGTTGCTTCGAGCACGAGGATCGACGTGTTGGTGCCCACGTACAGCGTGCCGTCGCCGGAGTACGCAACACTCTTGCTACCCGAAGCCGTGCCGATGGTCGCCACGACCTCGTTGTAGGCAACACTGGTCTCGTCGGTGTCGACGATGCTCACGTCGCTCGACCCGGCGTTGGCCACCGCGAGGCGGTCGCCGTCGGGCGCAATGGCCAGGTCGGTCGGGTTCGCGCCCACGTTGAGCGACGTCACCACGCTGTTGAAGCTGCCCGACGCCGGGTCGACGTCGATCGCGGACACCGAACCCGAGCCGAAATTCGCGACGTACGCGAGTGCCCCGCCCGGGTGCATGACGATTGCGACGGGCTGGTCGCCCACCGGGATCGACGGATACGTGGTCTCATCCTCCAGATTGATCGGGATGACGATGTCGCCGTCGGTGCCCAAGGAGTAGCACAAGGCACCGTCGCCGGAGACGGCCACGCTCTTGGTGCCGGACGCCGTGCCGATGGTCGCCACCACTTCGTCGATGTGGGAGCTCGACCGCTCGAGTACTGTGAACGCGACCGCGTTCGACGTACCGGCGCTCGTCACCACGGTGACGGGGCCGGAGAGCGCGCCCAGCGGCACGTTCACGAGCAGCGCGTCGGAAGTACCCGAGGTCGGCGTTGCCGCCACACCGTTGAAGAACACCGTATTGGAAGAGAACACCGGGTCGAAGCCTTGCCCCGACAGTGTCACGGGAACGCCTTCGATGGCACTCGGCGGCCACACCGACGACACGTGCAGCGGTGTTGCCGCAACGGTCGTGAAGCTGCTCACGGTCGGATTGGTCAGCGCACTTCCTCCGGGTGCCGCGATCGCACCCGTCAGGACGATCTCGTACACGGTGGCCACGCCGAGTGCCGACGACGGCGTCACCGAGATCTTGCGGTCGGAGTCGGTGAAGCCGAAGGTCGCCGGCAGTGCCGGCCCCGTCGGTGCCGCGCGCAAATAGAACGACGCCGAACTGATCGTGGCCGGATCGATGGGACGGCTGAACGTCGCGAGCAGTGCCGTCGACGGGCTGATGTCGTTCGATCCGCTGAGCGGTACCACTTCCGCGAGCGAAAGCGGCAGCGTCGTCGGATCCGTACCCGCCGTCGCGTGGAAGGTCGCCCCCGCGGCGCCAATGACGAAGGCGGTGGCATTAACCGTCTGGTCGCCCAGCGGCGCGCCGAGCTTCCACGTGACTTGCGCGAATCCCTGTCGATCGGCCGCCACGACCGCCGACGTGACCGGCCCCGCGGAAGTCAGGATCGAGCCGCCGCCGCCCGTCACCGCGAATGTGACCGGCACGCCTTCGAGCGAGCCGCTCGACGTCGACACCAACTGGACGCGCACCGGCGCCGGCAGCGCCTCATCGGCGACGCCGTTCTGATTGTCGCCCGATACCTTGACGATGTCGTTCACCGACACGAAGTCGAACGACTGTATCTGCCCGGCCAACTGGTTGGCGACGTACAGCCGCGTTCCGTTGGGCGTGAAGGCCATGTCGAGCAAGTTCTGCGTCGGGAACGGGACGTCGGCGGGGCTACTCACGCAGTCGGTGTTCCAGCGGAACAAGACCGGCGTCGCCGAGGGTGCGAATTGCGAAGTCACCCTGCGGTGCGAGTGCGAAGCGTTCACGGTTGCCCGGCCCCACCGTCTCCAGACTGGTCTCGCAGTCGGTCAGGAACACGGGATTCCGGGGGTCGGTCGTGTCGTAGGTCTGGACGAAATACGGATACAAGTCCGTAAAGAAGTAGCCGTACACGTACAGGCGTAATCCATCGCCCGACATGGCCATGGACCAAATCTCGGTGAGTCCGGTCTCGAAGGATCCCACCCCGACACCGTAGTCCGGGGCGGAGAAGTCGGTGATGAACGTGCGGATCAATCCGCTTTGCAAGGCCACGTACGCGACGCGGCTCGCGGGATGATGAACGACGTCCGCGACGGTCTGGCCCGTGCCGGTGCTGTCGACGAAAACGGGTGGCGTGCCGCCGGACACGTTGCCGGCATTCAAGATTATGACGCTGTCGGAGGTGCCCCTTGCGACCGCCACCACGGTACGGTTGTTGGGATTGGTGGTGACGAACGGAATCACGACATTGGGACTCGGAACCGCGGGGCCACGCGTCACGAAGCGCGGGTCGGCGGGGTCCGCGAAGAAAGTCTGAATGCGCCGCGGGTCCGCGGGATCTACCATGCCGCCCGCCACGAACGCCACCTTGCCGTCGGGGGTGATGGCGATGTCATCCACCGGGAACCCCGCGCCCGCCAAATCTCCGAACGCGCCGATCTGCTTGTGGAAGTTCGGACTCCCGGGGCGGATGTCGTACACGTTGACTTCGTTGGTGCCGCCGCATCCCGCGTAGAGATACTCACCCGAAGGCGAGATGGCGATCACGGGCGTGTAGTAGTCACACGACGATATCGAAGGATCTCTCGCCAGGTTTCCCGAGAAGCGAATGTTGCCGGAACCGGAAGGCTCCAGCGCTTCAAATCGCATCGGGTTCGACGCCTGGCCGGACGTCGCTCCCGACACCGTGAAGATGACTTTGGCCGGGCCCGTCGTAGCACCGTCGGGCACGGTCGCCACGACCGTGGTCAATGTCACCTGCTCGGCGACAACGGTCGCGCCGTTGAAGTCGACTTCCATGACGCCGGGGTCCTCGCCGACGCCCGACAACGCGAAGACCACCTGGGTCCCCGGCTGGCCCGCGGTGGGAAGCATGCTCAGGAGTGTGGGACCGATGCCGATGGTGGTGACGGCGAGACGCGGGCCCGACGCCACGTCGCCTTGCAGCACCGAGTACGCGAAGATGCCGTCGCTCGAGACCGCCACGTCGACCGGGTTCGCCATTTGCGGCGCGGTCTCGACCACACTGCGGAACGTGCCGTGCGTCTCGTCGAGGTCGACGATCGGCATATTATTGAGCTCGCGGTTGGACGCGTATAGATAGAGGCCGGCCGGCGTCGTGTCGAGTCCGCGAATGGATCCGCCGGTGGTGATGTCCTGCACGAAGAACGGTGTTGCGTCGACGCTCACCACCGAAACCACGCCGTTCGTGGCACTGACGTACGCGCGCTGGCCCTGCGGGTCGATCACGAGATCGCGCGCGTTGGGATTGACCGAGACACGGCTGGTCAGCGCGTCGGGACCGAGGGCGTAGAAGAACAACTCGCCGGAGCCGCCGATGGCGATCAGTTGATCGCCTTCCGGCATGATGGCCATGGGTCCGACCAACGCGATGCCGTCGGGCGCGTGCAGCACGCTCACTTGCTTCTGATAGTTGACGCTGCCCAGGCGAATGTCCCACACCTGCACTTCGGCTTCGTCGGTGGAGACGTACGCGCGGTAGCCGAACGGATCGACCACGATGCCGCGCGGCTTAGCACCGAGTGCGCGCGACGCGAGAATGGTGTGGAGCAACTGACCCGACGTCGGATCCGAATCGACTTCGACGATCTGGTTGGCGTCGTCGTTGACCGCGTAGACGCGGCGTCCGTCGGGTGTGGCCGCGACGTCGACGAAGCGCCCCGGGGCCGCAATCAGCGTGTGCGACAGATAGCCGCTCAACGCCGGATCCACCACGATGGCCTCGACGCCGCCGGTGACGGCGACGTACGCATAGCTCCCGTCGGGTGCGAGGGAGAGCGCGTTGGGCGCCGACGACAAGGGCGCACTCCCGCTCTCGTAGCCGCGCGCGACTTCGGCTTGCGACAGCACGGTGAACACCAGCGCGTTGCTGGTTTGAAAGTCGGGATTGGTGACGATCACGTCGCCCGTGGTCGCGGTTTCGGGGACTTGCACCAAGATCGTAGTGGGATTGAGTCGCGAAACCGGGGCGTCGACGCCGTCGAAACTGACAGTCGCGCCGGGGTCGAAGCCGCGGCCGTTGATCACGATCGCGTTGCCCACCACACCCTTGTTGGGTGCCATGCTCGAGATGCTGACGGGAGGCTCGGCCTCGGTCACGATGGTCATGCTGAAGTCGCTGGCGAGCGGGTTATCCGCGAGATCCTCCAAGTCGGTGTCGAGGGTCAGCGTGTAGGTGGTCGAGAACGCCAGCGGGGAGAGCGGCGTGAACACGATCACCGAGTCGTCGTCGAGCACCGCGATGTTGCCCGCCACACCCGTGATCCCGTGGCGGAACGAGAACGCATCGCTCAACGTGCTGGTGGTGATGCGCTCGGAGAAACGAATCACGTAGGCGCCGTCGATGGCGGCCGCGGGCGTGCCGTCGGACGGGCTGGCACTCACGACCTCGGGCGGTGTCGCGTCGATGTTGGTGATGATCGCCACCGTCGTGGTGGAACCGGCGCTCACGGCCACCGCGGTGCGGTCGTTGGCGTCGTCGCTATTCGACTCCGCCGCGTCGTACGACTCGGGGAGGAAATCGACGCGCAGGTGTTCCGAGATGAAAGCGTTGATGTTGCCCGCGGTCATGTAGTCGATGGGCGAAGTGCCGTCGAGCGGGCGAATCGACACGAAATAGTCGCCGGCGGGCAGGCCGACGAAGGTGAACGAGCCGTCGGGCATCGTGAAGTCGCACGCGCTGGTGTCGCCCGACGCTTCGTTGATCACGAGCACGATCGCGCCCGGCATGGGGTCGCTCGACTGTCCGTCGACGACGGTGCCTTCGAGGCGGCTCGAGTTCGTCATGGTGGCCGCGTCGCCGTAGGCCTTGCGGTACGCGGCGAGGTCGTCGTCTTCGAGCGAGCGTGCGTTCTGTCCCGGCGGGAGCACGAAGTACATCGTCGACGTGCGCACCGCGGTGTGCGAAATGCCGAGCATGTGGCCGGCCTCGTGCGTGGCCACACTCTGGATGTCCTGCACGCCGAGTCCGGGTGCCGTGCGGAACGTGAACAGCGGATTGAAGATCATGTCGGCGTCGAAGATTTCACCCGGGCGATACACGCGCCCGTCGATCAACGTGTCGGCTTCGAAGCTGGTGCTCAACCCGACCGCGAGGGTCGAGAAACCGAACGGATAGCTGTTGTCCACGAAGGTGACGAGGTTCACGTGGTCCAAGCCGTCGGTGGTCTCCTGCGCGACGGTGCCGCCGTACGACACGGCGAGTTCGGTCCCGGGAATCGACGTCCACGCGTTGAAGGACGCTTGGATCGCGTCCAGATCGCTGTTACCGGCCACACCGGGCGCACCCTGGTCGTTGATGAAGTACATCACCGTGGCGTCGTCGACGCCCCAGTACTCGACGTGCCGCGCGCCGGCGCCGTCGTCGATGCAGCCGTCGCCGTTGCGATCGAAGCCCGACGCGTCTTCGAGGGGGCAGAGATCGTCGGAAGTGGGGACGCCGTCGCCGTCGGGATCGTCGGGGATGAGTCCGTGCACGGAGATAACACCGACCGTCAACATGACGATGAGGGCGAGCGTCGATCTAAGCGATACGTTCATGACATGCCTCCAAAGCCGAGGCGAGTACGTTTACTCGCTCGGAAGCACGCTATCGAGGAACTGCTCCAGGGTGATTTTCTGCGCGGCGGCGCTCGGCTGCGCGTCGCTCGCGAGTGTCTTGGCATCGCCGCTGTCGGGCGGCAGGGCCTGCTTGACGAAGGCCTTGCCCGTGGCGTCGCGCTCGATCAAGTACTTGCCCTGCGAAAACCCGGCGACTTGAAACGCGCCCGGCACCGACGGCTCCAGGAACAAAAGGACTTCCTCGCCCTTCTTCCACTGCAGCGCACCAGCTGCGGTCATGCGCACGTTGTCGACCACACCGCCGATTTGCACGACGCGAACGGTCGACGTCGACCCGCCCTTGTAGGTGGAACCGACCGCGACCATCGCTTCGGTGAAAATCTTCGAGTGGTCGTCGTTCCAGTAGGAACGAACGCTCGAGACCTTGCCGTCGACGACGAGTTGCGACGCTGTCGCCAATTGCTTGGGCGTCTGCTGGATCACTTGCGTGGCGAACGAATTCACCGCGACGACGCCGATCGCCAGCACCATCGTGGACAAACGAATCAGACTCCGGGTCATGACGAACCCCTCTCGGTTTTCGAACCTTCTCCCCATTCGGCGATTGAGAACTGCAGGACGGGCCCGTCGGGGCCCCAACTACCGCGGATCCACTACCACGGCGAACGCTCCGTTCCCGTCACCACGAAGGGCGACCAGTAGAACGGGTGCGAATACTTTTCGGTATCGAGGAGTGCTAAGCGCGCTTCGTTGAGCGCCCGACTGGCGGACCGCTTCTTTCCGAACATGCGGTCATAGAATGTTTTCATGAGCTGGGCGGTCGACTCGTCGGAGACGGACCACAGACTGGCGACGACGGAGCCCGCACCCGACGCGAGGAAGGCGCGACTCAACCCGACCACACCTTCGCCGCGCGAGATTTCTCCGCGCGCGGACTCGCACGCCGACATGACGACGAGCTGGCTGTGCATCGGGATGGCGAGAATTTCCAGCGTGTGGAAGTAGCCGTCCTCGTGGTCGCTCGGTGAGAGCGCGACGCTGGAGCGAATCGGTTCGCGCGCGTCCACCAATCCGTGTGTGGCCAGGTGCACGACGCGCGGCGCGTCGTTGCCCAGTTCGTGCTTCACCGCGGCTTCGCTGGCGGCCGCACCGGTCAGCACGATCTTGCGCGAGTCTTTCACGCGCTCCGAAATGGCGACGACCTCTTCGTTGGCGAACGGGAGCGGTGCCAGCGGCTTGCCGTTTTCGGTGAGTGCCGTCAAGTCGGGGTTGCCGACCGCGAGCAGGTCGTGGTCGTATTCGCGCTCATTGGGCGCGGCCTTCATCGCCGCGTACACCGTCGACGACGGCGCGTACAGCACGGCGTGCGCGCGCGCGAAGAACGGCTGCTTGCGCCAGTCGCCGCCTGCGACGGGCTCTCCCGCCAAGAGCGCTTCGAACGGCAACTCGAACAGCGATCCGTCGGGCACGATCAGGACCGTCTTGGCGCCCTTCAACCGCGCTTCGGCGGGACCCACCAATGTTTCGTACAGCGCGCGCGACGACTTGAGCAGTGCCGCTTCGCCGCCGTCGACGCGCGCCAGTGCATCGCGCAGGCGACGCACTTCCGGATCGATTATGGTGCGTCGCGGGAGCTGTACGAGGTCGCTGCCCTTGCCATCGACCACCCACACGAACGAGGCCGAATCGCCGAGCGCGTATTCGAGCAAGACCGTCTTGTCGGGCAGCGTCTTCGAGACGAAGTCGAGTGCCGCGACGTCGTGGCTCGGGTCCAAGGCACCCACGGCGCTGCCCACACGCGCGCGTCGCATCTCGGCATAACGACCTTCGAGCTGCGAGCGCTCGTCGGCGTAGCCGGGCTGCTTCGGGTCGAGCGAGTAGAGTTGGTCGAGGACCTGGTTCTCTTCGGGTGTGGTCTTCCCGGCCACGTCCTCGCGCAAAAGCTCCACGAGCCCGCGCGACTTCGCACGCTCGATGGTTCGAAACGCGCGCTCTGACCATCGTGCCTCGTGCGTGCGCGCGTAGGTCGAGGCGTAGAAGCGCGTGACCTCTTCGTAGTAGTAACGCCGCTGTCCCGAGAGGTAGCCGGTTTGGATGGCGGCGTCACCGGCTTCGGTGCTGGCGGCTTCGATGCGCGCGAGGGCAACTTCGTAGTAGGCCGCGGCGCTGTCGGCGTTCTCTTGCTCGAAGGTATGGCCGATGTTGATCAGGCACGCCCAACCCCAGTGCGGCAGGCCTTCGGTCTGGGTGCGCGCGAGCACGGCCCTCAATTCGGTGCGCGCTTCGGTGGTCTTGCCCATCTTCGCGAGGACGAGCGCGATGTTGAACTCGTCGGCCAGGGTCGACACGGGCACTTGGTCTTGTTGATCCTGCGCGAGTGCTTCTTGCCACGTGGAGAGCGACGCGTCGAGGTTTCCCATCAAGAACTCGATCTCGCCGCGCAGCGCCAGCGCTTCGCGGTAGCTGCGACCATTGCCGGCCGCTTCGGCGAGCTTCTGCTCCGCGTCGGCCGCGGCCAGGGCGCGGTCATAGGCGCCCATCTCGCGGTAGAGCTGCCCGATGGCGTGCTGGGCTTCGATCGCGAAGGTCGGATCTTCGACTTCCTTGGCGAGCTCGACGAACTTGAGGAAGTCTTCGCGCGCGGAACTCAATTCGCCCATGTTCATGTACGCGTTGCCGCGTTCCTGGTAGAAGCGTGCCTTCTGTTCGGCGTCGACCGCGTCGAGCTTCGCAAAGACGACATCGAACTCGGCCATCGCCTCGGTGAAGCGACCGCTGCGCGCGTAGTTGTCGGCCAGGTTGCACCGGCACAAGATCTCGACGTCGGCCAGGCCGTTCTTGGCTGCCAAGTCGATGGCCCGCCGGTAAGCGTCGTTGGCGGCGTCCATGCGCCCCATGTTGGTGTTGAGCGCTCCCAGGCCGCTCAGCAATTCGACCATCGGGCGCGGATTCCCCTGCGCTTCCAGAATCGGGAGCGCGCGTTCATAGCAGTCGCGCGCTGGTACCAAGCGCCGCGTGGCATCGTAGACGTGTCCCAGATAAGTGAGCGACGTCCCCAGTCCCGGCAAGTCGCCGGTCTGGGTGCGCAGGTCGATCGCCTGTTGGTAGTACTGAATCGACTGGTCGTATTCGCCCTTTTTTTGGTAGGCGGTGCCGAGGCCATTGAGGGTGCGGCCCTCGAGGATGCGGTCCTCGACCGCGCGTCGCGCGGCCAGCGCTTTGTCGTAGTCGGCGATGACGACGTCCCAATCGCCCTTACCGAATTGCGTGAGACCGCGCGTTCCCCAATTGAGCGCCACCGAGTGCGCGTCGCGGATTTTTTCGTAAAGGGCGCGCGCTTGGTCGAGCGACGCCACCGCTTTCGCGACGTCGCCCGCGTTGCGCGCGGTCGTCGCCTCTTCTTCGAGCGCCATGGCGCTCACGCGCGACTTGCGCTGCGCCGGGGTCCATTTCTCGTAGGTCGCGATCAAACCGCGCGCGACCACGGTGCCGCCGTGCGCTTCGTGTGCGGCGGCGATTTTCTTGGCGAAGGCGATGTTCTCCGCCGCGGCCTTGGCGTCACCGCCTTGCGCAACTTGAAAGGCGACGTCGACCAACTTCGCGACCGACGCGCCCACGAGGATCGCGTTATCGGAGACGAAGGTAGAAAGACCGGCGTCGCCCTCGGTGCGAGCGATTGAATCGGCAACCGTGATGAAGGATGTGACGGGATCCGCGGAGGGCGCGAGTACGGCGGCGCGAGCGGGTGTTTTCGACAACGCCGCGACGACGAGCACGCAAACAAAAACGCCGAGCCGGCGCATGGTATTCACCGTGCGTACGAATCCCTTGCCACGCCGATCTCACAACGTGAGAGCCGTCAGACGGATGCTGGGTGGCGGTTCGGGGCATCCGTCTGTACTACTCGTTAGACTCGAGAAGGTTGGCGTCGGCACGGTTGCGCGATTGCCGGTCGCGCGCGGCCGCCGAAACGATCTCGGAATTGAAGCTGCGTGGGGAAGATTATAGCAGATCGACGGCCCAAACTCCCTATGGCACCAACAAATGACCCTCCGAAACCACGACCGACGAGCCCCCGACTCGGACCGCCGTGAGGGCACCGTCGCGGGCGTCGGCTTCGACGTCGATCAGGCTGGGTCGACCCATCTCGATCCCCTGTTCCACCCGCCAGCGCGTCGTACCCGTCCTTAAGGCGTTCTCGCTTTGCAAGATAACCCGCGAGTCCGCTGGCCGCCGAGCCCGTGGCAGGGTCCTCTTCGACCCCGACGAAGTGGGTGAAGGCGCGGGCGTGGACGGTCGCTCCGCTGGTCTCGACGTCGTACGAGAAGGCGTAGATCTGCGGGGCCCAGGCGCCCGCGAGGTACTGATTCGCCCATTCCCAATTGAGCCGCGCACGGCGAACCGCATCGAGCGACTTGAGCGGCACGAACAAGAACGGCATCCCGCACGAGATCGCCTGCGGCTCGTCGCGCGCGTCGTCGAGTACGTCGGTCGGGTCGAGCGAGAGCATGGCCGCCACCATTTCGGAGGGCGGCGGACTCGGTCCCCACTCGGGGAGTTTCGCGGTGGTGAGTTGCGTGAAGACAGGCTGGCCCGACGCCGAACGAATTTCGACCGGGACCGGCCCGACCTTTTCGCCCAGCACGATGCGTGTTCGCTCGCTCTTCAATTCGACGCGACCGCACAATCCCAGCACGAAGGCGGTACCGATGGTGGGATGTCCCGCGAACGGAAGCTCGACCGCGGGTGTAAAGATGCGGAGTCGGAAGGTGTGCTCGGGCGATTCGGCCGGCAAGCACGAAGGCGGTTTCGCTGAGATTGAATTCGCGCGCGATCAGCTGCATCTGCTCGGTCGTCAATCCATTGGCATACGGAAAGACGGCCAGCGGATTGCCACCGAACGCGCGGTCGGTGAACACATCGACGGTCCAGAACGCGTAACGCATGGGGCCTCCTCCAAGAAGCCCCGATAATAGCACGTTCACGAGAGTCGTCGGTATGCCAGAGGTGCCACTGGAACTCGAGTGGCGTTGCGTCTACCGCGCAATCACCATTTTCTTCGTAATCGTTTCCGCGCCCGCGTGTACGCGATAGAAATACACACCGCTCGCGAGCAAGCGCCCGTGGTCATCGCGGGCATCCATGCGCACGGCGACCCAGCCCCGCGCCTGCGCGGGCAAGACAAGCTCGCGCACACGGCGTCCCGCAACGTCGTACACGTCGATGCGAATGTCGGACTTCGCGGGCAGCCCCACCCGCAGTTGTGTTTCATCGGTGAACGGGTTGGGGGAATTCTGCAGAACCGTGAGCGCCGAAATCGGCGGGAGATCGCCCACAGTCGTGGTCGCGCTGACGGCGGCCTCGTTGGATTTCACGCTCCGGTTCTGGTGGATGTCGGACGCGGTAACAATGTAGTAGAGCGCGCTCGTTGGAGCCGAGCTGTCGGCGAGCAACGTGTCGTTGTCGTTGGCCAGGAAGTTCCCCGGAATCGGCGAGACACCGGTCGACGTCGCGCGGTACACCGTGTACCCGTCGAGATCGGGAACGTGAACGCCGTTCCATTTCAGATAGACGTAGTTCCCGATGCGCTGTGCCGTCAGGAACAGCGGCGCCGGCGGCGCGAGGTTGTCCACCGATCGGCCTGAGAGAACATTCGACGGCCAGTTGATGAGATCGCTGCCGGCGTGCGCGAGAATCTGGAAGCGATGTGTGGCAGAGTTCGTGGCGGTCGAATCGAAACTGGTTGCGGCCGTGAACGCGTACGCGTATCGGTACGCGGCGGTCTGCGTTCCGATCAGCTCCCAGAAGTAATCGACCGCCGGGGCTTTGTCGTGACGAACGGCCTTGCCGGTGAAGCTCGACGCCGGATCCGTGATCTTCACGTCCGGCACTCCGGCCGCAACCAGATTGGCGTACATGGCCTGATCGATGGCGCGCCAGATCGTGTAATTGGTGATGACCTGCTGGTTCAATTGATCGCGCGAGCTCGCGTACCACTCGAGGCGGACCTTGCCGCCTTGATCGTTGGGAACATCCTTGACCGCAAACAGCGTCGGGTCCGGCTTGCCCCAGTATCCGAAGCGACCGTCAATGCGGGCGGCATAGACGTTCGACTCCGTGGGATAGGCGGGATATGCGTACCACCCCACGATCACGTTGCCGGAACCGTCCGCGATCGTTGTGGGCTGGTTAGAGTACCCAAAGTTGTAATTGGTCTCACGCACACCGTTGGCCGCCCAGAACGCTGAGCCGTTGCCGTCCAGGCGCTGGGCATAAAGACCCTGCTCGGTTGTGCTGCGACCATCGCCCCACACCACAATCACACCGTTGGCACCGTCGCTGGTGAGGCGGGGTTCCTGCTGGACGTTGGCCAGGACGGATACCGGTAACCCCTGGGCGGACCAGAGCACGTTTCCGGCGCCGCCCACACGCTGTGCGTACACATCGTTGCTGTTGGTGGATATGTCGCGCGCGTCGGTCCAGGCAAAGAAGGCGCCCTGACTCCCGTCGGGGAGCAGCGATACACCGAACTGATCGTTTGACATCGTACAAATGGCGAGCCCGTTTCCAGCCCAGAGAAGAGCGCCCGCACTGCTGACACGCTGCGCGTAGACGTCCCAGTTTGTTGCGGTTCGATAGTCTTGCCAGCCGATGATGGCGCCGTTGGTCCCGTCGCTGGCGATCACGGGTGCGGTCTGGTTGTTGCCCACGGCGATTACCGCCACCCCGTTGGGTGTCCACGACATTGCGCCGTTGGCAAGAACCCGCTGGACGAAGATGTCATACGTACCGAGGCCGAGGCGAAGATCTGACCACACGATGATCGCACCCTGCGCTCCGTCGCTTGTGATCTGCGGAACGGTCTGGTCGAACGCCACCGTGCACACTGCGACGCCGTTCACCGTCCACTGCATCGCGCCGGCCGAGTTCACCTTCTGCGCGTAGATATCATATCCATTCGGCGGGTTGGGGCCCCGATCGTCATACCACGCGATGATGGCGCCGCCGTTACCATCGGAAACGAGCACCGGCACCACCTGGTCATTGGCGGCGTTCGAAACTACGATGCCGTTGGGAGTCCACAGCGGCGCGCCCGATCCGTTGATTCGTTGCGCATAGACGTCGTAGTTTGCGCTTCTGAAATCCTGCCAGGTGATGATGGCGCCGCCGGCTCCATCGCTGATCATCCGGGGTTGATACTGTGCGCCCGGATTGACGTTGCATACCACGACACCGTTCGCCGTCCACAGCGGAACACCGGTGGAACTGATTCTCTGCGCGTAGATGTCGGAGCTCAGGTCGGTGCGGTAGTCCTCCCATGCAATGATCGCCCCGCCCGCGCCGTCGCCGCACATGGTGATGACACGCTGGTCATTCTGCACGGCGGAAACGGGGGTGCCTGTCACGGCCCACTGGGCATTCGAGACGGCGGGCATGACGAGAAGTGCGAGGACGACGGGAAACAGGAGCCGGGGTTTCATAGCAGAGCCTCCGAAGATGCGGTGACCAGACCGAAAACCATTCGCGGAATGATTGATTGTGGCGGGCGCTGCAGCCGCCACGGACCGACAATCGCTAATGTGCGATCACCATCTTCCTCGTGACCGTCTCGCCACCGGCGTGGACACGATAGAAGTACACACCGCTCGGAAGCGCCGCGCCGCGCCCGTCGCGGGCATCGAGCCGCAGCGTGTTCCATCCCTTGGACTGCGCGGGCACGAGTGTCGTTCGAATGCGTTTTCCCGCTACGTCGTAGATCTCCACGCGCACATCGCTCTTCGCGGGCAGTCCCACCTGCAGCTCGGTCGTACCCATGAACGGGTTGGGATGATTCTGCAGGACGGTCAATGCCGTGATGGGCGGCGTGTTATCCACGCCCGACGTCGGCGCCACGAACGCCTCGCTGGATTTCGTGCCCTGGTTCTGGTGGATGTCGCTCGCCGTGACGATGTAGTACGCCGCGCTCGCGGGTGCGGTGGCGTCCGTCAGCAAGGTATCGTTCTCGTCAGCGAGGAAGTTGGCCGGAATGGGTGTCACGCCCGCCGATATCTTGCGGTACACCGTGTACTTGTCGAGATCCGCGATGTGCATGCCGTTCCATTTCAAATGGACGTCGTTCCCGACGCGTTGCGCAGTGAGAAACAGGGGCGCCGGCGGCGCCAGATTGTCGACCGATCGGCCTGAGAGAACATTCGATGGCCAGTTGATGAGATCGCTGCCGGCGTGCGCGAGAATCTGGAAGCGATGTGTGGCAGAGTTCGTGGCGGTCGAATCGAAACTGGTTGCGGCCGTGAACGCGTACGCGTATCGGTACGCGGCGGCCTGCGTTCCGATCAGCTCCCAGAAGTAATCGACCGCCGGGGCTTTGTCGTGACGAACGGCCTTGCCGGTGAAGCTCGACGCCGGATCCGTGATCTTCACGTCCGGCACTCCGGCCGCAACCAGATTGGCGTACATGGCCTGATCGATGGCGCGCCAGATCGTGTAATTGGTGATGACCTGCGCGTTCAATTGATCGCGCGAGCTAGCGTACCACTCGAGGCGCACCTTGCCGCCCTGGTCGTTGGGAACATCCTTGACCGCAAACAGCGTCGGGTCCGGCTTGCCCCAGTATCCGAAGCGACCGTCAATGCGTGTAGCGTACACATTCGCGTCGATAGGGTATCCGCTGGGATATGCGACCCAGCCCACGATCACGTTACCGAAACCATCCGCGATCGGCATGGGCGCGTAAGAGTACCCAAACGCGTAGTTGGTCGCGCGCACACCGTTTGTCGCCCAGTATGCCGAGCCGTTGTTATCAAGGCGCTGAGCCCAGAGCCCCGCGTCAGTCGATCCGCTACCGGCGTTGAATATCACCATCACACCGTTGGCTGCATCGCTGGTGAGCGTAGGTGTCTGCTCGTTTGTGGGTCCTGTGGCTACCGCCAGACCCTGCTGGATCCACAGTATGTTTCCGAAAGCGGAAACCCGCTGGACGTAGACATCGTTACCGTTTGTCGAGTCGCGCTGGTCGTTCCAGGCAATGTAGATGCCCTGGAACCCCTGGCTCCCGTCCGGGATCATCGACACGCCGAACTGATTGTTTGCCATCGTACAGATTCCGAGCCCGTTTGCCGCCCAGAGCATACCGCCGAGGCCATTCACATGCTGCGTGTATATGTCGTAGTTCGTTCCGCTTCGATAGTCCTGCCAGGCGATGATGGCGCCCTGGCCCCCGTCGTTGACAATCACGGCCCCATCCTGGGTGTTGGCCGCGGTGCACACCGCGACCCCGTTGCCCCACTGCACCCCGCCGTTGGTGAGAACGCGCTGGGCGTAGAGGTCATACGTGCCGGCGCCGGCGCGAAGATCCCGCCACACGATGATCGCACCCTGGGCTCCATCAGTCGTGATTTGCGGGAGCGACTGATCCGCCCCGGCCGTGCACACGGCGACTCCGTTGGCCGTCCACTGCGCGACGCCGGCGGAGTTGAGCTTCTGCGCGTAGATGTCCCATCCATTGGGAAGAGGATTGCGGCTGTCGTACCACGTAATGATGGCACCGCTATTACCATCGGACACGATGGTTGTCCCTACCTGGTCCCCGGCAACGTTCGTAACCAGGACCCCGTTGGCAGTCCATAGCGACGTGCCCGATCCGTTGATTCGTTGCGCATAGACGTCGTAGTTTGCGCTTCTGAAATCCTGCCAGGTGATGATGGCGCCGCCGGCTCCATCGCTGATCATATGGGGTTGATACTGGGAGCTGACGGCGTTGGATACTACGATGCCATGGGCCGCCCATTGTGGAATGCCATTCGCGTTGATTCTCTGCGCGTAGATGTCGGAGCTCGGGTCGGTGCGGTAGTCCTCCCATGCGATGATCGCTCCGCCGGCGCCGTCGCTGCACATGGTGATGACACGCTGGTCATTCTGCACGGCGGAAACGGGGGTGCCGGTCACGGCCCACTGGGCGTTCGAGAGAGCGGGCACGGCGAGAAGCGCGAGCACGACGGGGAACGCGGGGCGTGTTTTCATTGCGGGGCCTCCGGAGGAAGGTGAACACACGTTAACCCGAATCTTACCATTTCGCGCAACGGCATGGGAAGATGGGGCACGAAGGGTGGCCCGATATCACCATGCTAGCGCACGTAACCCAAGCTTCGCAATCTTTCGAGGAGGTCTTTGTCGACGTGGACCGGTTGCGGACGCGCGGAGGCGGTGGCGTAATGCTGTGTCAGGATACCGAGCAACTTGAGCGACGTGGAGTCGTCGCGCGCGAAGAGATTGGTCTTCTCGCCGGGGTCTTTCGCGAGGTCGTAGAGATACATGCCCGGGTGCACGTTGGTCACTTCGATTTCTTCGCTGCGGCTCGCCTCGGGTACGAGCGAAATGTCGGCTTCTTCGACCACGATGAGTTTGTGATTGCCGACCACGATGCCGCGCTGGCGCCACTGCGGCGGCCGGTCGCGTTCCATGAACACGGGGTGCGGCGACGCGTCGGGCGCCAACATGTCGCGGCCGGGAAGTCCCGCGGGCGCTTCGATGCCGAGCATCTTCAAGATCGTCGGCAAGAAGTCGATCTGCTCGACGATGCGGTCGTCTTTGCGGTGCGCGATCCCAGGCCCCTTGATGATCACCGGTACGCGCATGACTTCGCCGTGCAGCGTGTAGTGGTACTGCCCGTCGTGCTCGCCGAATTCCTCGCCATGGTCCGACGCGAACACCACCATCGTGTTGCCACGGTCGACGATCTTTAGAAGCTCGTCGATGTAATAGTCGGTGTACGCGATCTCGGCGTCGTAGCGATCGAGGTCGGACTTGCCGAACGGATACTGCGGATGCTCCAAGTACGCGAAATGCGGATCGAAGAAATGCACCCACACGAAGTACGGTTGCTTCAAATTGCGCATGCCGGTGCGCGCGACCTCGATCAGTTTTTCCGACGTCATGACTTCGTGCGGATTGCCGACGTTGAGCACGGAGAAATCGTAATGCGAGAAACCGTCGCCCATGCCGTATGTCGGCGTCAGCATGATGTGGCTCACGAAGCCGTAGGTGTCGTAGCCGTGGCTCTGCAGGATTCTCGCAAGTGTGGGCAGCGACGAGTCGAGCGACCAATGAAAGTCGACGGCACCGTGATCTTTGGGCTCGCGGCCGGTGAGAATCGTGGCCATCGAGGGGAGCGTCCAACCCGCGACACTGGTCGCGTTGGTGAAGACGACGCCTTCACTCGCGAGACGGTCGATGGTGGGACTGGTCGGGCGCGTGTAACCGTTGTAACCCAAGTGGTCGGGCCGTAACGTGTCGACGGTGATCAATACGAGATTAGCCGGCTTCTTCTCACGAGCGCATCCGCCGAACAGGAGACCTGCGATGGCGAGCACCACGAGGACGCGAGCGATCACGAGCCGCTCCGCAATTTCGACGCGTCGAAGCCTTCGAAGATCACGTTGTCGCAGAACTCGAGCGCGCGAATGGCTTCGTCGCGCGAGCGCGCCGTCCATCCAATGATCGGTCGCCCGCTCTTTCGTTCGCGCGCGACGCGTTCGAACGGGAGCAAACGAATGTCGTAGCCGATGAAGTCGGGCTCGCAGGTCACGATGTCTTCCATGTTCTGAAGTCGACGTCGCGTCGCGTCGTCGACGGGCTCGAAGCGAAAGTCGCCCGCGAGCAACCCGCGCGGAACACCGGGAGCGGTGTCGCGCCACCACGTCACGGTCGCTGGATTGAACGACTGAATCGCGAAGGGACCGTTGTAGCCCTCGAGTGCTGCGACGGTGGCCGCTTCGAGGGCGCCCACGTCGCCTTCGTTCTTGATCTCGATCAAGAGTGGAGTCGCGCCGCGAATCAACTCGAGCACGTCGTGGAGGAGCGGGATGCGCGCGTCTTCGTGCTTGGGGTCGTCGCCGGTGGAAGCGCCGAGCAGTGTGAGCGACGCGATGTCGTCCGACGTGCGATCCGCGATGGGACCGGTGGCACTCGTCAAGCGATCGAGATCGCGGTCGTGAAACACGACCACTTCGCCGTCGGCCAAGAGACGCACATCGAATTCAATGGGATAGCCCGCGCGCGCGGCGGCCCAAAACGCGGGCAGCGAATTCTCCGCGATCGCGTGCGCGACATCGTGCAGACCGCGGTGCGCGATGGGAAGTGTGCGAAGCCAATCCGGAATACGACTCATTGCGCCGAATGATACCACCGTTCGGCCCGGAGCCGAATGCCTACTCGCGATACAGCGCCTTCACGCGCCCCCACGTCGTCTTGCTAGTGGAGAGCGGCGCGTCGCCCGTCGTGAACGACCACACGTCGCCGGCGCCGTACTCACCGTGCTCGCAATACAGGCAATCGTTGAGCGCCCTCCAATAGTACGTCGTATGGGGAAGCAGTGTACCGGGATCGAGTGGCAGCGCGCAGGGCTGCGCCGGCAGGAACGGACCGCAATAGTGCACGTTGCCTTGGTAGGGCCAATCGATCGGATGGTCCGCCACGCCGATCTCGTTGGCAAATCCGACGAAGCTCAGCGTCGCGTCGAGGGCAACGTCGACGGCGCCGTCGGGCGGGTTGGGCTTGTAGGGTCCGAGCATGAACCATTTGTCGCAGTAGATGCTGTACTCTCCGGTGCCCTTCATCGTGAGTCCTTGGCAATCACTGAGCTCGATCGTCGGCTTCCCGGACGCCGGCCCGACCTCCCACGTATAGTCGGTGATCGCGGCGTTCGCCAGGAATCCGACTTGCAGTACCGGTTGATGCACCGAGTTGCCTGGCGCCGAAATACAATTATGGAGATCGACCTCGATGCCGGTCTGCGAATTCCCGATAATCGTGGCGCCGGCGACCGCCGAATCACCCAGATACAAGCACCCGGGAGGGACCACGGCGGTGAATCGAACGGACTGGAACGGGAATGAATAATCTACGACGACCTGCGCGAAATGTATTCCGGGGGTAATGTCGATCGAACACGCGGGTTGGTTATCGATCTGGATGTAAACGCTCGCCTGTTGAGCGAAGGCACTGCCGGCGAGAGCGAGTGAGAGTCCGAGGGCTGCCGGGAACAGACTTGGATGGTTACGAGAGAAGCGCATGTTGCACCTCCCGGTTGGCACCGACCACTTCGGCGGATTTCACACATAAGTTTAGACGAATTCTCGGCCGGCGACCAGGGCGGTCTAGCCTTCCCCCGCCTCCATCGGGTCCATGCCCTTCACGTACATCATGCCGGTCGGTTGCGGCATGCCGCCCTTGGGTTCGATCGTCACTGCGAAGCCCACGATGTGCGTCGACTCCGGGATCGATTTCATGTTGAGCATCGCAGTACCGTTGGCGTCGACGGTGAACATGCCGACACTCACCGGCGGCAATCCGTCGCGCAGCCCCCACAGTTGATACTCCTTGCCTTCAGGTGCCATCGGGAAACGATACACGTACAGCATGCCGGCGCTCTTGTCGGGTTTGGTGACGACACTGCCGAAGGCACTTCGGTTCGGTTCCATCCCGTCGAGGCTGACGAAGCGGACACCCGGTTCGCCCAGCATCATCGCGTCCTTGTACTTCTCGACTTCGCCGCGATACTCCGACAACTCCGTGCGAAGTCGTCCCATGTCGGCCGTCGTCGCCGAAAGCATGCGACGCGTGTCGCTCAATTCACCGCGCAGCGTCGTCGTTTGCCAGATGAGAATGCCGGCCACGCCGGCCGCGATCGCAGCCGTGCTCCACGCGAAGCGCAGTGCGCCCGACGGCGCGCGCGATGCTTTCGCGGGATGGTGCGTCGAGCGAACGCGCTCGAACAACCGATCGCGCACGCGCGCGGGGGCTTCAACCTGCGGGACGGCCTGCGCCAAGCGCACCGACAACTCGGACACGTCGCGCAAGCGCGCGACGCACTCCGCGCAGCCGGTGAGCAAATGCGCGTCGACGGCGGCGCGCTCGGCTTCGTCCAGCGTGCCGAATGCGTACGACTCCAACAGCTCGAATGCGATCTTGTGGTCCATTACGTCTTGATCGCGAGAATGCGACGCAACTGCGTCACCCCTTCGCGCAACCGGCTCTTCACGGTCCCGAGCGGTGCTCCCAGCTTGGTCGCGATCCCCGAGTGCGACAATCCTTCGTAGTACGACAACCGAATCACTTCGCGGTACGCGGGCTCGAGCTGCTCCAGCGCGGCCAGCACTTCGTTCGCTTCCGCCGACATCGTCACCGCTTGCGCCCCCATGTTCGACGCCGAAGCGACCACCGCTTCGAGCGGGGCTTCGCGACCGCGGGAGCGGAAGGAGCGCGAGCGCGTTTTGTCGATAGCGAGACGGCGCGTCAGCGTCGTGATCCATGCGGCCGGGCTTCCGCGCGCCGGGTCGAAGGCGTCCGCCCGTTCCCACACCCGGAAGAAGACCTCCTGCACGATGTCTTCGGCGTCGCCGTCGTCGCGAACCACACTGCGCGCCAGGCTGTAAACGAAGGTCGAATGCCGGTCGTAGAACTCGGCGAGTGCGACCTCGTCGCGATCGCGGATGCGGCGCAAGAGCGCCGCGTCGCGCGCCGGGTCGGTCGAGTCTGCTCGCGTGTTCCCCATACTCTGATACGAAGTAGGTCGGTGTTTTGGAGCAGCCCCTCACGGGGGTTCGGCGGATTGTATCACGGCGGCCACAGCGCGTCTTTACTCCAAGCAAACCCGTGGGTTATGCTTCGGCCAACTAAGAGGGAGGCCCTCCATGTTTCCCTTGATCGTGATCGTCGCCGGGTTCGTCGGCACCGCGCTGATGACCGGCGTCATGTGGTTCATTCACCGTTCGGGCTGGGCCAACGCGGACATGACGCGCGCGGTCGGCAGCCTCGTCACCCGGCGCTACGAGAACTCGCTCGCCCCCGGGCTCGCCGTCAATTTCTCCGTGGGTTGTATTTTCGCGGTGGGCTACCTGCTCGTCATGCGCAGTGTGGGACCGCAGTCGATCGCGGCCGCGACCGCTGTGGGGGGGGCCCTCGGAGCGCTCCACGGGTGCGCGATGGCGTTCATCTTGATGGCGCTGGTTGCCGAGACGCACCCGGTCGAACGCTTTCGTACCGCGGGACCGGAGGTCGCCGGGGCGCATGTCGCCGGACACGTGGCCTACGGAATCGGTGTCGGAATCGTGGCGGGCTTGTTGGGAACGGGGAATGCGGCGGCGACGACGGCTTCGATCGAACGAGTGTTGCGCGCGTTAGGTTAGGCGCGTCAGCGTGATGGACGTTCTGGCGACGTCCTCGCGCGCGAATCGTTCGGGTATTGCGCGCTGCGGATTGTCGCTTGAACGTCCATCACGCTGACACATTCTCCCCGTCCAACCGCACCCACCCGCGCGCCGACAACCATTCGCGCGCTTCGTCGGCGCGCTTGGTGAACACGAGCCAACTCACCGTGTCGCCCTTCTTGGGCTCGTAGCGATCGTCGGTCGGCATGACGACCTGTTCGCGCGCATAGGCGATCGGGAGCACCATGTGGCGCGCGTCGCGCGGGACCGGGTACGACGCCGTCTCGCGCGCCGTCTTCGCGCTGCTTTCCAAACGCCACGACTCCACCGTCGCTCCGTTGCGCCGCAAACGACTCGCCCATAGATCCACGTCGAGGTCGGCGCCGCACAATACGCGCGCACGTGCATCCTTGACGTGCGCCGGCGTGATGGCCCCGCGGTGCATGGCGACGTACACCCGCGCGCTTCGATTCTCGTCGATGGAGCGTCGCGCGAAGAGAAGATTGACGCCTCCGTTGGGCAGGAGCGCCACGATGCCCTTGCGCGTGTCGAGGTCGCTTTGCTGCAGGATGCTGTCGTCGAGCGCGTTGCCGTTCAAGACGCGGAAGCCCTTGCGCTCGGCGGCGTCGCACAATTCGGGATTCGCGTCGACCAGCACGACTTCGTGGCCGGCACCCTGCAGCTCGCGGCCGAGTGCTATGGCGAGGTCGTTGGCGCCCAAGATGACGAAGCCGCGACCGCGCGGACGTCGCACGCCGAGCCACTGCGCCACCGGGGCACCGGTGATTCCCTGCACCACCACCGTGCACACGATCACGAGGAATACCAGTCCGCGCACGCCGGCGCCGCCGTCGACGCCCAAAGTCTGCATGCGCGCGTAGAACAGGGTTGCCAACGACGCGGCCACGATGCCGGGCGGCGAAATCCAGGCGATGAACGCGCGCTCGCGCGTGGTGAGCTCCGACCGGGCGGTGCACAGTGCCACTTGCAGCGGTCGCACGACGAGTGCGAGCGCCACCACCACGACGAAGCCGCGCACGCCCAACGACGCGATTTCGTCGAAGCGGAGGGACGCGGCGACCAGCACGAACAACATTCCAATCAGCATCACGGTGAGCTGCTCTTTGAAGTCGCGCAGCGTGCTCGCCCGCTGCGGTTCGCGCGCCCACACGTTGCCCACCACCAAACCCGCGACCACCGCGGCGGTGATCCCGGACTCCGGTGCCAGCATGTTGCTGGCTTGGAACGTTGCCCACGCCAGCGTCAGCGTGAACACCTTCTCCATGCCTTGCGGAATTAGGCGACGCGATCGATGCAGCACCAACACGAGCCCGCCGCCGACCATGCCGACGGCGGCGCCGATCGCGAGCTGCGACGCGACGTGTCCCACCGCCGCACCCAGCGACGGCGCGTCGGATCCGAACGTGAACTCGAAAGCGACCACCGCGAGAACGACGCCGATGACATCGATGAAAACCGCTTCGGTCTCGAGGATGGTTTGCAGGTTGCGATTGACGCGAATGCGGCGCAAGAGCGGCGTGACCACGCTGGGACCGGCCACGATCACCAGCGACCCGAACAGAATCGAGGGCCGCCAGTCCCAGTGCATGACGAAGTGTGCTGCACACGCCGCCCCGGCCCACGCGATCAACGCGCCGACGGTCACGAGGCGTTGAATGATGGCGGCTTCGTGTCGCAAGCGACGCCATTCGAAGTTGAGACCGGCTTCGAACAAGATGACCGCGATCGCGAAGCCGACCAGGATCGATAGCCCGCCACCGAGTACCTCGGGGCGAATGAGCCCGAGTCCGTCGGGGCCGAGCACGGCGCCGACCACCAGCAGAATCACGACGCCGGGCATTCGCAGGTGGTACGCGAGCGACTGCGCCATCATGCCGATCGCGAGCGCAATCGCGACCGTCATCGCGGGAGTATGAAAATCGATGGTGTGCAACGGCAACTTCGAAAAAGGGGGCGTGGTTTCGGTTACGGCCTACACGACGTCGCGTCCGGATAGCTCGCGAGGGCTTCGATTTGTTCCGGCGGTGTGTCGCGCAGGAATTCGGTCTCGGCGAACGCGGTGCGCACCAGCTTGCGATTGGCATCCGACGAATAGTCGGTCAAGCGCTTCGAGATGTCGCCCTGGTACGGGGCGTTCACGTCGACGATGCGCACGGGCGTTCGGCACGAAAAGTCGAGAACGTTCAAATCGACGAAGCGAACGTCGCGACGCGGGCGCGTACGAAAATACGCGCGCCTCGCACCGATGTCGTACACGATGCTCCACTGCGTGTACCCGGGTTGCGCGACGTCGTCGAGCAGCGCGAAGGCTTGGTCGACGGCACCTTGCTTCGGTCCCGCGGGTGAGAGCCCGCGCGCGGCGCGCGCGAAGCGATCGAGCGACGAGCTCGTGAGCGGTTTGGTCGCGTCCAAGTTGCGCGCGTACGTGACCGAGACTTGGTACATGTCGTTGGTCAAGACCGGGTACGGAAGATCGCCGCCGCGGTGGACCACCATGCGTCCATTGATGTACTCGAAGGTCGCGACGTTTCCCTTCGCGTCGGCGACGAGGAAGTGGATGCGCGCCGACGCCACGGAAATTCGCACCTGCGCGTCGGACGCGATCACGTCGTCCACGGTAGCGGAGTTGTCGAGCTGGAATTGGATCCACTGTAGGGTGGGGAGTGCCACGCGCCGGTCCGGCTCCGGGTACACGGTCTCGTCGAGCCACATGAGTTCGACCACGAGCCCCTTCTCGTTGATGCCGCCGCTCGGGAACTCGCGGCCGTACTGATTGAAGGTGACGCTGCCGTAGTCGGAGGTCCATCGCGCCGGGCTCTCCTGCGTGAAGGCAGTCTTCGCCACCCCGCGCTTGTTCACGACCACGAGCCCGTCCTCGACGTTCCAGTCGTAGTTCTTTCCGAACACACGCGTGCCCTGGCTCTCGAAGCAGAACGTCGTGCACGCGCGCGGGTCGTTCGCGAGCAACAGCACGCCGGCGAAAACGGCCATGAGCGGTGCGCGCATCAGCTCGTCCTCCACGGCCCCGTGATCGCGAGCGTCAGTCCGGATTGCTGAATGTTGACGAACAAGGTCGAGCCGTCGGGCGAAAAGGTCGCGCCCGCGAACTCTCCGTCGACGCGCGCGCGCGCGAAGGTGTAGAGCGCACCCGCGGACGTGACACCGACGATGCGGATGTTCGTCCTCTCGTGGTCTTCGCACACGATGACGTCGCCCCAGGGCGCGATGGTGACGTTGTCGGGATTCAAAATACGCTCGGCGTCGTTGGGCTCGATGAAAAGCTCGATGCGGCCGGGCGACTTCGCTTCGCGGGATGTCCCTTCATGCTTGCCCGGCACGTATCGAAATATCTGCCCGATCTGGTTGTGCCCGCCCGAGGTGCACGCGAAGTAGACTTCGCCGTCTCCCATCCACATGCCTTCGGCGCGCGCGAAGCGACAGGCCCCGAGCGCGAAGCCGCGCGCGCGCAAGTCGTCGACGGCAGAATCGACGTTGTCCAAGTCGATCCACTTGACCGCTTGCTTGGCGCCGACGGGAAAATGCGGCTCGTCGCCCGGCCAGTTGCGCGCGCTGTGCGCGCCGCTCACGAGTGCCAGCGCCTGCAAGCGACCGCCGCCGTGCAAATCGCCGCGCGTCTTGGGAATGAAGCGATACAGCAGTCCGTCGTCGCGGTCTTCGGTGAGATAGACGATACCGGTGTGCGGGTCGACGGAGACGGCCTCGTGGTAGAAGCGTCCCATCGCGACGATGGGAATCGGGTCGGCGATCGACGCTTCCATTTTCGCGGGGACTTCGAACACGTAGCCGTGGTTCTTCTGGAGTTGGAGGTTCTCTTCTTGTTTGAAGCCCGACGTGAGCACGGTTTCTTCGCAGCTCAACCACGACCCCCACGGTGTGACACCGCCCGCGCAATTGCGGACCGTTCCGGCCAGGCTCAAGTGCTGCGTCACGAGCGACTGCGTGCGCGTGTCCCATACGAAGGTCGTAGTCCCGCCCGGACCCGGCGTGACGCCGGCACCGAGGTCGTAGAGCTTCGTCGCCGGGATGCGCGCCAGTCGTGCGTTGTTGGCGCCGAAGGCACTCTCGCTCGGGTGGAGACACTCGTGATTGCGCACCACGATCGCGCGACCGTCGGGTCCCGCGAACGTCCCCATCGCATCGGGCAGGTTCGGCACGAGGAGGCCGTCGGGCATTTCGTCGCCCGCGCGCGACACGACTTTGTAGCTGAAGCCTTGCGGCAGGTCGATGATTCCGGCCGGGTCTTCGATGGGAACACCGTAGCCGCGCGACGACGTTCCCGTGCTGGCGAGTACCTCGATCGACTGCTCGAATGCGCGACGATAGGCCACGAAGCCGACCGTGACCGCGGTGCAGGTCTTTACAAAACGTCTTCGCGTCCAGTTGGAAGCGGCTCGCATGCGCGGCAGTTTAGCACACGCATGCGAGGAGCGGGAACGGCGCGACGGCGTCCTACTTTCCTCGCGCGAATACGATGTAGTCGAGCACGGGCGGTTCGATGCCCACACGACGCAGCGTGGTCGCGATCTGGCCGCGATGATGCACGCCGTGCGTGACCACGTGGAGCAGGATGTCACCCACCGAGTTGGTGAACGCCTGTCCTTGCGAGTTGGTGTAGGCGATGTCCTGCGCGAAGTCGCTTTCTTTGAGCCCGTCGACGTACTTCGAGTACGCGGCCGCGTTGTCGGCCGCCAGCACGGCGCAGCTTTCGAGCGCGAGCGTGGGCCACACCTTCTGCACGTGCCAGTCTTCCTTGTGCAAACGCAGGTACCATACGCGTTCGGTGCCCACGACGTGCGCATAAAGGCGCACGGCTTCGGTGAGGTGCGCGACTTCCACTTCCGCGTGCGCGTCGCGACAACGCGCGAGCACTTGCTGGTCGGCCCACTGCATGTGGGCGATGAGTCGTTGCAACGTTTCCTTCATAGCGATCTCCTAGTCTTCGTCGAGCGAGAGGGCCACGATCTTGGCACTCGCGCGGCCGTTTGCGACTTCGATGCGTCCCACGGTGACCGGCAGGCGAAAGCGCCGCGGGCCCGCGCTGCCGGGGTTGAAGTACGTGACACCGTTGCGCGTGAATTGATCCGGATGGTGCGAGTGACCGTACACCACCACCGTGACACCCGCCGACGCCGGCACGATGTCGAGTGTGCCCAAGTCGTGGACGACATAGATGCGCACTCCGCCCACTTCGAGCATATCGCCGTGCGGGAGCTTCAGCGACCACGCCTGCACGTCGACGTTGCCGCGCACCACCGTGAGCGGTGCGATCGCGCGCAGCGCCTGCAAAATCCCTTCGTCACCGACATCGCCCGCGTGGATCACGCGATCGGAGTCCGCGAGAGCCGCGAGCGCTTCGGGGCGCAAGAGCCCGTGCGTGTCCGAGATCACGCCGACGACGACGCGCCCGCTCATTTCAGCGCGTTGTTCTCTTTGGCCGCCACTTCGTCCCACTTGAGGACGATGTCGATGCCCTGCTGTGTTAGCGCGTGGTAACCGGGACGCGCCTTCGCGTACACCTGCCGTGCGAACGTGAGACCTTCCGGTGTGGCCGCGAGTGCGAGGTACACGGGGCGCAAGAGGTAGCGTCGCCCGATCGACAAGAGATAGTTCTCGAGCGCCGGGTACGCTGGCCGATAGTTGGCCGCGATGACGCTCGGGAACCACGACCGCTGCACCACCGCGTTCATGTTCTCGAAGTGGAACGTATTCTCGAGGTCCGCGAGGCGCTCGGTCTTCACCGGCTGCGGCAAATTATCGAGGAATCGCTGCCACTCGTTGGTCGTCCAGCCGTCGGTCACCAGGCGCTTGGCCGGTGTTCCTTCCGCGAAGGCGTCGACCTGCTTGTCGACTTGCTCGAAGCGCGCCGACGTCGGCTTCGGCGAGTTGGGTGGCAATCCCGGCTTGTAGATCCAGTCGTCCACGAGCAATTGCGCGTAGCGCGCTTCGTCGCCGCCGAAGAGATCTTCCTTCAGGATCGCGACGAAGCGCTCCGTCGTCATGGTTTGGAACGCGTGGTTGTCGAAGTAGCGGCGCAAGAACGGATCGAAGTGCTCGCGCCCGAACGATTCTTCCAGCATGCGCAAGAAGAGGTAGCCCTTCTCGTACGCGCACGTGGTGGGAACTTCTTCCGGGTCACGACCGTCGAGATTGACGTACAGCACCATGTCCTTGTTGTCGGCGCCGTATTCGCTGAAGTCGAGGTCGAGATCGCGTTTCCCGAGAATCGCCTGCATCTCCATGTACTCTTTGCCGTACAGCACCTCGTCCAAACGGCGCTCGAAGTAGGTCGTGACGCCTTCGTTCAACCAGAAGTCGTTCCAGGTGGCGTTGGTGACCAAGTTGCCCGACCACGAATGTGACATCTCGTGCACGATGACCGACACCAGCGACTTATCGCCGGCGACGAGAATCGGAGTGGCAAAAGTAAGCCGCGGGTTCTCCATGCCGCCGAAGGGGAAGCTGGGCGGGAGTACGAGTACATCGTACTGCTCCCAGCGATAGGGGCCCAGCATCGACTCGGCGGCGTCCATCATCTTCTCGAGATCCGAAAACTCCGCGGCCGCCTTGTCGACCATGCCCGGCTCGGAGAAGACACCGGTGCGCGGGCCGATCTTGCGATACTCGATGTCGCCGACCGCCAACGCCAGCAAGTACGATGGAATCGGCTGATTCATCTCGAAGCTATACGCGCCGTCGGCGCTGCGCGACTCCGGATTCTTCGCACTCATCACGGCCATGAGTTCGGAGGGGACTTTCACACGCGCGCTGTACGTGATGCGGTTCGCGGGCGTGTCCTGGCACGGCACCCACGAGCGCGCGTGGATCGACTGCGACTGCGTGTACACGTACGGGTGCTGCTTGCCGAGCGTTTGCTGCGGCGTCAACCACTGCACGCCGCGAGCCGCCGACGTGGTCGCGTAGCGCACTGTGATGCGCTTGGTATCCGGCTTGACGGCGACCGAGAGCGGCCGCCCGATCAACGGCAGCGAGTCGCCGAGTACCCACGTCGCTTCCTTGCCGTCGTCGATCGTAACACCTTGGATGCGAAGCGCCCACGTGTCCAGGTGCACGACGTCCGCACCTGACTTGTTGTCGAGGTCGAAGGCGCACGTCCCCGAGATCACTTGCTTGTCGAAGTCGACCGTGAGGTCCATGTCCATGTGCTTGACCGCGACTTCGTCCAAGCGCGCGTAGGAGTAGTCCGTGACGGTGGTGACGGGCGCAATGGCCGTTTCCTTCTTCTGGCACGCGGGTACCACGAGAGCAAACACGAGGAGTGCGAGCAGGCAGCGGTGACTCATGAGACTTCCCTTCTATCGAACCAGAAACGGAATGATGTTGAACAAGTAGTGAATCGCGACCGGAATCCACAGTGACTTGGTGCGCTCATAGATGATGCCGACCACGATGCCGAGAGGGATCGCCATCAGCACCCAGGCGCTGGCCGCGAAAAGCGGATACTTGGGGAGCAAGAGCAGCATCTGCATATAATGACGGACCGCGAACAGCATCGTCGCCACACCGATCGCGTAGCGCGCCGAGTGATACCGGCGCAGAGTGCCCTGCACGTAGCCGCGAAAGTACAGCTCTTCGCCCAGTGCCGCCCACGCGACGATGAACGCGTAATAGCACGTGCGGGCGGTCGACTTGGCGATGCCGAGATGCTTGGCGGCCGCGTCGAACATGGCGTCGAACATCGCGGGCACGCCGATGACCGGGTCGTCGAGACGCTCGACGCCGCCCATCGCCACCACGATGCGCGCATACACCGCGTTGACCAGCAGGCTCGCGATGGCTTGCAGCAGAATCGCGATGACCGGCGAAACCACCCACCACCACCACGGCACCGACTTGATGGGACCGAAACGAGCCGTCCCCCACTTGATGGGGAGCCACGTGGCGAGCGCGGCGTAGAGCACGTAGAACGGCGCCCACGGTGCCACGCTGTTCTCGAGCCCCGCGATCACCATGAGCGCGAACGAGATCAGGAACACGCCGATGGTGGTCTGGTGGAATCTTGTCTTTTCGTCCGTCATCTCTTGAGATGATCCCATCCGCGCGCTTCGAACTTGCGCACGCGGCCGTTGTCGAGGATCCCGTAGACACCGCGGCTCGCCGTGAAGCACCCAACGACCGAAGCCCGCGCGCCGGAATTGCGAATCATACGGCAAACCGCCGCCGCGCGTTGCGGGGCCACACTCAATAATAGGGCGTAGTCCTCGCCGGCGTTCAGGGCCCATTCGACCGGGCTCTTGCCGCGGCGTGTGCAGAAGGCGCGCACGGCGGGCGGGATCGGGAGTGCCCCCGCGTCGAGCTCGCAGCCGAGGCGGCTCGCTTCGCACATATGAATGAGGTCGCTTGAGAGGCCGTCGCTGACGTCAATGGCGCCGTGGATGCGCGACTCGCGCGCGAGAGCGCGCGCGACATCGAGACGGGGTGTAGGCTTTCGGTACGCTCGCAACAGGGTCGGGTTCGATCTCCTTTCGCGCAGCAAGGTGACACCCGCCGCAGCGGCGCCCAACGTCCCCGCGATGACGATCGCATCACCTTTCTTCGCCGCACGTTTCCACGCGCTGCCACGCGTGTGTGTGCCGATCAGCATCATGTCGCACACCAGCGGGCCGTCGGTCGACGCGATGTTGCCACCCACGATCGAGGCACCGTAGCGCGCGAGGTGCTCGGCAGCACCGCGCTCGATCGCTTCGGCGTAGAGCGCGCTGACACTCGACGGCAGCACCAGCGAGACCAACGCCCAACGCGGCGCCGCCCCCATCGCGGCGATGTCGCTCAGGTTGGCGGCCGCCAATTTCCAACCGATGTCGCGCGGCGCGAGCCACGCGCGCTCGAAGTGGCGGCCTTCGACCAGCGAATCCGTCGTGACGACGAGGTCCTCGCGCGCGGAGACGCGCAGCACCGCCGCGTCGTCGCCGATCCCCACCACGACGCCGGGCGCTCTACGACCCGCGCGCCGTGTAACGCGCGCGAGGGCGTCGATCAGTTGGAACTCCGACTTCATCTCCCGCATTGTATTCGTGCTAGCATGCCGGGGCAACCCCGCAAGGAGGCGTCGATGTCGGAGCACAGAATCACGGTGGCAGACGCGCTATGGCGGCTTTCGGAGCGCAAGGACGACAAGCGCTTCGTCGAATTGCTGACCCACGGAAGCCTGTCGGTGGAAATCTACGCGCCGCGCGGCCGCGACCTGCAAACGCCCCACACGCGCGACGAAGCCTACGTCGTCGTGCAAGGCCGCGGCGAGTTCGTCAACGGTTCGACGCGCCACGCCTTCGTCCCCGGCGACTTTCTCTTCGTCCCCGCCGGCGTCGAGCACCGCTTCGTCGACTTCACCGACGACTTGGTGGTGTGGGTGATCTTCTACGGGCCGGAGGGAGGGGAGCGCGCTGGCTAGTGAGAGAGTTGGCAGCCCGCGTCGGGAGGTGTATTGTCCACTGTGGTTCAGAGCCAAGGAGGCCGCACTATGAAGACGTTCCTTTTGTTCGTGATTTCGTCCATTGTCGCAGTCGCGGGTGTCGCGATCGCCCAAGATGCGATGGCACCGACGCACGTGATAGTCACACCAGCCGAGTTGAAATGGGGCGCTCCGCCGCCGGTCTTCGAGAACGGCGCGAGCTTCACGGTCGTATCCGGCGACCCGAGCAAGGCAGGACTTTACGTAGTGCGCTTGAAGATGCCGGCCGGCTACAAGATCATGCCGCACTGGCATCCCACCGACGAGCATGTGACCGTGATATCCGGCACGTTCGCGCTCGGGATGGGCGACAATTTCGACGAAGCGTCGATGAAAGTCCTGCCGGCCGGAGGCTACGGTCTCCTGCCTGCGCAGATGCATCACTACGCCATGGCGAAGACCGATGCCATCGTCCAGGTCCACGGGATGGGCCCCTTCCAGTTGACGTACGTAAACCCGAAGGACGACCCGACCAAGCGGATGGCGGGAAAATAGCGCCTCCTTCCATTGCATGCTGATCGATGGGCGCGCGACACGGGAGGACAAACCTCCTGTGCTCGCGCGCCGTCGATTAGGACAGTTGCCGTGTCAGAACAACACCAGATTGTTCAATCGGAAGCCGGCCCCTGAACTTTTCGAAGATCAAGCCACACCTTCGGCCCCGGCGACTTTCTCTTCGTCCCCGCGGGCGTCGAACACCGCTTCGTCGACTTCACCGACGACCTGGTGGTGTGGGTGATTTTCTGCGGGCCGGAAGGTGGGGAGGGACGGTAGTCGGCGTGTTCTATCGGGCTATCACGATCTTGCGGGTCAACGAGGCTTCACCAGCGTTGACGCGGTAGAAGTAGACCCCACTCGGCAACGGCCGACCGCTGCCATCGCGTCCTCCGAAATCTAGCTGATGCGCTCCCACGTTTAATCGCCCCAGTGCTTCTGCACGCACGATTCGACCGGTTACATCAAACACTTCGATCTTCACATCGGCGCTCTCACGGATGTCGATCTCAATTCTGGTTTGAGACGAAAATGGATTGGGAACATTTTCATGTAGGGTGAAGCGCGGCGTATTCTCGCGGTCAACCACCGCGGTAGGTTGGCCGGATGAACTCACGCGGTAGGCGTAAACGTCAGAATCGAGGTATCCCTTCCGAGAATCCGTCCACGCGATAAGCGCCCCTTCCGCACCGTCCGACGCGATCACCGGACGCGTCTGCTCATTCGCAGCGACACAAATCGCGACACCGTTGTGCGCCCAAAGAGTCGAGCCGGAGGCATCGATACGCTGCGCAAGTACGTCGGTGTCATTTATGTAACCGTTTTGCCATGTGATAATAGCGCCACCCACACCATCACTCGTAAGTGTCGGATACATTTGATCGCCAACCGCGTCGGAGACGATGACGCCATTCGTTGCCCACAGGACAGATCCAGTGCCATCGACGCGCTGCGCACGTATGTCGAGTGGATTAGCACCACCCCAGTCATGCCAAGAGACGATTGCGCCGCCCGCGCCGTCTGATACGGCGTCGACACCGCCTTGGTTGTCGAAGTAAGTGTCGCTGAGCGCGACGCCCCGCGCCGGCCATTGAATCAACCCCGCGGAGTTGACTCGCTGGGCGTAAACGTCCGTCTGTTCGCTCGAAAACCCAAAGGCATCCTCCCAGACGACTATCGCACCCCCGGCTCCGTCCGTGATCAATTTCGAGGCCCACTGAATTGTCTCATAGTTGCATACGCCAATGCCGTTCGCGGTCCACAGAATCTCTCCGGCACCCGTGACTCTCTGAGCGTAGATGTCCAAGTCCTCGTCGTTCCGAAGATCTCCCCACGCCAGGATTGCGCCTCCGGTGCCGTCGCGGACAATTTGGAGTGCATTGGAGTTGTGGTCAGCCGTACAAATCGCGAGCCCATTCACCGCCCACAGCAGGTTGCCGGACGAATCGACTCGCTGCGCGTAAACGTCATCGGATCCACCGCCACTGCGCTCATCGATCCATCCGATGATCGCTCCGCCGGCGCCATCAACCGCGATTGTTGGTCTATGTTGGGGATTGGGCGCAATGCAAAGAGGCAGTCCATTTGGGATCCATTGCACAGTGCCTTCTGCACTCACATGCTGGGCGTAGATGTCTGAATTGGCCGGGCCGCCTCTTTCATCCGTCCAAACAACGATCGCTCCTCCCGCGCCGTCCGACTCAAGCTCGGCATCCCATTGAGACCCACCTGCAGAGCTGATGACCACGCCGTTTGCAGCCCACTGTGGCGTCCCCCAAGCGTTGACGCGCTGCACAAAGACATCGTCATCCCCACTTCGGCGATCTTCCCAGCACACAATCATGCCGCCGACGCCATCCGGAATAATGGCGGGGCTCCCCTGATTACCAATAGCCGTGCAAACGGGTAGTCCGTCGGTCACCCACTGCGCTTGCGCACGCGAGCTGGTCAGGACAACCAACGAAAGCACTAAGGAGATTGTGCAGAGGCACTTGCCGATTGGAGACCAGCGAGGGGAAAATAAGTGCGACGCTGACGGAAACATTGTACGCTCCGATCGCGCCGGTCGGCTTTAAAGAGCTTATCACCCATGGAACATGGAGGCAATGGCGCTTTCGCAATCAGCGCGTCCCATGACTAGCCCAACAAACAGCAAACATGCGCCCTGGCTCATCGACGAAGTTCGTCGCTTCGACCCCAACGTTCCGCTCGAAGCGGCGTGGTTGCCGCCGAAGTCGTGGTACACGGACCGGCGGTTCTTCGACCTGGAGTGCGAGACGGTGTTCAAGCACAACTGGCTCATCGCCGCGCGCAGCGATCAGTTCAAGAAGGCGGGCGACTTCGTGGCGGGGTCGGTGGCGGGCGAGCCGTACGTGGTGGTGCGCGGTGAAGACGGCGTGCTGCGCGCGTTTTTCAACGTGTGCCGACACCACGCCGCGGTGGTCGCGGTGGGCGCGGGATGCGCGGAGTCGTTGGTGTGTCCGTATCACGGCTGGACGTACGGGCTCGACGGACGCCTGCTGCGCGCGCCCGAGTTGGGCGCGGTGAAAGATTTCGATCGCGGCAAGTTCGGCCTCGTTCCCATGAACGTCGACGAGTGGTGCGGGCTGGTGTTCGTCTCGATGTCGGACGAGTCCGCGTCCGCTCGCGGCGGATCTCACCGAAGTCGCGCGACGTCTCAAGGAGATGCAGATCGATCAACTGCAGTTCGTCGCGCGGCGCAAGTACACGATGGCGTGCAATTGGAAGGTCTACGTCGACAACTATCTCGACGGCGGCTACCACGTGAGCTATCTGCACAAGGGACTCGCGGGACAGCTCGACTTGGACTCGTATAGGACCGAGATCTTCGAGCGCTATTCGATCCAGTCGGGCGCGGGCGCGGGAGATTCGGGGGAGAAGAAATCCGGCGCGGACTTCTCCGAGCGCATCGGCGACAAGGTCCTCTACGCGTGGATTTATCCCAATCTCATGATCAATCGCTACGGCCCCATGATGGACACCAACTGGGTGATCCCGAAGAGCCACGACGAGACCGACGTCATCTTCGACTACTACTTCACCCCCGAAACCGCTCGTGATGCCGACTTCGTGGAAAAGAGCCTCGCCGCCAGCGACGTGGTCCAACAGGAAGACGTCGAGATTTGCGAGTCGGTGCAGAAGGGCTTGGGGTCGTCGTCGTACGATCAGGGGCGCTATTCGGTCAAGCGCGAGCACGGCGAGCACCACTTCCACAAGCTGCTCGCGACGGATTTTCGCGCTATCTAAGCATCATCTGCCGCCGGAGGTGGGAGCTCAAGGACGAGAATACGCCCTGGAGACGATTGAGCACGGCCTACCTCGGCAATCCTGGGATTGTTCTCGATCACCATGTCGGTGAACTCGCACAAGAGCGTCATTCGATCCTCGAGTGAAAGGGACTGAAACCAGCGGGCTTTCGCTTCGAGGCTCTCGTCGCTTCGATCGTGGGAAACGCGCTTGATCATGAGGTTATCCTAGCACACGAGCCCCAGGACGGTCATTGAATCCGCGCGCCCCGCTCATTATTATAGGGGCGTGATCCGCATCTCGATGAGAACCGACTACGGGCTGATCGCGCTCAAACACATCGCGTCGCTGCCCGAAGGCGACCTCGCCAACGCGCGCGAGATTGCCGCGCATTTCAATCTGCCGCCCAACCTGCTGGCCAAGATTCTGCAGAACCTTTCTCAAAGCGGGATCATCGAGGCGACTAAAGGAAGCGGCGGCGGCTACCGCATGCTCAAGGATCCGCACGACGTTACCCTCGCACAAATCTTCGAGTCGATCGAGGGGCCGGTCCACATGGTCATGTGCACCAGCAACGACGGGTGCTGCTCCATCGAAGACCGCTGCACGGTGAAGAACGGACTCACCAATCTGGAGCGGCGCTTCTACGAATTCTTCGACGCGGTCACACTCGCGGATGTCTGACATGACCGCGACCACCCCACCGGACGTGTTCACCCACCCGCGTCTCGAGTACGAAGCGCTCACGCACACCGTCGGTTTGATCGATTTGTCCAACGTCGGCGTGTTGCGACTGCGCGGCGGCGACCGTGCTCGCTTCTTGAATGCGATGGTGACGAACGACGTCGCCACACTCCACGCGGGCAACGCCTGCGAGGCGTTGCTCACCACCACCAAGGGTCGCATCGTCGCGGAATTGTTGATTCTCTCGCGCGCCGACGAATTGCTGGTGCTCGTGATGCAAGGCTCCACCGCGCGTGTGTTCGAAGCGCTCGACTCGCACATCATCGCCGACGACGTCCAGCTCACCGACATGTCCGCGGAAATGACCGTGCTCTCGCTGGAAGGACCGAAGTCGCGCGACGTCGTGTGGCGCCTCTTTCCGCGCGAACCAATCCCGCTCGAAGTCTTGAAGTTCAGCGAAAACGAATATCAAGGGCTGCACGCCATCGTCGTGCGCCGTTCGGTGACGGGCGAAAAGGGCCTGCACGTGATCGTGTCGCGCGGTCAGTCGGAGCGCTTGCGCGATTTCTTCGTGCAGGCGGGTGTGGGAATGGACATGCAAGTGGTGGGGCGCGTGGCGTGGAACATGCGACGCGTCGAAGCCGGGCTGCCGTGGTACGGTCACGACGTCTCCGAGGACAACTTCCCCAAGGAAGCGCGCCTCGATGACCACGTGAACTACGAGAAGGGTTGCTACATGGGCCAGGAACCCATCGCGCGCATGCACTATCGCGGGCATCCGAATTGGCTGCTCGTCGGCCTCGCGGCGAGCCGACGACACGCCGGAATCGCTCGCGTATCCGGCGCGCTTCGAAAAGATCAACGAGTTGCCCGATGCTCGCGCACGATGCCGACGCGGTTCGCGCGGATGCATCTTTGTTCTCGCTCGAGCACGCCGCCGGTGTGGAGCTCTTCTCACCCGACGCCGACGACGTCGTGCCGATCGCGGACGAAATCAGCGAAGGCGGTCCGCTCAACGTGGACGGCTCCACCCGCAAGGCGGCCGGCCGCGTCACGTCGGGGGTGCTATCGCCGCGGTTGAAACGGGCGCTGTTCTTGGGGTACGTTCGTGCCGCGATGGCGGAAGTCGGAACCCAGTTCCGCGCACGCGTGGGCGGCGTCGACCTGACGCTGTCCGTCGTGGCCCTTCCGCTTCCCAGTCCGATCAAGGGAGACAAGCATGCGTAAAGAGATCATCGCCGCTCTGCCGGAACTCTCACTCATCGAAAACGTCGCCTTGCGCGACAAGGTGATCGACGTGTGGGAGGAAGCGCTCACGACCGGCGGCTTCTCGCTGTGGGACCTGAAGAACATGCCGTTCACGCTTCTGGCCGACAACGTGAGCGTCACGTTCTTGGAGCACGTGCGTGCCGTGTGTCAGATGTGCGTCGGCATGGCGGAGGTCGTCACCCAGTCGTACGGGACGCGCGTTCCCATCAACAAAGATGTATTAGTGGCGGGTGCCCTGCTCGCGGACATCGGCAAGATGATCGAGTTCGAGAAGCGCGCCGACGGTACACTGCGCAAGGGTCACAAGGGCGACATGCTGCGCCACCCGTTCAGCGGTGTCGGCATGGCGTTCAAGCATTCACTCCCCTACGAAGTGATGCACATCATCGCGGTGCATTCCAAGGAAGGCGACTTCGTGCGCCGCAGCCCGGAAGCGATCATCTACCACCACGCGGAGTTCTGCGACTTCGACCTGGCGCGCTAGAACACTTCCGTCATTCCCAAGAACCAGCCGCGCGATCCGCTGCGGCCCCAGCCGTGGTCGAGCGTGAGATTGGTGTCGGTGTGCTTGTTGAACTTCACGCGCAGACCCGCGCCGACGCCGGGATCGGGATCCGAGAAGGTGCCCGTCTCCACTTGCGAGGTGGTGACGATGTTCGTGAATAGCACCAGCCCCCATAATCCGTCGCGCGTCAGCGCGCGGCGGTATTCCGCTTCGACGTAAATCTGATTCTGCCCGCGAATCCGGCCCGCGACGTATCCGCGCGCACCGCGTCCGTACGTATCCCACCCGTTCGAGGGTAGATTCAGGTACGGCGCGGGACCGAAACCGAACCACCCGTAGAGCCAGAACGCGAGCACGTCGTTGCTGCGCTTGGGCACGTGCGGATAGACGCGCGCTTCGATCCACAATTCCTGCCAGCTCTCGTCCGACCCGAGGTCCTTGAGGTAGTCGCGAAAGCTCCAAACCAAGTAGTAGCCGTAGCGCGGATTGACGAGGTTGTCGCGCGTGTCGGCGAGGAGATTGAGCGAGAGACCCGACGCACGCGTGACCGTCGGGAGACCACCGCTGTAAGTTTCGAACGGCGTCGTTTCGCCTTCGTTCGCGCGTTCGTCGACGATGCTGCCGAATTCGTCGTAGTGGTAGCCGAGGCCGAGATACACCGGCCCGCTCACGCGACGCAACAAGGTTGCGTACACGCGCGAGAGCACGAACGACATCGGGTACTCTTGTTGGTTGCCGTAGATGGGCCCCAGGCCCCACGTCGGGCGCTCCGTGTCGAGGTACCGAAAGTCGCCCTTCATCAAGTAGTCCTCGCCGGGGCTGAAGACGTCCCCGCGAACTTGCAGCTGGAACTGCCCCGTGGTCGAAATGTTGGCGGAGATGGCGAGCGACGAGTAGTGCGCCTCTTCGGAACCGCGGCGCCCAGCGGCGGAGATCATGGCACCGAAGGCGGCGCCGTAGATCGGGTTGTAGCTGAACGTCGGCAACAGCGCCCACTGCAGTCCGGTGCGAGCCTTGTAGTCCATTTGCGGCTCGACGCGCCGCTTCAAGATGTACTGGTCGAGCAGGTCGAAGAAGTCGCGCTGCGGGACACCGGTGCTGGACGTCGACGTGGAGTCTCTTGTCTCTCCGGCGTCGGGGACGGGCGTGGTCAATTGCGCGCGCGCCGTCGACGCCAACAATAAGACAAGAATCGCGACACGAAACACGCGCATCGACGCATGGTAGCACGACGGCGTCGTTATCACAAATCTTGGAGGCTTGTCGCCGTGTCAAGCAAGGAGTAGACTCGCTTCGACTATCCCAAACAAGGAGGGAGTCACATGTTGCTAGATAGATTGACAAGCAATTGGTGGGCCGTCGTGTTGCGCGGCGTGTTCGCCGTGATCTTCGGTGCGCTGGCGCTCGCGTGGCCGGGGGTGACCATCGGCGTATTCGTGTTGCTGTTCGGCGCGTTCGCGCTCGCTGACGGGATCATGGCGTTGGTGGCCGCGTTCGCGGGCGGGAGCGGTCAACGGTGGTGGGTGCTCGTGCTCAAGGCAATCGTGAGCGTCCTCGCCGCCGGCGTCGCGTTCTTCATGCCGGGGATCACCGCGTTGACCCTGCTCTACATCATCGCCTTCTGGGCCATCGTCATCGGCTTGATGGAGATCATGGTGGCCTTGCGCTTGCGCAAAGAAATCCAGGGTGAGTTCTTTCTCGTCTTGGGCGGGCTGCTCTCGATTCTCTTCGGCATATTTGCCGTCGGTCGGCCCGGCGCGGGCGCGCTGGCGGTCACGTGGATGATCGGCGGCTACGCGATCGTCTTCGGCGTGCTCCTGATTGGGCTGGGCTTCCGCCTCAAGGGGCTGCGCAACCGCGTCAAGAAGGCCGTCGCTGCGGCATAGACCTTCACTCTTCGATCGACGCGAGTGACAGCATATCCGTCGGAAGGGGTGCGCGCAACGTGACGCGCGCCCCTTCCAGCGGGTGCTGAAACGCGAGCGACTCGCAGTGGAGCGCGTGGCGCGGAAGCACCAACGCCGCGCGAACCCGCTCCGTCATTCCCTCTCGTAGCTGCTCGTCGCGCACATCCCCCGACAACGCGTAGATCTTGTCGCCCACGATGGGATGGCCGGCGTGCGCCAGGTGGACGCGAATCTGATTCGTTCTTCCCTGCTCCGGCGTGATGCGCAGCGTCGTGAAGTTACCCGCGTGCGCGACCACTTCGACGTGTGTCCGCGCCGGCTTTCCCGCCGGGTCGACACGGCGCTTGGGCAGGAACGTCGCCAAGTCGTTGGCTTTTCCGTATTCGTACTCGACCGGATATTGATAGCGCGCGTCGATCTTCCCGATCGGTTCGTCGATCGTGAATTCCCGCTGCGCGACACGCCCGTACACGATGGCCGCATAGCGCTTCTCTACCTCGCCGCGCTCGAACATGCGCGCGAGGAGACGATTGGCGTCGCGATTCTTCGCGAGTACCACCACACCGCTGGTCTCGCGATCGAGACGGTGGGCCAGGTTGACGTTGGCGCCGAAGTCGGCCCGCAGTCGCGCGATCAGCGTGTTGACGATGTAGACCCCGCACGCGTGCACGGGAATGTTTCCCGACTTCGCGACGGCGAGATAGTGGTCGTCTTCGAAGAGAACGTCGTAGCGGTCGTCGACGGGAGGCTCGGCGTGCAGAATGGTGTACGCGACGGCGTCGTCTTTGCGCACAATGTGCTCGGGCACCACGAAGCTGTCGTTCACGCGCACCCACTGGTCGTGCACGCGCTTCGTCCAACCGTCGGAGGTGTGATACGGAAAACGATGCGCAAGGAACTCGACGATCGACCAGCCCGATCGAAACGAGTCGACGTGGCAGGTGAGTGTCAGTTGCTGCTTCTCGATCAATCGAGGCGAATCTCGCGCGTCCAGCCGTGCGTGTCCGGCGCGTCGCCCATCTGGATCGCGAGCAACGTGTCGCGGAGCTTGGTGCTCACCGGGCCGACGTCGTTCGCGCCGCCGTACTGAATGAGCTTCTTGCCGTGCTGAATCGCGTACACCGGCGAGATGATGGTCGCGGTGCCGACCAATCCCGCTTCGGCGAAGTTCGGCAGCTCCGCGACTTCGACCGGGCGGTTGTCGACGGGAATCTTCAAGTCGCGCGCGACATCCATCAAACTCTTGTTGGTGATGCTGGGGAGAATCGACGTCGACTTGGGCGTCACGTAGCGCCCGTCCTTCGTAATCGCGAAGAAATTCGAGCTGCCCGATTCGTCGATGTACTTGTGCTGCTTCGAATCCAGGAAGAGCACTTCCGCGAAGCCGCGCTCGCGAGCACCATAGGTGGCGCGCAAACCGGCCGTGTAGTTGCCGCCGAGCTTGGCGTCGCCCACGCCGAGCGGTGCCGCGCGATCCACTTCTTCTTCCACCCACAACTTCACCGGCTTCAATCCGGTGCGAAAATACGGGCCCACCGGTGTCGCGAGGACCGCGAGCATGTATTCCTTCGACGGCTTGATGCCGATCGTGCCCGTGATGCCGATCAACAGCGGACGGATGTAGAGCGACGCGCCGCTGCCGTAGGGCGGGATGAAGCGGCGATTCAATTTGGTGATGCGGTCCACTGCGTCGACGAACAAGTCCACCGGCGGTGCCACCATCAGCGATTTCTTGGCCGTGTGCTGCATGCGCTTCGCGTTTTCGTCGGGACGAAACGCCAGCGCGTGGCCGTTCTTGGTCTCGTAGACCTTGAGGCCCTCGAAGCATTCTTGTCCGTAGTGGAGACACGTCGAGGCGACCGAGATCGTGATCTTGTCGTCCTCGTGGACCGTCCCCTCATCCCATTTGCCGTCGCGGTAGACGTACTGCAGGTGGCAATCGGTGCGGACGTAGTCGAACGGAAGCTCGCTCCAGTTGAGATCCGCTTTTTGCATGGTTTCTTTCATCGCGGCACATCCTAGTGGAAGAGAGAGGCGCGGCGGCCGTCGGATGGACGTCTAAAAATACCCGCCGCGGGCCCTAAGTGTCAATCGGTTTTGCCCGCGGCCACGGGCCAGTCCGTGCTTGCCTGCGGCGGCCGCTTGCGGTACGGTCGCCTCTGGACATGTTCGCCATTACACGCAAGCAGTCGTTCAACGAGGACACGTTTCTCCTCGAGTTTCGCATGCCGTCCATCGCCGAGCGCGCGATGCCGGGGCAGTACGTCGACATTCATATGAACGTCGACGGACCCACCTTCACGCTTCCCATTGCCATGGTCGACCGCGAAGCCGGCACGTTCGCCGTCGTCGAACAGGCGCGCGACCTTCCGTCCGAACGCCTCATGATGCTGGCACAGGGCGAAGAAGTGTTCCAGATTCGCGGGCCGCTGGGGGCACCCTGTCGCATCGACTCGGACAACAAGGTCGTGCTCGTCGCCGAAGACTTGGGCGTGGCGTCGCTATTGTGGCGCGCGCGCGCATTCAAGGAACACGGCGCGCATGTGATCGTGGTACTCGGGTTCGCGTCGAAAGACCGCGTGTTCTGGAACGACGAATTCGCCGCCGTCGCCGACGAGCTCTACATCGCCACGGAAGACGGGTCGTTCGGCGTCTCCGGCCGCGTGACGGGCGTCTTGCAGGCGCTGTGCGAGACGCACAAGGACATTGAACGCATTTGCATGGTGGCGAATCTGAAGCACATGAAGCGCGGTGCCAAGATCGCGAGCGACTTCGGCATCGACGCCACCGTGAGTTTCGACGCCATTCGCTTCCCCATCGGTGCGCCGACTATCTTCGACCACGCCGACAATTCGCAGGAAGCGTTCGCGTTCGCGCGCGCCCCCGAGTTGGACGCGGAGGCAGTCGACTTCGAGAAGCTGCTCGCGCGCGAGCGCGCGTTGACCAAGGAAGCGACCGACGACGACGCGCCGGCGCCGCCGCGTCGCCCCAATCCGCTGCAACGTCCCACGCAGTCTCCGTAGGAGCATTCCGATGGCGGGCTCGCACAAGCCCACACCTCCTGCCGTGCCCGTCACCAAGGCCGACGTCGCGCGCGCGCTCCATAATGTGGCGGCGATGCTCGAGATCACCGGCGACAATCCGTTCCGCATTCGCGCGTTCGAAAATGGCGCGGCCGCGATCGACGATCTTTCGGGAGACTTGGCCACACTGGTCGAGAACGGCGAGCTCTTGGAAGTTCGCGGCATCGGCAAGTCGATCTTCGCCGACGTCAAGTCGATGCTGGAGACGGGCACCTTCGACGAGTACGAAAAGCTGCGCAAGAAAGTCCCGGCCGGTGTCCTCGAGATGCTGCGCGTCACCGGCATGGGGCCGAAGAAAGTCAAAGCGGTCTACGACAAGCTGGGTGTCAAGTCGGTCGACGAATTGGAGCAAGCGGGCCGCGACGGCAAGCTGGCCGTGCTACCCGGCTTCGGCGAGAAGACGCAGCTCAACATTCTCAATGCCATTTCGCGCTACCGAAAGTATTCGCAGCGATTCCTGTTCAGCGCCGCGGAGGACGAAGCGACCGCGATCCTCGCCGCCGTTCGGCGCGTGAAGGGTGTGAAGCACTCGCTCATCGGTGGAAGTCTGCGCCGCTGTCGTGAGACCATCGGCGATATCGACATCCTCGCGACCGCCGCCGACGCCGAGCCCGTGATGGAGACGTTCACGACGCTCCCCAACGTCGCGACCATCATTGCGAAAGGCCCCACCAAGTCGAGCGTCATCATGAAGTCGGGCATCCACGTCGACCTGCGCGTGGTCAAAGACGACGAATTGCCCGCCGCGTTGCAATACTTCACCGGCAACAAGGAGCACAACACCGAGGTGCGCGCGCGCGCGAAGAAGCTCGGCTACAAGCTGAACGAATACGGATTGTTCAAGGGCGAACACGCGGTCGCGATCAAGGACGAGGAGGCGTTGTACGCGAAGCTCGGCATGGATTGGATTCCGCCCGAGCTGCGCGAGAACGCGGGCGAGATCGAAGCGGCCGAAGAGCACGCGCTACCGAAGCTCATCGAGGTCGACGACATTCGCGGCACGTTCCATTGCCACACCACCGCGAGCGACGGCCGTTCGACGCTACGCGAAATGGCGGAAGCGGCCAAGGAGCTGGGGCTCGAGTACCTCGGCATCGCGGATCACAGCCAAACCGCGGTTTACGCGGGCGGGCTCGACAAGACGAAGGTGACCAAACAGCGCCACGAAATCGAGAAGCTCAACGACGAGCTGAAACCGTTCGTCGTCTTCGCCGGCATCGAGAGCGACATCCTCGCCGAAGGCCAACTGGACTACGACGACGACACCCTGGCCACCTTCGACTACGTGGTCGCGTCGGTGCACGGTCAGTTCACCGGCACCGAGGCGCAAATGACGAAGCGCATCGTCACGGCGGTGTCGAACAAGTTCACCACCATGCTCGGCCACCCGACCGGTCGCCTGCTACTCTCGCGCGACGGTTACCCCGTGAATCTCATCGCCGTGTTCGAAGCGTGCGCGGCGCACAAGACCACCATCGAGATCAACGCGCACCCGTATCGGCTCGATCTCGACTGGCGTCACATTCGCACGGCAAAGGAAATGGGCGTCCAGTTCGTCATCAACCCGGACGCCCATCACACGAGCGAAATCGGCTACTACAGGTACGGCGTCGGCGTCGCGCGCAAAGGCTGGCTCACGAAGGCCGATGTGCTCAACACGCACACGCTCGCGTCGGTGAAAAAACTCCTCAAGCCCTGACTACTCGCGATACAGCGCCTTCACGCGACCCCACGTGGCGGGTGTGGCCGAAAGCGGTCCGGCGGTCGTGAACGATTGCGTCCGCGACTCCCCATTCGCGCCGCTACTACAACCGCCCCCTGTGTATGCACTCCACGTGACCTGCCAGTAATACGTCGTCCCCGGCTCGAGAAAGTCGGGCGCGAACGCGGCCAGCTGGCAGTTGACGTCGAACGACTGTCCCGTTTCGCAGTTCGGGTCCGTCCCGATGCGAACGCGACAAGCCTCCGGTGGAAGCGGATTGACCAGCTCCGTCCCCGTCCACGACAACACCGCGTCGAGCGACACGTCGGTGGCGCCGTCGGGTGGATTCAAGTCGTACGGCGGAAGCCCCTGGCAGCATTGGAAGCAGCAGCCGCAGTCGACTTGCATCGTGCTGGCGAGATACGACCACGCCACCGCCGCGCGTGCGACGCCGTCGCAGTCGTCGATCTCGCATCCGTCGTTCACTTTCCACGACGTGCACGGTCCCATGGTCCCGGGGGTCACGAACACGAGCAGATGCCCGAGTACGACCGGGCCGCCGGGCGAACAGTCGCCGCGGTCGACTTCCATTCCCGTCGTACGATCGCCGGTGAACGGGTAATTCCACGACTCTTCGATGACAATGCCCCACGGCGGATTCGGTAATGAGAAGCGCGCCTTTTGGAAAGGCACCGCGTTGACCACCACATTCACTTGCACGAGCGGGTCCGGACCGCCGAAGTACAACGTGCAGGGGTTGGGAAACGTCGCCACCTCGAGGTTGAAGTACGCGGGGGTACTACCTTCCGGGCACGCCGCTTCGACACGCAAAGTCGGAGCGAACAAGATCGCGGATATCGCAATTCCGATTATCGACAGTCGCACAGAATTCATAGCGCACCTCCTAGTAGGCAAATGCCTGCACTAATCCCGGTACAGCGCTTTCACGCGGCCCCACGTCGCGGGCGTCGCTGCGAGCGGCCCTTCCGTCGTGAAGGAGTGAATGGCGGTCAGCCCCTCCCCATGACACGCGTCGGGCCAAATCTTCACCCGCCAGTAATACGTTGTGGACGCTTGGAGAAAGTCGGGCGAGAAAGACCCTGCGTCGCAATCCGCCGGGACAAACCATTGTCCACTGTCACACGCGGGGTCGGTGCTAATCCAGACCGAGCAGTAATAACTGTCTCCACCCCACGTGAGCGCCACGTCGAGCGGGACCGCGGTGGTCCCGTCGGGAGGAAATAGGTTATAGGGCGGCGCTGTCGGGCAAATCTGAAAGGGGCACTCGAAGCATGTCGGCGTGGTCGACACCCAAGCTGGCAAGGAAACACCCGCGCCCATGGCACCGTCGCATTCTTCGATCTGGGCGCCGTCGTCGATCTTCCACGGAAGGCAATTCGCGCTGCTCCCGAAATTGAAGATCGTCAAGTAGCCCAAGGTGACCACTTCCTGCGTAGAGCAACTTCCGAGATCGAATTCGATCCCGGTCGCGCGATCCCCCGTATGCGGGAAGTTCCAGGTCTCTTGAACAATCGTACCAATCGGCGGGTCGGGAAATGACAACCGCGCCCTGCGAAACGGTACAGCGTACACGTCCACGTACACGGTGGTAGGCGTTGGAAAAGGGTTCGAAAATGCCAGCGGACAGTTAAAGAAATACTCGGTGCGGAGCGAGAAGAACGCGGGTGTCGACTCGTCTTCGCACCCCGCGGAGACCCAAGCGGGTTTGATCGCAACCAGGAGTACTGCAAGAGCAGCGACAGAGAGCGCTGTTCGCGGATGGTTCATGGCCAGCCTCCTGCTAATGTACGCACAACAGTATACTCCGTTTTCGTCGCCCCCGCCCGCCTGCCTGCTCCCGGTGACTCGTAGCGCGATTGGCGAAAACGGGTTATGCTGACCAAGAAATATCGGAAAAGATTACGACCATGAAACGCACCACCGCACGATCGCAGAGGCGCAGGGCGCCTCGAGTTTCGCGACCGGTTCTTAGGAGCAAGCCCGTTCCGAAGAACGCCGGCAGGCCCGCGTCGCCGAAGCCCACGAAGCGAAAAGTCGCGCCGAAAAAGCCTGCGCCGGTCGTCGTGACACCGGAACTTCGCCGCCGCGCGTTGCGTCTTCTCGACGACTTGAAAGAAGCCTACCCGGATGCGCGCTGCGAGCTCGACTTCAGCAACGCGCTCGAAGCGCTCGTTTCCACGATTCTCGCTGCGCAGTGCACCGACGCGCGCGTCAACATGGTGACGCCGGCGTTGTTCAAGAAATATCCGACCGCGCGCGACTACTTGAACGCCCCCGATGACGTCTTGAAAGATGAAATCAGGAGCACGGGCTTCTTCAACAACAAGACCAAGGCCATCAAGGCGGCGGCGAAACTTTTGATCGAGAAGTTCAACGGCGAGATGCCGCGCACGATGGAAGAATTGGTGCAGCTCCCCGGTGTCGGTCGCAAGACGGCGAATGTCATCCTCGCGAACATCTACGGTGTGCCCGGTGTGGTCGTCGACACGCACATGCTGCGTCTGTCGAACCGCATGGGCTTCTCGACCAACCACGACGCCGACAAAGTCGAGCGCGACATGATGGCGATTTTTCCCGAGAGCACGTGGATCTCGCTCTCGCACCTGATTCCGTGGCACGGACGCCGCTGTTGCACCGCGCGCAATCCGAATTGCGACGAGTGTCCCGCGGCCGATGATTGTCCCAAGCTCATCGAATGACCAAACACCCGACCACTCGCACGCGCGTGCGCCGACTCCCCAAGCGCGGCCACTACGATCGCGCCACCATCGACGCCATTCTGGACGAAGGACTCGTATGCCACGTCGCCTTCGTGGTCGACGGACAGCCGTTCGTCATTCCGACCCTGCATGCGCGCGACGGCGATCGCGTCCTGATCCACGGCTCGGCGGCGAGCCGCATGCTGCACACGATCGACGACGGCGTCGACGTGTGTCTCACGGTGACGCTGGCCGACCAACTCGTGGTCGCGCGCTCGGCGTTCCACAGTTCGATGAACTATCGCTCGGTGATGTTGCTTGGGAAGGCGCGTTTGATCGAAGAATCGAAGACCAAGCTCGCAGCGTTGCGCGCGCTGGTCGAACACTTGATTCCCGGACGTTGGGACGACTGCCGTCAACCCAATGCAAAGGAAATGAAGGCGACGTGGATTCTGGAGATTCCAATCGACGAAGCGTCGGCCAAGATTCGCACGGGCGGACCGATCGACGACGAAGAGGACTACGAATTAAAGTTCTGGGCGGGTGTGTTACCGATGATGAAGGGGTTTGGAAAACCGATGCCGGACCCGAAACTCAGGCGCGGCGTAGCCGCGCCCGATTACCTCACCCGCTACGCGCGGCCTAGTCGCGCACCAGGCGCATCGTCAAAGCCCCCGCGGAAACGATCACGCCGATCGCCAGCGCCCCGTACACCGCGGTAAGTGTCCACGCGTCGCCGCCCGCGGCCGCGACCATTACGTCGAGTCCACGCTTGGCGAACCCCGTCAATCGTTCGAGCGACGTCGTGCGCGTGATGTCGCCCGTCAATTTGTCGTTGTAGCGCGCCACCAAGAGGTCGCCCACATCACCAGCACGATCGCAACACCAGGGATGCTCATCGCGGCGCGGAAGGTGCGAATGAAAATGCTGCGCCGGGCGCGAAAACCCGCCGCACGCAAGTCGGGCAGGAAGTAGTCGACCGAGGGGACCTCGTCGCGACGCGCGAGCAAGGTGGCTTCGAGCGCGGTATACGCCACCAGCGCTTCGCGGCAGCGCTCGCACGCGTCCAAGTGCGACGAAACCGCCGCGGCTTCGTCGGCGGAAAGTTCGCGCGCGGCGAAGAGCGGCAGCATCGCTTCGACGCGTTCGCACTCCAAGCTCGAAAATCGGTTCATCAACTCACCGCGTCCTTGCGTTCGCGCCACGACGGACGCGACAGGATCTTCTTCAAATCCAGCTTGCCGCGATGAACATACGTCTTCACGGTACCGACCGGCAAGTGCATCAACTCCGCGATCTCTTCATAGGACTTCTCGGCCATGTAACGCAGCTCGATGGCGGTGCGATACGATTCGTCCAACTCGCCCATCGCGCGCTCCATATGTTCGCGCAGATCGCGGTCGTGGGTGGCGACGTCGGGGGCGTCGTCCATGCGCGCGGCGATTTCGACGTCGTCGATCGAGGTCGCGTCCACGCGCTTCTTCGAAACCACGTCGAGCGCTTCGCGACGTGCGATCTGGTAGAGCCACGTCGAGAACTTGGAATCTCCGCGAAAACTCGCGAGCCCCTGATACGTCTTCAAGTACACGAGCTGCATCACGTCGTCCACGTCGTCGAATCGTTGCGGTCCCAGGATCGCACGCACCACCGCGTACGCGGTGGCGTGGTGCTTGCCGACGAGGTCGCGAAACGCCCGAGCGTCTCCGCGCAGTGAGCGTGCGACGAGCTCGCGATCCTGGTCGTTGGACAATTCATCGTCTCCGGTTGATTGGACCGCCCGGCCGGGCGGGTCGTTTCATCTATCTTAGCGGACCCGAGCCGTATCCACCCGCCGAAAAGTTCTTGAAACGCCGGGCGCCCGGGTGCGGTCCAAGGGGGTGAATTCGAGAACTGGGCGTCTTTCCGAGACCCAACTCGATACGAAATTGATACTTAAGATGCGCTTCAGAAAGGAAGCCTGACATGCACATCCCGATCTTTGGCTGGGTCGAACCCGAAGTGATCGCCGTCTTCATCCCCATTCTCGGTGTCTTGGGCGGCGTCATGATCGCCATCACGGCCGTCGTCATGAACGGTCGCCGCAAGGAGCTCGAGCATCGTGAGCGCATCATCGCGATGGAAAAGGGCCTCGCGATCCCGGCCCCGGTGGTCGAGACCGAGCGTCCCAAGTACTCCGGTCGCCGCGCGAACGGCCTGGTGCTCACCGGCATCGGCCTCGCGCTAACCATCGCACTATCCGCCGAGGAGGGCTTCACCGACGGCGGCATGTGGGGATTGATTCCGATGTTCATCGGAATTGGGTTGCTGATCGCCGGAGCATTGGACAAGCGCGAGTGGGAAGCTCAGCAACAGATGCAACAGAAGAGGAACGGCACGCTGTAAGCCGCTAAGGAATCGAGCGGGCGCGTCGCTGGTTGGGCACCGCGAGGCTGCGCCCCCAAAGTGAATCGCCGCCCGCGTGGAAACACGCGGACGGCGATTCGCCGTTTTTACACCGCTGGTTCGAAGCGAAACGACGGCTCGACGCGCACACGTTCATCTTCGACTTTTCCCATCTCGAAAAAACGCCGTATCGCCCGTTGCATGGCGGGCGGTGAGAAGAGATCGGTATGACCCGCGTCCTCGATCACCACGTGACGATGATTCGGGAATCCGGGAGCCAGGTCGTCCACATTATCGGCCGGCGTGCGCGCGTCCAGCGTGCCGGTAATGAAGAGAATCTCCACATTTGATCGAAGCGGCGCGCGAAACGCGGCACCCAATTCGGGACGGCCGACGGCCTCGCCGATCTCCGGGAATGGAAAGTCGATCGTGCGGCCGAGCAACGTCGTGCGCGCTTCGTCCTCGATACGGCGCCATCGTTCGGGCGACGCACCCGACGCGCAGTCCATGCACACACGCACCAGCGAGCGATTGAGCCCGGTGCGAAGCTCGCCGAAATACGATCGCAACAGCTCGTCGCGCGCGAGTTCGCCGAAATCTCCGCGCGCCATTCTTCCCAACCAGCGCGGCATGCGAGCGAGTACGCGCGTATCGGCGATTCCCTCGGCGATCATCCACTCGAGGTCGAAGCGACCCACTATCGCTTCGCGCGTCGCGTCCTCGTGGGACCACGGAATGCGCGCAGGCTCGCGCTCGAGACGGTCGAGTATTCCCTCGAGCATTCCCACCAAGTTGGGCGTGCCGGAAGCGCGTGCGCGCTCGGCGATCATTTCGAGTTGGCGCTGGACGCGCGACGGGAGCTTGTAGGTGTGATCGGGTCCCTCGGGTCCCGCGAGCACGGCGCGCGCGACGATTTCCGGGTGACGTCGCATCACAGCGAAGGCGAGGTGCGTCCCGTAACTCCAACCGAGCAGCGACACGCGTTCCGCGCCGAGGGCGCGCGCGAGGTCGGCCACGTCGTCCGCGCTCTCGTTGGTGTTGAACGCGGATAGGTCGACGCCTTGCTGCGCCAGTCGATCCGCGCACCGACGCGTGGAGTCGAGGAGCGCGCGCAAGACTTCGTCGCGCGACAGCGCTCGCTCGTAGGGAAGCACCAGCGGGTCGGCGCACGCGAGCGACGGCGTCGATTCGCCCGAACCGCGCTGGTCGAGGAGGATGACGTCGCCCGCCGCGCGCAGCGAATCGAAGAACCCGAAAAGCCTCCCCTTGCCGAAACGAATCCCCGACAGCCCCGGACCGCCGTTCAAGAACACGATGGGCGGACCCGCGGGCGTCGTCGTCGCCGGCAAGCGCACGAACGCCAGCTCGACCGTGCCGCGCCCCGGTGCCGCGCGGTTCATGGGAACCACGAGCGACCCGCGTTGCGCCTTGATGGACTCGAATTGGATCGATTGCAGGGAAATTGTCATCGGCGTTGCCCGCACCTTGTCAACCCGTCGCGGGGCCCGTATTGTATAGCTTTCCGCGAGCCATCACCAAGGAGCCAGCCATGGAACGAACCTTCCGACATATCGAGACCAAACTCGTGCACGCCGGCGAACCGCACCCGCGTCTGCTCGGGTCGGTCGTGATGCCGATCTTTCAAACCGCCATGTTCGAGACGCGCACCGACGGCGACGCCGACTATCACGATCTGCGCTACATTCGCCTCAACAACATGCCCAATCACATTGCGCTGCATACGAAGCTCGCGGCCCTCGAGAACGCCGAAGCCGCTCTCGTCACCTCGAGCGGCATGGCCGCGATCTCGACCGCACTGCTCACCGTGCTCGCGGGAGGCGGTCATGTGCTCATCCAGGATTGCACCTACGGCGGAACCCATTCGTTCGTGACGCACGAGTTCGCGCACTACGGACTCTCGTACGACATCATCGACGGCACCGATCCGGCCACGTGGAAGGCCAAGCTGCGCCCCAACACGCGCGCCATCTACGTCGAAGCCATCGCCAACCCCGTGATGAGTGTCAGCGACCTCGCGGCCGCGGTCGACTTCGCGAAAGAACACGACCTGGTGTCGATGATCGACAACACCTTCGCGAGCCCGATGAATTTCCGTCCCTCCGAGTGGGGCTTCGATCTTTCGCTGCACAGCTGCACCAAGTACATGAACGGCCACAACGACATCGTGGCCGGTGCCGTCATCGGCCGCGCCGATTTGGTCGAGCAGATTCGCTTGAGCCTGAATCACCTCGGCGGCTCGCTCGACCCGCACGCGTGCTATCTCCTGCACCGCGGTGTCAAGACGCTGGCGCTGCGCGTGCGCCATCAGAACGTGAGCGCCTTGGCGATCGCGCGCTTCCTGGACGAGCACCCCGCGGTCGCGAACGTCAACTACCCGGGACTGATCGGCAACCCGCACCACGAGCGCGCGGCGGAGTACTTCGACGGTTTCGGCGGCATGTTGAGCTTCGATCTGGAAGGCGGCGCGCGCGCGGCCGACAAGTTCCTCGGCCGTGTCGAGCTGCCCGTGATCGCGCCCAGCTTGGGCGGCGTAGATACTTTAATGACGCTGCCCGCGAAGACGTCGCACCGCCTCATGACGCCCGACGAACGCGCGCGCATCGGCATCGGCGACGGACTCGTGCGCATGTCGGTCGGCATCGAAGCCACCGATGACTTGGTCGACGATCTTCGCCGCGCGCTGGAGTCGTAGATGCCCGATCGCCGGCCGCTTGCGCTCGTCACCGGAGCGTCGATGGGACTCGGCGCCGAATTCGCGCGCTTGCTGGCATCCGAAGGCTACGACTTGGTGCTCACGGCGCGCAGCGGCGACAAGCTGACCGCGCTCAAGAAAGAAGTCGAAGGACTGCACGGTGTGCGCGCGCACATCGTCGTGCAAGATTTGACCGACCCGCGCGCACCGATCGCGATCTACGACGCCGTCCGCGCCGCCGGGCTCGAGATCGACGTGCTGGTCAACAACGCGGGCTTCGGGATGTACGGGCTTTTCTATGCGAGCGATCTGCAAACCGAGCTCGACATGATCCAAGTCAACATCACGGCCGTCGTGCATCTCACCAAGCTCTTCATGCGCGACATGGTGGCGAAGAAGAGCGGTCGCATTGTCAACGTCGCGTCGACGGCCGGCTTCCAGGCGGGGCCGCTGCAGTCGGTGTATTACGCCAGCAAAGCCTTCGTGCTTTCGTTCACCGAAGCGATCGCGAACGAGCTGCGCGGCACCGGTGTCACCGCCACGGCACTATGTCCGGGTCCGACGCCGACCGAATTCCAGAAGCGCGCCAACGTCGGCCGCGTGCGCGGACTCCGATTGATGATGCGCGTCGACCCCGACGCGGTGGTGCGCGCCGGCTACAAGGGAATGCTCCAGGGCAAGCCGGTGGTCGTCCCGGGCGCACTCAACAACGTGATCATTTTCCTCTTACGATTGTTCCCGCGCCGAATGGTGACGGCTGTCGTGCGACGGATCCAAACTGCGAGCGACTAGCTCTCACGAATGCGTCCCATTTCTCGTCTGTCGGTGTCGCCGCGCGAACGCGCGTGGTTCTTGGGCGTCCTGTTCGTGGCGCTGGCGCTGCGCCTGTGGGACTTGGGCGCACGCTCCCTCTGGTTCGACGAAGCCGGCGAATACTGGGTCGCGACCGCACCGCTTGCGCACATCGCGCATTTCGTCAGCGTGGGTTCGGGCGACCCGCCGCTGTTCTCCTTCCTACTCCACTTCTGGATGAAGATTGCGAGCAACGAAGCCTGGCTGCGAATGTTGTCCGTGTTCGCGAGCCTCTCCGGTGTCGCGGGCGTCATGGTGCTGGGCCGGCGCCTGGGCGGTTTTGCGACCGCGATCGCGGCCGGTGCCTTGGCCGCGGTCAACCCTCCCGACATTCGCTACGCGCAGGAAGTCGGACAGTACGCGCTGATGCTCGGCACGGTGTCGTGGAGTTTGGTGGCGCTGCACGGCCTGTGGAACGAAGGCGGTCGCAAGTGGGTTCTCGCGTGGGCGCTGATCGCGTTTCTCGCCGCGACGTCGTACTACGCGGCCGCGATCACCGTGCTGGTCCCATTCGGATGCGCGTTGGTCGAAACATTCGTGCGGCGCGATTTTGCGCGCGCGCGACGGTTCGCGCTGGCACTGGCGATTTTCCTCGTGGTGACCGTACCCGTGCTGTGGTCGGTGCTCCCCGGTCAACTCGCGCGCGTGCTCGACACGCGCGCGGCACTCGCGGAGTATCCGCAGCAGCGCCCGCACGGCATCGCACTCATATGGAGATGGATCGCGAATCTGGTCGCGTTCCACTTCGCCGGCTGGCCGTATACGCGCGTGCCGGCCTGGGTGCCGGTATCGTGTTGCTTCGCGCTGCTCGCACTGGCCTTGCGCGTGCGTCCGCGCTGGACACTGTGGTTTGCGGCGACGTGGACCGCGTACGGTATCGCGGGCTTGCTGGAGTTGTTTCCGTTCGGATTTCGGTGGGGGCTGATCCTACTGCCGCCCACCATCGTTCTCGCCGCCGTCGGCTTCACCATCGGAGCGCGCGATCGCGCGCTGAAGGTGGTCGCCGCCCTCGCGATCGCCGGTCTCGTCGTGTGCAGTCTGGTGTCGCTGCCGAATCGCACGCTTCGTGACGCCATCGACCCGACGCGCGTCGTGCAGTGGCCCGAGACCGAAGACATGCGACCGGTAGTCGAATACTGGCACACGAAGATGTCGCACGCGCAGCCGACCTACGTGTTCTACGGTGCGGCGCCCGCGTTCGCGTACTATGCGCAGCGTTACGCCGACACGCGGCGCGAGCTCCCGCCCACGTGGAGCCTCGCGTGCTGGCACGACGCTGATCCTCCCGCGTTCTGTCGCGACGACAACGTCTATTATGGACGATGGCTGCGTTCGCTCGGCTCGCCCGAGGCGAAAGTGAAATCGATCGGCGAGACGTTGGCCGGGCGTCCCGACGAGTTTTGGATCGTGTTCTCGCACGTGCAGGGAGCCGAAAGCGCCGAGATCATCCAGCGCCTGAAACAGAACGGCTACACCATGGCCGATTGGGTCGAGCGCCGTGCGGCCGGCGCCGTCCTGATGAAACTCGGTGACGACGCGCCGTGATCCAATTCAACCGCGTCAGCAAGTCCTTCGGGGCGCAAGTCCTCTTCGACGATTTGTCGTTCGCCGTCAACCGGCGCGAGCGCGTCGGGTTGGTCGGGCGCAACGGCCACGGCAAGACGACACTGTTCCGCATGCTGCTGGGCGAAGTCTCGCCGGACGCGGGCGACATCGTCGTCCCCAAGCGCTATCGCATCGGGCACCTGGACCAGCACATTCGCTTCACGCAACCCACCCTGCTCGAAGAAGCGGCCACGGGACTCCCGCCCGACCACCGCGACGAAACTTGGCGCGCCGAGCAGATTCTATTTGGACTCGGGTTCGGCGAGGACGACATGACGCGCGCGCCCGAATTGTTCTCGGGCGGTTTTCAAGTGCGACTGAATCTCGCCAAGGTGCTCGTCTCCGAGCCCGACCTCCTGCTCCTCGACGAGCCCACCAACTATCTCGACGTGGTGTCGATCCGCTGGCTCGAGCGCTTCTTGCTCGAATGGAAGACCGAGCTCGTCCTCATCACGCACGACCGCTCCTTCATGGACCGCGTCGTCACGCACACGGTCGCCATTCATCGTCGCAAGGCCAAAAAGATCGCCGGCGATACCGGCAAGATGTACGCGCAGATCCTGCAAGAAGAAGAGATCTACGAGAAGACGCGCGTGAACGAGGACCGCAAGCGCAAGGACATCGAGCGCTTCGTCGAGCGCTTCCGCGCCAAAAACACCATGGCGACGCGCGTCCAGTCGCGCATCAAGTTCTTGGCCAAGCACGAGCAACTGGAAAAGCTCGAGCATCTGCAAACCCTCGAATTCTCGTTCCGCGCCCAGCCGTTCCCCGCCAAGGTCATGATGCGCGTCGACCACGTTGCGTTCGGTTACGGCGATGCGGCGCCGCTGTTCTCCGATCTTCGCTTCGAAATCCACGACCGCGATCGCATTTGCGTGATCGGCCCCAACGGGCGCGGCAAGTCGACGCTGTTGCGATTGCTGGCGGGAGCGTTGCCACCGCGTTCCGGGTCGATCACGCTGCACCCGCGCACGGTCACCGGATTCTTCGCACAGACCAACGTGGCCACCCTCGACGAGCGCATGACGGTGGCCGAAGAAATCCAATCGGCGGCGCCGATGACGTCGCCCCAGGTCGCGCGCGACATCGCGGGGGCCATGATGTTCGAGGGTGACAACGCGCTCAAGAAAATCGCGGTGCTCTCCGGCGGCGAGCGCAGCCGCGTCACCCTCGGGAAGCTGATCGTGACGCCGTGCAATCTGCTCTTGCTCGACGAGCCGACCAACCACCTCGATATGGATTCGTCCGACTCGCTCTTGGCCGCCATCGACGCGTTCGAAGGGGCCGCCGTCATCGTCACCCACAACGAAATGTTCCTGCACTCGCTGGCGACCCACTTCGTCGTGTTCGACCGCGGGCGCGCGCGTATGTTCGACGGGAGCTACCAGGATTTCTTGGATACGGTCGGGTGGGAATCGGACGATCAATACAACAAGTCGACCGCGGCCGCGAAGCAAACGCCAACACTCACCATCGCAGCACCCGCGCCCGCTCCGAAACGCCCCGCGACCCCGGTCGATCGCAAGAGCGACCGGCAAGCGCGCGCCAAGCTCGTCCAACAGCGCGCGAAGGTGTTGGGCCCGCTCGAGAAGCGCGTGGCGGCGATCGAGGCGCGCATCGAATCGCTCGAGCGCGAACGCGAGGAAACGTTTCGGCTCTTGAGCGAGGCGTCGGCCAAGGGCCACGCCGCGGCGATCGCCGAGTTGTCGAAGAAGAGCCGCGAGGTGGGGCCGCGCATCGACGCGGCGTACGCGGAGCTCGAGACGGCGACACGCGACCTCGAGCGCGAGACCAAAGCGTTCGACGCGCGCGAGAAGTCCGCCGGTTAGTTCCGCGCCCCTGATTTTCCGCTAGAACCTCGTTCGCCTCGCTGGTACACTGTTCAGGTCGCAGTTCACCCGAACCACTGAGACACCATGGGTCGACGCGTCCCCCGCGCGACGATGACATTCGCAGGTGTGTGTTCCCTGCTCCTTCTGGCCGGCGCCTGCCGCGCGGGATCGATCTGCGGCACCGTCCGCGACGGCGTCACCTCCCAGCCCGTTCCCAACGCCGCCGTTTTTCTCTTCGATAATCTCGATCAATACACCGGCCTCTACGCCGGCACCGACGTCAACGGACACTACTGCCTCGATAACGTTCCGTCGGGCACGTACACCATACAAGTGCGCGTCGACGACTATCTCTCCGCAGTCGTGCGCGGCATCGTGGTCGACAACTCGACCGGCGTCGACATCACCACGCATCCTCCCCTGTTCCTCGACCAGCCGTGGCCCAACCCGGCCCAGAACGACGTGACGTTCCGCCTCGATGCGCCCGAAGGCCTGGAGACACGCCTCGAGGTCTACGACGTTCGCGGTCGACTCATCATGGGATGGCGCGGCGACGCACCGACCGGTGGTCGCACGATTCGCTGGAATCTACGCGACGCGAACAACCAACCCGTCGCGTCCGGCATCTACTTGGTTCGTCTGCGCGCGGGCGGAAGCGAAATCGTCCGGCGTTTCGTTCGGCTTCGATAGTCGAGTCACCACTCGAAAGGTTCAGCTATGAAGACGCCCCGGCATTCATCAAACATTCGACGCACCATTCGTGGCGCCGCACTCACGGCACTCATTCTCTTTCTTGCGTGCGGCAAGGATAGCAATCAATACGCGCCGCTCGGCAACGACGAAACGCCGCGCGCGACGGTGGTCGCAGGTATCGTACGCGACGCCGGCAAGGTCGCCGTCACCGACGCGCTGGTCGTGATCGAACCTGCGAGCGACGGCGTGCCCGCCTCCGCGCAGTTCCTGTCGAAGAACGTCCGGCGCCATGGCCACGTCGACGCCGGGCCGCCGTGTGACCACCACCAACGATCGCGGCCGCTTCGCCTTCGACGCCGTCGAGTCGGGCGACTACTACTTGCAAGTCATCGCCGACGATCATCTCGGTGCCATGCACTCGATCCGCGTGCCGGACCGCACGGCCTTCGTCGACACCGTGTACGCCGACGTGAATCTCACGCCGACCGGCACCTTCTCCGGTGTCGCCACACTCGAGAACGCAACCGCGCACCAAGGCACCGTCGTGTACGTGCAAGGGACGTCGTACGTCGCCGTCACCGATCCGACGGGCGCCTACGCCATCAGCGACGTCCCGGTCGGGAGCTACACCGTTCGCGCCGAGCACGCGCACTATCTCGAAGACACGAAGAACGGAACCATCGCGACCGCGGGCGAAGAAGTCGTGCTGGCGAACATGCTCTTGAAGATCGACTCGAATATTCCGCCGGTCGCGACGATCGCGAGCGCCACGCCGCAGATCCAGAACGTGCCGACGAACTTCGTCGCGTCGGGCAGCGACGCCGACGGCGCCATCGTGCTGAACGAGTGGGATTGGGAAAACGACGGCACTTTCGATTATTCGAGTGCGATCAGCGCCAACACGAGCCACACCTACGCCATCGCCGGCACGTACACGGCAAAGCTTCGCGTGACCGACGACCGGGGTGCCATTGGGCTCGCCGTCGTAAGCTTGAACATCGCCGACTATCGGGTGTTCGTCGCGACGACCGGCAACGACTCGAACGACGGCACCCTCTCGTCTCCCGTTGCGACGCTCGCGAAGGCGTACCAAATCGCGCAAGGCGCCGGACGAACCGAGATCTGGGTACAAGAGGGGAACTATTCCCAAGTCCCGAATTTCCAGCCGGGTATTTCGGTCATGGGCGGGCGAACGTTGCCGTCTTGGAACGAGGGCGCCAGCTATTCGCAGTTCAACTTCGTCGCGACGCGTGCCACGGCGAACAACATCACGACGGCAACACTCGTGCGGCGCGTCACGCTCAACTTGCTGCTGCCCGGGGGCGGTTCGAACTCGATCGCGCTCTACTCGCTTGATTCCGACGCGAACCTCCGCTTCGAAGACTGCCGGTTTATCGCGGCGAATGGCCTTGGCGGTGCTTCAGGAGGCGCCGGTGTCCCGGGGTCCATCGGAGGCGCGGGTACAGCGGGCCCCCCGGCACTCTGCATTTCGACGACGCAGCTTCCCGGTGGATTGGGCGGCGCGTCAGTCGGTTGCCCGGGTGGGAATGGGGGCAGTGGCAGTGTCGGAGACCTGACTGGTCAGACTGGCGTGGGGGGTGGCTGCCTGGGAGGAGTCGGCGGCTCGGGTGGTTTCGGTTCAGGGGCTAACGGGGTCAGTGGACAGCCCGGAGGGAACGGAGCGGCTGGTGCCAATGGCGTCGCCGGTACGGCCGGAACACCTGCGTCGGCCTCGGGGAATGTTCTCGCCAGCGAGTGGCTCCCCAATGTTTCATCCGGCGGCACTGCGGGTGGAAACGGCAGGGGTGGTGGTGGTGGCGGCGGTGGTGGTGGGCAATCATGCGCCTTCTGTCAGACCGACGTGGGAGGCGGAGGCGGGGGCGGAGGCGGCGGTGGTACGGGCGGTGCGGGCGGTGGCGGTGGCGGTGGCGGTCGCGCGTCGTTTGCCGTCATGCTGGCGAGCTCATCGCCGACGTTTGAGAACTGCTTCTTTCAATCCGGCATCGGCGGGTTGGGAGGCACTGGTGGCGCGGGAGCTAGCGGTGCTGCGGGAGCACCAGGTGGACTCGGCGGCAACCCCGCTTGCGAAGGGGGCGCCGGTGGAAATGGTGGCTCGGGAGGCAACGGTGCTGCGGGCGGCTCGGGCGCGGGCGGACCGGGAGGCCCGAGCTTCGGGATCTACAAAGTGAACGGAGCCGCGCCGACGATCATCAGCGCGACCTTTGTGATTGGCGGCGGCGGTGTCGGCGGTGCGGGCGGCAGCGGCGCGCCCGCGGGCGGAGCCGGACTTTCCGGCAACACGAACTAGCTCGCGCCCTTTACTCTCCTCTTCGATCGGGGTCCGCGCTACGCGCGCGGGCCCCGTTTCGTTCCACGACGCACCGCGGCGGCGCCGAAGCGTTCGCGCAAGGCGTCCATCACCGAGTCCAGCGTGCGATTGCGCGAGGTGTTCGTGCGCGCGGCGGAGTCGAACAAGTCGCGCGAGACTTCGTCTCCGTGCGCCAAGTTCGACAACGACACGCCTAGCAAGCGCAGCGCGCGCCCTTCGCGACCGAGTCGCTTCTCCAACAAGTCGCGCGCGGCGTCGCGAATCGCGATCGAATCCGACGTCGCATCGACAAGCGTTTGCGCCCGCGTCACCGTGGTGAAGTCGGCGTAGCGCGCTTTCAGATTCACGGTGAAGCCCGCGACACCGTCCGCGCGCGCGCGTTGCGCGACGCGCTCGGACAGGAGATCGAGCTCGGCGCGCAGTGCCGTCGGCATCCGCGATGTCGCGCGCGAACGTGTTCTCCGCTCCGATCGACTTGGCGTCGGCGTCGGGCACGACGGGGCGGTCGTCGAGGCCGCGCGCGAGGAGCTTCAGGCGCGGTCCATACGCGCCCGCGAGTCGTTCGAGCAGCGCGTCGCTCGCACGCGCGACGTCGCCGACCGTACGCAGTCCGGCGGCGATGAAATTCGGCTCGGTCTTCTTTCCGATGCCCCACAGCCGCGACACGGGCAGCGGCGCCAAGCGCGCCTCCGCTTCTTCCTGCGTGATCACGACGAAGCCGTCCGGCTTCTCCAAGTCGCTCGCGAGTTTGGCGAGGTACTTGTTGGGTGCCACACCGACCGACGCGACCAACCCGACTTCGTCGCGGATGCGCCGCTTGATGGCGCGAGCGATGTCGGGTGCGGTGCCGAACAGCGCCTGGCTGCCGGTCACGTCGAGGAAGGCTTCGTCGATCGAGATCGGTTCGACGAGCGGTGTGAAGGCGTCGAGGATGCGGCGAATATCGTGCGATATTTCCGCGTAGCGATCCATCCGTGGCGAAATGAACACGCCGTGCGGGCAGAGCTTCTCCGCGCGCGCGGTGCTCATGGCACTGTGGACACCGAACACACGCGCCTCGTACGACGCCGCCGACACGACACCGCGCGACTCGCGCGTTCCGCCCACGATCACGGGCTTGCCCGCGAGCGCGGGGTTGTCCATCACTTCGACCGACGCGTAGAAGGCGTCCATGTCGACGTGGATGATCGCGCGCGGTTTGACGGTCGATTCGGACATGTCACCTAGCGTATCATGCGCGCATGACGCGGATGGACGGAAAGACGGTACTCGTCACCGGTGCCAGCTCGGGCATCGGAATGGCGACGGCGGGGAAACTCGCGGCCCTCGGGGCACGCGTCGTGATGGTGAGTCGAACGCAAGAGCGCGGTCTCAAGGCCCGCACCCACGTCCTGGCTGTCGCACCCAGCGCCTCGGTGGAGATGATCGTCGCCGATCTGTCGAGCACGGCTGCCATCCGCCGGCTGGCCGACGTGGTCAAACACAAGTGCCCGCGTCTCGACGTTCTCGTCAACAACGCGGCCGTGCTGACGTCGACTCGCAAGCTCACGAGCGAGGGTTTCGAGATGCAGTTCTTCGTCAATCACCTCGCGTACTTTCTGCTGACCGGTCTCTTGGTCGACGTGCTGCGCGCGAGTGCTCCCGCGCGCGTGGTCAACGTGTCGTCGACGGCGCATTCGCGGGGTGTGATCGACTTCGACGATCTGCAGCTCGCCGAGGCGTACCGCGGCTGGCAGGCGTACGCGAACTCGAAACTCATGAATATTCTGTTCACCTACGAACTCGCGCGCCGGCTCGAAGGCACGCGCGTGACGGCGAATTGCCTGCACCCGGGTGTGATCCACACCAACCTCATGCGCAACTTCTCCTCGGTCGCGCAACTGGCGTGGAACGCGACCGGACGCTTCTTCAAGAAGCCCGAGGACGGCGCCGAAACGCCGGTGTATCTGGCGTCGTCGCCCGAGGTGGAGACGGTCACCGGGCGGTACTTCAAGGACTGCAAGCCGCTGGGAACATCGCAAGTGTCGTACGACAAGGAGGTCCAGCGTCGACTGTGGAAGGAGAGCGAGCGCCTCTCCGGCTTCACGTACACGATCTAGCTCTTGCGACGCGCGTCGCGACCCCATACAATTGGGGCATCCCACCGTTCGCCCCGTGCGTGGTTACCGCCTAATGCCCGTTCGATTGTCGACTGCGATTCTTCGCCTGGTTGCGCTCGCGTGCGCCGCCGTCGCGTGCGACGACTCCCCCACGACCACCGAGCCGCCTCCCAACCCGGCCCCTTCGACCTGGTCCGAGTGGCGCAATCTGCCGCCTTCGTTCACCACGTACGCGATGTGGGCGTCGAATCCGAACAACGTGTTCGCCGTGGGACCCGCCGGCACCGCCGCAAGATGGAACGGGACGCGGTGGACGTCGATCACCGTCGGATACCTACGCGACTTGTGGAGTGTAACGGGCATCGCAAGTGGGTCGATCGTCGCGGTCGGCGACGGCGGAATGACACTCCGCTTCAACGGCACCGCGTTCGAACAGACGCCCGTCGTCACCACCGAGAACCTGCGATCGGTGTGGGCCGCATCGCCCGACACGATGCTGGCCGTGGGCGAGAACGGTGCGCTCCTCATCGGCAACGGATCGACTTGGTCGGTGCAGCCGCCCCCCACCCAGCGCACGCTGCTTTCGATTTGGGGCACCTCGACGCGCGACGTGTTCGCGGTCGGGCCCGGCGGACTCATGGTTCATTTCGACGGTGCGAGTTGGAACGAGCAGCCAACCGGTACCACCGAGACGCTGGCATCGGTGAGCGGTGTCGCGCGCGACGACGTGTTCGCCGTCGGAACGTCCGGAACGATCCTCCACTACGACGGCGCGAATTGGTCTCCCATGACCAGCCCGGCGCGCGACGTGCTCCAGTGCGTCGTCGCGAGCCCGGGGAATCCGATCGTCGTGGGCGCGAACGGGACCGCACTCGAACTCGCCGGCGGTTCGTGGTCGCGCGTCGACCTCGCCACCACGAACTGGTTGTACGGCGCGTGTCGCGCGGGGAGCAGCACGTGGGTCGGCGGCTCGCGTGTGATTCGGGCGCACGACGGAACCGAATGGACGTCGGAAACACCCGGTGCGGTGCCGGTGTTGCGCGGCATCTGCACGGACGTGGACGGTTCGGTCATCGCCGTGGGTGACGACGGCTACATTGCGCGCGGCCGCAACGACCAGTGGTCGGTCGACGAAGGCGTCGACGCGCGCACACTCTACTGCGCGTACCGCAGTCGCACCGGCGAGTTGTTCGCGGGCGGCACGCAGCGGTTGCTTCACTTCGAAGACGGGCAGTGGGTGGTCGAAGACGACGACGTCGTGACGTGGTACGGATTCGCGGAGAGCCCGACGCAGCTGTACGCGGTGGGATCGGCGGGCTCGTTGCGACGCCGTTCCGGCGCGTCGTGGGTCCAAGAAAGCAGTCCGCGTTTCAACGAAAGCTTGAACGCGGCGGTGTGTCGGTCGAGTAACGAGGGGTACGCGGTGGGCGATGGCGGTACCGTCCTGCACTTCGACGGCTTCGGGTGGGGTGAGCTACTGTCGCGCACGACCGTCGACATTCACGACGTCATCGAGTATCCGGGCGACGACCCGGATCGTCGTGCGCTCGCGGTCGGCGAGAACGGCGCGCTTTTCCTTCTCAACACGCACGGTGTGAGCGCGTTGTCGTCGCCGACGTCCGCCAACCTCTACGCCCTCGCGCGCGCGCCCGGCGGCGACATCCTCGCCTTCGGCGGGGGCGCCGCCATGCTTCGCTTCCACGACGGAAGCTGGACGGCGGAGAACTCGCCCGTGCTGCAACCGCTCTACGGCGCGGTCTCCGACGACGACGAAGTCTTCGCGCTGGGCGGCGGCATCGCGGGCGGACTCGTGCTGCGCTTCGGGCCGCCTTGACCGCGACCGCGCCGCGCGCGTATGCTGGATCGTCCTCCCCCTTCAACCCATGACGTTTCAATCATGCATGAGATGCTTGGCGGCGGTGTCGCTGGCCGGCGTGTTGGTCGCGTGTAACGACACCGTCGTCTATCCGCCCCCGCCGGCCACGTTCGCCTTCACCACCGAGCTGGCCGAGATCGGGACACTGCACGGGGTCGTCGTCACATCGGCGAATACGGCGCGCGCGGTGGGCGCAAGCGGGCTTGCGATCGATTGGAAGAATGGGCTGTGGTCCGCCTTCGACGCCGGCACCAATGCCGAGCTCTTCGGCACGTGGGCGGCACCCGGCGGCACCATCTTCGCGGTCGGAAGCAACGGCCTCATTTTGCGCGACGACGGCTCGGGCTTCGCACCGATGGCATCCGGCACGACCGAGAACTTGAACGCGATCTCCGGCACCGGGCCCAACAACGTATGGGCGGTCGGCAACGCGGGCGTCATTCGCTATCTCAATGGGGCGTCGTGGATCGACTGGCCCTCCAACACCACCGACAACTTGCGCAGCGTGTGGGCCGTTTCCGACACGGTGGCGTACGCGGTGGGCAACGGCGGCCGCGCGCTGCGTTTCGACGGCTTCGCTTGGAATTCGACGCCGACGCCGACCACGGAGAATTTGCGCGCCGTGTACGGCTTCGACCTGGACGACGTGTTCGCGGTGGGCAACGCGGCGCGCATCCTGCACTACGATGGCGTTTCGTGGCAGACGATGTCGCCACCCGGCGGTATCGCGACGCGCGCGCTGCTCGGCATTTGGGGGACGTCGCACAACGACGTCTTCGTGTGCGGCGAAGCGGGCGTCATGCTCCATTACGATGGGGTGGTGTGGACGCGCTTCAAGTCGAACATCTTCACGACGCAGACCTTCGAGAGCGTCTCCGGCAGCGCGAGCGACGACGTCGTGTCGGTCGGTAGCGGCGGCACCGTCCTGCGCTACGACGGCGCCGGGTGGAGCAAGGAACTGAGCGACGTCGGCGGCACGGCGGTGTATCGCGGCGTGTGGGGCTCGTCGGCGAGCGACATCTTCGTGGTCGGACCGTTCGGGCAAGTGCTGCACCGCGAAGGCAGCGCGTGGCGCTTCATGGTGGGCGGACTCCCGCAGCAATTGAACGACGTCTCGGGGACGTCGTCGACGAACGTGATCGCGGTCGGCGATGCAGGTCGCATCATGCACTACGACGGAGCGGCGTGGGCGCTCATGACGAGCCTGAGCACCGAAGGACTGAACGGCGTGTGGGTGGCTTCGACCGACGAAGCGTGGGCGGTCGGCAACAACGGAACCATCCTGCACTTGTCCGGCGGCAATTGGAGCCCGCAAACCAGCGGGACGACGAAGGTGCTGCACGCGGTGTGGGGGTTTTCGCCGTCGAACATCTACGCCGTCGGCAACGACGGCCTGGTCCTGAATTACGACGGCGGCAATTGGAACCCAGTCGCCGCGCTCAATACGATCGCGCTGCGCGGCGTGTGGGGATCCTCCGCGTCGGACGTGTACGCGGTGGGGACCGGATCGCCGGGACAAGCGAACGCGTTTCACTTCGACGGTTCGTCGTGGAGTTCGGAGAATATCGGCACCGTGTCCGGCCTGGAGTCCGTGTTCGGCGTTTCGGCCGGCGACATCTTCGTCGTCGGGCTGGGCGGTCGCAACAACAACAACTTCTCCGACGCCTTCTACAACTTCGACGGCGAGTCGTGGATTCGCTCGACCGCGAGCACGTTCGGCGCCTACACCGACGTGTGGGGGCCGTCGGGCTCGACCGTCTACGTCACCGGCACCGGCACCTTGATCTATCGCGGGACGAAGTAGTCGTTCGCGACGACTTCGTTCCCATCGCGCACCGCACTGCCCTTACGTTCCCCATCGTTCCCTGGCCCGCACTTTGCTGGTTACTCCATATAATGGAGGACGAGCCATGTTCGCTATCCGCACCCTCATGATCATCGCACTCGCCTCGTGCACGTTCGCTTTCGTCGGCTGCACGAGTGCCAAGAGCAAGGGCGCTTCGCCGCAGGACGTGGGCATCGCGCAGAACGAATCGGGTTCGCCCGATCAAGCGCCCGCCAACGTCGACAAGCGCGGCAACGAGAAAGTCGTGCTGACTTACGACGACCGCATGGACGTCTACGTCGTCGACGGACACGACGACTGGTACTACACCGCCGGTCAGTTCTATCGCAAGGTTCAAGGGGCATGGGAATGGAGCGTGTGCGTGAGCGGGCCGTGGAAGCCCGTCGCGAACCGCAACGACCTGCCCCCGGGGCTTCGCAAGTACAAGGCATAACGCCGCACTTGCGCGCCAAAACGAAACTCCCCCGGCCGAGTGAATCGACCGGGGGAGTTTTTGTTTGCGGTCCGCAGAACCGAGGAGACTAGAAGTTCGTCTCGCGGCTCGCGGTCAGCGCGCGATCCACGCGGGCGACCGTCTCCATCAAGTGCGCGTTGGTCTCGTCGTCCAGGCCTTTGCGCTGGAGACCCGACTGGGCCGCACTCTTGATACGCGTGAGATTCAACCGCGACAGCGCCACCGCGTCCTGCGGGGTCACCGGCCACGGCTGCACGACCTGCTGGATCAGCATGTCGGTGTACACGCGCTGGAGATTACGATCCCACGCCGCGGTCTTCCCGTTGGGCGTGAGATTGTCGGTCCAGATCGACTTGGTCAACGCCCCGTACAGCTCCGACAGCTTGAAGGCGTCGGTCGTCTTGTACGCGTTGTCGACCACGCGCGCCTGCAGGTACGGGTTCATGATGTTGAACAGGACACCCGTCTGCATCGCTTCGACCCAATCCGACAGCGGAAAGTCGAAGCGACGTCCCGGTGCGAACGGATTGTTTTCCCAGCTCCACATCTTGTCGTCCTGCATCTTGTTGAGCATGTCGGGCGACAGGGCGTAGGCGTTGGACTTGAGCGCATTGTCGACCACGAACTGCAGCGCCTTGCGCTGCTCCGCGGCCGAGATCGGCGTGAACGGCTCCTTGCCGTCGCCCTTGTGGGCCCGCTCCGTGTAGGAGCCGCCGACGTTCTTGGTGGCGATGTTCGCGCACACATACTTCTGCAAGAACAACGTTCCCACCGCCGCGCGTAGCGGAACGTAGTCGCTGCCCTTTTCGACGACGCGATCGTCCAGCTTGCCGTTCATGAGCAGGTCGTTACAAATCGACATACGCTCGTTGGCCCACTGCATCGGGTTGTCGGAGAGGTCGTTGACGTTGCTGCGAGGATCCAGCGCACCCATCGGATACGTATCCTCGTCGGTGCCGTAGAGGTGCGCCTTGTCGACGCACTGGCTCGCGATGGATTCGAGATTCTTGCTCTGCTCCATCGGAGTCGTACCGTCCACCGGCTTGTACCCCCACGTGATCGCCCACAAGTCGCCCGTTCCCACGGTCGGCGTGAAGTAGTAGCCCTGCTTCGACGCATCGGCGGCGATGTTCGGTGTCGGGTAGTCCATGACGGAACCCGTCATGCCGATCTCCGCGATCTTCGCCTTGTCGTTGAGTTCGACGTACGGAACCGCACCCGAGCTCTTGAAGTTGTGACGAAGGCCGAGCGTGTGCCCGACTTCGTGCGCAGCGACGAAGGTCAGCGCCGCACCGATGTATTCGATCGGCACGTCCTGCCCCGCTTCCATCATGCCGTTGATCAGCATGGACAGGTGCATCATCTCGGCACCCAAGCCCATGCAGTCGTCGACCTGGCAGAACATGTACGGACGATTCTTGAAGAACGGCAACTGGAAGACGGCGTCTTCCTGGGCGCGCTCTTCCGGCGTCATCCACAAGTACTTGAGGTTCTGGTCGACGCCCATCAGGGCCGTGCGCGGAGCCGCCACGCGACGCCAGTTCTTGCCGAAGTTCGCTACGATGGTGTGCTCGAAGAGAATGTCGGCGTCGATGATCTCGCCCGTGCGCGGGTCGACGCGCGAGGGTCCGATGGCGCCGTACGACACCTGATCGTTCACGTTCCAACGAATGGTGTTGTAACGCGCGTCGGTGGGATCGTAGTTGGGATCCTCTTCCTTGGTGGGCGCCGGCTTGCCGATGATGGCGTCCTTGAAGCCCGCGGCCTCGAAGGCCTTCTGCCACAGGTTGACGCCCGCGATCAAGTACGGGACGTACTCGGTCGGCACCGTATTGTCGATGTAGTACACGATCTGCTGCTTGGGCTCCGAAACGGCCGCCGTCGGGTCTTTCTTCTCCAGGCGCCACTTGTTCGCGTAGTGCGTGAAGAAGGTCTCGCTCTGCTCCTTGGTGAAATCCTTGAAGTCGGTGGTGAAGTAGCCCACGCGATCGTCCGCGATACGCGGCGTCATGGGTTCTTCCGGCAGCTTGCGAATGCTCCACGCCACGCCGACCTGGATGCTGCGAGCGTCGGGCACGTTGGGGAGGAACGTCGCTTCGGGACGGCCCGGCGAGTACGTCAGGCGCGTGTCGATTTCCGTGTTGGTCGGGTAATTCTTGATGCTCCCGAAGTAAGCCTTCTTGTTGTCCAAGCGCACGGGCTGATTCAGCGCACCGCCCAGGTACATGCTCATGCCGGAGATGTCGGACAAGAAGAAATCGCGCACGTCGATGATGACCTTGCCGTCGCGCTCGGTCTTGATCGGGAAGTTTTCGAGAATCGATGACGCGAACGTGAGATCGAGCGACCGCTGCAACTGCTCGTCGCCGGGGGCGCGGAAGTTCGTCGAGAGACGACGCATCTGGATGTGGTCCTCGTCGCGATGGAAGTCGAACATCACGTCGTCGATCGGGAGACCGCCGTACACGAAGTTCGAACCGATACCTTGCGACAGGCTCAGGATGGCGAGCATGGGCTTATCGAGGTCGTCCTTCTTGACCTCGAGCAGCACCTCTTCGCCCTTGGTGTAGAGCGTCAAGAGACCCTCGGCCTTCTTGTGGTCCTTGGTCACGACCTCGTCCCACGGCTTGAACTTCGGCTTGGGGGGCGGGGGACCGGGCTTCTCGAGTTTCTTATGAAGGTCGACGGCGTAGGGCCGCGGCTTCATGCCTTCATCTTTCTTGGCGGCGGGGGCGCCGGGCGCTGGTGCGGGTGCCGACGGTTGCGCACCTGCATCCAATGTGGTCGTGGTGGCCTTGATCAGGGTGTCGCTCGCTTGAGCGGCTTGGGCCGTGAGGACCATCAAGCACGCCACCGCGAGGAGCCCGAGTTTCCGAAACATGCTCCTCTAACCTCCTGTTATGGAAAATGCGGGTGGGTTGCAGGCTAGTACGAGCGCCGAAGCGAATTCGTTCCAACGCTCCGGCGTGTTTCTTTACGTCATCCCGCCGTCGGGGACGGTTCGATTCCCGGGCACGGGCCCCGTTCTTGAGTGAGGACTCGAGGGGAAAGTCACCGCGTTACCGCGTCAGCCACCCGGGCGGGATGATAGAGCGAAACCCCGGGCGATTCAACCCGTATCGTGGTAAGCTTCCGCTCCGCTTTCCATCCATCCGTGCACCTGTTTCGAGGGGGCTTCGAACCCATGCGTCGAAAAGCTGCGTTCCTGGTGTTCGCCGTCGTTATTGCGGGGTCGTCCGTCGTTCGCGCGGAGGACCTGTCGATCGAATCGATCTTCGGGAGCCATCCGCTCCTCAAGTCGATCCCCTATACCGTCGAGTGGCTGGGGAACAGCCAAGGGGTGACCTTCGTGCGCCGGACCGAGGGCGATAAGCCTCACTCGGAGTTGGTACTTCGCGAGGTCCCGTCGGGCCGCGAACGCGTGATTCTTTCGGCTGACACGGTCACCGTACCTTCCGACTTGAAGGCCGGACACCCCGCCTTCTCGATCGGAAGCCACCAGTGGGATCGAGCCGGGAAGCGGGCGGTTTTCGCCTTTGCGGGCGACGTCTTTTGGGTCGACCTCCACGGAAAACTCACGCGCGCAACCGACACCGACGGCGACGAGCAGGACCCGTCGTTCTCACCCAACGGACGCCGCGTCGCCTTCACGCGCGGCAACGACCTCTATACCATCGACCTCACATCGAATCATTATCCGGAAACGCGCCTCACGACGACCGGGTCGGACTCCGTGCTCAATGGCACGCTCGACTGGGTCTACATGGAGGAGCTCTTCACCCGCGGCGACGTCCGCGCGCATTGGTGGTCCCCCGACGGCGCACGCCTCGCGTTCCTCGAAATTCGCGAAGCCCCCGTACCGACGTATCCGATCGTCGACCAGATTCCCGTCCGCGCATCGACGACGTTCCAGCATTACCCGAAGGCCGGCGACCCCAACCCGGTCGTTCGCGTCGGCATCGTCGCCGCGACCGGCGGACCCGTCGTGTGGGCCGACGTCGACACGCGCGACGATTCCTACATCGCGCGCGTGTACTGGACCGGCGACAGCCGGTCGGTCGCCGTCGAGAAGCTCAATCGCGCGCAGGACCATTGGACCCTTTTGTTCGCCGACGCGGCGACCGGGCGTACCGACGTCGTGATGGAAGAAGCGTCGCCGACGTGGGTCAACGTCACGTATGCGCGTCACTACTACGAGCGTAAGCGGCAGTTTCTGATGGGGTCGGAGCGCGATGGTCACCACCACCTCTACCTCTTCAACATGGACGGCACGCTGATCCGCCCCGTGACGCACGGCGATTGGGAGGTCATCACTCTGGATGGCGTCGACGAAAAAACGGGGCGCGTGTACTTCTCCGCCAACGAAAGCAGCGTGCTCGAGCAGCACCTCTATCGCGTCGACGAGAGCGGCAAGAATTTCAAGCGCATCACGTCCGAAGAAGGCGTGCACGACGTGACGATGTCGCCCGACTGCAAGTATTTCGTCGACCGGTATTCGTCGCATCTGCGTCCGCTGCGCGTCGCCGTGCACAACATCGAGGGCAAGCGTCTGTTCGACATCGCGGACCAATTGAGCCCCGAGCTGGCGGCGATGCACATTCCCACACCGGAGTTCTTCACCATCGAGCATCAGGGACGCGTGTACCAATGCCGGCTTTGGAAGCCGCTCGACTTCGACGCCACCAAGAAGCACCCCGCGATCGTGTTCGTCTACGGCGGTCCGCATTCGCAAGTGGTGCGCAAGGCGTGGTCGCGAAACGATCTGTGGCACGCGTACATGGCGTCGAAGGGCTATCTCGTCTTCAGCCTCGACAACCGCGGGTCGTTCGGGCGCGGCAAGGCGTGGGAAGAACCGCTGCTCAAGCAATTGGGGACGATCGAGCTCGAAGACCAACTGGTCGGCGTCGACTACCTTCGCTCGCAGCCCTACGTCGACCCCGAGCGCATCGGTGTCTGGGGTTGGAGCTACGGCGGCACCATGACGCTCAACGCAATGTTTCGCGCCCCCGACGTCTTCAAGGCCGGTGTCGCGGTGGCACCGGTTTCCGATTGGCGCTTGTACGACACCATCTACACCGAACGCTACATGAAGCGACCGCAGGACAACGAAGCCGGCTACAACGAAGCGTCGACCTTGACGCACGCGTCGTCGCTCAAGAATTCGCTCTTGGTGATGCACGGCGACGCCGACGACAACGTCCACATGCAGAATTCGGTGGCGCTCGTGCGCAAGCTGATCGACGCGGGCAAGGACTTCGACTACATGGTGTACCCGGGGAAGGAGCACGGCATCGCCGGGCCGGCGGATCGCACGCACCTCTATCGAAAGATGACGGCGTTCTTCGACCGCAATTTGAAGGGACCGCAGACGACGCCGGCCGCGGTGCCATGAACGCGACGCCGGTCGTACTCGGCATCCACCACGTCACCGCGATGGCGGGCGACGCGCAGGCGAACCTCGACTTCTACACGCGCGTGCTCGGGCTGCGCTTGGTCAAGCGCACGGTCAATTTCGACGACCCCGCCACGTATCATTTCTACTTCGGCGACCGCACGGGCACTCCCGGTACGCTCCTCACCTTCTTTCCGTGGGGCGCGCGATCGCTGCGCGGACGCATCGGGACGGGGCAGGTGGCGGTGACGTCGTTCTCGATTCCGACCGCGTCGGTGTCGTTCTGGATGGATCGCTTGAGGCGACTCGACGTCGCCGGCGGCGAACCGACGGCGCGCTTCGACGAAACCGCGCTCAGGCTTCGCGATCGCGACGGCGTCGCGCTCGAGCTCGTGGCCGCCGCGACGGCCGACGCGCGGCCCGGGTGGTCGAACGGCGACGTGCCGATCGAACATTCGATTCGCGGCTTTCATCACGCCGCGCTCTCGCTGGCCGGTTACGAGCGCACCGCCGTTCTGTTGACGACAACACTCGGGTTTCGGGCTGCGGGCGAAGCGGGCCAGCGCTTTCGCTTCGTCGCGGGCGAGGGTACCCCCGGCGCCATCGTCGACCTCGTGTGCGAGCCCGGCCGCATGCGCGGAAGCATGGGTGTGGGCGTCGTGCACCACATCGCGTATCGCGCCGCGACCGACGAGTCGCAGCGCGCACTCCGGCAACGCATCGTCGACGCGGGCCACGACGCCACACCGGTGCTCGACCGCCAGTACTTCCACTCGATCTATTTTCGCGAGCCTGGTGGCGTCCTGTTCGAGATCGCCACCGATCCGCCCGGTTTTTCCATCGACGAACCGGTGGCGGAATTCGGCCGGAGCTTGAAGCTGCCGTCGTGGCTCGAATCGCAACGCGACGAAATCGAGGCCAGTGTCACGCCGCTCACCGTCCCCGCGTCGAACAATCCGTGACCGATTCACGCGCCGCGAAGGGACCGCACGACGACCGCCCCGTTTACGCGGCCGGTGCGCCCTTGGAACGCGCGCAGGCGGGAGCGATTCTCGTCCACGGTCGCGGCGCGGGCGCCCACGACATACTGGGCTTGGTCGCGGAGATCGGCGAAGGCGACGTCGCCTACGTCGCACCCGACGCGGACGGTCGCACGTGGTATCCGTACAGCTTCCTGGCACCCATCGAGGACAACGAGCCGGGGATTTCGTCGGGCCTGCGCGTGATCGACGCGCTCGTGGCGCGCTTCGTCGGCGCCGGCATCTCGAGCGAGCGAGTCTTGCTTCTGGGCTTTTCTCAGGGCGCGTGCTTGACGCTCGAGTACGTCGCGCGCCACCCGCGCCGCTTTGGAGGAGTGGCGGGGTTGAGCGGCGGCCTCATCGGGCCCGCCGATACGCCCCGCGACTACGCCGGATCGCTCGAGGGAACGCCGGTCTTTTTGGGCTGCAGCGACGTCGACCCACACATTCCGAAGGAACGCGTGCTCGAAACCGCCGAGGTACTGGGTCGAATGGGAGGTGCGGTGACGACGCGCCTCTATGCACGAATGGGCCACACGATCAACGACGACGAGATCGCGGCGGTGCGAGAGATCTTGCAGGCACTACGGGCCTAGCGACGCGGTCGCCGCCCTACAATGCAAAACCCCGCCGTTGCATGATCGGCGGGGTTTCGCGACATCCATGTCGCCTGTGTCGATTCCTTCTCAGCAACGATCGCGCGGCGGTCAGAGTCTGATTCGGATCCATCGGGATCGTGGCCCGAAGGGATCCGGGGGGAATACGTGCCGCGCTTTAAGAAACCACCACAACGCTTCGGATGTTCTTCTGTGCCCCTGTTCCTTTAACGACGAGCGGGAAATTGCAGTTCCTTCTCGTCTTCCGGCACGTGCTATTGCATTCGACATGCCAGTACGCAAACCGGTGCTAACTTGTTGCAGCACGCATTCTTCATCGGGCGATCCCATACCGGTGTGTGATGCCCGATTTCACATTCTATAAACTCCGTTTACAGCTCTTTGTGTGCTCCCGGAAACACGCGTCGCTCCCCTTCGCCCGCGTACGCGCGGGAACCCGCGATCGCAACGGGGGTTCAACGGCGGCCGATTCTTGCGTATAATGCCCTGATTCCCGAGCCCGTTTCCCAAGACCATCCCGATAAGCAAGGAAGGAACCTCGATGTTGAAGAACCGTGCCCAGGCGATCGCCTTGGCGGCCGTCGTCTTGTTCGTGGGCGCCTGCAATACCGACCAGCAAGAGGCGCAGAAGTTCGACCGCGCCGACCAGGACAACTTCCACCGCGACATGTCGGCCATGACGTCCTTCACGCTGGCCAACGGCGTGTCGTTCTACGTGCAGGAAGAACGCACCGACAGCCGCGTCGCCGTCGAAGTCCTCTACCGCGCCGGTTTCATGGTCGAGCCCAAAGGGCAACCGCAGATTTCGCACCTCGCGGAGCACATGTCGATCTATTGCGGCATGGGGGAATTTGCGCCCGACGCCGCGCTCGAGGCCATCCAGAAGGACCGCGGGATGCTCAACGCCGAAGCCGTCGCGGACTTCGTTCACATCGATTACATCGTCGAGGGGCCGCGCCTCGAGGAAATCTTCAAGATCGAATCGGAGCGTTTGCGCGCGATCAACTGCGACCAAGCCACGCTCGATCGCGAGAAGGGGAGGGTCACCGACGAGCTCGCCGGCGTCATCAAGGACCCGAAGGGCGTGCTGACCAAGTTCGCCATGATGGCGCTGAATCAGACCTACCGCTTCGGCGAACGCAACGTCCCCATTCGCGGCCGGATCGCCGGGTACACGCTCGACGACATCCATCGCTTCCACGACGCGTTCTATCGCCCCGACGACATGATCGTGATCGTCATCGGCAACATCAAGGCGGCCGACGCCGAGGCGCTTGCACGCAAATACTTCGAGCCGATTCCGCGCCGACCCGATGCGACGCTGAGCAAGCCCGTGCTCACGAAGAGCACCACCGCGACCTGGGACATCGACGCGAGCGTGGTGTACTTCTTGGCGCCGGGCCCGTACGCGAGCGAACACGACCGCCTGGTCCTCACGATGTTCGGAGCATTCTTGAACCAGTCCATGAATACGACGCAAGAAGTGTACGGCGCGTGCCGTGCGTTGTATTGCTCGAATCAGGTGTACCGTGTCGCCGACCTCCCGTTCTTCATCTTCGCCGAGCCGGCCGAAGGGCGCACCATCCCGGAAGTGTCCAAGATTATTCTCAACCACCTCGACCACGCGACCACGGCGCTCGACGACGCGGAGTTGGTCGCAAACGTCAAAGCCAGCATCGTGAGCTTCGTCACCGCTTCGATGCTCAAGCCCGACTCGCCCGACTATCCGATGGCGCACCACCAGGTGATCGGACAGGAGGCGCTGAACGTGGGCATGAAGCACCTCCTGCGTGAAGGCCGCAGCGTGGAGGATTTCACCGCCGAGGTGAATACCATCACGCCGGAAGAAATGCGTGCCACCGTCCGCAAGTATCTCGCCCGTGAAAGACTGATCCAGGTCACGTTCGGCCCGCGCACCTAGCGCGGGCCGACGCGCCGGGTCGGAAACACGTGAGCGAATTCACGACCCCACAATCTCCCGGAAACTTACCCCCCGCCCCTTGACAGATCGCGTTAACTGGATAGTTTAATCAACGGGACTTGGGACTAGTAAACAACTCGAGCGTCGCATCGCTTCGCACATCGCAGTGCAATAACAAAATTGTCGAGGCGTCACGAACGAGTGGTCCAATCGGAATCACGCGAGGGGCAAGGTCCGCGCTTCGGCGCGAGCGAGTCGGACGCGTCGCTTACCCGACACCCGGAAAAAACGTCACGATACGCGTCGGGGCGCGGACACAGAGAACGAAAGGAGGCGCGGTTAATCCTCCGCCATATAGGTGATCTCGAGACGCCCGAATCGTCGGGGACGTTCGTGGGAGCCGGTGGGTCGTGGAGGCAACCGCGAGCGGAACCGCAGTAGGGCGGATCGAAGCCGTGGGTTCCTCTTGGGGGAGGGATCAACTTTGCAAACGAGCAACTGGATCGCCATAGCGGGAAAAGAAGGAGTCGTCTGCCCTCCGGCGACTCCTTCTTGTTTTTTTCCTTCCATCCCGCATCACGCACAAAAAAAATTGACGCGCACCACGGTTGCCCGTGATGCGCGCCCTTGTCCGGAGGAAGCCGCGCGGGATTGAATCCGTGCAGCCCCCCCGCCCTTGCATGACTCCGACCGCTTACGCGGTCGATGTGAGTATAGTCATGAAGCGCGGGAGGTGCACGCCTACTTTAGCGATCGACTTCGCGTGGTAAGAAATCAGGCGGCAAGAGACACAGTGCGCGCCCGTTGTTGTCGATGACCTGCTGCAAGTACATGAGATCGTAGTCGGCGAAGACGGTCTTGTCGCCGGCCTGGTCGTTGTCCAGGAGCTCGCGCGCCGCGAGCGCTTCGAACTGGCCGAAGGTCACCACGGCCGCGATCGACGACCACGGTGTGGAGAGCGACGGCGCGTCGAACGGGACGCGGAACATCCCGCGCGAGCCGTATTCGACCACATCCGCCTCTTCCTTGGGTCCGATCTTCGCCAATTCGCGCGCCAGCTGAATCGCGTCGTGGAGACCGCCGATGCGGTCGACCAACCCATTCTTCTTCGCCTCCACACCCGTCCACACGCGACCTTGCGCGAGTTCCTCGACACGGTCGGTCGACATCTTGCGATTCTTGGCCACCTTCCCCACGAAACTGGAATACATGGATTTCATTCCCGTGAGGATGGTTTCGCGCTCTTGGTCGGTGACCGCGCGATGCGGGATCGACACCGGCAAGAACGGCGGCCGCAACGAGAAGAAAAGATCCGCGTGCTCGCCCTTCTCGACAAAGTCGCCTTCCATGCCGACCTTCTCGCCCAGCCCCTTATCCCATACCCAGCCCGAGATGACGCCGATCGAGCCGGTGATGGTCGTCGGCTGCGCGACGATCTGATTCGAGCACATCGAAAGCCAATAGCCGCCCGACGCGGCCACGTCCCCCTGCGAAATGACGACGGGCTTCTTCTCCATGCAGCGGCGCAGCTGGTCCGCGACGACGTCGGCCGCCACCGGGCTCCCGCCCGGCGAATCGACGCGCAGAACGATGGCCTTGGTGTTGCGGTCGTTGCGCAACCGACGCAAGATATTCTCGAGCTTACGGGCCTGGATGCCGTCGTCCATCGAGCACGCGCCGATCGCGTACACCACCGCGATCTCGGGCGGAGCCCCCCACACCTTCGACGGATACCAATTGTTCGCGAGATACTTACGATTCACGAACGGCTGCTTCGTGCCTTCGAGTTTTCGCGCCGCCGCCTGCACCTCTTCCCAACGACCCAACTCGTCGACCAGCTTCTCGTCGACCGCTTGTTGCGCGGTGAACAAGGTGACGTCGTTCACCCAACGGTCGACCGTCTCCGCGCTCACCTGGCGCCCCGCCGCGACGTCGGTTTGGAACGTCGCGTAGTATTGGTCGACCAAGGCCTGGCGCTGTTCGCGATCGCCCTCGCTCATTTCGTGGCGCACGAGCGATTCCATGGCACTCTTGTACTTCAAGAAGCGCCATTCCTCGACGCCGAGCCCGACCTTTTCGATCATGTTCGCGACATACGTGCGCCCCATCGCGTAGCCGGGCAGCATGATCAATCCTTCCGGATCCATGACGACGCGGTCAGCGATACTCGCGACGTAGTACGTCGACATGCCGACTTCGTCGATGAAGACGATGACGTGCTTGCCGGTCGCCTTCAATTCGCCCAGTCGCTCGCGAATCTCCCACGCCGCGCCGCGCGAAAGTTGCGCGCCGGATAGATTGATGGCGACACCCGCGACGCGATAGTCTTCGCGCGCGTCGTCGATCGACTGCAAAATCTCCGCGAGCGGTGTGCGGCTGTCGAAGAAGCGAAACGTCGTGTACGGTACCGAACCCTTGAGGCTCATCTGGTAGTAGCCGTGATCCTCGGCCAGCGGCTTCATGAGGTCCGACCGTTCCGGATAGCCCGCGCGCACGCCCCAGTTGGTCAGCGTGTGATTGTTGTCGTCGTCGAAGCGCGAGACGGCGGAGCCGCGCACGACACCCTGTTGGAATTGCGGGCCGATGGTGTACGCGAGCCCGACGCTGAATCCGTCGGCGCCGTCGTCGTCGCCGTCGAACCAGCGACCCACGATCTTCAGGCCCGTCGGGACTTCGATCATGGCGCCGATACTCCACGGTGTGGCCGTCGTCAACTCGTCCGACGACAGCTCGACGTCGCCGAACAGTGTCACGCGATCGTTGCCCAACGGTCGCACGGCCGCGTCGAGGAGCTGTTGATTCTTGCCGGACTCGGTGCTGAAGTTGAAGGCACCACTCAACGAGAGGTAGGTGCTCGGCCGCATGGTGAGGCCGGCTTGAATGAGGTTCTCGCGACCGAACGCGTCGGTGTCACCGCCCGACCATCCGTAGCCGAGGCCGAAGGTCGCGCCGCGCGTCCCTCCCCCCAGGCCGATGCGGTAGTCGGTCACGCTGACTTCACCGGTAGGAAGGCGAAGCTTCGAATAGTTGGCGCCGAAGCCGAGGTCGTCGAAGTTGGTAAAGAGGCCCCATCGCTTGGGGTCGTGAAACGCCTCGTCGAAGCTCGACCAGTAGAACTCGAATTCGCTCCCGGGCATCATGGGATATATGGACGGGTTGGCGTATCCGCCGATCGCTTCCGTGAATCCCGACGGGCTGGTGAGGTTGAAATCGAGCGATTGATAGTAGGACGGAATCGCGCCGTAACTCTGCGCGCGGGCGAAGTTCGGGGCGACGAACGCGCCGGCCAGGAGCGCGGCGGTGGAAATAGCGACGAGTCGGTTGGACATGGCGTGGGGATCCTCCTTGGCGGCTATCTTAGAGCGAGTCCAGGCGGGCCGCAACATCGTTGACGGACGTAACAGCCAATACGGATAATCGAGCCAGCAGTTACACTTTGCCGAAAGGGGCCGCGGTGTTCCTCTCTTTCTACGGTGCGGCGCAGACCGTCACCGGGTCCAAGTACCTCCTCTCCATCGGGAACAAGAACATCCTGCTCGATTGCGGGCTGTTCCAAGGGTTGAAGAATCTTCGCCAGCGCAACTGGGAGGACCCGCCCTTCGACGTCGCCAAGATCGACGCCGTCGTACTGACGCACGCGCACATCGATCACAGCGGCTACCTCCCGGTCCTCATGAAGCGCGGCTACCAAGGTCCGGTCTATTGCACCGAAGCCACGCGCGACTTGTGTTCGATTCTCCTGCCCGACTCCGGACACCTGCAGGAAGAAGAAGCGTTATTCCTCACCAAGCACAAGTACGCGCGCCACGACCCGGCGCTTCCCTTGTACACGCGCGAAGAAGCCGAGCAGTCGGTCAAGCTGCTCGACCCGGTTGCCTTCGACACCGATATCGATCTCGGCGACGGGATTCGCTTTCGCTACACGCCGGCCGGACACATCCTCGGTGCCGCATGGGTGACGTTTATGCACGAGGGATTTCGCGTGGTGTTCTCCGGCGACGTCGGGCGGTTGGTCGACGCCATCATGAACGCGCCGGTTCCCATCGAGCACGCCGACGTTCTCGTGTGCGAATCCACCTACGGCGACCGTCTCCACCCCGACGAAGACCCGCGCGACGAACTCGCCACCGTGATCTCGCGCACCGTGCAGCGCGGCGGGACCGTGGTCATTCCGGCCTTCGCGGTGGGTCGCACGCAGGCGCTCTTGTATCTGATCGCCGACTTGAAGAAGTCGCGCATGATTCCCGACGTGCCCGTGTACTTGAACAGCCCGCTCGGCATCGACGCGACCGACATCTTTCGGCAGCACGCGGGCGAGCATCGCTTGAGTGCCAGCGAGTGCGCCGACATGTTCCGCGTGGCCGAGTTCATCCGCAGCGAGGAAGCGTCGCGCGCGCTCAACACCACCGGCGGCCCCGCGATCATCCTCGCCGGCAGCGGCATGGCGACGGGAGGACGCGTCGTCCATCACTTGCGAACGCTCTTGCCCGACCCGCGCAACACGGTCTTGCTCGCCGGTTTTCAAGCGCCGGGTACGCGAGGCGAAGCCCTCGAGAACGGCGCCGACGAGATCAAGATCTTCGGTGAATTCGTTCCCGTGCGCGCCGAAGTCGTGAGCCTCGATTCGATGTCGGCGCACGCCGACTACACCGAGCTCGTCGAATGGCTGAGCAAGGTCAAGCCCGCGCCCAAGCGCGTGTTCCTGACCCACGGCGAGCCCAAGTCGGCCGACGCGTTGCGCAGACATTTCGACCGGGCGTTCGGCTGGAACGCGGAGATCCCGGAGTACAAGCAGACGGTTCGGCTCAAGTAGACCTCGGGGCTTGAGAAGCTCGTCGGCGCGCGCTATCCTACGCGCAACCAGGAGGCCTGCCATGCGTGCTAATCGTTCGGTGCGAAACGTTTCTCTCGCGCTCGTCGCGGCCGCGACACTCGGTGCCTGTTCCAGTACCAATCTCACCAACTTGTGGATGGATCAAGACGCGAAGTCGCCGACGGTCGACAACGTGCTCGTCATCGCACTCGATCGCAATCCCGAGATGAGGCGCTTTTGGGAGGACGCGTTGTCCGCGGAGTTTCAGGCGCAGGGATTGCTCGCGCGACCGTCGTACCAGTTGTTTCCCGCCGACCTCCCCGATTCGCAGCAAGTCGCGATCGTGATGGGTCGCGACCACCACGACGCCGCTCTGGTGGCGCACCGACTCTCGGTCATCACCAACGCCGTGCCCGACGGCGGCTACCACGATAGCGCGCCCGCTGCGCACGCCGATTATTGGCGCCGCGGCTACACCGTCGCGCTGACGGCGGCCACCCAGCCGGTTACCGACACCAAGGGCAAGGATGCGCGCTTCCAGTTGGACTTCGCACGCGCGAACGGGCGCTTGGTATGGACCGGCACCACCACACCGGTCGACCCGACCAACGCCGACAAGTTGCGGACGGAAGTCGCCGGTCAGGTCGTGCCCGAACTGCAAAAGCGCAAGATCATTCCGAAAGACTAGTCGTCCCCTTGCTCGGCGACCACGACAGCAAGAGCCGCGCCTGCGGGACGCGCTGATAGTGGTCGATCAGAGTCGGGTCGTCGAAGTGGCTCTCGCGCGCGTACACGCCTCCGTCGAGTGTCACGTTCATCACGCTGCGGATCGGGAATGTCAGACCGATCCCGGCCGCTTCGACGAAGTGATCCGCCTTGTAGTCGATATTGCTGTCGGCGTTGTAGACCGATCCGTTCCTGACGTTGATCATCTGCGCGCGATAAAACGCGCGCATGACGAAGCGTCTCTTATAGTTGGCTGTCACTTCCAACGAGACTCCGCCGCCGGGGCCGTAGTCGTACTCACGCAGACGCTCCTGCTCCGGAGTCACCACGCGGTACGCATACTCCGAATTCACACCGCCCAGGATCATCGCCAGTAGGTCGAAGCGCGTCTGAATCTGGAGCTTCGACTCGGTCCGGAAGCGCGAGAAGAGCGCCCCGCCGAAGCTCTGGCCGCCGAACTCGTACGCATTGTTGTTGATGTAGTCGAAATACTGCACGAACGCGATCGCGTGATTCCTGCGCTGGCCGAGCGCCTTCGAAAACAAATCGCCGCGAATTTGCAAGCGGCCCAGCGGCACCTTGTCGTCGCCGTTGAACTGAACCCCGAAATCGAAATGGTCGAACGGTTTGCGGCGCGAATTGTCCCACGGGCTGCCGTGATTCAGATCGATCTGGAGGACCGCCTGGGTTTGCGTGCTGTCGTGGATCGACTCGCCCTTGCCGATGGTGCGCACGCCCACGGCGAAACCGTCTTGGTAGTAGAGCGGATCCCCGTCGTACGGACTGGCGGGGTTGCCCTGCACGCGCGTCGCTTGACCCGACAAGAAGCGGTTGAACCCGCGCACGGGGTCGACCAAGAAGGCGCCGATCTCGCGCCACACGCGCCCGCTTCCGCTGCCGGTGTTGTCCAGGATCGACGACGAAATGCGATACGTCGCTTCGCCGAACGCGATGCCGCCGATGCCGGTCGAAATCATGTCGTTGTACGACATCGGGTGCGTCTCACCCATGGCTTCCCAAATGAACGCACCCGTCAACGCGTACAAGGTCGACGGCCAGAACGAGAGGCCGTTCGCGCGACTCGCGTTGTAGTACGTGTTCCCGTTGAACGGATGAATCAGCTGGTTGGTCTTGAACTCATTGTCGTCGTACGTGAAGCCTTCTTCGATATTCGCCCAGAAGCTGCGCGGGCTGATCTGATTGAAGTTCGCTTGACGCACGTACTCGTTGAACATCGACGCACCAAAGTTGATTGCGAGCACTTCCCCCGCCGCCCACCCCGGGCTGACAGTCACGCCCCACGCATCTTTTGACTTGCTCGGCGGATCGAGCGGCGTGGTGTCGGGTGTCGCACTGTGCGCGCTCGCCGGCGGGTCGAAGGACAGCGGACGCCACGTCGCGCCGACGCGCGCGCCGTACTCGTCGCCGGTGCCGGTATCTTCGTGGTCGACGGGTCGATTGCCCAGGTAGTCCTGCAGCTTGTATTTCTCCGTAAAGAAGAAATTGAGATAAGCCGAGAAGTCGACGGCGACGGTCCTCGTCAAATCGAACTCGACGCCCGGAATCACACTCAAGCCGATGCCGTTGACGGCGTCGGTCGGGCTCTCGCCGGGTTTCAGGTCTGGCACCGGCTCCTTGAGAAACCACGCTGTCTTGCGCGTCGTGCGTCGAGCGCGGGTGCACGCGCGCGATGGCGAAGCGACCCTGCAAGTAGGGACGAAACGTCTCGTCGTTGCGAAAGACGCGCGACGCGTAACCGTAGGTCTCGAAGTGTGCCCATTCCGGTTGACCGGTAGCGTCGTACGGAGAGCGATAGCTGAGCGAGCTGAACATCAGTCCGACACCGTAGCGCCAGTCACCGCGCTGCTTGAAGATGTCCATGTCCCACGCGGTTCCCTTCTGCAGGAAGTCACCGTAGCCGCCGCCCGCACCACCGGCGCGAATGTTCCAGCTAAGCCCCCAATCACGGTGGGAGCCGGGAGGATCTTCGACGGCAAGTGCCGAAAAGGGCAATGCACCGAACATCATCAAGCAGAGCAGAATCAATCCGTGCTTGCGCATAGACATGTGAATCTCCCGTCGCTTCGCTAAAGCATCCAATCGATCGCCAATCCGAGTTTCTTATCCTGGTAGTAGTCGGACGTCTTCGTGTAATCGAAACGGGCTCGCAGCGGGCCCGCCGGCAATCCTACACCAAAGCCCCAACCCGACGCCGAATTGGAGTCACCGCTTGTATCTTTGTCGTCCACGTCCGTAGTACCGGCGCGCACAAAGAGCACCTGCGCAACGGCCAATTCGCCGCCGAGCGCCCAAGAGAAATAGCTGTCGTGCAATCGATCGATCCCTTCGACGTTGTAGACAACCGCGATCATCGGAACCTCGGCCGAGAGAATGCGAACCGTCGGGCTCTCGATCGCGGCGCTGGTTCCAAAGTGGAATCGCGTCGGCAGCGGATCGTTACCGAACGGCGTCTCGATATCCGCTCCAAAATTGACCAGCGCCAGCGCGAGCGCGGGCGTCACGCCCCATTCGCCCACCGGGTCAGCGGCGCGCCAGCGTCGTCCCGAGGTCGAACGCAAACGCGTCGAATTCGTACACCACGAGCTGCGAAGTGAAATCGCTCGACCCGTAGTGCGCGTCGAATCGCTTGCCCGCTCCGCCGAGCCGAAGCTCCCAATCCCCGAATCGGATACCGGCGCCCAACGTCAGCGCCAGATAATCCTCGAACGAATGGACTTCTCCGAGCGGCATGCCTGATGGTGTGGTTGCGATGCTCTCTCCGTAGTCAAGACGCCCGTACGCGAGATCCGCTCCCAGCGTCATGTCGTCGCCCGAGTCGAAGCGAACGCCGGCGCTTCCACCCCCAGTCCAAATGTCTTCTGGGAAGGTATTGATGTCCCAGCGCGATCCCTGCGCGTACACGCACGCCGTTCCAACCACGTTGGCCGGATTGAAATAAAGGTTCGCCGGATCCGAGCTGTCCGCGACACCCGTCTCGCCCATCCCCGCCGAGCGCGCACTGATAGGCCACTGGAGCACGATCGCGCCTTGCGCGTGTGCCGCCGACCCGAGTGCCGGTCCGAGTGCAAATGCGCAAGAGAAACAGGCAATAACCATCAATCGTGCGCGTCGCGTGTCCATCGTGCCCATAGACTACGCGAGTCCAAGCACAACGGCAAGCGGACACACGGAATGCGAGGATCGTGCCCTTGAGGCCGATCGGCGGGGTTGGTAGAATGCGCTCGGGTGGAATCTGCGGGCGTTCGGCTCACGGATTCACCGACTACTACCGTCAAGGGAGCCAATGATGCGGACGCAACTTCAGCGGAGACTTGGCATCGGCGCCGTCGCGCTGGCGATGATGCTCGGCGCGTGTTCGAGTTCGACACTCGTCAACATGTGGAAGGATCCCCAGTATCCGAAGGCACCCATCGACAAGATGTACGTCATCGGTTTTCGAACCGACGCGTCACGCCGGCGTTTCATCGAAGATTCGGTGGTCAACGAGCTCACGCGTCTCAAGCTCACCGCGAACCCGTCGTACCGCGACTTCGCGAATGCGCTGCCGGATACGCAGCAGGTCATCGACGTGGTCAAGCGGGACGGCTACAACGGCGTCATCGTCGTGATCCCGTTGGGAACGCAAACGCGCGACACCTACGTACCCGGTTACGTGACGACGGTGCCCGGGCCGTACTACGGCGGCTACGGACACGGAGGTTACGGCAGCTACGGCTATTGGGGAGGCTATTACGCTCCGGGGTATCAGACCGTCTATCAGCCCGGATACGTGGACCGCAGCGAGATCGTGCGGATTCGCATCGACGTTTGGAGCACCGACAACCACGGCACCCTGGTGTGGACCGGAACCACGGAATCGATCGACCCGTCGAGCACGGACCAGATGCGCAAGGAGATCATCAAACTGATCGTGCCGGAGCTGCGCAGGACCGGCGTCATCGTGACGAAGTAGCGTCTTCGTCGCGCGACATCCACTTGATGTAGCTCATCACGTCGTCGACGCTCGAGTCGGCGAGAACGCCGCGATACGCGGGCATCTTTACCACCTGTCGCGACAGGAACCATCGCCCGACACGGTTCTCGGAGATGCGCGGAACCGCTCCATCCAGAATCCACGCGCGCAATTCGTCGTCGTGATGCACGAGTTCGTGGAAGTCGGGGCCGTGCCACGGGGGGACGTATCCCTTGAAGCTGCGGGGATTCTTGGCCCCGAGTCGCCCACCGGGTCCGTGACATCCAAAGCAGCCGGTGTCGCGCGCGATCGCGTAGCCGTGGCGCGCGTCGACCGGCATGGCGTCGACGTCGTCGCCGAACACGGCCACCGCCTTGTAGTACGCGACCAGGTCTTCGAGTTGGCGTTCGTCGACGACACCGCGATAGGCCGGCATGCGCACGGGCGGCTTCGGAGCCGCGAGGCGAGATGGTCGCAGTTCCACGCGACCGGGTTCGGGAAACGGCGACGTGGTGTCAGAATCGGCTCGGGTGGCGCGCGCCGCCAGCGAATCGCGTAGCACCAATCGCCACGGCCGCCCGTCGAGGATCCACTCGCGAATCTCGTCTTCGCTCTTCACGTACATCATGGCGTTGCCGCCGTCCCACGCGGGAATCTCGCCCGTGGTCTGTGCCAAGCCCGCGCGCGGATTGCGCACCCCTCCGGTGCCGCGCGGTCCATGGCAGCCGTGGCAGCCGAGTTCTTCGGCGAGCGCGTAGCCGCGAAGCTCCGGCGTTAGCCCGGGTGTTCGGAGGTGAAACAGAAGCCCCCATGCAGCGAAGCCTCCGAGGAGGAGCGCAGCGATGGTGATGGTGGAGAGATGGGCACGACCGGAGGACCGCACAGCGCGCATTATACCCGCGGTGCCGCGATGTGCGAACTCACAATTGCGTCCACCCGGCGACGCGACGGCGGGACGACGGCCCCGGCGTCCCACCGACCGCCGGAGCCGTCGCGAGCATGGGCCCGCTAACCGCGCCCGGCCAGATAGCCCGAGGCGCCGATGACCAGCATCGCGCCCCAGCTCAAGAGCGCGTCGCCTTGCAGGAAGAGTCGCATCCCGTCTTTGCTATCGAAGTACTCGGCGCAGTTCCAGTACCCCACCATACGCGGTCGTGAGGTCTTTCCGTAGCGCGCGAGCGCACGATTCTGGAGAAGAAATCCGCCAAACACCATGAGGCCTCCAATTGACAAGGCGATCAGCACGACTGCATGCATCATCTTTTCCTCCATTCTCTCGGCATCAACAATTCGGCGACATCGCGCAGATCCACTCGATGAAAATGCAGGCGAGGACGCCGGATGCGCACACACCGCACACCACCGAGTTGGGTAGGAACCGGCAGAACACCGCCGCGCATTGACCGAAGCGAGTGCACATGGCGGAAACGACGTTGTCCGTGATTCGCACTCCCAAGACGGCTTCCGTGAACACCGGGTCCGCCAAGAGCGACGCCAAGAGCTGCGCGTCGTCGCTCGGCGATGTGAACTCGGTCGGAAGCTGCGCTGCGAACGCGTCGAACGCCGGAAATTGCGAGACGAGCTCCGCGACGTCGGCCGATACGTTGCTCATCGGTTCGCCGCGACGGTACTTTGCGACCGCCTTGCTCATGATGTCCGCCGGCAGGTCGGCGTACTCGAGCACGAGCGATTGCTCGTTGAAGCGATACGCTTCGTGCACGCGGCCATTCGACACCGAGCGCTCGAGCTCGAACGTGTCGTCACCGACACTCTGGCGAACCCACGTCGCGCCGGACGCTTCGTCCCAGCCGAATGAAAGCTCGATCGCCCCGCCGTCGATCGACGGAAGCACTGTCCGTACGGCATAAGACTGCGGACCGTCGAGGAGTGGTACGAGCGTCACCTGTCTCTCCTCACCCCCGGCGACGACGACCGCCTCGACGGTCCGCGTGGCTTCGTTCCTCATGACCTCCACGATCTCGACGCCCGACGCCGTTACGGCGATCGGCGTCTTTGCATCCGCGTTGCCGGTGCGATCCTCGTCACACCCGGCGAGTGCAAATCCGAACACCATCATCGCGATTCCCGACGTTCCGCGACGCACACCGGCACGCCGCACCCAACTCATGAGACTCGTCATGACTCCACCTCCCAACAACCACCACCCACACAGCACAACTAGTCGGCGTGCACCGCAACGCACGGAACGCGCCACGCGCATCGAGTGACGGAACTCCAATAGAGAGAATGTCGACGGGGAAACGGCGGGAAAACGCAAAGCGCGCGCGACCGATCGATTCGACCGGCCACGCGCGCCGATTTTGCTCTATGCAAATCGCTTACGCGACCATGGCAACGCTATCGCGATGTCGTTATCTCGACACGCGACGTCGTCGATCTAGCTCTTCGCATCCGCGATCGACACGAGCTCGATCGCCTTCATGCCCTTCGACTCTTTCACGTATCCCGTGATGGTCGACTTCTTACCCACAAAAGCCGCGACCGCCGTGCTGGCGGACTCGTGCTCCTTACCGATGATGAGATAAACGGTACCGTCGGCCGCCATAAAACCGATCGGCAGCCCCTTGCTGATGCACCCCTGGGCGCATTTCGCGTGCTCGGCGCCCGTCGCGGATTCCGGGTGCTCCATATAGCAGTAGAGGTCCAGTACTTCGCCCGTCAACGTGGTGGGAGCTGCCTTCGCACTCTTCGCCGCGTCGTCTGCCAGCGCAATCGCGCTCGTCGCCAGAATGACGCCGATCGCAAGCAACAACATACGTTTCATTTCGAGTCCTCCTCGAGTTTGGCTGTCGATATCTCGACAGCCTGGTTTAACAACCTAACACTTCCAATTACGTGGATCAACTTTCGAATCGCCCTGCCTACACCTTCGTATTACGCAGCCGAAGCGCGTTCCCGATCACGGACACCGAACTGAAGCTCATCGCGGCAGCGGCGATGATCGGACTGAGCAGGAGGCCGAAAACGGGGTAGAGGATCCCGGCCGCGACCGGCACCCCCGCTGCGTTGTACACGAAGGCGAAGAACAGGTTCTGCTTGATGTTGGAGATCGTGGCCCGGCTCAAGCGACGCGCACGCACAATGCCGCGCAAGTCGCCTTTGACGAGTGTCACCCCCGCGCTCTCCATCGCGACGTCGGTCCCCGTGCCCATCGCGATTCCGACCTCCGCTTGCGCGAGGGCGGGCGCGTCGTTGATGCCGTCTCCCGCCATCGCAACCACCCGACCTTCGGACTGCAAGCGCTTGACGACACTTGCTTTCTCGGCGGGGAGCACTTCGGCCATGACATCGCGAAGGCCCAACTCTTGCGCCACCGCCTGCGCGGTGGTCGAGCTGTCGCCCGTCAGCATGACGATGCGCACACCGTCGTCCTGGAGCGCGCGCAAGGCGTCGGGCGTGCTTGCTTTGATGGGGTCGGCTACACCCAAGATCCCCGCTGCCCGCCCGTCGACGGCGACGAACATCACCGTTTGCCCAGCTGTGCGAAGGAGCTCCGCGCGCTCGGCCAGGTCTCCGAGCGCGACGCCCTTCGCGTCCATGAGTGCCCGATTCCCGAGCGCCACGGTGCGACCGTCGACGTGCCCTCGAACTCCTTGTCCGGCGAACGATCGGAACGTGTCGGCGGCGGCGAATGCCACGCCGCGCTCTTCGGCACCCCTCACGATCGCGGCCGCGAGCGGGTGCTCGCTTCCGCGCTCCAGACTCGCCGCGAGGCGCAACAGCTCGCGTTCGTCGATGTCGCGCGCCTCCACGGAAACGAGCTTCGGCTTGCCTTCGGTCAGTGTCCCCGTCTTGTCGATCACCAGCGTGTCGACCTTGTGCAACGTTTCGATCGCCTCCGCGTTGCGAAACAACACGCCCAGCGTCGCCGCCTTTCCCGTCGCCACCATAATCGACATCGGGGTCGCGAGGCCGAGCGCGCACGGGCACGCGATGATGAGGACCGCTACCGCGTTCACGACCGCGTGCGCCATGCGCGGCTGCGGACCGACGAGCGCCCACACCACGAACGTGGCGACCGCGATCGCGATCACGGTGGGGACGAAATAGCCCGAGACCCTATCGGCGAGTTGCTGGATCGGCGCGCGGCTGCGCTGCGCTTCGGAGACCATGGCCACGATGCGCGCCAAGAGCGTTGCCGAACCCACCTTCTCCGTACGCATGACAAACGATCCGTTCGCGTTGATGGTCGACCCGATCACGCGATCTCCCGCGTGCTTTTCGACCGGAATCGACTCGCCCGTCACCATCGATTCGTCGACCGCACTCGATCCTTCGATCACGATTCCGTCGACAGGTACCTTCTCGCCCGGCCGAACGCGCAGACGATCGCCGACGTGGACGTGCTGCAATGGAATGTCTTCCTCCGTGCCGCCCTGATCGATGCGCCGTGCGGTGGTCGGCTGAAGTCCAAGCAGCTTCTGGATGGCCGCGCCGGTGCGACTGCGCGCGCGCAGCTCCAGTACCTGGCCCATCAGCACGAGGGTCACAATGACGGCCGCGGCTTCGAAGTAAGCCGCGACGACACCGTCGGTGCGCAACGACGCCGGAAAAACACCGGGCGTTATCGCGGCCACGACGCTATATAGGTACGCGACACCGACGCCGAGGCCGATCAACGTGAACATGTTGAGGCTTCGATTCCGCACCGAGGCCACCGCGCGTTGATAGAACGGCCACGCGGCCCACACGCACACCGGTGTCGCCAGCGCGAGTTCGACGAACGAGCGCGTGCGCGCCGAGAGGAGATGTGCCAACGCCCCGCCGAAGAGCATGTGCCCCATGGTCAAGAGAACGATCGGAGCCGACAGCGCAATGGAGACCCCGAAACGCCGCGTCATGTCGCGGAGCTCGTGATTCTCTTCCGGTGCCCCGGCGACAGCTGGCATCTCCGGCTCGAGCGCCATCCCACACTTGGGGCAATTACCGGGCCCGGGTTGTCGAACCTCGGGGTGCATCGGGCACGTGTACATGGCTGTCATTCCTCGATACTAATCATCGATGCGTTTCATCACATTCGTGTCGGTGCCGACGCCGGCTCAGGAGTCAACTTCAGTTCTCTGCTGCGCCAGAGTAGGTAGATGGCGGGATAGACCAGGAGTTCCATCCCAAAGCTCGTGAACAGGCCGCCGACCATCGGTGCGGCGACGCGCTTCATCATGTCGGCGCCGGTGCCCATGCTCCACATGATCGGCATCAAGCCCATGGAAGCGGCCATCACGGTCATCATCTTGGGGCGGATGCGCTTGACGGCACCATGGACAATCGCCTCGTGGAGGTCGGCGATCGTGTTCAATCTTCCGGCGCGCTTGTATTCGTCGTGGGAAAGGTCGAGGAACAGCAGCATGAACACGCCCGTCTCCGCGTCGAGACCAGCCAGCGCGATCATGCCCACCCAGACGGCAATCGACATGTTGTAACCCAAGAGGTACAAGAACCACACCGCGCCCACGAGGCTGAATGGCACGGCCAGCATGACGATCGTCGCTTTGATCGGCGACTTGGTGTTGGCGTAGAGGAGAAGAAAGATCAAGAGCAGTGTCACCGGGATTACGATCTTCATCCGCTCGCGCACGCGCAGCATGTTTTCGTATTGGCCGCTCCAGACCAGCGAGTATCCGGTCGGGAGCGTCAACGCGCTCGCGACGGCGCGCTTGGCGTCGTCGACGTAACCGCCGATGTCGCGACCGACCACGTCGACGTACACGTAGGCCGACAGCATACCGTTCTCGTCGCGGATCATCGATGGCCCGTTGACCAATTCGATGTCGGCCAACTCGCTGATCGGAACTTGGATCAAGTTGGATGCTTCCGGAGCGCGTTCCACCGTCTCCGCGTCACCGCCCTCCATCGCGGCGCCGCCGGATCCCATGCCTCCCACCCGGGCCGTCACCAGCACGCGACGGAGTTGGTCCAAGTCGGCGCGCAGGTCGCGCGGGTAACGCAGGTTGACCGAATAGCGTTCGCGGCCCTCGATGGTGGTGGTGATGTTCTCGCCGCCGACTGCGCTCATGATGACGGCCTGCAAGTCGTCGATGGTGAGTCCGTAGCGCGCGAGTTCGCGGCGCTTCGGAACGAAGTCGACGAAGTATCCGCCGCCGGCGCGCTCGGCGTAGACGCTGCGAGTGCCCGGCACTCCACGTAGAATCGCTTCGGTTTTCTCACCGATGCGCTGGAGCTCGTCGAGGTTCGCACCGAAGATTTTGATGCCGATCGGCGTGCGCACACCGGTCGAGAGCATGTCGATGCGTCCCTTGATCGGCATGGTCCACGCGTTGACGTTGCCGGGAATCTGCAGGGCGCGGTCCATCTCTTCGATGAGTTCTTCCTGGGAGATGTGCTCGGGCCACACGTGACCGAATGCGCTCCGGAACGGCCGCGGCCACTCACTAAAGAACCGGTCCTTGTGTCGCCACTGTTCCTTGGGCTTGAGCACGACGGTGGTTTCCATCATCGAAAACGGAGCGGGATCCGTCGACGTATCGGCGCGACCCGCTTTGCCCCACACGCCGGCGACTTCGGGGAACGTTCTCAGGATTCGGTCCTCGATCTGCATCAGGCGTTGCGCCTCGGTCACCGACAGACCCGGCAGTGTCGTGGGCATGTACAGGATGACGCCTTCGTCGAGCGGCGGCATGAACTCGTGGCCGAGTTTCAGGTAGACCGGCACGGTCGTCGCCACGATCAGGGCGGCCATCGCGATCACGGTCTTGGGCCGCCGCAACACCCATCGGCAGGGCGGTTCGTACAGACGAAACAGCACGCGGCTGATGGGATGCCTCTCCTCCGGGTAGTACTTGCCCACGAGGACCGATGTCAGCGCTCGCCCGAGCCAGCGGGGGCGCGCGTGAATCGGGTTCATGCGCGTGAACAGCATTCGAACCGCCGGGTCCAGCGTCACCGCCAAGAGCGCCGCCAGCGCGATGGCGAGTGTCTTGGTGTACGCGAGCGGTTTGAACAGGCGGCCTTCCTGGTCGATCAGCGTGAACACGGGCAGGAATGACACCGCGATCACCAAGAGCGAGAAGAACACCGACGGTGCGATCTCCTGGATTGCCGTGAGCAAGGTCGCGTGGTAATCGCCCACGCGTCCTTCTTCCTGCCAAATCTCCAGTTTCTTGTAGGCGTTCTCGACCTCGACGATGGCACCGTCCACGAGCACGCCGATCGAGATGGCAATACCCGCCAGCGACATGATGTTGGACGTGACTCCCATGTGGTACATGGGAATGAACGCCAACGCCACGGTGATGGGGATGGTAATGATGGGCACGATCGCCGACGGTCCGTGGAACAAGAAGAACATGATCACGATGCTGACGATGATCATCTCGGCAATCAGCTCGTGCTTGAGGTTGTCGATCGACGCGTTGATGAGATGGGAGCGGTCGTAGGTGGAGACGACCTCCACTCCTTCGGGCAATGACGGCTTCAACTCTTCCAGCTTGTTCCTTACGCGCTTGATGACGTTGAGCGCGTTTTCTCCGTGGCGCATGATGACGATGGCGCCGACCGCGTCGCCTTCACCGTCGAGATCCGGAACGCCGCGACGTAGTTGCGGACCGAGCGCGATGCTCGCCACGTCCCGCAGAAGCACCGCCGTCCCCTGCCGGCTGGTCTTGACCACGACGTTCTCGAGCGCTTCGGTGTTCTGGATATAGCCGCGCGCGCGCACCATGTACTCTCTGCCGCTCCACTCGATCAGCCGACCGCCCACTTCGTTGTTCGAGCGCCGGATCGCCTCCGCGACTTCCAGAATGCTCAGGCCGTAGCTCTGCAGACGGTTGGGATCGATGGTGACTTGGTATTGTTTCTGGAAGCCGCCGATGCCGGCGACTTCGGCGACGCCCGGCACCGACTGCAGTGCGTAGCGCAGATTCCAATCCTGAAAACTGCGCAGGTCGGCGAGGCTGTGTCGGCCGGACTTGTCGACCAACGCGTATTGGTAGACCCACCCCACGCCGGTTGCGTCCGGACCGAGTGACGGCGTAACGCCGGGCGGCAAGGCACCGGTGATCTTCTGCAAGTATTCCATCACGCGGCTGCGCGCCCAGTAGATGTCGGTGCCGTCCTGGAAGATGACGTACACGTAGCTGAAACCGAAATCGCTGAAGCCGCGGATCGTCTTCACCTTCGGCGCACCGAGCAGTGCGGTGATGATCGGATACGTGACTTGGTCTTCCATGATGTCCGGGCTGCGATCCCACTTCGTGTAGACGATCACCTGGGTGTCCGAGAGATCCGGGATCGCATCCAGACGGATATGCTTCATCGTGTAGACCGCGTACACGAGCGCCGCCGCCGTGAGCATGATCACGAGCACGCGGTTGGTCGCGGCGAACGCGATCCATCTTTCGATGAGCGAACTCTTTCTGGGAGAAGCGACGTTCATGGTGAGAGCTAGCGTGGGTGCTGGTCGCTGTCGGGCGACGCCGTGCCGGACATTCCCTCCAGCGCGGCTTTCAAGCTCGATTCGCTATCCACGAGGAAGTTGGCGGACACGACGATGCGGTCGCCCTCCTTCAATCCGGCGAGGACTTCGTACCAGCCGTCGCCGCGCGTACCCACCGTGATCTCGGTCGGAATCAGGCGGCCGTCGCCGCCGTCTTTGAAGGCGTAGGTACGCCGACCGCTGAACATGACCGCGTCGATCGGAATCGCGAGCTTCTCACCGATCGAGTAGTAGAGCGACGCATCGCCATACATCCCGGGCCGCAGCAGCAACTCGGGGTTGGGAATCTCCAGCCGCGCGTGGAGCGTGCGCGTCTCGGGGTCGAGGGTCGGCGAGACGAAGATCACCTTGCCTCGGAAGGTCTTGTCCGGCCAGTACGGCAACGTCATCTCCAGCGGCATGCCGACTCTCACGTACGGGAGATCGGACTGATAGATGTCCGCGTCGCCCCACACATGTGTGAGGTCGGCGATGGTCATGAGCACTTCTCCCGCCATCGCTTTGTGGCCGGCGGTGACGTTGCGCTCGATGACCACACCGCTCATGGGCGCCTGCAATGTCAGGTACTTCTCGACGTCGCGCGTCGCGTCCAGTCGATTGATCTGTTCGTCGGAGATGTCCCACCCCTCCAACCGTCGCCGCGCTGCCACGACCATGTCGTCAGCACCCTGGCGAGCATCGGCGTCGTTGCTCGCCGCCATTCGGTCCCGCGCTTCGACAGCGGTCAGGTATTCGCGTTGGGCGGACACCAGATCCGGGCTGTAGATCGTCAACAAGGGGTCCCCCTTCTTGACGTCCTGACCCGTGAACGAGGCAAACAATTCGCCGACCCAGCCATCAACTTTCAATGTCACGTGATGAAGACGGGTTTCGTCGGCATCGATGCGCGCCGAGGTACGCACTTCGCGGGATAGCACGCGCTTCTCCACCGTGCCGAGTTCGAGACCCATCACCTGCCGCGACTTCGGTGTGATCGAAACGACGGCGAGTCCGGGTATGGTGGACGTCGGGCCGCCCGCGACGGCTTGCTCGCCTTGATCCATGGGTACGAGCTTCATTCCGCAGATGGGACAATTGCCGGGTTTGTTTGAGATGATCGTCGGGTGCATCGGGCAGTGATACTGCGTGGCCTGGACGGCGCCGTTCTCCCGGCCCTCTTTGCCGCAGCCGGTGTAGAGTGCCGCCAGTCCCGCGGCCAAGCTCATCATAACGACGACGATGATCGCGCGAGTCCTCATGTTGCTCTCTCCCTACTTTCCATCGCGATCCGAACCGATCGCGCGCTCCAACGCCGCTAGCTGCATCCCGAGGTCCGCTCTCACCATCGCGTAGTCTTTGCGCATTTCGAGGAGCATGCGTTCACTGTCGAGATAGTCCAAGAAGCTGACGCGACCCGTGCGATAGCTCGCTTCCGACGACGCGAACGCCGCCTCCGCCTGCGGCAGGATCGCGTTCTCGAAGCGCTCGAGTCGCTCGCGGGCTGCACGCGCGCGCGCCGTCGCCGCTTCGACCTCGCTCAACGTGCGCAGCGTCTCTTCTCGAATGCGGTACTCGGCGCTTTTCTGCATTGCCTCCGCTTCGCGCACCATCGCGCGACGCTTCCCGATCCAGATCGGGATGTTGACGCCCGCCATCCATTCCCACCAGCCATCCTGATTGGCGCCGAACTCGTAGTCGACGCCGAGCATGAAGTCCGGGATGTATTCTCGCTTCGCCAGTCGGCGCGATGCTTCCGCCATCGCGAGCTCCGCGCGTGCTCCGGCAATCTCCGGCCGGCGAACCAAGGCGGAGTCCGCGAGGGCCGCTTGATCGATCACCGCGAAATCGGGCGCGCTCCAGACCGGACGCGGGAGCGGCGACACTGCGTCGCGGCCGATCAGCTCGTTCAGGCGCGCGCGCGTCGCTGCGATCTCTTGTTGATTGACGGTGGTCTCGTCGGCAACTTGGGAGAGCGAGAGTTCGACCTTCAGCACGTCCTGCTGTTCCGCGGTCCCGGACTCGTAGCGTACCTTCGCGACGTCGCGCATGCGACGCAATAGATCGGTCTCGTTCTCGAGCACGCTCGCGGTTTCCGTAAGACCCACGTACTGATAGAACGCCGTTTTCACTTCGAGGTCGATCTCGAGGACCATGGCATCCGACATGCGCTCGGTCATCGCTGCCTCGCGCGACGCAATCTCACCGCGCAGCCCGCGTTTTCCGGGAAACGGAATTTCCTGTTGGAGGATGATTTCCTGTCGTCCCTTGAGCACGTCGGGGGCCGTGTAGTAGCCGTACGCGATCTTGGGATCGGGATAGCCCGTCGCAACGCCGACGCGCTCGCGCGACGCGTTCGCGCGCGCAACGATCGACGCAACGCCCGCGTTGTTGGCCCGTGCGAGGGCGAGATACTCCTCGAGCGTGGCCGGGTTCGTGTCGGCAAGTGCCACCGAAGCGAGCGCCGCGATCGTGATGGCAACAAAGAAGAAATTGTGTCGCATATCGTTGAGCGCCGGTCGGGTCCGCCCACTCCCCACAGCGCAAACGCAGTGCCGTCCCCGGCCCGATCCTTGCATGAATGTAACGTGATTCCTGACAGGCTATTACGTCGCTGGTGATTCCCGGTCCTTCCAACCGGCAGCGACTGAATGGAGAATATTCTACATTGTTGGACAGGCGGCTACAGGGCCTGGCTTGCGCGAACAACCCGGGAACTCGGGACATCTAGACCGCAACGTGCGATTATCGTGTCCTCTCGTTGAACCCTCCCGCGTACATCGGGTATATTGACGGCAACATTCGGCCGCCCTCACTGGAGTTTCTTAATCATGATGAATCGACACAAACGGTTTGCCGTCGGGATCGGCGTGATCTTGGCGGCGCTCGGCTACTTCGCCTTCGTCGGCTACCAAGAGGGGAAGGCCTACTACAAGACCATCGATGAAGTCGCCGCCATGGGCGACGACGCCATGCACCAACGCCTGCGCGTCGCCGGCATCGTTCAGCCGGGAACCATTTCGCGCGACGGCCACGATCTTACGTTCACGCTCTCGCAACTTTCCGACAATGCGACGCGCACGATGGTGGTCGCATACACCGGAAACGAGCCTGTGCCGGATACCTTCAAGGACGGCGCCGACGCCATCGTCGAAGGCCATCGTCAGGCCGACGGCACCTTCGCCGCCGACCACATCCAAGCCAAGTGCGCGTCGAAGTACGAAGCGAAGTACGGCTCGGCCGCGCAGCACCCGAGCCAGATCCCGATGAGCGGGGCGGCCGACTCGGCGTCGGGCGGTTCGTACTAGATGGCGACATTCGGCAGCTTCTCCGTCGTTCTTGCGCTGACCTTCTGCTTCTACGCCTTGTTCGCGCTGTTCTACGGCGCGAAGTCGGGACGTCGTGACCTCGTCAAGAGCGGCGAACATGCGGTCTACGTCATGTTCGCCTTCGTGACGCTGTCCGTCGCCGCGCTCGAAGTACTCTTGATGCGGAGCGATTTCTCGATCGAATACGTCGCGGGATATTCCAACCGCGATCTCCCCGTCTTCTACAAGCTCGCGTCGTTGTGGGGCGGTCAGAAGGGCTCGCTCTTGTTTTGGTCGTGGATCCTCACCATGTACACGGCCTTGGTGGCGCTGCGCAATCGGCGCTACGCCGGCAAGCTGATCCCGTACACGCTCGGTATTCTGTGCGTGACGAGCGCGTTTTTCCTGATCATGAACACGTTCGCCGCCAACCCGTTCGAGCGCCTCATGGTCGATCACGGCAACGGGAACATGATGGCGTTCGCGCCGCAGGACGGTAAGGGACTCAATCCGCTCCTGCAGCACCCCGCGATGGTGATCCACCCGCCCATGCTCTATCTGGGTTACGTCGGTTTCGTGGTGCCGTTCGCGTTCTGCTTGGGTGCGCTCCTCACGCGCGAGCTGGGCTCGGGCTGGATCAAGCTCGCGCGGCGCTGGACGCTGATGGCGTGGCTCTTCCTCGGCACCGGCATCTTGCTCGGCGGTCGCTGGGCCTACGTCGAATTGGGATGGGGCGGCTACTGGGCCTGGGACCCGGTCGAGAACGCGTCGCTCATGCCGTGGCTCGCCGGGACCGCGTTCCTGCACTCGGTGATCGTGCAAGAGCGCAAGAACATGCTCAAGGTGTGGAACGTCGTGCTCATCTTGGCGACCTACATGCTCGCCATCTTCGGCACCTTCCTGACGCGCAGCGGCATCGTCTCCAGCGTGCACTCGTTCGCGAGGTCTTCGATCGGAAACTACTTCGTGGTGTTCCTGGTGCTGATGGGCGCGTTCTCGATCTACCTCGTCCTGACGCGCCTCGATTTCCTGAAGAGCGACAACCAACTCGACTCGTACGCGTCGCGCGAAGCGAGTTTCCTGTTCAACAATCTCATTCTCCTGGCCGCGTGCTTCGCGGTGCTATGGGGCACCATCTTTCCCGTCATCTCGGAGTTGATCCAGGGCGAGCAGGTGACCGTCGGCGCCCCGTTCTTCAATCGCATCAACGTGCCGATCGCGCTCTTTCTCTTGTTCCTGACCGGTGTGGGCCCGCTGCTCGCGTGGCGCAAGACGTCGTTCGAGAGCATGAAGCGCATCTTCATGTGGCCGACGATCGTCGGCGCGATCACGGCCGTCGTTAGCATCGTCTTGGGTGCACACACGATCTACCCCGTGGTGGCGTTCGGGCTGGCTGGTTTCGTCACCACCACGTTGGTGAGCGAGTTCACGCGCGCGACGCGCGCGCGACGTCGCAACACGGGTGAGAATTGGATGTCGGCGCTGGTCGGCATCACCGCGACCAACAAACGACGCTACGGCGGCTACATCGTCCACTTCGGCTTTGTGCTGCTGATAATCGGCATCACCGGACAGGCCTTCACCACCGAAGGGTGGGGCGAAGTGAAGGAAGGCGAGAAGTTCACCGTCGGCCACTACGATTTCGAGGCCCTCTCTATCGCCGACGTCAACGACCCGAATTTCGTCGGCATGAGTGCGACGGTCGCGGTCTACAAGAACGGCAAGAAGATCGCGACACTCGCCCCCGAGAAGCGGCACTACGCCGCCAGCGACCAAACCACCTCCGAGGTTCGCATGCACCACACGGTGACCGAAGACGTCTACGTCGTCTTCGCCAACATGAACGAAGACACTGGCAAGGCGGTCATGCAGGTATGGATCAATCCGCTGGTGTCGTGGGTGTGGATCGGCGGCTTCGTGATCGTGCTGGGCACGCTGGTCACCTTGCTCCCGAATCGTCGCGAGCGTTCGATCGCGCGCCAGAAGCAAATGGTCGAACGGCTCCTCACCGAGTCGGAGCGAGCGGTGGCGTCGCGATGACGTCTCTGTCGACTTCGTCGGGCGCGCGCGCCCTCCTTGTATTCCTCACGCTCTTCACGACGGCCACCACCGCCTTCGCGCAGTCGGCCAAGACGCAGTTGCGCGATCCGGTGCAGGCGAAGCGTTTCAACGAAATCTCGGACCGCCTCGTGTGCCAGTGCGGGTGCAACATGGTGCTGCGCGTGTGCAACCACCAGAATTGCCCGTCGGCGATTCCCATGCGCCACGAGATCGAAAAGCAGATCGGCGAGGGCAAAGACAACGACGCCATCGTCGCGAGCTTCGTCGAGAAGGACGGCCTCAAGGTGCTTTCGACGCCCCCCGCGAAAGGATTCGACCTCGCGGCCTGGGTGATGCCGGGCTTTGCACTCGGTATCGGGTTGTTCGCGGCGTGGTACTTCGCCGTGCGCTGGGCCAGCAAACGCAAGCTCGCGGTAGCCGGTGGCAACGCAGCGCCCGTCGATCCCACGCTGCGGGCGCGCATCGAAGACGAATTGAAGGGTTAGTATGGAACTGCTCGCGATCGGCATTCTCTCCGCGGCGGCACTCGCCTTCGTCACGTATCCGCTCGTGTCACCGAAGCGGAATCTCTACTACTTGGACGACATGCTGGGCGGCGGCGAACAGAAGAAACTGGCGTATCTCTATTCGCGCAGAAGTGTCGTGTACGACAACATTCGCGACCTCGACTCCGAGTTTCAGATGGGCAAACTCTCCGCGGCCGACCACCAGCGTTTGCGCGACGGCCTGATGGCGGAAGCGGCCGAGGTCGTGCGCTCGATCGACGAAGCGCACCTGCGTCGCGAAATCGACGACATGATCGAGCGCGACACGCGCGCGCGTCGAAAGGTGACTTGATGCGCGTCCTTCGCATCGTCGCCGCGTTCGCCGTCTTGGCGATCGCCGTCGTCGCTCTCGCTGCACCCGCCCACGCCTTCACGGTTCGCGGCAACATCGTCAACGGGACCACCGGTGCTGCGGTGGCGAACGCGAAGGTGACCGCCGTCAATCCGTCGGGCGGTATGGAGGAGGAAGGCGAGGTCCAAGCGATCGGCGGGAAGTTCGAGTTCACCGGCCTCGACCCGCAAGCGCCCATCTATCTTTTGCGCGTCGAATTCGACGGCATCGAGTACAACGAACCCGTTCGCGTCGACGGCGCCGATCACGACGTTACCATCAACGTCTATGAATCGACGACGTCGTGGGACGGCATCAACATAACGGTGCCGCACCTAGCCGCGTCGCGGCAAGGCGACTACCTTTCCATCGAGCAGTTGTTCGAAATCTCGAACGAAACCTCGCCACCGCGCACGGCCGCGGGCGACAAGGGCTTCTTCAAGCTGTTCATCCCGACCGACATGGAGAGCCTCACGACGTGCTTCGTGACGTCGCTCGGTGTTCCCGTCGATCGGACACCCGTCGCGACCGACGAACCCGGGGTCTTTCTGGTGGACTATCCCATTCGACCCGGGATGACGCGCATCGGTATTGCCTACAAAGTTCCCTACGCGAACGCGAGCTACACGCTGAACGCCAAGGTGCTCTACGACATCGCGCACGTGTCCGTCTTCGCGGTCGACCCCGACATGAAGATCACGAGTTCGTCGCACACGCTCGAGTCGGGCGAACCGGTGCACGGCATGACGGCGTTCGCCATCCACAACGTGCGCAAGGGCGACGTGCTGACCCTCGCGTTCGAAGGCGGGACCAGCGAAGCGGTCGCCGCCAACCAGGAGATCCAGGTGGTCCCCAGCGACGCGCATCACGTCGCGCTGTTCGCGATGATTCCGCTGCTCCTGATGCTCTTGGCCGTGGTCGCCATGACGCAGCGCCAGGCCGACCCGTTGTCCGACAAAGGCGTCTTGCGCGCGCACTACGAGGTCTTGGTAAAGCGCCTCGCGCGTCTCGACGATCTGCGCGCCGCCGACGCTATTTCGGCCGACGCGCATCGCGCCACTCGCGAGGACTTGACGACCCGGCTCGGCGCACTCGCGCTGAAGCTGCGTTCGACCGACGAAGTCGCCGCGACCTCGCCGCCCGCAGCCGTTCCGGATGCGGCGCACGCGCGGACCCAACCGACCGGCGGCGCGTCGTCCTAGCACGATGAGCGCGTCGACGACCGCACTCGCGTGCGAACGACTCACCAAGCGCTACGGGCGCATCGCCGCGCTCAAGTCGGTCGACGTCGAGGTGAGCCCGGGCGAATGCGTGGCCGTCTTCGGGCGTAACGGCGCCGGCAAGACCACACTGCTCCACGTCGCCGGTGCCCTGATTCGCTCCTTCGAAGGGGAAGTTCGCGTCTTTGGTGCCAGCCGACGCGACGCCGACCTGGCAACGCGCCGCGCCGTCGGCCTCGTCCTCCACGAAACCTGCCTGTACGACGACCTCTCCGCACTCGATAACCTGCGTTTCTTCGCGCGCCTGTATGGGGTAGCCGACTACGAAGCGCGCGCGCGCGACGTGCTCGCTCGCGTCGACCTCGCCGAGCGCGCGAACGCGGTGGTGCGAACGCTCTCGCGCGGGATGAAGCAGCGCCTGGCGATCGCGCGCGCGCTGGTACACCGCCCGCGTCTCCTGTTGATGGACGAGCCCTTCACCGGCCTCGACGAACCCGCGAGTCAAACTTTGGTGGCGGCTCTGCGCGACTTCGTCCGCGAGGGCGGCGCCGTCGTGTTGAGCACGCACGACGTCGAGCGCGCCTTCGACGTCGCGACGCGCGCCATTATCCTGGAGCGCGGGTCGGTGACACTCGACCGTTCGGTGGCCGATGTCGACCTGGCCGCGTTTCGTCACGCGTATTGGCACGTCCTCTTTACCGGGGCTGCGCGCTCGTAACCATGCTGCGCACGGCTGGCGTCGTCTTGTGGAAGGACCTGCGGATCGAGCTCCGCACGCGCGACGCCGTCAGCTCGGCCCTCGTGTTCAGCATTCTCGTGCTGGTCATTTTCAACTTCGCGCTCGACGTCAACACGCCCGAGATGCGACGCCTCGCGGCCGGCTTCTTCTGGGTGGCGTTCGCGTTCGCGGGGACTTTGGCACTCAATCGATCGTTCGCGCTCGAGAAGGAATCGGGCGCGGGTCGCGCGCTGGCGCTTGGCCCCCGTCGACCCGGCCGGCGTCTTTCTCGGCAAGTGTTTCGCGAACGCGCTGTTCTTGCTCGCGACGCAACTGGTGGCACTACCGTTGTTCGTGATCTTCTTCGACGTGTCGATCGTGCGCGCGTGGGCGATGGCGGCATCGTTCGCGCTGGGTTCGCTCGCGTTTGCGGCCAGCGGAACGCTCTTCTCGGCCATTGCGTCCAACACGCGCATGCGCGAGTTTCTGCTGCCGCTCCTGTTCTTGCCGCTGTCGGTGCCGGCGTTGATCGGCGCCGTCGAGACGACGTCTTTCGCCCTGGGCAACACGGAGAGCGCTTCGTTCTGGTTCACGCTTCTGATAGTCTACGACGTGGTCTTCTTGACCGCGTCGCTGCTCGTGTTCGAATTCGTGCTGGAGGAATAGATGGGTCGACGCCGTGTGAGTTCCACGATTCTCGACGCCGCGCTGTTCGTCGCGATGGCGGTGGCAGTGGGCATGATCTTTTTCTACGCTCCTATCGAAAGCAAGATGGGGATCGTGCAGAAGATCTTCTACTTCCACGTTCCGCTGGCGTGGAACGCGTTCTTGGGCTTCGCGATCGTATTTTTCGCCAGCTTTCGTTATCTCGCCACGCGCGACCCCAAGTGGGACGCGCGCGCGTTGTCGGCGGCCGAAGTCGGCGTGCTGTTTACCACTCTCGTGCTGATCACGGGCCCGATCTGGGCCAAGCCGGTATGGGGCATTTGGTGGACGTGGGACGCCCGCCTCACGCTCACACTGGTGCTGTGGCTCATCTACATGGGCTACCTCATGCTGCGACGCTACGTCGACGCGCCCGATCGTCGCGCGGTGCTCGCGGCCGTGGTTGGCGTCACCGGCTTCATCGACGTACCGTTGGTGTACTTCGCGATTCGGTGGTGGCGGACCCAGCACCCGCAACCCGTCATCGCGGGCGGCGAGGGCTCGGGGCTCGACCCGCGCATGGCGAACACGCTGTGGGTGTGCGTCCTCGCGTTTACGCTCTTGTTCGTCGCGTTATATCGACGCCGCCTCGAGATCGAGAAACTGCGCGCGCGCGTGGAGGTGCTTCGCGACGACGCGGAAGCGTCGCGCGCGGAAGGAGCGAAGTCATGAGCTGGTTGGTCGCCGCATATGCAGCGGTGGTAATCGCAGTGGGGCTCTACTGCATTCGCCTCGCACGTTTGCGACGCTCGCTCACGGCCGAGATCGACTCCGCGGAACGGCCCCGATAGCCGTCGCACGCCGTAGAGGAGGCTTGCCCCGCGCGGGCCGCCCCCATACAATAGTAGCGTCCGCTGGCCCCCCACCTGCCAGTGCCGGGAAATCCATGAAACCGAGTAAGCCCAACTCGTCCAAGTCTCCCGCGAATTCGGCCGCAGCGAGAGACCCGCGTCCAAGAAGACCTCGCCTTGATCGAAATGGTCCTGGGCGGGTCGACCGCGCACTGGCACGCCTTCGTCGATCGCTATGCGGGGTTGATCTACAGCGTCATTCGACGCCAGCTCTTCGCCGAAGAAGAAGACGACATCCGCACCGTCTTCGCGGATGTCCTCGAATCGCTCTATCGCGGCAAGCTCTCCGAGTTTCGCGGCAGCTCCGAATTGTCGACGTGGCTCATCGTCGTCTCACGCGGCAAGGCCCTCGATCACCTTCGCCACATCCAAGGCCGCCGCAAGAACCCGCAAGGCTGGGATGACCTCTCGCCACTCGAGCGCCTCGTGTTCAAGTTTCATTTCGTCGAAGGCTTGGGCTTCGACGCGGTGATTCAGTCGCTCCACTCGGCCGGTACGCGTGCGAACGCCGAGATGGTCGCGCACGCGGTCTTGAAGATCGAAGGCACTGTCGACAAGCACTACCTGCGACGCCTCGAATCCGACGCCAAGGCCCCCGCGCTCGGTGTCGTGTCGGGCCGACTGCTCGACTACTTGAAGCACATGGAATTCGAGCGCGAGCGCGGCGAAGGCGATCCGGACGAAGCCTTCACGCGCGACGGCATCGACAAGATGGCGGCGCGCGTGCGCGAGTTACTCGCCGAACTCTCCGACGACGAGCGCGAGGTCGTGCGGATGCGCTTCGAGGAAGGATGGACGGCGCAGCGGATCGCCGAAGAGCGCGGGCTTTCCGGACAGCGCAAGGTCTACACCATCCTGGATGGCGCCTTGCGCAAGCTCCGGCGGTTGTTGGAGCGGGAGGGGGACGACTAGGATCCCCGAGATGGCCGTGGAATCGGGCGGCGGGGTCCGTCTCTAGATCAGCGAACGAACTCGACGCGGGCGTTTAGGACGCCCGGGAACCAGCAGCTATGACCGAGCTACACCTCACCGACGAACAGCTTGCGGCACTTGCCGACGACTCCATGTCGGAGGCCGACCGCGCTCTCCTGATCGAGCACGTCCGCTCGTGCAACGCCTGCCACGATAGCTACTTGGATGCGATTCGCTACCGCGCGATCCTGCTCGCCGACGCCTCCGTGTTCCGGGCGCCGGACGAGATGATTCGGCTCGCGCGCTCGATCGCCAAGCCGGCCAAGTGGAGTGTGGGCTACGACGCCGTCGAGCGGAAACCGCGCGCAAAGTCGCGCTCTCGGTGGTTCGCGCCGCCCGTCTTGGCGGGCGAGGCGGTTGCGGTGGTTCTGGTCGCCGCCGTCGTGTGGTGGCAGTCCGGGATTCGAGGTGGCAACCGCTACGAGCCCTACTTCTCGCCTCTCCAGCAGGCCGCGGTGAGCGCGTCGATCGAGGGCTCGATCGTCCTGCCGGGAACCGAGGACGCCGCCGCCATGACCTCGCCGCTCCATCGTAGCGGTATCGTCGCAAGCGACGAGAACATCGCCGCCGCGCTCTTCCAGCTCAAGCGGGCCTACCGCGAAGATGCCAACCCGGAAGTGGCGCACTGGCTGATTAGCGGCTTCTTGGCTACCGGCGACCTCGAGCAGGCACGCCTGTTTGCCGAAGACGCCCGTCTGCGTTTCTCCGACGACGCTCGCTTCCTCGTGCTGGATGCGATCGTCGCCTATCGCTCCGATGAATTCGATCGCGCGGAGCGCTTGCTGCAGTCCGCCCTCGAGGCCGACCCGCAAAACGGCGCCGCGCTGTTGAATCTGGCTTTGGTCCAATACGAAACGGGCCAAGTGGATTCGGCCCGCCGAACCCTCGAACTGGTGCGATCCCAGTTCCCGGGGTCACCCCTGGAGGCCCGTGCGCAAACGCTAATCTCCGACCTCCTCAACGGTTAATCCACGTTCTTCCAGTTCTTTTTCGGCGCGAAGGAATTCTCTCGGGAATTCCGCGGAGTCCGTCCGACCCTTTCAGCCAGGATCGGGTGATAAGCGGTTTCGAATCCGTCTAAAGGGGCGAGACGTAACGGGCCCGCCGCCCGGTCCAACTCACACTGACCTCCCGGCGTTTGCGTCGGGCGGACGCGAAAAATCGAGACCCCACCACCCTCGAACTCGCGGCTAACCAACCCGCGAGTTCTTCGTGTATAATCCGCGCTCCGGCGAACAGCTCGTCGGATCGGGATGAATACCGGCACGCACGCTCATCTACTCCCCCTGTTATTGACGTTGATCTCGCTCGTACTCCCCACGAGTTCAGCGCACGCCGCCGATTCGGCCAAGCCGACGCTCGTCATCCACGGCGGGGCCGGCACCATCCTGCGCGAAAAGATGACGCCCGAGCGCGAAGCCGCTCTGCGCGGTGCTCTCACCGAAGCGCTCAACGCCGGCTATCGCATCCTCGAAAGCGGCGGCACCAGCCTGGACGCTGTCGAAGCGGCCATCGTCGTCCTTGAAGACAGCCCGCTTTTCAACGCCGGGCGCGGCTCGGTCTTCACGAGCGCAGGCAAGAACGAGATGGACGCCGCCATCATGGACGGTGCCACGCGCAAGGCCGGTGCGGTCGCGTCGGTGCAAGGGATCAAGAATCCGGTGCGCGCCGCGCGCAAGGTCATGGAGCAGACGAGCCACGTGATGCTGGTCGGCGAAGGCGCGGAGACGTTCGCGCGCGAGCAAGGACTCCAATTCGAAGACAGCGCGTACTTCTTCACCCAGGAACGCTGGGACGAGCTCAAGCGGCACGCAGGAAAAAGAAAAAGAGAAGAAGAAGGAGTACGGCTCCCTCGAGTTTCCGCACACGCATTTTGGAACGGTCGGTGCGGTGGCGCTGGATCGCAGCGGCAATTTGGCGGCGGCCACGTCGACCGGAGGGCTGACCAACAAGCGCTGGGGCCGCGTGGGCGATTCGCCCATCATCGGCGCCGGGACCTATGCGGACAACGCGACCTGCGCGGTGTCGTGTACGGGGCGCGGCGAGATCTTCATCCGCGACGTCGCCGCGTACGAGGTCTCGGCACTCATGCGCTACCAACACCTCTCGGTCGAAAAAGCCGCGCAACGCGTCGTACAAGACGAGCTGGGGCAGCTCGGCGGCGAAGCGACGGGCGGCTTGATCGCGCTCGACCGCAAGGGCCGCTTCGCCATGGAGTGCAACACGCCGGGCATGTATCGCGGCTTCGTCACCGCGGACGGCAAACCCCACACGTTCATTTATCGCGACGAAAAGGAATCACCGTGAGTGCCGAACTCGTCGTTGTTCCGAACGATGCCGGCGTCTCGCACGTCCGACTCGCCGGGCGCCTGGATATGGTGGCCCTGAAGGGACTCGACGTTCAGTTCGAGGGCGAAGTCGCCGCGCGCGACCGCTCCGCCATCGTCGACGTTTCCGGGCTCGAGTTCATCACGTCCATCGGAATTGGGATGTTGTTCGGTTGCGCGAAGTCGCTACGACGGAAAGGCCACACCATGGTCCTGCTCGGCAGTTACGGGTTCGTGGATGCCGCGCTTCGAACCGTGGGGGTTCACGAAGTAGTCCCCTTCGCCGCCACGTTGGAGGAAGCGCTGCAACTGGCGCGCGGCGCGCGGCCGTGAACGATGGCCATCCTACGCGTGACCATTTCGAACCAGCTCGCGGAAATCCGGCGCCTCGGCTTCGCATTGGCGGAGTTCCTCGATGAAGAGGGGGTGACGCCCGCGATGTCGCATCGCGTCAAGCTGGTGGTCGAAGAATTGGTCGTCAACGTGATCCAGCACGCCTTCGACGACGACGCCAAGCACACCATCCTCCTCGACGTTCGCACCGAACCGGGCGGTCTTGCGGTCGTAGTCGAAGACGACGGCAGGCCCTTCGATCCGCGCACGGTCTCCCCGCCGAAGATCAACGAGCTGCTGGAAGCGGGCAAGAGCGGCGGGCTCGGTGTTGCGATCATCAAGAAGATGGCGCGCGATCTGGAGTACGTCCGGGCGGACGGAAAAAACCGCGTGCGCGCGTTCGTCGCCTACGACCGCACCTCGGGCTCCGGCTAGCCTCCCGCGCCGCAAGACACGCTTTTCGGTTCGACGCGCGTCGCGTACTCTCCTCTCCTATGCGCGCTCTCGTCGCGGCATTCGCCGTCACACTCCTTGTACACGCCAACGTCGCGCTCGCGCGTCGCGTCGTCCTGACGCGCGCGCAGCTCGAAGCGGCCGCGGTCACGCGACTCTCCGACGCGATGCAGCTCGTCGACGCGTGGGCGCCCGCCTCCAACGACGGCTATACGTGGATGCCGACGGCACGCGCCCTCACGCAACCGCGCGCCACCAACTGGTCGGTGGTGCTGAACGGCCAGCTGCTCGACGTCACCGTGTTCGACGCCACCCATCTCGAATTGGTGCCGGTGTCGATCGCCGAAGTCGACTCCATCGTCTTCGTCGACGACGTCGACCAATCGAGCGCGGGCGCCGCGTGGGAATCGTCGAGTGCGCGCATCGAGATTTACGCCGCGCGCGCCGCACCCGGGTGGACGACCGCTGCGACCGCGAGCGGCGGCGGACGAGATCGGCGACGATGCGCCCGATGCCATCGGCCCCGACGCGTCGATATGGATTGCGCGCGGTGCGCGCAATTGGTACGCGTCGTTCTCGGGAGCGATGATGCAGCACCCCTACACCGACCCCGCGATGCGCGAGCAAACCTCCGACGCGCTCTCGACGCTGCGTCCCGGTGCGACCGAGCCGTCGTCGTCGGGGTTCTACGACCCGGCGTGGCCGGCCGTATTGCGACTGTCGTCCAGCGCGCGCGTGGGCATTCGCGCCGGCGGCGGCTGGCACGAAGCCATCGCCGCCGTGGCGGACGCCCGTCGCTACTTCCACTATTCCGAACCCTTCGGCAGCGAAGTCCCCACCGACCAGCGCATGCTGCTCGGCGGCGTCACCGGCTCGTTCGCGACCGGTGCGCGCACGCGTATCGATTACCGCGCGCTCGCGTCGAGCGAGGACTTGACCGACCAAGAGGACGCGCTCGCCTTCGACTACGAATGGTCGACGCGGCGACTCGAGGGCGGCGTCGATGTGACCCACGACTTCGGCCGCACGAGTGCCGTCGCGTTCGCAAACGTCGAGAATCGCAGCGTCGAAACAATCGACGCACTCACCACCAAAGAAGACACCTTCGTGCGCGCCGGTGTGCGCGTCGAGCGAGCGCTCGGACGTTCGAGCAGCGCCGATCTCGAACTCGCGACCACGTCGGACGGCGACAACGACGCCAACGCCGCCGCCGCGCGCGTGCACTGGGTGGTGCGCCCGGCCGACACCGTGTGGGTGCGCGTCGCGGTGCAGGAACGCTTGTTCACCGAAAACAACGACCTGTGGTTGTGGTCGGAACGCGGTTACGGCCTGCTCGCGCGTCAGGGCGTCTCCTATTCGATCGACGGCCCCGTGACGCGCACGCGCGTCTCGTCCGCCGACGCGGGCTGGTCGTCGAGCGGTGTCTTGGGCGGGGCGTCGCTCAACGTCGGGTGGCGCCGCTTCGACGACGCCTACGTCGAGTCGCGCGCGTTCACCTACGACGCCGCGACGTGCACCTTCGCCTCGCCGACGCGCATCGTCACCGGGCAGTCCGGCAACGTCGGTGTCGTCGAAGCGCGGCTCTATCACGCGCTCGGCGATCACTCGGGCGGAGATTTCTCGTGGACCTACGTGGAGGAGTTCGACTCCGACCCCGCGCTCGGCACGACGTGGCAGACCGTCCCGCGCCACCGCCTTCGCTACACGGTGTGGGCCCGACCGAGCCCGACGTGGTCGCTGTGGGCGCGCCTGTGCCACTATTCCGCGACCTTGTGGACCGACTACGCCGGCGTCGACGGGGTCGCGTGCGGCGACAACGCCACCTACCACGAACAGGTCGGTGCTGCGACCTTCGTCGACGCGATGGTACAGCACGGCATGTGGCGCCAGCGCTTGTGGGTCGACGTGATCGCGCGCAACCTGTTCGACGCCGACGTGCGCTATCATCCCGCGGGGGCGTCGTTCGACATGACGTTGATACTGCAAGCGAGGCTTCGATGGAGCGACTGATCCGAGGCGCCGCGTGCGCGCTCGCGCTCTTCGTCGCCCTCGCGGATCCCGTGCGCGCGGACGATTCGTGCGACGTCACCTGGTCGTCGGTGGGCGAGGATTTCGAAGCGCTCTTGGAAGCGCCGTTCCACATGGACAAGCAGTCGGCCTACTGGACCCTCGGTGCGACCGCGCTGACGGGGGCGTCGATCATTTGGTGGGACGACGATATCGACGACATGGTGCAGCGAGAACCCGATTCGTTTGCGTACAACGCCATGCACCAGCTCTCGCGGCTGGCCTCGTGGTACGGCGAAAGCAACAAGCACGCCTTCATCGCCTATACCGCCGTGACGAGTGTCGTCGCACTCGGCGGCTGGATCGCCGATGACGACTACGTGGTCGACACGGCGGCCATCATGGCGGAGTCGGGACTGTTCACGTTCGGCTTGGACGTCGCCGTCAAGCTGATCGTTGGGCGCAAGCGGCCGTACACGGGCGCGGGCCCGCATTCGTTCGACTTCCTCGTCTCGCCCGGCGACGCGGCCACGCAATCGTTTCTCTCCGGTCACACCGCGGTCGCGTTCGCGGGCGCGGGTGCGGCCGCGGGCCGCCATCCGCATTGGTACGTCGAACTCCCCGCCTACACCTTCGCGGTGGCGGCCGGCTTGCAGCGCGTCGACTCGCGCAGCCACTGGATGTCGGATGTCATTTCGGGGGCGTTTTTCGGCTACGCAATCTCGGAGCTCTTGGTCGATCGTCATCAGTGCCCCGACAACGGCGACGGCGGCCCGGTCGCTCCTACCGTCACGCTCTCGTTCCGCTTCTAGCGCCCCCCTTGACTTTCGCCTGCGCGGGTCCGCATCATCGTGGCTCTCGCGCCTACTAACAGGAGGAAGTGCTGTGCGTCATGCGTGGAAGATGGTTGCCACAATCGGGGTCATAGCGATCGCGGCCGCCCTTGCTTGCGGCGGGTCGGTCAGCGTGGGCGGCGCGGTGGGCGGAGGCGGCGTGAGTGTGGGCGCCGGCGGTGCGAGCGCGGGAGGAGCCGGAATGGCGATGAGTTCGGACGAGCACCGTCGCGACGTCGATGAGTGGTATCGCAAACGCATCGAGCGCTTGGAGAAAGAAGACGGATGGCTGACGCTCGTCGGCCTGTTTCCGCTTTCCGAAGGGCGTCACACCTTCGGGTCGGCCGGGGACAACGAGTGCGTATTTCCGAAGAGCGCTCCCGCGCACGCGGGCGCCGTCGTGGTGGAGAACGGCGCCGTGCGACTCGAAGGCGAACCCGGCGCGGGACTCACGATGGACGGCGACACCCGTCGACCAGATCGCACTCGCGACCGACAAGGACGGCGCCGACCCGACGCTGATCACCCTCGGCACGATTCGCTTCTACGCCATCGATCGCCCCGGGAAGTCTCTATCTTCGCGTCAAAGATTCCGCCAGCCCGGTGCGCGAGAACTTCAAGGGCATCGATCGCTTCAAGGTGACGCGCGCGTGGCGGGTGCCCGCGCACCTCGATCGCTACGACCCGCCCAAGAAGATGACCGTTCCCAACGTGCTCGGCTTCGATGAAATCTCCCAATGCCCCGGTGTGCTGACGTTCAAGATCAACGACACGGAGTACGTCTCGAGCCCATGTCGCAAGAGGGAGACGAGCTGTGGATCGTGTACGGCGACGCCACCAACGGACACGACACCTACGGCGGCGGCCGCTTCGTCTACATTCCCGACGCCGACGCCGACGGCAACACGGTCATCGACTTCAACAAGTCGTACAATCCGCCCTGCGTGTTCACGCCGTACGCGACGTGCCCGCTTCCCACCCGCACCAACGTTCTTCCGATGCGCGTCGAGGCGGGCGAGAAGATGTGGGGCGAACAACACCATTAGGCTCTTGCACGACCGAGATAGAACGCGCTACGATTGACGGCGGTTGTACCGCTATGTCCGCGTCTCCACGATTACGAATTGCTCTGGCCGCTTCGGCGGTGTGCCTGGCGCTCGCCGGCTGTTACGTCCAATCGCTCAACACGCTCGTCACCGACGACATTGTCACATACGACGCCGACCTGGTCGGGACGTGGGTGGCCGAAGACGACGAAGAGTTCGTGTTCACGTTGGTCGACACGGCGCAAGGCACGTACGCACTCCTGTGCGACGAGAGCGGCGCGCAGGGACGTTTCGAAGCGTTCCTGGTCGAGCTCGGCGGACAGAACTTCCTCGACATTTATCCCGAAGAGCCGCAGAGCGAGAACGGCTTCTACAAGGACCACCTTCTGCGCGTGCACAACATTCTAAGACTCCATCGTGATGTCGACACACTGTGGGTCGCCGATTTCGACGCGGAATGGCTGGAGACGATGATCGACCAGAAGAAGGTGTCGATCGACCACGTGCCCCTCGACGGGGCCGTCCTTCTCACCGCGCCCACGAAAGATCTCCAAAGTCTCGTGCGCAAGTACGCCAAGAGCACCGAGGCGTTCAGCGATCCGGTCCGCTTGCGGCGGATGCAGTAGCGCATCTTTCCTGATCCAATCGCCGTGTTGGGTCCGTAGAATTTTTGCCCCTCGCATTGCAACGACCCCGTCGCTGGAGGCCATCATGCTTCGCCGAATCGCCCTGCCGGTGTGTGTTGCTCTGTTCACGTCCGCGGAACCCGCGTTCGCGCAGTCGTGGGTCAATCTGACGCCGGCGTCCGGCCCGGCCCCGTCCGCGCGTCGCAACGCCTCTGCGATCTTGGACCCGGTCGAAAATCGAATAGTGATCTTCGGCGGGACCACCGGGACGGCTGCGAATGTCTTGAACGACGTCTGGGGCTTCGATCTCGACACCAATACGTGGGTCAATTTGACTCCGGCGGCCGGCCCACCCGTGCCCGCGCCGCGCCTGTTCCCCGCCAGCATCTACGACCCTTTCGGCCGCCAGATGATCACGTGGTCGGGGCAGGCGCAGGGAGTGTTCTTCAACGATGTGTGGTCGTTCGATTTGAATGCGAACGCGTGGTCGCAATTCACGCCGACCGGCGGGCCGCCCAACATTCGTTACGGTGTGGGCTACACCTTCGATCCGAAAGCGCGCGACTTGGTGACGTTCGCCGGCTTCACCAACCTCGGCCGCTTCCACGACGTGTGGCGCTTCAACGACCAAGCGGAAACGTGGACCGACGTCTCGCCCGCGACGGGACCCGGCGAGCGCTGCCTGCACGCCGCGTGCTACGACGCGCTTCGTCACCGCATGATCATGTACGCGGGGCAGAATAACTTTGGGCCCCTCGACGACGTGTGGGCGCTCGACCTCGACACCGACACATGGACCAATCTCACGCCGGCGTCGAAACCGAGCGGTCGCTACTTCGCGTCCATGGTGTACGACGCCGCCAACCATCGCGCGACCGTTTTCGGCGGACAGACCTTGCTCACACCCGTCAACGATGTCTGGGTATTCGATCTATGGACGAATGCGTGGACGCAACTCTCGCCGACCGGAACGCCGCCGACGGCGCGCTTCGGCTCCGCCGGCATCTACGACGGCGCCCACGATCGCATGATCGTCTTCGGCGGCAACGACGGTGTGGTGAAAAACGACGTGTGGGCGCTGCGGAATCTTTCTAACACGAAAACGGGCGCGCAGCCGACCACGCCGACCGCGTTGATGCTCTCTCCCAACTTCCCCAATCCGTTCAATCCGTCGACAATGATTCAATTCGAGCTGGTGTCGCGCGGGCACGCGACGCTCCGCATCTACGACGTGCGCGGCGCACTCGTGCGCACCCTCTTCGACGATACGCGCGACGCCGGCGCGGGCTCCGCGACGTGGGACGGCCGCGACGACGCGGGCCGCGTCGTCAGCTCCGGAATCTACCTATATAGATTGAACGCGGGCGGCGAGTCACGCACGCGGAAGATGGTGCTGTTGAAGTAGCGCTCGTCGATTCCGCGCCACCACGAGGCACTCCGCGCCCTGCGCGTCCATTCGCCGCCGCCGCCCTGAACCTCCGTGGGGGGAAACTTGGCGCACCGTCGCGGACGACGGGTCAAGGTCCCCACGCATCGCACCGCGATCGGGTAGTCTCCCTCCCAACCGTCCCCTCCGGCCCCGTGTTCGCCCGGGGCATGGGCATTGCAGTTCTACTTAACGCTATTCATCCTTTGGCCGGTAGTCGCTCCTCGATGATTCGTACGACTCTTCATATTCTGCTCGGCGCGCTCTTGTGGCTGGTGTTCGGGTACTACTGGTACCTGGTCATGCAGCAGCCCGTGACCGACGAAACCAAACGCGCGCTCATGATCGTGGGCGCGATCGTGGCCGTCATCACGATCGTCGATGCCCTCTGGATCGTCCACAATGTTCGCATCGCGCGCTTCGGCAACCGCCGCACGCGCCAGACCACGGCCGAACCGCCCCTCGAAGATTTCCTGGGTCGCGCCTTCATCGCGCAAAGCGAAGAGACGCTGCGCTCTGCGCGCTACATCGAAGTGCACGTGGTCGAAATCGCGGACGGCGAGCATGCGGTCAAGCACAAGCTCCTGCGCATCTCCGAGCTGGAGCCGGACACCCGATGATCGACATCATCGCCATTCTCGACGCGATCGAGTCCAACGTCGTCTACCTAGCGCTGCTGTCGTTCTTCGCATGGTATCCGCTCATCTCGAGCGGCACGCTGGTACTGGTCGCGATGCTGTATCACTTCCGCCGCGAGCGCCCCACCAACAAGCCCGAGGTCGACCCCAAGTTCACGCCCAAGTGCTCGGTGGTGGTGGCCGCGTTCAACGAGTCGAACCACATCGAGGCGACGATCCGCGGCATCCTCGAGATCGACTATCCCGACTACGAAGTCGTCGTCATCGACGACGGCAGCGCCGACGACACCGCGGCCAAGGTGATGCCGTTCGTTCGGCAAGGCAAGGTTCGCTTCGTGCGCAAGCTCGTCAACGAAGGCAAGGCGATGGCGTTGAACGACGGTCTGCGCTGCACGAGCGGCGAGATCATACTGATCATGGACGCGGACGCCATCCCCGATCCGCTGATCCTTCAGCACATGGTGCCGCACTTCAAGTATCCGCGTGTGGGGGCGGTCACCGGCAACCCGCGCGTGATCAACCGCGACACGATCTTGAGCAAGCTGCAGGCGATCGAGTTCACCGCCATCATTTCGCTGCAGCGTCGCGCGCAGCGCGTGTGGGGCCGCATTCTCACCATGAGCGGTGTGGTGGGCGCGTTTCATCGCACGGCACTGGTCGACGTCGGCTTCTACAGCCCCGATATGGCCACCGAAGACATCGACCTCTCGTGGAAGTTGCAGCTTCGCTTCTGGGACATTCGCTACGAGCCGCGCGCGGTGGTGTGGATGCGCGTGCCGTCGACGTTCGGCGGCTTGTGGCGCCAGCGCCGCCGCTGGGCGCGCGGCTTGGGACAGGTGCTTCGACGCCACGGCGGCGAAGCGACGACGTGGCAGCGCCGGCGCCTGTGGCCGCTCTTGATCGAGTCGTGGCTGTCGATCGCGTGGGCGTATTGCTTCATCATCCTCACGTCGCTGTGGATCTTCTGCTATGCGGTCGGCTATCCGCCCATCGGTGCCTCGCCCATCCCGAACTGGTGGGGTATGTTGATCGGCACGATGTGCCTGATCCAACTCTTGACCGGCGTGCTGCTCGATCGTCGCTACGACAAGCGCATCCCGCTCTACTACTTCACGGCCGTGTTCTATCCGCTGATCTACTGGATCATCATGGCCATCGTGACGTCGTCCTCGACGCCGGGTGCCATGATGCAGAGACCGAAGCGGGTGCCGGTGCGTTGGAAGCCGATTCGAGGCGGTGAGGTGCTGTGAGTCGCGCCGTCGCGTGCGCGCTCGTGTGCGCGACGATGTTGGTCGCGAGCGCACACGGCGGTGTCGCGAAGTCGCGGTCGGCGCACGCCGCGCCGGCGACCGACACGACGCGCGTCGCCATGCCGGATCCCGTACTCGCCCCCGACATGCCGCGGGCACTCGCGGTCTTGGACAGCGCGCGCGCAGCCGCGGCCGCCGACCGCCACGCCGACGCGATTCGACTCTACAAGCGCGCCATCAAGTTGTATCCGCCGCTCGGCGACGACATCGGCGTCGAATTGGGAAATCAGTACACGTGGGCGGACAAACCGGACTCCGCGATGACGTGGTACAAGCAGCACCTCGCCCATCACCCCAACGACGCCGACGCGATCATCGGCGCCGCGCGCTTGACGAGTTGGCGCGACGACGTGGACGGCGCGGAACGCCTGTACGACCAAGTCCTCGCCGCCGACTCGACCAACCTCGCCGCGCGCCTGGGCAAGGCGCAAGTCATCAACTGGTCCGGTCGCCATCGCAAGGCCGCCGCGCAGTATCGCGCGATTCTCGCCGACAGCCCGGACAACGTGGACGCGCAGGCCGGCTTGATGCAAGCGCTGCGCTGGATGGGTCGCCCGGATTCGGCAGTCGCACGGGCGGATTCGTCGCCTGCGCCGGTGCTCGACAACCTCAAGACCGACATCGAACGTGAGAGCGCCCCCGGGGTCACGTACTCCTACGAGCAGAACCACGACAGCGACGACATCCATCGTCGCTACAATACGATTCGCGCGGGATACTCGTTCGATCTGCTGACGCGCTTGAGCGCGTACTACGGACACGCGCACTTCGATCAACCCGGACGCCCCGACGTGTCGCGCAACTGGTTCGGCGCGGTGCTCGAGCGACGGCTCTCGACGACGCTCGCGCTCAACGCGAACGTCGGCTACCAATTGAACTCGTACGATCGCTCGGCGCTCGGACCCGAGAGCTATTGGCTCGACGAGTTCAACCTGTTCACGTACGACGTCTACGCGACCCTCACGCCGCGCGACTGGACGCGCATCGACGTGGGCTTGAACCGCGGTCCCGTCGACAACCCGGACGCCATCTTTCGCGGCATCGCGCGCACCGAGCTCGCGGCCGGCATCGACCAACACCTCCGCTCGAACCTGATTTGGATCTCCTCGATGGAGGCGGCGTGGTACAACGACGGCAACAGCTCCTTCGGGTTGGGGACGCGCGCGCTGTGGGAACCGTTGTGGCGCATGCCGGTGAAACTCAATCACCGCTTCAGCTCGTCGACGGGATTCGCGTACTACGGTTTCAAGAACACCAACGACCACGGCTACTACGACCCGCAGCAGTACTTGAGTTTCTACGAAGAGGTCGCGCTCAAGATGACGTTCTCGCCGCGCGTGCGCGGGCGCATTGCGGGGCGCATGTCGCTCGACAAGGAAAACTTCGACGATTGGTTCCTGACCGGCCGCGTCGAAGTGTCGGCGTCGTGGGACATCTACCGCGGCCTCGCCCTCACGGCCGGATACACCAACGCGAACTCGCGCCTCGACGCGCGTCCCGGCTACGAGATCGACGGCTTCTACGTCACGCTGGGCTATCTGTTCTGGTAACCTCTCTATGATGACACGGCGAGACTTCGCGATCGGGTTGCTCATTACCGCCGTCGCGGCGACGGCGTTCGTCGCCGGCATGGGCCTGGTGGTGTCGCGCGGTTTCGATTCGACGGGGACCGTTCGCATCGACGAACCCGCGCCCGCCGGTGTCCTGGCCGACCAGCGTTCCGCGGCCGGCGTGCCCGTGCTCTGCTACCACTACCTGCGCGACAAATCCGACCCGCTGCGACTCGTGCGCGTCTTCGGCTACGTCGTCTTGAGTCTCCCGCTGCTGAACGAAAACGAACTGTGGACCACGAGTGTCACCGAGTTCGAGCGGCAGATGGAGTATCTCAAGGCACAGGGATACCACTCCGTGACGCTCGACGAATTGTACGAATGGCAAATGGGACAACGCGAACTCCCGACCAAACCGATTGTCATCACATTCGACGACGGCGAAGAAAGCGCCTACGACTTGGCCCTCCCGATTCTTTCGCGCATGGGATTTCGCGCGTCGTTGTTCGTGGTGACGTCGAAGGTGGGCACGCGCTGGGACAACGTGCAGTGCCTCGATTGGGATCGCCTTCGCGAGCTCGAGGAGAGCGGCGTGTTCCGCATCGAGTCGCACACGCACGACATGCATTACAAGGTGGACTCCGACGGCGCGCAGCGGGCCGTGTTCGTCGCGGCCAGCGAGCACGGATTCAAGCTCGGCGGTTACGTCGATTGGGAGCAGGCCGTGCGCAGCGACTTCGAGCGGTCGCGCTCCGAGATCGAACACTACATCGGGCGGGCGCCGTCGTTTTTGGCCTGGCCTTATGGCGCCGCGACACCGGAGCTCGATCGTATCGCCCAGGAGGCCGGGTTCACGGGCACGTGCACGCTGCACGCGCGTCCCAATGCGCGCGCGACGATGGCTGCAGGAAGCAGCTCGACGCCGCTCGAGATCTCGCGCTACACCATCACGGCGCGGACGTCGCTGCGAGCCTTCCGTTCGATGCTCGAAGGAAGCTACCGTCCCAACGTCTGATTCGGCGCCTTCGCCCTCTGCAACCGGTCCTTCCTTTCTGCAACGCAACGCAGCCGATCGACCCCGGGAATTCCGCGTGATGCCGCCCCTTTTCGCCCGTGGCATGCTACTTGCCTTCATGGCTCCGAATCCCATACGCAGGCCCGCGGTTTGTCGGGCCGCACGAGGGGTGAGGACCCCGACCATGACCCCAACGAACCGGTCTGCGAAGTCGCAACCCGACGCCCGCCAACAGCAGGTGGAGGCGAGGATCCACCAGAGCGCCTACACGAACTGGTTCCTGATCGGAACCGTCGTGCTGTTGACGCTGGTCAGCCTGGTGTCGGTGTTGCCCCCGGTCTTGAGCGACCGCTTCGCGCAGATCTGGCTCTTCTCGAAGCCGCAGATGCTGGTGATCGCGGGGTTGACGCTCGCGTTGATTCTCTTGGTCGGACTCGCGCACCAGCGCCGCTACCTCGCGGTGCTTCGTCGCCAGTTCGAGGCGATTCAGCGCAGCGAGCGCGAACGCATGCAACGGCAGGCGGCCCGCACCTACGCGCTCTTGAACGTGAGCCGCGTCATGGTCGAACAAAACGACCTGCAGACCGTCTTCGATTCCATCACCAAGATTTGCGTCGACGCATTCGCGTGCGATCAGGCGTCGTTGATGCTGTTCGACCGCGAGAGCACGTCGTTGGTGGTGCGCGCGGTGAGCGGCAAGATGGTGCCCGAAGGAATCTTGGGGACGCGTCAACCGCTCGGCAAGGGTGTGGCCGGCTTCGTGGCACAGCGCCGCGAACCGCTCATTCTGCGCGCCGATCAGAAGACAAGCATTCCCGGGCTCGAGCTAAAGAATCGGGACTTGACGGCCGCCATGATCGTCCCCGTCATTCTGCGCGAAGAGCTGGTGGGTGTGATCAACGTGAGCACACGCACTCCCGAGATCAACTTCGAAGACGACGACCTGCGCGCGCTGCAAGTGTTCGCTGAGAACGTGGGTGCCGCGATTCGTCACACCGAACAAGCCGAATGGATGCGCGCGACCATCCGCAAACTCCAGAGCCAGAAAGACCGCAGCAACATCACCGGCGTCTATCCAGCCCAGAATTCGTAGCCCTACAACAGACTCTGCACCTGCCCGCCGTCGACTTGAATCGTCACACCGGTGACGTAGCTCGCGCGCTCCGAGCACAAGAACGCCACCACCGCGGCCAATTCTTCGGAGCGCCCGAGTCGCCCCGCCGGAATCGTCTTCTCCCACTCCGCGACCACGTCTTCCTGCGAGCGCTTCTGCGTCGACGACAGATGCTGCGCCAATTCGTCCAGTCGTTCCGTGCGCGTGTAGCCGGGCGCGACGTTGTTGACGGTGATGCCGTCCTTCGCAAGCTCGATCGAGATCGACTTTGCGAATCCGAGGACGCCGGGGCGCATGGTGTTGGAAACGAGCAACGACGTCTTGGGCTGCTTCACGGTCACTGAAAGAATGTTGACGATTCGTCCCCACCGATTCTCGCGCAAGTGCGGGACCGCGGCGGTCATGAGCGCGATCGAGCTCATGAGAGTCGTGTCGACACCGCGGCGGATGTCGGCGAGCGAGACTTGGTCGAAGGCGCCCGGCGTCGGCCCACCCGAATTGGTGACGATGATGTCGAGGCGCCCGAACGCTTGCGCGGTCTCGTCGACGAAGCGCTTGCAATCCGCCTCTTTCGACAAGTCGGCCACGACGGCGTGCACCTTGGCGTCGCGCACGAGGTCGCGGATGCGGCGTGCCGCGTCGTCCACGCGAGTGCGATCGCGCGAACAAATTGCCACCGACGCTCCTTCGCGCGCGAGTTCGAGCGCGCAGGCGAATCCCAAGCCCTGGCTCGACGCCGCGACGGCCGCGGCACGGCCCTGTAGTCCAAAATCCATTTTTCCTCCTGGAACTTCACGCTACCCTGCCGGGTAGACTTCAGGCTTCCTCATGCACTATAATCGTTGGCACGGAATGCCGCGCTGTCGCGCGGCCACCTTACCTCTAGACCCGCTCAGGAGCATCTCATGGGTATGTGGCAGGACATGAAGGGCCGTTTTTCGATCTTCGGCGAACTCTGGGCCTTTATGAAGGTTCGCAAGAAGTGGTGGCTCGGCCCCATCATGATTTTCCTGGTTCTGCTCGGCGTGCTGATCGTCTTCACCGAAGGATCCGCGCTGGCGCCGTTCATCTACGCGCTGTTTTAGCTCAGTACTCGATTCCCCGCTGGGCGTAGATGCCGCGGTGGAACGGGTGTTTGATCTCGCGCATCTCCGTCACCAAGTCGGCGACGTCGACGAGGTCTGGGTGTGCATCGCGGCCGGTCAGGATGATGTGCATCTCCGTCGGCTTCTTGGCCAGGGCGTCGATTACCGCGCGCACGTCGAGATAGCCGTAGTGGATCGCGTTGTTGATCTCGTCGAAGATCAAGAGGTCGTGCCGATTCTCTTCGATGGCGTCACGGCACGCTTCCCACGCCTTCCACGCCACCGCCGTGTCGCGCTCGCGGTCCTTGGTCTCCCACGTGAAGCCCTCGCCCATCGGGACGATCTCGAAGTTGCCGAGCTTCTGCGCGGAATGCAGCTCGCCGTAGTCCCACGAGCCCTTGATGAACTGGATCATCTTCACCTTGAACCCTACACCGACGGCGCGAAAGGCGGTCCCGATAGCCGCCGTGGTCTTTCCCTTCCCGTTACCGGTATGGATGATGACCAGGCCGACGCGGCGGCCCTTGGGATTCTTTTTCTTCTCGGAAGACTCGCTCATGATCGTCGATCTTAGGTGGCGTTCGTGCGCCGCTTTTGCGATTGTGCCGCGGTCGCTCGCGGCCTAAAATAGCACCATGCGGCACCCGCGTACAAGCGCGGGCCGCATGACCGCCATGCGCACCATTTATCTCGACAACAACGCCACGACACCCGTCGTCCCGTCCGTCTTCGACGCCATGCGGCCGTACTTTACCGAGTACTACGGCAACCCGTCGAGCCCGCACCACATGGGCGACAAACCGGCGTCGGCGGTGCGCGACGCGCGCGCGCGCATGGCCGCATTTCTCGGCTGCACGGACGCCGAGGTCATCTTCACGAGCTGCGGCACCGAGTCGAACAACATCGCGCTGCGCGGGGTGCTCGACGCGGCCAAGGGCCGCCACCTCGTCACGACCGCGGTCGAACATTCCGCCGTGATCAATCCGGTCAAGCGCATGGGTTCGCTCGGCTACGACGTGACCGTGCTCCCGGTGGATCGCGGGGGCCGCATCAATCTCGACGAGCTGCGCGATTCGTTGCGCGACGACACCGCGCTGGTCTCGACGATGTTCGCGAATAACGAGACCGGCGTCATCTTTCCCATCGATCGTATCGGGGAGATCGTGCATGAGCGCGGCATTCCGCTGCATGTCGATTGCGTGCAGGGCGTGGGCAAGGTTCCGATCGATCTCAAGACGTTCGGCGCCGACTTGGTCTCGTTCTCGGCGCACAAGTTCCACGGACCGAAGGGTGTGGGTGTCTTGGTGGTGCGCAAAGGCACGCGCTGGGCGCCCGTGTTCCTCGGCGGCGGGCAGGAGCGCAATCGACGCCCCGGCACCGAGAACGTGGCGGGGATCGTCGCGATGGCGGCTGCGTGCGACTTCGCCGAATCCCATCTCGCGCACTACCAGACCGAAGTGCGTCGACTGCGCGACCGTTTGGAAACCGAGTTGCTCGAGCGCATCCCGGATTCGTTCGTCAACGGGGGGGCGTCGGAGCGACTGCCCAATACCTCGAGCTTGGGTTTTCTCGGCGTCGACGGCAACGCGCTCTTGGTGCTCCTCGACGAAGTCGGCATTTGCGTCTCGGCCGGCTCGGCCTGCAAGTCGGGCGCGGGGCTCCCGTCGCACGTGCTGGCCGCGATGGGGCTGTCCCCGGAGGAAGCGGGCTCGTCGCTACGCTTCTCCCTCTCCGCGCTGACCACCGAGGACGAGATCGGCTACTGTATCGAGCAGATTCCCGGCATTGTGGCCCGTATGCGCCGCAATTTCATTTCCGCTTAATTTTCGGTTCACACTCCCCGTCTAGACTCCCTCGCATATCGAATCCTGTAACAGGGTTCGTCACGGATTAGCGATCCGGACTGCGAGGAAGCCCAGATATGACCGAACCGTCAATCCCTCCCTCGCGTCCGGATCCACTAAGCGAAGCCGCTCCCGGTGGAGTAGATCGTGAGCGTCCTGCAGTGCGGTGAAGCCGGTGGTACTAGCAGCCGATTTGCTTCGAATTCGATGACCTAGTGGGCTCGGACATCAAAAAGTGACATCACGCACGGCGAGCCCCGCGCCATCGTTCGGTACCGCGTGGCACCAGCATCTCTCGGCGGGCCTTACGCAGCGAACTCCGGATTCTCCGGTCTATTTGGCCGGGCGGCGGTTGATCGACGAACGACCTACCGCGGAACACGTTCTCGTTCCGTAACCGACCCGCTCGCAACACCCTTCCTTCCGAAGCACCAACGAAGGGTCCTCCCCGGAGGGCCTTTTGTTTTTCTATCTATCGCCGTCCGTCACCGGGCAATTGACGCGCGAGGGCGTCCGCAAGCCCTTCGACCAAGCGATGGAGATCGAGGCACCCATCGAGTACGACGTCCGCGTGGCGTCGCGTCGGCTCCACGTGGCGCTCGTACATCGGGCGCACCTTGCGCTCGTACTGCGAGGTGACTTCGGCGCGCGTGCGGCCGCGTTGCCGCACGTCGCGATCGATGCGCCGACGCAGGCATTCGTCGTGGTCGAGGTCGACGAAGACCCGCGCATGCATCAACGCGCGCAATTCCGGCCAGTAAAGCGCGAACAGTCCCTCGACGAAAACGAACCGTGCCGGTGCGAGTGCGCGAGTCTCGTCGGTGCGAGCGTGGGTGGCGAAATCGTAGACGGGCTGGTCGACCGTTCGGCCGGCGACGAGCCCGCGCAGATGTTCGAGCGCGAGCGCCACGTCGATCGCTTCGGGAACGTCGACGTTGATCGCGGACTCGTCGACATCGCGCTGGTCGTGGTAGTAGGCGTCGAGCGCGAAGACGACGCCGTCACAGCGTGTTGCCACCGCGTGCGCGAGGGTGGTCTTTCCCGACCCCGATGGCCCTGCGATCCCCAAGACGCGAATCGTGCTCGGGAGGGAGGAGCCGGTCGGACGCGCTTCGGGCGGCATGACGCGATCGTACCACGTGTGTTAGCATCACGGCATGACTACCCGGCGCATCGCCTCGCACGCGTCCGCTCGACCGACCCGGCCCTGGATGGACGAGCTCGCCGACCGCGTGCCGGGGGGGCGTCGCAACGTGACGATCGGTTTGGCGGTCCTGGGGGCCGTCGTGGCGGCGCTGATCGTGCTCGAGATCGTGTCCGTGCGGCGTGTGGCGGAGTGGGCTTCGGTCGACGTGGTGGATTCGCGCGACCCACTTCAGGACCTTCCGATTCGGCTGGCCGGCTCGGACGGTGCCGTGCGTCCTGCGCAAACGTACGACGCCGTTCTCGACCTCAAGGGAATCGACCACTTGGTGGTCGGCGTGGATCTGGACTACCTTCCGCGGCAGGACACGGAGCGCGAAGTCGTCATTCGCGGTACGGATGGCGGCGAGAAGTTTCGCGACGACGTTCCCGTGTCGTACTTCACCGAAGGCCGGTTCATGTTGCGGTTGTTCTCGCGGCATTTTCCCCCGGGCGACTACACGCTCGAAATCGAGGCTTTGGAAGGCGCCGCCGAGAAGCACGTCGTCGCGGCATCTTGGTTCCAAGTCTCCAACTGATTCTCGATTCAGATGAAAACGCTTTCCATCGGTCATAGTCCCGACGCCGACGACGCATTCATGTTCTACGGCCTCGCGTCGGGGCGTGTCGCCGTTCCGGGCTATCGGGTCGACCACGTGCTCGACGACATCGAGACGCTGAATCGACGCGCGCACGGAGCGGAGCTGGACGTGACGGCGATCTCGGCCGCGGCCTACCCCGAGATCCAGCACCTATATCGAATCATGTCGTGCGGGGCGTCGGTGGGCCGTCGCTACGGCCCGATCGTGCTCGCTCGCGAACCCTATTCGGTCTCCGAACTCGCCGGCCGGCGCGTCGCGGTGCCGGGTCCGCGCACGACCGCTTACCTCCTGTTTCGACTCTATGTCCCCGGCGAGATCACGCCCGTCATGATGGACTTCGATAAGATTATGGGAGCCGTCGCGAGCGGCGAGGTCGACGCGGGGATCGTCATCCACGAAGGCCAGCTCACGTGGCCTTCGAGCGGGCTCCAGGTCGTCGTCGATCTGGGAGCGGCGTGGACGGAAGACACCGGACTCCCGATCCCGCTCGGCCTCGACGTCGTTCGACGCGGCCTCGGCAGTGCCACCATGGACGCCGTCGCGCGGGCGCTCAAGCAGAGTATTCAGCTCGCGCACAGCGAAGAAGAGGACGCGGTCGACTACGCGATGCAGTTCGGGCGGGGCGTCGAACGCGAGGTCTGCCGCAAGTTCGTCCGCATGTACGTGAACGACGACACCGTCGACATGGGAGACGAGGGTCGAAGGGCTCTCGAGACTCTCTACTCTCGGGCCGTGAAGCGCGGCCTTCTCACGGCTCTTCCCAACCTCGACATCCTCTGGGTCTAGGCTAACCGACATTCTCAAAGCGAGTTACTCACCCCGAAATTCTCCTTGACCGTATGATATCATACTGATATAGTTACGCTATCTTTCGCTGAAGGAGGTCCCCAATGATCACAAGAGAACATGAAGTCAGAACCATGAACGGCTGGGCGATGCTGGTCCTGTTGCTGGGAGCGGGCGTCGGACTGGCGCTCTGGTTCATCGAGATTATCCAGAGCGGTCCGACCGCCGCGTTCATCATCACCTGGGCTCTCGCCATGATGGTGTGGGCGGCGTTGCTCGGCGGGTTCTTCGCACTCCAGCCCAACATGGCTGCGGTGCTCGTCCTCTTCGGCCACTACTCCGGCACGGTCAAGACGAGCGGCTTTCACTGGGCCAATCCGTTCTTGAGCAAGACGCGTGTCTCGCTGCGCGCGCGCAACATGAACCACGAGCACATCAAGGTGAACGACTTGCGAGGCAATCCCATCGAGATCGCCGCCGTGATCGTGTGGCGCGTTACCAACACCGCGCAGGCCATCTTCGATGTCGACGAATTCGTGCACTACGTGACAGTGCAGAGCGAGTCGGCGTTGCGTCACCTCGCTAGCGCGTACCCGTACGACACCACCGAAGAAGGCCAGAAGTCCTTGCGCGGTAGCATGGACGAAGTCTCCGAGTCGCTCACGAAGGAGCTGCAGGATCGCGTGATACTGGCCGGCGTCAAGATCGACGAGGCGCGCCTGAGCCACCTCGCCTATGCACCCGAAATCGCGCATGCCATGCTGCAACGCCAGCAGGCGGAAGCGATCGTCGCCGCGCGCACGCGCATCGTCGACGGTGCGGTCGGTATGGTCGAGATGGCGCTCGAACGTCTCGACAAGCGTTCGACGGTCAAGTTGGACGACGAGCGTCGCGCGGCCATGGTCAGCAATTTGCTGGTCGTCTTGTGCGGCGACCGGTCGGCGCAGCCGGTCGTCAACACGGGCACGATATACTCGTAGGTACGTGAGCAGCCATGTCCGGAAGAAAATCTTTTCTAGTCCGACTTCCGGAGGAGTTGCTCGAAGAGCTCAATCGCTGGGCGCGCGACGACCTGCGCAGCCTGAACGGGCAAATCGAGTATCTCTTGCGCGAGGCGCTGCGGAAACGGCGCGGGATTTCGCTGCCGCCCGATTCCCAACCACCGGACGACGCCAAGCCGGCGTGAAGTAGTTAGCGCGAACGACGCGCCGCATCCATGGCATCGCGGATGCGGCGCGCGGCGTTTTGGACGTGGTCGAGCGTGAATCCGGGCGGGAACACATCTGCGCCGACACCGACCGCCACTGCTCCCGCAGCGACATAATCGCGAATGGTCTCCGCTGTGATCCCGTTGGTGGGAACCAAGGGGATATCGGGAAGCGGGCCGCGAATCGCCCGCAGGTAGGCGGGACCTCCCAGCGCAGCGGCGGGAAAGACCTTCACCAAACGCGCACCCGACCGGTGCGCGGCCAGGATCTCCGTCGCGGTCGACGTCCCCGGGACGGCTAGAAGACCCAGTCGGTGCGATTCGTCGACGACGTCAGGGTCGAACACGGGCGAGAGTGCAAAACGTCCACCCGCTTCCGCCACCGCACGAACGTCGTCGCGCGTGAGCACCGTCCCGCCTCCCACGATGGCATTGCCGTCGCGCGCGAGCGTCGCCATGGCTTGCAACGCACCCGGCGTCGTCAGCGTGATTTCGAGCACCGACAATCCGCCGCGCACCGCGGCCCGGCATGCGTCGACGATCGGTGCTCCCGCGCCCAAACGAACGCAGAGAAACACGCCGTCCGCGAGCACGTCGCGGACGGTACGTTCGATCCTCTCGTTGGCTTGCGTCGCTTCCATCACGTCGACTATCCGCCCGTGTCGGCCTTCTTGGCCGCTTCCTTCTTGAGCTTGTCGTTGGCATAGATCGCGACTTCGACGCGGCGATTCTGCGCCCTGCCCGCGGAGGTTCCGTTATCGGCGATCGGCTGCGATTCGCCGTACGCCATGGTGGTGAAGCGCGTCTCCATCACTTGTTTCGACGACAAGAACACCGCCACGGAATTCGCGCGTCGCTGCGAGAGCTCCATGTTGTGCTCTACGGTTCCGTCGGAGTCGGTGTGTCCCTCCAGCAGAATGTCGGTGTCGGGATACTTGTTCAAGGTCACGGCCAGCTTGGTCAGGTTTTCTTTGCTGGCCGGCTTCAAGATGGACTTGTTGCGGTCGAACAACAATCCCGAGTCGAAGGTGATCTTGATCCCTTCGCCGATGCGCTCGACCTTGGCACCCGCGAGGTCGCGCTGAATTTCTTCGGCCTGCTTGTCCATGTAGTGGCCGATGTAGGCGCCCGCCGCGCCACCCACGGCCGCGCCGATGATCGCGCCCACCGCCGTGTTACCCGACTGGTGGCCGATCACAGCGCCGATGGCACCGCCGGCGGCCGCACCGCCCGCCGCACCCTTCTGCGTATTGCTCATGCTGCTGCAACTCACACTCGCCACCGCTGTCGCGATAACCAATCGCGTATACGGCGATTCTTCTCATGATTCCTCCGTTGAGATGTCTGTGGATATGTTTTTTCGCCGCACGAACGTACCACCGCGACGGGGGCCTGTGCAACCCTTGTGTCGGCTCAGATGTGAGGTAGATCGCAGCGGCGCGCGCTAGAACCAGATGTGCATTTGCATGAAGAAATCCGTGCCGTCGCCTTCGGGAGGGGTCACGTCGAGGAAACGAACGCGGCCATCGAGCGTCACACCCGGAATGATGACCAGCTGTCCGCCGAATTGGTAACGCCCCGATTGATCGTCGATCACGTCGCGATCGGGGTCGGTCCAATCGTACGCGACCAGCATGTTGACGCCGTTCCAAATTCGCCAGTCGAGCTCGCCGTACCACACGAGCTTGTCGGCTTGCACGCCGCTGATGCGCTGGAACGTACCGAAGTCGATCTCGCCTTGCAGCGTCAGCGGAATGCGCTGCGCGTAGTACCACGGGTTGAGCGAGCCGTAGAGCCCGTACGTGTCGGTGTCGCCGCCTTGGTCGAGCGGCCGTCGTCGAATCATCGCACTCCCGCCGATGGACCACCCGAGATCGCGCCAGCCCGTGTTGAGCGCAGCGCCCCATCCATCGCCGACGTCGAAGATGTCCCACGGGTCCGGCTCCTGGTACTTCGAAGGCAACTTGAAGTACGACGCCTGCACGAAGGGATAGCTGGCCACCGCCCCCACTTCGACGCCGAGCACGCGCGTGTCGGGCAACGAGCCGTCGAGCTCGAACTCGCGTCGGGTGCGCGTGGTGTGGTCGTCGAGCCGCAGCCCGAACGACGGCACGAAGCGCCCCGCCTTCGCGTAGGCCTGGTAGGGCCACTCGCTCGTCATCGCGAACAGCTCGCGAAAATACGGCGAATGCGAGTCGTCGATGGTGTCGGAGTAGCCGCTCGACTGGCCGCGCGCGCCGATGTTCATGAGCACCGTCGCGTGATGAATGGGATGAAACACGGTGCCGATGTCGAACTGCATCGGGAACATGAGCGTCGATTGTGAGATCAGCGTCGCGAAGCGAAGGTCGGCGCCAATGCGCAGAATCGGGTCGGGGTTGAGTTTCGCGTAGCGTCCCGGGAAGGGCGCGTTGGGCGTTTCGCCCTTCGGCAATCCCCACGCCCACTTGTCGTGGAGCGAATCGCGATAAGCGACGGCTTGCGCGATGTTGTGCGGGCCAACCGGCATGTAGTCGTTGTATGGCGTCGCCTTGTCGCGACGGCCCAGGCCCGGGAAGTTGTGATCCCAGTCGTCCATGGGGCGCGGGCTGGTTGCGATCATGGCTAGCGTCGCGCGACCGTAGTAGCGACCCGCCGTCGTGCGCATGCCGCCGCCCGCCGGGTCGACGTGGCAAGTCTGACACGACATGTTGCGCTTGCGGCTCGCGAACTTCGGCGTGTCCCAATCCGGCAAGATGTGGCAGTCGTCGCACGTGCGACCCGCCTGCGCCGAATATTGCGGGAGGGCTTGAGCCACACGCCCGAGTGCAGCGGCCGCGAGCGCAAGAATGACGGCGATGCCCAGAGCCCGCTTCAATTGCACGGTGCGGGTGCTCCGTTCTCTACCCAGCGACGAATGAGGAGCTTTTCGGCGCTAGTCAAACGCGGCATCGCGCCCGGGGGCATCAGGTCGCGATCGACTTGGTCGAGGATGTCGCCGGCGAACGCGACGATCTGCACGCAGTTCGACAGATCGGGAGTCGCGTTGCTGGTGGTCGCGCGCCGCGTCAGCACATATTCGCCCCCGTCGCCGCCGGTGTGGCAGTTGGTGCAGTTATTGTGCATGAGCGCGAAGACCTGGTCGTAGGTGGGATTGCTGGGCGCGGCGTTGGGGTCGACTTGGTCGAGCGGCAGGTCTCCCGAACCGCCGCAGCCAAGTGCTCCTACCGAGAGCGCGAGTAGCACCCGTACCACGCGCTTCGCGAGCGTGGCCATTCGCACTGCGAGGGGCGGCTCGAGTTCCAACATCCGCCGCACATCAACCTACCAATCAAGGACGATGGCGAAAATGAGCGGGGCGACGATGGTGGCATCGGATTCGATCACGAAGCGCGGCGTGCCGACCTCGAGCTTGCCCCACGTGATCTTTTCGTTCGGCACGGCCCCGGAGTAGGAGCCGTAGCTCGTGGTCGAGTCGCTGATCTGACAGAAGTAGCCCCACACGCGCGTCTCGCGACGCAGGTCTTGGTGGATCATGGGAACGACGCAAATCGGAAAGTCGCCTGCGATGCCGCCACCAATCTGGAAAAACCCAATCGACGACTTGGCCGCCGTCGATTGATACCAGTTGGCGAGGTCGACCATGTATTCGACCCCGGAGCGCAGCGTGCCGGGATTCTTGACGTCGCCGCGGATCATCGATGCCGCGAACATGTTCCCGAGCGTCGAATCTTCCCACCCCGGCACGACCATCGGCAGGTTCTTCTCCGCCGCGGCCGTGATCCACGAGTCTTTCGGATCGATCTGGTAGTGCTGCTTGAGCGCGCCGGAGCGAATCACCTTGAAGATGAATTCGTGCGGGAAGTAACGCTCGCCCTTCTTGTCGGCGCGCATCCACTCTTCGAGCACCGCCGATTCCAGGCGACGCATCGCTTCTTCTTCCGGAATGCACGTGTCCGTCACTCGGTTCAGATGACGATCGAGCAGGCGCTTCTCGTCGTGCGGGGTGAGGTCGCGATAATTGGGAATGCGCTCGTAGAAGTCGTGCGCGATGAGGTTGTAGACATCTTCCTCGAGGTTGGCACCCGTGCACGAGATGGCGTGGACCTTGTCGCGGCGGATCATCTCGGCCAGCGAGATGCCGAGCTCGGCCGTGCTCATGGCACCGGCGATCGTCACCATCATCTTGCCGCCACCGTCGAGGTGATGACGGTACGCATCCGCCGCGTCGATCAACGCGGCCGCGTTGAAATGGCGGAAATGATGACGAAGGAATGCGGTGACCGGTGTCTTGGCCGAAACCGCCGGCTTGACCGGTGTTGCGCCCACTTGCGATTTCATGGCGGAAATACTAGCACGCGCCTACGCGCCTGCCAACCCCCCGGTTAGAACCGGCGCTGTGCGGGGCGCAGCACGCAGACGATGAAGAGACCGCACACCACCGCCAGCATCACGCACGGCGGCAGGACGCGGTAGCAGGCGAACAGAAACGCCAGCGCTCCCACGCCGACCATGTTCACCCACGCGAGTCGTCGCAGCGCGCGCGCGTCGTGCGACAACGACGCGACCGCGACCAAGTCGAGCACACCGACGAACAAGAGGAAGATCGATATCGCGAGGCTCAAGCTGCGCGTGATGTCGCCGGCGCTCGGGTGCATGCCGAAGATGTCGTAGCGATAGGAGTCCATCGCGAATTGGAGTGCGACCGCGCCGGGATCCTTCGGTGGTCCGCCGAAGTGTGCCACCGCGTGGAGCACGGCGACCACCATTAGCCCGACCGCACCCGCGCGAAACCAGCGCAGCACCGCGTCACACCTCTTCGCCCGCGAGCCAGTGCGTGGCTTCCGTGCGACTGCGAAACACGCGTACGGCGAACGGCATCGCGTGCGCACTCATCTCGAAGAGCGTCGAGAGTCCGAAGTCGGGGCTCGCGGATACGAGTAGCGCCACGCGGTAGTCCTTGCCGCGGTCGCCCTGGCGCGAGCTGATCATGTCGAGGAGCCCGGGAATCTCCTGCATGCGAACGCCGATGGACGCGTGGCGCAGATCCCACAGCGCATTGATCCCCGGCGTAAAGCGCGGGTCGTCGAACATGCCTTGGAAAGCGCCGCGCACGTCGTCGAAGACGACGGTGCCGCTGCACTCGAAGGTGACGAGCTTGTGTTCCGGTTCGATCTGTATCGCGACGGGCATGGTCCTCCCACTCGCCGGGAAGACGATGGTAGCGCAGATGCGGGCGCTTCGCCAGCGCGGAGTGGCTTCGCTGCCGGCCCGACGACGGCCCGTCGGGAATACTAACGTTCCGCTTTGCTCAACTTCGCCGCGAAGCGACCGGGCCCCGTGAAGAAGAGGCCCAGGTACACGATCATCAGCTCGAACGCATGTGACCCCGCTTGCCAGCCCGCGCCCGGTTGATCGGCGGGCAGGCTGATATGGTGGAGCAACGCGACGAACATGTTGAACGCGAGTATCAGGGTCGCGAAGCGAAACAACGGCCCCAGCACGAGCAAGATCGAACCCACCGACTCCGCGAACGCGGCCATGAAGCCCCACGCCACCGGCAAGAACGTGATGCCGAGATTCGAAGCCGCTCCCCCCACACCCTCCCACATCTCGGGGCCGCCCTTCATTTTTCCGTAGCCATGAAAGATGAACATGCTCGTGCCGATGCCGAGTCGGATCAGCAAGAGCCCGAAGTCTTTCGCCACACCTTCGCTCGAGAACAGCTTTCCAAACATGGGGACCTCCTCTGGTTCGTGGGGAGGATACGGCGCCCCCCACCCCGGTGACAAAATGTTTGTATGGGCTCGCGCGGTCGGGGTCTATACTCGCCGCGGGAGACATGGTCTTTCACCCGGGAGGTAAAGCCATGCGAAAGAGTTTCCTCGTCCGCGTCCCGCTTGCCCTGCTCATCGTTGCCACGCTCACGTGTTCGCCCCCATCCGCAGGTCAAAGGCGCGGGCCCCTCGTTCTCATGATTTCAGGTCGATTGGTCAAGGAAGGTTCTTTCGAGGACTGCGTCGCTCAAGAGGTGCAAGGCGGCAAGAAGATCGAAGACGCCATCAAGGACTGCGCAACGCTGATGCCGCCCGACTTGTCGGGAACCGGATTGGATGCGCTCGATCTCATGCCGGGCAGCGACGGGGTTCGGTTGTCGGATTGTTACGGCGACTGGAACAGCAACGCGCCGGTTGAACACAGCTCCGAGTTCACGTCGGCCCAGCAGTGGTACATGATGTACCTGACGGCGGGTGCTCAACTTGCTTCCTTCGACTTGCAGAAACGCGCCGACTTCGAAAAAGCACAGATGCAGAAGGTTAGAGCCCAGGCGTACGCGCAGTACCAGAAAGCTAAGGGCGGTCTGACAGATGAGGAGAAAGCCGAGTTGGAATTCTGGGCGGACGAGATGTGGGGGCCCGACTCGGAGCCCTCTGAGCCGGGCGACTACGTCCCCCCGGGCGGCAATACCGGCGTGGCTCGTCCGACGCGCGAATCGGAGAGTCTCTGCCAGCAAGTCAGCGAGTTCGTGGGCGAGTGCAATCGAGATGGATGGAACAACCCGCAGTGCAAAGCGTTTCTCGACAAGCTGAACGGTTGTCTCGATCCTGAAGTGGCGGATCCCGCCGAGCCCGGGACAGAATCCTGCAAGGTGCCGCCGGTCGACCCGGAGAAGGCGCGAGAAGTCGCAATGCTGCATTGTTGGGGACGACGCAAGCCGGTGCCGGGTGAAGACCCCTGCACGAACACGATTCATGGAATGGCCTTCGACTATTTCATTCGCACGGGAGGCAAGCTTGATCCGTGCAACGACCCGCACGTGCGTGAAACCGGAGAGGATTGTTATCCGACGTTCACGCTGGTCAAGTTCGAGGAGGTCGACCTTCGAGAGCTAGCCAAGTGGGGTTTGGACAAACTCGGCGGGCCGGTGTTCGTTATTCCCATCGGGCCGCCCGACGACGACGGAACCACACCGCTGCCCAAGCGTCCCGACGATCATTGAAGCACAACAGAAAGGCCCCGTTCCTACGGGGCCTTTCTGCTAGGCGCTTCGCGACGACGCCAACTCACTCACGGGGAACGCCCGCACGATCTCGTACAGCGTCGTGCGCTGGGCGGGGGCGAAGCCGGCGTCGCGTATGAGTGCCACGGTCTCGTCGATGGTGGTTCTATTATAGAAGCCGGCTTCCTGCATCACGTTTTCGTCGAAGATGGTGCCGCCGAAATCGTCGCCGCCGAAATGGAGCGCGACGACACCGGTCTTCTTTCCTTCCGAGAACCACGACGCCTGCACGTGCTGGATGTTATCCAGGTAGATGCGCGACACCGCGATCATGCGCAGGTATCGATTGGGCCCCGCTTCGGTCGTCACGCGGCGCGCGAGCGGATTCTGGTCGCGCTTGTAGCTCCACGGAATGAAGGCGGTGAATCCGCCGGTGTCGTCCTGCAGCGCGCGCACGACGTCCAAGTGTTCGATCACGTCTTCGTCGGTCTCGATGTGGCCGTACATCATGGTCGCGGTCGAACGCATGCCGCCCTTGTGCGCGGCGCGATGCACGTCGACCCAATCTTTGGTGGTTCCCTTGGGCCACAGCTTCGAGATCTCCTGCTTCACGCGGTCGGTCAAGATCTCGGCGCCCCCGCCGGGAATCGAGCGCAGGCCGGCACGGTAGAGGCGCGCGATGACTTCGTCGAGCGATAGGCCCGACACTTCGGTCATCTTCATCACTTCGGGCGCCGAAAAGAAGTGCGGATGAACGTCGGGGAAACGCTCCCGTGTCGTGCGCACCAAGTCGAGGTAGTACTCGAACGGTATCGCGCTGTTGAGCCCGCCCTGCAGGAGCACGGTGGTGACGCCCATCTCACGCGCGCGTGCGAATTGCTCCATCATCTGCTCGATGGTGTAGGTGTATTCGCCCTGCTGTCCCGGTGTCCGATAGAACGCACAAAACGCGCAGAACGCGTCGCAGGTGTTGGTGTAATTGAGATTGGTGTCGATGACGAACGTGACGCGGCGCTCGGGGTTCAACCGCCAGCGCGTCGCCATCGCGAGCGGGGCCAATTCGAGCAGAGGAGCATCGCGCAGGAGGAACAGGCCCTCGTCGCGCGTGATGCGCTCGCCGCGTTCGATCTTGGTGCGAATCGTGTCCAGCATGGCCGTCAGTCTAGCACAACGTGCGAACTACCGCTGCGGTGTGCGTTGTTGATCCTCCAGCCGCCCGAGGAGTCGGAGCAGGCCGTCGAGAACCGTCAACGGGTGGGGCGGGCAGCCGGCGATGTAGAGGTCGACGGGCACCACACTCGCGGCCCCGTTACCGACCTGCGGCAGATCGACGAATGGACCGCCCGCGATGGCGCAAGCGCCCGCGGCGATGACGATCTTCGGGGCCGGCACCGCGGCGTACGTCTTCTCCAGCGCAGCTCGCATGTTGCGCGTCACCGGGCCGGTCACCAGCAGACCGTCGGCGTGGCGGGGGGAGGCCACGAACTGGATGCCGAAGCGGCTCAAGTCCCAGCCGATGGTGCCGAGCACGTTGATGTCGCTCTCGCACCCGTTGCACCCGCCCGCACTAACTTGCCGCAAGCGCAACGACCGTCCGAACAGCGCGCGCAACTTCTCGTCCAAGGCACCCGCGAGGCGAACTTCTTCGGCGCCCTCGCCGAGGATCAAGTCCTCGCGACGCATTGCGGCGATGCGGTGGTCGCCGGTATGCGTGATGGCGTGCGTCGGGCAAACTTCTACGCACGCGGAGCAAAACAGACACCGACCCAAGTCGAGTGCCACCGTGCCACCAGACGGTCGCGTGATGGCGAGTGTGGGGCAAACGGATTCGCACGCCGTGCAACCGTCGACGCATTTCGAGGGTTCGACTCGCAATGCACCGCCGTGCCGGTCGGGCAGGGCCGGGGCCGGGCCGTCGGGATAGTCCATCGTCGCGCACCCGCGCCGAAGCCGATATTTGATGGTTTCTATAATAGACATGGTCAGAGATCGAAGCCGCAGTATGAAAGGTTGAAGCTCTTGTTGCACAAAGGAAAATCTGAGATCGCTTGCGTGCGCATGGCCATAGCGAGCGCGGACCAGTTGTGGAAGGACGGGTCCACGATCTTGTATCGGCGCAGCCGACCGGATTCGTCGGTGAGTGCCACGTGGCAGACTTCGCCGCGCCAGCCCTCGACGAGCGCGACCGACAGCGTGTCCGCGGCCAGCGTGGCGAGCGGTACGCGGATCTCGCCACGCGGCGCGGACTCGAGCTGCTCGACCAAGAATTGGCCGGAACGTTGGAGCTCGAGCCAGCGAACACGCGCGCGCGCGAAGACGTCGCCGCCCGGTGCGATCGCAATCGGGATCTGCGCGGAGCGATGCCACCCGGCCGGGTGATCGACGCGCACGTCGCGCGAGAGGCCGGACGCGCGCGCCGCCGGGCCGACCATGCCCAACGATTCCGCCTGCTCGTTCGTCACCACACCGACGCCTTCGAAGCGCGTGCGCGTCGAGTTCGACTCCCACAGCCACGAAGCGGCTTCGTCCGCCTCCGCCAGCGAGATGCGCAGTTGATCCCACACGCGCGCCGCTCGCTCCGGCTCGAGGTCCAATCGACACCCGCCCGGACGCACCAGCCCGCGCCCGAACCGATTGCCGCATAGCGTCGCGGTAAGATTGAGGAAGTCGCCCCGGATGCGGCCGCACGCGGCGGAGGTCGGCAAGAACGCGACGTCGTTGGCCAACGCGCCGAGGTCGCCGGTGTGATTGGCCAAGCGCTCCAACTCGAGTGCGATCGCACGAATCCACTGCGCGCGCAGCGGCGTTTCCACGTTCGCGAGCGCTTCGAGCACCATCGCGTAGGCGGTTGCGTGGGCGCTGGTCGTATCTCCCGCGATAGTTTCCATCTGGCTCATCGTCGCCCGGTGCGGGCCGCCCGAGAGCGCCGCTTCGATCCCGCGGTGCTGAAACCCCAGGGCGATTTGGAGGAACAGCACCTCTTCGCCGTTACATTGAAAACGGAAGTGGCCGGGTTCGATGATGCCGGCGTGCACGGGACCGACCGCGACCTCGTGGATCTCGCCTCCTGCGACTTCGAAGAACGCGGCCGCGCCGGTATCGGCGCGCACCGGTTTGAGCCACGGGTGACCCTCGGGGACGAGACCGTGCGTCTCACACAATTCGCGCTCGAACAGGTGCGCTTGCGGGTATCGCGGTGTGAGCGCGTGATACCGCCCTCGGATGGGCGCGCTCCGTCCGACCGCCAGCGTGCCGGTGGTGTCGAATGCGACCACAGCTACCAGGTACGTGGCCTCGCCCTCCGGCACGCCGAACAACGCGCACAGGCGCGCACCGGCGTTCAACTGCGCGCCGACCGCGGCAACGAAGTTGTCCGGGTCCCACTCCGGCACGTCCCTCCACGGAAGGCTCTTGCCGTTTCTCGACACGGCGAATTCGCGCGACGTGTTCATCGTACGGGGTGGAGAAACGCGGCGGCCGCGCTCCAGGATTGTTGCAGCCACGAGGGCGCGGCCAGGCCGAGCCACAGCGAAAAGCCGAGGAACAACAGCGGAGGGACCACGACGCCCGCTGTCTCGCCGCCGCTGGCGCGAAGTTCCTCGCGGGCGGGCGGGCGCGGGCGCCCATCCACGATGGCGAACATCAACCGCGCGAGACCTAGGAACGCCAGGAAGACGCAGATGATGAACACGACGATCGCGCCCTCGTGCCCCCTTTCCAGTCCGGCTCCCACGATGCGCAGTTCGCTGAAGAATGGACCGAACGGCGGGATAGCGGTGATTGCAAAGAGTCCCACGATGAGCAGGCGCGCGGAAACTGGCGAACACCACACCATCCCGGACACGGTGTCGACGGTCCGGGCCCGCGCGGCGCGCCGAATATTGCCGGCACTCAGGAAGAGGGCACCCTTGGTCAGGCCGTTGTTCCACACGTGGAACAATGCCGCCGACAGACCCGCGGCTCCAAACGCGGCGCCCACCGCGAGAATACCCATGTGCTCTACGCTGGAGTAAGCGAGCATTCGCTTGAAGTCCCGCGTGCCGAGGAGAAACAGCGCCGCCACCACCATCGAAAACAATCCGAAGACGAGCAGCGTTCGCTCCGTCATCGGCCCCGCGCCCGCGGCGTCCACGACCTGCTTCACGCGCAGCACGGCGACGAACGCGATCGTTGTCGCGCCGCCCGCGAGGATGGCTCCGACGACGCCCGGCGCTTCTCCGTACGCGTCGGGCTTCCAGGTGTGCATCGGCGCGAGTCCCATCTTCGTGCCGTATCCCGCGAGCAGCAACACCCACGCGGCCACCAACCACGGCGGTGAGAGTGTCGAGCCCCGGCTCACCAATCCGGCGAAGGTGAGGTCGCCGCTTCCGCCGCCGAGGAGCGACGCGTAGCCCAAGCAAAACGAGCCGAGCAATGAGAGCGCGATCCCCGTTCCGCCGACGATCAGATATTTCCAGGTCGCTTCGATGGCGCGCGCGGTGTTGTTGAAGTGCAGCAGGGGAACCGTCAACAGCGTGGCGGCTTCGACCCCAATCCACAGCAAACCGAGATGACGCGCTTGCAGTGCGAAGCTGAACAGGGCATGCAGCGAAAGCAGCATCGCGACGAACACACGGTTGGATTGGTTCGATCGAATCCGCAGATACGCGACGGCGTAGATCGAGCACACCAGAAACAAGATCGAAACCATCGGCAACACGGCCCGCGTCAATTCGTCGAATCCGAGCCACGCGCTGAAGGGCTGCGCGGGCGGCCGCAGCAAGAGCGTGGACACGAGCAACGCGTGCGCTGCGCCGCCGACCGGAAGGAGCCACGGTCGCGTTCGTTGCGACGGCCACGCCATCGCGAGGGCCGCTAGCAATAGCGGTACGACGATGAGGGCGATCTCGATCATTCGTGCAACGCGGTGAGACGACGGGTGTCGAGCGAATCGAACTCGCGCTGGATTCGATCCACGATGATGCCGACCACGAATACCGCCACGGTGAGGTCGAGCAGGATCCCGGCCTCGACCATGATCGGTGTGGAGCCGATGAGCAACAGACCGAACATGTAGATGCCGTTTTCGAGCATGAGGTAGCCGCAGACCTGCGCGATCGCCTTGGCGCGCCCCATCAAGAGCAGGAAGCCGGACACGACGGTCGCGAAGGCACCCGGTACGACGAGCGAGTGCGCGTGTTCGGGTCGCAGCGGCAGTACACCGCCGAGCGCCACGGCGCCGACGGTCGCGGCCGCACCGAGCAAAAGCGAGGGGACGAATGGAATGAGCGGTTGTACTTCGCGGTCGATGTGGGCCGAGCGCAGCGCCTTGCGCAACAGGGCGGGTATCAGGAATCCCTTCACGGCGACGGTCGCCGCCGAGACCATGATCACCCACCAATTCGACCCGTGCCCGAGCAACAGCGGGAGGATGCCGAGCACCATCCCCTGAATTGCCGCCGCGCGAATGAGCGACGTCAGCCGGCTGCTGGCCAGGCCGATCAGGTTCAACCCCATGGCGACTCCGACGAGGAGGTTGCCGGCGTCGCTCATCGCGGACTCCCTTCCCATGCGATCATGAGCGCGAAGAGGCAGAGCAAGAATGCCGTCGTCAGCAGCATCGGCACGCGACGGAATGGCAGTCGCGCCTGCATCGATTCGACCACACCCACGCTCACCGCCGTCGCGAGCACACCACCCAAGAGAGTCGCCGCCACGACGACCGGCGACAAACCGCCGAGGGGAACCACGGCCTCCGTCAACAGAACGCAGAATACCAAGAGCTTGAGCGCGGCGCCGTGCAGAATCATCGCCAGAGGCGGACCGCTGTGGTCGAGCACCATGACTTCGTGAATCATGGTTAGTTCCAAGTGTGTGTTCGGGTCGTCGAACGGCACGCGGCAATTCTCCGCCAGGAGCACCATATAGAGTCCGGCCGCGAGCAGCGCGGTGCCCGGTCCCGCGGCCGGCGCGAGCATCTTCGTCAAGGACACGCTGCCCGTCTTGACGCTGAGCACCAGCAACGCGGTCATGACGGCGATCTCCGCGAGCACCGCGAAGCTCACCTCGCGCGCGGCACCCATTCCCTCGAATGCCGATCCGGTTTCCAGGGCGGCGTAGGACATCGAGAAGCGCGCCAGAGCCATCAAGTACACGAACAGCACCGCGTCGCCTTCGAACGCGATTGGCGCTCCGCTTCGCCCCACCGGCAGAAGCAACGACGCCCCGACGAGCGAGACGAACGCCACCGCCGGCCCCACCACGTGGCCGGGGGAGACGGCCGTGCTCAACACGACTCCCTTGCGCCACAATCGCGCGAGGTCGGAGTAGAGCTGCAGGACGGGCGGCCCCGTTCGCCCCGCGATCCACGCCTTCACCTTGTTGATGACACCCGGCACCAGCGGGGCAATCAGCAACCAGATCGCGATGCTCATGAACACGCGGATTGCATGGAGCGTGACGTTCATCGACTTGCTCCGATGACCGAGAGAAGTGCTAACCCCACGACACCGATCAACACATAAAGGACGTAGGCTTGGATGCGTCCGTGTTGAAGGCGTCGCGCCGCACCGACGGCATGCATGACGAGCCGGCCCCCGGGTTCGACCACGTAGGCCAGGATGGTCTCGGGCGTATGTTCTTCGAAGCTCGCATGGGCCGGAAACTGTGTCTTCGGCAAGCGCGTGTGTCGGCGGGGGCGGAGTGCCCACGAAAACCACGCGGTGATGATCGCGGCGAAGGAGCCGGCCGTGTACTGCATGCGCGGCGTCGGCCGGACGTACCCGCAGTCCCACGTGACCGCCCGCTCGATTCCATTGTGCCTGACGCGGCGCCGAAGACCGACGGCCACCAGCACGGAAAGCACCACGAGGCCGATGTTGAATCCGCCCAATGCAGCCAGCGGAACAGGGACGGCGCCCCCTGTCCACGCCGAACTCCACGCCGATATCGGGCTTGCCAGCAATGGCCACACTTGTGCCGGCGCGAGGCCGATGATCACGCACGCCAGACCCAGCAGCAGCATGGGCACACGCATGACCCAACCGCTCTCGTGCGCCTTGGCCGCAGCCTCGCTGCGTGGGAGTCCGAGGAAGACGACGCCGCAAGCTTTGACGAAGCACGCCAACGCGAGAGCGCCCGTCATGCAAAGAAGGATCGCCGCCGGCGCGGCAACCCATGACAGAGGACCATGCGACGACGCGGCGCCGAAGAGACCGAGATACACGAGCAACTCGCTTATGAAACCGTTCAGCGGCGGAAGCCCTGCGATGGCAACTGCCCCGAGTGCAAACATGCCCGCGGTCCACGGCATGGTGCGCCAAAGCCCGCCGAGCCGGCTCATTTCGCGCGTGCCCGTGGAATGCAGCACCGACCCGGCGCCGAGAAACAGGAGCGCCTTGAAGAGGCCATGATTCCACACGTGCAACAGGCTGCCCGCCAACGCAAGCTGCCCCCAAAGTGCATGGCCGTGGGCCGCGGCCATCATCGCGAAACCGAGTCCCATGAGGATGATGCCGATGTTCTCTACGCTGTGGTATGCGAGCAGCCGCTTGAGGTCGTGCTGGCCAAGCGCGAACGCCACACCTAGCACGGCGCTGGTCGCGCCCAGCGCGGCGACGACCCAGCCGGCTGCTTCGGGTGTGGGCAGCCATCCGCTGAATCGCACCAAGCCGTAGATTCCCATCTTGATGGCGACGCCGGATAGGAAGGCCGAAACATGGCTAGGTGCGTTGCCGTGCGCGGATGGGAGCCAAATGTGGAGCGGATACATCCCAGCCTTGAGACCGAAACCGCATAGCGCGAGCCAGAACCACGGCGCGAGCTCCGGACGATCTCGCATCGGTCCCAGTTCCCAGCTTCCCGTCCGCGTCGCCAGGCCGACGAAAAACACCACCAAGCACAGGGTCCCCGCGCGCGATGCCGCGAAGAAGAGCCAACCCGACGAACGAACTTCGCTCTTGTGACGTTCGAGCGTGATGAGGAAGTACACGCCGACTGAAAACGCTTCCCACGCGATGAGGAAATGCAGCCCGTTGGTGGAGAGCAGCACCAAGGCCATGCTAGCCATAACGGCGCTCAACCAGGCACGACCGGAAGGGGCCGAAGCAGGGTGCTCTGCGTCCGTCCAATATCCGTGCGCGTACAGACTGCACGCACCGCCGATGGTCGCGAGCAGTGCGAGGAAGAAAGCGCTGATGGCGTCCAAACGAAGGTGGAGTCCTTCGCCCCCCAGCGTCACAGCGAGTCGCCAATCCCAGGTCTGGCCGGAGACGAGTACCCACCCCGAGGCCGCGAGTGCCGCGGCCGCTCCGACCATCGTGGCGACCAACCACACGCGCGGCGCTCGAAAGACGAACAGGCCGAGCGCGGCGCACGCGCCCGCGACAAGAAGAAATAGACCTGGCGTCATTCCGCAGTTCCGTTCATGGAAGCGTTCGCGTCTTCGGGAGGGCGCGTCGGCGGTACGCCGCAGCACGGGTTCGAACTGTCCTTGAGCTTATGCGTGGGCCTCACGTCCTTCCGTCAGAGTGCGCGCCCGCGCCAGGGCTTGATCGATGGTGCTCACCATGTTGTCCACTCCGACCAAATCGGCGAAGCCGGATTGCTTCATGACGACCAGTGGCTGCGCGTGCACGCCCGAGAGCACGACCGTGGTGCCATCCCGACGCGCCTTGTGGAACACGTCTTCGAGGGCACGCAGCGCGGTGGCGTCCAGCGACAGGACATGTCGCATGCGCAGAATGAGCACCTTCGGCTTCTTCTGCACGGTGTTCAGCGTGCTCTTGAACTTGTCGGCGGCGCCGAAGAAGAACGCCCCGTTGATCTCGAACACGGCCACGCCCTTGGGAACGTCGCGAAGCCGGATACTGTCCGCGTCCTCGGGTTCCGAATCGTCCATCATGTCCTCGAGATACGCCGTCGTGTGGGTGACGTCGGCCATACGCTTGATGAATAGCAGCGACGCCAGCACGACGCCGACCTGAATCGCGAGGGAGAGGTCCACCATTACGGTCAAGAGGAAGGTCGTCGCCATGACGGCGGTGTCGCTCTTCGTACTGCGAAAGACGCGCGCCGCAAGCCGCCACTCGCTCATGTGATACGCGGTGACCACGAGGATGCCCGCGAGGGTCGCCATCGGGACCAGGGCGGCCCACTTGGCGAAGAAGACCATGATGAGCAGCAGCACGGCCGCGTGGATGATGCCCGCGAACGGCGTTTGGCCGCCGTTCTTCACGTTGGTGGCGGTGCGCGCAATCGCACCGGTCGCGGGAATGCCGCCGAAGATCGGTGACGCGATGTTGGCGACACCCTGCGCGATCAGCTCTGTGTTGGGCCGATGGCGTCGGCCCGTCATGCCGTCGGCCACGACGGCCGAGAGAAGCGATTCGATTCCCGCGAGGAGCGCAATGGACACTGCGGGCGAAAAGAGCTGACGTACCGACGTCAGATCCACGTGGGGTAGCCGCGGCATGGGCAGCGAACTGGGCACGCTTCCGAACCGGCTCCCGATCGTCTCGACCGGAAGGTGAAGCAGGTGCACGGCCGCGGTGGTCACAACGATAGCGACGATCGGGCTCGGCACCTTTCGGCTCAGGCGCGCCCAGTAAACCAGAATGAGGACGGTTGCAAGCGCTACGCCGACGGCGGAGAGATTGTAAGTCGGAAACGCTACGGCGTACGCGACCCATTTGTCGACGAACTCGGCCGGCACGTTGCTCATCTGAAGACCGAGGAAGTCGCGCAGCTGCGAAGTCAGGATGATGAGCGCGATGCCCGCGGTGAATCCGACCGTCACTGGATACGGCATGAACTGAATGACCGACCCCAGACGCGCGATGCCCATGATGACCAGCAACACGCCGGCGATCAGCGTCGCGACGGCAAGCCCATCGTACCCGAAGCGTTGTACGACGCCATAAACGATGACGATGAACGCACCGGTCGGTCCACCGATTTGGACACGGCTTCCCGAGAGCGCGGAGATCACGAACCCGGCGACGATCGCGGTGAACAGTCCTTGTTCGGGTTTCACACCCGACGCGATCGCGAAGGCCAGCGCCAGCGGGAGAGCGAGCACCCCGACGATGGTGCCGGCGCCGAGGTCGCGAAGGAAGAGATGGCGCGTGTAGCCTTCGCGCAGGACGGTAACAATCTTGGGTTTAAATCGTGACTGCAATTATCTCGTTTGTTGCGGCAGCGCCGCGCGGACTATTCGTTCCGCTTCGTTTTTTCGCGGCCGCCGAACGGGTCGTCGGTGTCGGGCGGCTCCCAGAGTTCGATCTTGCGCCCCTCCGGGTCGATGATCCAGCCGAATTTCCCGAACGGGAATTCTTCGACCTTGTCGATCACGTGCACGCCCTCGCGTCGCAATTGTGTGAGCAGCGATTTCAGGTCGGCGACGCGGAAGTTGAACATGTAGGGCAGCTCGCTGGGGTCCAAGTAGTCCGTACTGCGTTCGAACGGACTCCATACCGTGTAGCCGATGCGCTGCGGGCGACGCTTCTCGCGCCACTGGAACGACACGCCGCCGTACGAATCGGGCTCGATGCCGAGGTGCTTGCGATACCACTCGATGAGCGTCTTGGGGTCGTCGGACTTGAAAAACACGCCGCCGAGTCCGGTGACACGGAGCAATGGTGTCACGCTCGCGCGGGCGCGCGACGGCTTCGACGTTTTGGCGGGGTGGGGCGCGCGTTTCGCGCGTGCCTTGCGCGGCGCTTTGCCGGCGCGCGGGCTCTTTCGGCGCGTGCCCATCCCTAGGGCGCGACGGGCGCGCTGTCCGCTTTACGCGCCGCGTCGTCGAACTGGCGAAACTTCCCGATCGCCTGGTGCTCGGCGGCCGTCATGCGGAAGCGAAACGCCTGCAGGTACTCGCGCATTTCTTCGATCGTCATGTGGAGGTCGTGCGCGCGCGGCGACACCACGCGCTCGAAATGCGTCCACCCTTCCGCGAGTGATTGATCGAGCATCGTGATCAAGCGCGCCTTGTCGGCGTCGGCGAGCGACGTGCGAACCATCCAACGCGCGAACACGAACGGGAGTCCGGTCCACTTGTGCCACACGTCGCCCAAGTCGGCGACGTGCGGATAGTCCTTCACACCCCGCCGGTGCACCAGCGCTTCGTCGCCGATCAGGAGGAACGCGTCGTTGGTGGGCCAGTCGACGTGCGTGAAGCGCGCGGGGCGCACGCGCCAGGCGTGCGTGAGCAGAGCTCGCAGCAAGCGCACCGACGTCGAAGTTTGGTTGGTAACGCCGATCTCGGCGCCGTCGAGCTGATCGAACGGGCGCTTCGAGAAGAAGAGAATGCTGTGCGCGCGGTCGATGGTGGAGATACAGAAGTCGCCGAGCGGCGCAAAGCGATCCTCGATCTCCCACGCCGTCACGAGCGGAACCGGACCCGCGTCGACTTCGCCTTCGAGCGCGGCGCTGGAAAGCGCACGCGGGACGAGCGATTCCAAGCGAACGTCTGGCTCGTTCTCGAGGCCGTGATAGAACAAGATGCTGTTCAAGTACGGAATCTTTCCGATGCGAATCATGGGCTGCTTTCTATTTGACGAGATTGTGGATGAGTTCTTTGGCCTTGTTGTTCAACTCTTCTTTGGCCTTGTCGGTGGCGCGACGCTTGGCCTCGTCCGCGACCACATCGGTGACCGCGCCCAGGAACGCGCGCGACACCGTCTTGGCGATGCCGTCCGGCGAGTCGCCCTTCGATCCGCCGACGTGGTTCAAGCGAACCGGCGGCAGTGCCACCTGTGTTGCCTCGACGCCCATCGCAGTCGCGTCGAGGTCGACCGTGCCTTCTTCGAATACAAACTTCTCGATGACGAAGCGCTTCTCGAAACCGCTATCTTCCTTGCGCTCTTTCGGCGCCGGTGCGCTTTGGTATTTGTCGACCGTACTCTTGACGACACCCACGTTGGTCTGCGCTTGCGCGTTCATCTCGGCGCGGACTTTGGGAGCTGAAATCGTGATCTCGTCGATGACGACGGGGTCGCGGTTGAGCGACTTGACGTCGATGTCGACCGTGATCTCGCCCAGCGTGAACATCTCGTTCGACGAGAAGCCCTTTGGATTCGCCATCGAAACGTCGCGAATGGTCCCGCGCCCCGACTTGAGCGAAATGTCGACCGACCCCACACTCAACCGCGTCCCCAGCACGCGCGAGCCTTCTTTCTCGATGGCTGCTTCGACGATCGAATCGATCGAGTTATAGAGAAACACCGCAATGCCGACGATCACCATCAGCAAAGCGAGGGCCGCGACGATGAGTTTTCGCTTCATGCGGGTTCGGGGCGCGCGCGTCGCAAGCGAGTGCCGCGGTTCAGCTCACGTTCTTTGCCAACGGTGCGCCGGCGCGGGGAGATTCGCGGCTGCGCTGCACCGGACGATAGGTGTCTTCCACCACCGCCGCCACGTCGGCGTCTTCGTAGACCTTGACCACGTTGTACAAGGCGTCGCGTTCGACCGGCGTCTTCTCGGCGTCGCGAATCAGTCGCACCAGCTTCTTCCGCGTGACGCCGACGGGGCTGCGCGCGTCGGCCGCGTGCGCGATACGTTCCTTCGCTATCGTTCCGTCGACGTCGTCCGCACCAAAATTGAGCGCGATGCCGGCCGTGTCTTCCTGCAGCATGATCCAGTACGCTTTCACGTGCGGAAAGTTGTCCAGCATCAAGCGCGACACCGCGATCGTTTTCAAGTCGTCGAGTGCTGTCGCGTGCCGCGGCACGATCTTCTCCGCGCTGATTTGATACTCGAGCGGAATGAAGGCGAGGAATCCGCCGCTCTTATCCTGCTGCTCGCGCAACAGCCGCAGATGTTCCACGCGCTCCGCGTACGTCTCGATGTGGCCGTAGAGCATGGTCGCGTTCGACGGAATCCCGCGCGCGTGCGCCGCGGCGTGAATCTCAAGCCAGCGGTCGCTCTGCGCCTTGCCGATGTAACGCAATTCTTTGGCGATGCGCTTCGAGAAGATTTCCGCGCCGCCGCCCGGCATCGAATTCAGTCCCGCCGCGATCAGTCGATCCAAGATTTCGTCGACCGAGAGCTTCCAGCGCTTGGCGAAGTAATCGATCTCCGCCGCGGTGAAGGCCTTGATCTGGATGTGCGGATGCGCTTCGCGGATGGCACGGATGTAGTTCTCGTGGTACTCGAAGGTCCAGTCGGGGTGGTGGCCGCCGACGATGTGGACTTCCGTCATCTCGGGTGTAATGTGCGCGAGAATTTCGTCCACCGTCATCTCCCACGCGCCCGCGTCGTTCCTACTGTGGACGTAGTCGCAGAACTTGCAGTTCAGCACACATACATTCGTGGGGTTGACGTGGGTATTGATGACGAAGTAGACGCGGTCGCCGCTTCGCGCACGCGCGACGTGGTCGGCCATGCGACCGACCGCCGTCAGGTCGTCGGACTCGAAGAGGCGAACGCCTTCTGCGGGCGAGATTCGTTCACCCGCACGAACTTTTTCCCAAATCGGGATCAGGCTGCGGTCGGAGAAGGTGATGCCGTGGACGGTGTGAAACATGGCGACGGGCTGCAGTATAGAGCGAACCGAATTCCTTCACAAGGCGCAGTCGAACGCCTGGACAACATCCGGGGCCTGTGCTACCTCTCCTTTTTTCCCCGGGGGCCCTTCCGTGCGATTCCGCGGTTTCGTCCATCTCCTCGTCGTCTACACCGTTTGGGGGAGTACCTACCTCGCCATTCGAATTGCCGTCCGCGACGGCACCGGCTTCCCCGCCTTCGCGATGGCCGGCTCGCGCGTGTTCGTCGCCAGCTTGATCCTGCTCACGTGGGGCGCGTTGGCGAAAAAGTCGCTTCGGCCCACGCGCAACGACGTCCAGATGTTCATCGCCTCCGGCGTCTTGCTGTGGCTCGGTGGAAACGGGCTTGTGACCGTCGCGGAGAAGCGCGCGGCGTCCGGCTACGCGGCGCTGCTCGTGTCGACGCTTCCCCTGTGGACGACGACGCTCGAGTCGTTCCTCGACCGCCGGAAGCCCACGTTGCGATTGGTCGGATCGCTCCTGATTGGAATGGCCGGGATCGTGGTTTTGAATTTTCCCGTCATTCGACACGGATCGCACGCCGACTTGGTCGCGTGCTTGATCCTGCTGCTCGCCGTCTGCAGCTGGGGCATCGGGTCCGTGATGCAGAAGCGCCGTCCCGTCACCGTGTCGGCCGAAGTGAATTCCGGCTACCAGCTCCTCTTCGGCGCGTTCTTCCTGCTCGCCGCGTCATTGCTCTCCGGCGAACCGCGCCCGCATCCGACCACCGAAGCCTGGCTGGCGTGGGGCTACTTGGTCGTGTTCGGCTCCGTGATCGCATTCACGTCGTTCGTGAAGGCACTCCAGTTGCTGCCCGTGCACGTCGTCGCGACCTACGCCTACGTCAATCCCGTGATCGCCATCCTGCTCGGCTGGCTAATTCTCGGCGAGCGCATCACACCGTGGACGATCGCCGGATCCCTCTTGGTTCTCCTTGGCGTCGCAGGCGTCTTCCACGAAGGACGGCGCCGCGCCGCCGCGAAGGCCCACTAGGCAATCTTGGCACGATCGATGCCATGTCATCCGTATGGTGATTGGTATGCACCAACGGTGGCTTCCCATAATACTACTCGCGACCTTCGTCGTTTCGAGTTGCGACAACGACGAGACAGCGCGACCGATTGACCCACCTGCTCCGACGACGGACGAGCAGATCATCGCCGACTGCTACGTCGTCCGCGACGCGCTGGAAGCCTACGCCGCCGCGAATGGTGGGGTCTACCCCGCTCAAGTTTCGGCAATTCTCCCGTTTCTTCCTGGAGGCTCGAACCTCACGAATCGTTACACCGGTCTCGCGACGGTGCCGGTCTTCTACGATCCCCAGTGGCCGGGCGAGATTGGCGTGCTCCCGTTCTTTTCTGAGAGTTGGCGCGACCCGCCGGCCGGATACAGGGTAACGGGGCGTGGACGAGACGGCGTTCTCATTACGCTCGACAACGTATCGATGGTCTCACCGCTCTTGGTCGCTCAGTATGATTCAGTGTTGGCAAACTCCGAGACGATCGTCGCCGCAGTCGAAGAGTTCTATCGGCAGGCTGGGCATTTTCCTGCCGACGTTGGTGCAGATCCGCTTCCGTCCGGCGACGTACTCTCTGACCTTCTTCCTGGCGGCGAGTTGCTCGCAACTCCATTTCTGGGTGGCTTGCGGGCCAGTCCCGTGGACGGAGATCCCACGGGTGTACCGGGCATCGTGGGTTACACCGCGCAGGACCGAAACGCGGACGGCGTCTACGATGGTTACTTGATCGAATCAATTGGTGCAGACTGGATTTCCAAGATCGCGGTGAGAAGGCGTGAATCTCCCGAGGACGAAGTCGTGCGATCGGCCGCTCTGCTGTTGAGATCCGCCGCTGAAGCGTTCGCTTCGCAGAACGGGGGCGAGTACCCACGCGACATCGACATCGACCAAACGCCTTCGGGCGACACGTTGCGAGATCTCGTATACAACCGGCTCAATCCCTACACCGGCGCTCCCGCGTACCGAAACGGGCTCGCGACTTCGCGCGGCGAAGTCGGCTATGTCGGACTGGAGTACAACGGGATTGTGGTGGGCTACGTGATCAATGCGCTCGGGTTGTTCAACGCGGAACTGGAGCGCTTCGAAGTGCTAACGAACTAAAGCCTCGGCTCGACGTCGTCGTGCGCGTGCGCGCCGCGGCGCATTCTTTCCACGCGATTCTCGAACCATTCCAACGCGTTCAATACTAGGAACACGACCAGCGATATCGCGATAGCCGCCGAGTAGCGGCCGAATCCGATGGCGGCGCCGATCGCGGCCAGCGTCCACACGACGGCTGCGGTGGTGAGTCCCTGCACGTGCGCGCCGCGCTGGAAGATCATGCCGGCTCCGAGGAAGCCGATCCCGGTCACGACTTGCCCGAGGATACGCATGGTGTCGGTGTGCTCTCCGGAGATCACGACGCCGAGGCGAATGAAGAAGTGGGTGCCGAGGCAAACGAGCACGGCGGTGCGAACGTCGAGCGGCTTGCCGCGCAGCTGGCGCTCGAAGCCGACGATGGCACCGCACACGATCGACACGCCGACCGGGATCCAGAACTGCGGAGAGAGGGCGTCGAGTGAGTCGATGGGGTTCATCGTCGAGGGGGCGTCGACGCGATCAGTGCGACGGCGGAGCGTCTTTGCCCCACAACTCCTTCAGGCGTTGGTCGCGACCGCTTCCATTGTGGTAGGCATTGTAGTGGTCGGGGTTGGTCATGTAGAAGTCCTGATGATATTCCTCGGCTGGATAGAACGGGCCGGCCGGTTCGATCTGCACCTCGACCGTTCCGAAGATCTTCTCCACGTCCTTCTTCGATTCCTCCGCCAGCCGCTTCTGCTCTTCGTCGTGATAGAAGATCACGGTTCGATACTGCGTCCCGCGGTCGACGAATTGGCGGTTGCTGACGGTGGGATCGATGTTGTGCCAGTACACGTCGAGCAGTTGGTTGTACGTCACCTGCGTGGGATCGTACTCGATCTCGATGGCTTCGGCGTGGCCGGTCTTGCCGGTGCACACTTGCTCGTAGCTGGGATTCTTGACCGTGCCGCCGGTGTAACCCGACGTCGTGCGCTTCACACCCTTGATGAAGTCGAACGGCGGCTCCATGCACCAGAAGCAACCGCCTGCGAAGGTGGCGACGGCGGTCTTCTTGTCCTGCTTCTTCTCGTCGGCGTGCGACGCCACGGCGAACGCCAATGCCACGGCGACGACTGCTGTCAACATGCGGGTTCTCATGTGTTCTCCTTCGTCAGTCTACTCCAACCCTATCTACGAGGGAATGCAAGGTTTTGGATGTCGCACACGGCGGCCCCCAAAGAAAAAGCGCGGGGCCCGAAAGCCCCGCGCTCTTTAGAAGCGAATTGGTTTCGCTGCGTTCTTAGTAACGACGACGTCCGCCGCCGCCACCGCCGTAACCGCCACGACCGCCGCCGCCGAAGCCGCCGCCGTCGCCACCACGGCCACCGCCGAACTCCTTCTTGGGACGCGCTTCGCTGACGGTGATCGTGCGCTGGTCAACCTCGCGGTTGTTCAGCTTCTCGATCGCCTCGCGGGCGCCTTCGCTTGTCTCCATCTCGACGAAGCCGAAGCCCTTCGGGCGGCCGGTTTCGCGATCGGTGATCAGAGCGACGGAGGTCACGGGAGCTACCTCGGAGAACAACTGACGCAGCTGCTCTTCGGTCGTCTGGTAGTTCAGGTTACCGACATACAGTTTCGAATTCATGAGTTTCCTTTCAGACCACTAACGTATCGGGTCAGCGTGCCGAAGCACCGAACCCTTCTTCCGAGCGCTCATCTTCAAACTGGGGTCGCGGACCTAAACAGGAGGGCGATTCGATTCGAGATTGAACGCAGACTTAGCTAACGGCATCAACGATAGCCGCCTGCCGAACCGGTGTCAAACCCATTTTTCGCCGGTCACTCCCAGTAGTCGTTCCAGCCCGCGTCGACGCGCCGGACCACCTCAGGGTCCATGGCGACGGCGTCGGGGTAACCGGGCTTCCAGGTGGCGTCGATGCCCATCACACCGGCGTACAGCGGCTGGACACCTTGCATCGACGACTCGGTGAACATGAGGTCGCGCGCGGGGTCGAAGCGCGTGAAGATTCCCCACAGCGTGTCGACGTCGTCGTCGAGATTCACGTCGGGGCTCACCACCGCGACGATCTTCAAGTGCGCCGTCCCGCGCGCCTTGACCAGCGGTTCCAGCACACGACGCCCGATGTCGCGCTCGACGCGGTCGACCTGCACCACCAGCATGGTGTCCTCCCACACGCGCCACGCCTTGACGTGCGGCGCCATCTCGCGCGGGTCGTGCGCAAGCGGTGCGGCGTGCGCGTGTGGCGCCTCGGCGTCGTGCGCGGCGGGCGACCCGCCCGAGTACTGCGCGCGGCTGCCCGTCGCATCGAGGATCATGCGACTGCCCAGATGCATCTTGAAACTGGTGAAATCGAGCGTGTCGAGCGGTGCGCGCGAGATGAGGTGGAAATTCTCGCGCGGGTCGAAGTGGTCGCGAATCGCGCGCAGCACGTTGCGGAAACGCCGCGCGTCGACGTTACGGTCGACCAAGACCAGCACCTTGCTCAACCCGAGCTGTCCTTCGCCCAAGAGCCCCATCGCGGTGCGAATGGGCTCGCGCGTGTAACGCGCCTCGACGGACGCGACCAGCAAGTTGTGGAAGCCGGCTTCGTAGTAGGCCCACACGTCGCGCACTTCGGGACGAATCAGCCGAATCAGCGGCCCCAAGATCATCTGCGACGCATCGCCCATGTAGCGATCTTCCTGCGGCGGCTTCCCTACCACCGCAGCCGGGTAGATGGCGTTGGCGCGGCGCGTGATGGTCTTGACACGGAACACGGGAAAGTCCGCCACGTCGCAGTAGTGTCCGAAGTGATCGCCGAAGGGACCTTCGGGGTGACGCTCGCGCGGTCGCACTTCTCCTTCTATTACAAACTCCGCGTCGGCCAAGACGTCGAGGTCGATCGATCGCGCGCGCGCGAGGCGTGTGCGGCGCGCGGCGAGAATGCCCGCGAAGGCGATTTCTTCGAGTGCTTCGGGAAGCGGGAAGATGCCGGCCAGCATGAGCGCGGGGTCGGCGCCGAGAGCCACCGACACCGGCAACGCGTGCCCCGCCATCTCCGCTTCGCGATAGTGGAACCCGCCGCCTTTGTGGATTTGCCAGTGCATGCCGGTCGACGTGCCGTCGAACACCTGCATGCGATAAATGCCGACATTCGACTTCCCCGTGCGCGGGTGGCGCGTGAACACAAGCGGGAACGTGATGAAGCGACCGCCGTCTTGCGGCCAGCAGGTGATGATCGGCAAGGCGTCGAGGTCGGGGTTCCCTTCCACGACCGCCTGGCTGGCACCGCGCGCCGCGCGCGCGGGTCGAAATGCGAGCAGGCGCGGGAGAAAGTCGCTGGCGGCCGCGAGCCGGCCGAGGCTGGGAGGATTCAACTCCTCCGCGAATCGAACCAACCGCGCGCCCAGCTCCTCCGGGTGCATCCCGATCGCGCGCTCGATACGCGCGAAGCTCCCGAAGAAGTTGATCGCGATCGGGAATCGCGAGCCCTTGACGCGCTCGAAGAGGAGCGCCGGTCCCTCTTCGCGGACGACGCGCTGGGCGATCTCCGCGACTTCGAAGCGCGGATCGATTTCGACGCGGACGCGCTTCAACTGCCCGATCGCTTCGAGATCGGCGAGAAAAGACCGGAGGTCGCGGAAAGACATGGGGGTCACTGTAGCTCCCTTCCGCCCGCCGCACAATGCGACACCACCCCAGCCCGTACCCAAGGGCCCATCCGGGCCCGTTCGATCCGCCTGTAACCGATGCTTCCCCATGATGGTTGCGGGCTCCGGGCACGCCACGCGGCCGGGTCTGGCCTCAGGTTTGCAATGTGATCCCGGTCACTTAAAACCAGTGGAGGGAACCCCGCGCGGTGGGTGGTGCCGAGTGGCACCTCAAGAAGTTCCGCCGGGACCCATCGAGGGAGGTTTTCTCGAATGAAGAAGCTCTTTTTGATTCTCGCAGTCTGCTGCGTGTTCGTTTCGGCGAACGCGTTCGCGGCCAGCCCGATTCGTTCGGTCGGCTTCGAAGCCGGCTACGTAAGCCCGAGCGTGAGCAACGCTCCCAGCTTCAACCCAAACAGCACGTGGATGGCGGGCGTTTTCATGGATTTCGGTTTGCCCATGGCGAACTTCCAGATTAGCCCGTTCGCGAACTATTGGTCGTCGACCACGGCAGTGGATCCGACCAGCGACGTGTCACTGCGCGACGTCTCGATCGGCGCGAACGTCAAGTTCACGATCCCGACCGCGTCGGTCCGCTTCCAGCCGTTCATCGCGGGTGGCATCTCGGCCAACATGGTGAACTCGGAACAGACCGGCTTCGAGAGCAACAGCGACACGAAGTTCGGGTACCAGGGTGGCGCCGGCGTCAAAGTCGGCATGAACGAGAGCATGAGCGCCATCGCGTCCGGTTGGTACAACGTCATCAGCGACGACACCAACGACGTGAAGAACTGGTCGCTTCGTGCGGGCCTGGCCTGGAGCCTGTAGTCCAAATCGGATCTGTCGATTCGGTTCGAAAGAGCCCCGCGTCGGAAACGGCGCGGGGTTTTTTCTTTCTGCTAGTCGTTCATGTCGACGTCGCTCGCCGCCGTGTCTTTTCCCCATCGGAAGAAGAGCGAGTTTTCGACGCCGAGTCGATCGAGGATGCGGCCGACGATCATGTCGACCATATCCGCGATGGTGCGCGGACGGTGGTAGAACGCGGGCATGGCGGGCAGGATGTCGGCGCCGGCTTGTCGAAGTGCCAGCATGTTGCGCAAATGGATCTCGGAGAGCGGTGTCTCGCGCGGGACGACGACGAGACGTCGTCGCTCCTTGAGGGCGACGTCGGCGGCGCGTTCGATCAGGTTCGACGAAATGCCGTTGGCGACGCGCCCCAGCGTTCCCGTCGAGCACGGCACGATCACCATCCCCGCGCACGGAAACGACCCGCTGGAAATCGGGGCGGCGAGATTCGTGGGGTCGAAGAGACGCAGCGATCCCCTTCTTTCGCCGACGAGTTCGAGCGCGCGCGTCAGCGCTTCTTCTTTTTCGTGCAGCGTGCGACCCAGTTTCAGCCCGCTCTCGAGCTGCAGCACCTTCTCCCCTGCCGACGAAATGACGACGTGCGCGTCGTGTCCCGACGAGACGAGCGCGTTTAGCAGTCGTAGAGCGTACGGCGCTCCACTCCCTCCCGTAATTCCCACCGCGTAGACGGACATCGTTACACCACCGTATCCAGCGCGATCAACGCGAAGAGCGCGATGCTCACGATTCCGTTGGTGGTGAAGAAGGCTGCGTTCACTTTCGAAAGGTCGTTGGGTTTGACGAGCCGGTGCTCATGGATGAGGAGTATCGTGGTCAACAAGACTCCGACATAGTACCAACGTCCGGCCGATAGGATCGAACCGGCCATGAATAGGCACGCCACGAAGGTGAGATGGAGTCCATGTGCAACCGCGAGACCTCGGGCAACGCCGAAGTCGGCGGGAATCGAGTGCAGTCCCTCGCGTCGGTCGACGTCGACGTCCTGGCACGCATAGATGATGTCGAAGCCGGCCACCCACAACGCAGCTCCGACGCCGAGGAGCACGGACGCCGTCGAAAGCTCTCCGGTCACCGCGAGCCACACCGACGTCGGCACCATGAAGTAGACGACGCCCAGGACGAGGTGGGCGAACGGTGTCACGCGCTTCGCGTACGGGTAGGCCACCATCGCGACGACGACGACCGGCCACAGCTTTCGACAGATCGGATCGAGCTGCCACACGGCGACCACGAATACGGCGAGGGCGACAAGCGTGAAGGTGATCGCCCGCGAAAGGCGCAAGCGCCCGGCAGGAATCGACCGCGACGCTGTCCGCGGGTTCTTGGCATCCACCTCGGCGTCGATCACCCGGTTGGCTGCCATCCCGACCGTCCGGCCGGCCACCATCGCGACGGTGATCCAGAGCGCGTTCCAAGCCGTGGGCCAGCCGCGCTCCGCAAGGAATAGGGTGGCGTAGGCGAAGGGAAGTGCGAAGATGGTGTGCTCGACCCGGATGGTCTGGAGAAATTCGCGAAGGCTTCTCATTTCTGCAATCTCTTATAAAGAATGGTCTTCTGGAATAAAGTTGACAATCTGTGCTGTCATAATGTTGACAATGCCGGCTTAGAATTGTTGACAATAAACGTGGCCCAATGTTGACAAAGACTTGGATGCCGCATCCTCATCGACCCAAAACTTGTTGACAATGTCGGCGGTCTGACTCTAAACGGAATTTCGTGGAGCGCACCCGTACCCGTTCGATCCAAGGCTTCATCGTGGACCACGTCGATGACGATCCCAAGGGTATCGCCCGCCGAGTCGCGCAAGCATACGGGATTTCCCGACAGGCCGCAAACCGACACCTCGACTCTCTCGTCTACGCCGGAGTACTCGACCAGGCCGGCCAAACTCGCGCGCGGGAGTATGCGCTCAGGCGCATGTCGACGCTTTCGCGCGAGTTTCGCGTGACACCCGTGCTGAACGCCGCCCGGGTGTGGGCCGAGCACGCGACGCCGATCCTCTTGGGGGATCGGGCGGTCGTGATCGACACGTGCCGGGGAACCTTCAGGGAACTCGTCGAAAATGCGATCGTGCACGCGGGGGCATCGTGGATCTCCTTCGAGCTCGCGACGACCGCGCGCCAAATCGACCTCATCGTGACCGACGACGGCCGCGGCATTTTCGCCGTTCTGGCTGAGAAGCTTCGATTGGGCACCCCGCGCGACGCGGCCGAAGAGCTCGCGCGTCGCGCGCGCGCTCGATCGATGGATCCGCCGGCGGCGCGCTTGATCTTACTCGCACGCAGCACCGAGGCGTTCTGGCTCTCGTCGTCGGGCATCACGTGCGAGTTCGACGCCGCGCAGGATCTTTGGACCGTTCGCGACGACGGGCGCGTTCACAGCGGGACGTCGGTCGCCTGTCGGCTGCGACGCACGCCGGCGCGTGCCTCCGTCGACGAGTTCGCGATGACTGCAACTCCGCGACGCTAGCGGTGTGGCGACGCGACGTGCTCACAGACTCTCGCGCGCCGTCTTGCACCTCTCGAACGCCGCTTCCACTTCATCGACGCTGACGCCGTCGTCCAGCGCACGCTCGACCAATACGTAGAAGAGTTCCGACGCCAGCGCGTCGTGCAGCATACGCCCCAAGAGCGCGCTGCGCGTCCAGATCGCTTCGCGCACGCCGCCGGCGTCGTTGGGCAGTGCGGATAGGAGCGACTCGCGCGCGTCGGCCACCATGCGGATCGACCCAATCGGTCGCCTCGCCTCGACGATGGTGTCCGCGTGCGCGACTGCTTCGTCGGTAACAATGACGACGCGCACGCCTCGAGCGCGCGCGTCGTGGACGGCAGCCGTCAGCCGTGCGACCGATGCATGCGGTGCTTCCAGCAGCACGATGCGACGCGACGCCGCGAGCAACAGATGCGCCCGCGCAATTACGTGGTCGTGCGACTTGAGCGCGTAGAGTTTCTCGTCGTCCACACCGGGCTTGAGAGCAGCAAGCTCTTGCGCTGCGCGCGCCTTTCGCTCCATGAACTCGCGCTCGAGTCGCTCCAGCATTTCGTCGGGGGGTAGCGCGCGATAAGCCGGCGGCGTTCCACGATCCCGAACGACGAGACCTTTTCGCTCGAGCGTTTCGAGTGCGCGATACACGTTGGCGGTGGGTTTGCCGATTCCGCGCGCGACGCGATAGCCGCTCGTCGACGGATGGCCTACGAGATGGGTGTAGGAGAGCGCCTCGATGTGGGCGAGACCAAGCGCTTCCAAGGCGGCGGCGAGATTCATAGTAGCTAGGACTACTACTTATGACTGGACTCGGTCAACAACTCTATCACTAGTAGCTGTCCAAGCTACTACTATTCTCGGTTATCTTGTCTAATCTTCAATAGAAATGGTAGTTAGTGGAACGTCGGTGAGGGACGCGAAGGACTACTTCTTCGACTTGTCGTCCTTAACGTCCTTGGGGACGAACTTCAGCGATACCGAGTTGATGCAATAGCGGAGTCCGGTCGGCTTGGGACCGTCGTCGAACACGTGGCCCAGGTGCGCCGCGCACCGGCTGCAAAGCACTTCCGTACGCCGCATGCCGTGGCTTTGGTCGCCCTCGACCTCGACGTTCTTGTTGTCGACCGGCTCGTAGAAGCTGGGCCACCCGGTGCCCGAGTCGAACTTGGTGTCCGACGAGAACAACGGCTGTCCGCACGAACTGCAGACGTACATCCCCTTATCGTGGTTGTTCCAGTAGGCACCCGTGAACGCGGCTTCGGTTCCTTTTTCGCGCGCCACGCGATAGGCGTCGGGAGAGAGAATCGCTTTCCATTCTGCGTCGCTCTTGGTGATCTTCGACATGGAATCATTCCTTTCTAGTGTCACTTTGAGTGCCGCCGCTGCCTCGGTGTTGAGCCAGTCGCCGGCAACTTGAAGCGGCACGCGGCTGTCATCCGCCACCCAAACGGCCACCGCGTAGCGCAACGGATTGGCGGCTTTCACGATTTGCCAGGTTCCCTGGCCGACCCATGCGTCGCCCATTTCGCCGAGAGCGATTCGTTGCAAGTCCATGGCGACGAAGTCGTGCGTTTGCGTTGTGCCTTCGTTCTCACCGGCCGTGATCTTGCGCGACATCCCCATTCCCAGTATCGCAACGTAGGCCACTGGCTTCCCGTGCAGCTTGGTTCCGCTGCTCGGCTGAAATCGAACAACCGTTGATCCCGCAAGAACGTCGAATATGAGTTTGCCGCCTTGCGCCGCAGTCGCAGCGGGCCACGGTTTTCCATCTCTCCACCCGGACCATTCGGATCCGTTGGCGACGAAGGCCGGCGTATAGATGGTTTCCGCCTTCCACGCCATTCCGTAATCGCGCTGTCGCTCGCTGTATTCGGGACGCGCGAAGACGTCGACCCATCCCAAGTAGTCCCAATAGTCGACGTGGAACGCCACCGGCACGACGTCCTTCCACAAACGGGCATCGGTGGGGAGCTTCGAAAGCCAGGCCTCGGCGGGCGGGCAGCTCGAGCAGCCTTCCGACGTGTAGAGCTCCAAAAGCGACGCGCGCGAAGATTCACTGGTGACCGTCTGGATCATATCCACGTTCGACGCCGCTGCTGCCGGCGGCGCCTGCGCGAATGCGTTCGTCGCCGCGAGGCACGCGAGCGCCGTCAGCGCGACGGCGCACCCGAAGAAGTGCAAACCCGCGGGCGCACGCCGGGGCGTCACGGCTTCCACGGTTTGAAGCGCCCCCTGCTTCACGTTGTTACGTTCCATAGAAACTCCATCGACTCGCTCGGCGCGCACTCCACGGGTTCTCGACTTCCGAAGAATATCCGGGCGCTGTGCGGTCCCAAGAGCTTCGTCGTTCCGTTCGAGACTTCCACAGCGCTGCCTTCACGCAACCCTACGACATAAACACCGGGATTGGATTTCGTGAACTCGGCCAGGCGCTGGGCGCGCGTCTCTCCGCCGTGGTTGGGAAGAGTGACATCGGTATAATGTGGATTTACTTGGAAGGGAACCAGGCGCATCGCGTCCAACCGCGCCGGCTCCACGACCGGCATGTCGTTGGTCGTCTTGATGGTAGGGCATGCAACGTTGGAGCCCGCGCTCCAACCCATATACGGCACCCCCGCCCGGACGCGCGACCGAATCGCCCACAATAACCCGGTGTCGTACAGGTGCTTCAACAAGTGGAACGTGTTCCCTCCGCCGACCAAGACGGCGTCCGCCGATTCGATCTCCTGGACGGGGTGTTTGATGCGATGCACGGACTGGACCTCGATCCCCATCGGCCCGAACCTCTCCCTGACCATGCCCGCATACTCGTCCCAATCCAGTGTAACCCCCGCGTAGGGGACGAACGCCGCCCGCTTCGTCCCCGCGAAGAAGGCGCGAATCCACGGTTCGGCGTGCTCCATATACCCGCCGCCGAAGTTACGCGAGTTGCTCAACAACAGAAGTCGTGGCGCGACGTCGTTCATTGTAGGCGGCCCTCGTTCAAGATTGGGTTAACCCGAACCACCATAATCCCGTATACCCTCTGCGGGCGGTCTAGTGTAACCTCCCGCCGAGGAGGAAAAAATGACCAAGACGCCGGGGCTTCCCCTCGCGGAAGCGGTCCAGTTCGGGTGGCGCACGGTTCGTGAGTATCCGCTATTTCTAGTCGGGACGCTGCTTGTGGCATGGGGCGTCCCGTCCCTGATCAAGTGGGGTGGGGACGTCGCCCTTCACGACGGGGCCCCGCAGTTCGCGATCCGGCTGATATCGATGGCCGTATCGGCGACGCTCACCCTCGGGCTCGCGAAGATCTACCTCCGCTTTCGCGACGGCGAGCGACCCATCTTCGAGAACCTCTTCGACGGCATCTCCCAGTTTCTCAAGTACCTGGGGGCCTCGATCATCGCGTCGGTCGCGGTCGTCATGGGACTGATACTCCTCATCGTCCCCGGCGTCGTCATCTTGATTCGATTGTGGTTCGTCGGTTTCGTGATCGTGGACAAGAGGTCGGGACCGCTCGACGCCATTCAGCAAAGTTGGGACATCTCGCGCGGGCGAACGATGGATTTGCTCGTCCTGTTCTTCATCTTGATCGGACTGAACCTCTTGGGTGCCATTTGTTTGGGCATCGGGATTCTCGTGACGCTTCCGATGAGCGGCTTGGCACTCGCCCATGTCTATCGAAGTTTGAAGCCCGCCTCCAGTGTGAGCGAGATTACACCCGCTTGAAACTTTCCGTGCGGTCGATCGTAGAAGGAGACACTAGCAACCTCCATCACCGCACGGCTCTGGAATTGAGACCCTTGCGCTCCCCGCGCTTGCAATTCCAGAGCCGTCGTACCTTCGGCGCGTATCGCTCTCCGGTGTCGTCGGACAATCGATCAGCACATGTGTATGTACGGCTCGTGATTCGTCGCTCCTTCTAATGACGATCTCGATCGAGCGCACGTTTCATCGCGCCGCGATCGCGGCGATCGTTTTTGCGCTGTTCTGGATTCCATCGGTGGCGACCCGCGTCGTGGCGACCTTCCTCGTGGTCGGTCTGCTCCCAGGCTGGGCCGTCGTGTCGCGGTCGCGACTATCTGTGGACGCAGCGTTCGGCATCGGCGCCTCGCTGTCGCCGGTGATCTTCGGCGTGCTCGTTCTCGGCGCGATGTTCGCCGGTGCGAATGTGCACCACGCCGCGCTCATCGCCGGCAGTATCGGGCTCGTTCTCTTCGTCACGCTCGGCGGACGGCCGCAATCGCTATCTGCCGACGACCGGCGCGTGCTGGTGGGCGGCTTCGTCATTCTGTTGCTCGCCGCCGTGCTCGCGTTTTCGTTGCCGCTTGCCAAGACGTGGTGGCGCGTGCGCGAAGACAGCTGGTTCCACGCCGCCGTCGCGAACAAGCTCACGCGCGACGGAGTCCCGTTGACCGATCCGTATTTCGCGGGGCTTCGCATTCAATACATGTACGCCTACCACGCGATCGTCGCGGCGTGCGCGTCGCTCGCCGGCGCGGACTATTTTCGCGCGATGATTCTCGCGAACGCGATCGCACTCACGTCGACCGTGTTCGCGTTCCTCGCGCTGGCCGGCGAGTTCGCGCGGCGCGTCGGCCCGCGGTTGCTGGGAACGTGTCTGTGGATCTTCGGACTGAACGGTTGGTTCTATCTCTCGTATCCGATTCGACTCGCGCGCGCCGTGTTCGGCGACAGCCACGGACTGGAAACGTTGCGCCGCATGTTCCCATGGACCCCCGCTGGACATGCCACGGCGATGTCGCTCCTGTCGGTCGAAGGCAATCAGTTCATGTTCCTCGACAAGTTCATGATCGGTACCGCACTCTCGTTGACACTCGGCCTCGCCGCGACGTTGTTGCTGCTCCTCGTGCGCGCGCGGCGCGGCGAATGGAGTGCGTCGCACGACGTTGCCTTCGTGCTATGCATCGCCGGCGCGATCCTGTTGCACTCGGTGACCGGCTTGACGATGGCGATCGCCACGGCGGCGGTCTTAGCAATTCTGCTCGTGATCCGCGCGCAGCCGTCGCCGGGCGGGCCGCCGTACGCCCGCTTGGTGGGGTGGATCGCGCTCGGGCTGGCCGCGACGGCGCCGTACCTCTATTCGGTGATGCCGCGCGCAGGAGGCTCGTCGCTCGCTTTCGCGCTGCAGCGATCGCAAGCGATCGGGTTGTTCTTCGGTGTACTGCCCGCGTTGGTGCTCGCGATCGTCTACCTGCGGCACGCGCGAAGCATCGTGCTCGTGTGGACACTCCTGGTCGCCTTGGTCGCGGTGACCGTCGACCTCGCTACCAACAACGAGACCAAGTTTGTCTTTCTACTCTATCTTCCGCTCGCAGCGTTTTCCGTCGGCGCGCTCGATCGATGGTGGGAGGTACCGCGCACGCGTCGACTCGCCGTCGTGCTAGTCGCGTCCGCCACGATTCCGCTCCACGCGGTCTACTTCTCGCAAGCGATGCGCGACACGACGGCGTTCGACGTGAGCGACTCCGAACGCGCGCTCTATAAATGGATGGAAAAAAGCACGCCGCCCAACGCCGTCGTCCTGGAAGATGACGACAACGTGCGCGTCCCGGTCCTCGCGTCGCGCGACGTGTATTGGGGGACCGAAAGCTACGCGCGCAACTGGGCGTATCCGCACGACGAGATGCTCGAGCGCAAACGTGTGCGCGACGCCGTCTTCTCCCAGCGCGGGCCGACCGACGTCGACTTGCTGCGACTGCGTGCGCTCGAACGGCCCGTGTACGTGATCTATCGACTCCACCCCGACGACATGATCGACGCGCACGAGCGCTTCGAAAACGACCGCCGGTTTCGCGGGCGTTTCGCCACGCGGGAGATCGCGGTGTGGGAAGTGGTGGGAGAGTGACGCACTAGCGCGTCGAGAAATCGGAGAGGTTGCGACACGCCGAGATCACCGTATCGATAGCGCGCTGCATCGGACCCGGCAGGCGCATCCCCGACGCCATCGTGTGCCCGCCGCCGCCGAACACCGTCGCGATCGCGTGCGCGTCGACCTTGCCGTTCGATCGTAGGGACACTTTGATGTCGCCTTCTTCGGTCTCCTTGAAAAAGAGCACCAGCTCGACGCCCTTGATCGCGCGCACCAAGTCGACGAAGCCGTCCATGTCGTCGTAGGTGGCACCCGCGTTGTTGACCATTTCGAGCGTCGCCGAAAATATGGCGAGCTTGCCCCCCGCTTCCGACTCCAGCGTGCTCAAGACCGGACCCAGCAAACGGCCCGCGCCCCAACTCTTGCTCCCGAAAACCTTACGATGCATTTCGAAAGGAATCACCCCGACGTCGCACAAGTCCGCGGCTGTGCGCAACACGCGTGCATCGGTGTTCGAAAAGCGAAACGTGCCGGTGTCGGTGATGATGGCGGCGTAGAGTGCCTCGGCGATGGGCTTCGTCATGGTGCCCTCGTACGCGCGAATCATTTCGTAGATGAGGAGACCCGTGGCGGCCGCCGAGGTGTCGGTCACCGTGTAATCGGCGAAGCCGTTCGTGGCGCCCTGGTGATGGTCGATGCACGCACGCGGGAGCGAGCGCGACTGCAGCCCGCGACCGATGTTGCCTAGCTGTTCCCAATTATTGACGTCGACGATGATGCACGCGTCGACCGTATCGAGGAGCGCTTTCGACGCCCCATCGCCGTAGATACGAATCTCGTCGTCCGCAGCGAGGAAGCGCAGGACCTCCGGGGTCTCGGTCGAGTTCATGACGACGACTTTCTTCCCCAGCTGGCGGAGAAAGTGTGTGAGGCCCATCTCGGAGCCGATGGCGTCGCCGTCGGGGTTGATGTGCGAGGTCACCACGAAAGCGTCGTGGCGATCGATGAACTGTCGGATCGGATTCCACATGGGTTACTTCGAGACCGACTCCAAGGAGTCCAGGAATTCGACCGCGCGGCGCATGTGCGGAATCGTGATCGACCCGCCCACGACGAGCCCCACGCTGAAAATCTCGAAGAACTCCTCGCGCGTGACGCCGGCCTGGTGACACTCCTGGACGTGGTAGGCGATGCAATCGTCGCAGCGCAGCACCATCGACGCGACCAGCCCCAGCATCTCCTTCGTCTTCGCCGGAAGTGCGCCCTCTTGGTACGTGTTCGTGTCGAGATTGAAGAAGCGCTTCACGACCAAGTTGTCGGTCGCGAGGATGCGATCGTTCATCCTCTGGCGGTATTCGTTGAACTCGCGGACGATGTCGGACATGGCGGCCTCCGTGATACGAAGGCCAAAGGATAGCCTAACCGTGGGATTTGCGCTACCGCGCGCCGCAGCGCGGTCCTGGAACGGGTCGAATGATCGGGGGAACTAGGCGCTGACGACGTTCGTGAAGCGACTCGCGCGCACCAAGTCGTACTTGCGCGCGAAGTCGGAGAGCGCACGAAGCCCGTCCATCTCCGCGCTGCCGAGGTCGTAGGACCACGCGCGCGTGAGATAGTCGTAGGCGACCATCGCGTCCATCGAAAGCAGGGCGGCGATTTCTTCGGCGAGTGAGGCCAGTCGCTCGAGGCCGTATGCGCACAGCGTCGTGAGTGTGGTGCGAATCTCGTCGAGGCGCGATTCTTCGTCGCACACCCACACCGAATGCACGAGCGGGGTCTTGGTGAGCGACTTCCACATCTCGGTGACGTTGAAACGGATCAACCCTTCGGTGGCGGGCGAGGCGGCTTCGCGCAACGCCGCGTCGCCCGTGATCAGGGCGGCGTCGTAACGGTCGCGCCAGTCGTCTTCGTTCAAGCGCTTCTCGACCAGCAAGTCGGGGAGGACGTGCTGCTGTTCGGCGAGCACGATGCGGAGGGCGGCGACTGGTGTGCGACAGCACTCGCCCACGGCGACGCGCCTGAGTTCTTCGAGCGGCTTCTGCGAGACCAGCACGATGCCGCCGGGCGCCGAGCGTCCGACCAGCGCGGGGCCCGGGAGGAGAAAGCGCCCCGCGCCGCGGAGGTACTCGATGCTCGGCATCAGCACGGCGTCGTAGCGACCGCGTTCGAAGGAGTCGACCAGGGTGGCCTGGGATTCGAAGGTGAGGCACGCCCCGTTGGCGTGTCCGTTCGAGAGCCCGCACACGAGCGGCCGGTTGGCGATGAAGTCGGCGGCGCCGAGACGGAGCTGGCTCACGGGACGTCCTCCAAAGGACGGGTTCGTTGTCGTTCGGGACCTTCGACGCGCCGTGCACCACGCCCGCGCGCCAAAGTGTGCTGCTTATAGCACCGGCCCAAAAATTACAGCAAGCGTTATTCCACTTGGGTTATGATGCATCCCGCCTCGTCTTCCGAGGACTCCCGGATGCCGACTCAACCCGATTCGAATCCTTCGTCCCGCCGCCAGGACGTCGCGTTCTACGTCCTGCTGAACCTGGCCGGGCTCCTATTCTTCTCTCTTGTCCGTAACAATTCCTTCTGGCACGGCGACGACTGGGAATACCTGATCCAAGCGCTTCGGATCGAAGGCAACTGGCGGGAGATTTTTTCGACTCGACTCCACCAGACGTTCCAGCCGCTGCCCAATCTGATCTTCTTCCTCGAGTTTCGGGCCTTCCAACTCGATGCGGAACGCTACTACCTGTTCAACGTCCTCGTGCATTCCGCAAACGCGTTCCTCGTCTATACCCTGGTGCGGACGCTCTTGAGGGACCGGGCGATCGCGGTGCTGTCGGGACTCCTGTTCGTGTTCGCGGTGGGGAACTACGGGAAGTCAGTCATGACGGTGTCGGACGTCAGCGACCTCGTCATCACCGCCTTGACACTCTTGACGATGATCTTCTACATCCGCAACGAGCTCCAGGACCGAGGCGCCCTGTGGACTCGTAACTTCCTTTTTTGCATGGTGTTCTTTACGCTTAGCCTCCTCTCGAAAACCACCTCCTTCTCGGTCATTGGACTCATGTTTGCCTTCAACCTCCTGTTCCGGGAGCAGACCGGGCGCAAGCTCCTGGATGCGAACTTCGTCGCCCTCGCCACGTTTGCGGCCGGGGTCCTGGTGGTGAAGCTCGTGGCGCAGGGGGCGGTGCCGGGTTCGCAGGATCTCGACATGTCGCCGTGGTCGGTCCTCAAGAACTATCCCGCCTACCTCGTTCGCATGGTGTTCCCGATCCACTCCTCGACCCTGGTCTCCGACGCCGGCTGGGCGGTTCGCTTCATCTACGAGTTCGCGACCGCGATTCGGGTGGTCATCTTTCTCAGCATCGTCTCGTACTCCGTCTTCGGTTTCATCTTCGGCAACCGCGTGATTCGGTTCTTCATCGCGTGGATGTACATCGTGGTGACGCCGTTCTGCTTCTTTCGCTTCCCGTCCGACTGGCTCGACATTCGATTCCTCTATTTGGTGTCGGTCGGCTTTCAGATGATTCTCGCCTCCGGGACCGTGCTCGCGGCACGGCTGCTCTATCAGAAGCCGTGGCGACGACGCCTCCCGTATCTCATCCCGGCGTTCTTCATCGCACTGACGTACTTCGTGGTGCAGCAGTTGGATTCGAACTACGAGCGCAAGGCATCGGCGCCCGCGCTGAACACCGTCAAGGGGCGGTTCTACGAGATGTATGCGAAGCGGACCGAGACGCGAGAAACGCTACCCAAGAGTTCGTACGAATAGAGGCAAGACCATGCGCAGATTCTCCATTCTATTGAGTTTCTTGATTCTCGCGACTCCGGTGCTCGGGCACGCGGCTTCGCCCGTGGTCGGCGACTGGGTGGGCGCGCTCGACGTCGGCGGGACGAAGCTTCGGCTCATCCTCCATGTCACGGGCGGCGATGCCGGCCTGCGCGCGACGTTGGACAGCGTCGATCAGGGTGTGACGGGAATACCGGTCGACGTGATCACGTTCGAAGGCAAGTTGCTTCACCTGCAATTGGCAAGCATCGGCGGAGACTATCAAGGCACCCTCAACGATGCCGCAGACGAGCTTACGGGAACGTGGAAGCAGGGTACGGCGGCGCTTCCACTTCGGTTCACCCGCACCAACGACGCCTCGTCGTTCATGCCGAAGCGACCGCAGGAGCCCAAGCCGCCGTTTCCGTACGACGTCGAAGAGGTCTCCTTCGTCAACGGAGACGTGAAGCTCGCCGGAACGCTGACGATTCCGCGCTCGGCCGGGCCGCACCCCGCGGTCCTCTTGATTACCGGCTCCGGGCCGCAAGATCGCGACGAAGCCATCCTCGGCCACAAGCCGTTCCTCGTGCTGGCCGACCACCTCACGCGCAACGGCATCGAGGTGCTCCGCGTCGACGATCGCGGCGTCGGCAAGTCGACGGGCGTTTTCGCCACCGCGACCACGGAAGATTTCGCGGCCGACGCACTCGCGGGAGTCGTCTTCCTCAAGGGCCGGCGTGAGGTCGACGCCAAACGGATCGGCTTGATCGGACACAGCGAAGGCGGTGTCACCGCCCCGCTCGTCGCGACGCGCTCGAGCGATGTCGCGTTCATTGTATTGATGGCCGGCGTCGGTGTGCCGATGGAGGACCTGCTGCGCGAGCAAACACGTCTGATCCTCAAGGTGAGTGGAGCGCCCGCGAGCTATATCGACTTGAACGACCAAACGCTCGTGAAGATGTGCGCCATCGCCAAGTCGAACTCGGATCCGAAAACCACGGAAGAACAACTGCGAGAAACCGGTCGATGGATGCTGGGCGAGATGACGGACTCGGACAAGAAGACGATGGGTGCCAGCGAGAGCATGTTCGACGGGACGGTGCAGATGCTGAACACACCGTGGATGCGCTTCCTTCTCGCATACGACCCCGCGGCCACACTGCGCCGCGTGAAGGTCCCCGTGCTCGCTTTGAACGGTTCGCTCGATCTGCAGGTCCCGCCGAAACAGAACCTGCCCGCGATCAAGAAGGCGCTAGCGGATGGTGGCAACAGGGACGCGACTGTGACCGAACTTCCCGGGTTGAATCACCTGTTCCAAACGGCGGTGACGGGCTCCCCGTCCGAATACGCCACCATCGAGGAGACGATGTCACCCGTCGCGCTGAAGACCATTTCGGATTGGATTGCGGCGCGTACCCAACGTACGCAGAAGTGAGCTACATCAGATAGCGGACGTTGGTCCCTGGAATCGATTCGAGGCGGCCCATGAGTTTCGCTTCGATGGTGCCGATCAATACGCAGACTTCTTCTTCGTAGGTGTTGCGGATGTCGTGGAGTAGTTCCCGCACGAGAGAGATCGTCTTGCCGTCGCCGGCCGAGAGCTTCACTTCCACCCGCACATTACGGCCATAAAAGAACGAGTCGATGCGCTCGCGCAGCTCGTCGATCCCCGTCCCGTCCATTGCCGAGACAAACACCGCGTCGGGGAATCGCTGGCGCAGTCCTTCGAGGAGCGGCGGCGCCATACGGTCGATCTTGTTGAACACGTACAGCGTCTCCACTCCGGGATTGTCGATCGAGCGCACGGTGGTGTCGGCCACTTCCATTTGCTCTTCCCAAGCGGCGTGCGAGACGTCGACTACGTGCAGGTACAACTCGGCCTGCGCGGTGTCTTCGAGTGTCGCTTTGAACGACGTCGTGAGGTGATTCGGCAACTTGCGAATGAATCCGACCGTGTCGATCAGCAAGATGTCGTGGCTCGCGTGGCCGTTGCCGTTACCATTTCCATTCCCGTTGCCGTTGCCGTTGTGATTCATCTTTCGCGTCGTGGTGTCGATGGTCGCGAAGAGCTGGTCGCGCACGAGCACGTCGGCGCCGGTCAGTTGTCGCATCACCGTCGACTTGCCCGCGTTGGTGTATCCGATTAGCGCCGCGACGTGGCGCTGGCTGCGGGCACTGCGCATGGTCTCGCGGTGCTGGTCGATCTTTTTCAGCGTGCGCTTCAACGTCGCGATGCGTTGGTAGATTTTCCGACGGTCGACTTCGAGCTGGGTTTCGCCGGGGCCGCGCGTTCCAATACCGCCGGCCTGGCGTTCGAGGTGCTGCCAAAAATGTTTCAGTCGCGGGAGCGAGTACTCGAGCTGCGCGAGTTCGACTTGGATCTTCGACTGTTGCGTCTTGGCGTGCCGCGCGAAGATGTCGAGGATCAACTCGGTGCGGTCGATGCAGCGGAGACTGAGGCGCTTTTCGAGGTTCTTGGCCTGCGCGGGAGCGAGATCGTCGTCGAAGACGACCAGGTTGACGCCGAGTTCGTCGCAGGTCTGCTTCAAGTCGTCGACTTTGCCGTCGCCGATGAAGGTGGTGACGTCGACGCGGGCCCGCGCTTGGACGGTGCGACCGACGACTTCGGCGCCCGCCGTCATTGCAAGCTGCTCGAGTTCGTCTAAGTGCTCGTGCGCGGCGCCGACCGAACTCCCCGGTAGACTCACGCCGACGAGGTAGGCCCTCTCGGCGCGCGTTCTGGTGATAAGTTCAAACGTGCGCTTCACTTGGGAAGGCAACCTCGGCTTTGTGGAAGGCGTCTGGTTTCGATTGGCAACCTCACTAGGGAGTTATTTCCTGCCACAGTATAACAAAATCGGGGCCAGATCGGAATGATCGGCCCTACTTCAGCTGCACCATGCGCTGCGTCACCGAGCGCCGTCCGATGGTGAGCTTCACGTAGTAGACGCCGCTCGCGACGTTTTCGCCCTGGTCGTCCTTCGCGGACCACCCCGTGCGATAGCGGCCGGGTGCGTGCTGCGATTCGACCAACGTCGCGACCAACCGCCCGGTGACGTTGTACACCTTCACACTCGTTTCGACCGCGTCGCCCGAGAGCCGATGCTCGACGCCGTTTTCGTCGACGACGCGTGCGGGGACTTCGTAGTCGATCGCGATCGCGTCGCGGAACGGATTCGGAGAGCCGACCAACAGCGCCGCGTCCAGCTTGCCCGACATGTTCCAGAACCCCTGGGCGTCGACGACGGTACCGTACGGCGAGCCGACCGCGGACCCTTCGACGGTGGACGCAGTCGTGTCCTCCGGCTTGGTCAGCGAGACCGGCGGCGGAATGAGTCGCGTGTTCTTCTGGCCGGCGAGGGTTCGCCACGCCGCTTGGATGGCGCGCGCGGAACGAAGGTCGTCAGGCGGTAGCGCAATGAGTGCCGCGTACACGCGGACATCGGCGCCGGACGCGACTTCACCGAGATTCGGCGATAGCACGCGCGTACCCTTGTGGTCTTCACGGATCTCCCAATCTTCGGAGCCGGCCGTCGGCGCCCACACGAGCAGCGCCATTCCGCGACCGCCGTCGCGCCAGACCAGCGTTGCGCCCGTCGGGGTGGAACCGCCGAGGCGATCGGATTCGATCAGAGGGGCCGGCTCGCTCTCGAAGCTACCCGCCGGCTGAACGAAGATACCGACGCGCACGCCTTCCAGCGCGTTGCCCGCGTGCACCGAGATCGCGGTCGCGACCATGCCGTCGATGTGTGGGAGCGACCACGCGTACAGCTCCTGACGAATCGCGAGTCCCGAGTCGCCCTTGGGTCCGAACAAGACGACCGTCATCTCGTCGCCGATGGCGGCGAAGTCCTCGTCGATGCGACCGTCGCCGTCGTTGTCGGCGAGATCCAGCGGGTCTTCGTCGATCTTGCCGTCGTAGTCGTCGTCGGGACGTGGGAACGGTTCGCGCGCACCGCCGCGCGCGCCTTCCTTCACCGGCTCGATGATCGCCGGCAGGAGCGATCGCACGCCTCCGCTCGAGTTCATGAGCTCGGTCTCGGCGCCGCTCCGCGCGAGCGCATACACGACGACCCCGCCCTTCTCGACGAACGAGCGCTCGTTCGAGGGCCCGAAGAACTTCCACGCGCCGTTGGGCGTCATCGCGAAGGTCACCTTCCCCGGCGACACGCACACGAGCCCGTCGGCGCACGGGGCGCCCGCGAGGGCGGGACCCGTGACTCCGCAAAGAACAAACGGCGCGATTCGCGCCGCCACGATGAAGCACTTCGTTTTCACGACACTCACATCGAAAGATAGAAGCTCAAGCTCTCCAGGGCTACCGCGAGATTGACGTTTCGAAGCCACACGCCGTCGGGAACGGTGAGCTGGGTCGGCGCGAAATTGAGGATCCCCTTCGTCCCCGCGCGCACCAACAAGTCTACAATATCCGGAGCCGCTTCGGGCGGGGTCGCGACCACGGCGATGTGGACGGGGTCGCGCCGCAGACACTTCCTCCGCGTGGCGCTGGTGGGTGATGTCGACGTCGTTCCATTGCGTCCCGACCTTCTTCGGGTCGACGTCGAACACATGCTTGAAGAAGAAGCCGTCGTCGCGAAAACCTTCGTGGAAGAAGAGCGCGTGGCCCAGCGAGCCGGCGCCGAAGAGCGCCATCGTCCACTTCTTGTTGAGCCCCAGAATCTCGACGATGGCGTTCTTGAGCTCGGTGACGCTATAGCCCAGGCCGCGCGTCCCGAAGTTCCCGAAGTACGAAAGATCCTTGCGCACCTGAGCGCTCGTGATTCCGCCGAGCTCGGCCAGGCGCGCGCTCGAGACCGTGGGGATGCCGCGCTTCTCGAGGTCGAGCAGGATCCGGTAGTAATTCGAGAGGCGCCGGACCGTGAACTCGGAGATCTTCTCCATCTTCAAACGCACCTAAGCTTCCGCCTCGTCTTCCATGGCGAGGTGCGCGACGTCGACCACCTTGTCGTCGTCCTCGAGGTTGATCAGTCGCACACCCTGCGTGTTGCGGCCGATCACCGAGATGCCCGAGATCGGGCAGCGAATCACGATGCCGTTCTTGGTGATGATCATCATCTGGTCGTTGTCCTTGACCTCTTGGATGGTGACCACCTTGCCGTTGCGATCGGTCGTCTTGATGTTGATGACGCCGATGCCGCCGCGGTGCTTGACCGGATAGTCTTCGAGCGGCGAGCGCTTGCCGAAGCCGTTCTCCGTCACCGTGAGCAGTGTGGCACCGGCCGCGACGACCACCATGCCGACCACTTCGTCGCCGCCGACCAGCGTCGTACCTTTGACGCCGGTCGCCGCGCGACCCATCGCGCGCACGTCGCCTTCGTGGAAGCGAATCGAACGGCCGTTCTTCTTGGCCAGCACGATGTCTTGGCCGCCGTTGGTGATGGCGGAGTCGATCAGCTCGTCGCCGTCGCGCAAGTTGACGGCGATGATGCCGCCGCGACGCGGACGGCCGTAGTCGCTCAGCACGGTCTTCTTGATGATGCCTTTCTTGGTGGCGAGGACGAGGAACTGATCCTCGCGGAACTCGGAGACCGGAATGCGTCCCGCGATGCGTTCGCCTTCCTGCAACCCGAGCAGGTTCACGATCGCCTTGCCGCGCGCGGCGCGCCCGGCTTCCGGAATCTCGTGCACCTTGACCCAGTGGCAGCGCCCCATGTCGGTAAAGAAGAGAATGTAGCTGTGCGTCGACGCGACGAAGATGTGCTCGACGAAGTCTTCGTCGCGCATCTTGATCCCCGTGACACCGCGGCCGCCCCGTTTTTGTTGGCGATACGCGTCGAGCGGGAGGCGCTTGATGTAGCCCGCGTGCGAGATCGTGATCACCATGTCCTCTTCGGCGATCAGGTCCTCAATATTAAAATCCACCGGGCCGGAATCGACGATCTCGGTCTTGCGTGCGTCGCCGTACTTCTCCTTGATCTCTTTGATTTCGGTTTCGATGATCGCGAGTACTTTCTTGCGATCGGCCAAGATCGCCTTGAGCTCGGCAATGAGCTTCAAGAGTTCTTGGTATTCGTCCTCGACCTTTTGGCGCTCGAGGCCGGTCAGCCGCTGGAGACGCATCTCGAGGATCGCGCTGGCCTGGATCTCCGAGAGCTTGAACTTGGTCATCAAGCCCGCACGTGCGGTGTCGACGTCCTTCGAGGCGCGAATCAGCGCCACGATCTCGTCGATGTGGTCGAGCGCGATGCGAAGTCCTTCGAGAATGTGCGCGCGCTCTTCCGCCTTGCGCAGATCGAATTTGGTGCGCCGCACGACCACCGCTTCGCGGTGATTGAGCCAGTGCTGAATCATGTCATGGAGCGACAGCACTTCGGGGCGGTTGTTGACCAGGGCCAGCATGATGATGCCGAAGGTCACCTGCATCTGCGTGTGCTTGAAGAGCTGATTCTCTACCACGCGTACGTCGGCGTCGCGCTTCAGAATGATGACGACGCGCATGCCTTCGCGGCTGGATTCGTCGCGGATGTCGGCGATGTCGGAGATGACGTCGTCCTTGACCAATTCGGCGATGCGCTCGATCAACTGCGCCTTGTTCACCTGGTACGGCAGTTCGTCGATGATGATCGCTTCGCGATCGTTCTTCATCTCCTCAATGTGGGTACGCGCGCGCACGATCACGCGACCGCGGCCGGTGCGATACGCTTCGCTGATGCCGAGCTTGCCCAGCACGATGCCGGCGGTGGGGAAGTCGGGGCCCTTGACGATTTTCAACAGCTCGTCGTCGGAAACTTCCGGATTCTCCAGCACCGCGATGCTGGCGTCGCAGACCTCCGTTAGGTTGTGCGGAGGAATGTTGGTTGCCATGCCGACCGCGATGCCGGCGGAACCGTTCACGAGGAGATTTGGTACGCGCGACGGCATGACGAGAGGCATGGTGCGCGACTCGTCGTAGTTGGGACCGTAGTCGACGGTTTCCTTTTCGAGGTCAGCGAGCAGCTCTTCGGCGAAGGCGGTCATGCGGACTTCGGTATAGCGTTCGGCCGCGGCGGGGTCGCCGTCGACGGATCCGAAGTTGCCCTGCCCGTCGACGAGCGGATAGCGCAGCGCGAATTCTTGCGCCATGCGCACGATGGTGTCGTAAACCGCGGTGGTGCCGTGCGGGTGGTAGTTACCGGTGACGTCGCCGGTGACCTTCGCGGATTTTCGATACGCGCGCGTGTGCGTGAGCGACAGATCGTTCATCGCCGTCAACACGCGGCGATGTACCGGCTTCAAGCCGTCGCGCACGTCCGGAAGTGCGCGCGAGATGATGACGCTCATCGAATAGTCGAGATACGAATTCCGCATCTCGGATTCGATGGGTACCGGCACGATCCTCTCGTTGTTCGCCATTCAAGTGCTCCCTATGGTCGCGTGGGTTTACGGCGTCGCGACGCCTTGTACCTAACTTCGCGCGGGGGAAAAACGACCCCGGGACCGGGTCGTTCGCGACCCGGTTGTGAAAGGTTTTTCAATAACAGAAATAATAGAGGGTTCGAGGCCGGATGGGAACTGTTTTTTTGGTCCCGTGAACAAAGTAACCGATTGTGGCAAAACTGGTTACGGCGAGGCGGGCGGCTCCTCGGGCGGGTGTTTTCGACGCCACCAGCGTTTGCCCGCGTCGACCCATTTTCGGATCTCCCGTTTGATCGCATCGAGCCACCGTTGTGCGAACGGAAATTCGAGCGCGAGGATGGCCAGACCGCCAATAATGGTGAGCAGTCCGGGTCCCGGAAGGACGAGCATCGCGACGCCGAGCAACACCACCACCACGCCCACGATCGCGATTACCACGCGACGCCCCGTGCGATACGTGGCCCCGAACGCAGATCTTAGATTCACCGCGATATGTCGCGGACGAGCAGCGCGCCGAGGTCGCCGGCTGCGTATACGCGACCACCGAAAACAGACACCGCATTCAATCCCGCGACCGCGGGCGAATCTTCGACAATCCAATCGCTGCCGTTGAAGTGCGCAATCATTCCATCGATGCTCACCGCGTACGCGTCTGCGCCACTCACCGCGACGTCTTGCCAGCGACCCCACGGCTGCGGCTCGTAGAAGCTCCAGTAGTCGCCGTCGAAATGCCAGAGCTGCTGATCGGATGTGACCCAGATGTCGGAGTGAGAATTTCCCGATAACGACGACGCAAACTCAAGATCCCCGATCGGTTGCCATGCCCCCCCTACGAACTCGAAGATCTCGCCGTGGTAGCCCGCGGCAACCGTCGTGTTGCCCAGGGCCTGAATATCCGCGAGCCTTCCTTCTGCGAGGGGAACTTCTGAAGTTCGCCATTGCGACCCGTCGAACCACGACACAAGCGTGTCGTCATGCGCGACAACGATCTCGTCACTCCCAAATCCCGACAGACTCTCGAATCGGGACAATCCAACAAAGGGCAGTCCGTCCCATTCTCCGCCGGTATAACGAAGAATGGTATCGCCTGCATAAGGAATCGCGAAGGCTCGCGCCTCATCGTAGGCCCACACGTCAACGATCATCGGTTGCGTGGTTGTTTGATTCCAGTTCCCGTCATGCGAGCGCGACCGCACCATGCCTCCGGCATAGTCGTAACCACATGCGAACGCGGCTCCATTCGTCGACGAAGCGATGCCCATATATGTCCGCTCCATCCCTGAAAACACCGGATTCCACACGCCATCCTTCAACGTGAGCATCGTTCCTTCATCGCCCGCGACGATCGCGTCGCCCGATCTCGCTCCCACGGCGATCGTGTGCAACCACATTCGCGTTCCCGTTTCCATTGGCGTCCAAACACCATCGCGAATTCGCAGTACTGTTCCGTTCACGCCGACGGCATAGATGGCATCGGCGCTTCCGGCAATCGCAAGAAGGCTTGCGCTCGTCCCGGTTTCGACGGGTGACCACGTCTTGCCATCGAAATGCGTTGCCACACCACCGTCACCAACGGCGTACACGTCATTCGAAGACGACCCCCAAATTCCGCGGAGCGAATTCTCGACGTTGCTTTCGACATTGCGCAATTCCACGCCGTCGAACTCGACAATTCGCCCCCGATCTCCGACAGCGAAAGCTTGACGGTTGGAAGATCCCCACATGTCCCAGAGGTGCCAACTCGTAGGGCTCGGCATCGACACCCAGGACGTTCCCTGCCGCTTGCTGATCTCGCCGCCCATTCCAACAGCGTACATGTGCTCGGCATCCGCTCCCCAAATCGCGCGATACGAACCTCCTGATTCGACCTTCCATGCGGCACCGTCGTAGTGAAAGATGGCGCCCGCGACGGCAAACACATTCCGATCCGAGAAGCCTTGGATATCATTCAGGCCGGGCGGCCACGGCTCCCGCTCCCATTCGGTCCCGTCGAACCAGAACGTTCCGCTGTTGCCGGAAGCGAGAATACGACCGGATGGCGATATCCAACACGATTGGAAGTAGCGCGTGATGCTCCCGTCGAGGCGTTTCCACGACGGGCCTGCCGAAGGCGCAGGACTGACCACGGGATTCTCTCCGTCGCAAGCGACGACCAGCGCCAGGCAAAGAATCGCAAAGGGTGTCGACCTTGTGACCCGCATGGTGGGAATGATATCACGGCCAAGCCGTGCCAGCGCGACTCGGGCGTGTCACGCGCGCTTGCGTAGGGCCTCGTCGATTCGTTGCAGCGCCTGGCGCAAGTCGTCGGTCGGCAAGCTGACCGCGATCCGGAAGTGGTCGGGTGCTCCGAAGAAGCGTCCCGGCACGACCGCGACTTCGTAGTCCGCGTGCAGTCGGTCGACCAGCGCGTCGACGTCCGCGTCGGCGACTTGCACTAGTCCCACGGTTCCTCCGCTCGGTCTCACCCACGAGAGGTCGTCGTGCTCGCGCACGAACGCATCCACAACCTCGATGTTGCGTGCGAGCAGGGCGTTGCTTTCGGCCAGCAGCGCATCGGCGCGATCGAGTGCGCGCGCAGCGATGCGCTCGCTCGGGTGCGCGGTGTTGTTGGAGAAGAGGTCGTTGAGGCGTCGAATTCGTTCGGCGAGTGCGGGCTCGGCGAGTACCCAGCCCAACCGTATCCCATCGAGCCCGAACGACTTCGTCATGCTCGAGGTCGTGAGTACGTCGGGCGATAGACGTGTGGCCGTGCGCACGCCGCGCGCGTGCACGAGCTCGAGATAGACCTCGTCGACGAGGACACGGGCGCCCACACCCGCCACCACGCGCGCGACTTCGCTCAACGTCACGTCGCCGTCGAAGGCGCCGGTCGGATTGTGCAGGTTGGACAAGACGATGAGCTTCGTCTTCGACGTGAGCGCGCGCCGAATGTCGTCGACGTCGATGCGCCAGCGATTCTCGACGTGGCGCGCGAAGTGAATCACGCGCGCGCCCAGATACTCCGCCACGCGCAGCATGGGTTCGTAGACCGGTGTTTCCATCACGACGTCATCGCCGGCTTCGATGCTCGCGGCCATCGCGAGGTGATTCGCCATCGAGCAACCGTGCGTCGTCGCGACGTATGCGGCCGTCACCCCTTGCCGTGCCGCGATGCGTTCCATCAAAGGCGGCCAGCCGTCTTCGGCGCTTTCGTTGTGGAGGAGGTCGGCGAGAGAGAGGTCGAGGCGTTCCATCGCCAGCCGCGGCACGCCGCTGCGCGCGAGGTTGTAGCGCGCGGGCGCGCGACGCTTGGTCCACGCGAGATAGTCGGAGCCGCGGCGCTCTGTGGGCGACGAAGTCACGCGCGGCGACCCGCTACACGTCGAGGTTCTTCACCGACAGCGCGTTCTCTTGGATGAACTCGCGTCGCGGCTCGACTTCATCGCCCATTAGGATGGAGAAGATACGGTCCGCTTCGACGGCGTCTTGCACGTCCACCTGGAGGATGGTGCGTGCCTCCGGGTCCATGGTCGTCTCCCACAACTGTACGGGATTCATTTCGCCCAGGCCCTTGTAACGCTGGATGTAGACGCCGTCGTTGCCGCCCCAGTCCTTCAGCATGCGATCGCGGTCTTCCTCGTTGTAGGCGTAGACTTCTTTCTTCGCTTTCTTGAGCTTGAAAAGCGGTGGCTGCGCGATGTAGATGAAGCCAGCCTCGATGAGCGGTTTCATGTGACGATAGAACAGCGTCAGCAAGAGGGTCCGAATGTGGGCGCCGTCGACGTCGGCGTCGGTCATGATGATGATCTTGTGGTACCGCACCTTGGCGAGGTCGAATTCGCCGCCGCCCGTCCCGACCGCCGTGATGATGGTGCGAATCTCTTCGTTGGAAAAGATCTTGTCGAGGCGCGCCTTCTCGACGTTCAGCACCTTGCCGCGCAGCGGCAGGATCGCCTGATACTCGCGATTGCGCGCCATCTTGGCCGAGCCGCCGGCCGAGTCGCCCTCGACTAGAAACAGCTCGCTCACGGCCGGGTCGCGCGCGGCGCAATCGGCCAGCTTCCCCGGAAGCGCGGCCGACTCGAGCGCGGTCTTGCGGCGCGCGAGGTCGCGCGCCTTGCGAGCGGCTTCGCGCGCGCTGTACGCGGCCAGCGTCTTCTCGATCACCGAGCGTCCGATGGACGGATTCTCTTCCAAGTATTCCTTGAGTCCATCGCCGACCACCGCTTCGACGATGCCCTTCACTTCGCTGTTGCCGAGCTTGGTCTTGGTCTGCCCTTCGAACTGCGGCTCGGCCAACTTGACGCTCACGACCGCGGTCAGGCCTTCGCGCACGTCGTCGCCGCCCAGCGTCACGCGTTCTTTCTTGAACAGGTTCGCGGACGCTGCGTAGTTGTTGATCGTGCGCGTGAGCGCGGCCTTGAAGCCGACGAGGTGCGTGCCGCCTTCGATGGTGTTGATGTTGTTCGCGAACGAGAACACGTTCTCGGCATAACCGTCCGTGTACTGCAGCGCCACTTCGACCTGGACGCCGTCCTTTTCCGCCTGGATGAAGATCGGCTGCGGTGTGAGCACCGTCTTGGCGGTGTCGATGTATTTCACGAACGAAACGATGCCGCCTTCGTACTGGAAGACCTGCCGGCGCGGCTTGGACGTGCGCCGGTCGTCGAACACGATCTTCAGGCTCTTGGTGAGGAACGCGAGCTCGCGCAAGCGCTGGGCCAGCGTTTCGTACTGATAGTCGACCTTCTCGAAGATCTCGTGGTCCGGCATGAACGAGACGATGGTGCCGCGACGATCGGTCGAGCCCAGGTCCTGGAGGTCGTTGGCCGGAATGCCGCGCTCGTAGCGCTGCGAGTAGCGCTTGCCGTCGCGATGAATCTCGACTTCGAGCCACTCGGAGAGTCCGTTGACGACCGACACGCCCACACCGTGCAAGCCGCCCGAGACCTTGTACGAATCGCGGTCGAACTTGCCGCCCGCGTGGAGCGTCGTCATGACGACTTCGACGGCCGGGCGATGCTGCGTCGGATGCATGTCGACGGGAATGCCGCGACCGTTGTCTTCCACGCTGACGTGCAGGTCTTCGTGGATGACGACTTCGATGTCGCTGCAGTAGCCGGCCAGCGCCTCGTCGACGGAGTTGTCCACGACTTCGTAGATCAAGTGGTGGACACCGTGAATGTCGGTGCTGCCGATGTACATGGCGGGGCGCTTGCGAACCGCTTCGAGCCCCTTGAGCACCTGAATTTGTTTGGCTGTGTATTCCTGCGTCATTTCGGCCTTTCCAGTCTTCGATAGATCCGATCCGCTGGGCGGAATCGGGGGTACGCCTTTCGTCTCGGAGGATTTGCCTTTTTCGAGCATGTCGGTAGTCCGCCTCTATTCCATGTCGCGCGCGCCGAGCCGGATACGCGTCAACTCGACGTCCGGGCACGCGGCGCGGAGCTTCTTAACCAGATCCTTCTCGATGAAATGCAACTCCTGCATCCAGGCGCCATGATCGACGCGGACGAACAACGTCCCGTTCTCGAAGCGGGTGGCTCGGGCGCGTTGAGAGATCTCGGGGCCGACGATGTCGGCCCATCTCTCGACGAGCTGCCGCTCGCTAAATCGTTTTTGAAGCCCGAGGTCGCGTAGGACAGACGGAAGGACGTCTCCGATTCGGGCGAAGGAACGCCGCGTCATATGCTGCTGAATCTACCCGTTTCGGGTGCGAAATCAAACCTTAATCTTCGTCGGCGCATCTTTTTAACTAATTCTTTGGCAATGTGTTATGATGATAATTAGCTGGTTAACGACGTTTCGTCGCTCTACCTCATGTGTGCATGCCGAAACTATCGGTCGAACGCACGCTATCTCGACGCGTCCAAGGAGGAACTCCGTGAGACCGATCATGCTTTCGGGCTTCGTGCTTGCCTGTATGGCAACGGCTGTCGAAGCACAGAACTGCGAAATCCCGCCCACGTATGCCAATCAAGTGGTTGTCGAAGACGGTGGTCTGCGCGTCCGCTATGCTACCGACCGTTCCTCGTACAATCCCACCGACAACGTGCAGTTTTATCTCGTCGTGGAGAACATTGGAGCGACGACGTTTTCGATCAATTGGGGCATCGATCCACAAGACGGCCACTTCATTCTGCGCTCGCCGTTCGAGACATTGGAGGATTGCTGTGCCACCGACGCCGATATCGAAGCGAATGTGCTCTACTATCTTCCCAGTACACTCTTTTTCTTCAGCGCGGGAACCACACTCGCGCCAGGACAGTGCCGCGCCTGGCAACGCACGATCGATCTTGATTGGGCAACCGACCCTGCGCCAGGGACCTATGCGGTTCTTGGGGGGATGCTGCGCCTCACTCCGAGCGCCGTTCCCGGCTTGTCCTACGACAAGACCTTCGTTGCCCCACTAGGCGGCGCAAAACTCCATATCGAAATTGCCGGCCCGGTTCCCACGGCAACCTCAACGTGGGGACGCGTGAAAGCGCTCTATCGCTGATCCTCACGAAGGAACGATGTGACCGGCTTCGACGCGCAAGACGCGAGCCCGCGATGGTGCCGCGACGGGCACCGGGCTGGTGACGAAGACCTGGCGCGCGCCGTCCAGGAGGCGCTGGAGTTTCGCCATGATGGCTTCGTCGAACTCGGAGAAGACGTCGTCCAAGAGCAGGACGCACGGCTCGCGCAGCTCGCGCTCGAGGTACGACATCTCCGCGAGCTTCAGAAGCACGGCGAGTAATCGACGCTGTCCCTGCGAACCGAAGCGACGGAGGTCGTGGTCGTTCATGACGAGCTCGAGATCGTCGCGGTGGGGACCGACGAGTGTGACACCGCGGCGATACTCCTCGGAAGCGATGGCGGCAAGACGTTCGTGGAAGGCGCGGGCGAGGGATTCGGTGTCCGCGCCACTCGCAGACGCCGCCTCGCCCAGCAACGACGACTCGTACTGCATCGCGAACTCGAAGGGGCTCTCGAGGTCGGTCGCTTGCGACTGTGTTTCGCGCTCGATCGCGATTGCGAGCGTCATGCGGCGCACGATGAATTCGGCGCCGGTCGCAACCAAGCGCTCGTTCCAGGCCGCCATTTCGTCGCGCGCCGCGCGCGCCTTCAAGGCCGCGTTGCGTTGCTCGACCACGCGCCGGTATTCGGTCGCAATGCGCAGATATCCGGGGTCCGTCATGGTGCCGATCATGTCCAAGAAACGCCGTCGATGTTCCGGCTCGCCCGAAACCACGCGAAGGTCGTGCGGCCCGAACAGGACGGCGGGGAAGCGTCCTGCCAGGTCCGCGCGCCGCGGGAGAACCTCTCTGTTGACCTTGATCGTCTTCACGGCGCGCGCGTCCCGGCGCTCGATCGAAAACGCGAAGCGCTCCGCGCGGGCGTCGCCAAAAGTGCAATCGATCTCGACGCGGCAGAAGGGCGCGTCGAAGCGAATCAACTCGGTGTCGACCTGGGCCCGAAACGAGCGCCCAAATCGAAAGAAGTAGATGGCTTCGAGGAGGTTGGTCTTGCCCTGGCCGTTCGGGCCCACGACCAGATTCAAGCCCGGGCCGAATTCGATCTCGCTATCGGAGAGATTGCGGAAGTTCTCGGAGACGAATCGATCGACGCGCACGGGTTTCCGATTCGCGTTCTGGTGGCGCAGCGAACGCCGTCTAGCCCGCGTCTAGTCGCTCAGGCGCAACGGCATCAACAAGCACTGGTGCTGGAGTTCCTCGCCGTCCTGCTCCGGGGTGACGACACCGGCGTTGTCGTTGCGATCGAGCAGGAACGATACGTCGGGGCTCTCGATCGTCCGCAGAATGTCGAGCAGATAGCGCGCGTTGTAACCGATCTCCATCTTGGGTGAGTTGTAGCTGCACGTCACTTCTTCGACCGCTTCGCCGACGTCGGGCGTCTTGACCGAAAGTGTGAGGCGATCATCTTCGACCACAAGCTTCACTTGGTGCGTAATGGCGCTGGAAAGAATCGCGACGCGGCGACACGCGTCGGTCAATTCCTCGCGGCTCACGGTGAGCTTGCGCGTGTTTTTCTTGGGCATCACTTGGTTGTAATCCGGGAACGGTCCTTCGAGTAGGCGCGAATAGATCACACTATCGCCGAGGTCGAACGTGATGTGATTCTCCGCCAGCGACACATGCACACTGTCCATATCGGCAACCAGGGACCGATAGATATTGAGCGCTTTCGGCGAGACGATGACGTCTTTTTCTTCGCCATTCGACGCCGCACCGGGGAGCTCGACCTTGGCCAGACGATGGCCGTCGGTCGCGATCATACCGAGTGTACCCTTCTTGATCTCCCAGAGGACGCCGCACAACGACGGGCGCGTCAGGTCCGTCGACACCGCGTAACTCGTCTTGTTGATCATGCGATCGAGCACCGCGGCGCTAATTGGGAAGGTAACGGCGGCTTTCTGTGAAGGAAGCTTCGGAAATTCGTCGGCGGTCTTACCGGTCATCTTGAAGCGACTACGACGGCACTTGATCGAAATGCGATCGCCTTCGACTTCGATGACGACTTTGTCGTCGGGCAACGAACGAGCAATTTCGAAGAACTTCTTTCCTGGTACCGCCACACTACCCGGCCCCGACGTCTCACACGCGAGTGTCTGCGTCAGCGATACATCGAGATCATTCGCGGTCAATGTGACCTTGCCGTCGCCGCGCGTCTCGAGGAGGAACGTTGATAGAATGGGAAGTGATGTCTTGCTCGGCACGACGGCCGCGATACCCTGTAGGCTCTTCAGCAAATCCTTCTGGTCGACGGTGATCTTCACTCCCAATCCTCCTTCTCACCCATGGTCCAAAAATCGCTCGCCGCAGGGCGATTGCCGAAGCATCTTGCGGAGCCGCGACTATACCGCAGACGCCCGCTCGACTGCAAGAAGGTGTGCTCGCATGGACGAAGTTTTTCTCTCGCTGCCCGGGTATACAACACCAACGTCCACGTCGCCGAATACCTATTGGGTAAGCCTTCTCTTTGCTCTCTACTGTCTTATTGAATTAGTAATCCCATCGCAGTAGCAGTAGGAGTGTGGAGATGTCGAACATCTTTCAACAAACACACCCGCACGACCGAGTTAGGGACGCTCGCCGATCTGGATAGCACGGGGATGGAGTGTTGAAAAGGCACAGAGTCATCCCCATGGAATAACTTCCCACACACTACCCACAGGAAACATCCCCAAGATTGTGGAAAACACAGCGCGGTGACAACCTGACAGGGGATAACCCAACATCACAACGAAAAGCCGGAAACTAGTCCGCGCAGTCACCGCTCCAAGGGTGATGCGCGTCCCAACTCCCGGCTTTTCTTGCCGCACACCTCTGTGGCTAGCGAATTCCTACGAGGAGAGCTCCTTCCGAAGCTGGCCGATGGTCGAGCGAAGCGAAACATCGCGTTCAATCATGTGCGTGATCTTCTGGCAGGCATGAATCACCGTCGTGTGGTCGCGTCCGCCGAAGCGCTGGCCGATCTGGGCCAGCGACGCGGATGTCATGTCGCGAGCGAGGAAGATCGCGACCTGGCGCGGAAATGCGAGGCGCGCCGTCCGCACCTTGGAGCGCATCGACTCGACCGGAACGCGGTAGTGCTGCGAGACCACCTTCTGGATCAATGTGATGCTCGTCTTCTTGGGCGTCGATTTGACGAAGTCCTTCAAAACGTCGCGGGCCATCTCGTTGGTGATGTCTTGTTTGTAGACGCTCGCGTGCACCAACAGCTTGACCAGGCTGCCCTCCAGCTCGCGGATGTTGCTCTTCACCGAATCGGCGATGAGCGCCAAGACGTCGTCGGGGATCGAGATGTTCTCCTTCTCGACTTTCTTGCGAAGGATCGCAAGGCGCGTCTCATAGTCGGGCGGCTGGATGTCGGTGATGAGGCCCCATTCGAAGCGCGAGACCAGTCGGTCCTCCAAGGTTGGTATTTCCTTGGGTGGGCGATCGGACGTCACGACGATCTGCCGATTGGCACCGTGGAGCGCGTTGAAGGTATGGAAGAACTCTTCCTGCGTGCTCTCCTTGCCGGCCAGGAACTGGATATCGTCGATCAGCAAGAGATCGACGTTGCGATACTTCGTTCGGAACTCGTGACCGTTGGCCTGGCGAATCGCCATGATCATTTCGTTCATGAACGCTTCGGCCGACGAATAGTGCACGCGCGCGGTTGGGTGGCTTCGCAAGACGACGTGCCCGATGGCTTGCATGAGGTGCGTCTTGCCGAGCCCGACGCCGCCGTAGATGAAAAGCGGGTTGTAGACTTGCGCGGGGCGTTCTGACACCGCCATGCACGCGGCGTACGTCATGCGGCTGTTGTTGCCGACGACGAACTCGTCGAAGATGTACTTGGAGTTGAGGCGCTCACCCTCGGGGGCCGGCCTGCGCGTGCGCGCAGCCGCCGTCGACGACAAAGCACCGGCGCTTTCGATGCGTCGCGGCAAAATCTCCGGCGGCGCGTCGTTCGCGTTATTGAGCGAGAACTGCGGGTCGGTGCCGAGCACTTGCCGCAGCGCGAACGCAATCTTCTCCGCGTGGTGTTCGCTGACCCAATCGACGAAGAACTTGTTTGGGCAATCGAGAACGACCTTGGATCCGTCCACCGCGTTCAAGCGCATCGGCTTGAACCACGTCTCGAACGTCTGCTTGTTGACCAAGGTGGCCACGGTTGCTAGGAACTCCGACCACATGTGGTCGCGGGAGGAAACCGACATGGATAGTACCCTTTCTCCCTCGGAGTAACTCCGATGCGAGACGGTCGTTGCACGACCGAAAACGCAAACCCTTCACCAACATCGTTACTGTTCCTCGGTAGCGCGCGGCTGCTGCGCGGCCGAAAGCTCTTGAAAGATCACCGGTTTGGACTTGGGACCGGTGATTGCGGGACGCGGTTATCCACAAATGTGGATAATCACCTAACTAATTGTGGACAAGTCAGATGCGAGGCAATAAAGGGCTGTCTTGGCGAAGTTGTCCACAGCACCTACTTGAAAGACAATCTAAATTGAACAGGAGAAACCGATGCCCCAGAACGAAGACGCAACGGTCGCGAAGGTAGCAAAGTGTGAAGAAGCCCTTCAAGAGCGAAAACGAGTTGCTCACAGGAACAGATCAAGTGTCGTTTCGAAAGCGGGTTGCGGTGCGCGGGGCTGTGGATAAAGTGTGAGTTTCTCCGTCGGCGACGGGACTTGACGATCCGTGACGGTTCGTATAGAGTCTCCGACTTCAGCCAATACACGTAGCCCGGCACGCTCGGCGCGGCATTTGGCCGCCGTCGACGATCGTTTTTTTATTCGACACATAGGATTCTCGATCATGAAGCGCACATTTCAGCCTCGTAATATCAAGCGTAAACGCGAGCACGGATTCCGCAAGCGCATGACCACGCGCGGCGGCCGTCTGGTTCTGAAGCGACGTCGGTCGAAAGGCCGAAAGCGCCTCGCCGCGTAGCGACCGATTCGCGCGAAGGACGGCGGACGTGAGCCCGGCCCTGGATTCGTCGGGCGGAGACCGCGGTCGGTCGGGTCACGCGAAGCGGCGACGCTTGCAAACTCTGACGCACCCGTGGCAGTTTCGTCGCTGCTACGATACCGGAAAAAAGCTCGTCGCCCGACACGCGATCATCTTCCTCCATCCGACCGAAACAAGCGATGGAGTGCGCGTGGGGGTCGTCGCCAGCCGCAAAGTCGGCGGTGCTGTGAAACGAAATCGCGCGAAGCGGCTCTTGCGCCAGACGGCGCGCCGCGTCGCGCCCAGATGGATTGATCGTCACATTTGGGTCGTCCTAGTCGCGAAGGCATCGATCGTCGAAGCTCGCGCCTCCGAGATCGAGGACGACATCGAGCGCGCACTCATCGCGGGTGGCGAGCTCGACATTGAATGATCGTCACAGGAAGTGATCGTCACATGCGATCGGGTCTCTCCGCGGCGCTTCGCGCGCTGCTCCTCGGCTTCATTGCCGGCTATCGCCGGTGCGTTTCCCCTCTACTTCCTCGCGCGTGCCGGTTCTACCCGTCGTGCTCGGAGTACGCCTCCGAGGCGATCGCCCGTCACGGCGTCGCGCGCGGCGGCGTCCTTTCGGCGCGACGCCTCGCGCGCTGCCATCCGTGGTGCGAAGGCGGCATCGATCGGGTTCCCGATCATACCCACGCGCGGCCTGACGTCGACGCACCGCTGACGCGCCGCGAGGCGCTCCGATGAGCAAGACCCTCGGTATGGAACGCCGCGCACTCATCGCCTTCGTCTTGTCGATGGCGTTCTTTCTTCTCTACGACGCGCTCTATCTCGCGCCCAAGATGCGCGACCAGCGCGCCAAGCGCGAAGCTGCCCAGGTTGCGCAGCAGCAGGAGATGGCGCGCCTGCAGAAGACGGATCCAAACCGGGCTGTCGGCGACACCATCGGATCGCGCGAAAAACCACCCGCGCTGACACCGCAAGCCCCCGCGGATACGTTGCTGTCCGCGTTCGCGACTTCCGACACCAGCGCCTCGGCGGCACCGAATAAGCCCATCGTGGTGGCTTCGCCGCTCTACGAGATAACGCTCGACGCGCGCGGTGCTGCGATCGAGTCGGTCCACTTGGTGCACTTCGCCACCAAAGACGGTACCGTCGAGCTATTGCCGGAAGGCGACAGCTGGTCGGGTGACCGCATGTTCTCGACGTCCATTCGAGGGTCGTCGTCGCGCGAGCTCATGATCGACGGTGTCGTGTTCGAAGCCACCGCAGCCGGGAAGTCGCTCTCCGACGGTGCGCGCGTGGTCGTCTCCGACGGCGATTCGGTCGACGTCGTGTTCCATGCCGCCGGCCCCGGCGGCTTCGTCGAGCGTTCTTACCGCTTCTACGGCAATCGCTACGACTTCCGCACGATGCTGCGCGCGAGCGAGACGTTGGTGCCCGGCGCGGAGACGGTGGTGTGGAGCATGGGTCCGGGACTCAGCTCGACTGAGAACAACATCCGCGACGACCAGATGCGATTCCGCGGGTCGGTCCTCTTGGGTGAGGAACTCCACCGCAAGCGCCCGGCCGATTTCGGTCGCTCCAACGTCGAGAGTTTCAGCGGCACGCTCAACTGGGCCACGTTGCAGACCAAGTACTTCCTGGCCGCCATCACGCCGCCGCAGCCGGTACGCGCAGACGTCGAGATGACGGGCATCAAGCAAGAGCACCGGATCTCGCAGAAGGTCGCGATTCCGGCCACCGTTGCGCGCGGCGAAATCACGAGCGAGATGCGTGGATACTTCGGTCCGTTGAACTTCAAGTTGCTCGAGGGGCTCGGCGTCGGGCTCGAGAAGAACGTCGAGTTCGGCTGGAAGTTCATTCGGCCGGTGAGTGTCGCGGTGCTGTGGTGCCTGAATGCGCTCCACCGCGTGATCCCCAACTACGGCTGGGTGATCATCATCATTTCGGTCGCCACCAAACTCCTGTTCTATCGACTGACGCACAAGAGCTTCACGTCGATGAAAGAGATGCAGGACTTGCAACCGAGGCTGGCGGCTCTCAAGGAGAAATTCGGCAGCGATCGTCGTCGTTTGAGCGAAGAGACGATGAAGCTCTACAAGGAAGCCGGCGTCAATCCGCTCGGCGGCTGCCTGCCGATGGTCCTGCAGATGCCCGTCTTCATCGCCCTGTTCAACGTCCTGAGCCACGCCGTCGAGTTGCGCGGCGCACCGTGGATCGCATGGATCCACGACCTTTCGCAGCAAGACGTGTTGTTCAAGCTTCCCTTGTCGCTGCCCTTGATCGGCGACAACTTCAGTTTGCTGCCACTGTTGATGGGCGGCGCCATGTTCGCGCAGTCCAAGCTCGGCGGCTCGCCGACCGGGCAGCCTGGCAACCCCATGCCGCCCGGTTTCAACACGGTGCTCCCGGTCGTGTTCACGTTCCTGTTCTACAAGATGCCGTCGGGGCTCGTGATCTACTGGATCATCAATACGAGCATCTCGGTGGCGCAGCAGTATTACATCGTCCGCGAATCGAAGAAACGCGCGCTCACCGTCGTGCCCGAAGCACCGGTCAGCGGTAAGAAGCGTCGCGCGCGCAAGAGCTCGTAGGTGAGGGCCATGGCCCACTCGGTCGAAACTACCGGCAAAACGATCGACCAAGCGCTCGAGAAGGCGCTCAAGGAAATCGGCGCGCGCAAAGACGAGGTCGACATCGAGGTGCTGTCCGAGACGCACGGCGGATTGCTCGGCATCTTCGGCGGCAAGCTGGTGCGCATTCGCGTGACGTCGCGCAACGCGAAAGCTCCCACCGGCGCGGAAGGTGCCGAGGTCATTCGGTCGGTGCTCGGCGACGTGCTCGGTTTCATGGGCATCGAGTACACGCTCTCGATCGAAGAATCCGACGACACCACCTTCGTGAACATCAACTCGAGCGGCCTCGACGGACTCCTGATCGGGCGCCGCGGCGAAACGCTCGCGTCGATCCAGCACGTGGTCAATCGCATCTTCACCAAGCGCACTGGCCGTCACAGCAAGATCACCGTGGACGTCGGCGGCTACGTGCGTCGCAAACACCGCTTGCTGGTCGAGAAGGCGCAAAAGCTCGCCGAGCGCGTCAGCAAGACGCAGAAGGAATACGATTTCGAGCCGCTGAAAGCATCGGAGCGACGCATCATCCACCTGGCGGTGGCGGACTTCGACGACGTGACGACGTACACGATCGGCGACGGGCTCCTGCGCAAGGTGGTCATCTCGCCGAAGACGTCGGCCACCGACGACCTGCCTCGCGACTAGTGTCGCCACCACCTCGCCGAGCGCCGAGAGTTCCCTCCGCTCTCGGTCCTCGCGCGAACGACATTCGGTATCGCGCTGCGGAAGTTCGCGTCGGGATCCCTCGGTGCTCTTTCTCGTATTCGCACCGTGCTAGACTCCTCGTTCGCACCATGAACCACTCGTTCGACACCATCGCCGCCCTTTCGACGCCGCCCGGCGAAGCCGGCATCGCGGTCCTTCGCGTGTCGGGTCCTCGCGCGCTCGAGGTTCTCGATCTCGTGCTGCGAACGCCGACGGGCCAGAGGTTCGACGCGGAGTGGGAGCATCGACGCCTCTACCACGGCGCCTTCGTCGATGCGCACGGCGAGCGGGTCGACGACGTCATGGCGGCGGTCATGCGCGCTCCCGAGTCGTACACGGGCGATAATGTGGTCGAGATCAGCTGTCACGGTGGAAGCGCCGTAGTGGCGCGCGTGCTCGAGACACTGTTCGCGCGCGGCGCCCGCCCCGCGGCACCCGGCGAGTTCACGCAGCGCGCGTTTCTCAATGGCAAGATGGACTTGATCCAAGCCGAAGCGGTGGCCGACCTGATCCATGCGCGCACCGAGCTGCAGCGCGTCGTCGCCGAGCGGCAGCTGCGCGGGACGCTCTCGCGCCGCATCGACGCGCTCGCCGACGCGATGATGACGCTCCTCGCGTTGGTCGAAGCGAACATCGACTTCATCGAGGAAGGCATCGATGCGTTCGACATCCCCGCGGCGTTGACGACGATCACGCGCCAGCGCGCCGAGCTCGACGACCTGCTGGCGACCGCTCCGCTCTCGCGCCCGCTGCGCGAAGGGTATCGCGTCGTGATCGCGGGGCCCGTCAACGCGGGAAAGAGCAGCCTCTTCAATCGACTGATCGGAGAGGCGCACGCGATCGTGACTGAGATTCCCGGGACGACGCGCGATGTCCTGCGCGAAACCGTCGTCATGGAAGGGATTCCGTTCGTGCTGCACGACACGGCGGGGCTTCGCGATCAAACGACCGACCGCGTCGAAGCGATCGGCGTCGACCGCGCCGTCGATGCCGCCCAAAACGCCGACGTCGTGCTCTTCGTCGTCGACGGTTCCATCGGCGATCCGCTGGCCGGCAGTGACGCGCGCGTGGCGTTCGCCCGGCTCGACGCGTCGCGCGCGCTCGTGGTATTGAATAAGGTGGATCGTGTGCCGGGTGTGAAACCGACTTTGCCGCGGCCGGACCTCGACCTCGTCCATGCGTCGGCACTTACCGGCGACGGCGTCGACGAGATCCGGCGGTCGTTGCTTCAGCTGGTCGGGTCGGAGGCACTCGCGCAGTCGGCGCGGGACCGCACCATTTTGAACGCTCGGCTGGTGGCTCTTTTGGCCGACGCGCGGGGTCGCCTCGACATGCTGGGCCAATCGGTCGAGGCGCGCGAACCGCTCGAGATCCTCGCCGTTCAGGCGCGCGATGTGTTGGGCCTATATGAGGAAGCGACGGGGCGTCGTTACCACGATGGACTCCTCGACGCAATCTTTTCGCGCTTCTGCATCGGCAAGTGATTGTCAACGTCGCGTAGCGGCAATTGTCAACCGAGAGATTGTCAACATTTCATGGGACGTAGCATCGACATCATTGTAATCGGCGGAGGCCACGCGGGTTGTGAAGCAGCGTTGGCCGCCGCGCGGATGGGCATGACCACGCTCGTATCGACCCTTCGTCGCGACCGGATCGGTCACATGCCGTGCAATCCCGCGGTGGGCGGGTTGGCCAAGGGCCATCTCGTGAAGGAACTCGACGCGCTCGGCGGCGAAATCGGTCGCGCCACCGACCGGGCGGGTATCCAGTTTCGCATGCTCAACCGCGCAAAGGGCCCTGCGGTCTGGTCGCCGCGCGCGCAAGTTGACAAAGTAATCTACAGCCGGATCATGCTGGCGACGCTCGAAGCCCAGCCCGGCCTCGATATCGTCGAAGGCGAAATCGTAGAGCTGATTGTCAACCAGGGGGCTTTCGTCGGTGTGCGGTTCGCATCGGGCGAGATTGTCAACGCACGGGCGTGCGTCCTCACGACGGGGACGTTCCTGCGAGGCCTTATGCACACCGGCGATCGGCGGACCGACGGCGGTCGCGAGGGCGAACCACCGGCCGCGACACTCTCCCAGAGCCTGCAGTCCCTCGGCCTTCGGATGGGTCGCCTAAAGACCGGCACACCGCCGCGGGTCTTTCGCGACAGCGTCGACCTTTCGCGCATCGACGCGCAGCCCGGCGACGACCCGCCGTCTCCGTTCTCGTATCGCACTGAGCGCGTCGAATTGCCACAAGTGCCGTGTCACCTGACGTATACGAGTGCAGCGACCCACGACGTCATTCGACGTAACTTACACCGCTCGCCGCTCTACGGCGGTGTCATCGAAGGAATCGGCCCGCGTTACTGCCCGTCGATCGAGGACAAGGTGGTTCGATTCGCGGACAAGGATCGCCACCAGGTGTTCATCGAGCCGGAGGGGCTCGATCATCCGGAGCTCTACTTGAACGGCATCTCGACGAGTCTGCCTGTCGACGTCCAACTCGAGATCCTCTCGTCGATCCCGGGGCTCGAGACCGCGCGCATGGCGCGACCGGGCTACGCGGTCGAGTACGACTTCTTCCCGCCCGACCAGCTCCACCGCACGATGGAGTCGAAGTGCATCGAGCGGCTGTATTTTGCCGGCCAGGTCAACGGGACGTCGGGGTACGAAGAGGCGGCGGCGCAGGGCTTTGTGGCCGGAGTCAACGCGGTGCTGAAGCTTCGCGGCGAGGAGCCGTTCGCTCCGCGGCGCGACGAAGCCTACATCGGAGTCTTGATCGACGACCTCACGACCAAGGAGATCGACGAGCCCTATCGCATGTTCACCAGCCGCGCGGAATTTCGGCTGGTGCTTCGACAGGACAACGCCGACGAGCGTCTGATGGCCACGGGGCATCGCCTCGGGCTGGTTCCCGAGCGCGCGCTTGAGACCGTGCGTGCGCGCGTCGAGCGGGTGAACGGTGTCGTCGCGGCACTCGACAAAGCCGCATTCCCCGCCCGCGAAGGTGCCGAGCGATTCGCCGAATGGGGCCTGGAACCGGTTCGCCACGGGACGACACTTCGCGACGTGCTACGACGGCCGGGAGTTCGTTTCTCGCACGTGCGCGAGCTCACCGACCTCGACTGTCCCGATGGGCTCGACGAAGCCGTCGAATGTCGCGTGAAGTACGAAGGCTACATCGATCGCCAAGCGCGCGACGTGCAGGCACTCTCCGACTTGGAGGCGCGCAAGATCCCGCGCGACTTCGTCTTCGAATCTCTCGTGGGCCTTAGCAACGAAGCGCGTGAGAAGCTGCGCGTGAAGCGGCCGGAAACACTCGGTCAAGCGTCGCGCATCGCCGGCGTGCGCGCGTCGGACCTCTCGATTCTTGCGGTGTACGTCGAACGCGCGCGTCGTTCAACGGCAGGATGATGTTGCCCAACGATCTCGAAGCCGCACTCGGCGAGGTCGTTCGGCTTTTTCCCTCGCTATCGATCGATTCCTCTCGACGCTACCTCCACGAGATACTCCGCTGGAACGACGAGGTCGGCCTGATTTCGAAGAAGGATCCAATCGCCGCGTGCCGTCGGCTATTCATTGAAAGCGCCGAGTTCGGGGGCGTCGTCGCACGCGAGTTGCCGACGGCGCACGCGCGAATAGCCGACGTCGGTTCGGGCGCGGGCTTTCCCGGCGTCGTTTGGCGGTTTCTGTATCCAGAGTGGGACCTCGTCTTGATCGAGCGCCGCGAGAAGAAGGCGTCGTTTCTCGATCATATTGCTCGGCTCATGTCGCTTTCGCGCTTGGAAGTGGTGGGCAGCGACGCGCGTGATGTCTCGCGGCTCGAACGTTATCGCGGTGCGTTCGACGTCGTCGCAACGATGGCGGTCGGCGCGCCCGCGCGGACGGCTCCCCAGATCGAAGATTTCCTGGTTTCGGGCGGCCTATTCGCCACGACACTCCCCGAAGACGATGTTCCGCCGGCCCGGTGTGGGTCTTGCCTGGTCCTCGAGAATGACGTCCACGCGCAATTTGGACGATACGCACTCTATCGAAAACGTGTATAAGTCGATCCATCGCCGACGCGCGATCGGATCGAGCCATGCAATTCATCGAGACCAAAATTGCCGGCGTCTTCGTTCTCGAAATCGAGCGCAAAGAGGACGCGCGGGGGTTCTTCGCGCGCATCTTTGCGCGCGAGGAGCTCAAGGGGCACGGGCTCTTCGACGAGTTTCCGCAGCACAACGTCGGCTATAACCACATCAAGGGAACGCTGCGCGGCATGCACTTCCAGCGAGAACCCCACGTGGAAACCAAGCTGGTTCGATGCACGCACGGCTCGGTGATCGACGTCGCTCTCGACATACGCGCGAAGTCGCCGACGTTCAAGAAGTGGGTCGCCGTCGAATTGAGCGCCGAGAATCATCGGATGCTCTACATCCCGGAGGGTTGCGCGCATGGTTATCAGACCCTCGAAGACGCCAGCGAGCTAAGCTATCTAACCTCGCAACTGTATATGCCACAATCAGCTACAGGCTTTCGATTCGACGATCCTGCGTTCGCGATCGATTGGCCGCTGCCAGTCTCGTGCATCTCCGACGCGGATCGACGCTGGCCCGATTTCACGCCCTAGCTCGAAAGGACTCCTATGATCTTGGTCGATACGGCGCTGGCGAAGCGGCAAGCCGAAGATCGTCCCCTGCGCGTGGCATTGGTCGGTGCCGGCTACATGGGTCGGGGCATCGCGATGCACTTCCTCGAGCCGCTCGTCGGCATGCGCTTGGTCGCGGTGTCGAATCGGACCATCGCCGACGCCGCCCGCGCCTACACACAATGTGGCGTCGCAGAGCCACGAAACGTCTCGAACGTGCGCGACCTCGAGTCTTCAATCGCCGCGCGTACGCCGACAATTACCGACGACGCGATGCTGCTCTGCCAGGCAGACGGCATCGACGTGTTGATCGAGTCGACCGGCGAGATCGAGTTTGGTGCGCACGTCGCGATGGAAGCGATTCGTCATGGCAAGCACGTCGTCCTCATGAATGCCGAAATGGACGCGACGATTGGGCCCATCCTCAAGGTGTACGCCGATCGTCAGGGTGTCGTCGTCACCAATACCGACGGCGATGAGCCCGGAGTCGCGATGAATCTCGTTCGCTTCGTGAACGGTGTCGGCTATCGCGCCGTGGCTGCGGGCAACCTCAAGGGGATGATCGATCCGTATCGAACTCCGGAGACGCAGAGGGCGTTCGCGGAGAAATACCACCAGAAGCCACGCATGATCACGTCCTTCGCCGACGGGACGAAACTGTCGATGGAATGTGCTATCTTGTGTAATGGCACTGGGTTTCGAGTTGGCAAGCGCGGCATGTACGGGCCCAAGTGTGCGCATGTCAAGGAAGCCATCGGCGCGTTTCCCGTGGAACAACTGCTCTCGGGCGGGCTCGTCGACTATCTCTTGGGAGCCGAGCCGCACACCGGAGCTTGGGTGCTCGCCTATACCGAGAATCCGATCAAGCGGCAGTACATGAACTACTTCAAGATGGGTGATGGACCTTATTACGTGTTCTACACGCCGTATCACTTGCCGCATGTGCAGATTGTCGACACGGTGGCGCGAGCCGGGTTGTTCGGAGATGCGACCGTTGCTCCGATCGGGGCGCCCGTATGCGACGTTCTCACGGTTGCGAAGAAGGATCTGACGGCGGGCGACACGTTGGACGGCATCGGCGGATTCATGTGCTACGGGACGATCGACAACGCGGACGTGGTGCGGCGCGATGCGCTCCTTCCGATGGGGCTGGCCGAAGGCTGCAAGCTCAAGCGCGATGTTCCGAAGGATCAGTCAATCCGCGTTGACGACGTCGTGTTCCCTTCCGGCCGACTCTGCGACAAGCTTCGGCAGGAACAAGATCGTCATTTTGCGGTAAGTCGTTAGAAGCCGGCGGGTCGTCGTCGGCTCGAAGTGGCCAGGAGGCTTGTCGTGCAGACGTACCGAAGCATCGCAGTGCTCGTCGCCGTGACCGCGCTGGCCTGTTCGGGCCAGAAGGAAGAAGCGCCGCCGATGATGAACCAGATGGTCGTCGGCGAGTACATTCAACCGGAAGATTCCTTCCCCAAGCTTCGCTACCTCGAAACCGGGCTGGTATCTCTCAACGATCGGTGCGCCGTACGGAAAGTACGGCTGAACAGCAAGATGCCGCCCGTTTACGTCAACGGGCAGCCAATCGGCTTCTGCTGAACACCGTGCGCGGCGACCTTCGTGCAAGGTCCGGAACCCTATCTAAATGACTTCCACATCCAGCTTCGGTGCGCCGTCGATTCGACCGCCCAGGCCATTATCGATCCCGAGCACCGAGCCTTCGTGAATCACGAGGTCTACTACTTCTCCAGCGACGCTGCCCGACAACGCTTCGAGCAATCGCCGTACGAGTTCACAGGCAAGGTGACGGATCCGGTAACGCGGATGCGATTCCAGCCGGACGCTTCATCGCCGACTCGGAACGCAGCCGGTCGACTCTTTTACTTCGCGTCGGCGAGTACGGTGGCTCAGTTCGACCAAGACCCGGATCGCTACTCGACTCCGAAGCCCGGAACCACTCCCTAGAGACGAAGCAGCCTCCTGTTCCACGTGAAACAAGCCAAGGTTTGTCCGCATTCGTCGACAAACTGCTTGAATCGCGCCTGAGGGGCGGTTATTCTTCGCTCGATCGTCCCCACGGGACCATGGTAATATGTTGTCATGAAAGGGTTTGAATGAATTATCGAGGCCGTTCGTGGTGGGGCGTCTGGGCTGCTCTGGGTGCCCTGTTGAGCTGCTCGAGTGGTGGCGGTGGTGGGGTTGAGCCCGTGAATCACGCCCCGACCATTTCCTTCGAGTTCACCAAGATAGGAATTGTAAAAAACACTCCCACACAGTTATCCGTCAATGTAAGCGACGCCGACGGCGATCCGTTGACCGTCACGTGGTCGGTGACGCGCGGCACCGTTGCGTCGTTGAACGCGGAGAATACGTTGGTTCGATGGACACCACCGAACGTCGTCGGCACCGATTCCGTGACCATCAAGGTCAGCGACGGCGTTGCCTCGGCAAGTATTGTTTCTGAGATCAAGGTCGGTACGCCGTTCAGCGGCAATAGCGCCCCGCCCACGTTTTCAAAGAACCAATCGCCGTACATCATCACCGTGCCCGTGTCCGGCGTGCTTGCGGTCACCCTCCGCCCGACCTTCATCGAACCTGGGACGGAACTGCTGCTCGAAACCCCCGGCTGCGTGATCGATGTCACCGACTCACTGGTGGCCGTCGGCACTCCCTCCGAGCCCATCGTCATCCGCCCGAACGTGCGCAACCTGACCTGTAGCGACGACCGTGGATGGTGGCAAGGATTCAAGGTGTACACGGACTTCCCCGTGAACGGTCACGTCGACTTGGACTTTGCGCAAATCTCGTACGCCAACTGGGGCGTACGCTTGCGCGATCTAGGATCGGCGACGATTCTCAATAGCTCGATCAGGTGCAGCGGATCGAACGGCGTGTTGCACGAGGGCGGCGGGCGTTTGATTCTCGAAGATACCGAAGTGTCCAACGGCGAGTTGGACGGCATCGGCATCGGGGGGCCGGCGTCTACGTTTCTACCCGACTCGGTCGTCATCAAGGGATGCACCGTGACGCTCAACGGTCGCACCGGGATCGCATTCGATCTCGACGATCAGCTCCAAGAAGTGCCGATCACCGTCGAGTACACGAACCTCGAGTTCAACGCGGAGCACGGGATCTCGCTCGCTCGCGCGGTGTTCCCCAGCATTCATTACAACCGCTTCTTTGCGAATGGCGCCGGAAGTCCGTTCTTGCTGAATCACATTTGGCTCGTCAACGGTTATCCAAACGGAGTCGCGGTGACGCAGCTCAACGCGGCGTGCAATTTTTGGGGCGCGCCGGTGAGTAACCTTGCGACGATCGATGCGATGATTCGCGATTCTCTGGACACTGGTGCCGTAGGAACGCGCGTGGTTGCGAATCCGTGGTCGCAGGAGAATCCGCTCGTGTTGCCTGGTTCGACGTGCGTCGTGCCGTGAGGATGGAAAAGAAAACGATGGGTCGCATTATCGCGATAGCGAATCAGAAGGGTGGCGTCGGCAAGACGACGACCGCCGTCAATCTGTGCGCGAGCCTCGCGGCCGCGGAGCGCAAGACGCTCTTGGTCGACATGGACCCGCAGGCCAACGCGGTGTCGGGTGTGGGTATCGACAAGGCGACCATCCAGCACACGATCTATGAAGTCTTGTTCGACGACAACCTCGTGCTCGACGCCATTCTCGAGTCTCCGATGCCGTTCCTGCACGTGCTGCCTGCCAAACCGTCGCTCGCGGGCGCCGAAGTCGAGTTGGTCGCAGAGCCGCGGCGCGAGTTTCGTTTGAAACGCGCGCTGTCGCACGTGCGCGACGAATACGATTACATCGTGGTCGACTGTCCGCCCAGCTTGGGATTCCTTACCGTCAACACGTTGACCGCAGCCGACTCCTTGCTGATTCCGTTGCAGTGCGAGTACTACGCGCTCGAAGGGCTGACGCAGTTGCTGTCGACGGTGAAGATGGTGCAGGCCTCGCTCAATCCGAATCTCGCGATCGAAGGTGTTCTGCTCACGATGTACGACAAGCGTTTGAACTTGGCGAGCCAAGTTGCGCAAGAGGCGATGAACTATTTCGGCGACAAAGTCTACAAGACGGTGATTCCGCGCAACGTCAAGTTGAGCGAGTCGCCGAGCTTCGGCAAACCCATCATTCTGTACGACGTTCAGTGCCAAGGCGCGAGAAGCTATCTCGACCTGGCGCGAGAGGTGATCGGCGATGTCCACTAGGAAAGTTCTCGGTCGAGGTCTCGAAGCATTGATTCCCGGAGCTGCGATCGTCGAGCAGCCGCAGCCGGGCGAGCGCGTGATCGACGTCCCCACCGACGCGGTCGAAGCGAATCCCTTTCAGCCGCGCAAGCGCTTCGACGACGAGCGCCTCAAGGAGCTGGCCGACAGCATCCGCACCGATGGCGTGCTGCAGCCCGTCGTCGTGCGACGCAAGGGCGGTAAGTACGAGCTCATCATGGGCGAGCGTCGACTGCAGGCCGCCCGGCTGGCCGGCGTCCCGACCATCCCGGTGGTCGTGCGCGACGTTCGGGACGCCGACGCGCTTCGGCTCGCAATCGTCGAAAATATCCAACGCGAGAACCTGAACGCGATCGAAGAGGCGCACGCGTTTCGTCGCTTGATCTCGGAGTTCGGCCTTTCGCAGGCGGACGTCGCGGGTATGGTCGGCAAGGATCGGAGCTCCGTCGCCAATACGCTGCGCCTGCTCAATCTCCCCGAGGACGTGCAGCGCATGGTCGAAGACGGAACCCTCACGGGTGGTCACGCGCGTGCGCTGCTTTCTCTCCCGACCCAGAAGGAGCAACTCGCGCTCGCGCGTCGCATCGCCGAGCAGAACTTGAGCGTGCGTCAGGTCGAAGCCGAAGTTGGACTGACGCGGGTCAAAAAGAATAACGCCGCGCGTCGTCACAAGGAGAAGCCGGCCTATCTCGCGGATCTCGAGAAGGCGTTCGCGCAGTACTTGGGAACGCGCGTGGCAATCGAGGAGAAACGCGGCGGCAAAGGCCGCATCCAAATCGAGTTCTACAGCTACGACGACTTCGAGCGGCTCGCGGGCTTGATGCGAGTGCCGCTTCCGCGCTAGCGCGTTTCGAGCGATCGATGGCGAAAGAATTCTCCGTCATCATCGTCCCGCACGACCACCGGACCACGTGGAATCTCCGCGTCTCGTACCGGATGGCGCTCCTGTTCGCGATCCTCGCCGGGGTGTCGATCATCTCCGGGTTGGCGTTTGTCATTACCTACGGCCGAATCGCCACCGCGGCGAACCGGTCGCTTCAGCTCGGTCGCGAAAACGAACACATGCGGGCCGAACTCATGCAAGTTGACTCGCTCAAGGTCGAACTGCTTCGCCTCCAGGCGCTCGGACTGCAATTCAAAGGAATGCTGGGCGTGCCGCTCTCGCCCGAAGACAGCGCACTAGTGGCTAGCCTCTCACCGGTTGCCAAGACTCCAGCCATCCCGAGTGAGGAAGAAGAGGGGGGTGTTGGACCCGGTGAGCAACGATTGATGCTCGACTCGATGCCGTCCATGTGGCCGGTAAAGGGCTACGTCACAAGGGAATTCTCGGTAACGGGCGGCGAAAAAAGTCCCGACTATCACCCGGGTATAGATATTGCTGCCGCACGTAACACGCCGGTAGCAGTGGCGGCAGACGGTGTTGTCGAAGCAAGTGCGTACGACGACGTCTATGGGTGGATGGTAGAAGTCGATCACGGGTACGGGATTCGGTCCGTCTATGGACATAACTCCCGTAATCTGGTAAACATCGGTGACCGGGTGACCCGTGGTAAGACGATCGCCTTCGTTGGGAGTACCGGCAAGAGCACGGCCCCGCACCTGCACTTCGAGGTTCGTGAGAACGGCGTTCCAGTCGACCCGCGGAAGTACCTGTTGAACTAGCTCGACTGTTAGAACGCTCACACGACGGGGGTCCGGCATCATGTTGAAATCTGGCATCAAGACGACTCAGTCGAACGAGGAGGCGAAAGTCATGTTTGGTAAAGACGCGGAAATCACCACCGGTCAGTCGACGTTGAACTCGATGTTGGGCCAAGGGTGCAAGATCAAAGGCGACATCGAGCTGCAAGGTACGATTCGAATCGACGGCCAGTTCGAAGGGTCGATCTCTTGCCCAGACACGCTCATCATTGGTAAGTCGGGCGTCGTCAAGGCCGACGTCAAAGTGAAGAACGCCGTCATCGGCGGTAAGCTGGTTGGCAACATCAGCGCCACGAATAAGATCGAGCTCCAAACCGGTTCGCACGTCGAGGGAGATATCCAGACGGCGCGGTTGGTGATCGACGAAGGCGTGTTCTTCGAGGGCAACTGCAAGATGGGCGCGAACGCGGCTGGCAGCAGCACCTCGACCGCCCGCGAAGTGTCGGATCACACCAAGGACAACAATTGGGCTCGCAAGGACGAGAAGCGTCCGGAGCCCGTCGGCATCACACGCTAGTCGAGCACTGGCGGTTCTGACCGATCAACGCCCTCGGAGTTTCGACTCCGGGGGCGTTTTGTTGGGGTCAGATTGAGAAGGGCGCGCTGCAGGCTTTTCCACACTCTGGGAACAAGGTGTGTATAAGTCGGAGAGCGCCGTCCGAGTGGAGGATCGATTGCAGAGTAACGAGTTACCGCTGTCAACGGGTCCAATCCATGGCAGTTTTCCACACCCCGAAAACGGCCGACGCGCTAACTGTTTGCTGCACAACGCAGTTTCTTTATATGGGGCGCGGTAACGCTTCAACGGTGCGGGGGCATTCGCTTGCCGCGCCATGAATTAGCTTTTTGGAGCCCGGAACGCTCAGCGCGCCCCGAGTTGCTCGCGGGCCTGATCGAGTCGTTGCATTGCTCCGTCGAAGCGGGTCGTCCACTCACGTTCGAACGGTATCGGCCAGCTTCCACTTCCCATCGCGGCGAGGCGCAACTCGGCGATCGCCCCGGCGACGGCTTGGTAGGCCGACGTCAACTTCGGATCCGCATCCCACGCCGGCGGTGATGGGAGGCGCGTGGCTGCGCGACTCACGTCGTCGTCCCACTTGCGCGCGAACGCGTTCCACTTCTCGATATGCGCGTCGCCGGCGGGCCCCGGTTGCTCGAGATCGTAGAAGGGCTCGCCGAGTTCGTCGCAGGCACGACGCCCCTCTTGCGCGAGCGTTTCGATGGCGTCAATGGCGTGCAACAGCTCGTCGGCCATGGCAGGGTCGATGGTCGTCGGACTCCGCTTGCGCCTCTTCGATGGCCGGCGTCGATTGACGAAACCACGCTGCCTCTGAGAAGCGTTGCGACCGCAGCGACTCCCAGTCCGAGCGCAGCTGTACGAGGTCTGGAAGCGAATAGCCCGCCTCGCCGATGTCCGCGCGCGCGGCGAGTACCGACACGTCGCTCGCGATATCGCGGTTGCGTGCGTTCCTCTCGCGGTCCGCGATCGCGAAACCTACGTCTCGAAATGCGTTGGATAAAGCCGTGAAGTCGTCCATCGACGGAACCGAGTCCGCATACAACTGGGATTCGAGAGATTCGATCTCGGGTTGGTAGAGCGCACTGTTGAGGCGCGCGGACCCCGCGCCGCCAAACGGCGTGGATTCTTCGTCGCGCGGAGTGGTGGCCCCGGTTCGCGAGGATAGGCGAGCGACGCCCGCGAGCGCAAAGGAAACGACGACGGCGGTGACCATGGTAGCGGGGCGTGGAAGCATCGGTCCTCTCCTCCCGAAGCCGCATGCGCGGCGACTCGATTCGGATCCCATCGAGCAAGAGGAGTTCCAATCCCAGTATCGAGGCTAAGAGAATATCAATGAGGCAGTTTGGGGTCGAGGAAGGCGTAGGCGAGGACGCCCAAAAGGGCGGATGAAATCGCAATCAGCATGACTTCGGTCCCCGCACCAACGTGAACCCAAAGGGGCCCGGGGCACGCTCCCGTCAACGCCCAGCCCATCCCGAACAGGAGCCCGCCGATCCATACCCCGTGCTGAAATGGCCGTCGTGCGATAACCACATCGCGGCGTGCGCGTCGCGAGAGAATCGCGACGGCGATCATCGCCGTTACGACCGCGCTGCCCATCACACCGTACATGTGGAACGAATCGAAACGAAACATCTCCTGGATTCGGTACCAGGAGATGACCTCGGCCTTGTAGGCCGTGATGCCGAATACAACGCCGAGCAAGAGAAACGCTGCTTTTCTCACAACCGCTCCACTAGAAGATCCACGCGAAGATGACGTGGGTCATCAACAAGCCGCCGACGAAGAAGCAGATCGTCGCGACCAACGACGGCCACTCGCGCATCGCGAGTCCGGTGATCGAATGCCCCGACGTGCATCCGTTCGCGTAGCGCGTCCCGAAGCCGACCAGGAATCCACCCACGACCACCATCACGAAGCCGCGCCACGTCGCGAGTTGCGAAAACGCAAAGGCTTCCGCGGGCACGAGACCGCGCGGTGCATCGAAGCCGATGGCGCGGATCGCCGCGACGGTCTTGGGATTGATGGACGGGACCGCGGCGTTTGGAAACCAGTGCGCGGCGACAAACCCGCCGATGATCGCGCCGGCCACGAAAAAGAGATTCCACGAGTCGTTCTTCCAATCGTAACGAAGGAACGCGGGCTTGACCGGCGACGCGATCGCGCACAAGTGTCGAAACGACGACGATATGCCCCAGCGTCGATTCTCGATCAAGATCGACAGCGGCACCATCAAGCCGAAAATGGGACCGGCGACGTACCACGGCCAGGCGGGGCTCATGGCATTCCTCCCTTCGCGCGTACGCGGTCCGTGCGCGCGAGCACGTGCTCCATCATGAAGCGCGCGAGCCCGCTGCCGGCCGCAAACGCGCCGTGTCGATTGAAATGACAATCGTCGTAGAAGTACTCCGACGACTTGGGCGTCTCGCGCGCGAGGTCGAAGAGCGGCACCAAATCCTCCACCGCCACCGCGCGCATCACATTGTTCAGTCGCTCCAGCGCGGCGTCCATCGCGTCCTCCCGATACGCGACGCCGTCGTATACGCACATCCAATGGTGCTCGCGAATCGACGGATCGACTTGCGAATTCCACGAGCTCGGGTGCGTCACGAACACCAACGCGAAACCATTGGCGCGCGCGATACCAGCAATCGTACGCAAATTGGTTCGATAGCTCGTCGTGTCGACGCGCACCGGCGCGCTCGTGACGGGCGTCGATTGCTGCAGCGCAACCTTGCGTACGTAGTCGCTCTTTAGAGTTCGGGCTTCCAGCACTTGTTCGGGGTCGGGATCGACGCGCCGCTTGAAGTAGACGGCGCGCCGCACGATCTGCGATTTCAGTAGCACGCGCCGGTAGAGCGGCGGCGACGCCGCGCGGTACGACGTGTAGTGCAAGTAATCGAAGTCTTGAATCGAACGGCGCAAGTCGTTGACGCCCGCGAACACTACGACGGCGTCGGGCTCGAGATGCACCAGCCGTTGCGCGATCATGGCGACGTGGTCGTCGCTCGCGGTACCCGAGAGGCCGACGTTGTACACCTTCACGACGCGCGCCGTATCAGCGGCGAGCGCATTCTGCGCGACGCGCGACATGTCGTCGGCGTCGTCGAGGTAGAAGCACTCGGCGGTGCTCCCGCCCACGACGAACACGCGGTATTCACGCGGCGGCTTGGGCACGGCGAGCGAATCGCCGCGAAAACCGTAGGCGTTGGTGGTGAAAGAGTGGCGCCCGTCCATGCCGGGAAGCCCGGGTTCGATCTCGGTGACGGCCGCGTAACGTCGCGGGTATTCGAAACGGATGTAGGGATTCTGAGCGTTGACGTGTTGCGCGGCGGAGCGCGTGGGATCGGCGACGGGGGCCGCGATCCAGAGCACGACTTCGGCCGCGAGTATCAAGCCCGCGAGGGTGGCCAACGCGAGTAGAATGCTGGAGCGTCGCGGGGTCATGGAGTGCGCCATTGTAACGCGCCCCCGATCGACGCGCAAACCGTGCTATTCTTTGCCACTCGTGGAAGGAGGTCGCGCATGCACGTTTCGATCGAATATTGCATCCCTTGAGACTACACGCCCCAGGCCTTCAGTTTGAAGGCCGCGCTGGAAAAAGCTTTCCCCGGGATCGCGATCGAGTTGATCAAGGGGAAGGGTGGAGCCTTCGAGATTCGAAGTGGCGAAACGCTCGTGTTTTCGAAGAAGAAAGCGGGACGTTTCCCTTCGCACGATGAGATCATCGCCGCCTTGAAGAAATAACGGTTACGCGTCCGCGAGCAAGCGACGCAGCGCCTTGGCGAGGCCCGCGGCGTCGATCGGCTTTCCCGCCACCGCGTCGACCCCGGAACCGGCCGGCGCGGAGGCGACCTTGTCACCGTAGCCGGTGGTGAGAATCACGGGCACGTCGGCGCGCAGCGACTTCAGAATGCGCGCGAGCTCGACGCCCGTCATCCGCGGCATGGTGTGATCGGTGATGACGGCTTGGAACGCGGTCGGTTCATGTCGAAATGCGGCCAGTGCTTCGTCGCTCGACGTGAACACCGTCACCCGGTAGCCGCGCCCGACCAGCATTCGCTCCAGCAAGTGGGCGACGTCGGGTTCGTCGTCGACCACCAGTACGTGCTCGCCGCGACCCTCCGACTCGGGCGCGCGCGCGTCGGTGGCTTCGTCCGTCGCGGACGGCGCGCTGGGTAGGTAGACGCGAAACGTCGAGCCCCGGCCCACCTCGCTCTCGACTGCAACAGCGCCGCCGTGGCTGTGCACGATGCCGTGGACGACCGAAAGCCCGAGCCCGGTTCCTTCGCCCGACTTCTTGGTGGTGAAAAACGGCTCGAACACGCGCGCGATGGTCGGCGCATCCATACCCACACCCTCGTCGCGAACTTTCAACACTACATAAGAACCCGGTTTCAACCCCACCACGTGCTTCGCCGCTTCCTCGTCGATTTCTTCTCGCGCGAGCTCGACGCGCAACACACCGCCTTTGTCGCGCATCGAGTGCGCCGCGTTGGTGCAGAGATTCATGATGACTTGGTGCATTTGCGCCGCGTCCGCCACCACCGTATCGCCGCGCGCAGCCACGTGCTGCGATATCTCGATGGTCGACGGCATCGTCGAACGAATGAGCCGCAACGCTTCCTGAATCACCAAGTGCAATTGAAGCGGTTTGCGTTCCTCGCTCCCGCCGCGCGCGAAGATCAAAATCTGCCGCACGAGTTCCTTCGCGCGCTGGGCGGCGTTCATGACCTGCTCCAAGTCCGCGCGCGCCGGATCGCTCGCGCTGAGCTGATCCATGGCGATCTCGGTGTAACCGATGATGGGTGAGAGAATGTTATTGAAATCGTGCGCGATGCCGCCGGCCAGCGTCCCGATGGTCTCGATCTTTTGCGCTTGCAGAAGTTGCGTCTCGAGGGCCTTGTTCGCCTCTTCCGCGCGCATGCGCTGGGTCACGTCCCAGGCCACACCGGAGACTCCGGCCACGAAGCCGTGGACGTCGCGCCTAGGCGTGTAAATTGACTCGAACACCAGATCGCCGACGTGGACCACTTCGTTGATCGATTCGCCGGCCAAACAACGGCGCACGTTGTCGACGATGCGGGGCGTGTCACGATAGACTTCGTACGCCGACTCTCCGACCACCTGGCCGGGCTTCAAGCCCAAGGCCTCGAGGCCGCGGCCCTCGGACAGCGTGAAGACGCCGTCGCGATCGATCGCGAACACGACGATCGGGGCTTGGTCGACCAACGCGCGCAAGCGCTGCTCGGTGTCGCGCAGATGGGTCTGGGCGGTGCGGTACTCCTCGAGCTCGGCGCGCATGGCGTCGATCTGGCGGCGCAATGAATCGCGTTCGCGGGCGGCGGCATGGTCGGTGCGAGGGGTGCGGGGCATGTCGTCAACTATACGGCATCGATCGAAGGGCGTCCACGCGCGCGCCCGACGGATCGTCGCCGCCGGCGAGCATGTCGCGCCAGCGGACAAAGAGCTGGTGCAGGTCCTCGGCGTTCGCGATCTCTTCGCTCGGCATCGCCCATTGCGACGGGCACATGAGGAATCCGTGCGTTTGCGCGCCGCCGAGTCCGCCGTGCGCGCCCACCATCTCCTCGAAGCTCTCCACTTGATCGGCGCTGGCGTGGTAGCGGCCGTTGACCACGACGTCGCCGCAATGCGGGAACGCGTCGAAGCGCAAGAGTTGCGCGGCCGCGTGCGCGCCGTAGTCGGCGAGCGGGTCGGTTCCTTCGACGCGGCCCTCGCGCAGCAAGTGCACGCCGTCGCGCCCCATCGCAACCGCTCCGTGCAATCCCGAGCGCACCATCACGAATCCGACGCCGTCATGAGCGACCAGCCCTTCGATCAAGCCCGGATGATCGACGGCGATCGCCTCGAGCGTCAAACGATCAGGCGTGTCGGCGAAATAGATCAATCCGAGATTGCCGGACGAGCACACCACCACGTCGCCGTGCGCGGCTTCGCGCTTGCGATTGCCGAGCTCGACGTAGCCTTCGCGCGTGCGCCGGCGCAAGAAGCTGCGCGCCGCGCGCCCGGTCAAGCGGTCGTGATGGATCGCTTCGGTCAGGAGCGCGTTGACGTGTCCCCATCCTTCGGTGTCGAGCGTCGAGGCTCGCACCGTCCGCTTCTCGCTCACCAACGATTGCACGACTTGGTCGATGGTCCGGCCGTGACGCTGTCGAAACGGAACGCTGGGCGTTTGTCCGTGGTCGGACAACACCACGAAGCGATATGGTCGGGGCGAATCGTTGGCGGCCCGCGCGAGTGTGGCGAGGCGACGATCGAGATCGCGCAGGATACGAAGCGCGTCGGGGCTCTCGGGACCCGCGTGGTGCGCCACCACGTCGTAGCCGACGTACGTGATGTACGCCGTCGGGACACCCGCGAACATCTCGCGCACGAGCGTGTACGTGCCCAGCTCGTGTTGCGCCACCGTCGACATCGCGCGCAAGAGTGGAAAACTGCCGCCGCGCGACACGCGCGGGCGAACGTTGCGCGCCTTCTGGCGCAAGGCTTCCCCGCGCTCGATCACGATCTCGTACACCATCAGCACGAGCGCACGCGTGAAGTTGTAAGGATTGAGGTAATAGGAGAAGTAGAGCGACGACGTCTTGCGAACCTGGCGCGCGGGTGACGAAAAGGTGCTGATCGTCGCGACACTTTTTTCGGCATCGCCGGTGAACATGTTAAACACACTCAAGCCGTCGAGCCGGAGAAGCCCGGCGCCGCGCGACACGCGCTGCTCGATGCGTGCGGCGTCGGAGGGATCGTTCGACACCACGATGTGGTCGGTCGCTTTTTCGTACCAGCGAAATCCCGGTATGTCGAAGTTGTTGCCCATTAGAATCCCCGCTTGGCTCGACGACGTCTGCGAAGGCACGCCGCAGTCCCAGCGCGACACGCGATGTGATCCGTTTCGCGCCCACGACGCGAGTGTCGGCAGGTAGCCGTCGCGCGTCGCACGCACGAGCGTTTCGTACGAGAGCCCGTCGAACTCCACGAAGATGATTCCGGGCGGCGCGTCGGCGGGCATCGGGTGCGACCGACGCGCGATGCGGCGCACAATATTGCGATACACGGAGTCTTCGTCGTTGAACGCCAACAGCGACGCGCTCACCGTGTTGACCACCGACAACCCGAGTGCGACGACGATGCCGGTGGCAAAGTTCGTGATGTGAAGCCCCGGCACCAAGAACGCGGCCAGGGAAACCACCACGGCGTTGATGACGAGGGTGAGAATCCCGAAGGAAAGCACGGTAAAGGGAAGCGTGAGGTACAGCAGGAGGGGACGGACCAGCGCGTTCAGAAGTCCGACCGCGGCGACGCCGAGCACGGCGGCGCCCCATCCTTCGAGCGAAAGACCGGGCAGCCCGCGCGCCATCACCCACAGGGCGCCGACCTCGACGGCCCAAAGTACTGCGACCCTCCGGACCACCGAGTAGAGGGACCGAGCCGAACGACCCATGGGGTCGATTATTGACGATTAGTTGACGAAACGGAACCGATTCCCGGGGTGCACGACGTGCACGTCGACATCGGGCGCCAGGTCGCTGGCGTGTTCCACGAAGTCGTAGGGAGGGTCAATCAAGAAGCGAGGGCGCAGCCAACCCAATCCGAACGGCGCAAAGGTGCCCCAGTGGATCGGAATCGCGGTGTGCGGGCGCAGCATGGTCAACGACTCGGCTGCGCGACGCGGATTCATGTGGCCATCGCCGAGGGTCGGTCCCCAACCCCACACGGGCAAGAGGGCCACGTCGAGTGAGTCATGGATGCCGTCCATCTCGGGGAAGATGTCGGTGTCGCCCGCGAAGTACACGGCCCGCTGTCCATGGACGACGAAGCCCAGCGTCTCGGCCACGGGGCCGAACGGATGGCGTGTGCCGTCGTGGGTGGCGCGCGTCGCTTCCACCTCGACGGACTCGACCCGCGTCCACTGGCCGGGCCGAACTTCTTCCACGTTGCGAAAGTTGTGGCGTGCGAGGAGGTCGCCGCTTCCTTCGGGGACAATCAGGCGCGTGTCGCGGCCCAAGTGTCGCAGCGAAGGCAGGTCGAGGTGATCCAAGTGCGCATGCGAAATCAGCACGGCGTCGATATGGTTCGACCATGACGGATCGACGGTGCCGCCCTGGCGGCGGATGTGCCCGACGCGGTTACGAAGAACCGGGTCCGTCAGCAAGCGGACGCCGTCCATCTCGATGAGGCAGGTGGCGTGTCCGACGTACGTGATGTGAAGCGGTGCGCGCATGTGTCGATGTTTTGCAAGGACCCCGCCAAGCGTTTACGGCGGTGGAATAGGAACTCTTGAGGCACTCTCTTCCGGTCTGGGAACTTGTACGCCAATATAACCGGCCAGGTTCCTTTCGCAAGAGACAACTCCGGAACGGCAAGGCAGCCGGTCAGGAATGTCCTTCCAAAGCGGACTAGCGGAGCATAGACTCCTCTACGGAACGGGCTATTGGAGGGCCCTAGGAGGGAGACTGATGAAGCCCCGTATTCTGGTCGTGGATGACGAGCCGCAGATACGAAGCATGCTGCGCGACACGCTCACCCGGGCCGGCTTCGAGGTGAGTGAGGCCTCCGACGGCAAGGAGGCCATCGAGACGCTCCGCAAGAATGCCTTCGACGTCGTGATCGCGGACATCTTGATGCCCGAGAAAGACGGCCTCGAGGTGATCATGTACCTTCAGCGCGAAAGCCCGCTCACCAAGTGCGTCGCCATCAGTTCCCCGAGCAATCGCGTGTTCTTGCAGAGCGCCCAGCTGCTCGGTGCGACGCGCGTCGTCGAAAAGCCATTCACCGCCGCCGAGATCGAAGCCGCCGTTCGGGAGATCCTGCTATAGCGTCGAGCCGGTACGCTTCATGCGTTCTTCATTAATAGCAGTACGCGGCGTGTCGCGCGGTTGCTGGCACTTTCCCTGTCGAACCGCGTGTGTGGCTTGGCGGCGCCGACAATGTGCGGTTCTTCGCATGATGCATATGCTATAATTAGACCGCCCCGTGCGGCCAGCCAGCACCGTCAACATCTAGGAAACAGGAGAAACTCGATGCGTCTATCCATCTCCCGAAGCGGGCTTCGTCGCCCGGCGACCGCGATCCTCGCTATCTGCGTGCTCGCGGGACTCGGCGCCGACGCATTCGCGCAACGTTCGACCAATGTCGCCAAGCTGAACGAACTGTCGCAGGAGTTCCGTCGCGCAACCCAGTCGAAGCTGACGCCTCGTTACTACGAGCTGCTCAACTCGACGGATCCCGTGCAGCAAGCGCTGAACAACGATCCGAACATCAAGCTGATGTACATTCGCGACACCGGTGCCCCCGCGTACTACACGGTCGACAATCTCAACGCCGCGCTCACCGTGCGCACCTACGACGTGTGGCCGGCGGGCGTGGGCAACGGCTTCTACAACCTGACGGGTGCCACCACGGCGCCGGGTGAGTTGGCGTTGTGGGACGGCGGCCTCGTGCGCGTCGCGCACCAGGAGTTCGGCGGGCGCGTGGTCGCGATGGACGGCGGGTCGCTCCTTGCCCACTCGACCCACGTCGCGGGCACGCTGGTCGCGGGCGGCGTCAATGTGAGTTCGCGCGGGATGTCGTATGCGGCGCCGCTGCGCTCCTACGAATGGACCAACGACACCGCCGAGATGGCGACGGCCGCTGCGGCCGGCTTGCAGATCTCGAATCACTCGTACGGGTACATCACCGGGTGGTACTTCAATGGAAGCACCTATTATTGGTACGGCGACCCGAACGTCAGCACCACGCAAGACTACGGGTTCGGGTACTACGACGGCAGCGCCATCGACTACGACAACATCGCGTACAACGCGCCCTACTATTTGATTTGTGTGGCGGCTGGTAACGAGCGCGACGACGTCGGTCCCGTTACGGGCAGCCATTACCACTTCGACACCAGCTACAACCTGGTGCTCGCGACGGATTCGCACCCGCCCGATGGTCAAGACGGCGGGTACGACACCATCTGCTACTTCAGCAACGCCAAGAACATTCTGTGCGTGGGTGCCTGCAACGACATCGCGGTCGGTTACACGCAGCCGAGCGACGTCGTGCTGACGTCCTTCACCAGCTGGGGACCGACCGACGACGGCCGCATCAAACCCGACATCGTGGCCAACGGCGTCAGTCTGCTCTCGTGCAACAGCACGGCGAACAATGCCTACATCAACATGTCGGGCACGTCGATGGCGACACCCAACGCGGCCGGCTCGATCAACCTCGTAGCGCAGGACTACGAAACGGTCAAAGGCACGTCGCCGTGGTCCTCGACGTTGAAGGCGCTCGTCGTCAATGGCGCCGACGAAGCGGGCCCGGCCGACGGCCCCGACTACATGAACGGCTGGGGTCTCTTGAACATCCATCGCATGGTCGACATCGTCCACGCCGCTCCGGGCACCGACGCGGGTGTCATCGAAGCCGGCCTCAACACCGGCGAGACCGACACCTACTTCTTCCAGATCAGCTCGCCGCAAAACGCGCGCGTGACCATCGCGTGGACGGATCCGCCGGGTGGTGCGGGCCCCATCGCGGTCGACAACTCGACGCCCGTCCTGGTCAACGATCTCGACTTGCGCGTCGTGCACGTGCCGACGTTGACCACGACACTCCCGTGGCACTTGAGTCTCGCTGCACCGGCGAACAATGCCACGCGTGCGGACAATACCCTCGACAACGTCGAGCAGGTCGACATCAGCTCGGCCCCCGCGGGACTCTATCGCGTGACGGTCGGGCACAAAGGATCGCTCAGCCCGTCCGACTCGCAGAACTACTCGCTGGTGTATCGCGGCATGCACGAAGTCACGGCGACGCCGGTCGCCGGCAGCACGCCGACGTTCGCGCTCTCGACACCGTACCCGAGCCCGGTGGCCGGCACGGCCACCGTCGCCTTCACGATGGGCCAGACGGGTCGCGTGTCGATCGCGGTGTACGACGTCGCCGGCCGTCGCGTCGCCACGTTGCTCGATTCGAGCTCGTATGCGGCGGGCCCGAGCTCGGTGCAGTTCGACGCGCACGACGTTCCGTCCGGCGTCTACTTCGTGAAGATGCAGACGGCGTCGCAGTCGCTCACGAAGAAGATCACGGTCGTGAAGTAGCGACGCGCGCGACGAGCGAATTCGAAGAAGGCGTCGGCCCCGCGGCCGGCGCCTTTTTTGTTGCTAGCGCTTGACGAAGAGCCGGGCGTAGGTGAGCGGCGAGAGGAGGTCGCGTTTGCGCGCGATCGACCCGTCGGCCGAGGTCATCGCTTGCAGCCACGACAGCACGTCGGGCCGCGCCGCCGCGCGACCCACGAGGAAGTCGACCAAGCCGCGGCTGCGCGCCAGCGAACGCAGCTGGTAGTGGAGCTTGATCTCGCGCCCGTTGACGACCTCCCACAATCGTTTCGGATATTGCGCCAGCGCACTCTCCGCGATCACGTCCGTGGCTACCTTGGCCGAATCCAGCGCGTTGCCGATGCCTTCGCCCGAGAACGGGTCGACCAATCCGGCCGCGTCGCCCGCGAGCAGGAATCCGTCGCCCGAAAGTGTGCGAGTGAAATCCGGCGTCGGGAGGTTCCAGCCGTGCACCTCTCCGATTCGCTCCGTACCGCGAAAGCGATCACGCATGCGCGGCGAGGCCAGCACGGCTTCGTGCACGTCGCGCAGCTTCACGTGGCGGCGCTTCAAGTCGAGGTGGACGAGGCCCAAGCCGACGTTGGTGACGCCGTCACCGGTGGGGAAGAGCCACAGAAACCCGGGCAGCGTTTCGTCGAAGAAATGCACTTCGACCGTGCGCGGCGCCACGTCGAGGCCGCGATAATAACCGCGCGTCGCGACGAACCAGCGCGACGAATCGTGGCGATAGAGCCCCAAGCGTCGCGCCACCACCGAGTCGAAGCCGTCCGCGCCCACGGTCACACGCGCGCGAAGCGCGCGCTCGGTGGCTCCATCCTTCACCACGACGCCCTCGACGCGGCCGTGGTTCTGCACGATGTCCGTGACGATGGCACCTTCCATTACGGTGCACTGCTTGCGCGCGGCGTCCACCAGCACGTTATCGAAGATCTCGCGCCGGCACACCATGTGGGGCGACGGCTCGTCGCTCGAGGAGAGATCGATCGCGACCTCGCGCCCATTGGGCGACGACAGCACCGCGCGGCCGATGGGCTCGTGCGTCTCGACGCTCACGCGGTCGAACAGTCCGAGTTCGTGCAAGTGCGAGAGGCTTTTTCGCGCCACCGCGTCGCCGCAAATCTTGTCGCGCGGGAACGTGCGCTTGTCGATCAAGGTGACGTCGAGGCCCGCGCGCGCGGCATACAACGCGGTCGCGGCACCCGCGGGGCCCGCGCCCACCACGGCGACGTCGCACGAGCGCCTAGCCATTGCGCATCGCCGCCAGGCGAGCGCCGGCTAGAATCAAGAGCCCGCCGCCGACACGCTGCAGGACACCGCCCAAGCGTCCGCCGCGAAACCAACGCCGCGCGTTGTGGCACGCCGCGACATAGATCGACAGTACGCCCAGCTCGATCACGATCGAGCTCGCCGCCAAGATGAAAATCTGCGAGGCGACCGCCGCGTCGGGGTCGATGAACTGCGGGAGCAGGGCGGTAAAGAAGATGATCGCTTTGGGGTTGGCGATCTGCACCACGAGACCGTTCCAGAAGGCGCCGCGCGCGGTGGCGTCGCTCTTGGCCGACGCGACGCTCGCATCCGGCTTCGCGAGCACCATACGCAGCCCCAGGAACACGAGGTACGCGGCACCGACCGACTTGATCACCACGAACACGGTCCGCGATGCGATCAACACCACACCCAGCCCCATGGCCGAAAGCGCGAAGTAGGTCGTGTTCGCCGCGAGGATACCGAGACTCGAGTGAAAGCCGGAGCGCGCGCCGCGTGTGAGCGCCGACGACACCACGCACAACACCGCGGGACCGGGGATGAAGCACAGCACGGTTTCCGTCGCGCAGAACAAGAGCCACGTTTCCAGCTTCATGCGGACACTGTAACAAAAAAACCGCCCGGGCGAATCACCCGGGCGGTCTCTGGGACATTGCGTTTCCCGACGGTGCCTAGGCCGTCGCCGGGTCGGGACCGTATTGGTTCTGCCCCTCGACACCCCTCGCGAAGAGGAGCACGAGCTGGAGATAGATGCTGTACATCGGCACCAGAAGCAGCCACCCGTGCGAAGCCGGCTTGCCGAGATCATGCAAGCGACGGATGATCAAGAAGCCGTTCGCCACACCGCCCGCAACGAGGGTCGTGACGAACACCAGCATGCCGGTGGTCTTGATCGCGACGTCTTGGTTCGCGCTCATCAAACCGCCGATGTAGAACCAGCCGAACGTGAGCAAGTAGATCGCGAGGCACGACAGCAAGTACTGTCGACGACTGATACGCCCGCGCGAGTTGAACCACTTGTGCATCAAGGGGCACTCCTTTCCGATCGGTGCGAAGAACATCACGCACGATCGCGGTGCCGTTCTCGCGCGGCGCGCACCCCGCAAGCCGGCGCACCTGACAGTGGCGCACGATACTCCCCACGAAGGCACGAATGCGTTCGCCGGGGTGCACGACCGCCGCGCAGTTCGGTGAGAACGACGGGGTAGGCTTCGGCAAGAAACGGACCGATTGCGGCGACGTGGCGCGAAGGGCGTCTAGGTTGAAGCGAGCGCCGAAGGATGTCCGATTGGGGAGCGGGGATTTCCAGCACGAAATGGCGGAAGCGCGATCCGCGATTTGGGCGAGAAACGCCGAGGAACTACACGTAGCGGCGCTTGGACGAGCGTCGCGATCCTTGGCGCAAGCGGCTCGACGAATCCTTGGGTGGCCCGACGCGCCCGACACCGTGGTCGAAGTCCTTGTAGCGACGCCGTTCGATCTTCGCACCGATGTGCTTCTCGATGCGGTCGATGAATTCCTCTTCGTCGAAAGCGACCAGCGTCACCGCGTCGCCCAGGGCCGTCGCGCGACCGGTGCGGCCGATGCGGTGGATGTAGTCTTCGGCGTTGCGCGGGACGTCGTAGTTGACCACGTGCGAAATGCCGTCGATGTCGAGCCCGCGCGCGGCGATGTCGGTCGCGATCAGGACGCGATGCTCGCCGTTCTTGAATCCGTCCAGCGCCTGCTTGCGCTCGGACTGCGACAGGTTCGAGTGCAATTCGGCGGCGTCGATGCCGGCGTGGGCCAAACGTCGCGTCAGGAATTCGGCGTTGTCCTTGGTCCCGCAGAATACCAGCACCATGTCCCAGTGCTCGTTCTCCAGCATGGTGCGAAGGAGATCGAGCTTCCGGTCACGCGGGACCGGGAACACGTACTGCGTGATGGTGTCGATGGGTGTCTGCTGCGCGCCGACTTCGATCAGGATCGCGTCGTGCTGGACGCGTTCGGCCAGGCGTCGCACTTCCGACGAAATGGTCGCGGAGAAGAGCAGCGTTTGTCGCTGCTCGGGGATCTTCGCGATGATCTTGCGCACGTCCTGGATGAAGCCCATGTCGAACATGCGGTCGACTTCGTCGAGCACGAAGACTTCGACGTGACGAAGGTCGACGGTGTGGCGTCCGAGATGGTCGAGAAGACGACCCGGTGTGGCGACGATCACGTCGACGCCGGCGTGGAGTTTCTTCAACTGGCGGTCGATGCGCACACCGCCGTACACCGCGAGGGTACGGACGTCGACATACTTGCCGTAGGCCTTGAAGGATTCTTCGATCTGGAGTGCCAACTCGCGCGTCGGGGTCAGAATCAACGAACGCACGACGCGCGTCGAACTCTCATGGCTCTTGCGGCGCGGGTGGTGCGGCGGACGCCCGTGCGGTTGGGACGCCTCCGCGTCGGAGGCCGACTCCTGTTCGGAGGGCGCGTCGCGGCGTGCGGATTCCTTGGCGAGACGCACCAAAATTGGAATCGCGAACGCGGCCGTCTTGCCGGTGCCGGTCTGGGCGCGACCGATCAAGTCGCGACCTTCGAGCGCGGGCGGAATGGCTTGCGCTTGAATCTCGGTGGGAGTCTCGTATCCCGCGTCGTCGAGGGCGCGGAGGATGGGCTCCGGAAGATTGAGCATGCGAAACGACATAGTAGGCTCGTCGGCGCTTGCGGCGCCAGTCGATACACCCGTAGCATACAACGGAATTATGGGTGAAACAAAGCACTGTTTGGCGCGCGGTTTGCACGCCCGGGCCGCACGAGGAACACGATGATCGCGCTTGCTCGCCACACTTGGACGCTCACTGCGACGATTGCTTGCGCGCTATTTCTCGCGTGCTCCGACGACGGCACGTCGATCCCGACCGGCGACGGCGCCACGCGCACGTATCGCATGGGGTTCTCCGGTATCCCGCCCCGCAATGATTTTCCGACCGCCATTGCCGCCATCGACATGTGGTCCTTGCGCGCCGACGCCGCCATCATGAGCTTCGAGTTGCCGTGGGACTCACTACTCGCGGGTGTCTCGGTCAATGCGCTTGTCATTCGCGACCAAGAGCAGCTCGCGAACTACTACCGCGCCAAGGGCCACGAGCTGTGGATTTATTTGGATCCCGCCAACGGGCTCAATCGCGGCGGCGAATCCGAGGCGCTCGTGCGCAACGGTCGCAGCATCACCGAGCCCGCCATTCAATCGATGTTTCGACGCTATGCGGTCGTGATCGACAGCATCGTGCGCCCCGAACACCTCGGGTTGGCACTCGAGACCAATCTGATTCGCGGCGCCGCGCCCGATTCGCTCTACCAAGCCATTCGGCAGGTCGTGAACGACGCGGCCGTCGACGTGCGCGCGGTCGATTCGAGTGTGAAACTGAGTGTCAGCGTGCAGGTCGACTGGGCGTGGGGAAGACTGGGCGGGTCGAACGTCTATCAAGGCATCGACCAGGACTTCGTCGACTTTCCCTTCATTCAAGAATTGGGACTCTCGTCGTATCCGTATCTCTCCGGTTTCGATCAACCCGAAGACGTGCCGCTCAATTACTACTCACGCTTGGTGGATGCGCGCACGATTCCGGTCATGGTCACCGAAGGCGGCTGGTCGTCGGCGACCGTCGATACGTTCGTGTCGAGCGAAGACGAACAGCGTCGCTACATTCTGCGGCAATCGCAATTGCTCGCAGAAGCGAAGGCGATTGCGGTCTTTCAACTCACGTTTACCGACTTGGACCTGTCGTCGTTCCCGCCCAACCCGATTCTCTACTTGTTCGGCACACTCGGTCTGGTCGACGTCGACTTGAATCCCAAGCCCGCGCTGGTTGCGTGGGACGCGGTGTTCGCGCGGCCGCTGATCGACTAGACGCGCTGCAGGTACGCCTCCGTTTCGTAGGGAAACTCCACCACACCGTCCACCGCGTGCGCGTCGAAGATCTCGCGCAATCCCGCGAAGAACGCCTCGTGCCTCGGGTCTCCCGGCGCCGGGACGTACGACGACGACATCGAGAGCCCGCGCACGTCGTCGTAATGGTGATGCAGCGTGAAGCGGAAGCGTCGTTCGCGATAGTCGCCGTAGAACGTGCGCAGACGCTTCGTCAAGCCGAGCCGATGGTCGACGCCGGTGTAATCCACCGCGTGCTCGACCAGATAGCGGTCGTACGCGCGCATGAACGGCGTGGCTTCGACGAGGCGCGTGTTGAACACGATCAACGCCCAAGCGTCCGCCTTCAGTATGCGACGCCACTCGCACAGCGTGGCTTCCAACTCGAACCAATGGAACGACTGTCCCGCGCACACGAGGTCGATCGAATGATCGGGAAGTGTCGTGGCCTCCGCAGAGCCGTCGACCGAAACGAAGCGGTCGTTGCCGGCAAACTCGCGCTCGGCCGCCGCGCGCATGGCCGCGTTGGGTTCGACGCCGTAGACGGGATTGCCGTTTTCGAGGAATCGTAGCGAGAGGAATCCGGTGCCGCTCCCGACGTCGGCGATGTGCCACGAGGGCGCGAGTCCGACTGTCTCGCGAAGCCACGTCACCAGCTCGCGCGGATAGTGGGGACGATAGCGAACGTAGTCGTCGACGCGGTTGGAGAAGCGGCCGCGCGGGTCCTTTTGGTGGCGCTCGGTCACGCTAGGGCTGGCGACGGCCGCCGGCGAAGCGCTCGAAGCGCCCCGACGCGCCCACGAAACCGTTCGCGCACCAGCTGACGATCGATACGACGATGGCAGTCGCGAGCGCCCAACCGAATCCGTCGACCGAAAATCCGCCGAGCATCTTCGCAACCAAGCCCACCATCGCAGCGTTGATCACCAGGATAAAGAGGCCCAGGGTGACGATCGTCACCGGCAGTGTCAGGACGATGATGAGCGGACGAATGAACGCGTTGACGATGCCGAGCAGAAGCCCCGCGCCGAGAATCGCCAAGAAACCGGTCGAGTGGACGCCGGAAAGTATCGCCGACGCGACCCACAGCCCGAGTGCCGTGATGAGCCCGCGAACCAAGAATCCTCTCATCGATCCAACCTCCTGACGGATGGGGGTCGACCCTGGGAGCGCGAAGTTGTGCCCGCGTCGGGTCGACTTGACTCATTATATAGCGCGAACGGTGACGGGGGAAGCGTCGACGGCATTCCAACCTTTCGGAGAACCATGGCATCTAAACGGACGAAGGAGCCTGCGATCCACGAATGCACGCCAGAGCCATGGAGTCGACGGTGACGACCCCGCCGGACGCGATCGAAGTCGCGGCGTGGGTGCGCCTGGCGCGCGCGGGCGACCGCGCGGCCTACGAACGGCTGTATCGCTCGCACGCTGGTCGGGTGTACGCGCTGTGTCTGCGCCTGTGCGGCGAGCGAGGGAAAGCGAGCGAGCTTACCCAGGATGCCTTCGTGCATGCGTGGCAGAAGCTTTCGCTCCTCGAATCGGACGCGGCCTTCGCGTCCTGGCTCTATCGACTGACGGTGAACATGGTCTTGATGACGCTACGCCGAGACAAGAAGTGGTCGTCCCGTGAATCGGGCTCGGATGTGTTGGACGCGGTCGAGCCGGTACGTGGGCGCCGCGACGACGGTGCTGCGTCGCGCGTCGATTTGGAACGCGCCGTCGCGGCGCTCCCGCCGCAGGCGCGCGTGGTGTTCGTCCTCCACGATGTCGAAGGCTATCGCCACGAAGAGATCGCGAATCATATGAGCATCGCAGTGGGAACCTCGAAGGCGCAGCTCCATCGAGCGCGCCGCTTGTTGCGTGAGGTGTTGGAACGATGACGTGCGCAGAAATCAGAGAATTGTTGAACGACTTCGTCGACGGGGACGCCGCGCCGGAAATGGCCGTGGCGATTCGCGAGCACACGGCGTCGTGTGCCGCGTGCGCCGCGGAGCTGGCGTCGTTGGTTCGTGTGCGCGACGCGACGTCGCTGCTTCCGCGCGACATCGAACCGAACACGGATTTGTGGAGTGGGATCGAAAGCAGACTCGACGGCAACATCCTTCGCATGCCGCAGCGGAAGCGACTCGTCTGGCGCGCGGGTCTCGTCGTCGCGGCGTCGGTGCTCGTCTTCGCGGGAATTCGCGAATGGCAATCGCGCGCAACGGGCGGCGGCGGCTGGGACGTAACGACGATCGACGGCGCGCCGGTAATCGGCACGCGCAACGTGTCGGGTAAGGGAACGCTCCGCACGGGCGAGTGGCTCGAGACCGACGCGACCTCGCGCGCGCGCGTCGACGTTGCCAACATCGGCCACGTGACGGTCGGGCCCGCGAGTGCGATTCGACTGAAGGGCTCGAGCGACAAGGAGCATCGCATCGAGCTCGCCCGCGGCGAAGTGAGTGCCTTCATCTGGGCGCCGCCGCGGCTCTTCTTCGTCGATACGCCGTCGGGTGTCGCGGAGGACCTCGGCTGCCAGTACCACCTCGTGGTCGACGCCGAAGGCAACGGTTCGCTGGAAGTCAAACTCGGCTTCGTGTCCTTCGAGCGCGACGGCCGCGAAGTGATCGTGCCGGCGGGCGCGCGCTGCGAATTGCGCAGGAGTGTCGGGCCGGGGACGCCGCACGAAGTGCAAGCGCCCGCCGGATTGGTCGACGCCCTCGCGCACGTGGACTTCGACAGCACGTCGGCGGGGTCCGTCGACGCGGTGCTGGCGGCGTCGACGAAAGACGACGCGGTCACGTTGTGGCACTTGATTCCGCGCATCGACGGGGTCGAACGCGCGCGCGTCGTGGACCGCCTCACGGCCTACTTTCCGCTGCCGGAAAAGACCACGCGCGACGGTATCTTGGCACTCGACGAAGACATGCTCCAGCGGTGGTGGGTGGAGTTGTATCCGAGTTGGTCGTACTGGAACTAACCAAGGAGTCGAACCATGAGAACGGTACTCTGTACAGCAATGCTAATGCTCATCGCATCCGCCGCGTTCGCGGGCGGACCCGGACACTGCTACGACCCCAGCACGCGCGCGGGCTACATTTGCCCGAAGGACGCGTGCGAGGGTAACGCCGACATCGTCGATGCGAGCGGGACCTGCAAGACGTGCGGGCAGAAGCTCGTCGCGGTGAAGAGCCTCACCCACGTCGCGGTGGTCTTGTACGACGGCGTCGATTTATTCGACGTCACGGCCCCCAGCGAAGCATTCGCCAACGCGGGTGGCTTCTTCGTCTACACGATCTCGGAAGACGGCAAGGCGATTCGCAGCGGCGGCCTCGAGGTCGAACCCGACTACGCCATTCGCAATTGCCCGTGGCCCGACGTGCTCGTCGTCGCGGGTAATGGTGCCCCCGAGATGCTGCGCAACTGGACCGACCTCGTGGGCAAGGACGCCGACTTCGTCTTGAAGACGGGCGGCGTGTCGTCCGGGATCGATGGCGCCCTCAACATCGTGGCGAAGATGAAGGGCGACGACAGTGCTCGCCGCGCCGCGCGCGCGATGGAATACGAAGGCTGGCTGGCACAGGCCGGAGGGCAACGGTAGGAACGCGGCTCGCCTAACAGGCCGATGCGATCGATTCCTCGACGCGATTTCTGCAGCGCGAATGTGACCCCATATTGCACATCTCGCGCTGCAGCATGAGCGGAGAGGAACGATCGCATCGGCCAACAAGAGGGGAGCACGCGTTCACGCACACGCACGTTCCATTCATTCGTTCGTTCCATATTGACGACATATAGGCTCGCTCGGATATTCTTGCGAATGGAACAGGGGCACTATTCGCTTGAGGATTATGGGAGCGACGCCGCCCCCAGGCGGGCCGTAGTGGGGCCCACCAGTCTCTTCGGTGCGGTCTAGCGCTTCCAGACCGCCTCGCTCCCAGTGCTCCGCTATCGAATTACGACGTCGATGACGTGAACGTAGCCGTTCGATCCCTTCATCGATTCCAAAATCTTTCCGGTTCCTTCGACGCGCGGGAGCCCGTCGGACGCTTTCGACGTGGTAATGCGCTTTCCGGCCAAACTCGGGGGTAGCTTTCCGCGCGCGATGTCTTCGCCCGAGTAGGCGCCCGGGAAGACGTACGCATTGACGAACTCAGCGAGCTCCGCGGCACCCTCGTCGCTCAACAGAAAACGAACGCGATCGGCGCCCAGCGCGTTGATCGCGACGTTGGTCGGGGCCAGCACGGTGACCGCGTTGCTCGCGCGCAGCAGTGTGGAAACGCCGCTCGTCTCCAGCATGGAGATGAACGTCGCGAGGCTCGGGTTGATCGACGCGAGTGCCATCACGGTACTACTCGGGTCGGTGAACTGATGGCTCGGCGCGCACGCCAAGCAGGCACCCGCCACGACCCCGACTATCCAGCGACGAATCATCCAGCCTCCCTTTGGGCGCACTCGCGCGACTTCCGGCGATAGTGTACCATCATTCCATGCCGCGCTTCCCCCGATTCGCCGAGCGCTCGGAACGTATCACCGGTTCCGTTTACGAAAAGTTTCGCGACCGGGTGGCGACCGCGGGCGACGGGCTGGTCGGTTTGCACATCGGCGACGCATACTCGCCGCCTCCGTACGAGCTGCCGATCGACGCCGCTTTCCAGCGGGCCAACCCCGGCTTCCACCGCTACTGCGACACCTTCGGGACGGCACCGCTGCGCGACGCCCTCGTCGCCAAGCTGGGCGAGGACAACAAAATTCCCGCGTCGCACGACAACGTGCTCGTCACGGCCGGTGCTACCAATGCGTTGAGTGCCACCGTGGCGGCACTCATCGACCCCGGCGACGACGTCATGATGCTCTCCCCGTACTGGCCGTTCTTTCGCGGCATGGTGCACGCGGCGGGCGGCAACGTGATCGAAGTTCCGTTTTACACCCGGCTGTATAGCGACCCGGACGTGTTCGCGATGCTCGACGCACACGTGACGCCGAAGACGGCGGCCATTTATCTCAACAGCCCCAACAACCCGAGCGGAAAAGTGCTCACGCGCGCCCAGCTGGAAGCCATTGCGCGCTTCGCGAGGCTCAACGACCTCTGGCTCATTTCCGACGAGGCCTACGAAGGCATGACGTTCGACGGGCGTTCGCACATTTCGCCCGCGACCCTGGTCGGAATGTTCGAACGCACGATTTCCGTATTCACGTTTTCGAAGGTATTCATGTTCGCGGGGCTGCGCTTGGGATATGCGGTCGCGGAGGTCAGCGTCGTGCGAGCGATCAACAAGGCGATGGTGCACCAGTTGTACGGCCCGTCGACGCTCGCGCAACAAATGATGGTGGCGCCGGTGCGATCGCGCGGGCTGTGGTCGGGACGTTTCGTGGCCGAGTGCCAAGCGATTCGCGATCAGGTCGCGAACTCGCTCCGCGTCGATGCGCCGCTGCCGGAAGGCGCGTACTACTTCTTCTTTCCCATTCTGGGCTACCTGCGTGGGCGCACGACCACCGAAGTCATCGAGGCACTCCTCGACGCCGGCGTGGCGGTCGCACCGGGCGAAGACTTCGGCGCCGACTTCGCCAATTGGATCCGCATCTGCTTCGCGGGCGAAGCGACGCCACGCGTCCTGCTCGGCGTCGAGCGGATCAACCGCGTGCTGCTAGGCTAAAGCTCCCGCGTATCGGCCCCTCCGCTCTCAGGTCCTCGCGCGAACGACATTGGGTATCGCGCTGCGGAAGTTCGCGTCGGGGCCGATACGCGGTTACTTCTACTTCGCCTTCAGCGCTCGCGACGCACGCGCGTAGTCGCCCGGCTTGACCCAGAGAATCATTCCGTAACGACCCATCCCCGCGCACACGGCGTCGGCAGCGACAATGCTGATGCCCGCCTTCGCGAGTTTTTGCACGTGCGCATTCACCGCGCCGGCCTTGTTGGCGCCGGTGATGAGGAAGGCCTTTTTGACGCGGCTCAACTTGACACCGTTTTTGGCAGCCGCGCGTCGCAGCGCGGGCATCTTGGAAGTGACGAAGTCGAGCTGCGCGCGACCTTTTTCGCGCGGAAAGCCGGAGAACGCGTCGAGATTGACGCCGGCCTTGGCTAGTGCTGCGAGAACGCGCGCACCTTGGCCGGGTCGCGCGGGAACCATCGCGTAACAGTAGTTCATCTTCTGAACGGAATCCGCCATGGGAGTACCTCCTGTGAGAAGCCGATTCTAGCACCTGGTTGTTCAACGCGGAACCTTGCGCTATACTTTTTGCTGCTTGTCGACAGCCTCTGCGCGATTCGTTCGCCCGCCCCCGGTGAGGCGCCGTTGATGATTGGCAGAACCATCTCCCACTATCGCGTCCTCGAGAAGATCGGCGGGGGCGGCATGGGCGTCGTCTATAAGGCGGAAGACACCAAGCTCCGCCGAATCGTCGCGCTCAAATTTCTCGCTCCCGAGTTGACCCGCGACGAGGACGCCAAGCGGCGCTTCGTCCACGAAGCGCAAGCCGCCTCCGCGCTCGATCACCCCAACATCTGCAGCATCTTCGACATCGACGAAACGCCCGAGGGCCAGCTCTACATCGCGATGGCGTGCTACGAGGGCGAGACGCTCAAGAGCCGGATCGCGCGTCGCAAGCTCGAGGTGCGCGAAGCCTTCGAGATCGCGTTCAGCGTGGCGCAAGGGCTTGCGCGCGCGCATGCGAACGGCATCATCCATCGCGACATCAAGCCCGGCAACGTCATGATCACCAACGACGGGTTCGTGAAGATCGTCGACTTCGGTCTGGCGAAGCTGATCGGGCGTTCGCGCATCACCGGCAGCGGGGCGACCCTCGGCACGGTGGCGTACATGGCGCCCGAGCAAGCGCGCAGCGAAGAAGCCGACGAGCGCGCGGACATATGGTCGATCGGGGCGGTGCTGTACGAGATGCTGGCCGGCCGACTCCCGTTTCGCGGCGAAATCGACCAGGCCATGGTCTACTCGATTCTGAATGAGAATCCCACCCCTCTGAAGGAGCTCCGCAGCGACGTCCCCGACGCGTGCGCGGCCGTCGTAATGAAGTGCCTCGACAAAGATCCGAACCGGCGCTACGCATCCGCGCTCGAGTTTTGTGCTGCGATCGTCGAGACGTCGGAGAAGGTGGGTTGGGGCGGTTCGTTCGCGACGGGAAGCGTGCGCGCGGTCAGCATCGTGCGCGGGGGACGCAAGGGTCGTCGCAAGCTCGCGCTTCCGCTGGCAGCCGCGGCACTCGTGCTTGCGACGGCGGGCACGCTCGCGTGGCGACATTGGCGCACCGACTCCATCTACTCGACCAAGATTCGTCTGGCGGTGATTCCCTTCGAGCGGCTGGGCGACACTCCGAGCCAAGCCTTCGTCGACGGGCTGTCGCAATGGGTGGCGGGTGAGTTCGATCGGGCGAGTCGTGTCCACGAATCCATGTGGACGATGCCGTTCATGCGCGTCGTCGAGGACCGCCCCGCCGATCTCGATCGCGTGGCGGCGACATTCGGCGTCAACCGGCTGATCATCGGCGAAGTGCAACGCTACGAGACCGACTATCGGGTCTCGCTCGTGTTGATGGACGCAAAGACGCTGCGAGCCTTGAAGAGCGAGTCGGTCGTTTTCTCGCTCGACCATGCGAACGATTTGCCGAAGGCCGTCGGCGCCACGGTGGTGCGTTTGCTCAATGTCGACTCATCCGACAAGACCGTGTCCATGATAACGGGGCCGGTGTCGCGCTCGGCGGCCGGGTTCAGCCGTTTCCTCGAAGGGCTCGGCTACAACCAGCGCTACGCCAGCGTGACCAGTCTCGACAGCGCGGGAGTTGCGCTGTCGACCGCGGTCAGGGCGGACAGCACGTCCGCGCCGTCGCTCGCAGCACTCGGCCAATGCTTCTATCTACGTTGGTTCAAGTCGCGTGATCCCGGCCAGCTTCGGTTAGCCGAGCCGGCGTTGCGGCGCGCCATCGAGATCGATTCGACCTACATTCCGTCGTACGTGTATCTGGCCAAAGTAATGCGGAATAGCGAGCGAACCGAAACGGGGGTCAAGTTGCTCAAGAAAGCGATCTCAATCGACCCCGGCGCCATCGACGTGTACCAGGATCTCGGCGATGCGCTGGCGTCATTGCAGCGCTACGACGAGGCCGACGCGTGCTATCGCCAGTTGATCGCCGACGAACCCGACTACTTCCACGGGCACTGGCGCCTCGGCTACCTCTATCGTCTCATGAACCGCCCCGAACAAGAGTTCGCCGAGCACCGGCTCGCGCAACGGCTCGCGCCGGCGGACTTTCGCACGCTGAACAGTCTGGGCCTCTACGAATCGGAGCGCGGGGACTGGGAGTCGGCGCGCGAGTACTTCGAGCAATCATTCATCCTTCATCCGAACTATGGGAGCAGCGCGAACGTCGGATCCGTCTTGTACTACCAAGGACGCTTCGCCGATTCGGCGCGCTACTACGAGTACGCGCTCGAATACACCGACTCGACGAACTACGTCGACTGGGGAAACCTGGCCTGCGCGCTGTACTGGGCGGAAGGACGGCACGACGACGGCGTTGCGACGTACCGAAAGGCCATTGCGCTCGCGGAAGCGCGCCTCGCGCAAGCGCCCGATGATGCAGCGACGACGGCCCGTCTAGCCGACTACTACGGCATGGTCGGCGAGAAAGAGCGGTCGCTCGCGATGATCGAGCGATCGGTTGGCTTGAACGACGTGGAAGTGCTCTACCGTCTCGCATGCGCATATACCAGCTTGGGCGACAACGAACGCGCGATCGAGTACATCGGAAAGGCCGTGAGAGAACACTATCCGATACATGAAGTAGAGAGAGAACCCCTCTTTCGCGAACTCATCCACGATGCTCGCTTGCGGAGCATGTTGGAAGTAGCGTCGAAGGAGCGGGACGAGCAAGGGTGATCATGGTGCACGAGACGAAGGAGGCGCAGGAATGAAACTGTATTCTAGAGTTCAACCCTGGCTACTCGGCCTGATGTGTCTGCTGATGACCGGTTGCGACTTGTGCGATCGGGACGACGACGACGACGGTGGCGGTGGTGGCGTGGTAACCACGACGTGTACGTATAATTTCACGATCTCGGGAGAATGCAAGGCAACCGACGCGTCGGGCGCCGAGATCGCGCAGCTCGACCTCGTCGCGGGTCAGACCGTCGAGTATTGCAACCGCTGGAACGCGCGCGCGGAACTGAAATTCAGCATTGTCGGCTTCCTGCCCGCGGGTGCGCTCAATTTGACGCTGGAACCGGGCCAGTGCGTGACGTACGTCGTGGACTCGACCGTCGTCGATGGGGAGTACCAGTGGTCGTTGAGTTGCGAGGGTTATTCGGGCGGAATGGGTGGCGGCCCCGTGAAGGTCGACAATCCTCCGCCGGGACCATGACGCGGCGCAGTTGATGTAATTCGTGGAAGAAGGGCGGGGTTCGACCCGCCCTTCGCCTACGGCCCGCAGGCGTAATAGAGCGTGAGTGCGTCGACGATGGCGCGACGGCACACGGGGCAGAAATCGTCGATCAGTGGATCGTCGCCGGTGACGCCATCCATGAGGCAATACTCGCGCGGCCGGTAAATGCCGAAGCACTGTCCGGCTGCTCCTTCCCAGCGACCGATCGTCTCCCCGTCGCACACCAGCTCGACCGTGGTCGGAAACGTCTCGGTATCCAACAGATCTTTCCACGGAACGAGGGCCGGATCCGACGCGTTGGTCACGTTCGGCTCTTCCGGAGCCCATGTATCGGTGTAGGTCCGAAAATTGATTTCACTCGCGCAGTCCGCCGGGCATACGCACGCGCCGCAATCCGGCGCGCGATACTCGTCCGCCAACCTTGCCACGAGGTGCCCGAGTTCGTGCGCCATCACCGTACCCCACGGGAAACGGTCCGACGAAAACGCGATACCGGTCGAGTAATCCGCCCACGACCCGTCGTGGCTATGGGAATCGTTCACGATCACATAGATGGCGTCGAACGCAACCCCTGCGAGCGCGCACGCCTCCTCGGCCTTGCTCAAGTCTCCCTTGATCTGCATGCTGCCGGTGACGAACGTGCAATCGAGCGCGGTGTCATGGACCAAGGCGGGAGATTGATCAGGGTCGTCGATACCGGACTGTTGGGAGACGAGGTTCACAACGTTGATGTTGACGCATGTACTGGCGTCGGCGAACGGGGCCACCGCGAACAATCGCGCCCTGAATTCTTCCGCGGCGGCCGTGAAGCGCTGTTGATCTTCATCCGTCTTGTTGTATCCGTCCCCGATGAACACGACGTCGAAGTGTGCGGAAGCCCCATCGCCGTTGATCGTGTGATAAAACGGACCGCTCGATGTCTCCGCGCTGTACCAAAACAGGTTCCCCGTCGAGCCCGCCTTGCTAACGAGTACGCCGCCCATGCACGGGACCGCGCGTGCCAGCACGACGAGAACGGCGACGGCCGAGAGATGTTTCATATGCGCCATCACTGCACCGACACCCCGAGCGAATCGACGAACGTGCGACTGCCGAGGTTTTGGGGATCTTTCAAGTCGAGGCCCGCCGCAACACGATAGACCCGGATGGTGTGCGCGTTGGGCAGGTTGGGCATGCGTATCCAGAAGACGGCGTGCGACGGCGCGCTGGTACGTCCGATCGTTGCCTCTTTGCCCGACCGCGAGAACACTTCGGTCGGCGTTTCGAGCGGATGAGGTATCGATACCGTATGTAGGACGTGACCCGCGTTGTCGACGAGATCGAATGAGAGCCTCGGGTTCAGCGTGGCCACGTCGCCATCCACATTGTCGAAGCACGGCTCGACGCGCAGGAGCTTCACGTGATTGGCTTCCATGCTCATGACGAAGCGCCGGCAGTTCGTGTCGAGCACGGAAAACGTCGCCAACGCGATGATATGGTCCCCGTCGCTGACGTGGACTTCCACGGTAGCCGGCGGTTGCATCGGAACCACGACGTCGATGTCGGTGTTGCTAATGACACGGGAGACGTGGGCAGGCTGGCCGCCCACCGCTACGCGCAGCGAGCCGTAGGATTGAAAGGCGCCACGGTCCTGGTGAAGATGAATCAAGGTCCCCGGCTGGGCCGAGTTCGGGTCGACGACGAGCGGACCCTTCTGGCAGGCGGGGAACTGGCATGCCACGACCAACGCGAGCGCGAGCGTGACCAGTGCGAGCAGACGTCTCATGGGGGCAACCTCGAGACTATGGTAGCGAACGCGACTAGGATAGAGTCTCGTCGCGGGCACGTCAAGGTCGACACCGAGACGGTCGGGGTTGCTGCGCATCGTGAAAACCATTAGGATTCGGCCACCAACGCCAATTCCGAGGAAGGATTGAAATGACCAACACCCGTACCGCCACCATGGACGACGTCCGCAAGTTCAACGACGCGTGTGCGACACTGCGCGCCGAAGTGGGCAAGGTCATCGTCGGGCAAGACCAAGTCGTCGAAGAGTTACTGATCGCGCTGTTCGCGGGTGGCCACTGTCTCTTGGTCGGTGTCCCCGGTTTGGCCAAGACCCTCCTTATATCGACCGTCGCGCAGGCGCTCGACCTCAAGTTCTCGCGCATCCAGTTCACACCCGACTTGATGCCGTCCGACATCACCGGCACCGAGATCCTCGAAGAGGACCAAGCGACGCGCAAGCGCTCGTTCCGATTCATCCCGGGCCCCGTGTTCGGCAACGTGATCCTGGCCGACGAAATCAATAGGACACCGCCGAAGACACAGGCAGCTCTACTTCAAGCGATGCAGGAGAAGAAGGTCACCGCGGGCGGGCAAACGTACTCGCTCGACCTGCCGTTCTTTGTACTCGCGACCCAGAACCCGATCGAGCAAGAGGGAACTTATCCACTGCCCGAAGCGCAGCTCGACCGCTTCATGTTCAACATTCAAGTCGACTATCCGACCGAAGAGGAAGAAATCCAGATCGTCGAGTCGACCACGTCGCCGCAGACGGCAACCGTAAAGGTCGTCCTCCACGCGAAGGACATCTTGAGCACGCAAGAACTCGTGCGCACCGTCCCCGTCGACTCGCACGTCTTGCGCTACGCGATTCGACTAGTACGCGCGACGCGCGACGATTCGATTCCGCAAGTGCAGCAGTACGTGTCATGGGGTGCCGGTCCGCGCGCGGGACAGAACCTGGTTCTTGGCGCCAAGGTGCGCGCCGTGATGAACGGCCGCCCCATCCCCAGCATCGACGACGTGCGCGCCATCGCACACCCCGTGCTGCGCCACCGCATCGTCACCAACTTCAATGCCGACGCGGACGGTGTCTCGACCGACAACCTGATCGATCGGCTGCTCGAAAGCATCCCGGCGTAACACCGCGATCCGCACATGCGGCCGCCCCAACCCGACCCGCTTCTGTGCTTGTTCGTGCGACGTGCGATGGCGACTTCGTTCGCGATCGTACTGTTGGCATCGTCCGTCCTCGCGTCCTCGTGCCCGCTCGCGCACGCGGCGGACGAACCCGACCCGCACAGCGTCGAGTGGGTGTGCAAGCACGCGCCCGAACGCGTGCGGGCACTCTTCGAAAGCTTGAATCTCGAGCGCCGCGGCCTCGACAAGGTGAAGAAGGCCGTGGCCGACGGCGATTACCCGGCCGCGTGCACGGCGCTGGTCGCGTACTACAAGAACGCCAACACGGCGAAGTGGCTTCGGCACAATCCGGTCGACGACACGCTCAAAGGCGACCCGCAAGTCGATCCGATGCTACACGACGAGTTCGCGTTCTACGGCGATCGCGCCAAGGTGCCGCGCACGACGTCGGGCAAGCTGCAGTGGAGCTACAACGGCCCCAAGAACGATCCCGAATGGGGTTGGTCGCTGAATCAACAGGATTACTTCAACGCGCTCTTGGGTGCGTACGTGAAGACGGGTCGTCGCGCGTACGTGGAGAAGATCGACGCGGACGTGCGCGACTGGATCCTCTCCAACCCGCACCCGGGTCGCATGACCAAGCAAGGCCCGTGGCGCGGCATCGAAGTGAGTTCGCGCGCGCGCACGTGGGTTTCGGTGTTCTACGGATTGCAAGCGATCGACGAATTCTCGCCCGCTGCGCGCATCCTGATGCTCTCGAGTGTGGTCGAGCACGCGCAATACCTGATGCTGTTCCACCGTCGCGACGCCAACAACTGGGCGATGGGCGAGGTTTCGGCACTCGGCATCATCGGGTGCGCGTGGCCGGAGTTTGACGACGCCGGCGGATGGCGCGAATACTCGCAAGAGCAACTCGGTCAGTTGATGAACATGGTGGTGTACCCCGACGGCGCCGAGACGGAACTGACGGCGATGTATCACCGCGGCGTCACGGAAGCCTTCGACGAGTACGTGCGCACGTTTCGCCAGTTCGGGGATAAAGTACCCGACTCGCTCGAGGTCGATGTCAAGCGCATGTGGACGTATCTCGCGTACACGCTGCGCCCCGACGGCACCACACCCGAGAACAACGACTCCGATCGCCGCAACATCCGCGAGAAGTTGAAAGCGGCGGCGGAGCTGCACGACCGTCCCGATTGGGAGTACATCGCCACCAACGGCAAGGACGGCAACAAGCCGCGCATCGGGCCGTCGATCACGTTTCCGTGGGCCGGACACGCGATCATGCGCAACGGCTGGGACGCCGACGCGCAGTGGTCGTTCTTCGACGCGGGACCGTTCGGCACCGCACATCAGCATTACGACGAGCTGCACCTCTCGATCGACGCCTTCGGGCGCGCGCTTCTCGTCGACGCGGGACGCTTCAGCTACACCAACGGGCCGTTTCGCGACTACTTCGTGAGCACGGCCGCGCACAACACGATCCTGATCGACGGCGCCGGGCAGAACCGGACACCCGACCGCGCCGAGCGACCGATGGCGGGCGGCGACTACGGGTCGACCAACGACTTCGACTACGCGCGCGGTGTTTTCGATGCGGGCTACCAGGGTGTGAAGGGGCGCGCCGTCCACACGCGCACAGTCGTCTACGTGCACGATGCGTTCTGGATCGTGGCCGACCGCATCGAGACCGATCGCGCACGCGCGGTCAAAGCACTGTGGCACTTCGCACCCGATTGCAGTGTCACAGTCGACAAGAACAGTGTGGCATCGCACGACACGGGCCAGGGCAACCTCCGCATCGTGCCGGTGGGCGGGATGATTTGGAAGACGAAGGTCGTCGCGGGTGCCGAGAATCCGATTCAGGGTTGGTACAGCGGTTTCTACACCGAGAAGGAGCCGAACCCGACCGCGGTCTACATCGCCGACATTCCCGGCTCGACCACGTTCGCGTGGGTGTTGGTGCCGGCCCGCGGCGAGGTGCCCCCGATCGTCGCCACCGTGCAGTCCAGCCACGAGGATCGCATCGAGCTGCGCGTGCAAGTCGGGTCGGAGAAGGCGTACGTCGTCGTGGTGCCGATGAATTCGTGGCGGCCGAGCGTGCGTCGCGAAGGCTGATCGTTTATACTCCCGCCCATGGCCGAACCGCGCAGATTCCAATCCGGACAAGTCAACGTCACCTTCGGCGAAGGTGTGACCATCGTCGAGCCGTGCAATCTCTACGGCTGCACCATCGGCGACGGATCGTTTGTGGGGCCGTTCGTCGAAATCCAGAAGAGTGTGACCATCGGCAAGCGCACGCGCATTCAGTCGCACGCGTTCGTGTGCGAATTGGTGACGATCGGCGACGACTGTTTCATCTCGCACGGGGCGATGTTCATCAACGATCTCTTCCAGATCGGCGGGCCCGCGTGGGGCAAGCCGGAACTGTGGAAGGGCACGAAGATCGGCAACAAAGTATCGATCGGCACCAACGCGACCATTCTTGCCGGTGTCGATCTGCGACGACGCCGTGGTGGGCGCGGGGGCCGTCGTGACCAAGGACATCACGGTGCCGGGAATCTACGCCGGCAATCCGGCCAAGCTGATTCGGAAGCTGTGAGGCGTCGGTGCAGAAGAACACCGCAGGCGACGGCGGAACGAAACTCACCGGGCGCAAGAAGGCGCTCTTTGTCGGCGCCTCGGCACTGATCGTCGTTGTCGTCCTGGCCTTCGTGTCCGAAGGCGTCCTGCGCTTGGTCGGCGTCAAGCCGTGGAACGCCACCAAGAAGACGACGCGCGTCGAACCCGGCGGCCGCCTGTTCGAAGCGAATCCCACCCTCGGTTACACGCACATTCCCGGTGCGTACACGGTGACGCTGGCCGACGGCTATTCGTTCCACGTCACCAATCTTCCCAACACGCTCCGCGTCACGCACCCCATCGAGACCTACGACAGCACGAGCAACCAAGACGGCATCTGGATCTTCGGGTGTTCGTTCACGTATGGTTGGGCGATCAACGACGACGATACGTACGCGTGGCTCTTGCAGAAAGACTTTCCCGACTACGACGTCGTCAACTTCGGGTGCAGCGGCTACGGAACACTGCACTCGCTGATTCAGTTCCGCGAAGCGTTGGCGACCCACAAACCCCCCAGGGTGGTGGTGCTCGCGTACGCGAGCTTTCACGACGCGCGCAATACGTTCCTGCGCAAGCGGCGCAAGAACGTGGCCCCGTGGAATTCGCTGGGGCCGCTGGTGCAGCCGTACGCGAGCTTGGATCACGACGGCAAACTCGTCATCAAGATGGCGGACGTCGAGTATCGCGAGTTCCCGCTCATGCGCCACTCGTCCTTGGCGCATTTCATCGAGATGACGTACAACAATTTCGAAGCCGTGCGCACGCCGAGTCGTCGCATCACGGAGGCCATCATCGGCGAGATGCTGGCGCTGTGCAAAGCCAACGACATCCCGATGGTGTTCGCGTTCATCGACGGCAAGCCCTATATGATGGACTACGCGCGCAAGCTGGGGTTGCCGACCGTCGACATGTCGGTCGACATGAAGGTGCCCGAGAACACCAACACGCCGCACGACGGCCACCCCAGTGCGCTCGCGCATCGTCACTACGCGGAAACGCTCGAACCGGTGTTGCGCGCGGCGCTGGCCAGCCAAACCGCCCAGCCGTGAGAGTGCTCGTCTTCACCAGTGCGCTCCGCGTGGGCGGGGCGGAGGCGATGTCGGTCGCGTTGGCCAATGCGCTCGCGACCGAAGGCCTCGACGTCCACTTCGCGAGTGCGGCGGGTCCGCTGCGCGCGAACCTGGACCATCGCATCACCTACCACGTCACCGACAACCCCAATCACTTGCCGCTGCGCGTGGCGCACACGTTCTCGCTCTTACTGCGCGAGATCCGGCCCGACGTCGTGCATTCGCACGGCGGATCGTGCGCGATGGTGGCGTCGATCGCGCGCCGGGCCAGCCACGTGCCGAGCATTCGCGTCTTGACGCACCATTCGCGCATCTTTCGGCGCGCGCCGCGCTGGATCGCGGGTCGAATCATGGCGCGCTGCGCGGACCACTACATCGCGATCAGCCACGACAAACAGGCCGACATGGAGTCGCTGGGGATTTCGCGCGAGAAGATTTCGCTCATTCCGAACGGCGTCGACGTCGAGAGCGTGGCGGCGCGTGTGGCCGGCGTCGACCGTGCGCGCGTGCGTCGCGAATTCGGGATTCCCGAAGACGCGCGCGTCTTGATGATGGCGGGCCGTGTGATTCGCGAGAAGCGCTTCGACGTCTTCGTGCGCATCGCGGCGGAGACCGCGCGACGACTTCCCTCGGAGGACGTGCACGCGCTCGTCGTGGGCGAAGGAGCCGAGCTCGAAAGCGTGCGCAAAGTCGCGCGCGACGAAGGCACCCCGGCCATCATTCACTTCGTGGGATTCCAGCGCGATATTGTCCCAAGCCTGGCCGTGGGTGACGTCGTCGTGTTTCCCTCCGAGCACCCCGAAGTGCTGCCGATGTTCCTGATCGAGGCGAGTGCCGCGGGTCGCCCCATCGTGTGCTCCGACATCCCCGGCAACCGCGAGGTCGTCACCGACGGCGAAACCGGGCGCGTCGTGCGCGGGGGTGTGGAGGCGTATGCACACGTCGTCGTCGCACTATTGGAAAGAGATGGGGTCGCGCGCGTGTTGGCGGCGGCGGCACAGGCGAACGCGCGGGCGCGCTTCGACCAAGCAACGGTCGCGCACGAGACGGCGGCACTCTACCAGCGCCTGCTTGCCGCGCGGGAACCGAAGGGTTAGATTCGCGTAGACTCATTGGAAGCACATGCCGTACTTACGCGACAAATCCCAAGTCTCGCGCTACCTCGACCCGGCGGTGGTGGGGAAGCTCGAGAATCTCGAGCTCAAGGCGCGCCTGATCGTCGAGGGCTACATCGCCGGATTGCACCGCAGCCCCTATCACGGCTTCTCGGTCGAATTCGCCGAGTATCGCCCCTATATGCCGGGCGACAGCATCAAGACCGTCGACTGGAAGGTGTACGGCAAGACCGACCGCACCTACGTCAAGGTCTTCGAAGAAGAAACCAACCTGATCGCGAACATCCTCTTGGACAAAAGCGGGTCGATGGGCTTTCCCGAAGGCGGCGTCACCAAGCTCGAGTACGGCTCTATGCTGGCCGCGAGCCTCGCCTACCTGATGGTTCGTCAGCAGGACGCGGTGGGCCTGTGCATGTTCGACGACGCCGTGCGCGCGTTGATCCCGCACCGATCCGTGCGCAAGCAACTGTTCCAGATTCTGCACACCTTGGACACCACGACGCCGGGAGCCAAGACCTCCATCAGTCCGGCCCTCCACGAACTCGCCGAACGCATGGGCCGGCGCGGCTTGGTCGTCTTGATATCGGACCTCATGGACGACCCCGAGAAAGTGCTCATGGGCTTGAAGCACTTCCGGCATCGTCGCCACGAAGTGATCGTGTTCCACATCCTCGACCCGCGCGAGATGGACATCGACTATAAGGAGGCGGTGGAATTCGAGGACATGGAGACCGGGCAGAAGCTCCGCGTAGAGCCCGCCTTCCTGCGCGAACACTTCAAGAAAGACGTGCGCGCGTGGATCGACACCCTCGAGCGCGGGTGCCGCAATCACCAGATCGACTATCACCTCCTTCGCACCGACACACCCTTCGACCGCGCGCTGACCGCGTACCTCGGCAAGCGCACCCGCATGGGCTAACCCGTGGGGTTTCTCAACATCGCATTTCTGATCGGGCTGGTTGCGGCCGCGGTTCCGATCATCATTCATCTGCTGAACCGGCGGCGCGTCAAACGCGTCAAGTTCTCGTCGCTGGAATTCCTGGACGAAGTCAACAAGCAGCGTATGCGCCGCATCAACCTGCGACGCATCCTGATCCTCATTCTTCGCACCCTGGCGATTCTCGCCCTCGTCTTCGCGTTCGCGCGACCGACGCTACGGAGCGGGCTGCTTTTCGCGGGCTCGGTGTCGAAGAACGTCGTCGTATGCATCGACGCGAGCTTCAGCATGGGCGTCGCCATGGAGAGCGGGACCGCCTTCGACGCGGCCAAGAAGATCGCGAATGATGTCGTCGACGAAGCGGGCAGCAGCGACGTGATCAACGTGGTCGCCTTTGCCAAGAATGCCGAAGCCCTGCTCGAACAGGGCACGCGCAACAAGGGCGTGGTCAAGGGCACCATCGAGCGCGTGGAGCTCACGAGCGAAACTACGTCGATACGCAGCGCCGTCGACCGCGCGCTCGACGTGATCGCGAAGAGCGACGTCAACGGCGGCGAGATCTACGTCGTGTCGGACTTTCGCGCCAGCGAAGACTCGGCTTTCGTCGACGAGACCAAGATTCCCGCCGACGTGCGCGTGTATTTCATCCCCGTGTACGACGAAGACGTCGACAACGTGAGCATCGACCGCGTGGGCGTGCCGCGCAAGCTTTTGCGGCCGGGCGAAGTGGTCAAGGTCTCGGTGACGGCGACCAACCACGCGCGTCGCGCGGATGCCAACGTGCCCCTCGAAGTCGTGGTCGACGGAGATCGCAAGGCCGAGCAGGTGCTGGAGCTTGCGCCCAGTGCGACGCAGACGGTGACGTTCCCGCTCTCGCTCGCCCAGCCCGGGCGTTACCACGGGCGCGTCGGCAAGAATCGCGATCGGCTGCCGATCGACGACGACCGCTTCTTTCTGATCGAAGTCTCCAACACGATTCCGGTGACGGTGGTGACCGGACGTCGTCGCGCGGCGACGCCCGACGCGCCCGCGCCGTCGGCGTTCTACGTCGAGAAGGCACTCAATCCGCGCGGGACGGCAGACAACGAATTCGCGGTGAACGTGATCGACGAGCGCGACGTCACGGCATCGGCCTTGCCGGCGAACGGTGTGGTGGTGTGGGTCGACCCGCAGAATCTCGAACCCAAGCGCATGGTGCTCTTGGAGCGCCACGTGCGGCGCGGCGGCGGCCTCATGGTATTTCTCGGCAACGCCGATCCCGCGATCTTGAACGAAGCCGCGTTTCGCGCGCTGGTCGGGATTCGCGGCGGTGTGGAAAAAGGAAGCGAGTCGCGCGCGGCGTTTACGTCGTTCGAAAAAGGCCACCCGATCTTCAATCTGTTCACCAAGGACGAGCTGGAGCTGTTGTCGCGCGCCAAGGTACGCGCGTATACATCCGCGCGCGGTGTCGCACCCGACTCCGCACTCGCGTACGTGGGCGGCGGCGACCCCGCGGTGTGGGAATGCGTGCGCGGCCGCGGCCGCGTGCTGGTGTTCGCGGCCGCACCGGATCTATCCACCGGCGACATCCCGCTCTCGCCGATGTTCCTCCCCCTCGTGCACACGTCGGTGACGTATCTCGCGTCGTCGGGCGAAGCACCCGGCGCCGACGAGCACTTGGTTGGTGCGCCGATCGCATTCACGGTGTCGCAAACGGGACTCGACGAGTCGCAGCTTTCAATCCGCGATCCGGCCGGCGAATCGCTGAAGCCGTCGATCGGAGAGCGCAGCGCGGGCGACGTGCAGGTCGGCTTCGACCGCCCCGCGCACCCCGGCTTCTACCGGCTTTATCGAGATACGACGCGTGTCGCCGAAGTGGCGGTCAACGTCGACGCGCGCGAATCGAACCTCACGGTCTCGGGTCTGGCGGACAAGCGGCCGAAGTCGGTGAGTGTCGTGCGCGCGGGCGAAGGATTTCGCACCGACCTGCAAGAGGCCAAAGAAGGCCGCGAGGTCTTCGCCGTGTTTCTGCTGATCGCGATCGCCGCGTTGGTGGCGGAGTCGGTGCTCGGTCGCAGGGCCTAGCAACGAAAACCGGGCCCGCAATGCTCCCATGGCGACTTCGTTGAAGCATTCCGCGAAGGTTGCCGCGCTGCTAGCGTCGACGATCGTGTTGTGCGCGGTCACCGCAGAAGTCACCGTTAGAGTGCTGTATGGCCAACGCTTCGGCCCGCGTCCTCGCTTCTACGAAGCGGATGACCGATTGGGGTGGAAGCCCGCCCCACGACTCCACCACGATTTCTACGGCTCCGATTTCTCGATGAAGATTCGCACGGACGCGGACGGCTATCGGCTGGGCGAATTGGGGGACGTGGACTACACCAAGGACCTCGTCATTTTGTGCGGCGATTCCTACTCGTTCGGTTGGGGCGTTTCGACGGAGGAGTCATTCGCTTCGCACCTGGACAAATCGCTGAACGACGCGTCGGACGGCCGCGTGCGCGTCGTCAACCTGGGAGTCGGTGGGTACGGCATACTTCAAAGCTGTGATCGCCTGGACGACTTCTTTCGTCGCCACGCGGGAGCCCACGTCCGGCTCGTCTTGCTGCAACACTCGGTCAACGATGCCACCGATAACTACCATGCAATTGGTTACCATCTCGGTCTCTGGAAGACCGAAAACGTGGACTCCAAGCGCAGCTGGTTCCATCTTGTGAATCTATGTCGCTACTTATTGCTCACGAGAGTGGGCGCCGATGCGCCGGCAACGGACGAGAACGCGGGCGATCCGTACGCGCAGGACCTGCTGTGGTCGTATCGGCGTACGGGCGACGTCGTGTGGTATCCGAAGCGCGTCACCATCGGAATGCGCACGCTGACCTTCGATACCGCGACCTTGAAGTCAGACTTCAGCCCCGACAGCCTGCTCCAGCGGAAGGAACTGGTACCGATCCAACGCGATCTCATGTTCGAATCGTTGAATTGTATTCACGCGGCCGCGAAGTCGCAGGGAGCGGTCGTGGTTCACACCTTCATCGCGACCACACCCGAATGGTACGTCCATGAGGTGGCGGACCTCGCCCGCCAATCGGCGGAATTCGTCCAGTGTCCGGTTACCATCACCACGGCGATGCCCGCCCTCAGCGAGTTTGCCGGTCCTACTAACAACGCGCACAGCGGCCGGCACTTCAACCCCGCCTTCAATGAATTCTGGGCGGCGAGGATGGCCGAATACCTGATCGAAACGCAATCGGCGACACTCGGCGTTTCGAAGACGAATTGACGGCGGTAGGCTTGATCGACAAGGTCCGACGTCTCCCTCACGCGCCGGGTCCTCGCACAAGATCGCGCGCAGAGTCTATACTTCCCGGATGCCACGATCTTTGAGCAACGCGATTCGAGTTGCGGCGTTGGTGGTTTGCACCACGTTGATTTGCTTCGTGGCCGCCGAGGCGGTGGTGCGGATTCGCTACGGTGACAAGTTCGGCCCGCGCCCCGGCTTCTACGTCGCCGAGCGGCGTCTCGGGTGGAAGCCGGCACCCAACCTCGACGACGTGTACTACGGACCCGACTACGAGATCGCGATCCGAACCGACGCCGACGGGTACCGACTGGGTGTCTTGGGAGCAGTCGACTACTCTAAGGAGCTCGTGATCCTTTGCGGCGATTCGTACACCTTCGGCTGGGGTGTCTCGACCGATCAGACGTTCGCGTCGAACATCGATCGATTGCTGCACGAGCAGTCGAAGGGACGGGTGCGAGCGGTCAACTTGGGCGTGGGCGGGTACGGCACCTTCCAGAGTTGCGTTCGTCTGGAGGATTTCTTTCGTATCCACGAAGACGCCAAGCCGCGCCTGGTGGTTCTCCAGCATTCGGTCAACGACGCCACCGACAACATTCGTAACATCGGGTACTACTTCGGCTATTGGAAGACCGAGACGGTGGCGGACGAGCGTAGCCGGGTCCATCTCGTGAACCTGATCCGCTACCTGCGCGCGGCGAGGAAGAACGCAGATGCCGGACCCGCACCCAAGGCGAGCGAACCGTACCTGCAAGACTTGCTGTGGGGCTTTCGGCGAACCGAGGAATTGGGCTATCCCGACAAGCTCACGTTCGGCGCGCGCACGCTCCGCTTCAGCCCCGACATGCTGCGCTCGGAGTTCAGCACGGAGTCTCTGGCGCAGCGGAAGAAGCTTTCGGATGCTCAACGCGTGCTCATGTTGGAGGCGTTGAATTGCCTGCATCGAGTCGCGCTGGCGCACGACGCCACCGTGGTGCACATGTTCATCGCCACCACGCCGGATTGGTACATACGGGATGTTACGGACATCGTGCGCGCATCGGCCGATTCCACCCATTGCGCGGTGGCCATCACCGGGGCCATACCGCAGCCGAAGGAATTTGCGGGGTCGATTACGAATACGCACAGCGGCGGGCATTTCAACGGCGACTTCAATCGGTTTTGGGCCGAGACGCTTGTGGACTGGCTTTCCGAGAACCATCTTCTGGCAACCGATAACCATTCACCGCAAAGCGTGAACGAGCCTTGATCGACAAAGTTCGACGTCTTCCACAAACGCATTCGCTGCGCGCGGCCATCGAAGATGCTGCGCGCGCCGCGCGCGAGATCGCACAGGCGCAAGCCGGTCGCGCCCTCGATGCGCCGCGCGGTCTCTACGGCGAGAAGCTCACCGCGCGCCGTCGTGTGCACGTCTCGGGGCTGAAGGGCTCGTCGCCCGTCCTCGTGGCCGAAGCGATCCGTCAATCGCTCGGCCAGAGCTTGCTCCTGGTCTATCCCGACGACGAAGCCGCGCAGGACGCAGCCTCCGACTTCCGCACCCTCTCGAGCGGGAGCGTCGTGCACTTTCCCGAGCGCGCGATCGCACCGCACCGCTTCGAGCTGCGCGAGAACCTGGCCGCCGGCGGCGATCGCAACGAGAGTCTCCTCAAGATTCTGAACGGCGGCGCTGACGTCGTGGTGACGAGCGTGCTCGGTCTCATCGAGAAGACCATTCCGCGCGCGCAGCTCGCGTCGCACCAGCGCGTGCTCGCGGTCGGCGATACGCTGGACTTGGAGGCGCTGCGCGATCACTTGGTCGCGATGGGCTATGACGCCTTGACCGTCATCGAAGAGGCGGGGCAATTCGCGGTGCGCGGGTCGATCGTAGACGTGTTCGATCCGGCCTGGGACTACCCGGCGCGCGTCGAGCTGGACGGCGACGAGATCGCGTCGATTCGTTCCTTCGACCTCGACACGCAGCGTTCGATTGAAACCTTGCAATCGTGCACGATATTGCCTGCCAGCAGTGTTCCGCTCGACGACACAGCCACCGCGCACCTGCGCGCCTACTTGCAGGCCCGCGAGTTCCCGAAAGATCTAATCGAGAGAATCGCCGACGAAGCCGAGCACTCGCGCTCGTCGTACGTGTGGCGTCGCTACGCGCCGGCACTCGGTATGACGGGCTCGCTCTTGGAATTCTTCGCGGAGCCGCCGGTCGTATGGTTCGTCGACGGGGAAGGCACGAACCGCGTGCTCGCGAACCTCGCGCGCAACTTCGCCCGCAACGCCCAGCGCGCCGAAGACGAATTCCCGCCGCTGGCCCTCGAAGACTACGTCCATGCGATCGACCACGTGCGCGCGCACGGGGCCCCCGTCGTGGTCCACTGGGCGTTGTCGGACGCGTCCATCACGGCGGCGCCGCCGGCCGATGCGGCCGCAAGATCGGATGCGATCGATCCACCGCACGACAACGAACAAAGTGTTCGCTTCCAGACATCGGCGCATCCCAGTGTGGTCGGCAAACTCGACCCGCTTTTGAGGCAGATCAAGGGGCTCGGTGCGAAGGGCGTCGACGTGATGATCTACTCCGAAACGCCGACGCAGCGCGATCGTCTGGCCGACATGCTGGGCGAAGACGAGTTGCTCGTGCACTTGCCGGTGGGATGGATCGCGGGCGGATTCATCTGGGAGCAGGCGAGCCTCGCCATACTCACCGACCACCAGATCTTTAATCGCATGCTGGCGCGCCCGCGCAAGAAGCGTATCAAGCGTCGCACCGCTACGGTTCGCACCGACAGCTTGAAGGGCGGCGATTACGTGGTGCACGTCGACTACGGCATCGGGCGTTTCGTGGGTTTGGAGAAGATCGAGGCCGACGAGAACGCCACCGAATGCCTCACGGTGCGCTTCGACGGCGGCGACCGCATCTTCGTCCCGCTCGACCAGATTCACTTGGTCGAGAAGTACGTGGGGCGCGAGGGCGTAGTACCGAAGCTCGACAAACTCGGCGGAACTCGCTGGCAACACACGAAAGAGCGCGCCCAGAAAGCGATCGAAGACGTCGCCAAGGATCTCCTTCGTGTGTACGCAGAACGAGAACTTGCCACTGCCCCCGCCTTCGGCCCCGACACACAGTGGCAGCGCGAGCTGGAGGCGTCGTTCCCATACGAAGAAACCCCGCACCAGATCAGTGTCACACGCGAGATCAAGGATGATCTCGAAGAGGCGCACCCGATGGAACGCTTGGTGTGCGGCGACGTCGGCTTCGGCAAGACCGAGGTGGCGATCCGCGCCGCGTTCAAGGTGGCGTCGAGCGGGAAGCAAGTCGCCGTGCTCGTTCCCACCACGCTGCTCGCGTTCCAGCACCAGCGCACGTTCACCGAGCGCATGAAGCAGTTTCCGCTGCGCATCGCGATGCTCTCCCGCTTCGTTTCGACGGCCGAGCAGAAGGAAACCGTGGCGGCGCTGCGCGAAGGCACCATCGACATCGTGATCGGAACGCACCGCCTGTTTTCGAAGGACGTCGTCTTCAAGGACCTCGGGCTCTTGATCGTCGACGAAGAACACCGCTTCGGCGTCAAGCACAAGGAGCGTCTGAAGCAGATCGCGAAGGGCGTCCACGTGCTTTCACTCACCGCGACGCCGATCCCGCGCACGTTGTACATGTCTTTATCGGGGCTACGAAAGATTTCGCTCATCGAAACCCCACCGCGCAATCGCCACCCGGTGAAGACCGAAGTCATCGCCTTCGACGAAGACGTGATCGCGCGCGCGATCTCGGAAGAAATCGGCCGCGACGGGCAAGTCTTCTTCGTGCACAACCGCGTGCAGTCCATTTATTCGATGAAGGCTTTCTTGGAGAAGCTGCTCCCCGGTGTGCGCTTCGGCGTCGCCCACGGCCAAATGGCGGAAGACCAACTGGAAACCGCCGTGCTCGATTTCATGGACCGCAAGTTCGACGTGCTGATTTCCACCATGATCATCGAGTCGGGCTTGGACTTTCCCAATGCGAACACGCTGATCATCAATCGCGCGGATCGTTTCGGGCTGGCACAGCTGTATCAACTGCGCGGACGCGTGGGCCGTCGTGAGCAGCAGGCGTACGCGTACTTCATGGTGCCGCGACAGATTTCGCTGACCCCGCAAGCCGTGAAGCGGCTGCAGGCGATGGAGGAGTTCGAAGAGTTGGGCAGCGGCTACCGCCTCGCGATGCGCGACCTCGAGATTCGCGGTGCGGGCAACGTGCTCGGCACCGAGCAGCACGGACACGTGGCAGCGATCGGCTTCGAGCTGTACACGAAGTTGCTCAAGGAAACCGTCGACGCGCTTCGCGGCGAAGCGCGCGAAGAGGCACCCCCGTGCCGGGTCGAAGCCCCGTACAGCTGTTATCTCCCCGATCGGTACGTGCCCGACGCCGACGAACGCATGCTGCTATACAGACGAATTGCCCGCATGACCGACCCCGACGAAGCGATCGCGTTGGGCGACGAGCTCCGCGATCGCTTCGGCGAACCGCCGCCGCCGGCCCAGATGCTGGTCGACCTGGCCCACGTCAAGCTGGAGGCGAGCCGGCTGGGTGTGGTCATCGTCCAGCTCCGCGACCCGGGCTACCGAATGCTTTCCCGCGAAGCGGGGCGTTCGGGCCGGCCGGGCGAAGTCGCGCAAAGCCTTCCCCGCGGAGAAGCTAGCTTGGAGTTCGCTTCCGGCCGGGCGCTGACCCCCGAAGCCGCCGCCCGGTTATCGGAAACTTTCGGGCGCCGGATTCTGTTTAAGGCGGGAAGCACGTTCGCGGTGAGCTTGATCGGCCAGCCGCCGGCGCGCCTTGTCGACGAGGTGAAGAACCTGTTGCAAGTGGCCCGCTTCGCTAGTAAAATCAACAGCTTGCCAAAACGTTAGCATCATCCCTCCGCGCAATTCCAAGCGTCGTAGGAAAGGAGTCTCGCTCGATGAGGATTCAGTGGAGTTGGCTCGCGCTCGCCGCGCTCGCAGGCGTCGCGGTCACCGGTTGCTCGAAGCGTGAAGATCTCAAGGTCGCCGAGTTCAAGGACCAGGTGATCACCGTCTCCGATTTCGAGACGGCGTACCAGAAGGTAGACCCGGCCTATTTGCCGAAAGCCACCGGCCTCGAAGGCAAGAAGGAATTCTTGACGACGATGCTCAACAAGTACGTGATGGCGTACAAGGCGGACGAGCTGGGTTACGACAAGGACCCGAGTGTGGCGCAGAGCATGGAGATGTTCTCGCGCATGGCCCTGCAGGTGGCGTACTTGAAGAAGCAAGTCGCCGACAAGATCAAGGTGACCGACGCCGAGGTCAAAACCCACTACGACAATACGGGCACGTCGATGGAGTGCAAGCAGATCCTGTGCGACACACCCGAGCAAGCGCAGGAGGCGTACCAGGCCGTTGAAAAGGACGGTCTCGATTTCGACACCGCCGTGCGCCAGTACTCCAAGAACGAAGACGCGTCGACCGGCGGGATGGTATTCACGGCCGTCTACGGACAGTTGACCCCCGAAGTGCAGGAGCAGCTGTTCAGCATCCCCGTCGGCGGCGTCACACAACCCGTCATGACCTCGCAGGGCTGGGTCATCATGAAGGTGCTGCGACGCAACGAGGGACGCGCGAAGCCGCCCTTCGAAGACGTGAAGGCGGAGTACACGACGCAGGTCAAGAATCTCAAGGAAGCCGTCGCGCTGAACAAGTTCACCGACGGGCTGCGCGACCAGTACGGCGTCGTCTGGCACTACGACAACATCGGCATCGTGTACACGGCCCTCCCGCCCGACCGCGACTTCGACGACGCGCCCGCGCGGAGCCAGGAAGTCTACCCGTTGCTCCTGTTCGATCCGGCCGACCTCGACAAGCCCATCGTCACGTGGCAAGGCGGCAAGCAGATCACGATCAAGGATTTCTCCGACTTCTACGACCAAGCGTCGTTCTTCAACCGCCCGCGTCGATCGTATCGATACGGCGGCATTCGGCAGTTCCTGGTCGAGCGCATCATGAACGAGATCTCCTCCGACGTGGTTCGCAAGTCGGGGATCGAGAACGACCCGGAAGTCGCCAAGGCGCTCAAGGCCAAGAAAGAGGAGATCATGGTCAACCTCCTCTACAACGACGTGATCAACAAGACGACGGTCGTGACCAAGGACGACATCAAGAATTACTACGACGGCAACATGGAGCAATTCCACAACCCCGAGAAGCGGAAGTTCGGCGTCATCCTGACCGGCGACGTCGAGTCGGCGCAGCAAGCCTATCGCGAGCTCAAGGCCGGCAAGCCGTTCCGCACCGTCATGTTGGCTTACTCGGTGGACGAGGAGACGAAGGCGAACAACGGCGAAACGCCGGAGATCGCGCGCGGCGAACAGCCCGAGTTGGACGCCGTGGGTTTCTCGCTGCGTAAGGTGGGCGACGTTTCGGAGCCGTTCCAAATCTCGCGCGGCTGGATGGTACTCAGGCTCGACGAGCGCGTGGACGAGAAGTACTTCTCGCTGGAAGAATCGGAGTCGCGCATCGAAGGAGCACTCCGCCAGGACAAGAACGACAAACGCTTGGAGGAAATGTTGGCCAAGTGGAAAGAAGAAGTCGGCGTCGTCATCCACGAGGACAATCTCGCCAAGACGAAGATCGTCGAGCGCCCGGCGCCCGCGACCGCTTCGGCGGCGACCGCGAAATAGGCGGCATTCGCGTGGGGACGATGACGTCGAATCGATCGATCGACGGACCGATAGGGGGCGCCATGCCCCCTATCGCGTTCCGGGGTCGACCTCGCCGGCTCATCGCAGTCGTGGCGACGGCCGTCCTCACGGTCGCCTCGGCGTGCGAGCGCCGCGACGTCGGCCACCCGGCGGTGGACCCCGGGCCGATCGTGGCGAGAATCAACGGGCAGCCGTTGTATCGCACCGACCTGGACGCATATCTTCCCGAAGACGAGTTCGCCCTCTCCACCATCGAAGAGCGACGTACCTACTTCGACCGCTGGGTCGCGACCCAATTGCTGTACGAGGAAGCGGCTCGTGTGGGAATGGGCGTCTCGGACGAAATCACGCGCAAGGTGGAGCAGTACAAAAAGGATTTGATCGCCGATCGATTGGTCGAGCAGGTGCTCGACGAGCGCGCCATCGTGTCGCGTTCCGAGGTGCTGCGGTATTATCGCAACCACAAAGACGAATACAACCTCGAGGTGCGGGTGAGCCACATTCTCACCAACACGATCGAGGAAGCGCAAGAAGCGAAGGAAATGCTCAAGACGCGTCCGTTCTCGTGGGTCGCGCGCAAGATGTCGGTGGACAAGCACACGGGCGCGGGCGGCGACCTCGGGTATCTCTCCAAGGGCAACATGCTCCCGGAGTTCGAAGACGTGGTGTTTCGCATGCGCCGCGGGGAAGTGAGCGACATCGTCGAGTCGGAGTTCGGATACCACATCATCAAACTGACCGACGTGCGCACCTCGCTCAACGAGCTCCCCTTCGAGCAGGTAGCGCCGGACATCTCGAAGTTGCTCTTGATTCGCAAGCGATCGGCGGTCTACGACAGTCTCGTGACCTCACTGGTCGAGCGCGCCAAGATCGAAGTCATCGACCCCGACCTGAAGTTCGCGATCGCGCGGGCGGAATCGCTGCGGACGGTGCGCGAGGCGGAAGAGCGGGCGGCGCAGGGGTTCACGAAGGCGCTGCCGGAGCCCGGCGAATCGCGTGCAGGCAGCGCATCGGGCGCACCCGCGGCACCGCGCGACACGTCGGCCGCGACGGCGCCGATCACCAACGAGGAGGCGGACACCAGTGGAGGCGAGTAGACAGAATCGCGCCAGCGGAGCGCTCGTTCGAGCGTGCGCAGCGTTCTTGCTGCTCGCCGGTGTGATCGCTTGGGCGGCGACGGCGTCCGCCGATCGTCGTGTCATCGACCGCATCGTGGCTGTCGTCGACGACGAGGCCATCTTCGAGAGCGACGTCGAGCAGGCGGTTCGTCAAACGCTCATTCAGCAGGGAAAGACCGAGATCGCGCCCGCCGAACGCGACAGTTTGTTCGATCAAGCACTCCAAATCCTTATCGACGACAAGCTGGTGATCGCGCAGGCGGCGGTTCTCGGGATCGATGTCCCGTTCTCCGAGGTGGAAGCGGAAGTCAACAAAGCCCTCGACGAGAATCGAAAGACGCTGGGGGGCGACGATGCCTTCAACGCCCAGCTCGCCGCGGAAGGGCTTACCGTGGACGAGCTCAAGAAGATGTACCGCGTGCAGATCAAGAACCGCATGCTGGTCGAGCGCGTGCTGCGCCGCGACATGGAGCGCAAGCGCATCGAACCGACCGACGCGGAGCTAAAGGCGCTATTCGACGAACGCAAATCCGAGCTTCCCGAGCGCCCGGCAGTGTCGCGGCTGCAGACCATCTTCATGGGCTTCGACTCGTCGCCGAGTGCTTCGAACGTCTCGCGTACCAAGATCGAAGCACTGCGCGCGCGCATCATCGCGGGCGAAGACTTCGGCGAAGTGGCTAAGAAGGAGTCGGAGGACCCGAGTGCGGCGCTCGGCGGGGATTTGGGCTTCCTGCGCCCGCAAGACCTCCGCGAGCCCGCGTTCGCGAATGCGGTGGCCTCACTCAAGGTGGGCGAAGTCAGCCAGCCCGTGCTGACGGTCTATGGTTACCACTTGATCCAAGTCACCGAGCAGCGCCCGAGCACGGGAGAAGTCCACGTGCGACACATCCTCATTCGCTCGCAGCCGACCGACACCGATATCGACGACGTGTTCAAGACGGCGACCTTCGTCTACGACGAATTGAAACGCGGTGTTCCCTTCGACTCCCTCGCGGCTCAATACAACACCGACCCGGCCGCCGGCAAGTACGGCAATCTGGGTTGGGTGCGCGTCAGTGAGCTGCCGCAATTCTTCCAGGACGTGTTGAAGGACATGAAGCCGGGAGACGTGAGCCAGGTGCTGCGCGAGTCGGCGGGCTTTCGCATCGTGAAGCTGCTCGAAGTCGAAGCCGAGCGACCCTACGAGTTCGCGGAAGTGCGTGACGAGGTGAAGCGCCTCTACGAACAAGAACGCTTCAGCAGTTCGTATGAGAGCTATCTCGCAGAGCTACGCAAGAAGTTCCACGTCGAGATTCGAAGTTAGTGCAGCGATTCGCGCAGGCGGCGCGATAGCCGGTCCGCCTGCACACGAAGCTCCGGCACCGCGGTCGATTCCCACACATCCCCACGCCGCGGACTCCCCAGCGTAAACAACACCGACGACGCCCGGCCGCCGACGTCGAGCAAACCACCATCGTGGTCGGTCACCACACCGAGCCCGAACGCATCCGGCACGAGCGCGCCGCGCTCGCGCATCGCCACGACCAGCGGTTCCTGCAAGCGCGCGAAGTCGCCGTCGGGTCCCGTGCAGTTGACCACGGCACCGGCTTCGAAGTGTTCGACGGCGCTGCCGCCGCGTCGACGCACGGTCATCGCAATCGATTCCACCCCGGGCGCTGCGTCCGCTACACGCCCCGCCACGATCGAGAGTTCGCGTCGCGCGATCAGTTGATTGATCTCCTCCGCGACGCGCGTCGACATGCGGTGGCGATGCACGTCCCAGAACGGGCGCACGTGCCGCACGAAGCGCGCCCGCTCACGCGGCGGCATGCGGTGCCACAGTTGCGCCGTCATCGGTCGTAAGCCGTTGACGACGTCGCGCCAGTCGAGTCCCGAGCGGCTCGCGGCGCGCGAGGCGTCGCGCACCATGCGCACGAGCGCCGGCGTCGAACCGTCCCAATCTTCCAGCGCGCGCGGTGGATCGACGACGGGCGGTTTGGCGGGCCAGTCGCGGTGCGAGTGAGGCAGCTGTCCGTGTCGCGAGACGGCGACGAAACCGGCCTGGTGGCCCGCGTCGCGTAGTGCGAGCACGGCGTCGACCATGGTGAGGCCCGACCCGACCATCACGATCGGTTTCGATGTCTTGGGCAGGCTCGCGAGCGCGTTGGGCGCCCACGGGTCCGGGCGGTAGCGCGGGTCGTTGCGCAGGGGGCTCGTCGCGAAGGGATCGCGCGGGGGGAGATTCCCGAGTGCGAGGACCGCGCGATCGGCTTCGATCGACGTCCCGTCGCGCAGCGAGAGCGTCGCCCGCGCGTCGGTCGTCGTGATGTCGACCACGTCTCCGACGCGGCGTTCGATCTCCACGTTCGCGGCCGCCCGCGACGTCGCGTCCTCGATGAGCCACTCGAGATAGTCGCCGTAGCGCTTTCGGGGAACGAACGCATCGCCTGTGACCGAAGGATCGGTGCGTCGAAGCCAGCGGAGAAAGTGGCCTTCGTCGTCGGCGAGGGCCCCCATGCGGCCAGCCGGAACGTTGAGCAAATGGAGGGGGTGCTGGGTCGAGTACGCCACCCCACGCGCGAAGCGCGGGGCGCGTTCGATCAGCACGATCCGCACCCCGCGGGGCCAGGGAAGGCGCGCCAGGTTGGTGGCGGTCGCAATCCCGCTGAACCCGGCGCCTATGATTGCAACGATGTGCATTCGGATTACACTCTGATGAGAGTGTAATCGTAGCCCGATCGGAGTGTCAAGGACCTATTGCGGCTTCCTGACCAACGTGTACGTCCCGAAGAGGTCCTTCGTGAGGTCCATCGAGTCGGCCCAACCGAGCGTCTTCCCCATCTCGCGGGCGGCCGCCGTGTCGTCGGTGTCGAAGGCCACCACCGCGAAGCCGATCCGTTCGTAAAGCTCCCGCGGGAACGGCGAGCGCCCGTCGGCCCACGGGATGTACGGCTTACCCGCCTCGGCCGGCGGCGGGCAGAGGTTGTAGATCAGCGCGAAGCCGCCCGGCTTCAAGAGGTCGAACACCGAGTGCACGAAGGTCTCGTCGTCCACGCGGAGGTGGACCAGCATGCGCGGGTCGACTTGCTGCTCGGGGTGGATGTAGCCGCGCTTGAGCGTGTTCTTCGAGACGAAGACGTCGTAGCCGCTGCCGACGTCGGAGACGGTCGCGGCTTCGGCGGGGAACTGCCCGAAGACCAGCTTCACGCTGCCGTCGCGTCCCTTGCCCGCAACATCGCAGCGCTTGATGGGGCCGGTGTCGCCGGGCTGCGAATACATCACCTTGAGCAGCGCGTCTACTTCGATACCCGTCGCGTCGGCGCCCAAGGACGCCATCGCGCGCAATTGTCCAATCGACCCGAAGCCGAAGTCGACGATCTTCAACCCGTCGACGTGCTTGACCCCCGCGCGACCCAAGATCTCCATCGGGCGCGTGAACGCGACCGGCGTCCCGTAGCGGGTCGTGTAGAAGAACTGCTCGTCGAGGTCGCGTTTGACGTAGCCCTTGAGCTGCTCTTCGGTCATTCCCTTGGCTGCTTCTTCCGAGATCGCGTCGCGCGTGTCGCGGTTGTAGTACGCGACACGAGGCGTCGCAAGCGGCGGCAAGCAATGGAAGCCGGTCAAGAACTCCTTCGCCAGCGACGATTGCACGATGGCCGTCATCGCGGTGGCTTCGGTCGTCATCTGCTCGACGACGCTGCCCGGCGCCGCGAGCTCGGGTGCGGGCGTCTGGGGTGTCTGGCTCGAAAGGAAAAAGGCGATGGAAACGATATGACCGATCATCGATGAGGTTCTCCCGCGTTAAGCCCTGCCGACGGGGAGCTTCGCACGCGACGCGAGCGGTGGGAAGAGCATACGTTCGAGGCGGAACCCACAAAAAGGCCCGGCCACCGAGCACTCACACTCGATGGCCGGGCCGCTTGCCGAACAGACTACAGCGCTACTTGAGCATCACCATCTTCCGCGACTCGGTGAACGAGCCGGCCGTCAGGCGGTAGAAATACACGCCCGAACTGACCGTCGCGCCCGCGTTGTTCCGGCCGTCCCAGGTAACCTGGTGCGCCCCGGTCCCGCGGACCTCATTCACAAGTGTGCGGACGAGCTTGCCGGATGCGTCGTAGACCGACAACGTGACTTGCTCACGCTGCGCGAGCGTGAAGGAGATCATCGTCGTCGGGTTGAACGGATTCGGCGTGTTCTGACCGAGCGCCGCGGTTAGTCCTCGCACCGTGACGTCCGCCATCGGCGACATGAACTCGCCGTCAGCGTCGACCACACCGATGCGATACGAATACGTCGCGCCCGGCTGGACAGTGCGATCCATGTATGAGAACGCCCCGCTTCCGTCGAACACCGTGTCGATGAGACGCAGGTCGCCGGTTCCGACCGCTCGGTACACGTTGACCGCGTCGACACTCAGATTCGAACGGAACTGCGCTCTGAGCGCGACACCGCCATCCTCAGAAACAGCGTCGAAGTACGCGATGGCCGCCGCCACCGGCTCGCACTGGACGAACGAGCCGACGCGCGTCAACCAGCGACCGTCCTCGGTGACACCGCCGACGGTCGTCGGAGTTCCACGCAGGCCCGGGTACTCGTTGTAGATGTAGAACGTCGCGTCGTCCACCGGGCACAGCGACAGGCCCGAGTAATCGCCCCAGCGGCTGGCCGCCGTGGTGCTCGAGCTGAACGTGCGGATGTAGAAGTCGGTGCCCAGGGCCAACGTGCCCGTGGCGCCGATGGTGCCCGGCGGGTCGCTAAACAAGCGCGTCGCATAGTACGCACCCGCGTAGATACCCGCGTTGGAGGCCGAGAATCCGACCGCCATGTTGTCGCACTTGTCGACCATGACCTCCGGAACCCACGTGTGCGTGTTGGCACCGAGGTCCTCGCCGCCGATATCACCTTGGTCGGCCAACGCGAGAGCGGGGAGGTTCAAGGTATCGACACGGTACCAGTGCGCCGTCGCCTGCGTGCTGTTGACGCCTACAGGCGGACGCAGCGTATTGACGAAATACAGATTGAAGTTCCGCCACACCGCATTCATGCAACGCAACGGGATGGTGGCAATGGTGCGAGCGGTGCCGAGCTGCGGTGCTGCCGGAACCGCCGACGGGTCGGCCGTCGTGTTGCCGACGCTGAGCAGCTGGGCGTTGAAGGCCACCACACCGGTCGGATTGTCGACGCGATGGATCATGACGGCCTCGTTCAGACCGTCCGAGTAACCCGTCGACACGAGGAAAGTACCCACGCCCGCGGGCTCGGCGCCGAACATGTGGGTGGGCATCGTCGTCGTCGCGAGCGCGCTGTTTCCGGTCGCACCGAAGAAGTCATACACCGCGAACGAGATGCTGCCGTCGGGACCCGCGTACATCGGGGCCTTCTGGATAAGCCAGAGACGCGGGCCCGCGTAGGCCCCCGCGTTGCTGAACATGTTCGTCGTGATATAGACGGCTTCGTCGTCGACAGCCAAGCCGGGGTAGTCGGCCCAGCGCGCCAAGGCCGCCGATCGTCAACGTCGAGTTGATGGAATTAAGCCACCAGCCGGCGTTCGGATCCGACGTCTTCGACACCGCGACGAGAATGCGTGACGTCGCCGTGCCGGTCGTGCGTTGCAGCACGATCACGATGAAGCGCCCCGACACTTGGTCGTAAATGCACTTGGGGTCGAACATGTTGGTCGGGACGACGGACGGGATCATGCCCGGCGTTCCGGCGAACAACGTCTCGAGGCTCATCCTTCACCTGCGGCGCAACGACGAGCGGGTTCTTCAGTCGCCACTCGACGAAGACGTTGCCTGTGTTCAAGACGTGTTCGGGTCCGGCTGCACAGTACGGGTCTGGCGGAATGAACAAGAAATTGTTGTTCACAACCGGATTGTCGTCGAAGTTGAACGCTTCCGCCTGCTGAGCCAGGCCCGGCGTCAGCGGAATGTCGAAAACGCTGCTAAGACCGCCGAGTGGATTTAGGTCGAGTACCGCGAACGTCTCCGGATCGATCGACGGTGTCGGTGTTTCGGAGACGGCAACGGTGCCAGCCGCTGCGATGCTCGTCAGGGCGACGAGCGCAAGCAGCGCCATAAATGGGATACCAGAGTACCGCATTCGCATGACGGAACCTCCGGATAGTGTGAACTGCTGAAAAACTGTAGAGCGTACTTGAGGAACTGGTAGCGCCGGGAGTGTATCATGGCAGGCGACCCCACACAAGCGGCCACGCCCCAGTCGGCGTGTCCCACGGAGGTAACCCCTATGAAACCCATTCTTCTGATCACCGCGGTAATCGCCTTCGCGTCGACCGCCTACACCCAAACCGATTCGACCACCACGTCGAACGCCACCGCCACCACGACGACCGCGGCGTGCAAGCGCGCGCAGTTCTGCTCGGCCGTCACCGAGCGCGAACCCGCCGACGACCTGTCGACCCTGGCCGCCCCTGCCGACAAGGTGTACTTCTTCACCGAGCTCGTCGGGATGGCGGGGAAGACGGTCACGCACAAGTGGAGCCACGACGGCACGGCGATGGGAGACGTCGCGATTTCGGTCGGCGCGGACCGCTGGCGCTGCTATTCGACCAAGACGCTCGCGGCCGGCATGACCGGCACGTGGACGGTTACGGTGGTCGACGACGCCGGCACGACGTTGGTCGAGAAGTCGATCACGTACACCGCCGCCCCGTAGCGACCCGCGAGGCGACGGGACGCGGAGAAACGCTAGCCTTTCGGCGCGAATTGCCGGATGATGCCGGCATGGCGTCGCCACGGAACGTCATTGCGGTCACCTCCGGCGAACCCGGAGGCATCGGGCCGGAGATCGTCGCGAAATTGTTCGCGCGCTATCGGCCCGCGCATTCGGTCGCGCTCGTGATCGGTTCACCCGAGCTGTTCGAAAAATGGCGCCGCCGCTATCGCTTCGCGCCGCGGATAGTCGAATCGATCGACGAAGCGCGTGACGTCGCCAAGTCGACGTCGAAGGCGCCTTTGCTCCTCGACACCGGGATCCGCGCCAAGTACGCCGTCGGTGCCAACAGCGAGGGCGGCGGCCTCCATGCCGGCACCGCGATCCGCCTCGCGTGCGAGCTGGCCAAAAACCGATCAGTGGCTGCCATCGTCACACCGCCGGCTTCGAAGAAGTCGTTGAACATGGCCCACTTCGACTATCCGGGACACACCGAAATGTTGGCCCATTACTTGATGGCACCCGACTGTCAGATGATGATGGTCCGCGGCGGCCTGCGGGTCGTTCCGTTCACGCGTCACGTCCCCCTCGCGCGCGTGCCCGCCGAGATGCAGCCGAACCGCCTCGCGACGTGTATCCGAGTGACGGCCCAGTCGCTCAAGCGTGACTTCAAGGTTCTGCGGCCGCGCATCGCCGTGGCCGGCTTGAACCCGCACGCGGGCGAAGACGGTGTCATCGGCACCGAGGACCGCGACATCATCGCGCCGGTCGTGGAGTTGCTCCGTGCGGAAGGAATCGACGCGAGCGGCCCTTTCCCGGCCGACGCCATGTTTCAGTCGGCGCCGCAGGCTGTGCGCGGCGCGGCGCGCTATCACGCCTACGTCGCCATGTATCACGACCAGGGCCTAGTCGCGTTCAAGATGCTGGCGCAGCGACGCGGCGTGAACGTCACCGTCGGACTGCCGACGCCGCGCACCTCCGTCGACCACGGAACCGCGTACGACATCGCGGGCAAAGGTGTGGCCGAAGCCGAGTCGCTGCGCGAGGCGTACGTGTTGGCCGAATCGTTCGTGACCCGGAGGCGCAAGCGATGAGCGAAGAAAACGAAATCCCGCAGGACCGCAGCGTCATCGGCGTCTATCACCTCGTGAAGACGTACCGGGACCAGAACGCCCTCGACGACGTCAACTTCTCGATCGGCAACGGCGAGTTCGTGTTCCTCGTGGGCCCGAGCGGCTCCGGCAAGAGCACGCTCTTGCGCATGATCTACATGGACGAATACCCGACCAGCGGACAAGTGGTGGTCGGCAACTTCGTTTCGACGCGCATGAAGCGGCGCGACATTCCGTACCTGCGACGCCGCGTCGGCATCGTCTTCCAGGATTACAAACTGCTCGAAGATCGCAGTGTGGCGGAGAACATCGGCATCGGGATGCGCATCACGGGGGCGTCGTCGTTCTCCATCAAGCGACGAGTCGCCGGTCTCTTGAACGACATCGGCCTCTATCACAAGCGTAACGAGAATCCGCAATCGCTCTCGGGCGGCGAGCAGCAGCGCGTCGCCATCGCGCGGGCCCTCGTCAATCATCCGGCGATTCTCGTTGGCCGACGAACCCACCGGCAACCTCGACCCCGACTCGGCCGAAGAAGTGCTGCGCTTGCTGTTCAAGATCAACAACGGCGGCACCGCCGTCTTGATGGCCACACACGACCATTCGTTCGTGCAGAACTTCGGGCAGCGCATCATTCACTTGCGCGACGGCCAAGTCTTCGAGGACAAGAAAACCGGCCTGGTCGGAAACTTGAGCGATCGACTGGACGCGCTGCGCATGGAGCGCGATCGCGCGCGTCGCGTCAACGATGCCATCAAGCGCCAACGCGCGAGCACGCTCGCGCAAACCAAGACGGAATAGCACGATGATGCGCCGCATACTCTATATCGTCGACGAAGCGCTACGCACCGTGAAGCGCCATAAAGGCCTCACGTCGATCTCCGTCGTCATTATGAGCCTCTCGCTCCTGATGCTGGCCGTCTTTCTGCTCGCCACCGACAACCTCTTGAAGCTCGTGAGTGAAACGCAGCAGGAAATGAAGATCTACGTCTACCTGGACGACGGCGTGAGCCAAGACACGATCGAACAACTCTACAGGAATATCCTCTCGCAGACGGAAGTCTCGAGCGTGACGTTCGTGTCGAAGGACGACGCACTCGCGGACTTCAAGAGCCAGCTCGGCGAAGAGGCCGACTTGGTTTCCGCGCTGCGCACCAATCCGCTCCCCAATTCGTTTTGGGTGGTGCCGAGGGAGGAGTACAAGACGCGCGACGCCATGGTCGGCTTGGCCGAGCGCTTCGGGCAGTTGCGCGGCGTCGAAGAAGTTCGCTACGGCAAGGAGTTCTTGGACAAGTTCGACTCCATCGTGAAGGGCATCTACACCATCGACATCGTGGTCGGCTTCATCGTCATCATGTCGGCCGTATTCATCATCGCGAACGCGGTGCGCCTCACCGTCATCAGCCGCAAGAAGACCATCGAGATCTTGAAGCTCGTCGGAGCCACGAATCCGTTCATCGTGGCACCGTTCATCATCGAGGGCGCGTTCCAAGGCGGTGTCGCGGCGGTGCTCTCGCTCGTGCTCTTGCGCATCGTTACCGAAATCAGTCGCAGCGCCATCCCCGACATCAATTTCTTCTCGCTCGAAAAATCGCTGGTCTACATGCTGACGTGCGTCTTGATCGGAGCACTCGGCAGCTTCATGGCGCTTAGGCGCTACCTCCAGATGCAATGAGATACTCGCTTCGCTTGGTGGTGCACGCGGCCATCCTGGCCGCGGCGTTGACGTCGGTGGTCGCGTGGTCGCAGACCGAGGGCGGCGACGAGGTCGACGAGAAGCAGCAAGAACTCGACCGCATTCGTCGCGAGATCGAAGCCCACCGCGCGCAGACCAAGGAACTCGGCTCGCAGGAGAAGCAAGTCCTGAAGAAGCTCTCCGGCATCGACAAGGACATCGATCTTTCGCGGCGCTACTTGAAGAAACTATCCGAGCAAGAGAACAGCATCGACCAACGTATCGGCGACCTGCGCGTCATGATCGGCGGGCGCGAAGTCGTGCTGTCGCAGCAGGAGCAAGCGCTCGGCGGGCGGCTTCGGCAGATGTACAAGCGCGACCCGCAGTACACGTGGGAAGTGTTTCTCGGTGCCAAGAGTATCGACGAAGCCATCACGCGCTACCAATTCATGAAGCTCATCGCCGCGCAGGACGCGAATCTGATCGGCGAGTTCCGCGAAAGCAAGAAATCGCTCGAGATCGAGCAGGCGAAACTCGCCGAGTCGCTGCAAGACGTGTCGGAGTTACGCGAGTCGCGCGCGGCGGAAACGTCGGAGCTAGAGCGCGCCAAGCGGCAGCGTCAAACCGTGCTGGCGGGAATTCGAACCGAAAAGTCGAAACACAACAAGGCGATCGAAGACTTGGAGAAGGCGCAAGCCGAACTGCAGGCGCTGATCGACAGCATCATCCAGCGCGGCACCGCGAGCAAGGACCTGCCCGCGACGGGCGAATTCGCCGCGTTGAAGGGACGCCTGTTGTGGCCGGTGGCCGGGAAGATCATTCGCGGCTTCGGCAAGCACACCCATCCCAAGTACGGGACCGTGACCATGAACAACGGTGTCGATATCGAAGCGCCCGCCGGTGCGCCCATCGTGGCGGTTGCGGCCGGTGTGGTTGAGTTCGTGGACTGGATCGACGCCTTCGGCAAGTGCGTCATCTTGAATCACGGCGGCGGCTACTACACCCTCTACGCCCACGTCGCCGACACCATGGTCGCGCAGGGCCAGAAAGTCGGACGCGGCGAAGCCATCGCCGAAGTCGGCGACACCGGCTCGCTCGAAGGCTACGTCTGCCACTTCGAAGTCCGCCGCGGCCGCCTCGCCATGGACCCGGCCGAATGGTTGGGGAAGAAGGGGAGTTCGTAGAACAACACCCGTGATTTGACCTGCGCTATACTCCCGCCCATGCCGCGCGCATCTCTCGACCCCCGACCACTACCCGCGCTCGACCTCGACCAGCCGCAAGCGTCTGCGTATTTGCGATCGCTCAGGCGCGGCGCGATTCCACCGCTGCTCTTCGACGGCCCTGAAGGTACGGGCAAGGAGTTCACGGCGATCGAGTTCGCGCGCTGGTTGCAGTGCGAGAAGGACGAGCTGTGCGCGCTCGACGGACCGAAGTGTGCGTCGTGTTTGCACGCGTCGATCCTGGAGCATCCAGGCATCCATTTGATTTATCCGACGCCGACGCAGGGCTCGAACGAGGACGACGAAGGCGATGTCACCGACATCGCGAAAATCCTGGAAGAGAAACGCGCCGACATCTTCGCCACTCCGTCGTTCAACAAGAAGACGTCGATTCGCGTGGCGCGTGCGCGTGCGGTCATCCAGCGCGCCTTCACGAAGCCGTTCGACGCGCGCTACCACGTGTTCATCTTCGTCGACGCACACTTGATGCGCGAAGAGGCGCAAAATGCGCTCCTCAAGTTGATCGAAGAGCCGCCGCCGCACGCGGCGATGGTCTTCGTGACGTCGAACGCGGAGGGACTGCTCTACACGATTCGTTCGCGCTGCCAGCGCGTGCGCTTCTTCCCGATCAAGCGGCCGATCCTCGAGAGAATTCTCACGGGTTACTACGAAGCCGACCCGCCAACGGCGAAGCGCGCAGCGGCCCTCGCGCAGGGATCGATCGCGCGCGCGCGCCAGCTGCTCGACCACGCCGACTTCGCCGACCGCGACGCGGCGCTTGGGCTCGTCAACGGACTCGCGAAGCAACCGGAGTCGTGGGCGCTGTCGCAGGCGTTGATTGGCGCGCGCGGTGCCAACCGCGAGAGTGTGGCGCGGGTGCTGGACGAAATGGCGGTGATCTTCCGCGACGCGATGACGGGGGATGCGTCGCTCTACGTCAACGCGGACGTCGAGAACGACATCACGCGCGTGGGTGCAGTGTGGGGACGGGAAAAACTGCCGAGGGCCATCGAATCGATACTGGAGACGCGCGCGCAGGTGTTTCTGGCCAACGCCAACATCGATGGTGCCCTCGCCGATTTGTTCCTGAAGCTCAAACGACTCAACTAGCGCGCTTCGCCTTTCGCTCCGAATTCTTCCTCGACCAAACCGACGTGACGATCGTCGTCGACAATACGGCGACGACGAAAGCCAGCGTCCAGCCGGTCGGCACCACGTACCAGTCGTGGATGATCATCTTGATGCCGACGAAGGCGAGAATCACGGCCAGGCCGTGGTTCAAGTGGTGGAACGCGACGATCAACTTGCCGAGTGCCGAGTACCACGAGCGCAGGCCTAGGATCGCCATGGCATTCGACGTGTACACGATGAACGGGTCGACGGTGATGCCGAGGATGGCGGGGATCGAGTCGAGCGCGAAGATGAGATCGGTCCAGTCGATCACGAGCAAGACGACCAGCGACGGCGTGATGAGCCACCGGGCCCCGCGTCGCACGAAGAACTCGCCGTCTCCGTATTCGTGCGAGTGCATGAACGGCTTGAGCCATTTGAAGAGGATGTTCTTGCTCGGATCGACCTTCGTGTCCTTCGACACCGCCAGCTTGATCGACGTGTACACGAGAAACGCGCCCAGCAAGTACGATAGCCATTGGAAGCGCTGCAGCAAGGTCACGCCCAGCAGGATGAAGGCGAGGCGCATGACCAGCGCCGCGATGATTCCCCAGAACAGAATGCGGTGCTCGAATTTCTTGGGCGTGTGGAAGTACTGAAAGATGACGTAGAAAACGAAAAGATTATCGACGCTCAACGACTGTTCGACGAGGTAGCCGGTGAGGAAGAGCACCGCCTTGTGGTGTCCGTCGACGAAATAGATGCCGAGGCAGAACAGGAGGGCGAGCGAGACCCACACGGCGCTCCAGGTGAGAGCCTGCTTGGTGGTGACGCGCTCGGGGTGCTTGTGGACGATGCCGAGGTCGACCCACAGCGCGAGTCCGATGAAGACGTGGAAGAGAATCCACTGCCACACGATCGACATAGGCGGAAGAGGTTAACAAAGGGCAAACGAATCTGGTAGAGTAAACGGAAATGAGTAAGGCCCCTCGTCGCGCGCCCAAGAAAAAGTCCGCACCTCCCCAGCCGCCCCGGTCACCGATGAATGTGGTGTTCACGCATTTGCGGCGCTTCACCATTCGTGGAACGCTGGCGCTCATTCCGATAGCACTGCCCGCGTTCGCGGTCTATCTGCTCTACAGCTTCATCGACAGAAGACTGCTCGTTCTGGTGCACAAGACCTTCGGCATCAGTTTTCCCGGCATGGGCATCGTGCTCTTGCTCGTGATTCTCTATTTGTTCGGACTGATCGTCAGCAATCTCATCGGCAAGCAGCTGCTGCAAGGCGTCGAGAGCCTGATCGAACGCATTCCCATCATTAACACCGCGTATCGCATCGGCAAGCAGTTGTCCGGAACGCTGTCGCTGCCCGAGAAGGAAATTTTCCGGCGTCCCATTTTGGTCCCGTACGCGGCCCCCGATACCTGGCAAGTCGGATTCGTGACGGGAACGCTGTGGTCGGAAAAGGACGGCGAAGAGCTGCTCAAGGTGTACGTGCCGACACCGCCCAATCCGACGTCGGGTTTCGTCTATTTCATTCGCGAAGCCGAAACGCGCGATCCCGGGTGGACGGTCGAAGAAGCGATGCAGTGCATTCTCTCCGGCGGGCTCATCGGGCCGGATAAGATTCTGTAACGCGGCGGGAGGAATTCGATGCGGACCGTGAAGACCATCTTGCTAGTGATTATCTGCGGTTTATTCCTGATCGTGATGGTCCAGAATCACCAGGTCATTGCTTTGCAATTTCTGAGCTGGCGCTACCGCGTGTCGCAGCTCCTGCTGGTCGTGATCGTGTTCGTACTGGGATGGTTGGTGGGATTCGTCATGGCCAAAGCGAGCCGCAAGAAAAAAGACGACGAGCCGCCGCTCACGCCGCGCCCGCGCCCGCGTTGACATCCCCGGCGTCGCCGGGGGTGCTAGGCGTCGCCCGACGGTTCCAACGGCGCGCCGGCGTGCGACGCGCGCTTGGTCGCTTCCATCTCGCCGTGCAGCGTCACCGGCTCGCTGGTCTTGCGCAGCCGTAGATTCAGCATCTCCACCATCACCGAGAACGCCATCGCGAAATAGATGTAGCCCTTCGGAATGTGGAAGGCGAGCCCTTCGCCCACCAACGACACGCCGATCAGGATCAAGAAGCTCAACGCCAGCATGCGAATGGTCGGGTGGCGGTCGACGAAGGTGCTGATGGACTTCGCGAAGCCCATCATGAAGATGACCGCGACCACGACCGCGGTCGCCATCACCCACAGTTGCTCGGAAAGACCGATGGCGGTGATGACCGAGTCGAGCGAGAACACGAGGTCGAGGAGCACGATCTGCACGATGACGAACCCGAAGGTGGCGCGCTTCAATGAAGCCTTGCGCTCTTCCTCCTGCCCCTCGAGCTTCTCGTGAATCTCGAGCGTGCTCTTGGCGAGGAGGAAGAGGCCGCCGGCGATGAGGATCAAGTCGCGACCGGAGAGGTCGCGTCCCAACACCCCGAAGAGCGGATTGGTGAGCCGCATCATCCAGGTCAGTGAAAAGAGGAGCGCGACGCGCGTCACCATCGCGATCGAGAGCCCCACCAAGCGGGCGCGGTCCTGCAGGTGCGCGGGCAGCTTCATCGACAGAATGGCGATGAAGATGATGTTGTCGATGCCGAGAACGATTTCGAGTGCGGTCAGGGTCGCGAGTGCGACCCACACTTGCGGGTCGGTGAGCCAATCCATGCCTTCGACGTCTCCTTGGAGTTCCCGCGCTTGCGGGCGCGGAGCCCGAATGCTACATTCTAGCGTCTTTTTCCGTCCAGCGAATCCGAATGAACAAGTACTACCTGACCACCGCGATCGACTACGTCAACGCGCGCCCGCACCTCGGCACCGCGTACGAGAAGATCGGTGCCGACTGCCTCGCGCGCTACAAGCGGCTCGCGGGCTTCGACACCTATTTCTTGATGGGGACCGACGAGCATTCGACCAACGTCGAGCGCGAAGCGCGCAATCTCGGCAAGGATCCGCAGGCGTATACCGACGAGATGGCGCTGGTATTCGAGGACACGTGGAAGTCGCTCCACATCTCGTACGACCAGTTCATTCGCACCACCGACCCGACGCCACAAGCGCGCGGTAGCGCGCTTATTCCAGGTCATCCACGACAAGGGTTACATCTACGAGGGGAAGTACAGCGGTCTCTACTGTGATGGTTGTGAGGAATTCAAGAACGAGAAGGACCTAGTAGACGGCAAGTGCCCGCGCCACGGCACGGTTCCGAAGTTCATCGAAGAGAGCAACTACTTCTTTGCACTCTCGAAGTTCAGCGATCGTTTGAAGGCGCACATTCTCGGCAACCCGGATTTCATTCGACCGGAGATGCGCAAGAACGAGATCCTGAACGTGATCGAATCGGGTCTGGAAGACGTGAGCGTGTCGCGCGCGGGGAAGACCTGGGGCGTCCCGCTCCCCATCGCGCCCGACCAGGTGGTCTACGTCTGGTTCGACGCCCTCATCAATTATATATCGGCGATCGGATACGGCAGCGAGGCGGGCGCCCCGCACAAGCTTTTCGAGAGATATTGGCCGTGCGACGTCCATATTATCGGCAAGGACATCACGCGCTTCCATTGTCTGATCTGGCCGGCCATGCTGATGGCGGCCGGCGTGGAATTGCCCAAGAGCGTGTTCGGGCACGGGTTCGTGTACAATCGGGGCGAGAAGATGAGCAAGACGCTCGGAAACATCGTCGACCCGATCAATCTCGCGAACTTCTTCGGCGCCGACGGACTGCGCTATCTCTTGCTGCGCGAGATCGCGTACGATCGCGACGGCGACTTCACCGTCGATCTGTTCGTGACGCGCTACAATGCCGAACTCGCCAACGAACTCGGCAATCTGTTCTCGCGCACGCTCTCGATGACGGGGCGTTACTTCGACGGCGCGGTGCCGGCGGAGACGGCCGATTCCGCGCGCGAGACCGCCCGGCTCACCAACGGCGTGGTCGACGACTACCGTCGCGAGATGGACGCGCTCGCGTTCGACAAGGCACTCGCGGCGATGTGGCGCGCGGTGTCGGACGCGAATCGCTTCGTCGAGGAGCGCAAGCCGTGGCAACAGGCCAAGACCGGCGACACCGCGGCGTTGGGTGCTACCATACGCGCGCTTCTCGAAGTCCTGCGAGTGTGTTCGGTTCTTTGCCAGCCGTTCATGCCGGAGAAAGCGAAAGAGATGCGTGCGCGGTTGGGTTTGGCGACGGAGTTCGTTCTCGACGACGCGCGCATGCATGGGGACCCGGCGTGGAAACGCATCGCAGAGGTCCCGACAGCGGCCGGGTCTGTGTTGTTCCCTCGTATCGAAGCCGACTCGGAGAAGTCGAAGTAACATGATCGACTCGCACTGCCATTTGAACCTCCAGCACTTCGAGGACGACCGCGCGGAAACCATCGCGCGCGCCGTCTCCGACGGTGTGGCGGGGTTCGTCAACATCGGCTACGACCGCGACACGCTGCGCGAAACGCTCGAGCTGATCGAGCGCTATCCGTTCGTGTTCGGCGCGGCCGGTGTCCACCCGCACGACGCCGCGTCGCTCGACGACGACCTGGAGGCCCAGGTCCGCCACGCGCTCGACCACCCGCGCGTCGTCGCGGTGGGAGAGATCGGCCTCGACTTCTATCGCAACCTAGCGCCGCGCGAAGCGCAAGTGGAGACGTTCCGTCGCATGATCAAGCTCGCGCGCGAGAAGGACAAACCGATCGTCATTCATTGTCGCGACGCCTTCAACGAAGTGATTGACGTGCTCGAATCCGAGGGCGGGACGTACCGCGGCATCTTCCACGCCTTCTCCGCCGGTGAAGCCGAGGCGCGCAAGGTCTCCGAATTGGGCTTCCACGTCGGCATCGGCGGTGTGGTGACGTACCGGAACGCCCGTTTGAGCGAAACCGTCGCGGCGATTCCGCTCGACCGCATCGTGCTCGAGACCGATTCGCCGTACCTGACGCCGCACCCGTGGCGCGGCAAGCGCAACGAGCCGTCGTTCGTGGCCCACGTGGCGCGCACCGTCGCCCGCGTGAAGGGAATCTCGCCGGCCGAAGTCGACCGTGCGACCACCGAGAACACGTTCGCGGCCCTGGGCATCGCGCCGGAGCTCTTTCCGCGGCCGGTTTACAAGGTCGAGGGCACGCTATATATTCTGGCGGCCACGGCCGACCCAGCCGACCTCGACGCTGCTCCGACCGACGGCGTCACGGAAGCGATCATCACCGGCTTTGCGGACCCCCTGGAGCGACCCGAGCACGTGCTTGCGATCGCGTCGCGCGCGCGCGAACGCGGTTGGCGCGTGCGGGTCAACACCACCGGGCTCGCGAATCGCGCGGCCGGCCGCGACGTAACCCCGGAGTTGAAGGGCAACGTCGACGAAGTGAACGTGGTGTTGTTCGGAGCGAACGCGCGCGCGCACGACGAGCTCGCGTATCCGTCGGTCGGCAACGAAGGCTGGGCGTCGATCCGCGACTTCGTGCGCTGTTCGGTGGCGTCGGGAATCGAGACGTGGTGCGAATTCGTGGCGGTGCCCGGCTTCGAAGCCGAGCCGTGCCGCGAGTTCACGCGCGAGTTGGGTGCCAAGTACGACATTCGAATGTACCGTTCGTGAGGATGCTATTGCTATGAAGTGTGACCATGCCGACGGAACCCTCGTAGGGACCTGCGCCGTGTGCGCCGATCCCGTGTGCAGCGAGTGTTTCTCTCCGCTCTTCAATACGGTTATTTGCTCCAACCACGAAGGCCTCGACGACGAGGGCGAGTGGGAGCTGGTGGTGTTCTACGCGTCGGACGGCCCCGTCAACAGCGTCCGCTACTTCTTGGACGACCACGGTGTCCCGTCGATCGCGGTCGAAGCCGACGAGGGTGCGATCGAGTTGTACGTGCCCATCGCCGAGAAGGACGAAGCCTGGGCCGTGCTCGACGGCGGCGAAGCCGGGGACGACATGTTGAAGTGCGACGAGTGCCGCGTCTACTACGCCAAAGAGGTCGGCGAATGCCCGATCTGCGGAGGAGGAAGCGAACCGCGATGAAGATCCTGCTGACGGGTGGTACCGGTTTCGTCGGTTCGGGAGTGCGGCGCGAGTTGAAGGCACTCGGTCACGACGTGCGCCTGCTGACGCGGCCGCAGAGTGTGGGCAAGCTCGACGCGCGCGAAGGCGTCGAAGTGATCGCCGGCGACGTGCTCGACACGCAGGCCTGCCTGCGCGCCACCACCGGCTGCGACGCCGTCGTGCACATGGTCGGCATCCGCCGCGAGCTTCCGCAGCAAGGCATCACCTACGAGGCGATGCACACCGAGGCGACCTACGCGGTGGTCGACGCCGCGCGGCGCAACCAGGTCCAGCGCTTCGTGTACTTGAGCAGCCTGGGTGTGCGCGAGGACGCGCCCTCGGGCTACCATCGCACCAAGGCCGAATCCGAGAAGATCGTGAAGTCGTCGGGGATGCGCTGGACGATCTTTCGTCCGTCGGTGATTTTCGGGCCCGGCGACGAATTCCACCCGCTAATCGCGGACTTGGTCCATCGTCCCATCGTGCCCGTCATCGACGGCGGCAAGAGCACTCATCCAGCCGGTTTCGCATCGCAACGTGGTGGGCCCGATCGCGCGCGCGCTCAGCATGCCGGAGACGCAAGGCAAGACGTACGAGGTCGGCGGGCCGGAGCGCCTCGCCTTCATCGACATCATGTACAAGGTGGCGCGCCACTACGGTGTGTGGCCCAACACGGTCGCGGTGTCGTCGCGCTTCGCGAAACCCGTGGTCAAGTTCGCGCAGCGATTTCGATCGTTCCCGCTCACCCTCGACGAGCTCTACATGCTGGTCGAGGACAACGTGTGCGACTCCGCGCCGTTCACGTCGACCTTCGGGGTCAAGCTCGACAGCTACGAGGACAAGATTCCGTCGCTGTTGCCGCGCATCCAGGAGCTCGCGGCCTAGCGTCGCGCCTGGTCCGCCTCGGCTTTCGCCTTCTTGAACTTCGCGACCTGATCGTTGTAGTAGGTGTCCTTCGGATTCGACGCGAGTGCCTCCTCGCCGATCTTGGTCGCGTTGTCGAAATCTCCCATCGCAAAATAGACCTCGGCCAGCGTGTCGAGAATGCCGGGGTCGCGCTTCGACAAGTCGGCCGCTTTCTGTGCGGTCGGTAGTGCTTGGTCGAGCCCGATCTTGCGCTGCGCGCAGAACCACGCGAACCCATTGAGCGTCGACGGATCGTCGGGATTCTTCTCGACGACTTTCCAGTACGCGGCGACGGCGGCGTCGTGATTGCCGAGTTTGTATTCCGTGCCCGCCAGTCGCTCCATGCCGTCGATCGCCATGTCGGAGTTCGGGTATTCCTTCACCAGACGGTCGAAGTACGTCCGCGCTTGCGCGTAGCGACTGTCGTTGTAATTGGCTTCGCCCATCGCGTAGAGCATCTCCGCGTTGCGACCCTTGGCGTCCTTGGGGTCGAGTGCCATCGCCTTCGTGAGCGCGGGGGCCGCGTCGTCGGGACGACCGGCGTCGGCGTACTTCATCCCGACCTGATAGAGCAGATCGGCGTCGTCGGGCTTCGCTCGAAGCTCGCTCTCCAGGGCCGCAATCGTGCCCTGGTTCTTCGTGAATCCGCCGATGGTCGTCACGAACTCGGCCGGCTCCATGAATCCCAAATGACGGTCGACCTCTTTGCCGTCGGGGCCGATCACGAGCAGCGTCGGATACGCGTGGATCTTGTAGGTCTTGGCCAGCTCGAGCCCCGCGCCCTTCTCGGCGTCGTATTCCACCGGGAGCATCGAGTTCAAGAGTGCCCCGACGGAGGCGTCGGGGAACGTCTCCTTGTCGAGCCGGTGACAGGGTCCGCACCACGTCGCGTAGAAGTCGACGAACACGTACTTGTTTTCCTTCTGCGCGCGCTGGAGCAACTGGCTGAACGTCTCCTCGCGCCACTGGACCTCGGCCGCCGCGACGCCGCTCCACGCGACGACGAAGGCAGCTATTGCGAAGCATTTGCGGACCATGGATCTTCCTCCGTAGGGATGGGTTGGCCGAAGCATACACCATCCCGCGGTCGAAGGGACCCCGCCGCCCACGAACCGCCTTGACTCCCCCTGGAGAAAGTGGCTATACTAAGCCCCAATCTTGCGCTGCATCCCATGAAGGCGCTTCCAGGAGGTTCCTCTCTCTCTTCTGCTATCGATCGTTCGTCGTCCCCCTGAAAAACGCGTGAAGTTCGCGCGTAATCAAACGAGTAGTCCTTTGAAAGACGGCCGCTTTCGCCCCAAGAAGCGCTTCGGCCAGAACTTCCTCCACGACCGCGGCACCGCCGCGAAGATCGTCGACGCCGCGCATGTGGCACCCGGCGATTTCGTCGTGGAGCTGGGTCCCGGTCGCGGTGTGCTGACGCGGTTGCTGGCCGACCGCGGCGCGCGCTTGGTCGCCCTCGAATTGGACCGCGGGCTGGTCGAAGAATTGCGCGCCGAGTTCGCGAACCGTCCCGGCGTCGAAGTGGTGAGCGCGGATTTCACGAAGATTGCGCTCGCCGAGTTGTTGCGCGAACGGGGTTGGGAACGATGCGTGCTGATCGGAAATATTCCGTACCACCTGACGAGGGACGTGTTGTTCGACTTTCTCGTGGACGAGTTTCATTCGATCGACCGTGCGGTCATCATGATGCAGCGCGAAGTGGGCGACCGCATCGCGTCGCCGCCGGGGAGCCGCGTCTACGGCATCCCGAGTGTGGTGCTGCAGAGCCTCTATCAGATCGACGTGGTCGCGAAGGTCGCCGCGGGGGCGTTCTTTCCGCCGCCCAAGGTGGCGTCGATCGTGCTGGGGTTTCGGCCGCTGGCGCGGCCGTTGCTCGTCGATGCGGAAGTTCGGCCCTTTGTCACACTGGTGAAGAACGTGTTTCAGCAGCGACGCAAGACCATCCACAACACGTTGCGCGCGTTCTACTCGTTGTCGGAAGAAGCGCTCTCGCGCATCCACGACGAGACCGGCGTCGACTTGCAGGCGCGCCCCGAGGCGCTGTCGAAGGAAGCATTCCTGTCGCTATCGCGGTCGGTGGCCGCGGTGCGCGCGTCTTGAAGCAGGGTGGCGGTGCGCTGTCGACGCGGCATAGTCACACTGGCGACGCTATGGGCGATCGCGTCGGTCGGCATCGCGAAGCGCGCGCGCGCCGAGGAAGCCGCCCAGGACACCACCACCGCGTCGTCGCCGCTCGAGAACATCGCGCGACAGGCGTCGCAGGGCGAACCGGGTGCCGTGCAGCTTCCGGACTCGCTGGCCAACAAGTCCATCGGCATTCACTTCATGCCGACGTACCTCAACCAGATCACCGGTGACGTTTCGACGGTCGGTATGAAGAATTCGTTCCAAACCAACATCATGACGCCCTTCGGCTCGACCTTCAATTTCATGATTTCGAAGGACGAGCGGCACTATCGCTTGCAGGACAAGCTCGACGAGAACAAGCAACTGTCCGCCACGATGCTCCACACCATCAATATCTTCACCAACGGTTCGATCAGCTTTCTCGACAGCCGCGTCTTCAACCGGTCGATCATCCCCGGCGGCGCGACGCAGGACTACGTTCTGAACGACAAGTCGGTCAACATGGGCGGCTCCTACAAGCGGACGTATCTGCCGCACTCGACCTTCCTGCGCAGCATTCTCTTCGACGCGACGGCGAGCGGCGCGGCGGTGCAGAGCGAGCGAACCTACAAGGACGACCAAACGCTGGCGGCGGGGGGCTTCGGCGGTATCTCGACGAACCTCCGCGGACGGCCCGTTCGCATCGGTGGACGCGGCGGTCACCGCGAGACGTGGGATCGTTCCGAGACGTCGTTGGCGACATTCGATGGGCTCGGTTCCAGCGAAGACTCGCTGTCGACCGGATTGTCGGCCCAGGTGGGCGACAGCATCGTCGTCGACGCGGAGTACGTGTACTACGAAGGCGACCGCACGTGGGCCGACCAAGCGCAAGGATCGTTGGGCGGGCAGCAGTCGGGTGTCCAGTACGTGTTCCAAGAAACCGAGCACCGCAGCGCGCGCGGATTGCTGCTGTCGACGTCGGCGAGGCTGTGGGATCGTTTCCGGCTCGACGTGACCGGAAACCACGACAGCCAGTTGTACTCATACGCGATTCAACAGACGCGATACAGCAACACGGTGGGCGACGGGCTGCGGGGCACGGTCACGTACACCGCACCGTGGAAGACGTCGGCATCGGTCACGCTGGAGAACACGACCACGCTGCGCGACTTCGGGCCGCTGTCGGTCAGCAGCTACAACGACATTCGCAAGAAGGCCGGCCTCGCGCTGTCGCACCAATTCACGCCGACGTTCACCGCCGATCTCTCCGGCACGACGATCGCTCACGAGGTCCGAGTACCTCGACCCGGAAGCCAACCCGCGCGACCGCGACCAGATCGACAACAGCGTGAACCTCCGTTTCAATTCGGCGCCGTACCCGAAGCTCACCGCCAATGTGAGTCTCGCGTACTCCGGGTCGAATACCGTCAACATCGACGCCAGCCAATCGGAGAACAACCGCACCCGCAGCCTGTACGAGTTGCGACCGGGTTTTACCTATGTCGTGACGCAGCGCTTCCTGATCACGCAGATCTACGGCATCGCCATCGAGTACACCGATTTCACCTACAAGCCGACCGAGAACTTCCTGGATCGAAACCTGACCTTCGGGAACAAGTTCGATTTCAAGCCGAGCAAGAAGATCGGGTTCGTGCTCGACTATGGACTCAATCTCCACGACAACGGTTCGTATCTGCCCGACCCCGTGACCGGCCAAGACGAATTGAACGTGCAGGGAAAAGATCGACGCGACCGCATGACGCTCCGCATGGACTATCACGTCACGGCCCCTCTCACCGTGTTTGCGGAGCAGCGCTACAGTCGTTTCGAAGACACCTCGGTGTTGACCGATGCCAAGACCGTCACGAAGGACGGGCAGATCACGGTCGGCTCGCGCGGCAATTACGACTGGGGGAACGGCAAGAGACTCACGTTCACGCTGGCGAAGGTGAAACGATTCAGCAAGTTCGGCTCCGAGGCGGAGAAGGACTATTGGGACATGCGTTCCGATTTCAACTATCCGTTCTAGAGAATGAAGAAGAGCCTCGTCAGAATCGGTGTGGTGTGTCTTACTCGCGCTCGCGTTGGCGGGTTGCTTGTTCGACACGCGCGAAGCGGAGCCTCCCGCTAGCGGCGGAAGTGGGTGCGGCTCGACGGCGCTCGACGACCCGCTCGGCGTCTTCCGGGCCATGACGTGCGCGCTGGAGACGCAGCAGGACGCCGCGTACGAACGCGCCATCAGCACGCGTTTCGTCTTTTCGCCGACGCAGCAGGATTCGCTCGACCCGACGTTCCAGGGCACCGGCGTCTACGACAACTGGAACAAGACCGTCGAGATGTCGGTGCTCGGCTTGATGTTGTCGGACGCGCAGACGATCGAAGTCACATTCAACCCGTCGATCCTGATCAATCAGACGCAGTTCGTGCGGTATCGCGTCGGGTACGAGTTGATAGTCGTCAACGTGGCGACACCGACGGACACCACGCTTCTACGGCGGTGTCGCTCAGTTCGACGTCCGCAACGAAGGTGGCAACTGGCGGCTGACGTTTTGGGACGAGATCGAGACCGTCCCGAACCAGTCGACGTGGGGATACCTCAAGGGAATTTTGAGGTTACGTTTGAACCCTTAAGGGCATTGCGGGGAGCAAATCGGAGTGTGGAGAAGTTGTATTAAGCCATTATGTATCTTGACGTTATAGACTTTCTTGGTGTATCATCATCCTTGCTTTTCAGCGACACGTCTCGCGGGAAGGAATTGGAGCAATGTTGAAGTTTAAGTTGCAGCTCTGCGGGATCGCCATGCTCGTGCTTTCGGTTTCGTCGTGCATCTTGGATCCGCCGCCCGGGGATCCCCCGGTGACGCCGCCCCCGAACAAGAATTTGCAGCCTCTGACAACCAAAGAGGCGGTGTTGAACAACATCGAGGTGGCGTACAACACGCGGAACACCACCGCCTACGACGACCTGCTGGGCGACAATTTCACGTTCTACTTCGCCCCCGGTGACGTGGGTGGGGAGATCCCGGAGCAGTGGGACCGCGGGAGCGAGACGAGGTCCGCAAACTGTCTCTTCACGTCGAAAGACGGACCGCCAATCGATTGTCCGCAGGGGCCCCAATGCCGGTCGATTCGCATGGATCTCCAGTACGATAACGTCCAATGGGTCGCAAGTCATTCCAGAGCTATACCCGGACGAAATCTGGTACACGACGACGCTTCCCTATACGTTCACCTTCGAAATGGTGCCCGACCAAACCTATGTCAACGAGGGTAATGCCAAAGCGGAGTTCACCGTGCGCAACGCGGGAACCGAGGCAGACCCACATTGGCAACTGGTCGAGTTCCGCGACCTAGGCAAACACATAGCTGTCGACCTTCTGGAGAGGCACCGGCGAATCGCCGGTGCCTCTTCTTGTTTTCACGATGAAGAACCTCGCAATCATTCTGCTGCTATCTCTCGCGTTCGTTTCCGGGTGCGGTGACGATCCGGTCACGCCGCCGCCCGACGATTCGCCGAAGCTTCTCGCTCTCACGTCGCGCGTCGCTGTTTTGAACAACATCGAGGTCGCGTGGAACACGCGGAATGCCGCCGTCTACGACGACCTGCTGGGCGACAACTTCACGTTCTACTTCGCCCCCGGTGACGTGGGCGGGGAGATTCCGGAGCAATGGGACCGCGCGAGTGAGATGAGGTCCGCAAACTGTTTGTTCACGTCGAAAGGCGGACCGCCAATCGATTGTCCGCAGGGGCCTCAGTGCCGGTCGATCCACATGGACCTCCAGTACGAGAACGTCCAATGGGACCCAGTCATTCCAGACCAATTCCCGGACGAAACCTGGTACGCGACGACGGTCCCCTATACGTTCACGTTCGAAATGGTGCCCGACCAAACCTATACCAACGAGGGCAATGCCAAAGCGCAGTTCACCGTGCGCAACGTTGGAACCGACGCAGACCCACATTGGCAACTGGTCGAATTCCGCGATCTCGGAAACACGTAGCCGTCGAGTTTCTCGAGAGGCACCGGCGAATCGCCGGTGCCTCTCCCTTGTTTTCACGATGAAGAACCTCGCAATCATTCTGCTGCTTTCTCTCGCGTTCGTTTCCGGGTGCGGTGACGATCCCGCTTCGCCTCCACCGCCCGACAACTCACCGAAGATTCTTCCGCTCACTTCGCGCGAGGCGGTTGTGAACAACATCGAGGTCGCGTGGAATCAGCGATCTCCGAGCGCGATCGATGATCTCCTCGACGACAACTTCGCTTTCTACTTCTCGCCGGGTGATGTGCGCGGAGGACTCCCAACGTCCTGGGGGCGGGCGACCGAACTCGCCGCCACGACGGGACTCTTCGAATCGAACACGACGACGCCGATTCCGCCCGCGCCGGTATGCCGACGGGTCTACTTCGACCTGCAGAACGACGAGCTGACGTGGATCGAAGTGCCGGTTCCCGCCACGGCGTCTACACCGGCGGAAGTCCGGTATACGACGACGGTTTCCTACGCATCCACGTTCGAGATGGAAGCGGGTCAGACGTACGTCAACCCGCCGAACTCGAAGGTGCAGCTCACCGTGCGCGAGGTCGAAGGCGTGTGGCATTTGGTGGAATGTCGGGACTTGGGAGAAGGCCTTCTCACCTCGGCTGGGAATTCGCGCGCCGCAAGCACGCAGTCCCGCACATTGGGTGCGATGAAGTCGCTCTATGCTGGATTCACCCCGCTCACTTCGAAGAGCGCAGTCCTGGACAACCTCGAGTCGGCCTGGAACCAGCGATTCCCGGACCAGGTCGACGAACTTCTCGACGACAACTTCGCGTTTTACTTTTCTCCCGGTGATGTCGGCGGAAACATTCCCGAGCAATGGGACCGCGCAACCGAACTCGCGACCTCGACGGCGCTGTTCATTTCGAACACGACACCCACGACGGGTCCAGTGTGCATCTCGGTTCAGGTCGATATTCAGTCCACCAATCCGCAGTGGATAGCAGTCGTGCCCGAGGTGGCACCAGAGGAGACTTGGTACACGACCACCCTGGTCTACTCATTCACGTTCGAGATGGATCCGGGCCAGACCTACAGTTCCGCGCAGGGCGCCAAAGCGCAGTTCACCGTCCGCAACGCGGGAACCGACGGCGCGCCGGATTGGCGCTTGGTCGAATGGCGCGATCTCGGAGGTCTGGCCACGTTTCGCATCCATCAGACAGCAAGCAGTCGGACTGCAACATGGGGTGCGATCAAAGCACTCTACCGGTGATGAAAACGACTCTGGTTGACTCCCGCCGACAACGCCCATAACCTTCGCGCGGCGAATACCCCATGCCGCGTCGCTCCCAGAATTCTTCGAAAGATGAGCGCGCTCCCAAGCGCGTGAAGCTTCTCATTGGTCTGCTCGTTTTTCTCGCCCTCGCCGGTGGCGCGACGACGAAGTTTCTGCAGACCACGCGCGGCGGCGTCTTTCTGGTCGACCACGGCGTCGAGAGTGCGATGCCGCGCGTCGAGAGAGAAATCGGCATCACGCTCAAGCGATCGCTGGAGGGAGTCGGGCTGCGTCGCGAGCTTCGCGTCCACAGCGAAGGCGATCCGGCGGTGTGGGACCTGCCGTGCGACGACGGCACCGACCTGCTCTTGGTCAACGTGGCGCTCACGGAAGCGACGCGCGCGGTCGGCGGTGTGGTGCGCAGCAGCGAACAAACCGACGGCGGTCGGACACTCGACTTCCGGGTCGGCACGCACACGCGCGACACGCATGTTCTCACGATTCGTCGATTGGTACCCGCGGCACTTGCGGCGATAGGGCCCGCGCCCAAGACGCCGACGATCGCGATCGTCATCGACGACCTGGGCTACACCGACGACGGTGTCGCGGGCGAGATTCTCGATCTCGATCTTCCCCTCACGGTGTCGATTCTGCCGCAGCTCCGTCACTCGAGAGACGTCCTCGCGCACGCGAAGAAGCGCGGTCGCTGCGTCCTGCTCCACCTTCCGATGGAGGCGAAGCAGCACTACCCGCAGAATATCGAGCCGATCTCGGTCGCCATGGGGGACGCGGAGATCGCGTCGCTGGTGGGCGAGTACTTGGAAAGCCTGCCCGGCGTCGACGGTGTCAACAACCACCAAGGCTCGCGCGCGACGGGCGACGCACGCGTGATGCGCGCGGTGTGCAAGGTCCTCAAGGATTACGACGTCTTCTTCCTCGATTCTTTGACTTCGCCCAAATCGGTCGCCTATAATGTGGCGGTCGCCGCGGGGCTCTCCGCCGCCACGAACAGCGAGTTCCTCGACGACGCCGGTGACCGCCGCCAAGACGTCGATGCGCGCTTGCGCGAGTTGGTGGCGACGGCGAAGAAGCGCGGCTACGCGATCGGCATCGGGCACCCGCACGCGGGGACGCTCGAATCGCTGCGCGGCCTCGACGAGTACCTGCTCGCGAACGACGTCGAGTTGGTTTCGTTGTGCGACCTGATCGAATCGGAGAAGCGATGATGGACAAGACGTTCGTTCGACTCGGAGTCAACATCGACCACGTGGCGACGTTGCGCCAGGTGCGCAAAGCCGTCGAACCGGATCCGGTCGCGGCGGCGGTGGCGGCCGAGATGGCGGGCGCCGACCAGATCACGGTTCATCTGCGCGAAGATCGCCGTCACATCCAGAACCGCGACGTGCGCTTGATTCGCGAAGTGGTGAAGACGGCACTCAACCTCGAGATGGCGGCGACCGCGGAGATGCAGGAGATCGCACTGGCGCTTCGACCCGACGCGGCCTGCATCGTCCCCGAAAAGCGCGAAGAGATCACCACCGAAGGCGGGTTGAACCTGGTCGACGCGAGCCCGAGCCTGGGCGAGTTGGTCGCAACCCTGAAGGACGCCGGCATCGAAGTGACGGCGTTCCTCGACCCCGACTTGAAGCAGATCCACGAAGCCGCGCGCTTCCGCTTCGACGCAGTCGAGATGCACACCGGCGCCTACGCGAACGCGCCCCGGCATCGTCGCGACGGCGAGCTGAAGAAGCTCAAGGAAGCCGCCGACGCCATTCGGCACCTGGGCATGCGCGTCCATGCCGGCCACGGGCTCAACTACCACAACATCTCGCCGCTGCTCACGGTCCCGTACCTCGAAGAGGTCAACATCGGGCACTCGATCGTCGCGCGGGCGCTCATGGTCGGCATGGACCGCGCCGTTCGCGACATGCTGCACCTTATGGGCCGCGTCTAGGCCGCCAAAGTCGCCGGTTGACGGGCTTCGGAGGTCGTGTATAATCGCCCCTTATTTCCGGCCAAACGCCCTCCGTGAATTCTCGCTAAAACTACGGGCGCCTTATATCTCCGGAACGACTTAGGTGCAGAGGTATCGATGAAAGTCCGCTGGAAGCTGGCCCTCATTTTCGCCACCGTGGCGTGGTGCATTTACGCGCTATTCCCGAGTTTCCGCTTCTACTCGATGTCGGCCGAAAAGCGCGCGCAGCTAACGACCGAGCAGCGCGAAAAATTCAGCGCGAAGGCCCTCAAGCTCGGCCTCGACCTCCAGGGCGGCGTCCACCTCGTGATGGAAGTCGACGACTCCAAGCTGGACGAAAACTCCCGCAAGGACGTCATGGACCGGGCCATCAAGATCTACCGCAACCGTATCGACCAGTTCGGCGTGTCGGAGCCGAACATCCAGCAGCAGGGCGACAAGCGCATCATCGTCGAGTTGCCCGGCTTGGAGGACGTCGAGCGCGCGCACCGCATCCTGGGCCAGACGGCCCAGCTTCAATTCCGACTCGTCCGCGAGCCCGACGAAATGAGTCGCGTGCTGCAGTCCCTCGACCGTAACTTGCGCGGCGTCACCGTTACCGGTGCCACCGTCGACACGACCGGCGTCAAGGCGGCGAGCGACACCACCAAGACCGCTTCGGCTTCGTCGAAGACGCCCGCGGGCGCCGACGTCGACTCGCTCCTGCCGACCATGCCGGCCGCCGAAGAGGGCAGCGTGCCGCTCCCGAAAGCGTCGCAAGATCGCCCGTTCACCTCGTATCTCTTGACCATCTTCGACGGCGGCGCGGTCGTCGACGATCGCCAGGTCGAAGTGGTGACGGCACTGCTCGCGACCGATCAAGCGAAACGCGCAATCCCGTCGAACTCGGAATTCCTGTGGGGACACGAGTCGCGCCCACGGCAAGAAGGCGGCAGCGGCCGCATCCTCTACTTGTGCGAAAAGGTGCCGACCCTCGACGGCAGTGCCTTGGTCAACGCCATCACGCGTCCCGACCCCGAAGACCCGAGCCGCCTGAACGTCGGCTTCACGTTGAATCGCCAGGGCGCGATCGTGTTCGCGCGCTTCACGGGTGAGAACATCGGCCGTCGCATCGCCATCGTATTGGACGACAAGGTTCGCTCGGCGCCCGTCGTGCAGAGCAAGATTCCGAGCGGCGAGGGCCGCATCACCGGCCTCGACAGCGACGACGAAGCCGGCGACCTCGCGATCGTGTTGCGCGCGGGAGCACTTCCGGCACCCTTCCAAATCGTCGAGGAACGAGCGATCGGCCCCACGCTGGGTAAGGATTCGATCGACGCCGGCAAGCGCGCGACCACGGTCGGGTTCGTCCTCGTCGTGCTCTTCATGATTTGGTACTACCGGCTTTCCGGTGTCCTGGCATCAATCGCGATGGTGCTCAACATGGGCATCGTGATGGCGGTGATGGCGACGTTGCACGCGACTCTGACCATGCCCGGTATTGCGGGCCTCGTGCTCACGATCGGCATGTCGGTGGACGCGAACGTCCTTATCTTCGAGCGTATTCGCGAGGAGCTCAAGCACGGCAAGACCGTGCGCGCCGCGATTCAGGCCGGCTTCGACCGCGCCTTCAACACCATCGTGGACTCGCACGTCACGACACTCATCACGGCCTTCGTGTTGTGGCAATTCGGTACCGGACCGATCAAAGGCTTCGCGACCACATTGAGCGTCGGCCTCATCGCGAACATGTTCACGGCACTCACGTGCACCCGCGTCGTCTACGACATCTACACGACGAAGCGTCACGTCGAACGCTTGAGCATCTGACGGCTTAGGAGCAACCATGCATTTCTTCGAGAACGCCAACTATGCCTTCGTTAGAGTTCGCCGCCGGGCGATGCTCGTCTCCGCCGCCGTCATTCTCGCGGGTGCGATTTCGATCGTCGTCAACAAGGGACTGGAATCTTCGATCGACTTCGAGGGCGGAGCGCTGGTTGAAATCGGGCTGCAGACCGCGGTGCCGGTCCAGGACGTGCGATCGATCATGTCGAACGCCGGCTTCAAGGACGCCGAGATCACGCGCTTTGGCAACGAGCCCAACTATCTCATCAAGGTGAAGCGCGTCGGCAACGCCGGCGAAGTGGCGGCTCAAATCAAGACGGCCATGACGAGCGGGATCTCCGGGCAGACCGTGGACGTGCGTCGCGTCGAGACGGTGGGGCCGAAGATCGGTTCGGAGTTGCGCAAGGCGGCGTTTTGGGCCGTGCTCTATTCGCTCATCGGAATTCTGATCTATATTTCGTGGCGCTTCCAATTTCGCTTCGCCGTGGCCGCGATCATCGCGACCACACACGACGTGCTGGTCATGCTGGCCTTCTTCTCGTTCGCCCGCCTCGAGATGTCGATCAGCGGCATCGCCGCGATCCTGACCATCGTCGGGTATTCGCTGGCCGACACGGTCGTGGTCTTCGACCGTATCCGCGAGCACATGGGCCCTCGCCATCGCGAAGATCTTGGGTCCCTGATCAACAGGTCGATCAACGAGACGCTCTCGCGCACGATCATCACCAGCGGCACCGTCATGCTCACACTGATTGCGTTGCTCCTGTTCGGGGGCGATGTGATTCGCGAGTTCTCGCTGGCGATGACGGTCGGCATCGTGGCCGGTACCTACTCGTCGATTTTCATCGCCGCGCCGATCATCCTCGAGTGGCAGCTCTGGCACCCCGCGAAGTCGAAGTAACCCTCCGCTTTGTCCCCCTTCGGAGACGCCGGTGTCCTCGCCGAGCGACAGGCGCTCGTCCGGGCGATCTCGTAACTTCATAGCCACGAACAAATAAGGTCAGGGCATGGCGATTGCTCTCCTCCGATGATTCGGTTCGCCATGAAAGCCCGCCTTCGAATACTCCTTCTGTTTGCCTCGCTTGCCGGGCTCGCCGTCTGGCTCGCGCCGACGACCGCCGACGCGGGCAAGAAGAGCGAAGCGGTCGCGGCGCAGGACGCGTCGACCGACAAGAAGGACGTCGACAACGCCGGCCCGATGGATGTCTTCGCGGACATCGAGCGCGGTTGGAACGCCGGCAATGTCGACCCGATCTTGCGGCATTTCGGCAGCCAGAAGGTCGCGATTTCGGTCCAGGGCACGGGCCCATCCGGCGGCACGTTCTCCCGCAACCAGAGCTATTACCTCCTCAAGGACCTCTTCCGCTACACGCTCACCCGTAAGTTCGAGTTCGTGCAGTACCGAAAGCCGAGCGACGACGGTAACGAGACTTTCGCCATCGCCGAGCGCCAATATCAGAAGAGCGACGACGGCCGGCTGATCAAGGACAAGGTGTACGTGTCGCTCCACCTCGAACGCGACGGTGACCAGGAGCGCTGGGTAGTCGACGAGATCAAATCGATCCGCTGATCGTCCCGCGCTCGACCCGTCCTCGAGCGTGGGCTATGCTACGTTCGATGCGAGCATCCCGTTTTATGGCCATACTGCCCGCGCTGGCTTGGTTCGGCGCGTGGCTCGCTCTTTTCTTCCGGCGCTTTCTCTCGCCGACGGGAGCCGAGCGCGTCCCGCTGGTCGCGATCGCGATCCTCTTGGCGGTCGCGGTGACGGCGGTCGTCCTGCGGCGGCGGTCGACGCCGCGCGGGCTGTGGTTCGCCCTCGTGCTCACGATCGCGTCGTTCGCGCTATTCGAGATCGACCTGGGCAACGACACGCGCGCGCAGGCGGCTTGGCGTCGCGACGCGTCGCGCCACGTGGCGGAAACTCTCGGCGAAGTGGGCCGGGACGTGGCGCGCCTCGAGGATGCATCGACGGCCATGTCGACGCGCGTCGCGGCCTACGTCGCGGCTATCGACACCCCGCTCGTCGCCGACCGACCGGCCGCATTCGCGCTGCTCGATTCGCTGGCGATCGTGGCCGCACGCGGCCACTCGCTGGTACCCGGCGCGGCCCTCGGCCTCCAACTCTTCGACGCCGGCGGCGAACGGATTGCATGGGCGGGCTGGCCGCAAACGCTCGCACCGCTCGACCAGATGTTCGCGAAGAGCGGAGTCGAGCTTTTCTACACGCGCAGCGTTTCGCTCTACCAGATTCTGTCCCACGTCGTGCCGCTCAAGTCCGCGGACGGTACCCTCGCCGCCTCGCTTTTGATCGATATGCCGCTCGAGGTCGACTATCGCGTCAACAACCGCTTCTTGAAGAGCCGGAGTCTCGCCGATCGCTTCTCGAGCGCCGCCGTGGCGCGCGTGAGCTTTGACTACTTTCCCGCCACCGGCAATCTCCCCGATCGCTTGGCGCGATTTCAAGCGCAGCGCGACCAGGCACGCGCCGCGCGCGCGCGCCGGTTGGCCGTGGCCCACGAACGCCCGCAGCCGTCGGTCGCCACCACGCCCGACACCACCACCGCCGTCGCCGCGACGTCGCGGCGCGACTCGGTGTTGAGCTACTTCGCGTTCCCGGACAACGTCGAAACCGAAGGCGAAATCGCGGGCGACGAGGACTCCGGGCTGCAAGGTCGCGTCTTGATTCGAAGCCGCGTCGGCAATCCGCTCATGAACGCGACGGCGGTGAGCCACCCGTTCTCGCATTTCGCGGCCATGCGCGGCGCGCGTCACGTGCTGTGGGCCAAGGTGCTGGCACTGCTCGCCCTCTTCGCGATGCTCGCGCTCGCAATGCGACGAGTCCCGCGCGAGCGAACCGCGCGCCACGTACTCGCGCGCTCGGCGCTCTTCGCCGCGTTCATGGTGATCCTGCGCTACGCGCTGCTCTCCTTCGACTCGGCGGCGACGCGCAGCCGCCTATTCGATCCATCGGTGTTCGCCACCCCCACGCTCGGCGGCCTGTTGCGCAGCACCTTCGACCTGGCGCTCACCGGACTCTTCTTCGTGGCGACGCTGTACGGGCTGGTTCGCATCGTGCGCGCCGATGCCAACACGGAGTCGCCGCGTCCGCGCGACGAAGGCCGTCCGCGTTGGAAGCTGGCGCTGTCCGCCGTCTTCATCGCGGGCGTCGCGTTTTCGGTGTGCGAATTGGCGCGACGGCTCACCAACACCGTAGTCGTCAACGCGAACCCGCGGCTCCTCGGCGAGACCATGACGCTCACCGACATCGGAGTGGTCACACTCCACGTCGGCATTTTCCTCATCGTTACCGGCATCGTGCTGGCGGGTGTGTTCGCGATCTGGGGGGTGTTTCGGTGGGCGCGCGAACCGCGTCGTGGTCTGGCGTGCGCGTTGGGATTCGCGATCGTGGGGGCGACGTGCGTCGTGCTGGGACGATGGGACCCGCTCGTCGTCGGCGCGCTCGTGCTGCTCTTCGTCGCGTTTGCGCCCCGCGTCGCGCACCGCGAAGACCTGGTGTCGGTCGGCATCGCGGCGTTCGGACTCGTGATCGTGTCGTCGGGGACGGCCTACGTTTACTTGAGTCGCGACTATGACGACCTGCGCAAGGGCTTCGTGCTGGAGAAGTCGCGCGAGGTCATCGACCCGGCCGACAACTGGAAAGTCGTCATTCTCGAAGACGTGTTGGGCGACTATTCGAAGCGCCACGAGATTCGTCAGGCGCTGCGCATGCGCAGCTCTCCGGGCGTCGAGCGCCTCGCCTTCGACTTGTGGGCCGACAGCCCGCTGAGCCTCCTCGGTTACAGCTGTGCCATTCACGTCGTGACGCCGGCCGACAGCGCCATCAGCGAATTCTCCGTCGACATGCCGTACCGCGTGCGCATCGACGAGGGCGGTGAGCGCACCGACACGCCCGATCGCAACGAGTGGGCGGTGCTGGATCTCACGCGTTCGACTCCGCAGGGCGAAGTGCGCTTTTACCGGGGCGTCTTGAATGTCGACGAGAGCGACCTCTACGAAAACTCCGACGTCCCTCGCATCTTGGGCAAGGTGATCGTCGACGTCCCGTTCTTCTTCGAGAGTCTGGAGCTGGCGGCGCGTACGGGCCCGCGCACGCCCGAAGTGCTGCGCAACGTGCAGGAGGGAAGTGTCGCACCGCGCGTCGAAGAGCCGGAAGCATTGTTGCTCGCGCGCGTCGGGCGCGACCGCCGCGTGACCGAGTCGTCGTCGGAGCGACTCGCGGTCGGCAGTCGCGTCCCCGAAGAAATCCTCTCGCGCGCCGTGGCGCAAGCGTGGCCCATTTTGCGCTCGGGCTCGCGCTCGTACCGCATCGTGGCACTCCCGACATCCGACCGGCAGCAGACGCTCCTCGCGGGCTTCGCGGTGCCGTCGCCGCCGCGACACTTGCTGCGATGGTCGACGCTCTTGTCGCTGTACCTCTTCTTTACACTCGTGATTCTCGTGGCCGTGGTGTCGCTCGGCGCCGTCCCGCGCTTGCGCGACGCGCTGCCGACCTTGACACCGGGACGACGTCTCGGCTTTCAGCAGAAGTTGCTCGCGTCGTTCTTGCTCGTGGCGTTGGTCCCCGCGGTGATCCTCGGGCTGTTCTCGGTCAATTTCATCAAGGAGCGTTTCGTCGAAGAGAATCGCGACGAAGCGACGGTGAAGGCGTTCAGCGCGCGGAAGGCCTTGGTCAATCTGCTCCACGGCGAACTGCAATTCTTCTTGGAGCGCTCCGACGTCGATGCGCTCTTGTTGCCGGGTTCGCCGTCGGTTCGCAACTTGGGCGGCGGTCGCGTCGCGGTCTTGCTCGACGACGCGGGTGTCGCCGACAAAGCACCCAATCTCGCTGTGGCTGGGGCGATCGAGGACGCGTCGTCCGAGGACTTGATGGTGGCGCGCGTCGACGGCGTCGACTACTTGGGCGTTTTCAGCGCGCCCCTGCGCGTGACGGGCAACGGCTGGCGCGGGAGCTACTACTTCTATTACGCGCGCGCCATCGACGAGTCGTTGCTCTCCGAGATCGCGGAGCAAGTGGGAGCCGATGTCAACGTGTACGCCGACGGAGCCCTGATTGCCTCGAGCCGCCAGGGGTTGCTGGCGGGCGGATTCATTTCCGCGTCGATGAACTCCGACGCTTTCGTCGAAGTATCTCTGCTTGGATCCGATCGCGCACTCGTCACCGAGCGCGCGGGCAGCTACGACTTCCAGGTCGCGTATCTGCCGCTCGATCGTTGGGCGAGCGGGGTGGGCGATGCGGCCGCGTCCGCCACGTGGGAGAAGGCCCCGACGCGCGCCGCGCTCGCGGTGCCGTTGCTCTTCCGACCCGAGTCCTATTCAATGGAGATCCAGCGCGCAACCTCGGTGGTGCTGGGCGTGTTCGCATTGTTGCTCGCGGCGACCATCGCGCTCGGGTTGGTAGTGGCGCGCGGCGTGTTCGAACCGCTGCGCGAATTGGTGGCGGGCACCCGTCGCATCAGCCGCGGCGATTTCAACGTGCGCTTGCGCGAGAAGGGCTCCGACGAGATCGGCATGGTGGCGAGTGCCTTCAACGAAATGACCGAGCGCATCGACGCATCGCAGCGCGCGCTCGAAGAACGGCGTCGCTATCTGGAAGCCATCCTCGCCAACATCGGCGCCGGTGTGGCCAGCACCGACGCGAGCGGGCGCGTGCGCACCGTCAACGCGGCGGCCGAGCGCATCACGGGAGTATCCGCCGAGCGGGCGGCGGATCAGCCGGCTGCAGAACTCGCCCTGCGCTCACCGCTGTTCGCACTTCTCCGCGACGAGGCGGTGGCGGCGTTCGACTCCGGCGAAGTCGAAATCGATCGCGAGGGCAAGACCGCGACCGTCAAGTTCATGCGCGCGCGTCTCGAAACGGAAGGCCGCTATTTCGGCACCGTGCTCGTGTTCGAAGACGTCACCGAGCTGATTCAATCCAAGAAGCTGTCGGCGTGGGTCGAGATGGCGCGACAGATCGCGCACGAGATCAAGAATCCGCTCACACCGATCCGCATCTCGACACAATTCATGCGCCGCGCCTACGAACAAAAGCCGGCCGACTTCGAGCGCGTGTTCAAGGAAGGCACCGAGACCATCCTGCACCAGGTCGACGTCTTGAAGCGGATCGCGAGTGAGTTTTCGTCGTACGGGCGCATGCAGCAGCTCCACGTCAAAGCGCAGGCGGTCGACCCGCTGGTGCGACGCATCGTCGAGCCGTACGAGCACAATGCGTCGGGGATTCGCGTGGTCTACGAAAACGGGGCGTCGGACGCGAAAGTGATGGCCGACGGCGAAGCCGTACGAAAAATCTGCGCGAATCTGATCGAGAACGCGATGGAAGCGATGGGGCAAAAAGGCGGTGAGCTGCGCGTGCGTTGTTCGGAGACGAAGCACGAAGACGCGCCGGCGATTCGCATCAGCTTCCGCGACACCGGGCCGGGCTTGAAGGACGAAGTCGTCGCGCGCCGACTCTTCGAGCCTTACTTCTCCACCAAGACGACGGGGACGGGCTTGGGGCTGGCGATCTGTCGCACACTCTCGCGTGAAATGGGCGGCGACGTCACCATCGAGAACGTCAAAGGCGGCGTCGAAGCGGCGCTGCTACTTCGAAAAGCTTAGCCCTTCGACGTGCCGCCGTCCTTCTTCTCTCCGTCCTTCGACTTGTCTTCTTTCGCCTTCTCTTTGAACTTGGGTGGAGATTCCTTCTTCGCGGCTGGCGGCGAAGACTTCTGCTTCGACTTCGAGTCGTCGACATTCGAACCCGAGTTGCCGGAATCACCGGAGCCCGGCGGCGGCGAAACGCCCGGCGCGGGCGGGGGCGTCTTGTGACGTGCCTCGGCGCGACGATCGTCGACGATCTCTTGTTGATCCGACGGCAGCACGACGCGCGTGAAGTCGCGGCCGCCGATTGTCGAGTGATCGATACGAACGTCGATCGGCTTGACCATCCGGCCCGTTCCGCGCTCGATCACGCTGATGTCGGGTGCCGTTCGGTGCAGCGAGCGTTCGGGCGTTCCCGACTTGTATCTCGCTTCCGTGCGGTAGCGTCCGACATCGGTCGCCTTGAACTTGGCGACGGGGACAGCGATCCACGGATTGATGTCGCCTTGTTCCCACGGGTCCTGATACTGATATCCGGGAGGCGGGAGCGGCGCCCAGCACACCGTGTCGTCCCAGTAGGTCCATTCGCACTGCGCGGCAGCCCACACGTACCCCGGCACCCACACCCATCCGAGCGCAAAGTCGTAGACCCAGTAGCCGTAGTAGTAAACGTCCGAGCCGAACGGGTCGTACGAGATCCACATCCAACCGTATGAGGACCACACCCACTGGCCGCGCGTCATCGGCGACCAATCGGAAGTAACCACCGGTCGCCACACCAGGCCGTAGGGATAGAGGTCGTACCAGCCGCCGTAGAAGCGAAGGTCGTCGAACATCGCGAGCGAGTCCGCGGGCGTCCCGGGCTGTCGCATGTCTTGATCGGCGACCGGCTGATCGGGTTCGGCTTCGACGTAGGAATCGGGCTGCGCGGGCTCGGGTTCACCGAGGAGCTCGGTATCGCGACCCATGCTGCACCCCTCGATGAGCGCGAGGCACAACCCGAATATGAGCCAACTGTTTCTCATCATTGCCGTATAGTCTCGATCGGGGAGGGTGATTCCGGAGAATTTCAGGCACCCGTGCCGGCCTTCCGGCGTTTGAATACTAGTCAGCGCGCCGGGGGCACGCAACGTGCAAGTCATTATTGAGTACGTCGCTCGCGGACGGCCTTCGCGGGGCTCTGGCCTTTGCTTTCGCCCAGCGAGTTAACTATAATGGATGACAGCGAGTTATCTCATGCGAATGGGACTTCGAAGCACACGGGCGGGCTGGGGCGTAACAGCGGTGCTGATCGGCGCCGCGATCGTGCCGCGCCTGGGGTACGCACAAGCGACCAAGGGCGACCCCGCCGAGGAGTACGGAGTTCGCGTCGCGCGGGTCAAGTACGGGGGCGGCGGCGACTGGTACAATAACCCCTCGTCGATTCCCAATTTGCTCGAAGGCTTCGAGCTGCGCACGGGTGTCCGCACCGTCAAGACCGAGAAGGTCATCGCCATCACGGACGAGAATCTACGCGCGTATCCGTTTCTCTACATGACCGGGCACGGCACCATCAAACTCTCGGACGAAGAGCGCGAAATATTGCGCGCGTACCTCGAGGACGGCGGCTTCTTGTTCATTAACGACAGCTACGGCTTCGACCAGTCGGTGCGCGCGATGGTGCGCGAATTGTTCCCGGAGCAGGCCTTCGATGAACTTCCCAACGACCATCCGATCTATCACAGCTTCTACGATCTCCCCGGACTTCCGAAGATCCACGAGCACGACAAGAAGGCTCCGCAGGGCTTCGGGGTCACGGTCGACGACCGTCTGGTGATCTACTATGTCTACGAATCCGACATCGGCGACGGCCTCGCGGATCCGGAGGTCCACCACGACCCGCCCGAGAAGCGCGAGCAAGCCATGAAGATGGCGGTCAACGTCCTCATGTACGCCATCACGCAGAACGTGATGATGTAGAGGTAACGCGATGAGCGGGCACGACACACTGCGCGGATATCTTCGATCGATTTTGCTGCGCACGGCCGCACTGCATGCCGCGTCGGGCATGCTGTCGTTCCTGGCCGCGTTGTCGTGGGTATTGCTCGCGGTGGTCTTGTGGACCGCGGCGGTGCACGCGCCCAGCCTCGCCGCGGCGACGTGGATCGCGCGCACGACCATCGGCATCGCGGTCATCTTGTTCGGCTATTTCGTCGTGTGGCCGATCGCGCGCATGCCGCGCCTGAATCAGCTCGCGGCCGAGATCGAACGCCGCAAAGACTTGCAGGAGATGGTGCGCGCGGGCTTCGAGTTCAGCCAGAACGACGCCGCGTCGCAGAAGTATTCGCCCGACCTCGTCAAGGAAGTCATCCGGCAAGCAGTCGAGCAGCTCTCGGGTTTGCAGGTGCGCTCGATCTTCCTGAATCGCCGCGACGTGGCGCTGGCACCGCTGGCACTCGCGGGCCTGGTCGTGCTGATGGGGATCGCGCTGTTCAAGCCCTCCATCGTGACCGAAGCCGGCCGTCGCATCTTCGTGCCCGAAGAGGTCGCCGCGCTCCCGCACCGTCCCAACATCTATGCGCAGCCCGGCAACACCACCGTGCTGGCGGGCTCCAACGTCACCGTGAGCGGGCTCGACCTCGGCCGCACCGATTTGCCGGTCGAAGTCGCCTTCAATCTGTCGAACGATTTCTGGAAGAGCGAAGCGACGGCGCGCACGCCCGGTGTTACGTTCGGCGACGCCGCCTTCGATCGCTACGACTATACGTTCCACGACATTCGCAACACGACGTCGTATCGCTTCCACGTCGGCGACTACACCAGCCCGACCTACACCATCACGGTGGTGCACGAACCCATCTTGACCGAGGTGCGCGTGACGCTGACACCGCCCGCGTACACCGGTGAACCGCAAACCACCCTCGACCAAAGTGCCGGCAACATTCAGGCGCTCGAGGGCACGCAAGTGAAGGTCGAAGCGCGCAGCAACAACGCGCTGCGCGCCGCCTGGGTCCAGTTCGACGACAAGCCCAAGCAGACGGTGCCGTTCACCGGCCGCGACATCGCGTTCGACTTCGCGGCGCTCGCCGACGGGCACTACCGCGTGCTGCTGGAGGATTCGCTCGGCTTCGCGACGCGCGACCCGCTCACCTACACGGTCGAAGTATTTCAGGATCGCCCGCCCACCGTGGACGTGTTGGATCCGGGCGCCGACGTTCCGATGCCGCGCGGTCAAATCGTCGACCTCGGCTTCGTGGCCGCCGACGACTACGGGCTCGCGCGCGCGGCGCTGCAATGGCGCAAGGTCGGCGACGAATCGTTCAAGGTACAGAACCTCCCGCTGGCCGACCAGCGCAACAAGCGCGAGATCGCGGTCGCGCATCGCTGGGACTTGTCGTCGGTGCAATTGTTCCCCGGCAACTCGGTGGAGTACTTCGTCGAAGTGGCGGACAACAATACCGTGACCGGGCCGGGTGTCGCGCGCAGCCAAGTGTTCCGCCTCACCGTCCCGACCATCGCCGAGATCTACGACACCGCGCGCGAGCAAGAGTCGGCGCGCGCCGAGACCATGAACAGCGCCATCGAGGACAGCCGCAAGTTGAGCGAGCAACTCGAGAAGCTCCAGCGCGAGTACACCAAGACCGAGAAAATGGATTGGTCGCAGAAGAAGGAACTCGATAAGGCGGCCGAGACGCAGAAGGCGGTCGAGCAGAAGCTGGGCGAGGTGAAGGAGTCGCTCGACAAGACGTTGCGCGAACTGTCGGACAACGAGATGACGTCGCAGCAAATCGGCCAGAAGCTGGAAGAGATTCGCAAGCTCATGGACGAGATCAACTCCGACGAGTTGAACAAGTACATGGAGAATCTGAAAAAGGCGATGGAGAAGATGAGCCCGGACGAGATTCGCCAGGCGCTCGAGAACATGAAGATGAATACCCAGGAAATGCTCGAGCGTCTCGAACGCACGGCCAGCCTGCTCAAAGAACTCCAGAAGGAACAGCGCATGGAAGAGCTGGTGCGGCAGACCCAGGACCTCATGGAGAAGCAGGGCGAGCTCAACGACAAGACCGGCGAAGCGAACGAGAAGGAAAGCGAGAAGCTGAGCGACCTGGCCAAGCAGCAGGAAGAGCTGGCCAAGCAAGCGGCGGAGATGGAGAAGAACGCGAAGGACATGACGGAGCAGATGGACGACGTCGGCGCCAAGCAAGAGCTCCAGCAAATGTCGGAAGAGATGTCCAAGGACGGCCCGCAGCAGAACATGGAGCAGGCCTCGAAGAATTTGCAGCAGCAACAGAAGCAGCAAGCCATGCAGCAGCAGCAGCAGGCCATGGACAAGATGGTGAGTCTGTTCAAGCGCGCCACCAAGGCGCAGCAGATGTCGTCGCAGAGCCAAGGCCAGAAGATGGCGCAGAACTTCCAGAAGTTCGCCAAGCAGACGCTCGAGTTGTCGCATCGTCAGGAATCGCTGGCGGGCGAGCTCAAGGACTCCAATAGCGGGGACGACACGCAGAGCTTCCAGAACATTTCGACCGAGCAGCTGAGCTACTTGCAGGCGACGGAGAAAGTCGCCAACGAGATCAACAAGATCGCGAGCCTTTCGCTCACGGTGTCGCCGGCGTTACTGCAATCGCTGGGCGAAGCGATCGATCGCATGCAAAGCTCGATGATGTTCCTCGAGCAAGACAAGCCGTACATGTCGACGACGCACGCGCACAACGCGGTCGAATCGCTGAACGAAGCCACCATCGAAATGCTGCGGAGTTCGCAGAACTGCCAGCAGGGACAAGGCGGCGGATCGCAGGCGCAGCAGATGCTGCAGCAAATGATCCCGCAGCAGCAGGACGTGCTGCGCGAGACGCAGTCCATGATGCAGATGCAGATGACCGAAGAGGCGCTGCGCCAGCAGCGGCAGGCGCAGCTCGACCGCTTGGCCGGTCAGCAGCGATCTCTGCAAGACATCGCGAAGCAGATCCAAGAGTCGTCCAAGGGCAACAATCGCGAGACGCTGGGCAAGCTCGATCGCACCATCGAGGACATGGAGGCCGTGGTCGACGCGCTCAACCGCGGACAGGTCGACGAGGACTTGGTCAACAAGGAACAGCGCATCTTGAGCCGGCTGCTCGACGCCGATCGCTCCGTCAACACGCGCGACTACGAGAAGCGCCGCGAGAGTGTCTCGGCCGAGGACGTATTCTCGAAGAGCCTGGGACGCCGCCCCGAAGGCGCCGACGCGCAAACCCTGCGCGACGAGATCCAGCGCGCGATGCAGCTCAAAGCACCGGGCGAGTTCGAAGACCTCATTCGCATGTACTTCCGCGCGCTCGCCGACGAAGCGCCGGCGCCGGCCGCGCCCCGGAGTCCGTAGGTGCGCGCGCACGTCGTCATTGCCAGCCTCTTCGCGGGTACCGTCGCCGTCGTGAGTGCCTTCGCGCAGGAACAGCGCCCGCAGCAGCCGTTCCCGACCGACGCCTTGAGTGTCAGCGGCGACGTGCTCGAAGCCACGCGCCTCCTCGCGGTCAATCCGCAAGCCGGCATCACGCTCCTTCGGCAACTCAACGCGCGCTATCCCGGTCGCGACGACATCCTCGCGCGCTTGGGCTACGGCATGCAGGTGGTGGGCAACGCCGATTCGGCCGCGTACTACTACAAGGCCGCACTCGACGCCAACCCGCTCAACCTCGACGCCGGCAAGGCCCTCGGGTCGATCTACTTCGGCAACGGCAAAGAGCGCGAAGCGATGCAGATCTTCGATCGCTTGCTGCAGGCCAACAACTACAGTGTGGGCGCGTACAAGATGGTCGCGAGTGCGTTGCGCGATCTGGGCCGCGTCGACGAAGCCATCACGATCCTCGAGCAAGGCCGCGCCAAGTCGAAGAAGAACGCGGTGCTCACCCTCGAGATCGCGAGTCTCTACAAACAGGCGGGCGACCCCAAGCACGCCATGGACGAATACTTCAACTACGCCGCCACCGACGCGCGCTCGTACCGGTTCGCACGCGAGAAGATGCTGGAAGTCTTGCGCGATTCCGGACGCGACGAAGCGTCTGTCGTGGCGTACTTGAAGACGCGCGTGGACACGAAGAACGCCGGCAGCTTCGCCGCGGCCGACGTGCTGGCCGCGTACTACTTGGAGAAGGGCCAGCTGGAGAATTCGCTCGAGATGGCGCTGCGGGCCGACGAAGACCCGGCTTCCGACGGCGCGTCGTTGCTGGTGCTCACCGAAGAAGCGCTCTCTCGCGCCGACACACAGCCGCGCGACGGTCGTGCGCGCTACCTCGACTTGGCGCTGCGCTCGTCGGAGTCGTACGTGAAGGATCACCCGGGGGCACCCGGCCTCGATCGCGCGATGTTCGCGCTGGCCGGCATCTACGCGGAATACGGCTCGGGTGCCAACCCCGCGCTTTCGGCGGCGGATCGAACCGCGTATCTGGAACGTGCCGTCGCGGAGTACGCCGACGTGTCCAAGCACTTCGGCGGGTCGGACCTGGCCGAGCGCGCGTACATCGAGCGCGGCGACGTCCTCTTGCTGAAGCTCAAGCGCCCCGACGACGCGCTCAACGCATACCGCTCGGGTGCCGTCAACTCGCGACGCCTGGGCGCGGAGTACGCGGGGCGCATCGCGCGTGTGTTCATCGGAACCAATCGCGCCAAGGACGCCGAGAGTTATCTGGCGCAGCTTTCGCTGGCCGGCAACGCCGAGCTCGCGCAAGCGGGGCAGTACTACACGGGGCTCTATCTCGCCACACAACAGAAGTACGAGCTCGCGAAGGACACGTTGACCTCCCTCGCCGAAGGCAACCCCGGGTCGTCGTTCACCAACGACGCCATCGAAGCGGCCTGGGTGATCGAAGAAGGCTTGATGCTCAAGTCGGGCTCGCTCGACGACTTCGTGGCGGCCGACAAGGCGTCGATGGTCGGCGACACCACCGTGATGGTGTCGAAGCTTCAGTCGATCGTGGCGCGCGAAGCGCACGACCCGCTGCGGCCGCGCGCGCTCCAGCGACTGGGCTTGCTGTTCTTCGACCAGGGCAGCTTCGACGCGTCGTTGGGGGCACTGCAGACCTATCTAAAGGATTACCCGAAGAACGACGAGTGCGCCGAGGTGACGCGCGACATCGGGCGCGTGTACGAAGTGGGGCTCGGTCGCTACGAGGACGCACTCAAGGAGTATGAACAAATTCTGCTCACGTACCCGGATTACGCGATGCTCGACGACGTGCGTCGCGACGTGACGCGCGTGCGCACACTGGTGAAGGGGTCTTATGCGCCGTAGTCTCTTCTCATGGGTGTTCGTCTTCGCGCTGGTCGCAGCGCCGGTCGCGCGCGCGCAGCAGATCCTGGTCCCCATGGACCTCACACAGACCAATCACCTCAAGGCCTACGGGCTCGCGTTCGGCGCGCTGTCGAAAGGCTACAAGATCGACTGGCTGCTCAACTATCGCGGCGGAAGTTTCCTCATGCCCAACTCCGCCGACATCGTCCTCGATGCGCGCCTGAAGAACGTCGGCTTCGTGGAAGTGACGGGCTCCGACGTGGCGCAAATCATGGCCGAGATCGCGCAGAGCAACATGGACGTCGTCCACTTGGAGAAGGCGCCCAAGGTGGCGATCTACTGCCCGCCCTTGAAGCAGCCGTGGGACGACGCCGTCATGCTGGCCCTCGAGTACGCGGAGATTCCGTACGCGCGCGTGTTCGACGAAGAGGTGCTGTCGGGCGGGCTCGAGAAATACGACTGGCTGCACTTGCATCACGAAGACTTCACCGGTCAGTACGGCAAGTTCTACGCGGCGTATCGCAACACCGATTGGTATCAGGCCGACCAGCGCGACGCCGAAGCGCGCGCCAAGGCACTCGGGTTCACCAAGGTGTCCGACGAGAAGAAGGCGGTCGCCAACAAGATTCGCGACTACGTGATGGGCGGCGGCTTCCTGTTCGCGATGTGCTCGGCGTGCGACTCGTACGACATCGCACTCGCCGCGGACGGGGTCGACATCGTTGCGCAGGAATTCGACTACGACGGCTTGACGCCGGGCTACCAGGACAAGCTGAACTACGAGCGCTGCTTCGCCTTCACCGGCTTCCATTTGATTCCGAGTCCGCTGGTGTACGAATTCTCCGACATCGACACCAGCGACTACGCCTCGGCGCGCGGCAGCGACGCCGACTACTTCACGCTGTTCGAGTTCTCCGCCAAGTACGACCCCGTCCCGACCATGCTGACGCAGAACCACGTGAGCTACGTCAAAGGCTTCTTGGGACAAACGACCGGCTTCAAGAAGTCGCTGGTGAAGAAGAGTGTCGTGATTCTCGGTGAAGACGCCGTGCACGACGAAGTGAAGTACCTCCACGGCAACGTCGGGCGCGGGACGTTCACGTTCCTCGGCGGCCACGACCCCGAGGACTACCAGCACGCCGTCGGCGATCCGCCGACGGATCTGTCGCTCTACACGACGTCGCCGGGCTACCGGCTCATCCTCAATAACATCCTCTTCCCGGCCGCCAAGAAGAAGACGCTCAAGACAGAAGGGTGCGGCGCTTTCGCCCGCGACGCGCCGACCCGGTATTCCTCTCTCGCATGGACAATTCCGTCTGGCTGCTGGATTCTCGCGGGTGTTCTGGTCGCCGCGGGTTTCTTCGGCGTCGTAGCGCCCATCCTGCCCGGCGCACCGCTCGTGCTTGCGGGACTCATCGTCGCGGCGTGGGCGGAGAACTTTCGATACGTCGGCTGGGGTGCCATCGCAATCCTCGCCGTCCTCACGGCATTCACGTACATCGTCGACGCGATCACGGCAGCACTCGGCGTGAAGCGTGTTGGCGCGAGTAAGTACGCCGTGTGGGGAGCCGTACTCGGGACCACCGTCGGCGCGTTCTTTGGTATACCCGGAATCCTACTCGGCCCCTTCATCGGCGCGGTTGCGGGCGAGCTGGTCGTCTCGCGCAATGCGAAGCGAGTCGGGCTTGCGGGCTTCGCCGCGTGGATCGGCTTCATCTTCGGAACGCTGGGGAAACTCGCCCTCTTGTTCGCGATGGTGGGCGTGTTCATCGTAGCGCGGTTCGTCTAGAGATGCGTCGAAACCTTCTACTCCTCGTCGCGGTCATGCTCGTCATGCTGGTCCCCGCGGAGTTGTACCTCCGCGCGCAGGCCTCCCACGAGCGCGAGCGCATTCGTGCGGCCATGGGGAAGCGCGGGCTGTGCACCGAAGCATCGCCCGACCGGCGCCTCCTTTATAAGTACACGCCCGGGCAGTGCGGTGCGAACTCGCAGGGGTATCGCGACGTCGAGCATTCGTTCGAGAAGCCGAAGGGCGTCTATCGCATCGTGTTGATCGGCGACTCGGTCGCGGAGGGGCGCGACGTCGACGCCGACTCCGCCTTCGGGCGCGTGCTCGAGCGCGAACTCAACGCGCGCAACGACGGTCGTCGCTACGAAGTGGTTCTTCTGGCACTCATCGGCTATTCGACGTCGCAGGAGATCGTGGTGCTCCAGACGGAAGCCTTCCGCTACCACCCCGATCTCATTCTATGGAGCTATTGCTTGAACGACCCCGCGCACCCGGTCTATCACAACGCCAACGGCGACCTGGGCCGATACTACTATCGCCCGCGCTCCTACCTACTCGCGCGGGTCGACGCCTTCGCGTTCCGCGTGAAGCAGAAGTTCCGCGGGAGCAATTGCCCCAGCGAATTTCACGCCTTCCTCCATTGCGCGTTCTGGCCGGAGATCGCAGCGAATCTCAATCGCATCGGTGCCATCACGCTCGCGCACCGCGTGCCCGTGGTCTTCGTGATTCACCCCATTTTCGAAAAGGACGCGGGATTCGACCAGTATTCGCTGCGCGACGTGCACGCGCGTTTGGCCGAGCAGGCGCGTGCGAACGGCTTCGACGTGGTGGATTTGCTGGATACGTTTCGCGCGTATTCGCCCGCGGGGCTGAAGATCGAGAGCGCGACCTACTACGACCCGTGGCACATGAACGCGCACGGGCATCGCGTTGCCGCAGCCGCCATCGAGCCACATATACCTTGACACCTTTGGTAAAACCCGAGGATAATTCTTCTGTCACCCCTGACAGTGCTGTAACATCTTCATTCGATTTGAGTTGATTGGAGACGCGGTGGGTCGGGGGTTGGTGATGAAAGGGAGGTGACGACCCAAGCGCGAACCCCCCTCGTGCTGCGGGCGGACATGGAAAAGGTTTTCCCGGGATGCCAGAAGTGCAACAAAGGACTCTTGCTGCCACTATCGGACTACGGTCGTGACGGCGCGCCGATAACGTACAAGGCGTGGGTGTGCAACAACCCGGACTGTGGATTCAACATTCGAATCGACAACGGGGAGATCAGCGTCGGACGCGACATCAGCACGTCCGTGAAATAGCACGACACCGTTAGGCGTCGAGCGACTCGTAGGGAGGCTCCGTTTCGGGGCCTCCCTCTTTTGTTTTGAAGAGGAGAAAGATGAAGATGACGAGTGCGCCCACCACGAAGCGCACGTCGGCCACATAGAACGGGAGCGCGCTGGTTTCAACTTCCGACTGGAACGCGAGCTGTGCGAACGCGACCAAGTTGAACACCGAGTGGGCGACGATTGTGTAGGCGAGGTTGCCCGTCACGTAGTAGATGTAGCCCAAGAAGATTCCGAACAACGTGATCGATATCAAGAGATGCGCGTTCAAGTGCACCGCGCCGAAAGTCGCCCCCGCCAGGAAAAACGCCAGCACCCCGCCCATGTTGCGCGTGAACACCTGCTGGACGATCCCGCGAAAGATGATCTCCTCTGCGAGCGGGACCAAGAGACACAACCCCATGAACGTGACGACGAACTGGATCGCGGTGGTGGGCTTCAACTCGCGGATCGCCTCCGCGTAGTCCTCGGGGACCGGGGCGAAGTGCTGGTTGATCACATAAATCTGATCGATCAGAACGACCGCCGCGCACGTCGCCACGATGACCAGGATCATGCGATGGACGCGCGGGCGTGCGAGGCGAAGCTGGCCCGGGAGTCCGCGCGGGAAGCGCCGCAAGAGGAGAAACGCCGGCAAGCAAAATGCCGACCAGCGCCGACACGCCGATCCCCAGGCGATTCTGACCCGCCACCAGGAACAGTTGCTGGACGTACATGCTCGACAGGACACAGCTCGCGCAGAAGAACAACAGGAAGTAGTTGTTCACCGCCGTGAAGACGTCGTGCGGCGTCGAGGTGTTGCTCTGGTCCTGGTTCTCCATTAGTATTCCGCTAGTTGAAGCTACCCAAGATCGACCACGGAGCGAGAGTATACATGATCAAAGCCGTCATCTTCGACCTCGACAACACCCTCACCGACTTCATGCGCATGAAGGAGAACGCGGTCGACGCCGCCGTCGACGCCATGGTGGACGCGGGCCTCCGCTTCCCGCCCGCCGAGATCAAGAAGAAGATCTACGCTGTCTACGAGAAGGAAGGCATCGAGTTCCAGAGCGTCTTCGACCACGCGCTGACGGAACTCCTCGGCCAAGTCGACTTCAAGATCCAGGCCGCCGGCATCGTGGGATACCGGCGCGCCAAAGAGGCCTCGCTCGTCCTCTATCCCCACGTCAAGATCACGCTGATCGAGCTCATGAAGCGCGGCATCAAACTCGGTGTCGTCTCCGATGCCCCGCGCAAGGAAGCGTGGCTTCGACTCTGCTATCTCCAGCTCCACCACATGTTCGACTTCGTCACCACCTTCGAAGACACCGGTGTGCGCAAACCCAGCCCGAAGCCGTTCCAACGTGCGCTCGACTACTTCCAGCTCGCGCCGCAACAAGCCATCATGGTGGGCGACTGGCCCGAGCGCGACATCACCGGTGCCGGCCAACTCGGCATGGTGACCGTCTTCGCACGCTACGGCGACACCAAAGGTGCCAAGGAGAGCGGCGCCAACCACGACATCGACGACGTCTTCGAGATCGTGGATATCGTGGATCGATTGAACAAGGTGACGTGAGAACACCAATGGGGGTACATCGTTCGACGGTCTTATTGGCGGTCGCAGCCGCGCTCTGGTTTGCCCAACTCGAGAATGTTCGTGCAAGCCAAGTCATTCCGGCCTTGGATCCGGCCTTGGAACCCGAAGATCCGCTCCAGATCAGCGACCTTATTGTCCGCGGAGTGGTCGAGAATGTCACACCGAGTCAGTTCGACATTTCCAGCGGAGAACCTGGGACGACTTCAGTTTTTGTAAGGAGCTCCGTTGTTCGCGTGAAGGTGTGGGCAGTCCTCAGGGGTAGTTGGAATGCGCCGAAGATTTCCATGGTCGTCCTTTTTGACTACGATGGGCTCGTGAAGGGACGCGAGTACATATTCTGTGGGTCATGGATGAAGGACAAGCGAACTTTTGTGGGTGGACCGAACATCGGTATCTATGCGAACGGCGGGCGTGGCCGGTGGATAAAGCGCCCTAGGCCATCGGCGCCCTTTCCGACGCCCGATACGCTGACGACTAGAGACGTGCGCAGTCGGCTTGAAAGAGGCTCACTACGCTACGTGACGAGACAAGCCGATGTGATCCTTACCGGCACCGTCGTCTCGGAACGCGACTCGGCATACGTGAAGGATGGCCAACGAGGAAGGACGAAGTGTTACACGGTTAAAGTCGGTGACGTGCTAAAGGGGCGCGCGACGGCTCGCTACATTACGATGGCCATTCCACAACGAGGCGAATACATCCCCGTCTGGATTCGATACACGCCGCCGGTCCGGGTGGATCAGGAGTGGCTCTTGTTTCTGGAGAGAGAAGAATGGGGACTGTATCCCTTCGCTGGTAGAAACAGCATGTTCCTCATTGACGGGGACAGTCTGATCTACAACGCGGGCGCTCGTTGTCCTCGGACGCGTGCGGAAGCAATGGCACAAGTCAGATACCAGGTTCGCGGCGAGAAGCACTAGCCGCATTCTCATGCACGTCCTCAACTAAGAACAAGTGCAGAAGCCTGCGCTTGGGAGGCTTCTGAAGGCCAGACGGGCCCAACGGTCGTACGCACCGCTGGGCCCGTTCGGAAATTCCGCGACGATTTCTACTTGGCCTTGGCAGAGCTGTGGTGCTCCCAGGCCGGAACACCCTCGGCGTTGCGAAGGGCAACGGACTTCTCACCCTCCTTGACCGTGCGGGCTAGTACGACGGTCGAGTTGCCCGACTGGGCTTTCGAGCCCGTCACCTCGATCGAGGCCCCCTTCGTCAGGGCGAATCCGTTCTTGTTCCAGTAATCGGCCGGCGCGAGGTCGACGTTGATATTGCCTGTTTCCGTCTTCAGCATCACGGACTCTGGAGCGGACGAACTGCCCGAACTCGATCCGCTCTTGATGTCTTCGATGGTGCCGCTGACCGTCACCTCGGTCTTGGCGTTGTACTTCATAGCCGACTTTCCGGCGTGGTTGGTTGATGAGGCGGATGCGGGCTTTGCCGCCGCCGGTTGCGCGCCCTGCTGGGCGAACGCCGGCATGGACACCAACGCGGCGAGGCCGATGCCATACGCCATCACCAACAACTGCTTGCGAATCATGACCAAAACCTCCTGCAAAAAAGCGACATTCCGGTCGCTGATCCCTTGTATGAACGGCGCCCGGGAAATCACGCCCGCGCGCCGCTTGAGGGGTAATTCTCGTCCCTCAGCGTGTGCTACATGCGAGTGCCGCCGGAGTTCCAACGACAGCGTGGCGCGATGGAATGCGTAGTGACTCGGAAGTCCATGCGCAGGATGTCGCGGTCGGTCTATACTCAGTACACTAGGTGGAGTAAGCCCCAACTGATCGAGCGTGCTACGTATGAAGACATCATGAGAGTTCTCACCGCCGAACAAATGCAGAAGGTCGACGCCGAGACGATTGCGCGCGTCGTGCCGGGCATTGAGTTGATGGAGCGGGCGGGACGCGGGGTGGCGAAGGTGATCGCGGCGCGTGCGGAGCGGGGGAAGGCGGTCATCTTCGTGGGGCCGGGGAACAACGGGGGCGATGGGTTGGTGGTGGCGCGACTCTTGGTCGCGGCGGGTTGGGAGTGCTCGATCCATCTGCTGAAGACGACGGACCTGACACCGGACACCGCGAAGAACTACCAACGTCTCAATAAGAAAGACATCCACGAGTTCGACGCGTCGCGGCCGGATTGGCCGAAGCGCGCGCCAGACGACTTGGCGGACGCGACGGTGATCGTCGACGCGATCTTTGGAACGGGAGCGAAGGGTGCTCCGCGCGGTCGCGCGGCGGAGATGATCGCGCTGATCAACGCGGCGTCGGCGCTGCGGAAAACGCCGGTCTTCGCGATCGACATTCCGTCGGGCGTCGACGGAACCACGGGCGAAGTGGCGGGCGAAGCGGTGCGCGCGTACACGACGATTACGATCGGCACTCCGAAGACGGGCCTTCTCTTCTATCCGGGCAAGGAATTCGTGGGCGCACTCTCGGTGATCGACATCGGATTCCCGAGCGAGATCGTCGAGAAGCACGCGAACCCGTGGTTCTATCTCGACGCGGACGCAGCCGCGCAAAAGCTCCCGAAGCGCGCGCCCAACATCCACAAGTACGACGCGGGCACGCTGCTGTTGATCGCGGGCAGCGAGGCGTATCGCGGCGCGGCGTTGCTCGCGGGCGAGTCGGCGTTGCGCGGCGGATGCGGCATGGTGTACCTCGCGGTGCCGGAAGGCATCCGCGCCGAAGTCTCGGTGGCACTCCGCGAAGCGGTGACAGTCGCACTGCCGCAAACGTCGCAGGGGACGATCGCGAAAGGAGCAGCGGCCGCACTCCGTGACTACGTTGGCAAAGCGAACGCGATCGCGATCGGGCCGGGCTTAGGTCGCAACGACGAGACGGATGAATTCGTGCGCGACTTCGTCGTTCACACGACCAAGCCGTGCGTGGTCGACGCCGACGGGCTGACCGCGTTCACCGGCCACGCGCCGGAGCTCGCGGACCGAAAGCGCGTCGTGACACCGCACGACGGCGAATTGAAACGCTTGGTCGGCGAGTTGCGCGCGGCCAACCCGGTCGAGCGCCTGGAAGAAACCGGCGGCATTGCGAAACGCCTCCAGGTCACCCTGGTCCGCAAGGGTGCGCCCACGCTGATCGCCTCGCCGACCGGCGAGATCTGGGTCAACGCCTCCGGTTCTTCGGCCTTGGCGACCGGCGGGACCGGCGACGTGCTTGACCGGCCTTGTGGGGAGCCTCCTCGCCCAAGGAGCCGAACCCTCGGACGCGGCCTGCGTTGCCTGCTTCCTCCACGGGCGGGCGGGCGAGCTGGCGGCACTGGAGAAGGGCGTTCGCGGCGTCATCGCCGGCGATCTCATCCCCCAGTTGGGCGCGGCCATGCGCGCCCTCGAAGCCCGCGCCGGCCGGTAGCGTGGCGTCGTCCACACCTTTTCTCCCTCGCCCCCGGGTTCGCCGTTGACACTCCCCGCGTGTCGGCTTAAATGTTCCTCTTTCAATCGACCGGCTTCGTCAGTGGACGTCCCGTCGACCCCGCAATTTACGTCCAGGAGGGTGGTGTGATGGAGAAGCGATCTCCTTCGGAAGTTCTCAAGTTCGCCAAAGACAAGGGCGCAAAAGTTCTCGATCTCAAGTTCGTCGACATGCCCGGTACGTGGCAGCACTTCAGTCTGCCCATCGGTGCGTTGGAAGAGAAGTCGTTCGAAGAAGGCTTCGGTTTCGACGGCTCCAGCATTCGCGGTTGGAAGCACATCAACGAGAGCGACATGCTCGTGATTCCGGATCCCGACACCGCGTTCGTCGATCCGTTCACCAAAGAGACCACACTCTCGCTCATCTGTAACATCTTCGATCCGATCACCAAGGAGCGCTACCCGCGCGACCCGCGCGGTATCGCCAACAAGGCCGAGGCGTATGTAAAGAGCACCGGGCTCGCCACCGACATCTACTTCGGCCCCGAAGCCGAGTTCTTCATCTTCGACGGCGTCCGTGTCGACGTGCAGCCGCAGCACTCGTTCTTCTTTATCGACTCCGCGGAAGGTGCCTGGACCAGCGGCCGCGACGAGCAGCCCAACTTGGGCTACAAGCTCCGCTTCAAGGAAGGCTACTTCCCGGTTCCGCCGGCGGACTCGCTGCAGGACATTCGCACCGAGATGATGCTCGAGATCATGAAGCTCGGCATCGAAGTCGAAGCGCAGCACCACGAGGTCGCGACGGCGGGTCAGTCGGAGATCGATCTCAAGTTCGACACGCTGGTGCGCATGGCGGATCGATTGATGACGTACAAGTACGTCATTCGCAACGTCGCCAAGCGTAACGGCAAGACGGTCACGTTCATGCCGAAGCCCATCTTCGGCGACAACGGCTCCGGCATGCACTGTCACCAGAGTTTGTGGAAGGACAAGACGCCGCTCTTCGCCGGCAACAAGTACGCGGGCTTGAGCGACATGGCGCTGCATTACATCGGCGGATTGCTCAAGCACGCGCCGGCGTTGTGTGCCATCACCAACCCGACCACGAACTCCTACAAGCGACTCGTTCCCGGCTACGAAGCTCCCGTCAACCTCGCGTACTCGCAGCGCAACCGTAGTGCGTCGGTGCGCATTCCGATGTACTCGCAGTCGCCCAAGGCGAAGCGCGTCGAGTTCCGCTGCCCGGATCCGTTGTGCAACCCGTACATCGGTTTCGCTGCCATGTTGATGGCGGGCTTGGACGGCATTCAGAATCGCTTGAGCCCGGGCGAGCCGCTGGATAAGAACATCTACGATCTCCCGCCCGAGGAAGCCAAGAAGGTCCCGCAGGCGCCGGGTTCGTTGAAGGAAGCCCTCGACGCGTTCGAGAAGGACCACGACTTCCTGTTGAAGGGCGACGTCTTCACCAAAGACGTCATCGAGACGTGGATCGACTACAAGCGGGAGAAGGAAGTGGGGCCGATGTCGCTCCGCCCGCACCCGTACGAGTACTTCCTGTACTACGACGCCTAGTTGTTCGTCTCTTGGTGGGGACGACAAGCGGAGGCCCGGTTCGCGCAAGCGAGCCGGGCCTTCGTGTTATAATCGATGCGCACGTTACGTCGACGTCGCATCATCAAATGAAAACACTTCGAGTCATCATGACGGCGCTGCTTGGGTGTGGCTTCTTGTCGAGTTGCGGCAACGATCCAGCCAAACCAACCCCCTCTCCTGTTTCCGAACAAGTCGTAGTTCAATGGGAGCATCCATTCCCGGTCGACTATGTCTTCGATGTCTGGGGAACGGCGACGGACAATGTCTATGCTGTTGGCGCGTTCGGGCAGATGCTGCACTACGATGGTATCGAGTGGGCCTACATAGCTAGCCCGACCCGCGAGACTCTCCTTAGTATGTGGGGATTGCCGACGGGTGACATTTGGGCTGTGGGAACGGCGGGCGCCATTGTTCATTTCGATGGAAGCAACTGGCGCGTCCAAGATTCGGGAACGCAACAGCGCCTGTTTGGTGCTTGGGCTTCTTCGCCGGACACGGTGTTTGCGGTCGGCTGGAGCGGCACCGTATTGCGATATGACGGCACCTCGTGGAATACAATGACGCCTCCGACGACATCGGATCTCCTCAGCATCTGGGGCACGAGCCCGCGCGATCTTTACGTGGGTGCGCGTGATGCGCTGCTTCATTTCGATGGCACGACATGGACAGACGTTGGTATTCAGGTGCGCGTTCGGGTCATTGGCATTTGGGGGTCTTCATCGAACGACGTCTGGGCAACCGATGGAACCAACTGGCTCTGGCATTTCGATGGCACATCATGGCAAAACGTGATTACGCGCGTTAGCTATCCGTTCGTGAGTTTCTGGGGGTTCGCGGCTGATAACATCTTCGGGTGCGGCCAAGGGGGATTCGTGTCCCATTACGACGGGACCTCGTGGTCGGAGCAATCACTCGGCGATTTGTGGCTGGACGGACTGTGGGGCTCATCGGACCATGACGTCTGGGTGAGCGGCACGGTCACGACGGGTGTCGCCGGTGTGTTGTTTCACTATGACGGTACGGAATGGACACAAGTCAGCCATGCAGCGGCGGTTCGTGGACTCGGAGATATCTGGAGCGACGCGACAGGAGATGCCGCGTACGCGGTCGGAGCCCTTGGTCAGGTCCTGGCTCGTCACGGTGACACTTGGGAAGCGATTCCGATGGCGGGCAACAAGCAGTTCACCGCCGTGTGGGGGGCGCCGTCTGGGGCCATTTTCGTGACTGCATACGACGGAACGTGCCAGCGGTTCGATGGCGCTTCGTGGGATGAGTTCAATCTCGGTGCAGGGGTTCGATTGGTCGACGTGTGGGGTACGAACGAAGCAAACGTCTATGCGGCCTCCCAGAAAGGTGTTTGGCACTTTGATGGCTCGGAGTGGAATCCAACCAGCAATCACGACTACATAACAAAACTATCGGGTAGCGGAGAAGCCGAAGTGTATGCGGCCGGCCTTGATTCGCTCGGCGAAAACGGGGAGGTTCGTTGCTTCGATGGAAATGCTTGGACCGAGATCTATTCGCAGCCGGGGATGCATATCACCTCGGTCGAGAACATCGGGCCGGGGAAGGCCGTCATCATCGAAGTCGACCTGACTGCGCGCACGGAGCGCCTACTAAGCTATGACGGATCCCCCTGGAACGATATCACCCCGACAGAGATCACGAATTTCTCTTCGATTGGCTGGAACCCAGAGCTCGGATTGCTCGCGAGTGGATACGTGATGGATGGCAACCAACTGACAGGGTTTGCGCTGCTGCGTCGCGACCAAGACACCTGGCAACGCGTTGACACGCGGTTTTCTCCTGGATTCTCGGGCATCTGGGGAGGGCTTGAGAACGGTGCCTACCTTGTCGGCGGGAGTGCGATCGCACGCTGCACGATCAAGTGAGCCCAACGCGCGCTTCCGCGGTTGGCAGTAATCTCGTAGAATGACCGCGTGAGTCCACGCGCCCCGAAACCGCGCCGCGCCGCGCTCCGTGAGCGATCCACTTCCGCGCGCACGTCGCCCCCACCAGCTACGACCTCCCGCGAGCAATTCGTCGCCGAGACGCGGGCGCAATATGCGCTGCTGACGAAGCCGCTCATCGACGCGCGGACGCCCAAGACGGGTGGGCGCGAATTCGTTGCGAATTACACGCGCATGGTCGACACGGTGGTCGGATTGTTGTTTCAGCGCGCGGCCGAAGAAAGCGGCCGTCGCTCCGACGACACCGACATCGCCGTCATCGCGATGGGCGGTTATGGACGCGCGGAGTTGGCGCCGTACTCCGACGTCGACATTCTGATCGCATGCGGGAAGAAGACCAAGCTGGTCGAAGCGATCGCGGGTTCGTTCATCCGCCTGATGTGGGACTGCGGTTTCGAGCTGGGTCACGCGGTGGAGTCGTTGGTCGAAGCGGACACGGCACTGACGCGCGACATGGACACCAAGACGGCGCTGATCGAGAGCCGCTGGGTGTGCGGGTCGAAGCGCGTCGCCAAGGCACTCGAGAAGAAGATCGGCCGCATTCGCAAGAGCGACCGCGAAGAATACCTGCGCCGCAAGATCGACGACGCGCTGGGGCGCCGCGAGAAATTCGGGAGCAGCTTCCAGTTGATCGAACCGAACGTGAAGTTGAGTCCCGGCGGGTTGCGCGACTATCAAACGTTGGTGTGGCTCGGCCTGGTGGGACGTGCACCGCACGGACTGCAAGCGTTGCGCAACAAGGGCCTCTTGCTGCGCGGCGAGCGTCGCGAGTTGGACGAAGCGTACGACTTCTTGTTGCGCGTGCGCGTCGAGATGCACATCGCGACGCGCTCCAAGCAGGACCAACTGACGGTGGCGGTGCAGCAAGGCTTGGCGAAGTCGATCGGCTTCGTGCCCCGCGGCGATCACCTCGCGGTGGAGGCCTTCATGCGCGAATATTATCGCCACTCGCGCACGATCTTTCGCATCACCGACGACTGCATGGACGCGCTCGAGCGCGGCAAGAACGTGGGTGTGTCTGCTGGGGCAGTCGCGCATCAAGCCCGACGGCTCGAAGCTCGACATGCCGTTGCGATTGCCGACGCTGCGCAAGCAACCGCTGTTCGTGTTCGAGAAGCAGAAGGCGAGCGGGCAGAAGCTGGCGCGTGCCCTGCGACGTCGATTGGAGCAAGTAGTCGAGGAGCAGCTCGGTGCGCCGAGTGTCGTCGACCGCATGCGGCGCGGATTCCCGCTGCTCCTGGATGACGACCGCAACGTCGACTTGGTGGTGCGCTCGTTGCACGAGACGCGCTTCCTGATGCGCATCATCCCCGAGTACGACCAGCTCACGTGTTTGAAGCGCTACGACCTCTATCACCACTATACGGTCGACGAACACAGCTTCAAGGTGCTCGAGAACCTGGTGGCGCTCGGGCGCGCCGATGCCGACGCCAACGATCCGCTCGTGCGTCTGTATACCGAGTTGCCGGAAAAGCGCGTGCTGTTTCTCTCAGCACTCCTGCACGACATCGGCAAGATCGAGGGGCGTGGCCACGCCAAGAAGGGTGCGGTCTTGTCGCGCACGATCTTGAAGCGCATGGCAGTCCCGCAGCACGAGATCGACATCGTGAGCGATTTGATCGAGAACCATCTGTTGATGTCGCACTTCAGCCAGCGCCGCGACCCGACCGACATCGGCACCATCACCGCGTTCTGCAACCGCGTCGGCAATCGGACACGTTTGAAGAACCTGTGCCTGCTCACGTACGCGGACTATCGCGCGACGTCGCCGCTGGTGTGGAACGAATGGAAGCGCACGCTGCTTTGGGAGCTGTACGTGCGCGCGTACGACTTCATGGCGCGACGCGAGAAGCAGCCCGAGGACGTGTATCGCCAGCACAAGGAGCACCTACTGGAGACGTTCCCCGAGGGCGACGCACGTCGACGAGCGCTCGCGCATCTCGATCTCCTGCCGGGCGGCTATCTGCTCACGATGACGCCCGAGATGGTGCGCGACCACTTGCAGATGATCGATCGCCTCGGCGGCGAGCCTGCCGTGGTGAGTCATCGCTTCGTGGGTGGAGCGCACGAGATCACCTTTTGCACCAACGACAAGCCGTATCGGCTCTCGCAATTGTGCGGTGTCCTCGCCATCAACGACTTCACGATTTTGAACGCCTTCGCGTTCACGCGCCGCGACGGCAAGGTGATCGACGTCTTCGTGGTGGAGCCGGTCGACCGCGGCGAAGCGCTGGGTGCGGCCGAGACCTTGCAACGCGTCGAGCGCATTCGCACCAATCTGCTCGACGTGTTGCGCGACAAGCTCGATTTGGAAGCGGCGACCAGGAAGCACGCACACCGCTGGCGCCGCGTCGCCAAGGGCGGCATTCCCGTCGCCATGCAGGTGACGTTCGAGAACGACGTGTCGAAGGACTTCACCATCATCGACGTGTTCGCGCAGGACCGACCGGGGCTGCTCTATACCATCACGCGCACGCTCTCACAACAAGGCCTCACGATCGAGCGCGCGAAGATTTCCACCGAGGGTGCCCGCGCCATCGACTCGTTCTATGTGGGGAAGTTGGTGGCGCCGGAAGCACTCAAAGAATTGCGCGAAGCGCTCGAGCAAGCGCTCGACGAACGCGGGTGAGGGCCGTCTATGACGCTTTCGCGCGCGCCGCGTAAATGTCGCGGATGCGCTTCTTCGCGTGCAAGAGTTGCGTCGAGACCGAAACCTCGCGCGCGAGTCCCAGCATCTCAAAGGTCCGATCCATGTAGCTCGCCACGTACTCCGCGCGTTCTTCGCTCCCCGGGTGCGTCATCTCCTGCAAATCCATGAGATGCTCGACGATGCCGAAGAGATCGAGGGCGTCGCGCAGCGCCGCTCCATCTTCCGCCGTCACGAAGCCGACGTCGACCAACGCACTCACGCGTTCGCGCGTGTTCATCGTGAAATAGTCCAAGCGATCCTTGGAGCCCGCGGACAAACCGATCGCGCACAGGTACTCGATGTCATAGCGCCCGCCCGCGGAACGCTTGGTGTCCCACTCCCCGAACTGCCGCGGTGCCAGCGCTTCCACCTTGCGACGCATCTCGACCAATTGCGACACTTCCTCGCGCGTGCACGGGTTGGCCGCGAACGAGCGCAGCAAGCGCTGGAAGCGCCGACGCACGTCTTCGCCGCCCCACCAGGCCGCGCATTTCGCAAACGCGACCCGCTCCCACAAGGACGCGCGGGCGCGGAAATATTCCTCGTAGAACAGAATGTCCTGCACGAGCGGTGAACTGGCTCCCTCCGCGCGCAGGCGGAAATCCAACTTGAGAATCCGTCCGTCGGAGAACCACTGATTGACGACTTGCAGCCGCTGCGTCAGGTCGGGAAGGTCGACGCCGTCGGCGACCACCACCAAGTCGACGTCGCTCGTGATGCGCGGTTCGCCCACCGCGTACGACCCCATTGCGAATACAGCGACGTGCTCGCGTTCGGGCACCATTTCGTCGAGCGCGGCAATCAGATGGAGTCGTGCCGCCGCCGCGCGTGCCAGTTCACCGGTGGCACCGTGCGGTCCCGGATCGAATTCCCGGCGCACGCACTCCGCAAAGACGCGCAGGCGCAGTCGCTCGAACCACTCGCGCTCGCGCATGCGCCGCTCTTCGGCCGCGACGCCGCGCTTGGCCGCGTCCTGCGCCGAAAAACGTTCCCACTCCGCGATCGTGGTCAGCGTCTCGTCGACGCGATCGCCGTGCTCGAGGAGCGCATCGAGGGTGGCAATCTGCGCGCACAACTCGCGCGTCAACAGCGACGACATCCCGCCCACGGCCACGATCAGTTTCCGCGCCAGCGGCGAATCGACCAGCATCTTGTAGAACGCGGCTTCGCTGCGTTCGGCCGCGGCGATTTGCGCTACGTGCACCAACGTCTGGTCGGGGTCGCCGGTGGTGGCGATATCTTCCAGCAATACGGGCAGCAGGGCTTCGAACGCGGTGCGCGCGCGCCGGTCGAGAAAGCGCGGAAACGACCCGTACGCCATCGCGTGCAGTGTTCGCATCGCGCGTGGCACGTCGCGCACGCCGTAGTGATGCAATACGCTCACCGCGCGCTCGTGGTCCTCGGGGAGCATGAGCAGAACCGAGTGCGGGTGGACGGATTCGCCGGCGAAGAAGCTGTCGGCGAAGGTGCGCACGTTGTTCAGATGCTTCGATAGTACTTCGACGAACGAATCGGTGGTGTAGCTCCCGAGCGGTCCCGTCGACACGCGGCGCGCGAGCAGCACCACTTCGGCGTCGGAATCGGGCAGCGTGTGGGTTTGGAACTGGTGCATCATCTGCAACCGGTGCTCGACCAAACGAAAGAAGCGATACGCCGCCGACAAGTTGTCGACGTCCCACTGCTTCAGCAATTCGAGCCGGCGAATGTTCGCGAGTGCAAAGAGCGTATTGGCGGTGCGAAGTTCCGTCAGTCTGTGGCCGTGCATCAATTGCAGCGCTTGCGCCACGAACTCGATGTCGCGAATCCCGCCCGCCATCAGCTTGATGTTGTAGCCGCGCTGCGAACTGGAGAGGTTGTCCTTGATCTGGTCGCGCATGGCACCCACCGCTTCGAGCGGCGAGTAGGGGAGCGCGGGGTTGTAGATCAACTTCGACAGCGTGTCGAGCACGCGCCCGCCCAGCACGATGTCGCCGGCGATGGTGCGCGCCTTCAGGAGCGCCTGGAATTCCCACGGGCGTCCGCGATTCTCGTAGTAAACGCGTAGCGCCGACTCCGAGTTCACCAGCGGCCCGGCTTTGCCGTCGGGGCGCAAGCGCAGATCGACGCGATAGAGATAGCCCTCCTCGGTCAGCGCGTTGACGGCGTCGGTCACGCGGCGCGCCACCTTCGTATAGAACGTCATCGTGTCCTCGTCGGCATCATCGCTGGCGAAGATGAGGTCGATGTCGCTGCTGTAGTTGAGCTCGCGACCGCCCAGTTTGCCCATCGCGATGATAGCGAGGCCGCGCGGGTGCGTGTCGTCGACCGCGAGTTCGTCGAAGACGATCTCCAAGATCGTGCGCGCGCACGCGTCGGCGAGGTCGCTCAAGCGGCGCGTCACTTCTTCGACCGGGGCCGCGCCCACCAAGTCGAGCGCACCGATTTTCAACAGCGCTTGGCGGTGCGTTCGTCGCACCGCGTTGAATTTGCCTTCGACGGTGACAAACGGTTCGATCTCGCGTTCCAGCCACGCTTCGTAGCTCGCGACGTCGTCGGGCGCGTCCCACGTGCGCTGCTCCATGAGCCAGTACACGAAGCCGGGCTGTCGCACCAAGATGTCGGCCAGGTGCTGGCTGGTGCCAAAGACGGTGGTGACGAGATGGAGCACGGGTCGCGCGGCCAGCATCGTGCGCACGAACACCGACGGGCTCGTGTTCTCGAGATAGCGTTCGAGGTTGCGAACGGCGGCGTCGGGCGAAGCACTCCGCACGCACGCCTCGATGATTTCGACCGCGTCCTGATCGCTGGCACCATTGGCGAGCATGCGCGTGCAGGCACCGCGCACGGCCGTCGCCACCGCGATCGAGCCGTCGAAGCCGGACTCCGCGAGGCGTGCTTCGAGCGGCGAGCGCCGGGGCGCGCGCTCGGGCGCCGGAGCGTCGACGAGCGAGCGCATCATCGCCTCGTGGATGTCCTCGACGATTCCGCGCAAGAGGGACGCGCGTGCTTTCGGATCGGTGGCTTCGCTCATGCCTCGGGGAGTGGATAAGGTGCGATCAACATATCACTTGCGTCCGCGACCGCACCATCTTAAACTACCGAGCGTGAAAAAGATCGAGGCATTCATCAAGCCCTTCAAACTCGACGACGTCAAGTCCGCGCTGATGGAGATCGGTGTCAAGGGTCTCACCGTCTCCGAGGTGAAAGGCTTTGGCCGCCAAAAGGGTCACACCGAGCTGTATCGCGGCAGCGAATACCGCGTCGACTTTCTTCCCAAGAGCAAGCTCGAGATTTTCGTAGCCGACGCCGACGTCGAAAAGACGGTGGAGACGATTATCAAAGTCGCTCGCACCGGGTCGATCGGCGACGGCAAGATCTTCATTCTCCCGGTCGAAGACGCCGTGCGCATTCGCACCGGCGAGAGCGGCGAAGACGTTCTCTAGATACCAGCCCGACGTCGCGCGCGTCGCGCGCACACAATCGAACATGATCGTACTCGGCATCGAAACTTCCTGCGACGACACGTCGCTGGCACTGTATTCGCGCGAACGCGGGTTGCTCGCCAATCTCACCGCGAGCCAGCTCGTGCACGAGGACTACGGCGGTGTGGTCCCCGAAATCGCGTCGCGCCAGCACCTGCGCACCCTCATGTCGGTGTACGACGCCGTGCTCGCAAGGGCGGGTGTCGTCGCGCGCTCTCTCGACGGTGTGGGCGTCAGCAACGGGCCGGGGCTGGTGGGATCACTGCTCGTGGGTGTCGGCTTCGCGAAGTCGCTCGCACTCGGGTTGCAGAAACCCGTGGTCGGCGTGCACCACATCGAAGCACACGTGCTCTCGAACGAATTGAACGGCGAAGCACTGCAATGTCCTTGCGTGGTGCTGGTGGTGTCGGGCGGTCACACGTCGCTTTATCGTGTGGAACGTGTCGGACGCTACGAACTCGTCGGCAGCACGCGCGACGACGCGGCCGGCGAAGCCTTCGACAAGATCGCGAAGCTCTTGGGCCTCGGATTTCCCGGCGGGCCGTTGGTGCAGCGCGCGGCGGAAGCAGGCGACGCCGCCGCGGTCGACTTCCCGCGCGCCATGCTCGACCGTGCCGGCTTCGACTTTTCGTTCTCGGGATTGAAGACGGCGGTGCGCCAGTACGTCGACGCGCGCGGCGAACTGACGCCCCAGCTCGTCGCCGACGTCGCCGCGTCGGCACAGGCGGCCATCGTCGACGCACTGGTCGAGCGAACGATTCAGTGCGCGCGGGCGCTCAAGGTCGGGCACGTCTACCTCGCGGGTGGCGTCGCTGCGAACCGCCCGCTGCGCGCGAAGATGCAAGCCGCTTGCGACGCCGTCGGCATTTCCTACCATGCTCCGCTCCTGGAGTTTTGCACCGACAACGGCGCCATGGTCGCTCGCACAGCGGAACTGTTGCTTTCTTCGGGCCGCAACGATGGTACTTCGCTCGACGTCTTCACGCGCGGCGCCATCGCTTCGTGGTCCTGATCCTTCCCCGTCGTTCCTCATAGTTCCTGATTGCTTCGCGTCGTGATGCGGCGCGTGTCTTCACATTCCGCGGCGCGGTTCGTGCAAACGTAACGCATCGCCGAGGTCCCGCGCGCTCCGCGTCGCGGGGTTTCCTTGGCATGCTCCTTGCCCCTTTGGCCGGAGTTAAGTGTCTCTCGCAGTTCGTGTTCTGGCTGTAGGCGGCGTCATGCAATCACCCGACAACTCGAGTTACCGCATCCTCGTCGCGGACGACGAGCCCCACATCCGACAGATCTTGCGCTTCACGCTGGAACGCGCGGGCTATCAGGTGTTCACGGCCGCCGACGGTGAAGAAGCACTGCAACGCGCAGCCGAGATCAAACCGAGTCTCGTGTTGCTCGACGTGATGATGCCGAAGATCGACGGCTATGAAGTTTGTCGCAAAATGCGACAGGACTTCACCCTAAACCAGATTCCCGTAATCATGCTGTCCGCGCGCGGCGAGCAGCGCGACCGCGTCGCGGGCCTGGAAGGCGGCGCCAACGACTACCTCGTCAAACCCTACTCGAACGAAGAGTTGCTGCTGCGCGTGAAGAATGTACTCGAGTGGAACATTCGCCAGAAGGAAGCCAACCCGCTCACGGGCCTTCCCGGCAACACCGCCATCGAGCGCGAGATGATCGGGCGCATCACGCAGAAGATGCCGTACGCGTTTCTGTACATCGACATCGACAATTTCAAGGGCTTCAACGACTACTACGGCTACCAAAAGGGCGACGACATCATCGAGTTCCTGGCCGACATTCTGCGCCGCACCATCGTGAAGCTGGGCGGCAACGAAGACTTCGTGGGCCACATCGGCGGCGACGACTTCGTGATGGTGGTACCGCCGTCGCGCGCCGAGATCATGGCGCAGTACGTGGTCGACGAGTTCGACAAGGGCACCCTCCTCCTGCTCGACCAGGAAGACGTCAAACGCGGATACCTCGAGGTGCGCGATCGCCAGGGCGAGTTGAAGCGCATCCCCGTCATGTCGGTGACCATCGCGCTCGTCAAGAGCACCGACAACCAGATCGAACACTTCGCCGAAGTGAACGACATCGCGTCGAGCTTGAAGGAATACGGCAAGCGCATCGAAGGCAGCGTGGTCGTGAAGGAGCGCCGCCAGGACGGCGCCGCCACGCCGAAGCAAACGCGGAAGTAGGGGAGCAGGTCGAAGCACATGGACATTCGCACCGCCGAAGACAAGACCGCCGTCCTCGAAGCGCTGCTCAACGAAGCGCGAATCGAAGCCAACCAGCTTCGCCAGCGCCTCGAGTTCTACCGGCGCGTGATTGCGTCGACGCGTCTCGTCATGGGCCACGAGTTCAAGAAGCCGACCACGGCCATCAGCGGTTACCTCGAGCTGGCGCACGAGGACGTCGAGAAGGCGGGACTGCGCGAACCGCTGTCGCTCATCGAGAAGGCGCGCAACGAGTGCGCGCTCTTGAACGAACTCAATGCGTTCTACCTGGACCTGCTGAAGGTCGACGGCGGCAGCGGCGAGCCCGCGGCCGAACCGGTCGACTTGTTGGAGACCGTCGTCGACGCCATCGAGCAGGTGCCGGAAAGCCTGCGCGCGAAAGAACGCGTGCGCATCGTGGTCGCCGATCGCTTCCCGCGCGTGCAGCTCAACCGCTACGCGGTCAAGTTGATCGTGCTGAACCTGCTGGAAAACGCGCTCAAGTATTCGCCCGCGGGCTCGCCCGTCCGCATCGAAGCCGAGACGTCGCGCGACAAGCGCGGCGCGGGCGACCGCGAGCTGTTGAAACTGCGCGTCATCGACGCGGGCGCGGGCATCGCGCCCGACGACGTGAAGCGCATCTTCATGCCGTTCGTGCGGCTGGAGGCGGACAAGGTCGAAGGAAGCGGTTTGGGACTGACGCTGGTGCGTAACCTGGTCGATATGTGCGAGGGCGAGGTGTCGATTCGAAGCGAACCCGGCAAGGGAACGACGGTCTACGTGACGCTGCCGTTCACCCGCTCGGATGCCGCCGCCGGAGTCGTGCGGCCGTGAAGCGCGTGTCGAGTTGGGGCCCGAGCGCGCCCATTGTGGAGTCGAGTGCATTGAGCATTTTGTACCTCAGATTCATCGAGCTGTTCGCGTTCTTCGGAATCGTGTTCGCCGCGCGTTTCCTGGGCGACTTCACCTATCGAACCAACATGCTGGTCGGGCTGTTTCTGGCCGCAGCGTTCCTCCAGTACAACGGCGAGTGGCTGTGGGAAGCGGCCGGTTCGCGCTTCGGCTGGGACAAGAATCGCCGCAACGCAGCGCTCCTGTGGTACTCGAGCTACGTCGACCTGGCCGCGGTGATCGCGCTGATTCATGGCACGGGAACGGTGGAGAGCCCGTTCCTGTTCATGCTGACGATCCCACTCTTCTTCGTTTGCAACACCTTCTCGTGGAAGGTGACGGTCACCTACTTCGTGTCCGCGTCGCTGATTTCGCTGGGTGTGATCGGCTACCTCGAGATGCAGGGCACTCTCGCGCACTACACGGTCTACCACGCGTCGCCCGGCGTCTACTTGAACCCGCACTACCTCGCGGGATCGCTGCTCGTGATCGGCGCGTTCGTGAGCCTCGTCATCTATCTGTCGAACGCGTTCCAGGACCGCATGAGTACTTCGCTCGAACGCATGCGCAAGAAGCGCGAAGAATCCGAGACGCGTGCCAACGAGCTGTCGCGCTTGTACGACATCAGCACGGGCATCAACGCCGCCATTTCGCTGGAGACGCTCCTCAAGATCGTGGCCAAGGAAGCCACCCTCTTGCTCGAGCGACCGTGGGCGAGCATCGTGCTCTTCAATCAAAAGCAGGAAGTCACGCACTCCGTGTTTGTGGGTGTGAATCAGAACCGCGAGTTGAAGCTCGAGAAGAAGATGCGCCGCGGGGGTTTGAGCGAGTGGATCTGGACCCACAACACGCCCATCGTGGTCGAAGACGCCACGCGCGACAAACGCGCCAACTGCAGCGAGTTCCTCGGGCACTTCGGTATCCGCTCCATCGTCGGCTTCCCGCTCACCAGCGGCAAACAGGTGATGGGCGTCGTTTTCACGGGCGACTTCGCGGCGCGCTCGATTTCGGAGAGCCACATGCGTCTCTTGACGACGCTGTGCCAGCAGCTCTCGGTCGCGATCGAAAAGAGCCGTCTATACGATTCGTTGGAGCGCAAGATTCGCGAGCTCGAGCGCCAGCTCGACACGCTGGAAAAGACCAACATCTTGAAGTCCGACTTCGTCTCGCACGTGTCGCACGAACTGCGCACGCCACTGACCTCGATCAAGGCCTACGTCGAGGCGTTGGTCGACAACGCCGACGACGAGCGCTTCATCCAGCGCAAGGAGTTCCTGGACATCGTGTCCAAGGAGACCAATCGCCTCATTCGTATCGTGAACGACGTGCTCGACGTGTCGAAGATCGAATTCGGGCAGCGCCCCATGACGCGCAGCGCGGTCGACCTGGGTGCCGTGGTGGCGGACGTCCTCGACATGCTGAGCCCGTCCTTGCGCGAGCGCAGCGTGCGCATCGAAGCCGACGTCCCCAACGACCTGCCGCGCATCGAAGGCGACGCCGACATGATCAAGCAGGTGTTCATCAACCTGATCTCGAACGCGATCAAGTATTCGCCGCGCGGTACGACGGTCACGGTGGCGGCGCGCGAAGAAGCCGTCAACATACTGGTGTCGATCGCCGACCAAGGTGTCGGCATTCCCAAGGACGAAATCGGCAGCGTGTTCGAGAAGTACTTCCGCGCGCGCTCGCAGAAGGAATCCAAGATGGAAGGGCTCGGCCTGGGGCTCGCGATCGTCAAGAACATCGTCGAACAGCACGGGGGCGGGGTGCGGGTCGAAAGCCACGAAGGCAAGGGCAGCACGTTCTATTTCACGCTCCCGCGCGAGCACTGCTTCAACGACCTCATCGGCTACATCGGTGAAGTCGTCGACGCGCGCGAGCAGCTGCACGAAATGCTCGAGCTGATCGTCCGTATGATCGCCGAGCTGCTCAACGCCAAGCGCGTCTCGCTGATGCTCCTCGACAAGACCCGCTCGGAGCTCTTCATCAAGATGTCGTTCGGCATCGAAGAGTGGGTGGTGGAAAACACGCGCGTGCGGGTGGGACAGGGGATCGCCGGCATGGTGGTGGAGCGCGGCGAGCCGCTTCTGATCGCCAACATCGAAGAAAACGACATCTACATCGCGCCCAACAGCCCGCAGTACGACACGGTGTCGCTGGTGAGCGTGCCGCTGCGCGTCAACGACGTCGTGGTGGGCGTGATCAACGTCAATAACAAGACCAACGGTCGGCCCTTCGACCGCGACGATTTGAACCTCTTGATGTCGTTCAGCGAGCGCATCTCGCGCGCGCTCGAACGCGTGCGCGTGGTGGACGATTCGCACACGTTCCTGCAGGACACCATCGACGCGTTCAAGCGCATGCTGGAGACGCAGACCAAGACCAAGGTGATCGAGCTGGCCATCGACCATTCGGTGAAGATCGCGCGCAAGCTCGGGCTCCCGGAGAAAGACGTCAGCGTCATCCAATACGTTGCCAGCGTGCACGACATCGGCATGACCGAGATCAGTGACGAGATCCTGAACAAGGCCCTCCACCTCTCGAGCGAAGAGATGCGCCAGATTCAGCGCCACCCCGAACGCGGCGCCGAGCTGATTCGTCCCCTCGAGTTCGTGGAAGCGGTGAGCAACATCATTCTGTATCACCACGAGCGCTGGGACGGCAGCGGCTATCCCATGGGTCTCAAGGGCGACGAGATTCCGATCGGCGCGCGCATCCTGGCCGTCATCGACGCGTTCCAGTCCATGACGCTGGGGCGGCCGTATCGCTCGCGTAAGAACACCGAGACCGCGCTCGGCGAGCTGGTCGAGAACGCGGGCACGCAGTTCGACCGCGACGTCGTGGAAGCGTTCGTGGGTGTGCTCAAGGAAGACGGAAAGTTGTCGGCTCGCGACGAGCGCGACCTGGTGCGACGACTGCGCGAAGCGCCGGTGGGCGTTTCGCACGACTAACGGTTTCGAAGACGAAGACGAAGCATGAACGAAAACGCGCAACTCGTACACGTAGCGGGCGCACCGACCGAGTACCTCGTGGTCGCGGGGGTATTGGTCGGGCTCGTGTTCTTGACGCTGTGGCGCGAGACCATCGCGACCAGCTCGTCGCTTTTCTTCTCGCGCACCATGGCGGCGCTCGCCTTCGCGATCAGCCGCGTGACGGTGGTCGTGTTTGCGGCGTCGATGATGGACGAGCCGTCGGGCGCTCCGTTCCTTTATATCCTGCTCAACTTCGCGTCCATGTATCTGGCCGCTCGGTGTTTGCCGATCGGCATCCAGGAAACGCGTCCCGTCAAGGACGCCCCGCCTGCAAACGACGACGGCTCCGAAGCCCCGTCGCACCGCGGGCTCGCCGACGCCGACTGGCGAGCCGTGAAGTATCAAACCGCCGTGTTCGGTCTTACCGCCGGATTGGTTTACGTGGTCGTGCCGCAGGCCAGCCACACCGCCTTCTCGGTGCTCGGATTCCTGGGAGCGATCGTGCTCGGCGCCACCGTGCGCGTGGCCGGCGCACTCTTCAGCGCCTCGCGCAACGCCATCTCGGAAGTTCGTCCCGTGCTGTTCGTCTTGGTGGGTTCGCTGGTCACGTCGTGGCTCCTCATCGTCGCGGCCGGCACCACGTCGGGCGGTACCGCCGCGGCGCTGATCAAGGCAGCCCAGATCGCCGACATCGCCGCACTCGTAACGGGGCTGTTGTCGCTGCAGACCAACTACATCGTGATCGGCACGCGCATGCGCCGCGAGGCCGAGGAAAAAGACCTCGAGATCGGACAGGCGCGCGCGGAGTTGAGCCTCTTGAACCGCGTCGCCTCGGACATGTACGAAGACTCGCACTCCATGATTCGCCGCCAGCAGGATCACTCGCGCTCGCTGATTCGGCGCGCGGAGAACCTCGAGCGCATCTTGGAGATCGGCGTGCGCATCCAGCAGCAGAAAAACGTCAAGGAGCTGCTGCAGATGGTCGCCGAACTCGTGCGTGAAAACCTGGGCTTCGAGACGGTCATCGTGCGCGTGCTCAACAAGCGCACGCAGGCCTTCGAGACCAAGGCTTACGTCGGGTTGAACCCGGAGGCGCAGGACACGGTGATGAACCACCGCATCTCGACCGTCGACTACGAACAGTCGATCGACCCGCGTTCGCGCGTGAGTCGCAGCTACTTCTTGAAAAACGCGAATCCGTCCACGGTGCCCGCGGCGCGGGCGTCCGACGACGACGGCGCGGTGCTCGTCAGCGACCACTGGGAGGACGTCGAGCGCTTGATCGTCCCGCTCATCGACGACGACGCGGGCGAGCAGACCATCGGCTACATTTCGGTCGAAGAACCCGAAGACCCGCAGCGCTCCGTGGTCGACGTCATCGACACGCTGGAGACCATCGCCACATTGGCCGCGGTCGCCATCCGCAATCTCAATCGCCACCGCGAGGTGGGCGAGAAGAACGAGAAGCTCAAGCAATACGCGGAGAAGCTTTCGAGCCTCAATAAGATGAAGTCGAATTTCGTGGCGACCATCTCGCACGAATTCAGGACGCCGCTCACGTCCATCAAGGCGTACTGCGAAACGCTGAACAAGAACGCCGAGTCGATCGATCGCACTATTTTGAAGGAGTTCCTCAAAGTCATCGAAGAGGAAAGCAATCGCCTGATGACGCTGATCGAAGACATCCTCGACTTCTCGCAGATGGAATCGGGGGCGGTTCGCTTCGAACGCACCTCGTGCAACCTGAACGAGATCATCACGGTGGCCGCCAACGAGCTGGAGAAGAACTTCGAAAGCAAACGCATCACGCTGGAGACGCGCCTGCCGGCCACGCAGGTCAAGGTGCGTGCCGAGCGCGACCTCATGAAGCAACTCGCGATCAACCTGCTCCACAACGCGTCCAAGTTCACGCAAGAGGGCGGCAAGGTGTGGATTCGCCTGGAAGACGAAGTCGTGAGCGCACGCATCATCGTCGAAGACAACGGCATCGGCATTCCGGAAGACCAGATCGAAAAGATTTTCGACCACTTCCACCAGGTGGACGGGTCCACGTCGCGGCGCTACGGCGGCACCGGCATCGGACTCGCCATCTGCAAGAACATCGTCGAGTGGCACGACGGGCGCATCTGGGTCGAGAACGTCCCTGGCAAGGGCGCGCGCTTCGTGGTCGTGGTACCGAAGAAGCAAGCGGTGGTGCGCAGCGAGCTCTTGACCGACTACGTGTCGACGCGCCGCTTCGAGGTCGAGCGTTACATGGAACTGGTGGTCGAGCTGGTGGCGGAGCTGCTCAACGTGAAGCGCGCCTCGCTCATGATGGTGGACGACAACGGCCAGGAGCTTCGCATCGACAGCGCCATCGGGCTCGACGAAGACGTAGTCGAACACGCGCGCGTCAAACTCGGAGAAGCGATCTCGGGCCAGGTCGCGAGCGACAACAACGCGTTCCTGGTGCGCGACGTCGATCGGGAACGAAAGCTGCAGTCGGGCGGAGTGAGCCGCAACTACGAATCGAAGTCCTTCTTGTCGGTGCCGCTGCGCAAAGACGGAAAAGTGCTCGGTGTCATTAATGTGACCGACCCGGTGGGGCGCGACCACCTCGACGAAGCCGACCACGCGCTGCTCGAGTTGTTCGCCGACCGCGTCGTGATGGCCATGGACGCCTTGTCGCACTTCAAGGAGAAGTCGCGCGAGTTCGAGGACGTGCGCTCGACCTTCAAGTCGATCTTGGACGCCAAGCGCTACATCGACACGCAAAACGTCGACGTGATGTCGAGCGTGCTGCGCGACGTGGCCAACAAGTTGGGAATGAGCCCGGAAGAAAACGCGACCCTGCGTTACGTGTTCAACGTGTACGACCTCGGGCTGGCCAAGGTCGGGCACAACATCATCAAGCAGCCGCGCGAGCTGACGAACCAGGATCGTTTCGACGTGGAGCAGCACACGATTATCGGTAACGACATGCTGAAGCCGATCGAGTTCATTCCGCGCGTACGCGACGCGGTGCTGTACCACCACGAGAACTTCGACGGCTCCGGATACCCCGGCAAGCTGTCGGGAGACGAAATTCCGCTGGACGCGCGCATCATCCGCGTCGCGGACACGTTCCGCGCGCTGATCTCGCACCGTCCGTATCAGAAGCAATACAGCTTGAGCGAAGCCATCCAAGTTTTGAAGCATCGCGCCGGGACGCTGTTCGACCCGAAGGTGGTCGACGCGTTCGTGGAAGCGGTCACGCAACACGCCGACAGCTTCCGCACACCGAGCACTTCCGTCGATTCGCGAGGGGAGCCCGATCGGTCGATGCAGCAGCAAGGTTCATTGAAGGAGGACTGACCATGGCGCTGGGTAAGATTCTAGTGGTCGACGACGAGGTGTACATTCTGCACATCCTCGATTTCAGCTTGGGCGCGGAAGGATTCGAAGTAATCACCGCCAACAACGGCGAGCTGGCGATCGAGAAGGCCAAGCAGGAGAAGCCGAACCTCGTCGTGCTGGACGTCATGATGCCGGTCCTCGACGGCTACGAAACCTGTCGTCGCTTGAAGCGCGACCCGGAGACGAAGAACATCCCGGTGGTGTTGCTCACCGCCAAGGGTCGCGACCTCGACAAACGCTTGGGCTACGAAGTGGGCGCGGTGGATTACATCGTGAAGCCGTTCAGCCCGAGTCGTCTGATCGAGCGCATCCAGGAGATCCTGGGTTGTCGCAAGTAGCGCGAACTCTGCGCTGCCGTCACTGGTCATCCGCCGACATCGGCTCGCGCCGAGGGTTCCCTCCCCTCGCGTCCTCGCGCGCCGAATGGTTCGGGTATGGCGCGCTGCGGGATTGCTCACTCCGGGAACCCTCGGCGTGAGCCTAGCGTCACCACGTTCACACGCGCGATGCTATACTGCCGCGCATGCGGCCCGAGCTCACTCTTCCCACCATTGATGCGCCGCGCTTCGCGCGCGTCGTGCTCCCGATTCCCGTCGACCAGCCCTTCACCTACCAGATTCCCGAGAGTCTCCTCGGTCGCGTGAACGTCGGCTGTCGCGTCGAAGTTCCGTTCGGCAAGCGCGAGTTGAGCGGTGTCGTGGTCGACCTCATGAGCCAAAGCGACGTGCCGCGCACGCGCGCCATCCGCGAGGTCGAGGACGTCTTCGCGCCCGCGTCGCTGTTGGAGCTCGCGCGCTGGATCGCGTCGTACTACGGATGCTCGCGCGGCGAAGCGATGCAGTCGGTGCTGCCGCCCAGCATGCGTCGCGCGAAGGTGAAGGCGCGGCCGACCGGCGTCTTGCGCGTCGTCGACGAGGAACTGCGGCGCGGCGGCGAGACCAGCGACGCGTACGCCTCGGCGCGCAGCACACTGGCGCGCGCCAAGCGGCAGCTGGCACTTCTCACCGAGCTCGTGAGCGCAGGCGGCGAGGCACTCGTCCCCGTAATCTTGGAGGAGTGGGGTTACGCGCGCGAGGTCGTCGACGGATTGGTGACGCGCGGTGTGGCGCGCATCGACGCCGTCGATACCATCTCGCCGCTCGACGCGCTCGAGGCGCGCGTCGAGCGACTCAACGAAGGGCAAGAAGCGGCGCTGTCGCGGGTCGTCGAAGCGCTGCGCTCGCGCGAATTCCGTCCCATGCTGGTGTACGGCGTGACGGGGAGCGGCAAGACGGAGATCTATTTGCGCGCGGCGCGCCACGTCGTCGAAGCGGGCGGCGGGTGCATCGTGCTGGTCCCCGAGATCGGACTTTTGCCGCAAGCCACCGCGCGCTACCGGCGCGCATTCGGCGACCTCGTCGCCATCATTCACAGTCGTTTGACGGGCCCCGAGCGCTTCGAGATCTGGGACCGCATCGAGCGCGGCGAGCACCGCGTGGTGGTGGGGCCGCGCTCCGCCGTGTTCAGTCCGGTGCGCGACCTGCGCTTGATCGTGGTCGACGAAGAGCAGGACGAATCCTACAAGCAGGACGACAAGCCGCGCTACCACGCGCGCGCCGTGGCCCTCGTGCGCGGCAAGATGGAGAAGACGCCGGTGCTGTTGGGCTCGGCCACACCGTCGGCCGAATCGATGCACTGGGCGCGCGAAGGAAAATACGCGTTCGCTCGACTCTCCGAGCGCGTCGCGGGCGGGGCGCTGCCGGAAATCGAAATCGTCGACATGCGGGAGCCGGACTCGCGCGGTGCGGTGCTCTCGCCCAAACTCTCCGAGCACATCGAGCGCACCATCGGCGCCGGCCGCCAGGCCATCGTGTTCTTGAACAAGCGCGGCCACGCGCGCACCGTGCAGTGCTCGGCGTGCGGGTGGGTGGCACGGTGCAAGAACTGCGACGTGTCGCTGACGTTCCATCGCGTCGACGATCGCATGAAGTGCCACCTGTGCGGTTTCGCGCGCGCCACACCGCAGCGCTGCGATTCGTGCGCGAGCCGGCTCTTGCGCTACACCGGTGTGGGGACGCAGCGGGTCGAGCTCGAGTTGAAGTCGATGTTTCCCGGTGTGGGCGTCTTGCGTATGGACGCCGACACGACGTCGGGCAAGGAAGGACACCGTCGCATCCTCGAAGAGTTCAGCACCGGCGCCTACCCGCTCCTCCTCGGGACGCAGATGGTCACGAAGGGACACCACTTCCCGGGCGTGGGGCTAGTCGGCGTCGTCAGCGCCGAAGAGGGGCTCAACTTTCCCGACTTTCGTTCCGCCGAGCGCACGTTCCAGCAACTGACGCAGGTCGCAGGGCGCGCGGGGCGCGCCGACGCCGCCGGGCGCGTCGTCATTCAAACTTACACGCCGGACCACGCCGTGTTTCGCTACCTGTGTGCGAACGACTACGACGGCTTCATGGACGAAGAGCTCGAGCTGCGCAAGAAGCTCGGCTATCCGCCGTTCGCGCGCATCGTGCTGGCGTCGTGCAGCGGCACCGACGCGGGGACACTGTCGTCGTTCATGGAATCGTGGGCGGGAATGCTGCGCGAAGAACTGGTCGGTCGCGGTGTCGTGGTGCTGGGGCCGTCGCCGCCGTTGGTGGCGCGCGTCAAGAATCGCTTCCGCGAGCAGATTCTCTTGAAGGGAGCAATTTCGCAGACGCACAAGGACTCGGCGATGGCGATCTTCAAGCGGCTGGCCGAGTCGCGCCGCGGCACGAGCGGCATCGACCTGCGCTGGGATGTCGATCCGGAGTCGTTCTTCGGGTAGCGTTGCCTTGCGTCCCCACGCCTAACCGTGTCGCACAGGCCCGGTTGCCGGAACGCGTCGGAAAAATTCGGCTTGACACTCGGGGCAGGGTCTCCTTTAATGAAGGCGTTCGACAGGTCCATCCCCGAGTATGGATCCGCGTAAATGACCCACCTCGGCGGCCTCTTGGAAGATCTGCCGCCCGGGAAACAACTCAGCCCAAGCATAGATTCGGAAGCGCCAGCCCGCTAGAAATGGGTTGCTCGATACAGAACCGTTGAAGTAAACGTCGGCCTGAACTCGTTTCAGGGCTTCGGTCTTTGCCCTCCTTGAAGGAAAGGGAAAACGCGCGACAATGAGAGTTAGGGTGGTCTCGATTCTGGGCTTGCTGGGAATCGTGGCGATTGCGGTCATCGGCTGCAAATCGGTCAACACCACGAGCATGATCCTACGCAACCAAGAAGGAAACTACGAACTCGCTCTCAAGCTCGGCCGGGAAGAATTGGCCAAGAATCCGAACGATCCCGAGGCGCACTTCCAAATGGGCTTCGCCTACAGCCAGCTCGACAGCGTCGGCCTCGCGTACGAACATTTCATGAAGGCCAAAGAGCTTGACCCCAAGAAGGACAAACTGGTCAGCGACAACATCCAGAGCAATTTCGCCAAGCATTACAAGCTCGGGCAGAACGCGTACAACCGCATCGACTACAAGACGGCCACGCAGGAGTTCGGCCTGGCGACGCAGGCCGATCCGCGCCAGGCGATCGGTTACTACAACATGGGTAGCTCTTACTTCGCGCTGGCCGCGGTCGACTCGGCGGGTGCACAGGCGGATTACGAGCAGTCGTTGAAAGCAGCCGACAAAGTGCTGTCACTGTCGAATCCCAGCGAAGCCACGTACTCGCGCGCACTCACACTCGCCGGCAAATCGCTGGTCCAGTTGGGCCGCGAAGAGGACGCGGTCGAGCGCTTCCAGCGCATGATCGAAGAAGACCCGGCCAACTATCAGATCATCCAGGACATCGGCAACGATCTCCTGAAGGCGGGCAACTGGAAGGGTGCCGCGATCTTCTTGAAAATGACGGCCGACGCGCGCGCGAAAGTTGCCGCGGACGACGCCAACGTGTTTTACAATCTGGGTGTCGCGTACTACAACTTGCGAGACACCGACCCGACCGCGCTCACCCAAGCCGTGAGTTACTACCAGAAGGCGCTCGACTTGCAGCCCGACGACCCTGCCACGGTGCTCAACATCGTGCTCGCGTATACGGCGGGCGGCGACTGGGACCAGACGGTGCAGTGGGGCGAGAAGTTGGTTAACCTCAATCCCAACGACCCGGTCGGCTGGCGCTTGCTGGCGACGGGTTATCAGAAGCTCGGAGACATGGACAAGTTCAAGGAGACCATGGATCGATACGACTTGCTCCAGCAGAAGTAGCGAGCCAGCCGAGGGGCCCAGGCCTTCGCCGCCGGAGTGGAACGCGATTTGCAGCGTCCCCGACGCGGGCGGTGGGGTGGAAGGCGCCGATGCGATCACCGAAGCTCATAGGTTCTTTCTCTCAAACCGATTAGCACTCATTCCATCAATCAGCGATACACGCCGTAGCGGCGACTAAGTTCTCAATCACTGTGACGTGGCGTAAACCACTGTTGACGCTGTAAACCCTCTCCCATCGGGCGGCCAAGCCCGAACCCACCTATCGTGTCTTCATTAGGAGCAAAGCGAATGGACATTCAGGAACTCAAGGGGAAGACCATCTCCGAGTTGCTGGATGTCGCGAATTCTCTCGAACTCGAGGGAACGAGCAGCCTGCGCAAGCAGGAACTGATCTTCAAGATTCTCGAGGCGCAAACCCAGCAGAACGGACTCATTTTTGCCGAGGGCGTTCTGCAGGTTCTTCCGGAGGGCTACGGATTCCTCCGCTCGCCCGATTACAACTATCTGCCGGGGCCCGACGACATCTACGTCTCGCCTTCGCAGATCAAGAAGTTCGACCTCCGCACGGGCGACACCGTGTCGGGGCAGATCCGCAGTCCCAAGGACTCGGAGCGATACTTCGCACTCTTGCGCGTCGAAGCGGTCAACCACGAGCACCCGGATGTCGCCAAGACCAAGCCGTTCTTCGACAACCTGACACCGTTGTACCCGCAGGAGGCGTTCAACCTCGAGCACGATCCCGAAGATCTCTCGACGCGGTTGATCAACTTGATGTGCCCGATCGGCAAGGGGCAGCGAAGCTTGATCGTCGCACAGCCGCGCACCGGTAAGACGATCCTCTTGCAGAAGATCGCCAACGCGATCACGGCCAACCATCCCGAAGTCTATCTGATCGTCCTCTTGATCGACGAACGCCCCGAAGAAGTGACCGACATGGAGCGCTCCGTCAAAGGAGAGGTCATTTCGTCGACCTTCGACGAGCCGGCCGAGCGCCACGTCCAGGTCGCCGACATGGTGATCGAAAAGGCCAAGCGACTGGTCGAGCACGGCAAGGATGTCGTCATTCTGCTCGACTCGATCACGCGTTTGGCGCGCGCGCACAACGCGGTCGTGCCGCATTCGGGCAAGATTCTCTCCGGCGGTGTGGATTCGAACGCGCTCCAGCGCCCGAAGCGTTTCTTCGGCGCGGCGCGCAACATCGAGGGCAACGGCAGCCTGACCATCATCGCCACCGCGCTGATCGAAACCGGCAGCCGCATGGACGAAGTCATCTTCGAAGAGTTCAAGGGCACGGGCAACATGGAGCTCGTGTTGGATCGCCGCTTGAGCGACAAGCGCGTCTTCCCCGCGGTCGACATCTTCAAGTCGGGCACGCGTAAGGAAGAACTCTTGATCGACAAGAAGGATTTGGAGAAGATATGGATTCTCCGGAAATTCTTGAACGACAAGCCGCTCATGGAGGCGATGGAGTTCTTCCTAGACAAGCTGGGGAAGACCAAGACCAACGCGCAGTTCTTGAAGAGCATGAATGCGTAGGGATCTACGACGAACGTCGTAGTGCAGGGAAGAGGCCCCACTCCACCCCGGATGGGGCCTCTTTTCAATCGCGGAGGTATGAGGACTATGAAGCACGCATGGAAGTGGTGGGCCGTGGTCGTCTTGTTGTTGTCTCCCCGCGGCGGCGGTGAGCAAGTCGGTCGAGACGACGAGCGGCATCATCTATATCCAGAACAAGCAGTACGAAGAGGCGCGGAAGATTCTCCTGAAGGCGATCGCCAAGGATCCCAAGGACGGCGACGCGCAGTTCTATATCGGGATTGCCTACAGCGAACTCGACAGCGTCGCGCAGGCCTACCAGCACTTCACGATCGCCAAAGAGCTCCAGCCGAAGAAGGCGCACGACATCGCGAACAACATTCAGAGCAACTACGCGAGGCACTATCAACTCGGCCAGAATGCCTTCAAGCAGACCGACGTGAACAAGGCTGCGAACGAGTTCCTGCTGGCCACACAGGCGGACCCGACTCAGTCGTGGCGGGCACTACAACCTCGCGGTCATGTATGCGCGCCTGTCCCTTGCCGATTCGACGTACGCAGTGAAATCGCTCGCGGAAGCAGACCAAGTTCTCAAACTCGTGCAGCCGAGTGATCCCAACTACATCAGGTCACTCCAGCTGGCGAGCCGCATGCTGGCCCAGCTCGGTCGCGAGGACGAGGCGATCGATCGCTTCAAGCCCCTGATCGAAAAGGATCCGTCGAAATATGCGCTGGTGCAAGAAGTGGGAATGGAGCTGATGAAAGCCGAGAAGTGGAAAGCCGCCGAAGATTTCTTGAAGATGGCGGCGGAAGCGAGTGCCAAGCTCGGCGTCGACTCGGCTGCGGTCTACTCCAATATCGGAATCGCGGCCTTCAATCAGCGCAAAGACGACCCGGCGAAGATCGACGAAGCCCTCGGCTTCTACCAAAAGGCGCTCGACTTGCAGCCCGACGACCCGGCGATCGTCTTCAACGCGATGATCGCGTGCATGGCGAAAGAGGATTGGGCCACCGCCGCAAGCTGGGGAGAAAAATACGTGAGCATCAGCCCCAGCGACGCCAAGGGCTGGCAACTCCTCGCTCGCTGTTACAGCGAGGCCGGTGACCCGGACAAGGCGTCCGAGGCCCTGCAGCGATATCAGACATTGAAAGGGCAATAGTTCGAGGCCATCGAACGCGCAGTTCTTGAAGAGCATGAACGCCTAAGTGCAGGGATTCGACTCTTCGGTCTGCGCATCCAAGCGCCCTCCGCGATGCGGGGGGCGCTTTTTTCTAGGTCCGGCGGGGCCCACGAGCGACGCACGTCGCGGGACGCCCCGGAGGTCTTGGTGCCGACGGACGGCCGGGCCGATAGCCCCTTGCCACGGGGAGCCGATTCGGTTATTCTCCCAACTCCCCGATTTCAGGAGTCAGATAGGATATGAAGAAAGAAATCCACCCCGAGTACCATCCGGTCGTTTTCGTCGACCCCAGTGTGGGCGCCGAGTTCATCAGCCGCTCGACCATGAAGAGTGCCGAGACCCGTGATATCGACGGTGTGAAGCACTACGTGGTCAAGATGGAGATATCGTCGGCGTCGCACCCGTTCTATACGGGCAAGCGCAAGTTCGTGGACACGGCCGGCCGCGTGGAACGCTTCCGCGAGAAGTACAAGTACAAAGACACCGGTTCGTCCGAGTAACATTCCCACTCCATGCCGGAAAAGCGCATCAGCGTCGGTGGCCAAGCGGTCATCGAAGGCGTCATGATGCGGTCGCCGACGTATTACGCGACGGCCGTCCGCACGCCGCAAGGCACCATCGTGATTCAGAAGAACCGGTTCGTCGCCTTGACGCACCGCTTCAAGTTTCTGAATGTTCCGATCGTGCGCGGCGCCATCAATCTCGTCGAGATGATGTGGATCGGGATCCAGTCGCTGTCGTACTCGGCGTCGCAAGTGGCCGAGGACAGTGACCCCAAGCCGAAGAAGACGGCGGCCACCAACCTCTCCATCTTCGGCTCGGTGGTGTTCGCGCTCGGCGTCGGCTTCGTCCTCTTCTTCTATCTTCCGCTGTGGCTCACGGAACGATTCGGCGTCGAAAGCAGCCTCGGGTTCAACCTGATCGACGGCGCGTTTCGCCTGCTCATCTTCCTCGGCTACTTGTTCTTGATCTCGCGCTGGAAAGAGATGAAGCGCGTCTTTCAATACCACGGTGCCGAGCACAAGACGATCTACGTGTTCGAAAACGGCCAGGACTTGACGGTCGCGAACGCGCGCCCGTATACGACGCTCCATCCGCGCTGCGGGACCAGCTTCCTCTTGATCGTCATGCTGACGAGCATCTTCGTGTTTGCACTCCTCGGTAAGCCCCACACGTGGGGCGACCGGTTGCTGCGTTTCGCCTTCATCCCCGTGATCGGCGGTATCGCCTTCGAGTTCATCCGTCTGTCGGCGAAGGAAAAGTTTGCGCGCTTTCTACGACCCGCCATCTGGCCGGGCCTGACGCTGCAAAAGGTCACGACAGCCGAACCGAGCGATGATATGCTGGAGGTCGCGATCGCGGCGTTGTCGGCGTGTCTCGACTATCAGAACGTGAGGCTGGAGATTCCCTCCTAGCGCTTCGTCTCTTCGCTCGACGCCCGACGCGCGTCGCCGCGCAACCGATTCATGAATCCCAAATACGACCAAATCATTGCTCGCTTCGACGAGCTCACGTCGCTCTTGTCCGACGAGAAGGTCATTCGCGACAACGCGCGTTGGCGCAAGCTCGCGAAGGAGCGCTCCGACATGACCGACTTGGTCGAGGTGACGAAGCAGCTCAAGAAAGTCGAAGGGACACTGGCCGACAACAAGAAGATCATCGCGGCCAACCAAGACGCCGACCTGGTGGAGATCGCGCGCGCCGAGATGGATTCGGTGCAGCAGGAACACGCGGCCTTGGAGGAGAAATTCCAGTTCCTCATCGTGCCCAAGGATCCCAACGACGACAAGAACACCATCATCGAAATCCGCGCCGGCACCGGCGGCGAAGAATCCGCGCTCTTCGCGGGCGACCTGTTGCGCATGTACACGCGCTTCGTGGAACGCAAGGGGTGGAAGGCCGAAGTCCTGAGCAGCAACGAGACCGGCATGGGCGGCTTCAAGGAAGTGATCCTGCTGGTGACGGGCGCGGGCGCGGGTGCGTACGGAGCGCTCAAGTACGAGAGCGGCGTCCACCGCGTACAGCGCGTACCCGCAACGGAAGCGAGCGGGCGCATCCACACCTCGGCGGCGTCGGTGGCGGTTTTGCCGGAGGCCGAAGAAATCGAGGTCCGCATCGACCCCAATGAGCTTCGCATCGATGTGTATCGATCGAGCGGCCCCGGCGGACAGAGCGTCAACACCACCGACAGCGCCGTGCGCATCACGCACATTCCGACCGGGCTGGTGGTGACGTGCCAGGAAGAACGTTCGCAGCTCAAGAACAAAGCCTCGGCGCTCAAGGTACTGCAAGCGCGGCTGCTCGATCGCGCACATAAAGAGCAGGAAGAAAAGCTGTCGGCGGAGCGTCGCAGCCAAATCGGCTCCGGCGATCGCAGTGCCAAGATTCGCACCTACAACTTTCCGCAGCAGCGCGTCACCGACCACCGCATCAACTTCACCACGCACAATTTGAGCGAAGTGATGGAAGGCTACCTGGACGAGTTGATCGAGGCGCTGCGCAAGGCCGACCTCATGGAGCGCGCCGAGATCACAACGCGCAACGCGGAGTGAGATGACCATCCCCGCCGGCAACGTTCGCGAGTGGCTCCAGCGCGCCGAGGCGCACCTGGTGAGCCACGGTGTCCCCAACGCGCGCCGCAACGCCGAGTGGATGCTGTGCTACTCGCTCGGATGGAACATGCTCGACGTGTACGTGCGCTCGACCGCGACGATGGAAGACGACCGCGCGCACCGCTACTGGGAGTTCGTCGAGCGCCGTGCGAGTCGCGAGCCGCTCCAATACATCCTGCAGGGAACCGAGTTCATGTCGCTTCCGTTCGAAGTGCGTCGCGGCGTGTTCGTGCCGCGCCCCGAGACCGAGCTCTTGGTGGAGTCGGCGGAAGCTCGCCTGCGCACGCGCCCGCTGCACGAACCGCTGCGCGTGCTCGACTTGTGTTCGGGCAGCGGAATCGTGGGCGTGTCGCTCGCGTGTCGCGTGCCCAATCTCGACGTGGTCGCGGTCGACGTCTCGTCGGAAGCCGTCGCGCTGACCGCGGCCAACGCCGCGCGCAACGGCGTCGCAGACCGCGTGCGCGTGGTCGAAGCCGACGCCTTCGACTTCCTCGAGCGCACCGACGATCGTTTCGCCGCGGTCGTGTGCAACCCGCCCTACATCGCGACCGCGGAGTTGATGTCGCTACCGCGCGAAGTGCGCGAGCACGAACCGATGCGCGCCCTGGACGGGGGCAAGGACGGCCTCGAGTTCTATCGAAGGGTGGCACCGCTCCTGGCGCGCGGCTTGCTCACCGACGGTTTCGTCGTGTTCGAGATCGGCGAAAGCCAAGGCCGGGCGGTTTCGGCGCGCCTGCGGGACGCGGGATTCAGCGCGGTCGACGTCGCCAAGGACTACGCGGGCTGCGACCGCGTGGTGGTGGGTGCGCGTTGAGCGTGTTCTCGCTCCACCGCTTCGCGAGTTTCGCTCGCAACGCGCCCTCACGGCGCTAGGAGATCATGGATAAATTCGTCATCGATGGTCCCACACCGCTCCGCGGCGACGTCTCGGTACACGGAGCCAAGAACGCGGTACTCCCGCTCATGGCGGCGGCATTGCTCGCGCGTGGGAAGAGTGTTATCGAGAACGTTCCCGACCTTCGCGACGTCGGAACCATGGTCAAGATGCTCGACATTCTGGGAGCGGTGACGACGCGCAAAGACAATGTGCTCACCATCGACACCACCCACGCCGACGGCATCGAGGCGCCCTACGACCTCGTGCGTACCATGCGCGCGTCGATCTACGTGCTCGCGCCGACACTCGCAGTCCACGGCCGCGCGCGCGTCAGCATGCCGGGCGGGTGCGCGTGGGGACCGCGACCCATCGACTTGCACCTCATGGCGATGGAGAAGCTCGGCGCCAAAGTCGAATTGAGTCACGGCTACATCGAAGCGAGTTGCGACCGCCTGCGCGGCGGCGAAGTCGTGTTCCCCATTTCGAGCGTGGGCGCGACGGCACAGACCATCATGGCCGCGTCACTCGCCGAGGGAACCTCGGTGATCGAAAACGCAGCCCTCGAGCCGGAGATCACCGACTTGGTCGACGCGCTCGTCGAATGCGGTGTCGCCATCGAAGGGCGCGGGACGTCGCGCGTGGTCGTACACGGCACGACGTCGGTCAAGCCGCTCCGGCATCGCGTCATTCCCGACCGCATCGAAGCGGAAACCTTCGCGGCGGCGGCCGCGATCACGGGCGGCGACGTCACCATCACCGACTGCGATCCCGGTCACATGGGTGCGCTGTTCGCGGTGCTGGAAGCGTGCGGCGCGAAAATCGAGATCGGCGACGGGCGCGCGCGCGTGGTGGGCCCGAAGCGCCTCGCGGCGACCGACGTCGTCACGCGCGAGTACCCCGGCTTCCCGACCGACATGCAGGCGCAAATCATGGCGGCACTATGCACGGCCGACGGTGTCAGCACGGTCAAGGAGACCATCTACCCCGACCGCTTCACCCACGTCCCGGAGCTGCGACGCTTCGGGGCGGACATCCGACTCGACGGCAACCTCGCGGTGATTCGCGGCGTTCCCAGGCTCGGTGGCGCCCCCGTCATGGCCACCGACATCCGCGCCAGCTCGGGCTTGATTCTGGCAGCCATGGCGGCCGAGGGACGCTCCGAGATTCTGCGCGTGTATCACATCGATCGCGGCTACCAGCGCATCGAGTCCAAGTTGAACGCGCTCGGCGCGCGCATCGAACGCGTCGAACAGTAGCGTGACTGCGTCGGACGCGCGCGCGGGCCGACCCCGCCATTTCATTCTCGGCACCGCCGGGCACGTCGACCACGGCAAGACCGAACTCGTCAAAGCACTCACCGGCCACGACACCGATCGCCTCAAAGAAGAAAAAGAACGCGGCATCTCGATCGAGCTCGGCTTTGCGCCGCTGCCGCTTTCTCCCGACGTGTTCGTCGGTGTCGTCGACGTTCCCGGCCACGAGCGCTTCGTGCGACAGATGGTCGCGGGCGCGGGCGGGATCGACCTGGCGATGCTGCTCGTCGCCGCCGACGAAGGTGTCATGCCGCAGACCGAGGAGCACATGGAAGTGCTGCGCTCGCTGGACGTGCGCAGCGGTCTGGTAGTCATCTCCAAGTCGGATCTTGCGACTCCCGAAACGCTCGCGATCGTGCGCGAAGAGATCGCAGAGCTCGTTCGCGGGTCGTTTCTCGAGAGCGCTCCGGTAGTGCCGGTGTCGGTGCGCACGCGCGCGGGGCTGGAGACCTTGCGCGAAAACCTAGTCGCGCTGGCGCGCGATATCGGCGGACGCGAATCATCGGGTCCGTTTCGCCTCGCCGTCGACCGCGTGTTTCATCAAAAAGGGATCGGCGTCGTCGTCACCGGGAGTTGCTACTCGGGCCGCGTGCGCGTCGGCGACGAGCTCGCGCTATTGCCGGCGAACCGCGGCGTGCGCGTGCGCGACTTGGAAAGCTTCGGTGAGAAGCGCGACCAAGGTGCGGCCGGCGAGCGGCTCGCGATCGCGCTGCACGGTGCGAAGCTGGAGGACGTCGCGCGCGGCGACATGCTGGCGACACCGGGGCGTTTCGCGGCTACGCGCATCCTCGATGCGCGCGTGACGCTCGGCGATTCCGCGCATCGAGCGCTCAAGAATCGCGAGCGCGTGCGCGTGCACCACGGTGCTCGCGAAGTGCTCGGCCGCGTCGTGCTGTTGGAGACCGACGAGCTCGCGCGCGGCGCGTCGTCGATCGTGCAACTTCGCCTCGAGGAGCCGTTGGTCGTGAGCGAAGGCGATCGCATCGTGGTGCGCACGTATTCGCCGGCGCGCGTCGTGGGGGGCGGTGTCGTGATCGACGCCGCACCGTCTGTGCATCGTCGCTTCGACGCCGATGCGCTCTCGCACGTGCGCCAGCGCGAAGAGGGAGATCCGGCGGCGATACTCGAGAAAGCGATCGCCCAGGCCGGCGCCAACGGGGTTGGCGGCGCGGACGCGACCGCCGAACTGGCCTCGACTCTGGCCGCGCACGGTGCCATCGTGGCGATCGGCGGCCGGTGGTTCCATCGCGACGCTCTCGACGAACTCGCCGCGCGCGCGATGGAGATTGCGACCGCCCACACGTCGCGCCATCCGCTCCAGTGGGGCATCGACAAGGAAGAGCTGCGACGGCGACTCGAGTTTCCGCACGGCGCCGCCATGTTTCACCGCGTGCTCGAAGCGCTATCGACGTTGCACGCCGTGTTCGTACGCGAAGACCGCGTGCGCACTGGGTCGAAGGAGCACGTGCTGGCACCGGCGCTCTCTCTCGCGCTGTCGTCGCTCAACGAGATGGTGCGGGCGGCCGGGATCGCATTTCCGTCGCGCGAAGAGGCGGAGCGCGCGTGGTCGGGGACGGAGCCCTTCGCCGACGCGGCGCGGTACCTGCGCGACGCGGGTGAGTGGGTCGACGTCGGACCGGGCTGGATGCACCGGGAGGCGTTCGAGCGTTCGGTCGACGCAGTGAGGGGCTTGTTCGCCACGCAGCCTGCGATTTCGGTCGCGGAGTTCAAGGACGCGCTCGGGATTACGCGCAAGCACGCGATTCCTGTACTGGAAACTTTCGATCAGGGGCGTCTGACGATCCGGCGGGGAGACCTGCGGGTACCCGGACCGGGCTTGGCCGCGCCCCGATCTCCCCATTCGCCCCCCGAAAATCCTGGTGCAATTTCGTAGTTTTCGGCTACCCGATCCGCCGAAAGCCTGGTATAGTACTTGGCGTGAAGCGACTCCTCCCCCGCATCAGTCTTATTGCGCTCGGCCTCGTCTTCTTGTTTGGCGTCGTCTCGGCGTTTGGCGACAGCTTGCCGCTGCCGCTCGAAAAGAAGGTTCCGGCCGGCGAGACCGTTATCGTCTACGCCGGACAGACCCTCCGCTTCACGACGTCAGTCCCCTTGTTCGTTCGGCTCGAGCCGGTACCGCCGTCGTCGACGCTGATTCAGTATCACGTCCGCGTCTACCCGGGACATCCGATCCCGAGCGGTCCCGTCGGTACCGCCGAGAACAGCCTTCAGATTTATTGGGTTAACTTCGGTACCGACGTGTATGACGGCGGCGCGCCGAGCGGGATCATCGAGGGTGTGCTCGACACCGAGGGTGGATTCGTCGACCGATAGCCCCTTCCGTTAGTTTTTTTGTCTCCCCGTAAGATTTTTTAACTCTCCCGTGTTTTGGCCGCTAGCAAACGGCTGTTGCTTACTTCTTAACGTGTTGTCGTTAGGTTCGTTAGGTGAAAGCGACAGTTCCGATGGTACGTCCCCTTGGCACGTCGATTGCAGAATGCATGTTCGACCGCACGGCCGCACTGCTAGATGGGGTGCTCCAGCAGGGGCGCCGGGATACAGGAAGATGCGACGTACGGTTACTAGAGGGCGATACCATGGAGGCTGCGTACTCCTTTCCTCAATGAGCCCTTCGGGTTCGTTGGGGGTGGGTGCCTTCCCCTGAGTGGCTCGCCAAGCCAGTGAATCATAGCCCTTGCCCTTAGCGTGATTCCGAGCAGTATTGCTCTCTAGGACAAGCGAGAAGGAGGCACTTCGGTGCCTCCTTCTTGTTTTTTGGGGAGAATCGTTACGCCGATTCCATTCCGTCGGGGAGGCGGGGCGGGACCATTACCATCTTCTCGCGCTCGCACGTCACCTGCCCCGGCCGCGCGCCGCGGAACTTCCGCACATACTTGCGCTGGGTGTAGATCACGGGCACAAGCGAGCTGTGCTTGGCTTTCGAGAAGTGGGCTGCGATCGAAGCGGTCCGCTCGATCACGCGCGCCGGTGGGCCGTCGCTTCCGCCGCGTGATCGCAGCACGACATGCGACCCGGGGACGCCCTGCGCGTGGAACCAATAGTCGGTCGGCTTCGCCACTTGGAACGTAATCTCGTCGTTCTCGTAGTTGCTTCGTCCCACGACCACGAACCAGCCCGGGTCGACATCGAAGGTGCGATAGGTCTTCTCCGCTTCGCGCTTCTTGGGCGCACCCGCGGGACGCGGGCCGTCGTCCAGGTCGATGTCGAAGCGGGCCCGAATTGCTTCGAGCGTTTTCAACGCCTCGTCAAACGACGTCGCGCGCTCGAGTACCGCGAGTGCTGCCGACAGCTCGTCGTGCTCGCGCCGCACGAGGTCGAGCCGGCGCGCGGCGTGCTCCGCGCTTCGCTCGAGTTTGCCGGCGCGCCGGAACCGTTTCTCGATCTGGATGTGCACCGGCTCGGCGGGATCCAGTTCGATCGTCAGGATGCGCGTCGCATCGTAGACGTCGGGGAGGTCGACCGAAGAAGCCCCCGCGGGCACTCGGGCCTGGAACGCCGCCAACGTCTCCGCCTCGCGACGAACCTCCGCGTGGCCGGCCGCGCGCACGATGTCTTCTTCTAGATTGAGCGCGAGCTTCGCGAGCGAGTCGACGCGACGCCGCAGCGGTCGCGTCACACGATGCAGAATGGTCGCGTGGGCGCCTTCGAGGACGCGCGTCCCGAGCGCTGCACATGCCGCTCGTGCATTCGTAAACGTCCCGGGCAGCGGAACCCCGCCCTCGACGCTCGTGCGGTCGTACGTCGGCGACGCGCCACCCAGATTGCCGCGCGCCACGAGATAGAACGGCGTCTTGAGTTTCTCCGCCGCGGGTCCCGGCCCCGCGTCGGCGTTACCCACGGCCTGTGCGGTGCGACCCTTGCCGAGCGTCTCGATCGTCGTCGATCCGCGCGAAAGCACGGCACTCCCCGCCGCGCCGAACAGCGCGACCGTGAGGCTCACGCGCTCGCGCTCGTCCGTGACGGCGTCGATGCGCAGAACGCGCGCTTCTTCGAGGCGGATGTCGGTCACCTCGGCGCCCGCGAGCATCCTCATGCGCGCGGGTGCCCACGCACTTTCGAAGGGGAAAGCGGCCGTCACATAGAAGAACGGGCCGGGTGACTCGAGGACGGCGACCAAATGCCCGCGCCCGTAGACCGGAATCGCGAGCACGGGCGGAAACCACGACGGCGTTCCCAACGGCTGGCCGACGACGTCGTCGCGAATCTCGCGGATCAATTGTGCAAGGAGGGTGGCGTTCATTTGACAGGCGGTTCGCGCGGCCTATAGTATAGAACCTCGCCGGCACATTCAAACCGCGTAAGGATTCAAGAGAATGCTCATTAGTATGACCGGATTCGGACAGGGCGAGGCCGCCAACTCGCACTCGACCGTGACGGTCGAGGTCCGATCGGTCAACCACCGATTTCTCGACATCGCGTTCAAGCTCCCGCGCTCGCTCCAGAATCGCGAGTCCGACATCAAAGAGATCGTGCGCAGCAAGATCGCCCGCGGCCGCGTCTCGATCACGATCTCGGTGGAATCGTCGTCGTCGGGCCGCGGTGTGAAGATCAACGAAGGCGTCCTCGAGCAATACTTGACCCAGCTGCGCGCCTTCGCAAAACGGCACGACTTGGACGAGCGCGTCAGTTTGGACGCGCTGGTCTCGCTGCCCGAAGTCGTAACCACCAAAGAGACCGAGCCGGGCGAAGACGAATTGTGGCCGCTGGTCGAAAAGAGCCTGGGTGAAGCGCTCGACCGCTGTAACCGCATGCGCAACGAAGAGGGCAAGGCGCTCGAGAAGGACTTGGTCGACCGCATGCGTCTGATCGAGCGCACGGCGACCCTGATCGAGAAGCTCGCCCCCGCTGTCGCCAAGCGACAGGTCGAAACGCTCCGCAAGCGCGTGGCCCAGCTCGCCGGAGACATCGCAATACCAGAAGATCGCATCGCGGCGGAGATCGTAATGCTCTCCGACCGCACCGACATCACCGAAGAGATCACGCGCCTGAACAGCCACCTGGCCCAATTCAACGGCGCGCTCAAAGACGGCGGCGAAGTGTCGAAGCGACTCACCTACCTCCTGCAGGAAATGCACCGCGAAGCGTCGACCATGGGCTCCAAAGCCGCCGACACCGAAATCATCCAGCACGTCGTCGTCCTGAAAGAAGAGACCGAGAAGCTCCGCGAGCAGGTCCAGAACCTGGAGTGAGCGTGGCGCGTTCTTCGAGTGCCTTCCTCATCGTCGTGTCGGGGCCGTCGGGTGTCGGCAAGACGACTCTGGTCGACCGCGTGCTCGCGACCGACCCGCTGGTGCGCCGCTCCATCTCGGCGACGACGCGGGCCCCGCGCGCCGGCGAAGTCGAAGGGCGCGATTACTTCTTCGTCGCGGCGAATCGTTTCGAGGCCATGAAGGCGGGCGAGCTCGTCGAATGGGCCGACGTCCACGGGGCCTTCTACGGAACCCCGAGGCGCTTCCTGGAAGGGGAACTGGCCGCCGGCCGCGACGTTATCCTGAACATTGACATCCAGGGGGGAGATAAGGTAAAAAGGTCCTTTCCCGGCGCCGTCATGGTCTTCATATTGCCCCCATCCTTCGGGGCGCTCGAAGCGCGCCTGCGGGCCCGGGGTGATTTGACCCCGGATGTCCTGAAGGTCCGTCTCGCGAATGCCCGGACCGAGATTACAGCGGCGGCCCGATACGACTATGTCGTTCTCAACGACTCGGTCGAACGGGCGGCCAAAGAGCTGGTCGCGATCGTCACGGCCGAGCGCTGTCGCCGCGAGAGAATGAACCCCGGGTTCATCTCAGAAATATCCCGATAAAGAGGAGTTGCCCGCATGTCGATCCCGATCGAAAAACTCGTCATCATCGAAAAGATCACGCAGAAGATCCCGAACCGCTACGAAGCCGTCCGCGTCATGGCGCGCGAAGCGCGTCGTTTGAACTCGCTGGTCATTCGCGGCGCGGAGCCGGAACCGGATTTCAAGCCCACGTCGACGGCGGTCAAGCGCCTCATCAACGACAAGATTCAGTTCTCGTACGCGGACGAGCCGACGGGCAGCGGGGATTTCTTCCAAGAGTCCTAGTTCGTTGCGATCGTGAGTCTCGCCGGTAAGAAGATTCTCCTCGGCGTCACCGGCGGCATCTCCGCTTACAAGTCCGTATTTCTGCTGCGCCTCTTCAAGAAGGCGGGCGCCGACGTCAAGGTCGTCATGACCGACGCGGCCACCGAGTTCGTCACTCCGCTCACCTTCGAGTCGCTCTCCGAGCACAAGGTCCACGTTCACATGTTCGAAGGCGACGGTAAGTCGGCGGGTGCGATCTCGCCCGTCGAGCACATCGACCTCGCCAAGTGGCCCGACGTCATCGTCATCGCGCCCGCCACGGCGAACACGCTCGCCAACTTCGTCCACGGCCGCGCCGACGATTTGCTTTCGACCATCGTGAGTGCCTACGAAGGACCCGTCATGCTGGCGCCCGCGATGAACGACGTCATGTGGGAGAACGCCGCTACGCAGGAGAACATGCGCATTCTCTCCGACCGCGGCTTCCGCGTTGCGCCGCCCGAGAAGGGCGACCTCGCGTGCGGCTACGAAGCCACCGGTCGCATGGCCGAGCCGGAGACCATCTTCGCGGCGGTCGCGACGATGTTCTCTTCGCCGTGGCGCGGCAAGAAAGTACTCGTGAGTGTGGGCGGCACCGAGGAAGACATCGACCCGGTGCGCGTCATCTCGAATCGTTCCAGCGGCAAGATGGGCTTCGCGGTCGCGGAAGCGGCACGCGACTTGGGTGCCGACGTCACCGTGGTCGCGGCGCGCACGTCGGTGGCGCCACCGCAGGGCGTTCGTATCGTGCGCGTGCGCACGTCGGAGGACATGTCGAAGGCGCTCAAGTCCGAATTCAAGGACGCCGACGCTCTCTTCATGGTGGCCGCGGTGAGCGACTTCAAACCCGCGTCGACGCTGCCGCAGAAAAAGAAGTCGGGCGAAGGCTGGACGCTCGAGTTATCGAAGACCGACGACATCCTCGCGTCGCTCGGCGCCGACAAGGGCCAGCGTATCGTGGTCGGCTTCGCGCTCGAGACCGAAGACGAAGAACAAAACGCGCGCACGAAGCTCGCCAAGAAGCACTGCGACTTCGTCGTCCTCAACAAGCCCGAGGTCTCGTTCGGTCTCGATACCAACGTCGTCGCGGTCTACGACGCCAAGGGCCGCGTCTATCAGAGCGCCGGCCCCGAGAGCAAGCGGGACATCGCGCGCAAACTTCTCGATCTCGTCGCCGCCTCGCATCGGTAACCCCGGCCGATCATGACGCGAACGCCCCGCTTCCCCCTGCACACGCGCATTCTGCTCGGGCTCGCCCTCGGTGCGGGCGCCGGCGGCATTTCCAACGGCATCCTCGGTGCGCGTCGCCGCGGCTGGTGTGGATCGCGAACAATCTCACCGAACCGATCGGCCAGTTCTTCCTGCGACTGTTGCTCTTGCTGGTCGTGCCGCTCGTGTTTTCGTCCCTCGTCGTCGGTGTGGCCGGCATGGGCGACATTCGTCGACTGGGGCGCGTCGGTCTCAGATCGCTCGGCTACACGCTGGTGATGTCGGCGATCTCGGTCGTGATCGGATTGACACTCGCCAACACGATGCGGCCGGGCGAACGAATTCGGCCCGGAGATCAGCCAGCAATTGCAGGAACGCTATGCGATGGATGCCGAGAAGCAGGTGGCGTCGGCGCCGGCGGCATCGAGCGAGGGGCCGCTGCTCACGAAGATCGTCAAGACCGCCGTCCCCACCAACTTCTTCACGGCGATCGCGAAGGATCCGCCCGACATGCTGGGGCTGATGTTCTTCGCACTTGTTCTTCGGGGTGGGGCTAACACTGGTCGCGGAAGCGAAAGCACGGCCCGTCGTGCACGTGCTCGAAGGCGTCTACGAAGCCGTCGCCAAGTGCATCGAGTTGGTGATGCGACTGGCGCCGTTCGCGGTCTTCTGCCTGCTCTTCACCATGACGTCGCGCTTCGGGTTCGGGCTCTTGGCCAGCCTGGGCTGGTACGTGGGTGCCGTGCTCATAGGGCTGTCCTTGCACATGTTCGGCATCTACTCGATCTCGATAGCGGTGCTCTCGCGCTTGAACCCGATCGACTTCTTCCGTCGCATCAAGACCATCATGATCACCGCGTTTTCGACCTCGTCGTCGAACGCAACACTCCCAACCGCACTGCGCGTCACCGAAGAAAACCTCGGCGTGCCGCGCGACATCAACTCGTTCGTCTTGACCATCGGTGCCACCGCCAATCAGAACGGCACCGCGTTGTTCGAAGGGGTCACGATCCTCTTTCTCGCCCAACTGGCCGGCGTCCACTTGTCGATGGGCCAGCAGTTGATGGTCCTGTACCTGGCGATCCTGGGCGGCATCGGAACCGCGGGTGTACCCTCCGGCTCCATTCCATTCATCATTCTGGTACTCGCCACGATCGGCGTGAATCCGGCCATGATCGCGATCGTCCTCGGTGTCGACCGCATCCTCGACATGTGTCGCACCGTCGTCAACGTGGTCGGCGACGTCACGGCCGCCACCTACGTGGCGCGCTCGGAAGGCGCCACGCTGAAAGAGCACAAGGTAGCGCCGGCCGTCGACCTTTAGGAAACTCTCGCCGAGCGGGTCGACGCGCTTGCGCCGAGACACCGCAACGACTAGTCTGCGGGTATGAAAACGGAACCCAAGACTCGTGGCGCCGCGATCACGGCCTTGAAGCGTTTGGAGCAGAAGGGCGTTCGCTCGGTTTACCTCGAAGGCGTCGTTCTTGGCACGGCGGTCGAAGCGCCGGCGCCCGCGACGGTTCGACCTGCCATAGCGCCGGTTCCCGCGGGCCTCTCCGACCTCGCGAAGACTGTTTCGGTTTGCACGCGCTGCGAGCTGCACAAGAGTCGCACGCAGACCGTGTTCGGAGTGGGCAATCCGCAAGCCAAGCTCATGTTCATCGGCGAAGCGCCCGGCGCGGACGAAGATGCCAAGGGCGAGCCGTTCGTCGGGCGCGCGGGACAGCTGCTGACGAAGATCATCGCCGCCATGGGCATGACGCGCGAAGAAGTCTACATCGCGAACATCTTGAAGTGCCGCCCGCCGCAGAATCGCGACCCGCTTCCGAGCGAAGTCGAGTGCTGCGAAGAATACCTGCGCGCGCAGATCGCGCTGATCAAACCGAAGTACATCTGCGCACTCGGCCGCATCGCCGCGCATTGGTTGCTCAAGACCGAAGCACCGCTGGGCGCCTTGCGTACCGGCAGCTACACCTACGAAGGCATTCCCGTCATCGTCACCTATCACCCGGCCGCGTTGTTGCGCAATCCCGCGTTCAAGGCGCCGTGTTGGGAAGACATGAAGAAACTGATGGCGTTGCTGAAGGAGGCGTGATGCCCGCCTATCTCGTCGCGCGTGTCGACGTCCGCGATTGGGACCGTTACAAGGAGTACATGCGACACACGCCGCGTGTGATCGCGCAGTACGGCGGTCGCTTCATCGCGCGCGGCGGCAGGAAGATCACGCTCGAAGGGCCCGAAGACAACCTTCGCCTGGTCTTGATCGAATTCCCCTCGGTGGAAAAAGCCAAATCGTTCTACGACTCGCCCGAGTACAAGGCCATCGCGAAGTTTCGCGAGGGCGCCGCCGACGCGCACTTCGTCGTCATCGACGGCTACCTGCTCGAGGACTGGAACGCCACGGTCCGAGAAAGTTCGAAGCTCTCCCTCGACGATTGAGCGGCGACGATTGAGCGGCCCGGCGCCGCTGAAAATAGAAGATGATCGGCCAGACCATTTCGCACTATCAGATCAAGGAACGCCTCGGTCAAGGCGGCATGGGCGAAGTCTTCCTGGCCGAAGACCTGCGCCTGCACCGGTCGGTCGCCTTGAAGCTCCTGCGCCAGCGCCCCGGCTGCGAAGACGAAGAGCGCGCGCGACTCATGCGCGAAGCGCGCGCCGCCTCCGCGTTGAATCATCCCAACATCGCGGTCATCTACGACGTCGAAGAAACCGACACGCCCGACGGGCGCTTGTACCTGCTCTCGATGGAGTACGTGCGCGGTAAGACGCTGGCCGACCTGGCCGCGTCTTCGTCGCTCTCACTCGACGACATTCTCGACATCGTCGCGCAAGCCGCCGACGCGCTGGCCGAGGCGCACGCGCGCGGTGTGGTGCACCGCGACATCAAGCCCAGCAACTTGATGGTGGCACAAGGGCGCGTGAAGGTGCTCGACTTCGGGCTGGCACAGATGCAGCCGCGCGTCGCCGTCGACGATCTGACGTGGAGCCGCGACGCCACACACGCGCCCGACGGCGTGTTCGCGGGCACGCCGCACTACATGTCGCCCGAGCAGGCGCTCGGTCACGCGCTCGATTCGCGCTCGGACATTTTTTCGCTCGGTGTGGTGCTGTACGAATTACTGGCGGGGAAGCGTCCGTTCGAAGGCGACACCTTCATTCAGATCGCCGACGCCATCCTGCACCGCGACCCGCCCCCGCTTCCGGCCCGCTTCTCCGACATTCGACTGCCCGAAGTCGAACGCTTGACGGCGCGCATGCTAGCGAAGGATCCGTCGTCGCGGCCGCGCGATCTGCGCGAGATCGTCGTGGACTTGCAGCGGCTGCGCGCGGGGACGTCGCCCATCGTGCAAGCGGGCGAGTGGTCGGTCGCGGTGGCGGGATTTGCCGGCATCGGCGAGCAAGCGGAAGACGAGTGGCTGGGGACCGGCCTCTCGGAGACGGTGACGACCACGCTGCAAGAGATCGAAGGGCTCGTGGTGTGGGGGCGCGAACAGTTGCGCGAAAGTTTGCGACGCCTGGGCGCCGAAGCCACCGAGCTCGCGCCCGAAGACGCCGTGCAACTCGGCCGTATGATCGGCGCGCGCTGGGTGGTTGCGGGGGCGTACCAGCGTTTGGGCGACCAGGTGCGCGTGACCGCGCGCATCGTCGAAGTCGAATCGGGTCGCGTCGTGCGTGCGGTCAAGATGGACGGGCGCTTGGACGCCATCTTCGAGTTGCAGGATCGCATCGTCGCCGAGCTGGCGGCTGGCTTGCGCGGCAGTGTCGCCGCGGCACACGAAGGCGACGAGACCAAGGTGGTCGCCGCCTACGAAGCGCTCTCGAAGGGGCTGCTCAACATTCGTGCCGACAGCTACGAATCGCTCGATCGCGCCGTCATTCTGTTCGAGCGCGCGCTCGCACTCGACCCGGACTACGTGCGCGCGCAAATCGAATTGGGCTCGGCGTACGCGCAGAAAGCCGACTACTTGGTAGCACCCGAGCTGGCCGAGCGCGCCATTGCGATATTGCGCCGCGTGCTCGAGACGCGTCCGCGGCTGGCGCGCGTGTGGCGCGAGTTGGGTCTGGTGCTGATCTCGCACGGCAACGCGCGCGAAGGCATCGAGAGCCTGCGCCGCGCGTTGTCGCTTGCCCCCGAAGACCCGCGCATCGTGGCGGGATTGGCGCGCGGCCTCTTCATCGGCGCCGGCGAGTTCAAGGAATCCGCGTCGTACTTCGAGCGCGCGCTCGAACGCAGCCCGGAGGCGGGCTGGTACTGGATGCAGCTCGCGCATTGTCGCGCTCTGATGAGGGAATTCAAGAAGGGCGAAAAGGCGGCGCGGCGCGCGATCGCGCTGCAGGAAGCGTTCCTGTCCGGGCAGCAGGGCGTGCAGCTGGTGGGCGCGTACATGCGTCTCGGGCACTTACTCGCGCTGCAGGGGCGTGCCGCGGAAGCGCACGACGCCTTCGCGAGCGAGATCGCGTTCCTCGAAAAGGTCGACCACGCGCTGCGCACGCGCATTCGCATCGAGCTGCACATGCGACTGGGCGCGGCGCGCATGGCGCTGGGCGATCGCGCAGGCGCCGAAGCAGCGTTCGCGATCGGTCTCGACGCCTTCGCGCGCCGGCTGGCACTGGGCGCCGACGACCCCTTCACGCGCTATTACGCCGCCGGCATCCACGCGCTGCGCGGCGAGAACGACGAAGCGCTCGAGTTGCTCGAAAGGGCGGCCACGGCGAATCGTGCCTTCATCGTGGCGCGCGCGCGCCTCGAGCCCGAGTGGGAGGCGCTGCGCGGTTCGCCGCGCTTCGTGCGATTGATTGCATAGCCGGAGGTATCCATGTTCTTCGTCCTGCTGGTGATCTTGCTCGCGGCGGCGTCCGCGCACGTCGCGTTCACCAAACCCCGCATCGTGACGCGCGGCGCGCGCATATTCCTGTTGTACCTCTTGGTCGGTTACTGCGGCATCCCGATGGTGCTGGTGAGTTGGTGGTGTCTCGCGCGTCCGGGCGAAGCGGCCTCGGTACTCGGATTCCCACCCGGCGGTCCCTTCGAACAATTCTTCGCGGTGGCGTATCTCGGCATGTCGATCACCTCGCTCTTGGCTCCGTTTCTGCGACGCAGCTACGTCATCGGGCCGGCCGTGTGCTGGGCCGTGTTCTTCGCCGGTGCCACCGCCATTCACTTCATGGACGAAAGCGCGCACCAAACGCTCACGCACGGGAGCATGCTGGCTATCTTCGCAACCCACGGCCTGATCTCGCTCTTGCTCTTGATCGCGCTCTTCATGAGTCGCGCGTGGAGGAACGCATGATTCGCAAACTCAAAGACGGTCGCTTCCGGCTCTACTCACGACACAAGAACCCGAAGACGGGAAAGCGTCGCAACCTGGGAACATTCGACACGCGCGAAGAAGCGGTGGAGCACGAACGCGCGGTGCAGTTCTTCAAGCGGCGAAAGGGACCGCGCCGCGGCGCACGGCGCTAGCGCGAGGGCATTATGCGACATATCGAAACTCATCGCACCGAACGAATCGGCTGGCTGCGCGCCGCGGTCTTGGGCGCGAACGACGGACTCATTTCGACCGGAAGCTTGATCGTCGGTGTCGCGGCTGCGAACGCGTCGCGCCCCGACGTCTTGATCGCGGCGACCGCCGGCATGATTGCGGGGGCGCTGTCGATGGCGGCGGGCGAATACGTTTCCGTCAGCTCGCAGGCCGACACCGAGCGCGCCGACTTGGAGCGCGAGCGAAAAGAATTGGCCACGGAACCGGTCGCCGAGCACGCCGAGTTGACTGCGATCTACGTCACGCGCGGATTGTCGAACGATCTCGCCTCGCAAGTCGCGACCGAGTTGATGGCGCACGACGCCCTCGGCGCGCACGCGCGCGATGAGTTGGGTCACTCGGAGCACACGCGCGCACGGCCGTTGCAGGCGGCAATCGCGTCCGCGGCCGCCTTCGCGGCGGGCGCGATCGTCCCCGTCTTGCTGGTGGCGGTGGCACCCATATCGCAGTTATCGATCGCAGTCGCCGGGATCTCCTTGGTCCTGCTCGCGGTATTGGGTGGTGTCGCCGCGCACATGGGCGGAGCGAGCTTGGTCAAAGGAGCCGCTCGTGTGGCGTTCTGGGGTGCCGTCGCGATGGGCGTAACGGCGCTCGTGGGTCGCCTGTTCGGCGCGACGTTGTAGCGATCTCCGGCACTTGCCAACAAGTTGGAGGCCCTTATCCCCAGCTTGTCCACCGTCCGTCCCCATCTTTCGAGTTGATTGGTTCCCGCCACCCTTGTGCGTGAGTTAGAATCCCGGCCAACGAAGGAGAACATCCGTGGCCGAAGTCGTTCGCACCGCACAGACTCAACCCCCGTCGCCCGTCCGCGTCCCGCCGCAGTCACTCGAAGCCGAGATGGCGGTGCTGGGTGCGGTGCTGCTCGACAACAATTCGTTCTCGATCGCGACCGAGAGCCTGAGCCACCTGGCCTTCTATAAGAAAGCCCACCAAGACATCTTCGCAGCGATGGAAGGACTCTCCGCGCGCGGTGAAGCGATCGACGTCGTCACACTCTCCGAAGAATTGAAGACGCGCGGGACGTTTCCGTCGTCGGGCGGTGCCACCTACTTGACGCAGATCATGGACTCGGTCCACACCGCGGCCAACGTCGAGTACTACGCCAACATCGTGCTCGAGAAGTTCGTGATGCGGCGCTTGATCACGATCAGCAACGACATCGCGACGCAGTGCTACTCCGGCGAGCGCGAAGCAGCCGAACTCCTCGACGAAGCCGAGAAGCACATCTTCGAGATTTCGCAGCAGGGGATGTTCAAAGGCTTCGAGCCGATCGGAAAGATTCTTCGCGATCACTTCAAGAACATCGAAGCGCTGTATCAAAGCGGCAGTCACATCTCGGGGATGCCGTCGCCGTTTGAAGAATTGGATTCGCTGACGTCGGGGTTCCAGAAGTCGGACTTGATCATCGTGGCGGGGCGGCCGGGCATGGGAAAGACGAGCTTCGCCTTGAATCTGTGCCAGCACCTCGCCATCCGAGAAAAGACGCCGGTCGGCATCTTCAGTCTGGAAATGTCCGCTGAGCAGTTGGTAACACGTCTGCTCTGCGCCGAGGCGCGCGTCGACTCGAATCGCTTGCGGAAGGGCTACTTGAAGTCGAACGAGTATGCGGAGCTCGCGATCGTCGCGGGCTATCTGGCCGAAGCACCCATCTACATCGACGACTCGGCGGGCCTCTCGACGCTGGAGCTGCGCGCGAAGGCACGCCGCCTCAAAGCAGAAGCGAACATCGGCATGCTGATGGTCGACTACCTCCAGCTGATTAGCGTCAGGGAACGCGTCGAAAACCGTCAGCAGCAGATCTCGCTTATTTCGCGTGGACTCAAAGCACTCGCGAAAGAGCTCAACATTCCGGTCGTGGCACTCTCGCAGCTCTCGCGCGCGGTCGAATCGCGCGGCGGCGACAAGCGCCCGATGTTGTCGGATCTTCGTGAAAGCGGAAGTCATTGAACAGGACTCCGACCTCGTGCTGTTCCTGTATCGCCCCGAAGTCTACGACACCAGCGATGAAAATCGCGGCAAGGCCGAGTTGATCATCGGCAAGCAGCGCAACGGTCCGACCGGCACCGTGAATCTCACCTTCATCGATTCGTGCACGCGCTTCGAGCCGGCGGCGTTCACGGAGTAACCCTCGAATGAACGCCTCCGCATCGCGCATGACGTTGTATCGCGCGGTTCAAGACATTGGGTCGAACATTCTCAACTTCCTCCGCGACGTCGGCGGCTCGTCGATCATGCTGGCCGGCGTGTTCGCGCGCCTGCACGAACTCCCTCGCACCGCGCGGCAAACGTTTCTGCAAATGGAGCTCATCGGTATCGGCTCCATCCCGCTCGTCATCGTGACCTCGGTGTTCGTGGGTGCCGTTGCCGCCGTGCAATCGGCGTATCAATTTCAGGATTACGTCCCGATGGTGTTTCTCGGCACCGTCGTCGGCAAGTCGGTGATTCTGGAACTCGGTCCCGTGCTCACGGCCCTCGTCGTGGGCGGGCGTGTGAGTGCGTCGATCGCCGCCGAGCTCGGCACCATGAAAGTCACCGAGCAAATTGATGCGATGGAAGTTCTTGCGATCGATCCGCTGCGCTACCTCGTCATGCCGCGCATCGTCGCGTGCGTCATCATGCTGCCGGTGCTCACCATCATCGCCGACTTCCTCGCCATCCTGGGCGGGATGCTGGTCGCGAACCTTTCGATCGGCGTCGACACGACGACCTTCGTGAAGGGCTTGAGGATGTTTTTCTACGTCGACGACGTGATCAGCGGTGTCATCAAGGCCATCACCTTTGGTGCCATCATCGGGCTCATGGGCTGCTACAACGGCTTTCGCACCTTCGGCGGCGCGCAGGGTGTCGGGCGCGCGGCCATGCAGGCGGTCGTGTCGAGCTGCATCTGTATCCTCATCACCAACTACTTCCTCGCCTCGGTCCTCTTGCGCGTCATTTTCTACAAGGGCACGTGAGATTGCGCGTGTCGGGACGGGACGATCGTACGTCTTATTGATTGAACCCACCGTCCCAGGAGGGACCCGCCATGACCCGAACCACCCGCTCCGCCTTGATGTTTTCCACCTCGCTACTTGCCATCGGCTTGCTTGCGCCCGTCACTCATGCGACCTGGCCGGTGAACGGAGTCACACTCGCACCGCCGGGCTTGGGAGACCAATCGGCGCCCGAGATCGCCAGCGACGGCGAGGGCGGCGCCGTCATTGTGTGGGCGGAGTTGCGCGCTGGGACCGGCTACGACATCGTGGCGCAGCGGGTCGACACATGGGGCCGCCCCGTATGGGCCGCGACCGGCGTCGTACTCTGCAACGCCGGTCTCGACCAACAAAAACCCCAGGTGGTGAGTGACGGCGCGGGCGGTGCAATCGCTGTGTGGGAAGATGGTCGCAACGCCGACCTCGACATCTTTGCGCAACGGGTCAGCGCACAGGGGACGCCCATGTGGACTGCGAATGGCGTCGCAGTGTGCGTACTGACGTCGTTCCAGCAAGCGCCGCGACTGGTTCGTGACGGTGGCAACGGGGCCATCATTACGTGGGAAGACATTCGACCGAGCCCCAGTGCCTGGGATATCTACGCCCAGCGCATCAATGGGAGCGGGATTGCGCAGTGGGTTATCAACGGCAACTTGGTTTGCGGCGATGTGGGTGGTCAATACCAACCCCGCATCACCACCGACGGTGCGGGCGGCGCGATCATCGCGTGGGAGCACGAAGTTAGTTTCCAGTTCGACGTGCGTGCGCAGCGCATCGGCGCCGGCGGCAATGTGATGTGGGGAACCGGATACGTGGGCATTCCGGTTTGCGCCAACGGGACCAACCAGGACCAGATCACGATTGCCAGTGACGGCGGCGGCGGTGCCATTCTTGCCTGGCGCGATCAGCGCACGGGTGTGTCCAACGCGACCATCTTCGCGCGGCGCATCACCGCGGACGGCACGCCGGTATGGACCGCCGACGGCGTCGACATCTGCTCGGCGACCGGCCCGGAGCAGGATGCTCGCATCGTATCGGATGGCGCGAACGGCGCGATCATTTCGTGGTACGACACGCGCGTCGGGGCGGGCGAAGCGTACGTCCAGCGAATCAGCTTGGCCGGCGCCGTCCAGTGGACTGCAGCGGGAGTCCTCGTGAGCGACCACCCGAGTCAGTCGCTGGTGCCTCGCCTTGCCGCCGATGGAATCGGCGGCGCGATCGTGTCCTGGGTGGACCTTCGCTACCAAGCTGTCGGCGATATTTTCGCGCGCCGCGTTAGCGCCGCGGGCGCAGTGCAAGGGCCGCTCGGCGGAGTGCCGATGGGCGTCGTCCCCGGCTTCAAGACCGCGGCCGCGATCGCAAGCGACGGGGCCGGTGGCGCGATCGTGGCGTGGTCCGACTCTCGTCCCGGCACGTACGTTCTCGCCAAGGCGCAGCGACTCGACCGCTTCAACAATTGGGGTTATCCATCCGGCGACATCGTGAGTGCCAAGGACGTGCCCGGCGACCAAGGCGGCGTCGTGAACGTCGAGTGGACCGCCAGCCGGCTCGATCCGTGGCCGAGTGAATCGATCGATCGTTACACCGTGTGGCGCGCCATCGATCCCACGCTGGCCAACGTGTTTGCTACCGCGGGTACCTCGATCGTGTCGATCGAAGATCTCGATCCGTTGGCCACCGACGCGATTCGCGTCGAGAACGTCGCAGGTACGACGTACTACTGGCAGCTCATGGCGACCGTCGACGCGTACGGGTTGAACTCCTACGCGCAAGCGGTGCCGACGTCTCTTCGACTCCACCGCGACCTCGCCCGGCAATCACTACTTCCAAGTGATCGCGCACGGCTTCACACCGCAGGAGTACTGGACCTCGGCGCCCGCAAGCGGAAAGTCGACCGATAACATCGCGCCGGCCGCACCGCTGCTTCTCACGGCGCAGCGCGTGGGTAACGACGTGCTGCTCAATTGGAATCCGTCGGGCGCGATGGAAGCCGACTTCCAACACTACGCCGTGTATCGCGCCATCGGGATGGAGTTGCAGCCTCCGCCCACCTTCCTCTCGTTTGCGACCGACACTCTGCTCGTCGACGCATCGGCGCCGGGCGGACACCTGTATTACATCGTCAAGGCCGTCGACGTACACGGCAACGAGAGCGCACCTTCGAACGAAGCGATGGTCACGATTCCGACCGGCATCGGCGGCGACGCCCCCAGCATCACGCGCCTCACACTCGATGTGAACGTCCCCAATCCGTTCAGCGCGTCGACTGACTTGCGCATCGGACTCCCGCGTGCCTCCGACGTGCGCCTCGAAATCTTCGACGTGGCCGGGCGTCGTGTGGTTGCACGCGACGTCCCGCGCATGGACGCCGGCTGGCAGCGCGTCACCTTCGACGGTCGCGACGCGCACGGACGACCGCTCGCGAGCGGGGTGTACTTCGGCCGCATCACCGCGGCCGGCGAGACGCAAACCATGAAGATGGTGATTCAGAGATAGCGCCAAACGCGGCCGGGGCGGCTCACCCCGGGGAGATGGTTTGACGCGGTCAACGCGGCCCGCTCAACGTTCAGCGATGAGAAATGCAGAACCACGCTGGCAAACGCTAATGGGCGCGGATATTAGTGGACATAATTGTCTGAAGTTGGTAAGCTAATTTCTGGAAACCGCCCGATAAACGGTCGAGGGACTTTATCGCCTTCGGTATCACGGGGGGGCGCCGAAGTTCGAGGACATCATCAAGCTCCGCAACTTTGTTTCCACAAGTACTCCGAATGGGGAGACATGAGATGACAATACGCGTCAAGCTAACCCGATGCTTCTTTCCGCGCTCCGGGGCGCTGCTGGCTTCGCTCCTGCTTGCGACCACCGCCGTTGACTCGCACGCTCAGCTCAGCGGGTTGATCAGGATCCTCGCGGGTACTCAAGGCGAGTGTTTTATCCTCGACAACGGACCCGCGATGCGGACGGTGTCGGTGCGGCTGCTATTCAATGGGGGATCGACGGCCGTTCGGTTCCGAATCGAACCGAGCCCCGGCGCTACGATGACGCTCGTATCGGAAAGCCATCCCATCGCAGCTACCGTGGGTGATGTGACCAGCGGTATTTCCATCTGCTACGCCCCTTGCACGGGGGGAACTCTCGTATTGGCGACCGTGACGTACATGACTTACGGAACGTCGACCACATGCAGTCAGCTCCGTGTTGTTCCCCATCCGGACGCGCAAACCGTGGAGCAGATCGATTGTTTCGGGATTCCAAAGTCCATACCTGTGCAGGATCTCGTGATCTTTCGGGAACTTGGTGACTGCCTGTGCCCTGACGCGCGCAATGTTCCAGGTACGCCCGCGATGTTCGATTGCACTCCAGTGGCTATCGCGACTTCTACGTGGGGCGCGATCAAAGCGCTCTACCGATAGGTCATCGAGGCGGCGCGTTTCGGACTCTCGTTAGTTCCCCAGTTGCGTTTGCTAGCTGCCAATAGAAGCCCCGGTCGACGCCGTGCCGGCCGGGGTTTCGTCGTGTGATAGAATGCCGCCGATGGTCACCATCGAGTGTCGCGACGTCTGGAAGAGCTTCGGCCGGAAGAGTGTCTTGCGCGGGCTGAATCTCACCGTCAACCCGGGCGAGACGGTGGTCGTGATCGGGCAGAGCGGCAGCGGCAAGAGCGTCCTCTTGAAGCACATCGTCGGGCTGGTGTACCCCGACCGGGGTAGCATCCTCATCGACGGCGTCGACATCACCCAACTCAATCGTAAGAAACTCTTCGAGCTTCGGATGCGCTTTGGTATGGTCTTCCAGGGCGCCGCGTTGTTCGATTCGTACACGGTGGAAGAAAACGTCGGGCTCGCACTGCGCGAACACACCACGCTGCCCGACGACGAGGTCAGTCGTATCGCGGAAGAGAAATTGCACATGGTCGGTCTCGACGGAGTCGGCGACAAGAATCCGGCCGAGCTTTCGGGCGGCATGAAGAAGCGCGTCGGCTTCGCGCGTGCGATCGCCATGGAACCGCAGTGCGTCCTCTACGACGAACCGACCACGGGCCTGGACCCGATCAACGCCGACGTCATCAATAATCTCATCGTCAAATTGTCCAACGAACTCCACATCACCTCGATCGTCGTCACCCACGACCTGGCCAGCGCCTATAAGGTGGCGGACCGCATCGTCATGCTGCACGACGGCAAGGTGCTCTTCGACGGAACGCCGGAGCAAGTGAAGTCCACCAACAACGCCATCGTGCGCCAATTCATCGAAGGGCGCGCGGAAGGTCCCATCGTGGTGGGGAGCGCGGAATGACGAGTCGCGGGCTCGAGGTTCGCGTCGGAGCCCTGGTGGTGGTCGGTGCCTTGATCGCCGTGGTCGGCACGATGTGGTTCCAGAAGTTTCAGCTGGCCGAGAAGCGTTATTCCTTCTTCGTGCGCTTCCACGAAGTGGGCGGTCTCTTGAACGGCGACCCGATCCAGATCAACGGCGTCGAACGCGGGAAGGTCGGACCGATCAATTTGCTTCCCAGCGGTGTGGTGGTCGAGATGGCGGTGCGCGAAGACGTGACCGTCCCGCGCGACTCGCGCATCGAATTGATGAGCATCGGCATGATGGGCGAGCGCTTCGTATCGATCGCGCTGGGAGATTCTTCGGTCGCGATCAGCCCCGGCGACACAGTGGACGGCGACTACATGATGGGCTTGAGCGAAGTAATGGGTGCCGCGGGCGACATCTTGGACGAAGTCGAAGTGACCACGCGCCACCTGCGCGAGATCGCGGTGTCATTGAGTAGCGACGGACGCTTGCAAGAGGGTGTCGACGATCTCGCCGAGACGAGCAAGAACCTGCGCGGCATGACGGAGCGCAACCAGGGCCGCATCGACCGCGCGATGATTCGCTTCGAGCGCTCGGCGTCGATGATCGACAGTTTGATGACCAAGCATTACGCGGGCATCGACTCGTCGCTCACCGCCATCGGGCGCGCGGGCGGCAAGGCGGAGACGACGGCCGACAACCTGGCGGAAGTGTCGAAGGACCTGCGCGAGATCACGGCCAAGCTGCGCGCGGGCGAAGGATCCGCGGGCCGGCTGCTCAACGACGACACCTTCATCACGCGGCTCGAGTCGACGGTGGCCTCGCTCGATTCGCTCGTGGCCGACATCCAGAGGAACCCGGGCAAGTACGTCAAGTTCAGCTTGTTCTAGCCATGAAGGCGGCGGCATTGATCATGGCGGGCGGGAGCGGCGAGCGCTTCGCCGGCGAAGCCGCGCAGGGGGACAATCGCGCTCCCAAGCAGCTTGCCCCGTTGCGCGGCCGTCCGATGATCGCCTGGTCGACGGATGTGGTTGCGAATGCGGAACGCGTGACGAGCTTCGTGATTGCTGCGGCGCCGGAGTTGGAAACGAGCATGCGCGACGCGCTCTCGCCGGCGGCGGCGCAGAAGCTGTACGCATTCGCGGCCGGCGGTGTCACGCGACAGGAGTCGGTATTCAACGCGCTGCGCGCATTGCCCGACGGCGTGACGCACGTCTTGATCCACGACGCCGCGCGACCGTGCGCGTCGCCGGCGTTGATCAATCGAATGCTGGATGCGGTTGCTTTGCATGATGCCGTGGTGCCCGCGGTGGCCGCCACCGACACGCTGGTGCGCGACTACCAAGGCCGCGTCGACGCGATCATCGACCGCGTCTACGTCGCGGGCGTGCAAACGCCGCAGGCGTTTCGACTCGATCTGATTTTGCGCGCGCACCGCGAAGCGCGCGCTCGAGGATTTCAATCGAGCGACGACGGGTCGCTCGTGCTGGCACTCGGGGAGCCGGTCTTCACCGTTCCCGGCGAGCGAACCAATATCAAGGTCACGTATCGCGACGACGTCGCGATCGCCGAAGCCATTTTGAGAAACGGAGCACGGACATGACGCGAACGGGAATCGGATACGATGTGCACGCGGTCGCCGCGGGGCGGCCGTTGATGCTGGGGTGCGTCCACTTCGAGGACGCCAAGGTTGGGCTCTCGGGTCACTCCGACGCCGACGTGGTGGCGCACGCGATTTGCGACGCCATCTTGGGCGCGGCCGCACTGGGCGACATCGGCGAACACTTTCCCAACACCGACGCGCAGTGGAAGGATGTCGCGAGCAAGGAGTTCCTCCTCAAAGTGAACTCGATGGTGCGCGAGTTGGGCTACGAGATCATCAATGTCGACTGCACGGTCCTCTGCGACGTCGTGCAATTGGGTGAGCGCAAGCGCGACATGGCGGTCGCGATCGCGGAGAACCTCGACTTGGCACCCAATTGCGTCAACGTGAAGGCGACTACCTTCGAAGGCAAAGGGGCCATCGGTCGCGGCGAAGCGATCGCGTGCGAGGCCATCGCGACCTTGGAACGCGGCGACGCGCCGAAGTTGAGCGAGTGGCGCGAGGACGCGCTATAAATGCCGAAGCTGGCCCATGTCCGCGTTCGCTTCGCACCCAGCCCGACGGGATACCTCCACGTCGGCGGTGCGCGCACGGCGATCTTCAACTATCTCTTCGCGCGCCATAACGGCGGCGTGTTTGTCCTGCGCATCGAAGACACCGACGTGGAACGTAGCACGCGCGCGAGCGAAGAATCGCTGCTCGAAGACTTGCGCTGGCTCGGACTCGAATGGGACGAAGGCCCCGACGTCGGCGGGCCGGTGGCACCGTATCGCCAGTCGGAGCGCATGGCGATCTATCGCGACGTGGCCGACAAGCTGGTGGCGCAGGGCAAAGCGTACCCGTGCTTCTGCACCGACGAAGAGCTCGATCGCAAGCGCGAGGAGGCGATCGCCGCGTCGCGACCGCCGCAGTACGACGGCACCTGTCGCGATCTCACACCCGCAGAAGTAGCGGAACGACGCGCGGCCGGTTTGCCGGAGGCGATTCGCTTTCGCGTCGGCGAAGGTGTGGTGCGCTTCCACGACGCGGTGCGCGGCGACATGGAACTCGGTCACGACATGGTGGGCGACTGGGTGACACTGCGCTCGAACGGCCTGCCGACCTACAATTTTGCGTGCGCCGTCGACGACCATTTGATGAAGATCTCGCACGTCATCCGCGGCGAAGAGCACCTGCCCAATACGCTCAGACAAATCATGATTTACGACGCGCGGGGTGCGACACACCCGATCTTCGTGCACGTCCCGCTGATTCTGGCCGAAGATCGCTCGAAGCTCTCGAAGCGGCACGGCGCCTCGTCGGTGGAAGACCTGCGTGCGACGGGGTATCTCCCCGACGCCGCCACCAACTATCTGTTGCTGCTCGGCTGGTCGCACCCGCAGAGCAAGGAGATCATGCCGCGCGACGAGATGATCAAGACCTTCGACATCGAGCGCATCGGCAAGGCGGCCGCCATCTTCGACAAGAAGAAGCTCATGTGGATGAACGGGCAGTACATTCGCAAGCTCGACCTCGACACGCTCTTGAAGCTGGTCGAGCCCTACACGCCCGATTTCTTGAAGCGCTACGACGACGCCACGCGGCGCGAGATTGCGTCGATCTTGCAGGACAGCATCGACACGCTCTCGGACTTCGCGACCCGCGCGCGCATCTTCGAACCCGAAGTGGTCTACGAAGACGAAGCGAAAGCGCTCTTGCAAACCGAATCCGCGCGACGCGTGGTGGCGAGCATGATCAAGCGTCTGCGCGAACACGATGGCGGCATCACACCCGACTCATTCAAACAAATGATTCTGGCCACCGGCGCGGAAACCGAACTCAAGGGGAAGGAGCTCTATTTCCCCATTCGCGGCGCGATGACGGGTTCGGTGCACGGCCCCGACCTCACGCGCGTCGCGGCGGTGAAGGGGAAAGACACCGTTCTACGACTACTGAAGGAGCATTCGATGAAGCACTCGTTGCGACAATTCTGCTATTGGTGGCGGCGGTTCCAGCTCTTGCCCACGACACGTGGCTGATGCCGGCCAGGAGCCGAGGTCGACGAATCCGAGTCGGCGACGGTAGAGCTGACGAGCGGGACGTGTCCCAAGGCGGAGAACGCCATCGCGGCCGACCGCGTCAAGAAGGCCGGACCGCGCACGGGCACAGCCAAGGGCAAACTCGACAAGTGGGATGAGGGCAGTTCATCGCTTGGTCATGCACCTGACCGCGGTCGGCCACGGTACTATGGTGATGTGGCTGACCCTCAAGCCGCAGCCGATCGAACTCAGCGACGACGACGTCGAAGAGTACTTCGACGAAATCGGAGCGTCTGAATCGATGCGGCGCGATTGGGAGAACCGCGCGCCGGGCACGGTCTTCAAGGAGACGTATACCAAGCACGCGAAGTCGTTCATGCGCGTCGGTGGCGGCGGCGAGGACCCGAATTGCCTGCGACCGGCGGGGCTTGCGATCGAGTTGCTTCCGCGGCGCAATCCCGACGGGCACTCGCCGTCGGCGACAAGCTCGTGGTCAAGGCGGTCCGGGGCGGCGACAACCAGCTGGAGCAATTCCCGATCGTGCTGTGAACGCAGAATCCGGTGCCACGCAAGTTCAGCGCACCAACGAGGCCGGGTTCGCCGAGTTCGAAATCAGCGACGCAGGTTGGTGGTTGGTTCGCTGCACGGAGCTGCGCCGCCGGCTGCCGACGGCACCCTTACGAGAGCGACTTCAGCACGATGACGTTCTTCGTGAGTCGGTAATCCAGCGCGTCGAGCCGCGCGCGTATGAACGACGTTCGTCTGCTCTTCACATCGCGCGCGGTCCGTCTGTTCGCGTTCGGGTTTCTCTCCGTCGTCCTGGCGTTGTACCTCGACGCGTGCGGTCTCGACGCCCGCGCCATCGGGCTCGTACTCACCTTCGCACTCGTGGGCGACGCCGCGCTCTCCCTCCTCATTACCCCCAGCGCCGATCGCATCGGACGCCGGCGCATGCTGCTCGCGGGTGCGGTCGTGATGGCGGCGGGTGCCGTCGCCTTCGCGTCGACGACGAACGAAGCGTGGCTGGTCGTGATCGCGGTCATCGGCGTCTTCAGCCCCAGCGGCAGCGAAGTCGGTCCCTTCCTTTCGATCGAGCAAGCCTCGCTCGCGCAGTTGGTCCCGTCGACAAAACGCACCCGCGTCTTTGCGCGCTACGTGCTGGCGGGTTCGTTCGCCACCGCGGCGGGTGCCCTCGTCGGTGGCTCCGTCGCCGCCGCGTTGCAGCGTTCGGGGATGTCGGAGCTCGAGTCGTACCGAGTTCTGTTGTGGGCGTACGCGACTCTGCGGACCTCGTGCTCTTGGTCTTGTTCGCGCGTCTCTCTCGCTCCATCGAAGCGACTGCCGTGAAATCCGGTGTGCGTCGCGTGCTCGGACTCCATCGCTCGCGTGGTGCCGTGACGCGGCTGGCGTCGCTGTTCGCTCTCGACGCCTTCGCGGGCGCTTCATCGTGCAAAGCCTGCTCGCATTATGGTTCCACACCCGCTTCCACATGGATATCGCGGCCCTGGGCGGGTTGTTCTTCGGCGCCGATCTCCTGGCCGGTTTCTCGGCGCTCGCCGCGGCGCGCATCGCGGCGCGCATCGGTCTCATCAACACGATGGTGGCGACGCACCTGCCGTCCAACGTGCTTTTGTGCTTGGTGCCGCTCATGCCCAACGCGACGCTGGCCGTGATCGTCCTGCTCGTGCGCTCCTCGATCTCGCAGATGGACGTCCCGACGCGCCAGTCGTACACGATCGCGATCGTCGACCCCGACGAACGCTCGGCCGCCGCGGGTGTCACCGGATTCGCGCGCTCGGTGGGGGCTTCGTTCTCGCCGGCGTTGAGCGGATCGCTGATGGCGACCGCGTCGCTCGCGAGTTTGCCCTTCTTCATCGCGGGCGGCTTGAAGATCGTGCTACGACCTCCTCGCTGCTATCGCGGCTTTCGGGCCGTCAAGGCACCCGAAGAGTAACCTCGGCAACGGCTTGATCGGCGCCGCCGCTTGCGTCGGCAACTGTACGCGTCCCCACGCGCCGGCCAATAAAGTTGTGGACGACCCGCTCGCGGTTGCCCAATATAGACGCCGTCAAACGAAACCCACGGCGATCGAGCCCGAGCCGCGCGCTCCTTCTTGGAGGCGGCGGCGCAGCGCCGGCGGGTATTCACGGTCGGCCGCAGCGAGCGCGGGGAATCGGGCTCACGGGAATCGAGAAGCGCATTGCGGCCAGGTTTTTTCGAAGCGCGTCCGAGTGCGGCGCGCGCACGAACAGGAGAAACGATGTCGAAGAAGTGGATGGGCCTGTGTTCGATGGCCGTCGTCATGATGCTGGTCGCGGCCGGCGGTTGCTCGAAGAAGAAAGAGGCCGCCGAGTCGGAGCCGGTTTCGGAAGTCGAATACGCCTCCGGCTGACGACCGGCGGCGACGTCGTCGGCCGCTGAATGTACATGGCGGAGTTGCCGGCCGGGGATGCGGCGGGTCGCTCGATCATGCTCATGCTGAACGACGACAACACCGCGTCGATGAGCGTCGACGTGATGATGAACGGCCAGCCGGCCGCGGTCGAGAACGGCACGTGGGCGATGAACGCGACCAGCGGCGTCGACGTGACGCTCCAGCGCGACGTCTCCGGCACCATGGTGTCGTCGATGATGGGTTTCGCGGTGATGGGCGACACGCTCAGCTTGAACAACCCGGTCGAGGCCGGTTACGGCGAGGCGGGCTTGAAGCTCGTCAAGTCGGCTTCGCACTAGTCCGATCGCTCGGTGCAAAGTTGGGCCCGTCGACACCGGACTTCCGCCGGTGACGGCGGGCCCTTTTTCTTGAGAGGATCAACGCCATGCCGAACCGATTCGCCCTGCTGGTCTGTGTCGCCGTGATGGCCGCGACCGGCTGCAGCAAGAAGAAGAAGACAGTGCGCAAACCGCGATCCCCGCGACCGAAGTCGTGATCACATCGCCGGTGGGCTCCGTGTGGAAGTGGGAAGGCACGCAGACGCCCGTCGAGCGCATCACACCCATGCTACCCGACCAAGTACACGCTCGAGTTCCTTCCCGACACCTCGGTGGTGGTGCAGTTCGACTGCAATCGCGGCCGGGGCAAGTACCGGATGGACGGCAAGTCGATCTTCATCGGGCCGATCGCCATCACGCGCATGGCGTGTCCGACCGGTTCGCTCGACGCCAAGTTCGCGCAGCAGATCGACGCCGCGCGCACCATCTTCTTTCGCGGCGACACGCTGTTCATGGACCTGTTCGCGGATTCGGGCACGATGAAGTTCTCGCAGATGCCGGAGCCACGATCGAATTGAGGAAGTACGCGGTATTGCTGCTCGCTGGCGGCGATTCGTCGGAACGCGACGTGTCGCTCTCGAGCTCGCGCGGCATCGCGAAGGCACTGCGCGAAGCCGGCCACCGCGTGCTGGTCGCCGACCCCGCGCAGCCGCACGTCACTCCCACCGAATACGACGAAGCCATCTTCGACGGAGCTGCGATCGGCGTCGAGCCACCCAAGATGGGCAACAACGTCGAGCGTGCGGCCTTCGTGCGCATGTTGGCGTCGCGCGCCGATTGGGACTTCGACCTGGTGTTCAACGGGCTGCACGGCGGCGCGGGAAGAAAGCGCACGCTGCAGGCCGTGCTCGACTACTTGCGCATCCCGTATACCGGGAGCGGTGCGGCGGCGAGTGCGCTGGCGATGGACAAGCAACGCGCCAAGATCATCGCGAAAGACGCCGGCGTTCCGGTGCCCGAAGGGTTGCACATCGAACGCTCCGCACTAGCGGCGGGAACACTCAAGCAGCAAGTGCGCGAGACGCTCGGTTTACCTGTCGTCGTGAAACCGAACGCGCAGGGATCGAGTGTGGGGCTGTCGATGGTGCACGCGTTCAACGAACTGGATGCGGCCGCACAGGGCGTTCGGCGTCGACGAATCGATTCTGATTGAGCGCTACGTCGAAGCCCAGCGAGATCACGCAGGCGATTCTGGAAGGTGCCCCCGATCTGCCGCTGCTCGAGATCAAGCCGAAGTCGGGACTGTACGATTATCAGCACAAGTACCAAGCCGGGAGTTCCGAGTACATCGTGCCAGCGCGTCGACGACGCCGTCGCGCGCGACGTATTGCGCTCGTCGAAGCGCGCGTTCGCGGCGCTTCGGACTCTCGGTCTACACACGCCTCGATTTTCGACTCGACCCGCAAGGCCGCCACTACTTGCTTGAAGCCAACACGCTGCCCGGAATGACGGCGACGAGCTTGGTCCCGAAGGCTGCTGCCGCCGTCGGCATCTCCTACATCGAGTTGTGCGACCGGATCGTGCGCGAGTCGCTGGCGAGATTCCGTTCGTAGCGCGCGAACGCTCCGAGATTTTGCGGCCGATGTGATGGATTCCTGACCGCGATTTCTGCAGCGCGAATTCAACGCGATATTGCACGTCTCGCGCTGCAGCATGAGCAGAAGAGGAACGATCACATCGGCCCCGACACTGCCGCGGCGCGTCGCTTCTGCCACACGTAGACGGGGATTCCCGTCAGCGTGAGCGAGATTCCAAGAGCACCGTTTGCGCCCGGCGCCGTAGATCGCCCACACCGAGTAGGTGAACGCGATCGTCATGACGACGCGGTCGCGTAGGCGCGTGGGCGGCATTTCGATGCCGTTTCGTGGCAAGAGAGCCGGGGCGAGAGAACAAAACACGAATGGGATCAGCGTTGCCAGCGTGGAGAGTAGATCGTGAAGTTGAAGATCGAGACGAGGCTGCCTGTCGCGCCCGTAGTTGAGGACGAGCAGGATCGTGACCGACAGGTCCCGGTCGTCATGGCGAACACGGGCACACCGCGCGGCGAGAGCGCGGCGAAGCGTTTCGGGAACAGTCCGTCGCGCGCAACCGCGGGCGGGAATTGTCCCGTCACGAGATCCAGCCGTTAATCGCGCCGAACAACACCACCGCACCAAAACCAACCGCGTAGTACGCCCACTTTCCCCACATGACGCGCGCCGCGTCGGCGAACGGCGCTTGTGGCAAGAGGCGAGCATATTCGCGCAGAGGAGGTACACCATCAACACGACCGTGCTGGAGATGTAAACGATCGCGACGACAGAGTATGCGCGCCGATGATGGTGGCGCGCGGGATGGTTCGTTCGGGATAGTGAAGCGAATGGCGGGAACGGTCGCCGATTCAAGCCCGAGGAACGCCCACAGCGACAGCGTTGCGGCCGACGAGACGGCGTGGAAGGGAGTAATGCCGCTCGTGATCGGAGCGACGAGGCGCGAGCGGTCGACCCACGCGACGCCGACGATCGCCACCGCGACCAGGGGTAAAAGCTTCACGACCGTGGTCACGATTTGCACCACACTCGCGCGACGAATCCCCAGCGCGTTGACGAAGGTCAAGAGCCACACCGCTGCAAGCGACGCGACCCCGCACAGCAGGGGGTTGGTGAGTGCGGGGATGAAGACCTTGAGATAGCTTCCGAAGGCCACCGCGACGGCGGCGACACCGTTGCCAAAGACAGATCCAATAGCCCCACGCAATCCAGAACCCGGCGAACTCGCCGTAGGCGGCGCGCGTGCTCGCATACGGACCGCCCGCCTTCGGGATCGCGCGCGACAGTCGGGCGAAGACGAGCGCCATCGCCATGGCACCGACCGCTGTCAACACCCACGCGATGATCGCGTAGATGCCGTAAGGCGCGAGCGAGGCTGGAAGCAAAAAGACCCCGGAGCCGACGACGTTACCGATGACGAGTGCCGTGCACGACCAGATGCCGAGGGTTCGAGCGGGAATGCGAGCGGACTGCTCGGGGGAAGAAGCCATCGTGCGACCCAGTAGACCACACGCGAGCGAGCCTGCTATAGTGCTTTCTCCCATGTCGCTGCGCGTACGACACCCTCAAGCAGTCCATGTCCGACTTCGTTCCGGTCCACCCCGGCAAGGTGGGGATGTACGTGTGCGGCATGACCGTGCAGGACAGGCCGCACATGGGCCACATGCGGGCCGCGATCGTGGGGGACCTCCTGCGGCGCTACCTCCAGCGGATCGGCTTCCGGGTCACCTTCCTCAACAACTTCACCGACATCGACGACAAGATCATCGACCGCGCCAACAAAGAGGGCATCGACTACCGCGTCGTGGTGGAGCGAAACATCGAGGCGTATCACCGCATCGCGCGCGAGGTAAACATCCTCCCCGCGACGCACTACCCCTACGCAACCCACCACATCCCGGAAATTATCGCGATGGTCGGGTCGCTGATCGCGAAGGGGAACGCCTACGCGGTCGACGGCGACGTCTACTTTCGTGTCCGCACAAAGTCGTACGGCAAACTTTCCAGAGCGCGATATCGACGATTTGATTTCCGGCTCGCGCGTGGAAGTCGGAGAGAAAAAGAAGATCCGCTGGATTTTGCGCTTTGGAAAGCGTCCAAGCCGGGCGAGCCCTATTGGGACAGCCCGTGGGGAAAGGGCCGGCCCGGGTGGCATATCGAGTGCTCGGCCATGGCGGTCAAGATTCTCGGTGAGACCATCGATTTCCACGGTGGCGGCGAGGGGTACCATTGTTCCGAGCCGCAAGAACGAGTTGGCGCAGAGCGAATGCGCGACCGGCAAGGAGTTCGTTCGGTCGTGGATGCACCGAACGGGCTCTTGAACCTCCGCGGTACGAAGATGTCGAAGTCGACCGGGCATTTCTTCGGATGGAGGACGTGCTGAAGGAGTTCCGCGGCGAAGTGGTCCGCTTCTACCTCTTTGTAGACCCACTTCCGTTCGCAGATGGAGTTCTCCCGCGAGCGTCTCGAGAACGCGGCCCGAGCCCTCGAGCGGTTCGAGAACGCGTGCCGGTCATTGGATGAGAAGCTGGGCCGACTCGGGAAGGGGCCGTCGGTCGGCGCGCTCGGCCGGTCGCCAGGCTGGTCGAAGTCGCTCGCGAGGCCCGGAGTCAGTTCCTCGCGGCCATGGACGATGACTTCAACAGCGCCGGCGCAATTGGTCATCTATTTGATTTGATAAAGACTTACAACGTTCTGCTGGATGAAGACGAGGCCGGCGTTTCGCGGTCGCAGGGAGGGGTTGGAGGCCGTTTGGTCGACGCTCTCCGAGTTCGATCGGATCCTCGGGTTCTTCAAGGAAGGTTTGCCTCGGGCAGCCGACGACATCCCGGCCGACATCCGTTGGTAGGGTGACAGACAATAAGGCGAAGCAGGAGAAGAACTTCCAGCAATCCGACGAGATCCGAAAGCAGATTCTCGAGGCCGGTTTCATGATCCTCGACACTCACTCGGGGTCCACGGTCCGGCGCCGGTAGGCGGGCCTCTTCGCCGACGCCACGCACCGGATTCTTTTCCACGAGAAAGTTATCCACACCCGGGCCGGGTGGTTGACATCCGACTGGCGTATGGTATTTTCTGCCTTGACATTCCCGACGGCTGTCCACGTACCGTAGCCCCTCTATCCCGTTAATTTTTTTGAGGGTTTTTGTGTCGAGCTGGCGTAGCTCAACGGTAGAGCACCGCATTTGTAATGCGGTGGTTGGGGGTTCAAGTCCCTTCGCCACTCCAGGAAACGTGCGTCGCGACCGCGCAAAACCGGACGAAGTCACGAAGTCTCACAACAACCTTAAGCGCGTACTTAACACCAGCGACGAGGAGCAGCGAGACGCTTCGATCGTGCGAGCCACGAGGACCTCTCGCGCCGGCTGGTGATTCAATCGTCTTCGGGGTTACGACCCCACTGCTAAGCGCATGTTCGGGGAGGTTCCCGAGCGGCTAAAGGGAACAGACTGTAAATCTGTCGGCGTATGCCTTTGGAGGTTCGGAATCCTCCCTCCCCCACCCATCACGTGGTAGCCGAGGCGGGAATAGCTCAGTTGGCTAGAGCATCAGCCTTCCAAGCTGAGGGTCGCGAGTTCGAGTCTCGTTTCCCGCTCCAGATTACGGACAGTGGCGTCTTTGAGAAACGGAAGGCAAATTTCAACGAACGCTTGGCTCCGCAAGGTCGCCCGCGTAGCTCAGGGGTAGAGCACCTCCTTGGTAAGCAAAAGGTCACCCAGTTCAAGTCCGGTCGAGGGCTCCAGTACACGGTGATTCGGTCAGCAAGTTTGGAGGAATTCGTTGATAGGCCAGGGAGAAAAATTCGGAAAGAGAGACGAAGCCGCACGTAAACGTGGGGACGATTGGGCACGTGGACCACGGGAAGACGACGTTGACGGCGGCGATCACGAAGGTATTGGCGCGAACGGGGAAAGCGAAGTTCGTGGCCTACGATCAGATCGACAAAGCACCGGAAGAGCGTGCGCGCGGGATCACGATCGCAACCGCGCGCGTGGAGTACGAGACGGACAAGCGCCACTACGCG
>CAVTNQ010000004.1:0-47282 GCA_963736125.1 Candidatus Latescibacterota bacterium | reverse complement strand
GTGATAGAATGCCCGCCGATGGTCACCATCGAGTCCCGCGACGTGGAAGAGCTTTGCGCGCAAGAGCGTCCTGCGCGGCGTCAACCTCGTCGTCCATCCCGGCGAAACCGTCGTCATCATCGGACAGAGCGGCGGCGGCAAGAGCGTCCTCTTGAAGCGCATCGTGGGCTTGATCTACCCCGACCAGGGCAGCGATCCTCGTCGACGGCGTCGACGTCACCAAACTCAACCGCAAGAAACTCTTCGAGCTTCGGATGGGCTTTGGTATGGTGTTCCAAGGCGCCGCGCTGTTCGACTCGTTCACCGTGGAGGAGAACGTGGGCCTGGCGCTCCGCGAGCACACCGAACTTTCCGACGAGGAGATACAGCCGCATTGCGGGAGAGAAGCTCCACATGGTGGGCCTGGCCGGATCGGCGACAAGAATCCATCCGAGCTCTCCGGCGGCATGAAGAAGCGCGTCGGTCTCGCGCGTGCGATTGCGATGGACCCAAGTGTATTCTCTACGACGAACCGACCACCGGACTCGATCCCCATCAACGCCGACGTCATCAATAATCTCATCGTGAAACTGTCCACCGAGCTCCACATCACGTCCATCGTGGTCACGCACGACCTGCAGAGCGCCTACAAGGTGGCACACCGTATCGTGATGCTCCACAACGGCAAGGTCCTTTTCGAAGGCACGCCCGAGAAACCAAACCACCACCAACGCGACCGTGCGCCAGTTCATCGAAGGCCGCGCGGAGGGCCCCATCGTGGTCGGGAGCGGCGAATGACGAGTCGCGGGCTCGAGATTCGGGTCGGCGCCGTCGTCATTCTCGGCGCGTTGATCGCCGTGATCGGCACGATGTGGTTTCAAAAATTCCAGCTGGCCGAGAAACGCTACACCTTCTTCGTGCGCTTCAACGAAGTGGGCGGGCTCTTGAACGGCGACCCGATCCAGATCAACGGTGTCGAACGCGGGAACGTGGACCGGTCGACCTGCTTCCCAGCGGCGTCGTGGTCGAGATGGCGGTGCGCGAAGACGTGACCGTCCCGCGCGACTCGCGCATCGAATTGATGAGCATCGGCATCATGGGCGAGCGCTTCGTATCGATCGCGCTGGGAGATTCTTCGGTCGCGATCAGCCCCGGCGACACAGTGGACGGCGACTACATGATGGGCTTGAGCGAAGTAATGGGTGCCGCGGGCGACATCTTGGACGAAGTCGAAGTGACCACGCGCCACCTGCGCGAGATCGCGGTGTCATTGAGTAGCGACGGACGCTTGCAAGAGGGTGTCGACGATCTCGCCGAGACGAGCAAGAACCTGCGCGGCATGACGGAGCGCAACCAGGGCCGCATCGACCGCGCGATGATTCGCTTCGAGCGCTCGGCGTCGATGATCGACAGTTTGATGACCAAGCATTACGCGGGCATCGACTCGTCGCTCACCGCCATCGGGCGCGCGGGCGGCAAGGCGGAGACGACGGCCGACAACCTGGCGGAAGTGTCGAAGGACCTGCGCGAGATCACGGCCAAGCTGCGCGCGGGCGAAGGATCCGCGGGCCGGCTGCTCAACGACGACACCTTCATCACGCGGCTCGAGTCGACGGTGGCCTCGCTCGATTCGCTCGTGGCCGACATCCAGAGGAACCCGGGCAAGTACGTCAAGTTCAGCTTGTTCTAGCCATGAAGGCGGCGGCATTGATCATGGCGGGCGGGAGCGGCGAGCGCTTCGCCGGCGAAGCCGCGCAGGGAGACAATCGCGCTCCCAAGCAGCTTGCCCCGTTGCGCGGCCGTCCGATGATCGCCTGGTCGACGGATGTGGTTGCGAATGCGGAACGCGTGACGAGCTTCGTGATTGCTGCGGCGCCGGAGTTGGAAACGAGCATGCGCGACGCGCTCTCGCCGGCGGCGGCGCAGAAGCTGTACGCATTCGCGGCCGGCGGTGTCACGCGACAGGAGTCGGTATTCAACGCGCTGCGCGCATTGCCCGACGGCGTGACGCACGTCTTGATCCACGACGCCGCGCGACCGTGCGCGTCGCCGGCGTTGATCAATCGAATGCTGGATGCGGTTGCTTTGCATGATGCCGTGGTGCCCGCGGTGGCCGCCACCGACACGCTGGTGCGCGACTACCAAGGCCGCGTCGACGCGATCATCGACCGCGTCCACGTCGCGGGCGTGCAAACGCCGCAGGCGTTTCGACTCGATTTGATTTTGCGCGCGCACCGCGAAGCGCGCGCTCGAGGATTTCAATCGAGCGACGACGGGTCGCTCGTGCTGGCACTCGGGGAGCCGGTCTTCACCGTTCCCGGCGAGCGAACCAATATCAAGGTCACGTATCGCGACGACGTCGCGATCGCCGAAGCCATTTTGAGAAACGGAGCACGGACATGACGCGAACGGGAATCGGATACGATGTGCACGCGGTCGCCGCGGGGCGGCCGTTGATGCTGGGGTGCGTCCACTTCGAGGACGCCAAGGTTGGGCTCTCGGGTCACTCCGACGCCGACGTGGTGGCGCACGCGATTTGCGACGCCATCTTGGGCGCGGCCGCACTGGGCGACATCGGCGAACACTTTCCCAACACCGACGCGCAGTGGAAGGATGTCGCGAGCAAGGAGTTCCTCCTCAAAGTGAACTCGATGGTGCGCGAGTTGGGCTACGAGATCATCAATGTCGACTGCACGGTCCTCTGCGACGTCGTGCAATTGGGTGAGCGCAAGCGCGACATGGCGGTCGCGATCGCGGAGAACCTCGACTTGGCACCCAATTGCGTCAACGTGAAGGCGACTACCTTCGAAGGCAAAGGGGCCATCGGTCGCGGCGAAGCGATCGCGTGCGAGGCCATCGCGACCTTGGAACGCGGCGACGCGCCGAAGTTGAGCGAGTGGCGCGAGGACGCGCTATAAATGCCGAAGCTGGCCCATGTCCGCGTTCGCTTCGCACCCAGCCCGACGGGATACCTCCACGTCGGCGGTGCGCGCACGGCGATCTTCAACTATCTCTTCGCGCGTCATAACGGCGGCGTGTTTGTCCTGCGCATCGAAGACACCGACGTGGAACGCAGCACGCGCGCGAGTGAAGAATCGCTGCTCGAAGACTTGCGCTGGCTCGGACTCGAATGGGACGAAGGCCCCGACGTCGGCGGGCCGGTGGCACCGTATCGCCAGTCGGAGCGCATGGCGATCTATCGCGACGTGGCCGACAAGTTGGTCGCACAGGGCAAAGCGTACCCGTGCTTCTGCACCGACGAAGAACTCGATCGCAAGCGCGAGGAGGCGATCGCCGCGTCGCGACCGCCGCAGTACGACGGCACCTGTCGCGATCTCACACCCGCAGAAGTAGCGGAACGACGCGCGGCCGGTTTGCCGGAGGCGATTCGCTTTCGCGTCGGCGAAGGTGTGGTGCGCTTCCACGACGCGGTGCGCGGCGACATGGAACTCGGTCACGACATGGTGGGCGACTGGGTGACACTGCGCTCGAACGGCCTGCCGACCTACAATTTTGCGTGCGCCGTCGACGACCATTTGATGAAGATCTCGCACGTCATCCGCGGCGAAGAGCACCTGCCCAATACGCTCAGACAAATCATGATTTACGACGCGCGGGGTGCGACACACCCGATCTTCGTGCACGTCCCGCTGATTCTGGCCGAAGATCGCTCGAAGCTCTCGAAGCGGCACGGCGCCTCGTCGGTGGAAGACCTGCGTGCGACGGGGTATCTCCCCGACGCCGCCACCAACTATCTGTTGCTGCTCGGCTGGTCGCACCCGCAGAGCAAGGAGATCATGCCGCGCGACGAGATGATCAAGACCTTCGACATCGAGCGCATCGGCAAGGCGGCCGCCATCTTCGACAAGAAGAAGCTCATGTGGATGAACGGGCAGTACATTCGCAAGCTCGACCTCGACACGCTCTTGAAGCTGGTCGAGCCCTACACGCCCGATTTCTTGAAGCGCTACGACGACGCCACGCGGCGCGAGATTGCGTCGATCTTGCAGGACAGCATCGACACGCTCTCGGACTTCGCGACCCGCGCGCGCATCTTCGAACCCGAAGTGGTCTACGAAGACGAAGCGAAAGCGCTCTTGCAAACCGAATCCGCGGGACGCGTGGTGGCGAGCATGATCAAGCGTCTGCGCGAACACGATGGCGCCATCACACCCGACTCATTCAAACAAATGATTCTGGCCACCGGCGCGGAAACCGAACTCAAGGGGAAGGAGCTCTATTTCCCCATTCGCGGCGCGATGACGGGTTCGGTGCACGGCCCCGACCTCACGCGCGTCGCGGCGGTGAAGGGGAAAGACACCGTTCTACGACTACTGGAAGGAGCCATTCGATGAAAGCACTCGTTGCGACAATTCTGCTATTGGTGGCGGCGGTTCCAGCTCTTGCCCACGACACGTGGCTCATGCCGCAGGAGCCGCAGGTCGTTGAATCCGAGTCGGCGACGGTAGAGCTGACGAGCGGGACGTTTCCCAAGGCGGAGAACGCCATCGCGGCCGACCGCGTCAAGAAAGGCGGATGGCGCACGGGCACAGCCAAGGGCAAACTCGACAAGTGGGATGAGGGCAGTTCGTCCTTGGTCATGCACCTGACCGCGGTCGGCCACGGTACTATGGTGATGTGGCTGACCCTCAAGCCGCAGCCGATCGAACTCAGCGACGACGACGTCGAAGAGTACTTCGACGAAATCGGAGCGTCTGAATCGATGCGGCGCGATTGGGAGAACCGCGCGCCGGGCACGGTCTTCAAGGAGACGTATACCAAGCACGCGAAGTCGTTCATGCGCGTCGGTGGCGGCGGCGAGGACCCGAATTGCCTGCGACCGGCGGGGCTTGCGATCGAGTTGCTTCCGCAGCGCGATCCGACGGCACTCGCCGTCGGCGACAAGCTCGTGGTCAAGGCGGTCCGGGGCGGCGACAACGAGCTGGAGCAATTCCCGATCGTGCTCGTGAACGCAGAATCCGGTGCCACGCAAGTTCAGCGCACCAACGAGGCCGGGTTCGCCGAGTTCGAAATCAGCGACGCAGGTTGGTGGTTGGTTCGCTGCACGGAGCTGCGCCGCCGCTCCGACGGCACCTACGAGAGCGACTTCAGCACGATGACGTTCTTCGTGAGTCGGTAATCCAGCGCGTCGAGCCGCGCGCGTATGAACGACGTTCGTCTGCTCTTCACATCGCGCGCGGTCCGTCTGTTCGCGTTCGGGTTTCTCTCCGTCGTCCTGGCGTTGTACCTCGACGCGTGCGGTCTCGACGCCCGCGCCATCGGGCTCGTACTCACCTTCGCACTCGTGGGCGACGCCGCGCTCTCCCTCCTCATTACCACCAGCGCCGATCGCATCGGACGCCGGCGCATGCTGCTCGCGGGTGCGGTCGTGATGGCGGCGGGTGCCGTCGCCTTCGCGTCGACGACGAACGAAGCGTGGCTGGTCGTGATCGCGGTCATCGGCGTCTTCAGCCCCAGCGGCAGCGAAGTCGGTCCCTTCCTTTCGATCGAGCAAGCCTCGCTCGCGCAGTTGGTCCCGTCGCAAGAACGCACCCGCGTCTTTGCGCGCTACGTGCTGGCGGGTTCGTTCGCCACCGCGGCGGGTGCCCTCGTCGGTGGCTCCGTCGCCGCCGCGTTGCAGCGTTCGGGGATGTCGGAGCTCGAGTCGTACCGAGTTCTGTTGTGGGCGTACGCGGTGTGCGGACTCGTGCTCTTGGTCTTGTTCGCGCGTCTCTCTCGCTCCATCGAAGCGACTGCCGTGAAATCCGGCGTGCGTCGCGTGCTCGGACTCCATCGCTCGCGTGGTGCCGTGACGCGGCTGGCGTCGCTGTTCGCTCTCGACGCCTTCGCGGGCGGCTTCATCGTGCAAAGCCTGCTCGCATTATGGTTCCACACCCGCTTCCACATGGATATCGCGGCCCTGGGCGGGTTGTTCTTCGGCGCGAATCTCCTGGCCGGTTTCTCGGCGCTCGCCGCGGCGCGCATCGCGGCGCGCATCGGTCTCATCAACACGATGGTGGCGACGCACCTGCCGTCCAACGTGCTTTTGTGCTTGGTGCCGCTCATGCCCAACGCGACGCTGGCCGTGATCGTCCTGCTCGTGCGCTCCTCGATCTCGCAGATGGACGTCCCGACGCGCCAGTCGTACACGATCGCGATCGTCGACCCCGACGAACGCTCGGCCGCCGCGGGTGTCACCGGGATCGCGCGCTCGGTGGGGGCTTCGTTCTCGCCGGCGTTGAGCGGATCGCTGATGGCGACCGCGTCGCTCGCGAGCCTGCCCTTCTTCATCGCGGGCGGCTTGAAGATCGTGTACGACCTCCTCGTCTATCGCGGCTTTCGGGCCGTCAAGGCACCCGAAGAGTAACCTCGGCAACGGCTTGATCGGCGCCGCCGCTTCGTCGGCAACTGTACGCGTCCCCACGCGCCGGCCAATAAAGTTGTGGACGACCCGCTCGCGGTTGCCCAATATAGACGCCGTCAAACGAAGACCCACGGCGATCGAGCCCGAGCCGCGCGCTCCTTCTTGGAGGCGGCGGCGCAGCGCCGGCGGGTATTCACGGTCGGCCGCAGCGAGCGCGGGGAATCGGGCTCACGGGAATCGAGAAGCGCATTGCGGCCAGGTTTTTTCGAAGCGCGTCCGAGTGCGGCGCGCGCACGAACAGGAGAAACGATGTCGAAGAAGTGGATGGGCCTGTGTTCGATGGCCGTCGTCATGATGCTGGTCGCGGCCGGCGGTTGCTCGAAGAAGAAAGAGGCCGCCGAGTCGGAGCCGGTTTCGGAAGTCGATACGCCTCCGGCTGAGACGGCGGCGACGTCGTCGGCCGCTGGAATGTACATGGCGGAGTTGCCGGCCGGGGATGCGGCGGGTCGCTCGATCATGCTCATGCTCAACGACGACAACACCGCGTCGATGAGCGTCGACATGATGAACGGCCAGCCGGCCGCGGTCGAGAACGGCACGTGGGCGATGAACGCGACCAGCGGCGTCGACGTGACGCTCCAGCGCGACGTCTCCGGCACCATGGTGTCGTCGATGATGGGTTTCGCGGTGATGGGCGACACGCTCAGCTTGAACAACCCGGTCGAGGCCGGTTACGGCGAGGCGGGCTTGAAGCTCGTCAAGTCGGCTTCGCACTAGTCCGATCGCTCGGTGCAAAGTTGGGCCCGTCGACACCGGATTTCACGGTGACGGCGGGCCCTTTTTCTTGAGAGGATCAATGCCATGCCGAACCGATTCGCCCTGCTGGTCTGTGTCGCCGTGATGGCCGCGACCGGCTGCAGCAAGAAGAAGGACAGTGCGCAAACCGCGATCCCCGCGACCGAAGTCGTGATCACATCGCCGGTGGGCTTCGTGTGGAAGTGGGAAGGCACGCAGACGCCGGTCGAGCGCATCACACCCGATGACCCGACCAAGTACACGCTCGAGTTCCTTCCCGACACCTCGGTGGTGGTGCAGTTCGACTGCAATCGCGGCCGGGGCAAGTACCGGATGGACGGCAAGTCGATCTTCATCGGGCCGATCGCCATCACGCGCATGGCGTGTCCGACCGGTTCGCTCGACGCCAAGTTCGCGCAGCAGATCGACGCCGCGCGCACCATCTTCTTTCGCGGCGACACGCTGTTCATGGACCTGTTCGCGGATTCGGGCACGATGAAGTTCTCGCAGATGCCGGAGCCACGATCGAATTGAGGAAGTACGCGGTATTGCTGCTCGCTGGCGGCGATTCGTCGGAACGCGACGTGTCGCTCTCGAGCTCGCGCGGCATCGCGAAGGCACTGCGCGAAGCCGGCCACCGCGTGCTGGTCGCCGACCCCGCGCAGCCGCACGTCACTCCCACCGAATACGACGAAGCCATCTTCGACGGAGCTGCGATCGGCGTCGAGCCACCCAAGATGGGCGACGACGTCGACGCGCGTGCCGCCTTCGTGCGCATGTTGGCGTCGCGCGCCGATTGGGACTTCGACCTGGTGTTCAACGGGCTGCACGGCGGCGCGGGAGAGAACGGCACGCTGCAGGCCGTGCTCGACTACTTGCGCATCCCGTACACGGGCAGCGGCGCGGCCGCGAGTGCGCTGGCGATGGACAAGCAACGCGCCAAGGTCATCGCCAAAGACGCGGGCGTTCCGGTGCCCGAAGGGTTGCACATCGAACGCTCCGCACTCGCGGCGGGAACGCTGGAGCAGCAAGTGCGCGAGACGCTCGGTTTACCTGTCGTCGTGAAACCGAACGCGCAGGGATCGAGTGTGGGGCTGTCGATGGTGCACGCGTTCAACGAACTCGATGCGGCCGCGCGCAGGGCGTTCGGCGTCGACGAATCGATTCTGATTGAGCGCTACATCGAAGGCCGCGAGATCACGCAGGCGATTCTGGAAGGTGCCCCCGATCTGCCGCTGCTCGAGATCAAGCCGAAGTCGGGACTGTACGATTATCAGCACAAGTACCAAGCCGGGAGTTCCGAGTACATCGTGCCGGCGCCCGTCGACGACGCCGTCGCGCGCGACGTCCTGCGCTCGTCGAAGCGCGCGTTCGCGGCACTCGGACTCTCGGTCTACACACGCCTCGATTTTCGACTCGACCCGCAAGGCCGCCACTACTTGCTCGAAGCCAACACGCTGCCCGGAATGACGGCGACGAGCTTGGTCCCGAAAGCGGCGGCTGCCGTTGGTATCTCGTACACCGAGCTGTGCGACCGGATCGTGCGGGAGTCGCTGGCGCGATTCGGTTCGTAGCGCGCGAACGCTCCGAGATTTGCGGCCGATGTGATCGATTCCTCGACGCGATTTCTGCAGCGCGAATTCAACGCGATATTGCACGTCTCGCGCTGCAGCATGAGCGGAGAGGAACGATCACATCGGCCCCGACACTGCCGCGGCGCGTCGCTTCTGCCACACGTAGACGGGGATTCCCGTCAGCATGAGCAAGAATCCCAAGAGCACCGTTTGCGCGCCGGCGCCGTAGATCGCCCACACCGAGTAGGTGAACGCGATCGTCATGACGACGCGGTCGCGTACGCGCGTGGGCGGCATTTCGATGCCGTTTCGTCGCAAGAGAGCCGGAGCGAGAGAACAAAACACGAATGGGATCAGCGTTGCCAGCGTGGAGAGTAGAATCGTGAAGTTGAAGATCGAGACGAGGCTCCTCGCGCCTGAATAGTTGAGGACGAGCAGGATCGTAACCAGCACGACGCCGGTCGTCATGGCGAACACGGGCACACCGCGCGGCGAGAGCGCGGCGAAGCGTTTCGGGAACAGTCCGTCGCGCGCAACCGCGGGCGGGAATTGTCCCGTCACGAGAATCCAGCCGTTGAGTGCGCCGAAGCACGACACCACCGCACCAAAACCAACCGCGTAGTACGCCCACTTTCCCCACATGACGCGCGCCGCGTCGGCGAACGGCGCTTGTGACGAGGCGAGCATCTCGCGCGGGAGTGCGCCCATCAACACGACCGTGCTGGAGATGTAAACGATCGCGACCACGAGTGCGCCGATGATGGTGGCGCGCGGGATGGTTCGTTCGGGGCGGTCGACGGAGTCGGCGGGAACGGTCGCCGATTCAAGCCCGAGGAACGCCCACAGCGACAGCGTTGCGGCCGACGAGACGGCGTGGAAGGGAGTAATGCCGCTCGTGATCGGAGCGACGAGGCGCGAGCGGTCGACCCACGCGACGCCGACGATCGCCACCGCGACCAGGGGTAAAAGCTTCACGACCGTGGTCACGATTTGCACCACACTCGCGCGACGAATCCCCAGCGCGTTGACGAAGGTCAAGAGCCACACCGCTGCAAGTGACGCGACCCCGCACAGCAGGGGGTTGCCGTCGAGTGCGGGGATGAAGACCTTGAGATAGCTTCCGAAGGCCACCGCGACGGCGGCGACACCGGTCCAAAGACAGATCCAATAGCCCCATGCAATCCAGAACCCGGCGAACTCGCCGTAAGCGGCGCGCGTGTACGCGTACGGACCGCCCGCCTTCGGGATCGCGCGCGACAGGCGGGCGAAGACGAGCGCCATCGCCATGGCACCGACCGCCGTCAACACCCACGCGATGATCGCGTAGATGCCGTAAGGCGCGAGCGAGGCTGGAAGCAAGAAGACGCCGGAGCCGACGACGTTACCGATGACGAGTGCCGTGCACGACCAGATGCCGAGGGTTCGAGCGGGAATGCGAGCGGACTGCTCGGGGGAAGAAGCCATCGTGCGACCCAGTAGACCACACGCGAGCGAGCCTGCTATAGTGCTTTCTCCCATGTCGCTGCGCGTTTACGACACCCTCAAGCAGTCCATGTCCGACTTCGTTCCGGTCCACCCCGGCAAGGTCGGGATGTACGTGTGCGGCATGACCGTCCAGGACAAGCCGCACATGGGTCACATGCTGGCCTTCGTGTCGGGCGACATGATCCGTCGCTACCTGATGTACCTCGGCTACGACGTGGTCTACGTCCAGAACTTCACCGACATCGACGACAAGATCATCGACCGCGCCAACAAAGAGGGCGTCGACTACCGCGTCGTGGTGGAGCGAAACATCGAGGCGTATCACCGCATCGCGCGCGAGGTAAACATCCTCCCCGCGACGCACTACCCCTACGCAACCCACCACATCCCGGAAATTATCGCGATGGTCGGGTCGCTGATCGCGAAGGGGAACGCCTACGCGGTCGACGGCGACGTCTACTTTCGTGTCCGCACGAAGTCGGATTACGGCAAACTTTCCAAGCGCGATATCGACGATTTGATTTCCGGCTCGCGCGTGGAAGTCGGAGAGAAAAAAGAAGATCCGCTGGATTTTGCGCTTTGGAAAGCGTCCAAGCCGGGCGAGCCCTATTGGGACAGCCCGTGGGGAAAGGGCCGGCCCGGGTGGCATATCGAGTGCTCGGCCATGGCGGTCAAGATTCTCGGTGAGACCATCGATTTCCACGGTGGCGGCGAGGATCTCATCTTTCCGCACCACGAGAACGAGTTGGCGCAGAGCGAATGCGCGACCGGCAAGGAGTTCGTTCGGTCGTGGATGCACAACGGGCTCTTGAACCTCCGCGGTCAGAAGATGTCGAAGTCGACCGGGCATTTCTTCGGGATGGAGGACGTGCTGAAGGAGTTCCGCGGCGAAGTGGTCCGCTTCTACCTCTTGTCGACCCACTTCCGTTCGCAGATGGAGTTCTCCCGCGAGCGTCTCGAGAACGCGGCCCGAGCCCTCGAGCGGTTCGAGAACGCGTGCCGGTCATTGGATGAGAAGCTGGGCCGACTCGGGAAGGGGCCGTCGGTCAGCACATCGGCCGGTCGCAGGTTGGTCGAAGTCGCTCGCGAGGCCCGGAGTCAGTTCCTCGCGGCCATGGACGATGACTTCAACAGCGCCGGCGCGATTGGTCATCTATTTGATTTGATAAAGACTTACAACGTTCTGCTGGATGAAGACGAGGCCGGCGTTTCGCAGTCGCGGGAGGGGTTGGAGGCCGTTTGGTCGACGCTCTCCGAGTTCGATCGGATCCTCGGGTTCTTCAAGGAAGGTTTGCCTCGGGCAGCCGACGACATCCCGGCCGACATCCAGGCGCTGGTGACGGAGCGGAATAAGGCGAAGCAGGAGAAGAACTTCCAGCGATCCGACGAGATCCGAAAGCAGATTCTCGAGGCCGGTTTCATGATCCTGGACACTCACTCGGGGTCCACGGTCCGGCGCCGGTAGGCGGGCCTCTTCGCCGACGCCACCGCACCGGATTCTTTTCCACGAGAAAGTTATCCACACCCGGGCCGGGTGGTTGACATCCGACTGGCGTATGGTATTTTCTGCCTTGACATTCCCGACGGCTGTCGCGTACCGTAGCCCCTCTATACCCGTTAATTTTTTTGAGGGTTTTTGTGTTCGAGCTGGCGTAGCTCAACGGTAGAGCACCGCATTTGTAATGCGGTGGTTGGGGGTTCAAGTCCCTTCGCCAGCTCCAGGAAACGTGCGTCGCGACCGCGCGAAACCGGACGAAGTCACGAAGTCTCCACAACAACCTTAAGCGCGTACTTAACACCAGCGACGAGGAGCAGCGAGACGCTTCGATCGTGCGAGCCACGAGGACCTCTCGCGCCGGCTGGTGATTCAATCGTCTTCGGGGTTACGACCCCACTGCTAAGCGCATGTTCGGGGAGGTTCCCGAGCGGCTAAAGGGAACAGACTGTAAATCTGTCGGCGTATGCCTTCGGAGGTTCGAATCCTCCCCTCCCCACCATTTACACATGGTCGAGAGGCGGGAATAGCTCAGTTGGCTAGAGCATCAGCCTTCCAAGCTGAGGGTCGCGGGTTCGAATCCCGTTTCCCGCTCCAGATTACGAGTCGAGAGACGACGAAGAGAAACGGTAAGCGAAATATCAAGCGCGGAACGCTTGGCACAGCGAGAGGTCAGCCCTCGTAGCTCAGGCGGTAGAGCATTTGCATGGTAAGCAAAAGGTCACCGGTTCAAGTCCGGTCGAGGGCTCCAGTACACGGTGATTCGGTAGCAAGTTTCAGGAGGAATTGATCGATGGCCAGGGAGAAATTCCAAAGGACGAAGCCGCACGTAAACGTGGGGACGATTGGGCACGTGGACCACGGGAAGACGACGTTGACGGCGGCGATCACGAAGGTATTGGCGCGAACGGGGAAAGCGAAGTTCGTGGCCTACGATCAGATCGACAAGGCGCCGGAAGAGCGCGCGCGCGGGATCACGATCGCGACCGCGCACGTGGAGTACGAGACGGACAAGCGCCACTACGCGCACGTGGACTGCCCGGGTCACGCGGACTACGTGAAGAACATGATCACGGGAGCGGCCCAGATGGACGGGGCGATCCTGGTGGTGAGTGCCGCGGATGGTCCGATGCCGCAGACGCGCGAGCACGTGTTGTTGGCGCGCCAGGTGAACGTGCCGTACATGGTGGTGTTCCTGAACAAGGTCGACATGGTGGACGATCCGGAGTTGCTCGACTTGGTGGAGTTGGAAGTTCGGGAGTTGCTCTCGAGCTACGAGTTCCCGGGGGACGACATTCCGATCATCCGCGGGAGTGCCTTGAAGGCGATGGAGGGTGAGGACGCGGCGAGCGGTCAGTGCATCCTGGACCTGATGAAGGCCGTCGACGACTACATTCCGACGCCCAAGCGCGAGAAGGACAAGCCGTTTTTGATGCCGGTCGAGGACGTGTTCTCGATCACGGGTCGCGGTACAGTGGCGACGGGTCGCATCGAGCGCGGTGTGGTGAAGGTGGGCGACAAGGTGGAGCGCGTGGGGATCAAGGACACGACGGACACGGTTGTCACGGGTGTCGAGATGTTCCGGAAGCTCCTCGATGTAGCCGAAGCGGGGGACAACGTGGGTCTGTTGCTGCGCGGCTTGGAAAAGGAAGACATCGAGCGCGGGATGGTGTTGGCGGCCCCCAAGAGCATTACACCGCACACGAAGTTCAAGGGGAAGGCGTACATCCTGACCAAGGAAGAGGGCGGGCGACACACGCCGTTTTTCAACGGGTATCGTCCGCAGTTTTACTTTAGGACGACGGACGTGACGGGTGTGGCGACGTTGCCCAGTGGCACCGAGATGGTGATGCCGGGAGACAACGTGGAGATGGAGATCGAGTTGATCACGCCGATCGCGATGGACCTGGAGTTGCGCTTCGCGATCCGCGAAGGCGGCCGTACCGTCGGCGCCGGTGTTGTGACCGAGATCATCAAGTAGGTGAAGGACCGTGCGAGACATCGTGACATTGGCGTGCAGCAAGTGCAAACGCCGTAATTACTCGACGACGAAAAACAAGAAGAAGCACCAGGACCGGCTTTCTCACAAGAAGTTCTGTCGCTGGTGCAATTCGCATACGGAACACAAGGAGACGCGCTAGGCGTCCAACAGGCAAGCTGCAGGTCCGTAGCTCAATTGGTAGAGCACCGCTCTCCAAAAGCGGGGGTTGCGGGTTCGATTCCTGCCGGGCCTGCCATCGCATTCAAACAAGATGATTGAACGCATCAAAATATATCTCGCGGAAACGCGAACCGAGCTCAAGAAGGTCACCTGGCCCTCGCGGCAGGATCTCATCGATTCGACCCGCGTGGTCATCATCGCGACGCTGATCATGACCGTGTTCATCGGCCTGGTGGATCAGGTCCTGAGCCGGATCATCAAGTTGGTGTTCGGATAAGCCGTGATGATGGGCGAAGAGAAGAATATGCGCGAAGAAACGGTGACGGCGGTCGGCGGGGCCGCGGCGTCGGAGTCCGCGCGCACGAGCGAGTCGGACAAGCCCGCGTTTCCGATGCGCTGGTACGTCGTGCACACGTACTCGGGGCACGAGAACAAGGTGCGCGAGAACATCCAAAAGATGATCAACGCTTCTTCGATTCGCGAACACTTCGGGCAGATCGTGGTGCCGACCGAAGAAGTCGCGGAGATGAAGAAGGGCAAGAAGACGATCACGACGCGCAAGTTCTTCCCGAGCTACATCCTGATCGAGATGTACATGTCGGACGAGGCGTTTCACCTCGTCAACGACCTTCCGGGCGTGACCGGATTCGTGGGGACGTCGAACGGCCCGCAGCCGCTGACCAAACCCGAAGTCGAGCGCATCCTCGGTCGCATGGACAAGGAAAAGCAGACGATCATTCCCGAGATTCCGTTCACGCTGGGCGAGCACATCCGCATCAAGGACGGTCCGTTCAGCGACTTCACCGGTGTGATCGACGAGATCAACGCCGAGCGTGGGAAGCTGCGCGTGCTGGTGAGCATTTTCGGCCGCGAGACGCCGGTCGAGTTGGACTTTCTACAAGTCGAGAATATCTAGGAGACGAGAGACATGGCTGCTCCAAAACCCGCTGCGCCGGCGAAGGGCGCGCCCGCCAAAGGCGGCAAAGGCAAGAAGGTCGTCACGACCGTCAAGCTCCAGATTCCCGGCGGCAACGCGACGCCGGCCCCGCCGGTCGGCCCCGCGCTCGGCCAGCACGGTGTGAACATCATGGAGTTCTGCAAGCAGTTCAACGCGCGCACCCAGCAGGCGGCCGGCGTCGTGACGCCGGTGCTACTGACGGTGTATTCGGATCGCTCGTTCGACTTCATCACCAAGACGCCGCCAGCGTCGGTGTTGTTGAAGCTGGCGGCCGGTCTCGCGAAGGGTTCGGGCGAACCCAACAAGAACAAGGTCGGCAAGGTGACCATGGCCCAGGTGCGCAAGATCGCGGAGACGAAGATGGCCGACTTGAACGCCGTCGACATCGACGCCGCGGCGCGCATGGTCGCGGGCACCGCACGCAGCATGGGCATCGTGGTGGAGGGCTAAGCAATGAAGCAGGGTAAGCGTTACACGCAGGCGGCCACGAAGGTGGATCCCGCCAAGATCTATGACCTCGACGCCGCGGTCAATCTGGTCAAGGAAACCGCCACCGCGAAGTTCGACGAAACCATCGAGCTATCGGCGCAGTTGTCGGTCGACCCGCGCCAGGCGGACCAGCAGGTGCGCGGCACTATCGTGCTGCCGCACGGAACCGGTCGTACGGTGCGGGTACTGGTGCTGGCGCGCGGTGAGAAGGAGCGCGAGGCGCGGGACGCCGGGGCCGACTTCGTCGGTGCCGACGAATTCCTCCCCAAGCTCCAGCAAGGTTGGACCGACGTCGACGTCATTATATCGACGCCCGACCTGATGGGCGAAGTCGGCAAGCTGGGTCGCACACTGGGACCGCGCGGCTTGATGCCCAACCCGAAGAGCGGCACGGTGACCTTCGATGTCGCCAAGGCGGTCAAGGACGTCAAGGCCGGCAAGGTGGAGTATCGCGTCGACAAGAACGCGAACCTCCACATTCCCATCGGCAAGAAGTCGTTCGCAGCCGACGCGCTGCTCGAGAACCTGAAGGTTCTCTTGCACGAAATCGTTCGCGCCAAGCCGGCGTCGAGCAAGGGCAAGTACATCAAGAGTCTGTCGATCTCGTCGACCATGGGCCCATCGGTCAAGCTCGACGCATCGATCGGCGCCGCGCAGTAAGTGCCGCGTCTAGTTGGAGGAAGCATGGCCCGTCCAGAAAAAGTCGCGCAAGTCGATGCCGTCGAAGCAACCGTCAACGCGGCGCGTTCCATCGTGCTGTCGGACCTCACGGGGCTCAACGTCGCCAAGATCACCGAGCTGCGTCGCCGCTGCCGTGAAGCCGGCGTCGAGATCACCGTCGTCAAGAACACGCTGGCCCAGCGCGGTGTCGCGAAGACGGCGGCCAAGGCGTTGGCTCCGTATTTCGAAGGGCCGACCGCCATCGCGATCAGCCGCGAAACCGAGAACATGCCGGCCAAGGTGCTGGCGAAGTTTTCGTCGGAGAACGAACAACTCCCGAAGTTGAAGGCGGGTTTCGTCGACGGTGCCGTGCTCGACGCCAAGGGCGTGCTCGCGCTGTCGAAGTTGCCGGCCAAGGGCGAGTTGGTGTCGCAGCTCATGGGTGCCATTCAGGGGCCCGCGCGCAACTTGTTGTCGGTCATTCAAGGACCGGGGCGCAATCTCGCGAGCGTATTGAAGCAGATTTCGGAGAAGCAATCGTAGGAGCAGGCAGTCAAGCGTGCAATCGCGGACCCGCGATTGCGAATTGAATCGAAGGAGCACAGGATCATGTCGGAAGCAGTGAAGTTGAGCAGTTCGAACGCGCAACACGCGATGGAAGCCATCGAGAAGCTGACACTCATCGAGATGTCGGAGCTCGTGAAGGCTCTGGAAGATCGCTTCGGCGTCACGGCGGCAGCGCCGATGGCGTTCGCGGCCATGCCGGGTGCGGGTGCGGCGGCGGCACGCGGTGGAAGAGAAGACGGAGTTCGACGTCATTCTTTCCGGCGCCGGTGCCGAGAAGATCAAGGTCATCAAGGTCGTCCGCCAGATCACGAGTCTGGGTCTCAAGGAAGCCAAGGACCTCGTCGAAGGGGCGCCCAAGGCCGTCAAGGAAGGCGTCAACAAGGCCGAGGCCGAGGAAATCAAGAAGCAGCTCGTCGAGGCCGGGGCGACTGTCGACATCAAGTAGCTCGAGTGCGGGGATGGACGGGGCGCGTCCCGCGCGCCCACGTCCTCCCAGAATCGCGCCTTCGCGCGAACGTTTTGGAGGCGCAGCGGTTTAATTCGCTGCGCCCGCACGCGTCTTTGCGACACTGGTTCGGACGCGCGACCTACGATATCGACCCCGTCATTTCGAGGACACGATGATCAAGAAGCTCGACAAGCCAATCGCCGATTATCCCCGCGACGAATACGGTCGCATCCAGTTCGCGAAGATTCCGGACGTCATGGAGATCCCGAATCTGCTCGCGATCCAGCTGGAGAGCTACGCCGAGTTCCTGCAGCGCGAAGTCCCTATCGACAAGCGCAAGGATCAGGGCTTGGAGTCCGTGTTCAACTCGGTCTTCCCGATCGAGTCGCCCAAGGGGAAGTACAAGCTCGAGTACCACGGCTACATCATCAGCGAGCCGAAGTACAGCGAGGAAGAGTGCAAGGAGCGCGACCTCACCTTCGCGGCCCCGCTCAAGGCCCGCCTGCGCCTCGTTATCAATGAAGAAGACGAGGAAAGCGGCGAGAAGCGCCTGAAGGACATCATCCAGAGCGAAGTGTTCCTCGGTGAGATTCCGATTCTCACCAAGAAGGGAACCTTCATCATCAACGGCGCCGAGCGCGTGATCGTGAGCCAGCTCCACCGTTCGCCGGGCGTTTTCTTCGGCGACGAGATCCACCCCAACGGCAAGCGCCTGTTCAACGCGCGCATCATTCCCTATCGCGGTTCGTGGGTCGAATTCACGATCGACATCAACGACGTGATGTTCGTCAACATCGACCGCCGTCGCAAGCTGCCGGTCTCGGTGCTCTTGAAGGCGATGGGGTTCGACACCGCGCAGGCCATCCTGCGCATCTTCCACCAGGAAGAGATCGTCAAGGTCGGCCAGAAGAGCGGCAAGAAGGACGAAGAGATCGTCGGGCGCATCGCCATCCAGGACGTCACCGACAAGGCCTCCGGCGAAGTGATCGTCGAGGCCGGCCACGTCATCGAAGAGAAGATGGTCGAGAAGCTGCGCGACGCCAAGGTCACCGCCGTGCACTGCATCAAGTACACGGAGAACGAGGGCCCGGAAGACGACGTCATCTTGAAGACGCTCAAGAAGGACACGTCGGCCGACCAGGAAGCCGCACTCAAGAAGATCTACAACCTGATTCGTCCGGGCGATCCCCCGAATTTGGAAACGGCGCGTGCCTTGTTGCAGCGCATGTTCTTCACACCCAAGCGCTACGACTTGGCACCGGTGGGTCGCTACAAGATCAACCGGCGCTTGAAGCTCAGCGTCCCGCAAGAGACGACGACGCTCGACCCGGCCGATTTCATCGCCGTCATCGCGTGCCTGCTCGACATGAAGGCGGCGGACGCGGAGCCCGACGACATCGATCACCTGGGCAACCGTCGTATTCGTTCGGTGGGCGAGTTGCTGGCCAACCAGTTCTCGATCGGCTTGGCGCGCATGGCCCGCATCGTCAAGGAGCGCATGACGCTCCAGCAGGACAGCGACCAGATCACGCCGTACGATCTTATCAACGCGCGCACGGTGTCGGCGGTCATCCAGTCGTTCTTCGGGTCGAGCCAGCTCTCGCAGTTCATGGACCAGACCAATCCGCTGGCCGAATTGACGCACAAGCGTCGTTTGTCGGCGTTGGGTCCCGGCGGTCTTACCCGAGAGCGCGCCGGCTTCGAAGTACGCGACGTGCACTTCACGCACTACGGTCGCATGTGCCCGATCGAAACGCCGGAAGGCCCGAACATCGGACTCATTAGCAGTCTCGCGACCTACGCGCGCATCAACCCGTACGGTTTCTTGGAGACGCCGTACCGCAGGGTCGAAAGCGGTCGCGTGACCGAAGAGGTCGCGTTCTTGAGCGCCGACGAGGAAGCCGACTGCATCATCGCGCAGGCCAACGCGCAGGTCGACGAGAAGGGCCATTTCCTGGCCGAGAGCATCCTGGCACGTTCGCGCAGCGACTTCCCCGTGGTGACGCCGAAGCAGCTCCAGTACATGGACGTCTCGCCCAAGCAGCTCGTGAGCGCGGCGGCGTCGTTGATTCCGTTCCTCGAGCACGACGACGCCAACCGCGCGTTGATGGGCTGCAACATGCAGCGCCAGGCGGTACCGCTTCTACGCGCGCAGTCGCCGCTGGTCGGCACCGGCATGGAAGGGAAGATCGCGAAGGATTCGGGCGTGCTCGTGGTCGCGCGTCGCGGCGGAACCGTGATCAGCGTCTCCGGCGAGCACATCGTCGTCGATCCGGGTGGTAAGAAAGAGACGCTCGACGACTACTCGGACTACGAGGGCATGGACAGCTACACGCTCCTCAAGTTCAAGCGGTCGAACCAGGACACGTGCGTCAATCAGAAGCCGCTGGTCAAGGTGGGCGAGAAGATCAAGGCGGGCCAAGTACTCGCCGACGGTCCCGCCACCGAACAAGGCGAGCTGGCACTCGGGATGAACGTGGTGGTCGCGTTCATGCCGTGGCTGGGCTACAACTACGAAGACGCCATCGTGGTGAGCGAACGCTTCCTGAAGGACGACTACTTCACGAGCCTCCACATCGAAGAGTTCGAGTGCCAGGTCCGCGACACCAAGGCGGGCATGGAAGAAATCACGCGCGAAATTCCGAACGTCGGCGAGGAGTCGTTGAAGAACCTCGACGAGGACGGGATCGTGCGCATCGGTGCCCGCGTCAAAGCCGGCGACATTCTGGTCGGCAAGGTCACACCCAAGGGCGAAACCGAGCTCTCTCCCGAAGAGCGCCTGTTGCGCGCCATCTTCGGCGAGAAGGCCGGCGACGTGCGCGACGCGTCCTTGAAGGCGCCTCCGGGCATGGACGGCATCGTGGTCGGCATCGAAGTCTTCTCGCGCAAGGAACGCGACGACAAATCGCGCAGCCAGGACAAGGTTCGTCTGGCCAAGCTCAAGAAGACGCGCGACCAAGACGTCGAGCGCATCAAGACGGTGCGCCGCCAGAAGCTCGAGCGTTTGATGATCGGCGAGACGAGCGAGAAACTCGTCCACGCGGAGACCGGCGAAGTCATCGCCAAAGCCGGGCGCAAGATCACCGACAAGTTCTTCGAGGAGCTCGACCTCGACAATCTGCAGTGGGGCCTCGCCATCGTGAAGGACCCCAAGGTCGATCGTCAGGTCCAGATCGTCCTCGACACCGCGGCCAAAGCCATCGAGCGCATCGACGTCCAGTACGAGAAGGAAGTCGAGCGCGTCACGCGCGGCGACGAACTTCCGCCCGGTGTTTCGCGCTTGGTCAAGGTGTACGTATTTCGTAAGCGCAAGCTGCAAGTCGGCGACAAGATGGCGGGACGTCACGGCAACAAGGGTGTCGTCGCGCGCATCGTGCCGGTAGAAGACATGCCGCACTTGCCCGACGGTCGCCCGGTCGACGTCGTGCTGAACCCGCTCGGGCGTACCGAGCCGAATGAACGTCGGCCAGATCCTGGAAACCCATTTGGGCTGGGCCGCGGCCGCGGGCGGTTATCGCGTCACGTGCCCGGTGTTCGACGGTGCTTCGGTCGAAGAGATCAAGCGCGCGCTCGACGAGCAGGGCATGCCCAAGACCGGCAAGTCGGTGCTCTACGACGGACGCAGCGGCGAACCGTTCGAGCAGGAAGTGACGGTGGGCTACATCTACATCATGAAGCTCTCGCACTTGGTGGACGACAAGATCCACGCACGCTCGATCGGACCGTACTCGCTCGTTTCCCAGCAGCCGCTCGGCGGCAAGGCGCAGTTCGGCGGCCAGCGCTTCGGAGAAATGGAAGTGTGGGCGCTGGAAGCGTACGGAGCCGCGTTCTGCTTGCAAGAATTGCTCACGGTGAAGTCGGACGACATTCAGGGACGCGCCAAGATCTACGAGGCGATCGTCAAGGGCGAGAATCCGCCCGAGCCGGGAATTCCGGAGTCGTTCAACGTGCTCATTAAAGAGCTCCAGAGCCTGGGCCTGGACATCGAACTCGAGAGAAACTAACCCAACTGGCGGTGCAGTAGGCGCCGTTGGAGAAGGAGAACTCAGGTGTTCATCAACCTGGAGAAAGAACGGAAGAAGCCGACGGACTTCAAGTCCATCCGCATCATGCTGGCTTCGCCCGAGCGCATCCGCGAGTGGAGCTACGGCGAAGTCACCAAGCCGGAGACGATCAACTATCGATCGTTCAAACCGGAAAAGGACGGCTTGTTCTGCGAGCGCATCTTCGGGCCCGTCAAGGACTGGGAGTGCAGCTGCGGCAAGTACAAGCGCATTCGCTATCGCGGCGTGATCTGCGACCGTTGCGGCGTCGAAGTGACGCGCGCCAACGTGCGTCGCGAGCGCTTGGGTCACATCGAGCTCGCGGTGCCGGTGTCGCACATCTGGTTCTTCAAGGGGCTGCCGAGCCGCATCGGGCATTTGCTCGACATGACGATTCGCGACCTCGAGCGCGTGCTCTACTACGAGTCGTTCATCGTCATCGATGCGGGTAACGCGCCCGTGCAGGAGAAGCAGCTCCTCACCGAGGACAAGTACCTCGAGCTGCAAGAGCAGAACTTCGACTTCGTGGCCAAGATGGGCGCCGACGCCATCAAGGAACTCCTGAAGCGCATCGAGTTGAACGAGCTCTCGAAGTGGCTGCGCATGAAGATCGCGACCGAGACGTCGACGCAGCGCAAGAAGGACCAGCTCAAGCGCTTGAAGGTCGTCGAGGCCTTCCGTAACTCGGAAAACCAGCCCTCGTGGATGATCATGGACGTCATCCCGGTGCTTCCGCCCGAGCTGCGCCCGCTGGTGCCGCTCGAGGGCGGGCGCTTCGCGACGTCCGACTTGAACGATCTCTATCGTCGCGTCATCAATCGTAACAACCGATTGAAGAAGCTGATCGAGATCAAGGCGCCCGAAGTCATCCTGCGCAACGAAAAGCGCATGCTGCAAGAAGCGGTCGACGCGTTGTTCGACAACGGACGGCGCTCGCGCGCGGTCCGCGGCCAGGGCAACCGGCCGCTGAAGAGCCTGTCCGACATGCTCAAGGGCAAGCAGGGACGCTTCCGTCAGAACTTGCTCGGTAAGCGTGTCGACTATTCGGGTCGTTCGGTGATCGTGGTCGGTCCGGAATTGAAGATTTACGAATGTGGGCTACCCAAGAGCATGGCGCTCGAGTTGTTCAAGCCCTTCATCATTCGCAAGCTCGAAGAGAAGAACTACGTCCAGACCGTCAAGAGTGCTAAGAAGCTCGTCGAGCAAGAGAGTCCGGAAGTCTGGGACATCCTCGAAGAAATTATTCAGGAGCACCCGGTGCTCTTGAACCGCGCGCCCACACTGCACCGACTCGGCATCCAGGCGTTCCAGCCCGTACTGGTCGAAGGCAAGGCCATTCGCTTGCACCCGCTCGTGTGCGCCGCCTTCAACGCGGACTTCGACGGTGACCAGATGGCCGTTCACGTCCCGTTGTCGTACGAGGCCCAGCTCGAAGCGCGCACGCTGATGCTGTCCGCGCACAACATTCTCTCGCCCGCGAACGGCAAGCCGCTCGCGGTGGCGTCGCAGGACATGGTGATCGGCGCCTACTTCCTCACCATGGCGAAGTCGGGCGCTCGCGGCGAAGGCAAGGCGTTCTACTCGATGGACGAAGTCGTCGTCGCGCACCAAGACAACCAGGTCGACCTGCACGCACGAATCCGCCTGCGTTGGAACGGCAAGCTCATGGAGACGACCGTCGGTCGCGTGCTCTTCAACCGCATCATCCCCGCGGAGCTGCGCTACAAGAACGACGTGCTGGACAAGAAGGGCTTGGCCGCGTTGATCGGGGAGGCCTTCGACCGGCTCGGTCTGGAAAAGACCATCGGCTTCCTCGACGATTTGAAGGACGCCGGTTTCAGTTTCGCGACCAAGAGCGGTCTCACCGTCGGCATGGACGACTTGGTGGTTCCGCCGGGCAAGCCGGCTGTGATCACGCGCGCCTCCAAGGATGTGGCCCACATCGTCAAGCAGTACGAGGAAGGCGACATCACCGACGGCGAGCGCTACAACAAGGTCATCGATACCTGGACGCGCGCCACCAACGAAGTCGGCGAACTGATGATGGAAGCGTTGCGCAAGGATCGCGACGGTTTCAATCCCATCTTCATGATGTCGGATTCAGGGTCGCGCGGTAGCAAGGACCAAGTGCGCCAGCTGGCCGGCATGCGCGGCTTGATGGCGAAGCCCCAGAAGAAGATTACCGGACAAATCGGCGAAATCATCGAAATGCCGATCGTCGCGAACTTCTTGGAAGGCCTGTCGGTGCTGCAGTACTTCATTTCGACGCACGGCGCGCGCAAGGGTCTGGCCGACACGGCGCTCAAGACCGCGGACGCCGGTTACCTCACGCGTCGCTTGGTCGACGTGGCCCAGGACGTCATCATCACGGCACCCGACTGCGGCACCATCATGGGCATCGACATCGCGGCCTTGAAGGAAGGCGAGGAAATCATCGAATCGTTGTCCGACCGCATTCGCGGCCGCGTCACGGTCGACGACGTCCTCGACCCCATCACGGGCGACGTGATCGTCGACGCCAACGAGATTCTGACGTGGGATCTTTCCGCGTTGATCGAAGACCGCGGCGTCGAGCACGTCAAGATTCGAAGCGTGCTCACGTGCGAGGCCAAGCGCGGCGTGTGCGCCTTGTGCTACGGCACCAACCTCGCCACTGGGCGCTTGGTCGACAAGGGCGAAGCGGTGGGTGTCATCGCGGCGCAGTCGATCGGCGAGCCGGGAACGCAGCTCACCCTGCGAACCTTCCACATCGGCGGTGTCGCGGGTCGTATCGCGGAGCAAACCCGAAAGACCGTCAAGTACCCGGGCAAGGCGACGTTCAAGGGACTTCGCTTCGTCCGCGGGCGCAGCGGAAAGGACGTCGTCATTTCGCGCAAGAGCGAGTTCCTCCTTCTCGACGAAGGCGACCGCGTTCGTTCGCGCTTCGGCGTGCCGTACGGCGCCGAGTTGCAAGTACACGAGACCGACATGGTCGAGCCGGGAGCCGTCATCTATACGTGGGACCCGTACTCGGACGTGATTCTCTCCGACAAGGCGGGCTTCATTCGCTTCAGCGATTTGAATCTCGACGTGACGATCCGCGAAAAGATCGACGAGAAGACCGGCAAGATGCAGATGGTCGTGATCGAGGACCGCGACAAGAAGCAGCACCCGCACATCCACGTGCTGGACGCGAAGGGCGAAGTCGTCGGTCACTTCATCATCCCGACCGGCGCCCAGCTCCTGGTCAAGGACGGGCAGGAAGTGCTGGCCGGCGACACCCTGTGCAAGATCGCGCGCGAAACGGCCAAGACGAGCGACATCACGGGCGGCCTGCCGCGCGTGGCGGAGCTCTTCGAGGTGCGCAAGCCCAAGGAGTCCGCGGTGGTGTCGGAAATCGACGGGACCGTCGAGTTCGGACCGATTACGCGCGGTATGCGCAAGATCATCATCAAGAACGAGAACACCGACGAGCGCACCTACATCATTCCGCAGGGCAAACACCTGCGCGTGTACGAAGGCGATCGCGTCGAAGCGGGCGACAATCTGACCGAGGGTCCGGTGAACCCGTTCGACATCCTCGCCATCAAGGGTGTGAACGCCGCCCAGGAGTACCTGGTGAACGGCATCCAGGAGGTCTATCGACTCCAGGGTGTGGGCATCAACGACAAGCACATCGAAGTGATCGTGCGTCAGATGCTGCAGAAAGTTCAGGTCGAAGATCCGGGCGACACCACGTTCCTCGAGGGCGACCTCATGGACAAGACGGTGTTCCGCGAGGAGAACGAGCGCGTCATGACGGCGGGCGGGAAGCCGGCCACCTTCAAGCCGATGTTGCTCGGTATCACCAAGGCGTCCCTCTCGACCGAGAGCTTCTTCTCGGCGGCCAGCTTCCAAGAGACGACGCGCGTCCTGACCGACGCCGCGGTCCGCGGGAAGCGCGACCGGCTCCTGGGGCTAAAGGAAAACGTCATCATCGGTCACTTGATCCCGGCCGGAACCGGGGTCAAAGACTATGACAACATCGAGTTGGCGCCGGCCGACGACGACGACGAGTTCGTCGGCGTGGTCGAGCAGCCGGAAGCGACCCTCGATGACGTCGACGACCTTCACGACGAGCCGATGTCGGCCAGCGGGAAGGAAAGTGTGGAGAAGTAGGCGGTTACGGCCAAATAGGGGCTTGACAGCGTTTGCGGGAGCCGGTAAAGTCCGGAGTTCGCGGCTCCCTCACTTCCTGACCCGGAAGTCTGGTAACCACCGATAATACAATCAGTTGCGCTCCCGGCATCGGCGCCAGCGGTCGAGTTATCCACAGCCGCTCGGATGCAAGGGGCGCTTTACGTCGAAGACGGAGGGTTTGTGCCGACAATTAATCAGCTGATTCGACGCGGTCGCACCGAAAAGCCGACGCGTTCGAAGACCCCGGCCATGGCGGCGTGTCCGCAGAAGCGCGGCGTTTGCACGCGCGTGTACACGCAGACGCCGAAGAAGCCGAACTCCGCGCTGCGTAAAGTGGCGCGCGTTCGCTTGACCAACGGCATCGAGGTCACGGCATACATCCCGGGTGAAGGGCACAACCTCCAAGAGCACTCGATCGTGTTGATCCGCGGCGGCCGTGTGAAGGACCTGCCGGGTGTGCGCTACCACATCATTCGTGGCGTGCTGGATACGTCGGGTGTCGAAGGGCGTCGCAACAGCCGCTCGAAGTACGGTGCCAAGCGCCCGAAGGCTGCTGCGAAGTAGTCGCCAAGCAAAGGAACCGAGACCATGTCGAGAAGGAATCGATCGAGGACGAAGGAATACGCGGGCGACGCCAAGTACAACGACGTGATGGTTGGCCGCTTCGTCAATTACATCATGCGCAAAGGCAAGAAGTCGGTCGCGGAAGCGATCGTCTACGATTGCTTCGACATGATCGAACAGAAAACCGGGCAGCGCGGCATCGAGGTCTTCAAGAAGGCCATCGACAACGTGCGGCCGTCTTTGGAAGTTTCGTCGCGTCGCGTCGGTGGTGCCACCTACCAGGTGCCCACCGAAGTGCGTTCGACGCGTCGATTGGCTCTCGCCATGCGATGGATCTCGAGTTATTCGCGCCTGCGGTCGGAGAAAACGATGGCCGAGCGATTGGCCAACGAACTCATGCAGGCATCGCGTTTCGAGGGCCCGTCCGTCAAGAAGAAGGAAGACACCCACAAGATGGCGGAGGCCAACAAGGCTTTCGCACACTTCCGCTGGTAATCCTTTCGGACGGTTTGGAAGCGGGCCCTAGGCCCGCGCGAACCTTTACCCCGGTGACCGGTGTCGACGTGTTACCGGGCCTCAACATAGTCGAAGCTTAGGGCGCCTCTCTTTTATAGAGCAGCTCGAGTGAATCCCAAGGGCTTCCGCGCGCAAGCGTGGGAGCCGATTGCGCGCCGTCGTCGGCGCGAAAGAGTCGAATCGAAATGGCCAGGAAGATACCTCTAGATCGCGTTCGCAACATCGGCATCATGGCCCACATTGATGCCGGTAAGACCACCGTCACGGAGCGCATCCTCTTTTATACGGGGAAGACGCACCGGCTGGGCGAAGTCCATGAAGGCACGACCATCATGGACTGGATGGTGCAGGAGCGCGAGCGCGGCATCACCATCACGTCGGCGGCGACGACCGCCGCGTGGAAGAACAGCAAGGGCGAAGAAGTCCGCATCAACATCATCGACACGCCGGGCCACGTCGACTTCACGGCCGAAGTCGAGCGCAGCCTGCGCGTCTTGGACGGCGCCATCGCGGTGTTCTGTGCCGTAGGCGGTGTCGAGCCGCAGTCGGAAACGGTGTGGCGCCAGGCCGACAAGTATGGCGTTCCGCGCATCGCGTTCGTCAACAAGATGGACCGCGCGGGTGCCGACTTCTTGCACGTCGTGGACATGATGCGCGACCGCCTGGGTGCCAACGCGGTGCCCATCCAGCTCCCGCTGGGCGCGGGCGAGTTGTTCAACGGCATCATCGACCTCACCCGCATGAAGGCGTTCTACTACCACGACGAGACCAAGGGGATGACGTACGACGAGCACGACATCCCCAACGACTTGCTGCCGCTGGCGAAAGAATATCGCGCCAAGCTGGTCGAGAACCTCTCCGACTTCGACGACGAGTTGATGAAGCAGTTCCTCGATTCGGGCGAGGGTGCGCAAGAGACGCTCCGTCGCGCGATGAAGAAGGCCATGCTCGAGAGCAAGTTCGTGCCCGTCATGTGCGGCTCGGCGTTCAAGAACAAGGGCGTGCAGCGACTCCTCGACGCCGTCGTGCACTTGCTGCCGTCTCCCGCCGACATCCCGCCCATCAAAGGACACGATCTCTACAGCACCGAGATTTTGGAGCGCAAAGCCGAAGAGAAAGAGCCGTTCTCGGCGCTCGTGTTCAAGATCATGACCGACCCGCACGTCGGCAAGCTGACCTACATCCGCGTGTACAGCGGCGTGCTGGAGCAGGGGGCGACGGTGCTCAATTCGACCACGAGCAAGAAGGATCGCATCGGGCGGTTGATGCAAATGCACGCCGACAAGCGCGAAGAAATCGAAGAGGTGTACGCGGGCGACATCTGCGCGGTCATCGGGTTGAGGGACGCGCGTACCGGCGACACGCTGTGCGATCTCAAGAAGCCTATCGTGCTCGAGCGTATGCACTTCCCCGAGCCGGTACTCTCGGTCGCGATCGAGCCCAAGACGACGGTCGACCAGGAGAAGTTGTCGGAAGCGCTGGTCAAGTTGTCCGACGAGGATCCGACCTTCCAGGTTCGTACCGACGAAGAGACGGGACAAACACTCATCGCCGGCATGGGCGAGTTGCACCTGGAGATTTTGGTCGACCGCATGATGCGCGAGTTCAAAGTCGCCGCCAACGTCGGTCGTCCGCAGGTGGCATATAAGGAAGCGTTCGGCAAGGCCGTCGACGCCGAAGGCAAGTTCATCAAGCAGTCGGGCGGCCGCGGCCAGTACGGCCACGTCTGGATTCACGCCGAACCCATCGTGGACGGCGAAGAAGACTTCATCTTCGAGAACAAGACCGTCGGCGGAACGGTGCCGCGCGAGTACGTGCCGGCGGTGGAGAAGGGCCTCAAGGGTGCACTCACCAGCGGTGTGCTGGCGGGCTACCCGGTGGTCGGCGTCAAGATCCAACTCACCGACGGTTCGTACCACGAAGTCGACTCGAGCGAAATCGCGTTCCAGATGGCGGCGTCGATCGCGTTCAAAGAAGCGATGCGCCGGTCGAACCCGGTCTTGATCGAACCCATCATGGACGTCGAAGTCGTCGTCCCCAAGGACTACATGGGCGACGTGATCGCGGACTTGAGTTCGCGCCGCGGCAAGATCGGCGGCATGACGCAGCGCGCCGAAGCGCAGGTCATCACCGCGCGTGTGCCACTGGCCGAGATGTTCGGCTATGCGACGACACTCCGCTCGCTCACACAGGGCCGCGCGGTCTACACGATGCAGTTCGCTTGCTACGAGCCGGCGCCCAAGAGCGTCGCCGAGGAAGTCATCAACAAGTTCCAGGGTAAGGTCGCCAGCTAGTCGCCGACCCGGCGCTATTGAGGAGGATCGAGCATGGCCAGGGAGAAATTCCAAAGGACGAAGCCGCACGTAAACGTGGGGACGATTGGGCACGTGGACCACGGGAAGACGACGTTGACGGCGGCGATCACGAAGGTATTGGCGCGAACGGGGAAAGCGAAGTTCGTGGCCTACGATCAGATCGACAAAGCACCGGAAGAGCGCGCGCGCGGGATCACGATCGCGACCGCGCACGTGGAGTACGAGACGGACAAGCGCCACTACGCGCACGTGGACTGCCCGGGTCACGCGGACTACGTGAAGAACATGATCACGGGAGCGGCCCAGATGGACGGGGCGATCCTCGTGGTGAGTGCCGCGGATGGTCCGATGCCGCAGACGCGCGAGCACGTGTTGTTGGCGCGCCAGGTGAACGTGCCGTACATGGTGGTGTTCCTGAACAAGGTCGACATGGTGGACGATCCGGAGTTGCTCGACTTGGTGGAGTTGGAAGTTCGGGAGTTGCTCTCGAGCTACGAGTTCCCGGGGGACGACATTCCGATCATCCGCGGGAGTGCCTTGAAGGCGATGGAGGGTGAGGACGCGGCGAGCGGTCAGTGCATCCTGGACCTGATGAAGGCCGTCGACGACTACATTCCGACGCCCAAGCGCGAGAAGGACAAGCCGTTTTTGATGCCGGTCGAGGACGTGTTCTCGATTACGGGCCGGGGTACAGTGGCGACGGGTCGCATCGAGCGCGGTGTGGTGAAGGTGGGCGACAAGGTGGAGCGCGTGGGGATCAAGGACACGACGGACACGGTTGTCACGGGTGTCGAGATGTTCCGCAAGCTCCTCGATGTGGCCGAAGCGGGGGACAACGTGGGGCTGTTGCTGCGCGGCTTGGAAAAGGAAGACATCGAGCGCGGGATGGTGTTGGCGGCCCCCAAGAGCATCACACCGCACACGAAGTTCAAGGGGAAGGCGTACATCCTGACCAAGGAAGAGGGCGGGCGACACACGCCGTTTTTCAACGGGTATCGTCCGCAGTTTTACTTTAGGACGACGGACGTGACGGGTGTGGCGACGTTGCCCAGTGGCACCGAGATGGTGATGCCGGGAGACAACGTGGAGATGGAGATCGAGTTGATCACGCCGATCGCGATGGACCTGGAGTTGCGCTTCGCGATCCGCGAAGGCGGCCGTACCGTCGGCGCCGGTGTTGTGACCGAGATCATCAAGTAAGAAAAAGGAGCCAACGTTGGAAGGCCAAAGAATTCGAATCAAGCTGAAGGCGTACGAGCACGCGACGCTGGATCGCACGACGGACGACATCGTCCGCACGGCGCGGCGCACCGGTGCCCGCGTCATCGGGCCGATCCCGCTTCCGACGCGACGCTCGGTGTACACGGTTTTGCGCTCGCCGCACGTGAACAAGAAGTCGCGCGAGCAGTTCGAGATTCGCATCCATAAGAGACTGATCGACCTGACGCACACGACACAGCAAACCATCGACGATCTGACCAAGCTCGTGTTGCCGGCGGGCGTCGATATCGAGATCAAGACCTAAGTGCCTCGCGTGCGGGCTTGCGAAAGGCCCGACGCGATTTCCGCAGCGCGATACGACACGATATTGTGTCTCGCGCGAGGACCTGAGCGGAGGGCTTCGCAAGCCCGCACCACAAGCGGAGAAAAAGAAAATGATGATCATCGGTAGAAAAATCGGAATGACCCAGCTCTTCGAGGAGTCCGGCAAAGTCGTGCCGGTTTCCGTGATCGAAGCCGGGCCGTGCGCGATCGTGCAGGTGAAGACCAAGGACAAAGAGGGCTACGCCGCGATCCAGATCGGCTTCGACGAGACCAAAGAAGCGCGCATGACCAAGGCCGAAGTCGGCCACTTGAAGAAGGCGAACGTCGGTCCGCGCCGCGTACTGCGCGAGATTCGCGTCGACGACGTGACCCCGTTCAAGGTCGGCGAAGTCATCGACGTCAAGGTGTTCGAAGGCACCAAGATCGTGCACGTCACCGGCACGTCGAAGGGACGCGGCTTCGCGGGCACCATCAAGCGCCACAATTTTCAGCGCGGGCGCAAGACGCACGGTAACAAGAATTATCGCGAGCCCGGTTCGGTGGGCGCGTCGGCGTTTCCGTCGCGCACGTTCCCGGGCAAGCGCATGCCGGGGCGCATGGGTGGGGTCAAGCGCACCACGCGCAACCTGACGCTGGTGCAGATCGACGCCGAGAACAACCTGCTCTTCATCAAGGGCAGCATCCCCGGCGCGAACAACGGCATCGTGTTCGTTCGCTCGGACGCGAAGTAGGACGGTAGAACATGGCGACGGCGAATTGCTTCGAGAAAGACGGATCGCGCGCGGGCACGGTCGACCTCCCCAAGAGCCTGTTCGAGGCCGAGGTCAACCCGTTCGCCGTGCACGAAGCCGTGGTCGCGTATCTCGCGAATCAGCGTCAGGGCACCGTCAATACCAAGGAACGTTCCGACGTGCGCGGCGGCGGCAAGAAGCCCTGGAAGCAGAAGGGCACCGGACGCGCGCGCGCGGGCACCATTCGCTCGCCCTTGTGGCGCGGCGGCGGCACCGTGTTCGGACCGCACCCGCGCGACCACCGTTTGAAGTTGAACAAGAAGGTCAAGCGCGTGGCCTTGAAGTCGTCGCTCACCAGCCGCGCCAGTGACGGCGACGTGCTGGTCATCAAGTCGTTCGCGTTCGACGCCCCCAAGACGAAGACGTTCGCGAGCATCTTGAAGAGCATGGAAGCCTACCCGCGCAAGAAGACGCTGATCGTGTTCGACAAGGCCAGCGAGGCCACCGTCAAGTCGGCGCGCAACGTCGCCGGCGTGCGCTTGACCGCGGCCGACAAGGTCAACACCTACGACGTCGTGTGGGCCGACAAGATCGTCGTCACCGCCGACGCGCTGCGTCGCATGGAAGAGGTGTACGCGTCATGAGAGAGCGCGACGTTCGTTTCCTGATCGAGCGCCCCATGCTCACGGAGAAGGGCGCCGAGATGAAAGAGCTCAAGAACCGCTACGTGTTTCGCGTGAACCGCAAGGCCAACAAGCGCGAGATAAAAGAAGCGGTGGAGAAGATGTTCAACGTGAAGGTCAAGGACGTGCGCACCTGCGTCTACGCCGGCAAGAAGTCGGTGGCGATGAATCGCGCGGGTCGTTACAGCGGCCTGCGTTCGTCGTGGAAGAAGGCGTACGTTACCCTCGCCGAGGGTTCGACGATCGACGCCTTCGACCTCGTCTAGGGAAGGATCGCGATGGGTATCAAGAAATTCAATCCGATCACGCCGACGCTGCGCTACCGCACGGTGTCCGACTTCGCGGAAATCACGAAGTCGACGCCGGAGAAATCGCTCACCGAGTCACTGCACAAGACCGGCGGGCGCAACAACGTCGGGCGCCAGACGGCGCGCCGTCGCGGCGGCGGGCACAAGCGTTTGTATCGCATCGTCGACTTCAAGCGCAAGAAGCGCGGCATTCCCGGCGCCGTGGTGTCGATCGAATACGACCCGAATCGCACGTCGCGCATCGCACTCGTGCACTACGCGGACGGCGAGAAGACCTACATCATCGCGCCCAACGATTTGAAAGTCGGCGACCGTATCATCGCGGGGCCGGAGGCCGACATCAAGCCGGGCAACGCGCTCCCGCTCGAGAAGGTGCCCGTCGGCACGATGGTGCACAACGTCGAGTTGGTGGCGGGCAAGGGCGGACAGATGGTGCGCTCGGCCGGTTCCTTCGCGCAGTTGATGGCGAAGGACGGCGACTACGCGACACTGCGTCTGCCGTCGGGCGAGATGCGCATGGTGCGCAAAGAGTGCTACGCGAGTGTGGGTCAGGTCGGCAACCTCGACCACGAGAACGTGGTGTCGGGCAAGGCGGGCCGCACGCGCTGGCTGGGCAAGCGCCCGCAAGTGCGCGGTGTCGCCATGAATCCGGTCGACCATCCGTTGGGCGGCGGCGAAGGCAAGTCGAGCGGCGGTCGCCCGGGCTGCAGCCCGTGGGGTCTCCCCGACGGACGCAAGACGCGCAAGCGCAAGAAACCGAGCACGCGACTGATCATTCGTCGTCGCGTCAACAAGCTGACCGAAGGAAAGTAAGGGGCGAACATGCCGAGAAGCACAAAGAAGGGTCCCTTCATCGACGAGAACCTGCTGGGCAGGATCACGTCGCTCAACCAGACCGGCGAGAAGCGTGTCATCAAGACCTGGGCGCGTCGTTCGACGATTTCGCCCGAGATGGTCGGCCACACCCTCGCGGTGCACAACGGCAAGCAGTTCATCCCGGTCTACGTGACCGAGAACATGGTGGGGCACAAAGTCGGCGAATTCTCGCTGACGCGGACGTTCCGCGGCCACACCTTCAAGACCAAGGAAGAGAAGGCGGCGAAGAAGCCGAGCGCGTAGCTCGCTTCTTTCGCAACGTCTAGTTCAAGGACGGAACCATGGACGCGTACGCAGTCTCCAAACACGTCGGCTACCCGCCGCGCAAAGTTCGCCAACTCGCGGACCTCGTGCGCGGCGCCAAGGTCGACACCGCTCTCACGACGCTGCGCTTCACCAAGCGCGCGGCGTCGGCGGCGGTTCGCAAGACGATTCAATCCGCGATGCACAACCTCGTGATCAAGCACGGCGGTGCAGTATCGGCGGAAGACATGGTGGTCAAGTCGATCATGATCGACGAGGGCCGCACGATGTATCGAATTCGCCCGCGCGCGCAGGGTCGTGCCTACCGAATTCGCAAACGCAGCAGCCACATCAAGGTCATCGTGACCCTCCTGGAGGAGAAGAAAATGAGCGAGCCGAAGCCGGCGCGGAGGTCCAAGTAAATGGGACAGAAGACGAATCCAGTCGGCCTCCGGCTCGGGATCAACCGCACGTGGGACTCGCGGTGGTTTGCTTCGAAGGAGTATTCGAAGTGGCTCGACGAGGACATCAAGGTGCGCAATTACGTCAAGCGCCGCCTGTTCAAGGCCGGTGTGGCGCGCATCGAGATCGAGCGCTCCGGCGGCAAGGCGACCGTCAACATCTACACCGCGCGCCCCGGCATGGTGATCGGGCGCAAGGGATCCGAGGTCGACCAGTTGCGCGAAGAGTTGAAGCAGCGCTGCGGCCGCGAGGTCCAGATCAACATCAAGGACGTCAAGAAGCCGGAGTTGAACGCGCAGCTCGTCGCCGAGCACATCGCGCTCCAGCTCCAGCAGCGCGTCGCGTTTCGTCGCGCCATGAAGAAGACGATCGCGTCGGCCATGCGCATGGGAGCGCAGGGCATCAAGGTACAGTGCTCGGGCCGCTTGGGCGGCGCCGAGATCGCGCGCCGCGAGGGCTATCACGAGGGTCGCGTGCCGTTGCACACGCTGCGCGCCGACATCGACTTCGCGCGCTGGACCGCGCACACCACCTTCGGGTGCGTGGGTGTGAAGGTATGGATCTACAAGGGCGAGGTCTTCCCGGACGAGTTCAAGAAGAACCTCGCTAAAGCGGCCGAGGGGGGACGCTAGCCATGTTGATGCCCAAGCGCGTCAAACACAGGAAGCAGCAGCGCGGCCGCATGGGCGGTCAGGCCACGCGCGGCGCCACCATTGCATTCGGCGAGTACGGCTTGAAGGCGATGGAGCCGCAGTGGATCACCAACCGCCAGATCGAAGCCGCGCGCGTCGCCATCACGCGACACATCAAGCGCGTGGGCAAGCTTTGGATCCGCGTGTTCCCCGACAAGCCCGTCACGGTCAAGCCGGCCGAGACGCGCATGGGTAAGGGAAAGGGCAACCCCGAGTATTGGGTCGCCGTGGTCAAGCCGGGTCGCGTGTTGTTCGAGCTCGAAGGCGTTCCTGTCGAGGTGGCGCGCCGCGCGCTCGAGTTGGCGGCCTCCAAGCTTCCGTGCAAGACCAAGTTCGTCCAGCGTAACGTGGAGGAGTGAGCATGAAGCCGCTCGATATGAGAAATATGACCGTCGACGAGCTCAAGGCACACCACGACGGGTTGATCGACGAGATGTCCGGGCTGCGCATCAAGCACGTGCTGCGCCAGCTCGACGACCCCATGAAAGTACGCGCGCTGCGCCGGCAGATCGCGCGCGCCAAGACGATCATTCGACAGAAGCAGATGAGCGCCAAGTAGGCGCGAAGCAGGTACAAGCGATGATGGAAACCAAGACAGAGGCGAGACCGACCGGGCGCAAGACGTTCGTCGGCGTCGTCCATAGCAATAAGATGAACAAGACCATCGTCGTGACGGTGGAACGCCTGGTGAAGCACGCGCAGTACGGCAAGTACATCAAGCGCACCACCAAGCTGTACGCGCACGACGAGGAGAACAAGGCCGGCATCGGCGACAAGGTGCTCGTCATGTCGACGCGCCCCATGAGCAAGACCAAGCGCTGGCGCTTGATCGAAGTACTCGAACGGGCGAAGTAATCGTCCGATCTAGATTGGAACGCGGTAGGTAGAACATGATCAAGATGCGGACCATGCTTCAGGTCGCCGACAACTCGGGTGCCAAGAGTTTGCAGTGCATCCAAGTGGTCGGCTCGACGAAGAAGGGCAGCGCCGCCATCGGCGACATCATTTCGGTGTCGGTCAAGATGGCGATCCCGGGCGGAATGGTGAAAAAGGGGCAGGTCGCGAAGGCGGTCGTCGTCCGCACCAAGAAGGAGACGCGTCGCGAAGACGGCACCTTCATCCGCTTCGACGAAAACGCGGCCGTCATCATCAACGACAATCAGGAGCCCATCGGGACGCGTATCTTCGGTCCGGTGGCGCGCGAACTGCGCGAAAAGAAATTCATGAAGATCATCTCGCTCGCACCAGAAGTGCTGTGAGCGCGGGAGAACCATGCGAAGCATCGTCAAGAACGATACGGTGAAAGTGATCTCGGGCAATTACAAGGGTAAGACCGGGAAAGTCATCAAGGTGTTGGTCGAAAAAGACCGCGTGATCGTCGAAAAGATCCGCATGGTCAAGCGCCACACCAAGCCGCGTTCGGCGCAACAGCCGGGCGGCATCATCGAGAAGGAAGCGTCGGTGCACATCTCGAGCGTCATGCTGGTGTGCCCCAAGTGCGGCGAACCGACGCGCACGAAGACGGGTACCTTGTCGAGCGGCAAGAAGGTCCGCGTGTGCGGGGCGTGCGAAGAAATGATCACGGGTGAGTAGCGATGGCGAGACTTAGAACATTCTATGAGAAGGAAGTAGTGCCGGCCTTGACGAAGGACTTCGGGTTCAAGAACCCGATGGAAGTGCCGCACTTCAAGAAGATCGTGGTCAACATGGGCGTCGGCGAAGCCGTGACCAACGGCAAGCTGGTCGACTCCGCCATGAGCGACCTCGGTTTGATCACGGGGCAGAAACCGCGCCTGAACCGCGCGCGCATTTCGGTGGCGGCGTTCAAGCTGCGCGAGAACATGCCGATCGGGTGCAAGGTGACGCTGCGCGGCGAACGCATGTACGAGTTCTTCGACCGCTTGGTCAACCTGTCGCTCCCGCGCATCCGCGACTTTCGCGGTGTCCCGACCAAGGGCTTCGACGGACGCGGCAACTATACGCTCGGCATCAAGGAACACATCATTTTTCCGGAGATCGACTACGACAAAATCGCGCAGGTCTTCGGGATGGACATTACGATCGTGACGTCGGCGCGTACCGACGAGCAAGCGTTGGCGCTCCTGACGCACATGAAGATGCCGTTCCGCAAGAACTAGCGGACGGCGAGTCGTTTAGAAAGGCAAACGTGGCCAAGAAATCCTGGATAGCCCAGACCAAGCGGACACCGAAGTTCAAGGTCCGCGCGTACACCCGCTGCAACCGCTGCGGACGTTCGCGCGCGTATCTTCGTCGCTTCGGCGTCTGCCGTATTTGCTTCCGCGAACTCGCCCTAATGGGCGAAGTCCCGGGAGTGGTCAAGGCGAGCTGGTAGTTGTAACGAGCGGAGCGCGTCGAGCGTTCTCCGCTCAGGTCCTCGCGCGAGGGCACAATATCGTGTCATATCGCGCTGCGGAAATCGCGTCGAACGACTCGACGCACTCCGCCTACGTAGGAGATAGACGAACATGGCGATGACCGATCCAATTGCTGATTACCTGGCGCGGCTGCGCAACGCGTCGCACGCCAAGCACAAGTACGTCGATGTGCCCGCGTCGCGCGTCAAGGCGCAGATGAGCAAGCTGTTGCTCGACTCCGGGTACTTGAGCGGTGTGAAGTACATCGAAGACAACCGCCAGGGCGTGTTGAGGGTTTACCTCAAGTACACCCGGGACAAGGAGAGCGTGATGCAGGGATCGCGCCGCATCAGCAAGGCGAGCCGGCGCGTGTACTCGCCCAAGGCCGATCTCCCGCGCGTGCTGGGCGGTTACGGCATCGCCATCGTGTCCACGTCGCAAGGCATCCTGACCGACGTCGAGTGCCGCAAACGCGGTATCGGCGGCGAAGTCATGTGCGAGGTCTGGTAACTCGGGAATCACGAAGAGGAACAAGACATGTCGCGAATTGGAAAGAAGCCCGTGCCGATCCCGTCGGGAGTCACGGTCAACGTCGAAAAGACGAAGCTGACGGTCAAGGGCCCCAAGGGCTCGCTGTCGCTCGCGGTCCCGGCCACGTGCGCGGTGGCGCAAGAGGGCGGCGAAGTGGTCGTCACGCGTGCGAACGACGAGAAGCAAACGCGCGCGGCACACGGTTCGACGCGCGCCCACATCGCCAATATGGTGCGCGGCGTCACGGAAGGCTTCGCGAAGGAGCTCGAAATCGTCGGCGTCGGCTACAAAGCCGAGGCGAAGGGGCGTTCGCTGGTGTTGACCATCGGCTACTCGCACCTGGTCGACTACAAGGTGCCCGAAGGCATCACGGTCGAAACGCCGGAGCCGACCAAGATCAAGATCAGCGGTATCGATCGCCAGCGCGTCGGCCAAGTTGCGGCCGAGATTCGCGCGGTGCGCAGGCCGGAGCCCTACAAGGGCAAGGGAATCAAGTACGTCGACGAGCACATCGAGCGCAAGGCCGGCAAGTCGGCAGCGAGCGGCGGCTAGTCCGTCGACGGGAGGCAGTGATCATGCAGAGGAAGTTCGGGACAGTCGAAAATTACAAGCGCTGGCGTCGTCACAAGCGCGTGCGCAACCGCGTCGTGGGCACCATGGAGCGCCCGCGCGTCGCGGTGTTTCGCAGCAATGCGCACATCTACGCGCAATTGATCGACGACGAAGCCGGTCGCACGCTGCTGGCGGTGTCGAGCTTGAAGCTCGAAGCGCCGGCGGCCGCAAAACCGGCCGCGGCGAAGAAGTCGGAAGCGAAGGCCGAGAAGGCCGACGCCAAGGCGGCCGACGGGAAAAAGGTGAAGGCCACCAAGGCGGAAAAGGAAGCGGCCAAGGGATCGGCGGCGCTCGGCAAGAAGACGGCACTCGCGCGCGAGGTCGGTCGCTTGTTGGCCGAAGCCGCCCAGGCCAAGGGATTCAAGAAGGTTGCGTTCGATCGCGGCGGGTACATCTACCACGGCCGCATCGCGGCGCTCGCGAGTTCGGCGCGCGAACACGGGCTCGACTTTTAGCGGAATGATTCGGAGGACCATCTAGTGGAAACCGGAACCAACGAACGCACACCGACTACCCCGACGACGCCGGCCACACCCGCCGGCGATCGACCCCGTTCGGACCGCCCCGGCGGCGGCGGCAATCGCGGCGGCGGCGGCGGCCGCGGACCTCGCGGCGGCGGCGGCCAGGGACGCGGCAAGGACGATCGCGGACGGCGCAACCCACGCGAGCGCGAGCGCGACCGCGGCGGCCCCGAGTACATCGAGACCACGGTCTACGTCAATCGCGTGGCCAAGGTCGTCAAGGGCGGACGCCGCTTCAGCTTCAACGCGATCGTGTGCGTCGGCGACGGCATGGGCCGCGTGGGCATCGGGCTCGGCAAGTCGAACGAAATCAGCGACGCCATTCGCAAGGCGGGCGAGAACGCTAAGCGCTCGATGATTCGCGTGCCCCTGATGGGCGGCACGATTCCCTACCAGGTGTACGGCAAGTTCGGCGCCGGCAAGGTGATCTTGAAGCCCGCGACTCCGGGCACCGGCGTCATCGCGGGCGGCGCGGTGCGAGCCATCATGGAGTCGGCCGGTGTGCGCGACATTCTCGCGAAGTCGCTCGGCTCCAACAACCCGCACAATTTGATCAAGGCCACCATGACCGCACTGCAACAGCTGGAAAGTGCCAAGGACGTGGCCAAGCGTCGTGGCATCTCCATCAATCAGTTGTTCGGAATCGAGGCCAAGAATGGCTAAACAGATTCGCATCACGCAGATCAAGAGCGTCATCGGCGCCACACCGCTCCACAAGCGGACCATGACGGCACTCGGGTTTCGACGCAATTATCAAACGTTGGTCAAGACCGACACCCCGCAGGTGCGCGGCATGATCCAACAGGTGCGCCACCTCGTACGTGTCGAGGAGGGCAAGTAACATGCGACTCGGAGAACTCAAGCCCGCCTCGGGCTCCAAGAAGAAGCGCAAGCGCATCGGCTGCGGTCCGGGCTCCGGCCACGGCAAGACGTCGACGCGCGGCCACAAGGGGACGCAGTCGCGTACCGGCAATACCAAGAACGCCTGGTACGAAGGCGGCCAGATGCCGCTCCAGCGTCGCACGCCCAAGCGCGGGTTCACCAACATCTTTCGGGTCGGCTACCAGGTGATCAACTTGGCCGACCTCGAGCGTTTCGCGGCCAACGCGACCGTCGACATCGATGCGTTGCTCGAGAGCGGACTCATTCGACACCTGAACAACCCGGTCAAGCTCCTGGCGGACGGCGAGCTCAAGAAGCCGCTCACCATCAAGGTGCACGCCGCGAGCAAGAAGGCCAAGGAAGCAGTGGAGAAGGCGGGCGGACAGGTCAACCTCGTCGGCTAGACGGGTTCGATTCCTGAACGTTCTTTGACATTATGTTCAACAAGATTCAGGAGATATTCAGCATTCCCGAACTGAAGCGCCGCGTGATGTTCACGCTGGGGCTTTTGGTCGTGTATCGCGTCGGCAGTCACATCACGACTCCCGGTGTCGATGCCTCCGTGCTGACCGAGTTCTTCGCCCGCCAGCGCGGGACGATCCTCGGGCTCTACGACCTCTTCGCGGGCGGCAACTTGGAGAAGGCGACGATCTTCGCGCTCGGCATCATGCCGTACATCAGCGCGTCGATCATCTTGCAGCTCTTCCAGGCTGTCATTCCGCACTTCGAAAAACTCGCGAAGGAAGGCGAAGAGGGTCGCAAGAAGATCACGCAGTACACGCGCTACGGCACGGTGGTGCTCTCGATCGTGCAGGGCTTCGGCATCGCGATCTTCTTGGAGAGCATGAAGGGACCGAGCGGACAGTCGGCGGTCATGTTCCCGGGCTGGGGCTTCCGGCTCCTGACCGTGCTGACACTAACCTGCGGCACCATCTTCGTGATGTGGCTCGGCGAGCAGATCAACGACCGCGGCATCGGCAACGGCATCTCGCTCATCATCACGATCGGCATTCTGGCGCGCTACCCGATCGACGCGCTCAATACCTACCGCGCCCTGACCTTGGGGCAGATGACGCCGTTCAAGCTCGTGATCATCTTGATGCTGATGGTGGCGATCATCGCGGGTGTCATCTTCGTCACCCAAGGGCAACGACGAATACCGGTCCAGTACGCCAAGCGCGTAGTGGGCCGTCGGGTGTATGGCGGGCAAGCGAGCCACATTCCGCTCTCGGTCAACATCGCGGGCGTGATTCCGATCATTTTTGCGCAGTCCTTGATCATGTTCCCGGGCACCATCGCGGCGCTGTTCCCGGACGCCGTATTCCTGCAGTCGGTGCATCTCGTTTTGTCGCCGGGCCACTGGGTCTATATCGCGCTTGTATTCGCTCATCATCATCTTCTTCACGTATTTCTATACCGCGATCGTCTTGAATCCGGTCGACCTCGCGGACAACATGAAGAAGTCGGGCGGTTTCATCCCGGGCATTCGTCCCGGCAAGCGCACCGCCGAGTACATCGATCGCATACTGACGCGCATCACGCTGCCGGGAGCATTCTTCCTGGCCTTCATCGCCGTGCTGCCCGACATCCTGATCACGAAGGTCAACGTGCCGTTCCATTTCGGCGGCACCGGCCTGTTGATCGTGGTCGGCGTGATGCTGGATACACTCCGCCAGATCGAATCGCACTTGCTGATGCGCCACTATGAGGGCTTCGTCAAGCACGGTCGTCTGCGCGGTCGCCGAAGCTAGATGAACCTGGTGCTGTTCGGGCCCCCGGGATCCGGGAAGGGCACGCAAGCCGAACGGCTGCGGAATCAATGGAAGCTCCGGCACATTTCGACCGGAGACCTCTTGCGCGAAGCGGTCGCCAACCAGAGCGAGCTCGGCAAGAAAGTGGAGAGTGTGCTCGCGTCGGGCCAGCTGGTGTCGGACGACATCATCCTGGGACTGATGCGCGACGCGATCCTCGGAGTCAAGAAGGACACGTCGCTGACCGGCTGGCTGCTGGATGGATTCCCGCGGACTCTCGGGCAGGCGCAGGGGCTCGACGGGCTCCTGGCCGAGACGGGTTCGAAGATCGACGCGATCATCGTCCTCGACGCCACGCGCGACGCGGTGATCGACCGGTTATCGGGACGACGGACCTGCACGCAGTGCAAGACCGTCTACCATGTGAAGTACAACCCGACGCGCGTCGACGGCGTGTGCGACAAGTGCGGCGGGAAGGTGGTCCAGCGCGAAGACGATCGCCCCGAGACCATCGCGAAGCGACTGGACGTGTACGAAGCGCAGACGCGGCCGATTCTGTCGCACTATGCAGGACGCGTCGCGACGCATGTGATCGACGGCGATCTTCCGGTCGACGAAGTGACGACGGAGATCGAGCGGATAGTGGGACGGACAGCAGCATGATCATGCTCAAGACGCTCGACGAGATCGACATCATGGAGGCCAACGGGGCCATCGTCGTCGAGTGCTTCGCCCTGGCGCGGGATTTCATCCGCCCCGGGCGCACGCGCAAGGAATTGGACGCTGTGATCGAGCAACTGATCATCGAGCGGGGCGGGAAGCCGGCCTTCAAGGGCTTCCACGGGTATCCCGCGTCGACGTGCATCTCGGTCAACGAAGAGGTCGTGCACGGGATTCCCGACGACCGGCCGTTTCAAGAAGGCGACGTGGTCGGACTCGACATCGGCGTTTTCAAAGACGGGTACTACGTCGACTCGGCGCGCACGATCCCGGTCGGGAAGATCGGCAAGGACGCCGAGAAGTTGCTCGAGACAACGCTCGACGCGCTCGAGAAAGGCATCGAGCAAGCGCGACCCGGCAACCGCCTGACCGACATCTCGCACGCGGTGGAAGCACGCGCGCGCAAGTCCGGGTTCGCGGTGGTGAGGTCGCTGGTGGGTCACGGTATCGGCAAGCGCATGCACGAGGACCCGCAGGTTCCCAACTTCGGACCGCCCCACCAGGGGCCGGTGCTCGAAGAAGGAATGGTGCTCGCGATCGAGCCGATGGTGAACGTAGGCACGGCCGACGTGTTCACGCTGGAAGATGGTTGGACCATCGTCACGGCGGACAAGAAGCTGTCGGCGCATTTCGAAGACACGGTGGCCGTGACCAAAGACGGCCCCCGCATCCTGACGCGTTAGGAGGAGAATGCCGAAAGACGACAGTATCACCGTCGAAGGAACCGTCGTCGAGGCGTTGCCGAACACGATGTTCCGGGTGGAGTTGGCGAACAAGCACATCGTGCTCGCCCACGTGTCCGGCAAGATGCGAATGCATTTCATCAAGATCCTGCCCGGGGATCGCGTGACATTGGAGATTTCTGCGTACGATCCGACCAAGGGCCGGATCGTGTATCGATACAAGTAGAGGGATTCGTCATGAAAGTCAGAACGTCGATCAAGAAGATTTGTCCGGATTGCAAACTGATCCGGCGCAAGGGCGTGTTGCGCGTCATTTGCAAGCACAAGCGCCACAAACAGCGCCAGGGCTAAGAGGAGATAGAACGTGCGAATTGCAGGCGTAGATATTCCGAACGAAAAGCGCGTCGTGATTGCACTCACGTACATCTACGGCATCGGGCCGAGGTCGGCGGAGTCGATCTGCCAGAAGGCGGGCATCAGCGAAGATACGCGCGTCAAGAGCCTGGGCGAAGACCAGGGCATCAAGCTGCGCAACATCATCGAAAACGAATTCAAGGTCGAAGGCGAGTTGCGCACGGAGTTGAGTTTCAACATCAAGCGCCTGATCGACATCAACTGCTATCGCGGACGACGCCACCGGTTGAATCTCCCGGTGCGCGGCCAGCGCACGCGCACCAACGCGCGCACGCGCAAGGGCCCCAAGGTCCGTCCGGGTGTCGGCAAGAAGAAGACGCCGTCCAAGTAGGCCGGCCACGCGAGTCTAAGGAGGAATCTGTTTGACGACCAACGAACCAAAGAAGACCGGCGGCAAGCGGCCCGGCTGGCAAGAAGAAGCTGCGTAAGGTCGACGCCTACGGTGTCGTGCACATCAAGTCGACCTTCAACAACACCATCGTGACCATCACCGATTCGACGGGGGCCGTGGTGTCGTGGGCGAGCCCGGGCATGGTGGGCTTCAAGGGCTCGCGCAAGAGCACGCCGTTCGCCGCCCAGCTGGCGGCCGAGCGTTGCGCGCGCGAAGCGTTGGAATTGGGCATGAGGAAAGTCGAAGCGTGGATCAAGGGACCGGGGGCGGGCCGCGAGGCCGCGATTCGGTCGCTGCGCGCGGCGGGCTTGGAAGTGACCGCGGTCAAGGACTGCACACCCCAGCCGCACAACGGATGCCGTCCGAGAAAGAGACGGCGCGTGTAGCCCCGCGGCTACCCGTCTTGGAGGAATGAATGGCTAGGTATCGCGACGCAAAGTGCAAGCTGTGCCGTCGAGAGGGCGAAAAGCTCTTCTTGAAGGGCGACCGTTGTTACTCCAACAAGTGCGCGATCGAGAAGCGCAACTCCCCGCCGGGCCAGCACGGTAAGGCGCGGGTGAGAAAATCGTCGAAGTACAACGTCCAGCTGCGCGAGAAGCAAAAGCTCCGCAAGACGTATGGCTTGCTCGAGCGGCAGTTCCGCAATTATTTCCATAAGGCGGCTGCCACCAAGGGCATCACCGGCACGACACTCTTGCAATTGCTCGAGCGTCGTTTGGACAACGTGGTGTATCGCTTGGGCTTCACGTCGTCGCGCGCGCAGGCGCGCCAGCTCATTCGTCACAACCATTTCGAGGTCAACGGGAAGAAGGTCAACATCCCGAGCTACTTGGTCTCGCCGGGCGACCGCATCGGACCGCACGGCAAGAGCCGCGACCTGTTCATCATTCGCGAGGCGATCAAGAATGTCGACGCCCGCCAGGCCGTACCGTATTTGGACCTCGACACGAACAAGCTCGAAGGTGTCTTCACCGAAATTCCGGGTCGCGACGTCATCCCGGTTCCGGTGGACGAGCAACTGATCGTCGAGCTCTACTCGAAGTAATCACCCGCGACCCTACAATGGGATCGCAGGCAGGAGGAACGGAAGCATGAAATGGCGTAATCTTTTGATGCCGAAGGAAATTCTTCGCGACGACGCGACCGCGACGCCCACCAACGCGCGCTTCATCGTGGAGCCGCTGGAACGCGGCTTCGGCTTGACCCTCGGCAACGCGCTGCGTCGCACACTGCTCTCGTCCATTCAGGGCGCGGCGGTGTCGGCGGTCCGCATCAAGGGTGTCTTGCACGAACTCTCGAACATCCCGGGTGTGGTCGACGACGTCACCGACGTGGTGCTGAACTTGAAGCAGCTCGTCGTCGTGATGCACAACGACGACCCCAAGTTCTTGAAGCTCAAGGTGACCAAGTCGGGACCGATCAGGGCCGGCGACATCACCGAAGACCCGGACATCGAGGTCGTCAACAAGGACCTCGTGCTGTGCACGGCGTCCGAGAACGTCGAAGTCGAGATGGACATCCTGGTGGGTCACGGCCGCGGCTACGTCCCCGGCGAGACGCACGACTTGGGCGACTACGATATCGGCTTGATTCCGTTGGACTCGCACTTCTCGCCCATTCGCAAGGTCGCGTACACGGTCGAAAACACGCGCGTGGGCCAGCGCACCGACTACGATCGCTTGATCCTCGAGATCACGACCAACGGCAGTCTGACGCCGGAGGATGCGCTCGGCTATGCGGCCAAGATCCTGAAGGACCACATGGTCCTGTTCATCAAGTTCGACGAAGCCCCGATGGAAGCGCACCGAGCCGGTGGTCGACGAAGAGCGCGACCGCCTGCGCGAGCTCTTGGGCCGCAGCGTCGAAGAGCTGGAGCTTTCGGTGCGCTCGGGCAATTGCCTGCGTCGCGCCAACATCAAGACGCTCGGCGACCTGGTTCGTCGCAGCGAAGGCGAGATGCTCAAGTACCGGAACTTCGGCAAGCAGAGCTTGAAGGAGATCACGGAGATCCTCTCGGGCATGGGCCTGGGGCTCGGCATGGACATCGACGCGCTCCTCGGCGGGCGCGCGCCCAAGCCGGCGGCTCCCTCGGTTCTGGCCGACGACGACACCGAGGTCGAGACCGAGGCGGAAGCCGAGAACGCTTAGTTGCATCGGAGCGTCGTGATTCGTCCTCCGCTCATGCTGCGGCACGAGCAGGACAGTATCGAGTCACATTCGCGCCGCAGAAATCGCGTCGGACTGAATCACGACGCTCCTAGATTAGAAGAAAAGGTAAACGCATGAGACACCGTAAGGATCATCGCAAGCTCGGACGTACCGCCGCCCACCGTCGCGCCATGATGCGCAGCATGGTGACGTCGCTGTTCCAGTCCGAGCGCATCACCACCACCGGACCCAAGGCGAAGGAAGCCCGTCGCGTGGCGGAGAAGCTCATCACCCGCGCCAAAAAGGGCCACAAGGCGCACACGGAAGGTGCCGCGTCGGTCGCACTCGCGCACTGGCGCGAAGCCGGCCGCTATGTGCGGCGCACGGACGTCCTGCGGAAGCTCTTCGATCAACTGGCACCGCTCTACATGGAGCGCAACGGCGGCTACACGCGCATCATTCGCCTGGACCACACGCGCGTGGGCGACAACGCGAAGATGGTCATGCTCGAGCTGGTCGACTCCGAGATCAGCAAGAAGCCGATGATCAGGGGAGCGGCGGCGGCGGCGGCTGAAGAGGCCACGGCCAAGGGCGTCAAGGGCAAGGAAAAGGCCGACGCGGACGCCAAGTCGAAGAAGGAAGCCAAGCCGAAAAAGGAAAAGAAGGCCGAGGCACCCAAGGTCGCGAAGGAGAAGCCGAGCCGGCCCGCGAAGGCCAAGGCCGACACCAAGAAGAAAGACTCGGGCGCCGGCAAGCGGTCCGCTCCCAAGAAGTCCGGGTAGTCTACCGCATGTCGCGCGGACGCCGAGCCGCAGCAACCGTTTCGGTCATGATCGCCGCGATCTGGCTGGGCTCCACTGTACGCGCGCCTCGGTATGAAAAGCCCCTCTCGTTGAGAGGGGCTTTTTCATTTTCGTCCACACCCGCACTCGCCGACACCAGCATTTTCGGCACACCCTACCTCGCGAGGTTGCGCGAGAGCACACCCATCCTCCCCAACGACGAGCTTCGCGCCCTATGGGTGGTGCGCGACGCGCTCACCTCGCCCGACAAAGTCAGCAAGCTCGTCGACTTCGCCGTGCAAACCCGCACGCACATGCTCTTCGTCCAAGTGCGCGGGCGCGCCGACGCGTTCTATCGTTCCGCAATAGAGCCACCCGCGTCGATCTTAGAAGCGCCCATTTCGGATTTCGACCCGCTCGAGTATCTGCTGACACTTGCGCACCGCAACGGCATCGCCGTGCACGCGTGGATCAACGTGTTTCTGGTGTGGTCCGACATGTCGAGGACGCCACCGCCCGCGCACCTCGTCGCGCGCCATCCCGATTGGTTGCTGACGGATGCGAGCGGCGTCCGCATGGACCGCATGCAATCGTCGCGCTGGAAGAAAGCGGGCTTGGAAGGTTGGTTCGTCTCGCCCGGGAGTCGTGCCATGCGCGACCACATGGTGCGCGTCGTCCGCGAGCTCGTTTCCGATTACGAAATCGATGGCATCCACCTCGACTACATTCGCTATCCCAACCGCGAGTTCTCGTTCGACCCCGCGTCGCGCGCCGCGTTCGCCGTCAAGTGGGGCGTTGACCCCGCGACCGCCGCCAAGGGCGACCGCGCCGGATTGCAGCGCGTGATTGGTGCCGCCGCACTCGCCCTCGTCGACAGCATCTACGCCGAATCGCGTGTCTCCAACGTCGACAGCATGATCATCGCCATCAAGGCCGCGTGCGGCCCGAAGCCGCTGTCGGCCGCCGTGGTCGCCGACCCCGCCAGCGCCCGCCACGACAAAGCGCAAGACTGGGCCAACTGGGTGAACAACGGCTGGATGGACTTCGTGGTGCCCATGGCGTACAACTTCCCGCCCCTCGAATTGGAAAGCCGCGCCGTCATCTACAACCGCATGGTAGGGAAGGACCGCTGGCTGATGGGCCTCGGCGTATTCGACGGCCGCGACGAGTATCTCGCCGAATCCGTCGAACTCCTGCGCGAAGTCGGCATCACCGGCTTCTCCATCTTCTCCTACAACGCGCTCGAGAAAATGGGCTTCGGCGCCGAGCTACTCGAGAACGCCGTCCTCCCGCCCGATACGACGAGTGCCGACGACGAGGACGACGACGAGTAATGTCTGTCCCGGTTCTCGGTAACCGTC
>CAVTNQ010000003.1:0-122814 GCA_963736125.1 Candidatus Latescibacterota bacterium | reverse complement strand
CCCCCAATATTCTTATTCATCCTGAACAGATTCTCCGGGTCCCACTTCGATTTGATGTCGACCAGGCGGCGGTAGTTGGAGCCGTAGGCGGCTTGGATGCGGTCGCCGGTTTCTTCCTCGGTGAGGAAGTTGATGTAGGTGCCGCCGGTCGAGAAGCGTTTCATGTCGCGCCAGGCGGTGCGGGCCCATTCGATGTTGGCGACGTCGTCTTCGGGCTTTGTCCCAGGCGGCGGGGATGTTGAACACGAATTGGGCGTCGCGGTTGCCGACGGCGGAGTGGTCGTTCTTGTGCTGGGCGATGGCACCGCCGAGGGGGAAGAAGATGACGGCGGAGTGGGGCGAGAGGATCTTCTTGGCGTGCGCGATGCCGGCGTCGAACAGCTCGGTGGAGAGCTTGGGCACGTACTCGGACTTCCAATAGTAGCGGCGGCCCTTGGGGTTGGCGGCGTCGAGAATGCTTTGTTGCGAGCAATAGGTGCGCTTCATGACGACGTCGCCCACGGGCTTTCCAAACGCCTTGATGGGTGCGAGGGCCTTCTCGGCTTCTTCCACCTTGCCGGTGTGACACACGAACAACGCGACGATGGGCTTGCCGTGGTAGGCCTTCTCGATCCACGGCGCGGGCGGCGCCATGCGCAGCACACCGACGACGGCCATCTCGGGGGGCGATGTCTCGGCGAGCTGCTTCAGCATAGCGAGGACTTCGGGTGCGTTCTCGGCGGGCCACGCGATGCCGCCACCGACGATCTCGGGGCCGAGGGGATAGAGCTGGTACTCGATGTTGGTCACGACACCGAAGTTGCCGCCACCACCGCGGAGGCCCCAGAACAAGTCGGCGTTCTCCTTCTCGCTCGCGCGGACGAGGCGTCCGTCGGCGGTGACGACGTCCATGGAAAGTACATTATCGCTGGTCCAACCAAAGCGGCGCGACGTGTACCCGAAGCCGCCGCCGAGGGTCAGACCCGGCGACACCGGTCATGGACACGAAGCCGAGCACGGCGGCCTGGCCGTGGAGCTGGGTCTCGCGGTCGACGTCGCCCAAGAGTGCGCCGGGTTGCGCGTTGGCGATGCGCGCCTTGGGGTCGACCCACACACCGCGCATCTGCGAAAGATCGAGCATCAAGCCGCCGTCGGCGACGGCGGTCCCGGCGATGTTGTGGCCGCCGGCTTTCATCGATAGCGCGATGCCTGTCTCGCGCGCGAATTTGACACCGGCGAGGATGTCGGACACACCGACGCAGCGCGCGATGAGTGCTGGCTTCCTATCGATCATCCCATTCCAAATAGAGCGCGCGTCGTTGTAGGCGGCGTCGGCGGATGTCAGTAATGTGCCGCGCAGCGACGCGCGCAAGGCGTCGACGTGCTTGGGATCGATTTCGATGGAATGTCCGTCGCGATGCAGGGCGGCGAATGCGCTCATGGCTTGTTCTCCGGTTGAGGTGGTTGGTGGTCTCGAAGGCTCTGGTACTTGGATTGGCAAACTATAGCACCGGGGCGCCCGGTACGCGCAAGGCACCGATGTACGATTTTCATACACTGTATTGACGGATAATCGGACTCTCGCTATGCTCACTGACAGCGAACATCGATGAGCACTATCGGCAAGAATATCAAGTTGCTACGCGAGCGAGCGGGCCTGACGCAAGAAGCCCTGGCCAAGGCGCTCAAGATCTCGCGGCCGGCGGTCACCTCTATAGAACAGGGGCGACGCCGCGTGTCGTCGGACGAGCTGGCGCGCCTGGCGAAGACGCTCAAAGTCACGAGCGATCAGATTCTCGGACTCGTTGCTGCACGGCCCACGGTCTTCGACGCGGCGAACCGCAGCGACGTGGTTCGTGAATCCGGCACGTCCTTGCGCATCGCGGTCCCGCAGAAGAACGTCGAGAAGTTCAAAGAAGTGCTGCTCTACGTTCTCGCCCGCGTCGGAGCGAAGCCGAACATGGGCGAGACGGTGCTCTACAAACTTCTCTACTTCATCGACTTCGACTACTACGAGAAGTATGAAGAGCAGCTCATCGGTGCGACCTACCAGCGGAACCACTTCGGACCCACGCCGATGGAATTCAGCGCACTCGTGGATGCGATGAGCGAGAAGCGGGAGCTCGTGCGCGTGGCGCGCCCCTACTTCGACTTCGAGCAGAAGCGATACTTGCCGCTCCGCAATCCCGACCTGTCGAAGCTCTCCGGGCGTGAGTTGCACCTGATCAACGACGTGCTGCGTCGGCTGTCGGACATGAGTGCGCGACAGATCAGCGAGTATTCGCACAAGGACGTCCCGTGGCTCGCGACCGACGAGGGCGGCATCATCGCGTATGAGTCGGTGTTCTATCGAACGCCAGAGTATTCGGTGCGGGGGGACGACGATGAAGGGGATGAGGTTTCGTGAGGTGGTGCGGCTGGCAGAATTCGACCGCGATGTGCGCGCGTTGGTGCGGAGATTCGCGACGCTCGAGGAAGACTTGGAGACGTTGATCCATACGTCGCTCTTCGCCTTCCACAAACTCGATCAGGATATGGGCATCGTTCCGATCGCGGGGCTCGGGAAAACGAGACTCCCGGTGTTCAAAGTTCGCAAGTTCGCGTGTCGGAGTCTGAAGGGACGCGGGGCGAGAACGGGCCTGCGTCTCATCTATGCATTCGACGAAGCGAAAGACCGCATCGAGTTGATTGAGATCTACTTCAAGTCCGATCAGGAAAACGAGGATCGGGCGCGCATCAGGAGTTACTACTAGGGTCTGGTCGAAGTACGCGAAGTGAGGACTACTTGAGCATCACCATTTTTCTGGTCTGGTCGTAGCTTCCGGCCCGCATGCGATAGAAGTAGACGCCGGACGCCACGCGCGCGCCGCGCTGATCGACTCCGTTCCACCCCACCGACCCGCTGCCGGCCGGCCGCCGCTCGTCGACGAGCGTACGGACGAGTCGTCCCTCGGCGTCGTAGACAGAAATAGTCACTTCGGTGCCATCGACCGGAACTTGGTAGCGGATCGTGGTCACAGGGTTGAATGGGTTGGGAACGTTCTGCTCGAGCGCGAATCCGGAGGACGGGCCGTCACCGACAGCGGTCGGAGTGGTCTGGATCTCTAGGCGAAAGATCCAGTCGCCCGTGAGGCCGGCATTCTCGCTGTACTTCCAAATGCCGTTGGAAAGCATGACGAGGTTTCTCTGGGGGACGATACCGTCGGTGTCGACACCGAAACCCAGACCAGGCTCGATGGAAACAGCATAGAGTCCAACCCGAATCGTCCCGGACGTGATGGGGGGAATGGGTTCCCCGGACAGGTCGATGACGCTAAACCCGGGCGGCGCCCCGCCGATGATGTACCCGTTCGGATAAGAACTCCACAGAAGCGGGCCGGGATTCAACGCACCGGTGTCATGCCAGATATCGACAACGAAAGCGCCTTGCAAGCCTGACGTGGCCTGGCAGGTCAGGACGCGGACACTCCTGATGGTGTATGGATACGCGGTCGGCGGCGCGGTGAACTTTGCGGCGAGATAGGTATCCGTTTCAACGCCTTGATTGCAATTAAGGGTCCCACCGTCCGTGAAGCTGTCGTTCTGCAGAATGAGGACTTCGGCTTGCGACGCGGACGCCGTGAGCAACGCGAGGACGAGAATCACGCTACGAATCGTGGTCATGATGGGGGCCTCCATGCACGAGCCCAACCATTCTATCACAATCCGTGGCGGGTTTGTCCGCGCCTAACCCGCGATCGTCCCGCGGCACTCGCCGAACCCGACGCGCGCGCCGTCCTTCTCGCAGAAGGCGCGCAAGATGACGGTGTCGCCGTCTTGTAGAAACGTCCTCGTCTCGTCGCTGGGAAGGGTGAACGGCTCGCTTCCCTTCCATGTGCGTTCGATCAAACAGCCGCGCGATTCTTTCTCTTGTCCGGAGATGGTCCCGGTGGCGATCAAGTCGGCGGGCTTCATGTTACACCCGTTCGAGGTGTGGTGCGCCACCATCTGTGCGAGCGTCCAGTAGAGATCGCGCGTCGTGCCGCGCGAGACGCGCACGGCTTCGAAGCCGTCCGCGCGCATCTTGGCACTCTCGAGCCAGGCTTCGACGGTGATATCAAAACCCCCCGCGCGCTGGTCATCGGCGTCGTGCAGATAAGGAAGAGGCGCGGGGTCTCCATCGTCGCGCCGGAAAGGCGCGACTTTGAATGGTTCCAAAGCGTCCATCGTGACCACCCAGGGTGAGATCGTGGTTCCGAAACTCTTCGCCAGAAACGGACCCAGCGGTTGGTACTCCCAGCGCTGGACGTCGCGCGCGGACCAATCGTTCACGAGGCACATGCCGAAGAGATGCGCGCGCGCGTCTTTGATTGCGATCGGTTCGCCGAGTGTGTTGCCGCCGGCGATGAAGGCCCCCATCTCGAGTTCGTAGTCGAGCATCTTGGTGGGACCGAACGACGGTGCTGCCGCGTCGTCGGCCTTGGTTTGTCCGTGCGGCCGCTTGATCGGGTGCGCCCGACACTACAATGGACGACGCGCGCCCGTGATAGCCGACGGGAATGTGCTTGTAGTTGGGCAGAGAGCGGCGTGTCGGGACGGAACATCATGCCGACGTTGGTGGCGTGATAAATGGACGCGTAGAAGTCGGTGTAGTCACCGATTTGCGCGGGCAGGAGCATTTCGGCTTCGCTCATCGCGACCAAGGCGGGCTGAACCGCCTTTTTGTTCGTCTCGAGATCGACGTGGGAGGCGTCCAGCAACTCGATCAAACGCGCGCGCAGTGCGGTCGCGTATTCGTTGCCGAGCGCCATGAGCGCGTTCAGTGATGGGTTCCGCGCACGCGTCCGCGGCGCGCTTCGACATTCCGGTGAACAACGACGCCTTGAGCGCGGAGACGTCGAGCACGCGGTCGCCGATGGCAACTCCGACGCGCGGGGCGTCGTCGCCTTCCCAATCGCGGAACACGCCGAAGGGAATATTGTGGATGGTGAAGTCGGTGTTCGCGGCTTGCGCGGACGAAACCCAGGAGCGACGCATGGTCATGTGAGCAGTCCTAACTGGATGAGGTCATCGACGGGCTCGCGAAACGAACACGACCCGAACGCCACCGCGAAGCGGCGGCGCACGGTCTGAATCTCCCCGAGTGTTACGGAATAGTCCTTCCAGGTCACGGCGTCGTCCCCGAAGGAAACGCCTTCCAGGGTCTCCCCACTCATTATAGTAGTGGCGTCGCCGCGGGTCAGGCCATTGTACTGGAAGACGGCGGTCAAGAACACGTTGAGAAATCCGTGCATGACGCCGCGCGGGGAGTTTTCTTGGTACGTCAATGCGCGCGTACTGCGCAGCGGGTGGTGCAGGCCGGCGGTCGCCTTGAAGCCGGCGCCGACGGTGTAACACTCCCGTATGAATCGCGAGATATGATCGACGGGCGGAAACGCCTCCGGCACGATACCGCCCGTGCGAATCTTGGCGCGCAGACGACTCGCGGCGATAGCCGCGATGAGTAAGCGCGGATCATCGCTTACAGGAATCTCGACATAGGTTTTGATTTCCTTGGGAATGGCGGAGGCGACATAATTGATGGCGACGGCGTTGCTGGCCTTGACCTCGGCCGCGTCGATCACGAGTCCGCGCGAGGCGGCGTTGAACGCGTTGATCTTCGCAGCGTCACCCGCGACGTCCTCTCCTACCAGCGCAGAGAGTCGCCAGTGGTGCTCTTCCTTGGGACCCTTGAGTGCGGCGACCGCTTGGGTCAACTCGTCCAAGCGCGCTACGGGTACGACGAAGCGCCCCAGCATCCACGCGTGCGGGTCGTTTCGATACGCGGCGTAGTTCTCGACCGCCGCCGTCCATCGACAATGACGCCGGCGGAAACAAGCCCGCGTAGTCGACGATGGTGTGCAAAAGCGCGTGCAGAGACTTCGGCACGTTATGCATCAGGCGGAATCCGGGGCGAGGAGAGACGAATCGACGTCCTCGACCGACGTGCAACCGCACAACGCGAAGGCGTTGTCGATCTCGGCACGCAGGGTTTCGAGCACTTGCAGAACGCCGCTCTCGCCGTCGATGGCAAGACCCCACAGGATGGGGCGACCGACCATCACCGCGCGCGCACCGCGCGCGAGTGCTTTGACCACGTCGACGCCGCGTCGGACACCCCCGTCGACGTAGACTTCGGCGCGGTCGTCGACGGCGTCGGCCACATAAGAGAGCGCGTCGATCGTGGCGGGCGCGGTGTCGAGTTGGCGGCCGCCGTGGTTCGATACCACGATCCCATCGACGCCCATCTCCACGGCGCGGCGCGCGTCGTCGGCGCGCACGATGCCCTTGACGACCACCGGAAGCTCGGTCAAGTCGCGCAGCCAGTCGATATCGCGCCACGAGATGGACGGGTCGATGAAGCTCGACACGTAGGTCGAGAGACCGGAGCCGGAGGTCTCCGGCGACACCACCCCCTGGCCGGCGCCGAGGAGATTCTTCACGGAGAGACCTTCGGGAAGTGCGAAGCGGTTGCGCGTATCGCGCTCGCGCCGGCCCAGCACCGGCGCGTCGACGGTGAGCACGATGGCACGGCAGCGCGTCTTCTCCACGCGGGCGACGAGTTCGCGCGTGGCCTCGCGGTCTTTGTAGATGTAAAGCTGGAACCACAGCGGTCCGTTGGAGGCGGCGGCGATGTCTTCGATATCCGTGTTGGAGAGCGTACTCACCACCATGAGCGTCTCCGCTTTCGCCGCCGCGCGCGCGGTGGCCAGCTCGCCGTCCACGTGCGCCAGTTTATGAAAGGCAGTCGGTGCGACCAGGAGCGGCATCGACACCTCGGTGCCGAGCACCGTGGTCGCGAGCGAGCGCTCTCCGATGTCGGCTAGCGTCTTGAAGAAAAGCGGGATGCGGTCGTAGGCGGCGCGATTCTCGCGCAATGTCACTTCGTCGAGCGCCCCGCCGGCATAGTAATCGAACACGTCTTTGGGAAGGCGGAGCGCAGCCGCTTGCTCGAAATCGCGAATATTGACGAGGGGCTGCGACATTACAACGACTAGGCGCGTGCGAGCACGCGCGTGACGGCTTCGATCACGTCGGCGACGTCGTCGTCGGTGAGCTTGGGACCGAGCGGGAGACTGACGGTCTCGCGGCCGAGCTTCATCGCGTGCGGGTACTGCTCGGGCCGCCACGCGTAGTGCGATTGGTAGTACGGATGCTCGGGGATGCTCAAGTAGTGGACACCGACGCCGATGCCCTGCGCCTGGATGGCGGAGAGGAACGCGTCGCGCGGATACCGCACAGCTTCTCGTCGACCATGATGGTGTAGAGATGATGCGCGTGGCGCGTGTTCGGCTCGGGGTCTTTTGGTATTCCGATGGGCAGAGCTCGGAACGCCTCGTTGTAGCGATTCCAAATCTCCTGGCGTCGCAGCCAATTCTTTTCGACGCGCTTCAACTGATGGATGCCGATGGCGGCCTGGATGTCCATCATGTTGTACTTGAAGCCCGCCTCGATGACTTGGTAGTGCACCCAGCCCGAATCGCTGAAGCGCTTCCACGCGTCTTTGCTCATGCCGTGTAGTGCGAGTACTTTGATGCGGGCTGCGTGGGCTTCGTCCTTCGTGAGTACAATGCCACCTTCCCCTGTGATGACATTCTTCGTTACGTAGAAGCTAAAACAACCGAAGTCGCCGAACAATCCGGCCTCGCGGCCGTGATATCGAGTCTCGATGGCGTGCGCGCAGTCTTCGACCACCATGAGGTTGTGTTGCTTCGCGAGCGCCATGATGGCGTCCATGTCGCACGCGCGTCCCGCGAAGTGGACCGGCATGATGGCCTTGGTGCGCGGCGTGATCTTCTCCGCGACGCGCGCGGGGTCGATGTTCTGCGTGCGCGGGTCGACATCCGCCAAGCACCGGTGTCGCTCCGGTATGAATGATGGCGTTGACCGAGGCGCAGAACGTCATGGGCGTCGTGATGACTTCGTCGCCCTCGCCCACACCGGAGGCCACCATCGCCAGGTGCAGCGCCGCGGTGCACGAATACAGTGCCACCGCGTGCGGTGCGCCCTTGTAGAGTTTGAAGTCGTCTTCGAAGCGCGCCACCTTGGGGCCGGTGCCGAGCCACCCGCTCCTTATAGAATGGACGACTTCGTCGATCTCGGCTTGTTCGATTTGCGGCGCGCCGAAAACGAGAAAGCGATCTTTGCTGCGAACGGGTGCGTCTTTCATAGAAGGGGCGAGATTATCACGCGCCGACAGAGGCGCGCAACGTGTCAGGAGCGCACGAGACGAATGATGCGCTCGACGCGCGGACGCGCGCGCCACCACAACAAGCCGACGTACATGACACCCGCGACCGGCAGCATGACGCCCAACTCGATCAAGTCGCTCGGCCACGGCACCCACCGGTGTGCCGCCACACACGCGGCGGACGCGACGGCGGCGGCACCAAAGAACGGTGCTAGCCGCGAGATGAACTCGCCCCAGCCCATGCCCACCAAGAACCAGCGAATGTAGGCCTGGAACGGAAACATGACGACGACCACCACGACGACCAGCGACCACGCGATGCCGGTGAGCCCCCAGTTGCGAACCGATCCACACGCCGGCCGTGATCAAGATCGTGCGCGTCAGATTGATGTAGAAGCCGATGTCGGCCCTCCCCACCGCGAGCAAGAGGGCTCCCGCCGGACTCACGAGCGAGAACGTCAGTCCAACGATCCACAGAATCTTCAACAGGCCGACCGTCGTCTCGTAGCGCGCGCCCAGCTGTACCCCGACCATCGGACCGGCCAGCGCGAACATCGCGAGGTACAACGGAATCGTCACCGCACCCAACCCTTCGATCAACTCGAGGTAACCCTTGCGCAGGCGATTGCGGTCGCTCTGAACGTGTGAGAACACCGGGAACGCGACGCGCGTGAACAGCGAATTGATAATTTGATACGGCCGCGCAATGAAACGATACGCAAGCTCGTAGTAACCGAGCGGCCCCGGACCCATCAAGTATCCGATCACGAGTTTGTCGAGGTGCTGGCCGGCCAGGTTCGCGGTGCGCTCGCCCATCTGGAAGGCACCGAAATGGAGGAAGCGCGCGCATTCGCGCGGGACGAAGCGCAGCATGGGACGCCAGTGCGTCCAACCGACCACCGCCAGCGTCAGCGACTTGAGCGCGCTCCCCAACACCGAGGCCCACACCAAGGACCACACGCCGTAGCCGCGGAGTGCCAGCGTAATGCCGACCACCGAGCTCAACACCAGCGACGCGATCTCGATCCAGGCCAGGCGACGAAAACGAAGGTCGCGCTCGAACAAGACCTGGAATTGCTGCCCCAGCGGACCGACGATGAAGATGGAGGAGGCCGCGCGCAGGACCGATGTCAGCGTCGCCTGGTGGTAGAAGCGCGCGATCAACGGCGAGGCGAACCACATCACAACGAAGATCGAGACGCCGCCCAAGACGTTGAGCCAGTACAAACTCGAGAGCTCTTCGCGCTTGGCGTCGCGGTAGTGAATGATGGCATTGCTGACACCCGCGTCGGCGAAAGTCGTCGCGAAGGCGAGCACGACATTCGCAATCGCCATCAACCCGAAGTCTTCCACCTTCAAGAGGCGTGCGAGAATCGCGAGCTGGATGAACTGCAGGAAGATCTTGGCACCGGTCGAGGTGGCGGTCCAGCGCGCGCCCGAGGTGGCGCGCTTGCGCAGGTGCTTCATGTCGACGTCGTGCGACATTCGATCACGCGGACGCGCGCGACGGCTTCTTCGCGTGCGCGGCGTAGCTCGCGGTCATCTCGGGGTGCGGGGACATGCGATCGAGCGCGGGTGCGATCATCTGGCCCAGCCACCACGCCGGAATCCAGAATAATTTGAGAAGCCCGCGCGCGCGACGGCGCGTGTGGTAGTTCCACTTGAGCACCCACATCTCCCAAAAGCCCGTCTTCTCGAAAACGGAAACGTCGGTGAAACCCGCTTGTTGCAGGAGATGCTCGAGTCCGTAGCGCGTGTAGCGAAAGTAGTCGTGCGGTGCTTCGTGCACCGGGTGCAGAAATGGTACCAAGATCACCACGTGCGCACCCGGCCGCAGCATACGATGGCATTCGCGCAAGAATGCGGCCGGCTCGCGCAGGTGTTCGAGTACTTTGAACACCGTGACCGTGTCCGCGCATGCGTCGGCGAAGGGGAGCGGGGTCGAGAGATCCGCGAACACGTCGACGCGGCTCGTGTCGTGCATGGTGGACGGCCAGTCGACGCCGACGTACGTCTGGGCCACGGTAAGAATGTCCTCGCGATACGGTGCGCTGCCGCACCCCAAGTCGACGACGCGGCCGCGCACGAGCGGCAGGAGCCGGCGTACCCAGCGGTTGTTGCTCTCGAGCGCACGCCAGTTGAACGAGGAGTAGTCGATTCGATCCATTCGGAATATCGATACGGACGCCGAGGAGCGGAAAACCGCTGTTGCCCTGACCGTCAACCGGATGCTACACTAGCCGCGCAATCCCGCCAACCGTATAGCAACAGGCCGCTCGGAGGAATCGCTATGACGACGTGCCGTATCCCCGCACTCGTTCTCTCGCTCCTCATCGGTCAAGTCGGGTTCGTCTCGACCGCGACCGCCCAGGTCAAGTCGCAAGCCAAGATCAGCGCCCTCTCCGGCTTTTTCGACGCGCTCAACTACAACGAGCGCTTCGGCTCGGGTGTGACCTCGCTCGGCGACATGGACGGCGACGGTGTTACCGACATCGCCGCCGGCGCGTACCTCGGCGGCTATGCCGAGTGCCTACCCGAATCCCGACATCTACTACGGCGAGCTGTACACGATGTTCTTGAATGCCAACGGCTCCGTCAAGTCGTACGTCAAGATCGGCAACGGCAGGGGCGGCTTCACCGGCACCATCGATCCGTACGACGAGTTCGGCATCTCGGTGGTGTCGATCGGCGACCTCGACAACGACGGCGTCACCGACCTCGCCGTGGGCGCGCGCCTCGACGACGACGGCGCCGGCGGCGCCAACACCGGCACCGACCGCGGTGCCGTGTGGATCCTGTTCTTGCGCGCCAACGGAACCGTCAGGACGCAGCAGAAGATCTCGCAGTTCGAGGGCGGTTTCGGCGGTGTCCTCGACGACGGCGATTGGTTCGGTGCTTTCGTCACCGCCATCGGCGACCTCGACTTGGACGGCACCGAAGACTTGGTGGTGGGTGCTCCCTTCGACGACGACGGTGCCGCCGACCAGGGCGCCTTCTACGTCCTCTTCCTCAATACCAACGGCACCGTGAAGAGCTATCAGAAAGTCAGCGCGACGGCGGGCGGATTCACCGGCGACCTCGACTTGGGCGATCGCTTCGGCACCGGCCCCGGCAACATCGGCGACGTCGACGTCGACGGTGTCATCGACTTGGCGGTCGGTGCGATCAGCGACGACGACGGCGGCGCCGACTTCGGCGCGGTCTGGATCGTCTACATGAACACCAACGGTACGGTGAAGGGGCAGTCGAAGATCAGCACGACGACCGGCGGTTTCACCGGCGTGCTCACCACCGCGTGCGGCTTCGGGAGTGCCTGTGCCTTGGTGCAGGTGGGCGACGTCATCACCCGCATCGCGGTGACGGCCAAGACCGACGACGACGGCGGGCTGAATCGCGGGGCACTGTGGCTCTTGGACATCCAGCCCGACGGTACGGTGATCAACACCACCAAGATCAGCAGCACGACGGGCGGCTTCGCGGGACCGCTTTTGGACGGCGACGAATTCGGACTCGGCTTGTCGTCGATCGGCGACTTCAACGGCGACGGTACCACCGACCTCGCGGTGGGCGCGCGCCTGGACGACGACGGCAGTCCGTTCTACGGCGAGGGTGATTTGGGCGCGGTGTGGTTGCTCTTCCTGGGAGATTGCAACGTAACCGTAAACCCGACGAACTACGACTTCGGATCGGTAACGACGGGGACGTTCGCCGACGCGCCCTTCGTCATCAAGAACGCCGGCGCCACCATGGTCAGCGGTTCGGTCACGGAGTCTTGCTCGAATTTCTCGATTCTCTCCGGCGGCGGCCCGTTCTCGCTGGCGTCGGGTGACTCGCTGGTGGTGACGATTCGCTTCGCTCCGACGTCGGCCACGACGTACAGCTGCGTCGTCGAAACCGGCGCGGAGTGCGGCAACTCGATCAACGTGAGCGGCACCGGCGTCGACACCGCACCGGAGCCGTCCATTCTATCCATCTTGGACGTTCCCGAAGACCAGGGCCGCCGCGTGCGCGTGACCTTCGCGCGTTCCGGCTACGATCGCCCGGGCGCACCCGCGACGATTCGCGGCTACGAGATCTATCGGCGCATCGATGCGACGGCGTCGACTTCGTCGCCGCTCGCGGCGCCGCCGTCGGCCCCGCCCTCGGATCGACAGCCCAACCTCGAAGGCTGGGACTGGGTGACCGCGGTGCCCAACCACGGCGAGAACGAATACAACGTATTAGTGGGAACGCTGGCCGATTCGACCATCACGCAAGGCATGCGCTGGTCGGTGTTCATGGTGCGCGCGACCACGAGTAGCGCCTTCACCTTCTACGACTCGCCGCCCGACTCGGGCTACTCGACCGACGACATTCTTCCCATTCCGCCCACCGTGTTCGGAGTCGCGTACGGTACACCGACCGGTAACGTGTTGACGTGGTCGGCGTCGAAGTCGGAGGACTTGCTCGGCTACAAGGTCTATCGAAGCGTGAATCACACGTTGGAACCGACGACGTTCGTCGGCTTCACGGTCAAGACTCGGTGGACCGACCCCGCGCAGGGAACGCAGCCGCGCTACGCGCTGGTCGCGGTGGATTCGTCGGGCAACGAGAGCGCCCCGGTCGACCCGACCGAGACCTCGGGCGTCGACGGCGGCATTCCGACACAACTCACGTTGCACCAAAACACGCCCAACCCGTTCAACCCGTCGACCATCATTCGCTATGACGTGCCCGCGGCCGGCGGCGCGGTGACGCTGTCCGTGTACGACGTGCAAGGGCGAATGATCCGAACGCTGGTCGACCGGCAGGAATCCGCGGGTGCCAAGTCGGTGACGTGGGACGGCCGCGACAACACCGGCCAACGCGTCGCGTCGGGTTTGTATTTCTACCGGATCGAATCGAACGGGGTCGTGCTCACGAAGAAGATGACGTTGGTCGAGTGAGTCGGAAGCGCCGCATCCAGCGCCGCGCGCGGCACTGGAAGGCGAGTTGGACATACTTCGCACGCGTCTGCAAGTTGGCGCGGGTGGGTGTGGCGTAACGATACGCTCGCAGCATCGTGGCACCGGCCACCTGCGCCAACGCTTTTTCTTCGGCCGACAACTCCCGCTCCCAGCGGCCCACCGCGGCGAGATCGACGCCGTCGCGGTTCTTGCGCTTCCACGCGTCGAAGTCGCGCGGCTCCAATTCGCGCTCCCGATTCTCGCGGTCGTACTCCAGCATGGCCGGCGCATATTCCTCGCCCAAGAATTCGCACACGCGGCGCAACACCGCTTCGGGCTCGCGCACCAGGTCTTCGTAACGCAACTCGTGGGCGCTTCCCCACCCCACGCGCGCGAACGAGCGGCGAATGCGCGCGAGGTTTCGATTCCAGTCGAAGACGGCTTCGAACACGTCGCTCGGAAGGCGCGGGGCGTATGCGCCCTTCACGTCGGAGAGCGATCGATACGAGCACGCGACGTCGCGGCCGTCGCGCACGATGTGCACGAAGCGCGCGTCCGGAAACAAGGACGCGATGGTTTCGATGTACGCCAAGTAGTGGTTGTTCTTGTCGCCCCAGCGCGACTTTCCCGGCTGGTGCACGGACGCGTAGCACGTATACACCGCGGCGATCAACGCCGCGTAGGTGCCGGGCCTTGCCTCCGCGAGTGCACTGCGCAGGACCGGCTCCGGGAGCTTCCAGTATTCGAACTTGGGGCTCGCGAGTAACGCGGCCACGAAGCGATCGAGCGCCTCCGCCCCGCCGCGAAATCCGCCGTGTTCCTTCTGCAATTGAATCAAGAAACCGGCCTCGGGCGGAATCACGATGCGCGGGTGACACGTCAGCATCAACCGGAGCAGTGTGGTCCCGGAGCGGGGGTTCCCGATGATGAAGATGGGCGCGCTATTCGCCGTCATGTCGACCCGCCGTGGTCCGATCGCCCAAGAGTGTCGGGAAGTTGATGCAGCGCGCGACCGCCTCGCTCGCCTGCGGGCAACCGTCGAGCATTCGATCCGAAGGATGCAGATGCGAAACGAACCACACGCCGAGCTCCACGTCGAGCTGGCGGCGCGCCCACGACCGGTTTCGCTTGAGGGCCGCGGTCGCGAGCACCGGATAGCGCAGGAAGACGGGCGTCGAACCGGGGACGACGTGCGCGCGTGGGAAGCCGTTCTGGTCGCACCATGCGTCCCAGCGCGCGGCGTGTTCGCGCCGGCGCGCATTGTAGAAGTCGACCTTGCGGAGTTGGTTGGACGCGATGGCGGCGAGAGCGGCGGGCATGCGCGCTCCGTAGCCTTCGGGGCGCGCGCCGCGAATCTCCTGCGCCGTCGTCGTCTCGATGTGACGCGCACCGAAACGAAGGCGCGCGACGTCGCCCCGCCACCAGCGCTGCGGATCTTTGAAGACGCGAAAGTTTACGATGAGATTGCAGAGGATCTGGTGGGTTCGGGCCGCGTCCGGAAACGGCGCGCGGTCGCGGACCTCCGCCAGGCGCGCCGCGACCGCGGGATCCTTCGCGATCGCGACCCCGCCCTGGAACGTGGTCAAGACCTTCGATTGCTCGAACGAATAGAACGCCGCGTCGCCACGGTTCCCCACGCGAACGCCGTCGCACACGGCACCGGTGGCCTGCGCGCAGTCCTCGATCACGTGCAAGCCCCGCGCCGACGCGAACTCGAGGATGGCCAGATAGTCGCGACACACCAGACCGTACAGGTGCTGGATCAAGATGGCCCGCGTGCGCGACGTCACGCATCGTGCGAGCTGGGTAACGTCGAGCCCGTACGTCTCCAGCTCGATGTCGGCGAACACCACCTCGACCCCCGCGAACGCGAAGGCATTCGGAACCACGACACACGTGTAGCCGGGAACGATGACCTCGTCGCCGCGCTGGAGCCCGAGGGCCGCGATGACGGCACTCAACGATTCGCGCCCGCTCATGAACGCGAACGACTCGCGCGAACCGTTCCAGCGCGCGAACTCCGCTTCGAATTGCGCGACGCGTGCGACGTCTCCTGCGCCCGACGCGTGCGGGCGCAGCCCCTCGCGGGCCAGCTCGACATCGTCTTCGTCGAGTGTGCCCGACCCGAGCGGAAACGGGCTGGTGCGATGTCTGGTCGCGACACGCAGCCAAACCGACGCCTGATGGCGCGCCGCATCGCGAGCGCGTGCGAGCACGTTGCTCACGCGCGCACCGCCTCGCGGCTGCGACGCGCGTCGATGTCGCGGTAAATTGCGGCCAATCGCTCTCCCTGTCGAACGGCGTCGAACTCGGCCTCGATGTGGACGCGCGCCGCGGCGCGCATGTCGCTCCAGCGCGACGGATTCGCGACGAGCCAGCGTAGGTGCGCGGCGAGTGCCTCGACGTCGTGCTCACTCGCCAAGAGGCCCGTCCACCCGTCGATCACGACCCCGGGGATATCGCAGTGCGTCGTACTCACGACCATCATGCCGGCCGCACTCATCTCGATCAGCGACACGGGTGCCCCGCCTTCGCTGTCACCGTCTTGGGCGGTCACACTCGGGCTCAAGAACACGTGGTGGCGACGCGCTTCTTCCATGACGACGCGATACGGCTGGTAGCCGAGGAGTCGGGTCCGGGCGCTGAACTCGTTGCGCGCGATCGCGTCCAGGATCTTCTTCTTCTCGATTACGGTACTGGGCAGGCCGTGTTCGTCGCCGATGATGGTGATCTCGAGATCGACTTCGTTCCGGATCTTGCCCAACGCCTCGATGGCGTCGGGAAATCCCTTCTTCTCGCGAAACGACCCCGACAACAGGACGCGCAACGGCTGGCCTTGCTGCCACGCCACGGGTGCAAATGGAATCGTGGCCAGGTCGACGCCCAAGTGGTGCACGCGCAGCTTCTCCGGCGGGCACCCGAGCGCCACAATCGATTTCCCCATGTGTGGTCCTTCACACAAGACGACGTCGATTCGTGCGAACATTTCCTGGTAACGATCGAACCAGCGCGCGTCCGACTCGGGGTAATAGCGTACGTCGACGCCGTAGAACGTCACCGCGTGGGCGAGATTCAGTCGGCGCGCGACGCCGAGGTCGCGCCACCCGACGACGCCGAAGTGGGAATGCAACACACGCGCACCGGCGCGCTGTCCGGCGTCGACCGCAAACGCGAGGTGGTGACGAATTCCCAGCTTTCGCATCGCGCGGTCCCAAACTTGGGTCAACGCGGGCGCGTCTTTCAAGCAACGAATGCGCGGAAAGGGAAACTGGTCGAGGTTATCGGTGCGCTCGCAGGCGACGGTGGACTCGATGTCCGCAGGCAGGAAGCGGACCTGGGTGTACAACCACGTCTCCGTTTGCGGGAGCCAGCACTGGACGGACTGGAGGACGGAAAGTGGCGTCCGCATAACTCGTTGATTTCTAACATAGAACGGCGATGTGGTCAAGCCGCGTGGCGGCCCGCCCCATGCGCTTTGCATGAAACCTTAACGCGACTTGCGGGGCGTCGGTGTGCTACAATCGTGCTCCGCCCCCCCAAAAAAGAGGTGACATCTATGCGCTCTACCTTCTGGCTGCTTCTCTGTGCTGCGAGCTTATTTGCCGCCGCTGGATGCAGCGATAATTCCACGGCTCCAGCCGGCTCGTCGGCCAATTCCGCCGGACTCATGCAAGGCGAGGTCGGCAAGGCCGACTTCCAGATTACGCTCGGAGCCACCGGCGACGAAAACCACCGGCGCTGCGAAGGACCGTTCGTCCTGCGCGGTTCGAACCTCCATTATGAGGACTCGCTGGCGGTGCTGTCGGTCGATCTCACGATTACCAATAACAGCCGCTTCCCTTACGCCGAACCGATCACCTTGACGTTCGTCAACCTTCTGCCCGAAGGCGTGACGGTGGCCAATCCGGATAACGGCATCAACGGCGAAGGTGCGGCGATCAACTTCGCGTTCGCCAACGACGACGGCAAGTGGACACCCGAGGAGACCAGCCTGCCGCGCACCGTCCAGTTCAACGTGGACAAGGGCGTCGCGGTGGCCTTCTCGGCCCGCCTGGACATCGGCGCCCCCATCGACGGCGGCACGATCGCCGGCCTGGTCTGGAACGACGCCGATAGCAGCGGTACCGTCGACAGTCTCGAAACCGGTGTCCCCGGCCAACGCATCCTCTTGCGCAGCATCTCGGAGGCGAACACCGTCGTCGCCCTCAACGGCGATGATGATGACGACGATGAGGATCACGACGGCGAAGATGGCGACGATGACGATGACGACGGCAACGGCGGCAGCACGCGCCGCGTCACCCTCACCGACCGCAACGGTCTGTACGCGTTCAATCACCTGAAGGCGGGCGTGTACGTGGTGACGAGGCTGCCCAACGCCAATACGACGCCCACGACGCCGATCGAGATCACGGTGCTCCTGGCCGAGACCGAGGGCGACGTGTCCGACTTCACCGACGCGAACTTCGGCGTCATGGTGGAGATTCCCAATCCGTTCCCGGTGGGTGTCTATGCCGCGGTCGGCGGCGATTTCGCCACCGACCCCGATCGCCTGATCGCGCGCGACATCGGGCTGGCGCGCTGCGGCCCGCAGGTGGTCGCCGCCGGCAACGGTAACCAAGGCCAAGCCGATTGTTCGCGCGGCGTGTTGCGCGGTGCCGTGACCGCTGTCGACGGCGACGCGGGCACCTTCGCGGTCATGGGGACGTCGGTCTCCTACGACCCGGCCGCGTTCGAGACCCAGGTCGCGGTGGACCAGCGCCTCGATGTGCGCGTTCACATCGGCGACGACGGCTCGTTGACCGCCGAACGAATCCGGCCTTGGGACAAAGATAGCGAGCAGGTGCTTGGACCCATCACGCATGCCGAGGTCGTCACCGGTGCCATTCACCTGACGGTCCTCAACACGCTGGTGGTGGTTGCACCGACGGTCAATCCGCACCACTAGAAGTTTGTCATAGCGACAAACGGAAGGCCGTTCGGAGCGTCGGGGCAAGACGACGCTTCGAGCGGCCTTCTTGTTTTCGTCGACGCGCCGACGCGCTAGCGAATCAACACGAGTTTGCGGATCGCTTCGCCGCCGCCGGAGCGCAGCCGGCAGAAATACACGCCCGACGCCACCGCGCGACCGTCGTCGTCGCGTCCGTCCCACTCGACGGCGTGCTCGCCCGCTAAGAAGAATTTCCGCTCGAGATCGCGCACGCGCGCGCCGCGTGCGTCGTACACGACGATCGACGCGTCGTCGGAACGCTCGAGGCGAAACGGAATCGTGGTCGAACTGCCGAACGGGTTGGGCGTGTTCGGTGCTAACGCGAGCGACGCCGGCGGCGTTCTCGCGACCGGTGTCGCGAAATCCAAGCGAAACACGAAGAGCCCGTTGGGGCGATCGTTGATGTAGACGGTCCCGCCCGGACCGGACGGATAGCAGCCCCAGGCACCCTCGAAGATTCCTTCCCCCGACTGCGGATAGGTGTCGTACTGGTCGGCCAAGACCGGGGAGGTCGGATTCGAAATATCGTACAGCTTGAAGCCGGCCGTGTAGTACGCGACCGCGAGCGAGCGCCCGATCACGTAGCAGTTGTGCGCGCTCGCCGTGGGATCGTAGATGCCGCCCACCTTGACCGGATTCGCGATGTTCTGCAGATCCCAAATCGTGATGTCGGGCTTGGGACTCACCGCGAGTTCGTCGCACAGATAGAGGTAGCGACCGTCTTCGGTGAGACGTCCTTCGTGGTGATAGACGACGGCGGGGTCGATGATCGATCCCAAGAGCTGCGGCGCGTAGCGATTGGCCACGTTGTAGATGAAGGTGCCCGCATAGCCGCGGAAGTCGTAGAGAATGTCACCGTCGACGAAGGCGTCGTGACCGTCGGGGCTCTCGATACGCCACGCGAACTTCGGATTGGTGGCGTGGTTGTTGAGGTCGTAGCAGGTCAGGCCCGGGAGTGCCACGTACAGGAAGCCCTTGGAGTCGATCCAGATGTTGTGCCCGCCGGGGAAGCTTCCCACCACCACCGGGCTCGACGGATTCGTGATGTCGAGAATCCCGCCCGGGCCGTTCACCAATCCGTCAACGGAGTAGACCAGGTTGCCGCGCGTCTTGATGTCAAAGCGCGGGACCGTGTTGACGACCGTCACCTGGAACGGATTGGCCGGGTCGGTCACGTCGATGATGTGCAGGCCCGTCGCGTTGTTGCCGACGAGTGCGTACGAATGCCCGTTGGTCGGATGGCTCCACGCCCACAGGTCGGTGTAATTGTTCGACCCCGACGGGTCGACCCAGCCCACCAAGTCGAAGCCCATCGCGCGCGCGGGAGCAGTGCCCGCGGCCGACCAGACGAGCGTCGCCCAGGCGACGACGAGCAGACGAGAGGACACGAAGAACCGCCGTTCGGGATATAGGACGATGGCTGCGGGGCGGCGTTACCCTTAATGATACCACGCCCGGCTAGGCCTCGCGCCGTCGCAGGCTCCACAGTCCGCATGCCGACAGAATGACGGAGACGATCGCGGTCATCCAGAGCGCGATGTTCGTCCACACCCAGAAGAGGGCGCCGCTCGAGTTGGCGGCGATGCGGCCGCCGACCAGTCCCGCGCCCTGCATGTGGAGGACCGGGACACCCGCCCCCAGGATCGACGCGAGAAGGACGATGATGAGCCCCGACCGACGTCCGGTAAGCACCAGCGTTCCGCACAGCCAGACCGCAAGAATGGCCAAGCCCCCGATGGCAGGGTTGGTTCCCGGCTCGAGCCCGCGGGCGATTTCGTCCGCCCAGTGCAACGAGAAGAGGACGATCGAAAGCAAAGACGCGATGGTCAACGTCACGTTCTGGTTCATTTGGAAGATCTCCTTGTAGTTTTTTTCTCGGGCTCGAACTGGAGAATGTCGCCCGGCTGGCACGCGAGTTCCTCGCAGATCGCCTCGAGTGTGGAGAAGCGGATCGCGCGCGCCTTGCCGGTCTTCAAGATCGAGAGGTTGGCCAGCGCCATTCCGATCCGATCGGCGAGTTCGGTCAGCGTCATGCGCCGATCGTGGAGCATGTCGTCGAGCTTGACGACGATCGCCACGTCACACCGTCCCTTCGAGGTCGTCGCGCATGCGCGTGCCGTGCGCGAACACGTGGGCCAGCACAAACGTGAGGAGCACGGCGATCCAGCCGTTGATCGAAAAACCCGCGTTCAAATCGATCGGATGCCCCGGAGTCGAAATGGCCTTGTTGATCATTCCGACGACGAGGCTGAGAGCCTGCAGCGCGAACAGCGCCCACGCGATCGCGCGCAAGCGGCGCGCGTTGGCGGCCACGAACGGATCGCCCGCTTGAACCGTCTCAATGATCGCGAGCATTCGCTTGAGGATGGCGTAGTACAGCGGGACCGAGGCGATACCGATGACAGCGACCGAGCGCAGGCCCATGATCACCCGCTCGGCCTCTCGCGAAGGCGATAGATCGAGCGAGCTCATGATCCATGCCCTAGTGGGCAGGAAGACCAGCAGAGTGAAGATCGCGGCGCCGACTACCCAGTTCACGATAATGAGGATCTTCAGCACCACGAACGAGATCTGCAGCGCGGCGGATGACGAGGGTTGGGTTGACATGGTTCATTTCCTCCTGATATTGACTATCAATAACCGATTTATCGATTATCGTCAAGAAGAATATTGGTAGTCGATAAGGACAAGCGGGGATCGGGAAGGGTGGGGGCGCGACGGTCATGCAACGAAAAAGCCGTTCGACATCGTTGCCGAACGGCTCTTCGTTGAAGTATGGCGGAGCCGACGAGACTCGAACTCGCGACCTCCTGCGTGACAGGCAGGCGTTCTAACCAACTGAACTACGGCTCCGGAATATGGACGCGCGATCGGGAAGGTGACTCACGCGGAGCCCGAAGCTAGCAGCAACGCCGCGTGGTGTCAATCCCCTACTTCGCTGTGCTTCAACGCCTTAAGCGGGTGAGCGGGGATACGGGCTGGGCAAGAGACCGGCCAGCGAACCTTCCGGAACGAGTGCACCGGCGAGCACTTGTGCCACCGCCGAGGCGACCTGCGTCGACGCCCCGAGCGAGATCAACACCGGTGTACCTTCGGGAATCCAATCGTCGACGACCCAACCGGTCAGCACCACGAGCGTGGGACGATACGCGTCGGCGAGTGCAGAGAGCCCGAGCGCAAATTCTTCCGACGGCGCCCCGCGCGACGAGAGCACGACCACGATCTCTTCGCCCTCGAGCGATCGCGCGGGGGTAGTGCCCCCGGTGAAGCGCGCCGCGTCGACGACGGTCGCGCGCTCGCGCTGGAACACGGGGCGAAAGTTGCCTTCGTCGTCGGTCTCGAATCCGGTCACGAGCGGCGCGCGTTGCCAGCGCGGAAAGTGTCGGCACAACACGTCGAGAAACCCGCCGACGTCTTGCTTCTTCAAAGTCTCGCTCGGCGACCATTCGATTGGCACCACCATGTAGCTCGAATCGGGAGCGAGCGCTTGAAAGCGCGACCAGTCGCTGCCCGCGGTGATGCTGTGCTCCGCCACCGTGCGATACACCGACGGCACCGACGGGTACGCGTTGAGCTCGATCACCTTGCCGCCCGCGGGGCGCGCGGCGGTGCGCGGGTCGGCCGCTCGCTCGCGCAAGGCCGTGACACGCGCGCTCGATGCGTCGAGAATCGACAAGACGTTGCGCAACGGCTCGCTTTCGGCGGCCGCTTCGGCCAGCTTTTCGTCGACGCGTCCGCGGTCGACGATCTTCTCCAGCGTGCGCACGATGGTCTCCATGACGTTGATCGACATCACGGGCTCGGCGCCGCGTTCCATTTGCACCTGCTCGGGGATGGGGCGCGTGTGCAGGAGCAAATCGGAACCGGCCAAGAGCGAGCGCTCGTTTCCGCCCGTTACCATGCCCGAGCGCTCCGACGCGTACCAGCGCGCGCCCGCCATCTCGAGGGCGTCGGTGATGACGACACCGTCGTAGCCCAATTCGCCGCGCAGCATGCCGCGAATAATGCGTGCGTCGAAGCTCGCGGGAATCAACTCTTCGCGTCCCATCGGATACGCGATGTGCGACATCATCATGAGGTCGACAGCGGCCGCGATGGAGCGGCGAAACGGTACTAAGTCGGCGGACGCGAGGGCTTCGGAGGACTTCCGAATCTCCGGCAAGGTCTCGTGCGAATCTTCCGGCGTCGAACCGTGACCCGGGAAGTGCTTGGCACACGAGAGAACACCGGCGCTGCGGAAGCCCGCGATGGTCTGCTCGACGAAGGCCGACACGCGCTCGGGGTCGGCGCCGAAGGTGCGCAAACCCGTGATGGCGCTGGGGGCTTCGAAGTAGCAGTCCGCGACGGGGGCGAGCACGACATTGGCGCCGAGCTTGCGCATCGCGGTGCCGGTCTCGTACGCGACTTCGGCGGCGAGGTCCAAGTCGCCGGTGGCCGCGACCGCGAGCGGTGCCGGCGGAACGCCGATGATCTGCCGCAACTCGGCCACGAAGTCGCCCTCGTGGTCGGCCATAATGAGCGGGTTCAAACCTTCGCGCGCGAGTTCTTCGCACACGCTGCCGATCAGATCGCCCACCTGCGAGAGACTCTCGATGTTGCGCGCGAACAGAATGACGCCCGACACGCTGTGAAACTCGAGGTATTTTCGCTCGTGCGGCAGCAAGCGCGGCCCGGCCAGTGCGATGACCTTGTGCCGCTCCATCTTGCGAATCAGATGGAAGCGGACTTCGGGGGTGAGAACGTCGTGCTCTTTGTTCATACTAGTAACCGGACTTCACCTCGGCGCCGGGATAGTAGTGCTGCAAAATCATCGCGTACGAGTAGCCCTTGCGCGCCATGCCCAGGGCCCCGTTCTGACACATTCCCACACCGTGCCCGTTGCCGCCGCCGACCAAGCTCACGATGCCGACCTGCGAACCGCTCATGACCGTTTCGACGTCGAACAACGTGCTCGGCAAGATGCGCCCGCGCGGCACGTCGAGCATGATGGCGCGGCGAATCTTGTCGCCTTCGACCACGAAGGTCTGGGTCGACGTCACGATTTCCAGCTTCTGCACGCGACCCGACGGACTGCGTTCCTTCACCCGCACGTCGACCAAGTCTCCGACGTCCGCGGGGTCGACACCCAACACCATCGGGAGCGTCTGACGCACCATCTCGCCGAGCGCGTGCCCCGACCACGAGTAGCGCCAGCGGAAGTTCTTCGCGGCCGCGCAGAAACTCTCGCCGCCCGCGTCCGCACGATCGCGGCGCCCGTACAAGTACGGCGCCGCCGGCCGGTCGGGCCAAATCAAACGGATGTCGGAGGTGTGTCCTCCACACGTGGCACTGTAGTAAGCGTCGCACAAGTCGCCGTGGCTCATCAGCACCAGCCCGCGCGTGTCGTACACCGCCGAACTCGCCAGGCGTCCGCGCTTCTCGGTCCCGCGGTAGACTTGGTCCTCGACGCCCGATTCGACGTCGTAGGGCTTGTCGCGATTCAGGTGCATGCGCGACAACGCATACGTGCGCGCGGCCACGGCCTGCGCTTCGACGGCCGCGTACGCGTCGGGCCCGGGCTCGCCGATCTCGTGCGGGACCACACCTTCGAGATAGGTCTCGAGCGGCACCAAGCTCACGAGGTCCACTCCCCCGTCTTCCCGCGCAAGCGCACGAATGCTGCCAGGATACCACACGCCGGCGACCGAGACCGGCTTCTCCTTGGGCACGATGGTGACTTCACCCTCGCTGGAGGCTTTCTGGCCCGACGCGTCGTGGCGAACCGTGAGCGCGTTCCCGTCGCGGTAGACCGACACCGTGCCGCCACTCTCCGCCTCGAACAGCACGGCACTGCCGGCGAGCACGCGAAAACCCTCGGTGGTCGCAATGGTCGCCGACCCGCTGGTCGAGAACACCAGCACGCGGATGGTCGGCTCTTGTCCTTTGTTCGCGGCGCGCGCGTCGACGGCGAAGAGAACGGCGACGAATGCCAGTACCGTGAATGCGCGAGAGAAGCCAGACTTCATTCGGTGCCCCTTGCGATGGTTCCCAATACCAATGCGCGCGACGCCCCCGTCACCGCGCGAATGACGTTCGGTCTTCCGAGCAGTGCTTCGCGGGCGAGCAACGCGAAGTCGACCGCCTCCTTGGCTTCGGCGGGAATGCCGAGCTCGTCGATGGGTCGCACCGGAATGGGCGCGAGAGCCGCTTCGAGCCCCATCAGCATGGCGCGGTTGCGCGCACCGCCACCGGTCACGAACACCTCGTCGACGCCATCCTCGGGCAGAAAGCGCCGCATCGCGTCGACGATCGCCTCCACCGTCAGCGCCGCCGCCGTAGCCAGCACGTCCTCCGCCGTTCCATCCTCGTTCTCGACGGCGGTCTTGAGCGTCCACGCGAAGGGCGGGCCGAATTCGCGGTGCCCCGCCGACTTGGGCGGCGTCGCGGCGAAGTAGGGGTGTCGCATGAGCCGCTCGATCACGGCGCGCGACGCCGTCCCCACCATCGCGCGCACGCCGTCTTCATCGTAGTCGCCTTGCCCCGGAAAGAGCGCGCGATACAACACGTCGACCGCCATATTGCCGGGTCCCGCGTCGAAGGCGATCACGTCGTCGCGCGTGGCGCGCACGGGCAAATACGTGAGATTCGAAATGCCGCCGATGTTCAAGATCACGCGATTGTGTTCGTCGCTGCGGCGCAGCATGTAATCGCAGTACGGTGCGAGCGGCGCACCCTGTCCCCCGATGGCGACGTCGCCGCTGCGAAAATCTCCCACGGTCGTGACACCGGTCAAGGCCGCGATCATCGCGGGTGGACCGATCTGTAACGTGGCCGCCACCGGCGAGCCGCTCCCGGGCGGCACGTGTGCGACGGTTTGCCCGTGTGAGCCGATGAAGTCGACCGCGCGCGCGTCGGCACCCGCACTGCGGCACACGTCGAAGAAGGCCCCCGCGAACGCCACCGCCACACCGGTCCCCATCATGGCGACGTCTTCGGCGGTGACCTGAGCCCCCGCGGCCAGGTCGGCGAGCGATTCGCGCAGGGAGTCGGGATACGCGACACTCGCGAAGCCGCGCAATTCGACGCGCGGGCGCTCCCCATCGAGCGACATCGCGACCAGCGCCGCGTCGACGCCGTCCATCGACGTGCCCGACATCAATCCGACCGCGGTGACGCGGTCCTTGCCGACGAGCGATGGCCACATGGAATGCATGGTGTGATCGAGTTACTTCGAAATGCCCGCGGTGAGCCCGCCGATGATGCGGCGCTGGAACACGAGAAACGCGGCCACCACCGGCAGTGCCGACAGGACGGCTCCCGCCATCAAATGGCCCCAATCGACGTTGTGCGCGCCTTGCGACAACATCGCGAGACCCACCGGCAGGGTGCGCATGTTGGCACTGTGCGTCAGTATAAATGGAAACAGAAACGAGTTCCAGTTGGTGAGGCAGGTCTGGATCGCGACCACCGCCAAGACCGGCTTCAACATCGGGAACACGACGCGAAACAAGATGGTGAATTCGCCCGCCCCGTCGATGCGCGCCGCTTCTTCGCAATCGGCGGGCAGTGTCGTCACGTATTGGCGAATGAGGAAGATGTTGAACGGATCGACCAGGAACGGCAGTGTCAGCGCCCAATACGTGTCGATGAGCCCCATCTTCTGCATCAGGATGTAGAGCGGAACCAAGATGACCTGCTTGGGCAGCATGATGGTCGAGAGCACCAGCAGGAAAAGGAACTTGCCGCCGCGAATTCGATAGCGCGCGAAGGCATAGCCCGCCATCGTGCAGCACACGATGTTGCCCGCCAACACGACGGCCGCCACCACCAAGCTATTGATGAAATAGCGGCCGAAGGGTCCGGCCGTCCACACCTCTCCATAGTAACGGAGGCTGGGGCCGTCGGCGGTCTTGAGCGAGATGGCGATCATCCACGCCAGTGGATACGACGTCGCCACCACCAGAATGGTCAGCACGAAGATGCGAAGTATCCGCATCACAGCGGGCGTGCTCCTTCCACCGCGGATTCGGGTCGAAGCCGCCGCATGGCCACGATCGAGAAGACGCCCGAGAGGAGAAACACCGCGTACGCGACGACACTCGCATAGCCGTAGTCGAGCCGCCGAAACGCCGTGTCGTAGAGGTACATGACGAGCGTATTGGTCGAACCGAGCGGGCCGCCCTGCGTCATCACCAGCACTTCGACGAAGACTTGAAACGAGCGAATCGTGTTGATGACCAAGACGAAGGCGATGGCCGGCTTCAAGAGCGGAAACGTGACGTGGCGAAAGGTCGCCCACACGCCCGCCCCTTCCAACTCGGCGGCTTCGTACAACGAATCCGGAATCGACGTTTGCGCCGCATCGAGCACGATGGCGTAGTAGCCGACGGCCGCCCACACGTCCATCACCATGATGGCCGGGAGTGCCGTACGCGGGTCGGTGAGCCAGCCGTGTCCCTCCAGGCCGAAACGCGCGAACAGCTCGTTCAACGCACCGCCGGGGGCGTAGAACAACTTGAACAAGAGCGAGATCACGACCACCGACAGTATCGACGGCAAGAAGAGCGCGGCCTTGACCAAGCCCTTCATCGGCACCGGGCCGCGCATCAGCCCGGCGACGAGAAGTGCCAGCCCCGTCGTCACCGGGACCGTCCCCACCACGAAGACGATCGTGTTGCGCAGTGCCCCCGCGAAGACCGGGTCGTGCAAGAGGCGCGCGAAGTTCGCGGCCCCGGCGAAGCGAGTGCCGGCGACGTTGAGCGGGTTGTAGTGGAGAAACGCGAGGACGAACGAGAACACGAACGGGAACACGAAGAAGGCGGCGTACACGACCGCCCACGGGAGCAGCAACCACGCGGCGGTCGGCAGCACGAAGCGACGGCTCGCCACACCCACCTACTTCTTCGGGAAGCGCGCGGCGATTTGCTGCACTTCCTTGGCGGCGTCGTCCAAGCACCAGCGCGGCGCGCGGCGGCCGTACAGCGATTCTTCCACCGCGCGGTCGATCGCCTCTTCCATCTCGATCCACCCCGGGTGCGCGGGGGTGGTACGGCTGGTGAGCGACTGCTCGACGAACACGCGCACGCGCGGATCCGACATGAAGGTCGAATCGTTCATGGCCGCGCGCGAAGCGGGAAACACGCTGCCCGCCGCGAGCGAGACTTGCTTCGCCTGCGGGTACGCTTGCAAGAAGCGCGCGAATTCGAGTGCCATGTCTTGGTGCGGCGACGCCTTGAAGACCACCAGCATCTCCGCTCCCGCGAAGCTCGCGTGCGACCCGTGGTCGATCGCCGGCTTGGGTACCAACGCCACCGAGTAGTCGAGGTCGGGGGCTTCGAGCTGGTAGTTCTTGAGATTCCACGCCCCCGAGATCTGCATTCCCAAACGGCCCGTCTTGAAGTACTGATCCAGCACTTCCTGTTTCTCCTGGAGCGAAAACGGCGCCAGCTTCAAATAGAACTCGAGCGCTTCGAGCACCGCGGGGCTGTTCAAGACGACCGCGCCGCTTTCGTCGAACACGTCGCCCCCGTTGCCCCATGCAAAGGCCATGAACTTCTTGTAGAGAACATAGCGCTCGCCGATGTTCTGCCCGAAGCCGTAAATGCCCGTCCCCAGCGTGCTGATCTTTTGCGCGGCATTGAGCAACTCGTCCCAGGTCTCTGGCGGGTGATCGGGATCCAAACCCGCGCGGCGGAACAGCGTCCGATTGATGAACAAGGCGCGCGAGCCTTGCACCCACGGGAGGCCGTACGCGCGCCCGTTCCATAGAGCGCTCTCCCACATCAGGAAGCTGTCGCGTTCGGCTTCGTAGACGGGTGTGATGTCGGCGAGAACGCCTTCGTAGCTGAAGCGCGGCAGCCACGTCGACCCGAGCTCGCACACGTCGGGTTGTGTCCCCGATGCGAGGGCGGCTTGAATCTTCTCCAAGCCGGTGGCCCACGTGAGCTGCTCGACTTCGATGTCGACGTCGGGGTGCAGGGCTTCGAAGGCGGCTACTTGCGGTTCGATCACGGCCAGGTCCCAAAACTGCCAGAAATGGACGACGACCTTTCCGGTCGACGCCTTCTTGCCGCACGCACCCAGTGCCAGTGCTACGGCGAGTGCCACGCCCCAGGTGGCAGCGCGACCGCGCGTCATTCCCGTTCTCCCAACGCGCGGGCGAGGAAACCGCCCGCGTCGCGCAAGAGGCTTTCCGCCTGCGCCCGGTCGACGCGACGCCGCTCCATCACGACCGCGACTTTCACGTTGCGATCGGCCGCTTCGTACACGGCGGTGGCTTCGTCGTAGGCCAGCCCGGTCAGCATCATGACGATGCCCTTGCCGCGCTCGATCAGTTTGGCGCTGTTGGGGCGCACGTCGACCATCAAGTTCTCGTACACCTTGCCGAGCTTCACCATGCTGGCGGTCGTGATCATGTTGAGCACCATCTTCTGCGCCGTACCGGCCTTCATGCGCGTCGAACCCGTGATCGCTTCCGGACCCGGAATCACCGTCACGACGACGTCGACGCCGGGGTCGGCGCCGTCGTTGCAGCACACGAACACCGTGCGCGCGCCGCGGCGTTTGGCCTCCGCCAGCGCGGAGAGTACGTAGGGTGTGCGCCGGCTGGCCGCGATACCCACCACCACGTCGCGCTCGCCCACATTCGCCTGCGCGATGTCCTCGATGCCCGCCGCCTCCACGTCTTCGACCCCTTCGCGCGAGCGGAACACCGTCTCACGCCCGCCCGCGATGATGCCCTGCACCATCTCCGGATCCACACCGAAGGTGGGCGGGCATTCGGAGGCGTCGAGAATACCCAGGCGCCCGCTGGTTCCAGCGCCGATGTAGAACAAGCGGCCACCCCGCGCGAACGCCTGTGCTACCAATTCAACCGCGCGCGCCACGTCGGGCAGTGCCCGCCGCACCGCGTCCGCGACACCGCGGTCCTCGTCGTTCATCATCTCGAGGATGCGTTCGGTGGGTGCCAAGTCGATTTCACGCGTGTTCGGGTTACGGCTCTCGGTCGTGAGACGCTTGAGCTCTTCGAACAGTCCGCTGGCAGTACGTTTTTCGGGCATGGTGTGGCGTCGCGGGCCCCGAGTGCGGGGTGGCAACGCGCGGAAGTCTAACAAAGGGGGCAAAAAACCGACAAAGACTATTCGAGGCTTTGGTGTGCCGAGGGCTCCCTCCCCTCGCGTCCTCGCGCGCCGAATCGTTCGGGTATGGCGCGCTGCGGGATTGCTCACTCCGGGAGCCCTCGGCACGCCCAACCGCTGCGAATCTCTAGCGGGCTACTGGAGCTTCGAGACCTTGCCGCGTGCGGTGGCCGACCCGCTGCGCTGCTGCACCTTGATCACGTACAGATAGGTGCCGTTGGCCAGCACGCCGCCCGAGGCGTCGCGGCCGTCCCAGAAGACCGCGTTACTGCCCGGGAACCGCGCCGACAGAGGGATGTCGAGAGTGCGGACCCGCTTGCCGCTGACCGTGTAGACGTCGATGGTGCCGTCGGTGATCTCGACCTCGTTGGAGAACATGAAGTTCGTGCCGGCGTCGCGGAACGGGTTGGGATAGTTCATGACGTCCGCGATGCCGCCGTCGGTGCTCACCACCAGCTGATAGTTGAACTCGATGGTCGGACCCGCCGTCACGCGTAGCGTGTGCGGGCCCGCCGCGAGCGATTTCTGGAAGGTGATGATCCAGGCCAGCGAGTCTTCCGCGCTGGGGTTGTTGAGGGTGAAGGGCACGACCGGAGTGTCGTCCATGAGAACGCCGATCTGCGATCCGGGCACGAACACCGGGAACGACAGGTCGACGCGGTAGTTTCCCTGCGCCGGAACCGGGCCGCCGCTCGGCACGACGCGTCCGTTGACCGACACCTCGATGCTCGACTCGACGCGCAGCGTGAATTCGGCCGCGATGTGGTACTGGCCGGCCAGCGTGTCGGGCGACTGGTAGGCGCGCATCACGATGTCGTAGTTCTCGGGCCGGAGCTTGTGCGCGAAGCTCAAGCGGTACTGCCGCGCGCGCGGGAGATTGGCGTCGACGAGGGCCTCGACCCGTAGCGAGTCGGTCATGTCGATACCGGCAATCTCGAGCTTGAATTCGTTGATCGCGTTTTCGTCGGTGACCACGGCGACCACCTGGAGGGTGTCGCTGTCCCCGCGGGTCGTGACATCCTCGCCGTTCGTCACCGGGCGACCGTCGACGGTCACGACGAACGACGGCGGGCCCGCGTCGATTTGCAAGAGCGGGTCACCGAGGATGTGGTAGCGCTCGACCTGCTGCGGCTGCGAACTGACCATGCGCGATTCGACCAGGAACATGAGCTGGCCCAGTTTCCACTCGGCCTGGGTCTGATTGACCATGGTGTCGTAGGGCGCTTCGTAGAACCACACCTGGGACATCGTGTTCATGTAGGACACGTTCGACCCCAGGAATTCGTAGCCGCTGCTCCCGTACGTCGCGACCGCCCCGCGGCTGTTCTGGAAGAGGAACTGCTCAGCGAAGCAATCGCCGTTGGGGTCGTTGGACAACGAGAACAAACCTCGCTCTTCGAAGATCGCGTAGTCGGAAAAGTGGCAGCCCATGCCGAAGATGATCCACGGCCGACCGAAATTGGCGACGCGAAGGTGATCCTTACCGGTTCCGCCGAGCACCGATCCCGATTCGGTCGACAACAGTCGTTCGTGCGTCACGGTCGAACGGTTCATGTGCGACTGGATGGTGACGAGGGTGGCTCCCTGATTCAGCTCGTTGAGCAACCGCTCGGTGGCGACCTGGCGCGTCGCCGCCCACGCGGCGGTCGACAGCATGCAGTCGGACGAGTTGCAAGGATTCGAGCACGGGTAAAACGACGAGGTGTAGTCCTTCAAGTAGAACCGAATCACGTCGTAGCCCGCGGGCAGCGAGTTCTCGATGACCTGCGCCGTCTGTTCCTGACCGGCCTGGAAGCCGCTCTCGCCGGGTGTGAAGCAGTAGCGAAAGGCCTGGCCGAACGCCGAGCTTCCTTCCGAGTACTCGTCGTCGGCCACGATGATCATGCGCTTGCGCCAGAACTCCGAAGCGGTCGGCGCTTCGAACCCGAAGATCTTCGTAAGGACGATGTCGAGCTCGGTGGTCGAGCCCACCGGCAAACGGCCCACGATCATGTCCGGGTACTCGTCGGCGGGGGCGCCACCGGGTCCGGGCAGCTTGACGAAGCGCTTGTCGGTGGTCACCACCTCGTCGATGGGCGGGCTGCCGTTGACGAAGTCGATGCGCGTGAAGGTCGGCACGAAGTTGGGGCCCGAGTCGGAGTGCACCAGCTTGTGGTCCTCGGACGAATCGCCGACCAGAACCAAGGCGCTGGCGTCGCCGCGCTCGAAGAAATGACGCGCGAAGCGCTGGATGGCGCGCGCGTGCAACACCCCGCCGTTGAACTCGTCGAACACGTCGTCGGCGTCCACCAAGAGCACGCGGTAGCCCTGCGCGCGGCGATACGTCGCCCACGTCTGCATCTGCGCGAGATAGATCGAATTCGCCACCACCAGCACGTCGACGCCCGACTCGGCGGGGCTGCCGATGATGGCACTCGGCGTGTCCAGGAGGACGTCGGCGGCAGGGATGTCGATCATGCGCGCGACCGGCGTCAAGACGAATTCGCGCCGCGACGGGATGTTCTCGCGGAACGAGAACGCGAATCCGCCGGGCACGGCGGTGAAGTTCGACGGTGCGGTGATGCAACGCACCGGTGCGGTGGGTGCGGTGACGTCGAACAGCTCGAAGTCCGTGGTCGACGACAAACCGGTCACGGTGATGCTGGTGTCGCCCGCCAACGTCGCCGTGTTGAAGCGCAGCGTGTTGCCGCGCGCGCGGTACAACGCGCCGTACGACACGTCGACGAAGTTGATCAGCACTTCGACGCTGGAACGCGTCGCCAGCGGCGGACGCGCGACGCGAAATTGGTTGGCGCCGACGGATACGGCGGCCGCTGGAATGGGCGCCGACGTGTAGGTTTGCCGGTTCTTGTTATTGATGGTGTAGGCCGCGTCGAGCACGGTCTCGCCCGTCCCATTCACGAGCGAGAGGCGGATGGTGCGCGCGGTCAACGGCGGGTTGTACACCTGCCCGTGCAGCTCGGCGATGATCCCGAGGTTCCCGCCCGGGCGGATGGCGCCGATCGTCATGGGCATGTCGACCGGCCCCGCCTCCCGGCCCGAATTGAAGTAATAGAGATCGTTCGACGCCGCGGTGGATCCGTCGCGGAAGTAGGCGTCGGTTTCGAAGTGCGCGGTGGCGGCAAAAAATGCGGTCGTCGTGTCCGCGGTGACGAAGCCGGGCGCGGGCGTGCGCGTCGCCATGGGTGTGCCCGCCCCGGGTTCCAGCCAATACGTATTGGTGAACGAGTACTGCTCGCGCGTGTCGCCCTGGGTGGCGTCGTCGCGCAAACGCAGTCCGTAGAAGACGACGAGATCGTTGGCATCGAACACGCCCGCGACACCGCCCGTGCCTTCGCGCACGTAAAGCGGTACTTCGGTTTCCCCCGCCGTCAGCGTGTTGTCGTCGTAGGTGCGTCGATACAGCCGCAAATTGTCGACCGGCTGCCCGCCCGGGAAGCCGGCGGCGAGCAACGTGGCGGCCGCGACCTTGTGCACGCCGGTGTCGCGCACGCGCAGCTTCACCGCTCCCGGAGCGACGCGTGCCATCGTGGCGGCACTCGACGCGAGCGCCGGCTTGGGCGCGCGCCACGCGCGTGCTTGCTGCGCGTTGACGAGCATACGGCCGAAGACGTCGTTCCATTGTTCGTCGCGCGCGGCGGGAGCGGCTGGCGCTCGCGACGACGAGCCGCCGTCGAAGCGGACGTCGATCTCGACGCGCGTCGCCACCACGATCTCGTTGGTCTTGACGTCGTAGAAAACGGGATTGACCGCGAGCGGGAGGACGCGCTGGCGTCGAATGAACGCAGGCGTGTCGTAGGTGGCGATGTCGGGGGCGACCCACCCCAGGTAGGTCGCTTCGTTCCAATCGACGCGCTCGCTCGTGGTCGGGCCCATCTCTTGGTCGCCTTCGATAACGATGGGCGTAGCGATGGGCTCCAAGCGGTGCGATCCGAGCGGCTCCGACGCCAGGATGCGTGCGCTCACGGCATACGTGCCGGTGGGCGGAAGTGCCACCATGTAGCGGCGCGACAACTGGGGTGGCTGCCCCGGATTGCCGGTGGCCTCGAAGCCCGACAGGGCGATCCGCTCGAAGCCCGGCAGTGCCGGCGAGGGCAAAAAGGTCGGACGAGGGACGTCGACCACGAAGCGCGCCCGCGACGCGTCCGACTGGACGACGGTGGCGGGTGCCACACGCGCACCCTTCGGCGCCGCGTCCGTGCGAGCCGACGACACGGACAGCACGAGGGCACCGGCGGTCGCGACGAGGAACGTTCGGGCCGGCATCGGTCTAGTTCTCTGATAAATCAAATTGAAGTTACGCCAGAGGGGTTGTCTAGGGGCGTAAAGGTAGCGTCGAACACAAGTCTAGCGGCGCCGGGGGACCGTGTCAAGGCGAGTTCCGGAGATACGCGGGGTTGCAAAACACGAAGGGCCCCCGTTTGCACGGAGGCCCTTCGAACAATCCAATTCGCGAACCGGGCTATCGGTAGAGCGCCTTGATAGAGCCCCACGTCGTCGTACGTATCGCGACGTCGCACTGGCAGGTCACGTCCGGGTTGATGTTCGCCTGTCCGTTCCCGACCACCGCGAGGTTGCCGCTCGGAATCGCGCAATCAACCATGGCGATCTCGCCTGGAATCGGCGACGTTGCCGCCGGCTCCAGCACGATGGCCCCGCACGCCGGGCTGGTTCCGAATGCGATATAGGTGACCGTCAGAATCAGGAAGTCACCCTGCACGCAGCCGCCATAGGCAATCGAGATGTCGTCGTTCGCGTTGCCCAGGTTCAACATCCCGGCCGGTATGGTCTGCGACGAGAACGCCATCGTGGATCCGCCGGTCAAGCTGACCTTGAACTGCGCCGCGGTCGCGCCACCGGTGTGCTTGTGAAGCAGAAAGACGTCTTTGAAGACGAACGGGCCCGTCACGTCGGCGACGTTGCAACTCGTCCCCGCGGCGTCGGCATAAATACTGATGTCGCCGACCTGCGCGGCGGCGGGCGCCGCCATGACGGCGATCGCCAAAACCGTTAGCACAAACTTCTTCATGATATTTGCTCCTTTTGCCAGAACCGTGAACCCCATGAACGTATTCCTCACGGAGCTCCGACGCCGGCCCTCGGGGCGAAGGGACCTCACTTGGCCGGCCGCATCTTTTGTAAACGAATCTCGAGCAATCCGTCGGGCTCGGCCCGTCTTCCTCCTCGACGAGCCGAATATCCTCCCCGCTCCTCGGGACTGTCAAGATTTTTCAAGGGGTTGCTTCTGCAAGGCATGTGCCGCGCGCATGGGATCGGGTAACTAGCACCGCCTGCAATCAAAAGCGGCGCAGTCGCCCGATCGCGCCCGCGCCGCCGGTTGGACAAGTGGCGGTTTTTCTGTCACTCGCGACGTCGCGAATAGTCGCGACGTCGCCCATTGAGCGCCCGCTTCTCCTCTACAAAAGAGAAACGCGCCCGAGTCGTTTGAGCGACCCGGGCGCGTCTCGAAACAGAATCTTGGTCTCTCTAGCCTAGACTAGCGATAGAGGGCCTTGATGCCGCCCCACGTCTTGTTCGAAACGCCGGTCGGGAGGCAAGCCGCCGGATCGACGCAACCACCGAAGAAGTACATGTTGCCACCGCTCGCCGGCTTCAGATTGCCGCTCGGCGACGCGCAGTCGACGAGTGCAACCGCACCCGGGATCGGCGAAGTCGGAGCCGGGACGATCTGGAGGGTCGAGGCGCAGTTCCCCGGAGGGGTAACAACAAAGAAGTTCAACGTCATCAGAACGTGGTCACCCACGACGCAGCCGCCGTAAGCCAGCGACAGGTCGGTGTTCCACGTGCCGAGCGCCAAGTACGGCGTCGTCTGCGCCGAGGCGATGAAGCCCGACAGGTCGTTGACCTTGAACTGCGCGGCCGTCGAACCCGGGTTGAACTTGTGGACGATGTACATCGCGTTCGGGGTCGGGAACGGGAGGAACTGCGTCATGACGCAATTCGTGCCGCCCGTATCCTGGAACACGCCGATATGGTCGGCGAGTGCCGGCATGGCACACACCATCAGAGCCAACGTCATCAATAGAACCTTTTTCATTACGCTTTCTCCTTCAGGACTGGAGCTAAAAACGAAGGCTGGATGAACCGCTGTTCGCGTGTCGTGGATGAACCCGATAACTCGTGGTTCATCCAGCCCACTTCAATCACGTTCAAAACTACCGGTACAGCGCCTTGACACTACCCCACGTCGTCGAACGCGTCGACACAGGACCCGGGCAGAGCAACGACGTCATACCGACCGCCGCAAACTCTACATAGTCCGGCCAGCGAACGAACGCAGGCGATGACTTGCCGGGATATCCGCCAGCCGCAAGCGGCGACGGAGTCGCGCAATCGCATTGGCCCGTCCAAAGGGTCGACATGGTGGTCACGAGCATCGGCGAAAACCCGCTACGCGGCAGGCCGTACGAAACGGCGTTGCCTTGGAACGAATCGCCGAGGTTCAGCGAGCCACCCGGAACGGTCGGATAGTTATCCGACACGAACAACAACGCCGGGGGGAATGACACCTGGTAGTCGACGGCCACCACGAACGTGTTGGCGTTCAGGAGGACGAGATACAGGTTCTGTGACGCCAGAGGCGCGCCGCAGTATGCCTGCGTCTCACCGTAACTACCGTTGCTGTCATCGTCGAAATACACTTGGAAGAAAGGCACCTGCGCCGTCGCACCGGCGGCCATCAGGCCGACGAACGCGATTGCAAGCACCCCTGCTAGAGCTCTCTTCATAGCGACAAACTCCTTTTATAACTGCAAAGTCACGGTCGCAAACGATTTAGGAGTCACTTACGCCGCTATGCCCACTAACACGTGTGGTTATTGTGCGAGCCGTACTTTGCGAAGTCCGGCAACGTCACGGTACCAAACGGTGCCGTGTAATCAATGCACTCGTTGTACGGCTTCGGCGGCGACGTGTAGCCTGCGCCAAAGGTCGCGAAATCGACCAGGTTGACGACGAGGTTCTTGTTAATGTCCGCCGACTTGACCTTGATTGCCACGCACGGAGCAGCGCACACACCTGCGCCGACGACAACACCCTGAACGACCACGCGAACGCCACCGAGATCGCAGCCGCCGGCCGCAATCTTGCCAGTGATCGTCGTCTGACCGTTGATGTCCGTCGCCGCCGACGCGTTGATCGCGCCGCTTCCGCCGCACAGACCGAGCAGATCGTTACAACCGATCAGCCAAATGTCTGCCGCGGGAACGCCGACGACCGGAGCGTTGACGTTGTCTTTCACCGTGACGTTGATCGTCAAACCGGCAGCGCCCAGTAGGTCGCCGTCGTTTTGCGGACACGCGAAGATAACGCCCGCCGGACCGCTGGCCGTGGAATTACACGGATCGACAACACCGCTATTGACGGTGTTGACGCCCGCGAACTGCAGGCACAGCAAAGCCGCCGCAGCAAGCGATAGCACAGCGAACTTTCCTTTCAACATTCCTACACCTCCAAAAAGTGGTTGTGGTGATGGCCCATTTATATGAGAAGCCTGCCGCCGGCGAAATGCTCGCCGACAGCCCACCTCCCTCCACCGTTGGTAAAACGACACCTTACTCGACCGGGCAAAATTCTACCACGGATCGAAAGGGCATGTCAACGCACTATTTTGCGTCCGTATGCGAAGTTCCCGTGAAGACGCCCTCCCGTCTACCCACTCCGACCCCGCCTTCGGGGCGCGGCGGACCCCAAGAATTAAGTCCACGAGGAGAAACAAGTTACGGTTGAGGCATGTGGTGGGCGAAACAGGGCTCGAACCTGTGACCTTCTGCGTGTAAAGCAGACGCTCTACCAACTGAGCTATTCGCCCGACGGGACCAGGCGATCCGGGCGCCGGAATGGGGAGGCCTAAAGGAACGCGAGGGGCACCAGGACGCAGTAACCGAGTACCAGCAAGATGGGGGCTACCGTGATGTCGTTAACCGCGAGCAGAACATAGCCGACGACGATCGCGAGCATACCGACGGCGAAAAGCTTCCACCGAAAATGGGGCGAAGCCTTGGGACTCGAATTCTGGCTAGGCGCGGTCACCATGTCGAATGACTACACCACACGCACGAAAACGTGTCAAGCAACGGACGCCGCCTCCCACCTAGCTCCCGTTCGACGCGCGCGTCGCGTGATTGCGACGCGCTTCGCGCACCGCGGCGTTGTGCTCGCGCAGCGTGTTCGAGAACACGTGGCGCCCGTCGCCGCGGGCGACGAAGTACAACGCGTGGACGCCGTCGGCGGGATAGAGGGTCGCGCGGATGGAGGCGTCCCCCGGGTTGCAAATCGGCCCCGGCGGGAGGCCTGCGTTCCGATACGTGTTGTACGGCGAGTCGATCTCGAGATCCTTGTAGAAGAGCCGGCCGCGAAACCCTCCCATCGCGTACGCGACCGTGGGATCCGCTTCCAAGCGCATGTGCTTCTTCAAGCGATTGTGATAGACCGCCGCGATGGTGGCCCGCTCGTCGGGGGCGTGCGCTTCCGCCTCGACGATCGAGGCCAGGGTCAGCACTTCGTGCCGCGACATCCCGATATCGCGCGCGCGCCGTTCGTACTCCGAACTCCACGCCTCGCGCGCGCGTGCCGCCATGTGCTCGGCAATCTGACGCGCGGTCGTGCCGAACGGGATGCGATAGGTGTCGGGAAAGAGATAGCCCTCCAACGTCGAAGCCGGAATTTCGAACGACCGCGCGAGCTCGGCGTCGTTGAGCGCGGACAAGAGGCTCGCGGAGTCGACGCCGGCCGAGTCGTAGGCCCCCGCCACTTGCCACATGTTGAATCCCTCCGGAATCGTGACGAGCACGGCCAGCACGTCGCCGTGCACGAGCGCGCGCAGAATGTCGACGGGTGGTGTGCCCGAGGCGAACTCGTAGGTGCCGCGTTGCACGCGGCGGTCGTCGCCGGTGACGCGCGCGAACAGCTTGAGCGTCCACGCGCGTGGTACCAGACCGCGCGCCGCGAGGTCGTACACGACAGCCGAGAAAGTCGCGCCCTCACCGACCGTAATGCGAACGCGCTCGCCGGTGTCCCGCCCGCGCTTCTGCATGTCCTTGGCGACCCACGCCCCGAACGCGAGCATCGCGACCACCACCAACGTCGCGGCGAGTGCCAGCGGGCGCCGCACCCCGTGCGTCACCGCGGTCATTGCGGTCGACGCCTCGCGTCGAGGTATCCCTGCAAGATGAGTACGGCCGCCACGCGGTCGACCGCTCCCTTCTCCGCGCGCGTGCCGGCCAGCACGCGTTCCGCTTCCGCACTCGAGAGCCGCTCGTCCCATAAGTCGACCGGGACCGAGAGTGCGTCTTCGATGGCGCGCGCGAACTCGGCCGCGCGCCGCGTGGAGTCGCTCTCGCGACCCGACAGCGAGAGTGGCCGTCCCACCACGACCCGCTCGATTTCGTAGCGCGACGCCAGCGCGCGCAAGTGCGCGAATACATCGCCGTGCTTGCGATCGAAGGTGGGCAAGCCCTGCGCCGTGATGCCGAGCGGGTCGCTGATGGCGAGGCCGACGCGGCGCTCGCCCGGGTCAACCGCGAGGATGCGTCCCGTTTCGTCGCTCATCGTGCGAGCACCCCCGCGCCGGCGCGACGCTTCAGCACCACCAGGGTCAAGTCGTCCTGGTTTTCGCCGTCGCCGAAGGTGCGCACATCCTCGATCACGCGGCGGCACAGCTCGCGCGCGGACTCGCCCGCGTGTCGCTCGAGCACCGCGCGCAAGCGACCGGCACCGTACGCCTCGCCGGAGCGCGTCTCCGAGTCGGTGACACCGTCGGTGAACACCACCAAGGCACCCCCGTCGGGAATGTCGAAGTGATTCTCGTGGTATTCGAACTCGTCGATGCACCCGAGCACGAGACCGCTCTCGACCAGTTGCCGCGAGCCACCGTTACCGAGTACGAACGGGAAGTCGTGCCCCGCGTTGGCGTAGCGCGCGCGGCCGTTTTCAAGGTCCACGACGGCGTAGAACACAGTGGCGAACTCGGAGGCGCTGGTGTTGCGGTACAGGAGTCTATTCAAACGCCCCATCATGCCGACCGGATTGGTTTGCGCGTCGGCGTTCGAACGCACCGTGGCCTGCAGCGTCGCGGTGAGAATCGAAGCCGGAATCCCCTTGCCCGACACATCCGCGACCACCACCACGAGCCAGCGTCCGTCGACCACGACGAAGTCGTAGTAGTCGCCGCCGACTTGACGGCTGGGGACGGTCACGCCGAAGAGTTCGAAGCCCTCGAGCGACGGCGGCTCGCCGGGCAGCATCTGCATCTGGATCCTGCGCGCGATCTTCAACTCTTCTTCGAACACCTTGCGCTCGACACTTTCCGCCAAGAGTCGAATGCTCTGCATGGCGGCACCGATCTGCGTCGACAAGAGCGAAAGGTGGCCCAACTCTTCGGCGCCGTAGGTGAGCCCGTAGGTCTTCTCGCCCAGCGCCACGTAGGCCACACACCGGCGCTCTTGCACCACCGGGACGAATACGTCGACGCGCGGCGGCACGAGCTCGGGGTCGAGCGTCGGTCGCGCGGCTTCCAACGCGGCGAGGGCCGCGCGCCGGCGCGGGCGCTGCCAACGGCGCCGACGCGGCTCGGCGTCCCGCAAGAGGTCGCGGCGGCGCACCGGCTCTCCGACCTCGGCCAGGGCGATCGCCAACGGGTCGTCGGGCGCGTACGCAAACGCCAGGCGCACTTCCGAGGCGTCCAGCGAGTCCTTGAGCCCCTTCGTCACCACTTCCTCGAGACCTTCGAACGTGGTGGCGGCGGCCACCGCGTCGCCCAAAAGCTTGAAGCTGCGACCCAAATCGCCGCGCCCGCGACGCAGCATGTTCTCGAGCGACGATTCCAGGCGCTCCAAGGAAGGTTGGAACGCCAGCACCACCATCACGATGAAGCCGGTCTCGAAGGCCTCTTGGCTGGCCGCGGAGTACTGTCCGAAGAAGAGCGTCACCGGACGTACCAACACCAAGTAGACCAGCGCGAACAACGCGGCGACGGCGCCATAGAGCACCGCGCGCTGCATGATGTGACGCACACCCAGGAATTGCTGGCGCGTCACCGCGTAGGCAATCGCCCCCCCGCTCGCGACCAGCGAGAGATTCAGAAGGGCCAGGTTGACGCGCGTCGGCATCAGCCTGGAGTTGGTCAGGATCGACACCTTCGCGAACGTGTAGCACGCGACACTGGCCGCTACACCGAGCCCGACGGTACGGAGCTGGCGCGACAACCGCACGTTCTTCAAGCCGCGCTGGCTGCGCCACAGCAAATCGAGGGCGACCAGCGCGTAGACGATGTTCACCAGCGCGAACAAATTGCGATGGATGCGCTGCAGGATGCGCACCAGCACGGCGGCGATGGCGTCGAAACGCGTGAGGTCGATATCGCGGATGGCGCTGTGCACGTCGCTCTCGCCGGGCAGAACGTTGGGCAGATGGATCAACTGCTCGAGCATGCGATCGCCGAACACCATCGCGGCCAGGTGAAAGATGTACGGGAGGAACACCACGACCCCGATCGCCGGGTAGCGGTTCAACAGGCGGTTTTCGCGCGGGAAGCTGAGCGTAAAGAGCAGGAGCGACGGGAAGTAGAACTCCCAGAGGTACTCGAAGTTCTGCACCATGCTCGTGTAGAGCACGGCACCCTCGCGCAGCGAGCGCTCGAGGACGAGCCCCGAGCCGCTCAAGAGGGGTCCCAGACCCGCGAAGAACAACATCAACGCCGCGGCGCGGGTGGGGGCACTGGAGCGCCCGACGCGCAGCAGCGTCAACCCCAAGAGGAAGATGACGACGCCACAGACGAGGTAGAGGACGGAAACGATGGCGGTGTTGGGGCCGGTCATCTCGAGCCGCTCCGACGACCCCCGCTAAGGACGCGAGTCGCGAACTCCCCTTCTACGCGCGCGATTCGCAAGCGGTTCCCCGGCCGACGCATGCGGGGCGCCCAGTCACTCGTCGGCGTCGCCCCCGCCGCCGCGCAGCTTGGTCAACTCGACGGTCAAGCCGTTGTTCTCGACCCGAAACTGGAGATCGTCGGTGAAGGCGCGCATGATCAAGATACCGCGACCGCGCTCGCTCATCGGATCGGGACCGGCTTCATCGCGCATGGCCTTGCCGTAATCGAAGCCGGTGCCTTCGTCCTTGACCGTCGCGACAAAGGTGCTGCCGTTGAAACGGAGCGTCACCACCACGCGCTTGTCCTTGGAGAAGTGATTGCCGTGCTCGATGGCGTTGCTGCACGCCTCTACCAGCGCCGTGCTGACGTCGTTGATGGCATCGGGCGAAAAGGAGAATTCCCGCGCCAAGTCCTGGATCGCGGCATCCACGGCCCCGAGGTACTTCAAGTCGCTCGGGATGTTCAGGATCATCTGCTCGACGTTGTTGTGCTTGCCCATGCGTCGTTGGAGACGTTACGGCGACGCGCTAGCGCGTCGCCTGGGTGAAGCTCCGGACTGCATCTTCCTCTGAATTGAACGACTTGAATAGGAGGTTGAGCTTGGTCACGTAGAGGATGCTCTCGATGCGTTCCGACGCGTGCATGACCACCATGTCGCCGCCCGATCGCCGCACCGTGTTGTAATTATGGATCAGGATCCCGAGACCGGTTGAATTGATCCAAGAAACTTTCTCGAGATTGACGATGATGTTCTTCTTGTTCTGGTCGAGGAGGGACTTGAAGACGTCGCGAAACGCGTCCGCGTCGGGGCCGCCGGTGAGCTTGCCGTTCAGGTCGAGGATGGCGGCGCTGCCGACTTCTCGTTGCGTGATCTTCAAACCCACACCTCCTTCGCGCGATCTTCCCGATAGATAGCTTCGAGTACGAAGCGCATATCGGATGGAAGCGCGGTCGTGAATGTCACGCGACTGCCCGTCTCCGGGTGCGCGAACGAAAGCCGCGACGCGTGCAACGCATGTCGGGGCATCTGTCGCGCGATGTGTTCGAACGTTGCCCCACCGGAGCCTTTGCCCGCGCGCTGTTTGCGCCCGCCGTACATCGCGTCTCCCAACAGCGGAGTTCCTTCGTGCGCCATATGCACGCGTATCTGGTGCGTCCGCCCCGTCTTAGTGGTCACGCGAATATAGTCGAAATGATAGTAGGTGTCTACCACGAAGACCTCGGTGCGCGCGGGGCGCCCGCCGCTCGAAACCACCGTCATTCTTTGTCGGTGCACGGGGTGTCGCGCGATGGGGGCGTCGACGGCCACGTTGCGCGCGCGCATGTTACCGATCACGATGGCGTGGTACGTCTTCTCGAACTCGTGCGCCTTGATCACCGCCGACATCGCGCGATGCGCGGAGTCGGTCTTCGCGAGCACGATCAACCCGGAGGTATCTTTGTCGAGCCGGTGCACCACCCCCGGGCGATTGCCCCCGATCGACGAGAGCGCCGTTCCCCTTCCCAAAAGCGCGTTGACCAGCGTTCCGTCCCAGTTGCCATGGGCTGGATGAACCACGACACCGGGCGCCTTGTTGACCACTACGATGGATTCGTCTTCGAAGACGACGGTGACCGGGAGCGATTGCGGCGCGGGCGCCAGGTCGGCGCTCCGACGCGGCAGCAGCGACAGGTCGATTGCAACCGTCTCGCCCGCCGACAGCGAATAACTGTCGGGACGCACGCGTTGGTCGACATGGACACCGCCCGCCGCGTTGAGCGATTGCGCCTGCGTGCGCGAGAGGCTGGGAAGGCGGGCGGCAAGGAAGCGGTCGAGGCGTTCGCCGACGACGTCCTCCTCCACCACGATGGAAATCTGCGACGATGGTTTCACGATGTGCAATCGGCCGCGACCGATCGTCCCGGAGGGATCACGCGCGCGGTGCCAAGTCATCGCTCGCGGCGGTGGAGCGCGTGGCGTCGACTACCATCGAACGACCGGCGCGCTTGGGTAGGAGCGCGTACAGAATGAGCATCGTCGCGCCCAAGGTGACGCCGACGTCGGCCACGTTGAAAACGGGCCAGTAGTGACCGCGAAAACCGATCTGGACGAAGTCGACCACTTGGCCGAAGCGCACGCGGTCGATAAGATTGCCGATCGCACCGCCGAGAATGAGACCGAGACACACGCGGCGCGCGCGGTCTTCGTGCGGGAGCTTGACGCCGAGATAGGTGATGAGAAGGATCGCCAAGGCACTGGCCGCGACGAAGAAGACGCGGCCGCCCTGCAGGACGCCGAACGCGGCGCCCGCGTTCCTCACCAACGTAATATTGAAGAAGCCGTCGACGATTTCGTAGTTACGGCCGTTGGTCCAGAACAGGTGTTTGGTGATCTGGTCGAGAACGACGATCAGGGCGGCGGGAAGGAACAACCCCACGCTAGCTCCTCTGCATCCGCTCGGCCTTCGACTGGCACTTGATGCACAGTCGAGCGGCGAGGAACGCTTCCAGCCGTCGCGGCGGAATCTTCTCGTTGCAGTCCTCGCACACGCCGTATGTGCCCTTCTCGATGCGACGCAACGCGTCCTCGAGCGCCATCAGATAGTCGGTGCCTTGGCTGGCGTGCAGGAACGCCTGCTCCTGCTCGATCGCGTCGCTGCCGATGTCGGCCATATGATTCGAGTAGCTCTGGTTGCCCGATTGGCTGGCAGCCATCCCCTGAATTTCTTCTTCGATCATACCAATGCGCTGTACGACACGCCGGCGTTCGTCTTCGACGAGCTTCTTGAAGCGCTGCAGATCTTTCTTGTTCATGCTCGCAACCCTTTCTAGGATAATTAGTTACGCCTGATTACAGCGGCGTCAAAGCGAACGTAAGATAGTATCGACTCGAATGAGTGTCAATCCGATTTCTGGAGCCACAGTACGACGCGCTCTCCGTCCAGATCGAATTCCGCTCCGTCGCCCCAATCGACGGGCCCGCGCTCTACCTCGCGCGCCAGCGTCTCGGCCGCGATCAGTCCGCCCTGCGACTCGAACACGCGCTGCACGACCGCACCCCCGTCGTAACGCAAACGAATGCGATCGGTGACGTCGAGCCCCGACTGCTTGCGCATATTCTGCAAGCGATTGATCAGCTCGCGCGCGGCACCCTCGAGCTTCAAGTCCTCGTCGATGGCGAGGTCCGCGATCACCGTGAGCCCGCGCTCCTCGCGCGCGCCGAAGCCCGCCACCGGTGTCACAAGGACGGTGGCGTCCTCGCGCGACAGCGTCACTGCGTCGCCGCCGTCGGCCATCGCCAGCGGAGTCGTCCCGCGCTCGCCGAAGCGCAGGAGCGCCTCGGTGTCGAGCTTGCGAATCGCTTCGGCGACGGCGGGCACGCGCTTGCCGTATTTCTTCCCCAGGACCGGGAAACTCGGAGTCGCCTCCAGCGTCACGAATTTCTGCAAATCGTCGACGCGCTCGATCGCGCGCACGTTGAGTTCCTCTCTGACCAGTGCGACGACGTCGTCGTGGGGGAAGAAGCGATCGAGCCGGCCGGCGTCGGTCGCATGCACCAGCACGCGGGCGAGGGGCTGGCGTACGCGCACGGCGGCGTCGTTGCGCACCGTACGCCCGAGCGAAGCGACGTCGAGTGCGGTCTCCATGCTCGCTTCCAGCTCGGCGTCGATCGCGCTCGCGTCCGCGGTCGGAAAGTTTTCGAGATGGACGCTGCCGGTAGTGCCGACTTGCGGCGTTGCGCCGCGCAGTGCCAGGTACATCTCCTCCGCGAGGTAGGGGACGAGCGGTGCCAGCAAGCGCGCGACGCCGTCGAGCACGGTGTAGAGCGTGTGGTACGCGGCCGTCTTGTCCGGACCCGCAGCACCCTTCCAGAAGCGGCGTCGCGAGCGGCGCACGTACCAATTCGAGACTTCGTCCAGGACGAAGCGTTCGAGCGAACGCGCCGCGCGCGTGACGTCGTACTCGTCCATGCATTCGGTGACGCGCGCCACCGTCGAGTGGTAGCGCGACAAGACCCAGCGATCGAGTTGCGTCGGCGCCCCTTTGTCGCGGCCGTGCACGTAGCCGTCGATGCTCGCATACATGGCGAAAAAGGCGTACACGTTGCGCAGGTTCTCGAGCATCTTGCGCGCCGTATCTTTGACGCCGTCGCGGTCGAAGCGCGTCGGGCTCCAGGGCGGACTGGTGGTCACGAGGTACCAGCGCAGCGCGTCGGCACCCTCGTTGTTCAGGATGTCCCACGGTTCGACCGCGTTGCCTTTGCTCTTCGACATCTTCTGGCCGTGCTTGTCGAGGATGAGCTCGGTGGTGAGGCAGTTGCGATACGGGCTCTTGCCCGTCAAGAACACCGAAATCGCGAGCAGCGAATAGAACCAGCCGCGCGATTGGTCGATCCCCTCGCAGATATAGTCGGCCGGGAATTGCGTCGCGAACATCTTGCCCTCGTCCCAGGGGTGGTGGTACTGGGCGAACGGCATAGCCCCCGAGTCGAACCAAACGTCAATCACTTCTTTGACGCGCTTCATCGATTGTCCGCACTCGCACTTGAGTTCGATTTCGTCGACGAAGGGCCGATGGAGGTCGAGCTTCGACTCGTCGCTCGGGAAATTCACCGCGCGCTCGCGCAACTCGGCGATGCTCCCTACCGCGTCCTGCTTCCCGCACGACGCGCACGTCCACACGTTGAGCGGCGTCCCCCAGTAGCGCTCGCGCGACAAAGACCAGTCGACGTTGTTCTCGAGCCAGTTGCCAAAGCGGTGTTCGCCCACTTCCTTGGGAATCCAGTTGATGCCGCGATTGGCCTCGATCATGCGATCCTTGTATTCCGTGGTGCGGATGTACCACGCGGGACGCGCGTAATACATCAGGGGTGTCGAGCAGCGCCAGCAGAACGGATAGGAGTGCGTGATCTTGCCGCTCCGGTAGAGGCGGCCCTCTTTCTTCAGGTGCTGCGTGATCGACGGATCCGCGTCCTTGATGAACTGATCCTTCCACGCGGCCACGCGTTCGACGAAATGTCCGTTGGGCGCGACGGCTTGGATCAGCGGCACGCCCTGCTCGCGGTGCAGGCGGTAGTCATCTTCGCCGAAGGCGGGTGCTATGTGGACGATGCCGGTGCCGTCTTCGAGACTCACGAAGTCCCCCGCCACCACGCGAAACGCGTCGGGCGTGTCGGCGTAATACGGGAACAGCGGCTGGTAGCGCCGGCCCACCAAGTCGGCGCCCTTCATGGTGGCCAGCACGTCGTATTCACCCTCGAGCATCGACAGTCGCGCTTCGGCGAGAATCAGCGTGCGCCTGTTGTGCGACACCCGCGCGTAGGTGTGATCCGGTCCGACCGCGAGGGCGGCGTTCGAGATGAGTGTCCACGGCGTCGTGGTCCACACCAAGAAGTCTTCTTCGGCGTCGACGCTTCGGAACATGACGAAGATCGACGGGTCGGATGCGTCCTTATAGCCCTGACTTACCTCGTGACTCGAAAGCGAGGTTTCGCAGCGTGGGCAGAAGGGGACGATCTTGTGCCCTTGGTAGACGAGCCCCGCCTTCCAGAACTCCTTCAGGATCCACCACACCGACTCGATGTAGGTGTTGTGGTACGTGACGTAGGGGTGCTCCAAGTCGAGCCAGAAGCCGATGCGTTTGGTGAACGCGACCCAATCCTTTTCGTAGCGGAACACGCTCTCGCGACACTTGCGATTGAACTCCGCGATCCCGTACTCCTCGATCTGTTCCTTGCGCGTGATGCCGAGCTCGCGCTCGACCTCGATCTCGACCGGGAGTCCGTGCGTGTCCCAGCCCGCCTTGCGCACCACGCGCTTGCCCTTCATGGTCTGGTAGCGACACACGAGGTCTTTGCACAAGCGAGCGATGACGTGGTGGACTCCGGGCTGGCCGTTGGCGGTGGGCGGTCCTTCGTAGAAGACGAAGGGGCGGTCGACGGGGCGTCCTTCGACACTGCGTTCGAACACGCGCTCGCGCTCCCAGAAGTTCGCAATCGCCTCTTCGGCCTGTGCGACGTTCTGGCTCGACGCGAGTTTCGGAAATGGAGTCTTCATTTATCGTAGCGTCTACGCGCGCTTCAAGTATTCGGCGACGAGCGCGCGCAACTTCGGTTCGGCCGCGTTGGCGGTGGCGATGATCTTCGCGATGTCGGCTTTCTCGAGCGCGTCGGGTCGACACAGGTCGGTCACGACGCACAGCCCGAGCACCTTCATCCCGGCGTGCACGGCCACGAGATTTTCGGGCACCATCGACATCCCGACGACGTCGGCGCCGATGCGCGCAAGGAACCGATACTCGGCCGCCGTCTCGAGATTCGGCCCCGCCACCGCGACCAGCACGGCGCGACGCAGCGGGGTCCCGAATTCCAATGCCACTCTCTCCGCGAGTTCGCGGCGCGCGCGGCTGTAGGGCTCCGACATGTCGGGGAAGCGATCACCGAGGCGATCGTCGTTCCAGCCGATGAGCGGGTTGTCGCCCATCAAGTTGATGTGGTCGGTGACGACGACGAGATCGCCCAAGTCGAGGTGCGGGCTCATGCCGCCGACGGCGTTGAACACCACCAATTCCTCGACACCCAACGCGCGCAGCACGCGGATCGGGAAGGTGACGTCCTCCATCGAGTAGCCCTCGTAATAATGGAGGCGGCCTTGCATCGAGACGACCGGCTTCCCCCCCAGAGTTCCCAGCACCAGGTTGCCCTTGTGTCCTTCAGTGGTGGAACGCACGAAGTGCGGGATGTCCGCGTACGGCACGACGGCGTCGATGTCCATCGCGTCCGCGAGATCCCCCAAGCCCGTGCCGAGCACAAGCCCGAAGCGCGGTCGCGCCTTGGTTCGCGCGCGAACGAAGGCCGCCGCTTCATGAATGCGGTCGTAGAGCCCGTGCATAGAGGGGCAGCATGATAGCAAAAGCGGAGGGGCCCAGAAACCGCAAAACGGCGCGCGGGACAGCGCGACGCGGGGTCGATCGCGCGCCTTAGCGGTCGCGGTCTTCGTTCTGTCGGAGCGTCGAAGCGATGTTCTGGAGGTCGCGGCGGAACTGATCCATGTTCCACTCCGACTCGCCGGAGCCCGAGAGCGGATTGCCCGACGCGGGTGTTGCCGACGCGCGCGGAGCGGCCGTGCTCGACTCGGGGTTGATCGAGAGACTCGACCCCGATTCCAGGACGTCGCGCTGACCTTGCGAGAGGCGATCGAGAATTTCGCCGAAGCCGGGCAGGGCCTCGGTCGGCGTGGCGTCGGAGGGCCTTTCTTCGAAGATGCTAGAGGTTCGCTGCGGCAGCGTGTCGGGGCCCGGCGCCGGGGCTTCGAACAGGCCCGTCGTGCGCGCGGGAGGCGTCACCTTGGTGCGCGCTTCGACGCGCTCGGCGCGCGTCTCTTCGCCCGACGCGTGGTCCTCGGCGTGAAAATCGCGCGCGGCGGATTCGATGAATTTCACGTGCGACTCGGCGACGACCTTCATCTTGGCGATGTAGGCGTCGCGCTGCGAGCGCAGTCGCTGGAGTTCCTGCCGCAGCCGCGCGCCTTCCGACGTGATATCACGCAGCGACTTCTGCGCTTCCAACTGCGCTTCCTTGACGATGAGGGTCGCCTCGCGTCGGGCGTTGTCCTTGGCTTCGACGGTGACGCGCTCGGCGGTCAGGAGCGTGTCGCGGAGCGTGCGCTCTATCGAGCGATACTCTTGGACCTTGTCGTCCAACTCGAGCAGCCGCTCGCGCAACGCCTTGTTGTCGTTGAGAACGGCTTCGTATTCGTCGGCGACTGTCGAGAGGAACGCGTACACCTCGTCTGCGTCGAGGCCACGCATGGCCTTGCGGAACTCCTGCTTACGAACATCCAGCGGCGTGATACGCATCGTCGGTCCTCCTCGAACGGTCCCATCGGACCTCGCTGCCCTTCTGCAAACCGTGAGCCAAGCTTCCGGCTCGGCACCTCGTTATAACCTGTTACACCTCAACCCATTGCAGGTGCCGTCGGGCCTGCTTCGCGGGCAGCATACATGAACCCTTTCCAACTGGTAAGAATTTTCTCACCCGACTGGAGCGGCTCGAGGGGCGGATCGTTCCCCGGTGATGCCCCTCCCAACCCGCACCAAGGTCGACCCTTCCTCGATCGCGGTCTCGAAGTCGTCGCTCATTCCCATGCTAAGGACGGGGAGTGCGCATCCCGTGGTCGCGCGCAGCCCGCGCGCGAGTTCCGCGAGGAGTCGGAAGCACGCTCGCGTTTCGGAGGCCCCGCCCGATGTGGGCCCGATCGTCATCAAGCCGTCCCACACCAACGACTCCATGCGCGCCAGGGCTTGCCCCGCGGCCTGGACGTCGTCGGGAGGCACACCGTGTTTGTTCGCTTCGCCCGACGTGTTGACCTCGAGCAAGATGTGCACGCGAGCGCCGCGCTCACGCGCGATGCGGTCGACCGTTTCGGCGATACGAACGCCGTCGATGGCGTGGATCAGCTCCGCGCGACCGACCACCTTGCCGGCCTTGTTGCGCTGGAGCGGTCCGACCAAGTGCCAGCGGCACGCGCCGACGCCGATCGCGTCCTGCTTGGACAGCATTTCCTGCACGCGATTCTCGCCGATGTCGCTGATGCCGGCGTCGATGACCTCGCGCACGATTTCCTCACCAAAGGTCTTCGTAACCGCTACGATCGTGACGGCGTCGCCCTCGCGACCGGCGCGGCGCAAGGCAGCGTCGACGCGCTCGCGAATGCGGGCGACGTTGTCGGCTATGGAGGGCATGGCGATCATGTTACTCGATGCTGCGGGTGCAGGCGATGACGGCACTCGAACGGAACTCACTCGAGCGCACTCTGGTGATTCCAATCGTGCGTGAGAGTGGTGGAGGGCGAGTGCCGTCATCGCCTGACACCCGGCCCAAACTTGTCCACGCGTCATCCACCAAGATTCCACATTGCCGGCGCGTCGAAAGGTGCTTATCTTGATAATTGTCAATAAGATAGACGCAACGAAGATAAACATTTCACAACCGGGAGAATCACTTGACGCGCCTATAGGGCGTTCGTAATATGGCCGAACCTCAATCGGTAGGGGGTCAGTGACCCGACCCACCCAACATGTTGCGTCAATAGCCGCAACGAGTTACGTGGGCCGGTCCACCGACGGGGAGCGACTCCCAGCCCCGATTGATTCTCTAACCCGTTAATAGATAGCAAGTTAAAGCGGATTTCGGCCCCACGGCCGCTAGGAGTCCCATGGAAATCAGCAAGATCAAGAAGCGCAACGGTTCGATTGTCGACTTCGACCGCACTCGCATCGAGCACGCCATCGAGAAAGCCTGCTCGGCGACCGGCGTCACCGTCGCTTCCGAATTCTATTCCTCGGTCACCGACGACGTCACCGAGCTCATCGAACAGAAGTTCGACGAACGCATCCCCGGCGTCGAAGACATCCAGGACGTCGTCGAAATGATGCTCGCCGAGCGCGGGCTGTTCGAGGTGGCCAAGGCCTACATCCTCTATCGCAAAGAGCGCGAGGCGGTCCGTCGCCACAAGCAGGACGAGCTCCTCGAGAAGATCGATCGTCGCGAGATCAAGGTCGTCAAGCGCAGCGGCGAGACGGTCGAGTTCAACATCGGCGAGATCGAGAAGGCGATCACCAACTGCTGCGTCGGCCTGGAAGACTCGATCGACGTCATCGGCATCCTGCGGGACACCAAGTTGGGACTCTACGACGGCATCAAGACCTCGGAGATCAATCAGGCCGTCATCATGGCGATCCGTGCCCGCATCGAGCGCGATCCGATCTATTCGACGCTCGCGGCCCGCTTCCTGTTCAACGACCTATATAAGGCCGTGCTCGGGATGGACGAATTCACGGAAGGATTCGCCGACGCGCACCGCGCGGGCTTCGCCACGAAGATCAAGGCCGGCGTCGACGCGGGCCGACTGGACCCGCACATGCTCGAGTTCGATCTGGCGCGCTTGGGCGCCGAGTTGCGCCCCGAACGCGACACCCTCTTCACGTATCTGGGCGCGCAGGTCCTCTACGACCGCTACTTCTTGAAGAGCTTGCAGCAGGAGATCATGGAGACGCCGCAGTATTTCTGGATGCGCATCGCGATGGGGCTGGCCATGAACGAGCCCAAGGACCGCGAAGACTGGGCGCTCAAGTTCTACGACGTCGTCTCGTCCTTGCACTACGTCCCGTCGACACCGACGCTCTTCCATTCGGGTACCAACCACCCACAAATGAGCTCGTGCTATCTCACGACGGTGAAAGACGACCTCTCGCACATCTTGAAGTGCGTCGGCGACAACGCGCAGCTCTCGAAATGGTCGGGTGGCCTCGGCAACGACTGGACCAACATCCGCGGCACGGGTGCCCAGATCAAGAGCACCAACGTCGGCAGCCAGGGTGTGGTGCCGTTCTTGAAGATCGTCGATGCCACCACCGCCGCCATCAATCGCAGCGGCAAGCGCCGCGGTGCTACCTGCGTCTACCTCGAGTGCTGGCACTACGACTTCGAGGACTTCCTCGAATTGCGTAAGAACACGGGCGACGAGCGCCGTCGCACGCATGACACCAACACGGCCAGCTGGATTCCCGATCTCTTCATGAAGCGCGTGCTCGAGGACGGACCGTGGACCCTCTTCTCGCCCGACGAGACCCCGGACCTGCACGACCTCTACGGTCGCGCCTTCGAGCTCCGCTACCAGGCGTACGAACGCATGGCCGACGCGGGCGAGATTCGTTTGTTCCGGAAGTTGCGTGCGGTCGACTTGTGGCGCCGCATGATCACGATGTTGTACGAAACCGGCCACCCGTGGATCACGTTCAAGGACCCGTGCAACGTGCGTTCGCCGCAAGACCACGTCGGTGTCGTGCACAGCTCGAACCTGTGCACCGAGATCACGCTCAACACGTCGCAAGACGAAACCGCGGTGTGCAACTTGGGCTCGGTCAATTTGTCGCGCCACGTCGAAGACGGAAAGCTGAACCACGACCGGTTGAAGTACACCATCAAGATGGCGGTGCGGATGCTCGACAACGTGGTCGACTTGAACTTCTATCCCACCGAGGAGGCGCGGCGCGCCAATCTCCGCCACCGACCCATCGGGCTCGGTGTGATGGGTCTGCAGGACGCGCTCTACTTGCTGAACCTCCCCTTCGACAGCGACGGGGCGGTCGCCTTGTCCGACCACTTGCAGGAGTTCGTTTCCTACCACGCCATTCTTTCCTCGGCCGAGCTGGCCGAGGAGAAGGGCGTGTACGAGTCGTTCGTCGGGTCCAAGTGGGATCGCGGGCTCTTCCCCATCGACACGCTCGACCTGCTCGAAGAAGAGCGCGGTCTCGCGACCGGCGTCGAGCGGCGCTCGTGGATGGATTGGAAGCCGGTGCGCGCGATGGTGAAGAAACACGGCATCCGCAACTCCAACATGATGGCGATCGCACCCACGGCGACCATCGCCAACATCGCGGGTTGCGTGCCCTCGATCGAACCCATCTACAAGAACATGTACGTGAAGTCGAACTTCAGCGGAGAGTTCACCATCATCAATCGTTTCCTGGTGAGCGACTTGAAGGAACTCGGTCTGTGGGACGAGGACATGATGGAGAAGGTCAAGTTCTACGACGGCAGTGTCCAGGCCATCCAGGAAATCCCGGCCCAGGTGCGCGCCAAGTACAAGGAAGTGTTCGAGATCGACCCGGCGTGGGTCGTGACACACGCCGCCTACCGCGGCAAGTGGATCGACCAGAGCCAGTCGGTCAACATCTTCACGACCAGCACGTCGGGCAAGCAGATCTCCGACGCGTACATGCTGGCGTGGAAGATGGGTTTGAAGACGACGTACTATCTGCGCACGTTGGGGGCGTCGTCGATCGAGAAGTCGACGCTCGACTCGAAGAGCAAGAAGTTCACGACCGGTGCTGCGCACGTGGCCCCCGAGACGGTGCCCGCAACCCAGGTCGTCAAAGCGTGCTCGCTCGAAGACCCGACCTGCGAGGCATGTCAATAATCGAGGCGTGAGCTAGAACAGCCGCATCAAGGAGACATCAGAATCATGGAACGACCGGCCGAAAAACTTCTCCTGAATTGCTCCGCCACGGATCCCAACAAGATCCTGCCCATGAAGTACAACTGGGCGCGGAAGCATTACAAAGACGGGGTTGCCAACAACTGGACGCCCGAAGAAGTGAACATGCAGAAGGACGTCGAGATGTGGCGCAGCCCGGATGCGCTCTCGTCGCACGAACGTCGCCTCGTCCTGTGGAACATGGGCTTCTTCTCGACCGCCGAGAGCCTGACCGCCAACAACATCGTGCTCACGGTGTACCGCCACATCACCAATCCGGAGTGCCGGCAGTACCTGTTGCGCCAGGCCTTCGAAGAGGCGATCCACACCGACACGTTCATTTATTGCTGCGACACGCTGGGCTTGGACCCCGACGAGGTGTACAGCATGTACATGAGCATCCCGAGTATCAAGGCCAAGGACGACTTCGTGATCGACATCACCAAGTCGATTCTCGACCCCAACTTCAGAACCGAGGGGCGCGACAACATCCAGAAGTTCGTGCACGACCTGGTGGGCTTCTACGTCATCATGGAAGGCATCTTCTTCTACGCGGGCTTCGTCATGATGCTGTCGTTCCTGCGCCAGAACAAGATGGTCGGTGTCGGCGAGCAATTCCAGTTCATCTTGAGAGACGAGTCCGTCCACCTCGCCTTCGGCTGCGACCTCATCAACAATATCGTGCTCGAGAATCAGGAGATCTGGACCGAGGACTTCAAGGCGACGTTGGTCGCCAACATCAAGCGCGCGGTCGAACTCGAGCACGCCTACGCGCGCGACTGCCTGCCCAAGGGCATCCTGGGGCTCAACTCCGACGCCATCCACCAGTACGTCAAGTACGTGGCGGATCGCCGGCTGGAACGGATCAACCTCCCGAAGCTCTACAACGTCGCCAACCCGTTCCCGTGGATGAGCGAGGTCATCGACCTGAAGAAGGAAAAGAACTTCTTCGAGACGCGCGTCACGGAGTACAAGACGGGCGGCGTCTTGAGCTGGGAGGAGTAGGCCCATCGGCGTAACCGCCGCGTGGTCGACGCCCCGCCCTCGCCCGGCGGGGCGTTTTGCTTTGTGGGGCATACCGGCGCCGAATTCGTACTCACATTCTGCTTTGGCGACGCGCGGCCTCGCGATATACTTCGCGGAATCTTTCGAGGTGTCACCCTGCTCCACGCTTTTTTGACGGTCGGCCGAGTCCTGCACGAGGTTCGCGTGCTGTTCGGTCAGCGTTTGGTGCCGCTGATGGCGGCCGGGCTCGCCTTTCATTTGCTCCTCGGACTGATCCCGTTTCTGTTCATCACCACCGCCGTCGCGGGCTGGGTGTTCCGCAACCAGCCCGTCACCAACAGCAACCTCTACGACACGCTGCTCGGGCTTCTCCCGCCCGGGGCCGGCGAAGCGGTACTCGGGCATATCGCCGATCTCGTCCAGAGTTGGCAGGGCTTCGGGATCCTCGGCTTGATCTCCCTGTTCTTCGTGGCAGCCGGGCTGTTCGAATCGCTCGAATGGAGCATCAACGGTGCGATGGGCTCGCGTCGCAAGGTCGGCTTCCTCAAGCGCCGCCTGCTGACCCTCGCCTACGTGATGGGTGCGATGTTGTTTTTCTCGGTCGCCGCGGTCGGCGACTACGTATTCCAGCTTCTGCTCTCGGCGCCGGGGCTCTCGGAGCTCACGTCGTGGGTCAGCGTCCCGCGGCGCGCGTTCTCGATGGGGTCGTTCGCGGTGTTCCTCTTGATTCTCTACATGTCGATTCCGGCCCGACGACCGCGGGCGCTGCGCGCGGTGATCGTCGCCTTGGCGGTGGCGGCTGTGTGGGCCGTGTTCCAAAAGCTGGGAGCATCGGTGACGGTCGCCATTTCGCGACGCCACGCCGTCTACGGCGCACTCGCGGGCGGCGCGCTCTTCCTTACATGGATGTACCTGCTCGCCATGTTCATCCTGCTCGGCGCACTCGTGCTCGACGTATGGGCGCGCGCCGCCGAGCGACTCCCCCTCGACGCCGAAGCCGGCTGGTCCGAAGGGATCAGCTAGCGACGCCGTATTCGCAATGAAGCCGCACGACGATCCTCGCGTCGTCATCGTCGGGGGCGGATTCGGCGGGTTGTACGCGGCCAAGGTGCTCGCTTCCGCGGGGACGCGCGTCACCGTCGTCGACCGACGCAACTTCCACCTCTTCCAACCGCTCCTCTACCAAGTCGCCACCGGTGGACTGTCGCCCGGCGACATCGCGTCGCCCATTCGCTCCGTGTTGAAGCGCGGGCGCCGCGCGCGCGTGGTCCAAGACGACGCCGTCGACGTCTTGCCCGACGAGCGCCGCGTCGTCCTGCGTGACACCGCTTCGCTCGACTACGACGCACTGGTGATCGCGAGCGGTTCGCGCACGTCGTACTTCGGCCACGACGAGTGGGCGGAGCGCGCGCCGGGGCTCAAGTCGGTCGAAGACGCGCTCGAGGTTCGCAGCCGCGTGCTGGGTGCCTTCGAGCGTGCCGAGTTGGAAATCGACGCCGCTCGGCGCGCGGGGCTACTCACCTTCGTGGTGATCGGCGGCGGCCCGACCGGTGTCGAACTCGCGGGTGCCGTGGCCGAGCTGGCGCGCGGGACGCTCGTGCGCGACTTCCGCGCCTTCGACCCCCGCGCGACCCGGGTAATGCTCCTCGAAGGCGGCGAGAGAATCCTCCCCGCCTTCCCGAGCGACCTCGCCGCGAAAGCGGCGCGATCGCTCGAGCACCTCGGCGTCGACGTGGTGACGGGTGCCCTGGTGACGGACGTCGACCGCGACGGCGTCCTCGTCCGACGCGGCGATCGCGCCGAGCGTATCGCCGCGGCCACCGTCCTGTGGGCCGCCGGCGTTACGACGGCCGCCTTCGGCGACGTGGTCGCGAACCGCTTCGGCGCCGAGCGCGATCGCGGCGGGCGCATTCGCGTGACGCCGCACCTGACACTCGCCGATCATCCCCAGGTGTACGTGATCGGCGACCTCGCGCACGTCGTCGGGCCGGACGACCGACCGCTGCCTGGGCTGGCACCGGTCGCGATGCAGGAGGGCGCGTACGTCGCGCGACGCATCCTGGGTCGTGTCGATCGACCGTTTCATTATCGCGACAAGGGTCAGCTGGCGGTCATCGGCCGCAATGCCGCCGTGTGCGACCTGGGAACCGCGCGCTTCTCCGGGTTTCCAGCCTGGCTCTTGTGGCTGTTCGTTCACATCAGCTATCTAATCGAGTTCGACAACAAGGTCCTGGTCATGGTGCAATGGGGATTCGCGTACTTCACCCGCAAGCGCGGGGCGCGCTTGATCACGGCAAACCGGAGGTAGATGGACACGTGAATATCGACGACATCGGCAGCATCAAAGGGCTCCTCGCCGATATGGACGGCGTGTGGTTCGTCGGGGAACGCCCGCTTCCCGGCGCGATCGAAGCCTTCACGAAGTTCCGCAAACGCGGCATTCCGATTCGCTTCGTCACCAACACCACCACCAAGACGCGCGAGCAGATGGCGTCGACGATGCTCAGCATGGGGTTCGACGTGGACGCGTCGGAGTTCGTGACCACCCCGGCGGCGGCCGCGTCGCTCTTGCGCGCGGGCGGGATCGAGCGCGTGAAGCTGGTCATTTCGCCGTCGATTCGGGGCGAGTTCACCGGCCTGGCCACCCGCACGCCGTACCAAGCCGTCGTCATCGGCGACATCGGACGTGCTTGGAACTACGACCTCATGAGCGAGCTGTTCCGCGACATCATGGCGGGCGCGGAAATCGTCGCCTTACACAAGGGCCGCTATTGGCAGCTCGACGGCGGTCTGGCGCTCGACATCGGTGCCTTCGTCACCGGTCTCGAATACGCGACCGGCAGGGCGGCGGCCGTGATCGGCAAGCCGTCGCCCGCGATGTACTACGCCGCCCTCGCCGACTTGGGCCTCGAAGCCGAAGACGTCGTCATGGTCGGCGACGACATCTACAACGACGTCGCCGGCGCGCAGTCGGCCGGCATTCGCGGCGTATTGGTGAAGACTGGGAAGTACCGCGAGGACCAGGTAGCGGAGAGTGGAGTGGCGCCGGACTTGGTGGTGGACGGGATCGATGTGCTGACGCGGCTGTGGTAGCGAGCGTCCCCGACTGCTACGGCTCCCCCGCGGGACTATCCAGGTCCAACACGATCTTCCACGTCGCGTCCGGCATTCGCTTCCAAATGCGCAGGTAATAGCTCGTCGAAACTTTCTCGTTGTACGTCAAGTCGCAACGTCCGTAGGTGAAACCCAGGTCACCGTCGCGCGAGGCTTCGGCGGCTGTCGTCTGCATGCGGCGCGTTCCGGGCTGCTTCATGAGCAGCGCACGCGCCGCGTCCCGCCCCACCGTCGGCAGTTCCCCGTCGCGAAACAGGCGTACGTCGTCGGCTCCCCACATGTCGAAGGCGTCTTCGATCCCGCGCGCGGCGGCTTCGACGAAATCGCGTTCTTCCTGCTGGATCGCCGCCAGCGCTTCGGGTTGCGTGACGACGTCGGGCGCCTTCCCGGCCGACGACGTCGCGACCCCCTGCGGTCGCGCGATCGCGGCGTGCGAGATGCCCGCGGCCACGGCGACTTCCCACTCGCGGTCGGCACCGCGTCGCCACACCGCGACATAGTGCCCGAAGCCGTTGGGCGCCGACGTGCTGTCGGCGCGAAAGACCCATGGTCCGGTCGTGTAGCCGAGATCGTTGGACGAACTCACGCTCGCGAATTCGGGTTCCCACAGGAGAATGGCGCCGGTCTCGGCGCGCTTGGTGTAGTACTTCCTCCCCGGCTCGGGGTCGGGTCGAAAGACGACGGCGTCGTCCGCGAGATAATGGAGGAATGAGGCGCGAATGCCGGTCTCGAGCGAGGCGTGCGCGAAAGACCGTTCGGCGTCGACCAAGGACGCCAGGTCGGGCGGGAGCGCTTTCGCCTGCGGCGCGCCGCATTGCGAGAATGAAAGGGCGATGGAGACGAGTGTCGTGATGGCCATCGTCACTCCTCTCGAGGGAGCGTTCGGTTACAACGACCAGTAGGGCGCCTGGGTCGACCGAATGCGAGCAAATAGCTCGCCGAAACGGTCGCTTCCTCCGCCATCCGCCGCGGGTCCTGTCGCCTCGACGCCACCCGCGGCGTGCCCGAAGCGACCCAGCACCGCTTCGACGCCGGCCGACAACGCATCGATATCGTAGCCGCCTTCGAGCGCAGCGATCAAACGACCCTCGGCGTGGTCGCGCGCAATCGCGAAGAGAGAGTCCGCCATGCCCGCGAAGCCTTCTTCGGTGACACGCATGCCGCCCAACGGATCGTTCGCGTGGGCGTCGAAGCCGGCCGACACCAGCACGAGTTGCGGGTCGAACGTGTGTGCGATCGGTTCCACCACGCGACGAAACGCGGCCGTCCATTCGGCGTCGCCGAATCCGCCCGGCATCGGGATATTGACGGTGAAGCCGCGCCCGTCGCCCTCGCCCACCTCTTCGAACCGCCCCGTGCCGGGATAAAACGGAAATTGGTGCAGCGACACGTACAGCACGCGCGGGTCGCTCCAGAAGATCTCTTGCGTGCCGTTGCCGTGGTGCACGTCCCAGTCGACGACGAGGACGCGTTCCATGCCATGCCGCTTCAGCGCGTACGCCGCCGCCACCGCCACATTATTGAAAAGGCAGAACCCCATCGCGCGTTCGCTCTCGGCGTGATGACCCGGCGGCCGCACGGCGGCGAAGGCGTTGTCGAACTCGCGCGCGACCACGCGGTCGACCAGATCGAGGACGGCGCCCGCGGCGTGGCATGCCACGTCGTAGGATTCGGAGACCGTGAAGGTGTCGGGGTCCAGCATGAGGGAACGACCCGCGGTCGACGCGACGGTTTCGACATACTCCGGAGTGTGCACGAGCGACAACTCGTCGCTCGTCGCCCGTCGCCGTGCCGCAAGCACCTCGACGCCGAGTTGGTCGGCGCGCTTCGCCAATTCGAGCAACGCTTCGATACGCGCGACGCGCTCGGGATGGCCATCGGGATTGCGGTGACGCCGGTAGATTTCGTCGATATGGAACGCGGTCTTCATGGTTCAGTGGTGTCGCCCTTGTGGCCGCCGACGGGCGCCCACAAGGGCGCGACTACTAGTGCGGAGGCGCGGTAGGCGCGCCCGCAGTGGGCTGGCGGCGGATAGGACCCGCGCGCGCTAGTCTTCCTCGTACTGTACCTTCAGCTTCTCAACCACACTCGCGTCCGCGAGTGTCGTCACGTTGCCGAGTGTGCGGCCTTCGGCGACGTCGCGCAGGAGGCGTCGCATGATTTTCCCCGAGCGCGTCTTCGGGAGGTCGCCCGCGAACACGATGCGGTCGGGGATCGCGAACTTCCCGATCTTCTTCACCACCCATTCCTTGAGTTCCTTCTCCAGCGCCTCCGTCCCGGTGACGCCGTCGCGCAGACTCACGAAGGCGACCATCGCCTGTCCCTTCAATTCGTGCGACACCCCGATCACGGCCGACTCCGCGACGCGCGGGTGTTCGACGAAGATGCTTTCCAACTCCGCAGTGCCGATGCGGTGGCCGGCGACATTGACCACGTCGTCGACGCGCCCGACGATCCAATAGTAGCCGTCCTTGTCCTTGCGCGCCCCGTCGCCGGGGAAATAGACGCCGGGCCACTTCGACCAGTAGGTCTGCTTGTAGCGCTCGGGGTCGCCGTAGACGCCGCGCAGCATGCCGGGCCAGGGCTTGCGAATGGCGAGGTAGCCCGCGTCGACTTCCTTGCCGGCGTCGTTCAAAATGGCGGCATCGATGCCGAAAAACGGACGCGTGGCACTGCCGGGTTTGGTGGCGGTCACTCCCGGCAGCGGTGTGATCGCGATGCCACCGGTCTCGGTCTGCCACCAGGTATCGACGATGGGACACTTCTTGTAGCCGATGTTCTTCTGGTACCACATCCATGCTTCCGGATTGATGGGCTCGCCCACGCTGCCCAAAAGCCGCAGCGACGAAAGGTCGTACTTCGCGGGCCATTCGTCGCCCCATTTCATGAACGCGCGAATCGCCGTCGGCGCCGTGTAGAAAACGTTCACGCGGTAGCGCTCGATCATCTGCCAGAAGCGTCCGCGGTCGGGATAGTCGGGGGCGCCCTCGTACACGAGACACGTCGCGCCGTTTTGCAGCGGCCCGTAGACGATGTAGCTGTGCCCCGTCACCCAACCGATGTCGGCCGTGCACCAAAACATGTCTTCGGGTTGCATGTCGAAGACGAACTTCGTCGTGAGATACGCGAACACCATGTAGCCACCGGTGGTGTGGACGATGCCCTTCGGTTTGCCCGTGGTTCCGCTCGTGTAGAGCAAAAAGAGCAGGTCCTCGCTGTCCATCTTCTCGGGCGGACAATCCGACGACACGCCGTCGACGACCTCGTGGTACCACTGGTCGCGGCCGTCCTTCATGTGACACGGGAACGGGCTGTCCAGATTGCGTCGCACGACGACAACGTGCTTCACGGACGGCGCGTCCAAGAGCGCTTCGTCGACAGTGTCTTTCAGCGGCAGTACCTTGCCGCGACGCCAGCCGCCGTCGCCGGTGATGACGAGCTTGGCCTGGCAGTCCTGCACGCGGTCGCGAATCGATTCGGCAGAAAAACCGGCGAAGATGACGGTGTGCACGGCACCGATGCGTGCGCACGCCAACATCGAAATCACGAGTTCGGGCGTCATCGGGAGATAGATGGCGACGCGGTCGCCCTTCCTCAGGCCGAGCTTCTTGAGCGCGTTGGCGAATACGCAGACGTCGCGCGCGAGGTCGCCGTACGTCAAGACGCGACGGTCGCCGGGCTCGCCTTCCCACACGAGCGCGGCCTTGTGTCGCGTCGGCGAGTCGAGGTGCCGGTCGAGACAGTTGTACGACAGGTTGGTCTTGCCGCCCACGAACCAGCGGTAGAACGGCGCCTTCGATTCATCGAGCACGCGGGTCCACTTCTTGAACCAGTGGAGTTCGCCGGCGACGCGCGCCCAAAACTTGCTCGGGTTCCGAATGCTCTCATTGTAGAGGCGGCGATACTCGGCCTCGGAGCGGATGTGCGCGCTCTTGCGGAACGCCGCCGACGGCTTGAACCGGCGCGCCTCCTTCAACACGGTATCGAGCTGCTTCATGTCGATGCCTGGCATAATGTCGCGCGACTCCTTTCGCTTGTCTTGGGCGTGCGAGGGGTCTAGTCTATCGAAACGTCGCGGATCGAACCAACGCCTTTCTAAGGCGTCCCTGCATGCACAAGCGCATCGATCGACCGGCCCGAGCGTGGGCGTACTACGACTGGGCGAACTCCGCCTTCTCCACCACGGTGATGGCGGGTTTCTTCCCGATATTGTTCAAGCAATATTGGAGCGCCGGCGTCGACGCGTCGGAGTCTTCGTATCACCTCGGTGTGGCCAATTCGCTCTCGAGCTTGGCGATTGCACTCGTGGCCCCCGCGCTGGGGGCGGTCGCCGACGCGGGCGGATCGCGCAAGACCTTCCTCCTCGCGAGTGCCGCGATCGGAATCGTCGCCACGGCGATGCTCTTCTTCGTCGGCAGTGGCGCATGGACGACGGCGGCCGTCGTGTACGTGGTCGCCGTCATCGGATTCTCCGCGTCGATGATCTTCTACGACGCGCTCTTGCTCGACGTGTCGACGCCGGAGACGTCGGACTACGTGTCGTCGTACGGCTTCGCGCTCGGCTACTTGGGCGGCGGGCTGCTCTTCGCGATCAACATCTTGATGTACCGGATGCCGGAGCGCTTCGGCATCGCCGACGGCACCGCCGCCGCACGCTGGTCGTTCCTGACCGTCGCGGCGTGGTGGGCGCTGTTCTCGATTCCGATCGCGCGCGTGGTGCGGGAGCGAGTATCGAGCGCGCCGAGCGACCATCGTCCCCGCGGCAGTGCGTCGCGCGGCCTGCGCTCGTTCGCCGACACGTTCCACCACCTGCGGCGGTACCGCGTCGTGCTCTTGTTCTTGGTCGGCTACTGGTTCTACATCGACGGTGTGAGTACGATCGTGCGCATGGGAGTCGACTACGGAATGTCGCTCGGCTTTTCTGCCGGAACGCTGATCATCGCCCTCTTGATGATCCAGTTCATCGGCTTCCCCGCGACGATTGCGTTCGGTAGAATGGCGGAGCGCATCGGCGCACGAGGCAGTATCCTGATCGCGATCGTCTTCTACATCCTGATCTGTGTATGGGGGTATCGAATCCAGCACCCGTGGGAGTTCTTCGTGCTCGCGGGCGGTATCGGCCTCGCGCAAGGGGGCATCAACAGCTTGAGCCGTTCATTCTATTCGCGACTGATCCCGGCCGACGAGTCGGCCCAATTCTTCGGCTACTTTAATACGATCGGCCGCTTCTCGGCGGTCCTGGGACCGTGGGTGATGGGGGCGGTCAGCCTGGCGACCGGCAGCCCGAGGCTGTCGATGCTGGCCTTGATTCTGTTCTTCATCGTGGGTGCGGCATTCCTGCTGCGGGTGCCGGCGCGCACACCGGAGGGGGCATCGTGATCGAGCTTCGTGATTTGGTCGAACGGTTCCACCGCGAAATGGCGAAGGCGACGGCAGCCGGGGTCCACGAACCGACCGCCCTCTCGCTCGCGACCGTCGCGGCGCGGCCGTCGGTCCGCATGGTCCTCCTCAAGGAGGCGACCGAACGGGGTTTCGTCATTTATACGAACCTCGAGAGCCGCAAGGGCCGCGAGCTGGCCGTCAACGCCTGGGTGGCCCTGTGCTTCTGGTGGGGCCCGATCCACACCCAGGTCCGGGTCGAGGGGCGCGTGGAGCTGGTGACCGCGGCCGAAGCCGACGCCTATTTCGCCTCGAGGCCCCGCGCCAAGCAGTTGAGCGCCTGGGCATCCCGGCAAAGTGAGCCGATCGCCTCCCGCGACCACCTCTTCGATGCGTTGGCTAGGCTCGAAGACCAGTATCGGGGCCAGGAGATCCCGCGGCCCGCCCATTGGACCGGGATCCGAGTGGTCCCCGACCGGATCGAGTTCTGGTACGGCCACGAGGACCGGCTCCACGAGCGGCTGGATTACCACCTCGAGCACGGGGTGTGGACCGAAAGAATTCTCTCCCCATGACCGGTCACGACAAAGTTTCCTTTGCGCGGGTGCGCCTCCCTCTGCTAAACTTCATGCATCCCACCGAGTTCCAGTGGCCTCGCCCCGATCGGCTGCTGGAGTGTAGAGCTCGACGTTGACGTTGTGCCGAGACGGAGGATCCGCATCTTGAGAATCCACTACCGCCCCGCGCTCATGGTAACCGTATGCGCGTGCGCGGCTGTCTGCTTCGCGGGGGAAAGCCAAGCGTTTTCGCTACAGCGCATCGCCGCGTCGCTCGACATGAGCCACATCGCGGCCCCGAGTAACGGCGTCCCCGTCACCACCACCTCATTGCACCACGCGATCGCTCCGGCCACCGCCGAACTCACCGCCCCGAGCACCGAAATCGAAATCAAGATCCCGTCCGACTGCGACGTCGAGATTCAGGTCGTCGATGAATCCGGGGTGCGCGTGTGCGGAGCCCGCGTCCACATGCCGGCGGGCGTGCAGAAGCTCGGCTTCTGCGGGCGCGACACCAGCGGTCGCGAACTTCCCAACGGCGTCTACTACTACAACGTGATCGTCGGCGACGACGTCAGCACGACGCGCATCACGATCTCCCGATAGCAAACACGTTCCATTTCTCTTCCAATTGACGGCGGCACTTGTGCCGCCGTTTTTGTACTATCCACCGACATGCCCACTCAGAGCGACATCGTCGTAGTCGGCGCGGGTGCGGCCGGCTTGATGGCCGCGATTTCCGCACGCCGCGCGAATCCGTCGCGACGTGTCATCGTGCTCGACGGCGCGCGCAAACTCGGTGCCAAGATCCTCATCGCCGGCGGCGGGCGCTGCAACGTGACGCACCACCACGTCGACGAAACCGCCTTCGCCGGTTCGACGCGCCCTGCGATTCGCAAGGTGCTGGGCCGCTTCGACGTCGCGCGCACGATCGCGTTCTTCGAAGAGATCGGCGTCGAACTCAAGCGCGAAGACACCGGCAAACTTTTCCCGACCACCGACGACGCGCGCACGGTCTTGAACGCACTCCTCGTCGAAGCGCGCAACCGCGGCGTCGAAGTCCTGCACCCGCGCCGCGTGGTCGCGATCGAACGAGCACGTGACGGGTTCCGAATCACGGTGGAGAGCGAGGAGGCAGTAACCACCTCGCGCGTCGTCATCGCGACCGGCGGCCAGAGCATCCCGAAGTCCGGCTCCGACGGCTTCGGCTACCAGTTGGTACGCGTGCTCGGTCATTCGATCACGCCGATCGTGACACCCGGGCTCGTTCCCCTCACTCTCCCGCGCCATCATTTCTTGTGCGCACTCGCCGGTGTCACCCTCGACGCAACAATCGAACTGCGGTCCGCGACCGGCAAGCGGCTGGTCTCGTTCACGAATTCCACATTGCTCACACACTTCGGTCTGTCGGGTCCGTCCGTGCTGGATATCAGTCGGTACTACCTGCAGGCCGTGGAGGCGGGCGAGCGCGTCGTGCTCGTCGCGAATTGGCTCCCAGGCGCCGATGTTGACGCGCTAGATCGCGAGCTGCAAGGACTCACGTCGAAGTCGGTCGGTGGATTCCTGCGCGAGCGTTTGCCGGAGCGACTCGCGCGCGCGTTGTGCGAACACGCCGGTGTCGATCCGTCGACGCGCGGCGACGCGTTGCGCCGCGACGAGCGACGGGCCGTCGCGGCTGCCGTGTGCAGCCTCGAACTCCCGATCGGGGGGTCGCGCGGGTACACCTTCGCGGAAGTGACCGCGGGGGGCGTTCCACTTTCCGAACTGCACCTCGACACGATGGAATCGCGCGTGTGTCCCGGTCTCTATTTGTGCGGGGAAATCTGCGACGTCGACGGGCGCATCGGCGGCTTCAACTTCCAATGGGCGTGGTCGAGCGGGTTCGTGGCGGGAACGGCGTCGGCGACTGCATAACCACTACTCGCGTCGATCAAAGACTTCGAGCGGCCTTTCATTCGCTTCCGCGTCCGGCCAACAGCGAACGCCAGTCCGTTACCAAGTGCAGCGTGAGCGAGCTGCCTCCTTGCGGAACGGCAACGAGCAGGCGTTTTCCATCGTGTGCAGGCTCGCCGACATTCGGGACCGCGCGCTTCCCGAAAATCGTCTTCGCCTCCCCGATCTGAAAACTCTCTCCGATCGCTTGCACGTCGACTTTGAGGAGCCGCTGGTCGGGTGCGCGATACAGAATCGCACGCCCGCCGGGAAGCCATTCTCCGTGGCTCCCTCCGTCCGACGACACTTGCCAACGGCCCTGTAACGACGGGTACGGATACACGTACACTTCCTCCCGGCCGGACTCGTCGCTCGTGACGAGCACCCAACGCCCGTCCGGCGACACCCGCGCGTTGTCCTCGTTGGCGGGTGACGCGAAAAGTTTACGCGGCTCGGCCGAGTCTCCCAACGTCATCACCAGAATGTCGGTCCCCGTCTCGCGCAACTGCGTCGACAGAAGCAATTCCTTTCCGTCCGGTGAGATACTCTCGGGAACGACCCACGTGTCGGCGAGTTCGTAAATCTTCGTGGCTGCGGCCGCGCCGTCGGCGGACTTGGCGAAGACGGTTCCCGATCCAGTGCCGAAATAGATCGTGCGACCGTCCCGTGACCAAATTGGATTGGTGGCGGCCTCGGGCCCGAAGGTGAAGCGCGTGCGCACGCCCCTCGCGACGTCCCAAATCCAGAGGTCGAACTGCTCCGCACGCTCAGACGTCACCACCCGCTGCGCGTCTGACGAGATATCCAGCCCGATGACGGGGTTGGGAGTCCCCAAAGTTCCCAACTCCTGGCCCTCGAGATCGAACCAGGTCAGCTGACCATTCTCGACTCCCACACCCGTGGTGTAGACGAACGCGCCGTGCTCGGAGATGTCCCAGCCGCCGGTGTAACGATAGACATTGAATTGGACCGACTCCGCGATTGGCACCGGCTCGCCCAACAGTTTCAAGGACGACGCGTCGAAGCGCTGAACCACGAGATTCTTGTCCTTCATGAACGCAAGGTGACCGGTTCCGAGATAGCGAGCTTCCGACTGGCATTCCGTCACCGGCGTGCGCTTCTTGGACTCGATGTCGAGACACTCGATATGCCCCGGAGCGAGGTCGGCGGATCCCACCACGAAGAGTGCGCGCTTCCCGCCGGGGAGAAAGCGGGGCAGGCGGTGCGTTTCGCCGTTCTTTTCGAGTGTGGTCAGAGATTGCGGAGTCCCGCCCGACGCCGGGACGATCTCGAGACCCGTGAGAGGGCCCGGAGAAAAGAGGATCGTGCCTTTCTCGCTCCAGCTCGCACCACGCGCGTCGACAGCGTCACAAATGGTTTGCACCGTGCCCCCGTTCGTCGGCACGCGCTTGAGCTTACGATCGGCGAAGAAACCGACGAAGCGGCCGTCCGGCGACCAGAACGGATAGGTGGCGCCGTTGGTGCCTACGATGGGCGTCGACACGTCGCTGTCGAAACGGCGGAGCCAGAGTTGTTGCGGATGATCCTTTGCCGACGCCGCCACCGCCACCGTTCGTCCATCGGGCGAGATGACAACCGACGCGTTCTCTTCGTCGAGGCGCATTTCATCGGGAAACGTCAGCGTGGCCTGGAACATCGGGGGCGCCGCGGGCTTTCGCAGCACCCGTCCTGCGCCCACACCGATCGCCGCGGCCACGAGTGCCACGATCGCGGCCGGGACCACCGGGATGCCGCGTCGTTTCGCGGGTGTTGCCGCCGTCGTCGCCGCGGTTGCGTCGGGCGCACCCGACAATTCCTCTTCGAGGCGAATGCGCGCGTCCCCGATGTCGCGCAAGCGCTGTTTGGGATCTTTGACCAAACACCTCTGCAACAGATCGCGCACGCGCGAAGGCGTCGACGCGGGCAATGATTTCCAATCGGGCTCGTCCTTCATGACGGACGCCAGCGTTTCCGACACCGTCTCGCCCGCGAAAGTTTGCCGGCCCGTCAGCATCTCGAAGAGCACCGCACCGAAGGCCCAGATGTCGGCGCGACGGTCGACTGCTTTTCCTTTGGCCTGCTCGGGCGACATGTAGGCCGCCGTGCCGAGAATGACACCCAGCTTGGTCGACGCCGCGGTCAGCGTGGGAGATTTGGTGAGGTCGGAGCCCGACGCGCTCACCTCGTCGGAGAGCGCTTTCGCCAAGCCAAAGTCGAGCACCTTGACGCCGGCGTCGCTGAGTTTCACGTTTGCAGGCTTGAGATCGCGGTGAATGATGGAACGTTCGTGCGCGTACTCGAGTGCTTCCGCGATTTGCTTGGCGATCGGAAGCGCCTCGTCGAGGGGAACGGCACCCTTCGCGATGCGTTCGGCCAAGGTCGGGCCGTCCACGAGTTCCATCACCAGGGCACGCGTGCCGTTCGTTTCTTCCAATCCAAAAATGCCGGCAATGTGAGCGTGGCTCAAGGACGCGAGCACCTTCGCCTCGCGTTCGAAGCGCGCCATCCGTTCCGGATCGGCGGCGAACGCCTCCGGCAACACCTTGATGGCGACGTCGCGACCCAGGCGCGAATCCTTCGCGCGATACACTTCCCCCATTCCGCCCGCGCCGATTTGTGTGGTGACGCGATAATGCGCGATCGATTTCCCGATCCAACTCGTCATTCTGGTTTCCCTTTCGGTAGAAACGCCTGGACGGACCACGCGTGCGCGTTCGACCTACTCCGCCACGCCCTTCTTCTCGGCGCGCTTGAGGAGTTCGTTGGCGTTGATGAGGACGTCGATGCGACGGCGAGCCAATTCCGGATTGGCGATGTAGGTGGCGACGAAGCGCCTACCATCGCTCGTCATGTCGAAGTCGCGATAGTCGACTTGCAGGCGCGCGTTGGGTTGGAGATCGAACAGTTTCTTGGGTCGGCCTACGTTGACGACGTCACCCTGCATGTCGATCGAGACCGACATCATCGACACACCCGACAGGTAGCAAATCTCCTTCGACGTCGGACCCCACATGGCGTGGATGCCCCCGCCCGATGACACCTGAAAGCGGTTCCCGGGTCGACGGAACGGCCGTACGTGAACCTCGTAGACGCCGGTCTCGCTGGACGTGTACGCGATCCACTTGCCGTCGGGCGAAATCATTCCGCCGAACTGCCCGAACGGATCCGTCACCACGGGGATCAAGTCTCCTCCCCGCGTCGACAGGATGGAGATATCCGACTCGGGCGAACCCCAATCGCTGATCACCACCCACTCCCCGTCGGGACTCACGTCGGAAATATAGGCCGGCAATTGACGCGAAAAGATCGAGTGCTCGTTGGGCTCGCCCTGCGTCGACGCCAGCATGACCTTGAACGGGCCGTCTTCGCGGCTGAAGATGAAGTGTCGCTGATCCGGCATCCACATCGGGATGACCGAACGATCGTCGAAGGTGATGCGCGTCAGCGTCTCGCGATCGACGTCGTAGCGCCACAGATCGCCCCGCCCGAACGCAGGGCCCACCGTGACCAAAATCTGCTTGCCGTCGCGGGACACACGCGGTGCCACGTAGCGCCGGGGGGGTGCGGCCAACACGTCGACTCGCCCGGTGCGGTCGACCCACGCGAGCCGCATGTCATATTCGCCTTCGCGCGCGGTGACGAACGCGAGCGTGCCGTTGTCCGAGGTCGCGATGTGCACGGCACCGCTGGTCTGCTCGCCCGCGATCTTGTCGAGTACGGGCACCGGCTGGCCGAGGAGCCTCGGATTCTCGGGGTCGACGGGCGCGGACATGAGCACACCACCCTTCGAGAACAGCATGTGGCCGGGCTTCGCGTAGCGCGCCATGCTCGCGCCCTGGTACAACGTGCGCCGCTCGCCGGTCTTGAGCGAAACCGTGGCGATCTCGGAGTCCTCGTAGTCGCCCGGGTTGCGCTTGTTGCCCACCGTGAAGTACACCCATTCACCGCCCGGAAACACACCCGGCCAGCGGTGCGTGCGTTCACCTTTGGCGGTGTCCACCACGGTGACGGCCGTTCCGCTACCGCCTCCCGCGGGAATGCGCACGAGCGGCGACGCGAAGCTGGGGACGCAGATGATCGTGCCGTCGTCGAGCCACACGCCGGCGCGATGCCCTTCGTGGAGTTGATACAAATCGAACACCGGTCCCCCGCGCACCGAGACCTTCTTGAGCTTGGCGTCGGCGGCAAAGGCGATCCACTGCCCGTCGGGCGAGAAGAAGGGGTTCGATGCATTCTCGGTTCCGGCTAGCTCGACCGCTTCGCGTTCGTCGAAGGAGCGCACATAGAGCCGCACGATACCCTCGCGTCGGGCGCAATAAACGAGTGTCCGTCCGTCGCGCGAGATGTCCATCAAGAGGTTCTCCATGCCGGCATCGGCGACGTCGGCGCGCGGCAGCGTCACACTCACGAAGGACGGCGGGATCATCTTGTCGACGCGGACCGTCGCGCGTGCGACGACGAAGAGGGTGGTCGCCACCGCGGCCCACCACAAGAGACGTCGCCACAGCGGGCGCTGCTTGCGCGGCGGTGCCGCGGCCGGTGCGACCGCCACCGCGGGCTCGTTCGGATTCGCGACGATGTCGTCCAGCACGATGCGCGCCTCGCCGGCGTCGCGCAGTCGCTTCTTCGGGTCTTTTTCGAGGCAGCGCTCCATGAGCGAACGCAGACGTCGCGGCGTATTCGCAGGCAACGCGGACCAATCGGGCCCGCGCGTGACGACGGCCGCGAGCACGTCGGTGACGGTTTCGCCGTCGAAGGCCTTCTTGCCGGTGAGCATTTCGTAGACGACGCACCCGAAGGCCCAAATATCGGCGCGGCGGTCGACGGCCTTGCCGCGCGCTTGCTCGGGCGACATGTAGGCCGCGGTGCCGAGAATCATCCCCGCCATCGTATGCCCGCTCACTTGCGTCGGCGACTTCGAGAGGTCCGAGCTCGAACCGGAGACCGAAACATCCAGCGCCTTCGCCAGCCCGAAGTCCAGCAGCTCGACCTTTCCGTCCGGTGTGACCGTGATGTTGGCCGGCTTCAAATCGCGATGCACCACACCGCTCTCGTGCGCCGACTCGAGTGCTTCGGCGACCTGGCGCGCGATGTGGATGGTTTCGTCGAGCGTCAGCGGTCCTCTGGCGAGGTGCGTCGCCAGGTCTTCGCCCTTCGCGAGCTCCATCACGAGAAAGCGCACGCTGTCGATTTTGTGCACCGAATGAATGGTGGTGATGTTGTCGTGGTTCAGCGACGCGAGAACTTTCGCTTCGCGCTCGAAGCGGGCCGCACGATCGGGGTCGCTGGCGAATACGTCGGGGAGTACTTTGATCGCGACGTCGCGGTCGAGTGTGGTATCGGTCGCGCGCCATACCACACCCATGCCGCCCTCGCCGAGTTTCTCGACGAGTCGATAATGGAGGAGCAGCGTGCCGGAGCGAAGTTCCAACGGGTCCAGCTACCAGCCCATGCGCCGACGCAACGAGGTGATGTGGCCGACGTGGTGCTTACCGTGCCACGCGTAATGGAGGGCGACGAGGCCGAGCGACATCTCGCCGTTTTCGGGGTGGACGATGACGCGACGAAATTGCGACTCGTCGAGCAACTTCAAGAGACGCACCCAGCGTTCGTGCAGTGCGTCGAGCAGTGTCAGCGACGCGCCGATGGGTCCGCGCGCGTCGGGCAGTTCGGCCCACAACTGCTGTTCGTACGGCTTGATGGTGGGACGGTCTTCCGTGAGTCCCAATTTGATGCGGATGTACGCGTTCATGTGGCTCTCGGGAACGTGGTTCACGACTTGTCGCACCGTCCATCCGCCGTCGCGGTAGGGCGTGTCGAGCTTGGCGTCGTCCAAACCGCGCAACGCGTTGCGCAGTGCGGCCGGGCACGCGGCGATCTCGTCGATCGCCAAACGAATCTTGTCCATCGTGACCTGCTGCTTGAAATCGAAGGGACCGATGGGATAGCGCGCGTCTTCCATGGTCGCGCAGCATACCACGGGCGTGCGGCGGTGTGATAGAGTCGGGCTATGGCACTCGCGCGACCGAAAGAACCCGTGCGCATGGTCTATGCGCGCCCCGACGGATCCATCCTCGACCACTCCGAGTTGCTCTTGGCGGGGGTGGGCGGCGGAGCTCCTCGAGCGGTGCGCGACGACGAGTTGGTTCCGCTGCCGCGCGGGAGCGAGCTGTTTTTGCTCCCCCAGCGGCGTGCGATCGGCCTCGACCCGGCGAGCAGGACTGCCGTCGAGTGGGACGAAGACGGCGCGTCGGCCGTCGCGGCGTTCTTGGCCCCCGCGTGGACCATGTTCCTCCATCCCGCGTACCGCGCACTCGACGACGCCCCCGCGCTTCCCTTGTTCGCCTACTCGGCGGTCGGCTTCGCGGACGGGCAGTTTTGGGCCACCGGTGTGCGCGTCGACGAAGACGTGCGCCAGGACCCGTGGCGCTTCGACCGGAACCGACTTGCGAAGCAAGTCGCCAAAGGCCTGGCGCAATCTCCCGACAATCTCGTCGTGCAGCAACTCCAGACATGTGCGCTCACATACGGATGCCGCGCCGCACAGAATTTCTTCATCGGTCGCCACGAAGCGCCCATTCCGACCAGTGTCGCGTGCAACTCGAAGTGCATCGGGTGCATCTCGCTCCAACCCGACGGCGAGTTTCGCGCGAGCCACGACCGCATTCGACGCGCTCCGCGGCCGGAAGAGATCGCCGACTTGGCCGTCGCTCACATCGAGCGCGTACCCGAAGGGGTGGTGAGTTTCGGACAGGGGTGCGAAGGAGAGCCGCTCTTGGGTCGCGAGCTACTGCCCGAAGCGGTGCGGCAGATTCGCGCCCGCACGTCGCACGGAACGGTCAACGTCAACACCAACGGCAGCCTTCCCAGTGTGGTCGACGCGATGTGCGGCGCCGGCTTGGATGCCATTCGCGTTTCGATGAACAGTGCGCGCGATGACGTCTACACCGCGTACTATCGCCCCAAGAAGTATGTCTTCGACGACGTGCGCGAGACCTTGCGCGTCATGCGGCGCCACGATCGCTTTCGCTCCATCAATTACCTGGTGTTCCCCGGTGTGACCGATACCGAGGACGAGCTGGAGGCCATCTCCTCCTTTATAGAGGATGCCGACCTGGACCTGATCCAGATGCGCAACTTGAACATCGACCCCGCGCTGTACCGCGAACGCCTGCCCGCGGGAACGGTGCGCGAGGGCTTCGGCCTCGGCGTGTTCATGCGGCGGCTAAAGGAGCGTTTTCCCCACCTGCACTACGGCTACTTCAACCCGTCCAAGGAAACCTACGCGCGCTGGCGATTGCAGCGCGCGACGTGCTAGAATTGAGGCCTCACAGCAGTCTCGGAGGCCCAACTTCATGCTCAAGCGCTCGACGTGCCTGATCGTCGTCTGCCTCGCTCTCGCGTTCGCCCACTCCGTATTCGCCGCCTCCGACCTCGACGGCCTGACCCTCGTCGTCGTCGACGCGCCCGACATCGCGTCGTTGCATCGCGCGCGCGCGCTGGTGCAGGAGAACGGCGGGCGTGTCGGCGTCATGGTGCCGCCGTCGATCATGATCGGTTGGGTCGACCCGGCGACCGCCGCCAAGCTCGTGGGCCAGGGCGGTATTCGCGACATCCGCTGGAGCGAAACCGCAGCCAACCTCTACGACATGACCGACGACCCGTCGGTCTCCGCGATCGAGACCTTCAACACGGTCGTGAGCGGGCGGTACGACCGCCGCAAGTTCGACGAGATGCAATCCCTCGCGCCGGATGCGGACGCCACGCGCGCGCCCGACGCCTTCGCGCGCGACGAACCCAACCCCTCCGACATTCTCGAGAATCTGCGCGGCGCGGGCCTGGACGAACCGACGTTGGAAGCGCGCGGCATCTTGTCGCGCAATGCGCGCGACGGGTCGTCGGTCTTGACCTACGCCGACAAGATGACGGGTACGGTCGCCGTGACGTTCTTCCTGGTCGAGAGCGACGGCACCGGCGCCGACCCGGATGCGTGGACGTGGAAGCCCGAAGACATGCAGCACTACATGGACGCGACCATCGTCGGGCTCTTGTGGTGGAGCGGGCGTGCGACCGGCCACCGCGACTGCTCGGTCACCTTTCTCGTCAATCACGTGTCCGCTCTCGACCCGCGCTGCCAGCAGTGGGTGGAGCCGTCGCTGCACAACAACGACTTCGTTTCGACGTGGGCGTCCAACGTGATGACGAAGATGGGCTACACCAGCGGCAACCACTTCAGCAAGGTCGACGCATTCAACAACTGGCAAGAGGCGACGTACCAGGTCGAACAGTGCGTACTCCGCCTTCATCGCCTACAACCCCATCGGTGCGCCGTCGTCGTTCGCCAACGGCGGCTACGCGTTCGCCTGGATCTACGGGCCCTATTTCTGGAGCCTCTATCGAACGCCCGGGTGGACTTCCGACGTCGTCGTTTCGCACGAGAGCGGGCACATCTTCGGCGCGTGCGACGAATACACGGGCGGGTGCTCGTCGTGCACGAGCTCGTGCAGCGCGTACGGCGGTCCCAACGCCAACTGCGAGGACTGCAACCCGCTGTCGCACCCGTGCATGATGCGTTCGAACGAAAACAGCCTGTGCCAGTACACCAAGACCATGATCGGCTGGGACGCCGCCACTCCGTGCGCCCCGCCGCCGCCGGCACCACTGCCGTCTCCCACCCTCACCTTCGCCACACCGGGCACGGGACTCGTGGGGACGGAAGTCACGCTGACGCTGACCGGCTCGCACTTCGTCGCGGGCGTCCAAGCCGACCTCGGGCCCGACGTGTTCGTGCACACGACGTTTCTCGTCAATTCGACCACACTGCAGGTGTGGGCCACGGTGTTCAATCAAGCGACACTCGGGCCCGTCGACGTGGTCGTTCGAAACCGCGACGGTCAGGCGGCGACCTTGACCGACGCGTTCGAGATTCTACCTACGCGACGCCACTACTTCTCGCCCAGCGGCGGCAACGTGTTTCCGTTCCTGACCCCCACGAATGCCGGTACGGCACTCGCCGACGTGATGGCCGCCGCCTCCGACGGGGACACCGTGCTGGTTCCGACGATGTCACTTCCCGCCTTTGCGCTCGGCGTCGACCACGGTGTGACGCTGCAGGGCGCGTGGAATTCATCGTTCACCGCGCGCAACCTCGCGACCGGCAAGACGTCGATCGACCTTGCCGGCATCATCGACTTCTATCCGACTTCCGACGGCGCGGGCATCGACGGATTCCTGATCGAGAACGGCGACGGCAAGGCGGACTTCTTTCCCGCCGCCGCGAACTACGCCGGCGCGGTGCGCGTGTACCAGAGCACGGTGACGATTCGCAATTGCGAGATCCGCAACAGCACGACGGGACCGCAGGAGCAGATCGGTTTCGGCGGCGGCGTGTACGCGTACCAATCGAACGTGAGCATCGTCAATTGCAACATCCACGACAACGTCGCCACCAAGGGCGGCGCGGCGTACCTCGATCAGTGCAGCGGGACGATTTCCGGTTCCACCATCGCGAACAACCACGTATTGACGACGGGGGTCCTTCAGCCCGAAGGCTCGGGCGTGTACCTTTTGGGCGCGAACAACTTCGCATTCGCGAACAACATCATCCACCACAATGGCGGCGGGCAGACCGGCGGCGGGATCCTGATCGAGAACTCGACCAACGTCACCATCGACGGCGGCACGGTTGCGTACAACGCGTCGAGCATGGGCGGCGGCGGCATCGCGATGAAGGCCACCAGCGGCGCCATTCACGGGGTCACGGTGCGGCGCAACACGTCGCTACTGGCGGGGGGCGTCTGGCTGTCGGGGTCGGTGTCGAGCGAGGTGAGCGAGTGCCGCATCGAGTGGAACACGGCGACCTTCGGCGGCGGACTCTACGGCGACGGCACGCTCTCGGTGACGCACAACCTCTTCGTCGGTAATTCGGCGGCCAACGTGTGCGGCGGATTGGGTGTCTCGAGCGCCACCAGCGGGGTGGTCGCGGGCAACACACTCGATCGCAATGCGACCGGCGCGGGCGCGGGCGGCATCAACCTGTCGGCGGCCGCGATTCCCGTCTTCAACAACATCGTCACCAACTCGACGGGCGCCGGCATCGCGTGCGCGGGCGCGGCACCGACGTTGCTCGACTTCAACAACGTGTGGAACGCGACCGGCGGGCTCTACACCGGGTGCGTGCCCGGTGCCGCTTCGATCTCGTCCAATCCGCTGTTCGTCGACACGACTCTCACCGATTATCACTTGGGCGTTCACTCGCCGTGCATCGACCGCGGCCGCACGGGGGCTTCGTACAACGACCCCGACGGGTCGCGCGGCGACATGGGTCGCTACGGCGCGCACGCATTCGCGATGGATCAGCCCGCTTATCTCCAGAACGCGACCTTGCTGTGGTCGGGACCCAATCGCGTGCTCGACTGGGACGGGAGTCCCGAAGCGGACGTCGCGCAATACGCGATCTACGCCGACTTGACGAGCGGCTTCGTCCCGAGTGCCGCCAACTTCGTCGCGTTCGTCGCGTCCCCGATGTCGTCGTACGTCATCGGCCCGGTGGGAACGCAGACCTACTACCGGGTCAACGCGATCGACGACGACGGCTACGCGGGTGGTTACTCCAGCGAGGCGACCGCGTCGCCGTCGACGGGAACCCAACCCGTCGTGTATCGCACGCGCTTGTTCCAGAACACCCCCAACCCATTCAACCCGGAGACCGAGATTCGCTTCGAGCTGGCGGCCTCGTCGCATGTCTCGATCACCGTGTTCGACGCAGCCGGGCGGCTGGTTCGTACCCTGGAGAGTGGAAACCGGCCGGCCGGCGTCCACACGGTGCGATGGAACGGGCGCGGCGACGGTGGCGAGACGGTCTCGTCGGGCGTCTACTTCTATAGAATGAGGGCGACCGGCTTCGACGAAACCCGCAAGATGGTGCTCTTGAAGTAGGAATCGGCTGCGCGCGGCCGCGCGGCAAAAAAATCCCTCCCGCCTTCGGGAAATGGCGTCAGTTTTGCCTCCGCTTCTTGTGCCCCGGCAAGACGGCAACCGTTTCTCGATGGATACCGCGAATCGCAGAATCCTCGTTACCCTCTTTTTCTCCGTGTTCGCCACGGTGATCGGGGTCGGCATCGTCGTCCCGCTTTTGCCGGTGCATGCCCATCAATTGGGTGCGAGCGGTTTCCACATAGCACTCATCTTTGGCGCGTACGCGATGTCGCGCGCGTTCTTCCTCCCCGTCTTCGGCCACCTCTCGGATCGCAAGGGACGCAAGACCTTCTTGACCGTGGGGCTCCTGGCGTACGCGATCATCTCGATTGCACTCGCTTACCTCGACAGCATCGCGGCTCTGATCGTGGTTCGGCTGCTGCACGGGGTGGCGTCGGCCATGCTGATCCCGGTGTTCCAGGCCTACGCGGCCGACTTGGCGCCCGAGGGACGCGAAGGCCGCATCATGGGGCTGTACGGGACCGTCGTGCTAGTCGGGATGAGCCTCGGTCCCGTCGTCGGCGGATTGGTCAACGACCGTTGGGGCTTCCACGCCACGTTCTGGATCATGGGTTCTCTCGCGTTGTTGGGATTCGTGGCGTGCGCGTGTTTTCTGCCGCCGGCCGCGAACGAACGAGCGCACCGCGAGTCGACGCGTCCCGGCGCGTGGCACCAATTGCTGCGCGACCCCGCCCTCGCGAGTCTATTCGCGTTTCGTTTCGCGTACGTGGTGTGCGTCGGCGTCATCTGGGCCTTCGTGCCCTTGTATGCCGCTTTCAAGCTTTCGCTCTCGAGTGCGTCGATCGGACTCGTCATCACACTCGGGATCGCGAGCGCGGGGGTGCTCAACATACCGATGGGAATCCTCGCCGACCGCGCCAACCGGACACTGCTCGTGGTTACGGGCGGCGTCATCGCGGCCTACGGGATACTCGCCTTTCAATGGGCCGATAGCCATCGTGCCTTCATGCTGGCGTCGGTGTGCTTCGGTGTCGGCGGCGGGATCTGCATGCCCGCGCTGATGGCGCTCGCGGCGAAGAAGGGCTCCCGCTCCGATGCCATGGCGAGTGTCATGGCTTTAATGACGGTCGCGCACAGCCTCGGCATGCTGGTGGGAGCACTCTTGGGTGGTTTCATGATGGACGCGTTCGAACTGCGCTGGGTGTTTCCGGCCGGTGCCGTCGTCATGGTGTTAGGCATCGTCCAGTTCGTGGCCGTCTCGTCCGCGGCCGACGCGACCTCCGAGCGTCCCGCCGCGGGTGTCGCCGATGGGGCCCCCGCCGCGCCAGGCGGCGGGGTAATCGGTGACAGGACCCGCGGCGCAGCGTTAGTCTAGCGTCCATGATTCGTCGACTCGTCGTCGCCCTCGCCCTCGTCGCTATTGCGTCCGCGTCCGCGGGCGAACCCACGAAGCGCGCAATCGCCTTTCGCACCCAAACCATGGGGACGTGGGCCACGCTGACACTCGTCACCACCGACTCGTCCGCCGTCGCCGACCTCGCGTATCGAAGCCTGCTCGAGCTGCACCGCGTCGACTCCTTGATGAGCAACTGGACGCAGACCAGCGAGGTCGCGCGCATCAATCGCGACGCCAGCCGGAACGACGTCGTCGTGCACCCGGAAGTCGCGACCGTGCTCGATCTCGCCCAGCGCGTGACGCGCGCGAGCGACGGTGCGATGGACATCACCGTCGAGCCGTTGGTGCGTCTGTGGGGTTTCTTGGGCGGGCCGCGACGCGTCCCCTCCCAGGCCGAAATCACGAAGGCGCTCGCGAGTGTCGGCCCCGACAAGATGCGCTTCGACCCCACGCGCAAGACGATCCGCTTCACGAATCCCAACACGAAGATCGACCTCGGCGGAATCGCGAAGGGCTACGGCGTCGACCGTGTTGCGGAAGGATTGCGCCGCGCCGGTGTCACCGACGCGCTGGTCGATCTCTCCGGCAACATGGCCGCACTCGGCGATGCGGTGGGAAAAAGCGGTTGGACGGTCGGCATCCGCGACCCGTCGAACCGCTTCCCGTACCTCGGGACAATCCAGCTCCACAACGATGCGATCTCGACCTCGGGTAGCTACGAGCAATTCGTCGACGTGGACGGAAAACGCTACGGGCACATCATCGACCCGCGCACCGGATGGCCGGCGCAAGGACTCGTCTCGGTCACCGTGGTCTCGCCGACCGCAACCTTGTGCGACGCGTGGGACACCGGCTTGTTCGTCCTGGGCGCAGAGAAGGCGCGCGCGCTCGCCAAAGCCCACGACGAGTTCGCGATCGTGGTCGTCGAACCGCGCGCCGACGGCGGTTTCGTCGTGTGGGTGGAAGAATCCCTTCGCTCGCGCTTCAAGATCGAATCAGGAACTGTAAGCACGATTACGCTGCACTACTTCTAGTTCGCGGCCGCCAGCGGCCAATCTCCTTCCCTCCCTCACTCTGGCTTAGACCTTGCACGAATACCGGACGGGTTTTCCTGTCGCGGGCTCGCCGCGTCGGTATGCGGAGAACCAAGGCATCGTGAGACTGCACGGCGGTCGACCCGGTGCCGGTTTCCTCGCTTCCGCCGCGCAAAATGCACTGCGATGCGCCGTGATGTCCATTTTTGGAACACGGCACGCGGCCACCGATGGCCGTCGCGACGAGAAGCTCGATGCAAACGAAAGAACACGACGTGAACGCACGAGGAATCATGAGGAAGCATCGCGCCATGTCGGCGCTGCTCGTCGGGTCGACGGCTGTCGCCGTCGCCGTCGCGAGCGGTTGCGACACGGCTTCGCCGACGGATCCGACGCCGCCGACGGGCGGGCAAGCCTATGTCCTCGACTACGGTACGTTCGCGGCCAGCATCGACTCGATCCTCTCGGCGCACGGGTGCGACAACGCGACCTGTCATGGCGGCGGGATCCGAGGAACCTTCGAGCTATCACCCAACGGAAACAAGAACGTCCAATTCGACTTCGACCAGGCGCGCCTTCAAGTGAACGGCCACGACCCGGTCGCAAGTCCGTTGATCATGAAGCCGCTCGCACCCGAGTGCGGCGGACCGGGACACGCGGGCGGGTTCGCCTTCACCGAGTTGAGCGACCCCGACTACCTCGCGATCCTGGCGTGGATCGAAGCGGGAGAATACAAGTGAGCGCGCGCAACATCATGGCACTTACGTCGCTGGTCGCGGCGTCGCTCGCGTCGAACGCAGCGTTCGCGGCCGAGCCCGATTCGCTCGCCGCCGTCGTCGACACGTCGGCAGTTTCTGCCGCGCCGGAAACAGTGCCCGCCACGGCCGCGGATTCGAGCCACACCGGCAATGGCCTGATCTATCTGGTTCCGTCGATGGAAAACGCCGGCTTCAGGGTCACCAACGACAAGAACCGGTTCAAGCACCGCATTTCGTTCAGCCCCGCGTATGGAAAGTTGGGGTCCGACGACCTCTTCGCGTTTCGCGTGGGTTACAGCCCCAACACGTGGCTGGGCTACGAAGTTTCGTTCGGCCACGACCCGGCTTCGTCGCTGCACGCGCTGATGCACACCTTCAACGTCATCTTGCGCTATCCCCTGTCGGGGCGCTTTCAGCCGTACGGAACGCTGGGTTACGGGATGATGACGGTGTATCCGGGGCAGGCCATCAACGCCGACCCCGTGAGCAAGAACGCATTAACCGCCGGCGGCGGTCTCGAGTTTTATATCCGCGACGACGTGGCGATTCGCGCCGAAATGCGCGGCGCCACCGTCCTCGGCCAACAGCTTCACACCGAGGGCACCGTCGCCTACGACTACAGGGAATACACAATCGGCTTCGCATTTTTCAGGAGTCTGGGAAGGTAGCTGCGGTTTCCGGCCGCGAAGCTCGCCCGAGTGGGCGTGACGAGCGGCGGGAGGCGCCAAGGAGAACATCATGAGATTCGCAACCACTAGAAAGACCTTCGCCTCTGGTGTCGCCACACCGACCCTCGTCGGCGCGTTGCTAACGCTCGTGCTATCGGGGTTCGGTTGTCGCGACAGCGCTCCGGACGACGTCATCGTCCAGGAGGAAACCACCGCGGCGCTCGTCTTCGTCAAGACCAAGGGTGAAGAGACGCTGAACCGAAGCTGGGCGGAAGGCAACCTCTACAAGCTTTCGCCCATCTCGCCGGAAGGTGTCGTGACGCCGATCACCAACTTCGTCGGTGCGGCCATCAGCGACCCGTGCGTGTCGTTCGACGGGAAGAAGATTCTCTTCTCGATGCGCCCGCCCGGCGGCGGCAACCGCAACATCTACGAGATCAACGCCAACGGGACCGGCCTGCGCCAGGTCACCAGCGGCGGCGGTCACGACTTCGACCCGTTGTATCTGCAAGACGGTCGCATCATGTTCACCAGCTCGCGCGCGCGTCACATGGACGAGTACAACCACGCGCCGGCCGAGAACATGTACATCTGCGACAACGACGGCTCGAACATGGTGCAAGTCAGCTTCAACATGAGTGACGACTTCGACCCGACGCTCGACGCCGACGGTCACTTGATCTACACGCGCTGGGAGCACTTCGGTACGCAGAACCGCTTCCCGCTCTTCGTCGCCAATCCCGACGGCACGGCGCCGTTTCATAAGTACGGCCCGCACAACCGCAACTTCTTCCATGCCCAGCCGACTCCCGACGGTCGTTTGATCGCCATCGAGTCGACCATGATCGAAGAAGACGCGGGCCCGATCGCGGTCTTGAAGCTCGAAGCGGGTCCGGCCGACCCGGCCCAGGGCAATACGGAGATGAACTGGAACGTGCTGACCCCGCAGGTCAACACCGACGGTGAGCCGTGGCCGTACGGCGCCTTCAAGTACCCGTTCCCGCTCGGCGGCAACACGTACGTGGCGTCGTACACGCTGCCCGCGGCTCTCGAGTCGGACGTCGACTACGGTCTGTATACGTTCACGTTGAACCAGACCGGTGCCGGCACCGGCGGCAGCCCGGCGACCATCTCGATCAACGACCTCACGTTCCTTTATAACGACCCCGATTGGAACGAGTACGACGCGCAGCTGCTCATGCCGCATACCAAGCCGCCCGTCATTCCGACGACGGTCGATTTGAATCTCGACTACGGCACCATTCTCGCGAATGACATCTTCAACCGTGCCTTGACGGACGGCCAGGAAGTGCCCCTGCTGGGTGCGACCGGCGTCGACGCGATCGACTCGATCGCGGTCATCGTCGGCATCCCGACCCAAGAGGGCGAGATGAACGACTTCTCGGCCAACGAATTCGAGAAGCGCGCGTTGTTGGGCTTCGCACCCGTTCAGCCCGACGGATCTTTCCGCATCCGTGTGCCGGCCAACACGCCCATCAGCTGGGCGACGCTGGACGCGCTGGATCGCGGCTACGTGGTCAAGCGCACGTGGCTCTACATGCGCCCGGGCGAAGAGATCACCAAGTGCGCGGGCTGTCACCAGGACCGCATGGTGAACCAGACCTTCAATCCCAATCCGAACCCGATCGCGGCCACGTTGCCGCCGACGGACCTGAACATTCCGCCGTCGGGGTATCGCTACATCAACTATCGCGACAACATCGGCCCGCTCGTGGCGGCCAAGTGCGTCTCGTGTCACCAACCGACCTACACAACCACGATGCCGCCCGACACGATCGACGCGGCAGGCGGGCTCGACCTGACGGCCGTGCCCGACACGACCATGGAGAACCAGATCTTCCCGCGCGGCTACGTCAACATGTCGGGTGAGTCCGACATGGGACCGCGCAACGTCGTGGACCCTGCGTTCCCGCGTCACTCGCCCTTGATCGACTACGTGTTGAGCGTGGGCGAGAACGCCGACCAACACCACGACTTCAGCATGTTGAATGCGTCCGAGCGCGAGATGTTCAACCTCTGGGTCTTGTTGGGTGCGCAGTATCGCTAGAGGGAAGCGAAGGAGTTTCGACGTGAGACAACGACGGACCATCTATGGCGCGGCGGCTGTTGCGCTCGCGATCGCCGGGACGACCGGCGGTCGCGCCGCGGCGGGGGCCGACGCGGGTGCCACCCTGGCCAGCCACGAGCTCGCCATGTTCGACGGCGGCAAGACGCGCCTCTCGGCGCTGCGCGGCGACGTCGTGGTGGTGAACTTCTGGGCCACGTGGTGCGCGCCGTGTCGCAAGGAGCTGGCGTTGTTCGACCGTTGGAACGCGGAGTGGAAGGGCCAGGGTGCGCGCGTGGTGGCGATCTCGATCGACACCGACGCACGCAAGGCCCAGCGCTTCGCCGAGGACATGAAGCTCTCGCTGACCGTCCTGCACGACGGCCCCGAGGGACTGGCGCGTTCGCTCGACCTGCCGTCGGTACCGTGCACGTACCTGCTCGATCGCGACGGACAGATTGTGAGCGTCGTGCACACGAGCAACGCGGGCGATCTGGCGGCGCTCAAGAGCAAGGCCGAGTCGCTGATGGCCGCGCGCAAGCTCCCGCCGCAAGCGGCGGGAATGGGCGGCTCGGCCACCATGCCCAACAACGGAGATTCGCGATGAAACGCGTACAACGAATCGTATTGGCAGTATCACTCGGCTTGGCGGCGGGTTGCTCGTCGGTGCGTCCGTACGAGAAGGAGCACCTGGCCGACGGCATCATGGTTTCGTCCAAGGACGAAGCCATGCGCGAACAAAAATGGCTCGACGCCCGCGAGGGCTCGACCGGGGGCGCCGGGGGCGCCGGGGGCGGATGCGCCTGCAAGTAACGCATACGCACAGCAAGCAATTGCTGCTGGCGGCAACCGTCGCGGGTGCCACGGTCGCGGCGTGGGTGCCGTGCGCGCGCGCCGGCATCACGGAGACCACGGCGTCGTACTTGTTCAATTTCTACACCGACGTCAACGGCGTCGACGTGTTCGGTCACTATGTGACGACGGATATGCGCTTCAATAACAACATGGGCATGACGTTCCAGTGGGTGCACGACCGCGTCGTGTTCCCCGCCATCGACGCGCCGCCGGGGAGCCAGGAAGCGGCCGACGCCATCACGGCGGCCAGCCGGCCCATCGCCAACAGCGCCGATCCATACCAGGACTACGTGAAGGTGCGCAACTCCTTCGAAGGCAGTGTCAACTACGAGGGCTACAGTGCCGGTTACTACGTGTCGAAGGAGAGCGACTACTTCGCACAAATGGTGTCGTTCGGTTACAACCGCGGCTTTCGCGGCGACAACCTCAACATCTCGGTGGGCGGGAGTTACAGCTGGGACAGCATCAAGCCCCTGGCCGACAGCGACACGCCCGGCATTCCGGACTATCGACGCACCACGCACTGGGACGTCGCCGCCACGCAGGTACTGTCCAAGACGACGGTGCTGCGCGCGGGCGCCGAGTTCAATCGTGTCACCGGTCTCCAGGAAGACCCGTACCGCAACGTGTACGTCGCCGGCACCAACGTCCCCGAGAATCATCCCAATGAGCGCATGCGCCAGGATTACTTCGTGGGCTTGAGCCAGTACATCTACAACCGCTCGAGCATCAAGCTCGACTACCGGTTTTACAGCGACGACTGGGGTGTTACGTCGCACATGGTGGGTGTCAAGCTGAACCAATACGTCAACGACGAGTTCGTCTTCCGGTATCGCTATCGCTACTACGCCCAGCTCCCGTCGAATTTCTATCGCAGCGAGTACGTGCAGCCGGGCGGTGTCGGCGGCTACCAAACCGCCGACTATCGCCTGAGCGACTTCGGCGCGCACCTCTTCGGGGGCCAAATACAATGGTACCCTCACAGATTCTTCGGTCATCTCGGCTCGCGGGCCCAGCTGACATTCGGATATGAACGGTATTTCAACAGCAATAATTTCTCCGCGGATGTGTTCGAAACCGGTCTGCAAGTAGCGTTCTAGGCGGACCAAACAAAGGAGCCGGGTATGAGCCGGACATCATTGATCATCAGCATCCTGGTTCTGGGCGCGGTAGAAGCCCGCGCCGAGACGTTCCAACCGGCACCCTACCTCGCGCAAGCGCAAGTAGACGTGCTGACCAAGCAAGTCGCGAACGATCAATTCGGACGCGACCTGTTCGGCGAACCCTACGCCACCGTCGTGGTGGGCAACGTGGACGTGTACGATCGCTTCCCGTATCTGGAAGCGCGTTACTTCCAAGTCGTGTCCGACCCGGCGTGGAACCGGCTCCTCATGGGTGAAGTCGGGCAGGGCTTGTTCGCGTTCGACGGTGCCACCAGCAGCTTCGGCGCCTTGAAGACGCCGCGCGGCTTGGGCACCGACGGCCGCGGTTTGATCTACGTCGCCGATAGCGGCAACGACCGCGTGCTGGTATTTCGCACCGTGAGCGAGTTCGAACAGATTCGCTTGGAGCCCGTGTACGCGATCGAGAATCTGAACGACCCGTACGGTGTCGCGCATTCGGACGGCGGCACGCCGTTCGATGACGGCGACGACGTATTGTATGTCGCCAACACCGGCAAGAACGAAGTACGCCGGTATGCGCTCGGCACGCACGGTGCGACGCTGACCGGTACCATCGGTTCGCTCGGCAGCGGCGACGCGCACTTCGCCGGCCCCATGGCCATCGCGGTCGGACGCCACGACGGCGTCAACGACGACGACGTCTACGTGGCCGACGCGCACAACCAGCGCGTCGTGCACCTGCGCGACGCGGGCTCGTCGCTCGCGTGGATGGGTGCCGAGTCGCACGGCCTGGGTCTCATCACGTCGCTCGACGCCGACCACTACGGCAACGTGTACGCCGCGGCACCGCAGGCGGGCCGCATCACCAAGTTCACCTCGGCCTTGACCCCGGTGGCGAGCTTCGTCGGCAATACGAAACGCCCGACCAGCTTCCACGTGGTGTTCGCGAACGTCACCGACCACCGCACCGGGCGCCAGACGCGCGCCGGACAAGGCAGCGGTGTGTTGGTCGAAGAGTGGGGCGGCCAGAACGGCATACGCCTCTTGAATCTGGGCGTCGATCTGACCGACGCCGCGGCACTCGATCGCGAGACGGGTGTGCGCGTGACCCTGACCGACCACGCCGACGTCAGCGCCGACATCGTGGACCCGGTGAACGGCCGCGTCATCGCGCACCACGAAGCGGGCCAGCTCGACGCGGGTACCCAGACCATTCGCTTCTCGGACCAGGACTACGTGTCCGCGTGGAGCGAGGGGACCTATCGCGTCGACGTTCGCGCGCGCTCGACCTACGACAACGGTTCGACCAGCACGGTGACCGTGCCGATCGCGATGGCGGGCTCGGGCGGACCGGCCATGCCGTCGCGCTTGGCACTACTCGGCAACACGCCGAACCCGTTCAACCCCAGCACCACGATTCGCTTCGCGGTGCCCGCGGGTGCGAACCAGCCCTACAGCTTGCGCGTCTACGACGTACGCGGTGCCCTGGTGACCGAATTGGCCGCGGGCCAGATCGGCGGCGGCGTGCACGAGGTGCGCTGGGACGGTCACGACAAGAACGGCTCGCCCGTAAGCTCGGGCATCTACCTCTACCGCCTCGAAGTCGGCGCGCAAAAGCTCACCGGCAAGATGGCGTTGGTGAAGTAGGCAATTCCATGACGACGCCGGGAAGAAGTCACGGTCCAACGGGACGGCGATCCAAAGGGGTCGCCGTCCTCCCGGTTCTCGCGGCGTTGCTGCTGGGCAGTTGCCTGGGTGAACCGGAGATCGACCAGCGTTGGACGCTGCTCGAGATGACGAGCGTCACACCACAGCCGAATCAATCGCACTCGGCCGGCCAGCCCATCAACGTGACGGTCAACGGCCGCGTCACCTACCGCGACATCGTCACCGGCTTCATGGTGGCGGAAGTTCGCTACAGCCCGACCTTGAACCCGCTGAGCTTGCCGCTCGACAAGGACGACCACACCGAAGAGTGCGCCGCGAGCGTCGACCAAATTCTCGCGAACTCGGTCACGGCCGGGCGCGCGACGCGCGCGATCACCGGCTGGGATCACCTCATGCAGGACGTGAACCTCTCGTTCACCGCCACGGTCCCGCCCGCGGCGCTCACCAGCGGCGGGATGTTTCTTGGTGCTCTACATCGGCGCGGGCGAAGAGGTCGAACGGGCCAACCAGCCGGACACGCTGATCGTCACACCGTTCATCTCGTCCGACAAAGAGATCCTGCACACCGGCTTCCCCCTCACCATCACGCCATGACGCGCGCACGGACGCGATTCGGCGCCGGCGCCGTCGCGGCCTGCGTCTGTTTGCAGTTTGCGACGCCGGCCTTCGCCGATGGAATCGCGGCACCCGACGACCACGCGTCCCCGCGCTGGCGCATCGGTGTCGGGCCCATGATCGGCGGCCTCGTTTTCGACCCGACCCTCGACAATTATCGCTGGGATGTGTCGCCGACCCTGCAGACCGGCGCCCAAGCGACCGTCTACCGCGGCCGCTTCGCCACCGGTGCGCGCATGTGGATGGCGCACACGACGCAAGCGAGCGGCATTCCCGGCGAAACGGTCGCACCGCGCGTCAACGTCACCGCCCTCGAGTGGGTAGGAGAAGGCCGCATGGTTTCGTATCGCGGCGTGGAGTTGTGGGGCGTGGTGCACGGCGGTCGATTGTTTCTCGCCTACGACCCCGAAGAGCTCACGTTCGACCCCGGCATCGGCTCCCCCATCACGGTTGCATACGACGCCATCTCGGAGTGGGATTACGGCGTCGGTATCGAAATTCGTGGCAATCTGACCGCCCAACTGGCGCTCGCCTTGCAAGCAGAGAATACGAGTTTCTCCCTGGATACGGCGCACCGCAACGGCGACGAAATCGTCGAGTCGCGGGAGCGTTTCGACCAGTGGAGCCTGCGCTTGCAGGCGGCCTGGTTGTGGAGTCTCGACTGATCGGTTCGACCGTTCGGACCGACGCCAAGGAAATCGCCATGAACCGAAACACACGCGCGTGGGGCTGGGTCTGTCTGTCCCTCGTCGTCTTGGCGGGTACCCCCGCCGTCGGCGTCGCACAAACCGAAACCCCCGCGTTTCCCAAGGATACCGAGCTCAACGGCCCGCACGTCTTGACCGAGAAGAAAGTGCGCCTCTCGAAGGACGGCAACAACGTCGTTCGCAGCGGACCGGGCGACACCTTCGCCATCGTCGGCGTCTACACGAAAGGCTCCGAGTTTCTCGTCATCGCCAAGCGCGACGAGTGGTACAACGTCCGCTTGTCCGACACCAACACCGGCTGGATCCACTCGTCGTTGTGCGAAGAGTTCGACGACATGTCGGACTTGGAGTTTCGTCCCAACCCGCGCTTGTTCTCGCGCGTCGGCAGCTTCGCCTTGACCGCCTACGTCGGCGGCTACGCGTTCGACCGCAAGTCGAACTCGCTCTCGTACGGCGGGCGCGTCGGCTACTACCTGTTCGAGTTCGCCGAAGTCGAAGGCAGTGTCGGCTTCACCCACGTCGTGCGGCCGGCCGAAATCGTGGAGTCGCTCTTCGGTCTCACCCTCGAGGAAGAGAACTTCTACATGCTCTTTTACGCCATGAACGTGACCTGGAAGATTCTCCCCGGTCGCCAGCTGGTCCCGTTCGTGACCGGCGGCGCCGGCAGCTCGATCATGCAGGGCGAAACCGAAACCAGTTTCAACTACGGGATGGGCGCCGACTTCTTCGTCAAGAAGTCGACGGCGATGCGCTTCGAGTTCCGCAATTACATGTTCAACTCGGGTGTTTCGGAGACGCGCCGCGACAACCTGAATTTCGAATTCAGCGTCGGAGTGACGTACCTGCTCTAGGGATCGCATCGGGAGGAGTGACACCATGCGCCGCACCGTGATCATCCTGGCCCTACTCGCGTGCGCGCTCTCGGCCGCGGCCGACGAGCCGACGCGCTTTTCGGCCCGCGCCGGGGTGGAAGTGGCGCGCGACGCGGCCCAGTCGTGGGCGCCCGACGCGCAACTCGTCTACCTGGAAAACGACGAGATGGTCGGCCCCGACGGTACTGCGATTCGTTGGGGCTACCTGTTCTATTCGCCCTTGAAGGCCAAGGCGCGCAGCTACTCCGTCCGCGACGGCAAGATCCTCGAAGCCGCCGACCTCGGGTTCGACTTCGAAGCGCCGCCGCTCTCCGAGGACTGGATCGACAGCCACGCCGCCCGCACCGCCGCCGAAGCCAAGGCCGGGCAGAAATACTGCCACGACTACAACGGTCACTTGGCGGCCATGCTCCTCGTCCGCGGCGCGTTTCACGAGAAGAAGCCCGACGCGACCACGTGGGCGCTGGTCTACGAATCCGACACGCAGCCCGCGCTGTTCGTCATCGTCGACGCGTCCAACGGCGACGTCGTGCGGATGTTGAGGGGCTAGCATGCGTGCACGAATCATTCTCCTCATCGTGGCGTGCCTGTTGGGCGCGGGTCGCACCTCGCCGGCATTCGCGCAACTCGCGGCCGACACCACCGGTGTCGTCGAGACCATCGAGGTCAAGCGCGCGGACACCAAGGAGCCCAAGCACACGAGCTTGAAGTTCTTGAAGGACAACCGCGTGTTCATCCGCGCCCAGCTCGATCTCTTGAAAGTTCAAACCACGCGCACGCACGTCGACCAGGCTCAGACCCTCGATCAGCGCTACCTGCTGTTGCAGCAGATGTCGGCCGCGATCGCCGCGGCGCGCGACACCGTCAGCGCGGAATCGCTCCTCACGGCCCAGCGTCGCTTGATGACGAGTGTCACGCAATTGGGAGAGCTCGAAGGACAGATGACCCAGATGGAGAGCCTCTTGGCCGAGCACCGCGTGCGTCTCTTGGGGCTCGAGAAAGACGTGCTCGGTCACCAAGAGACGGCCCTCGTGATCGTGATGCGCGGCTTCTCGGGCAAGAACGCCCCCACCACCGTCGTGATCGCGGAAGACGAAGACGTCGTGCGCGTCGAGCTCACACCCCAGCAGCGTATCTCGCTCGAGCAGGGCGGCATCGCACAGGTCTACCACGAATTCGTGGAGCCGCGCGAGCACGTGATCTCGGTCAGCTTCGAAGGGACGGGATGGCCGACGGCGCCCGTGCCCATCACCGTCGACACCGCGCGCGATCGCCTCACGTTCCTGGGTCTCGATCTTTCACGCCTCGACCCGAGTCGCGAGGCGATGGGACTTCTTACCGACGTTTGGTATCGATAGAAAGGGCGATGTCGTGCGGAGGCGCTACCAGATCGCTCCGGCGTGGCTCGTCGGGCTTGCCATCGTCGCGCTCGCAAACGCGGCGGTCGTGCGCGCGCAAGGTGCGACACCCGCGGATTCGCTCGCCGCTTCGCCGACCCATCCGATTCCCCGGACCCTAACGCCGAACGAATGGGACGCGCTCAATTTGGGGCGCGCCGTCGACTTGTGGCAGAAGGGCGACCTGCGCGGTGCGATCTCCCTGCTCGAGACCATCGACATCACGACCACGTCGACCTTCGAACGCGCGGACCGCGCGGCGTTCCTTTTGGCGGCGGCGTATCTTCGACTCGAGGACGCGGACGGATTCGCGCGCGTGGCCGAGCGCGCCGGCAACGCCACCGGCTCCGCGTATCGGAAATGGATTCGCTACTGCCAGCTGGCGCAGCACGCCCAGCTGGGCGGTACGGCGGGAGGCTCTACGGGTGCGACCGAAGCCGCACCCGCCGAATTCCCCGGGGCGAACGAGATGCGCGCATCCCTCCTGCTCGAATCCGGGCGCGCCAACGACGCGCTCGCGTTGCTCGAGAGCACAACACCGTCGGAGGCGCTCGCGTCGATTCACCTCTACTTGCAGGCCCTCGCGCGCCAAGCGACGGGCAGCGACCCGACGCGCGAGTGGGAACGACTGGGCGGTGTGACACCGCACAGTCGCCTCGAAGCCGATCTCGTGGGTGCCGCCTTGATTCAGCTCGCGACCACGCGCATCGAGCAGAAACGCGATGCCAGCGACCTCTTGCGACGGGTCCCCAGCGAGAGCCGGCATGCGCCACGCGCGGCGCACATCCTGGCCTCCGTCGCGGTCGCCCAAGGCGACACCGCCACGGCCCGGCAGGTGCTCTCCGACGTTCTCAAGCGATACCCGAATTACGATGGACTGCGCGAGGTGAAGCTCTCGCTCTCCGACGTGGCCCTCGAGCGCGGCTACTGGCACGCGGCCTTGCGCTACGCCGAGTCCGCCGAGGACAGCTGGACCGACGAATTCAACGCACTCGACAAGTTGGAAAACGCGCCCGATCTGTCGACCATGTGGAGTGTGTGGGGCCGCGCACAGAATTGGCGCGACGAGATTCGCCTGGCGTCGGATGCGCTGGTGGCGCAGATCGACGCCATGGCCACGGCGTCCGTCGATCTTCGCACCGACCCGTCGACCGCGCCCGCCAAAGACCTCGACGCAGAGCTCTGGCCCCGCGACGACGATGCCTTCGCGACTCTCGCGTGGGATACCACCGGTATCTTGGTTCGCTACACGCCGACATCCGAGGAATGGACGCGCGTCCACGCCGCCGAAACCGAGCGACGACGGACCGAGAATGAGCTGGCGCAGCAGGAGCGCGTGGTCGCGGAACGAAAGGCGGAGGTCGATCGCCGCCTCGCATACTTGAAAGATGGGCGCGCGGAGGCATCGTCGATCGTTGCGTCACTGGGCCGCGCGACCACCGACCTCGACAGTCTCTTGCTGCGGCTCGACGGGGCACTCCGTCAGCTCGAAGGCGCACGCGACGGCGCGCTGCGTCAAATCGCCGCGCGCACGCACGACATGGCGGTCGAGCTACAGCGCGAACGCATCTTCATGGAAGCGCTTCGACATTTCTACATGGACGGGCCGCAGCGCGACCGGCCGGAGAAATTTCCGCCCGACGTCCCCACACCGTCGCAGGTGTTGGCCGACGAGCAAGCGCTCACCGCCGAGGCCGAGTCCCTCGTCGTGTTCTTTGCGACACGCTCCGCCGACGTCATCAATCGCTCATACGCGGAAGTGTGGCGGCCTCGCTTCGCCGACGACAGCCGCCTGTTGCGCGGGGCCTTGGGCGCCCAGCTGGCGCGCGCCCGTCGCGACGGCGCCGCCCTCGACTCGACCTTGGCGGCGGTGGCGAATGATCCCGTCTTGGCCGGCGAGGTCGCGAAGCGCGACATACTGGCCTCGAATCTGGCGAGCCTCACCGCGCAGGAGAAGGTCGTGCGCCGCGACGTCGCGCGCGCGGTGGCGCGTCGCGGTGAAGTGACGCTGGAAGCCGAGCGCGAAGCCATCGACTACCACGTCGCGGACGCGTCGTACGAATTGGCCGTCGACGCAGCACTCGACACCGAGCCCAACGCGGACAGTTTGGCCATCGCACCCCTGCGCGCGCGCGCGATCGGAAACCTCGGCACGTTCTTGTCGCGCTATCCGGAAAGTGTCGCGCGCGGCGAGACGCGCTTCCGCCTCGCCGACCTCTTGCTCATGCAAGCACGCGACGACTTCCAAGCCAAGATGGCGTCGTTCTTGGGGCAGTCGCCGTCGTCCGATCAAATGAAGGACCGCGCGATGGCGCCCTTCGTCGACTACGGGCCGGCGGTCGATCTCTATCGCGCCATTCTGAACGAAGACCCCAATTTTCCGCACCAGGACGCGGTGCTCTTCAACCTGGGCATGATTCTCTCCGACGACGGCCAGGCGGAAGCATCGACGTACCTGACGCGTTTGGTCCAGCAGTACCCGAACGCGCCCGACGCGCAGGAAGCGTGGCTGCGCTTGGGCAGCGACCGCTTCGACCACGAAGACTACGCGGGCTGCGTGCCCTATTTCGTCGCAGCGGCCCAGGGCACCGATCCGTCGTTCACCGCGATCGCGCTGTACAAGCTCGGCTGGGCGCAGTTCGAAGAGGATCAATTCACGGAAGCGACCGACGCGTTTCGTCGCTTGATCGACCACTATGCGAAGAACCCCGAGATCGCGAAGAAGATGGACCTGCGCGACGAGGCCGAGGAATACCTCGTCCATTCGCTCGCGCGCGCGGGCGGCGCCAGTGCGTTCCGCGATTACTTCGGGAGCTTGGGCCCGCGCGATTACGAGTCGCGCGTGCTCTTGTCGCTCGGCCACCTCATGCGCAGCTTGAGCCTGTACGAAGAAGCCATCGACTGCGACAAGCTCTGGCTCGAGCGCTATCCGCAGGATGCGCAAGCCATGGCCGTCGCGGAGCGCATGGCCGACACCTACAAGAGCTGGAACAAGCCCGACGCCGCGCGCGAAGCCAAGCTGGCCGCGGCCGCGCGCCTCTTGCCGGGCTCGCCGTGGTGGAAGGCCAACGACGACGAAGCCCTCCACGCGCGCGCGCAGTCCTTCTCGCAGTCGGCGTATCGCGAGAACGCGGCCTTCTATCACAAGAAGGCGCGCGAGACCAACGATCCGGCCAGCTGGCAGACCGCACTCGCCAACTACGAGACGTATCTCACGAACTGGCCGAAGGCGCCCGATGCGGACCGCATCCACTTCGTCGCGGGCGAAGCCGCGGTGCGACTGAAGCAGTACCCGAACTCGCTCGCCCACTTCGCCGCGGCCGCCAAGAGCGATTCCGCCGGCTTGGCCGTCGAGGCCTCGTTCCAGCGCGTCGCCGTCACCGACACGTGGTATCAGAGTGTCCGTCCCGCCAACGCGAAGGCCGGCGGCGATTCGCTCGGCGCGCAACTGCTCGCGGCGTGCAAGGAGTTCACGCGTCTGTATCCGAACGACCCGCGCGACGCCGACGTCGTGTGGCGCGGGGGCAACGTCGCCTACGCGCACGGCTGGTACCCCGACGCCGCTACCGCGTTCATGCTGTTCGGCGAGCGCTTCCCCGCCGACAAGCGCGCTCCGCGCGCGGTGCGCATGGCGGGCGACGCGCGTTACCAACGCGCCGAGTACGACCAAGCGGGTGCGGCCTACGAGAAGGCATTGGCACTCGCGCGCGCGGCCAAGCAGGACACGCTCGCGACCGCACTCGAGAAGTCGATCCCGGTGTGCTACTTCAAGCACGCCGAAGCGGTGGCCAAGGACAAGGGCGACGGCGATGCGGCACCGCTGTTCGCGCGCGTCGCCACTGGCTGGCCCACTTTCCCGCACGCCGACTTGGCGTTGTATCGCGCGGGGTTGGGCTTCGCGGCCAACCAGAGCTACGTCGATGCGGCGGGCGCGTGGGAACAGCTGCTCGCGAAATACCCGAAAAGCGAGTACGCGCGCGACGCCACCGTCCAGATCGCCCAGGCGTACGAGAAGTCCGGCAACGCGCGCAGCGCCGCCGACGCGTACGAGCGCTTCTCGCGCGTGTACGCCACCGACCCCGACGCGCCGGAGGCTCTCCTCAAGGCGTCCGAATTGCTGGCCGCGGCCAAGGACGACGCGGGTGCCGAGAAGATGCGCTCACTCTTCATCGAGCGCTTCCCCGGCGAGACCGAAACGGTGATGCAGATTCGCGCGGTGCGCGCGGAGAAAGAACTCGCGGGTGTCACGACCGGAACCTCGAAGCTTTCGTCACTGCTTTCGATCGCGAAGCCGAAGAAGGGTGTACCCGCCCCTCTTCCCACCGACCTCGCGGCGTACTTGGCACTCGCCAAGGCGAATCCCGAGTTGGCGTCGCCGGCGATCCTGGCCAAGGTCGACTACTTGACCGCCGAGGAAGCGCACACGGACTACGCGGCCATGAAGCTCACGCAACCGCTCCCGAAGTCGCTGGAAAAGAAGAAGGCCAAGCTGGAGTCGACGCTCGCGCTCTACAACAAGTGCTCGGCCTACGACCTCGCCGAGTACACGCGCGCGGCGGCGTACCGCGTCGGTCAGTGCTTGATCGAGTTCGGCGACGCGCTGGCCGCCAGCGAACGTCCCGAAGGATCTCACGGGCGACGACCTCGCCGCGTACGACGACGTGATCAATCAGCAGAGCTGGGAATTCTACGACCGCGGCGAAGACGTGTGGTCGGATCTTCTCACGCAGACGCGCACCGAGTCCGAAGACCCCGGCCAGTGGATCGCCAAGACGCGCGACACGCTGTGGCCGCGCCTGGCGCAGAAATTCTTGTTCGAGCCGTCGGTGGAACACCCGTTGGTGGCGGCCAAACCGCCCGCCGAGACGGGGTCGAAATGACGCGCGCAATCCGGCGGCGGGAACGGCCCTTGCGTAATGGGAATGGGTCGAAATTTCTCGACGCCAAGCAGGAACAACTGGGAACAACTGCACCGTTCATGAAGAACCTGCTGCACGACTTTGCACGCCCGGCGCCCGGCGCGCCGCGTGCCGCCGCTTGGATCCTTTCCGGGCTCATGCTCGCCGCAACCGCGGGGTGCGGCTCGCTCGGTTTCGTTCCCGGAATGGGCAGCGGCACAGACGAACCGAAGCCTCTCAAGCCCGAAGAGGCCGTCGACCAGTTGACGGCGACCCGCGCGAAGTTGGCGCTGGCGCCCAACGAACCCTACTGGTCGTTCCGAATGGGCGAGTTATACGCGGCGGCGGATTCGACGGCACTCGCGATGACGTACTTGAACGGTGCGCTAGGCGTCGATCCGTCGTACGCGCCGGCCGCGTCGCTCTTGTCGAAGCTCTACTACGACGCCGGCATGTACGCGCAGGGCGTCGATCTGCTGGATGCGTTCGTGGCCCGCAACCCGCAAGTGCCCGACGAGATTCGCGTGGCCCTCGCGTTGCAGCTCGACGCCGTCGGCGAGGGAGCGCGCGCGGAAACGGTGCTGGCCTCGTGCTCGAAGGAATCCGGCGCGGCGTGCGAGGCGCGCACGTATGTCGCACTGCGCGGCGAGAATCCCAAGTCGGCGCTCGCGAGTGCCAAGCAAGCGCTCGACGCCGACGACGGCAGTGCCGTCAATCACAACAACTACGGCATCGCGCTCTTGCACGCCGGACGCCCCATCGAGGCGCGCGAGCATTTCAAGAACGCGCTCTCGATCGACGAGAATCTGCCGGAAGCGCTCTATAACATGGCCATCGTCGAAGCGTTCTATTTCTTCGACGACGCCGCGGGTCGCGAATGGTTCGCGCGCTACAAGAAGGTCGCCAACGACGACCCCGACGACCTGGCGGCGCGCTTCGGTACCAAGGTGACGGCGTCGGGCAACGCGCCCAAGCAACCGTAGGAAACCATGATGAATCGTGTGTGCATACTCGCCACGCTCTGTGTGATCGCGACGGCCACCGCGAGTGTGTCGGCACCGCCGGCGACGACGGCGACCAAGAAGACCGTCGCGGCGGAGCTACCGTCCGCGGCCAAGCCGGCGCCCAAGCCCGCGGCCAAGACGCAGGGCGGCATTCGCACCATCGACACCATCAACATCGAGGGCGAGATCGTGGTGCCGCAGGTATTGTTCATCACGTCGCGCGACAACCGTCGCTATCGCGACGGGCTGGGCAAGAATTTTCGAATGGGGACGCTCGACGTGGCGCGCTCGCTCGCGATGCCGAATCGTCTGTGCGTCGCCGGTCAGTCGGGAACCGAGTCTCTCAAGGAGGAGTGAACATGAATCCGTTCGCAATACTGGCAGGGTTTTTCAAGGCGGGGGGTACGTACATGTACTTCATCCTCGCCGTCGGGGTCGTGATCCTGGCGTTCGTCGCCGAGCGCTTCTGGGTCATCGGCCGCGCTGCGCAGGTCAACGTCGACAAGCTCACGAACGACATGCTGCAGCGCATCAACAAGGGCGACGTGCAGGCGGCCGCCGAGTTGTCGCGCCGTGTCAAGGGCCCCGTGGCCACGGTCGCGCACGCGATCTTGACGCGCGGCGACGTCTCCGAGGACAAACTCCAGAGTGCCGCCGACGGGGCCGCGACCATCGCGTTGCCGCCGCTCTCGCGCCGGCTTCCGCACCTGGCCATGCTGGCCAACGTGTCGACGCTGCTGGGGCTGATGGGTACCATCTTCGGACTCATCACGGCGTTCTCCGCCGTCGACGCGGCCGACCCCGCCCAGCGTTCGGCGTTCTTGGCCGCCGGTATTTCGGAAGCGCTGAACTGCACCGCGTTCGGGTTGTTGATCGCCATCCCGTCGCTCTTGCTGCACTCGTACTTGGTGGGCAAGGTCGAGCGCGTGGTCGAAAACGTCGACTACGTGAGTGTGCGTTTGATCGACGCTCTCACCCGTCGTCCGGTCGCGCGCGACCGCGCGGCGTAACGCGAGCGTAGGCGAAAGCCAAGACATGTCCGCGCGCAACCATCGCAGATCGAGTCGCCACGTCGTGGACGGCTATCTGGAGCTCATGCCCCTCATGAACGTGTTGGTGGCGTTGCTCCCGATGCTGCTCTTGTCGGCCGTATTCGTGAAGATCACGACCATCGACCTCGACGCTCCTCCGACCGCGGATGCGCCGGCTCCCGACGCCGACAAGCCGAGCCTCGCCTTGGCCGTGACCATCAAGGACGACTACTTCGTGGTCGAAGGCGAGCGCGTGCAGAAGCACGTCATCTCGCGCAAGGACCCGGATGCGCAGGTCCAGCTCGCGGGCGCCTTGGCCGAAGTCGTGGCGCAGCATCCGGAGAATCAGGAGATCATGATCATCTCGCAGCCGCACACGCGCTACGAGGACATCATCACGGTCATGGACGTTTCCCGCGAGGCCGGGCTTCCGTCGGTCTCGCTCTTGGGCGCCCAGTAACCGAACGACAGGACGGAACACACCATGGCAAGACACCGAAGCAGACGAGTCAACGGCGGCAGCACGCAGGCGCCGATTCCGATGACGTCGTTGATGGACATCCTGACCTGCTTGTTGCTCTTCGTGCTGAAGAGTGTGGTGCTGGAGGGCGAGGTCATCAATCCCGTGCCCGGCGTCAACCTCCCCGAGTCGACCAGCAACAGCTCGCCGCGCACGTCCATCGCCATCGCCATCTTCGACGACGTCGTCATGATGGACGGCGAAGTGGTGGCGTCGGTGTCGAAGGCGAAGAACTCGAGCACGCTCCTGATCGCGCCGCTCGCGAACCGCCTCGACGAGGCCTACGAGAAGAGCGTCGAGATCGCGAAGCTGCGCGGCGACGAAAAAGAATTTCGGGGCAAGATCGCCATTCAGGGGGACAAAGACATCGACTTCGCCATCTTGCAGCGCGTGATGTACACGTGCAGCCATAGCGGGTTCGAAGAGATTTCGTTGGCCGTGCTGGAAAAGTCATAGCAAGGGCCTCGGCAACCACACTCGAATAGCAACATTCTATGAGCAACGCCATCGCACAGCAGTATCGCTTGCCGATGTTCGGCCGGATGGATCCGGCCCTCAAGAACTCGTTTGTCGCGTCGTCGATTCTCGGCGTGTTGCTGATCATCGTCGTCCTGGTGACGCCGGTCATGCCGCCCGAGCAGGTGACCGTCAAGACGGTGCCGGATCGCATCGCGCGCCTGATCCTCGACAAGCCGAAGGCACTCCCGCCCGGCAAGCCGACCGAACGCCCGGGTGGCGGCGGTGGCGGCGGAGGCACTCCCAAGCAGGGAACGCCCGAAGGCGGTCCCGCGGAGATCGCGAAGGCACCGCCGGGTCCGAAGCCAGCGCCCGCGCAGGTGCGCCGTCTGGGCAACGAACCGCGCACCGCACCCGACCGCGGCACGCAAGGTCGCGCGCGCGCGACGCAAGAAGTGACGCAGAACGTGGCCCAGGTGACGGGTTCGCTCGACCAGGTGCTCAACAACATTTCGAAGGCCTTGCCCGCGTCCACCAAGTCGACGTCGGGGACACAAGTCGCGAGTGCGGCACCGAGCAGCAGCCGCGCGCGTCGTCAACGCGGCGTGCACACGACGGGACGCACCAGCGATCAACTCGGTTCGGTCGGCGGGGTGGGAGCTATTTCGACGGCGGACGTTTCCGGCTCCGCGATTTCGAGCGAAGGCATTAGCATCGCGACCATCACCGACCTCACCGTCGGCGGCGGCGGTGGCGGCAACGGCGGCGCATACGGGACCGCGGATGGCTCGGGCCTGGGCGGAAGCGGCGGCGGTGTCGGCGGTGGATCGGGAACGGGCTACGGAACCGGCACCGGACCGGGACGCGGCAGCGGTTCGGGCGGCGGTGTCGGCGGTGGACAAGGCACCGGTGTGGGCGACGGCACGGGACCGGGCAACGGTGGCGCGGGTGGCTATCGCAGTAACGAGTCTCTGCTCAGCGTCGTGCGCCGCTACGCGCCCGGCATCCAATTCTGCTACGACAACGAGCTCAAGAAGAACCCGGGGTTGCGCGGTAAACTCGTGGTCGCGATCACGGTGCTCGCGAGCGGCGAAGTCAGCGACGCCACCGTGGTCGAGAACTCGCTCGGCTCGAACGCGGTCTCGCAGTGCGTGCTCTCACAGATTCGCGGCTGGCACTTCCCCGCCATCCCGACCGGTGTCACGAGCTTCCGCGCACCGTTCGTGTTCACGCCGCCGAATTAGCGCTCTCTTACCCAGCGAATGTCTTCCCCTTCGCGACGGTCGACGAAGCCGTCGACGCGGCCGCTCGCATCCCGCGTGAAGATGCGACGCGAGCGCGGCCGCAGAGACACGTCAGGACCGGCCGCGACCGATCGAGCACCATGTGCGGGCAACAGGATGTCAGCCCATACCACGCGAAGTCATTCGCAACCATGACACCGATGAATCACGCCGCACGCCGATTGCATTCTTCGGACACTTCTGCAAACTGACACGCTATCCAACTCTCCGGTTTCGGCCGCGGCCATCGATGGCCAACATCACTCGGCTCAACACGCCATCCTGCTCCCGCGTGAGCCCGCGCACGCCACGAAGCATCAATTCTGGCATGCACCATGCGGCATTTCCGGCGTTTGCACACTTCGTTTAACGCCCGTGCACCGGTGGACCTTCACTCCGCCGGCGCAGGCGCATTGTTAGTGTTCGTCAACAGGGGGATAGCACGATGAGCTTCAATGATCCCTTGGTTCGCGCGGTTGTGCGCGTCGTGGCTTTTCCGATGCTGTTTCAGACTGCGCTCATCGCCTTCGCATGGGGCGCCGGGGACCCGACCTGGCTATTGGTAGCGAAGCGGACATTCCTGCTCCTGCCCGCCTGCGCCGTCATCGTTGCATGCTGGGCCAGTGTCCTGTCGGTGCTGTCCATCCCGGTTCGAAGCGCACGCCACGAATTCACCACCGCGCTGTTCGTGACGTGGTGGGATCTCGGCAAGTCCGTGGTGTCGTTCTGGGGCGGCCTGTTTCGCTTCGTGGCGGAATTGATGCTAGCGGTGTTCGCCATCGCGCGTGTGGGCGCGTTCGCGGTGTGGGCGCTCATCCACGACGTCCTCATGCTGCCATTCGCGCTCCTGCGCCACGTCGCCGGCAACGTCGTGCGCTCGCCTATTCCGTGGATTGCCGTCTCGCTGACGCTGGCATGGTGCGCGATCGAGACGACGATCTTCACCTACGTGATGTCGCCGGTGGTCATCGATACCTTTTCGAACATCACGGGTGAAACGTTCAAAGAGAGCTTCATACGAGTACCGCTCTTCCTTTTCCTGTTTTTCGTCGTCATGGGAAGCTACGCGGTGTTGTCGACGTTCGTCGATGCGATCAAGAGCCGGAGCTTCCAGCAAATTGCGGGCATCCTGGTGATCGAGTGCGTCGTGATCTTCGTCGAGGTCATGTTCCTCTACCGGGAGTTCGTCGACTCGCTGGTGCCGTGGTTCGCCCAGTACTCGGCCGATTTCGAGCTCGGCCTCTTCGGCACGATCGGGATCGCGTGCTTCGCGTGGTTCGGCATCCGAAGTCTTTCGTGGTTCTTGTTCGCCGCCCATGGCACGCCGACCATCATGGCGGTCATTCAGGGGCGCGGCCTCGAATCGTGGGAAGCCGTGGCGCCGCCGCGCGCGCGCATCTTCGAGATTAGCGACGCCTACTGGACGCGGATGCATCAGGACGCGGCGTGGATTCGCCAGCGCGGCGACTCGTTGCTATCGTCGTTCATACTGCCGCCGCTGCAGGTCGTGGCCGCGGCCATCAACTTCTGCACGCTGGCTTTGTTGAGCAAACACTTGTTCTCCTTGCCGTTCGAGAATCTGAACGCAATTCGCTACTCGGAAACGATGATGCGAGAGTTCAAGAAGCGCTCGGGCTTTCATGCCCCCTCGCCCAGCGCTACGCGCGGGCACGAGGCGAGACGGCACGAACCCGACCTGGACGCGGAGGCCGTCACGTTGACGGCGGGTCGTTCGTAAACGAAACGCGGCTTCATCAGCGGAAGGAAGAACATGAAACGGAACCTCGCAATCATCGCCCCGATCGTGCTCCTTCTTGGCGTTACGTGCTTGGCTGGGTGTGACGTCGCGGGCGGGGCCGAGTCGGAGACTCCGAGACAGTCTATGTTCATCGGCGTCGACGTGAGCGGCTCGTTCATGAATGGCGGGAACTTCAACGACTCCCTCGAGTTTCTGTCCTACTACATCTACGGCCACCTCAATGGGGTCGGCGGTATGGAGAGACCCAATGCGTTGTTCGTGAGCTCGATCGGCGGCGCGCGGGAGGGAGAGCCGAAGACGTTCTTCCCCATCCAGACCTTCGAAAACAAGTCGGTGGACGAGATTCACCAGACACTCGTCGAAATGTTCCCGAAGGAGAATCCCAATCCGTTCACGGACTACAACGCGTTCTTCGAGCAAGTCGCGTTCACCGTGCGCAGCAAGAACCTCGTGCTGCGTCCCATCACCGTCGTTATGGTGAGCGACGGCGTTCCCGACGTGTCCCGGAACGGCAAGACCGACTACGATTCCGTGGTACTCCAGCCGCTAGAGCGGCTGTCACGAAGCATCACGGTGCGGTTGTTGTACACGGATGCCGTCGTCGGCAAGAGCTGGCAGACCGAAGTGAGTCGCAAGCGCGTCAAAGTGTGGACGCAGGACGCGGACGTGATGCGGTCGTGGAAGGATCCGAAGATCATGGTGGCGGACGTTCCGTTCGGCGACCAGCCGCACTTCTTCAGATGGGTCGACGACAACGTCGACTTCGGGGTGCGCGCGCGACGCGTCGATTAGCATTCCTTCCGCATAGAATGCGTGCGCCGGAGGTTGACTCCGGACGCACGCACATCGCCTTCGGCGTGACCTCGTGAGTGAGACGAACTAACCCACCGATCGCTCCCCAAAGCGAGTACACTCACACGCAGTAGAAATCCTCGCACCCTCTCCTTCCAAAAGAGGAACGCCATGAAATGCCCGTTCGCAGGGAGCGTCGCCATGACGCTCGTCGTCAGCGTGTCGGCACTCGTGATCCTCGCCGGCGCGGGAACGACGTTCGCGGGCGCGGACGCAACCGTGATTCAGTTCGCGGACGGAAAGGTGCGCGGTGTAGCCACCGGCGACGTGCTCGTCTTCAAGGGCATTCCCTTCGCGCGACCGCCCGTCGGGAACTTGCGCTGGCGTGCGCCCCAGCCCGTCGAACCGTGGAAAGGCGTTCGCGACGCGACCGCGTTCAGTGCCGATCCCGCGCAGCCCGCGCATATCGCGCTGACGGCATCCACGATCTCCGAGGATTGTCTCTATCTCAACGTATGGCGCCCGGCGTCGATGGCGAAGGACACCCGCTTGCCCGTGATGGTGTGGATCTACGGCGGCGGTTTGGTCAAAGGTGGCGCGTCGATCTATCCCGGCGGGAATCTGGCGCGACAGGGCATCGTGGTCGTGACGTTCAATTATCGTGTCGGGCGACTCGGTTTCTTCGCGCATCCGGCGCTGGCCGCAGAAGCGCCCGACGACCCGCGCGGCAACTACGGCTACATGGACCAGATCGCGGCGTTGAAATGGGTGCAGCGCAACATCGCCGCGTTCGGCGGCGATCCCGGGAAGGTGACGCTCGCGGGCGAATCGGCCGGCGGCGGTTCGGTTCTCGTGCAGTTGACCTCGCCGCTCGCGCGCGGATTGTTTCAGCGCGCAATCTTGGAATCCCCCGGCATCCCGACACCGCGCGCGGTCCCGGGACCAATGCGAAGTCTCGCGTCGGCGGAGTCGATCGCCATCGAGTATGCGCAAGTCCACGGGATCACCGGCGACGGCCCGGCCGTGCTCGCGGGACTGCGCGCATTGTCGACGGACGAATTGACGAAAGGCGTCGACGAATACGCTCTGGCCATTTTCGGCGGTCCCGAGATCCTCGGCCTGTCGCACTCCATCATCGACGGGCGCTTGGTGGTCGAAGCACCCGAGACGGCGTTACGCGCCGGCCGGCTTGCGAAGGTGCCGGTGATCGTGGGTGCCAACGACCACGACATGGCGGTCAGCCCGGCGGAGACCAAGGACGCTCTCTTCTCGATGTTCGGTGCGCTGTCATCGAAGGCACGTGAACTCTACGATCCATCCGGCAACGAGAGATTGGAAGACTTGCGCCAGGCGGTCTGTTCAGACCTGGAAATGATGGAGCCCACCAGCAACTTGGCCGAGTGTGTGGCGAAGGCCGGCCAGCCGGCATACTTCTATCGCTTCGGCTACGTACCGGAGTCGCAGCGCGCGAAGGTGTCGGGTGCCAACCACGCCGCGGAACTCATCTTCGTCTTCGACTGCGTCCCCGTGCTCCTGAAAAACCAGACCACGGACGCGGATCTCGCGATGGCGCGGACGATGAGCGGCTACTGGGTCGACTTCGTGAAGACGGGCGATCCCAATGGCGGTGGCCGTCCTACCTGGGAGCGTTACGACCCGACCCGACGCGACGTCTTCGCCTTCACCAACGCAGGTGCCAGCTCCGGTCCCGATCCGCTGAAGGAACGACTCGATCTCTGGCGGGAAGCTTGGGATCCATGTCGTTGATATCCTAGCGACCCGCCGGTCCATCGCACGTTCTTCGGGACTAGCTCCCTTTTCATCCCCAGGAACCATTCACGCGCGGCGCTCCGCCTCGCATACTGGCTCTCGCCCACCCGGCCTGATCATTACAGGAGTGCAGCAACCCGGATGATGCCGGGGGGCCCGCGAGCGCATCGCTCCTGACCCGCGCCACGGCTTTCAAAGGAGCCCATGTATGCACATGTTCAAGAAAATGATGGATCTCTTAACGCTCGGTTCTGACCGCCCCGTCCGTCGGCTCCTCGCGTACTACCTCGTGTTGGCTGTGATCGTCGGGACATTGGTCTACTTCTTTCCCATCGTCGACCGAGTCCTCGGGAGTGCCGCGGTCGACGCGACGCCATCGGGATCTACGGTGCTCCCGGACGGACTCCATGGAGACACGATCCGCGGCTTCGACACCGTGCTCGCCCCGCGAATCGATCTCGCGCTCAACACCCTAATCATCCTGCTGGGTGTGCTCGCCTTGATGCTTCCAGTCTCCTGGGTTTACATGTCCACGCGCTACAACAAGAGCCACGACCAGCAGGTCGCGCAGATTCTGATCTTCTTGCCGCTCGTGGTCGCGGGAATCGTTCTCGTCGTACAGAACAGCCTTGCCCTGGCCTTTAGTTTGGCCGGCGTCGTCGCCGCGGTCCGGTTCCGCTCGACGCTCCGGGACGCACGCGATCTCGTGTTCATCTTCCTCGCGATCGCCGTGGGCTTCGCGGGGGGAGTGCAGGCCATGATCCTGGCGACGATCGTCTCGGTGTTGTTCAACTTCCTCCTTATTATCACCTGGAGATACGATTTCGGCCGTAGCGTCCTCGAGCCCACCGCGGCAGCCCAGTGGAACGCGCCTCTGAAGGAGTTGGCGAAGCGCGGGAGCAACGGCAACGGCAATGGCAATGGCAACGGCAACAGCCGCGTGCCGGACCGCGAACTGGTGCTCGCATTGGATCAGAAGCAAGCACTGGCCCTCTCCCAGCGCTTCGACCGCGTCCGTAAGCTCGTCGGTCCCCCCGGCAAAAAGCCGCGTTACAACGCGATTCTCATGGTGACGACCGAGAATCTCACCGAAGGGCAGGCGAACGTGGGCAAGGCCCTTGATGAAGTGGCCCGTCGTTGGCGCCTCGACGAAGTCGTGACCAACGTCGGGAAACCATCCGTGCTCTGCTATCTGGTGCGCATCCGAAAGTCCGTTACCAAGGATGACTTGCTCACCGCTGTTCGCGTCAGCGCGACCGACACGATCTCGGGCGCCGATGTCCAGCTAGCCGAGGTCGCTGCGGCCGAGGCCGGGTCATGAGGAATTTTTGCTACGCCGCGGCGATCATCCTCGCTCTGCAGTTGGGAGCCGGCTGCCGAAAGAGCGAGAACACGGCGTCAACCTCCTCGAAGGACAGCGACGGTCTCGACGCTCGCGTGGCGCGTCTGACCGAATCGCTCGCCAACCCGGATTCGGGAGAGGCGCGAGGCAAGCCCATCGCCCGCTGGCTCCTGCCTCCCGAGTTGGCGGAGGTCTCGGGTCTCGCACTCACTCCGGATGGACGGCTCTTCACGCACAATGACGAAACGGCGCGGATTACTGAGATCGACTATCGGCGAGGCACCATCATCAAGCACTTCTTCGTGGGAGAGAAGGGACTGCACGGCGACTTCGAAGGCCTCGCCTACGTTGATGACCGCTTCTTTCTCCTCGCGAGCAACGGCACACTCTACGAATTCCGGGAAGGTGAGGACGGAGAACGGGTCGCCTATACGGTACACGACACCCATCTTGGCAAGGAATGCGAGTTCGAGGGTGTCGCCTACGACTCGACGGCCAACGCGATGGTTCTCTCCTGCAAGGGCGTCGGAGCGAAGCAGCCCAAGGGAATGCTGGTGCTTTACCGCTACCCGCTCGACGACGCCGGCGGAAAGATCTCGGAGGTCACGGTTCCGTTGTCGGAGGCGATCGGCAAGAATGGCTGGAAACAGCTGCGTCCAACCGACATCACCGTCGACCCATCCAGCGGCAACTACGTTCTCGTGGCCGCCCAGGAGAAAGCGCTCGTCATGCTGACACCGTCCGGCGCAGTCGTTTTCTCCCGACCGCTCGGCGGCCGACACCCCCAGACCGAGGGGATTGCGATCACACGCGACCACATTCTGATCCTCGCTGACGAGGCAACCAACAAGGCAGCGACCATCACGCTGTACCACTGGCCTGGAGACGAGGTTCAAGAAAGTGCGCGCGTTGCCGATCATCCGATACGCGGCTAGACTCGCGCTCGCCCTCGCGCTCGCCCTCGATACTGGACGAGCCACGGCGCAGGTCCGTCCGCCCCCGACTCCCGGGACTTCCACGGCGACGGTCGCAGCCGGAGCCCGATACCAGGGAGGCTCGTTCCGGCGGTTCTTCCTCGGCGACAACTACCGCGATCTCTGGTCCACCCCCATCACGGTCCCGGTGCTCGATCTGCGCACGTTTGCCGGCGGGTTGACGCCGACCAAGGTCGGAGGCAGCCAGCAAACCAGGTCGCTACGGTTCGAAGCATCGAACGGCGACGAGTTCGTCTTTCGCCTAGTGGACAAGGACGGACTGAATGTGCCTGAGGGGTACAACCACACCATTGTCGCAAGCCTGGCGCGTGACCAGGTCAGCGCGCTCCACCCGGCCGGCGCCATGGTGGCGGATGTCTTACTCACGGCGGCGGGCGTTCTGCACCCGACTCCGATGCTTGCCGTCATGCCGGATGACCCCCTGCTCGGGAAGTTCCGCGACGATTTCGCCGGACGCTTGGGAATGATCGAGCCTTATCCCAACGTGCCCGACAGCTCCGCGGGATTCGCCGGCGGCATCGAGATCATCGACAGCGATAGCCTGGCGACTCTGCTCGACCGTGACCCGCGCGAGCAGGTGGATGTGCGCGCGTATCTCAAAGCGCGCCTTGTCGACATGCTCGTGAACGACTGGGACCGGCATGCCGGTAACTGGAAATGGGCCCGGATGGAATCCGCAGGCATGTGGCAACCGATCGCGCGCGATCGCGACCGGGTGATGACCACGTACGGTGGATTCGCCGGCACCGCGGTCGCGGGCGAGTTGATGCCCCAACTGATTCGTTTCGAGACGCCGTATGCGCGCATGAGCGGATTGACCTGGAACAGCATCGACCTCGACCGTCGTCTGCTCAGCGGTCTGGAAGTGTCGGCGTTCGACTCCGTTGCCGTCGATCTTGTCGCGCGCCTCACCGATGCGGTCATCGATTCCGCCCTGCAAGCGATGCCGCACGAGTATGACGCCACGCTGCCGATGGCGGCCACCAAGCTCAAGTCACACCGCGACCGTCTGCCCGAGCAAGCAGCACTCTTCTACAAACTCCTCGCGGAGGTGGTGGACATCCATGCCACGGACGCGGACGACCGCGCGATCGTGACCCTCGTCGACGAGCACCACATCGACATCGAGATTCGCTCCGGAGAGGCCGCACCCTATTTCCAGCGTCGATTCGACGATCGCGCCACCCATCAAATCCGATTGTACATGCACGGCGGAAATGATTGGGCCGAGGTGCGGGGCCACGGAAAGCCGGCGATTCCGATTCGCGTCATTGGTGGAAACGGTAGCAACGAATTGATCGACGTGTCGAGCGCCGCCAGCAGATCCGAGAAGGTTCGGTTCTACGACGAGGGAATCGTCTCCGACATTTCGTACGGGAAGGAATCGACTTTCGACCGGCGGCCCTGGGTTCGTGAAAAGATGGGGCCGGCGTTGGAGCCCGGAAGGGACTGGGGATCAGGTCTCTCCCCGGCCATGAAACTGGAGTCCGATGGCGATGAGCTCGGCATGATTGCAGCGGTGGGAGTGTCCCGGAGATCCTACGCTTTCGGCACGTACCCGTACAGCAATCGGATTGCGGTGGTCGGAGAGTACTCCCTCGGGGTCGGAAAATACCGTGTGCTGGGTGCGGCCGACAAGCGGTGGGAAGAGACACCGCTGCATGCGACCGTGAAAGCGTATTGGTCCGAGCTCCAGATCATCAACTTCTACGGATTCGGGAATGACAGTCCGGAGCTCTCTCCCGAGGCATACTACAATGCGCACCAGCAACAGTGGATGGTCTTTCCCGCGCTCGCGTATGCGCTGGGACCCCGGAGCGATATCTCGATCGGTCCCGTGTTCAAGTATTCCAGCACCGACACCGCTCCGGGCCACTATCTCTCCGACACGAAACCGTACGGCATCGGCGACTTCGGTCAGGCGGGGTTACGACTGGGGATCTATAAGGACAGTCGTACCCGCGCGAGGGACGCGTATCGTGGTTTGCTGCTCGACCTCAGCGCGACGGTTTACCCCGCGGTGTTGGACGTCACGTCCCAGTTCGAGGTGTACTCGCTGGCCACGGCTGCATACTTCACCTTTCCCGTGATCAAGCGCCCGTTCCTCTCTCTCAAAGCAGGAGCATCACAGGTCCACGGCAACTTCCCGTTTCATGAGGCGGCCTTCGTCGGTGGCGAACCTTCCGAACGGAAACTGCCTCACGAGCGTTATGCCGGTGATGCGGCGATCTACGGCTCGGCAGAACTCCGGATTCCGGTGGTGGACTTCCCTTTGATACTGCCCATCGATATCGGTCTGTATGTTTACGGTAACGCTGGTCGCGTATACGTGGACCGTCTGTCGCCCGACGGTTGGCACAGCTCACGAGGTGCCGGCGTTTGGATAGGCATCTTGAATCCCTCCAGCGGCGTCGAAGTGGATCTCGGGAACTATGTGGGCCGCAATATCGTTCAGGCGAAAATCGGATTCTCGTTCTAGATGTAGAACGACATAAGAGTGACAGATCGTTTCGAGAGGACACAATAATGACCAATCCAATCCGCATTCTCCTCATTGCAGGAGCCATCGTGGGCGCGACGTGGGCCATCAGTACACTCAAGAACAATGACTCGCGCGCGCCCAAGGCCGCCATCGAAGATCAGGTTCCACCCAAAAACGCGCAATCGACGGAAGCGCCCGCGTCCGCAACCGAGCCCGCATCGAAAGACACGCCCGCCATCGTGCTCACGGATAGCTGAAAAGCAAGTCGTCACGGAATTCGAGGCGCGCGTCGCCGACTACGCGGCTCTCCATCAAAAGCTCGAAGCGACCCTCCCGGCCCTGCCGGACAAGGCCACACCCGAGCAGATCGATCAGCACCAACAGGCGTTGGTCGCGCTGATCACGACGGCCAGAAAGGACGCAAAGCGGGGCGACATTTTCACGCCCGGCATGGAGGCGCTGGTAAAGCGTGACCTGGGGGCGCTGCTTAGCGGCCCGGCCGGCGCATCTTTCAAGGCAACGATCATGGACGAAAATCCCGGCTCGCTTGATGTCGGCGTGAACGATCGATATCCGGACGTGGCTCCGGTCACGTCGATGCCGGTTCAGTTACTGGAGACACTTCCGAAGCTCCCTGCGGAGCTCGAGTATCGCTTTCTCGGCAAGCGCCTGGTCCTCGTGTGCATCCCAGCCAGGATCGTCCTCGACCTCACCCCAAACGTACTGCCCTAACGGCGCAAGCGGAGCGACACCATGAAAAGATACTGGCTGATCCTAAGCCTGGCCGTTGCCCTCTCGATCGGGTGCAACGCCAACAGTGGAGTTTCGACAGCGAGCACGCCGGCAACGGTGGACGAAACCCCGATCACATTGCCCAACGCGCAAGGCTCTCTGAAGTTCGTCGTACTGGGCGACTTTGGCAACGGCGGTCGCTCACAATACGATCTGGCCGCTACGATGGCGCGATTCCACGACCAGTTCAAGTTCGACACCGTAATTACCGTTGGGGACAACCTGTACGGGTCGCAGCGCCCAAAGGATTACGCGACAAAGTTCGAGATACCGTACAAGCCTCTTCTCGACGCCGGCGTCAAGTTCTACGCCACGCTCGGCAACCACGACTCGCGCGAGCAGCGGAACTACGCGCTGTTCAACATGGGCGGCAAGCTCTACTACACATTCAAGCCTCCCAACCAGCCGGTGCGCTTCTTCATGCTCGATTCGAACTACCCGTCGCCCGAGCAAATCACGTGGCTCGAGAATGAGCTGAATAACTCGGGGTCCGACTGGAAGATCGCGGTGTTCCATCACCCGCTGTACTCCTCTGGGAAGCTTCCACGGATCCGATCTGAAGTTGCGCGAGGTCCTGGAGGACCTCTTCGTCCAGAACAACGTGAGCGTGGTGTTCTCGGGGCACGATCACTTCTACGAGCGAATCAAACCCCAGCAGGGGATCGTGTACTTCATCGTGGGTTCCGGGGGAAAACTGCGCGCCGGTGACATCGAAAAGAGGTCCATGCTGACCGCAAAGGGGTTCGATACGGGTAACGCCTTCTTGGCCGTGGAGATTGCCGGCGACCAGATGTACTTCAATGCGATCTCGACCAATGGGAGTGTCGTCGACTCCGGAGTCATCGAGCGGCGGATACTGCTGAGCAAGCCGTGAACACGGCGGCGGCCGGCTGGCCAGCGGCGGTAATTGCGACTGTTTTTTGGGCGAGTTCAGCACTCGCCCAGTCGCCCGCTCGCTCGGCCACTGGGTCGCAAACTGTCTCCGTGCAGGCCGGTACCGCGTATGAACGCGGCGGCTTCTGGCGCACGCTGTTTGGCGATGAATGGCGCGACGTGTGGTCGGCGCAAATCACCGTGCCCGTATTGGATCTCGGCTCGTATGCGGGCGGTCTCATACCCTTCCAAGCCGGGGGAAACCAAAGTAAGACGCTGCGTTTGCACGGCGCGGACGGCCGCACGTACGTTTTCCGCTCCACTGCGAAAAACGTTGAGAACGCGCTGCCGGACGATTTGAAAGACACGCCCATCAATACGGTCATCCAGGACCAAACCGCGGCATTCCATCCAACTGGCCATCTCGTCGTCACGGTCCTCGAGGATGCGGTGGGAGTGTTGAATACGCCGCCGACGCTCGTCTTCATGCCCGACGATCCGCGACTCGGAGAATACCGCAGCGACTTCGCCAACATGCTCGGACAGATCGAAGAGCGGCCGGACGAAGCAGAGAACGGCACCACATTCGCGAACGCGGAGAAGATCAGCGGCACCGACAAGCTGCTCGAGAACCTGGATGAAAGCATGGAAGACGGACTCGACAGCCGGGACTACCTGACGGCTCGCTTTGTCGATTTCGTCGTCGGCGATACCGATCGAGGCGCCGACCAATGGCGTTTCGCGAAATTCGAGCGCGGCGATCGTGACATGTACCGACCCATACCGAGGGACCACGATTACGCCTTCATGAAAGTGGAGGGGTTACTGACGGGGTTCAGTGGGAGCGTACATCCAAGGCTCGTGCGCTTCGGCGAGCATTACCCGGACCTGAAGTCGCTTCTCTACATGACCGAGGAGTTCGATCGCAGCCAATTGGTTGACCTTACCTGGGCCGACTGGGAGGCGGTAACGACATCGATTCAGCAACGACTTACGAATGAGGTAATCGATCGCGCGGTCATGCAGCTGCCCGAAGCGCACCGCCAGCTAGGCGGAACGTCGATCGCCGCGGGCCTGAGGGCGCGCCGCGATACGCTCCCCGCGATCGCACGCGAGTTCTACCTGCTGGTCAATCGGGAAGCCGAGATCTTCGCGTCCGACGAGGCGGAGCGCGCCGAGATCGACCGCTACCCGGACGGCAGCGTGAGTGTTCGGGTGTGGCGCGCCGCAACTGGCGGCGATTTGGATACCGACGGCGCGGTTCCACCGGTCTTCGAGCGTCGTTTTCTGCCAACCGAAACGCGGGAAATCCGCGTGCATCTCGAGCGCGGCGATGATCGGGCGGTCGTGCGCGGCGTCGTCGATCGCAGTATCCTGGTGCGCGTGATCGGAGGAGAAGGCGACGACATACTCGAGGATTCGTCCCGCGTTGCGCACGGAGCAGGCACACACTTCTACGACGCGAGCGGCCGCAATACGTTCGTTCGAGGCTCACGCACGCAAATCGCGACCAATCCGTTTGTCACCATTCCGCCCAAACGCTCGTTGGACGATAAGGATGAGGACGAGCCGGAGGAGGACCCGCGCGTGCTCAGCGAGGAGCGACGCGGTCGTTTTCGCGACCTGATGCCGGACAGCGATGACTTCATTGAAAGCAAGACGAGTGCTGGCATTCGGTATTGGGGCGATAGCAGCGGTTGGATGCCATTTGCGGGCTACCGCGAAAGCGGGGGTGTCGTGGTTGGCTATGGCCCGACGGTTACCGACTACGGCTTCCGGCGCCGACCGCACGCCTGGCAGGCCGGCGTGCGCGGCATGGTCGGCCTGCGCAGCGGTGAACTCGGGGTTCGGCTGACGGCGGATCGTCACCTCGAGAATTCGTCCTGGAGCATCTCGCTCTTCGCCCACGCGACCCAGCTCGAGTCGAACCGTTTCTATGGATACGGCAACGATACCGAGCGGGTGGATCCGTCGCTTTCACTCATTACGCGCGACGAATTACTCGTGCTGCCGTCTCTTTGTTATTCGTTCAGCACGACCAGCGCGTTGGCTTTCGGTCCGGTCATCAAGTACGTGGACCCGGAGATTCCCGCTGGGAGTCCGGCGGAGGCCGACGCGCCGCTGGGCAGCGAGCCCTTCGGTCAAGTCGGTGTGCGCGCGGATCTAACCATCGACAAGACCACCGTCATGGCGGCGCGGCAATCCGGGTTGGGCTTTCAGGTCGGCGTCTCCGAGTATCCCGCCGTGTGGGATGCCGAAGAGTCCTTTGGCGAAGCGCACGCTCTCGCGCGGGTGTTCGTGCCACTGGGCTGGCCGACTCTTGCGTTGCGTGCGGGTGGGCAGCGCAGCTGGGGCGACTTTCCGCTCCACGAATCTGCTTTCATTGGCGGCCGATGGAGTTTACGCGGCTTTCGTTGGAACCGTTTCGCCGGCGATGCGTCCGCGTTTGGCAGTGTCGAGATGCGCGTTCCCCTCGTCCGCCTCACGTTGCTTGTGCGCGGTCAACTGGGCATCGTCGGTTTCGTCGACGCGGGCCGCGTCTGGATGGATGGAAACTCGGCGGGTGACTGGCACACGGGTGCAGGGACCGGTCTGTGGTTCGGATCGCTGGGTCAACAAGTGAGCATCACCTACGCCAAGGGCGACGAGCATCGTGTCTATTTGTATTATGGGATGCCGTTCTAAAGCGTCCAGCAACCTCGGCCTCGCACGTGGAGGTATCTTCGATGAGCCAACTGACTGCATTCATGATCATCATGCTGGCATGGGTCCACCCGATTGCGGCTGGTGAACAGTACACCTGCAACATGATGGCGCTGACGTCCGCCGAGCAGGCGTCGTATCAGCAGCTCGCACAGACTCTGTTTGCGTCGATTCAGGAGAAGAAGGAACTGCGAGACGGCTACGCGTTTCGTTTGCAGCCGGACAAACTCGTCGACGTAGCACAGTGGATATCGTTCGAACGCCAGTGCTGCCCGTTCTTTGACTTCGAGCTCGAGGTACCGAAGGACGGTGGACCGGTGTGGCTTCGGATCACGGGTGCGAAGGGCATCAAGGAGTTCATCCGCGCGGAATTCGGGTTGTAGCCAGAGAAGGTGCGAATGCGGCGCGGTCCGTCATCGAATCCACGCCGCATTCGCGTCCCTTGTTTTCGGAACTTCTACGCTAACGGTAGAGCGCCTTCACCGCACCCCACGTCGTGGGTGTCGCGGAGACCGTCCCGCCCAATAGATCCGCTTGCACGATGGCGCGATACTCTTCGCCGTGGAACGTCACCACGTAACGCAGCAATGTTCCGTGCGTCGAGGGCGACGGCGAGTCGGGAAGGTCGACCACCAACGGCGGCGTACCGGGCGCGAGCGGTGTTCCGGGTGCCAGCGGCGACTGCCACGCGAGCGACTCCAGATCCGAATTGCCCCACGCGAGCGCGCCGTTTGGCAACAACGTCGGCGTCTCCGCCAACTCGAGCAGGTCGAGCATCATCGGCTCCGGCGTCGGGTTCGAAATTTCCAGGTGGAATCCGAGTCCCGGCGTGTCGGCGGTACCGATGACGGGGCCGTCCGCCGGCGGACACGCCGACGGCTGCGGCAGCTGCGACGACGGCACCGTGTAGAACTGAATATTCTCCGCGCCGATGGACGCGTTCATGAACGCCTGCGCCACAAAATTCATCGAGACCACGTCGCCCAACGCGAGCGTGTCCAGATCGGCGGTCACCGAGAACATGTTGATGCCCGGATCGAGCGTCGGAATGCCAACGACATTACCGGAAGCGTTCTGAAAACTCGCGATGAGAATCCCCTGGGTCGACACCACGTCGAACGTCATCGACAAGGCGCCGTCGACGCACGACGGCATTTCGACGGCGATATCCGTGTGCGTCGGAACGCTGGTGCTACAACCCAGCGCGAACACCAGACCCAATCCCAAGTAAAGAACCAAAGACCGAACCGATTTCGGCAATACCAGTGAAGCATTCACGGATTTCCTCCGGAATATGGGGCACTGCTATTGCGGCATCCCATGCGACCACTCCCTCATTGGCCGAGACGACGCACGTCGCGCGCACACTCGCCAAAACGGCGAGCGTTGCGATCGACAATTCGCGGATAATCTCACGTCTGGGTCGGAGAATCCAGCATTCCCGCGCCCTATCCTGGCGATCGCCCTTGTTATGACGGGGAAGCTTGCGACAAGCGGTAAGCGGCCTTGAGCCACGAGCGCAGTTCCCGGTCCACGTCGCCGGGTTTCTCGACTCGAATCTCCATGTACCAGCGGTTGGCCGACGTCTGCTCCGCTTTGTGCACGCGGGGGCTCTTGATCTTTTCGGCTGCTTTGAGCGTGAGAATCAAGGCGTCCTTGCGCGTGGCCACACCGGCGAAGGCGGTCCCATTCACGAGGTGAATGGATGTCTTCTTGGGCTCTTCCACAACTGGGCCGAGGGCTCGGGCCGCTTTCAGAATGGCATCGTACGCGGCGCGAACCGCGGGCGTCGACTTCTCGAAGTGCTCGTTCACGGTGGGCATAGTCTTGTCCAGCATAACGCAGGCACGCTACTTGAGGACTACCATCTTTCGCGTCGCTGAGTACTCGGGGGCAACGAGCCGGTAGAAATACACACCGCTGGCCACGCGCAGTCCGCGCGAATCGGTCCCATCCCAAGTCACGGAATAACCACCCGGTTGCGGCCGTTGCGTGGCATCTACAAGCGTGCGTACTCGACTGCCGCGCACGTCGAAGATGTCGATACGTACGCGTCCCGACTTGGCGATCGCATACCAGATACGCGTCGATGGATTGAATGGATTGGGAACGTTCTGTCTTAGCCAATTCTTCGCGACGGATGCATCGCCGACGCGCGTGGGTGTGAGATCTTCACCGCGGAGAAACTCGAGTACGTCCTCAAGATGGTCGAGATATGCAGCGCGGCCGTTGACGACAACGTCTCGGATACGTTCAAATTCGAAGCCGTCAGTGACGGTACGCATTGTCCGCCCCACTAGGTTTGCCCGGACATTCGTAACAGTCGCCGGGTAAGCCGGATTTGCTCCATAAGTCATCGCGACCACGCCTGTCCCCCATGGTGAAAGAACATCGAAACCATCCAACGTCACGCAGTCCCGATTCGTAACAAGAAGCTGGTCCGGCGTGCGCGGCGGCACCTCATCGGCGTGATCGAAGATGCCGCCTGGAACGGCGGCGACTCCTGGCGACACGGAAAGCGGATACACAAAATGGTCCACGGCGCCCAACCAGTCGACGCCGATACGGGACGTGAGCTGGACGGCATACAAGTGTCCTGTTCCACCTCCCGTGAGGTATAGCCCCGGGTCCCATGCCGACGTGCTGTCAAGGAAGCCGCTGATAAATCGCAGATCCGTGCCGAAGAAGCGGCGATCGCCCGTGCTCAAGACAATCGTCCGGTACGCGCTCTTGAGCTGAGACAAACGCGCCCGGGGCGGAAACAGGTCGACAAAGACATTCTCGTCATCGTAATGCAATGGATAATCGATCCGGTCGGGGTTTAGACCCAGCTGGCGAAACGCGTCCTCAAAGAATCGTTCTGCGCGCGTGGCAGGCGCCGCATCAATGTATAGGATGTCGGAGCGACCGCTAGGGAGACATTCAGCCTCGTCGGCGCTCGCGCGTGCAACAGCCTCATCATCGGTTGCGCCGCCGCGGACGGAGAAGTAGCTCCGCGCCCCGAGCGCGTTGACAGCCGAGAAGTAGAACGTAATGCTGTCGCCGGGCACGAAGAGGTCGTCGGCCAAGTCACACGCGAACTTGTTTGTGCCCACCGGGGCGCAGACGCCCGTCGTCCACTCTCCGTCGTTAGAGGCGTATTGGGTTTCATCGCCGAGGACGGACGCGCCGATTTGCCCGCCAGAGGAACGGACGTGGAGGTAAACTGCCGGCGTGCCTGTCGACGGCTCGATGCCGAGGCCGTAGCCGTCATCGACTACCGTCACGACGGATGAGTCGCGGGCCGTCCAGTAGATCTCGTTCGTTCCCGCGGCATCCATGCGGACGTGTCCCGTCGTGGAACCGCCAGGAGGGAAGTCATCCTGGAAAACGTCTCGGCGCGCGGCGCCCCATCGAATCCCGCCGGGGATGACGCGGAGAATGCGCACGTTGTCGAACAACGGAGAGACGCTCGAGCAGCCTCCACATTCGTAACTGACGCAGTCGGGAGAGATGTCTTGCACACCTAACGCCACTTGCACATGATCATTCTCCGAACCAATGATGTCCGTAATATCGACGCGCCACCGATACCAATCGCGCGCGGTCCCGTCTAACCAGTACCCCGGACTCCACCATCCAGCCTCACCCGTGGGGACTTCCCCCTGGAATCCTCGCACGCGGTAGGTATAGACCATGCCGTGATTCCATGAATCCAGATCGCGATACACTGAGAACTCAAGGATCGTGCGAGTAGCCGATGGGTCGACCAGGGTTCCGTGCTCATCGACCAAGAGGCTGACGGCGGGTGAGCGCGCCTCGTTCGATATGACATTGATCGGGCGGGCCCATGGGTCTCCGTGGGGAACGAGCGGGACGGTCTCTGGCAGCTGGTATTGACACCATTGCCTTGCGCCGTTTTTCAAGAATCCGACTGCGTGCGTCCTGCGTTCGGCACAATCCACGAAAACGTCATAGGTATCGACAAGGCGCGCGTAGTCTCCAAAACGGGGACGCCCGTCTTCCGCGATCCAGAATCCATCGTTCGTCTGAGTCGCGCCGTCCGGCTCATCCTCGAAGTCCTCCAAGTTGAGGATTCGTGCGGCGTCAGCAATAACGATGTTGTCCACGCGAGCAGCGCCGTGACTGTCGTAAGCACAATCTTCGTCCGAGTAGATCGGATCGGACGAGAATCGAAAGCGAAACCGAATCGTCCCGTTGTGATTCGCCGCAGGTACGGTGTAGACAAGCAGTCTCCCTTGCTCAGTCCCGTCAAAGGATGCCAGTTGCCTCCACGAACCATCGCGCATGTATTCGAGGTGAAAATAGTCGTAGTCGGGTTCCGTATCCCAGCTCGCCAGGCAGGAAATCGTGACGTTTCCTTGGACGGGGATCGCTTCGGACATTGAGAACAGCTGCCACCAGTTGTTTCCATATCCGGGAGCGCACGGAAACTCAGCGGTCGAATCGACGCCACACCACATCGCCTTGCTCCGTCCGCCGAGAGGAACGTCCACTCCGCTCACATGCCAGTAGACGCCCGTACCGAGCGCCGTCCGGTCTACCGATTCCCAACCTTGCCAAGCCGGCTTACCGTTCGGGCCTTCAAAAGTGTAGTTGGCGATAACGAACGTATCGGTTCCCGTACTCGAAAACTCGGCGAGGTTAGGGAGGGCCTGCTCGTCTGCCGATGCCATGCCACGGCGTTTGGGTTCCGACGGGAATTGGCGGACGGACGGCTGGGAATCGGTTTGCTGAAGAGCTACGAAGACCAGAGAAACAACCAGGAAGGGCAAGTGACGGGTCTGAATCATGGGCTCCCTCTGGACTGAACGGGACCAAACAGACCGGTCGGCTCGGAGAGTATAGCATGAGGGAATGTATTTCGGGAACACGATGAGAAGGCTTTGCTAGCATCTAGGACCTAGGGGCCCGAGGCATCAAGAATGGGAGGGACGCTTTGAAATCACTGATGGTTGGTCTGCTCATTATAGTGGCGTCGATCCGGCCCGCGATGGGCGGCGAACAATACACCTGCAATATGATGGCGCTCACGCAGGAGGAGCAGACGGCGTATGTGACACTCGCCACCACTTTGCACGCATCCATCCAAGAGACGAAGGAACTGAAAGACGGGTACGCGTTCCGTCTGCCGCCGGAGAGACTCGTCGACGCCGCCCAGTGGGTATCGTTCGAGCGTCAGTGCTGCCCGTTCTTCGTATTCGAGTTCGCTGTGGCGAAGGATGGCGGACCAATGTGGCTACGGATCACCGGCGACAAAGGGATCAAGGAATTCATTCGCGCGGAATTCCAGTTGTGACGGTGTGTCCACCAAAGCCCAAACGGGTTCGCCATCCGTCACAGTGAATTGCTTCTAGTCCGTCGCTTGCGAAGGCATGACGGCGAATTCCCTTTCCAGCGCCTTCGGATCGGCTTTTAGTTTCGCGGCAAAATCCCGCGACACTTTGTCCGGAAAGACCTCTTCCGCGCCGGACTCGATCCCCTTCAGAATTTCCCGCGCCGCGTTTTGGGAAGTTTCCTTTTCAATGGCAAAGCGGGCGTTCATCTCCGTATCGATCGGCCCCGGATAGACAGCGATGACGCGCGTGCCCTGTGCCTTGAGCTCGGCCCGGACACTTTGGGTCATCGAATTGATTGCGGCCTTGGTCGCCGCATAGGTACCGATGACCGGCCAGCTGACCAAGCCCGCGATGGAGGAAATGTTCACCAATACGCCGCCGCCGTTCTTGGCCAACAAGGGGGCGAAGGCGCGCGCCATGTTCATATAGCCGAAATAGTTCACTTCCATCTCGGCGCGCGCCGACTGTGAATCCGCGGCGGAGATGATCGCGGTGTAATTGGCGATGCCGGCGTTGTTGATGAGCATCTGGGTATCCGGGGCACTTTCTGCGGCAGCTCGGACTTGATCTTCGCTGGTCACATCCAGGCGCACCGCTACGACCTTCCCCTTCGAGGCGGCGACCAACTCTTTCAGCGTGTCCGTGTTTCGGGCGGCTGCGTACACCTTGGCCGCACCGCTCCTCACTAACTCTTCGACGATGGCGCGACCGATCCCCCGGTTGGAACCGGTGACGAAGGCGACCGTACCTTTGATTTGCGTATTCATGGATCTTCTCCTTCTCGGTTGTCTCTAGGCATTGGCGAAAATGTTCGGCTGGTCTTGTCCGGTGATGATTAGCTGGCGCAAACTCCCCTTGATGAGCCTGCCCCACGCGTCCGAACAGGAGTCGTAACATTCAGATGCGGACACCAAGCCGACGTGCGTGAAGCGGACCTGCGTCTTGCCGTCCTGCTTGGAAATTTCGAACGTGATCTTGGTGTCGTCCCACTCGTTCTTGACTTGCGTGTAGCTGAGGTTGCTATCCAGCACGTGCCACACGACTTTCTTGCCCGGCACGAACTCGGTAATTCTCATCTTGCAGTAGTGAATGTCCGGTACACGGTAGGTGAACTCGGCACCCCGCTTGTCGGTGTCGCCCTTGATCTCCCCCGACCACCATCCCCGAACATGGTTGATGGCGGCGAAGGCGACGTCGGGCGTTTGGTCCACCAAGAAGGTGGCGGTGTAGTTCTTGTCGTTCATGGCTCTCTCCCTTCTTCGATTAGATCTGGAGTTCTTATGAGTGTTCTATCCCGTGCTTGTCTGAAATCCGCGCGTTTTGGTTCGGCCGGCCCTTGCCCTTGGTAATCAGGTCGCGCAGGCTGCCGCCGATATAGGTACGCCACGCGTCCGAGCAGACGCCATAGCACTCGTACGTCGGGACGAGGCCGACGTGCGTGAACCGAAGCTCCGTCTTGTCGCCCTTCTTGGCGATTTCGAAGACGATGTCGGTGCCCTTCCACTCGGTCTTGTCTCCGATGAAGTTGAAGTAGTTATCGACCACGTGCCAAGCGACCTCCTTGCCCGGAACGAGCTCGGTGATCTTCATGGTGCTGCGGTGAACGTCCTGGTAGCGATACTTGAACTCACCGAGTGCGTCGGTCCTGCCTTCAATTTGTTCCGACCACCATCCGCGGGTGTTCGTGACGGCGTCGAAGACCTCCCTTGGAGTCTGGTCGACCAAGAGAGTGATCGTGTAGTTCTGATCCTTGGATTGCGTTTTTTGGGCTTTCATTTGGTTTTCCTTTCTCGCATGCGCCCTTTCATCCACGCGCGCCCGCGCGCGGTCGGCTTCGCGACGACCTCGTTCACCTTCGGTTCCTTGCCACAGGCTCGACAACGCAGGTGCACCCCGACGCGGCCGCCGCAATCTTCGTGCTGGTAGACGATGGGCGGTCCCTCGGGGGCCGCCCAGCGATCCCCCCACTCCGTCAACGCGATCACGACCGGCTTGAAGTCCAGCCCCCTCGGCGTGAGTTCGTACTCGCGGTGATGCGGGTGCGGGCCGTGCGGGCGCGTCGTCATGATGCCGGCCTTGACGAACCCATCGAGCCGCTTCGCGAGGATATTGGGGGCGACGCCGAGGCTGCGCTGGAAGTCCGAGAACCTCGTCCGCCCGGCGAAGAGTGCATCGCGGAGAATGAGCAGGCTCCAGCGCTCGCCCACCAACTCCAGTGCGCGCGCCGCGGAACACACCTGGTTATCGTAGAGGTAGTTCAACATGCCGGCAGTATATGCCAGAAGCTTGCATCATGCAAGCTAAAACTTTCGTGATGCAAGCTCATGGATTCGGGCCGACGGAACCTAGTCCGGCTTCACTTTCCCGTCGTTCTGGTCCATGCTTGCGCCCCATGGAGAAACCGGCGAAGCAAATGTCAGCCAAGCCCCGCGTGGCCCTCGTGACCTGCGAGAAGCTTTCCGGCCTCTATCCCGATGACCTCTTGTTGGTCGCCGCTCTCGAAGCAATGGGTGTCAGCGCGGTTCCCGCCGTGTGGAGCCGTGCCGACATCGACTGGACTTCCTTCGAGGCACTCGTCATGCGCTCGCCCTGGGATTATTTCGAACGCGCGGACGAGTTCCGTGGCTGGCTCGACGAGCGCATCGAGAGCGGCGTGCTAATGATCAACTCGCGCGAGATCCTCGATTGGAATTTCGACAAGAGCTACCTGCAAGACTTAGCACAGAAGGGCGTCGAGCTCGTGCCGACTATTTGCATCGCGCGGCAGGAGAAAGCGGACATCGCCGCCTTGGCGCGATCGCGCGGGTGGAACGAGATCGTGGTCAAGCCGGCCATCGGCGGCGGCGGCTATCGCGTGGTTCGTTTTCCGCTGGATGATTTCCCACGCTATGCCGGCGACATCGCGCAGACCTTGGTAGACCGCGGTGTACTGGTGCAGCCGTTCTTGCCGGAGATTGTGACCAGCGGCGAGCTGTCCTTGTTGTTCTTCGATGGAGTCTACAGCCACGCGGTGTGCAAGCGACCCCGGACGGGTGACTACCGGGTCCAGTTTCAATACGGTGGCACCGACGAAGACGTCGAGGTCAGCGAGGCCTTGGTCGCGCAGGCTCATGTTTGCATCGAGCACTGCCCGACGTTGCCGGTGTATGCCCGTGTGGACGGTGTCGTGAAGGACGGTAGATTCCTGCTGATGGAACTCGAGGTCTTCGAACCCCTGATGTTTCTAGCGCGCAATCCCGACGCACCGGGACGGTTTGCTCGCGCCATCCGTGCCCGGCTTCCAAAATGAGTGTTGGGTGGTGGATTGCAAACGGCGCCCCCACGCGGTAGCATGGGCGGCAGCGAACCCACTCGCTTCGATTCACCCAAAGGAGCTTAGCCGATGCACCTCGAACGTTTCGCGTTGACTCTTTCCATTGTGCTCGTCGCCGCGGTGTGCCTGGCCGACGAGGTAGATCCCTACCTGTGGCTCGAGGACGTCGAAGGCGACAAAGCCCTCGAATGGGTCAAGCAGCGGAGCAAGACCGACACCGCCGAACTCGAAGCGGTGCCGCAGTACGCTCCCATCCACGAGAAGCTGCTCAAGATCTACAACTCCAAAGATCGAATCCCAATGCCGGAGGTGGAAGGCCCGTGGGTCTACAACTTCTGGCAGGATGAGGACCACGTGCGCGGCATCTGGCGCCGCACCACGCGGGACCAATACGTCACCGCCGCGCCCAAATGGGAAACGGTGATCGACGTCGACCAACTCGCGAAAGAGGAGAATGAGAACTGGGTCTGGCACGGCGCCAACGGTCTCTTTCCCAAGTACGACCGCTTCATGGTCACCCTCTCGCGCGGCGGCGGCGACGCCTCCGTCGTTCGCGAGTTCGACGCTACCACGAAGACATGGGTGAAGGACGGCTTCTCGCTTCCCGAAGCGAAGTCGGAAGTGAGCTGGAAGGACGAGAACACGCTCTGGGTGGGCACGGACTTCGGCGAGGGTTCACTCACCGCATCCGGCTATCCACGCTTCGCGAAGATGTGGAAGCGCGGCACTCCGGTCGAAAGCGCGACCACGGTGTTTGAATGCTCCGCGGACAATGTCGCTGCCACCGCGTACAGCATTCACACGCCCGAAGGCCGCTACGACATGGTCAACGACACGCCCGAGTTCTTCCGCGGCACGAACTACATCATGCGCGACGACAAGCTCGTGAAGCTGGAGATCCCGGAGGATGCGGAGCTGCAGGGCGTGTTCAAGAAACAGATGATGCTCTCGCTGCGCACCGACTGGACCGTCGGCGGCAAGACGTACCCGCAGGACGCTCTGATCGCCATCGATCTGGACACGTTCATGGGCGGCGGACGTGACTTTTCGATTCTCTTCAAACCCGAGGAACGCGTGGCGCTGGGTGCCGTCTCGAACACGAAGAACTACCTGCTCGTGACGACACTCGACAACGTGAAGAGCCGGCTCTACAAGTACACGCTCTCCGGCAAGAACTGGAAGTCCGAGGAGATCGCACTACCGGGCCTGGGATCGGCCGGTGTCAGCGGGGCGAGCGACGAGGACGACGTCTTCTACGTCGGCTACAACGACTTCCTAACACCGTCGAGCCTGTATATCGTGCGCGACGGCAAGAAGCTGGACAAGATCAAGAGTGTCCCCGCGGAATTCGATGCCACGGGCATGAAGGTGGAACAGCGCGAAGCCGTATCCAAGGACGGAACCAAGATTCCGTATTTCGTTTTCATGCCGAAGGGCTTCAAGGCGGGACAGCCGTACCCCACGTTGCTCTACGGATACGGCGGTTTTGAAATTTCCATGCGTCCGAACTACTCCGGCACGATCGGTTCGAGCTGGGTGGAGCGCGGCGGTGTGTATGTGCTGGCGAACATTCGCGGCGGCGGCGAGTTCGGTCCCAAGTGGCACCAAGGCGGGATGAAGGAGAAGCACCAGAATTGTTTCGACGACTTCATCGCCGTGGCCGAAGACCTGATCAAGACCAAGGTCACCACCGCAGAGCACCTCGGCATCGCGGGCGGTTCCAACGGCGGACTGCTGGTGGGCGCGTGTTTCGTGCAGCGGCCCGAATTGTTCAAGGCCGTAGTGTGTCAGGTGCCGCTCCTGGACATGAAGCGCTACAGCCACCTGCTGGCGGGTAACAGCTGGATGGCGGAGTACGGCAACCCCGACACCGATGACTGGAATTATATGCAGAAGTGGTCGCCGTATCAGAATCTCGACCCGAACAAGACCTATCCCAAGGTCTTCTTCTACACGTCGACACGCGACGACCGCGTGCATCCCGCCCACGCGCGCAAGATGGTCAGGAAGATGACCGACATGAACAAGCCCGTGTATTACTACGAAAACACCGAAGGCGGGCACAGTGCTGGCGCCAATCTGAACCAGAGCGCGTACATGTGGGCACTCACGTACGCGTACCTGTGGAAGATGCTGGGCTAGAACCTAGCCTGGAATCGTTCGCCAACAAGATGGCGGCTCCATTGAACGGTGGAGCCGCCATTTTGCGAGGATCGGTTCGGGACCGAGCGCTTTCTTGGAATCGAGGGCC
>CAVTNQ010000002.1:887500-2055473 GCA_963736125.1 Candidatus Latescibacterota bacterium | reverse complement strand
CCAACCGGCGATTCTCGACACCGCGAAGATCGGCGTGAAGATGTCGGTGGCGATACCGAGGCGGTTGTAGACGATACCGGCATAGAAGTCGACGTTGGGATAGATGCCGCGCGGCCCCAACTTGTCGATCGCGATCTTCTCGAGCTCGACCGCGATGTCATAGAGCGGCGAGCTGCCAAATTTCACCGATAGCTCTCGCACCATGCCCTGCAGGATGGTCGCGCGCGGGTCCTTGGTCTTGTAGACCCGGTGGCCCATGCCCATGACCTTTTCCTTCTTCGCCATCTTTTCTTCGAACCAGGGTGCGACGCGCTCCTTCGACCCGATTTCTTCCAGCATCCACAGCACCGCTTCGTTAGCACCGCCGTGGAGCGGGCCCGAGAGGCTCCCGACCGCCGCCGAGATGGCGGCCGCGGGTTGGCACTCGGTCGACGCGGTGACGCGCGCCGTGAACGTCGACGCGTTCATCGTATGGTCGGCGTGGAGGATCAAGCAGATGTCCATCGCGCGCGCCTTGTTGGTGTCGGGCTTGTCGCCCGTCAGCATGTGCAGGAAGTCGGCCGCGATGGGGAGCGACGGATCCGGGGCGATGATCTCCTGGTTGTTGCGGACACGGTGGATGGCCGTCACCAGCGATGGAAACTTGCCGATGAAGTCGACCGCGGAGGCTTCGCGCGCCTTCTCGTCGTAGATGTTCTGGTGCGGCGAGGTCATGCCGACCGCGGCCACACACGTCTGCAATGCCGCCATCGGGTGCGCGTTCTTGGGCACCGCCTTGACGATCGTTTGCAGGTCCTTCGGGAGAACGCGGGCGCGCGCGATGCGCTGCGATAGGTCGGCGAGTTCCTGCTCGGTCGGCAGCTTGCCGTTGAGCAAGAGGTACGCGGTCTCTTCGAACGTGCTGTGCGCGGCGAGATCCTCGATCCGAATGCCTCGGTATTCCAGGATGCCCTTCTCGCCGTCGATATAGCTGACGGAAGATTCGGCGGCCGGGACTTTCTCCAGGCCGGGGATGTACTCGATCATTAGCTTCTCCTTAAAGCGACCAGTTCCAACGCACTTATACTATAGAAGCGGGCCTCGCACAAGACCGACTTGGCCCGGCCCGTGGCCGACCGCACAACTACCCTCGCGGGCTCGGCCCGCCGGGGCCGATGTTGGGTGCGCACACCTTCAAGAAATTGCAGCGCAAGCAAGCCTCGCGCCTCTCCACCTTGAAAAAGCGATCTTCGCGGGCCAGATTGCGGTCCTTGTCCTCGAGCAGGCCCTGCATGTCGGCGATGCTGCCGCGCACGTGGTCGAGGATCTCGTTGAGTTCGCCTTCGGCGATCGTGCGCGCGTGGACGGTCCCCCCCGAGAGCTCGAAGCGGCGCATGTGCACCGCGTGGATGGGAACACCGTAGGCCTGGTGGATATAGAAGGCGTAGCACGCGAGCTGGAGCTTGGCGTCGGCGCCCTCGCGCTTGCCCGTTTTCCAGTCCCACACGATCACATGGTCGGTCTCGCGCGTGGCACAGTCGAGCTTCACGGTGACGGTGGTGCCGTCCAAGGTGAAGTTCGAGAAGCGTTCGATTTCGAGGAAGTCGCCCGGTCGCGTGCGCTTGAGTTGGTCCCACACCTCGGAGGCGTAGAAGGTCACCAGGCAGCGGTCGACGTGGTCGGCCGATTCGCGCCATTCCTCGTCGCTCACCGGGACACGATACTCGTGCTCGAAGAGGCCGCACGCGAACTTGGGGTTGTCGCGATAGAGGCCGTCGCGCGAGACGCGGAAGTCGTTGCGCATGCGGTTGCGCGTGATCTCGAGGATGCGGTCGGTCGGTAGTACCGGTATGCCTCGCGAGAGGTTTTCAATGGAGTGCTTGATGCAGTCGTGCACGACTTCGCCCACCCAGGTCGGGCGCGACTTGAGCTGCTTCAAGACGTAGACGTCGCGCGTGCGCGCGTCGGCGTCGAAGTTCCAGCCGCCCCAGAAGCCGTAGTGGTTGAACCAGTACTGGCGCGGGCATTCGCGGAAGGTGCGGTCGCGCGAGACCGACCATTGGAAGGTGTTTTTCAAGACCTCGCCCATGGCCGCATGATAACACGGCGTGCTACGATGCCCGCATGTTCCGCATCGAATCGCTGGTCGTGGGGCCGTTCCAGAGCAACTGCCACATCGTCGCGTGCACCGAGACGAACGACGCGGTCGTCTTCGACGCCGGCGACGACGCCGCGCGCATCCTCGCCACCGTGCGCGCGATGGGTGTGAACGTCAAAGCCGTCGTCAACACGCACGCGCACTTGGACCACGTGTCGGGACTGGCCGGGGTGGTCGAAGCCCTCGGTGTCCCCGTCTTCATGCACAGAGACGAAGCTCCCATGTACGAGGGCGTCGGGCAGCAAGCCCTGATGTTCGGCTTGCAAGCGCCGCGCATCGTGCCGATCCATCGCTGGCTCGCGGAAGGTGACGTTCTCAATATTGGGAAGCTGCGCGGCGAGGTGATGCTGATGCCGGGGCACTCGCCGGGGCATATCATCGTCGTGTTCAAGGGCGAAACGCCCCCGCGCGCGGTGGTGGGCGACGTGCTGTTTCAGGGGAGCATCGGGCGCACGGATCTCCCGGGCGGCGACCATGCGCTGATGATGCGCACACTGGAGCGATTCCTGCCGATGGCCGACGAGACGATCGTCTACAGCGGGCATGGACCGGAGACGACGATAGGCGAAGAGAAGAAATGGAATCCGTTTCTCGCCCCGCTGGCTCGGCGCGCGGGCTAGTCTTCGCGCAGCTTCGCGAACTCCTTCAATCCCAAATGGACCTTGAAGCGCGCGGCGCGGTTGTCCCAACCCGCTTCGGGGTTGGTGTATTGGAAGGCCCACGAACTGCCGCCGTAGCCGCTCCTGCGCTCGTAGCCGATCACCGAGAAGCGGTACAACACCTCGAGCGCTTCGTCGCTGCTGAGCTTGTTCGCTTCCGTGCGGCGCTGCTCGTATTCCTTCTCGAACTCCTCGCGCTCAAACGTCATGGTGCTAATACCCGAGCACGCTTGGAGTGCTTCCTCCCACTGCGGCCAGTGCGCCATGATTTCGTCGTCGAGCTCCGACTTGAGATAGTTCGAATACTGCTCGCGCGCGTTGACGACGTCGGGGTTGGTGAGGACCAAAGGATCGTCGGCGCGCTTCTTGGCCTGCGTCAAGGCCGAGTTCATGAACTTGATGACGTCGCGCGGGCGCAGGAACGTCCGCGACAGGATGAACGTCCACTTGTTGTTGGACGACTTGAGCTGCTCGTTTTGCGTGATGGTCTCCCAGCGCGCCCCCGCACCCAGCTTGGCGCGCAGCCGTGTGGTCACCAGCTCGAGGAGCGAATCGCTGTCCCATTCCAGGCGCAGCGACATCTTCTCGGTGATCTTGTTCTTGTCGGAAAACGAGAGCTTGTCCCACAAATCGGAGCGCAGGTAGATGACCGGCTTCAAAGGCACGCCGCCGTCCTTGCACGACTGCCGCACCGCGCGCACCGCGAGCACCAGCCCCGACAGCATGCGCGCGCGTTCTTCGGTTAGGGTCGATATGCCTTGGTCGAGCTCGTCGAAGTGCAACATGAGCGACGGGGCGCCCATCTTGCGCGCGAGCTTGACGGTCGCGGCGATCAGCATGTCGGAGAGCGCGTTGAGCTCGCTACCGAACTTCATGTCGCCGGCGTTGCGATCCAGCGCGATGCCGCCGATCTTGCACCCGAGCACGGTGGGTTCGAACGACATGCTCGAGAGACGGAGCTTGCTGGGTTTCAATATCTCGTCCAGCTCGAGGGTCTCTCCATAATTATCGGTCAGGAACTGGCGGATGGCCTTGGCACTTTCGTCGGTGGCACCCTTGGTGCGCGAGAGGGCGAGGGAGGCCATCTGCACGGCGATCAGGTAGCGCCACGACGACACGTAGGCTTCGACGTCGGAGGAGCCGCGGTCGATCCTCTGCGCGTGCACGGCCCACGGATATCCGGCGAGGTTCAGCGAGCGCGAGAGCCCCTTGCCGTTGCCTTCCGCGAAGTGGCGCACGAGTGCCGTCTTGCCCGAGCCCTTGCGCCCGAGTACCAGGAACACGTCGCCGTTCTTGATGCGCGTGACGGCGTCGGTGGTGAGAAAGTACTCCAGAACGGCGTCGTCCTCGGCGGCAACGTCGCCGAAGGAGTTCAAGCCGCGTAGTGATAGCGTCCGCGTCGCTGTAGCCATGGCATCCTCGCTTGGGTTGAAACAGTGTCAAGGCTGCAAGCGGCGTGCCTTAGGCGAGGAAGGGCGCAGGGGCGCCTATGGTCGCGGATTGGGGCGCGTAGTGGATTCGCGCTACTTGCAGGTCGGGACGCGCAGTGTGTCGACTTGCTGCTTGGCGTGGTAGGAGCTGCGCACCAGCGGGCCCGATTCGACGTGCTTGAAGCCCATCTTCATCCCTTCGGCCTTGATGTGCGCAAACTCCTCGAGCGTGTAGTAGCGGTCGAGCGGGAGGGCCGCCTTCTTGGGCGGCAGATACTGTCCGACGGTCAGGATGTCGCAGCCGGTGAGTGCGATGTCGCGCAGCGTGTCGAGTAGCTGCTCCATCGTCTCGCCCAGACCCACCATGATGCCGCATTTGACTTTGATGTCGACGCCGTGCTGCTCGCGATACAACACCGAATTCTCGAGAATCTTGAGCGTGTTCTCGTACACCGCGACCGGGCGCACGCGGCGGTACAGGTGCGACGCCGTCTCGATGTTGTGCGCGAGGCACACCGGCCGCGCGTCGAGGACGACGTCCAAGAGCTCGCGACGGCCGTTGAAGTCGGGGATCAGCACTTCGACCATGCACTCGGGTGTGCGACGACGCACGGCTTCGATCACCCGTGCGAAGTGGCCGGCGCCTTCGTCCGGCAAATCGTCGCGGTCGACCGACGTGATGACGGCGTACTTCAAGCGCAGCTTCTCGATGGCCTGTGCCACGTGCTCGGGCTCGAGCGGGTCGACCATGCGCGGGACCCCCTTGGCCACCGAGCAGAAGCCGCAGTGGCGCGTGCACACGTCGCCCAGGATCATGAAGGTCGCGGTACCCTGGCCCCAGCACTCGTAGATGTTGGGGCAGCGCGCTTCCTGGCACACCGTGTGGAGGTTCAAGCTCGACACCAGATGATTGACGAGTTTGTACTCGTCGTTGGTGTGGAGACGAATCTTGAACCACTCGGGGCGCTGCGGACGATCGACAGGCTTAGTGGACACCGGCGGTCTCCTCGTGCATCTCGCGCGCGAAAATACGCCCGAAGTGTGTCGTTGCGCGCTCGCGAACGGCGGCCATCGCGACCGGTGTGGCGCTTTCCAACGAAAGCGACGTCATCGTGCAGCCTTCGATCCCGCACGGATTCATGAGCCCGAAGTACGAGAGGTCGGTCGACACGTTGAGTGCAAAGCCGTGCGAGGTGACCCAGCGCGAGATGCGAATGCCGAGCGAAGCGATCTTCTTCTCGCGCACCCACACGCCGCGGTGTACCGGGTGGCGCGCGACGCTTCGACGTCGAAGTCGGCGAGCGTGTCGATCAAGACTTGCTCGAGGTCGTGAACGTAGCGACGAATGTCGCGCCGACCCATCTCCAGACGAACGATCGGATAGCCGACCAACTGGCCGGGGCCGTGGTAGGTGACGTCGCCGCCGCGGTCCGTCGCCACGACGCGCGCGCCGCGCGCTTCGATGGAATGACGGTCCGCCACGATGGCGCGGCCGGTGGCGTTGCGACCGACCGTGATGACGTGCGGGTGCTCGAGGAAAATGAGGACGTCGTCGCCCTCGTCGCGTTGGAGGCGTTCGACGTGCGCTTTCTGCAGCGCGAACGCGTCGTCGTAGTCGACGACACCGAGGTCGATCGCACGACACACCCCGTTATGCGCGACGGAACCCATGGCGTGCTCCCTACGCACCCGCCGGCTTCTCCAGCTCGCGCTTGACCACGGTCAAAAAGCGCGCCGCGTCGGCGCCGTCGATGATGCGGTGGTCGTAGGAGAGCGAGAGGTAGACAATGGGACGAATCGCGATGGCATCGTCGATGACGACGGGGCGCTTCGTAATAGTCCCGATACCCATGATCGCCGCCTGCGGTTGATTGATGATCGGCAACCCGAAGGTTCCGCCGAACACGCCCACGTTGGTGATAGTGAAGGTGCCGCCTTGCACGTCGTCGGGAATCAGGCGCTTGGTGCGCGCTCGCTCGCCCAAGTCGGCGGCCGTCTTCGCGAGGCCCAAGAGATTCATCTGGTCGGCCTGCTTGATGACGGGAACGATGAGCCCGTTCTCGAGTGCCACCGCGATGCCGACATTGACCGTCTTCTTATAGATAATGGTGTCGCCGTCCACGCTGGAATTGATAATCGGGTACTCCTTGATGCCACGAATGCACGCTTCGATGAAGAAGGGTAGGAAGGTGAGCTTGACCCCTTCGCCTTCGAACTCGCGCTTCATCGCCTCGCGACGCTTGACCACCTCGTTCATGTCGACTTCGAAGATCGTGTACACGTGCGCCGACGTGTGTTTGCTCATCACCATGTGCTCGGCGATCTTCCGGCGCATGACGCTCATTTGCTCGCGTACTTCGTCTTGGCCCGCCGCGAACACGGCCGGCTTGGGCGCGGCGGGTCGGGGCGCGGAGGGCGCCGGGGCGGGCGCGGGGCGCGACGGCGGCGCCGGTGCGACGGGCTGCGTGACCGGAGCGGCCGATGACGCGGCCGCCGCGATGTAGTCCATGATGTCTTTCTTGGTGACGCGACCGCCTTCGCCGGTGCCTTCAACCAGCGACACGTCGACACCGTTCTCGGCCGCAATCTTTTGCACCACCGGTGAGCTGCGCACGTACGACGGCGCAGTCTGCGGCGCTGCGGCGGGTGTGGCAGCGGGCGCAGGAGGGGGAGTAGGCTTGGCAGGTGCCGCGGCCACGGGGGCCGCTGGGGTGGCGGCCTGTGCCGGAGCCGCCGGCTTTGCCGGCGTCTTACTCGGCGCTTCGCCGGCCGCACCGATGCGGCCGACGACGGTGTTGATCTCCACCGTCTTGCCTTCCGGCACCAAGATCTCGAGCAGTACCCCCGCCGACGGCGACGGAATCTCCGCGTCCACTTTGTCGGTCGAGATTTCGAACAGCGGTTCGTCGCGATCGACACTCTCGCCGACACCCTTCAACCACTTGACGATCGTCCCTTCGGCGATACTCTCGCCCATCTGGGGCATGATCACATCGACTGCCATACCGAGTTTCCTTTCCTGCTATCGACGCGCCTAGTAGGCGGCGAGCTTTTTCGCTTTTTCGACGATGTCCTTGGTCTGCGGGAGGAACGCTTCCTCGAGCGGCGGGCTGTAGGGCACCGGCGTGTCGGGGGGTGCGATGCGGACGACGGGACCATCCAAGTATTCGAATGCCTTCTCGGCGATGCGTGCCACCACTTCGCCGCCGGGTCCGCCGGTCATAGTCGCTTCGTGCAGCACGATCACCTTGCTGGTCTTCTTCGCGGTGGCGAGGATCGCTTCTTCGTCGAGCGGGAGAATCGTGCGCAGGTCCAGCACCTCGACGTCGATCCCGCTTTGCGCGAGAATCTCGGCGGCTTCGAGTGCTTTGTACACCATCGCACCGTACGTGATGATCGAGAGGTCTTCGCCTTCGCGACGCAACGCCGCCTTGCCGATCGGCACCACGAAGTCTTCGGTTGGTAGATCTTCCTTAATGCGCCGGTACAGGAACTTGTGCTCGAAGTAGAGCACCGGGTCCGGGTCGCGAATGGCGGCCTTGATCAATCCTTTGGCGTCGTACGCGGTCGACGGGCACACGATCTTCAGGCCGGGCATGTTGAAGAAGTACGCTTCCGGATTCTGCGAGTGGAATGGTCCGCCGTGCACACCGCCGCCCGAAGGCCCGCGAATCACGATGGGGACACCCGCGCCCCAGCGATAGCGGCACTTGGCCGCGAAATTGACGATCTGGTCGAACGCGCACGAGATGAAATCGGTGAACTGCATCTCGGCGATCGGACGCATGCCCATCAGGGCCGCGCCGATGGCGGCGCCGACGATGGCGGACTCGGAAATGGGCGTGTCGATGACGCGCATGGGGCCGAACTTGTCGAGCATCCCTTCGGTCACCTTGAAGGCGCCGCCGTAGATGCCGACGTCTTCGCCCAGGATGAAGACGCGCTCGTCCTTCTCCATTTCCTCCCAGATGCCTTCTTTGATGGCATCGATGTACGTCGTCACAGCCATGGGTTCCTTATCCTTCGTAGTAGACGTCTTTGGTGACTTCTGCGGCGGTCGGGTAGGGCTGCTGCTCGGCCCAGTCGACCGCGTCGTCGACGATGAGCACGCATTCCTTCTGCATCTCGTCCAGGCGCGCTTGCGTCAGGACTCCATCTTCCACGAGCGCCTTCTCGAAGCGCGCGATCGGGTCCTTGCGCTGCCATTCATCGAATAGCTCGGGCGGGACGTAGCCGGCGTCGTCGTGCGCGGAGTGTCCCGTCATGCGGAACGTCTTGCACTCGACGATCGACGGACCGCCGCCGGTGCGGGCCAAGTCGATGGCGCGCTTGGCCGAGTCGTACACGGCCAGGATGTCGTTGCCGTCGACGACTTCGCCCGGAATACCGTAGCCCGCTGCGCGCATGGCGACATCGGGGATCGCCATCTGCAGCTCCATCGGCGTCGAGTACGCGTACGCGTTGTTGTTGATGAAGAAGGTGACGGGGAGCTTCTGGATCGACGCGAAGTTGATCCCTTCGTGCCAGTCGCCGCGCCTCGTCGCGCCCTCGCCGTTGTAACACAGGGCGACTTGCTTCTGTCCGCGCTGCTTGAACGCGAGCGCGACCCCCGCCGCCACCGGCACGTTGTCGCCCAAGTGGGAGACGAACGCAATCACGTTGTAGTTCATGTCGCCCATGTGCATGTTGCCGTCGCGCCCGCGCGTCAAGCCCGTGCGCCGCCCCATGTACTGCGCGATGATGCGCCGCGGTGTGATCCCGCGCATCAGGAACACGCCCATGTCGCGATGCGACGGTGCCACCACGTCGTCTTTCTCCATGTGGATGGCGGTGCCGACCGAGATCGCTTCCTGCCCGCGTCCGACGTACACGCCGCCGACGATGCGTCCTTGGCGATACAGCTTCTTTTCGATGCGGTCCTCGATCTCGCGCACGAGCTTCATGAAATGAAGCATGCGAATCTTGGTCTCGTCGCTGGGCACGTGGGCGTAACGCGCCGCCTTCGTCGACATCGTCTGTCGTTCAACCATAGACATTCTCCCGGGCGATGGATGGGTCGGGGAACGGCGCGGACAACGCTTCATCCGCGGCGGCCTCCAGTATAGCAACTATCTTGGCGTCGATCTCGTCGATCTCCTCGGGAGAATCGACGACGCGCCGTTCAATCAGAAAACGCCGGTAGGCGTCGATGGGATCCTTCTTCTCCCACTCGGCGCGGCTCTCCGGCGGCACGTAGCCGGCGTCGTCGTGCTCGGCGTGGCCCTTGCGACGGAAGGTCTTCGCCTCGATCATGACGGGTCCTTCGCCGCGCAGACAGCGCGCGCGCGCGCGTCGGGTCGCGTCGAGCACCGCCAGCACGTTGTTGCCGTCGACGATCTCGCCGTGGCAGCCGTAGCTCGGCGCCCGCACCGCGAGGTCCGCGACGTTGGCCTGCTTCGACACGTGTGTCGAGTACGCCCACTGGTTGTTCTCGACGATCAGGATCATGGGAAGCTTGTGCACGCCCGCGAAGTTCATGCCTTCGTGGAAATCGGTGGTGCTCATGCCGCCGTCGCCGATGTAGGTGAGTGCCACGGTCTTCTTGCCGTGCATCTTCATCTCGAGTGCGACGCCGGCCATGACCGGGATCAACGCACCCACCACACTGATGGGTGCTATCAGTCCGCGCTCGACCCAGCCGAAGTGGACGTTGAGATCCTTGCCCTGGGTCGGGCCGATGGCGCGCGCGCAGTACTGCGCCATGATGTCGGTGGGGCGCACACCGCGCACCAACAGCGATCCCAAGTTGCGAATCATGGGAGCGAGGAAGTCGCCGCGCCCGAGCGCATACGCGGTTCCCACCGAGCACGCTTCCTGGCCGAGGCTCGAGTACAGTCCGCCCACGACCTTGTTCTGGCGATAGAGAAGCCCAAGGCGCTCCTCGAGCTTGCGATTGAGCGCCATGAAGTAATAGAGCTCGAGCCGACCGGTGCGGTCGAGTTCGAGGCCTTCGGGTACGGCGATCGTGTACGCGTCAGATGTGGATGGTTTCACCATAGACGGCGTGTGCTGCTTCCATCATCCCTTCGGCGAGCGTGGGATGGGCATGAACGGTGTGCGAAATCGCTTCGACGGTGGTCTCGAGACGCTTGCCCAGCACCGCTTCGGCGATGAGCTCGGTGGCGCGCGGACCGACGATGTGGACGCCGACGACTTCGTCGTAGCGCTTCTCGGCTACGATCTTCACGAAGCCGGTCGTGTCGCCGAGAATGGCCGCCTTGCTGACGGCGGAGAACGGAAACTTGCCGACGCGCACGTCGAAGCCCTTCTCGCGCGCCGCGCGTTCGGTCAAGCCGACGCTCGCGACTTCCGGGTGCGAGTACGTGCAGTTGGGTACCGCGAGATAGTCGATGGGGTGGACCGGTCTTCCGGCGATGTGGTCGACCGCGAGGATGCCTTCGTGCGAGGCGACGTGCGCCAAGGCCGGGGTCGCGACCACGTCGCCGATGGCGTACACGCTCGGCACGTTGGTGCGCATGTACTCATCGATGGCGACGAAGCGCCCGTTCATCGCCACACCGATCTTGTCGTGACCGAGACCTTCGAGCACGGGGCGGCGTCCGGTCGCGACCAGAACTTTCTCCACCTCGAGCGTCGAGGCGGCGCCATCCTTTTTCAATGTCAGCGTGACACCGCTGCCGCCCGTTTTCGCCTCGGTGACTTCGGTGGCCGTGTAGCATTGAATCCCGCGCGCCTTCAGCGCGCGTTCGAGCTGCTGCGAGCACTCCTCGTCTTCGATCGGGAGGAGGCGCGGCAACAATTCGATCAAATGGACCTGTGAGCCGAACGACTGGAACACCGACGCGAATTCGGTGCCGACGGCACCCGAGCCGATGACGGCGAGACTCTTGGGTACGGGGCCGCTTTGCAGGATCATGTCGCTGTCGATGATCGACTTGCCGTCGGGCTTCATGTGCGGCAGGTGCGACGGCGTCGAGCCGGTCGCGATGACGACGTGGCGCGCGCGAAACGTGGTGTCGGACGGACCCGCGACGCGAATCGTGTTGGCGTCGACGAAACTGCCCAGGCCGGTGAACACCTCGACCTTGCGCTTCTTGCACAGGAACGCGACACCCTTCGCGAGTTTGTCGACCACCGCCTGCTTGCGCACGTGCACTTGGGCGATGTCGAGCGAAGTGCCTTCGACGTTGATACCGTGGTCCTGGGCGTGACGGATCTCGTCGAGCAGCTCGGCCGTGTGGAGCAGGGCCTTGGTCGGGATGCACCCACGGTGCAGACAGGTCCCGCCCAGAAAGGGGTCTTTCTCGACCAGCGCGGTCGCGAGCCCGTTGATGCCGGCGCGGATGGCGGCGACATAGCCGCCCGGTCCGCTGCCGATGATGGCGACGTCGAACTCTTTCAAGTGACGAAACTCCTTCTAGAATCGGGCGGCCGCAGGCCGAGCGCAAGGGCGACGCCCAAGCATCGCGAAACTCGTCGGTTGGGCCTTACGGTGGGAATGCGACAGGTGGCGCGCTCGGCACTCTTGCAAGCGCGCCCGTCCGGATGGGTGCACTATAGCGGCAGGCCCGACGATCGCGCAAGTGGCAAGCCTGGGCCGGGAAGGGCGCTACGCGCGATAGTTCGACGGAGAGTCGCCGATGGCGACGATCGAGCAGGCGAGGAGCGGCGATAGCCCGAGTTGTTCGGCGCGCGCGACGACGGCGTCGTCTTCGCTGCCGGGATTCAGAAAGAGCTTCGCGGGTGAGACCTTGGCGATGTCGGGCAGGAGGCGAAGCGTCACCGCGGGCGGGACGTACACGAGGACGACGTCGAGTTTGCCCGGCACGTCGAGAATGGAAGGAAACGTCGGCAGCCCCTCGATCTCTTTCTCTTTCGGGTTGATCGGAAAAACACGATGGCCGTGCGCGCTGTACGCGCGCACGGCCTTGTTGCCGAACTTCTCGCGGTCGCGAGAAGCGCCGATGACGGCGACGTTCACTTGGATGCGCCGGGCTTGGCGGAAGCGACTTCGATCGAGCGCGTGAGCTTTTGTCCCGTGGCGAGTCCGTACGGCCCGGTCATGACCGCCACCCTTCGACCGAAAACGCGGGCGTCGTCGACCGACTCGAACCAGATATCGGCGCGATGCTGCCAGCGACTGGCCATGGCGTCTTCGACCACGAAGTCACCCAGGCCGTTGATATGGACCACGTCGCCGAAGTCGAAGGGTGCCTCCGGCGTGTAGCGCTTCAGGAGGTCGCGCGAGAGTGCCAGCACGCCCGGACGGGTCGACGTATTGGCCGCCGTGATGAACGGGCTGTCGTCGGTCTCACACAGGCGGCTGGTGTAGGCGCTGACGTTGACGGCGACCGCCACTTCGCGGCCGGGCACCCGGCCCTCTTCGCGAACGCGGTAGTAGCGCTCCAGGGGCCCCCGCAAAGACGTGACTTCGTCGGCCGGGCGGCCGTCGACGAGGTCTTGGGTCAGACGAAGCGATCGCGAGCCATCCGATATCAGCAGCGCGGCCGGGAGCACGACCAACAGTAGCCCGCCACCCATGAGCGCCTTGCCTTTGGGACGGAGGCCTCGCACCGGGTTAGCCGATCGGTCGACGGCGCCTACGAGGCGACGGCCCCCTTCGACATAAAACCCGAACGCCCCCGTACGGAGGCGCCATGCGAAACTTGACCATGCCGTTCGCTTTCTCATTCGTTTGTCCGGTCCTCCTCGATCGACTGGGCTTCGGTTCGTCTGGGCCGCTTAAAAGAGCGGCCCGCCGGTGACTGCGGGCCCAATCGATAGTGGTTCCATCGACCCCATAAGGCTATCCGATTGGGGCCCCCCTGTCAAAGAAAAAGTCCGGGGCGAAGACCCCGTTCGGGGCGTCCGTACGGCACAAAGTGCTTATGGGCTTCGAGTTAGCTGCCCTATCTTGAGGCCCCACCGGAGCTCAAAAAGCTAACCCCAAGGGATAGGGGGTCGTAATTATCGGCCGCGGGGTGTTGCCGGGGCGGGTCGTAAGCGCGAGACCGGGTTATCCCCAAAAAAATCGTTGAGAAATACCTCGGCGCCGATCCCCGGGAAACCAATGTAGACGGGGATACCCCGCTCCGAGTCGATCAGGCTCTCGAAGGGTTGGCCTCCTTCGATACCGACCATCAATTTGCGGGCGACCGTCGACCGGTCACTCGCATCCACGGACACTTCACCGGTGAAACCCAGGGTGGCCTTGGCCGTCGCGAACGACCCGGCGAGCAGGAGGCCTCGGGTTATGGGGTTCTGGAACTCCCGGGCCTGCTCGAGCCCCAACAGAATCTCGAGGTCCATGACCCAATCCTCCCAAACGAGGATCGGGGTCGGGGTGACGCGACGCGCCTCGCGTGTCGTGGTGCCGCCCACGGTTACGGACCCGTAGACCGAGTCCACGAGGACCGTGACGCTCGAGGCGACCGGCGTCCCCGCCTTCGTGCCCCGGTAGGAGAACGATCGCACCGCGTAGGTCCGAGGATCGGCCTCGGTCTTGGTGGACAGCTCAATGGTCGCCTCGCCGCTGGCCACCCGCAGCTTGGATTCGATCCGGAGCACGTCGCGCTCCTCCGTGATGCGGACGTCACTTTGCCCGACGCGCTGGCCGCGAACGTAAAAGCTGTACCCGAGCTTCGGGGGCAGCGTGGTGGCGGCTTCGGCGCCGGCCCACGAGAGAAGGCAGAAGATCAGCGCGACCAGGCGCGCGGTAGCGAAGTTTCCCATGTTCGTTGTGAAATTCTCCCAGTTGGCGGGCAAAAACCCGGGACGAGATCGGGGACGACGAGGCCACAGTATAGCACATTGCCCTGTAACCACTCGCGGCTCGGCCGGTTCCACCCCAAGTGCCTCTCCCGTGGTACCGGAGTTGCAGGGAGCCGGATCGAGTCGTGGACGCGCCGCTGCGCGCGGGCTAGGCTACGAGAAGATGAGCCACTTTCCGATTTTGATGTACCACCGAATCCATTCGCCCCGGACTCCGGTGACCGATCCCGTCGAGCTCCCGTGGGCCGTGCGCGTCGAAGAATTCGAGTGGCAGGTCGATCGCCTCGCCGCCTCGGGACGAACGGGGGTCTCGATGGCGCAGGCGCACGGCACGCTCGCGGGGGGGAATCAAATTCCCGCCGAGTGGGTCGTAATGACGTTCGACGACGGCAACGAGAGCGACTACGCCCTGGCGCTCCCGGTGCTCGCGCGGCGCGGATTTCGCGCGACGTTCTTCGTGTGCGGGAATCGCGTGGGGGTGCCCGGGGGTTTGGAGTCCTCGATGATCAAGGCCATGCACGACGCCGGTATGCACATTGGGTCGCACGCGATGACGCATCGTTTCTTGACGACGCTGTCGGCGCGCGAGGAGGAGGACGAGCTCTCGCGCTCGAAGGAGATGCTGGAAGGGATCGTCGGCGACGCGGTGGATCACTTCGCGCCCCCCGGGGGGCGCTGGTCGAAGCGCACCGAAGCCGCCCTGCGGCGCTTGTCGTACCGCGCGGTGTCGACGTCGTCGTTCGGCTTCAACGACGCCGCCACTGCCAAGTTCGCGTACCGACGCATTCCCGTCGTCGCAGCGACATCGCGCGCGCGCTTCGACGATATCGTGGCGGGTGCGCGCGGGCGTTTGGCGTCGGGCTATGCGCGCGCCGGGGCCGTCGGCCTCGTGCGGCGCGTGCTCGGCGAGGCGGGGTACGCACGCCTGCGTGGTTATCGCGAAGCCTAGAAGAAACGCATGAAGATCGTGTTCTACATTTCCGTGGCTGTGATCGTGTACGCGTACTTCCTATATCCGGCCATCATCGTGGTGTGGGCGCGCTTGTTCCCGCGGCGCATCGAGAAACGTTACCGGCACGTTCCCGTGAGTGTCGTCATGGCGGCGCGCAACGAAGAAGCGAACATCTCCGCGCGCATCGAGAACCTGCTGGCGCAGGAGTACCCGCACGCGCTGCTCGAAGTCGTCGTCGTCTCCGACGGATCCACCGATCGCACGGCCGAACTCGCGCGCCAGTTCACCAACCACGGCGTCAACGTGATCGAGTGCTCGTCGCCGGTGGGCAAGGCGGCGGCCCTCAACATCGGAGTGGCGAGTGCGTCGCACGGGATCGTGGTGTTCGCGGACGCCCGTCAGCGCTTCAGCTCCAACGCGATCGCGGAGTTGGTAAGCGTCTTCCACGACGAGTCGGTGGGGGCGGTGAGCGGGGAGTTGATCTTGCTCTCGGGTGAAGAAGCCGGCGAAGTCCACGAAGGCGTCGGGTTGTATTGGCGCTACGAAAAACTCATCCGGCGCAGCGAGAGCGCGGTGGCGTCGGTGGTGGGAGCGACGGGTTCGATCTACGCCGTGCGACGGAGGCTATACGAGCCCCTCGAGCCGCACACGCTGCTCGACGATTTTCTCGTGCCGATGCGCATCGTGCTCGCGGGCTACCGTGTCATCTTCATTCGCGCGGCGCGCGCGTTCGACCTGTCCTCGCCGACGGCCAAGCGCGAGTTCTCGCGCAAGGTGCGGACACTGGCCGGGAACTTCCAGGCAGTCGCGATGGAGCCGCGGCTCTTGAGCGCGCGCGCGAACCCGGTGATATTCCAGTTCGTGTCGCACAAGCTCCTGCGCCTGGTGGTGCCGTATTGTTGTGTCGCCGCCTGGGTGTCGAGCGCGCTCCTGCCCGGGCCCCTGTACGCCGCCGCGTTCGCGTTGCAGACGATTTTCTATTTTCTGGGAATGCTCAACTTGACGCCGCTCCGCACCTCGCCCATCGCCACCTTGTTTCGGATCTCGTGGACGTTCATCGTGCTGAACGCGGCGGCGGTGATGGGGCTGTGGGTGTTCCTGACCGGGCAGGAACGAATGGTGTGGCGGAAAACGTAGCCCGAGACGAGATCGACTCTACTCTCGCTCCGAAATCATTTCCAAGAATCGCAGCAACAAGTCGACGCCGTAGCCGGTGGCGCCGCGGGTCTGGTACGACGGGCCCGTGCCTTCGTTCCACGCCGTGCCCGCGATGTCGAGGTGGAGCCACGGTGTTCCTTCCGCGAACGCACCGATCATGGCACCGCCCGTGATCGGCGACGCGCTGCGGCCGGCGTAGTTCTTGTAGTCGCTGATCTCGCCTTTGATCATCGCGGCGTAGTGGTCGTCGAGCGGAAGCGGCCACACCGGCTCGCCCGCGCGTTCGCCCGCCGTGCGCATGGTGTCGACGTGGTCTTCCGACGTTCCCATCAATCCGGCCACGCGCGTGCCGAGTGCGACCACGACGCCGCCGGTCAAGGTCGCGACGTCGACGATCACGTCGGGACGGTAATGCGAGCGCGCGTACGCGACGGCGTCGGCCAGGATCAGACGGCCCTCGGCGTCGGTGGTCAGTACTTCGATCGTCTTACCCGAACACGTCGTCACCACGTCGCCGGGCCGGAGTGCGCCGCCACCCGGCATGTTTTCGACGCACGGCACCAGTGCCACCACGCGCACGGGCAGCGCCAATGAAGCGGCGGCCGCGATGGCCGCGACCACGGCGACCCCGCCCGCCATGTCGCCTTTCATTTCGTGCATTTTCTCCCAGGGCTTGATCGATATTCCGCCCGAGTCGAAGGTGACTCCTTTGCCCACCAGGCAGACGAGCGGGAGCGACTTCTTCTCGACATTGTAGTGCGCCACGACGAAGCGCGGCTCCTCGCGACTGCCCGCACCGACCGCGAGCACCGCTCCCATGCGCGCGCGCTCGATGTCGGCGCGACTCCACACCCGACACCCAACTTCGAACTCCGCGCACAGCTGGCGGCATTGGTCGGCGAGGTACGCCGGCGACATGCGATTGCCCGGCGTGTTGACCCAGTCGCGCACACGCATCGTGAGATCGCACAGGGTGCGGGCGCGACGCACGGCGGCGGCGATGGAGCGCGCGGGGAGGTCCGATACCACCGCGAGTCGGCGCAGCGAAGTCGGCGCTCCCGCGCCCAAGGACGCGTCGTGGCTGGCGAGAACAAAACCCTTGATGGCGGCGTGCGCGAAGAGTTCGGCGGGAATGGGCGCTGCCTTGACGGCGGCTTCGTCGAGAAGGAGTGCGGCCGAGTCGACCTTGAGCGACTGCAGCGCGCGCGCACCCGAGCCCACCGCATCGGCGGTTTCTTCGGCGTTCGCCTGGGCGGATTCGCCGAGGCCCACCAAGACGGCGTGCACGAAGCGGCGCCCGCGCTTGATCGTCACCGCGCGCGTCTCGCCGCGTTCGCCGCGAAACGTTCCCGATGCAAGCAACGCGGCGACGGCTCCGTCGAACGAACGATCGACACGCGCCGCGGTGGTCGAGAGCCGCTTGGTATCGCGGTAGGCGAGGAATACGACGGCGTCTTCGGAGACGCGTCCCTTGGACGCACGCGCGACGACGGAGCGAATCATCGGGTTGCGATCTCCCGAGCTAGAAGCCCCACAGCACGCCGACGGTGAGATAGAAGCCGGTGTAGTCCACCACGAAGCTCACGTTCTCGAGCTGGTCCACTTCGTTGGGCGCTTGCAGTTGATCGTACTTGCCTTCCATCAACTGGAGGCGTCCTTCGGCGGTGATGCCGAAGGTGTTGGTCAAGTAGTAGAGGGCGCCGAGCACCGCGTGCACGCCGGCGGAAACACCCCACTCGGACGACTCGAGGGTCGGGTAGGTGGCACCGGTGCCGGCGTCGACCCGCGTCTCGCTGAACGATTCATAGGGCACTCCGACGCTGAAACCGCCGCCGATGTAGGTTTGGAATTCCTTGACGGCCGCGTCGGAGAAGAAATAGATCCCCGACGCTTCGACCACGATCAAGTCGCTCTTGAACTCGCGGTTGTAGTTGACGACGGTCAGTAGTGAGTCTCCGGTGTCGATCGCTTCGTTGCCGTTGCCCGTCGAGCTCAAGAAGCTCACCGAGGCGTTGAGTCGGACCGCGAACTGGGGGTGGGGCTTGTGCGCGTAGCCCGCTTCGATCGCGAGTGCGGAGCCGAAGTCTTCGGATGTCTCCGTGAACGGGGGCTGGATGAGGCCGTCCAAGTACGTGTTCATTTCCTCGTTGGAGGCCCCGCCGAAGAAGCCGCCGCGCAGCCAGACCATCGATTGCGGGATGGGGCCGTAGTACTTGCGGGGCTTCATGATGGCCTCGGCGCTCGCGAGCGACGCCGTGCCCAGGGTCAGCGCGCCAAGTGCCAGCGCGATCCATCGTGCAGTCATCCGAAAGATGCCTCCCAAGTCGTGATAAAGGGCCCCGGTGGAGTTCCCCTCTATTAGTCGGAATCCGTTGCAAAGTCAACGGGTTGTTTGTATCGTTGCGGTCGCGAACACCTTCCGGAAGGCCGTTTTCTTGAAGAGAATTCTATTTGTTTGCTCCGGTAACACGTGCCGGAGCCCGCTGGCGGAAGCGATCGCGCGCACGGTACTGCCCGGACGCACGGGTTTCGACGTCGCCGTGGCGTCGGCCGGGACCTCGGCGCTCGAGGGAAGTCCGGCCTCGGGCTACTCGCTCGAAGTCGCCGAAGCGCACGGGCTCGACGTATCGTCGCACCGCGCGCGCGTCCTCGATCGCGCCATGGTTCGCGACGCCGACTTGATCGTAACCATGGGAGTTCGCCACCGTGACATGGTCGGGACGCTCGACCCCGACGCCCTCGAGTACTCGTACTTGCTCACGAATTTCTCGGATCATTGGGACGGCGAAGTCCCCGACCCGATCGGTTCCGGTCGCGACATGTACGAGCGTACCTACCTCGTCATTCGTGAATGCGTCGAGTCGATGGCGGGGCGCCTCGCGCGCTTCGACGGGTGGAAGCGCGTGCCGGGAGGGAAGTCGTGAGAGTCGCGATCGGCGCCGACCACCGCGGGTTCAAATTGAAAGAGCTCATCAAGCGCCGCTTGCGCGAGCTCGGCCACGACGTCGTCGATGTCGGCACCGACAGCGAGGCGAGTGTGGATTACACCGACTTCGCCATTGCGGCGGCGGAAAAGGTGGCGCGCGGCGAAGCCGACCGCGGTGTCCTGATCTGCGGCAGCGGCGCCGGCATGAGCATCGCGGCCAACAAGGTGAAGGGCGTGCGCGCGGCCCTCGCGGTATCGCCCGACGGGGCGCGCCTCGCGCGCGCCCACAACGACGCCAACGTGCTGGCGCTGGGCGCGTGGCAGGAAAGCGACGAGAAGCAGGTGGACGCCATCGTCGAGGCGTTCCTCGACGCGCAGTTCGAAGGCGGGCGCCACGCCCGTCGCGTCGACAAGATTCGCGCTTACGAAGAGAAGGGGAAAACGTCGTGATCGACTTCATGCGCGCGCTCGAAAGCGTCGACGGCGACGTGGCGCACGTGCTGCGCGCCGAGGCGCGTCGCCAGCACGGAACGCTGGAGATGATCGCGTCGGAGAATTTCGTGAGCACCGCGGTGTTGGCGGCCATGGGGTCGGTCCTGACCAACAAGTACGCCGAGGGCTACCCGGGCAAACGCTACTACGGCGGCTGCGAAGAGGTCGACGTGGTGGAGAATCTCGCGCGCGACCGCGCCAAAGCGCTCTTCTCCGCCGAGCACGCCAACGTGCAGGCGCACTCGGGCAGCCAGGCCAACATGATCGCGTACTTCGCGTTCTTGAAGCCGGGCGACACCATCATGGGGCTGTCGCTCTCGCACGGCGGGCACTTGACGCACGGACACCCGGTCAACTTCTCGGGCAAGTTCTTCAAGGTGGTCGCGTACGAAGTGAGCCGTGAGACCCGGATGCTCGACTACGACGCCATGCGCGCACAAGCGTTGCGCGAACGACCGAAGATGCTGGTGGCGGGTGCGAGTGCGTACGCGCGCGCGTGGGACTTCGCCAAGCTGCGCGCGATCTGCGACGAGGCGCGTTGTCTCCTGATGGTCGACATGGCGCACATCGCGGGCCTGGTGGCGGCCGGTCTGCACGAGAGCCCGGTGCCGTACGCCGACGTCGTCACGAGTACCACCCACAAGACGCTGCGCGGGCCGCGCGGCGGATTCGTGCTTTCGCCCGAGGGCAATGCTGAAGTGGTGGACAAGATCACGTTCCCGGGCATGCAGGGCGGGCCCTTCATGCACATCATCGCGGCCAAGGCGGTGTGCTTCAAGGAAGCGGCCGGCGACGCGTTTCGCGCCTACCAGAAGCAAGTGGTGGCCAACGCACGCACGCTAGCGGCGCGTTTCGTCGCGCGCGGCTTCGATGTGGTGAGCGGCGGGACCGACACGCATCTGTTCCTACTCGATTTGACCGCCAAGGATTTGTCGGGCAAGAGCGCGGAAGCAGCGCTGGAAGCGGCCGGCATCACCGTCAACAAGAACACGGTCCCTTTCGACACGCGCAGCCCCTTCGTGACCAGCGGTATCCGCGTGGGAACGCCGGCGCTCACGACGCGCGGCATGAAGGAGACCGAGATGACGCGCATCGCCGACGTCATGGCGACCGTGCTCGAAGACCCCGCCAACGAGGAGAAGATTCGCGCCGCGCGCGCGCAGACGCGCGAGTTGTGCGACGCCTTCCCGCTCTACCCGGAGTTTCGGTGACGCCATGAAGTGCCCGCGCTGCGGTTTCGAAGAAGACAAGGTGGTCGACTCGCGCACCACCAAGGAAGGCGAAGCGATTCGACGGCGCCGCGAGTGTTTGAAGTGCGCGTCTCGCTTCACCACCTACGAATACATCGAGCGCGCCCCCATGATGGTGGTCAAGAAGGACGGGCGTCGCGAGCAGTACAGCCGCGAGAAGCTGCTCACCGGCCTCTTGAAGGCGTGCGAGAAGCGGCCGGTGTCGCGCGAGCAGCTGGAGAAGATCGTGGACGAGATCGAAGCCGCGATCTTCGGCAAGTTCAAGAACGAGGTGAAGAGCACAGAACTCGGCAACCTCGTCATCGAGCGCCTGCAGGGCTTGGACGAGATCGCCTACGTGCGCTTCGCCAGCGTGTACCGGCAATTCAAGGACATCAATCAATTCATGAGCGAAGTAAAGGGACTCCTCGACCGTCAAAAAGACCGTCCCGATTGATTCGCGGGCGGCGTGGAGGTGCAACTCCGATGAATCGTGCCATCAGATTCGCAGTGCGCTCGTGCGCGATGATCGCCGTCGCGACGGCGGTGCCGTCGTTTGCGCAACAAGTCACGTTCGCGTATCACTTCGAGCCCGGTACCAGCGAGCGCTACAGTGTCAAGTTCAACCAGGACGTCGACATGATGGGTGGGAAGATGACGGTGTCCAACCTCGCCGACATGGAAGTGACGGTCACGTGCGTGGCGGCGAAGGATGGCAAGTTCTCGATGCAGATGAAATTTGACAAGGTCGACGTTTCCACGACCATGCAGGGGACCCCGTCGGCGAGCCCGCTGGGCGAACAGATCATGGGGCAGTCCATCATGTTCACCGCCAACGCCAACGGCGACGTCACCGACGTCACACCGGTGGGCTCGTTCGATGCATGGGCCTCGGCGCAGACGCTGGTGAGACCCGTGGTCGAGAGCTGGTATCCGCACCTTCCCGATAAAGCGGTCGCGGTCGGCGGCACGTGGGAGAAGGCGGGCGAGAAAAGGAAAGTGGAAAGCGGGACAGAAACCATCACCAACGCCGCGTTCAAATTCAGAGAGATGAAGAAAGAAAAAGGCCGCGACCTGGCGATGGTCGAGCAAACACTCGATACGTCGGTCGGCGGTACCACCACGACGCCCATGGGTGTCTACACGGTGGCCGGTTTCGGCAAGGGGAAGGGCGATTTCTCGTTCGACCCGGCCAAGTCGTGCGTCGTGAAGATCAAGGGCAAGGTCGACATCACCATGGACATGACGCCGCAATCGGGCGGGGAACCGGTGAGGACCGTCATGTCCAATCACCTCGAGAGGACTCTCCTCGAATAGAGACCCGCAGATGCGTCCGTTCCGCGGACCCGCGGAACACATCGAGATCCTGCGCGAGATGTCGTTCTTCGAGCACTTGGGCGATTTGCGCTCGGTGTTGGTGGCGTCGTCGATCGTGTTCCTCGGACTCTCGATCGCCTATTGGTGCTTCAGCGGCCCGATACTCGACTGGCTCGCCCTGCGCGTGCCGGTCGACCACATGGTTTTCTACTCGCCCTCGGAAGCGTTCATGGTGCGCACGAAGCTCTCCTTCGTGCTCGGCGGCTTGACCGCGTTCCCCTACGTGGCTTACCGCTTCTGGCGCTTCGTGACGCCGGGGCTGTTCAAGCGCGAGAAGGGCCGCGTGGGGCCGGTGGTGTTCGCATCGGGGGTGTTGTTCTACACCGGGGTCGCCTTCTGCTACTTCGTGGTCGCACCCGTGATCGTGAACTTCATGCTGCGCTACGGGACGCAGCGCGTGCAGCCGTTGATATCGGTCTCGTCGTACTTCGACATGGTGGCGCAGATGTGCCTCGCCTTCGGGCTGGTGTTCCAGCTCCCCATCGTCATGCTCTTGCTGTGCTTGATCGGCATCGTCTCGCCGCGCGTGTTCCTGAACCAATGGCGTTACGCGATCGTGATCATTTGGATCGCCGCGGCCATCTTCACGCCGTCGGCCGATCCCATCTCCCAGACATTGTTGGCAGTCCCGCTCTGTCTCCTGTATATTGGGAGCGCTCTCGTGTCGCTGGTGCTGGTGCGCCGGCGCGAACGCGAGCGCGAGATTGACGCGTGACGGAGGACACGTGACGAAGCGAACCGCCTCGGCAACCCGGACCCGCAAATCCCCGCGAACCAACCCGCCCGCACCGGCCGCCCGCGCGGCTCGGGCCACCAAGTCGACCGCGAAGAAGATCGCCGGCTTTGCCGTCGAGAAAAAAGCGACGGACGTGCTGGTGATGGACCTGCGCAAGGTCACCGACATGACGAGCTTCTTCGTCGTGTGCGCCGGTGAGTCGAACGCCCAGGTCAAGGCGATCGCGGACAACGTGCTGGAGAAATGCCGGCGCGCGGGTCTCGCCGTGTACCACGTCGAGGGCTACGACTCGCTGCGCTGGGTGTTGATCGATCTGGTCGACGTCGTGGTGCACGTGTTCCAGCCCGAGGTGCGCGCCTACTACCAGCTCGAACGGTTGTGGGGCGACGCGCCCGTCGAGCGTTTGCGCGACGACGCGGGCGAAGCGGCCCCACGCTGATTCTCTCTCCATGGGTGCGAAAGAAGAAATCGTCGCCGCCATCGCGGAGGCACTCCGGCGCCTCGGCTTGGACGCGGAGGGAATCGCCATCGTGGTCGAGCGCCCGCGCGAAGCCGCGCACGGCGATCTGTCGACGCCCGTCGCGATGTCGCTGGCCAAGCGACTGAAGCAGAACCCGCTCGCGATCGCCGAGCGCCTGGCGTCCGCGATCCAGCTTCCCCAAGACTTCATGTCCGGCGTCGAAGCGGTGCGCCCCGGCTTTGTCAATTTTAGACTGGCGTTGCCCGTGCTGCAGCGCACCGTCTCCACGGTGCTCGCCGAAGGCGATGCGTACGGACGCTCGCGCGACGGCGAAGGGCGCAAGGTCCAAGTCGAGTACGTGTCCGCGAATCCCACCGGCCCCCTGGTGATCGTCTCCGCGCGCGCGGCGTCGATCGGGAACTGTCTCTTGCATCTCTTCGACGCCAACGGCTACGGGACCCAAGGCGAATACTACGTCAACGATTACGGCAAGCAGATCGAAGCCCTGGGCGAGAGCCTGCGCTTTCGCGCCAAGGAGCGTTTCGGCGCGACGTCGCCGGGCGAATCGATCGAGCAGTACCAATACCCGGGCGCGTACGTCACCGCCATCGCCACCGCGGCCGACGAAACGACCGCACGCCGCTGGCTCGAACCGAATGCGAGCGCGCCCGAGTTGGGCCGCTACGCGTCGGGGCGCTTGCTCGAATCGATTCGCGCCGACATGCAGGCGTTCGGCGCGCGCTTCGATCGCTACTTCCTCGAATCGTCGCTCCACCCGGAAGCCGAGCGCGCCACCTTCGACCGTCTCGTCGCGGGCGGTCACACGTACCAACAAGACGGTGCCGTGTTCTTTCGCTCGACCGCGTTCGGCGACGACAAGGACCGCGTGATTCGCAAAGCCGACGGAGAGTCGACCTACTTCCTGGCCGACGTCGCCTACCACGCCGACAAACTCGCGCGCGGTTTCGACCGCGCGATCGGGCTCTTGGGCCCCGACCACCACGGCCATGTGGCGCGCATGCAGGCCGCCATGGCGGCGCTGGGCGCGCCCCCCGAGTGGCTCGAGATCATGATGGTGGGTTGGGTGCGACTCATGGAGGGCGGCAACCCGATCAGCATGAGCAAGCGCGCCGGCGAGTTCGTCACCATGCGCGAGTTGATCGACGACGTCGGGGTCGACGTGGCGAAGTATTTCTTTCTCATGCGGCGCGCGAATTCGCCGCTCGACTTCGACCTGACGCTGGCGCGCAAACAATCCGACGAGAATCCTGTCTACTATGTGCAGTACGCGCACGCGCGCATCGCGAGTGTCGTGCGCTTCGCGGAGGAGCGCGGCGACGTGCCCGCCGCAGGGCGTTCGGACACTTCCAAGCTGGTCGAGCCCGAAGAACGCGCGCTCATGTTGCACTTGCTGCATTTCCCCGGCACGGTGTCGGGTGCCGCCGAGGCGCGCGAGCCGCATCGTGTCACCACGTACGCGCAGGAGCTCGCGACCGCGTTCCACCAGTTCTATCACGCGTGCCGCATCGTCGGCGACGACCCGGCCTTGTCGGCGTCGCGCCTGGACCTCGCGCGTGCGACCAAGGTCGTGCTCAAGAACGCGCTGGGTCTCTTGGGCGTGGGCGCTCCTACCAGCATGTAGAGGAGACGGAAACGATGGCCGAGAATCGCACGACGCACGAAGGCGCCCAACCGATCCTGATCGTGGGATCGGTGGCGTTCGATTCGGTGGAGACGCCACACGGGCGCGCCGACATGGCGCTGGGCGGCTCGGCCAGCTACGCCGGCATCGCCGCCAGCTACTTCGCGCAACCGCGCGTGGTCGGCATCGTGGGCGAGGACTTCGAGGACCACCACCTGCGCAAACTCTCCGACCACGGCGTCGACGTGCGCGGGATCGAGCGGGCGCAAGGGAAGACGTTTCACTGGAAGGGTCGCTACCACGAGAACATGAAGGATCGCGACACGCTGGAGACGGCACTCAACGTCTTTCAGCACTTCGACCCTGCGATCCCCGCCGTGTACCGCAACACGCCCTTCGTCTTGCTCGGCAACATCGATCCCAAGCTGCAGCTGTCGGTGTTGGACCAGGCCGACGGCGCGCGCTTCGTCGCCATGGACACCATGAATTTCTGGATCAACACCGCGCGCGACGCGCTGGTCGAAGTCTTGAAGCGCATCGACCTCTTGTTCATCAACGACGAAGAGGCGATGCAACTCGCCGACGAGTGGTCGGTGATAGGGGCGGCGGAAAAACTCCTGCGCATGGGCCCGAAGTTCGTCGTCATCAAACGCGGCGAGCACGGCGCCATTCTGTTCGGGCCCAAGTTGACGCTGTTCGTGCCGGCGGTGCTGTTGTCGAACGTCGTCGACCCGACCGGCGCCGGGGACACCTTCGCGGGCGGTTTCATGGGCCAGCTCTCGCGCACCGGTGCCCTCGACCGCTCCGGGCTCGCGTCGGCGCTGACGTGGGGGACGGTGATGGCGAGCTTCACAGTCGAAGCCTTCTCGGTCGAAGGCATCTGCGGTCTTTCCAGCGACGCGATCGCCGACCGTCGCAAGACGCTGGTAGAGATGGTGCGCTACTGATTGCATGCCGACAGGTGGGACGACGGAGCTCTCTTCGCGGCGAGTTCCGCAGCCCGCAACCAACATTCCACGACTCAAGAAGCGCGCGGGCGAGGACTGTCTGAGCAAGCGAAGAGAGCTTCGTCGTCCCAGCGTCGCCACCCTTGGACAGATTCTTGCTGCCTTCCGCTGTGGTATAATCACGGTCGCCGGCGCCCCCTCCGGCTCGGGCGCGGGGCGACTTCATAAGATATGGCCTCGCATCGACTTACAGCAGATGAAGTGCGCCGCGCCGAAGCCCTCGTCGCGAGCGTGCAAGGTGTGTCCTCGTGCCGCATTCGCATCGACGAATCCGGCCACGTCAGCGAGGTCCACGTCGTGTCGCGCGCCGGCAAGTCTCCCAAGCTCGTCGCGCGCGACGTCGAAGGCGTGCTCAAGGCGGAGATGGATCTCGACGTCGACTACAAGAAGATCGGCGTCGTCGTGCTCGATCCCGAAGAAGCGCCGCCGGCCGATCTCCCCCCCGAAGAGTTTCCCATTCTCGAACACGCGTCGCGCTTTGCGTTCATAAGCGTCAACGTCGTGTCCACGCGCGCGGGACTGCGCGCGGAAGTCGAGTTGTCGCGCGACGCGGGCGGAGCATTCGGTTCGAGCGAGTCGGAGAATCCGTCCGCGACGGCGCTCACGGTGGTGGCGGAGGCGACGCTGCGTGCGGTCTCGGAATTCCTTGACGAGCAAACTCGCCTATGTTTAGGTGGCGTCCTGAAAGTGTCGATGGCGGGCGACGACGCGATCCTGGTGCGAGTCGACATCGTCGGCACGCGCGGCAATAAATCGCTCGCGGGTTCGGCCATGGTGACCGGCAACGAAGCCCAAGCGGTCGTGTTCGCAACCCTCGACGCCATCAATCGTCTGACCGGAAAATTCGAATTCAAGAGTTCGATCGAATACAAGATCAAGTGACACCTTGAAAGGTGGTTTCGAAGACTCCTCGCTCGGTTTCAAGCTCTACTACTTCGGATTCATCATCGCCGGTTTTTCACTCTTCGCCTTTCTCGTCCGCGATTTCCCGATCCCGCGCTTCCCCGAAGTCCTGCTATTCGCCTTCATGATCGTGATCGCCGACACGGCGCAGATCGCGCTGCCGCGCGGGGGGGCGTCCATTTATGCGTCGAGCCCGCTCGATCTGGCCGCCATCGTCTTGTTGGGGCCGTCGGCGGCCGTGCTGGTGGAAGCGATCGCTTCGTTCTTCTCGGAAGTGGTCGTGCAGCGGCGCGCGGCCTTCAAGTACGCGTTCAACGTGCCGCTCCTGATCATGACCATCGGCGTGGCCGGGCTGGCCTATTGGGCTTTTCCCGGGAGTTGGACCGCGCTCGACACGCCGCTCTTCCTCGTACCGCTCGCGGTGTGCAGCGTCGTGTACTACTTGGTCAATACACTTTCGATCAGCGTCGTCATCGCGCTACGCGCCAAGAAGAACGCGTTGCACATTTGGAAGCAGAACTACATGTGGACGTTCCTCCACGTGTTCGCGTTCATTCCGCTCGGCGCCATCATCTCGCTGGTTTACACCGCCTACGGAAGTTGGACGCTGCTCCTGTTCCTGGTGCCGATCTTTCTCGCGCGTTACACCTTCAAGCTCTACGTCGAGATGAAGGAGGCGCACATCAATACGGTGGCGGCACTCACGTCGGCCATCGACGCCAGTGATCCGTACACGCATGGGCATTCGTACCGCGTGTCGCGCTACGCGCTGCGCGTCGGGCGGGCGCTGGGCCTCAACGCGCGGGACGTCGAGATTCTCGAATACGGCGCCCTCCTGCACGACATCGGCAAGATCGCCATTCGCCACGAGATTCTGCTCAAGAAGGAGCGCCTGAGCGACCAGGAGTTCCTGACACTCAAGCAGCACCCGACCATCGGCGCCGATATTGTCGAGAATCTCAAGTTTCTGCGGGAAGCCGCCGTCTTGGTGCGCTATCATCACGAGCAACCGAACGGTCGCGGCTATCCGGAAGGGTTGAAGGGCGACGCCATCCCGATGGGTGCGCGGATCATCCTGGTGTGCGACGCCTTCGACGCGATGACGTCGGATCGTCCGTATCGCAAGGGAATGCCGGTCGAGCACGTCGTCGAACAGTTCGAGAAGTACAAGGGCGAGCAGTTCGACCTGGAGATCTCCAGCCTCGTGATCGACCTGGTGCGGCGCGGAGAATTCGACCTCATCGTCGAGAACGACCCGACCACCGCCATCTACGAATCGCTGCAAGAACGACTATAGAAGGATCGACATGCGTTACCGAGATTCCGGCGTCGACATCGACAAGGCCAACGAAGCGACGCGCGCCATCGCGCGCCTCGCGAAAGCCACCTGGGGACCCGAGGTGCTGTCCGAGATCGGGCACTTCGGCGGTTTGTTCGCGGTGCCCAAGCACTACCGCGACCCCGTGCTCGTGAGCAGCATGGACGGTGTCGGCACCAAGATTATGGTGGCGCGCGCGGCGGGGAAATTCGACACGGTCGGGCAGGACCTCGTCAACCACTGCGTCAACGACATCCTCGTGCAGGGCGCGCGGCCGTTGTTCTTTCTGGACTACATCGCGGCCGGAAAGCTCGAGCCGTCCATGGTGGCGAGTCTGGTGGACGGGCTCGCGCGTGCGTGCAAGGAGAACGCGTGTGCGTTGATCGGCGGCGAGACGGCCGAGATGCCGGGGCTCTATCAGCACGGCGACTTCGATCTCGCCGGGACCATCGTCGGCGTGGTGGAGCGCGACGGCGTCATCGACGGGTCGTCGATCGTCGCGGGCGATTTGATATTCGCGCTCCCGTCGAACGGGCTCCACACCAACGGCTATTCACTCGCGCGACGCGTGGTCGAACAACTCGGACTCAAGATGGACGCGCGCGTGGAAGAATTCGGTGCCACGGTCGCTGACGAGCTCTTGCGCGTTCACCGCTCGTACCTCGCTTCGGTGACGGCGATCGCCGAGAAGGTTCGCATCAAGGGACTGGCGCACATCACGGGCGGCGGCATCCTCGAAAATCTTCCGCGCATTCTTCCCAACAGAACCGGCGCACGCATTCACAAGGGAACCTGGCCGGTGCTTCCGATCTTCGAATTCCTCGCGCGCGAAGGCGACGTCGTAGAAGGGGAGATGTACCGTGTGTTCAATATGGGCGCGGGAATGTTGATCGTGGTCTCGGCGAAGGACGCGGCCAAGGTGCCCGAGCACGCGGCCGGACTCACCGTCTATCGAGTCGGCGAGATCGTCAAGGGGGACGGCTCGGTGACGCTGGTCTAGTCCGCCGGCCGTTACGGCAAGATCGCCAACCCCACCCGCTCACCCGAAGACGTGTTCGACGCCGCGTTGGGGTCGGTCGCGTTGTCGGGAGCAAGCTCCTCGAATTGTCCCGTGCCGATCACGTAGATAAGCACGACGTTGTTCAGCGTGTCGAGCGTATACAGGAACCCGTTGGTCCTATCGATGGCGAGATCGTCCTGAATCCCGGCGGCGTTTCCGGTCCCGCGCGAAAAGAAATCGAACGCAGTCGTCTTGGTACCCGACGACACTTTCACGATCGACTTCGTTCCCGCCGACTCCACGATCATGAATACGGACCCGTCCGTGTGTACGACCATCCCGGTGGCACCCACGGCTTCGTCGGGGGTCAGCGTCACGACTTCTTCGACCGGGCCGGTTTGGGTGTAACCGTCGAGCGGAATGCGACGCAACCGCCGCGCCGGCTCGTCGATGAAGTACAGGTAGTTGCCGGTGGCATCGTACGCCACTGCGTCGTAGTTGGCGATGTCTGGCGCAGTGCCGCTGAAGGTGGCGTCCGGATAGCGCGTCAGCGTATCGCGGCAGCCCACGGTGAAAGGTCCGAATTCATCGCAGCCCGCCAGCACGCCCCCTTCGAGCGTCGTAATTTCGGTACCGAGTATTCCTTCGAGCGTGGCAAAGTGGCTTACGGAATGGTTGGGCGCGAACTTCACGATTTCGCGGGCAGCCGAGGGGCTGTTCCACGCGAGGTAGAACTCGCCGTTTTCCGCGAAAGCACAGTCGCGCACGCCGGTGTGGAAGACAGTTTCATCGAAGCCCGTTAACGGAGTCGCGTCGAACTCGAGATTGCCGGTATCCAAACCGAGTTGAACCACGCCTGCACGAGGCGTTCCCCCGGACGTGAGCACGCTAGACGAACGCGTGAAAAGCATGAGCCCGGTATTCGCCGGAGTGAATCTGCGCACGAAGGTCGGGTCTTCTTCGGGGCAATGGAAGGTGGCCGACGTCGCTTGTGCGACCGCCTCGACTGCGCCGTTGTCGACGAGCTCGATCGTGAGTTCCTGCGTCCCCAGCGACGGGCCCAGCGTCCAGCGCACGCTGGCCCGGCCGTACGAGTCGGCGGCTTCCTGCGAGCGCGAAACCGTACCGCCGCCGCTTTTCACGGCGAAGCGGACGGCGACTCCCGCGCCGACCGAGCCGTCGTCGAGGGTCACTTGGGCGACGATCGGATCTTCGAGCTCCGTCCCCTGCTTGGAATACTGGCCGTCGCCTGATACGATTTCGATATTGGACGGTACCGGGCCCGGGCCGGTGTCGTTCTGGCACGCGGCGAACAAACCGGCGAGCACGATTGCGAAGCCGGTGGTCGCGCGATCGAGACGGAAGGGAGACGGTAACTTCGGCATGAGCAGCGTCCTGTTGGTTGACAATGTGCGATGGGGAAGGCGCCCGGCCGACGCGGGTCGTGGGGCGACCCCGGAATGTTCGCGCCGGGAATTCAACCGGACGATAACACCGGCCTTGCACTTCGTCAATGCGCCGGGCGGCGAGTGGGGAGGTCCGACGTGGCGAAGCGTGTGATCGTTCCCTTGGCGAACGGCTTCGAGGAGATCGAAGCGGTTGCGATCATCGATGTCTTGCGGCGCGCCGGCCTAGACGTGATCGTGGCCGGTGTCGAAGGCGCCGATGTCATCGGCTCGCACGACGTCGCGTTGCGCTGCGACGCCATGATCGACGAATACGATCGCGCCGACGCGATCGTCCTGCCCGGCGGGATGCCGGGCAGCCGTCGACTGCGCGAGAGCGAAGCGGTGCGCGCGTGGGTGACGCGGCTAAACGCGGAAGGGAAGTTGGTCGCGGCCATCTGTGCCGCGCCGACGGTGCTCGAATCGTGCGGCGTGCTCGAGGGTCGTCGCGCCACCAGCCACCCCAGCCAGGCCGACGAGATGAAGCGCTGCCACTACGCGACCGACGCAGTGGTCGTCGACGGCAATGTGATCACGAGCCGCGGTGCGGGAACCGCGATTGCATTCGCCGCGGAAGTGGTGCGACACTTGGTCGACGACGCCACCGCGAACGAGATTTTGGCCAGGATCCAGTACTGCTCGGAGCCGTAGAGACGAGCGCTCCAGCCGCTTACTTGAACATCTCCTCCACGTCGACGATCTTGGACTTCTCGCGATTGATGTTGAGTTGGTAAACCGCCACCGCGGCGTCTTCGGCTAGCACGTCCTTCGGCATGTCTTCCGCGTCGTAGGTCATCGGCGACGCTTGGTTGGTGATCAAGTCGCGCAGGAACGCGTCGGCGCCCTTGGTAACGATGCCCACGCAGGCACGGTCGGCGCGCAGGTGGCGCTTGATGGCCGCGTTGACGTCGGCCAGCGTGACGGCGTCGAGCTTCTGCGGAAGCGTCGCCAAGAAATCGTCGGTACCGTAGAAGCGCGAATCCATCTGGTAACCCAGGCGACGGCTCTGGTCCTGTGCCCACAGCTTGCTGTAGTTCTTCAAGAAGTCGCGCGTGCGATCGAATTCTTCCTGCGTCATTCCATCGCGCACCAAGCGATCCAGCTCCCACATCGCGAGCCGCAGTGCAAAGTGCCGGTGCGCGTGCTGCACGGGGCGAATCCAAATCGAGAAATATTGCTGGCTGCGGGCATAGTTGGGCAGCGGGAAGGTCGAGCCGCCGTCTTGCACGAAGTGCTCAATGTACGAATAGTCGCCGTAGTTGAGACCGCGCACCTCGCGCATGCGCACCATCAGTCGGCCGTTGAACGTGCGGTGCTCGCCCAGGAACGAGTTGGCGATCATGAGCGGGTAGAAATCGGGGCTCGCGCGCGTGATGTCGATGGGGAAGCCGATCGAGATGGCGGTCGCGACGCAATCCTTCTCCACCGCCAGCACCTGGAAGTTTTCGATCGGAGCCACCGGCGCCGGGACGATATTGGGTCGCGCGCTTCCGACCGGGAGCTTGCCGAGCTCGCGCGTCACACGCTCCAACAGCGCAGGTGTGTAACCGCCCGCCAAACCGAGCACGACGTTATCGCGGGTGAAGAGTGCCGCGCGCTGGCGTCGGACGTCGTCCATCGTGATCGACTCGACGCTCGAGACCAGGCCCTCGTTGGGTGTCCCGTACGGGTGGCCCTGGTACATGAACGAGTACAACGTCTGCTTGCCCAGCTCTTCGTCGTCGGCGCCGCGCAGCGTCTTTTTGAGATAGTTGATCTGGTTGGTCTTGAGGCGCTCGAAGTCCGCGGTGTCATAGCGCGGCTCGAGCAGCATTTCCAAGAGCAAGGAAGTGAACTGCTCGATATTCTCGACGTGCGACGTCCCGACGAAGGTCGTGACCTCTTTGTCGACGTAGACGTTCACCGACGATGCCATTGGATAGAGCAACTCGGTGATTTGTTGGTACGTGTGCTGGGTCGTGCCGCCCTCGGCCACCGTCGAAGCGGCGAGCTCCGTGAGCCCTTCCTTGCCGGCCGGGTCATCGACCGCGCCGGCCCGGAATTGGATACGGAACGTCACCAGCGGCGACGACGGTATCGGTAGGAGCACGGTCGGGATGGCGTCGCGCTGCGAACGGACGTCGCCCGAGACGAACGTCATCGCCGCGCACGCGAGTACGACGACCGCAATCAGCTTGCGATTCACTGGGCACCTCCGGTGAGCGTCACCTCGGTACTGCGTGCCCGGGTGAGATAGGTCGCCGCGACGCGCTCCACGTCGTCCTGTGTGACTTCGTCGTATCGGCGATAGATGTCGTTGATGGCAGACGGGTCGCCGGTGAGCGCGATAAAGCGCGTCAGGTGACCCGCCACCGACTGCGCCGTGTCGAGCGACATCGCGAACGAATAACGAATGTTCGACTTGGTGGCGGCGAGTCGCTTGGCGTCGACGGGATTCTTGGCGGCGTCTTCGACCGCCTTGAAGATGCGCTCGCGCACGTCGTCGATGGCATTGGAATCCTTGATCTTGGTGAAGACGATGACGAGTCCGGGGTCGCGACGGAAGGGACCGTAGGCGTAGAGTTCTTCCGCCTTCTGTTCGCGAATGACGAGGTCCTGATACAAGGGGCTGGTCTCGCCGAAGACCAAGTCGAACAAGATGTCGAGCGCGGCGCTGTCGCGATTCTTGGTGTCGAACGCGGGAATCTTGAACGCCACCGCGACCTGCGGAAGGGTGGGATTATCCCACGTGATGCGGTCGTTCTTGGCGGCCGTCTGCTGCGGCTCGACCGGAATCTTAGGCGTGTACGGGAGGGCGTTCCAGGGGCCGTAGTACTTCTGGATCAGCTTGTACGTGGCGTCGACGTCGATGTCGCCCACCACCATGACCACGCAGTTGGACGGCGTGTAGTAGCGCTTGAAGAATTCCAGGCTGTACGCGTACTGGTTGGGCATGTCCTTGATGTCGGCGAGAAATCCGATCGTGGTGTGTTTGTACGGGTGCGTCGTGAACGCGGTGTCGCGGATTTTTTCGAAGAGCTTGTTCTCGGGGTCGGAGTAGCTCTTGTTGTACTCGCCCAGTACCGCTTTCGACTCCTGCTTGAAGTCCGACTCCGAATACTTGAGGTTCATGAAACGATCCGACTCCAGATCGATCACGCGCTCGATGCCGTCCTTGCCAAACAGCGCATGGTAAACGGTGACGTCGTCGGACGTGTATGCGTTGGCATCGCTCCCGAGCTCACGAAAGACGGCGTTGTATTGTTCGGGGCTGAAGCGTTCGGTGCCGCGAAACATCATGTGCTCGAAGAAGTGCGCGAAGCCGGATTTCCCCGGCTCGACTTCGTTGCGCGAGCCGGCGCGCACAACGGTGTAATACGCGACGATGCCGGGGCTGTCGAACGGCACCAACACCACCTTGAGACCGTTGTCGAGCGAGCGAACGGTGGGGGGATAGGGGAAAACGTCACGGGCCACCGCGGGGTTTTGCCCCAGAGCCGACGCTCCCAGAACCAAGGCCAGCATCCACGCGACCGGAGCTCGGCGTGCCGTCAGGCGCTTCACACAGTCCATTGTCAGGCTCATTTGACACCTCTAACCATCATGGTGATAAGCGGTTAACTCGGAGAAGGGCTCGCAGGGGAATGGGAAGCGTCAAGTCTCCCTTACACTCCATGTCGAGGAAGATCCCGTAAGACCGGGCCTCACCTCGCTATCTCCTGCCATAACTCGTTGCAAGAAGTACGATTGTGAATCTCTTGGGAATTTTATACCGCGTTGGTACGCAGGTTGCCTTTACAAGGAATCGTACGGCCAATGCAGAGCGAAGGAAACGGTTTCGCGGCAGAGGCCCCGGCAACCAAGGTACCCAACGGGAGGTAAGAGCCATGCGTTACACGATCCTTTCGAATCTCGGACTCATCATCAGCGTGCTGGCCGTGTTCGGCAAGAGCATCTGGGGTGTTATGGGCAATAGCACCTGGGGCAACAGCACCTGGGGTCGCTAGTCCCTGCTTATATCGAATTCCCGTGGTCATTCCAAGCGGGAGTTCGGTGACGGAAGTAAGAGAATTCCGTGGTCTCTGACAAGCCGATGCCGGGGAGAGACCACGTGAAGGAGCCCGCCGAATAGGCGGGCTCTCTCTTTGCGTTCGGATTTGGGCCCGTGTGAGCGGGCCCCTTTCGTTTGTGGGGGGTGCCTGATACAATCACGGTCGATGCCACCCCGCTCCAAGACGTCTCCCGCACGCCCGGCGAAGGACTCCACGCCTCCTTCGAAGAAGGCGCCCGCGCGCGACAACCTGGCCGGTTTCCGCGAAATCGACCGCAAGCTCCGCGAGTCTATGCCGAAACCGGAACCCGTTCCGACGCATCCGGTCGACGCCGATGCTCAGCGGCGCTTCGACGACCTGCGAGATGTCGCGGTCTCGCTCGGGACCGCGGTCGATCTCAAGGAAATTCTCGACCGCGCCGTCGACGGCATTCTGCGCGTGGCCGGGTGCGAACGCGGTCTCGTCTTCTTGGCCCAGGACGACGGGTCGTTCGCGACCTATACCGGACGCGAGCGTGACCACGGCTCGTGGAACGAAAAGGACCTTCGTCAGATCAGCGGCACCATCGTCAAGAAAGTGGCGGCGACCCACCAGCCGTTCATCGTTTCCGATACGCAGAAGTTCGACGACCTAAAGACACGGGGGAGCATCCACGACGGCATGATCGTGTCGGCGGTGTGCTTGCCCCTCGTGTACGACGATCGTCTCATCGGTGTTATCTACGCGGACAGCCGCTTCGTGGCTCCGCAGCAGCGGGATTCCGATCGCGGGGTACTCCAGCTCTTCTCGGTGTTGGCGTCGCTGGCGATCGAACACGCCCGTCGTCACGGCGACTCGATGACGCGCGGCGACCGGCTGGAAGAACAGAATCTCCTGCTCGCGCGCGAGCTCGCGGCCGAGTTTCGCATGGGCGGCACCGTCGCCAAGAGCAAGATCATGATGGAGATCTTCGAGACGATCGCGACGGTCGCGCCGGCCGATCATATTTTCGTCTTGATACAGGGAGAGAGCGGAACCGGCAAGGAAGGGTTGGCCCACGCGATCCACGACCGCAGCCCGCGACGGGGTCGGCCGTTCTTGGCCGTCAATTGCGCCGGCATCGCGACGACCCTCGTGGAGGATGCTTTGTTCGGTCACAGCCGAGGTGCGTTCACCGGTGCCGACTCCGATCGCTCGGGAGTATTCGAGGCGGCGAACGGCGGCACGGTGTTTCTGGACGAGATCGGGGATATGCCGATCGAAACCCAGGCGAAACTGTTGCGCGTCTTGGAGCAGCGCGAAGTGACGCGTCTCGGAGAGAACACGGTGCGTCCCGTCGACTTCCGCGTCGTTTCGGCGACCAACCGCGATTTGCCCAAGGCCGTCGCCGCGGGCACTTTTCGCGAGGATCTTTACTATCGTTTGCGCGGGACCACGATCAAGGTCCCGCCGCTGCGCGATCGACCCGAAGACATTCTGCCGCTGGCGGAGTATTTCCTCGATAACCATGCGAGCAAGGAGAAACAACCCCGTCCGCAGTTGTCGATGGATGCACGCCGTCTCTTGATGGGGCACGCGTGGCCGGGGAACGTGCGCGAGCTGAAAAAGGTGATCGAAACCGCCATCCTGTACCAAGACTCCGACCACGTGATAAACGCCAAGGCCGTGGAACGCGAGCTCGCCGGATCCGGGGCCGGGGCCGCCCCGCGCAACAAGCTTCAGGGGTCGTTGCGCTCGCAGATCGAACAGTTCGAGGAACTCGTCGTTCGTCAGGTGCTCGCGGACAGCCACAACAACGTGGCGGCGGCGGCCAAGGTGCTCGGGTTGAGCCGCCAGCAGCTCTACATGAAAATCCGCAAGTACGGCATCGTCGTCCGCGCCGAGTAGGTTACCCCTCACGCACTCCGACGCGTCCGCGCCTCACCAACGCGACCACCCCGCTCATCAAGAGCAACAGACTCGTAAGCGTCACCAAGATGCTCGGTGCAGCCGGCATGTCGAAGCGCACCGATCCCACGAGGCCCAGGACGCTCGCCACGAAGCCGAATGTCCAGCCCACGGCGAGCGCCCTTCCCGGGCGCGAGGTTGCGACCAGGCCGGCCACGGCCGGAATCACCAGGAAACCGAACACGAGCAGCACGCCCGCCATTTGTACGGACGACGTCACGACAAAACCGAAGGTGGCGTAGAAGACGAGGTCCCAGAAGAAGAGACGGCGCCCTCGAGCTTCCGCCGCAACGGGGTCGTTGGTGATTTCGAAGAACGGCTTTCTGAGGAGCACGTGCACGAGCCCGATGACGAGATACAGAATCGCCACGCGTAAGACATGCTTCGGATCCACCGTGAAAAGTGATCCGACCAGGGTCTCCTTCAAATGTTCGGGACCGGAGGGCGACTTTTCCAGCACCAGGAATACCGTGGCCTGCGCCGTCGCGAAGACGATTCCGATGAATGCCTCCAGCGGCACGTGGCGCGAGCGGCCGCGCAGCCACGCGAACGTGGCTGCGCCGACGAACGTCATCCCCAACGCCAGCATGTACGAGATCAACCCGTGGTGCTCGAGTCCCAGCATGACGGCAATCGCCACCCCGAGTGCCGCCATCTGCGCGAGCGCCAAGTCCACGAATAGGACCCCGCGTCGCACGATGTGGAAGCCGAGGTAGGCGTGGATACCCGCGAGCACGAGGCTCACGATGACCGCAGTACGAAAAAACGGGAGTGCAAATGCTTCTATCATTGATCATGAACCCTTCTGTTACGATCCGCTCTTTCCGCCAGCCAGAGCGCTCATCATCTCTTGGAAGTGCGCGAGGTAGCTTCCGGCGGTGGGCTCGGCGCAAGACGGAGACATTACCACAACCCGAAGCCCCGTTTCTCGCGCGAGAAACTTCCCCGCGTCATCCGAGAAGTACGGTTCCTGCAGAAAAATGGGAACGTGCTGCGCCTTCGCGATTGCGACGATGTCGGCGAGGTGCCCGCCGGTCGGCGGGATCCCCGGCACCGGTTCGGCTTCGGCCGCGACTGGAATTCCGAACGCATTGCTGAAGTACGTCCACGAACGGTGATACGTAATCATCGACTTGACCGGGAGACTCGCGGCGATCGCGCTTTCCTTCGTGTACGCTTCGCCCACCGTTTTCGCGAACGCCTCGGCCCGAGCACGGTAGTCGGCGGCGTGGTTCGGGTCCAAATTGGCGAGAGCTTCGGCGACTGAACGTGCGACGATCGCGCCGTTGCGCGGATCCAGCCAGTAATGCGGATTACCGTTGGGATGGACGTCCCCCATGGCCGCTGTTACTTGGCCCGACGGTTTCTCGAGAACCGGTATGTCGGTGGAGCAGTCGACGACGGTGAGCTTCGCGTTGCGCGAGCCATCGATGATCTGGTCCGCCCACTGGTCCAGTCCGAGACCGACCTTGAGATAGACCTGCGCGCGCGACACTTTGACCATGTAGGAAGGCAATACTTCCACATGATGCGGGTCGGCGTTGGGGCGACCGATCGCGAACGTTTCCACTTCGTCGCCCCCGACGCTGCTTGCAATCGACGCCAGGTCGTTATTGGAAGCGGCCACGCGTATCTTGGCCGTGGCTGCACCGGGGAGGAGCAGCGCACCGATGAGCATGAGAATCGTGACATTTCGTCTAAACACGGTGTTCCTCCTGTTAGAACTGATGAGCCTTGTGCGGGCCCATCGAAAAGAGAATTCGAAGCGTGACGGTGTCTACCGCATCGGGTGAGTTGGGTTCCCCGTCGGGCGTTCCGGGCTGGAAATGGTCCCAGTCGAGGCGAAACACGGTAGTCTCCTCCATCAAGGAAAACCCGGCCCAGAGTTTGTATGCGGAATCCCACGGTCCGTCCGGAATCGGCTGTTGGTAGCGTTCATATCCACCGCCGACGTTGTAACGAATCTTGAAGTTGTAATCCGCATACGCGTATGCACCCGACGAAGTAACCTTGTTCGACGTGTACGCAACGGTGGTCGAATCCCACCCGGCGTTCTCGATTTGCTGCTGGAGCCACTCGGCCTGCAGAATGAGGTACGAACTCGGCGAGTTCCATAACTTCGCTTTCACGTCGGCGCCGAAAATCGTCGTGTTGGTACCCGCTGCTACGTTGTTGGTTCCCTGCGTGCCGGAGACGCCCAACTCGAGGCCCGATTGGTCTCCCACCTGCGCGAACCCCGAGAGTCGGCCGAGGAAGGCAGGTCGCGTGTTGTCGATTTCGTCGCCGTCGGTGAAGATCGGATCGTTGCCCGCCCCACTCGGATCGCGCTCGACGCGAAACGTGTTGCCTTGCAACCAATCGCCCGTGGCGGTCAACGAGAAATCGCCCGGCATCGGAATGCGCTCCGACAACGAAAGGCCGGTTTCGTCGTACGACTCGTCGCCCGGCAGGTAATTCGCGAGGACTCGCCACCGTTCTGCGAACGGATAGGCGTGCGGGTGCTGCGGATTCAACTTGCCGAAGCCCACGCGGTACTGCCCACCCTTGAGCGCGAGTCCCAGTGGGAGCCCGCGCAGGAGTTGGAAGTATCCCTCCTCCATCTCCAGGCCTTCTTCTCCGAGCGACAGCACGAACGTACCGTACGCGTACGGATTGAGATACGCGTCGAACATGAGCTCGACTTCACCGGGATCGATAGTCGCACGCTGGTATCCCGGGCTGGTCGGGTCGTTGTTCCATCGAACGAACGGCTGACCGATCACTGAAATATTCGGATTCACGACGCCGGCGAACGACGGTGCCGCCGTCGCCAGCAACAACATGATCAATGCGAATCGTCGCATCATGAGGACGTGCCTCCTAGTGCTCGTAGAACTCTGGCGCTCGCGAAGCACAAGCTGCGCGGCGCTGCAAGACGACCGCACGGCTCGAGGCCGCGCGGAGCTACTTGATTGGGTTAAAGAGCGAAGGAAGCAGGAGGAGCGCGCGAGAGGTCGACGGCGACGCGAGCCGGCGGAATGGCCTGGTCACGGTCGGCCATGGAGAGATGGCAAACGGGATCCGCGAGTGTACTCGCGTCGACGACGGCCGGCTGGGCCGCAACCGGCGCACCCAACTGGCACACGACGCAGGTGGCGTGCAGCTGCGACGCGCTCGGTGTCGCGTCGTGCGAGTGGGCGGCGTGGACGACCAACGCGGTGACGAGCGTCAACGCGACTATAAAAGAACCCACGCGACTCATGCGGACATAGCGCTTCACCGGGCCAGGATGCGCGCCGTGAAAGCGGTTGTCAAGGCGTGTTTGCATCGGCAACTCAACGCGCGCTGTCGCGCGGCGCCTGGGCGATGAACGACCGCGCGCGCAACCACAGGCGGGGGAAGAGGCGCGTGCGCTGGAAGCTCCACGCGACCAGGACCAGGAAGACCGCGGTGAGCACGAGTTCGACGGGCGAGTGCGACGCATGCATGTGCGTGGGTTCGAACACGGGTAGCGCAAAGCGACCGACGAAGGCGTCGAGTGCCACACCGCACGCCACACTCACCGCCACGATGGAGGCGAGATAGCCGACCAAGCCGCGCGCGCCGAGCATGTCCCTTACGACGACGAGGCTCGACAAGTTGGTAGCCGGACCGGCGAGCAAGAACACCATCGCGGCGCCGGGACTCGCACCCCCGGCGATCAAGCCGGCCGCAATCGGCGTCGAAGCCGACGCGCACACATACAGCGGTACCGCGATCGCTACCATGACGAGGTACGAAATCGCGGAGCCGCCCGCGACCAAGCCGGGATCGATGGCGGGCAACCACGCGCCGATGACCGCGGCCAGCAGGATACCGAGCGCGAGTTGCGGCGCGATGTCGTCGAACACGTCGATGTAGCCGTGATGCAACGCGCGCACCCACCACGGGCGCTTCGACGCCACCGGTGCGACGATCTCGTCGTGGCAGCAGGAATCCGTCGCCGTCGGCGCGGCGACCGTCGGACGCGGCGCGGCGCTTCGTCGTTCTCGCATCTCGATCGCACGCACGACGAAGCCCGCGACGAGTGCCGTCAGCAACGCGGCCGCCGGCCGGTACACGGCGAAGAGCGGTCCGATCATCGCCAGGGTCGCGAAGATCGACACCACGTCGGTCTCGGGAACGGACACCAAGAAGGAAGCGGTCGCACCCTTGCTGGCGCCCTCGCGCCGCAAGGCACGCGCCGCCGGGAGCACGCTGCACGAGCACAGCGACATCGGCAGGCCGATGAACGCCGCCCACAGGATGGGTCGACGCCCCGTTCCCGTGAGCATCGCGGTGACGCGCGGGAAACGCGCGAGCGAGACGTGAATCAACCCGGCCACCGCGAACCCGAGGAGGAGATAGGGCGCCGACTCGTAAAGGATGGCGACGATGCCTGCGAAAATTTGCTGCATAACGATCAAAAGGACGCGCGTTGCATGCAATATACCACTCCGGCTCACTTGCCGCCCTGGGCCAAGTTACGACGGCGATAGCGCTTGTCGCGGCCCACAAGACGACGCGCCGCGCCCCGGTGCACGGGCGGCGCGGCGCGCGTCGAAATTGCACGAGGATCGCGCGACTACGAGGCTTTCTTCGCCTCCACCTCGATCTCGATACGAACCTTGTCGCTGACGACGACACCGCCGTTGTCCAGCGACTTGTTCCACGACACCCCGAAGTCCTGGCGGTTGATCTCGGTGGCGGCCGACACACCGATGACCGACGCGGGACCGAGATTTACGGGGCCCGTGAGCGTGAACGGAAGCTCGATTTCCTTGGTGACGCCGCGCATGGTCAGATCACCAACCGCAACCCAGCCGTCGCCCTTCTTTACGATCTTTTTGCTCTTGAACGTGATCGTCGGGTACTTCTCCACGTCGAAGAAATCCGGGCTCTTCAAGTGTCCGTCGCGCTTCTCATTGTTGGTCGAGATACTGGTCGCGTCGATGGTGACGTCCACCGTCGAATTCTCGATGTTCTTGGGGTCGAGCGAGATGCTCGCGGTGTAGGTCTTGAACCCGCCGCTCACGTTCGAAACCATCAGGTGCTTGACCTGGAACCCAATCGACGTGTGGGCGGGGTCGGCGGTGTAAACGTCCTGGGCCCGTGCGGTGGAAACAAAGCCAAGTGCTGCCAGCGCCAATGCGCCGGCCCAGCGTCGAATCTTCATCGGGTCAACCTCCGTCAGTGTCCTGGATCAATCGAGGAGAACAAGTAAGTCGAGAAGTTAATCGCGAGGCGCCCCCGCGTCAAGCGGCCGGCCGGCGTGGGACCCTCGACTTGCGCTTGGTCCGCGACGGCTTCGAGCCCGCCGACGCGGTCGCCGAGCGCGCTTGTTTCAACGCCGACAGGAACTTGTGGTTCGCTTTGGGGAACGCATAGTGTTCGGTTTCTTCCAGGAGAATCCATCGATGGTCGACCGGTCCATGCAACCGTACGCGACCTTGCTTGTGGACGCAGCGAAACACGTCGATCTCGACTTTCAAGTGCGTGTAGGCGTGGCGCACGCGCGTCACCCGTTCCACCACGTCGACGTCGAGGCCGGTCTCCTCGCGGATCTCGCGCCGGCACGCGGCCGCAGCACTTTCACCGGAGCGAATTTTCCCGCCCGGGAATTCCCACAAGCCACCCAGCATGGCGGATTCGGCCCGGCGCGTGATGAGCACGCGTCCCCGTCGCGACACCACGCCAACCGCGATGCGGGCGGTGGGAACCGCGCGCCGCGGCGACTTGCGCGGATACTCCGCGAGCGACCCTTGCGCCCGCGCGACGCACGCGTGTGACCAGGGGCATTGCGGGCAATCCGGATGCGCGGGCCGGCACACAAGTGCTCCCAATTCCATCATGGCCTGGTTGAACGCACCGGCGTCGTTTGGTTCCAGCAGTTGGTCGGCGAGGTCTTGGATCACGCGTGCCCCGGGCGGACGATCGACGGGTTCTTCGACGCCGAACGCGCGCGCGAGCACACGCTTGACGTTTCCGTCGACCGCGGCCAGCGGGCGGCCGAATGCGATCGACGCCACCGCCGCGCGCATGTACGCGCCTACACCGGGTAACTCGCCCAATCGATCCGCGTCGTCGGGGACGCGGCCGCTGTTGTGCGCGACCAAAGCCCGCGCGGCCGCGTGGAGATTGCGCGCACGCGCGTAGTAGCCCATGCCTTCCCACAGCTTCAAGACGTCATCGAGCGGAGCTTTGGCCAGCGAGGCGACGTCGGGGAAGCGCGCGAGGAAGCGTTCGTAGTACGGAATGACCGTGCGGACCTGGGTCTGCTGCAGCATGACTTCGGAGACCCAGATGCGGTAGGGCTCGCGCGTGTGGCGCCAGGGGAGGTCGCGTTGCGCCTCGGCGAACCAATCGAGCAGGTCCCGCGTCATGCGGTCGACGCGGCGTGCGGGCGGCGTCTTCATGGAAGCACTACGAGCGGAAGATGGTCGACTCGCGCTTGAACCACCACACCGAGCCGTACAGGCTCAAGAGGGCGAGCGCGATCAGGGACACGTATACGACGATGAGGTATTGGGTCTGCATCGTCCCCGCGATCAGTTCTTTGGTGGCGAGCGAAACATTAAGGATCGGAATCACCGCCGTCACGAAGCTCATCTTGATGCCGGGAACCATGCCGATGGCAGCCGGGACGATCACCGCGATGTTCAGCGGCGAGATCAAGCTCTGCGCTTCCTTGAAAGACCGCGCCGTCAGCGATACGGAAAGCAGAATTCCGGCGAAGAAGATGGTGAGCGGAAGCAGCAGGCTGATGATGAGGAGGATCGTGTCCCAGCCCAGCATCTTGACGATGATGTCCATGAACTGCGGCGGAATCTCGTGCGAAGACTTGATCGCGATGAAGAGCCCGATCATCGACACCGTCGCGGATACCAGCCCCGAGACCACCACCACCCCGAACTTGCCCAGCAAGATGTGGAAGCGATTGACGGGTGCGGTGAGCAGCGTCTCCATGGTACCGCGCTCCTTTTCGCCCGCACCCAAGTCGATGGCCGGGTACATCGCCCCCATGAAGCAGAAGATGATGAAGATGTAGGGGAGCATCCCGCCCACCGCTTTGCCCACGCGCTCCTGCACGCTGGCGACGTTCTGGCTGTGCAAGTCGACCGCGTCGACGATGGTCGAGTCGAGCTCGAGGCGCGCGAAGCGCTGCGCGAGGAGCGATTGCTCGTACTCGTCGAGCGGCTTTTTCAAGCGATCCTGCACGATGGCGCGATCGTCGGTGGCCTTGTAATAGAAGTCGACGCGTCCCGGGCGCATCTCGGCCACGTCCTGGTCGAAGGTCTGCGCGAACACGAAGGCGCCGTCCAGGCTGTCGGCGCGGATCAGCGCGGCCAGGCTGTCGGAGGCGATGCCGGGTTCGAGCACGACGTCGTCGCGTGCACGCAGCGCCGCCACGAAGGGAGCGGCATTGCCGTTGTCGATGCACACCACGCGCAGCTTCTTGGCGCGTTCCTTGTCGGCTTGCGACTTCTCGACCGACATCATGATCTTGAACAAGGTCGGGAACAGGAGCAGCGGAATCACGACCATGAACATGATCGTGCGCCGGTCGCGCAGCGAATCGCGCAGCTCCTTCTTGAAGACGGTGGTGATGGTCTTCATGGCATGTTACCCCGCGGCCTCGATACGGCGGATGAACTCGTCTTCGAACGACGGTGCCTGCATCTCGCGCTTGAAGGCGTCATAGGTGCCGTCGTAGAGAAGGCGCCCGCGGTGGATCAAGGCCAGGTCGTCGCACAACTGGTCGACCTCGCCCATGCGGTGGGTCGAGAACAAGACCGTCTTGCCGCGGTCGCGCGCTTGCCGAATCAGTTCGACGATGTGGCGCGAGGCGAGGACGTCGAGGCCCGCGGTGGCTTCGTCGAGTACCAGCACTTCGGGGTCGTGGATCAAGGTGCGCGCGATGGAGACTTTCTGCCGCATGCCGGTCGAGAGTTTTCCGACGCGCCGGTCGGCGTACGAATTCATGTCGAGGGCCGTGAACAACTCGGCACGGCGGCGTTCGAAGTCGCCGGGCGCGACCCCGTGCAGGTCGGCGTAGTAGCGCACCGTCTCGTTGGGAGTCAGGCGGTCGTAGAGTTGCGTCGAGCCGGTCAGGAACCCGAGTGCGGCGCGCGCGCGTTCGGGCTCGCGTACGGTGTCGAAGCCGTTGACGATCACCGCACCCGACGTCGGGCGCAGTGTCGTGGCGATCATACGCAGTGCCGTGGTCTTGCCGGCGCCGTTGGGGCCCAAGAGACCGAACACGCGCCCGGGTTTGCACACGAAGCTCACGTTCGACACGGCGTCGACCGAGTGGCCTTGGAACGACGCACCCATCTCGCGCTTCTGCTGGCGCGACAGCTTGAACGTCTTGGTGACGCCGCGAACTTCGATCATGGTCGGGACAGAATAGCAGCGAGTCGGGACGACGGCAAGCGCTGCCTACGACTCGTCCGCGAGTATCGCGGTCCCCACTAGAAACGCCGCGCGGCGGCTTCGCGAGAAGAACGCGCTCCTGAAGCTACCGGTATAGAGACTTTATCCGCCCCCAAGTCGCCGTCTCGGTCGCAAGCGTCGTGCGCCTTTGGACCACGTAGGCCGAGGTGCCGCTCGCTAGATCGTTTGCGGTCAACGTGAAGCTGACGAAGACGCTCATGTCGCTCACCGGGTTCGCAATAATAAGGAAGCCCACCGGGGGAACGTCCGCGGAGGCCGTCTGGGTCGAGAAAATGCCGGCGGTCATGGACTGGATCGCCTCGGCGAACGTCGTGCCGCTCAGTGTTCCGGCGAAGCCGTTGTACTGGGCCAGGTAAGCGCCCTGGGCCCCGGACGGATCCCCGATTCCGGTCAGCGTGGCGCCGTCACCGTCGCCGTCGGTCAATGAGAAACCCGCCGTCGCCCGGCCTTCGGGCTCCGTGATGGTCGCAAAGCTGAGGAGCGCGGAGCTAATCAAGAACGTCGTCGCCGAAGAGGCTGCCTGGACGGAGAACGACATGTTGATGAAGGGATCATCAACGTACTCGACCCGGCTCTCGCGCCCGTCCGGGTTGAGCACGGCAATCAACTCGCCCGTGGTCGGAGAGCGCATCTCAATCATTTCGGTGCTCGACCATGTCCATGCCGATACTCCCGGCGGGGCCGGAATCTGGAACGTCGCGACATCTCCCGCGGCGTTCGTGGCGATGATGTTCAATCCTCCGCCGGTGATATCTGCGACGGCAGACGAGGCGCCCAGAGAGGCGCCGAGGATGGCAAATGCGATGGCTATGGGAGTCGCGGTCAATCTTAACGGACGTGGCATGAGATGCCCTCCTTGGGTGGGAAGCGTGCCGTGAGAAGTCACGGACGGCTCTACAAAGCTCGGGTTGACCGGCCAGTATAACATAGACAAGGCGGGAACGGAGTGGTTGAGGTCGATACGCTCGCAGGCATTGGGGGCCGCGGCGAAGGGGTGACCGAGCCGCGGTACCTCGACCGCAACCCTTACTTCAAGAGGACCATGCGTCGCGTCTCGGTCTCGGCGCCGGCCTGCATGCGGTAGAAGTAGACGCCCGAGGCGACGCTGCGCCCCGCTTCGTCCTTGCCGTCCCACTCGGCTTCGTGGAGCCCGGCGGGAAGTTCGCGGTCGAGAACAGCGCGCACGCGCCGGCCGGCCACGTCGTAGACCGACAAGACCACGCGCCCGCCGCGCGTCAGCTCGAAGGGGATATGCGTCGACGGGTTGAACGGGTTGGGGAAGTTTTGCTCGAGTCGAAACGCCGCGTCGGCCGGCTCGTCCGTCGCGAGCGCCGGTGTCACCGTGAACGCGAAGAGCCCGTTTTCGATGTCGCACACCAAGATGTTGCCGCTCGGCAACCCGACGTACGCGCCGATCGCACCGATGTAGCTCTCGCCGTTGCGCATAGTCGTGTCGTACTGGCCGGCCAGCACGGGGCGCGTCGGGTCGGTCAGATCGAAGACCTTGAAGCCCGACGCGTAGTAGGCGACGTACGCGAGATTGCCCACGACGTAGATATTGTGCACGGTCGAGTTGTCGTCGGCGACCTGACCCACGCGCACCGGCGTCGACGGGTTGGCAATGTCCCAGATCGTGATGTCGGGGCTCGACCCGGTAGCGAGCTCGTCGCAGATATAGAGGTAACGCTGGTCGGGGGTCACGTCGCCGCTGTGGTTGTACACGATCGACGGGTCGTTGATGATTCCCAGCGTGTCGGGATGGGCCGGATCGCTCACGTCCCAGATCACGGTGTCGTTGGTGATGCCGCGGCCGTGGAAGTCGTACAGACGATCGGTGCCCTTGGGCATGCAGTCGTGGCCCTCGCCGCCCGACTCGTGCAGGAGCCGCGGAACGGCCGGCGTCGCGTTCAAGTCGTAGATGCGCAGCCCCGGAAACTCGGCGAACATGATGCCGGCCGAAGAGATCTCCAACGTGTGCGCGGAGGGAAATCCATTCGCGAACACGATCGGATGGGCCGGGTCGGCGATATCGACGATACGGCTGTCGTTGCCGCTGTCGTCGCCGTCGCACGTGTAGAGATAGTGGTCCCACGTCTTGACGTCGTAGCCCGGAACGCCGGCGATCTGGGCCGTGATGCGCATGTCGGACGGGTCGGTGACGTCGACGATGTAGACCTCGTGGTAGAGGTCGCCGACGATCGCGTACTCGCGCAGGGTCGACTGATCGACGTAGCCCACCACGTTCACGAGAAAAATACTGTTGGGAAGGTTGATGCGACCGACGAGCTGGATGTCGACGGCGGCCGCGGCGTTGGAAGCCAACGACATAGAGGAGGCGACGATGACGAGCGCGTCGCGCAGACGGTGGTGGGATTTCGGCTTCATCGATGCGTCGACTCTACCGCATCGATGTCACTTGAGCAATACCAGTCGTCCCGTATCGACGACACCCGCGGCCTCCAGTCGCGCGAAATAGACCCCCGACGCGGCGCGACGTCCCTTCGCATCGGCGCCGTCCCAACGCACTTCGTGACGACCCGACTCCACGCGACCGCGCGCGAGCACACGCACGAGTCCGCCGGCAGCGTCGTAAACCACCAGCGAAACGTCGGTCGCGCGGTCGATCTGGTACGCGACGGTGGTCGACGGGTTGAACGGGTTGGGATAGTTGCCGAGCAGGCGCGCGGGTTGCGCGGGAACCGCGCCGTCGCCGACGGAAGTCGGCGTGCCGGCGAAGCCTTCGACCGAGAACAAGAAGAGCCCGTTGTCGCTGTCGGACGCGTACACGATGCCGCCCGGCCCGAACGGATACACGCCGTAGCAACCGTCGTAACCGTCGCCGGTACGCGCGGGTGCGGTGTCGTAGGTATCGAGGAGCACCGGGCTCGCAGGATTCGACACGTCGTACACGCGAAAACCCGCCGAGTAATGCGACACGAACGCGAAGTTGCCGATGATGTAGAGATTGTGGATGGTCGACTTCGCGTCGGTCATGCCGCCCACTCGCAGTGGGGTCGCGGGATTGCTGATATTCCACACCGAGCAGTCGTTCGTTATTCCGGTGGCGAGTTCGTCGCACAAATAAAGGAAGTTTCCATCTTCGGTCGCGTCGCCGCTGTGGTTGTAGCTGATGGTGGGGTCGATGATCGATCCCAGGAGTACGCGCGAATTGATATTCGTGATGTCCCAAATGTAGGTGCCGTTGTAGCCGTGGAAGTCGTAGAGGCGATGGTGCTCGACGTCGACGGTGGAATCGTGGCCGCCGGTGGTGCCGTCGTACCAGAGGTACCCGGCCGGTGTGGGATCGGCGTTCAAGTCGTAGCAACGCAACCCCGGAATCTCGGCGAACAGATAGCCGCCGGGATGGATCGAAAATCCGTGCGCATTCTGGAAGGCCGGCGAGATGATCGGGCTGTCGAGGTTGGTGATGTCAATCGCACGGCTCGAAGCACCCAGATGTCCGAACCCTCCCTCGCAACAATAGATGTAGTTGCCCCACACTTTCACGTCGAAGCCGAACACGCCCGCGCCCGTGATGGTCTTGCGCACGAAGGGATTGCTCGGATCGGTGACGTCGACGATGATGGGCCCGCTGTCCCAGTCGCCGATCACCGCGTACGCCCGCCCGCCGCGCTCGAATCCCCACAGTTGGCAGAATTGGTCGCCGCCGGCGGGCTTGATCTGACCGACGAGCGTGATGTGGCCGCGCGCGGCGCGACTGGCGGGTGCCACGAGCGCGGTGGCCAAAGCTCCCACACCGATCGATCGCAACGCGCGCGCGATGACATGGCGAGTTCGCATGGACGAAACCTAGCGGTGATGTGCGACCGCGTCAACGGTTACCAATGGATCGGGGCGTCACTGACCGGCGTCGGGCTGACCCACTTTCGCTTCCACGCGGCGAATCATTTCGCCCGAGGTCGCGCGCAGAGAACCGCCCGCGAGGCGGGCGTCGTGACCGCCCGGGGTCGCGACCACCGTCAACGATGCCTTCGGGGGAGTGTCGGCGAACTTGGCCGACGTGTCGTAGAGCCACGCACACGCGGCGTCGTGCGACTCCCACGCGCGCGCAACGTCGCCGGTCGGATCCCAGAAGTACACCAGGCGCGGGTCGGATGCGCGCCCGGCCAGCACGGCGGCATGGAGCGGAGAGTCGGCGTCGTTCTCGCCGCGCAGGATGACGTACACGCGCAAACGCTTGCTCGATGTCCCCTGCACGATCGAGGCCAGGGTGTCGATCACGCCGAGCGACGATTCGGAGCCGGTCGGGACGACCGCGACGATGCGCACGGTACCCTGGCCCAAGTTCAGGAACGCGGCCACGTGGGCGTACTTCTCGACGCGGTGGACGTTGTGGCCCTCGGGAGCGGGTGCCTGCGCAGCGGGCGGGTCGGCGGCGACCGACGTCGACATCGCGGCGATCGCGACGGCGGCGACGGAAAGGATGCGCGAGAAAATGCTCATACGACGGGAGGGCGGCACGTTACTTCGGGGGCGACGCGAACGCCCATCATTATAGCATTGCCCGGCCCCGAGCTACCAGTCGACTCGCGCCGCTGTGCCGCAACCCGGCCCCAACAGCAGCGCGTTCAGGAGCAGTCGCTCGGCGCCGTAAAAGTAGCCGCGGAAGTTGGGTGTGGACACGAACACGATGACCTGCCCGCTCCCCGACGCGTTGTGCGACGCGTACACGCTCTCCGCCCAGCGCGCGCGCGCTTCCTCCCAGAATAATCCCGACAGACGAATCCGATCGGCGGGGGCCAACCGTGCGGTGACCTGCACCGACTTGGTGACGAAGGTGCGACTCGTATTGAGGAGCGCGGGAATCGTCGGCGCGCAGCCGAAAGCGAGCCAGTCCTCCGGGTCGAGGTCGACCGCGACGATGGCGCCGTGCGGTGAGAGCTTGCGTGCGATCTCGTCTTCGCGCTTGCGCGTGTCGAGGTCGTCGGAGGCGGGTTTCTCTGTTTTCGAATCCTTCTCCTTCTCGGCGGGCTTCTCGACTTTCTTGGCGCCGCCCCACAACGAGAGGCTGTCGACGACGGGCGCGAACGCGTCCTTCGAGAGTGTGAGCGACGCCGCGTACTCGGGGAGGTCCTTCAAGACCTGCTCGCGCAAGCGCACCGATGCGATCGCGACCGAGGTGTCGGCGAGCATGGCCGCACCCGCGCCGTCGGCGATGAGCGTTCCGCCCGCTTCCACCCACGTCTTCAAGTTTGCGATCCCCGATTTCTGCAAGAGGCCCTTGTACGCGTCGACGCTCCCGGAAAAGTCGGGCAGCACGATCACGTTGTACTTCGAGAGGTCGGTCCCGGCGACGTTCGCGATGTCGACGATCGACGTGCGCAAGCGAAGTCGACTGTCGAGCAGGTGCCACGTGGCGCCGAAGCTGGTCGTACTCGTGCCCGTCCCCGCGACGAGGGCGATACGCGGTGCCACCAAGAGCGAGAAGTCGTTGCCCCCGAGGTCGGCGAACTCGCCCGTCGCGAGACCGCCGTCCAAGCCCACCACGTCGACCCCGGCCGCTTCCGCGAGCGAGCGCAGTTTCGCCACGTCGAGGTTGGGGTTACCCGCGCGTCGCACGAGGAAACTCCCGCGCGGCATAGTCGTCGCGCCGGCGTGGAAGGGCTTCTTCGAGCACCACACCTTGACGTCGCTCTCGAACAGACGCGCCAGCAATTCGAGCGAGCGGTCGTCGCGACCGTCGAACGCGAAGCCGACCTTGGCGGCGTCGTTGGAAAGAGAACCCTTGCGGTCCGCGATCGTGTACGCCTCTTGGTCGACGCTCGGAACACCGTCGACGACGTAGGCATCCAGCCCGTAGGCCAGCGGCAGCGACCAGCCGGTCGTGTCGTACAGGCGCGAATCGTCGCGCGCGAGAATGTCTTTCTTCTCGGTTTTCAAGAAGGAGGTCGGGATGCGCACGTCGAACTGGAGGATCGCATCGACCAGCTGCTTGAGCGGCTGGTTGGTGCGCACCAGAACACTCCCCGCCGGGATTACGACGTCGCGCGCTTCGGTGCCGTCCCACGAATGTGCGCGCGCGAGCCTGGTCGGCTTGGTCGTGCGCTCGACTTCGATGTGCTGGTGCTCGAGTTTCTCGACGAAGCGGTCGAGTCGCGTGCGGTTGGCGCCCGCCGCAAACACGAACGTGCGCGGCTTCGAGCGCAGGTTGTCGACCTTTTGCTTCTGATAGTCGTTCAAGAGCTCCGCGCGACCGTCGGCCACCGCGGTGAGATTCGCCATCGAACCCACGAATTGGTGGGCGACGGTTTCGCGGTAGGCCATCACCGTGCCGTCGGGGCGCTTGACCTGCGATCCGTCGACGCCGGCTTGTTCGAACAAGAAGCCCACGGCACCCAGGTAAATCGCCCACGAGCTTCCGTAGCCGGGATACAACTCTTCGTTCCACTCGCGCGTGTAATAGCTCCACCCCATGCGGTCGAATGCCGCCGCGTGCGTCTTGGCCACGCGCTCCCACCACTTGTGGATGTAACCCGTCATGTACGGGTTGAACGGCTCGCGCGGCGGCGAGATCAAGTACGTGTCGAGCGGGCCCATCTCGTGGCAATCGAGCAGGTAGTGCGGCATCCAATCGAGGATGGCCGCGGTGCGACCCTGCGTCTCCGGGTGCACGAGGGCGAACCAATCGCGGTTCAAGTCGAACAAATAGTGATTCGTGCGACCGTACGGCCACAATCCCGTGTGACTGATGTTCTGCACGTCGTGGCTCGCGATGACACTGTTCCACTGGGTGAGCTGGGTGAGCCAGCGCGTGCGGCCGTCGGGATTCTCGGTGGGGTCGATGATGACCACACAGTTGTCGAGAATGTGTTTCGTCGCGGCGTCAGTGCCGGCGACCATCTGATACGCGAGCTGGAGTGCGGCGTCGCAGCTCGAGAGTTCGTCGCCGTGGATGCCGTACGCCATCCATGCCACCGCCGGCATGCGCGCAATGAGGTCGCTCGCTTTCACGTTGCCCAGCGTACGCGGGTCGGCGAGCAGGTGGCAGTCGGCCTTGATGTCCGCCAAGCGCGAGGCGTTTTTCTCCGACGCGACTACGAGGTAGACCAGCTTGCGTCCTTCATAGGACTCCGCGTAGGTGTGCAACTCCGCGGTCGGGAATTGGTCGAGGTACTCGAAGTACCGCATGATGTCGGCGTGCGACGACGGCACCGACCCGATCTCGTAGCCCAAGAAGTCCGACGGCGAGCGGACGTCGCTGCGATAGCTCCCGTCGGGCCAGAGGGGCGCGGTGTAGGTCCCGGTTCCGGGGGCCGTCTCGGTGCGCATGGCTTGCGGGTCGACGGTGCCCGCGACCGCCGGGGTCGCGACGAGAGCCAATATCCAGAGACGCCGAAGGAGGTGGTGCATGGAGGAAGCTCGCTTTGTTTGGAGACGCGGAGACTCCGCAACCCCCTTGTCGCTAACGCCTTATGTATGGAGGCGGGAGCTTTCGTGGGGCGCGAGAGAAGCGGGAAGAATAGCGAAGGCGGCCGGCCAATGTCAAACCGGTGAGAAACGACGTAAACTTTCGGCCGTCCATTCTCGTCTCATCTACTCAAGAGCATTGCAGTCGTTCCCCTCTAGGGCTCCTTCGAGCCGGGAGACAATCATGAAGCACGCGATCACGGCGATAGCGACGGCGGCGGCGATGACGGTGGCGTTGGCCGCACCTTCTTCGGCAACGGAACGCGAAGAGGTCAATCAATCCTATCCGGTGGGCAAGGACGCCCGCTTGAGTCTTTCCAACTTGAATGGTGCGGTCACCATCTCCGGGTGGGACAAGAAGACCATCGAGGTCAAGGCCACCAAGACCACGTCGGGCTCGCGTGAGCGCTTGGACGACGTGACCATCAACTTCGACATGAAGAACGACCACCTGCGCATCGACGTCGACTACGACGACAGCAAGCAGTGGCACGACGGTGGAGTGGGTGTCGAATTCGAGATCCATGTTCCGCACGCAACCGATATCAAGGATGTCAAGCTGGTCAACGGCGACCTGAAGATCACCGACGTCATCGGCGACGTCGCGGCATCTTCGGTCAACGGAGAAGTCGACGGCGACCAACTCGGCGGCGAAGTTCACCTGTCGACGGTCAACGGCGGCGTATCGCTGAAGAGTGTCGTCGGTCACGAGTCCATCGAGCTGTCGTCGGTCAACGGATCGGTGACCCTCGAGCTGCCGCGCAAGGTCAATGCGAAGCTATCGGCCAGCACCATTCACGGCGACATTCGCGGCGACCTCGGTCACGGCGTCACCCACGCCGGCAGCTCCTTGGATGCCGTCCTGGGGAATGGCGGCGCTCGTATCGACCTGAGCACGGTCAACGGCGACATCCGCGTTCGGCGCGACGGAAGCGGCGCGGGCGCGGACGACGACTCCGAAGATGATTCCGATTGAATGCACGACGAGTCGTCGCAACTGGTGGAACGGTTGCGCGCGGGAGAGCCCGCCGCGTTCCGGGAGATGGTCGAGCGATACCAACGGGACGTGCACGCCCTCGCATACGACTTGTGCGGCAACCATCACGACGCGGAGGATCTCTCGCAGGAAGTGTTCATCAAGGCCTTTCGCGCCATCGGTAGTTTTCGCGCGGACGCCCAATTGGGAAGCTGGTTGTACCGAATCGCCATGAACGCACACATCGACAACAAGCGGCGCAAGCCGGTCCAGTTGGTGAGCATCGACGCCCACGCGGGCGACGACGACCAGCAGCCGGCCTCGGAGCGCATGGTCGAACTGGCCGCGATCGGGTCGCGGCCCGACCGCACAGCGGGTGCGGCGCGCTTCCAGGCCGACGTCGAACGCGCGCTCGGCGCACTGTCGACGCAGGAGCGTTCGGTATTCGTGCTGCGCCACTATCACGACATGAAGATCGGCGAGATATCCGAGTCGCTCTCCATCGCAGAGGGAACCGTGAAGAGCCTCTTGTTTCGTTCCATGCGCAAGCTGCGCGACCGGCTCTCGCACTACCGCGACGAAGTGGGTGACCTGGCATGACGGCGTGCGATCGTTATCAGGCGTGGATGGTGGAGGCGCTGTACGGCGAGTTGGACGACGCGCGTCGCGCCGAGTTCGAGTCGCACGTCGGCGCGTGCGCGGATTGCACCGCGCTCTTCTCGGAGTTGCAAGCGACGGCGCATCTCATGAGCCGCCGCCGTCGGCCCGATCCGGGGCCGGAGTTTTGGGACGGCTATTGGCAACGCTTGGAACAGCGGGTCGCTCGCGAAGACTCGGTCGTCGTCGATGCGTCCCGATTCGCGCGACGGCGGTCGCTCGGGTCGTGGGGATACCGGGTGGCCGCCGCCGTCGCTGTTCTCGTGGCCGGGGTGTGGATCGGTCGCACGATGTTCGCCCCCTCGCCGAACACGACGTCTCCCCAGATCGCTAGGGAAACGGCGCGCGGCGATTCCACCGGTCGCGTGCCCGGCGGCAGCGATTCGCACGACGTAACCCAACCCAGCACCGACCTCGCACAAAACAACGTTACGAGCCACCCCGCTGCGATCGACGCGCCCCCGGGCGAGAAGGCGCCGTCTTCGCAGCACGCGACCGGTGTCGTCATGGCGTCGACCAGCGACGAAGACGCCCAGCGCTACATCGAACGCTCGCAGCTACTGCTGCTCGCCGTCTTGAACGGCGACCCCAGCGACACGACGGCTTTCGACGCGCACAAGGCGCGCGCGGGCGAGTTGGTGCGCACCGCCTCGTCGGTGCGCGACGGCTCCAGCGACCGTCGCGTGCAGGAGCTGGTCGGACAACTCGAGCTCATCCTGCGCGAGATCGCGCACCTGGAAGCCGGCTCCGACGCCGAGGCGGTGGAAGTGATTCGCAGTCGTGTGGGTCGCGAGGGTGTTCTCTTGCGCATCAACCTCGAGCAAATGCGCGCGGACGAACCCGCGCACGACGGTCCTGTCGACGGACCGTCGGGGAAGCAATAAGGAGACCTTCATGCAACAGCTCGTCCATTTGGTTCGGCGCGTGGCTCCGTTCATCTTGCTCTTGGTCGTCGCCGCCGGCCCGGTGCACGCGGGGAACAAGGCGGGGTCTCCCGCGCCACCGGTTCCCAGCGCACCGCCGACCCCGGGGACGCCGGGGCTCTCGAAGGAAGACGCCGCTTATCAGCAGATCCAGGCCTTGCTGGACGACGAACGCTACGAGCAGGCCTTGGCCGCCGCTGAGTCGTTCTTGAAGAAGTACCCGAAGAGCAAGCAGGCCGACGCGGCGAGTTTCTACAAGTGCTACGCGCTGCAGCGCACCACCAACGACTACGGGGATTCGTTCGACTGCTATCGCCAGTTCCTGGCCGCGTACCCCGACAGCAAGTGGGCCGACGACGCCGCTACCGAGTACGCCAAGCTGGCCAAGCGCATGGCCAAGGCGGGCGACCCGCGCGGGAAGGCGGCGCTCGAATCGCTGCGCGACCTCGACCCGGAGGCGGGTGCGCAAGACGACGCGGACTTCAAGTTGTCGGTGCTGTACGCGCTGCTCGACAGCGGCGATCGCGACCTCGCGCTGCAATCGATCCAGGAACTCTTGAAGAGCCCCGACCCCGAAGTGCGCCAGCGCGCCGTCATGGTTCTGTCCGACGTCGACGACGACGCCTCGCTGGACGTGCTGATCAACGTGGCCAAGACCGACCCGGACGCCGAAGTACGACGCCACGCGGTGTACGCGATCTCCGACCACGGCGACGAGCCCAAGGTGATCGACGCGATGGTGTCGATCATGAAGACCGACCAGGATCCCGACGTTCGTCGTCACGTGCTGTACGCGATCGCCGAAGTCGACCGCCCCGACGTGACGCAGATCTTGGTCGACGTGGCGCTCAAGGACCCGGACGAAGACTTGCGCACCGCGGCGACATACGCGCTGGCGGAAGTCGATTCGCCGGATGCCGCCAAAGCACTCGAGAAGCTGGCCATGGAAGCGCCGTCGTTCGAGATGAAACGGGCCGCGTTGTACGCGCTCATCGAGCGCGACGACGTCAACATCATACCGCTCTTGAAGAAGCTCGCGTTGAGCAAGGAGAAGACGCCCGAGGCCACCGAGCTGCGGCGTGCTGCGGTGTACGCGCTGGCCGAGGTCGACGATCCGTCGGTGGTAACCGTTTTGAACGAAGTGGTGAAGACCTCCGACGACCCCGAAGTCAAGCGCGCCGCGTTCTACGCACTGGCCGAGCACGGCGGGCCGGCCGCCGTCGACGCCTTGAAGGCGGCCGCACTCGACCCCAAGGACGGCGATCTAGCGCTGGCGGCGGTGTACGGACTCACCGACGTGCTCGACGAGTCGGACAGCGCCTTCTTCATGGAGGTCTATCGAAAGTCGCCCTTCGAAGAAGTGCGCCGCGCCGCGTTGCAAGCGATGGTCGACGAGGGCGGAGAGGCGTCGGCGTCGGCGTTGGGTGCCATGCTGGAGAAGGAGACGAACAACGACCAACGGCGCATCGATCGTGTGGGCGCTGGGCGACATCGAGACCGACGAGTCGGTGGCGATCCTCGCCAAAGTGGCGCGCAACGACCCCAGCCGCGAGACGCGCCGCATCGCCGTGCAGGCGCTGGGCTCGATGGGAACGCCCGCGGCCAAGAAGGCGCTGCAAGATCTATTGAAAGACGAGTAAGCGAGACCCCATCGTCCGCAAGCATGAAGGCCCGCGTCGGTCGATCGACGCGGGCCTTCGTGTTGACGCCAAGGGCGGGGTTCGCTAGTTGCTCGGTACCAACGCGTAGCCTCCCGAGCAGCCGACGCTACCGCAGGACCACGATCCAGATCCCGTGAGGGTGCTACCGAATCCGCTGATGTTCCCTGACCACGAACATGGACCCGCGGTTCCCGAAGCCGAGGCATCGAAGACCCCGCTCGGCGTTACTGTGCCCACGATCGTCCCGGAAGCGCTCCCCGCGTAGGTTCCGGTCACGTTTCCGTCGTTGTCGATCTCCATGGTGAACGTGCCGCTGACCGATCCGCTCGGGCAGCCGCCCGCCCACGTACCGCTTCCCGCGCCCGCCGCTCCGAGCACGTTCACGTGTACGCGATAGAGTTCGATAGTGGGAACGCCGCCGTCATCGATTCCGCATTGCTTGCGAGTGCGCGTGAACACCAAGTCGAAGGGCTGCGGTTCGTCAATCGGCAATTGATCGAGGATACTCGCCACGTTGACGTTCATCGCCGTGTTGAGTGCGCCCAATTGCACGACGGGCAAGTGATTCGGAATCTCCGCGATCACATTGACGACGTCGCGTGCCAACGTTTGACCGCACAAGAGTCCCAGGATGTGATCCTCGACGGCGATGATGCCGTTGTTGACCACGGTGACGCTCCCTCCCGAGCCGCCCCCTTCACCGACGGTGGTCGACATGATGACACCGCCTTGCGCCGCCCGTGCCTCCAGGTCGATGGTCGAACCGCAGCGGTGGAACTGGTCGAGCAAGTCGGACTGCGGGAATCCCGTGAAGTTGGGCATCTGTCCATCGGGCGTGACCGGATGATTGAGCAGGCGCCCGCCGCTTAGGATGTCGCCCAGCAACGCGTTGTTCTCATCCTCTTCGCATGCAGAGGCCGCGACCTCGCGCAAGCGCGCGAACAGGGCGGGAAACAATTCCTCGACGATGCGCTCGCTGGACGCCGAAAGCTCGAACTCGTCCGCCAGCGCCTTCAACTCGGTGACCGGCACCAGCTCTTTCCACAGCAGATCCCAATTGGCGAAGCTGGCCGTGAAGCCGGGGTCTTCGATGCGTTCGATGTAGCTGTCCAGATACTTGTCGAACACCGACTCGACGACGTCGCTTTGCACGTGGCAATCGACACCCGCGGTCTGTACCAGCGCCTCGGCGGAAAGCAGGTCGCCCAATGTGCGCTTGAAGTCGGCGACCGATTGGATGGGGAGGCCGGCCTGGCCCTCCGACGAGTTCTTGTTGCTGCACGCGAACTGCTCGAGTGCCGCCGTCACGTCGGCCATTTCGCCCGACTGCGGGCAACCGATCAGCATCGCGCGATACTGCAGAATGAGCGGCGACGCCAGGCTGGGCGGGAAGGGGCTGCTGAGCGATTGCGCGCGTAGGATGGCGTCGGTCAAGGACTCGAACGTGAGCTGGCAGTTCATCTGGTCGACGTCGATGAAGTCCGAGCCGTCACTCGCGGATGCGAGTGCGGTTCCCGGCACTGGCAGGTTGAATCCCAAGTGATAGAGGGTGGCGCGAAGTGTGCGCGCATTCGTGTCGACCTCGGTGGGGACGCGAATGCTCTCGCCGCTCACGAAGCTGAGTCCCGAGGTCTCGTCGAGCGCGATACCGTCCGGGAGTGTCACGGTGATGGTGGCGGGGGCGAGCAGGTCGAGTCCCGCGGGTTCGATGGTGAAACGGGCCTGGGTGCCGGTGGGAGCCGTCACGGAACGCAGCGTAACGCTGGTAGGTGTGAGCACCGCACCGCTCGGCAAGCTCACATTGAGGGCAACGCCGGCCTCGTTCTCGACACGAATCGATCCTCCGGTGGGCGGAATGGTCTTGGTCGCTTGGGTAGTGGGGGTCGACTCGGGAGCGGCTGGGTCGCCGCTGTCGGAACACGAAGCCAGGGCCAGCACGAGGCACAGGATCACATTGCGCGTGACGCGATACATGGAAACCCTCCGGGCGGGGGATCGCATCCAGCCCGAAGTGGGTGGGGTCGCCGCCAATTCTGGGACACGCGAGCGGCCCTGTCGTCACAGAGAGTTATCGATAAATCTCAGCACCTCCATCTTTGAACTCGCGCGCCTTCTCCGCGAGTCCCACTTCGATGGCCTGGGCTTCGGTCATGCCGTGGCGCTCGGCGTAGGCGCGCACGTCTTCGGTGATTTTCATCGAGCAGAAATGCGGGCCGCACATCGAACAGAAGTGCGCGGTCTTCATGCTGTCCTTGGGCAGCGTTTCGTCGTGGAAGGCGCGCGCGGTCTCCGGGTCCATGGCCAGGTTGAATTGATCCTCCCAACGGAATTCGAAGCGCGCTTTGGAGAGCGCGTTGTCCCACTCCTGGGCGCCGGGGAATCCTTTGGCCAAGTCGGCGGCGTGCGCGGCGATTTTGTAGGCGATGACACCCGCCTTGACGTCGTCGCGATCGGGCAGGCCCAAGTGTTCCTTCGGCGTGACGTAACAGAGCAGCGCGCACCCGTGCCAGCCGATCATGGCGGCACCGATGGCACTCGTGATGTGGTCGTAGCCGGGGGCGACGTCGGTCGTGAGCGGTCCCAGCGTGTAGAAGGGTGCTTCGTGGCAATGCTCGAGCTCCAGCTCCATGTTTTCCTGCACCAGGTGCATGGGGACGTGGCCGGGTCCTTCGATCATCACCTGGCAGTCGTGCGTCCATGCCTTCGCCGTCAGCTCGCCGATGGTTTGCAATTCGCCGAGCTGCGCGCGGTCGTTGGCGTCGGCGATGGAACCGGGGCGTAGGCCGTCGCCCAGTGAAAACGAAACGTCGTAGGCCTGCATGATCGCGCAGATCTCGTCGAAGTTCGTATACAGGAAACTCTCGCAGTGGTGCGCAAGGCACCACGCCGCCATGATTGACCCTCCGCGCGACACGATGCCGGTGGCGCGCTGCGCCGTCCATGGGATGAAGCGCAGCAACACGCCGGCGTGAATCGTGAAGTAGTCGACCCCTTGCTCGGCCTGTTCGACCAGCGTGTCGCGGAAGACCTCCCACGTGAGTTCTTCCGGCTTGCCGCCGACTTTCTGCAGCGCCTGATAGATCGGCACCGTGCCGATCGGAACCGGGGAGTTGCGCAGAATCCACTCGCGCGTTTCGTGGATGTTCTTGCCGGTCGACAAGTCCATCACGGTGTCCGCACCCCACAGCGTCGCCCACCGCATCTTCGCGACTTCCTCCTCTATAGACGACGCGACGGCCGAGTTGCCGATGTTGGCGTTGATCTTTACACGGAAGTTCCGCCCGATGATCATCGGTTCGAGTTCCGGGTGATTCACGTTGGCGGGAATGATGGCGCGCCCGGCCGCGATTTCGTCGCGCACGAACTCGGGCGTGATGAAGCGCGGGATGCGCGCACCGCGCGGGTCGCCCGGGTGCTGGTGGGTCAGCAGGTTGGTGGCACCCACCTGCGCGTGCGCGAGTGCGCCGGTGTGGCCATTGCGACGCGCGAAGTCGGCCTCGTAGGCCGAAGCGCGGCCGAGGTTCTCGCGGATGGCGACGAACTCCATCTCCGGCGTTACGATGCCACGCCGCGCATAATGCATTTGGGTGACGTTCAGTTGCGCCTTCGCGCGCCGCGCGTTTCCGCGCGGTTCCACGTCGCCGCGCGCGTCGATCCATGCTTCGCGCAGGCGCGGGAGTCCTTCGCGAACGTCGAGGTGCACGTCGGGGTCGGTCCACGGACCGCTGGTGTCGTACAACCGCACGCGCGGGTTCGCCTCCGCGGCACCGTCGGAGCGACGCGACGCGGCCAGTTCGACTTCGCGCAACGGAACCCGCACGCCGTCGTGCGACCCCGTCTGGTAGACCTTGCGGGAATTGGGGAAGTGTCCCTCGAACCCGATGCCGTAATCCTTGATGGCCGCCATGTTGCACTCCACTCCTTCGGCCGCGGCACCGGTGGTTGCGTGGCGCGCGCCGGAAAGAAAATCGCCCTCGACGCCGGGATGGTAGCGCCGAGGGCGGGTTCGCGCAATAGACGAGGTCGTCGAACTACGTGCCGCGACGGAATGAACGCCCGAAGTGAGGCTGGTCGTCGACGTCGGAAAGGGCGCGCGCGATCACCCGTTCCAGGCGCCCCTTGACCTTGACCAGCACGAGCTCGTCCCGGTCGAGTGCTACCACGAAGAGCTCGCGCACCGACTCACCGTCGAGTCGGTACAGCAGCCACACCGATGCGCCGTCCTCGCGCACGCGCGCCGCCATCTCCCAGCCGTGCTCGAGCATGTCCTCGATGCGCGACGGTGTCGCGATGCGGCGGCCGGGATCGTCCCGATGCACTTCGTACACGGCCACTTCGACGCGGCTCAAGTCCTTCAACCAGCCGCGCGCGTCGCTCGCTTGCGGCACCATCGACACTACCGCGCGCGCCAGCGCCATCCCGCCCGGGCCGATCGCGAGCGATACTTGGTGGTCGAAGGTGGCGCCCGGGATTTGACGGGCGATCTCTTGTTTGACCTGGCTCAACTCCGGCGTCCATATGCATCCGCCGGCCGCGGGGAGCGCAGCCACGATGGTCGCGATCATCACGTTGCGCATTCGATTGCGGGAGTTCATCGCATCTCCTTGTCAAGGCGGTCAGTCGTTGTTGCGCGGTTTGGTCTTCGTCTTCGATTCGACTTTGATGCGCGTGCCGTCGCCGGAGTTGATGCCGTCGATGTCGAAATGCTCGCCGATCTTGCCCACGTCCTCGGGCCGAATCTGTCCCACGATGTTGATGAACGCAGCCTCCTCGTCGACCGCGATGATCAAGACGCCGTCGATCCATTCGGCCTTGGCAGACGGCTTGAAGTAGACGTCGACACGATCGCCGTCTTCGCGTACGCGCACGATGCGTTCCCAGCCCTCCTTGTCCAGGCGCTTGGTGGTTTCCGAACCGGCCGCGAGAAATTGCTTCTCGATCTCCGGTGTCAAGTCGTACACACGCACGCGCACGAGCTTCAAGTTGGCGAGCACGTCGCGCAACTCGGCGTCTTCGTCGCCCATGAACTTGGACACGAGCCCCAGCATGGGGCTCTTGAGATTGACCTCGACCTTGGCTTCCTGCGTGATCTTCTCGAGGGGAGCGAAGTCGACGTAGCCCGGCATCGACGCGAACGCCTTGTCGTCGGCGTCGGCTTCGGCGCGGGCCACGCCGGCGATTGCGAGTGCCGCGACGATCGCCAATGCGGTGCGGTTCAAACGATGTGGCATGCTTGTCCTCCTAATTGAATCCTGTGTCATGCTCTCAAGACTGACCGGGGCCCGCTTTGGTTTCACGTACACCCGACTTTTCCATCGCCTTTTCCATCGGTACGACCAAGCGCTGCTCGATGACTTCGTCTTGGACGATGTCGCCGGCGCGTCGCGCGTACTTGTTGAAATACGCGAAAGCGACCCCGGCGTCGTGCGCGGCCTGCTCGACGGCCAATTCGTTCGCGCGACGACGGTCGCGTTCGACCCACAGCGCGGAAACGAGCAGCAATGCCGCCGCCGCGGCCGGCATCCAGCGCCACGCGCGCAGGCGTGGGCGCAACGCCACCACGTTGCTCGGCGGCGGTCGCGATCTCCCGTTCGCCGCGCTCGATCACCGACGACGGCGCGGCCGGGATCGCCATCCCGCGCAGGCCCGCGCGCACGCGCTCGGCGAGTGCCAGCTCGCGCGCGCAGGCGGCGCACGACCTCGACGTGGGTCGCGACTTCGAGCCGCTCTTCGTCGGAAAGATCGGACTCGACGCCGTCGACGAACATGTCGAGGCGCTCGAGCACCCACTCGCACGCGCGGTCATGCGGCATCGTGGTCCCCCGATCGAATGGTCTCGCGGACGCGACGGCGCGCCCGGTGCAAATACACCTTCACGGTGCCGAGCGGCATTTCCAAGGCGTCGGCGATTTCTTGGTACGAATAATCCTGAATCTCGCGCATGACGAGGATGCTCCGATACGGTTCGTCGAGGCGTGCGACGGCGTTCTCGAGCGCCTCACGCAGCTCGCCGTTCATGGTCGCGCGATCGGGTCGCGCTTCCGACGAAACGGCGACCGCCGCCGCTTCGGCGTCGGTGCCTTCGGCGAACACGGCGGCGCGCTGTTTTCGTTGTCGTGAGACGTCGATGACCAAATTGCGCGTCACTTGTGCCACCCAGGCCCGCGTGCGCGCGGGGTCGATGCGGTCGCGGTGGCGCCAGAGCCGGACCAGAACCTCTTGCGTCACGTCTTCCGCATCTTCGCGACGTCCCAATAGATAGAGTGCGAGCGTGTAAATACGGCCTCCATGCTCGTCGGCCAGCCTTCGGAACTCGCGGCTCATCGTACTAGGAAGGGACGAAGGGGTCGTGGGAAAGGTTACAACGCGTGTGCTACCATTCGCGGCAATCTTGAGCTTGGAGTTGACTTACATCGGGTGCGAGGGTGTCCTGGTTCGATCCAGCGCGGGGTCGGTGTTGATCGACGGGCTCTTCGGCGCGGAGGCGGAGGGGTTCCACACGCCGCCGGCCGCAGCACTCGCGGACGTGCGAGCGGCGCGTCCTCCCTTCGACCGGGTGGACGTCGCCTTGGCGACGCATTACCACGAGGACCATTTCGACCCCGACGCGGTGGCGGAGTACCTGCGCGCCAGCGAACGCACGCGTTTCGCGTCGACGCCGCAGGCAATCGAGCGCTTGCTGTCGCGTGCACCGGAGCTGGCTGCGCGCGCGGTGGCCGCTCGACGCGCCCGAAGGTGTTCGCGTTGCCCGCGATTTCGGCGGCGTGCGCGCGGAAGCGTTCGGGTTGAGTCACGGCAAAGTGAATTACGCCGACGTGCAGCACCTCGGTTGGGTGGTAACGCTGGGCGGGCGCTCGGTCGTGCATCTCGGCGACGGGATCATCGACGAGAAGACGCTGCGCCGCGCCGAACTCTTGGATGCGCCCATCGACGTGGGCGTCCTGCCGTTTTGGTTTCTAACTTATCCGTTCGGGAAGCGGCTGGTCGCGCGCGCCTTTCGACCGCGCGCGGTCTTCGCGTGTCACATTCGCGTGCACGAGCGCGAGCAAGTGGTGAACGAGATCGCCTCTTGGATCGACGACGCGGTCCCGCTCGTGGAACCGCTCGCGGTGTACCAGATCGACGACGACGGAACCATCCGTCGAAAGGCGCCCGCTATTCGGTGATCGCGATGCCTTCCGGCTGGCCGCCGACGGCGAAGCGGTGGATGACCTTGCGGCTGGGGAGGTCGACTACGGCCACGTCGCCGCCGTTGAGATTGGTGACGTAGAGGCGCGCCCCGTCCTTCGTCAGGGCCATGCCGACGGGGAAGTCCCCCGTCTTGATGCGACCCACGACTTCGCGCTTGGCGCGATCGACGAGTGCAATCTCGTCCGACAAGGCCGAGGTCACGACCAGCATGGTGCCGTCGGGCGTGAACAGGTCGCGCATGGGGTTGTGCTCGCAGCTCATCGACTGCACCTTCTTCATCGTGGCGAGGTCGATGACCGTGAGTGTCTGCCACACGCGATTGACCACCCACGCTTCCTTGCCGTCGGGCGACACCGTCACGCCTTCGGGGCCCTTTCCGGTCGCCAACATCGTCCTGACTTCTCCTGTCTCCGTGTTGAAGACGGTGACGTTATTGTCCCACTGGCTGGTGACGAACAACCACTTGTCGTCGGGCGATAGTGCCAGCATGTGCGCGGCGTCGACGGACAGCCGAAACGGTCGCGTGATCTTTTGCGCGGCCACGTCGATCTCGACCACCACGCGCGAAGCCTCGCAGGTCGCGTAGAGCTTCGAGCCGTCCTTGGTGAGGGCGAGTCCGTGCGGCTTGTAATACGGGTCCATCTTGATGCCCGCGATGCGCTTCTGCTGTTCGAGGTCGATGATGGAGACAGTGTTGTCGCGTCCTTCGAAGTCGCTGCTGTAGGCGAAGCGGCCGTCGGGCGACACCACGACTTCGTGCGGGTCGCCGGGCAGTGCCACCGAGAACTGGAGTTCGTAGGTCGACGGGTCGAACGACTTGAGGGCTTTGAGGTCCCTCGACACCACCAGGATGCGGGGCGAAGCGGCCGCCGCGGCCGCCATGATCGACAGGAAAAGGAGCGTCGTGAGCGCGCGAATCATCGAGATAGAACCTCCGGAAGGACGAGCCCAGAAAGCGAATCGGGGCATTATACAGCGGAGAGTGCGCGTCGGAGCCGTGGTTTTTTGGCCTCGTGGGGGCGAGTAGAGGTGAACGGGCATGCGCCATGCACGCCGATCGAAAAGGCGGTGTCGGTCGGCCAACGACGCGGTGCCGTCGGCTAACCTGCTGTCGGAATTGCGGTTTGACGCCTGCGGGGGCATCCATTATACTAGGAGCCAACGAGTGGTGCCGCTCGTCGGTCCGACGAACCGGCCATCCAAAGGAACTCGAGAGAATGATCAACGTCACCGACAGAGCCGTCCAAGCCATTCGCGATTGCATCGCGGCTGAGAACAAGACCATCGCCGACGCCTACTTGCGGGTTGCCGTCAAGGGCGGCGGTTGCTCGGGGCTCATGTACCAATTGTCCATCGACCAGAATGCCACCGACACCGACCTCGTCATCGCGAGCGGCGACGTCCGCATCGTGGTCGACCGCAAGAGCAAGCTCTTCTTGCACGGCCTGACGCTGGATTACACCAGCGGCCTCAACGGGAAGGGGTTCGTGTTTTCGAATCCCAACGCCAAGGCGACGTGCGGTTGCGGCGAGTCGTTCACCGTCTGACGACCCACGATCCTTGCCAGTTGCGCACAGAGGCGCCGGCTTCGGTCGGCGCTTTTTCGTTCGGTTGACGGCCCGCGTCGGCGGGCGTATTATGCCGTCGGTCACGCATCCGCTCCGGGCCGCCTTTCCGCCGAGAATAAAGAAGGAGTCGATATGGCCTTCACGCTACCCAAACTCCCGTACGCGTACGACGCGCTGGAACCGCACATCGACGCGCGCACGATGGAGATCCATCACACCAAACACCACCAGACCTACATCGATAACGCGAATGCGGCGATCGAGAAGCACCCCGCGTTGGCGTCGAAGTCGGTTGAAGAGTTGCTCTCGGCGCTCGACCAAGTGCCCGAAGCCATCCGCATGGTGATTCGCAACCACGGCGGCGGGCACGCGAATCATTCGCTGTTCTGGACCGTGATGAAGCCGGGTGGCGGCGGCAAGCCCGCGGGCGACCTCGCGGCTGCGATCGACAAGGCCTTCGACGGCTTCGACGCGTTCAAGGCGCAGTTCGAAACCGCCGCCAAGACGCGCTTCGGGAGCGGTTGGGCGTGGTTGTCGGTCAAGAAGGACGGCTCGCTCGCGGTGTCGTCGACTGCGAACCAAGATTCGCCGCTCTCGGAAGGCATGACGCCGATCCTCGGCCTCGACGTGTGGGAGCACGCGTACTACTTGAAGTACCAGAACAAGCGCCCGGACTACGTTGGTGCCTTCTGGAACGTGATCAACTGGGACGAAGTCGCGCGGCGTTTCAAAGCTGCCAAGTAAGGCGAGGTGTTGCGTCGTGGGTCGACGGGAACTCACTCGACGCGCGCTGAAACGAATCTCTATTGCGCGCGCGAGTGGTGGACGGAGACCCCGATGCAACACCTCGACTGACACAAATGAGTGAACTCGCCAAGAAGCATTGCATCCCGTGTCGCGGCGGCGTGCCGCCGCTCAAGGGCGCCGAGTTGCGCGATCTCTCGGCCAAGCTCGGCGGCGGCTGGACCGTGGTCGAGGAGCATCACCTCGAGAAGACGTTCGCGTTCGAGGATTTTCGCCAGGCCCTCGACTACACCAACAAGGTCGGCGCAATTGCGGAGCACGAGGGGCATCACCCCGACGTCTATCTCGGGTGGGGCAAGGTCCGCTTGACCATCTGGACCCACAAGATCGACGGACTCACCGAGAGCGATTTCATTCTCGCCGCCAAAGCCGACGAAGTCTATCGCGCATGACGTTCAGCGCCGAGTTCAGCGTCCGCTTCGGTGAGATCGACCAGGCCCGCGTCGTCTACTATCCGCGCTTCTTCCATTATTTCCATCAGGCGTTCGAGGAATGGTTCGCGAGAGCGCTCGGCGTTTCGTATCCCGACTTGGTCTTGAAGGAGAACGTCGGGTTTCCGAGTGTGCGCGTGGAGACCGAATTCTTGGCGCCGCTGCGCTACGGCGACAAGATTCGCGTCGATCTAGAATTGCTGGAGATCGGTCGTACCTCGATCACGGTGCGCTACACGCTGGTGCGCCTTGCCGACGGTGCTACCAGCGCGCGTGCCACCATCAAGAACGTCGCCATCGATAACGATACCTTCAAGCCGGTGCCGATCTCCGACGATTGGCGTCGGCGCTTCGAGAAATTCAAGAACGCATGAAGGCGATCTACTACGAGAAGCACGGCGGCGCCGACGTCCTGAAGTTCGGCGAGCGTCCGGATCCCGTCGTTCGACCGGGGACCGTCAAGCTCGACGTTCACGCGTCGTCGCTCAATCATATCGACGTCTTCCTGCGCGGCGGTTTGCCCGGCGTCACCATTCCGTTGCCGCACATTCCCGGTTGCGACGCGGCCGGGGTCGTGCGCGAAGTGGGTGACGGTGTCACGAACGTTCGCGTGGGCGACCGCGTGCTCATGAATCCGTCCATCACGTGCGGGAAGTGCGAGTTCTGCCTGCGCGGCGACGCGACGTTGTGCATCCAGTATCAGCTGGTGGGCGAGACGACGAGCGGGGCGTGCTGCGAACAAATCGTGATCCCCGCCGAGAACGCGATCCCGATCCCCGACTCCATGTCGTTCGTCGACGCGGCGTCGATTCCGATGGTGTTCATCACCGCCTGGCGCATGCTGATCACACGCGGCCGCCTGCGCGCCGGCGAAGACGTCCTCATTCTGGGTGCGACCGCGGGTGTGGGCATCGCGTGCATCCAAATCGCGAAGGTGGCGGGTGCCCGCGTGTTCGCCGCTGCGAGCAGTCCCGAGAAGCTCGCCTTGGCCAAACAGCTGGGGGCCGACGTGCTGATCGACTATGCGCGCGAGGACTTCGCGAAGCGCATTCGCGAGGAGACGGCCAAGCGGGGCGTCGACGTGGTCGTCGACTACGTCGGCAAGGAGACGTGGGTCAAGAGCTTACGAAGCCTCGCGCGCGGCGGCCGGTTGGTGACGTGCGGGGCGACGACGGGGTATAATCCCGAGGAAGATCTGCGCCACATCTTCTTTCGCCAACTGGAAGTGATCGGGTCCACGATGGGTTCGCGCAACGAGCTCATGGCTCCGCTCAAATTGATTTGGGCCGGGCGCATGAAACCGGTGGTCGGCGCGACCTACGCGTTGCAAGATACCGCCGACGCGCATCGCGCCATGGAAGAGCGCCGCGTGATGGGGAAGATCGTCATCACCGTTAGGAATTGATTGAACATGGAAACCAACACCAGCATCGAACGCATCCGATTCACGACCCACCCGTCGCGCTACAAGCATTGGAAGCTCGAAATCGACGGCCCGGTGGCGTGGCTCAAGATGGACGTCAACGAAGACGAAGGGCTGCGACCGGGCTACAAGCTCAAGATGAACTCGTACGACCTAGGTGTCGACATCGAGCTCGACGACGCGGTGACGCGGCTGCGCTTCGAACACCCCGAAGTGTCAGTGGTGTGCATCGAGAGCTTGAACGACAAGGTGTTTTGCGCGGGCGCGAACATCTTCATGCTGAGCACGTCGACGCACACGCACAAGGTCAACTTCTGCAAGTTCACCAACGAGACGCGCATCAATATCGAAGAGGCCACCGCCAAGAGCGGGCAGAAATACGTCGCGTCCTTGAACGGTGCGGCGGCCGGCGGCGGCTACGAGCTCGCACTCGCGTGCGACGAAATCCACCTGGTCGACGACCGCAGCGCCGCCGTCAGTCTTCCCGAAGTGCCGCTGCTCGGCGTGCTTCCGGGCACGGGCGGGCTCACGCGCTTGGTCGACAAGCGCAGGGTTCGGCGCGACATCGCCGACGCGTTCTGCACCATCGCCGAGGGGGCCAAGGCCAAGAAGGCGCTCGACTGGGGACTGGTCGACTTCATCCATCCCAAGAGCGGTTACGCCGAAGCGATCAAGAAGCGCGTCGCCGAACTGGCGGGAAAAGGACACGCCGCCACGGGTGTCGTGCTCGAAGACGTCGAGCCCGAGATGGACGGCGACACGCTGCGCTTCCGCTACGTGACGCTCGCGATGAAACCGGCCGAGCGCACGGCCGCGCTCACCATCCACGGCCCGAGTGCCGACGACGCCACCATCCCCAGCGAACCGACGACACTCGGCGCCGGGTGGTACGCGCTGCGCGTGTGGCGCGAATTGCGGCGTGCGATCTTGGAACTCCGCCTCAACTATCCGTCGATCGGCTTGATTACCTTCCACACCGAGGGCGACCTCGCCAACGTGCTGGCACTCGACGAAGCGCTCGAGAAGCGTCGCGACCACTGGTTCATCCGCGAGGTGCTTCTGCAGCAGGCGCGCACCTTGAAAATGATCGACGTGACGGCGCGCACGTTCTTCGCCATTGTGACGCCGGGGTCGTGCTTCGCGGGAAGTCTGTTCGAAGTCGCACTGGCGGCGGATCGCTCCTATATGAAGGAAGACCCCGAGGTCGACAACGCGATCGCATTGAGTGTCGCCAACACGGGGCGCTTTCCGATGGCGCACGGGTTGTCGCGCCTCGAGAATCGTTTCTACGGGTCGCGCGAGCACGTGGCGAAAGCACTCGCGCGCAAGGGCGAGGCGATTGCGCCCGCCGACGCGCTGGCGCTGGGCCTCGTCACCGACGTGCTCGACGAGATCGATTGGGACGACGAGATTCGCATGAAGATCGAGGAGCGACGCTCGCTCTCGCCCGACGCGCTGACGGGCATGGAGGCCAACCTCCGCTTCGTCGGCCCCGAGACCATGGAAAGCCGCATCTATGCGCGGTTGTCCGCGTGGCAGAATTGGATTTTCACGCGGCCCAACGCGGTGGGTGAAAAAGGAGCGCTCACCTCGTACGGCAAACCGCATTCACCCGAATTCGACTGGAGCAGGGTCTGATGGACTACAAAGAGCTGATTCCGAACAACGTCAACCTGAAGGAGAATCCCAAGCTCTTGCGGGCACTCGAGCGCTGGCACCCGCGCTTCCTCGAGTGGTGGCGCGACCAGGGCCCGGTTGCGCACCAGGAACGCGAGATCTATCTGCGCACCGCGGTCAGCGTCGACTCGTCGGGCTGGGCGGTGTACGACTACGTGCGCATGCCCGAGTATCGCTGGGGCATCTTTCTGGCGCCCGTCAAGAGCGAGCGCTCGATTCATTTCGGCGATTACATCGGCGCCGAGTGCTGGGAAGACGTCCCGGGCGAGCACCGCAACGAATTGAAGCGCCTCATCGTGACGCAGGGCGACACCGAGCCCGGCTCGGTCGAGCAGCAGCGACGCCTCGCGTTGTCAGCACCGTCGCTCTACGACATGCGCAATCTCTTCCAGGTGAACGTCGAAGAAGCGCGTCACCTGTGGGCGATGGTGTATCTGCTGCACTCGTACTTCGGCAAAGACGGCCGCGACGAGGCCGAAGAAATGCTGGAGCGACGCTCCGGCGACCCCGACACACCGCGCCTGTTGTCCACCTTCAACGATCCCATCGACGACTGGCTCGACTTCTTCTGCTTTGCGACCTACACCGATCGCGACGGCAAGTACCAGCTGGGTTCGCTGGCCGAAAGTGCCTTCACACCGCTCTCGCGCACGACCCGCTTCATGCTGACCGAAGAAGCCCACCATTTGTTCGTGGGCGAGACCGGACTCGCGCGCACCATTCGCCGCACGGCCCAGCTCATGAAGGAGAACGAGAGCGAGGACGTGCGTCCCTACGGCGGCATTCCGCTCGACATCATCCAGCGGTACATCAACTACTGGTATTCGGTGTCGCTCGACTTGTTCGGCAACGAAGACTCGAGCAACGCGGCCAACTACTTTGCGCACGGCCTGAAGGGGCGTTTCAATGAAGCGAACCGCAAGCTGTACCCCGACGCGGCCGCGCGCGAGGGAAACTATACCTACACCATCTACGACGAAGACCGCGCGGAGCTGATGGAGCACGAGATTCCGATGCGGCGCGCGATGAACGCCGTGCTGCGCGACGCCTATATCGAAGACTGCGAGCGGGCGGTCGCGCGTTGGAACAAGATCCTCGACCAGGAAGACTGCCGCTTGCGCGTCCAGCTGCCGTCGGTGCGTTTCCACCGCGAGGTCGGGACCTTCGGCAAGGCGTCGTTCGACCCCAACGGCAAACTGATCTCGAAGGACGAATTCGAGTCGCGGCGCGAGGAGTTCCTGCCCACGCGCGCGGATCGCGATTACGTCAAGAGCGTGCAGTTCCTGGTGACGGAAGCGGGCAAGTTCGCCAACTGGATCTCGCCGCCCCAGCACGGCATCCACGGCCGGCCGCTCGACTTCGAATACGTTCGGCTGTAGAATAGAGCGCGCGCCGATCTTTTTCGCCGACCTGCTAGGAGATCCGTGCTCGAGACCTCTCGGCGACCGACCCGTCGTGTGTTCGTTCTCGTTGCGATGATCGCGATGTGGGCGAGTACCGCTGCCTCCCAGCCCGACGCCTTCGTTCCCGGCCAACTCATCGTCAAGTTCAAGCCCGCCACGACCGCCGCGGAGGCGAACGCGCTGCGTGCGAGTGTGGATGCGACCGTCGAGCGACGCTTCGCCACCATCGACGCCGAGCTGTGGGACGTCGCGGGCATCGGTGTCCCCGACGCGGTCAGCCGCCTCAAGCGCGATCGTCGCATTGCCTTCGCCGAACCCAACTACATCGTGCGCGCGGCGGGCGTGTTTCCCGACGACCCACGCTTCGGCGACATGTGGAATCTCCACAATACGGGACAAGCCGGCGGGACTCCCGACGCGGACATCGACGCGCCGGAGGCGTGGAGCATCACAACCGGTGGCGACGTCCTCGTAGGTGTAATCGACACCGGCGTCGACTGGCAGCACGTCGACCTCTCGTCCAACATCTTCGTCAACCCGGGCGAAATTCCGGGCAACCACATCGACGACGACCACAACGGGTTCGTCGACGACGTGCACGGGTGGGACTTCGTCAACGAAGACAACGACCCCGACGACGACAACGGGCACGGCACGCACGTCGCGGGGACGATCGCGGCCATCGGGAACAACGGCGTCGGCATCACCGGCGTCAGCTGGTCGGCGCGCATACTCCCGATCAAATTCTTGGGCTCGATCGGCACCGGTTCGACGGCCGACGCGATTCGCGCCGTCGAGTACGCCACGGCCATGGGCGCGCGACTGACCAACAACAGCTGGGGAGGGATCTCGTACTCGCAGGCGTTGTCGTCCGCCATCGAGGCGGCTGGTTTCGCCGACCAACTCTTCGTGGCGGCGTCGGGAAACGCCGGCATCAACAGCGACGTGACGCCGTTTTATCCGGCGAGCTTCGACCTCGACAACGTGATCGTGGTCGCCAGCACGGACCGCAACGACCAGCGCAGCAGCTTCTCGAATTTCGGGGCGAGCAGTGTCGACCTGGGGGCACCCGGCTCCGAGATCATCAGTTTGTTTCCCGGCGACCGCTATGCGGTCGCGTCGGGGACTTCGATGGCGGCACCCCACGTCTCCGGTGCTGCGTGCCTCATGTGGGCGGCGTCCCCTACACTCACGTATCGCGAGGTCAAGGACGCCATCATGACCTCGGTCGACAAGATCCCGGCGCTGTCGTCGATCACCGTCTCCGGCGGGCGCTTGAACGTGGACGCCATGCTGGCAACGCTCGACCACGTCCCGCCCGCCGCGGTGAACGACCTCGCCGTGGCGGCGATGGGATCCAACACCGCGCGGCTGCAATGGTCGGCGTCGGGGGACGACGGCCTCGATCGCACCGCGTCGCGCTACGACCTTCGCTACTCGACGGCACCCATCGACGCGAACAACTTCGCGTCCGCAACACCGGTCACAGGGCTCTCGAAGCCGAAGGCGCCCGGTTCGCCCGAGTCGTTCCAAGTGGTGCGGCTCGCGTTCAGCACGACGTACTACTTCGCGCTCGTGGTGGAAGACGACCAAGGCAATCGCTCGCCGGTGTCCAACGTGGTCGACGGAACCACGAGTGCCGCGCCGAGTCTCGAATTCGCCCCGCCGACCTTCGCCGCGAGTCTGTTGACCGGCGGGAGGAGTGTCCAGACGCTCGTCATTCGCAACACCACGCAGGGGACTCTGGACTTCACATTCGCCGGAGCGTCGGTGGGGAGGATCGTGGACGAGGCCTCGCCCCCGTGGCTATCGGTCGACCCGTTGTTCGCGAGCGTCCCCGCGGGCGGAGCGTTCGACGTCGACGTCATCGTCGACGCCACGCGCATGGCCGGGGGCGACTACATCGCAACCCTCGACTTGCGTACCAACGACCCCGACCATTTGACTTCGCCCGTTCCGGTTTCGCTGCGCGTCACCAGTGCCCCCGACCTGTCCGTGGCGCCGTCCGCGCTCGGTTTCGGTGTTCGCTACACGGGCACGTGCACGACCGACACCGTGGTGGTGTCGAACATCGGCGCCGCGACGCTCACGGTGAGCGGTGTAGCGCTCACCAACCCCGAGTACGCGACCGACCCGGCCGGCTTCGTGCTGGGCGCCGGGGAGAGTCGCGCGCTCGCGGTGGCGTTCTGCCCCGCAACCGGCGCGATCACGCCGACACCGCGGCCGAGCGACGGCGATCTCGTGCTTGCGAGCGACGACCCCGACCACCCGACGGTTTCGGTGCCGCTCTCCGGTTCCGCTCTCGACCCGCCCGTCGTGTCGGTGACGCCGGCAGCTTTCGACGAGAGCCTGTTCACGGGCGGTGTCGCGACACGGACGTTGACCGTTTCGAACGACGGTGTCAGCGAGCTCGACTTCGAGCTGACGCTCGAGGAGCTCGGCGTGGGCGCCGCCAAGGTCGACGTGATCGCCGACCCGTCGCTCGCGGCGGACGTGGTGGCGGCCGGTCGGCCGCTTTCGCAACAACAACTGGATGCCCTCGAGTCGTCGGTTCCGCACAGCGTGCGCGTCGGACGCGCACGACGGTCGTCGACCGGGACTCACCATCACGCTCGCACACGGCGCGACCGCGCGTGCTCGAGCGCATCTCGACCGACGACCTCGAGGAGGTGTTCGGGAGCGACGCCAACGAATTCCTGGGCGGGGCGCACACGCGCGGCAATCTTTTCGCGTGCACCACACCGACCACCCTGCTCGAGCATCGTTTCTACATGAACCCGACCACGGCCACGCAGGCGTGGTTCGTGGTCTACGAGGGCGACGAAGCGAGCGGCGTCTTCCAGTTGGTCAGTGCGTCCAACGTGAGCCCGGCCGGGCCGGGGTTGGGCTGGTACAGCTCGGGCCGCATCTCGGTGCCGCTGCGCGCGGGGAAGTTCTACCTGATCGCGACCGCTTTCGAAGACGCGACCAGCTACTACAACGAGCAAAACATCTCTCCGTATCCGATGACGACGTCGTTCGGGCAACTCACCGCGGGAGCCGGCTGGTCGTGGCAACCCTTCAACCAGTTTCCGCCCGCGCCGCTGCAATTCGTGACACCCGATGCGTACGGCGCCCCGGTCGCCTACTACCAAACCTTGGTGACGGGCAACGCGATCCGCTGGGTGTCGATCGACCGCAAGGACGGCGTGCTCTTGCCGGGGGCGTCGCTCGACGTCGCGGTCCGCTTCGACGCCGCCGGCGTACAAGGCGGCGACTACGACGCGAATGTGCGCATCGCGAGCAACGACCCCGTCACCCCGGAGGTCGTCGTCCCCGCGCACCTGCACGTCACGGGTGCCCCCGACATCGCGTTCGCGGATACGGCGCTCGACTTCGGCACCGTGTTCATCGGGACGACCGCGCAGGACACGCTCGTCGTGTCGAACACGGGCACCGACTACCTGTTCGTGAGTAGCATCACGTCGAATTTGCCCGACTACACGGTGGACGTGCCGAGCTTCGCGTTGGCGCCGGGAACGCAGAGGCAAGTGGTGGTGACGTTCGCCCCCACGTCGGCGGGGCCGCTCGACGCCACGCTGTCGGTCGCGAGCATCGACCCCGACGAAAGCTTGGTGTCGATCGACCTCGAGGGGGAAGGGAGAGAGGCCCCCGTGGTTGCGGTCGCGCCGGCGTCGCTCTCGCTCGACCTCGAAAGCGGCGCAACGGCGAGTCCGCTCCTGACTCTCTCCAACAGCGGCGGGAGTGATTTGGAGTTCGAGATCGACACGGGACTGAACGCCACGCGGACGGCGTCGAAGCGCGTCTCGATTCCGCGCAGCACGGGCGACTTTCCGCGCGGAGAAGCGGCCGCTTCGATCGGGCGCGCTCCCGCGACGGCACGCCGCGGAGTTCCGTCCGACCTCGCGCCGACGAGTGCGGCGGCGGCGCCGGCCGGGTTCGGGTTCGCGACCGAGACGCAGAATCTGCAAGCGACGCGTCTCGACCTCGAGGTCCCCGAGCGACTCGCGTTCGTCGGCTTGGCTGTCGACTTCATTTGGGCGGGAGACTTCGGTGTCGGCGACAATTCGTTCGCGTACGCCGTCAACGAGCGCAATCAATTCGTGACCATCGACACCTTGACCGGTGCGCAGACGCTGCTCGGGACACTGGTACCGTTCGGCACCGAGGTGTGGAGCGGGATGGCGCTCGACCCGACCGACGGCACCATGTACGCCACCAGCACCAACGCGGTAACGTCGTCGCTGTACGTAATCGACGTCGACGTGCCGAGTGCCACGCGCGTCGGCGCCATGTTGTTCCCCTCGGTGGTAGCGCTCGCGGTCGACGACGACGGTGCCATGTTCGCGCTGGACGTGATTCGCGACGAGCTCGTGGCGGTCGACAAGACGACGGGCGCGGGGACGACCGTCGGGTCGATCGGCTTCGATTCGAACTTCGGGCAGGGGATGGCGTTCGACCCCGCGAGCAAGCAGCTCTACATTTCGGCGTTCAACAATTTCCGATTCCAATCCGAGCTGCGCATTGCCGATCGCACGACCGGTGCGACCGAAGTGGTGGGTATCCTGGGCGGGATCGACCCGGGCGGTCTCGTGCAACTGGGTTGGCTCGGCATTCCGGGACTGGGTGGTGTGCCGTGGTTGCGCGCCAACCCGCGGCGCGGTGTGGTGCCGCCGGGTACATCGATCGATGTCGCCGTGCGCTTCGACGCCTCGAAGCAGAACGGCGGCGACTACGACGCCACCCTGCACCTGACGACGAATGACCCCGCCGCGCACGAGATCGACGTTCCCGCGCACATGCACGTCATCGGGACACCCGACGTCGCGCTGTCGGCGGCCTCGCTCGACTTCGGTGTGGTCTTCCTCGGCGGTTCGGCGCAGCGAACACTGGTGGTATCGAACGCGGGCACCGACGTGCTGCACGTGGGCAGCGTCGTGGCGGGAGGCGGCTACGGAGTCGACGGATCCGCGTTCACGCTTACACCCGAAGAGTCGCGCGAGATCGTGGTAACAATTGCCCCCTCGTCGACGGGCCCGCTCGTCGGCACCCTCACGATCACGAGCGACGACCCCGACGAAGGAACCGTCGACGTGGCGTTGGACGCCGAAGGCCGCGAGCCGCCCGTCATGGCGGTGACACCGTCGTTCTTCGCAGAGAACTTGCTGACGGGACAGCGCGTGGTGCGGCCGATGACGATCGACAATTCGGCCGGCGCATCGGACCTGGTGTGGAACGCGACGACGCGCTTCTCTGGCGACACGCTCGCGGTGTCGGCGAAGAGCCCCGCGCATTCGGGACGCGCGGTCGTCGATCCGTTGAAGAACGCGGCTCGTCCGCCGAGCGCGCGCCCCGACGCGCGCGCGATCTTCGCCTTCGACGCGCACGCGGGCTCGCCGCCGGCACCCGTCGACGCGACCAGCCTGGAGACCATCCTCGCGAGCCTCGACGCGAATTTCGGCGACGTGACCGCCGTCATCCCGAATCGCTTTGACTTCTTCGACGGGAAGGTGAGCGACGGCATCTTGGACGGCGGCTACGACATGTACGACGGCGGCAACTATCTCGCGACCAACTTGGGCGGCACGATTCCGTACTCGGACGGTGTCGTCACGACGAGCCCGTACTTCGGGAGCAACGGTCGCTACTTCACGCGCAAATATCCGGGGTTGTTCGTGCTGGTGGCGGACCTGGACGGCGTCGACTCGTTCGAGATCAACGGCAATCTGGGCGCCGACGGCGACGGCAGCGTCGACGGCGCGATTCTCGAGGCCCGTACGGCCGGCGCCGACTTCCGCGGTTTCGTCAAGCGCGTGTACGGCGCGGGCGATCCGTCGGTCAATCACCTCGTCATCGTGCAAGAGAACGACGCCGCGAGCCACGAGTTCGCGATCGACACCAACAGCGACTATCAGCGCGCATTCAACTTGAGCGGCAGTCACCGGCTCTACTACGTGCTGTACGCCGGCTGGGACGGCGCGTACATCGACGACGCCGCGACCTTGACCATCATGTCGAAGTTCCTCGCGGCACTCGGGCTTTCACCCCGATGGGTGCGCGTGTCGCCCGGCGCGGGTGTGGTGCCCGCGGGCGGGAGTGCGGCCGTCAACGTCACCTTCGACGCGGCGGGTTTGGCGGGCGACTACGGGGCGCAGATCGTGGTGGCGGGCAACGACCCCGTGACACCCGAGATCGCGGTGCCCGCCACGATCCACGTCGCGCCCGCGCCCGACATCGTGCTCTCGAGCTTCGTGCTGCACTACCCGCCGACCTTCGTCGGTGCGTCGGTTTCCGACACGCTGGTGGTGTCGAACGCCGGCACCGCCGCGCTGACGGTGACGTCGATCACGGCGAACAAACCCGACTACACCACCGACGCGTCCAACTTTGCGCTCGCCCCCGGCGCGAGTCGTGGCGTCGTGGTGACGTTCGCGCCGACGACGCCGGGGCAGCGCGCCGCGATGCTTTCGATCGCGAGCAACGACCCCGACCAAGGCGCGGCCAACGCGCTCCTGCTCGGAGACGGGCTCGACCCCCCAGTGATCTCGTTGGCACCGGCGGTTCTGGCGGATACGCTGGTGTCGGGGGATCAATCGCACCGCTCGCTCGTAGTGTCGAACGAAGGCGGCAACGCACTCGAGGTGATCGTGAGTGTCGCCGGCGCGCGCGCGGGGGCACCGCCGTCGTCGGGCGGCGGTGGCCCCGATTTCTTCGGCTATCGGTGGGAAGACAACCACGACCCCGGCGGGCCCGCGTTCGACTGGAGCGACGCGTCCGGCGGCGTCGACATCGCGCTTTCGGGGGACGACTTCGTCGCCGGCATCCCGCTCGGATTCACATTCCGCTACTACGGCGCCGACTACACGACCATCGGGGTCGCGTCGAATGGCTGGCTGAGTTTCAACGGGAGCGGGACGGGATTTCCCACACTCGTTCCCCAACCCGACTTTTTCGCGGGCGTGATCGCGCCGTACGCGCGTCACCTTGCTGCGCCGGGCGGTGGTTACATTCGCCACGCGACCATCGGCACTGCACCCGACCGTCGCTTCGTCGTCGAATACCACCAGGTTCCCGACTTTGGCGACGCCAACGCGAACACGTTCGAAGTTATTCTGTACGAGCGCACCCACGCGATTCGATTCCAATATCTCGTCGCACCGAACGTGCCCGAAGGTTTCGGCATCGAAAGCCCCGACGAATCGCTGGGTTTGGGTAACGGCGGATCGGGCGACGCGTTCATCGACCCGGCGCGCGTCGCCGACGGTTACGCGATCGAATTCATAGCACCCCCGTCGTGGCTGCACGTCGAACCGACCACGGCGTCGATTCCGCCGAGCGGCACCGTCGACTTCGCCGTTACGATGGACGCGGCCGGTCTGGCCGAAGGGCGTTACGACGCGCGCCTCTCGATTCACACCAACGACCCCGTCACACCCGTCGTGGTCGTGCCCGTGGCACTGTTCGTGCCGGCCGCGCGCGCGACGGCGGGTGTGGATGCGCGCGCGATCCCACGTCGCTACGCTTTGCTCGACAATCGACCCAATCCGTTCAACCCGACCACCACCATCGCGTACGATCTTCCGCGCGACAGCCGCGTGCGCCTCGTCGTGTACGACGTGCACGGCAAGCCGGTGCGCGAGCTCGTGAGTGCCAACGAACCCGCCGGCCGGCACCAAGTCGCGTGGGACGGGCGCAATCAGCAAGGACAACCGGTCGCGAGCGGCGTGTACTTCTATCGCCTCGCGGCGGGGGACTTCGTCGCGACCAAGAAGATGGTTCTCTTGAAGTAGAGGTTCCTTGTACAATGCCCGCATGGACATCAAACACACCCAACTCCTGATCAACGGCGAGTGGGTCGACTCTGCGGACCGCTCGACCACGACGCTCATCAATCCGGCCACCGAAGAAAGACTGTGCGACGTTGCCACCGCGACCCCCAAGGACGTCGAAGCCGCCGTCGCGACGTCGCGCGCGGCCTTCGACGCGGGACCGTGGAGCAAGCTCGACGGCGGCGCGCGCGCCAAGCTCATGTGGAAGCTGGCCGACTTGGTCGAGCGCGACGCGGCCGAGATCGCGCGCCTGGAAACGATGAACCAGGGTAAGCCGATCTTCGAATCGCAGAAGATCGAAGTGCCGTTCGTCGCGAGCCTGTTCCGTTACTACGCGGGTTGGGCCGACAAGCTCGAAGGCGAGACCATTCCCGTCGTTCCGGGATTCTTGAACTACACGCTGCGCGAGCCGGTCGGTGTGGTCGGCATGATCATCCCGTGGAATTTTCCGCTCTTGCTCACGGTGTGGAAGCTCGCACCCGCGCTCTCGGCGGGGTGCGTCGCGGTGATCAAGCCGTCGGAGCTGACACCGCTCACCGCGTTGAAGCTGGGTGCCTTGTGCCTCGAAGCGGGAATTCCCGCGGGTGTGGTGAACGTGATCGCGGGCAAGGGCTCGGTGGCGGGGCAGGCGTTGCTCGAAGCGCGCGGCGTCGACAAGATCGCATTCACCGGTTCCACCGAAGTCGGACGCACGGTGATGAAGTCGGCGGCGGGCACCATTAAGCGCGTGTCGCTCGAACTGGGCGGGAAGTCGCCCAACATCGTGTTCGCCGACGCCAAGCTCGAGGCCGCTGCCAACGGTGCGTGCAGCGGCATTTTCTACAACAAGGGCGAGGTGTGCGCCGCGGGCTCGCGTTTGTTCGTCGAGAAGAAGATCCACGACGAATTCGTCGACATGGTGAAGACGAAGATGGCGCGCTACACGCCGGGCGATCCGCTCGACGACAAGACGCGCCTGGGCCCGCAGGTGTCGAAGGCGCACCGCGACTCGATCCTGAAGCGCGTCGAGGACGGCGCGCGCGAAGGCGCCCAGGTGGCGATCGGCGGGCGCGCGACCAGCGTCAACGGGCGCGGATATTATCTCGAACCGACTGTCCTGACCGGCGTCACCAATTCGATGACGGTGGCGCGCGAGGAGATCTTTGGGCCCGTGTTGAGTGTCATTCCTTTCGACGACGAGAACGAAGCGGTGCGGCTCGCCAATGAAAGCTGCTACGGCCTCGCGTCCGGCGTGTGGACGCAGGACCCCGCGCGCGCGCATCGCGTCGCCGCCGCGCTCAAGGCCGGCACGGTGTGGGTCAACACCTACAACGTCTACCACCCCGCGTCGCCCTTCGGAGGCTATAAGGAGAGCGGCTTCGGGCGCGAGCTCGGCGCACAAGCCCTCGACATGTATCTCGAGAAGAAATCGGTGTGGGTGAGTCTTCGATAGCTACTTCAAGGCCGAAGCGATCGTCCCTCGAACGCGATTTCCGCAGCGCGATTCCAAATGTCGTTCGCGCGAGGACTATGAGCGGAGAGGGATGATCGCTTCGGCCGTCACGCGCCCTACACTCTGAAGAGATACTGGAGCTTCACGAAGAACAGCCGCTCCGTCTGCTTGTAACCCGGCTCGGCGATCTCCACCGCGGGCGTGCTCGGGTCGTCCTGGAAATTATCGAACCCGTGCGACGAGCCCAGGAAGAACACCGTGAATGGGTTGATCTTGTAGCTTACCAGCGGGTCGAGCGAGTACGATTGAATATCGTCGACGTACTCGCCAATGACGCGGACGAAGAGCTTGTTCGAGAACTGGAACGTCATCTTCGCGCGGGTGACGAAGGTGTCGTAGATGCGCGGTCCGCGGTTGAGCTCGTTCAAGCGGAAGGAATCGTAGGTAAGGTCGACGCGGAGCTGCGACATCGGCTTGGTGTTGAAGTACACGCCGTAGCTCCACTCGTCGCCCAGGCGCGGGTCGTCGCGGTCGCGGACGACCGAGTGCCCGAGCCGCCCGTTCACCCCCGCCGAAAGATACTTGCTGAACGCGGTGTCGAGGTCCCATTCCCAGCGCTGGATGCCATTGACGCGCGTGCCCGCGAAGACCTCTTCGCTCCACAAATAGCCGTTCCACAGATACGTCTGCTTCTTGAAGCGCAGCCACAGCGACGGCTCGATCCATGTGTCCTTGAATTCGCCGCGATAGTTGTACTTGCGACCGCCTTCGAGCTGGGGTTCGATGCGCTCGAACACCGGATTCTTGTCGAGCTGGAATTGATACCCGTTCCAGAAACCCAGCATCCGATAGTCGTTCTGCGTGATGAAACCGGTCTCGGCGCGAAACGTGGGCGAGTAGTCTTCGTACCACAGGTTCCCGTTGTAGTGGCGTCCGCTGCGAACGAACTCCGCTTGCATGGCGAGCCCGGCGAACGATTCGCCGTTGAACGTCGCATCGTATTGTTCTTCGTCGCCGAACTTGAGGTCGGGGAAGTCCGCGGTCATGGCCGAATCGTTCGGTTCGTGCGTGTAGCTTCCCATCACCTGCGCCGTCATGCGGTAGTTCTCGCTGAAGCGAATGCGCGCGTCGGGGCCGAAGGTGGTGTTGGAACCGGCACCGTGCGCCTGACGACGATCGGTGGCTATGAGGCCGATGAACGACTCGGTCAAGACGTCGTGCTTCAGGCGCAGGATGTTCGAGTACGTGTCGAGGCCGCTCGTTGCCAAGCTCTGTTCCTCGAAGGGAAGGATGTACGGCGACGTCTCGTCGCGCGCACTGATGAAGGCGACCGTGTTGCGCCCGGACTTGCCCGTGAACTTGGCCGCCAACTCCGGATTGTTGATCGAGCGCGTGTACACGACGCCGATCGGACTGTCGAACATGTCGGCGCCTTCCAAGAAGAACGGCCGCTTCTCGGGGTAAAACAGCGCGAAGGTCCGATTGGCGTCGATCTGGGTGGCGTCGGATTCGATCTGGCTGAAGTCGGGGTTGTACGTGAAGTCGAGGGTGTGATTCGGGGTCACGCCGTACTTAACACCCACGCCCGCCTCGCCGGCCGGGTCGTCGTTGGCCCAATCGAAGGTGGTGTCGTCCGACCCATTGAGGACACTCGACTGGCTCGCGAGGACGTACGGCAGCACTTCCAGGTTGCGACCTTGGTTGACGCCTTCGATCCCCGACATGGTCCCGGCCTGGCAGAAGAAGCAATCGTTGTCGCGCGAGATCGGTGCCCACGACATTTGCTCGCGACTCTCGCGCGGGCGATTGCGAAATACGTGGATGCCCCACGACTGCACATCGTTGTCGGGGAAGCGAATGCTGCGGAAGGGAATCGCGATCTCCGCCGTCCAGCCGTCGCCGTTGACCTGACCACCCGAATACCAGACCGCATCGTAGCTCGCGTCCTCGTTGTTGCCGCTGCGCCGGAGGTCGCCTTGAATGCCGCGCGGATTGACGAAGAACTCGTAGCCGTTTTGCTGGTCGCGGAACGTATCGATCATGATGCCCGCGAAGTCGTCGCCGAACATGGCGTCGCGGTCGGTGATGTTGGCGCGAATCGCGGCGGTGTTCTGGTCGTGGCAGACAAAGCCGATGTAGAGGTTCTCGGCGTCGTAGGCCAGCATGGCTTCGGTCTCGGCCTGGGGGCGGCAGTTGTCACCGGGGTCGACTTCGACAAACCCGGCCAGCTTGGTGGCCGTTTGCCACATGGGATCGTCGAGGCGGCCGTCGACGCGAATCGCCTGCGCCAGCTTGGGGACGTCGAAGGTGAGAATGGTGTTGGGATGGTACGCGGCCGACGACGCGTCGACGGTGGGCGACGAGGAGTCGTTCGCCAGCGCCCGGTTACCCGCCAGGCTCGCGAGACACAGGGCGCCGATCGAAATAGCGCGCAAGCGCGGGTCGCGTACGTGGGGACGTGCCAGGGGCATGGTTTCCTCCTCGAACAGACTACTCAATCGGGCCGACCCGTGGCACGTGGGGATTCGGATCGGTCGGCGGACACGGATTAGACGAGATCACGTGCGAAATGGTTTCCTGCTATTTTTCCAGCAGGGATCCGAGGCTGAAATTCCGCGTTGACCGGGAATGAGTCTTGCAATAGCATCTGATTTAGTCATGGCTAAACGATTCGAAGCCTGGGTCCGGGGATCGCTGACGCAGTCGATGGAGAACTATTTGAAGGCGATCTTCGAGATCCTCGAACACGACGAACGCGCGACCACGTCTTCGATCGCCGAGCGCATGGGTATCGCCGCGCCCTCGGTCACCGCGATGGTGAAGAAGCTCGCCGAGTTGAAGCTCGTCGCGCACGAGCCCTACCAAGGCGTCACCTTGACGCGCGCCGGGGAGTTGGCGGCCGTCGAAGTCGTCCGGCACCACCGGTTGATCGAGAAGTACCTGGCCGATGCGCTCGGCGTGCCGTGGGACTTGGTCCACGACGAAGCCGAAAAACTCGAGCACGTCATCTCCGAAGATTTGGAGGATCGCATCGACGGTGCGTTGGGGCATCCCACCGTGGATCCGCACGGCGCGCCTATTCCGGCGCGCGACGGCACCATGATCCGTGTGGTCGCACGGCTTCTGACGGATGCTTCGGCGGGGGAGAATCTGGTCGTCGTCGAAGTGGACGACCGCGACCCCGCGCTCCTTCGTTACCTCGGCGAGCGTGGGTTATACCCGGGGGCGGCGTTCCAGGTCGCGGCCGTCGAACCGTACGGGGGCCCGATCGTCGGTCGCGTGCAAGGCCAAGAGGTTTCGATTGGCCGCGACGCCGCCGCCAACATTCGCGTCGCCGCGGCGTCGCACCGCACCGAGGCGGGAGTATGACGTCGAACCCCTTCAAGCGCCCCGAGGACGGCTGGCATACCAGCACCGGCTCGCCGAGCCTTTCCGACGTCCACCGATCCATCGCGGTCCCCAAGGGCCTCGGTTTCTGGCGCAAGCTTCTCGCCTTCTCCGGTCCGGGCTACTTGGTTGCGGTCGGTTACATGGACCCCGGCAACTGGGCGACGGATCTCGCGGGCGGGTCGGGGTTCGGCTACACCTTGCTGTCCGTGATCCTGATCTCGAACTTGATGGCGATTCTACTCCAGTCGCTGTGCGTGAAACTGGGTGTCGTCACGGGACGAGACCTGGCCCAGGCGTGTCGCGACCACTATTCGAAGCCGGTCTCGATCATGCTATGGCTCCTGTGCGAGGTCGCCATTTGCGCCTGCGACCTCGCGGAAGTCATCGGGTCGGCCATCGCGTTGAATCTCTTGTTTCACATTCCGCTGGTTTGGGGCGTGTGCATCACGGCCCTCGACGTGCTGGCGGTGATGTACCTCCAGAACAAAGGCTTCCGCTACATCGAGGCGCTGGTGATCGCGCTCATCCTCACCATCGGGGCGTGTTTCCTGGCCGAAATCATCTTCTCGCGCCCCGACGTCCGCGAAGCACTCGGTGGTTTCATCCCTCGTTTCGAGATCGTGCAGAACACGCAGATGCTCTACATCGCGATCGGCATCTTGGGTGCGACCGTGATGCCGCACAATCTCTACTTGCATTCGTCGATCGTGCAGACGCGCAAGTACGAGCAGGACGACGAAGGCAAAGCCGAAGCGATCAAGTTCGCCACCATCGACTCGAGCACGGCACTCATGTTCGCGCTCTTTATCAACGCGGCGATCTTGATCGTCTCCGCGGCGACGTTTCATACCCGCGGTCAGCACGACGTGGCCGAGATCCAACACGCATACAAGCTCTTGAGTCCGATGCTCGGCGTGCCGATTGCGAGCGTCCTATTCGCCCTGGCGCTGTTGGCGTCGGGTCAGAATTCCACCCTCACGGGGACGCTGGCCGGTCAGATCGTGATGGAGGGGTTCCTCAATATTCGTTTGCGGCCGTGGCTGCGTCGCCTGATTACGCGCTTGATCGCGATCGTGCCGGCGATCATCGTGACCGCTCTCTACGGCGCAAGCGGCTCGGCCAAGTTGTTGGTGTTGAGCCAGGTGATCCTCAGCATGCAGCTTTCGTTCGCCGTCATCCCGCTCATCCTCTTCACCTGCGACCGCGAAAAAATGGGTCGCTTCGTCACCAAGGGTTGGATAAAAGTCTTGGCATGGATCACGGCGGCGATCATTGTGTCGCTGAACGCGAAGCTCTTGTTGGACGCGATGGGTATCACCGGGTGGCTCGCGCGTCTGGTGGGCCGGTAAGAGGAGAAGCGTGTATCGCAAGATACTAGTAGCTTTGGAAAACAGTCGCGCCGACGAGTCTCTCTTGCCGCACGTCACCGCGCTGGCAACACAGCTTCACTCCGATCTCTTCCTGGTGCACGTGGCCGACGGTTGGGTCGCGCGGAACTTCGAGCGGCTCAAGCTGGCGGAGTCCCAAGAGATGAAGGACGACCGCGTCTACCTCGAGTCGGTCGCCGAGGCGCTGCGCGGCCAAGGCCTGACGGTCACGACCTACCTCGCGCTCGGCGATCCACCCGCGGAGATTCTCAAGGCGGCCGAACGCGAGAAATGCGACCTCATCGCCATGACGACCCACGGGCATCGATTGATCGGCGACTTGATCCGTGGCAGCACGATCGAGCCGGTGAGGCACAAGGCCTCCGTCCCCGTGCTATTGGTGCGCGCGTCGCACAAGTAGTCGCGAGCTCGCCTCCGGGCGAAAACCGTTGACACGCGGAGCGCGGCGTCCAATGATCGCGTGTCGTCCTTAGCGACAGCGACCATGGCCAACCGACTGACCCCCGAACAACTCGTTACCCGGACCCTCGGCGAGCGCCGCGTTCCGTCGCCGTTGAACCTCTCGGCGCACGTGGGCGACGGGCTTGCGCACTACGTCCCCGACGGCACCCGCGTCCTTTATAAGGTGGCGGGCGAGCGCGACGCGGACTTCGACTCGCACCTGTTCCTCGAGCGCGCGGGCCCGCGCGACCTTCTCTACTTCGACCCCAAGGAGACGCGCGTGGGTGTGGTCACGTGCGGCGGACTCTCACCGGGCGTCAACAACGTGATCCGCTCGATGGTGCTCGAGATGACGTTCCAGTACGGGGTGCGCGACATCGTCGGGTTCCGCTTCGGCTTTCGCGGGATGAATCCCGCGCGCGGGTACGAACCGGTGGCACTCAACTACGACCTCATTCGAACCATCCATAATGAAGGCGGGTCGGTGCTGGGCACCTCGCGCGGCGCCGAGGACGTGTCGGTGATGGTCGACTACATCCAGGCTCTGGGCATCGACATCCTGTTTTGCATCGGCGGCGATGGAACATTGCGCGGCGCCCACGCCATCTATGAAGAAGTGGAAAGGCGGCAGGCCAAGATCGGGATCGTCGGTATTCCGAAGACCATCGACAACGACATACCGTTCGTCTACAAGACCTTCGGTTTCGACACCGCGGTCGAGGTGGTGCGTCAGGCCATCGACGGGGCCCACGTGGAAGCGATCGGAACCGTCAACGGCGTCGGGTTGGTGAAGGTGATGGGGCGCGACTCCGGCTTCATCGCGGCCTACGGCAGCCTCGCCAGCATGCAGGTGAACTTCTGCCTGGTGCCCGAAGTTCCCTTCGATCTCCACGGCGAAGGCGGCTTCCTCGATTGTTTGGAGCAGCGACTCAACCAGCACGGGCACGCGGTGATCGTCGTCGCCGAGGGCGCGGGACAGCAGTTCTTCCCGGATCGGTCGCGCGAAGTCGACGCGTCGGGCAATGTCGTGCCGCGCGACATCGGCATCTTCTTGCGCCAGGAAATATCGAATTACCTGCGCAAGCGCGAGCACATGTTCGCGATGAAGTACATCGACCCGAGCTACATGATTCGCAGTGTGAAAGCCAACGCGGGCGACGCCATCTTCTGCGACAACCTGGCGCGCAGTGCCGTGCACGCGGGCCTGGCCGGCAAGACCGACGTCGTGATCGGTCTGTGGCACGGCATCTACACCCACGTCCCCATTCCTCTGACGGTGCGCGGGCGCAAGAAGATCCACCCCGAGAGCTATCTCTGGCGCAGTGTGGTGGCCGCGACCGGGCAGCCCATGGTGATGCGGGTCAACGCCAGCCGCTAGCGCGCGCCAGTTGAAATCCCCGCCTTCCCGGGTGTAACCTGTCGGGCGTTCCGAAAACGAACGCATCTTCCACCCATCCGAAAGGAGAACCGTTATGCACCCGCATTCCCGAACCCGCGGGGCTGTCTCGGTTCTGGCCGTGTTCGTCTTGCTCTCGTTGCCAAGAGTGGCGGCAGCGGACGATGGCGCCGTCCAGAGCCAGATTTCCGTGTACACCGGTGACAACGCCGTAGGATATCTCCAACCCCTCGCCAACGCATTCGGGGCCGCGCTCAACAGCGGCTTCGGCTATTCCGCATACATTCCGAAGACCAGCTTTCACCTCGCACTCGAAGTCCCCGTGATGGGTGTCTTCTTCGAAGACGCGGATCGTACCTTCATGGCGACGGCCGAGTCGGGTTTCGTTCCGAACCCGGGCGAGACGTCGTTCCAAGTCCCCACCGTGGTGGGTAGCGGTGACGCCGTCGTGGTCGACGGCACCGGCGGCGCGCAGTTCGCGTTTCCGGGCGGACTCGATTTGAATTCGTTCGGATTGGTGGTGCCGCAGCTGCGCGTTTCGTCGTTCATGGGGATCGAAGGTGTCGTCCGCTGGGCCGCGTCCGACTGGTTCAACTCCGACAGCACCGATCCCGATGTCGGCAGTGTCTCGTTGTTCGGAATCGGCGGGCGACTGAGCATTTCGCAGTACTTCGGCGAAGCTCCCGCCCTCGACGTCGCGGCCGGACTCCTGTGGCAAACGCTCGAAGTGGGAGAGAACGACTTCGGTAACCCGTTCGTCGATTCGTCCGCGCTCACCATGCAGTTGCAGGGCAGCAAGCGCCTGCCGGTCGGCTTCGCGACGTTGGAGCCCTACGGCATCGCGTCGTACCAGAAGCTCGACCTCGACGTCGAGTACGCCGACACCAACAATCAGCCGGTCGCGGTGTCGCTGGAAGGCGACAACGCCTTCGTCTTTACGATCGGCGCGGGGCTCAATTTCGCGGTGGGCCAATTTTGGGCCGACTATAGTTTCGCCGACACCAACAACTTTTCATTCGGGCTTGCCCTCGGCAACGTGGGCCGCTAGAAGGGAGCGTGACGACACATGAAGACCTCGATTCTGATTCTATTGGCCGTCGGTCTCGTAGCGCTCTCGGTGCCGGGCTGTCTGGAGGACAAGGTTCTCCAGATCGTCATGACCGGCGAGACCCACGCGGACTTCTCGGAGAACGAAACCGGTACCGATAGTCCGGAGACGGCACTGGTCGACGTCGCGGATGAGATCAAGGACATTCTCAGCGACAACGGCTATAGTATTTCCGACATCGACAGCGCGTTCGTGACCTCGGTGCACTACGGCGTCACGTCGTTCGACCAGTCGCACGACTGGGAGATTTCGGGTGCCATCAGTGTCCGCCGTGTCGACGGCGGGCCGGGACCGTGGACCGAGCTCGCGGCCTACACGGCGCAGTCGGTGACGGGCGCACTCGGCCAGAAGATACCGGCACCGTTGGAGCAAGCCGGCGTGGATGTCATCAACACGGCCCTCGATGATTTTCTGGCCAACGGCAGCCCGGTGCTTGAGTTCCAGGTGGAACATTCCAATGTCGACCCGGACCCGTCGCCTTCGGATCCGATGATCTTCGACTGGAGGGCGTGGCTCGCCATCCAGTTGATCACGACGCAAACCGTCGAGGTGCCGGATCCGTTTTGATCGTTGACTGATTCGATCGCCGACGCGCCCGCGGAGCCAAGCCTTCCGCGGGCGCGCCCGTCTCCAATACAAAGGACGACTGCCATGATTACCGATCTCGAGCCGCGCTACTTGTGGCGCCACTTCGACCAGATTCGCAGCATCCCGCGGCCGTCGCGGCACGAAGAGAAGATCCGCGAGCACCTCGTGGCGTGGGCGCGCGAGCGGAATTTCGAGACACGCGTCGACAACATCGGCAACACGGTCTTTTCGGTGCCCGCCAGCAAGGGTCACGAGCGCGCACCCATTCTCGTGCTGCAGGCGCACATGGACATGGTGTGCGAGAAGAACGCCGACGTGACCTTCGATTTTTCGCGCGACGCGATTCAACTGCGTATCGACGGCGACTGGTTGTACGCGCGCGGGACCACACTCGGTGCCGACAACGGCATCGGGTTGGCCTCCGCACTTGCCATCGTCGACGACCCCGAGGCGGTGCACGGGCCGCTCGAAGTCTTGATCACCGTCGACGAAGAGACCGGACTCACGGGAGCCATGCAGCTCGACGGTTCCATGGTGAAAGGGCGGCGCTTGCTCAACCTCGACACCGAGGAGATGAACGCGATCTACATCGGCTGTTCGGGCGGCGGGAACAGCGAGATGAAGTTGCCGGTGACGCGCGCGGACGCGCCGGCCGGCGCCAAGTTCTTCGAGGTGCGCGCGACGGGATTGCGCGGCGGACATTCCGGCATGGAGATCGTCCTGCAGCGTGGCAATGCGATCCAGGCCCTGGCGCGCTGCCTACGTGCCGCTCCCGATTCGGCCAAGCTTCGCCTGGCCGCCATCGAAGGCGGGAGTGCCCACAACGCCATCCCGCGCGAAGCGTTCGCGGTGGTTGCGGTCGACGGATCCGCGGCGGATGCATTCGCGAAAGCGGTGAGCGCCGAAGCCGCCGCGATCGCGAGCGAGCTCGGTGTTGCCGACCCCGAGCTCTCAGTCACAGTCGTTTCGGCGGAGGGCAAGAAGCAGCGCGTGCTGGACGCGGCGTCGCACGGCCGCGTCGTCGCGGCGTTGTTGGCCCTCCCACACGGTGTCGCGGCGATGAGCCTCGATGTCCCCGGGCTGGTCGAGACGTCGAACAATCTGGCCGCCGTCCACACCGACGAGGGCGCGGTGCGCATACTGGTCAGTGTGCGCAGCTCGATCCGGTCGGCGCTGCTCGCGCTTCGCGAGCGCGTCCACTCGGTGGCACGGTTGGCAGGGGGATCGGTCGACGACAACGAGCCCTACCCGGGCTGGAAGCCGAACCTCAAGTCCGAAGTGCTCGCGGCGACACAGCGCGTGCACGAGCGCGTGCTCGGTACCAAGCCGGAACTCAAGGCGGTGCACGCGGGCTTGGAGTGCGGCGTCATCCTCGAAAAGCTGCCGGGAATGGACATGGTGTCGATCGGTCCGTGGATCGAGTCGCCGCATTCGCCGAGCGAGCGCGCCAACATCCCGTCGGTGGCAACGTACTGGAAGTTTCTGAAGGCGCTCGTCGCGGAACTGGCGTAGCAGATGGGGGCGCCCCCGACAGGCCCTACTTCAGCAGTACCATCTTCTTCGTGAGAGATTTTCCGCCGGCCACGAGGCGGTAGAAGTACACGCCCGAGCCGACCGGCTGGCGCGCGTCGTTGCGTCCGTCCCAGGTGGTCTCGTGGCGTCCAGCACGCAGGGGCGTGTCGACCAGTGTCCGCACGCGCGCGCCGGTGACGTCGTACACGACGAGTGACACGCGCCCCGCCGAAGCGACGTCGAACCCGATCGTCGTGGTGGGATTGAACGGGTTGGGGTAGTTCTGCGCGAGTGCCAAGCGCGCGGGTGTGGCGCCGTCGACCGGCGTGGGCGTGTTGAAGCCGACGCGGCCGCTGCGATGGACGTTGGCGCGGAACATCGGCCACGGCGCCAGGGCGCCGTTGTACGGCGCCGGCAGGTCCCACACGTACACCGTCTTGTCGTAACCGGCCGCGATCACTTCCACGTCACCGTCGTGATCGATATCCGTGATGGTCGGCGTGCCGCGCACGGCATCCTTGGTGACCAGCGGAAATCCCTCGAGCGGGTGGCCCGCTGCACTCCAACCGTTGATGTACTTGCCCTCGTCTCCCAATAGCACGTCGACGACACCGTCGCCGCTCACGTCGGCGACCACCGGCGAGGACTCGGTGTAGGTCGAGGTCGAGTACGTCACGGGCCAGCCGGGGAGGTCCGCCCCGTTGGACTGGATCGCGTACAAACGCCCGTTCGACGCGGCGATCAGCGTTTCCAGCTTCCCGTCGCCGTTCAAGTCGGCCAAGGCGGGCGAGGGATTGAAGAAGAGACTGATCGACACCCAGCGCTGCCACATCACGGTGTTGTTGTGGTTGAGTGCCGTGATCTCGCCGGTGCCGCGCGTCGTGACCACGATCTCGAGATCGCCGTTGTTGTCGATGTCGCCCACCGCGACCCCGCCGCCGGCGTAATTCTCCAGCACGTGCGGCCAGCCGGGCTTGTCCGCTCCCGCTTCGTTTAGCACGTAGAGCTTCTTGTCCTGGGCCGCGATGATCACCTCGTCCTTGCCGTCGCCGTCGATGTCGGCGACCGCCGGACTCTGGTACTGCAACTGGTTGGTGTCGGGGAGGCGTCGGAACACGCCGATGGTGGCCGGGTTGGCGTCGCCGTCGACGACTTCGGTCCCGTCGGCGTGCCACGCGTAGACGTACGCCTCTTGGTCGATCGCGATGACTTCGAAACCGCCCACGCCGTCGATGTTGCCGATGGCCACACTCGCGCGCACCATGTCGACGGTCGGCTTCGGCCAGCCCGGCAGCGGATGTCCGGCGCCGTCGAAGATGAACATCTGCTTCGACGTGTACGCCGCCGCGGCGATGTCGATGACGCCGTCGTTGTTGAAATCCGCGAGTGCCGCGGGCCCGATGAAGTCCTCTCCGAGCGGCGTGAGCACACCCCACGTGAGCGCTTGCCCGTCGCCGTCGAGGACCTCGCGGCCGTCGAATTGCCAGGCGTACAAATGGTCGTTACCCACCACGACATCGAGGTCGCCGTCGCCGTCGATGTCGCCGACGGTCGGCGAGTTGGCGGACGGATCGGTGAGCTCGTTGGGCCAGCCGGCTTGCTGCGGCGGTGTCGTCGACGCCGAGCCGAGCGACGAAAACGCGCTTTGATTGCCGGCCTGGTCGACCGTGGTCACGGCGTAGTAGTAGCGCGTGCTGGGGTTCAGACCGGAGTCGGTGAAGATGGTGTTCGTGACGACGTCGCTCGTCGCGCGCACGAACGGACCGCTGGCCGCGAGCGCCCGATACACGAAGTATCCGTGGACATCCAACGACGGGCTCGGGGACCACGCGAGCCCCATCTTGTCGACGCCCAGTCCGGGATTGAAGGACTGGATCACCGGCGGCGCGGGGCCGCGCAACTCGAGTGCGTGGTGTAGTTCGACGCCGCGCGCGTCGGTGACGACGAGCTCGAGCGTGTTCGGGATCGACACGTTGGCCTCGCTCAGGCGGAAGCCGGCGGTGTTCTCAACCGCCGTCAACGTCGGCGCGTCTGCATACACGTCGAGACTGTCGATCACGGTGGCGCCGCCGTCCAGCGAACGCAGCACCGCGCTGAGCCCGCGCGCAGCACCCGACCCGTAGTTCTTGAGCGTGCAGTAGAGCCGGAACGCTTCGCCGGGGGCGATCAGGCCGTCGCCGTTGCCGACCGGAGGCGCGTCACTCTTGCGCAGCTCGGTGACCTCGAGCGCCGGCGCGTGCAGCACGCGCTCGAACGCGTCGTGCGACAGGGTCGTGCCGTCGGTGATCGTCACCTGGAACGGCGCCACCGCGACGTCGGGTGCCCCCGCGGCGACCGCGATACGCCACGCGTCGGCGGCGACGTTGGTCGAATTGGGCGCGACCTGCTCGATTTGCGCGACCGGGTCGAGCACGGTCACATGCGGGGACGTGGTACTCAACACCAAGGCCATTTCGGAGAACGAATCGGTTCCGAAGTCTTGCACACTCGGACGCAGGTCGATGACTTCGCCCGCGTCGATGACGCCGTCGCCGTTGCCGGTGGTCCCGCCGACGTTGTCGTCGTCGATGGTCACCGTGCCGAGTTTCAAGACCGGGCCGGTCGGGCCCGTGACCTCGAGGGCGTTCGACGTGCGCGCGAGATTGGTCCCCGTCACCACGACGTCGATCGTGCCTGCGGTCGGCGAGGTGAACGGCACCGCGGCCCATCCGAAGGCGTCGGTTTCGGCGACCCGATAGTCTTCGCCGTTCTTGCGCAAGCACACGAGCGCGTTCAGTACCGGTGCACCGTCGACGGTAACACCCACCGGGATGACGTTGTCGCCGGCGGCGACGCTGTCGGGCATCGTCACATGCGGTGTGCGCACGCGTCCCGTCCAAACCGGCATCTCGGGGTCGCCGAGCAGCGCATAGATGTAGTGCGTCCACAAGTCGACGTTGTCGCCGAGTTCGGCCTCGGGCGTGCGTGAGAGGCGGGAGAGCGTAAAGGCGTCGCCCAAACTCACGACGCCGTCTTGGTAGAGCGCTTCGGCGTAGCCGTCGAGGTACGCCGCCGCCGCCAGCGCGAACGCGCTGTTGACCGCACCGATGATGGATACCGCGCCGCCGTCCGGGTTGCGCAGCAAGTGTTCGCCGAGACAATCGTAGTCGAACGCGGCCGCCGTGCAGTTGAGCATGAACAAGTTGAAGAAACGATGCGGGTGGACGAGGGCGTCGGCGTCGGGGATGGCGACGTTGTCGTCGGCGCAATGCATGTTGAAACGAAAGCCGTGGCCGACGTGGAAGACTTGACTGAAGCCCGCCTCCAGAGAATCGATGGCGATCGCGCGCGACTCCGGCACCGACCCCGGGTAGAGCCACGGTGTTTCGTACACGCGCGCCACGCGGCGTTCGAGCGAGGCGATGTGAACCTGGTAGGTGACGTCGGTGATGTCGGCGCCGTTGAGCTGGATCGTGCCCGACGACCACGGCGAGGGAAAAAGCACCTCGGCCAGCATCAGCACCTTGTCGGTGTACTCGGTGTCGACGGGCGACTCGTACGACATGATCTTGCCCACCATGACGTCGGCGTCTTCGGGTTTCGACACCGGCAGTCGTGCGACCACCAACTCGGGATACAAGTCGGGCGCGTCGGCAGGTTGTTCGCCGAAGCGGTTGTCGCCGTCCGCGTTGAAGGTTCCGTCCAAACACGCGAAGTAAATGTCGGCGGGAATCGACGTGCCGCCGTAGTAGTACTCGCTGTATAGGTAGCGCGGGGGAATGTCGGGCGTATCACCGGCGAGCAGCACGTAGTGAATGCCCCAGTTCGCGTACGCGTCCTGCAGGAAGAAGCGAATTGTCTCCGCGAGGTCCGACCCGCTCCGCGTGTTGGCCTGGATCCACTCGACCGTTCGCACCTGCGTCGCGATGCCCTTGGCGGTCTTCCAGTCGGCCAGGACTTGGAACGACGGCTCCAGCACGCTGGTCGTGATGATGAGATAGTCGACCGGGCTTCCGTCTTCGGAGGGAGCGCTGGCGGGCGCGAACGCGCCGTGATGTGGTGTCGCGCGCGGCGACGGATACGTGGCGATGGCCTCCGGGTTTTCGACGCGCGCGCGCAGCGTCGATGCGATCTCGGCGACACCGCGCGGGCTCGCGCGCAGCGCGCGCACGGCGGCATCGGGTTCGCCCGACGCGACCAGATCGACGCGCACGTCGATTTCGGTGTGGAGTGCCACGCGGGCGCCGTTCATCTGGACGGGAAATACCGCGATGCTGGCGATCGAGCATCCGTGCCACGTACCGGTGCCGAGGTAACGCACGAGCGCGGAAGGAAATTCTGCGCCGCCGTCGTCGGGCGCCAGCGGGGCTTCCGCAGGCGCCGACGGGGATCGCGCTTCGCCCGTCTCCGGAGTTGCCGCCGAAGCAAGCGACGGGGTCACGCCCCGCGCGATGGTTTCAGTGGCAAGCGCGCTCGCGCTGACACCGACCACGCGTTCGCCGCGCGGGACGACGACCTGCAGGATTCGATACGGGAGCGCGGGACGATTGGCGTCCGCGAGCAAGACGAGGGGCGACGTCGGGGCTGCCATGATGGTGGCACCGCCGGGTGCGTCCGTGACGACCACGTCGCCGACGGCAGTGTGAACGTGCAGATCGAGGTGGTTCTGCTCGGCGTGACCGTCGATTAGAAGCGCCGGGACAATGAGCCCGAACGCGAGTGTCAGGAGGGAAAGTTTGCGCATGGCGTCGAGCACGAGTTGCGCGACTAACTGTAAGGGAAACAGAAAGTTGTGTCAACGACGAGGAGGGTTGGACAACGGGAGGACCGACGGCGGGGCGGCCGCCGGTCCATCCCCAATAGCGGACGCTAGTTCGCGTACTTGACGCTGCACCCGTACGACGTCGTCGACTTGACCTCGAGCGGTTTTCCCGCCATGGCCAGGTTCAACGAAGCCGCGACGTAGTTGTTCGCGGTCGCGAGATCGGCCGGATCGGTTCCGGGCTTGTCGTCGATCGCGCCCGCGTAGATCAGAACGCCATCCGGGTTGATCACGAACATGTTCGGGGTCGTCTTGGCGCCGTAGAGTTTTCCGACCTTGCCGTCGCTGTCGCGCAGATACGCGGTCGACGCGACCTTACGCTCGGACGTCATTCCCTTGAGAACGTCGGCTTCGTAGTAGCCCTGCTTACCTTCGGCGGACGAGCAGATCGTGAGCCACACCACACCCTTGGCCGTGTACTCCTTCTGCAACTCCTGCATCTTGCCCGCGCCGTAGAACTTCTTCACGAACGGGCAATCGAAGTTGTTCCACTCGAGCACCACGTACTTGCCCTTGAAGTCGGCCAGCGAATACGTCTTGCCGTCGATTCCGGCGAGCGAGAACGAGGGCGCCTTCTGGTCGACGACGGCTGGCGACTCCGTCGCCGGTGTCGCTGATTTAGCGTCGTCCGCTTTCGCTGCGAACGGTGTCATGGCAACGGCGAGCGTAAGCCACGCCCAACTACGTCCAAATTTCATCGAGCTGCCTCCTTGGCAAGGTTGTCTTGAAGTATCGGTCGTCGATCGAACGGGGCCCATACTCTAGCGCCTTCGTAACGGCACGTCGACCTCGATCGCGAGAGGACTTCCGGTGTCCATCACGAGCACGCCCCGCAGGCGCTCGGGAACGTTCGAGGCGACCCGCGAGAGTTCGACACGCAACTGGTAGGCCGTGCGCCCGTTGGGACCCGGAAGCACCGCGAGCAACTGCGACGCCGCGTTCTCGATGACGCCTTGATCGTACGGATAGAAGAAAGCACCGTTCAACGGGACCTTCTCGTCCTCGGCGATCTGCAAATCCAGCAAGAGAGTCGCCTGGTCTCCCAGACTCGCGTCGACGCTCCACGGACCCGAAAGGCCCGGGCAGCGATTTCGCCATGCGTCGATCGGTGGGGACCACTTCGAATCGGTCCGGGCCGTCGTCTCCACCGCGAGCTTCGTCGACAAAGACGCAGACCCCGGAATGCACGCCTCTTCGCACGCGAGCCACGTCACTTCGGCACCCAATTCGACCGGAGCACCAACGGGTAGATCCGCCGGGGGTGTTACCTCGGTGACGAGCATGAGTTCCTTCGCGTATCCAAAAATTACCAGGGGCCCGGTGCGAAAGCGCTCGGGGTAGGGCCAGCACATCACCGTGGTCTTGAACCCCTTCGGGACGTTCCACTTGATGCCGGGAGCCAGGCCGGCGTCGCCCGGATTGAGCCAATTGACGTGCCATCCATCCTTGATCTCCAGGCGCACCGCGACGTGAAACGGGCGCCCGGGAGCCAGGGCCTCGACGTCCGCCACCAACTCCGCATGCACGAGATCCTTCGGGTCCGGCTCCGACGGGAGCTTCGGTGCGAGCCCCTGCGCGTTCGCTTTCGCAACGAATCCGCGCGGCGTGCTTGCGAGATGAAACGCGAGGAGCGCGAGTGTGATCGCGGCGACACGCGTCGCACGACGGCCCGACTCAACCCGACGCGGTGCATGGGTGCCAATGGTGATCGATGAGCGCATATGCGACCGCATGATAACGGACGACGCGCTTCGCTTCAACCGAATGACTCACGACACCTCATGGTGACGCGCGCGCCACCACCGACGCATGAAGAACGTCGCGCGCGCATGCGCCGTGCTGTACCACGCTGCACCGCGTCGACACGCACTTGTGTTTTCGCTGCACGGAATTTGCTGCATGGGGACGCCTCAATCCCTGGTTTCGATTCGAACGGCAACCACCCAGCGTCGATGCGCCGTGCTCCTCGCGCGGCTCTCGGCACCGAAGGAGCTTCTTCATGCAGCGCATCGGAAACGCATCCGGATCGGTTTTGGCTTGGTATTCGCGACGCGAGCGTACGGGTCTCGTGGTCGCTTTGATGGCGGCGTCGATCGGCTGCCCGCGGCCCGCGGGTGCCGTCGCGACGACCGTGCTCATGTGCGGTGTCAAACCCGCGACTTCTTATGACCTCATTCGAAACGGTGTTCCTCTTTCTTCGGGGGCGTCGACGGCTCTCGGATCACTGGCCTTCGCGATGGACGTCTCCACGGGCACCCTCGTTGCCATCGCGCCCGTCGGTGATTTGGCGCCGCCGGCGCCGCCCCTGCTCGCCTCGGTCGCCGCCGGCCAACCCGGCTGTGCGACGGCGTCTTGGCTTCAAAGCGGCGACCCGACCGTCATCGGCTATGTGGTCGGGTACGGACGCCAGTCGGTCGCGGGCGGCGATGCGTCGAACTACGAGAACACGATGGAGGTCGGTGCGGTCGGTTCGGCGGAGGCGTGTTTTCTACCGCTCGGGCGTCAGTACTTCGCGGTGCGCGCGAAGAACGTCGCCGGCATGCTGAGCGGTTACTCGGCGGAGCGCGCGGTCGACATCATCATCGTGTCGGTGTTGATTTCACGCTTCGACGCGCGCGCCGAATCCGACGGCGTGCACCTGGCGTGGCAAATCGAAGCCGACGAACTCGTGCGCGGGTATCGCGTGTATCGCGGTGCGGCCAGCGACGTGCAGCACGTCGTGAACGACGCGCTCTTGCCGGGCAGTGCGACCACATTCGTCGATACGTCCGCGCGGCCGGGTGTGGCGTACACCTACGTGCTGGCCGCGGTGAAGGAGGACGGCGAGGAAGTCCGCTCGATTCCGATCGTCGCCACCATGGCGCCGATCACCTTCGACCTGGAGCCCAACGTCCCCAATCCGTTCAACCCGACCACGCGCATCGGTTTTTCCCTCCCGGAAACCGAACGCGCGATCGTGCGCGTCTACGACGTGCGTGGTGCGCACGTGGCGACCGTACTCGACTCGCGTTTGGATGCGGGCCGGCACCACGTCGTCTGGAACGGTCTCGACGACGCGGGGACACCGGTGGCTTCGGGGACGTATTTCTACACGCTCGCGGCGGGGAAGCGGACGGTTGCGCGCAAGATGGTGCTGGTGAAGTAGCGCCGGATGCCGTGCTTGACAGACCCGAGCGAATTGGTGACGATCGCGCGGTCCACGAACCGGCCGCCAGATCGGAGCCCTTATCTGATGAGCAAACGTTCTTCCGGCGCGAGTACGCGCGCCAGCGACTTCCCGCGCGGCGTCGACCTATTACACGACCCGCTCCTCAACAAGGGCACCGCCTTCACCGAATCCGAGCGCGAAGCCCTCGGGCTGCGCGGGCTGCTCCCGCCGCGCGTGGCGACCATGGCGGAACAAATCGCGCGCGTGATGTCGAACCTCCGTGCGAAGCCCAACGACCTCGAGAAGTACATCTACCTGACTTCGTTGCACGACCGTAACGAGACGCTCTTCTACCGGGTGGTCGTCGACCACATCGACGAGTTGATGCCGATCATCTACACCCCCACGGTGGGACGCGCGTGCCAGGAATACGGACTGCTCTTTCGCCGCGCGCGCGGCATGTTCATTACCGCGGAAGATCGCGGTCGTGTGCGAGAGATCTTGGGCAACTGGCCCAACGCCGACGTGCGCGCGATCGTCGTGACCGACGGCGAGCGCATCCTCGGGTTGGGCGATTTGGGTGCCAACGGCATGGGAATCCCCGTCGGGAAGCTGGCACTCTACACCGCGTGCGCGGGCGTGCACCCGGCGGTGACCCTGCCGGTGACGCTCGACGTCGGCACTGAGAACGGGGCGCTGCTGGATGCGCCGCTCTACCTGGGCGTGCGGCGCAAGCGCCTGCGCGGGGCGCCGTACGACGCGCTGGTGGAAGAATTCGTCGAAGCCGCCAACGAATCGTGGCCCGGTGTGTTGATCCAGTTCGAGGACTTCGGTAATCAAAACGCGTTTCGATTGCTCGCCAAGTATCGCGACCGTGTGTGCGCGTTCAACGACGACATCCAGGGCACGGCGGCGGTGACGCTGGCGGGGTTGTATTCGGCCCTGCGTGTCACCGGTGGCGATCTTCGCCGCCAGCGTTTCCTGTTTCTGGGCGCCGGCGAAGCGGGGGTTGGTATTGCCGACCTGATCGTGTCGGCGCTCGTCGACGCCGGAATGGCGCGCGACGACGCGCGACGCGCCTGCTGGCTCGTCGACTCGCGCGGGCTCGTCGTGAGAAGTCGCACCGACTTGGCCGAACACAAGCGGCCGTACGCGCACGACGCGCCGGGTGCGCCCGGGTTGCTGGAAGCAGTCCACGCGCTCGAACCGACGGCCTTGATCGGCGTCAGCGGTCAGCCGTCGACGTTTACGCGCGACGTGTTGGAAGCCATGGCGGCCCGTAACGAGCGCCCGATCGTATTCGCACTTTCGAATCCGACCGCCAACTCGGAGTGCACCGCGGAAGAGGCGTACACCCACACTGGCGGTCGTGCGTTGTTCGCGAGCGGGAGTCCTTTCGCGAGCGTCACGTTCCAGGGCCGGCAACTGGTGCCGAGTCAGGCGAACAACGCGTACGTGTTCCCGGGTGTCGCACTCGGGGTCGTCGCCGCGCGCGTCACGCGCGTCACCGACGAGATGTTCGCGCAAGCCGCGCGCACGTTGGCCGGGCTCGTTTCAGAGCGGGAGCTCTCGAGCGGGCTCTTGTTTCCGCCCCTCACCTCGATTCGGGATGTCTCGGTGAAGATCGCGGTGGCGGTGGCGCGCACGGCGTGCGACCGCGGGCTCGCGGACACGGCCACGACGCGCGACTTGGAAGCACTCATTCGCGAGCAAGTCTTCGAGCCGGAGTACCGCGAATACGCGTGATCGATCCTTGGGCGCTATCGCCACAGCGCGAGACCGATCGCGCCTCCCAGCGCGAACACGACGAACGCGACCAGCGCGCTGGCTTGCGCACGCGCGATACGACGATTGTCATTCTGTATAGCAAGCACGATGCGCGCGGCATGAAGGGCCGGTATCGCGCCGGCGAGTGCGAGCAAGGCACCGCGGGGAAGTCCCGTCCACGCGAGCACGGCGACGGCGGCGAATGGCCCCAGGACGAGGATCGCGAAAGCACGTGCCGCGCGCGCCTTGCCCAAGCGCACGACCCATGTGCGTTTGCCCGCCAGACTATCCGCACGCGCGTCGGGGAATTCATTCACCCACAGGAACGCGGCGATCAAACACCCAAGCAGGAGCGAGAGCGGAACGATGGGGCCATCGATCCGACGGAGTTGGACGAGGTAGGTTCCACACGCGATGAGCGGGCCGTAGGATAGGGCGACGGCGGCTTCGCCCCACCCGCGATACGAGAGCCGCAGCGGGGACGCGTGATAGAAGTACGCGCACGCGACTCCCGCGAGTCCGAACCACCACACGCGCGGCTCGCGCAGGGTAGCGATCACGACGCCGATCGCGATGCCGGTCGTGTAGGCGACCACGGCGACGCGCGCGCATTGCCCGCGCGACAGGAGCCCGTCGACGATGACGCGCTTGCCGCCCGAAAACGGCGTGCGCTCGTCGGGGAGGACGGCGACATCGGCACCCGAGTCCCAATCGACGACTTCGCCGGATGCGTTCTTCGCCACCTCGATGGCGAGAATCCCCACCACCGTGAGCGCGAGCCACGGGACCGAGAGGTCGCCGGCGCCCATCGCGGCACCGGCGGCCAGCGTCATGGAAGCAATCGATGCGAGGGAGATCTTGGGGTCGGAGAGTCGCCAGACGCCCGCGGCGACGTCCGGCTTCGAGTGGCCGGTGTTCATCGTTGACGTCCTTCGCCGCAACCGTTTGGGCCGCGGTCCCGTCCAAGGTTACAGGGCGGTATGCACCCGCGCCCAGGTGAAATCTCCGTGAAGCGAAGGTTTGTCGGCAACCTTTGGGGTGTGAGGACGGTATTACCTGCACAAGTTCAGAATCGACCCGACGCCCTACAATCTATTGACCGGGGCGGGCGGGCGCATTGGAGGAGATTCGAATGACCCTCGAGCGTACGATGTTGGGTGGGGTGTGTGTCCTGACCCCGAAACGAAACCTGACGGGAGGAGAGGAAACCCGCGATTTGACCAACGCCGTCGACGAAGTCACGGCGGGCGGTGCTGCCAAAGTGGTCATCGATCTCGGGCGGATCTCTTGGGTGAACAGCATGGGACTCGCCAGCTTGCAGCGAGTTCGCCTGATTTGCAGCGGACGCGACGTACCCTTTGCGATGGCTTGCGTGGGCGGTCGCATCAAGAACCTCATGCTGACCACTCGGCTCGTAATCCTGTTCGACACCTACGAATCGGTCGAGGAGGCAGTCGCCTCACACGAGTCGGCCGGCGCGAACTAGTCGCACCTTCGGAAAGAAGAAATCCCGGCCTCGAGTCGCCTCGGTGCCGGGATTCTTCGTTTTTGGTAGCGGGGGCAGGATTCGAACCTGCGACCTTTGGGTTATGAGCCCAACGAGCTACCAGACTGCTCCACCCCGCGTCAATGCTTAGGGCGTCATCATAGCGCCTATCGCTGGAATGTCAAGCCCACGGTTTTCCCGTGTCTTGGAGGCCTAGCGTGAGTCCGTCTCGGTGGGAACGATCTTGTAGACCTTCTCGCCCGGGCGAATGTAGCCGTAGCGTTCGCGCCCGGTCTTCTCGATGAAGAACGGGTCGCTGTCGAGCAGCGCGATCTCGTTTTCGAGCAACGACGCGTTGCGCGTGAGCTCCGCGATGTTGCGATCGAGGCTCGCGCGCTCGTGGCGCAGCATCACGATGCGGATGGCACCCCCGTCGCCCAGGACGAACGCGTAGATGACGCCGGCGAGCATCAAGAAGAGGAAGAAGCGCTGCACGGGCGCGCTCACCACCACTTGGTGCCGGTAGAACTTGCGCAGAAACGGCCCCACGCTCCCGCCGCTCGCCACCACCGACGGGTGTCCTTGCGGCGTCCGCGCGCGCGGGCGGTAATCGTGGAAGGCGCCCGGGTCCGTCGATTCTTCTTCCGTCTTCCAGTATTGCATCGTTCGACCTCCAGCGCCCGACGGTCGTGAGGGCTACGCGAGCGACGGGAACGCCGTCGCCCCCGGAAACATCGCGACCGATCCCAACTCTTCGTCAATACGCAGCAACTCGTTGTACTTCGCGATGCGCTCGCTGCGGCACAGACTTCCGGTCTTGATCTGGCCCGCGTTGGTTGCAACGGCGAGGTGCGAAATGGTGGTGTCTTCGGTCTCGCCGCTGCGGTGCGAGATGACGCACGTGTAACCGGCCGACTTCGCGATCTCGATCGAATGCAGGGTCTCGGTCAACGTGCCGATCTGGTTCAGCTTGATGAGAACCGAGTTGGCCACTCCGGCGTCGATGCCGCGGCGCAGGCGCTCTTCGTTGGTGACGAAGAGGTCGTCGCCCACCAGCTGCACGCGCGCGCCGAGCGCGGACGTGAGCTGTGTCCACCCAGCCCAGTCGTCTTCCGCCATGCCGTCCTCAATCGACACGATGGGATACTTCTTCACCCAATCGGCCCAGAACTGCACCATCCCGTCCGCGGAAAGTTTGCGATTCTCGCCCTTGAGCAGGTAGCTTCCGTTCTCGTAGAACTCGGTCGAGGCCGCGTCGATGGCGATGCACACGTCTTTGCCCGGCTTGTAGTTCGCGCGCGTGATACCTTCGAGCAGCACCTCGATGGCTTCTTCGTTGGAGCGAAGATTGGGCGCGAAGCCGCCTTCGTCGCCCACACTGGTCGCGTACTTCTTGTCCTTCAAGACCTTCTTCAAAGCGTGGAACGTCTCCGCACCCATGCGCAGGGCTTCGGCGAAATTGGGTGCCCCCACCGGAACCAGCATGAATTCCTGGATGTCGACGTTGTTGTCCGCGTGCGCGCCGCCGTTGATCACGTTCATGAGCGGTACCGGGAGGGTGCGCGCGAAGACGCCGCCGATGTGTTGGTAGAGCGGGAGGTTCAACGACTCCGCCGCCGCCCGCGCTACCGCGAGTGAAACGCCGAGGATCGCGTTGGCACCGAGGCGCGACTTGTTGGGGGTCGCGTCGAGCTCGAGCATGGACTGGTCGATGAAGCCTTGGTCGATGGCGTCGATGTCAATGATCTCGGGACCGATGATGTCGTTGACGTTCGACACGGCTTTCTGGACGCCCTTGCCCATGTAGCGGGTATGCTCCCCGTCGCGGAGCTCCAGCGCCTCGTGCTTGCCCGTCGAGGCGCCCGACGGCACCGCCGCGCGGCCCATGGCACCCCCGTCCAGGCCGACGTCGACCTCGAGCGTGGGGTTCCCACGCGAATCGATGATCTCGCGGGCGTGGACGTATTCGATGATCGTCATGGGATGGGGGCCGCCGGTAATAGGACGGCAAACAAACTCTAGAAACGCACTCCGAAATGTGTCAACATAAATCAGTTTCAGCGCTTGGAGCGGTGATCTCCAGCGCCATCCGAACGGTTCCGCATGTCCGGTGGTTTCGGTCGACGCATCTTGCCGCGATGCGCCGCGACGCCGACCACGCCTCGAGCAAAAAAGGCCGAAACCGCGGCGCCTCATGGTTGCGGGCGCGGCGGTTCAAGTCGCATTCCATGGCGAATGCGATAGTCAGGCATCTCTTCGAAATCCGAATACTGTGAGAGAAGAGGACATCCAGCTCGTGGCGCGAGCCCGCTCGGGTGACGAACGGGCTTACCGGACGCTCCTCCAGAAGTACGAGCGAGCGGTGTTCAGCATCTGTCTGCGCATGGTTCGCAATCGCGACGAAGCGAGCGACCTCTCCCAGGAATCTTTCATCAAGGTCTTCCACTCACTCGATCGATACAATCCACAGTACGCGTTCTCGAGCTGGCTGTTCAAGATTACGTCGAACTTGTGCATCGACCATCTCCGCAAGCGGCGCATCGCCACCTTCGGCATGGACGACCCCATCGACGGCGAGAAGGGCGAAATCACGCGTCAGTATGTGGCGTCCGATCCCAACCCCGAAGAAGTGTATGTACGAAGCGAGAAGGTTCGCCGGCTCGAAGAGGCGATCGCGGCACTCCCCGAGCACTACCGCATTATGTTGGTCCTTCGCCACCAGGAGGATCTTTCCTACGAGGAAATAGCGGACACGCTTTCCATTCCTCTGGGGACCGTGAAGGCCCGCATCCACCGAGCCCGCGAGATGCTCAAGGGGCTCCTCGACGACGCGGAGTTCCTGACGTGACGTCGTCTGCTAAGCGAATATCCCTCATAGGGATGGGGTGTTATGGGTGCGCGAGGGTGCGGCGCCCGGCCCCTTGGAGCCTGGAAAACTTTGGCCGTACGCGAACTTTTGACGACTTCCTTCGTAGAGCGGATAGGCGATGCAGTCCCGTGCCCATGGGTTCGCAGAGCCGAAGATACTTGAGGAGGGAATCATGATCGGTCGCTTGGCCCAGACTTCGAACAGAACCGCACTGAAGCGGACGCTCACCGCCGGAATGGTGTGGTTGTCGCTCGCCGGTGTTGCGGTCGCGGGCCCCGGCACGAAGCTCGAGAAAGAAGAAAAGAATTCCGTGCCCGCCGCGGGCAAGAAAGCACTCGTGGTGAAGAACGCGCGGGGACGTACCGTGGTGGTCGGCCGCGACGGCGCCACCACCATCTCGATCGTGGCACTCAAGTCGGCGCTCGGAAACGACAAGGAGTCGGCGACCGAATTGCTCGACAAGATCTCAGTGCAAGTGACCGAGCGCGGCGACGAAGTGGTCGTCGAGACTCGCGACGAAGGCAAGTGGGACCACGACTGGAGCTTTTGGTCGGTGGTCAAAGGTGGACGCCGCTCCGCCTGGGTCGATTATACGATCGAGGTACCGCGCTCCTTCCAGGTGTCGGCCGAGACCGCTAGTGGCGAAGTGCGCGTATCGAACCTGGAGGGCAGCGCCCAAGTCACCGCGACCAGCGGCGACGTGAGCATTCGCGCCGTGGGTGGCAATTCGTCGGCTCGGCTGACCAGCGGCGACCTCGAAGTGGTCGAAGTCGACGGCGACTTGTCGGTCTCCGCTACGAGCGGTAGTGTCGTGGTCGACAATGTGAAGGGCAAGCTCGAGCTCGAAGGCACCAGCGGTGATTTCAAGGCCTCGCGTATCGGCAAAGATGCCGACATCCAACTCGCGAGCGGCGACTTCTTGCTGGAAGGCTGTTCGGGCAATGTGTCGTTTCGGGCGGCCAGCGGCGACGCCGTGTTACGCGAGATCGACGGGAGCGTCGATGCGTCTTCGTCGAGCGGCGACATCGAAGTGTTGATCATCCCGGTCGCGGATCGTTCTTTCAATTTGAGTACGTCGAGCGGCGATATCGTAGCGTATTACGTCCCGGTGAAGGGATTCGGGTTCCAGCTCGACGTGCGCACGAGCAGTGGATCCATCGAAGGAGATCTGCCGATCAAAGTGACACGCGCGGATCGTCGCCGCTTGCAGGGCACCGTGGGTTCGGGAGCGGCGCGGCTGGACGTCGAGACCGCCAGCGGCGACATTACGATTACCGAGCGGGCCGAAGCCGCTGACAATCGATAGCTTTACACTGTAATAGATGAAGCAATGAACTGCGAAACTGCGAAGAATCTGATCCAGCCGTATCTGGAAGGACGCTTGCCGACGCTCGAGCGCAACGAGTTCGTTTACCACGTGACCGAATGCGGCGCGTGCGAGACGGAGGTGCTCGCGTATCGGCAGGTTTTCCGTGCCCTGCGAACTATGGAACGGTTCGAGGCGCCGAGCCGGATTCAAGTCGGCGTGCTCGCCCATCTGCAGGCCGAGGGACTGATCCACGAGCCGCGCTTCCCGATGTTCCGCCGCGTGCTCGACGCCTTCCTCGAACTGCCCGCGCGTGTGCGCTACCCGGCCGCGGCGTTGGCCGCAGTCATCGTCATGTACCTTCCTGTGGGATTCATTCTCGCGGGCACGCGCGGTTCCATTGCCGGAGTGGCGGAGACGCTCGCGCGCGGCGTGCTGTGGCTGCAAGGTACGTTCGGTGGGGTGTCGACCCGGACCAATGTCGAGCCGTACACGCGTGCCGCGCGCACGGTGACACACGCCGCCGCCGAAGTCGTCTCACCCATCGCGGCATTGTTGCTTGTGGTGGCGTTGGTCGCCGTCGTAGCCTTGGCCGCGGCGCGCTTGGTGCGCCGCAAGAAACCGTCGGGCCATGCACTCTTTACTCTCTAATAGTCGTCGCATCGTCTGCGCGATTCTGATCGGCGCCGCGGCGCTGGTCGGACTCTGGGTCCCTTCACCACACGCGGGATCGGCGTCCGATTCTGCGTCGGTGAAGGTGCCCACGCCGCCCAACGCGCCCGAGCCGCCGACCCGCAAGCGCATCGTCATCGGCGGTAGTGGTGTTCGCATCGAGGACGAAGGCGCCTCGGTCGGCGTCGACACCACCGGCAACGTCGACTTCGACTTCGATTTCAAGTACGACGGCCAGGAACACGGTGACGACATCGTCAAGGTGGGCGAGAGCGTCTACGTAGCGGCGGGTGACGTCGTGCCGGGCGACGTGGTCGTGTTCGGCGGCAACGCCATCATCGAAGGAACCGTCGCCGGCTCCGTCGTGGTGTTGGGGGGGGAGATTCGCGCGCGTCGTGGGTCGGAGATCAAGGGCGACATCGTCGCCATCGGCGGCACCATCGAAGAAGACGAGGACGTCGTCATTCGCGGCGAGAAGATATTGATAGGAGGCGTCGCGGGTCGTATCGGCGACCAGCTGGATATCAGCGCGCGCACCCTGCGCGTGTTAGTCGTCGCCGTCGCGCTCTTCGTCAGCCTGGTTCTCTATTTCATCACGATGTTGTTCCTGCGCGGACGCATAGTGCGCGCGAGCGAACACCTATCGTCGGGACTGCTCAAGTGTTTCGGGGCCGGTGTGCTCGCGTGGATTCTCGGGTCGTTCGCGCTCCTGATCGTCATGATCCCGCTGATCATTACCATCGTTGGTATCCCGCTGGCCGTGATCCTTGGTATGAGTTGGTTCGGCGTCGTGACGATCGCGGGGACGGTGTACGTGTACGGGCTGGGTCGTGCCATCGCCGTTCGCATCGGCACCGACGTCGGCGTTTTCGCGCGCCTTGCCATCGGGCTCGCCGTGCTGGTGATTCCGTCGATCATCGCGTTTGTGATCGACGCCGCCGGCGGACCGACCGCGATGACTGTGTTCTTTCATTCGATTTCGTTCCTGCTGTGGTTCTTCGGGTTCTTGGTCGGCCTCGGCGCGATCGTGATGAGCCGCTTCGGGACTCGTCCTCCCGTCAACAGCGAGCCCCCGCTCGCGCGCGGCGTCCCGGATCTCGCGCCCAGCCCCGGTATCTAGCCCTTCCTCTGGATTCCCAGGTTTCCCTTTGGCCTCGTCGCATCGCGGCGTATCCTTGAGGTACGTATGCGGTGTTTATTCGCGAGGGGAACGGTCGTGGTTCTCGCGTTGTGGGCGGCCGTCGGCTCCAGTAACGTCGAATCGCGCGCCGCCACGCAAGCGCACTTTGACGCCGAAGCCTATCGATGGGCGCAGGGTCGCATCATCGACACCGTGTATGTGCACGGAAATACCCGCGTGAAGACCATCGCCGTCTTGCGCGAGATGGAATCGCGACCCGGTCGCCCGCTCGACGCGGTCGCCGTCGATCGCGACCAACGTTACCTCGGCGACTTGTCTCCTTTCGCCACCGTCGCCATCCATGTCGAGCCGATCGGTGAGAATCGCTGCGCTCTGAGCGTCGTCGTGACGGAGCGCCCGACACTGCTCCTGACACTCATCTATCCGGTCCTGGACTACGATGTGAACAGCGAGCGGCTCGTCTACGGCGTCAAATGGAACGACCACAACTTTCGACGGCGGCTCGAGAACTTCTCGCTCGACTGGGTGCGCGACAACCACGATAACGACAACGCCTCGGCTGGGTGGTCGACGTCATGGATCGGATGGAAACACGTAGGCGTGGGAGGACGTGTGTCGTATTTCAACCGGCAGGAACCGACGTCGACCCCGACCATCATCGAACAACTGCGCGGCCAAGCCAGCGTGTCCGTTCCTTTGACGAAAAGCCGTATAGCCTTCTCGCAGATCATCGCGGGCGTGGCCGTCGCTGACAATCACGTCGGTCTCGCCGATCAAGACGCCGAACGCGAGAAACTCGTGAGCCCGTCAGTCGGTTTCCGCTACGACGGTCGCGACGGCACGGTCAAACCGAGACGCGGCGGTTACTTCTACGTGAACCTGATCGGGAATCGCGTGCTCAACGGGGAAGGAAGCAGCTACTACCGGGTCGACAATGATATCCGGTACTTCTACGCTCTCGACCGGAGCACGGTGGTCGGCGTGCGATCACAGGCGGCGATTCAGATGGGAGAGTATCCAGAGTACATTCGTTTCGGAATTGGAGGGCCCGGGACCATTCGCGGGTACGAGCGCAGCGACTTTCGTTCCGCGCAGCGGTGGGTGCAGTCGCTCGAACTGCGCGTCAATCCGTGGGCGAAGCGTCTCTACAAACTCCCGTTCCTCGGCATCACCGATTTCCAATTCGGATTGGTGGCGTTTGTCGACACCGGCATCGGTTGGACGCAACAGTCGGAGTTCCAACTGAACAACTTCCACGGTGGTTTCGGCATCGGTGCGCGCATGTTCTCACCGATTCAAGACGTGATACGCCTCGACGTCGGATTCACCACCGAAGGTACCATCCGCCCCTACTTCTCCACCGGCACCAACTTCTAGGCCGGCCCCTCAGGGTGGACGGGGAGCCGTGGGTGGGACCACCCGACCGGCCCCGGCGACGGTGTCGAAACCCCCCGAAGTCCAAAGCCACTCGCCCCTCCTGCGACCACTCGACCCGACTCTCGTGGACATCGAGCTTCGCCTCGCTTCGTCTCCAAGATATTTCCCGACACTGAGTTGATGGTGCGCGGCGACGGCTCCGTGGTCCGGGTCCGCGACTTCCCGCGGCGCATCCATGCGCGGGGAATACGCGTTGCACTTCAAGCACTTGGAGGAGATCGAGTGACATAGCGTATGGAGATCGCTAAACAAGAATTAGACCCGCGAAAGGCCTTCGTCGCCGCGCTTTTGCTCCTCGTGATCGCCGGCTCTTCCCGCGCCGGTGTCGAACAGATCGCCCTCTCCAACGGACTCTCCGCCACCGTGTACCCGGCCGACTACCTGCGCGATCGCCTGGTCTCGCCCGGTCCCGACGCGGCCATCCAACTCGATGACGAGCGGTTGATCCCGGTGATCACCGACATCGGCGATCCGTCCATCGTCAACAAGGGCGACGGAACCTTCCACCCGTTTTCGGTCGAGGACGTGCTCGCGACATTGCGAGCGATCGACTACCGAACGATCAACATGTCGATTCGCGTGTACTTGCTGCCGTATCCGCGCCGCTCGCTCCTCGTGAGCTCCACCAGCGGCGCCGAGTTGTTTTTGAGCCCGCACGTGCTCGACATCGATCCGTCCGTCGCCGCGTACATCATTGCGCACGAATTGGGGCACGCGTTCCACAACCGCTTCATGCCCGACGGATCACCGGCGTGGGACGAGTACCGACGCATCCGCGGGATCACCGACACCGTGCGCTTCAGCGATCGTGCGGGCCATGCCTATCGTCCGAAGGAGATTTTCGCGGAGGACTTCCGCGTGCTATTTGGGGGCGAGGCGGCCTACTTCGGGGGATTCGTCGAGAACACCGAGCTCGCGCGCCCCGAGTCGGTGAGCGGGTTAGAGAGCTTCTTCGTTCGGGTTGCGAGCGAACCGGTCGCGTCGCGTGCGCCGCGCATCGTCGCGACGAGCTATCCGAATCCGTTCAACCCGGACACGGAGGTGCGCATCTCGCTCCCCGCTGAACTGAGCGGCGGCAGCGAACGGGTTTCAGTACGCGTCTACTCGGTCACAGGTGCCTTGGTGCGCGACCTCTACGACGGACGCGCCACGGGGGACTTTGCCGTGCGATGGGACGGCACCGACAATCGCGGCAGTCGCGTCGCCAGCGCGACGTATTACGCCGCCGTGATCGCGGGTGGTTCGAAGGAAACGGTGAAGCTCGTGCTGCTCAAGTGAGCGCCCTCGTTCCAAATCTCAAGCCTGCGAAACGGGGTTAGTCGCGATCTCCTCCCCGATCGACTACGCCGCCCCTTTCGCAGGCTTCTTCTTTTGCATGAGATATTGATTCCACAGCTGGCCGCACGCCGCGTCGATGTCGACGCCGCGGCTGCGGCGCACGGTTACGGCGGGGGCCGTGGGAAGCAGTCGCGTCACGAAGCGATCGATGTCGGCTTCGGTGGGTCGCTGAAACGGATCGTGGCGGCCCGGGTTGTAGGGGATGAGGTTCACCTTGAACGGTTGCGCGTGCGCCAGCGCTCCGAGCTGATCGGCGTCGTCGTCCCCCATGTTGCGCCCCTTGATCAACACGTACTCCAGTGTTACGCGCCGACGCCCGTCGCGCACGAAGTACCGCGCCGCATCGAGCAGCTCATGGATGGGAAAGTGCGACGCCTTCGGCATCAACTCACGACGCTTTTCGTCGTTGGGGGCGTTTAGCGAGAGGGCTAGAGAGCAGTCCGCGTCCGAATCGGCGAGCTCGCAAATGCGCTCCGGGAAACTCGACGTCGACACGGTGATGCGCTTCCCGCCGACGTCCAGCCCGAGCGGGTCGTTCATCACGCGAATCGCTTCGATAACGCTGGGGAGGTTCAAGAGCGGTTCGCCCATTCCCATGAAGACGACGTTGATCTTGTGTGACGCGGGCCCGGCTTCGCTCTTGAGCAGGCAGAGTTGATCGAGGATTTCACCCGCGGTCAGGTTGCGTTGAAAGCGACCCTTGGCAGTTTCGCAGAAGACGCAATCCAGTGGGCAGCCCACTTGCGACGAAAGGCAGACCGTGTTGCGGCGGTCGTATCGCATCAGGACCGATTCGACGCGCGCACCGTCGGCGAACTCGAAGAGAAACTTGCGGGTGCCGTCGACGGCGGACTGCTGGATCGAGACCGGCGCCGAGGCGGTAACGTCGAAACGCGCCGCCAATCGCTCGCGAAACGCATTCGGCAGATCCGACATGGCGTCGAAGTCGGGCTCGAGCCGCGCGTAGACCCAGGTCGCAAGTTGGCGGAAGCGGAACTCGGGCTCGCCCTCGGAGAGGACGGCGTCGCGCAGTTGCACGAGCGACAGGTTTCGAAGGTGGGTGCGAGTCATTGTCTTGGGATCGAGTTGAATTCGGTGTGGTCAAATTATAGGCAATGTGGTATCGATAAAAAACACCGAATGTTGTTGTCACCGCATCGATTGCCATCCCGGATATGCCCAAGACGATTCTGATTGCCGACGACGAACAGGCCGTCCGCAGCTCGCTCGAGCGCTTGCTCGAGTTCGAGAGTTACCGGGTGGTACAGGCGGCCGACGGGCCTTCCGCGCTGGACCTCGTCCGCGACCGTCCGGTCGACCTGGTACTCCTCGACATCAAGATGCCGGGCATGGACGGGTTGGAAGTCCTGGCCCAGCTCCACCAAGAACACCCGCAGCTGCCCGTCGTCATCATATCGGGCCACGGGACCATCCAGACGGCCGTCGAAGCGACGCGCCTGGGCGCGTTCGATTTCATCGAAAAGCCGATCGACGCCGACCGCATCCTACTCGTCATTCGGAATGGGCTCGCCCAGCGGCGGCTCCTGCGCGAGAACGTGTCGCTCAAGGCGGAAGTTCGCCAGCGCACGCGCATTGTTGGTCAGCACCCGGAGATGCTTCGCATTCTCGAAACGGTGAAGAAGGTGGCCAGTGCCAATGCCCGCGTCCTCATTATGGGGGAGAACGGGACCGGTAAGGAAATGATCGCGCGCGCGTTGCACGAGAACAGCGCGCGCGCCGACGAACCCTTCGTCGAGGTGAACTGCGCGGCGATCCCGGAAGAGTTGATCGAGAGCGAGCTCTTCGGCCACGAGCGCGGGGCGTTCACCGGAGCCGTGGCGCGGCGAATCGGCCGATTCGAAATGGCCGACGGCGGCATGCTGTTTCTCGACGAAGTCGGCGACATGAGTCTCTCGGCCCAGGCGAAGGTGCTGCGCGTCCTCCAGGAGTCGGTGTTCGAACGCGTCGGGGGCACCGAAACGATGCGCGTCGACGTGCGCGTTGTCGCCGCTTCGAACAAGGACCTCCTAAAGGCGAGTCGAGAAGGGAAGTTCCGTGAGGACTTGTACTACCGGCTGAACGTGGTCCCGATCACCGTGCCGCCCTTGCGTGAGCGGGCCTCGGACATCCCCCTCCTTGCGGAGCACTTCTTGCAGCAAACTGCTCGCGAGCTGGGGCAGGCGCCCAAGAAGATGTCGCGCGCGGCCGTGGAATCCCTAAAGGAGTACCATTGGCCGGGGAACGTTCGGGAGCTCAAGAACCTGGTGGAGCGGCTGGTCATTCTTACACCCGCGACCATCATCGACCGGGCCGACCTACCCATGTTCGCCCCTATCGAAGGTGGCGAAGGGCGGTATTTCGACATCGAGACGTACGTCGGCTTCAAGGATGCCGTCGAAAAGGACTACTTCGAACGGAAGCTTCGGCTCTACGGGCACAACGTGAGCAAGACCGCCCGTAAGCTCGGAATGCAGCGAAGCAACCTGTATAAGAAGCTGGAAAAATACGGGATACCATACAAACGGGCGCGCGAAGACGAGGCCGAGGAGATGGAAAACTGATTGACGCCCCGAAACGTCCGCGGCTATATTCATTGGAGTGTTAACAGCCCCACGCTGTAGGTTCTCCAGTGTCGAGGAAGGAGATGGTTCAGCTATGAAACGGGCGGCGTTCCTCTGTATCGCGACCGCCACGCTCTTGCTGCTTGGGCTGCCTTCCGCCCCCCTGCACGCCGATACCCAATTAAACGCCAAGTCGGGTTCTCCCTCGAGCTTCGTCGCTCCTGGTACAGGTCCGAACGCAGGCGGCGTTGGTCCGGGAGTTTCAGGCGGCGGTGGCGGTGGTAGCGGCGGTGGTGGTGGCGGTACCGATGAAGGTGACGCGGATGGGCTGTCCGGCATGAAGGTTCGTCCTCCGCTAGCCGGTTCGGCAAGTCTGTCACGGCATTCCGTATTCGTGGAGATGTGGTGGAAGTTCATGATCTTGTGGGCGCGATAACGGACCGCGTCCCGAAGCGGGGGCGCGTGTTCGTTCGATAAAGACCACTTAGCTCGAGGAATCTATGTCCGACGCACGGGACGAGAGAGAGTGGCTGGAAAAGGATAAGCGCGAACCGTCGCGCGGATCCGTCGTATCGCCGGCTGAAGAAATCGGCGAGATGCACTTCGCGACGGAGAACTTTTCCACGGCACTCGAATACTTCTGCGGAGCACTTGAGCAACCCGGACTGGTCGAAGCGGACCAGTTCCGGTTGCTGCTCCGCGTGAGCGATTGCCACCGCAAGCGTGGGGACTACGCGGCGGCGAAGGAACAGCTCGATCGGGCGCGAGCGCTTTCGACTGTCTCCGGCGAAGACCTCGGTCGCATCGAGTATCGTGAAGGGTATCTGCTTCTATGGCAGGGCGAGTACGACGCCGCCCTGAAGATTGCGTTCGGCGCTTACCGTCGTCTGAAGAGAACCCAGTCGCACGGCGAAGTCGCCTACATCCAACTCCTCATTGCGAACTCCTACCAGCGACTCGGCCTCGCCGCCGAGGCGGAGGAGTTCTTCATGGACGCGTTGTCGTCTTACCGTCGCGCTGAGGATCGTGTCGGCATCGCGTACGTCTACAACAGCCTCGGCCTCTTGCACAAGAATGCCTGCCGTTGGTCGCGGGCGCTCGCGTCACTATCGAAGTCGTTCGACCTCGCGAAGACGCTCGGGCTTTCGCAGCACCTCATCGTCGTTCAGCTCAACCTGGGTGTCGTGTACTCCAAGCTTCGTCGCTTCGAGGATGCGATTAGCTCCTTCGATGCGGCCGCCTCGGGCGCCGAGCGCTTCGGCGATCAGGCAAGTTTGACGCGCGCGCTCTTGATGCTCGGCCGCACCCACGTCGCGCGTGGTTCCTTCGGTCGCGGCGAGAAGGCGCTCTTGCGCGCACAGGCCATGGCCGACGAGCTCGGCTACGAGCGCGAATCCGCCCTGGCCGACGAGTATCTGGGCGAACTCATGATGGCCCGAAACGACCTGCGTTGCGCCTCGGCCAATCTGTCGTCCGCCCTGGAAAAGGGACGCCGACTCGCGCCGCAGGGCGACATCGTCGCCGAGAGCTTGCGCCGCTTCGCCGACGTCCAGTACAAGACGGGAGCGATTGCCGACGCCCTGGCGTCGATCGACGAGGGCCTGCGCATCGCGACCACCTGCGGTGAACTCTACGAAGTGGGATTTTTCCACCGGACGCGCGCGCTCGCACTCGCCCGTACCGACGACCTGCCGGGTGCCTTGGAGGCGATGGCGGCGAGCGTCACCTCGTTCGAAGAGCACGGAAATCCGTACGAGAAAGCCGTCTCCGAGCAGTTGATGGCCCGCCTGTGCGTGCGTGCGCGTTCGGAAGCGTCGCTATTGAAAGCCAAGTCGGCACTCGCGGACAGCGTCTTGGCGCTCGGGAAGATTGACGAACCGCGCGCGCTCATCGTGTCGCACGCGCTGCTTTCCAACGTCGAGCGACGACTTGGTAACATTGACGACGCGCTTCTGGCCGTCTACGAAGCGGATCGTATCGCGGCCGACGAGGAGTGCGCAAAGTTTCGCAAGGCCCTGGCGGCGCTGCGTCGCCGGATCGAAGACCAGATGTCGAACGCCACGCGCCGCGTCATCGATCAGTTCTCGGCGCTCGGCGAGATTCAGGGCGGCGGCCGTTCGCGCGACCAGCTGTCGAAGGGACTGGAGTCGACGCTGCGCCTGATCATCGAAAAATTGGACGCGGCCGCCGGCTTCATCGCGATTCCAGCGGCAAGCGGGCGGGGTTGGCAAGTGATCGCTCGCGAAGGCCTGGCCGTCAAGGAGGCGCAGGCGGTCGAATCGTGGTACACGAAGCGCGGCGCATCGTCGCGCGGCCCGGTCGTGGTGACGGACTTCGAGAAGGATCCGACTCTTGTCGATCTTCGTGGGCGCCTGGCGTCGCCGGGCCCGCTCCTCATCCAAGATTTGGGATTTGATCGTGAAAATCTCGGCGTATTGTGCATCGTCAAGGCGGGGGACTCCGTGCGCGCGCCGATCAGCCAGGACGACTTGCATTTCGTCGCTGCCTACTCGAGTTTGATTTCGATTTCCGTCTATGAGTTGGTGCGGTCGGAGCGCAAGGGGCGCACGGCTCGTGTTCGTCCGGGAACCAGCAAGGGATTCGAGGGCGTCCTCACCGATAACAAGGAGATGATTCATCTCCTGAACCTCGCCGAGCGCGTCGCACACTCCGACGCGACCGTTCTGCTCCAAGGCGAGACCGGAACCGGTAAGGGACTCATCGCCTACGCGGTGCACTTACTGAGCGAGCGCCGCGATCGGGCGTTCGTCCACGTGAACTGCGCGGCGCTACCGGAGCAATTGTTGGAGTCCGAGCTCTTTGGTCATGTGCGCGGGGCTTTCACCAACGCCTACTTCGACAAGGACGGTCTCCTGAGCGAAGCCAACGGCGGCACCATCTTCTTGGACGAGATTGGGAAGACGTCGATGGCGATGCAGGGCAAACTCCTGCAATTCCTCGATTCAGGCAAAGTGCGCAAGGTCGGCGCCAACGAATTCATGAACGTCAACGTGCGCGTCGTGTGCGCGTCGAAGACGAATTTGCTCAAGATGGTGGAAGAGGGGCGCTTCCTCGAAGACTTCTTCTATCGCATCAACGATTTCCCGCTGACGGTACCCCCGTTGCGCGAGCGTGCCGAAGACATCCCGCTCCTGATTCACCACTACGTGGGCAAGATCGCGCGCGACATGTCCAAGGCGATCGACGGAACCACGTCGGAGTTCATGACCAAGCTGGTCGAGTACCATTGGCCGGGGAACGTTCGCGAGCTGGAGAAAGTCATCAAGCGCGCGATCATCCTGGCCGATGACGGCGACGCACTCGGTGTCCAGCACGTGGCACCCGAAGTCCTGCGCGGCGTCCCCGAAGTCGAGAGCCCGACCAAGAACGAGGAGACGCTGCGGGAGCGCATCGAGCAGATCGAGCAGGCCATGATCCTCGAAGCGATGCGTCGCCACTCCGGAAACAAGTCTCAGGTGGCCGTCCACCTCGGCATCAGCTATCCGAACCTCCTCTCGAAGATCAAACGCTACAATATCCAGTAGCCCGATCTGTTCTTCGTACGAGCGCTCGTTCAGTCGCGCTCGAATCGCCCCCGATTATTAAAGTTTTTAATAGCTCCCGCCGGCTGGCCCAAGCCATTTTCGTTACAATGCTTACGTTCGTTTTGATGGTCGTGGCATACGCCCGTTCTTTATAGTCGTCCGTTTGTCATCGACGACCATCGGGCAACACGATGTGGATACACGCGTGGAACACATTAGCAAATATGCGGATAGCATGACCGAAACCTCACGTCACGGCGCGAGCGCGCGTTGGCATACGGGTTGCGGTACGCCCTTGTGGAAGTCATCCCGTGCGTAAATGAACTTCCATCTGGTGGGGGAAGGGTTCTGGGGGATCGCAAGCTCCCCCAGAACCCCGAACTAAGAAAATAGGACTGGAGACAGAGGAGAAACACTCTCGACCCAAAGATTCGGAAGCCGAAAGGCAAACCGAATTAAGCTGACGCCCTAGATTCGTTCCGAAGCAAGCTGCTGGCTTTGCGGAGTAAAGTTAATTTCGAGAGGTGGGGTCTCGAAAATTGACACCGGAACGGATCGGGGCGTCAGTGTTTTCTGTCTATCGAGGACCCCATTTCACCAGAGTTCACGACCCCAATCGACCTCCGGGATTGCGTCCTCATTCGAGGTCAGGCCTGTAACTCCAACACCACGATTCCGGAACCGCGAAGCCCGCCTAGCACACGCCTCGCGATCTCGCCGCGGTGCCCTAATCCGTTTCATTCCAATTCGTTGATGCGACCGGGAAATTCCTTCCGCGCGCATGGCACATCGCTTGCGCTAGGGGATGGCATGACGACGCACCAACTGCGTATGCGAAACCCAATCGATCGCACGACTCGGCTGTCGGGTGCCGCGTCGACGGTCGCCGCAGTGATGCTCATGCTCCCTTTCGTTGCTGGTTGCGATGACGAGAACCCCGTCGTGGTGGATGCTCCACCGTTTCCACCCGACGGGGTTTTCAGCGTAACGGGAGACGGTGTCGTCACCCTCTATTGGAATCCGAACGAGGAGCCCGATCTCGCTGGTTACGCGGTATGGCGCGGCAACCAAGCTCCAGACGGGCCCTATTTTCACCTCGCCGACGTATCGTCCAACGCGACGTCCTACGACGACTTCGATGTCGTCAACGGCGAGACCTGGTTCTACGCCGTGGTCGCGATCGACGCGGCCGGCAATGAGAGCGAACTGAGCCGGGAGACGGTGTTCGATACTCCCCGGCCGGAAGGTTTCAATTTGGTGCTGGTCGATCTGGGGCAAGATCCGTCGCATGCGGGCTACGATTTTTCGAGTCTCTCGAATGGCTCGCAAGCGGCGTCGTTAGGCACCACGGATATCTACTTCGAGAACTCGGGCGGCGTCAATTACGTCGTCGCCGCGAGTCCCTTGGTGGATATCCAGGATTACGGCGTGATCGCGTTGGTGGGAGTGGACTGGGCGCCCGAAACAGGCTGGGCGCCGTCCAAGCGGGCGGAGGCAATCGTCGGTCACAGCTACATCGTGAAGATCGTCGACGGTCAGGGTAACTTCAACATGGCCAAGTTCGAAGTCACCAACGTAACCAGCGACAACATCCAGATGAACTGGGCCTATCAAGCGGTGGACAATATCCTGGAGCTCTCGCGAGTCGCCCCTGTTGGAGGTGCTGTGCGATGAGAACGCCGCTGCTTCGAAATACGATGATTCTCGGTCTTGCGACCGCGTCGCTCGTCGCGACGACCACCGTCGCCGACGCCGGACACTACGCGGTCGCCGCGCAGGCGAACGTGAGCGTTTGGGTCGAAGGCGGCGACGTGTTCGACAACTACGCCGACGTCGCCGTGTGGCTGCGACCGGAGCGCGACTGCTACACGACGCTCTTCATGGTCGACACCGACGGCTACATGCACGTGCTGTATCCGAACTCGGCGTACGACGACGCCTGGCTATACGGTGGTCGCTCGTACTGCTATCGCGCGAGCGACCTCGGTCTCGACCGCTTGGACGGCGCCGGCATCGCGTATGTGTTCGCGGTCGGCAGCCCGGTCCCGTTCGACTACTCGGTCTATGGCGCCGGCGTGTTCGTCGGTAACTGCGGCTTCCGCGTGTACGGCGATCCCTTCGTCGCGTGCCGCGACTTCTACATGACGCTGCTCCCGGTTTCGTGCCGGTGGGACTTCGTCGGCGTGTCCTACGCGCGCTTCTACGTGCGCCACTGGGCGCGCTACCCGTCGTACCTGTGCTACGGCGGCCCGGGTGTCCACGTGTACGTGGGCGACGGATGCCGCGCATGCAACGACGCGTTCGTCTCGTACCGCGCAAGCTGTGCGCGTCCCAGCGACAGCTTCCGGCCCGCGCCCAGGTTCAAGCAGGTTTACGCGGGCGTTGGGCGCAGCGACGAAAATGCCGACCGCAGTCCGTCGCGGGTGAGCCGCGTCGAGCGTGTTGGGCGCGAGAGCTTCAAGGGTGAACGCGGCTCATCGTCGCGCGAGTTCGCGACCCAGCAGCGCACCAAGCCCTCGGGCCGTTTCCAAGATAGTGGGGTCCAGACCCGCGCGATCGAACCGAAGACGCGCACCATCGCGACGCACTCGGTGCGCACGACGGAGCGCATCGTGTCGACGAGCAGCGCGCGCGGACGGTCGTCGGTCGACCGGGCCGACGTCGTCGCCATGACAAAGCAAGCGACGCGCGTCGTTCGCGTCACGCGTCCGAGCGAACACTCGACGCGCGCGACGGTGGCCCAGAAGAGCACGCGGTCGGAGACCGCGCGCGAGAAGGGATCGAAGAAGAAACAGGCTCGCTAAATAGACCCCACATTCTGGTTGGCTGGTAGCGTCGAGTAGGCTGGTTAGGCAAGCCGACCAAGTAAGGGGGAGTTGCGCCGGAGTAAGCGTCGATCAGGGGCGGCGAATTACGGGCGTCAACTCCCCCTTTACTGTTGACCATCGCGAGCGAACTTGGATAGAGTGATAGACGTTCTTCGCCCCGTTGCAAGGCCCCGAAGTCGCAGTGCGGTTCCGATCTCGAATTCGATCCACATCCCGCTTCATTAGAAAGATCACGCTTTGATGTTTCGACTCGGCTGTTTTCGTCCCGGCCCCGCCGCATGGATGCTCGCGTGCATAGGCGTCGCGGCGGCGAGCCAGGCGGGGGCCGCACAATTCGTTCCTTCGTACCGCGGGTCCGACGGCCGTATGCAGTCGCGCGCGCTACCGTCGCACGTCGCCACGAATCACTCGCCCAACGCGTATCAACGCGCCCGGCTCGAGAGTCTTTCGCGCCATGCGACTGCCGTCGATGACGACACGCTGCGCGTGATCGCCCTCCAAGTCCAGTTCTCCGACAGCTTGATGGGCGGCCAACCGGGCAGCAATCGCACCGCGGTGCGCGACTCGACCTGGTTCGCCAACGAACTCATCCACAGCGAGCAGTACTTTCGCGGTGCCTCGCGCGGACGTCTCGTATTCCAATGGACGCTCGACGGCACGTTGTACACGCTGCCCCAAGGCATGGGCTACTACGGTGCCGATTCCAAGGAAGAGACGCGTGTCGTAGAGCTGGCGCAGACGGTGATCGACCTGGCCGACGCGAGCGTCGACTTCTCTCAGTACGACCATGTGTTCATCATCCACGCTGGTGCAGGACAAGAGACCGACGTCAACGCCGACTCGCCCAACCAGATTTGGTCGAGTTTCTACGACCGCAGCGACATCCGCGTCGCGCAGGACGATCCAGCATCGTCGGGGCTCCCGACCGGCGACACGGCCGGCGGCGACCCCTACTTCGTCGACAATTTCTCGATCGTCCCGTCGCACGCATCGCAAGACTACGCGACCGTCGGGACGCTGGGCATCTGGGCGTTCGAGTTCGCGAGTCGCATCGGCCTTTTGCCGATGTTCGACTCCACGCCCGCTGGCGCCCCCGATTCGCAGGGAGCCGGGAGCTTCTGCTTGATGGGGTACGGCCTGTTCAACGTGAACGGCTTCGTGCCGGGATTCCCGTGCGCGTTCAACCGCGTGCTCGCGGGTTGGCTCGACCCCGTCGTGATCGACGCGGGCGGCACCGCGACCAACGTGCGTTTGACGGACGTGAACACGGGCGCGGACACGGACACACTGTGCGTCAAGATTCCGATCACGGAGAGCGAGTACTACCTCGTCACCAATCGCGTCCACGACGCAAACTTCGACAGCTTGTTCACCTTCGGTGACGTCGACAGTAATCTGATTCCGGAGAACACGGAATCTCTCGACGGCGCCGAGTTCGACTTCTTTCTCACCGACCTCACGAATCCGGCCGTGCGTCGTTACGACCCGCGCTACGGGTTCGACGTGACGTTCCGTTATACCGGCAGCGGTGTGTACGTATGGCACGTCGACGAGCGCGTGGTGACGGACGCCGCGCAGAACGGCTATCTCCCCGACGATTACGCGGCGCGCAAGGGCGTCGACCTCGAAGAGGCCGACGGCGTCCAGGACTTGGACCAGCCTGGCCCGTCCGCGTTCGCTCTCGGCAACCACTTCGATTCGTACCGCACCGGCGATCGCAACAACCCTGTCTTCGGGCCGGACACGAAACCCGCGTCGCGCTCGAACGCGGGGGCCGAGACCGGAATCTCGATCGAGACCTTGTCGCCGCCGGGATTTCGCATGCGGGTCGCGATCGGCCGCGATATTTCGTACGACGAAGCGCGCGTGCGCTGGTCGGCGTCGGCGCAGAATCAACCGCCAACGGTAGTGGATCTCGACGGCGCCGGTGCCCCCGAGATCGTCGCACTCGGCGACGACGCCGGCGTGTTCGTCTTCGACGAAACGGGTCGCGAAAAAGTCGACCCCGATCTGAATCCGAACACCATCGCTCCCTTCGTCGCCGTTCCCGGCGTCAAGTGGATCGGGCCGCCAGCGTTCGCGAATCTCGACGGCGGCGCCGACATCGAAATCGTCGCGACGAGCGTCGACGGCGACGTGTACGCGTGGAAGGCGAGCGGCGCCGAGTTGGTCGATGGCGACTCCAACCCGGGTACCACCGGTATCCTGTTCGCCGGGCAGCCCGCCGCGGCGCCCCCGGTATTGATCGACGTCGGCGACGGCGGTGCGCCCGAGGTTGCGATCGCCGAGCACGACGCGGGCGGAGTTCGCATTCGCTTCATCGGTGCGGGCGGCGCCGTCGTCGTCCCGCCGTCGGCCGCGACGTTGTGGCCGGCCGTCGTGAACGTGCAGTTTCTGGCCCCGCTGGCGGTCGCGAGCATCTCCGGCGCAACTTCGGCGACGGGTGTGGTTGCGTGCGGGGTGGACACCACGTCATCGCGCGTGGTCGTGCGATGGACGCCGTTGAACGTGGCGGCGTCGGCGTGGACCGAAACGCTGCCGATTCCATCGGGATGGGACGCGACGAAGTTCCTGCCGTCGGCGCCCGCGGTCGGCGACGTCGACCACGACGGCGACGACGAGGTCGTGATCGCGACGCCGGATGGCAACGTGTTCGTGTTCGACATGTCGTCGGGGAGCGTTACCACGGAGTCGGGAAAGCTGGCTGCGCCCTACCCGTCGGCACCCGCGCTCGGTGATGTCGACAACGACGGTACGCTCGAGATCGCGATTTGGGACGCCGAGAACATGTACCTGCTCAAGTCCAACGCGCGGCTCATGCTCGAATGGCCGCGCGCGATTCGCCCCGAGTCCGCGGGCGATGCCCCTTCGATCGTGCCACACCGCGAATTGGAAAGTCCGATCTTGGCCGACTTCGACGGGGGAGCGGTCGACGTGTTGTTTCCGCTCGACGACGGGACGCTGGCGGCGTTCCGCGCCGACGGCAACCCGGTGGCTTCGTTCCCGCGAGCGGCACCCGCGGAAGCGGGCGCTGCGCCCACGCTCGCGGACTTGTCCGGCGGTGCCGGCAGTGTGGTCGTGTTGGGCGCGTACGCGTCGCTGGACGGGGTCGACACCGTCGTCGACACGCTGGCCAGCAAGCCGACCTCGGCGCTTTCGATTCAGTCGCTGGCGGCGAGTATCGGCTCGCTCTATTGGCCGATGTCGCGCGCCGATCTCGCGCGCACGGGACGCGTCTCGGTGAGCGGTACACTGGCGACGTCGACGAGCACATTCGACGCCGGATCGTTTATCATTTATCCCAACCCGGTTTTGGCGAGTGTCGTGCACGCCCGCGTCACCACCAACACGCGCGCCCACGTGCGCCTGTCGATCCATACCCTCGAGGGGGAAGAGGCGGTCGTGCGCGAATTCGACGTCAATCCCAACGGGCTCGTCGACACGCCGTTCGACGAAGCCATCGACGTGTCGAGCTTGAAGAGCGCCATCTATTTCATGCGGCTCGAGATTCAGGGCAGCGGCGGAGACGGCGCCGTCTACAAGACGTTCGCCATTCGACGCTAGGGCGTCACAATAAAGGAGTCGACACCATGCGTTCGCAACGCGTTCTCGTGACACTCTTCGTCCTGGCTGGGGCCGGGACGGCGCACGCGGGTGACCCCGGTTCGTCGGGTGCCTTGTTCCTGCGCGTCGGCTTCGGCGCGCGCGCGTCGGCCATGGGCGAGGCCTACACCGCCGTGGCCGAAGACGCGTCGTCGATCTACTGGAACCCGGGTGCCATGGCGGCCGTGCTAGGAACCAACGTGACGCTCGCGCACAACGAATACTTCGCGTCGATGCGATTGGAGCAGGCGTCGGTGGTGCACGAGACCAGTTGGGGAACGATCGGGTTCATGTTCACCGGGCTCTACATGGACGCGATGGACCGCTACGAGGATACGCCGTCGGCCTATCCGCTGGGCACCTTCGGCGCCTACGACGTGGCCGTCTCCGCGGCGTACGCGCGCTACATCGTGCCCAACCTCGCGGTCGGCATCGCGATGAAGCCCGTCTACGAGCGCATCGACGAGTTATCGGCGTCCGGCATCGCCTTCGACATCGGCTTGTATCACGTAGCGAAGATTCGCGGGGTCAAGTTCGCGGCCGTGGCGGGGAACATCGGGCCGCCGATGAAGTTCGACGAAGAGGAGTTCGCACTGCCGCGCTACGTCAAGGTGGGCGGGAGCTACGAGTCCGAGATTGCAGCCCTCGACGGTCGCATCCTGGTGACACTCGACGGTGTGTTTCCCAATGACGGCGACGTGCATGAGCACGTGGGGGCAGAGTACTCGTATCGTCGCGTTCTCGCCCTGCGCGCGGGCTACAAGGTGAACTACGACGTCCAGGGCGCGACCTTCGGCGCCGGCTTCCGTTGGCACGAGATCACCGTCGACTACGCGTTCTTGCCGTCCGACGAGCTCGGCGACAACCATCGCATCGGGCTCGGCTTCAGCTTTTGAACGACTCGATGCGCAGTCGTCCGTTGGTCATGCGGACGAAGGTGTAGTGCTCGATCCAATCGCCGACGATCAGGAATTCCTTCCCGTCGCGCGTCTCGTGCATCGGAAAGTGCACGTGCCCCATCACGAAGGCGTCGTTTCCACGCTGGAAGAAATGCCCCCACGCGTGCTCGGCCACCGCGCGCGCCCTTTTCTCCTGCGCCACGTGGAAGAGGGTCCGGCTCCCGTGCGCGACCCCTCCCGCGATGCTGTCGAGGATGTCGGGGTGAATCCACCGCGATGCCGCGATCACGCCCGGATTGCGAATAACCGTCTTGAGTACTTTGTAACCGTAATCGCGCGGCATGACCAGATCGCCGTGGGCAAGCACCAGCTTGCGACCTTGGCATTCGAGTCGGATCTCCTCCTTGTGCACACGCACGCCGAGATCGCGCTCGAAGAAGTCGCCGACCCAATAGTCGTGGTTGCCGCCGAGGAAGTGGGTCTCGACGCCGCGCGCGGTGGTGCGAGCGAGTGCGGCGAACACGTCGAGGAAGCGGCGAGGTACGACGGAACGATACTCGAAGTAGAAATCGAAGATGTCGCCAAGCAGGACCAAGCATGTACCCTTGGGTGTGGCGTCGAGAAAATGGGAGAAGTGTTCGCGCCGTGCCGCTTCGCCGGGAAGGGTGCGGTCGCGAAAGTGGGTGTCGGCTGCGATGCGTAGGTCTTCTGCGCCGACTCGTTCGAAGTGGCTCGGTGACGTCATCCGGTTGGGTCCTTGGTCGCTGTTGGCCGCCATGGCGGCGTCGATCGCGGCGAATCATGCCCGATTGGCAGGGTGCATGCAACCTGTTTGGAGGCGGTGTCTTGCGGGAAGGAACCGACTCCACGATCGGGACGTACAATGGATCGCGCGCGACTGTAGGGGCGCGCAACCACTAGGCAAGAGATGCTGAATGCGCGGGTTACGAGGCAAGTCGGGAAGGGAAAGGTTGACAGGGGCAGGTCTTGGGGATACACTTTGTATCGCACAGTCGAGAGTGCACAGTCTGTCTTCTTGCATCTTCCCAGTTCCCCCTGCCTTCGGGTGGGCGCTCGGCGCCTGTCCAAGCCGCTAGGTATTCGACATCGTTGTGAGGATTAACCGATTCGCCTGTCGCACGACCAAGCGTCGCGCGACCGAGGCCGTACGTAAATGGAAGGATGTTGGGTGAGGCCCCTTATGAAGCTGGCACGGGCATTTGTACTTGGATCGATCCTCGCGGCGGGCATGGCGTCCGCGGCGGGGTCACAGGCCGACCGGACCGCGACGGTCCGTGCGGACGGAAGTTCGATATTCGCCGACGTGGCGGAAAAAGTCCTCCCGGCGGTGGTGTTCATCAAGACCGAGCGCGCGATGAGCGCGGCCGAGCGCGGCGAAGGCGATGCGCCCTTCGAGTTCTTTCGCGAGTTCTTCCCGGAGGACCAGCAGCAGCAGCGGGGTCAACGCAATCGACGCGTCCCGGGCGGCGGTTCCGGCTTCGTCTTCGACGACGAAGGACATATCCTGACCAACTATCACGTCGTGCGCGACGCCGAGAAGATCACAGTCGTTTTGGAAAAGGGAGACGAGGAAGAGGAGCATGAAGCACGCGTCGTCGGCACCGACCGTCACACCGACATCGCCGTACTTCAGCTGACGGACGCGCCGAAGAACCTCCCGAAGGTATCGCTGGGTAACTCCGATGCCATGCGCGTCGGCGATTGGGTGATGGCGATCGGTACACCGTTCGGGCAGTTGCAGGGTACCGTGACCGTCGGCATCGTGAGCGCCAAGGGTCGCAGCGATCTCAACATCGTGGGCGGAGAGGCGACGTATCAGAATTATTTGCAAACGGACGCGTCCATCAATTTTGGCAACAGCGGCGGTCCGCTGGTCAATTTGAAGGGCGAAGCGATCGGCATCAACACCGCCATCAACCCGTCGGGTCAGGGGATCGGCTTCGCCATTCCGATCAATATGGCCAAGGCGATCATGAGCGAGCTCATCGCCAAGGGGAAAGTTCGCTACGGCTACCTCGGCATCCAGCTCCAGGAGTTGGATAAGGATTTGGCCGAAGGAATGGGTTTGAATTTCGACAAGGGCATCCTGGTACAGAGTGTTCAACCGGACACCCCGGCGTCGAAGGCAGGCTTCCAGACCGGCGACGTGATCGTCCGCTTCGACGGCGAGGATGTAAGGGACGACAGCAAGTTCCGTCTTAAGGTCGCGGAAACCCCGGTCGGGAAGACCGTCCCGGTCGTGGTGGTGCGGGATGGCAAAGAGGAAAAGGTCAACGTGACCGTCGGCGAGCGACCGGATGAAGAGGCAGTAGCGTCGGCGCCGACGAAGCAAAGCGACGCGTGGCTGGGGCTGCACGTCGAGGATGCGCACAACGGCGAGGTGCGCCAGCAATATCGGCTCGATCGCGGCGAGGAAGGGGTTGTGGTTTCGGGTGTAGACGAAGGGAGCCCCGCCGAGGAAGCCGAGCTTCACGAGGGCGACGTGATTACCGAAGTGTACTCGCATGAAGTGCGAAACATCGACGACTACGTGGCCATTTCGAAGAAGCTCAAAGAGAGGAAAGATCCCATCGCTTTCCTGGTCAAGAGAGGGAAAAGCACCTCTTTCGTAACGGTGATTCCGGAAGGAAAGTGAGCGCGGGAAGTTTTTGATCCCGCGACGTCCGAGCCAGGAGGGAAGCAATATGGAGCGCAAGATGGAAGAAAGAGACGAGCGAGTGGCCGCCGAAGGTCGCAAGAAAGCGGAAGCCGGAGCCGGTATTCGCAGCCTCGATCTCTATCTCCACGAGATCAATCGCACACCCCTGCTGACGCGCGAACAGGAACGGGATCTCGCGAAGCGGATCAAGAGCGGAGACAAGTCGGCGCTGGACCAATTGGTCAAGGCCAACCTGCGCTTCGTCGTCTCGATCGCGAAGCAGTACGCGAACCAGGGCCTATCGCTCGAGGATCTGATCAACGAGGGTAACGTCGGCCTGATCAAGGCCGCGCATCGATTCGACGAAGAGCGCGGTTTCAAGTTTATCTCGTACGCGGTGTGGTGGATTCGGCAGGCGATGCTGCAGTCCTTGGCAGAGCAGTCGCGCATCGTGCGCCTGCCGCTGAACCGCGCCGGCACGTTGTATCGCATCGGCAAGGTCTCGCGTCAGCTCGACCAGGAATTGGGTCGGAGTCCGACCGCCGACGAAATCGCGGCGCGTCTGAAGATCTCCGTGCAAGAGGTCGCCGACACGATGGTGATCGCGAACTCGCACGTGTCCCTCGACGACCCGTATTCGAGCGAAAAGGACGACACGGCTCTGGTCGATTATTTGACCGACGAGAAGCAGGCGTCGCCCGATGAGGACACCTACGCGGCGGCATTGTCCGACGATCTCGAGCGTGCGCTGGGCACGCTCTCGGAGCGCGAGCGCAGCATCCTGTCGATGTACTTCGGGCTCGGCGGTGATGAACCGATGACGCTCGAAGACATCGGCAAGCGACTGAAGCTGACCCGCGAGCGTATTCGCCAGATCAAGGAAAAGGCGATCCAGCGGCTGCGACACTCGACCCGGGCCAAGTTCCTCCAAGGCTACATGGAGAACTAGGCGGTGGCCGCGAGGTCTATAAACCGAAGGCGGGGCCTGTCTGGCCCCGCCTTTTTTTGTCCCCGGACGGGCCTGTCCGACCCGTGTGGCGGCGCCGACACGCGGCGAACCGGCCCGCTTGGTACAAACCTTGCGGCCTGGGGTATGGGAAGCGCTTGACACCTAACCGGGTGTCCGCTAGCGTTCCGGGTCCGAAAGGCAAACCCGTTGATCCGCGATAAGATACTAACATTCCTTTATCTCCCCGACGGGAGCCACGAGCCGCGCGCCTTCCAGGTGCGGCGGAACGTCGTATGGGCGCTCGCTGCCACCATTCTGATCGCGCTGGGGGCGTCGGGATGGGCGGTGCTGGCCCATTCGAGCCGCATGAAGGACGCGTATCTGGTTGAGACCCTGGCCAACCAGAACAAGGAACTGCGGGGCGAGATCGACGGTCTGACCACCGAACTCGAGACGCTCAAGCAACAGGTCGCGCAGAACTTCGATTTCCAGAACAAGGCTCGCATCATCGCCAACCTCGAAGACCTCGATCAGGACGTCGCTCAAGTCGGCGTGGGTGGACCGCAGGTCAACTTCGCGCAATCGCTGTCGACGATCGACGGCAAGACCCGCGATCGTTTGTTCACGGCGCGTGCCGACATCGACAAGCTGCTGCGCCAGGCTCGCCTGCAAACGCGGGATTACGAAGAGATCCTTTCGAACCTCGAGTCCGCGAACGAGAAGATTCGCACCACGCCATCGTTGCGACCGGTCACGGTCGGCTTCGTGTCGAGTCGTTTCGGGTGGCGCATGGATCCGATCACGGGCCGACGCGCGATGCACCGTGGCGTCGATTTTTCGGCGCGTTTGGGAACGCCGGTTTACGCCACCGCGGACGGAGTCGTCACCTATTCGGGAGTCGAACAGACCTACGGCAACGTGGTCGAGATTTCGACCGGTAGCGGCTTCACCACCCGATTCGCTCACCTGCAGCGACGGCTGGTGCAAAAGGGCCAAAAGATTACGCGTGGCGACGTGATCGGGCGCGTCGGGTCGACCGGCCGGTCAACGTTTTCCCACCTCCACTACGAGATCGAGCACAATGGCGAGCGGGTCGACCCGCTTCGCTACGTGCTGGCCGACTAGCCCCCTGATTTTTCCTTGTCACCCTGGAGACCGAAGGCTAATCTTTCGGGGCGGCGGTTCATTTATCCCTTTGTTTCGTAATGATTTATCGATCTAACCAACGATGGCTCCTGACTTCCGGCGTTTTCGCCGTGGGTCTGCTAGCAGCCGGGCTTGCGGACGGCGCGGGCGTCGTGCGCGTCGACGGGATTCGTCATTCCACGTCGGGGACGCACACCCGGGTCGTGATCGACCTCTCGCGGCCGGCCGAGTACACGGTGGCTCGATTGGCCGATTCCATCGGCGTGGCCGTGTCTTTCCCAGGGGCGGCTTTGAGCCTCGACGTCGGACCCGTATCGGTCGGCTCGAACGGGGTACGAAAGATACGTCCGCAGGTCGACGCCGGCTTGGTGACCGTGATCTTCGACCTCGAGCGTCCGTCGAAATGGGACGTCTTCGCGCTTCCTTCCGGGGCCGGCAGGCCGAATCGCGTGGTGGTCGACATCGTCCCCTCGCCGGAGACGGTCGCGAAGGCCGACTCGTTGATGCCGGCCGTGCGCGACACGGCCGCGGCCGTCCAGCCGCTCGAAACGATCCCCGTTGGTCCCGCGCCCACCGCGACTCAGACCACGCCACCCAAGCCGCGGCCCTTCGTGGTCGCGGTCGACGCTGGGCACGGCGGCCACGACGCGGGGGCGATGGGGCGCTACGGCTTGGTCGAAAAGAAGCTCACGCTCGATCTCGCGCGCCGCGTGGCCGAGATCCTCAATCGCAACGGAAACGTACACGCCGTTTTGACGCGCGAGGGCGACGAATACTTGACCCTCCCGCGCCGCAACGAGATTGCGGAGCAAAAAGGCGCCGACGTGTTCGTGAGCATTCACTTGAACACGGCGCCGAGCCGCTCCGCGCGCGGCGCCGAGATTTACTTCGTGGCACCGGCCGGGGCCGAGCGCGCGGCCAACCAGGCCTGGGCAAGCGGCGAAGCGGCGCACGACTTCGGTCTCGAAGAGAGCGGCAATGACGACATCGTCCACATGTTGCTCGACGTCAATCAGCAGTCGGTGCTGGCGCGCAGTGAACTGCTGGCCGAATCGATTCTCGAGTCCGTGCGCGGGCGCGATCTCTTGCCCACGCGCGCGGTCAAGCAGAAGTCCTTCTCCGTGCTGCGCACCATCTCGATGCCGTCGGTTCTGGTCGAAGCGGGTTTCATATCCAACAACTCCGACGCCAAGCTCGTGAAGGACCCCGACGGCCGCGAAAAAGTAGCGCGCGCCATCGCCGCGGGCGTTTTCGAGTTCTTCCGCACGCACCCGCCGCACCGGATGGAGGCCTCCGCGACGACGGCGTCCGTGGTCCACCGCGTGCAAAAGGGCGACACGTTGTGGACGCTGTCACGCCGCTACGGCACCACCGTCGCTCGCATCCGCGAGCTCAACGGACTGCGGCCGTCGGAAGATCTGCGCGTCGGTCAGGATCTCGTCGTGTCGGGCGCGAACTAGTCGCCCAAGGTCGACGCGGCCCATGAAAGTCGCCCGCGCCATTACCAACAACTTCGGCGCCAAAGTCCTCGCCGTCGTCGTCGCGTTGCTGGTCTGGTTCAACGCCAGCGGGCAGGAAGAAGTGACGCGGGTTCGAACCGTTCCGTTGATTCTCGAAGGACTCTCTGATTCCCTGGCGCTCGCCGGCCCGGTGCCCGTTACCGCGGATGTGCGAATCACGGCGACGCGACGCCAACTGGTGGCACTCGGATTCCAGCGCATGGCGGTCGTCGCCGACCTATCCGGCCTGGCAGCGGGTCGCCAGCGTGTTCCGCTCTCCGGCGAACAGGTGCGGGGGGCCGGCGACCTGAGCCCCGGGCGCCTCGCGGTGGTGACGCCGGCCGCACTCGACATCGGCCTCGAACCGCTGGTGTCGCGGCGTCTGCAGGTCTCACTGGCGACGGCCGGCGCGCTCCCGGCCAACGTCGTGCTCGAGGACGGTGGGCTGACGATCGAGCCGGCGTGGGTCACGGTGCGCGGGCCCGCCTCGATCATCGAGCGGATCCAGCACGTGACGACCGAAACCCTGCAGTTGGCGCGCGTGCGCGAGACCATCACGCGCGAACTCGAGCTCGACTGCGACCCGCGCGCGTTCGCGTGCGACCCCGATCGCGTGACGGTGACGATGCGCGTCTCGGCGCGCGCCGAGCGCGTCCTGGCCAACGTCCCACCGACCGTGCTCCTCGATTCCGACGATATCGAGGCCGACGTCGAGCCGGACGCCGTCTCGCTGACCCTGGAAGGACCGGCGTCGGTGCTCGACACGCTCTCGTCGGGCGACGTGTCGGTGCTGGTCGCGATCAGTGGGCACGAGCCCGCGTCGTATCGCATCGCGCCCGACGTGATCCTGCCCCCGGGAGTGCATTTGACCCAGATCAGTGTCGATACGCTCGAAGTGCGCGTGTTTCGGGCGCGCTGACGTGGCTCGCACCGCCCGCTGCGGCTTGACACGCGGGCGATGTCGCACCTAATGTTGTGCTCTCGACCGCGCCCAACCGACGCCGCGCTTCGACGTTGCGCGCACAACCCGTCCGACTGTCCAAAGACGACCATGCGATTGACCGAGCTACTCGTACCGGAAGCCGTCGTGACGGACTTCCCGCCCGCGCCGAGCGGCTCCAAGGACGACCTCCTCGCGGCCATCGTCGCCGACTTGGACGAAAAGGGGTTCGTCGCCGACCGCCGCATCGCCACCGACGACATCCTCGCGCGCGAGCGCGTGATGAGCACGGGTGTCGGCAACGGGGTCGCGATTCCGCATGCCTACAGCGACGGTGTCATGCGTCTGGCGGCGGCCTTCTATCGGACGCGCGAGCCGGTTGAGTTCGACGGACCCGACGGCGCCCCGGTCGACTTGTTCTTCGTGATCCTCGGTACACGTGACAGCCGTCGCGAACACATCCGTTTGCTGGCGCGGCTGTCGCGGTTGTTGAACCACGGCGAGTTTCGCGAACACTTGCGGGCCGCGCCCGACGCCGACGCGGTGGTTTCGGTGTTTCGACGCTTCGGGGACCGTTGAGTCGCATGCGGATCTTTTCGGTTTCGACCACGAGCGGGCGGGTGGATGGGCGCTGGCTGGTGGCGGCGGTCGTGTATCTCGCGGTGGTCTTCTTCGTGTCGTCGCGGCCCTACCTGACTCCGCCGGGACCCGAGTTCGTGATGAAAGACAAGCTCGCGCATTCGCTCGAGTACGCGGTGTTGGCCATCCTGTTGTTTCGTGCGCTGGGACCGCTGGCCTGGCCCGACGTCGCGATGACGTTTCTTCTCGTCGTCGTCGTGGCCGCGAGCGTGGGTTCGGCCGACGAGATATTTCAGGGCATGATTCCGGGTCGTCACAAGGACATCACCGATTGGTTCTCGGATTCGACCGGTGCATCGATCGCGACGGCGGCGTGCATCGTGCTCGCGCGCCGCTCGCGCGTCGTGGAGGCCCGATGAAGTACTCGCGACCGCGCGGCACGCACGACGTCACCCCCGCCGAAATCGGCCGCTGGCTCGCGGTCGAAGGGGTATTCCAGCGCGCCTTCGAGCGCTTCGGCTATCGCGGCATGCGGACACCCATCTTCGAGTCGACCGACCTGTTCGTGCGCGCGGTGGGCGAGCAGTCCGACATCGTCACCAAGGAGATGTATACCTTCACCGACCGCGGCGGTCGCAGTCTGACGCTGCGACCCGAGAACACGGCCGCGGTGATTCGCGCGTACCTCGAGAACGGAATGCACCGCTGGGGCGGCATCCAGCGTCTGTGGTACGCGGGTCCGATGTTTCGCTACGACCGCCCGCAAGCGGGGCGCTACCGCGAGTTCCACCAAGTCGGTGCGGAAGCGATCGGGAGTGCCAGCCCCGCGCTCGACGCGGAGATCATTCAATTGGTGGTCGAAGCGCTGGCCGAGCTCGGCTTCGCGGGTCTCGACGTGCGCTTGAACTCGGTGGGGACGGAAGCGTCGCGCGTGCGCTACCGCGCCGTCTTGCTGGAAGCGATCGAGAGTCTGTCGGCCGAGCTCGCGCCCGAAGCGCTCGCGCGTTACCGGCAGAATCCGCTGCGCATCTTCGATGCGAAGGAATACGGGACCACGCTCAAGCAGCGGTTGCCGCTGATCTCGCAGTACCTAGTCGACGAAGATCGCGTGCACTTCGAACGCGTGAAAGAACTCTTGGCCTCGTTGCGCGTGTCCTTCACCGAGGACGTCCACCTCGTGCGCGGGCTCGACTATTACACCCGCACCGTCTTCGAGGTGTATCACGGCGCGCACGGGGCGCAGAGTGCGTTGTGCGGCGGCGGACGCTACGACACGCTGGTCGCCGAATTCGGCGGGCCGGACACGCCCGCCATCGGCATGAGCGCGGGTCTCGAGCGCATCGTCGAGGCCCTGCCCGCGACCAGCGAGGCGAATGAAGTCGCGGGGCCGCGTTACTATGTCATGTGCGTGGGAGCGGGCGCGGAAGGACGCGCTCTCGAAGCAGCGCGCGTGCTGCGCGCATTCGGCAGCGTGGAGCTCGACGTGTCGGGGCGTTCGCAAAAGACCCAGTTGGAAGCGGCGTCGAAGAAGAAGGCGCGCGTGGCCGTGGTCGTCGACGCGACGGGACCCGAAGTCGCGTGGCATGACCTCGCCAAGCGCGAGGAAGTTCGCTTCGCGTTAGAGTCGCTCGAGGGGCACGCTCGCAGGCAATCCGACGCTGCTTCGTAGCGTCCACCATGAGGAGATCGAATCGTGAGCGGTAGCGGATACCATTTGCCATTTTCGCGCTCGCACCACTTGGGCGAGTTGGACGCGAGCAAAGTGGGTGCGAAGGTGCGCCTGATGGGATGGGTCGCGCGCGTGCGCGACCTGGGCGGTGTCCGCTTCGTCGAGTTGCGCGACCGCTACGGCCGCGTGCAACTCGTGATCGACGCGGCCGGCCCGATGGGTGCCGCCACCGAATCGCTGCGCATGGAAGACGTGATCGCGGTCGAGGGCGAGGTGCGCGCGCGACCGAAGGACATGGTGCGCGACGACACCCGCGCCGGGGGGATCGAAGTCGCGGTGTCGCGCGTGGTGATGCTCAACAAGTCGGAAGTCATTCCGTTCAACATCGCCGACGACGTGAAGGCCAGCGAAGAGTTGCGACTCAAGTATCGCTATCTCGACCTGCGCCGGCGCCCGCTCAAGGAGAACATCGAGCTGCGTCACAAAGCACTGCTCGCGATTCGCAACTTCCTCTCGGCGCGCGGCTTCTTGGAAATCGAAACACCCATGCTGGTGCGCGCGACACCCGAGGGTGCCCGCGACTACCTCGTCCCCAGCCGTTTGCACCCGGGCAGCTTCTACGCCTTGCCGCAGAGCCCGCAGCTGTACAAGCAGATCCTGATGGTGGCGGGATTCGACCGCTATTTCCAGATCGCGCGCTGCTTGCGCGACGAAGACCTGCGCGCCGATCGCCAGCCCGAGCACACGCAGATCGACATCGAGATGAGCTTCGTGGAAGAGAAGGACGTGTTTGCGCTGGTCGAGGCGATGATGGCGGAAGTGTTTCGCGTCACGCGCGGTATCGAGCTCAAGACGCCGTTTCGCGCGATGTCGTACGCGGAAGCGATCGATCGCTTCGGGACCGACAAGCCGGACCTTCGCTACGGTCTGGAATTGCGCACCATCTCCGAGTGCTTCGCGGGCACCGAGTTTCGCGTCGTCAAACAGGTGCTGGAGAGCGGCGGTGCCGTGCGCGGCTTCGTGGTGGACGAGGGCGAGCGCTTGCAGAAGCGCGACGTCGACGAATTGGAAGCGGTCGCCAAGGCGGCCGGCGCGGGCGGCCTCTTGAGCCTGCGCTGCGCCGACGGCCGACTCGCGGGTGTGGCCGCGAAATTCTTGGGCGAAGCCGTCGAGCGCCGCGTCATCGACACGCTCGGGCTGCGCCCAGGCGGTCTTCTCCTCGCATTGGTCGGAAAGCCGGCCGACGTGTCGGGCATATTGGGACGACTGCGCGTCGACGTTGCCCACCGCCTCGGCCTCGATCAAGCACCCGGCTACGAGATGCTGTGGGTCAATCAGTTCCCGTTGTTCGAACGCGATCCCGACACGGGCGGCTACACGCCGTGCCACCATTTGTTCTCGATGCCGTTCGAGGAAGACATTCAATATCTAGAGAGCGATCCGCTGCGCGTGCGCGCGCACCTCTACGACTTGGTGTGCAATGGCACCGAGCTGGCGTCGGGGAGCATTCGCATCCACAACCGCGCGCTGCAAGAGCGCGTGATGGCGGTGACCGGTATTACCCAGGAAGACGCGGCGCGGCGCTTCGGGTTTTTGCTCGACGCCTTCGAGTTCGGCGCACCGCCCCACGGGGGCATTGCGCCCGGCGTCGACCGGTTGATCATGACTTTGGTGGGAGCACCTTCGATCCGCGACGTCATCGCGTTCCCCAAGACGCAAAAGGCGACTTCGTTGATGGACGAGGCACCCTCGCCGGTCGACCCGCAGCTCTTGCGCGACCTCCATATCGAGATCAAGAACCCGGACAAGCGCGGCTCGTGAGCGTGGGGTTGTTCGAGGGCCCGCGGGGCATTCACCCCTTGACAGCGTTTTCCCCGGCTGGTAGCGTACCGGCGTTCTCGTTCTCATAACCCCCACATTTGAAAGGAGTCCTGGGCGTGCGAAACGTTCTTCGCGCGTGGCTTGTTGGGGCTGCGTGCGCGGTGTCCATGGTGTTCGTCGGGTGCGGAACCGCACCGACGTGCAACGTGTCGCCGGTCGAAATCGAAGAGCTCCGCGAGGACGTGGCCACGGTTCAGAAGAACCTCGCCACCGCGCGCGAACGCCAGGACAACCTGACCAAGGAACTCGCCGCCAAGCAGGCCGACCTCGATTCCAAGAAGGGGAAGCCGGACGAGCTGCGCGCGCGGTTGGAGGCCCTGCGCAAGGGCAGCGGCCGCCCCGACAAGAAGGCCGGCGATTCCAAGACCACCAAGCCGTCGAGCGCCGTCCCGAAGAAGGAGCAGTCGTAGCGTGAAGTACTTCGTGCGTGGAGGCGTCGTTGCGCTGGCGTGTTTGACGACGGTCACGGGCTGCGCGAAGACCACGGGTCGACACGTCGACGTGAAGGCGGGCGAGTACTACTCGGAGGACGAGCTCGCGAAAATGTCGCCCTCCGACCAGGCGGCGTATTGCTCGGCGCTCGAGACCGAACGCAACCGCGTGCAGACCGAGCTCACGCTGACGCAAGAAGACTTGGTCGCGACCCGCAAGCAGATCGACGGACTGCGCAATCAGATCACACCGGTGGAAAAAGAAATCCTGCGCCTCGAGGCCGACATTCGCACGTTGACGGGACAGATCGCGCAGCTCGAGCGCCTGCCGCACGATTACACGGTGAAAGAAGGCGACTGCCTCTCGATCATCGCCGACCGCGACGACATTTACGCGGCCGCCAGCAAGTGGCCGCGAATCTACCGGGCCAACCTGGACAAGATCGAAGACCCGGTGTGGATCTACCCCAACATGGTGCTCACCATCCCGCGTGAGCTCCCGACCGAGCACCGCGTGGCCCCCTTCGAAACCCTCGAAATCATTGCCGGTTACTGGGAAGTTTACGGCGACCCCGCCCAGTGGACGCGCCTGTACGAGGCGAACAAGGACAAGGTCTCCGATCCCACGAATTTAGAGCCCAATATCGTCCTGACGATCCCGCGCTAGCCGCACTTGGCGCCGCCCTCCTTCCTGCTCTATCATTGGCGCGTAGCGGTACGTCTCAGTCAGGAGGTGCGAATCGATTGAAGACCCACCGGAGGGTGTTGTCCTTTGCGGGCGTCGACCCTCTCAAGCTCTTCGGCCCTCGCGACGGCCATCTCGCCGTCGTCGACCGGCGCTATCCGAATGCCGTCGTCGTCCGCGGCGACGACATCATCCTAAGCGGCAGCCACGACCAAATCGAACGGCTGACCGGCTTCTTTCGCGAGATCATCGACATTGCTCGGCGCGGGCGCTCGCTGTCCGAGCAGGACATCAACTACATTCTCGAGAAGAGTAACGGCGGCGGGGGAACGGCGGCGGCACCCGCGGTGACACCGTCGCGCGAGTACGCCGCCCTCGAGAACGACGTCGTCGTGTCGACGCGCCGCGGTGCGCACATTGCACCGCGCACACCCGGACAAAAGCGCTACCTCGACGCCATTCGCAGCCACGACATCGTGTTCGGCATCGGTCCGGCGGGGACGGGAAAGACCTTCCTCGCCGTGGCCGCCGCGGTGGCGGCCCTGCGCATGGACGCGGTCGAGCGCCTCTTCCTCGTGCGCCCCGTGGTCGAAGCGGGCGAGAGCCTCGGTTTCTTGCCCGGCGACTTCCAGGCCAAACTCGACCCTTACGTTCGCCCCGTGGTCGACGCGCTGGCCGAGATGCTCGGTCACGACCGCACTGCGAAAATGATGGAGAACGGCACCATCGAGATCGCACCACTGGCCTACATGCGCGGCCGCACCTTGAACGACGCCTACGTGATCCTCGACGAAGCGCAGAACACGACCGAGATGCAGATGAAGATGTTCTTGACCCGTCTCGGGCGTAACGCGAAGGCTATCGTCAACGGCGACGTCACGCAGATCGACTTGGACCCGCCCGGGCGTTCCGGCTTGCTGGCCGCCCAGCGCATCTTGAGCGACATCGAAGGCATCGCGTTCGTGCAGCTCACCCAGGACGACGTCGTGCGACACCGTCTCGTGCAGCGCATCATCAATGCGTTCGACGCGCGCGAACGCCCACCGGCCGAAGTGAAGAACAACCCGCCCGCGGACGACGAGACCCATCGATGACCGACCGTGCCCCCCGTAACCCCTTCGGTTCGACGGCGCCGCGCGACCGCACCCGACGCCCGCGTGGTGCGCGGGCATGGTACGCGTTCCTGACCCTCCTGTTCACGGCGGCGACCGTCGTCCTCCTGCCGCCGGTCCGCGATATCGTCGACCCCGTCTACCGCGAGGGCCAGATCGCCGACCGCGACATCGCGGCCCCGTTCGCGCTGCGCGTCCCGCTCTCGGGCGACGACCTGCGGGTGGCGCGCGCGCGCGCCTCACTTGCGGTACCGCCCGTCTACCAACGCCAGCGCAAGGTCGAGCGCGAGCTCACGCGCGACTTGTCCGCGCTGCTCGACTCGGTGGCGACCATCGTGTACGCGCGCGACTTGAGCGACGACGAGCGTGTGGCGCGCGCGTCGCAGTGGTTGCCCGGTGTGCCGCCCGAGGTGCTGCGGCCGGTACTCGCCGCGGAAGGATTCGGGGCCCTACACGCGGCCGCGCGCGATTACCAGCGCGTCGTGTTCACGCGCGGGTTGATCGACAACGCGGGCGTTCTGCGACGCAACGGCTATCGCGAGATCGTGGTGGCCGACGAAGAGTTCGAGCAGAAGCGCGACGTGGCGGGCTTGTTCGACCAGGCGCGGGTCGAAGACGCGATCCGCGCGGAGGCGAGCGCGCGCTTCGGCGCCGACAAGGCGCGCGCGCAGGTCTTCGTCGAGGTGGTGCGCGGGCACGTGCTCCCGAACCTCGCCTTCGACGGCCGCGAGACCACCAAGCGGCGCGAAGCGGCGGCCGGGTCGGTCAAAGATTACTTCGAAGTCGCCAAGCAGGAGCGCATCGTCGGGCAACACGAGCGCGTGTCGCGCGAGCAGGAGACTATCCTGCGCGCGCTGGAGGAAGCGCGCGCGGCACAAAGTCCCGAGCGCGCGCCGCTGGCGGTGGTGCGATCGTACGCGGCCGAGTCGCTGCGCGTGCTGCTCTTGTGCGTGATGCTCGGCGTCTATCTGTCGGCGTTCCAGAAACCGGTCTACGCCGACCCGCGCCGGCTGCTCGCGGTGGTGGCGCTGAATCTCTTGTTCGTGGTCGCGGTGGCGGTCTCGGTGCGTTTGCAGTGGAGCCCGTACTTGGCTCCGGTGGCGTTCGTGTCGGTCGTCTTGGCCGCGCTGTTCGACTACCGGCTCGGATTGGTGGTGGGTGCTTTCGTGGCGGCGTTGCTCCCGCTCACGACGTCGATCGGCGCCAGCCCGGCCTTCGTGGGATGGGTGGCGGGTGCGGCGGGAATCGCCGGCATCGAGCGCATGCGTGCACGCAGTCGCGGCTACTCGGTATTCGTGTTCGTCGCGGCGGCCTACGCGGTCGGCGTGCTGGCGGTGGAGGCGAGCGCGGGCTGGCGCGAGCTGGGTCGCCTCATGCTGTGGGGAACGCTGAATGGATTCGTCACCGGTGCCGCGACGGTTTTTCTCTTGCCCGTGTTCGAGCAGGTATTCAATCGCGCGTCGCGCTTCACACTCCTCGAGCTCACCGATTTGAACAAGCCCGTGCTCAAACGGCTCAACATGGAAGCGCACGGGACCTACCATCATTCGATGTTGCTGGGCAACATCGTGGACGCGATCGCGGCGGAGATCGGCGCCGATGCGCTGCGCGCGCGCGTGATGGCGTACTACCACGACATCGGGAAGGTGTTCAAGCCGGAGTACTTCGCCGAGAACCAGGAGCCCGGCTTCAACAAGCACGAGAAGATAACCCCCCAGATGAGCGCCTTGATCCTGTCGTCGCACGTGCGCGACGGCGTCGACCTCGCGCGTCAGGAAAGATTGCCCGAGGTCATCGTGGACGGGATTCGCGAGCACCACGGCACGACTTTGATGGGGTTTTTCTATCAGAAGGCGGTCGAAGGCGACGCGCACGCGGTCGTCAACCGCGACGATTTTCGCTATCCCGGCCCGCGGCCGCGCAGCAAGGAGTCTGCGCTGCTCATGTGCGCCGACGCGGTCGAAGCGGCGGTTCGTTCGCTCAAGGACGCGACCCCCGCACACATTCGCGCCATGGTGACGCGCCTGGTCGACCAGCGCGCGCACGACGGCGAGTTCGACGACAGCGGCATCACGCTGCACGATCTCGCGGTCATCAAGGAGAAGCTGGTGGCGGTCATGATCACCGTCTATCACAAGCGCGTCGCGTATCCGGGGCAGGAGACCGAGCCCGCGCCGCGCGCGGCGACCGCGGAACCCGAGGACGTCGGTGCGTCCGATGAAGGTATCGCTGAGTCGGGCTAGCGCTCGCAGCCCGCGCTGGATGGACGCCGCGTGGCGTCGCCGCGTGGCCCGCGCCGCGGCCGGCGTGGGGGGCCGGCGCGACACCGTCAATCTGGTCGTGATCGACGACCGCGCGATGCGGCGCCTGAACCGGCGCTATCGCGGGAAGGACAAGCCGACCGACGTGCTCTCGTTCAATTACGACGCGGGTCCGGGCGACGACGTGGTGGGCGATGTCTATGTTTCGTACCAAACGCTCGCGCGCGACGCGAAACGCCTCGGCGTCGAGCCGCGCCACCTCTCGATGCGCATCGTGGTGCACGGGCTGTTGCACGTCGTCGGTTACGACCACGCGTCGGACGCGGAGGCGGCGCGCATGGAACGCCGCGAGCGCACTGTCTTGAAGCGCGTGCTGCCGGCGAAGATCGTCCGGGAGTTGTTCTAGCGGGCCAGAAAGAGTGAGTGAATGAACAGCAGTCTGATCGTCGGCGTCTATATCGTGTCGGTGGGATTCCTGGCCGCGTTGTCGGCCGCCCTGACGTCGCTCGGCGTACTCTCGTTGCGCCGCACCGAGCAGGACGAAGCCGGCGGCGACTGGTTGCACCGGCGCGCCGTCGACGACCCCGTTCACACCGGTGTCGCACTCGGCATCGCGCGCGGTGTCGCCATGCTGGCCGTGGTGGTGTCGGCCGTGGCCCTGGTGCACGCGGCCGGCCCGATCGGCGCGGGCGTGTTCGCGGCCGCGTCGCTCTTACTGCCCACCTTCGCCGCCCGCGCGCTGGCGCTCGAAGGAGCCGGCTCACTCCTGCGCGTCGTGCGTCCCATCGTGATCCCGGTCGTGTACCTCTTGCGCCCCGTCGCCGTCCTGGGCTCGAAGCTGCTCGGGCGCGCCTCACCCGCGTTGCCGCGACTGTTCGCCTTCGAAGTGATCCCGCTGGCCGAGAAGATGGAGCTGGTCGGCACGCGCGGTGCTGCCGCCGCCGAGGGCGAAGAGCAGCGCATCATTTCGAGCATTGCCGATTTCGGTGAGACGCGCGCGCGCGACGTCATGGTGCCGCGCATCGACATCGTCGCGGTCGACGTCAAGATGGACCGCGACGAAGTCTTCGCGGCCATCGTCGAAGCGGGCCATTCGCGCATCCCCGTGTACGAAGGATCCATCGACCGCGTCATCGGGACCCTGCATACGCAGGATCTCTTGGTGAAGGTGCTCTCGGCGGAAGAGTTCTCGATCCGAACCCTGGCGCGCGAGGCCTTCTTCGTCCCCGAGAGCAAACTCATCAGCGAGCTGTTGGCCGAATTCAAGGTGCGGCGCCAGCACCTCGCCATCGTGGTCGACGAGTACGGCGGTACCGCCGGCATCGTGACGCTTGAGGACGTCATCGAAGAACTGGTCGGCGACATCCGCGACGAGTTCGACTCCGAAGAGGACCTGGTGCGACGCCTCGACCGCGACACCGCGGTCATGAGCGCGCGGGTGCGCATCGAAGAGGTCAACGAGATGCTGGGGCTGGACCTCCCCGAGGGCGTGGCCGACACCCTGGGTGGTCTCCTGTACCACGAGATCGGGCGTGTGCCGCGCGTCGGCGACCGCTGGCCGCACGGCGCCGTCGAGTTCGAGGTGCAAGCGGTGGAGCGCCAGCGCGTGGTGCGTGTGCTCGCGCGCGGACTCTCGTCGATCGAGCCCGTGGCGCGCGAGGACAGCGCCTAGCGGCAAGCGAATACTTCATCAACTCATCCTTGCCAGAGGCGTCGCGCTCACCCTAGCATGCGACGAACGCTGGATCCTCCCATGGAACCGACCCGCACCGAAGACGCCGAGCGCCTGCGAGCGCTGATCGAGGCTGGCGATGCCGCCGGCATCGAGGCGTTCATCGGTCCGCTCCATACCGCCGACATCGCCGACCTTCTGCAGCCGCTCGACATCGAAGAGCAGATCGTCTGCCTCAAGCGACTCGACACGCAGACCGCGGCCGAGGTGTTGGCGGAGTTGGACGCGAAGTCGGGACAGGCACTCCTCACGCGGCTCTCCGACGACGAAGTGGGGAAGATCCTCGAGGAGCTCCCGTCCGACGACGCCGCCGACCTGATCTCGTCCTTGACCCCCGAGAAGACCGAACGGGTCGAAGCCCTGCTCCCGACCGAAGACCGCGAGGAGATCCAGGAGCTCTTGGAGTTCGGGGCCCACACCGCGGGCGGTCTCATGCAGGTCGAGCGCGTCGCGGTGCGCGACGACGCCACCATCCAAGACGCGATCGACGTCGTGCGCCGCGCGGCCGAAGACGTGGAAAGTCCGCAGCGCGTGTACGTCGTCAACGAAGCCGGAAAACTGCTGGGCGAGATGTCCATCCTCGACCTCGTCATCAAGCCGCCGACGGCGCGTGTGCGCGACGTCATGCAACTCAACGCGGTCGCGGTCCCGGTCGACATGGACCAGAAGCAAGTGGCCGCGATGTTCTCCAAGTACGACGAGTTCACGATGCCGGTCGTCGACGGGCAGTGGCGGTTGGTGGGGCGCATCACCATGGACGACATCATCGACGTGCTGGAAGAAGAAGCGTCGAAAGACCTGACCCGCATCGCCGGCACGACCGACCAAGAGCTGGGCGAGAAGTCCTTCGTACGCGTGTCGGGGATACGCTTGCCCTGGCTGGTCATGGGATTTTTGGGCGAGATCGTGGGGGCCTTGATCATGAGTCGCTACGAAGCCCCGCTGCGGACCTTCGTCGTGCTGGCGTTTTTCATTCCGTTGATCGTGGCGACCGCCGGCAATCACGGCATGCAGGCGGCGATCGTGGCCGTGCGCGAGATCGCACTGGGACAGGCCGGCATTCTTCATATCGGCCGGCGCGTGCTCAAAGAACTGCAGGTGGCATTCCTGAACGGTGTGGTGTTGGGCTCGATGCTGTGCATCTTCGTTTATCTGTGGCGCGGCGACTTGGCACTCGGCGGGTTGTTGTGGATTTCGTTGATGCTGACGATTCTGGTGGCGTCCTTGATCGGCTCCGCGGTGCCTTTGTTTCTGCATCGATGGAACGTGGATCCCGCCGTCGCCACCGGTCCCTTCATCACCGTGTCCAACGACGTCGTCGGAATGGCGATATACTTGACCCTGGCGACGGCGTATCTGAGAGCGCACTAGGAGAACGGACGTGCTGGTCAAAGACGACGGAATCGTGCTGGCGGTCGCGCGAAGCGGCGAGACCAGCTTGGGTGTGGTCTTTCTGGGTCGCGCGAGCGGCAAGATTCGACTGACGGCCAAGGGCGCGTTGGGCCCGAAGCATCCCAGCCGCGGTGTGCTCGAACCCGGCAACGAAATCGAAGCGGTCTTCTATCACAAGGAAGGATTCGGGAGTTTCTATTTGAAGGAGACGTCGCTCGTCGCGAGCCCGACCGCGGGGCGCGAATCGCTCCCGCATCTGGCCGCGAATCTGGCGGCGCTCGAGCTCTTGAACCAAGTGTGCGTTCCCGGTGCGTCGCTCGACCACGGCATCGTCGACATCGCCGCGGCGTACTTGGCGGCGTCCCCGAGCGAGGACCCGCTCTTCTTGTTCCTCGCCTTCGAGATCAAGTTATTGGACGCGCTCGGAGTGGCGCCGGATACGGTGGGGTGTGTGCATTGCGGGACGACACCGGACGGCGGCCTCTACAGCCCCCGCGACGGTGTCAGTTTCTGCGCCGAGCACGGGACGCGGGTGCCGGAATCGGTGGCGCTGTCCGAGGAGCTCTTGCACACGGCGGCGCGTTGCGCGGAAGATTCCTTCGACGCGATCGCGCAAGGCGGCGTGTCGCGGTCGGCGAGAAAAGAGTTGGGGCGGCTCGTACACTGGACCTATACTTACCACGTCCAAGGGTACACCCTGCCTCGCTCGCTGAGCCTCATATGACGGTGCGTCGTGCGCGCAAGCGCGACGAAAGAGAATCCCGAAAGGACTCGTCGGAGTTGACCACGCGGACCAAGACGCGCGCTGCGAAACCGTCGCTCGCGCCCACCAAACAAGAGATCATCATGCGCCTGCACGAATTCTGGGCGAAGCAAGGCTGCGTCCTCGTGCAACCGTACAACTCCGAAGTCGGGGCCGGCACCCTGAACCCGGCCACGTTCCTGCGCGTCCTGGGCCCCGAACCGTGGCGCGCGGCCTACGTCGAGCCGTCGAAGCGCCCGCGCGACGGTCGCTACGGCGAGAATCCCAACCGCGTGCAGCAATTCTTGCAGTACCAAGTCGTGTTGAAGCCGCCGCCGAAGAACGTGCTGCAACTCTACCTCGAGAGCTTGCGCGTAATCGGCATCGACCCCGCGCGCCACGACATTCGTCTGGTGGAAGACGACTGGGAAGCCCCCACGCTGGGGGCGTCGGGGTTGGGCTGGGAGGTGTGGCTCGACGGCATGGAGATTACCCAGTTCACGTACTTCCAGCAGGCGGGCTCGCTCGAATTGGAGCCGGTCACGGCCGAGATCACGTATGGGTTGCTGCGTCTGTGCTTGTACCTGCAGCGCGTCGAGTCGGTGCTCGACGTGACGTGGGCGCCGGGCGTTTCGTGGGGCGAGATGAACCTGCAAGCCGAGCAGGAATTCTCCGCGTTCCATTTCGAGCACTCCAACGCGGAGTTCTACTTCAAGCTATTCGCCGACTACGAGCGCGAAGCGGGGCGCATGCTGGCCGCCGGGCTGGTGTTGCCCGCGTACGACTACGCGGTGAAGCTTTCGCACGTGTTCAATCTGCTCGACGCGCGCGGTGCCATCTCGGTGACCGAGCGCGCGTCGTACATCACGCGCATCCGCGGCTTCGCTCGCAAGATCGCGCTCGCGTACATCGAGAAGCGCGAGGCGCTCGGCTTTCCGCTCTTGGCGCGCGAATCCGCCCCGACGAGCGCGCCGCGCAAGCCCGCCCGGGGGAAGCGCGCGTGAGCGACTTCGTCCTGGAGATCGGCGTCGAGAACGTGCCGGCGTCGTACGTCCCGCCCGCGATCGCGCAATTGGCGACCGACGCGCGCGCGCTGTTCGCGCGTGGCCGCCTTGTTCATGGCGAGCTTTACACGACCGGGACGCCGCGCCGGCTGGCGCTCCTGGTAAGCGACCTGGCCGACCGCCAATCCGAGTTCGAAGAGTTGGTAACCGGACCACCGGTCGCGCGCGCCTTTGGCCCCGACGGCACGCCGACGCCCGCGGCGGAAGGATTCGCGCGCTCGCACGGAGTGACGGTGGCCGGGCTCGCGCGCATCGAGACCCCGAAGGGCGAGTACCTGGGACTGCGCAAGCGTTTGCCGCGCGCGCGGGCGGTGGACGTGCTCGAGCAGGAATTGCCGGCGCTCATCGCGGCGCTGAAGTTTCCCAAGACGATGAAGTGGGAGAAGAGCGGTACCCGTTTCGCGCGGCCGGTGCGCTGGATCGTGGCGCTGTACGGCAAGCAAGTGGTGCGCGTCGCGTTCGCCGACGTGGAGAGCGGCCGCGTGACCTGGGGCCGGCCCTGGATGGAACCGCTGCGCGCCGGCAAGGTCACCGAGCGACGCTCGATTTCCGAAGCGCGCGCGTACGCGGCACAGGTGGCTTCTCTCGGCGTGATCCTCGACCACGAGAAGCGCAAGGAACGCATACGCGCGCTGGCCGCCGAGGCCGCATCCGCCGCGCGCTTTCGCGTCGTCGACGACGAAGACCTCTTGACCGAGCTCTCCTTCATGGTCGAGGACCCGCGCGTGCTGGTCGGTTCGTTCGACGAAAAATATCTCGACCTTCCGCCCGAAGTCATCGTGGTCGCGATGCGGTCGCACCAACGCTACCTGGCGCTTGCCGACGCGCAGGGCGGTCTGGTGCCGCGCTTCGTCACCTTCACCGATGGGAGTGTACTGGGACCCGACGAGGTGATTCGCGGGAATCAGCGCGTGCTGCGCGCGCGCCTGGAAGACGCGGAGTTCTATTGGCGCGAGGACTTGAAGCACGGCATGAACGCGATGGCGGACGAACTCGACCGCATCGTGTTTATCGAGGGGCTCGGCAGCATCGGTGAGAAATGGCGTCGCGTGCTCGCGCTGGCGCGCGCCGTGAACGCGGGCATCCCGGAGAAGCAGCGCGTCGCCGAGGCCGATCTCGCGCGCGCGGCGCGCTTGTGCAAGGCCGACCTCGCCAGTACGATGATTCGCGACGGCAAGGAATTCACAGCACTTCAAGGCGCCATCGGCGCGCACTACGCGACGGCGAGCGGCGAGTCGGCCGCAGTTGCGACCGCGATCCGCGAGCACTACCAGCCGCGCACCGCGAACGACCCGCTCCCCAAGGGAGCGCTCGGTCGCGCGCTCGGGATCGCCGACCGCATCGACACGGTGGTGGGATGCTTCCTGGCGGGCCAGAAACCGACCGGCTCGCAGGACCCGTTCGCGCTGCGGCGCGGCGCCAACGGCGCCGTCCGGCTCGCGAGCGAGGTGCGCGGCCTGCGCCTCGACGCGCTGGCGGAATCCGCGAGCAAGGGCTACGCGACGGTGCTCGGGGAAGCGGAACTCGACGCGCGCTGGATCGAACGGCGTACGTGCGCCGACGTGATGGAATTCCTGCGGGGCCGCGTCGAAGCGTATCTCAAGGAGAGCGGTGTGCCCTACGACGTCGCCGACGCGGTGATCGCGGTCGCGTGGGCGGAACCGGGGGTGGCCCTCTCCCGCGCGCGCGCGCTGGCCGCCATGCGGGGCGACCGAGCGTTCGAGCGGCTCATCACCGGTGTTAAGCGAGTGGGTAACATCCTCCCGAAGGATCGTCGCCGGCTGGCGACGCCGTGGGAAAACGTCGTGAATGCGTTCGGCGATTCCGCGGTCGCCGGTTTCGATCCCGCGCGCTTCCAGGACCCGGCCGAACACGGCCTCCTCGACGCGGTGCGCCGGAGTGTCCGGGTCATCCCCGGGTTGGAAGAAAAATCGTCGTTCGACGCCGTGCTGGGCGCCCTGTCGCGGCTCGCGGATCCCATCGACGCCTATTTCGACGCGGTCCTGGTCAACGCCGAAGACCGAGCGGTACGGGATAACCGCATCTCGTTTCTGGGCGAGGTCTTCGGGCTGTTCGGGCGCTACGCGGACTTCCAGGCCATCGTCGAGCAGGGTCGCCCCGCGCCTTAGACCCCTCCCGCCGCACCCGTCCCGTGGCGTCCATACGCGTGACGGGCCATATCTTGTTCCGACATACACGTTGACAGCGAATCGCGGCGTATGGTAGCCTTATGTCCGGACTAGGGGCAAAGGGTGAGATCGGGGCGGGTGACCGCCCGACCCCTTGCATGACTTTATTTCTCGTCGGATGTGCGTTTGTAGCGCGCGTCCAGGTTCGCCGACCACCGTTGGTGCTTTACCCGACACCTGACCGACCGACGGTAGTACATGGCCTGATCCTAAGACGGACGAACGAGAGATGAAGCGGGAGTTGTTTCAGCGCCGGTTTTTCCTACGCCTTCCAGTCCACGCGACGCTGCGCCCCAGCGTGGCGAGTAGTACCAATTAAATTGGGTTTCGCGTATTCATGTTCCTTCTCAGCAACGATGGGGGAATACGTATGAAGAAAGTTTTGTGTAGGTCTCTCGTTCTCGCGCTCGGCCTGGCGCTTGTCGCGTCGGCGGCGTCTGCCAAGCGCGGCGGAGGCTACGCGGGTTATCAGCGCGAAAGCCTGACGAACGGCGTCCACGTCGGTCCTATGGACCAGACGGTTTCGGAAGCGCAGTTCGCCGGTGCCGCGTTGACCACGACGACTCTGTATACGCAGACGTTCGACGTGGGTGCGACTTGCTCCGAAGCCGGTTGGACGAAAATCGACGGCTCGTCGCAGATCGCGTTGTTCTGGCACGTTGAAGACTTCGTCGGTGCGAACGTCAACGCGGGTGACTCGCTGGCGGTTCTCGCCGGTGCGCACTCGCTGTGGTGCGGCGCTCGCGCGTCGACGACCGGTCTAACGTGCGGTTACTTGGCCCTGCCGGGTTACGGCAACAACTGGAACCAGTCGTGGCGCACGAAGACGTGCTTGGCCCTCACGGGTAACCTCGACGTTTCGTTCCTGTTGGAGACCGACTCCGAGGCGGGTTACGACGCCACGTTCCTGGAATACACCAACGATTGCACCGGCCCGGACTACACGGGTTGGACGACACTCGACGGTGGCGTCGGCGTTTGGGATGACATCCAGGGTCCGTTCGCGGCCGGCGGTTCGTACGCGGTCGGCGCGGGTCCGGTCAAGGTTCGCGTCCGCTTCGCGGCGGACGGCGGCTTCTCTGATGAAGACGCCAACTGGGACGGCCATGCAGGCCCGTCCGTGGTCGACAACTTGGTTGCCGAGGGTCTCCCGGTCGAAGACTTCGAAGGTGAGGCGGTCAACGCCACCACGTCGAACGACTGGGAAGGCTTCATGGAGCCGGGTTACGGCCAGCACTTGGCCCTGTTCTCGGGCATTTCGTTGGTCCAGCAGGACGCTTGCGCGAAGAACCTTTCGTGCCAGTGGGCTGCCATCAGCGGTTCTTCCGAGACCTATGCGTGCGGCGGCTTCCCGTTGCAGGCGGCGGTTCCCAAGGGCAACGGCGAAGGCGCGTACCTCAATAACGAGGTGTGGTCGCCGACGTTCGCGCTCGCGGGCTCCGGTGCGGTCATCAACCTTCAGTTCACTGTGTACCGCGATCAGACCCTCGACGGCCTGGTGTTCTACACCTGGGACGTTCGCTCGGTCAACGGCATTGGCTGCCAGAGCGCATGGCGCAGCCGCGGTTTCGTGTACTACGGTGCCCAGAAGGACTTCTTGGTCAACACGTTCCCTGTTGGCGACCTGATCCCCGCGTCCGCTGTTTCGATGCGCGTCCGTTTCGGCGTCATCGACCAGTGCGGCGTTTGGTGCGGTGTCTACGGTACCGGTGCTTGCCACTCGCACGCTCCGTTGCTGGACAAGATCCGCGTCTATCGCGTCGACATCTTCGGACCGGTTTACTCGACGCGTGACATCGACATGTTCCAGGATACGTTCCCGGTTGGCGGCTCGGATGTCGGCGTCGCCCGTGCGGATGCTGCGATCAGCATCACCGCATCGGCTAGTGCGACGATTCTCCCCGGCGACTCGGCCCGTATCCTCGTGAGCGACCCGATTACCGCCGTTGTCGGCACCAACCCCAGCGGTTTGGCGACGGACAACCTCGGTGGCACCGGCAACCAGCCGGGCAACACCAACGGTAACAAGGCCTGCTACATTTGGGTCCATTGCAACGCCAAGGGCGTGCCGGCTCCGGCTGGCAAGTCGGGCGCTATCATCTCCGGCGGCGCGTCGTATCCGTTCAAGGATACTCAGGTAGCCGACGGCAAGACGTGGACGCGTATCCAGTGCTGGCTGCGCGTTGCGTCGTCGAGCACGTTCGTCGTTGATTTGAACGACGCACTGTTCACGGCCGGCGACGTGGTTTCCTTCTTCTTCGAAGCCGACAATACGAGCGCTCAGGCGTCGTACTGCTCGGGATCGGCTCTCACGTTCGTGCAGAGCGATGTGACGGTCGCGGCACAGAACGCGTCCGAGTTCACGATTCTGCCGCTCAACGGCAACGGCACGGAAGGCAACGACATCCTCTATGTCGACGGTATGGACGGCCGCGGTGGCCAGGGCTTCTTCGACGAAGCCTTCGGCGACATGGGGCTCAATCCGGACCGCTTTGACGTACGTGGACCGTCGTCCAGTGTGTCGAACCGCCCGGGCACGCGCGTCACCGACGTGGCGACCCAGCTGAACGCGCACTACCAGAAGATCATCTGGGACGGCGGCGACCTCACTCAGATCTTGGGTGACGGCACCGGCGCGCCGGAGAAGTCGAACGACTTTGCCATGATGAACACGTTCCTCGCGGGTCTTTCGACCCCGGGTGGCACGTACATCTGCGGCGACGACTTCCCCGAACGCTTGAACGCAGCGGCAGGTGCGTCGGCGGTTACGTTCAAGTCGACGTACATGACGTACACGCTGACGTCCGCCAACGCCCGTCCCACCTACGGCATCGCGCCGCAGGGCAAGGGCCAGGGTGGCGGCACGGCGTTCGGTACGGACACCTGGGTCATCTTCGGTGGCTGCCCGCTCATCAACGACTTCGACGTCGTCACCCCGACCGGTGGGTCAGTGCTGCAGTCGGAGTACAAGGACCTGGTCAACCCCGCGGGCGACCCGGTCGGCGGTGCGGAAATCTCGAAGGTAACGGGTAATGCGAAGGTCATGATCAGCGGTTACAGCTTCATCTATATTCGTGACGACGAAACGGATGGAACTCGTGACGGTTCGCGCCACCTGCGCGACATCCTGGTCTACCTTGCGAACAACCCGAACCAGCCGACGGATGCGAAGCCCGTGGCGGTCAACCGCCTCGAGCAGAACTATCCGAACCCGTTCAACCCGCAGACCACGATCGCGTTTGCTCTCAAGGAGCGCGCTCGAGTCAAGATCGACGTGTACAACGTCTCGGGCGAACTGGTTAAGACGTTGCTGGACGAGACCCGCGATGCAGGCGCCTATTCGAACGTGACCTGGAACGGCACGAACAATGCCAACCAGCCCGTTTCGAGCGGTGTCTACTTCTACAAGCTCGTGACGAACAACTTCTCGCAGACGAAGAAGATGGTTCTTCTGAAGTAGGGAGTTCTTCGAAGCCAGTACGTAGTATCTGTTAGCGAGCGGGGGCCGCGTCGACGGACGCGGCCCTCGCTTTTTTTACGTCGATCGGGGGCGCTCACCGAGGGCTTCCCTCCGCTCTCAGGTCCTCGCGCGTGAATTGGTTGGAAACGCGCTGCGGATGTTCGCTTCGGGAACCCTCGGTGAGCCCTGCCGCCGAATGGACCCCCGTAACCCCGGGGCCCCGTCCGACCCCTATATCAAGGGGGTTGCGGGATGGTGGGACGGGCAGAGAATTGGTTTGACAGATTTCTCTGAACTCCTATATATTGCAACCGCTTCCACACCAGTCCCCAACGCAAGATTGCCCCACGAGCACGAAGGAGTCGTTCTTCGAATGAGGAGATACGTCCAGGGCCTTGTCGTACTACTGGCGTTCACCGCCGTCGTCGGCGTGTCGTGTCGACGCAACAACCCGTCGTTGGTCGATCGCAATCAAGCTCCCGATACGCAGCTTTGGTACGCCCCGCCCGACTCCACCGACTACGAATACCTCGTGCACATGTACTGGCGCGGACTCGACGGCGACGGTACGACGGCGCGCTACATCTGGACCGTGCAAGACACGCTCGTCGACGGTGAAGCGTCCTGGAATCCTTCGGCGAGCATTGCCGACTATCGTCTGGGACGCATCACCACGCGCACCGACTCGGTGTTCGCGTTCACCGCGTACAAGAACGTCGCCGGTGTCGGCGTACGAAAGAACCGTCAGGCGTTCTATGTCGCCTCCATCGACGACAACGGTGTCATCGATCCCACGCCCGCAGCGGTGGAATTCGTCGCGACCATCGGATCGCTGCCGCAAATGCGATTCGTGGTCTACCCCGACAGCATTACACCGCACCCGTACGCGAACCGCACGCCGCCGGCCGACACGGTGGGCATGTTCAAGCCCTTCAAGATCACCTATCACGGCTTGACCACCAACGGGCAGGTGCGCGGGTACCAATATTTCCCGTTGAGCACCACCATCCTCATTCCCGGACAGAACATGTGGACGGAGGATCTTTCCGACACCTCGCGCGGGTTCCACAATGCCGACACGGAAGCGCTCCCGGCCGGTGTGTTCAAGTTTGCCGCCGAGTGCATCGACGACGCCAACGCCGAGTCGCAGATCGACGCGGGACAGTTCACGCGCGGTGTCGCGCAAGTGGTCGTCAACTTCGACCCCGACACCTGGATCACCTACGTGAGCAACACCTACATCAAGAGCTCGACGCCGTACACGACGGTCGTGAACTTCACCGACGCCATTCCCGATACGGTGCCGTTCAAGAGCTGGACGTACTACCAATACAACTCGAACGACGACCCCCGCGACAAGTGGAACTGCTCGGTGACCGACCCCGACAAGTGCATCGATTTCCAGGTCAAGTACAAGATCTCCACATCGACCGGTAGCGGCGAAGACAGCGGTTGGCTGCCGCGCAACGGCAAGCACGATTCGGACGCCAACGCGGCCACCGATTCCAATTCGGTCAGCATCGGCTCGCTCGACTACGAATGGTTCGTGCGCGGCATCGACGAGAACGGGACCGTCGACGGGACCCCGCCGAGTTTCAAGGTGATAGGCAACTTCCGGCCCGCGATCGATACCGCGGGCATGGTCGACCACTTCGGGAACGCGCTCAATCTCGCGGCCCTCGACACGATGAGGTGGGACTTCAATGCACCCGCGTCGTACGACTCGAACGTTGCCGGTTACAATTTTGAGAAGTCCTGGGCATGGACCATCAGTGCGACCGGGCACGACCATCCGAAGGACCCCGACGGATCGTCGGTGCAGTCGTGGCGGTACTACGTATTTACCGACTACACGCCCGGCGCGGGAAACGATCCCGGCACGGGCACGGCATGGCAGCTCGGTCGTTCGGGCGACTCGTGGTTCGCGGCCGCGTCGCTCAATGCGATGAGCGATCGCTTCACGCTATTGGTTCGATACAATGATCGTAACGGCGACGACCTATTTGCGCGTCTGCCCGGCTACTTCAATCAGGTGCTTACGATCGCCCTGTACGGCCGCGACACGCGACCGACGGGCGGCGGCGACTTCTTGCAGAAAGTATTCTGGGACGCGGTTCCCCCCAACCAGTCCGCCGGTAACGGAATCAGCACAGCGAACGTGATCAACACGTTCGCGGTTTCGCCGAACGGCCGCCCCACGGCCAAGAAGGTCTGGAACTTCTTCTTGAAGTTCGAGCGCTAGGGGGTTGCGCGATGAGAACGTACCGGATACTCGGATGGAGCGGCGCCGCGGGCGTTCTGCTCGCGATCGGTGCCTGCTCGGACGGAACTATCGACGGTACGCACGTTGCGAACCAAGCCCCCACCGTGTGGCTGGCGGCGGCACCGCCGGAAGGTTCGACGGGGAGCTATACCGTCAGTTTGTTCTGGGGCGGATGGGATCCGGACGGCGAGATCTCGAAGTACGAGTACCTGGTGACGGACAACGTCACCGGCGTGTTCAGCCCGGCCGATACGGTCGGCGTCGCGTGGTATCCAGTGGTCGGCAACGACTCGACTTTCACCTTTAGCGCCGACTCGCTGCAGGACGCCAATCCGAGCGGTCAGCGGGCGGTGTTCGCGCGTTCGCATACCTTCTTCATTCGCGCCGTCGACGAAGAGGGGCTGCGCTCGAAAGAACCGGCCTACCGTTCATTCACTTCGCGCACCATCTCGCCCGAGGTTCGTATCACGACGCCGCGCGCCGATCTCGGCATTACGCCGGCCGACATGCCGCCCATCTCCACCATCGTGTGGGTCGCGACCGACTACGTGGACGACGAATTCACCAAGCAGGAGCCGGAATCGGTGCAGTGGGCGATGGTAAGCACGGGCGACCACGGCAACAGCTACTCGAACACCATTACGTACCTGCGCAATAACCCCAACGCGCCGGATTGGTACCCGTGGTCGTGGTATCGGGCACCGCAGGATTCCGGTAAGTCGTGGACGACCCCGCCGCTCGAATTCGGCGACTACGTCTTCGCGATTCGTGCCAAGGACGAAGCGGGTGCCGTCACGCCCGTGTTGGCGGAGCCCGTCAACGTGCGACGCATCAAGGTGGCGCCGCGCATCTCGGGCCCGACTTTCGTTCTCACGAGCACGCTGATCGGCAGCATCATCGCGTCGTCGTGCGATTTTCCGCTGACCATCGTCGACGTCCCCGCCGGCATCAACCTGTCGTTCTCGTTGAGTGCCTGCGCCGACAGCTACGGCGGCACCGTCTCGGGGTATCGTTACGGCTGGGACATTCTCGATTTGAACGACCCCGATCAATGGGAGATCGACTACACGCCGTTCGTGAGTGCGGTCGCCACGACACTCCCGCGCGCGTTCAATTTCGGCACCCACACCTTTAGCGCGGAAGTGATCGACAACTCGGGCTTTTGCTCGCGCATCGAGGTCAAGGTCAACATCATCCGCTTCACCGGCGAGCGCAATCTGATGATCGTCGACGACTACCGGCCTGACGAAGTGCCCGGCCAGTCGGGTTGGTCCGCGACCAACGGCGGGGCCCCCAACGACAACGAGCACGACAGCTTCTGGCTCGACATGGTCTCGAATCTCGACTCCTTCGACCCGAGCCGCGACATGATCGCGAGCTCCGTCGACCGCGAGATTCCGCTGACCACGTTCTCCAGTTACAAGAACATCATCTGGAGCGTGTTCGGAGACCTCGACACCAAGGCCATCAGCGATTTGCCGCTCCTTTACACCTTCATTCAGTATCGATCGAAGCGACCGCCGCCGAACACGAGCGGCGCCTGCAGCCCGGCCGGCGGCGTGTCGGGTAAGGTGCTGCCGAACTACATCGGGCTCGCGATGCAGGCGGGCGTGCACGTGTTGATTGCCGGCAACCACCCGGTGCAGAACGTGGTGCCGCGCTTCGGAACTTTCCAGGTGCGCTGGCCGATGATTCCGCTCTACGAACTCGAGCCCGGCAATACGCAGATCGGCAGTCCCAAGCCCAATGACCTTACCAATCCGCCGGGTGACGTGAGTTTCAGCTATCGGGAGTTGTGCGTCGACGTGATCGACTACGGGATCCTGACCAATCAGCGCGCGCGCTTGAACGGCACCGGCAGCAATACGCGCTACTGCGGGATCTCGGCCTGGCGCCAGCCCAACGGGCAGTCGCGGCGCGACGACGGAATGCGCACCGGAATTCCGGTCGATCTGAATTTCCCGCCCATCTCGCTGCGGCCGGAGTGCGCGGGCACGGGACGCCTATTTGCGCCGTCCTCGCAGTCGATCGATGTCGAGGTGTACAATCCGGCCTACTTCCGAGTGGGGGCCGCGTGCCAGTACGTCCAGCCGCCCCGCGCGTGCTTCGAGCCCATTTATCTGCTAGGCTGCCTCGACACGAACGAGCGCACGTACCAGCAGCCGGTGGCCTTCTGGACCAGCACGTTCGCGGACGTGGTGGCGGAGGACATCCCGGGTGCGGTCGGGGCGCGCAGCGTGGTGTTCGGCTTCCCGCCGGTGTACTTCAATCCCGGCGAGATCAAGCCGGGCATCGAGTACATTCTGTTCAACGAATGGCAACTGCCGCGCAAACCGATTTCGGCGCAATCGGCCTCGAGATGACGCGTCTTGGATTTCTTGGAGGAGGAGACCTCTTGAACGTTCCCGGTTCTCGGACTCGCGCGACGGTGGTCGCCGTCGCGCTGGCGGTGGTGTGTGGTTGGGTCCCCGTCGCGCGTGCACAAGCCCCCGATTCGTTGCTGTTGCAAGCTCCCACGGGTGTCACCGCATACAGCATCTATCAGCCCGGCACCAAGACCTTCCTCAATTACATTCTGTGGGACGACGTTCCCGACAACGTCGGGACGCTGGTCGAACCCCCGAGCCCGTGGGCGCTCAACACGAGTCCGTCGAACCTCCTGAGTGTCGTGGGCACGCGCGGTCCGTATTCGGGCGACATCGATCGCACCGTGTTGTTCACCGCCCAGAAGGCCGGCCGGGTCGGCGTGGACTCGGTCGTCGTCTCGTACGAAATCAAACGCGAAGAGAACTTCAACGGTCGCATCGTGCTCTTGCCGAGCTACGTCCCGGGCACGTGGGTCCCGATCCGCTTCGCGGGCGGCACGGTCGATTTCGGGCTGCAGGTGAACTTCGGAAGCGGCATCGTCGATCGATTTAGCACCTTCGGCGTGGGGCTGCAGGACTTCGAGGGCTACCACATCTGGCGCGGCATCGAGAAGGACGGCAGCGACCTCACCATCATCGGAGAGTTGTCGAAAGAGGAAGCCTTTCTCGGCGACGCGCCCGGCGGCGCGCTGCTCGATTCGGTGTACTACTACGACGTGGTTCCGACACTTCGTACCGGGCGGCCGTGGGTGTCTCCCTTCGGCGCCATCGATTGCGTGGGGACGCGCTTCGACCTGAACCTCGCCGCGAACCAGTACTTCTGGTACGACTGCAATGCCGCCGACGGCTTCACCTATTATTACGCGGTGACGACGTTTGATCGCGGCTACACGTCGTCGTCGAGCCAGGAAGGGTTGGTCAAGGTCGACAACTGCTACGCGTCGCTGGGCACTCCGTTCGCGTGCCCGGACGAGCTCTACGAATTGGTGATGAAGGTCAACCCGCAAGACGATCTCTATAACGTCTACGTCGTCCCCAACCCGTATCGCTCGGGCGGGAGTCGATTGACGGCGTCCAATTACCACAATTTCCCCGACGGCTTGGTGCGCTTCGTGAACCTTCCGCACGACTGCACGCATCAGAGTGTTCACGGTGGCGGGCGACTTGGTGTGGGAGAACATCCAGAACAACGCGGGCGGTGTGGTGGAATGGGACCTCACCAATCGAAACTCGGAGAGTGTCGCTTCCGGCGTGTACATCTTTCGCGTCGAAAAGCCGAGCGGCGACTCGATGTTCGGCCGACTCGTCGTCATTCGTTAGCGGATCGATCCGCGGCGGCGTTCGTTTGCGCCCGGGGTCATTTGACGCCGGGCGCTTTTCTTTGGTAGAAGTGAGTAGCGGGGCGCGGGTCCTGTCGTCCAAAACCGACATTCGAAAGGCCAAACATGCCCACCGTTCAAACTAGAGAGATGTTCAACTATATCGGCGGCAAGTGGACGCCCTCGCGCACCGGCCGCGTGGGGAAGAACCACAATCCCGCCGACGACACCGAGATTGTCGCCACTTTCCAAGAATCGAGTGCCCAGGACCTGGACGACGCCGTCGCCGCTGCCAAGAAGGCGTATGCATCGTGGCGCTTGGTGCCCGCACCCAAGCGCGCGGAGTACCTGTTCAAGATCGGGCAGATTCTCACCGAGCGCAAGGAAGCGTGCGCGCGCGACATGACGCGCGAGATGGGGAAGATCGTGGCCGAGACGCGCGGCGACGTGCAGGAAGGCATCGACACCGCCTACCTGGCCGGGGGCGAAGGGCGTCGCCTGTTCGGCGACAAAGTGCCGTGCGAGCTTCCCAACAAATCGGGTTGGTCGGAGCGGCACCCGATCGGGGTGTGCGGGCTCATTACGCCGTGGAACTTCCCGATGGCGATTCCCACCTGGAAGCTCTTTCCCGCGCTGGTGTGCGGCAACACCGCCGTGTTGAAGCCGGCCAGCGACACGCCGCTGTCGGCGCTGAATCTGGTCGCAGCGTGCGAGGCGGCCGGGCTTCCGCCCGGAGTCGTCAACCTCGTCACCGGCGACGGGGTCGGTGTCGGCGGGCGACTGGTCGAGCACCCCGACGTGCGCGTGATCTCGTTCACGGGATCGTCGGTGGTGGGGCGTCGCATCGCGGAGTCGTGCGGCAGGACGCTGAAGCGCGTGGCCCTCGAACTCGGGGGCAAGAACGCGCAGATCGTCATGGACGACGCCGACTTGGAACTCGCGGTGGACGGCGTGCTGTGGGGTGCCTTCGGCACCGCGGGGCAGCGCTGCACCGCCACCAGCCGCCTGATCCTGCACAAGCCCATCAAGAAGAAGTTCGTCGACATGCTGGTCGAGCGCGTGAAGACGTTGAAGCTCGGCAACGGCCTCGACGAATCCGTCCACGTCGGTCCCATGGTGAGCAAGGTGCAGCGCGAAAGCGTCCACGGCTACGTCGAGATCGGAAAGAAAGAGGACCGCGCACGCTTGGTGTGCGGCGGCGAGTTCTACACCCAGGGCGAGTGTGAAAAGGGATGGTTCTACGCGCCCACTATCTTCGACGGTGTGACGCGCAACATGCGCGTCGCGCGTGAGGAGATCTTCGGGCCGGTGCTGGCGGTGCTGGAAGCGAACGACCTCGCGGATGCGATCGAGACCTTGAACGACACGCCCTACGGGCTTTCCAGCTCGATCTACACCCGCGACGTCAACCAGGCCTTCCGCGCCATTCGCGACATCGAAGCGGGCATCACCTACGTCAACGGCCCCACCATCGGCGCCGAAGTCCAGCTGCCGTTCGGCGGTGTCAAGGACACCGGTAACGGCCACCGCGAGGCGTCGCACACCGTGCTGGACATCTTCACCGAGTGGAAGTCGGTCTACGTCGACTATAGCGGCCGGCTGCAGCGCGCGCAGATCGACACCGATACGGCGAAGGAGTAGCTCGTGACGGCGCGCGCGGTGCGCAGCAAGAAGTACGTGTACCACTTCGGCGCCCCGCGCGCCGAGGGTGCCGCCGCGATGAAGGACCTCTTGGGTGGCAAGGGCGCCAACGTGGCCGAGATGGCCAACCTCGGCGTGCCCGTACCGCCCGGCTTCACCATCACTACCGAGGCCTGCACGCACTTCATGGGCCACGCGGGCGCCTACCCCGAGGGACTCCACCACGAAGTGGCCGAGCACCTGCACGCGCTGGAGGCGGAAACGGGGAAGAAGTTCGGCTCCGTCGACAATCCATTGTTGGTGTCGGTGCGTTCCGGCGCACGCGCGTCGATGCCGGGCATGATGGACACGGTCTTGAACTTGGGCTTGAACGACGAAACCGTGCGGGGGCTCTCCGCGCACACGAACAACCCGCGCTTCGCCTTCGACAGCTATCGCCGCTTCATCCAGATGTACGCCGACGTCGTCATGGGCGTGCCGTCGAATCGTTTCGAAGAGGCGCTGGCCAAGAAGCGCGCCTCACTCGGCTTCTCCGCCGACAACCAGCTCGGCGCGGAGTCGCTCGCGGAGTTGATCGACGAATACCACCGCATCGTGCGCGACAGCACGCACGCGGAATTTCCGCACGACCCCGACGCGCAGCTGTGGGGTGCGGTGGCCGCGGTATTTCGCTCGTGGAACTCGCCGCGCGCCGTTTCCTACCGCGCGATGTATCGCTACCCCGACCATTGGGGCACCGCGGTCAACGTGCAGGCGATGGTGTTCGGCAACATGGGCGACGACTGTGCCACCGGTGTCGCGTTCACGCGCGACCCGTCGACGGGCGAGAAGCGCTTCTTCGGCGAGTACCTGGTCAACGCGCAGGGCGAAGACGTGGTGGCGGGGATTCGCACCCCGCTCCCGGTCGATGGTGCCGCCGGCAGCCTCGAGGCGCGCATGCCATCCATCTATCAGGAGCTGGTCGCGGTCGCCAACAAGCTCGAGCACCACTTCGGCGACGTGCAGGACGTCGAGTTCACGGTCGAGTCGGGACGCTTGTGGATGCTGCAGACGCGCAACGCCAAGCGCACGGGCCGCGCGGCCGTGCGCATCGCGGTCGACATGGTCGAAGAAGGCCTGATCGACGTGCGCACGGCGATGAAGCGTGTCGCACCCGAGCAGATAGACCAGCTCCTGCACCCGACCATCGACCCCGAGAAGGCGCCGGAGCCCATCGCGAAGGGACTGCCGGCCTCGCCGGGGGCGGCGTCGGGGCGCGTCGTGTTCGCGGTCGAGCGCGCGGTGGCACTCGCGGGGTCGGGCGAAGCCGTCGTCTTGGTGCGCAACGAAACCTCGCCCGAAGACATCGACGGCATGAAAGTGGCGCGCGCCATTCTCACCGCGACCGGCGGGATGGCGTCGCACGCAGCACTGGTGGCGCGCGGCATGGGTAAGTGCTGCGTCGTGGGCTGCTCCGCGCTCCAAGTCGACTACGAGGCGCGCGAGTTCAAGGTCGACGGACGCGTGTTTCGCGAAGGCGACGAGATCACGGTGGAAGGGAGTACGGGCAAAGTGTACGCCGGACGCATCCCGACCATGCGCGCCGAACTCGACCGCACCTTCGATCGCTTCATGGAGTGGGTCGACTCGGTGCGACGCCTGGGGGTGCGCGCCAACGCCGACACGCCCGAAGACGCCGTCACCGCGCGACGCTTCGGCGCCGAAGGCATCGGCTTGTGCCGCACCGAGCACATGTTCTTCCGCGAGGACCGCATCGACTGGGTGCGCCGCATGATCCTGGCGGGTACCCGCGAGGAGCGGCTGTCTGCGCTGGAGAAGATTCTCCCCATGCAGCGCGACGACTTCGCGGGCGTCTTTCGCGCCATGGACGGCTACCCGGTCACGATTCGCTTGCTCGACCCGCCGCTGCACGAGTTCGTGCCCACCCACCCCGACGAAGTGGCCGCCCTCTCGCGCCGCATCGGCGTCGACGTGGCCGTGCTCGAAGCCAAGATTCGCGCCCTCCACGAATTCAACCCGATGCTCGGGCATCGCGGTTGCCGGCTCGGCATCACGTTTCCCGAAGTCTACGAGATCCAAGTGCGCGCCATCGTCGAGGCGGCGTGTGCGGTCCAGCGCGACGGCGTCGACGTGAAGCCCGAGATCATGATTCCGCTGGTCGGCTTGCGGTCCGAGCTCGCGCGCATGCGCGCGTTGGTGGTCACAGAGGCCGACGCGGTGCTCTCGTCGAAGCGCGCCAAGATCGACTACACGGTCGGCACCATGATCGAAGTCCCGCGCGCGTGTTTGGTCGCCGGCGAGATAGCACTGGTGTCGGACTTCTTCTCCTTCGGCACCAACGACCTCACGCAAATGACGTTCGGGTTTTCCCGCGACGACGCCGCCAAGTTCCTCGTGCGCTACGTCGAAGAGGGGATACTCCCGCACGATCCCTTCCAGACCATCGACGTGGACGGTGTGGGACGCTTGGTGCGGCTCGCCGTCGAGGAAGGCCGTCGCGCCAAGCCCGAGCTCAAGATCGGCGTGTGCGGCGAGCACGGCGGCGACCCCGCCTCGGTTCGTTTCATGCACGACGTCGGGCTCGACTACGTGAGCTGCTCTCCCTACCGCGTGCCGGTCGCGCGCCTGGCGGCCGCGCAAGCCGCACTTTGATCCGACTTCGAATCGACCGCGTCGTGCGCGACGCCGTGCTGGTTTCGTTCGCGCTGGCGTTCGTCGTCGCACTCGCGGGCGCGGCATGGTTGCACGCCACCCACGTCGACAGCGATCCGCCGCTCGCGCGCTTCGTGGCGTGGACGTACTTCGGCGCGATCGCGACGGCACTGCTCGCGCTGCTCATGTCGCCGACATTTCAACGCGGAGCAAATGACCGCCTCGCGTCGCTCGGTCTTCCCAACATTCTGACCCTTGCGCGCTTCGTGCTGATTGCGCCCACCGTCGTCCTCTTGGCGGACGCGCGCTACCCCGAAGCGCTCGCGTGCTACGTCGTGCTTTTCGCGACCGACGTCGCGGACGGCATCGTCGCCCGGCGTCGCCACCTCGCCAGCGAGTTCGGCGTCGCGGCCGACCCATTGGCCGACGTCGCCTCCACCTTCGCCATTTTTACCGTGTTCGTGCGCCAGGGCCTGTGCCCGCCGTGGCTTTATGCCCTCCTCTGCGTCCGCTACGCCATGCTGTTCGGAGGGTCCTTCGGCCTATTTCTAGCCACTGGACCCATCCGGTTCAACGCCACCGTACCCGGCAAAATTGTCGGGGTGGTACAGGCCGCGGGCACGACGCTGGTCATCGCCGGGGCCATGGTGGGAGGCCTCGACACCCGCACGGAGAGGGTGCTATTTACTTTTCTCGGTATCGGATTTGCATCTATAGTGATTTCCCAGGCTCTCATTGGTTGGCGACTCCTTCGGCGGAGGTAATCGCGAAGTGGATCTGCGCGGTAACTCGTCGGTTTTCGGACCGATCTCGATTCTCCAATTGATCAATCTCGCCCAGTCGACGGGCGAGTTGGTGTTCGAGAACGGGGAGAATGCTGCACGCGTGTACTTCGAGAACGGCAGCGTCTCCTACGCCGAAATCGCGAACCGCCGCATGAAGCTCGGCGAACATTTGCTCGCGCAGGGGTTGATCACGCGCGAGCGTTTGGAGCGTGCCTTGGCCGAGAAGGACAAGGCCACGCGTCTGGGCACGGCCTTGGTCGAGATGGGTGCCATCGACGCGCGGACACTGCGTCGCGCCATCGAAGAGCAGATCAAGGAAGTCGTCTACGAGATCGTGCGCTGGCGCGCGGGTCGCTTTCGCTTCACCAGCGGACGCCGCCCCAAGGCGCAAGACGTCTTCATCGACATCCCGCTCGACCATCTGATCCTCGAAGGGCTGAAGCGTCTGGACGAAGAAGGAGCGGTGCGGTGATCTCGCGCCGGCTCCTGTTCCTCCTCGCCCCCCTTCTTCTCACACTCGACCATCCCTGCGGTGCCACCACCGCCGCGTCGCTTTCCGACCGCATCCACATCGACGGCGATGTCTCCGAGTGGGCCGGCGATGAATGGGTGCTCGACGCATCCACGTCGCTCCCCGAAATATCGGGCGATTCGCGCTGGGGAACCGGCGACGACATCGTGCGCGTCGGCGTCACCTGGGACGCTCGCTTCCTGTACGTCGCGGTCGAGTTCAACGCGTCGTCGTCGTCTTTGCTCGTCGCACTCGGCTACGGCCCCGGCGGCCTCGCGTCGCTCGACGGCGCGGGGACGTTTCGACGCGCCATCGACCTCCCGTTTGCCGCCAACGTCCTGGTGCTGGCCGACGCGCACGGGGCACCCGAGCTCGCGCACGTCGACGACCGCGGCGTCTTGGTCTTGTTCGACCGTGCCACCGCACCCGCCGTGGTGCGTGCGTCGCCCGACGGCTCCGTCGTCCTGGAGGCGGCCATCCCGTGGTCGAAGCTCTCGCTCGCGAAACCGCTCGAGTTGGTGGCCGCGATCACCGGCAACGCCGGCACGGGCGCGGGCGACGCCGCGCCCGATCCGTCCGTCGCACTCCCCGTGGGCGCGCGCCCCAGCTCGAAGGTACGCGCCACCCTCGATCGCTGGCTGTCGATTCCCGCCGACGGCGACGACGACGGCACGGCCGACGCCAACGTGTCGCCGCGCACGGCCGTGACGGTGCGGTCGAACGACGATGCGACGGCGCCGCGCGCGCAACACGCGCAGGCCAGCGTGCGCACGAACCCGCGCGTCTTCGCGCCCGATAACGGCGAGGAGACGACTTTCGACGTCGCCTTCGACGACACGGTCGACCTTGTGTACGCCACTGCGCGCGTGTATTCAGTCGACGGAAAGTTGGTGCGCGTTTTGTACGAAGACGCCGCGCGCACCGTCGTCGGCACGACTTTGGCGCCGAGTCCAGAAGATCGTTGGGACGGTCGCGACGACAACGGCCGCGTGGTCGCCGGCGGCGTGTACGTGCTGTCGTTCGAGTGGGGATTGGCACGCGGCGAGCACGCGGGTCGCGCGACTGCGGGCGTCGCGGTGGCGCGATGACGCTTCGTCGATCGCTTGCGACGGCGGCCATCGTGTGGGTGTCGCTCGGCGCGGCGTCGAACGCGTCCGCGCACTTCGAAGGAGCACTGCTTTCCTCGCGAACGGCGGCACTGGGCGGGGCCTTCGTCGCCATCGCCGACGATCCGTCGGCGGTCGTCGATAATCCGGCCGGGTTGAGCGGTCTCACACAGCCCGCGCTGCTCGCGACGTATCAGAAACCGTACGGCGTCGACGGTCTCGACGAGGGCTTCGTCGCGTTGAGCGTTCCCGCGCGTTGGGTGACGGCGGGTGCGGGCTGGTTCCATCGCGCGCTCGATGGTGCTCTCTCCGAAGACCGCGTGACACTTTCGGTGGCGCGCGACTTGAAGCGAACCTCCGAAGACGCGTCGCTCTCGATCGGCTTGAGCGTCGACTTCGCCGCCGTCTCCGCGCAAGGCGACGTCGACGCGAACGACAACGCGGTTGCGCTGGGTGCCGCGCTCCTGCTGCGTCCCTTCGCGTTCATCGGCCTCGGCTACAACATTCGCAATTTGAATCAGCCGTCGATCGACTTGGTCCCGGGCGGCGGCGACACGCCGCTCGCGCGCGCGCAAGCGGCGGGTCTCTCGTATTACTGGGAGAATCGGCTGACCGCCACCATCGAGATGTTCCAGGACGCGACGTCGTGGCACACGCGCGGGGGCGTCGAGCTGCAGCTCGGCCCGCACGTGGTGCTGCGCGGCGGGCTCGACGGCGCCGACGCCGCGGCCGGCCTCGGAGTCTCGTGGCACAGTGTCGGTTTCGACGCCGGATTTCTCTCCCACGAGGCGCTGGGCGAGAGCTACGTCATGACGTTTCGCTACGCGCGCCGCGCACCCGCCAATCCGTACGGGGTGACGCAGTAGCATGCGCGCGCGTGGTCGCAGACTCGCGAAGCGCGGCGCTCGCCGTGCTCGCGTTCGCCGCCGCACCCGCCGCCGCCAGCGAACCGTGGTGGAAGCTGCCGATATCGTCGCGTGCGCGCCTGAACCTCCAACTCACGGCCGACGAAGCCACCGCACCCTGGTCGTGGGACGCGCAGTCGCGCTCACCCTTCGACCAGAGCCGCTTCATGCTCGACGCCACCTTGGGCGACGCGCGCCTCGGCACGCTGTACGCGAAGGGTGCCGCCACGTGGCAAGACGCCGACGACGCGGCCGGGACGGTGGCGTTCGGGCTCGAGCAGGGCGACTACGTGTGGCGTTGGAGCGATGGCGCCGTGCGCGCGTTCGGCGACGAACGACGCTACTTCACCTTCGACCTCGGTTCGCCGCTCATGAACGACGACGACGTCCAGCGTTTCGAGCACCGCGTCGGTGTACGCGCCGACGCCAACGCGAACGTCTTCGCCGGCACGTTGCTGTTCTCCGGGCTCGACGAAGGTCCGGCGACGCGCCTCTTGAGTTACGCCAAGGCCGGGGTCGCGACCAGTCCGCTCGCCGCCTCGGTGTCCTATCAGTTGCAAGAGAGCCGCGACGCGACACCCGACCACGCCGTCGTCAAAGGCGAAGTCGCGGGCTTTTGGAAGCGCGCGACGGCGGTGGCGTCATACGAGCAGTCGGGGTTCGGCTCGGGCGTGTTCGTTCCGGAAGGGGAAGACGGCGGCTTCGATGCCGGAGATGGTGCCACCTTCGTCGAAGCCCGGCTCGCGCGCGGTGGCATGGGGAAGTCGGCGACGTTCTCCGGTGTGTACCGCTACGCGCGCATCGGCGAGGCGTACACCAACGACTTGTCGTCGCTTCCGGCAGGAACCGAGTGGCACCGCCTCGGTCTTTACCTGTCGCACAGCCGCTATGCGCTCGACGGCCGGGTGGTGCTCTTCGACGGCGAGCGTTTCGCGGCGCCGAATTACGACGAGCGCGGGGTAGCCGCTTCGGCGCGCGCGTTCCTGCGCGACAATTCGGATGTGTACGTGCGCGGTGCGGTCGTCGACCGCACGCGCGACGACGACGCGGAGCGCACCAGCGGCGTCGTGCACGCGTCGTATCGGCGCTCGCTGCAGCGATTCATGGGCGGCATCGACGCTCTGGTCGACGACATCGGCCTCGACGCGGCGACGCGCGTCGGCGTGGAGACGCGCGTCAACTGGAGTGCGACCGGTGCGCTGTACCTTCGCTGGATCGTCGCGGGAGCGGTCGAGCGCAGCGACGCGGTGTACGCACGACTCGAGTTTCGTCCCACCGCGCGCGCGTGGGTCACACTCGCGTACGGGCGCGACACCACCGGCGACGGCCCCTACTTCCTCGAAGACGGCGACGCGCTCCCGACGCTGGCCACCGAGGACGTGGTCACGATCACCGTGCGGGGGGACTTCTAGATGCGCGGGCGCTTGGTCACGATGATCGTGCTCGCGTGGTCGGCGTTGGTCGCGGGGCGCGCGCACGCGGCCGTGCGCGTCGAAGCCGACGAAGTCATCTTTACACTTACCGCACCCGACGCGAAGGAAGTCTACCTCGTGGGCGACTTCAACCGCTGGAACCCGACCGTCGAGCCGATGCAACGCGAGGGCGACACCTTCGTCGTGAGCCTGTTCCTGGTCGCGGGCACCTACCGCTACAAGTTCGTGGTCGACGGCAAGCCCATCGCCGACCCCGACAACCGCGGCGGTTCGCAAGAGCAAGGCTCACCCATCGTGCTGGTCGAGCGCAGCGGCGGACTCATCCTGAGCACGGAGATTCCCGAAGAGGGCGGGCGCGCGCGCACCGCCACCTACGACCTGCGCTACATCGGTTTCCTGCGTGCCGATGACGGCGACTCCGACTTGGACCAGCGCGTCGACTTGGGGTTGCGCGCGCGCCTCGATCACCTGCGCGCACACGCGGTCATCGCGAGCGCCGACTCCACGTGGACGTGGTCTCCGCCGCGCATCGACGCCTTCTTCGACCGCGGCTTCGTCGACGTCGAGATGGGCAAGCTCGCCCTGCGCGGTTTCGAGAACGACTCGACGTGGGCGTCGTCGGACCCGATGGGACTGGTGGGTCGCGCCGGTTTGTACTCGTACGACGGCGGCTTCGACTATCACGGTGTCACCGCGGTGGCCGCCGCCCAGCACGCCGCACTGAGCGCGCGTTGGGCCGACGAGACCACGCGCGGCGACCACCCGCGCGCGAGCGTCGACCCGGCGCAGCTGACATCGTACGTGTCGGGCACCGCCGCCGACACCACCGCGTACGCCTACACGCCCACCTTCGACGGCTCCGACGTGTTGTCGGTGGAAGCCTCCGCCGATATGGGTGACGTGAGTGCCGGCTACATTTTCCGCAACGACACCGGCGTCAACCCCGGCGTATGGGTGGACATCGCGCGCGGCGCGCCCGATTTCACGACCCAGACCTACGCCACGCGCGAAGACCATCACGTCTCGAACGCGTCGCTCTCGTGGAACGGTTTCCGGCACGCGAAGCTCTCACTCGGCTACGGTTGGGGCGATGCCGACGCGCGCGGCTACGCGACGACGAGCGGCACCAGCGACCTTTCGACGCCGCTCGACGCCGCTCAAGCCGCGACCCCGGTCGAGGTGACGCGCGGCATCCTCGACAGCGACCGCTTCGTGATCGAAGCGACCGCCGACCATCGCGTGAGCGCGACGCTTCGTTGGGACTACACGCGCTTCGACTTCGCCGGTGTGGAAGGAACTGCGGACGCCGACGTTCATCGCGTGCGCGTCGACGCCAAGACGACGCTGCGCGGCTGGACGCTGTCGGGCCGCGTCGCGTACACGAAGCAGGTTTACAACGACACCCCCGACGCGCTCTACATCGACTGGCCGGAGCGCAACCTGTGGCTCCAGCGCTGGGACGAGATGGACGTGCCCGCGATGGTGGCGATCGATTTGGAGAGCCACACCGTCTGGTCGCTCGACGCGTCCACAGACGGTGAACGCGTCGACGCGGGTGGTACCGGTGTGCTGCAAACACTCGACGTGGTCGATTCACCCGTCCACGCGAGCGTCCGCGCGCACGCCGACGTCACGCTGCGCGGGCCGTGGTACGTGTACGGCGACGCGCGCTTCTCGTGGTACGATCGCGCGGCTTGGAATGTCGACGAGTCCTTTTGGGATTTCTATTTCGAGGGCGGCTATCGCAAGGGGGCGGTTTCGTTGAACGCGGGCTTCGGCCTCGACCCGTGGGCTTTCGACCCGGTGGTGAGTGCGTTCGCCGACAACGGCCGCACCGAGTACTTGCGCGAGGCGATCGCGAACGGCGTGCGCAGGAGCGACGCGACGTCGATCGGCCGAGCACTGGTGGAGCGCGAGCGTTCGCTCTCGGACCTTGGATTGTTCAAACTGGAATGCGTCATCGAACTACGATAGCGTGTGGAGTCGCGATCGCGTCGCTCGCGATCGGGTGTGCGTCGCTCGCGCCGCGTTCGCGCGCCATTTTGCCATCGGTGGCCGCGGACGGCGTTCGCTTTCGCCTCTTTGCACCCACCGCGCACCGTGTCCAGCTCGCGGGAAGTTGGCCGGAGAACAACTGGGCCCAAGGCGACGGCTCGGTCGGCGAGGCTGACATCGGCCTGATGGCCGACGACGACGCGGACGGCACCTGGGAGGTCGTGGTGCCACTGGCGGCGGGCCGCTACCAGTATTTGTTTTGGATCGACGAGGCGACGTGGAGCTTGGACCCCGGCAATCCCGAAGAAGTCGACGCCGGCCCCCAGGGTCGCGCGTCGGAAATCGTGGTCGTCGAGCGCGACGGTCACTTGGAGGTTCGATGAAGGCGATGCGGTGGTTGGTGGTCGCGGGGCTCTTGGCACTTGGCGGGTGCGGCGGACCGCCGCCGGCCACGATGGCCGGTGGGCCCGAACCGGTCACCGGCGGGGCGGTATTTCGGTACAAGAACCCGGACGCCAAGAAGGTCTGCCTGGTGGGTGACTTCAACGATTGGTCGCCCACGTCGGACCCCATGACCGACGACAACTCGGACGGCGAGTGGACGCTTTTTTACCCGCTCAAGCCTGGTAGTTATGCCTACAAGTTCCTCGTCGACGGGAAGAACTGGGTTGCCGACCCGACCAATCCCCTGAGCGAGCCGGACGGGTTCGACGGCCGGAACTCGATTCTCAAGATACCCGTAACCTCCCCCTAATTGCGCCATTCGCCCCGCCTTTCCGGGGGAGCTGCGGGTTTCCTCTAGCCCGGTGTTGCGATTGCGCCCCGGCCTCCCGGACTGGTAAAGTACCTGGGAACCGCCCTGCGATCGCCGAACTCCTTGCCGTCGTTCGTGGTGTCCCAGGCAACGCCGGTTAGATCCCTCCATCGCGCGCTTTTCGTCGCCCATTGGAAGGTCTAGTTGGGCCAGGGCACAGGAGTTGCAGCGCCGACCGGGGGGCTTCCGTCCGCCAACGAAACCCGATGAGAACCCATCGATCCATGCGTGTTGCTGCGCTCGCCGCATTCTTGGCCGCGAGTGTCGTGGCGTTGACGGCTGCCGGTCCCGGCACGGGGACCGCGATCCTCTCGCCCTCGTCGCCGGTCGCGGCGGGTTCGTCGGGGAAGTGGAGCATCACCTATACCGCGGCCGAGGTGCACGACAGCGGCACGCTTCGTCTCACGATTCCCGCCGGGTGGACGTCACCGCAGAATGCGTCCGCGATGTCGCCCGGTTTCGTGAGTGTCATCACCGACGAACCGACCGGTGTTCCGAGTGTGTCGTCGATTGTTGGACAAGACATCACGATCGCGGTCGATACACTCAACGTCGGCAACACGATCACAGTCGTGTACGGAGACGACACCATCAGCGCGCTCGGTCGCGCGTCCGTCGCGACCGCGGTGGGGTCGTACAGCTTCCTCGTTGCGTCGGACCCGAGTGGTTCGTCGCCGTCGCCGATCGTGACCTCGCCCAGTCTCAACGTCATTCCGACCACCCCCGCGTCGCTCGACATCGTCCCCAACGACACGACCGGCGTCGCCGCGGGTAACTTCATCCAGATGCACATTCGCGTGCTCGACACTTTCGGCAACCGCGCGCCGGTTGCGAGCAACCGCACCATCAGTCTTTTCGCCACGCACGGGAGCTTCTACGACCCATCGAACCATTCGACACCGATCACGTCCGCCGTGATCGCGAGCGGGACCAACGTCAAGCGCGTCGACTATCGCCCCACCCTGGTCGCCGGTTCGCCGCACACGCTCAACGTGTTCACGTCCAGCGGCTCACCGTCGCTGGGCGGTTCGACATTCGTGAGTGTGGTTCCGGGTGCGTTGAGTGCCTCGCAATCGGGGGTTGGCGCCAACACGCCCGTCGTCGCCGACGGCGTCAGCCAGAGTACGGTCGGGGTGACGTCGCGCGACGCGTTCGGGAATCCGCGCGCCGGCGACACCGTGACCATCGCCGCGACCGGCAGCGCCACGAGCGTCAACCCGGGGCTGCCGACCAACGCGAGCGGTCAGACGAACGGAGTCGTCACCAATACGGTCGCGGAGACGGTCAACGTTTCGGCGTCGATCAACGGGACACCGCTGACGTCGGGCACGGCACCGATCACGTTCGTCGCGGGTCCGGTCAGTGCAGCGGCGAGCATCGTCGATGCGACGACGCCATCGTCGCTAACGGTGCTGCGACCAGTCACCATCACCATCACCGCGCGCGACGCGCACAACAATCCCATCCAGGGGCAACCGGTGGTGCTGTCGGTGCTCCGCCGACCGGCACGACGCTGACGCAACCGGGTGGTGTCACCGGCCCGATCGGTCAGGTCACGGGGACGCTCGCCTGCACCGTCATCGGATCCGCGTACCGTGAGCGCGACCATCGGCGGCGACGCCGTTCACCGACACCGCTGTCGTCGATTCATCGCCGGCCCGGTGGCGAGCTTCAACGTCGTCCTCGACGGAAACGCGGTCGCGGGCACGGTCGATCCGGTACAGATCGCCGCGCGCGACGCGCTCGGCCACACGGTCACCAACTACACCGGGACCGTGGACCTGTCGATGCCACGAGTGACGGCGACGGCGTGTACGGTGGAATGGGCACACGGCGATGGGCAGGGGCACTTTCAATCTCGCCGCACCAACAACGGCACCTACACTTTTTCGCGGCCTCGACAACGGGCCAGGCAACCATCCGTGTCACCGACACGCGGTCGAAACCATTCAGGTGACGGCCAGAGCGGGCGTCCGCACCGGGACCTCCGCCCATCTAGTCGTCGGCAGTCCACCTCGCCGACAAGATCGAGCTGATCTCCGGCAACGCGCAGTCGGCGACGGTGGCGACGTCGGTGGCGTCGCTGCCGACGGTCCGCGTCGTCGACCGTTCAACAATACGGTGCTTGGCGCACCGTCACCTTTACCGCCGTCGTTGGCGGCGGCAGCGTCGACGTGACTTCCGGCGGCGCGCCTAACGATTCCACCGCCGTCACGGGTTCCGACGGACAGCATCGACTGCGACGTGTGGCGGATGGGCAACATCGTCGGCTCGAATCAGCTGCGCGTGCGCATCGCCTCGGGCACGACGACCTTCGTCTATTTCACCGCCACCGGTACCGCCGGCGCGGGGGCCAATCTCGATATCGTTCCCAACAGTCAACCCGTGACCCAGGGCACGTCGCTCGTCGTCACGGCGGCGTTGACCGACCAGTATGGAAACGTGAAGAGCGGCGACGTGGTCACGATTGCGATCACGGATAGTCCCGATGGGACGCTTTCGTCGAATGGAGCCGACCCCAACCCGACTAGCACCATCAACGCGTTCACCCGTAGCGGAACCACCGACGCTGCAGGTCATATCACGGTTCTCTACAACGCGCCGGGGTCCGTGCCGTTGTCCGACGTCGTCGATGCGTCGTCCGGCGTCATTACACAAGGCAGCGTGGTGAACTCGGTGTACACGACGACCGCGAGCGGTGCCACCAATCTGCGCATCACCTTCGTGGGGCCGTCGACCAAGCCGGCGAATCAGACGTATCAATTCTTGGTGGAAGCGATCGACGGCAACAGCAACGTCGATGCGAACAACACCAGCACGGTGACGCTCACACCGGAAGTCGGCGGCAACTTGACGTTCAGCTTGACCGACTTCGGGTCGACGGTCACGTCGGTGCCGCTCGTCGCCGGCGCGCGCACGGTCTACGGTCGCGGCACCGTCGCCGGCGATTGGGATATCACGGCGTCGACGGGCGGGCTCGGTTCCGACACCAAAGTCGTCACCATTACCGACACCGGTGTGATCGACCATTACGCGGTGTCGACGGTTTCGAGCATCGTTGCCGGTGTGCTCTTCGACGTCACCGTCGAAGCGCGCGACGTTTTCGACAACCGCGTGCTGGGTGCCAACAACGCCGTGACGCTGGAAGCGTACGACGACATCAATCCCGTGGTGGCGCAGGCGTCGCTCTTGGACCCGAGTGCGACACTCGCGAGCGGACGCGTCACCGTCGCGGAGACCTACAACAAGGCGGAAGCGATTCGTGTGCGCGCGAGCGCTTCCGGCAAAGAAGGTTTCAGTGGAATTGTAACCGTGTCGGCCGCGGGCCCCTATCGCATCGCGAAGATTTCGGGGGACAACACGGTCGTCGCAGGCGCAACGCAACCGCTTACCGCACAGGTCTTGGACGCGTTCGACAATCCGGTCAACGGCGCGCTGGTGTCCTTCGTGGTGCTGGGAGGCGGCGGTTCACCGTCGCAGCCGACGGCGACGACGAACCCGAGCGGGCAGGCATCGGTCACGCTCACGACCGGCACCACCGTCGGAAGCAACACCGTCAAGGCGACGATTCTCGACGAGAATCCCGCCGGCTTGGAACGCGTCGATTATCTGGTGACGACCGTCCCGGGGCCGGTCGCGAGTTTCACGGTGACACCGGCGTCGTTCTCGCTTGATCGCCGGGACGTCGGTGGCGCTCAACGTGACCGGCTTCGACACCCATAGCAATTTGGTCACGAACGACAGCGCGACGCCGATCCAACTCACGAACGACGGGGTGGCACAGTTCGGTGCCGCGACCGGAAGTTTGACCGCGGGCCAGTTCAACACGACCGTGGTCGACACGGTCGCGCAGTCGTTCACCATCACGGCGACGCGACAGGGCGGCGGTGCCACCGGCACCAGCGGTACGGTCACGGTGTCGAACTCGGGTGCCTATCGCATCACCAAGGTCAGTGGCGACGCCAACGGTGTGCCCGCCGGTACCGCACGCACCCTCGACGTGTTGGTGCGCGACAATCACAGCAATCCGGTTCCGAACGCGCTCGTGACCTTCGCGACCACCGGCGTCATCAACGACGGAACCTTCACCGACACGGTCGGCGATCCCAACGACGGGATCACCACCACCGACGGCACCGGCCACGCGACGATTTCATTCACGACCTCGCTCACAGCGGGCACAAACGCTGTCCACGCGCAGATTCTCGACGGCACCCCGATCGCGCGCGAGCGCGTGACGTTCACGGTCAACACGATCGCGGGTGGGATCGCGTACTACACGGTACAGATGAACGGCACGACGGCAGTCGCGGGGACGACGCGTAACGCTACCGTCACCGCCTACGACATCAACGACAACCCGGTCGACGACGACGTCACCCAGGTCACGCTGTCAGGCGATCCCGGCACCGGGCTCGTGTTTGGCACCAACCCGGTGACGCTGACCAACGGTGTCGCGACCACGACGGTGTCCGCCGACTTGGTGCAAACCTACAAGGTGCGCGCGGGCCTGCCGGGTCCGACCGGCCTCGGCCCCGATGTAACCGTTACTCCCGCAAACCCGGCCGGTGTCATCACCGGAACGCCAGTGCCCGCGACCATCACGGCCAACAATGTGTCGACGTCGACCATCACGAGCAGTGTGATCACGGACGCGTTCGGCAACCAAGTCCCGGTGGGGACGCAGATCAACGTCTCGACCAACGCCGGCACCATCGTCCCCGCCGGTGCCAAGTTCGTCGCGGCCAACGGTCGCATTTCGTTCGACCTGCGTTCGTCGTCGACGCCAGGCACGGCGACGGTAACGATGACGAGTCAAGTCGGCACCGCGACCGGCACCACCAACGTCACCTTCGCGCCGCCGCCGGCGTTCGTGAGCAGCCAGTTCCCGACGCCGCGTATCGTGACGCCGGCCGCGAGCGTTACGTTCAGTGTCCCCGTGCAAAACACGTCGACCACGGACGCGAACCTGACCACGGCCACGACATTCAGCTTCACCGACGGAACGCGCACCTATTCCGCGAATCTCGCGTCGCCGACGACAATCGCCGGGCCGGGGACGCAAACGCTGGTCTTCAACGCCGCGACCGTTAATGCGGCCTTTACACCGACGTATTACGCGCCGAACGTTCAGCTCGTCGGAAGCGACGAGTTCAATTCGCCCATCAACGTGATCACTCAACTGCCGGCGCAATCCGTGCTCGTGACGAGCATCCAGATCACCGGCATCGTGCCCAACACGAACGTCGTAAGCCGTGGGCAAGTCACTGAGGTCGTGGTCACCGTGAAGAACAACGGCGCCCAGCCCACCACGATCACCGACATCGATCTCGTGTTTATTCCCACAGGGCTGTTTACCCCGGGCAACTCTCCGCAGCTGGGTACCATACTTGCGCCGCTCGCGTCCGGCGATTTTCATGTGCCGGTCACGGTCCAAACCGGATGCGTGCCAGGGGACTACCAGATCGACGCTGTGGCCACGGGCGACGTCGCCGGGAATAGTGTGACTGACATTTCCCTCGCGCCGTTTCCCTTGCCGACGTGGACGGTGGTAACGGCGGCGCAGTTGAGCTACGTCGCAGGCACCATGACGCCGATGAGCGTCTCGCGCGGCAAGCCGTATCAGTTCCGAGCCACCATCGCCAACGGTGGGGCGGGCGTGGTGTCGCTCGATTCGAGTCTCACGTACATTCGCTTCACCGACGGCCCCCGGACCTACCAAGCGAAGCCGTCGCAGCCCTACGCGATTGCGGGGAGTTCGCAGCAGCAGATCGTCTTCAAACTACGTTCCGTCCCGGCCGCGTTCACGATTGGATCGTACACCGCGTCATTCCACATTGAAGGCCTCGAGGGCGGAGCGCCGTTCAGTACGAGCCCGGACCTTACCAGCGGCGCCGATCAGATCGCGGTGCAAACACCGGCCAGTGTCGCCAGCGGTTCGGTGACGCCGGACGCGGTCAGCAAGGGTTCGTCGGTACCGTTCTCCGTGCAGGTCACCAATAGCGGTGGCGCGACTGTGGTGTTGACGCCGGGGTCGACCAAGTTCCGCTTCGCGAGTGGCGCGTTCAGCGCCGACTTGAACCCGAGCGGCCCAACGACGCTTCCGCCCGGCAGTACGACGCTCACGTTCTTGACCACGCCGGTGAGCGCGGGCATCACCGCGAACACGTACCCTGGACAACTGACGCTGGTCGGAACCGAGAATGGCAACCCGTACGCGCCGGCCGCTATCACGACGGAGTCGGTCGTCGTCCAAGAAGCGCCCAGCATGCAGATCGCGGCGGCCAACCCGTCGCAACCATCCTTTACCACCGACCAATCGAAGGCCGTCAAGGTTCGCATGGTGGTGCGCAACAACAGCGCCGGCCCGGTGACATTCGCCGGCGCGTCGCTCAAGTTCATTCACGGCGGGAACGATCGCACGGGCCAGTTCTCCATCTCGACGCCGACCGGCTTTGCGCTCGGGGGTTCGACACTCAACGGCGGTGGCGCGGCCGATACCGTGATCTTCAACGTCGCTGACAACATCGGGAACGCGATGTCGTCGGGCATGATGACGATCCAGGGGCATCTCGACGTCGTCGACGTCAACACGAGCCAACCGGTAGCGGCGGACAACCCGCTCGCCGGGGCCCTGCAAGTGCAAACGCCGGCCAACATCACGGTGCTGGCCGTGCTGCCCTCGCTTTCGCAAGTGACGCAGAACATGGCGCGCGACTTCATCGTGCGCGCGGTGGTGCAGAACACGGGTCAGAGCGACGTGAACTTGACGCTCACCGAACCCGCCACCGACGTCGGTTTCGCGCCCGCGGCGGGATGGGTCGCGACGCCGCGCAACGCGCTCGGTCACGGCGGTAACCTGCTCTCTGGCGGCGAAGTCGACACGGTGCTGTTCGATGTGACGCAGTCCGGATCCACGACCGGCACGACACTGGTGAATACGAATTACACCGGTGTCGAAACCAACAGCAATCGCAGCGTGCCGGGCGGCTCGTCGGGGTCGGCCGACATCGACGTGAAGTCGGCGGGTAACATCACAGTGACCAACGTGACGGCGTCGCGCGCGACCATTACTAACGGCGCCGGCGTCGCGTGGACGCTCACCGTCACGGTGGAAAACACAGGGCAGTCCGACGTCAATGTGAACCTCGGCAGCGCGATTGGGGTGACGTTCCAGAACGCGACGGCGTCGCCGTCGCTCACGCGCCCCAGCGTGTTTGCGGGCGGCGGCACGGTGCTCGCGGGCGGTGAGACCGACCAGATCGTGATCGGTGTGGGCGGGTCGGGTACGTATTCGAGTCCGGGCGCGAAGAACGTCGGGGTGACGTTCAATGGAACCGAGCTCGTTTCCAACCTTCCACGCAACGGCAACGGTAACACCAGTGTGACGGTCGAGCAGCAGCCGCAGCTGAACGTCGTGTCGGTAACGCCGGCGACCGTCTCGCGCGGGTCGATTGTCGCCTTCCAGGTCACGATCCAGAACGCGACCGCAAACGGCGCCACCGCGACGCTCAATCCGTTGACGACGCGGCTTGTGTTCGGCGGCGGACTCTACAACGTAAATCTCGACGCGGGCAGCCCCGTCGACGTCGCCGCGCTTCAGCAGGTTACGCTCCTTTTCAACTCGGCGCAGGTGTCGCCGTCGATCGGCGTCGGCATACAGAACGACGCCACGCTCCAGTTCCGCTTCATCGAAAACGACACGCCGCGTAGCGACGATGAGGGGTTCAACACGCCGCCCAAGCGCATCACGGTCCAGAACGCCCCCGCGCTGAACATCTTGAGCGTTCGTTCGAGTTGGCAGAATGCGACCGTCGGTCAGGCGAATCCGGGTGCGGTGACGATGGTGCTGCGCAATTCGAACGGCGCCGACGTCGATCTCGATCTGACACCGTCCGCCACGCGCCTGCAGCTGAATCTGCTGGGTGCTGGTTCCAACGTGACGAACGAGTACACGATCGTACCGCCGGCTGCACTCGTGGGCGGCGGGATTCGTCTCTCGAGCGGCGAGACCGATTCGCTCCTATTCAATGTGACGCAGGCCGGCGACACACCGGGCAACGTGATCGTGTCCGGCTTCGTCGCCGGCACCGACGTGACGTCTTCGCTGCCGGTGTCGGACAACACGGGCGACGGCGGTTCGGGGAGCTTCCTGCTGCAGACGGCGGGCGTGCTCGAACATCGTGAAGATCACGCCGGAGCGGCCGACCGCGACCGTGGGGCAGTCGGGTGCGGGCGCCGACTACACCATCAAGATGGCGGTGCGCAACGACGGACAAGCCGCGATCAACGTCGATCTGATCGCCGCCGACAGCGACCGCTGGACTTCGATCGGCGCACCGGGCTGGGTCACCCATCTGCAGCCGTCATTAGTCGGCGGCGGCGTCATGCTCTCCGGCGGCGAGACGGACACCGTCGTGTTCAACGTGACGACGACCGGAACCACATCCGGGCAACCAACTCATCTACGGCAAGCGTCGCCGGGATCGAGATCAATCGCAATGTGCCCGTCTTCGACGACGCCAGCAGCGGTGGTCACGGCTCGATCTTCCTGCAGGCGCCGGCGGCCCTCGACATTCTCTCGGTGGCACCGTCGCCGACTTCGCTCACATCGGGCGCCAACGTGCCGTGGGACATCACCGTCGTCGTCCGCAACACCGGCGAATCGGCCGCGCGCTATGGTGCTTCCGGCCGGCCTCGCCGTGACGGTGCCGAGACTGCCCCCGGCGCCACTTTCGACCCGGTCAACTTCCTCGAAGAGGGCGGTGTCGTGCTCGACGGCGGCGAAACGGGGACGCTCGTCGTGCACGGTAACACGTCGCCGACATTCTCCGTGTTCGGATCGCGCACCATCGGTGTCTCGTTGAACGCGATCGAGATTGAACAGCAATCGTCCGTTCAATCGCAACCAGACCATCGGGAAGCGTCCTCGCGCAGACCGACCCCAACTTGACCGCGGCACTGGTCGTGACGCCGACGATCGTCACGCGCGGGACGCAGGCGCTGCTTCAGGTCGATGTCACCAACCCCGGAGCCAACACGGCCACAGTCGACCTCGATCGCGGCAACACGCGCGTGAGTTTCGGCTTCGGCCAGTACAGTGCGTACTTGCAGCCCGGCAGCCCCACACAGATCTTGCCGGGCCAGACCGTCCGCTTGTCGTTCGAAGACAAGTTGGTACCGACCGCGTTGACGGCGGGGCCGTACAACCTGACCGTCGACCTGGCCTACACGGCCAATAATTTCGACAAGACGGAAGTCGAGACCGTCACCAACGGGATCACGGTGCAGGATCCGCCGTCGTTCAGTATTACGGGCATCGCGGCGTCGCAGGGAAGTGCGACGGCGGGTCAAACCATGTCGTGGCTCGCGACCATGACGATTCTCAACAACGGTGTGACACCGATCGATTTGAACTTCGCGTCGAACAAGACCTACATCCAGTTCGTGGTGCCGGGCGGCGGCTTTGACACCAACTACATCGTGACACCGCCGACCTCGATGGTCGGTGGCGCGACCCAGCTCGGCCCCAACGCGACCGGCCAGATCGAGTTCATCGTGACGAAGACCGGCAACGTCACGGGTGTGATCGTAATCAGCGGGCGCGTCGAAGGCACCGACGGTGCGGCCATCGTGTTCGACGATACTTTCGACGGCGGTCGCGGCAGCATCTCGGTGGTGCCGGCGGCAGCGGTCACGGTGCTGGCGACGCACACCTCGCAGCCGTTGGTTACGCAAAGCCAGGCCGCGGACTGGACGGCGCGTGTGGTGGTGGCGAATACGGGCGGCGCCGACGTCGATTTGAATCTCGCCACCTCGCACATCGACTTCGCGGGACCGCAGGCGGGTTGGAGTGTCGGCACTCCCATCTTGGCGGGTGGCGGCAGCACGCTGGAAGGCGGTTCCGTCGACAGCTTGCTGTTTACGGTATTGACGACCGGTTCGACGACGGGACCGCACCGCATCGACGCGACCGTCCCCTGGCAAGACATCAATACGTCGGCCATCGACTCCGCGGTGACGACTTCAGGGGGCTTCGGATCGATCACGGTCGAAACGCCGGTTGCGATCCGCATCACGACCACGACGTCGCAGTCGCCGAATCCGAACGCGGTGAATCGTGGCAAGGCCTTCGACGTGCGCATCCAAGTGCAGAACACGGGACAGGCCGACGCGCGCGATGTCGTCATCGGGATGACGCGTAGCGGTTCGAGCACGATTCTCCCCATCGCGCCCATCACCGAGGTCATCGGTGGTCAAACCGTAGCCTACGATCTCGGCGTGGTGGCGGCGAACGCGTCCAATCTCGGCGAAACATTCACCACGTCGATCACTTCCGCGACCGACGAGAATTCGGGGGCCGCGGTGACGCCGAAAGCCGCGGTCGACAGCCTCGCGATCGTCGCCATTCAGTCTCCGGCCGAGCTGCAAATCCAGAACGTGCGTCCCTCGCGGCCCACGGTTACGCGCGGGCAGACGACTCCGTTTTGGACCGTCATCGCGTACGTGGCCAACAATGGCGAAGCCGGCGCGGTGTTGACGCCGGCCGCGGCCAACGATCTCTCGTTCTCGATCGGCGGGTCGAACCAGACCGACTTCGTCGTGCAGCCGCCGACGGCGCTCGGTTCGGGCGGCTGGTCGCTCGCGGGTGGTGCGATCGATTCACTCATTTACACCGTCACCGTGACCGGCGGTACGGCGGGCACCGTCGACATCGGTGTCGCGGCCGACGGCACCGATCGCAACGACCCGACGCTCGCCTTGAACGATGTCGGTGGCACCAGTGTGCAGGTGCAGGACCCGGCGGGCCTCGCTATCACGACGACGGTACCGGTCGGCACCGTCAACCACGCCAGCGCCGATCGCGACACCGTCAACACGAGCTTCGCGTACGAGATTCACGTCACTGTCGACAACACCGGCGGCGAAGCAGTCGACAGCGTGCTCGTGCAGCTGAAGAGCAATCTGCTCACCGCGCCGTTCTCCGTGGTCGCGCCGGCCAGCCTGCGGCGCCAGCAGATCGGTGTGGGCGGAAGTGCCACGTTCATCTACAACATCACGGCCCCGGCGAATCCGGTGGCGCTGGAGACGTTCACGTCGACGATTCTCGCCGGGGCGAAGTCGCACAACACCGGACAGCCGATCACACCGCAACAGCCGGCCGACAATGTCCACGTCGTGGTGACGCAGCGGCCCGCCGACCTGGTCATGAACCTGACCTCGGCGAGCGCGAGCGTCAGCACGAACCAGGTGTTCACGATGAGCGCCACGGTGACGAACGCAGGCCAGGCGAGTGTCTCCGGTGCCGGATCGCTGACGCTGACGTTGCCGGGCGGATTCGCCCTGCAGAATTCGGGTGCCGAACCTCCGTTGCGCACGTTCGCGGTGGGCGTTCCGGTGACGTGGCAGGTCGTGGCACCCGCGGCGGCGCAAGCGTCGGCGAACTTTGGCTGCGACCTCACGACGCGACCCAACGATCGCAACACGGACCTCGTTGGCGAATGCCTCGCAACCGAACGATCAATTCGGCGTGGCGGTGGTGTCGGGTGGTGCCTTCACGTCGCCCACACTCGCAATCGCGACACCCGCCGGTGCCGTCGACGGGACGGTGAGCGCGGGGCAGACGCTGTCGTTGAGCAGCAGCATTACCGCGACCACCACCACGGTCAGCATCGTCGCGACGTTGAGTGTGCCCGCCGGCTTCTCGATCGTGGGATCGCCGACGCGCAACTTGGGAGCGGGAACCGGAGCGCCGCAAGCCGTCAGTCCGGCCTTCGGCGTGATTGCACCGGCCAACGCAGGTGCGGGCGACGTCTTCGTCACCTTCACCGGCGTCGATCAGAATACGTCGCAACAGGTGCCGACCAGCGCCGACACCGTCTTGGTGACGACGGTCGCGCGCGCCGCACTGACGGCGAGTGCCAGCGTGACGGCACCGCCGGAAGCGATCGATAACACCGTCACCATCGGCACCACGTTCACGGTCACGGCGAGTGTGGCCAATGCGGCGCTCGCCGCCGGCATCGCGAGCCCGGGCAATTTGAGCATCGGGCTTCCGACCGGCTACACACTGGCGAGCGGGACCGCGGCACAGGCGTTCACGATCGGATCGCTGGTGCAGTGGCAGGTCAACGCGCCGCCGCAGCCGTCGGGACCGGATCAGATCAACGTCACCATCTCGACCACACCGCCCGACGAGAACAGCGGTCAGCCCGCTCTCATTGTCAATGGGACTGCGAGTATCGCGATGTCCACCGAAGGCTCCGCGGTCTCGGTGCGCGACGTGTCGCAGAACCTCGGCATCAACGTGGGCCCGGTGCCCGCGGGCCAGGCCAACGTCCGCTTGCTGGGCTTCGAGATCGCGTACAACGTGAGCGACGCGTCGGTCAACGACGCGCGCATCGACACCATCGCGGTGACGATCGTGGGCCACGACGGCACCGCACTCGGTCCGGCAACGGTGGCGGCCACACTCTCGCGCGTGTCGATCGACTTGGGCGGTACGACACCGTACGAAGTCGCCGACCCGTCGACCAACCCGGTGATCGTGGCGCTGTCGGGAAGTGGCACGGATCGCCTGATCGCGCCCGATGCGTCGCGCAACGCGATCGTGAGTGTTTCGCTCGACGCCAATCCGAGTGCCAAGGAAATCAGCGTGGGACTGCGCAACGGCGGACTCGCCGTGCACGACTCGGGGTCGGGCCAGAAGCTGGGCGTCACGGATTCGCAGGGACGACCGCTCGACGGCGTCATCACGTCCGATCCGTTGGTCGTCTTGAGCTCGAACTTCGAGGAGTACACGCACAACTATCCGAATCCGTTCCGGGCCGGGTCGCAGGCCACGCGCATCGCGTACTTCCTGCAGAGCCCGACCAACGTGAGTGTCAGCATCTACGCCATCGACGGCGACCTGGTGTACGAGGAGAGCATCCCGTCGAGCGACGCGCGCGCGCAGGCCGGTCCGCAGGAGACGTCGTGGGACGGCCGCAACGGCAAGGGCGACGTGGTGCGCAACGGTGTATACGTCTGCGTGGTCAGCGCGGGCGGCAAGACGGCCAAGTTCCGAATCGCGGTGGCGAAGTGAGAAACGCGCTCAATAGAATCGTTCTCGCGCTGACGCTCGTGGCGACACCGCTGGTCGCGCACGCGCAAGATGGCGGCACCGAGAGTGTATTCAAGCTCGGCGCGGGTGCCCGCGGAATCGGTCTCGGTCGCGCTTTCGTCAGTCTGGCTGACGACGCCAGTGCGGTCTACTGGAACCCGGCGGCGTTGAAAAATGTCCAGCGCATGCAATTCATGGCTATGTACATGCAGCCCTCCGGCGACCTGCTCGACGCTACCTACACCTATTTCGGCTTCGTGTATCCGACGCTGACCGCGGGCGCCTTCGGTGTGGGCTACATGGGTGTCGGCACCACCTTCGACAGCTACGACGAGTTCAGCCGCCCGACGGGCGAAGGCAACGCGTCGGAGAGTCAGTTCCTCATCTCGTACGCGGCCGAGCGACACTTCGGGTGGTTGTTCGGAAATCTCGCGGCCGGTGCCAATTTCAAGATCAGCCGTCAGACCGTCGACCCGTATTCCAGCACCGCACCCGGCGTCGACCTGGGTTTCCGCTACATCCCCGACGGTGCAAGATCGCTCGTGATCGGTCTCAACTTCCAGGACATCTCGGGTGCGCAGTACAAGCTCAACTTGGACGAAGACACCGTCGATCGAACCATCATGATGGGTGCGGGCTACACCAAGCACTTCGACAATGGCTCGGCCATGCGGCTCATGCTGCAGTACGACATGCCCGAGCGCGCGGACGGTTCCTTCCACGCCGGTGCCGAGTACGCGTTCTCGAAGTTCCTCGCGTTGCGTGCGGGCTTGGACGGCGGCACCGCGACCTTCGGCCTGGGTGTCGGCGCCTACAACTACGGAATCGACATGGCCTACTTCTCGAAGGACGGAGCCGGGTCGACGCAGGCCTATGCGTTCACCGGCGCCTGGGGCCAGACGCTGGACGAGAAGCGCGAGGCGATTGCCAAGCAGCGCGCCGAAGAAGAGCGCGCGCTGATCCAGAAGACCTTCGACACGCGCGTGCAGGGCATGCGCAAGCGCGCGCAAGAGATGGAAACCGCGGGCGACTACTCGGGCGCCTTGGCGCAGTGGCAAGTGGTACTCGAATTCGTCCCCGACGACCCGGAGGCGACGGCCGCCGCGGCGGAGGCGCGCGAACGCTTGGTGGCCGAACAGGCCGCGGCCGTGCGCGACGTCGAGAACCAGGCCATCATTCGTACACGCTTCGCGGCCGGTCTCGACCGCTACAACGAGCGGGACTTCGTGGGCGCGCGCACCGAATGGAACGCGATCCTCGCCATCGACCCGCAGAACGAGGGCGCGCACGACTACCTCGAGAAGACCAACGTCAAGATCGACGAAATCGTGCGCGGCCACCAAGCCAACGCGACTCGTCTGGAGACCGAGGGCCGCCTAACCGAAGCCATCGCCGAGTGGAACAACGTCCAGCAGTACCACCCCGACGACCCCCAGGCCAAGGCCGCCATCGCGCGCATCAAGACGCGCATCGAGTCGATGTCGCAGGATTATTCGTCGACGCAGCGGAAGCTCCGCATCGTCACGCTGTACAACGACGCGCTCACGGCCTATAACGCGGGCCGCTTCCCGGATGCGATGACCAACCTGCGCGAGTTGTTGACGCTCCAGCCCGACCACGCCGACGCCAAGAAACTCATGACGCTGTGCAAGCGCCGCACGACACCGCTGACCGATACCGAGAAGGCGCGCATTCGCGAGTTGTACCTGGCCGGTATGCAGCACTTCTCGAAGGACGACTACAAAGCGGCCATCGTCGAGTGGCAGAAGATTCTCGAGATCGATCCGACCAACGAGAGTGTGGCGCGCAGCATCGAGGAAGCGCAGGAACGACTGCGCAAGACGCAGGAGAAGCGTTAGCATGGCGCGCTCGGCCCTGGTTGAGAAGCGCGAGACGCGCGAGCTGACGGTCCTCGCGACCGAAGGACAGCTCGGGCGCGTGCGCGACTTCGTGGTCTCGGTGTGCGAAGACGCCGGCTTCGGGCAGCGCGAGGTCGCGAACACCAAGCTCGCGGTCGACGAGGCGTGCACCAACATCATCAAGCACGCCTACGAAGGCAAGACCGAGACGGGCGAGATCAGCGTTTACGCCGAGATCGACGTCGGCAAGGTCAGCATCCACCTGCGCGACCGCGGCAAGCACTTCGACTTCGCGAGTGTGAAGGACCCCGACCTCGACCAGTACGTCGAAACGGGTAAGAAGGGCGGTCTCGGCGTTTTCCTCATCAATCGCTTGATGGACGGTGTCGAGTATCGCGCCACCGAGACCGGCAACGAACTCATCCTCACCAAGCGCAGCCAGGCCGCCTTCTCGGCCGCGGTCATGCCGGAGAAGATGCCGCTGCGCGGCACACTCCGCTTCAAGTTCATGCTGCGCGCGAGCGGCGGTTTGGCGGCCCTCATGCTGGTGGCGTGGGCCTTCATCATGATGCGCCAGACCAGCGACATCGGGGCACAACGCACCTCGCAGTGGCTGGAGAAGCGCCGCCTCGCGGAGAGCATCGCGAGCCGCAGTGTCTCGACGCTCGTCGACCCCAGTGAGTTTTCGATCGACCAAACCAACTTGAGCACCGAGCTCATGAAGCTGGTCGGAGCGGGCGACGAGATCGCGTACGCGCGCGTGGTCGACGCCGTCGGCAACGTGCGCGCGTCGGGACGCGTGGCGGAAGTGTTCCAGCCCGACCCCGGTCCCGCCGGCACCGTCATCGCGCAGGACGGCCCGGTGACGTGGTCGCGCCACGACGTCGACGGGCACGAGGTGCGCGACATCGCGGTCGCGGTCGGCGTGCCCGGGGACGACGGACAGCGCTTCAGTGTGGGGACGGTCCACTTGGGTATCTATCAGGACGCGGTCGACGGCGGCATCGAGGACACGCGCCCCGCCACCACGTTCTTGCTCTTCGCCATCTTCGCGGTCGGCATTCTGCTCATCATGGGGTTGGTGCAGGTGTTCGTGCGGCCGATTCAGATCTTGACCGACGGCGTGCGCGCGATCGGCGACGGCAACATGGACGGCAAACTCGACGTGCGCGGCCCGGCCGAGATCGGCGCCATCGCGGGCGTGTTCAACGAAATCACCGAAAAGTTCAAGAAGGCGCGCGATTCGATCCTCGAGCAGGAGAAGATGCAAAAGGAGATCGAGGTCGCGAAGCAGATCCAGCAGTCGCTGTTGCCGCGCCGCCGGCCCGAGATCAGCGGCTACGACATCTGCCCGCTGTACCAGGCCGCGGCCGAAGTGGGCGGCGACTATTACGACTTCGTCCAGGTCGACGACGACACCATCGGCGTCGTGGTGGCCGACGTGTCGGGCAAGGGTGTGCCGGGCTCCTTGGTCATGACCATGATCCGTACCGCACTGCGCATGGAAGCGCGCGGTAACCGCAACGCGTCCGACGTCATGTCGAAGATGAATTCGTTCGTCACCGACGACATGAAGAAGGGCATGTTCGTCACCATGTTCTACGTGATCCTGGATTCGAAGAACCGTGTCATCTCGTACGCGAGCGCCGGTCACAACCCGATGATTCTGTACCGCCACGAGACGCGCGAGACCTTCTTCCTGAATCCGCGCGGCTTCCCGGTCGGCATCAGCCTCCCCGACGAGACGCTGTTCCGCCGCTCCATCAGCCTGGAAAAGGTCCGCCTCAAGCGCGACGACATGCTGGTGATCTACACCGACGGTGTTACCGAAGCGATGAACGAGAAGCGCGAGCAATACGGCGAAGACCGCCTCGTGCAGATGGTGAAGTCGAACGGGCTCTTGTCGCCCGACGAATTCATCGCGCGTCTCGATGCCGACATCAAGGACTTCACCTCCGGGCACCCGCAGAGCGACGACATCACGGTGGTGGCGATCAAGGAGCGCATGACCGCCGACGACATCCTCTTCGGCATTCGCAAGAAGCTGATCGACTTGGTCGACTTGCAGGGCTTGAGTGTCAAGGACGCGTGCCGGCAGATGAAGGTGTCGCCCGCGACGTACTATCGCTACAAGAAGCGCCTCGAAGTCATGGGCGAGCGGGGGCTCCGCAACGACATCCTGCGCGACGACGTGAGCTTGAAGCGCGTGAGCCTGGAGGCGCGCAAGGAGATTGTGCGCATCATCGCGGTCGACTCGGATCTGGGGGCCAAGCGCATCACCGAGGAGTACAACAAGGGCCGCGACCCCGCGCTCCACATCACCGAGCGCATGGTCTACGAAGAACTCAAGCGCCTCAACATGAATACCAAGGAACTGCGCGTCGACTATCTGCGACGGCACGGCATCGTGCGCGACGGGGAAACGCCCGCACCCGCCGACGCCGCCAAGCGCGGCCGCACACCTGCGACGGGCGACTTGGTCGACGATCTCTTGCGCGAGATTCCCGGCGTCATGCCGCCGACGGCGGGCGCAACGCCCGCGGCCGTCGAGTCATCGCCCGCGCTCTATAACATCGAAGGCGTCAGCGTCTCGGTGTCGACGTCGGACGGCATTACCGACGTGCGTCTTTCGGGTCACGTCGACTCGGCGTCGTCGGCCGGTTTGGAGCGCAAGCTCCGCGACTTGACCGCGGCCGGTGCCGCCAAGATCGTGGTCGACTTGGGCGACGTCTCCTATGTATCGAGCGGCGGCTGGGGCATCTTCGTGGGCGAAGTGGGCGGGCTGCGCAAGCGCGGCGGCGACATCGTGCTCTCCGGCATGACACCCGAAGTATTCGACGTCTACGAGCTGTTGGGATTCGCCGACGTGTTGCGCTCGTTTTCGACCGTTTCGGAAGCACGCGCATGGCTGGCATTGCCGGCCGCGGAGCGCGGCGGCTTCGTCGCCGAAACGGCGCACTCGCACGGTATCCTGGGCGCGATGGAGCCCATCGACGCGTCGGCCCCCGCGGAGGCGCGCGAGTGGCAGAGCCTCGCCATCGAAGCGACCACGGTGGGCGAGAAGGGCGACATTGCCGTACTGTCGCTGCGCGGCATCATCGACACCGTGAGCGCCGAGCGCTTGCGCGAGACGCTCTCGCAAGTCATCGCGGGCGGTCGCACCAAGATCGTGGCCGACATGTCGCACGTCGAATACGTGTCGAGCGGAGGTTGGGGTGTGTTCACCGAGCGCTTGCGCGAAGTGCGCCGCGCGGGCGGCGACATCAAGCTCTTCGGCATGGACCCCGACGTGTACTACGTGTTCACGATGCTGGGCTTCAACATCGTGCTCTCGTCGTTCGACCTCTTCGCGGACACGGTGGACGATTTTCGACGCGCGGCGCCGGGGATGGACACCCCCGCGACGTCGGAGCTGCCCAAGCCCGCGCGCCTCGATGAACCCACCGCAGCGGTGCGTTCGGTGTGGGCGATGGCGGCGACACCCGGACTCGACCTGGCGTGGGAGGACGGCCCCGACGGGATTCGGATCGCGCGCCTCTCGGGTGTCATCGAAGCGACGGCCGTGTCGCTCATCGCCGACGAACTCGGCCGCGAAATCGAGCGCGCGCCGCGCGCGTTCGTCTTCGACCTGGCCAAGGTCGAATACGTGTCAAGCAGCGGTTGGGGGCAATTCGCGCGCGCGTTCGAAGCGACGCGGTCGGTGGCCTTGGTCGGCATGGGACCGGATCTGCTCGACGTCTACGAGTGTCTGGAATTCCGCGCGTTCATTCCCGCGTACGCGACGGAGGCCGAAGCGCTGCGAACTCTCACGACGGGTGGTCCCGAGCCGGTCGGCGGTGCACCGGGCGAAGCACCCGCTCCGCGCCCGCGCGCCGCAAGCGGTCCGGCGAGTATCGCGTCGGCGCCCACGCACGACGATGGCCTGGACGACGTGCTGTCGTCGCCGGCGCCGAAGTCGCCACGCCCGGAAACCCCGCGCGTGCCGGAAGGGCGCAAGGTGTACGATGTCGTCGACGACGATGCGGACGCGACCGAAGAGCCGCCGGTGTGGGGGAAGCACGAGTGGAAGGACGCCTCCTCCGACGTGGACATCGACTCGGCGGTCTCGGATCGCAACAAGGATCGCGACAAGAAGCTGCGCTCGATCGGGTGGGAACGCTACGGCAAGCGCCTGCGCGAACAGTCCGACGACGCACCGAAGGACAAGGACAAGACCGAGTCGCCCGACGACGACGAGCGCTAGAGGTCGAAATACCGCGACGCCATGCGAAAAATCGCCATCATCACATCGAAGGGCGGCACCGGCAAGACCACCACCGCCATCAATCTCGGCCACGGCTTGGCACTGTGCGGGATGAAAGTGTTGATCGTCGACTGCGACCCTCAGCGCAACGTCGCCATCACGTTCGACGTCAAGGGCGAGCGGTCGCTGTGCAATTTGCTCCAGTTCGGCGAGGTCGACGTGATCGAAGCACGCCAGAATCTATTCCTGATTGATTCGGGCGGCCGCGACCTGGCCGAGATCGAGATGGTGCTGGCGTCGCGCTCGAGCCGCGAGCGGCGCCTCGAAATGGCGCTCAAGAACCTGCGCGGCTGCGACGTCGTCATCTGCGATTGCTCGCCGACCGTGAACCTGATCAATATCAATGCGATCGTGTACGCCGACCAGGTCATCATTCCCATGAGCATGGACTACTTGGCCCAGGCCGGGGCGCGCCAGACCATGCAGATCATCGACGAGATCAACGCCCACACCGAGCGCAAGACGTCGATTCTCGGCATCTTGCCGACGTTCTACGACAGCCGCACCCGGCTGTCGACCGACGTGCTGGAGGCGCTGCGGGAGCGTTTCAAGGATTTGGTGTTCAAGACGGTGATTCGCGTCAACACGTCGCTGCGCGAAGCACCCAGCTTCAACCAGACCATCTTCGAGTATTCGCCGATGTCGCACGGTGCCTTCGACTACTATCAGCTGACCGAGGAAGTGCTGTCCCGTGCCTGACCGCCGCAAACGATCGATTGGACGCGACCCCTTCGAGGACGCCAACGAGAACCGCCCGTCGCGAACCGTCGAGCGCCTGATTCGCGGCAAGGTGCGCATGACGAGCGACGTCAAGGAGATCGAAGTCGGCGTGCGCTTAACACCGTCGAGTCTGAAACACCTCGACAAGGTGCGCGAGCGCCTAAAGGCGCGCGGGCGCGACGTGTCGCGCGACGAGTTGATCCGAATCGCTATCACACTCCTGACCGAGGACGACGTCCCATGAGCGACGCCTTGTTCGGCGACGACACGCGCGCTATAGTCCAGGAATACAGATGAGCGAGGCGATGACGATGGAAGGCTACGATCACCGTAGCGAGATAGTATCGAGCGGGACGCGCTACTACGTGCAGTCCAGCTTGGTGCCGTCGCAGCGCACGGTGGTGACCTCGTTGTTCCACGAGGGGACGCTGCTCTCGCGGCAAGCCGAGCGCTACGACGACGCGCTGGCACCCGAGGCTCTGCGCTCGCTCGTGCGTCGCGCGCACGACGTCTACAAGCTGCGCCTGGTCTCCCTGATCGATCTGCGCGAACGCTTGAAGAAGGACGTCGACGGGCGCGCGCACCTGAAGCTCGGCGAGGCTCTGTACCGCCAGAAGCTCTACCGCGAAGCCATGGCCGAGGTGATTCGGTCGATCAAGCTCGGCCTGGAAGACGCCGGCGGCTATGCCATCCTGGGCAATTGCCTTCTGGCGCTGGGCGACCTCGACAAGGCCATGCGCTCCTTCCAGAAGGGCATCGACCTGGCACCCACCTACGCCGACCTGCACAACGATCTGGGTCGCGCGTATCTCAAGATGGAGAAGTGCAAGGACGCGGTGGCGTCCTTCGACCGCGCCCTTGAGTTGAATCGGTACTACCAGGCCGCGCTCCTGAACCTGGCCATAGCACTCGCACTCAACGTCATCATGAAGCAGGACTACGAGTTGTCGAAGGACCTGAAGGGCCGCATGAAGCGGATCCTCGACTTGAACGTCCAGCTCAAGCCCCAAATGGACACCGAGGAATTTCGTGAGGTGCGACGAGCGGCCGAGGCCGATCGCTACGACCAGGTTTACGAGAAATTGGCCAAGATCAAAGAGGAGATGGACACCGTCGCCACCGCGGACCTCTCGTTGGAGATATACTTGATTCTGAAGTTCCGGGCCGACGAGCTGTCCGAGTCGGACATCGACGGTTTGATCGAGCGCCTGCGGATCGCATTGGAAGCGAACCCGGGCTTCGCCGACATCCAGAACGATTTGGGTGTCTTGTATGCTGCAAAATGCAAGATCATGATCGATAAGGCCCACGAGGCGTTCGGGCAGGCGCTGCGACGCAATCCGGCCTTCAAGAAAGCCGAGAAAAACCTGAAGCTGGCCGGGAACGACCGGCAAGGAATTCATTTCCTACTCAAAGCGCTGTTGGACTAGTCCTTGCATCCGAAGGGGTTCCGAGAGACACCATGGAAAAGCTCATCATCTCCGAAGAGCGGACCGGTTCGGCCCATCCGGTTTCGATCCTGACTTTGCGCGGGACCATCGAAACCACCAATGCGTCGGGTCTGGAAGAAACGCTCGAGCGCATCGTCGACGAGAAGTGCTATCGCATCGTGGTGGATTTGACCGGAGTGACTTACATTAGCTCCGCGGGATGGGGTATCTTCATCAGCGAGATCAAGCGCATCCGGCGCAACGCGGGCGACATCAAGCTCGCTGGAATGAAGAACGAAGTGCGCGAGGTGTTCGAGCTGCTCGAGTTCGGCAATATCTTGAAGCCGTTCGAGAACGCGTCGGACGCGATCAAAGATTTTGAATTTGCCGGCGACGCGCACGGCGGGTCGCCCGGCCGGCGTTAAGGCATTACATCGACCCCGAAAACGACGAGGACGAAGATGGCTGTAGACGGAATCGTAGTGAGCGTTATCACCGGCACCAACGCCGGCGGCGTTTCGATCTTGAAAGTCAGCGGTTACCTGGACACGACCACGGCCGGCGAGCTCGAGACGGCGCTGTACGGTCTTCTCGATCGCAACATCTTCAAGATCGTTGTCGACCTGACGGGTGTGAACTACATCAGTTCGGCGGGCTGGGGCATCTTCATCGGGGAGATCAAACGGATTCGAAACCACCGCGGGGACCTGAAACTCTCCGGCATGGTGGGCGACGTCCACGAGGTCTTCCAACTGCTCGAGTTTCACTCGATCCTAGAGGCGTATTCGACGTCCCAGGAGGCGGTTGCCGCCTTCAAGTCGAAGGACGCCGCGGCGTAGTCCACCACCTCGTTTGGGCCGATACGATCATCCCTCTCCGCTCATGCTGTCGCGCGAGACGGACAATAGGGTGTTCGATTCGCGCTCCAGAAATCACGTCGAGGGATCGATCGCATCGGCCCTGACCCACTCCTCATCTCCCTGATTTCGACGTAGCCGCCGGTCCCCTGGGGTATATATCCTCAACGCCCGCCCCCCGGGCGGATTCACATGTTCGGCGCCGACACGCATCTCTCGCTTTCTCCTGTGGCCTGGGTCTGGGTCCTCGCCGCCGCGTTGATCGCGGTGGCGTGGTTCGCGTACTGGCGCACGACCCCCGACCTGCCGCGCCGCACCCGCATTCAATTGGCGGTTCTGCGTGCGGCGGCCTTCATTGTGTTGACGCTCCTCCTGCTCGACCCGCGCGCGATTCGACACAGCGAGCACAGCGAGCCGGCGCAAGTCGTCCTCCTGGTCGATCGTTCCGCCAGCATGTCGCTGCCCGCGAGCGCGGGGTCCCATGAGACGCGCTTCGACGCCGCGACGAAAACCGCCGCGTCGCTCGCGAAGGCGATCGACGATCGCGGCGCCCACGCCGAGACGGTCTATTTCTCCGACGGGGCGCACTTCGACGATGCCGACTCCGTCCGCCCCGATGGGCAGGGGACGCACCTCGTGCGCGCACTGGAAGACGTCGCGCGCCGCTATGAGGGCGAGCACCTCGCGGCCGCGGTCGTCTTGGGCGACGGAATCGAGACCGAGGCCTCGCTAGTGCGGCGTGCGCCGCCCGCGTTGCCGACGTGGGCCGTCGGCTTCGGCGACACGCTGGCACCCAACGACGTGCGCGTGGCCGCGGTCGACTACAGCCCCATCGTGCGAGCACCTTCGCGCGCCGTCATCGAAGCCACCCTGGCGTCGACCGGGCCCGCGAGCAAACGCGTGCGCGTACGCTTGACCGAAGGCTCGCGCGCGTTGTTCACCGCCGATACCACGCTTGCACCCGGCTCGTCGGAAGCGACCCTGCGCATTCCGGTGCGCGTCACCGAGCCGGGGCGTCGTGAGCTCGTATTGTCGGTCGAGAGCCCCGGCACGGACTCGCGCGCCGACAACAACCGCCGCGACATCGTGATCGAAGTCGAGAAGGCGCGCGCCAAGATCCTGATCGTCGACTTGACGCCGTCGTGGGAGCTTTCTTTCATGACCGCACTGGTGGCGCACGATCCCGCGTACGAATGCGAGTTGTTCGTGAGTGCGAAGCGCCCGGCCGCACCCGTCGGCCGTGTCAAGCGTCCGGACGAATTCGTGGCGGCACTCGCCGGGGCCGACGCAATCGTGCTCTCGTCGGTGAGCGACGAGTTCTTGAGTGCGCCGACCGTCGACGCCATCAAGCGCTTCGTGACCGAAAAGGGCGGCGGTCTCCTCGTCATGCCGGGGCCGTCGTCTTTGTTCGAGACCAATGCCGCGTGGGCGCGCATGGCCGACATTCTCCCCGTGCGCGGAACGGCACCGATGTCGTTCACGCTGCAGTACACGTTGCTGGGGCCCGGTGCCCAGGCCGCGTCGAACCCGGCCACCTCCGACTTGGTCCCGCTCTTCACGCAAACCGAATGGCAAGAGCGCGCGCCGCTGTTGGGATTCTACACGGGCCTCGCACCGACCGCCGCGACCGAAGTATTGCTCGGCGTGCGCGGCCGCTCGCTCCCGGCACTCGCGTACGCGACCGCGGGCAAGGGCCGTGTGGCGACGGTGGCGGCGGGCCCCTTGTGGCGCTGGAAGTTCGTGGCCGAATCCAACGGCGTGTACGACGCGCTGGTCTCGAGCTTGTTCGACGTGCTTGACGCGCGGCGAAGAGTCGGGGCGTTTCATGCTGACGTCGAAGAAGAACGTGTTCGACGCCGGCGAGCGGCCGGAGTTGTACGCGGAGATCTTCAACGAGAAGATGCAGCCCGTGTCGGGCGGGGCGGTACGCGTCGAGATCGCGCGCGTGGATTCGGCGGGGACCGAAACACCGCTCGACCAGACACCCATGTCGCGCGAGAGCGCCGATTCGCCCCGCCTCTCCGCCGAGTTGGGCGTGCTGCCGGCGGGGCGCTACGTCGCGCGCGGTTCCGCCGACCTCCCAGGAAAAACAATCGAGTCGAAGCCGCTCGAGTTTCGCGTGTCGACCACGTCGGTCGAATTCCAGCGGACACCGCAAGACCGCGACGCGCTCCTTCGTATTGCACGACGCGCGGGTGGGGACTACGTGACGCCGGAGCAGGCGTCTTCGTTGGTCGACAAGCTCAAGCTCGAACCGCGTCGCGTCCCCACGGTGTCGGAGTCGGTGCTGCGCGCGAGTGCGCCGTTGTTCCTCATATTGCTGGCGCTGCTCGCGGGCGAGTGGCTCTTGCGCAAGCGCGCGGGGATGATCTAGCAGATTTCGGTTGCGCGGCACCTCGCCGCGGCGCTACCATGCACGGCGAGGTGGTGGTGTGGTGATGGGTGGTGTTCGGTTTCTCTCCTTTCTTTTCCTCCCCCTATTTCTCCCGAGTTCCGTCGACGCCGGCGTCGTCGTCAACGAGTTGTACTACGACCATCCCGGCGCGGATGCGGGCTACGAGTTCGTCGAGTTCCTGAACACAGGCGATGTCGATGCATCGCTCGATGGGGTCGTTCTCGAGTTCCACAACGGCTCGGGGGCGGGATGGATTGTGGTGTGGCGCGCGCCGAGCGGCATCGTGCTCGCACCCGAGGAGCTGTTCGTGTTGGGCGATGACGCGGTGACACCGGCGCCCGATGTCGTTTTCGCGCTCGCGCTCCAGAACGGTCCCGACGCGATTCGCTTGGTCGACGTAAACGGCGCCGTGCTCGACATGGTGGGCTACGGCGGGCTGGACGACGCGGCCTACGTGGAGACGTTGGGTGCCGCCGTCGTCGACGCGGGGCAGTCGATCGCGCGCACACCCGACGGTCGCGACACGGGCGACAACGCGAGCGACTTCGTCGCGGCGACACCGACGCCGGGTCGTCGCAATGTCGCGCGCTACGACGCGGCGCCTGCGTTGTCGACCGACACGCCCGCGCGCGCGGGCCGCGATCGCCCCGGCGTCGAACGTATCGCGATCGAGATCGAGAACCTCGGCCTGGTCGACATTCCTGCGGGGGCGGTCACGATTGCGGCCGGTGATTCCAGCGATTTGGACGTGCCCGAAACCGATACGGTGCAGAATGTTGACGTGATCATGCCGGGCGCGAGCGAACACGTCACGCTTGATGTCACATTCACCGCGCCCGGCTACCATTGGATCTCCATCGTCGCGCGCTATTCCGACGACGAACGCACTGCCAACGACCGCGTGTCGCTGGTGCGTCGCGTCGGGCGGCCGTCGATTCTCGTGAGCGAAGTGATGACGGCACCGCGCGCGGGTTGTCCGCAGTTCGTCGAGTTGTACAACGCCGGGAGCGACGCCGTCGTACTCACGAACTATGCGCTGCGCGACACGCGCGCCAAGCCGGTTCGCATCGATACCGATTCCTTGGTGCTCGCGCCGCGCGAATTCGTCGTCGTCTCCGACGACGCGGTGCAGCTGCGAACGTGTGCGCGCGCGGGTGTCAGCATCTTCGACGTCGAGGGCTCGTGGCCGTCGTTCAACAAGTCGGGCGGAGAGTTCGCCGACAGTGTCGTCGTGCTCGATGCACTGGATATTCCTGTCGACGCGGTGGCGTACCCGGGGGTGGCATCGGGCACGTCCGGGCAAAGCTTGGAGCGCGTCGATCTGTTCGTGTCGGAGGGACCGCGGAGCGCGGTGTGGCGGCTTTCGCGCGAGGTGGGCGGGAGTCCGGGACGCGCGAGTGAGGGCACGCTGGAGACTCCACCGCGCGCCGCGTGCGACGTGTCGCCGAATCCGTTCTTTCCGCGCGACGGTGATCTTCTTCGGGTCGCGATCGCGCCGGCCGGCGGGATCGCGAGTGTGGTGGTGCGCATCTACGACCCGTCGGGTCGCGTGGTGAACGAGGTGGGGACGACGACATCGTTTCCGGCCGTGCTGCTGTGGGACGGTCGTGGTCGCGACGGCGACGTGGTGAGTTCGGGCGTGTACGTGCTGGCGTGCGAAGCGTTCGCCGCCGATGGAGCGCGCATGGGGGTGGAGAAGGTGGTGGTGGGGTGTGCGAGTCGTTCTCCTTGAGAGTGTGATCGTCGTGTGCGTCGCGCTTGTGGCGAGCGACGCGCGCGGCGGCATCGCGTTCCCGAGTGTGGTCGAGCGGTCGGTCGGTATTCGTGCCGGTGACGGCTACTTCGTCGTGACCGGCGCCGACGCGCGCTGGTGTGTCGAGAGCGGCGACGTCGAATTGTTCGGCATCGCGGGCTTGCGCGTCTCGGGCGCTGCGTGCGAACGGTCTTGTCGGTACGCTGCCGGTCGGCGCGTCGCTCGCGCAACTGGCATCGCCGGTGGGAACAGAAACGCGCGCCGACGTCGAACTCGGGTATGCGCCAGGTACGCGCTGGCGCGCGTCCGTTCGCGTGGGCGTCGAAATGGTCGCGATCACGGGTGCGGCGAGCGAGCAAGCACTCGTCACCGGCTTTCTCTCCCGCGCCGACGTCGGTCGCATCTCCGCGATCGCCGACGTCGACGTGGTCTCGCGCGAGAGCGCCCGCGACGTCGACGTGACGTTGGGACTCGTCGCGCGCGCAGGGCGCGCTGCCTCTCTAATAGGAACGACGCGCTTCGACGGTACGGGTATCGCGGCCGCCGGCATCGCCTTCGTGTCGCGCTTGACCGACGCGCTCTCGCTTTTGGCCGGCTACGACGACGGCACCGACAGTGTCCGCGCTGCGGCGGTGGTGTCACTCGCGAGCTGGCGTGTGAGCACGGGTGTGTTCTACCACTCGGTGCTGGGCGTTTCGCAAGGGGTGACGGTGGCGTGGGTGCGCTGACGCGCGTCGCCGCGTGTGCGTTTCTCCTGTACGCGATCGGTTGCGCGAGCGCGCCGCCTTCGACGCCGGCCGACGACGACGAGGAATTGTGGGGCGACGAGTACGCGGGTTTGAGCGACGATGCCGACCTCGAGGAAGCGCTCGTGTACTCACGAAGCACGCGCAGCTCTGCTTCGATTGATGCGCTCGTCGATCCGCAGCCGGTCGACGGCGCAAAGACGCTGCGCTCGTTGGCGGCATCGGCGCGCACCGCACACGCGGCGGCGCGCTACCGCGAGAGTTCCTACGGGCGCGCGGGTGCGGCCGAGGCGTACGATCTCGGGTGGTTGCAGCACGTCGTGGTGGGCGACGTGCGGCCGGCAGTGGGCGAAGGTGCACTGGTGGCCGACGCGCGCGAGTTGGGAACACCGTCGACACGCGCCAGCCCGACGGCGTCGGCACTGCACATTTCGCCATCGTCGTCACTATGGGGTTCGGTGATGGGGGCGGGTGTTGCGGTCAACGTCGGGCGTGCACGCGTGTCGCTGGCGGCGTGGCGGCCCCACGACGACGACACGACGCTGACGGCGTGGTCGGGGCTCGAGTGGCGCTTCGGTCGCACCCGCGTCGGGGCCGCGGTCGGACAAACCACGCGACCCGCGACGCCGGCGCATCGCGCGATGTCGCTCACGACTGCGCACGCGTTTCGCGCGGCCTTCGCGTCGGTCGAAACCGCGCTGACGCGCAGTAGCGTTGCGTGTGCCGCACGTGTAGTCGCGGGCGACGCCTGGCGCGCGGGCTTCGCGAGCGGACTCGCGGCGCCGTCGGAAATACCGATCGGCTCCGCGCGTCGCGACCGGCGCATGGCCATCCTGGAACGACGCGATTCGTGGCGCAGAATGTCGAGCCGTGTGGTGATGTCGTCGGTCGCGCGGCGCGAGGGGCCGGAGGAAGAACGGCGTCGTCGTGTCGACGCCAGCTTGCGCGCGCGTATCGACGAGGGTGCTCGCGTCGAAGCCGGCGTGCGGTTTCTCCAAAGCGATGCGGTCGAAGCACCATCCCCGCTCGCAGCCGGCGAGCACGACACGCGCGACGAATGGCGGGCGCGGGTCGCGTTAATCGTGCGCGAGCGACCATCGCCGACGATGGAGGTCGAGCACACGTTTCGTATCGATGCGGTGCAAGCGGGGGCGTCGCCCGGCATCGCCGGCACGTGGCGCGGTGCGCTTCGATACGGCCCCTTCGACGGGCGCGTGCAAGCGAGTGCCTGGGGGCTGAAACCCGGCCAGCTGGGCTACCTCGGGCGCGGGGGACTGCCGGGTTCCGGTGCGTTCACGACCATCTCCGGCGCCGGCAGTGAGCTGTCGCTCGTCCTGCGCGGACGATTTCGCTCGAACGCCTCGATCGCGGCAGAATGGCGTCGCAAGGCCTCCGGCGACGAATCCATCCTGATGGCCGTGTCGCTCGCTTGGTAACGCCGCAATTCGCTTTTGACAGCGGGGCATACGCCTTGCTAGCGTGCCTCAATTGAAGGCCTTACGCCGGTCGGTTGGCCGGCTTTCGAGCACCTCTCTATGATTCGATTCGCCGAACGCATGAACCATCTCGGGACCGAGACCGCCTTCGAGGTGGCGGCTCGCGCGCGCGCGTTGGAAGCGCAAGGGCGCCCCATGATTCACCTGGAGATCGGCGAGCCCGACTTCGACACGCCGAAGAACATTCGCGACGCGGCCGAGAAGGCGTTGCGCGAAGGCTTCACGCACTACGGGCCGTCGGCCGGTATGCCGGAAGCGCGCGCCGCCTTCGCCGAGTACGTGCAGAAGACGCGCGGCGTCGAGGTGAATGCCGACCAAGTCGTCATTACACCGGGTGCGAAGCCCATCATCTTCTTCACCATGCTCGCACTCCTCGACGCGGGCGACGAAGTCATCTATCCCAATCCCGGTTTTCCCATCTACGAGAGCATGACCGATTACATCGGTGCCAAGCGCGTGCCGCTTATGCTCAACGAGAAAGACGGCTTCTCGTTCGACCTCGATCACCTCGCGTCGCTCGTTACCAAGCGCACAAAGCTCTTGATCTTGAACTCGCCGCACAATCCGACCGGCGGTGTCTTGTCGCGTGAAGCGGTGGCGCGCTTGTCCGAGCTCGCGGTGAAGCACGACTTCTACGTTCTGTCCGACGAGATCTACGCACGTATCCAGTACGAAGGCACACCCGTGAGCCCGTATTCGTTCCCGGGCATGCGCGAGCGCACCATCGTGTTGGACGGACACTCGAAGAGCTACGCGATGACGGGCTGGCGCCTGGGCTACGGCGTAATGCCGAAAGAGATGGCGCTGAAAGTCGCCAAGCTCCAGACCAATTCGAATTCGTGCACGTGCAGCTTCACCCAGATCGCCGGCATGGAAGCGCTGCGCGGTCCGCAGGACAGCGTCGACGCCATGGTCAAAGAGTTTCGCATCCGCCGCGATCTCATCGTCGAAGGTCTGAACAAGGTGAAAGGGTTTCGCTGTCACAAACCCGCGGGTGCCTTCTACGTGTTTCCCAACGTCACCGGCACCGGCATGAGCTCCAAGGAGATGGAGAACCACCTCATGGAGAAAGCCGGCGTCGCGGTGCTGGCCGGGACGTCGTTCGGTTCCAACGGCGAAGGCTTCATTCGACTCTCCTACGCGAATTCGCAGGCCAACATCAAGAAGGCACTCGAGCGCATCGCCGCCGCATTCTAGTCCATTTCGGCCGACGCGAGTCGTTCATCTCCGCTCATGCTGCAGCGCGAGAGAAACAATATTGTGTCATATTCGCGCTGCAGAAATCGCGTCGAGGAATCGATCGCATCGGCCTTGACTTTGCATGGTGTCCACGCGCCAACTTGACACCGATCGCCACCTCTCGCTATTGTCGGCTTGTTCCACCCGTCACCCTTTCCCCGGGAGTCTCGCTTGAAGGTGTTGGTCGTCGGTTCGGGCGGGCGCGAGCATGCGCTCGCGTGGGCGATCGGCCGCTCGGCGCGCGTCGACCGGCTGTGGATCGCACCCGGCAACGCAGGGACATCGAGCGCGTGCGAGAATGTCGACATCGCGGCTAGCGACGTCGCGGCCTTGGTCGACTTCGCGCGCGCGCAGCGCGTCGACCTGACGGTGGTCGGACCGGAAGCGCCCTTGATGGCGGGCATCGTCGACCGCTTTCGCGAAGCGAAGCTTCTCTGCTACGGACCGGTCGCGGCGGCCGCGCACCTGGAAGGGAGCAAGGCCTTCGCGAAGGACTTCATGAAACGCCACGGCATTCCCACCGCTGCCTTCGCGACCTTCGACGACGCGGCGCGCGCGCGCGCGTATGCACGCTCGCTGGGGGTACCGGTCGTGGTCAAGGCCGACGGGCTCGCGGCGGGCAAGGGAGTCGTCATTGCGAACGACGCCGAGCAATCCGACCGCGCCATCGACGAGATGTTGCTCGAACATCGCTTCGGCGAAGCGGGCCATCGCGTCGTCGTCGAAGAATTCTTGCAAGGCGAGGAAGTCTCCGTGCACGCGGTGTGCGCGGGCGAGAACGCGTTGGTCCTCCCGAGTTCGCAGGATCACAAGCGCGCGTACGACGGCGATCGCGGTCCCAACACGGGCGGCATGGGTGCGATCGCACCGGTGCCGTGGGTCGAAGCGGCGGCCCTCGCGCGTGTCGAGCGCGAGATCATTCGCCCCGTCTTGGATGGCATGATCGCAGAAGGAACGCCGTTCACGGGGACGTTGTATGCGGGTATCATGTGGACGGCGGCGGGACCGAAGGTGCTGGAGTTCAACACGCGCTTCGGCGACCCCGAAACGCAGTCGCTGATGCCGCTCCTAATAGGCGGCGACGTGTGTGCGCTGTTCGAGGCCGCGGCGTCGGGAAGACTCCCCGCGCGCGTCGAGGTAGCCGCACGTTCGGCGGCCACCATCGTGGTGGCGTCGAAGGGATATCCCGAGCGGGCAGAAACGGGCATCGAGATCCACGGACTCGACGACGTCGACGACGAGCAGGCGATGGTGTTTCACGCCGGCACGCGCGCCGAGAAGGGCCGCGTCGTGACCGCGGGCGGACGAGTCCTCGGCGTCACCGCGTGGGCGTCGACCTTGCAAGAGGCCGTGAAGCGTGCGTACGCGACGGCCGAAAAGATTCGCATCGACGGCGCATTCTATCGCAGCGACATCGGGCGACGACATTTGTAGCACGAAAGGAAGAACGATGGCGAAGTCACCGCGGGTAGCGATTCTCTTGGGCAGTAAGAGCGACGAGGGTCACTTGAAGGCGACCACCGATCTGCTTGATCGCTTCCAGATCGATTGGGAGCTGAAAGTCATCTCGGCCCACCGCCAGCCCGAGCAGTTGCACGAGTACGTGCGCGCTGCCGACCTAGGCGGGACACAAGTCTTCATCGCGGCCGCCGGATTGAGTGCGGCCCTCCCCGGTGTCATCGGCTCGCTTTCGCAAAGACCGGTGATCGGTCTCCCGATCCCGGGCGGTGCCTTGAACGGCGTCGACGCGCTTCTTTCGATGGTGCAGATGCCAGGCGGCATTCCCGTCGCGACCGTGGGTGTAGGTTCCAACGGTTCGAAAAACGCCGCCATTCTCGCCGCACAGATCATCGCCCTCGGCGATGCGAAGGTTGCCGAACACCTGCGCACGTTCCGCGAAGAAATGCGCAACGGATGACCCCGCGCGCATCCCTCTCCGGTAGCATCGACGATGCGCGCGGGCAAGCGCTCGCCGCCGAGTCGATTCTGCACGGCGCCGTGATCGCCCTTCCGACCGACACGCTGTACGGCTTTTCCGCCGCCCTCTCGCAAGAAGCCGCGGTGCGACGCATCGCGGCCATCAAGCGCGCACCGGAAGAGCGCCGCTTCATCGTGCTGGCCTCGTCGGCCGACATGGTGGCTGCGTACGTGGCGTCGTTCGGGTGTACCACGCGCGACGCATTGGCCGCGCGCTGGCCGGCGTCGTTCACCGCCATTCTCCCGTCGGGGCCCGCGTGCCCGGCGTGGGTCGGTCCCACCGTCGCCATGCGCGTGCCGGCGTGGGAGCCGTTGCGTTTGCTGGTGGCGCGCGTCGGCGAACCCGTCGTGTCGACCAGTGCCAATCGCACCGGCGAGCCGCCGCTCGACGACGCGCACGCGATCCTGCGCGAGTTCGGAGAGGACATCGACGCGGTGTTCGAGAGAATAGGGGCGGGAGGAGCGGCGTCCACCATCGTGGACTTTTGTGGAGTCACACCGCGCGTGGTGCGCGCGGGGAGTTACGCGTGGGACGCGACGGGGGCGGGGAAACCCTCGAAGTAGTGCCCCTTGTAGGCCTCGCAGTTCGAGCACAGCAAGATTTCGCGACGACGTCCTTCCGCCAGTAATCCGCGATAGCGCCGATTCAACTCGCCGTTCCAAATGTCCAGCACGTGCTCGTGGGTGGCGTCGCCGATGACACCGCGCTCGTGCGAATCCCAGCAGCACAAGGTCGCCTTGCCGTTCACGTAGAAGAACATTTCTTTCAATACCTTCTTGCACGGGAGCTGGACCGGCTTGACTTCCGGCTCCCATGGCCACACGTACAAGTCGGTGATGACCGCCACCGCGCCGACTTTGGTCCAATACTCCACGAACGGTTCATGCTCGTGGCGGTTGTAGTCCATCGCGATCATGCGCACCTCCACGTGGCCCGCCCCGCCGCGCTCGCGCGCCATTTGCACGAAGCGCGTCACGCGTTCCACCGTGAGGTCGTAGTCGAGGCCGACGCGCGACTTCGAGAACGTCTCCTTGCTGAAGCCGTCGATGGAGAAACGAATGATGTCGATGCCGGCGTCGAGGATCTCCTTGGCCTTTTCCTCCCTCATCAGCTCGCCGTTGGAGTTGATCTCGATCTTGGCGGTGTCGTCCGTACGAATGTAGCGCATGATCTCGCCCAAACGATGGTCGGCGAGGGGCTCGTTGATGAGAAACGGTCGGTACGTAATCCCGAGCCCGCGCGTCTCGTCGATGATCTTCTTCCACAGCCAATCCTCCATGCGCCGCGGCCGGCGCGTGAGTGTGGAATGCGAGCAGAAAGGACACTCGGCGTTGCACGCGAGCGTGGTCTCGATCTGGACGACCTTGGGCGTTGGTAGTTGGATCATGTCTCGAGAATATTACAAGTACTTGACGAGCGCCGCCATGCATTTCTCGGTGGCGCCGAGCTGCGATTCGACGTAGGCGCGCGCCGCGCGGCCGGCTTGGGCGCGGGCGGATTCGTCGCGGAGCCAGGTACCAAGGGCCGCGTAGGCGTCGTCGGAGGTACGCACCGTGCGCGCCGCGCCGCGCTCGACCAGCTGCAGGGCTTCGAATGAGTTGTCGTGCCGGGGACCGAATACCACCGGCACGCCGGCGATGGCGGGTTCGATGACGCTGTGCACACCGGTGGTGAATGCGCCGCCGACATAGACGACGTCGGCGAAGCGATACGCCTCAGCCAAGACACCGATCACGTCGACCACGATCACGCGCGCGTCGTCGACGCCGGTGGCCGGTTCGCTCGCGACGCGCGTGCGCAGCCCGGTTTGCTCCGCCCAGCGCCGCAGCGGCTCGACGTGCGCGGGCGTGGGTTCGTGCGGAACCAGCACGACGCGCAGCGCGGCGATCTCTGGGAGCAAGTCGCGCGAGCGCGGGCAAGAGGCGCTCTTCGTCGGGCGGCCACGTGCTGCCCGCGATCAACGTCGGACCGCCCGCGGGAAGTGCAAACTTGCTCGAGGCGCGTTCTTGCCAGCGCTCCATCACGCGATCGAAGCGCGTATCGCCCGTAACCGACACCGACGGGTGGTCGGGCACGGAGGTGCGAAAGCGCGCCGCGTCTTCGTCGCTGATAGCGAGGATGACGTCGAGCCGTCGATACACGTCGCGATACAACCAGCGCGCCGGCGGTGCCAAGCGCCCCGAAGAAGCACTCAGCGTGGCGTCGATCAACGCCAGCGGAACGCGGCGTGCATCCGCTTCCCACACCAAGTTGGGCCACAAGTCGAACTTCACGAACACGAGCAGACGCGGCTTCGCGCACTCCAAGCAGAAGCGCATGTTGGAAACCGTGTCGAAGGGCAAGTAGTCGATGAAGCGAATGGCGCCCTTCTCCGTCGACTCGCGCTTCTTCGCGAAGTGATAGCCCGACGGCGAAGAGAACGTGAGTACGACCGGCACGTCGGGGCGCGCACGCTCGAGCGCCGATATCACCGGCCGCGCCTGCTCGAACTCGCCCACGCTGGCGACGTGAAACCACACCGGGGGTGCGACGAGGTCGCGCGCCAACGCACTCCAACGCGCACGAAAGTCGCGCCGGCCGTCGATCGCTTCGCGCATCTTGGGGAGAAAATACGCGGCCGTGCGCGCGCCGACTTCGGCCGCCGGCAAGAGCGCGTTGTAGACCAGCCGCGCGGACGGCATCAGTCGACCACCCGGTGGCGCTCGCCCGCCCGCGGTTCGGTCACGGCGCGCAGCACGTCGTCGGGACGAATGCGCTCGAGGCACTCGTAGTTGCGCTTGGGACACGGGGCGGCGCCGTTGCGCGAGCAGGGCCGGCACGAGAGGCGTCGTTCGATAGTCGTACTTGGCAGGAGAGACGGTGCATAGCCGAACTCCCGCACCGTGGGGCCGAAAAGGGCTACCACCGGCACGCCGACCGCTTCGGCCAGGTGCATGAGACCGGAATCGTTGCCGACGAACGTCTCGCAGTGCCCGATCAGCGCCGCGGTCTGCACCAGCGTCGTTTCGCCCGCGACGTCGACGCAGCGACTCCCAAGCTTCGCGGCGATGGGGGCGGTGAATTCGCGATCGCGCGTGTCGCCCACCAACACGACGCGGCGCCCGGCGGCGACGAGTCCGTCGCACAACGCGGCGAAGCCGCTCCAGCGCTTGGCGCGCCAGCGGCTGCCGGGTGCCACGGCGACCGCGGGGCCTTCGCCCACGCGTAGCCGCGCGCGCTCGACTTCCTCGCGCGAAATCTGCACTCCGCCCGGCACTAGCGTCGTGCGGCCGAAGCCCGCGCGTTCGGCCAGCGACGCGTACTGCTCGAGGATGGTCGGCAAGGCCGCGCGTCGCTTGAACACGATCAGCCCCGCGCGCTCGCGGTAATACTTGTGAAAGCGCGCGCGCGCCCCACCCGCGGCCGCACACACCACACGGCTGCGCACGTTGGCGTGCGCGTCGATCACGACGTCGTCGGAGGAGGCGCGAAACGAGCGGCCGATGCGCGCCAAGTCGACGAGCGAGGTGCCCGGCTCGATCGCGACCACACGGTCCGCTCCTCGCGCGAAGGCGAAGAGGCCGGCGTAGGCGCGCTTGGTGAGCACCACGACGTCGTCGGCTCCCGACTGTTTCAAGTGGGCGAGCAGCGGGCACAAGAGCACGCAGTCTCCCAGCGAGCTGAAGCGAATGACGAGAACTCTCATGGCGACGGGTGGAGCGCGTTGACGCTTGACAGGTGGCGCCGGCGGAGAGAAGGTGCGAGCATGCCCGAGCGAACCCATTCCCGCGAACTCGGCGAGCGAATCAAAGTGCTGCGGCTCGCGCAGAACCTTACACTAAAGGAACTCGAGGCGAAAGCGCGAGTTTCCGCGACACACCTGTCCGAGATCGAGCGCGGATTGACCTCACCCACGGTGGGGGCGATCGAGCGTATTGCGCGCGCACTCGGCGAAGAACCGGCGCTCTTGGTGCGCGAGCATTCGGGCCCGCGGGTCGCGGTGGTGCGTCGCGGCGAGCGGCGCGCGTGGACGTCGCAAGGCGCCACCGTGCACTCGTTGGGCACTCCCTTCGACGGCGTCGAAATCTCGACGGCCGAAGTCGACCTGGCCGACGAATCCGTCTTCGATCCCGGGCCCGGCGCGGGCGAGGAATTCCTGCTCGTGCTCGCGGGCGCGGTGGAACTTCGTCTCGGTGACGCGATGCATGTGCTCTCCGAAGGCGATGCCATTCATTACGCGGCCGGCCCCGTGCGCACGCTGCGACCGCAAGAGGCGTCGCGCGTGTTGTGGGTTTCGCTCCCGCCTTTCACCTGGTAGTCGCAATCGGCCATGGACGTCGGATCGAGAATCAAACGCGTGCGCCGCGACCGCGGACTCACACTCAAAGACCTCGAAGCGAAAGCGGGGGTGTCCGCCGCCCATCTTTCGGAGATCGAACGCGGCGCCACCTCGCCCACCTTGGGGTCGCTCGCGCGCATCGCGCACGCGCTGGGAACATCGGCCGCGTTCTTCTTCGAAGAAAACGAGCTGGGCGAAGTCTCGCACGTGCGGGCCAAGGATCGCGTGCGCGAAGTGGTTGGCGCCAAGGGAGACGCGCGTCGCGACCCAACCGCCATCGAGCGTCTGACCGGCGGCATCCCCGGCGGGCGCTTGCACGTGCGACGCGTGGAGCTCGCACCCGGTAGCGTCTACCGCGCCGAGCCCCACACCCACGCGGGCTCGGAGGCGATCGTGGTCGTACGCGGGCGCGTGCGCGTCGATGCCGCCGGAACCCAGTTCGAACTCGGCGAGGGCGATGCGATCCACTTCGACGCGTCGTTGCCGCACGGATATGCCAACGCGTCGCGCGACGAAACCACCGTATTGATTTGGGTCGCGACGCGCCGTAACGTCGATTGACGAGCGCGCTCCGCGACTCGTTCTGAATCCTGCCTCCGGGAGCCTCAAACCCCCCATGTTTTCTTTTGACAGTGTTTACAAGGCCTTTCTATGATCGCGCGCGTGTCGGCGTAAGACGCTGAGGTGCAGGACGATGAAACCGGAATCATCTCGCGACGAGCTGTTGTTTCTGCATTTGGTGTCGATGTTCCAATTCGCCGCAATGCAGTCCATGGGGAAGATCCCGAACCCCGTCAGCGGAAAGATCGAACGCGATCTCGAGCAAGCGCGCATGTCGATCGACATGGTCGAAATGTTGCACGCCAAAACGGAGGGACGCCGCACGCCGGGCGAATCGGAGTTCATGGACAAGGTCCTGTTCGAGCTGCGGATGAACTACGTCGACGAAACGCGCCGCGACCAAGGCGAGCGCGCGGGGTCGGAGGAGAAGGCGTCGGACGCACCGGGAGCGGGCGAAACCGACGCCGAAGGCCGCTAAAGACCCGCCTTGGGGGAGGGGCCTGGAATCAATCTTGCTCTGCCGGGGGGATTCCTCCGGCAACTGGCAAGAAAGGAGACGGTTCGACTATGCACGGATTTTCGCGTTCGGGCCGCATCGGGTTGCTCTTCGTCCTGGCGGCGTGTATCGCGCTTCCCGAGGGGGCGACCGCGAGCGCGTCGTATAACGGTACGCGTGGCCTGATTCGAACCAAATCGGCCGACACGTACCGCAAGGGCAGTCTGAGCTTCCAGCTTTCCTCGAACTACGGAAAGCAGGACAACGAGGAGCTGACCCCGGTGTTCTTCGGAAGCGCCGACTCGGCCACCGTCGACTACCACATGTTCATCACGCGTGCGACCATCACGTACGCGTTGAGCGATTTTTTCGAGATCGCGGGCGACCTCGAAGTCCGCAACTGGATTCGCACCATTCAGGAGCAGAGTCCGGGTGCCAGCGAGGACACGTATACGCGCGGCGGGATCGGTGACACCGACGTCTCCGCCAAGCTCAACATACCGATTCCGTCGAAGACGTTCAAACTTGGCGCCTACGGCAACATGCTGTTCAAGACGGGCGACAAGGAGAAGGGTTTCTCGACCGATTCCAACGACATTACGATCCTCGGTCTCGCCACCATCGACCTCTCCGATCTTCAGAGCTTCGTGCCGACGCGCATCCACTTCAACGCGGGCTACCGGCTGAACAAGAACGAGAAGGAAGGCTACGGCATCTTCGACGCGAACTTCCCCGACTCGTCGGGATTCAATCCGCCGGGTTACCCCGCGGTGCCGACCGGCGAGAGCGACTCGTACAACGACGAGTTCCTGTTCAACACCGCCATCGAATTCCCGGCGCCGTCGGTGACGTTCTTCGTCGAGTTCGACATGCACAAGCTCACGAACGTCACCATTCCCGCGAACGTGAAGGCCAACGCGAGCACGTATACGCTGACCCCGGGTGTGGAGTTCAAGGGCAAGGGGTCGTCGCTGGAACTGGGCGCCGACATCAATTTGAATTCGGGCGACATGCCGTCGGTCATCAACGCGCCCGACTGGGGACTGTGGGTCGCGTTCAACTACGTGGCCGAAGTCGTGCCGCGCGATTCGGACAAGGACGGCATCGCCGACAACGTCGACGGGTGTCCGGACCAAGCCGAAGACATCGACGGCCACGACGACAAAGACGGCTGTCCCGACTTGGACAACGACGGTGATGGGCTTCCCGACAAGGCCGACATGTGCCCCGACCTCGCGGAGGACGTGGACAGCTTCGAGGACGGCGACGGGTGTCCCGACCTCGACAACGACCAGGATGGCATCCCGGATCTCAAGGACAAGTGTCCCGGCGAGCCCGAGGACTTCGACGGCGAGATGGACGACGACGGTTGTCCGGATCTCGTGAAGGACAGTGATAACGACGGTGTGGCGGACGACATCGATCGATGCCCGCTACAAGCCGAAGACGTCGACGGCTATCAAGACGACGACGGTTGCCCGGACCTCGACAACGATTTGGACGGCATCCCGGACGCGCAGGACAAGTGTCCGACGCAGCCGGAAACGTTCAATAACGTCGACGACACCGACGGTTGCCCCGACGCGAAGGAGATCGGCAAGCAGTTCATCCTGCGCGGGATCAACTTCGAGAGCGGGAGTGCCGCGTTGACGCCGGATTCGCACCCGGTCTTGGACCAGGTGATCGCGTCGTTGAACGCGTATCCCGAAGTTCGCCTCGAGATTCGCGGTCACACCGACAGCCAGGGACCGGCGGCGTTCAACTTGCAGCTTTCGCAGAAGCGCGCCGATTCGGTTCGGCAGTACTTGATCAACGGCGGCATCGCTGCCGACCGCGTCACGTCGATCGGGGTCGGCGAAGAAGAGCCGATCTCGTCGAACGGGACCGCGGAAGGGCGCTCGCAGAACCGCCGCATCGAGTTCAAGCGCCTCAACTAGAACGGCATCGCTCGACGAGCGCAACGAAAAGGGCCGGTCGCATGACCGGCCCTTTCTTGTTTTCCCATGCGTCTTCGCGCTGCAGAAATCGCGTCGAGGGATCGATCACCTCGGCCGTCTGCTCTAACTATCCTTCTTGGCGCGATTCCAGTAGGCGTTCATCTCGGAGAGCGTCATGTCTTCGAAGCGGCGTCCGTCGGCCGCGATCATTGCTTCCATGGCCGTGAAGCGGCGGATGAACTTCGCGGTGGACTGTCGCAGCGCGTCGTCGGTGTCGACCTTCAGGAAGCGACCGACGTTGGCGGCGGCGAAGAGCACGTCGCCCATTTCATCCTCGACCTCGGCGCGGTTGCCGCCGCGGAGTGCCGCCTCCAACTCGTCGACTTCTTCGCGCAGCTTTGCGACGGTTCCCGCGACGTCGTCCCAGTCGAATCCCACCCCGCCCGCGCGCTCCTGAATCTTCACCGCGTGGCGCAGCGGCGGCAGATTGCCCGCGACACCGTCGAGGACGCCGCCGCCCTTGTGCGCGCGCTCCTCGGCCTTCATGCGTTCCCAGTGGACGATGCTCTCGTCGGGGGTGGCCGCTTTGGCGTCGCCGAAGACGTGCGGGTGGCGCGATTTGATCTTGTCGTGGGCGTAGTCCGCGAGCGCAGCGAGCGTGAAATGAAGGGTCGGCGTCTCGCTGGATGAATCGCGATCGCGAAACAAAGCACGAAACACGACGTCCCCGAACTCATCGAGCAGTTCAGCGCTACCACGCTGTGTCGCCGCCCACTCCAACTCGTAGGATTCTTCGATCAAGTCGGAGAGCACGTCTTCCAGCTTCTGCGCGCGGTCCCACGGGCAGCCGTCGGGGGCGCGCAGGCGGGCGATCAACTCGAATACCCGCGCCAGGGCGCGGGCGTCGTCGGGATGCGAAGCGGACATGCGGGCATGATAGAAGTGCCACGAGCGCAGCCGCAAGCCAAAGTTGTCCCTTGCCGCGGTGTTCGAATCGCGCCTACAATGTCCAGTTTCCCCGCGCCCGGAGGGCGTGACCATAATAATGATCGACAAGATCGTCGTGCGCGGTGCGCGCGAGCACAACCTCAAGAACATCGACGTCGAGATCCCGCGCGGGAGCCTCACCATCATCACGGGTGTGTCGGGCTCCGGGAAATCCTCGCTCGCCTTCGACACCCTCTACGCCGAAGGACAGCGGCGCTACATCGAGTCGCTCTCGACCTACGCCAAACAGTTCCTGGAGCGGATCGGACGCCCCGACGTCGACGAGGTGACGGGCCTCTCGCCCGCGGTCGCGATCGAGCAGCGCAACACCACGCGCAGCTCGCGCTCGACCGTTGGCACGGCCACCGAGATCTATGACTACCTGCGCCTGCTCTTCGCGCGCGTGGGGCGCACGGTGTGCCCGACCGACCGCGTCGAGGTGCGCCGCTACGCACCCGACGAAGTGATCGACGCCTTGCTCGCGAACGCGCACGGCCGCGCGATTTACGTCGTCGCCACGCGCCCCATCGAGAAGGGGGGAGCCGCCAAGCATTTCGAAGAGCTCCTGCGCGAAGGCTATTCGCGGTATCGCATCGGCGGCGAAGTCGTCAAATTGGAGGCGCCGCCCAAAAACGCGTCGCGCATGAAGACGATCGACGTCGTGCTGGACCGGATCGAAGTCGACGAAGGGCGTCGCTCGCGCCTGCTCGAAGCGATCGAAGCCGCCTACCGCATGGCCGACGGGGTCGTGCGCTGCGACGACGCCGACGGCGGGTCGTCGTGGTCGTTCACCAACAAGCTCTCGTGCACGAAATGCGGGCGCACCTTCGAAGAACCGCGCCCCATCTTGTTCTCGTTCAACACGCCCTTCGGCGCCTGTCCGCAGTGCCGCGGCTTTGGGAGCCGCATGGAGTTCGACCCGGCGCTGGTGGTTCCGAATCCGCGCGCGTCCTTGCGCGAGCACGCGATCGAGCCGTGGGCCAGCGAGAAGTTCGAGTATTTCTACGACCAGCTCGTGCGCTTCTGCCGTCGCAAGAAGATTCCCATGGACCGCGCGTGGGCCGACCTCAAGGAGGCGGAGCGCCGCGCGATCCTCGCCGGCGAAGGCGAGTACGTGGGCGTCATGCCGTTTCTGGAAAACATGCGCGCGAAGACGTACAAGAAGTATGCGCGCTTCTTCACGCGCCGCTATTTGGCGTTTCGCGAGTGCAACGCGTGCGGTGGGGGGCGGCTGCGCGAGGAGGCGTTCTTCGTGCAATTGGGCGGGCGCACCATTCGCGACGTCGCCGCCATGTCACCCGGCGACGCCCTCGCGTTCGTGCGCGGGCTTTCGTTCAACGATCGCGAGCGCACCGTCGCCAAGGACGTCTTGATCGAGCTCGAATCGCGGCTCGAGTTCTTGCTCGCGGTGGGACTCCACTACCTGACGCTGGATCGATTGGCGCGAACGCTCTCGGGGGGAGAATCGCAGCGCATTTCGCTCGCCAACTCGCTGGGGTCGAGTCTGCTCGACGTGCTCTACGTCCTCGACGAGCCGAGCGTGGGGCTCCATCCACGCGACACCGACCGCTTGGTGGCCGTGCTTTCCGACTTGCGCGCGCGCGGCAACACCGTGGTGGTGGTGGAACACGACCTCGACATCATTCGTGCGGCCGACCACGTCGTCGATTTGGGGCCGGGAGCGGGCGAGGGCGGCGGGCACATCGTCTATCAAGGCCCGCCCGCGGGTGCGACCACGGGCACCTTGCGCTATGTGCAAGACGGCCCGCCCGCGGCCGCGCGCGCCGCGTCGAAAGCGCCCAAGGATTTCATTGTGCTGCGCGGTGTGCGCGAGCACAATCTACGCGACACGGACGTGTCGCTGCCGCTGTTGTCGTTCACGAGTGTCACCGGTGTGTCCGGTTCGGGAAAGAGTACGCTCGTGTGCGACGTGCTCTACGACGCGCTGCGCGCGCGCGCGGGTCAAGCGACCGGGACGTACCGCGCGCTCGAGGGAGCCGGTGCGGTGCGCGGCGTCCTGATGGTCGACCAAGCGCCCATCGGCAAGACGCCGCGGTCGAACCCGGTGACGTACATCAAGGCCTTCGCGCTCATCCGCGAGGTCTTCGCCGCGCAGAAGAAAGCGGTGCGGCGCGGCTACACCGCCGGGCGCTTCAGTTTCAACGTGGCGGGAGGCCGCTGCGCGCGCTGCCAGGGGATGGGGTTCGAACGCGTCGAGATGCACTTCATGGCCGACCTGTTCGTGCGTTGCAGCGAGTGCGACGGTAAGCGCTTCAACGCGGATACGCTCGAGATCACGTACAACGGATTGAACCTGGCCGACGTGTTGGAGCTCACCGTCACCGACGCCATGCGTCACTTCGCCGAACACCGCGACTTGGTGACGCGGCTCGGCGTGTTAGAAAAGGTGGGGCTCGGTTATCTGCGCCTCGGACAGCCGTCCACGACGCTGTCGGGCGGGGAATCGCAGCGTATCAAGATCGCGCGCGAATTGTCCGAGAACGCCGAGGGCGGCTTCGTCTATATACTCGACGAGCCCACGACGGGGCTCCACGTTTCCGACGTCGCCGTGTTGATTCGAGTTCTACGCGAATTGATGGAGCGAGGCAACACGGTGATCGTGGTGGAGCACAACTTGCAGGTCGTCGCGCAATCGGACTGGGTCGTCGACCTGGGGCCCGAGGGCGGCGACGAGGGCGGCCGCGTGGTGGCGGCCGGTATCCCGGCCGACGTCGCCAAAGTCGCCGGCTCGCACACCGCGGAGTACTTGCGCCGTTACCTCGGCGCGCAGAAGCGGAGGAACTAGGTGAAGCTGCTCGTTACGGGGGGCGCGGGTTATATCGGCTCGGTGGTCGCGGAGGCCCTCCTCGCGCGCGGCCATGAGGTGTGCGTGTTCGACAATCTGTCGACGGGGCATCGTGCGGCGGTGCCGTCGGCCGCCCGTTTCGTCGAAGGCGACGTGCGTGATGCCGCCGCACTCGCTCGCGCATTGGATGCGCCCACCGACGCGGTGCTGCACTTCGCCGCATCCAGCGTGGTGGCCGAGTCGGTGCAGAAGCCGCTCGATTACTTCGACAACAATATCGGCGGCGCCGTCTCGCTGTTGCGCGCGATGGAAAAGGCCAACGTCGGCCGCATCGTGTTCTCGTCGACGGCCGCGGTGTACGGCGCACCGTCGGCGCTCCCGATCGAAGAGACGGCACCATGCGCACCCGAGAATCCGTACGGATGGAGCAAGCTCGCGGTGGAGCGTGCGCTGGAGGCGTCGCGCATCGCGCGCGGGCTTTCGTACGTGGCGCTGCGCTACTTCAACGCCGGCGGTGCGACGGTCGAGCGCGGCGAGGACCATCGCCCCGAATCGCACCTGATTCCGATCGTGCTCGACGCGGCGCTGGGCGCGCGCGCGTCGGTCACCGTGTTCGGTCAAGATTACGCCACGCGCGACGGCACCTGCCTGCGCGACTACATCCACGTCTCCGATCTGGCGGACGCGCACGTGCTCGCCCTCGACGCGATGGCGAAAGGGTTCTCCGGTGCGCTCAATCTCGGCAGCGAGGCCGGGTCGACCGTGCTCGAAGTGATTCGCGCCACGGAACGCGTCACCGGACGCGCGGTTCGCCACGAGGTGGGGCCGCGTCGAGCGGGTGATCCGCCCGCCCTGCTCGCCTCCTCCCGGAAGGCGAAGGAAGTTCTTCGCTGGACCCCGCGCGCAAGCGACCTCGAAGCCATCGTGCGCTCGGCGTATGGCTGGCGCGTGGGCCACCGAGACGGCTACGCGCGCTAGTGCCACGGGTTGACAGAATCGCCGCAATCCGTTACAGTGGCTTAGGTTCGGTCACGTGCGTGAGCCGCGAATAGCGCGACGTGGGGCGCCGAACCGTGCCCGGTGTAGACCGGACGACCCCGCGAGCACGCGACCCCGACCGCACCTCCGCACGTTTTTCTGCGTCGCCATCTTTTACCGGCCACCCGCGGGCGCCAACGCCCGTCCGGCACCCAGAGCGAGGTTCTTGTGTCACGGCCCGAGGTCATCAACCGTGAAATCAGCTGGCTCTCGTTCAACGACCGCGTGCTCCAGGAGGCGTCGGATCCGACCGTCCCCTTGGCCGAGCGCCTCAAATTCATCGGCATCTTCTCGTCGAACTTGGAGGAGTTCTTCCGCGTGCGCGTCGCCACCCTCCAGAGAATGGTCGACGCCGGCATCGACTCCAACAAGATGGTCTACGGCGGCAGCCCCAAGAAGGTCCTGAAGCAGATTCACGAGGCGGTAGTCGATCAACGGGGCCGTTTCGATCGTGCGTTCGCCGAGGTGCGCACCGCGCTCGAAAAGGAAAACGTATTCCTGATCGACGAGCGCCATCTCTTGCCGGAGCACCAGGAATTCGTCCAGCGTTACTTCGAGGACACCGTGCGACCGGCATTGGCCCCCGTGATGCTCGATTCGTTGCCCGAGTTTCCCGAGTTGAAGAACGGCGTCATCTACTTGGCCGTTCGCCTCGAATCGAAGGACAACGGTGCCAAACCGCGCGATGCCCTCATTGAAATCTCCACCGACCGGCTCCCGCGCTTCATCGTGCTGCCGAGTGCCGCCGACAAGCGCTACGTCATCATGCTCGACGACGTGATTCGCTTCGGCTTGAGGGACATCTTCGCGCTTTTCAACGTCGAACGGGCCGACGCATACACCATCAAGCTCACGCGCGACGCGGAGATCGAGATCGACGACGACGTCACCATGAGCCTGATGGACAAAATCTCGAAGTCGCTGAAGAAGCGAAAGGAAGGCCCGCCGGTCCGCTTCGTGTACGACCGCGAGCTGCCCAAGGATCTGCTCGACCACATCATGAAGCGCGCCAACCTGCGCAAGCTCGACAATGTGATCCCGGGGGGGAGGTATCACAACGCCCGCGATTTCGTTTCGTTCCCCAACGTGGCCGGGCCTCGCTTCGAGTACGAGCCGCAGCCGCCTCTCCACCACCCGGCCCTGGCCAAGACGCACAGCGTCTTCGCGGCCATCCGCAAGCAAGACATTCTTCTGCACTTGCCCTACCAGTCGTTCCACCACGTGAACGACCTGTTGCGCGAAGCCGCCATCGATCCCAAGGTCAAGTCGATCAGCATGACGCTGTATCGCGTGGCGCGCGACTCGCACGTGGTCAACGCGCTCATTAATGCCGTGCGCAACGGCAAGAAAGTGACGGTCTTGTTCGAGCTGCGGGCGCGCTTCGACGAAGAAGCGAACATCCGCTGGACGCGAGCGCTGGAAGACGAAGGCGCGCGCCTGATCGGCGGCGTCCCGGGCTTGAAGGTGCACGCCAAGTTGGCGCTCATCACGCGCAAGGAGGAGGGCGGGACGGTGGACTATGCCCTCGTGGGGACGGGCAACTTCAACGAGGACACCGCACGGGTGTACGCGGACCACGTCCTAATGACCCGCGACGCGCGCGCAACGCGCGAGATACGCAAGCTCTTCGAGTTCCTGGAGACGAACTATCGCACCCACCAATATGAAGGCATGATGGTGTCCCCGTTCAACATGCGCCGCATGCTGCACAAACTGGTGCGGCGCGAGATCAAGCACGCGGGTACGGGCAAGCCCGCGTACATCGACGTGAAATTGAACTCGCTGGTCGACATGGAGATGATCCAGTTGCTGTACGAGGCCAGCCAGGCCGGTGTGAAGGTGCGTCTTATCGTGCGAGGCGCGTGCTCGCTGGTGCCGGGTGTCGCGGGCGTGAGCGAGAACATCGAGGCCGTGAGCATCGTCGACCGCTATTTGGAGCACTCGCGCATCTTCTTCTTCGCCAACGGCGGCAACGAGCGTTGCTACCTGAGCTCGGGCGACTGGATGACCCGCAACCTCGACTTCCGGGTCGAGGTCGCGATGCCGGTCTACGACGACGTCGTGCGCGCGGAGTTACGCTATTACTTCAACCTGCAGCTGCGCGATACCTCCAAGGCGAGAGTCATCAACGAGGCGCAGGACAATCAGTATCGACGCGGCACCCGCAACCATCGCGCCCAGGTCGACATCTATCGATGGCTGTCGCGGGCGTCCGGGCACCGAGAGCCGGATGCGTGACGCCAGTCTGTTCGTCGCCGCACGCGGTCGCGGTTGGCGCGACGCTGAACGCTCGCTCGCGCGCGCGTTCGACCTTTCCATAGAAACCTCGGCGCAGGCCGCGCTCTCGTACTTCGACACGCCCGACTGGCGCTTGCGCCGGAGCGGGATGCAATTGGCGGCGGACGGCGAGGCGCTGCTCTTGCGCGACGCCGCCACGGCCGAGGTTATCGCGAAGGGGAAGTGGGGCGCCGAGGCGCCCCATCGCTTCGCGCGCGACACGGCGCCCCCCGCATTCCGGGACCGCCTGGCCGCGGTGACGGAACCGCGCGTACTGCTCGAAGTGGCCCGCGCCCGCGTCGTCGTAACAGAAGCGCTCGCGCGCGACGCGAAGGGACGCGTCGCCGCGCGCATTCGATTCGAGGCGAGCACGGTGCGCGGGCGCGCTGCGGCCCGTACGTTGCGAGTCGTCTTCGTGAGTATTCCGAAAGGGCAAAAGGAAGCCGGTGCCGTGGTGCGGCGCGCGTTGACCGCCGCGGGCTTCCGACCCGAACCCGCCTCCGCGTACGACCGCGTGCTCGCGCGGGCGGGAATGCGCCCCGGCGTCGATTCCGCGCGCGCGGCCGAACGGGTCGGCGCGGAAGCGTCGCTACGCGTCGCCGCCGTGTCGATCTTTCGGCGACTGCTGCGGGTCATGGAGCGCAACGAAGCAGGTGTGCGCGAAGGCGTCGACCCGGAGTTCTTGCACGACTTTCGCGTCGCGCTGCGACGGACGCGGACGGCGCTGGCCGAGTTCAAGGGGGTTTTCACCGCGGGGGACGCGCGCGCGTTTCGAGTCCGCTTCGCGAAGCTGTCGGTGCCCAGCGGTCGCGTGCGCGACTTGGACGTCCACGCCGGCCGTCGTGCCGAGTACCTGGTTTGGATTCCGGAGGCGTTTCGCGCCGGCCTCGTGCCCGCGATGGAGTCGCTCGAGCGGGAGCGCGATGCGCGTCGCGCCGACCTGTTGGCCGTGCTCGACGCGCGTGAGTACGCAACTCTCAAACGCGATTGGAAGCGCGCGTTGGGTGCGCTGGCGGCGGGGCGACCGGCCGGTGTCGCGGCCGACGAACCTGCGCTCCCCTTGGCGCGCGCCGCTGCAGCCAGACGCTACCAGCGATTGCGCGCGATCGCGACGGCGGCCGATACGTTCGACGACGCCGCGCTCCACCGCGCGCGTGTGCAGAGCAAGCGCCTGCGATACGTGCTAGAATTCTTCGCCGAGTCGTTGGACGACCCGGTCGAAGATCTCATACGCGCGGTCGAGCGGCTGCAAGACGCACTCGGCGCATACCACGACGCCACCGTCCTGTTGTCGCTGTTCGGCGAAGAAGTGCGCACGATTCCCGCGGGCGCGAGCGACGCGGTGGTGCGGGGTGTAGCGCTCGGCGCCTTGATGACGAGTGTAGAAGCGCGGCGTGCCAAGGCGCGCGCGCGCGCGGTGCGGCGCCTGGCCGCACTGATGGATCGCAAGAGCGAGCGTGCTTTCGAGCACGTGCTGGCCGACTAACCACGAGGAGGCACGACGATGAAGCGGATTGTACTGGTCCGACACGCGACCGCGGTCGACGTCGGACCGAAGGGCTCCGATTTCCACCGACGCCTGAAGAAGCGCGGACGGCGCGAAGCCGCCGTCATGGCCGACCGCGTCGCCGGATCCTTGGGCGCGCCGGACCTGCTGGTTACCAGCCCGGCCGACCGCGCGCTCGAGACCGCACGCGCCTTCGCCGACCGGCTGGGCCTCCCGAGCGAGCGCGTGGTGGTTCGCGAACAACTCTACGGCGGTCTGCTTCCCGAAGAGTTCCTCCACATCGTGGGGGAGTTCGACGACGCCTACGCAACCGTCATGGTGTGCGGCCACGACCCGTCGTTCTCCGAATTCGCCGCCCATCTCGTTCCCGGTTTCGCGGAGTTGATTCCGAAGGCGGGTGTGGTGGCGATCGACATCGACCGCAAGTCGTGGTCGGTGGTGCGCGCGGGCGACGGCGTCCTGGTCGCGTTCGAGAGGCCGCCCGCGCCCGAGATTCAGAAGCGCATCGAAGAAGACTTGATCGATCGTCTCGCGATGGGGATGCGCACGGCCGTGTTCGCGGCCCTGCGAGAATTCGGCGTACCGGAGAATCGCGACGTGGTCAAGGCGGTCGCGCGCGCCAGCGCCGGCCTCGCGCAGGCGGTGCGTCCGTTCGCGGTGGCCGGATCCGAAGTGTGGACACCGCGCCCGCGTAAGGGGGCGGCAGGCGAGCGCACGCTCACACCGCGCCGCGCGAAGAAGGTAGCCAAGGGGCCGCGCCGTGCCAGCGGCCGCGCGCGCGCGAAGCGGCGCGCCCGGTAACGCGCATGAAGTTCGCCGCCATCGACATCGGGAGTAACGCCGTGCGCCTGCTCTTGGCGCGCGTCATCGAGGAATCCGACGAGCCGCTTTTCAAGAAGGAAGTGCTGGTGCGGATGCCGCTGCGTTTGGGCGACGACGCGTTTCGCACCGGCATCATCTCCGAGGAGAAAGCGCAACGGCTGGTCGAGACGATGGTCGGCTTTCGCCACCTGATCACCGCGTATCCCGCGCTCGACTTCGCGGCCTTCGGGACCAGTGCCTTGCGCGAGGCGAAGAACACGCGCGACGTGGTCGCGCGCGTGCGCAAGGCGTCCGGCATCAATATCGAAGTGGTCGAAGGTGCGCGCGAGGCCGAAGTGATCTATGCGAATCACATCGAGCACCGCCTCGACCCCACCAAGAACTACCTCTACGTCGACGTCGGCGGCGGCAGCACGGAGGTGACGCTGATTGCGCGCGGGCGGCGTGTCGGCGGCAGCTCGTTCCCCGTCGGAACGGTCCGCATGCTGCAAGGCCGACCCAACAAGCGAGCCATGGACGGGCTCAAGGCATGGGTCAAGCGGCACCGCGACGAATACGGCACCATGATCGCGATCGGAAGCGGTGGGAACATCAACACCATCTTCAAGCTGGCACGCGTCAAGCAAGGGCGGCCGTTGTCCTACGCGCAGGTTCGTGACATCGACCGCCGGGTGAAATCCTATTCGCTCGAAGAGCGCATCGTGACGTTGGGACTTCGTCCCGACCGCGCCGACGTCATCGTGCACGCCGCCGAGGTTTATCTCTCCGTGATGAAGTGGGGCAAGATCGCGAAGATCTTCGTTCCCGAAGTCGGGCTCTCCGACGGCATCGTCCATCTGCTGTACGAAAAGCACCACCGCCGCGCGATTCGGGCGTAGCCCGGCGCGGAGCGGCTACCCGTGGCACAAAGCTTGCGTTCCCGACGCGGCCATTGTGCCGTGCGGACGCGGCCGGCCGACCATCCCAACCACCATGGAACGATCTCAAATCACCGTTGCGGAGCTTTCTTCGCTCCTGCGCATGATCCAGGTGATTCCCGACGCGGACAGCGTCGCGCGCATCCACCAGATGCTGCTCGCGTTTTGTACCGCGTGGCGGACCATCGGCGTGCGCCGCGCCTTCCTTTTCTTGGTCGACGAGCGCGGCCGCGTCCTGCGCGGGCACCTCGCCGCCGAGCAGTCTTCGGAAGCGATCGACGAAGCCGAGACGGCGTCCTTCGAAAGCCTCGCGCGGCGCGTGGTCGACAGCACGCACCGCATCGACACCGGCGACCTCACCTTGAAGACGCGCACCTTCACCGTCCCGCTCGACTGGCACGCGTGCGGTGCGGCCAAGGCCGTGAACACCGGCATCCCCGTCCTCGCCGACCGACGCCTCGGCGAATTCGCCAGCGATCCGTTCTTCGACTTCTTCGCCAGCGCCGCCTATGTCGCGATTCCACTGCGCCAGCGCGGTGTCGTCAACGCGGTGTTGGTGGCCGACAACGCCGACGCCGAGCGACCCATCGGGATCGAGGACATCTCTCTCGTGTACAGCATGTCGCAGCAGGCGGCGACTGCCATGGATCGCCTGTACGAATCGGCCGACAACTCGCGCAAGTTTCGCGTGCTGCGAAAGCTGCAGGACGCGCTGGCTTCGGTCGAGGACCCCAAGCGGTTCGGCGACGCGCTCTCCGCCATGCTGTCGATGATCGCGCGCGCCGTGGGCGGGACGGGGGCACTCTTGAAGGATCCGCTGCGCAAGAAGATGACCCACGTCAAGACCGTCGACGACGTCGACGCCACCGACCGCGACACCGACATTTCGATCACGGACTGCTTCGACGAGATCATGGAGCGCGCCGCCGGTTCCATGAAGCCGGTGCGCGGCGACTCCGGCCACGCGCTCTTGAACGAAGCCGCCGCGCGCTCGGTGCGCTATTTCCTGGCGCTCCCGCTCTTGGCGGGTGGGGAGTGCCTGGGTGCGATCGCCGTGTATGTCGAGGGGTATGCGGCCGGGCGCCACCACGGCGAGCTTTCCGCGCGCGACCGTCTTTTTTTCGAGTTGTGCGCCGGCATGATCGCCGAGCGCCTGGATTCGCTGTACAAGGCCGAGCAGGTGCGCCGCAGCCAGCGCATGTTCGACGAAGTCCAGTCCAACTGGATGCGCGAGCGCACCGCGACGCGCGCGCGCCAGAGTGTGGAGGAACACCACGACGCCGTGGTGTCGCAACTGCGTGAGCTGACTCGTACCCTCACGAGCAAAGAATCGCTGGGGCTGCGGGTCGCGTCGGCGCGCGACCTGTTGGAGCGCATCACGACCGACGCCGACGCCTTCCAGGACGAGCACTCGGCGCGGCGAGAGTCGCTCGAGCTGCTCGACTTCTTTGTACTGGTGCAGTCGGTGGCCGAGGAGTGGGCGGGACCGGTGCGTACGGCCGGCGTCGACGTGAAGGTGCGCATCCCCGAGCGCGGCCCCGTGCTGCTCATGAATCGCGACAGCATCGCGAGTGCCTTGCGCAGCATTCTCGCCATCTTGGCCGGCCACGTGTCGAAGGGCGATCGCGCGCTGATAGAGTGCACGACGACGGCGGACAAGGCCGTGGTGTTGATCGCCGACACGGCGGGTACCGCCGACGGGTCGCTTTTGTCGCGCCTGTTCATGCCGTTCGCCGCCGCCCCCGGTGACGACGACCCGCGCGCCGCGATGTCGGTCGCGGGCGACATCATCCAGCGCCACGCGGGAGAGATCACGGTGCGCTCATCGCCGTCGTGGAAGACCATCCTCGCCATCTCGTTCCCGGCCGCCTCCAACAGCGACCGCCGCGCCCGCCGCGAGCGACGACACCGCTCGGGCGACCGTCGCAAGGACTAGGCGAGAAACTGTCCAGGTGGGCGGTTCTTGTCCGGGTGGTCTCGGCACGCGGGCTCGCCTTAAGCCTTAGGCGCGCCGCATAACCCCTTGCAATCATGCTCTCTGTACGCTCGCTCACGCGAGCGCGTCGGACCGTGGCATGTCGCTTGCGCTTGCGTCTCTCGGCGCGACCCCCGCCCTGACGAAGTGGGTCGCCGGTCTTACCTCCGAACCATCTATGGACGAACGCAGCCTCTACACGCAGATCTTCGACGCCGTGCGCGACCCACTCATGGTGGTCGACGCCGCGGGCGAGGTGCACGCCGCCAACGCGTCGGCGATCCGCTTTCTCGACGTGGCCCAGGACGCCGGATTGTTTGGCGCCGATGCCACTTCGAACGAGCCCGTCGAGGCGGCCGCGTCGATCGTCGGCAACGGTGTGCTCGATCTGGTGCGCCGACGCTTGGCCGTGCGCTCGCAGCCGTTGTATGCGCGCGACGGTCGTGACCTCGGCATCGTGGTCGACGTCGAGCCGCTCCCCGGATCGGCCGCTCTCTTGCACTTTCGTTCGCCGACCGAGCGCCTCGCGCGCGAGCTGTGGTCCGACGACGCCGTCGCCGCGGTCGCGCACGAGATCAAGAATCCGCTCGCGGCCATGCGCAGCGCGCTCGACGTCCTGTTCAAGGATCCGTCCGCGCCGCTCATGGATTCACAGCGACGCATGCTGGGCGCCTTCGATCGTAGCGCGCGCCGCTTGGCGCGCTTCGTCGACGGTGTGCTCAACGTCTCGCGACTCCACACCGGGGCCACACCTGCGTTGCGGGCACCGCTCTTGGCGCGCGACCTGGTCGACGCGGTGGTCGACGAGTACCGCGCCCTGCACCCGCACAAGTGCCCGCGCATCGAACGCGACACCGCCGGTTTGGCCGCGAACGTCTTCGTCGATCGCGATGGCGCCGAGATCGTGCTCTTGAACTTGCTCGGAAACGCCGCGCGCTTCTCGCCCGATAACGAAGCGGTCACCGTGCGCGCGTCGCGCGCCGGCGTCGAATCGATGGAAGACGACATGCGGTTGGTGCCGTGGGACGTGGTGGGGAAGCCGCGCCTGGTGCGCATCGACGTAGAAGACCGCGGGCTCGGCATGACGCCCGACGTTCTCGCGCATCTGTTCGACCGTTACCACCCAAACGCCGACGGGGAGACGGTGACCGCCTTTGCACCCGTGCACGACGCGGGCGGCACCCACCTCGGCCTCCATATCTCGCGCGCCATCGCCGAGGCGCACGACGGCTGGCTGCGCATCGAGAGCAATTTGGGGCAAGGCACGGTGGCGAGCGTGTTTATTCCCGAGGACGAGAGCACCGCGCGCCTGCTATCGCGGCTTCGCATCGCATCCGATTCCGCGCGGCGCTGGCGTCGCGCCGGGCGCGAGTTGGTGGTCGTGGCGCTGGGCAAGGCGACCGCGGAGAGCTGGGACGACCTGGCGGAGCGCTGGAAGGAGTCGCCGCGCGTTGACCCGATCGCGTCGACGCACGCGTCGCGCCGGTCGCTCCTGTGGAGCATCGACGACGACCTCGCGGTCGCCATCATCCCTTTGGCGCACGGCGATCACGACCCGTCGCTGGCATTGGGCGAGCCCGTGATTCGCGCCGACGAGTTTTCGTGGGGAATGCCGGGATTTGTCGCGGGGTGGTGTCGCGTCGAGGACGCGGATTCCTTCGCGCAAGCCTTTCATCGCGCCGCCTCCCGCATGGGACGCGCGTGTGCGCAGATCGCGCGCGACGGTGTCGCGCGCGGACCCGCGGTGGCCATGGCTGTCGCCGCCATGCACGGGGAATCGGTGGCGGTTCTCCCGACCATGGACACCACGCTACACATGGAGAGCGAGGAGTAGAAATGGACAATTTGCGCGTGCTGCTCGTCGACGACGAGCAGGACATCGTCGACACGGTCAAGTACAGCCTCGAGATGCGTGGTTTCAAGGTGGACGTCGCCTACGACGGCGCCACCGCGCTCAATAAGGCGCGCTCGGGAAACTACGCCGTGATGATTTTGGACGTGATGCTGCCGGCCAAGAACGGATACGAGGTGTCGCGTATCCTGAAAGACGAGATGGCGCGCAACGTCGTGCCGACTTTCAAGATCTTGCTCATCACGGCGCGCAAGCTCGACAACGCCATGCGCGAGGAGTTCGTGTCGACGTGGTCGAAAGCGGACGCGTGTCTCTACAAGCCGTTCGACCTCGAAGGATTGATCGACAAGATCACCGGGCTCTTGGAGCCGGTCGCGAAGTAGTTTCGCGGGGCTGCGGAGTGGCTTCCCGGCGACGCCGGCCAGGCGACCCCGCCGTCCCCGCCGCGTTTCATGCGACGCGCCGGAGTTTCCACCCGACGGCGCGAAAAAAGCCGCGGGAGTCTTGCGCTCCCGCGGCTTCGTGTTCTTCTCCATTCGCTCCTCTATTACGAGTCCTCAGCGCACGATCGCATTCGCGATTGGACTTGACAGCACACATCGATTGCTGAAATAAGTAGCACGTCCGGACGCCGCAACCGGGCCCAATTTCCCTTCTCGATGAAACGAATCCAGCTCCCCAAGTCGCTCAACAACAAGCTCACCATCCTGGGGGCGGGGATCGCGCTCATTACCGGCGTCACGCTGGCGTTCTTCCTGGTTCTCATCGCCACGGTCGGGGAGTCGAATCCGTACCTCGGGATATTCGTTTATCTGGTTTTGCCGCCGATCTTCGCATTCGGGATCATCCTGATTCCGGTCGGAGCGCTGCGCAAGCGCCGGCGGGTGCGCAAGCAGCTCGAAGACGCCACGACGCGCTGGCCGGTGTTCGATCTCAACACACCCACCTATCGCAACGCGTTCTTCCTGGTGGTGTTCGGCCTCGGCATGCTGACACTGATCAGCGTCGTCGGCGGTTACCAGGCGTATCACTATACCGAGTCGGTGGAGTTTTGCGGCACCACCTGTCACACCGTGATGGAGCCCGAGCACACCGCCTACGCCAATTCGTCGCACGCCCGGGTCAAGTGCGCCGAGTGCCACGTCGGCGCAGGCGCCGGCTGGTACGCCAAGTCCAAGCTGTCCGGGGCGTATCAGGTGTACGCGGCCACGTTCAACAAGTACCCGCGCCCCATCCCCACGCCGATCAGGAACCTGCGCCCGGCGCAGGAAACGTGCGAGCAATGCCACTGGCCGTCGAAATTCTTCGGCGCGCAGCAGCGCCAGTACAACCATTATATGTACGACGATGCCAATACCCATTGGCCCATCAATCTCCTCATCAAGACGGGCGGCGGTGATCCCAAGACGGGGCAGACGGCGGGCATTCACTGGCACATGAACATCGGCTTCAAGGTGGAGTACATCGCCCGCGACGAGCAGCGGCAGGACATTCCGTGGATCAGGGTGACGGACCATCGAACGGGCCGCGTGACGGTCTATCAGGACGAGGACAGTCCGCTCAGCGAAGAGGAGCTGGCCGCCGCCAGTGTGCGGCGCATGGACTGCATCGACTGTCACAACCGGCCCAGTCACAAATTCAATTCGCCCGACGCGGCCGTCGACAAGGCGATCCTTACCGGTGCCATTGATCCGACGCTGACGGATATCAAGCGCGTGGCGGTCGAGGCGATGCAGAAGCCGTACGAGACCAAAGACCAGGCCTTCCGGGCCATCGCCACCGCGATCCCGGATTTCTATCAGAAGAATCATCCCGACATGTTCAAAGACCAGCGCGTCAAAATCGACCAGGCGGTAGTGGCGGTGCAAGAGCAGTTTTCCCAGAACATCTTCCCGGAGATGAAGGTGCGTTGGGACGGATACCCCGACAACATCGGCCACATGATCTTTCCGGGCTGCATGCGTTGCCACGACGGCAAGAAGAAGAGCGAAGACGGCTGGACCATCACGCGCGATTGCACGACGTGCCATGCCATCCTCCGCCAAGGGGCCGGCGAGAACATGCAGATGGCCACGACCGAGGAAGGCCTCGAGTTCAACCACCCCGACGGCGGCGATGACTGGCGCGACACCAATTGTTATGAGTGCCATACGGGAACCCAACCCTGAACTCGCCAAGCCATGTAGCGCCTGGCTCTCTCACGCCGCGCGTGTTCTCGTCCTTATATCCGCCATCGTTCTGATCGCCGCGACTCCCGCACGAGCGGCGAATCCCGTCAACGACACCTGCTTCGAGTGCCACGGCGACCGGTCCGATCCCGAGGTTCCGTTCGTGGACGGCGGCGTCTTCGCGAAGTCGGTGCACAAGGACCTCGCGTGCAACGCTTGCCACGACGACGTCAATCCGGACGACTTGCCCCATGCGGACGATCTCAAGCCGGTCTATTGCGGCCGTTGCCACGACGACCAACAACTCGACTTCGACGCCAGCGTCCACGGCCAGGCGCTGCACCGGAAGCAGCCGTACGCGCCGTCGTGCAAAGACTGCCACGGCGTCCACGACATCTTCGCGCCGTCAGACGAGCGGTCCACGGCGTTCAAGATGAACGTGCCCTATCTGTGCGGGAAGTGCCACCGCGAAGGCGCCCCGGTGGCCAGCACCTATCAGATCTCGGAGCACAACATTCTCGAGAATTACACGGAAAGCATCCACGGCGAAGGGCTCTTCAAGAAGGGACTGATGGTGACGGCGGCGTGCGCCGACTGCCACCGCGCCCACTTGATTCTGCCGCATACCGACCCGCGCGCGTCGATCTCGCCGCGCAACATCACCGCCACTTGCATGAAGTGCCACTCCCGCATCGAGGAGGTCCACACCAAGGTCATCCGCGGCGAATTGTGGGAGAAGGCACCCGGCGCCATTCCGGCCTGCACCGACTGCCACGTGCCGCACAAGGTTCGGCGCGAAGCGGTGACTCTGACCATCTCTGACCGCGATTGCATGAAGTGCCACGAACGGCACGACGTGTTCAAGTTCGCCGGAACCGACACGCTGTCGATGACGGTCGACAGGGAGCAACTCGACGCGTCGGCGCATACCAACATCCCGTGCGTGAAGTGTCACTCGGATGTGGACCCGCGACGCCACCGCCCGTGCGAACCGTCGGGGCCGGTCGATTGCTCGAACTGCCACGCCAAGGTCGCGGAGGAATACGCCGTCAGCGGCCACGGCCAGGCGCGCGCGAAGGGCATAACCGAGGCGCCGTATTGCACCGACTGTCACGGGGGACACGGCGCGCTCCCGCACCGCGACGAGGCCTCGCCCACGTATCGCGCCTCGGTACCGGCGCTGTGCGGAAGCTGCCACCGCGCGGAGGGCGCCGCCGCTGGCATCGAGGGACTTTCGCAGAACAACGCGCTCGCGGACTACTCGCACAGCGTCCACGGTCGCGGACTAGTCGAGAAGGGACTGCTCCCGAGTGCGGTGTGCATCGACTGCCATTCATCCCACATGGTGCTCAAGCACACCGACGAGCGCTCCACGGTTTCGCGGCGGAACCTGCCTGCGACGTGCGCCACTTGTCACCGCGGGATCTATAAGGAGTTCATCAAGAGCGTGCACTTCGCGTCGGACGACCGGGATTTGGACAAGCTTCCGACCTGCGCGACATGTCACTCATCCCACACCATCGGGGAAGTCGAAGGCGACGCCTTCGTGCAGCAGGTCACGCACCAGTGCGGGTCGTGCCACCACGAACTCTCGGAGACCTATCTGGAGACGATGCACGGCAAGGCCTACCGGCTCGGGTACCTCGATGCTGCCAAGTGCTCCGATTGCCACGGAGCACACGCCATACTGGCCGTGAACGATCCCAACGCCACGGTGAGCGCTCACAATATCGTGGGGACGTGCCGGAAGTGCCATGAAGACGCCAACGCGCGTTTCACGGGTTATCTCACGCACGCGACCCACCACGATCCGAAAAAGTATCCGTTTCTGTACTACGCCTACTGGGCGATGACGATTCTCCTGATCGGGGTGTTCAGCTTCTTCGGGCTGCACACCTTGCTGTGGCTGCCGCGATCGTTCCGCCACATGCTCCAGCACCGCAAGCAAGTGCCGTGGGGCGAGGAGCGCTACTACATCCGGCGCTTCAGCTTGCCGCAGCGCATCACGCACTTGTTCGTGATCATGAGCTTCTTGTCGTTGGCACTGACCGGCATGATGCTCAAGTTTTCGTCGATGTCATGGGCCGCGTTCATCGCCAATCTGCTCGGGGGAGTGCGGGGTGCGGGTGTGATCCATCGCTTCGCGGCGGTCATGACGTTCGGCTACTTCGTGTTTCACATCGTGTCGCTGGTGCGATACAAGCGCCAGCGTCGGCTCAAGTTCACGCAGCTCATCTTCGGCAAGGACTCGCTGATGTTCAATCGCAAGGACCTGTCGGACTTCGTCGGGACCCTCAAGTGGTTTTTCAATGCGGGACCGCGCCCACGCTACGGGCGTTGGACCTACTGGGAGAAATTCGATTACCTGGCGGTGTTCTGGGGCGTGGCCATCATCGGTCTATCGGGGTTGATGCTGTGGCTGCCGGTCCTTTTCACCAAGTTCCTGCCCGGCGCGCTGATCAACGTGGCGACGATCATCCACAGCGACGAGGCGCTCCTGGCGGTGGGGTTCATCTTCACCGTCCACTTCTTCAACACCCACCTCCGTCCCGAGGCGTTTCCCATGGACACCGTGGTGTTCACCGGGCTCGTTCCCCTCGAGGACTACATGCGCGACCGGCCCGAGGAGTACGAGGAGATGAAGCGCTCGGGCGAACTCCGCAAGCGCATGGTCAAGAAGACGCTGTCGCGCCGGTACGAGATGGGCGTGCGCGTTGTGGGCGGGACGGCCCTGGGTGTGGGACTCGTGCTCATCACGCTCATCATCTATTCGATGGTGTTCCGATACAAATAGCGGGCGAAGCGGGCCGGCAAAAGAAAATCGGGCAGGTTCGTCATACGAACCCGCCCGATCTTTTTCCCGTCCGTGTGGCGAAGCCTTACTTGGTCGTCGTGGCCTTGTACTTGGCCTTGCGCTCGGCCGGCATGTCGTGTGCGATCTTTGCCTTCATCTTCTCGTAGTCGAAGGGCTTGTACGACGGGCTCTGTGGGTTGTGGCATCCTTCGCACGTTTTCTGGTCGGGAAGGACTAACCCCACGGAAGCGGCCGCGATGGTGCCCGACATGACGCCTTCCATCGTGGTCTTCTTGACGTAATCACCGCCGGCGCCGTGGCACGATTCGCAACCGACGCCCTCGGTGGGGTCGTACTTGGGGCCGAGTTGCGCGGCGGGCGCGCCGTACCCGGTCACGTGACACTTCAGGCACTTCGCATCTTTCTGCGGGTCCTCGACGCCGAGTTTCTTGCCGACTTCCTTGGCCTCGGGGGTCGCTAGGGTCGCGAATGCCTTCGCGTGTTCGGTGCTCTGCCACTTCACGTATTGCCCGCCCTGCTCGGGCGTCTTGTGGCACAACGCGCACTTGGTAGCGCCCATGAATACGTGATCGGCTGCGCTCGCGGCGCCGACCATGACGAACGCGGCGCACGCCGTCACCAATCCGATCTTACCCACGGAAGAAAGTCTCATGTGTTCTCCTCTCTCTGCGGCACGATACAAGTATACGCGATCTTTCAACCCCGCCGCACAAACAATAATCCGTCGCGCATTCGCCTTGTTTAGTTTTGCTACGATTCTTTCTCCGAATCCGACTCCGGCGGCCGGATGGCGGCGTCGCCCTGCTCGGCGTACTCGCCCGCGTGAAACTCTTTCCATTCACCCGCCGGGATGCGGCCGTCGATCCAGGTCGTGCTCATGGGATACACGGCGGGAAGGAAGACGACGAAGAAGAAATGCCAGATGACGATCGCCGACACCGCGAGAATCGCTTCGTAGAAGTGAACGACCTCGGCGACGCGGACAATCCACGCCGGGAACCAACCCGTCGCGACGACGGGGTACCAGAGGATCAAGCCGGTCAGCGCCATGATCCCGGTGCCCCACACCAACGCCCAGTACTCGGCCTTTTGCGTGTAGTCGAAGGTGCGAAACGCGGGGCGCGTCTTGCGGCGGCCGAGATGGAACGCCACGTTCTCGGTCATCTGTCGCACGTCGAGCAAGCGCGGGGCCATGGCGCGCAGCGAGCCGCGCCCGCGTCGCGTGGCCAGTACCCACGCGGTGTGATAGACCGCGGTGACGGTCATCACGATGGCGAAACCCCGGTGTAGGTCGGCGCGCAACAGCTCGTGTCCGTCGAGGTGGATCAACTTGGCCCACCACGAGGTGGGGAAGCGCAGCGCAAACCCCGTCACCGCGAGGCCCGTGAAACTCACGAGCAATACCATGTGCTGAATGCGTTCGGCGCTGCGCCAGCGCACGATGCCGGGTGCCTTGCGCACGTGCTCGAAGTGGCGCTTCATTTCCCAGCGCGCGATGAGTCCGTTGTGGAGCGCCATGCCGCCTAGCACGATGCCGATCAGCCACAGATAGATGTGACGGACCCAACGATGGGGTCCGCGCGCCTTGAGCGCGCCCGCGTGGGTGTAGCTCTGCGCGAAGCGATCGGTGGCGCCGGCATGGCACCGGGCGCATGTGCCGGTCACGTTGGCGACGTACACGGAGGACGCGGGGTCGAGCGTACTGCGGATCTCATGCACGCGATGGCAGTCGGTGCATGTGGCCACCAATCCGCTTCCGCGCGAGATGGCCCAGCCGTGATAGCTGTCAAGGTAGGACTCCACCACGCCGCCCGTGATCCCGTACTTCGAGAGAATTTCCGGATCGGTGTGACACGTCCCGCACAGTTCCTTCGCGCGGTGCTCCGCGCTGACCTCCCCGTTGGGGTCGCTCGGCCCGCGGATGAGGTGCTCGCTGTGACAATCGTTGCACGTCGGCGCGTCCTCGATCCCCAGTGCCACCGCCTTGCCGTGGACTGAATTGGCGTACTCCGCAAAAATGGTGTCGTGGCATTTCCCGCACGTGCCGGCGATGTTCATGCGATTGATGTGCGACCTCGGGTCAGACGCGAGGCGGGAATCGTGTGCGCCGTGACAACTCGTGCAGACGGCGGTGTGCTTTCCCTCCTTCCAGCCTTTTCCATGGACCGACTCGAGATACCCGGGCACCACCACGGGAAGGCGCACGTAGTCCGCCGTCACGGGCGGCGTCTTAGCGTGGCAACCACCGCATAACGTCGGAATATTGCGAGCATTCACCGGGGAGGTCGAGTCCGCGACGGCGAGCACGTGGTGCGTGCCGTGACAGCTCGCGCACGTGGCGGCGCCGCCGTTCTGCTTGCGGCCGGCGTGATGGACGCTGGTGGTGTAGTCGGCGGCCGCGTCTTCGTGACACGTGGCGCACCCGTCTAACGCCTCGAAATGCGTCGGTCCACGCTCATGGATGTGGTGGCAGGTCGTGCAGGTCATGTCCCGGTTCGCCAGGAGACCTTCATGAACCGATCCCTTGAACTCGGTGACCGCTTCGTCGTGGCAGTTCGAGCAATCGACGGGCGTGTACTTCTGGTAGTGCGGCGCGTCGTCGTAGTTGCCGGGCGCGCGGTGGCAGTCGACGCAGTTTTGCTCGCCGTGGATGCTGGCTGTGAAGCGCGCGGCCACGACCCCGATCGAGCGACCGCGGTCGGAGACCATGCTCGCGTCGTCGTGGCAGTCGAAGCACGATTGGTTCGGCGTCTGGGCGTGTGCACTTGCGACCACGAGCAGTGTGAACGCGGCTCCGTGGAGCCAGGTGGAGGGGCGGAGAGCCAGCAGGGGGCGGATCGAAAGGACCGTGCTCATTGTTGGGATACGCATGCAACCATGTTGCGTCCTCGCAGGCTACGGCCACCGCCACGCGCTTGTCAACGTCACCCGCGCAATAGAAGAAGTCTTTCCTTTATTCCGAAGGGGACTTTCGGCTTTTCACCGACCATGAAATGGTGCTAAGACTTGCGGCATGGCGATGACCCGTCGAGGGTTCACTAAACTGCTTCTTGGGGGCGGGCTGCTCGGCTGGCTTGGAAGCGCTCTGTATCCGATCATCTCCTATCTCCAACCCCCGAAGATCCCGGAGGAAAACGTGCAGTCGGTAAAAGCCGGCGTCGCGTCCGCGTTCGCCGCGAACACGGCCGCGATCGTGAAGTTCGGCCGCAAGCCGGTCATCTTGGTCAAGAGCGAGACCGGCGAGTTTCACGCGTTCTCCGCCACCTGTACCCACCTGCAGTGCATCGTGCAATACCGCGGCGACCTGAAGCAAATTTGGTGTGCTTGCCACAACGGCCTCTACGACCTCCACGGACGCAACGTGTCGGGCCCTCCGCCGAAACCGCTGGACGAGTATGCGGTGAACATCGTCAACGACGAGATCATGGTCTCGAGGATGGCGTAGCGAGATGGCGACCGGCGTCGAGAGGTCGGGTCGGAGTTCGCGGGGCGCGGCAGGCCACCGGCTGTACGGCTGGGTCGACGAGCGGTTCCACATCACACCGTTGATCGCATTCATGCGGCACAAGTACGTGCCGGTGCACCGTCACACCGTCTGGTACTACATGGGCGGTGTGGCTCTGTTCTTGTTCATGGTCCAGGTGGCGTCTGGGATTCTGCTGGTTCTCTATTACAAGCCCGACGAAGGTAACGCGTTCGAGAGCGTGCGCTTCATCACCACGAAGGTATCGTTCGGCTGGCTGGTCCGATCGGTCCACAGCTGGTCGGCGAACTTGATGGTGTTCTTCGTATTTGTCCACATGTTCAGCACGTTTTTCACGCGCGCGTACAAGAAGCCGCGCGAGCTCACATGGATGACGGGGTTCATCCTGCTGGCGCTGGTGCTGGGATTCGGGTTTACGGGCTACCTGCTCCCGTGGAACGAACTCTCCTTTTTCGCCACCAAAGTGGGGACGGAAATCGCCGGCGCGGTTCCGCTGGTCGGTAACGCGGTCAAGGTACTTCTGCGCGGCGGCGACGATGTTACCGGCGCCACCTTGACGCGCTTCTACGCCATCCACATCGCTCTTTTGCCGGCCATTTTCACCGCACTACTGGCTGTGCACCTGATCTTCGTCCAGCGACAAGGGATGCACGAGCCCGAGTCCGTGCAGAAGCTGCCCGTCGAGCGCAAGAAGATGATCCCGTTTTTCCCCAACTTCCTGCTGCGCGACACGCTGCTCTGGCTAATGGTGCTCAACGTGCTGCTGTTCCTGGCCGTGTTCTTTCCGTGGGAACTCGGCCAGAAGGCGGACCCGTTCGCGTCCGCTCCTCAGGGCATCCGGCCCGAGTGGTATTTCATGTTCATGTTCCAGACCTTGAAGGTGCTGCCGGCGCACGTGTGGTTCATGGAGGGCGAGGTCCTGGGAATCATGGGGTTTGTCGTGCTCGGCGTCGCGTGGTTGCTGGTACCGTTCTGGGAGATGAAGCGGCGTCCCGACGGCCGCCCCCGCGTAGTCACGATCATCGGCGTGATGGCGATCCTCTATATGATCGCGATGACGATCTGGGGTTACTTGGTATGAGAACTCGTCGCGCGTATGCCCTCGTCGGTGTTGTGATGTCGGTCCTGTTGACGGTCTTGATATTGGTCGCTTCGGGATATGCGGACGACGAGCCAGAAGAAGAGAAAGCGAAGGGCGCCGCGGCCGCCGAGAACGCCGCTCCCGCGGTAGATCACTGCGTCCAGTGTCACACCGAAGAGGACGTCATGCCGGAGGGTCACCTCGATGCCGACGTTCACATGCAAGCGTCGCTATCCTGCGCGGGATGTCACGGCGGGGATCCCACCTCGGACGACGAAGAGCGCGCGATGTCGAAGGCGGCGGGGTATGTCGGCGTGCCGGCCAAGAAGGATATCCCGGCGTTCTGTGGGCGCTGCCATTCGGACATCGAATTCATGCGCCGCTATCAGCCGCGTATCGCCACCGATCAGGTCAGCCAGTATCTCACCAGCGTTCACGGTCACCGCCTCGCGCAAGGGGATCGCAAAGTGGCCGATTGCACGAGCTGCCACACGGCGCACGGCATTCTTCCAGCGAGCGACAGCCGGTCGACGGTTCACGCACTCAACGTTCCGTCAACCTGCGGAAAGTGCCATGGCGATGCGGACTACATGGCCGGCTACGGAATCCCCACCGATCAATTCGAGAAGTTTTCCAAGAGCGTGCACGGGGTGGCGTTGCTCGAGAAGCAGGACACGGGGGCGCCGGCGTGCAACGACTGTCACGGCAACCACGGCGCCACACCGCCTGGAGTGACGTCGATCGAGCAGGTGTGCGGTCACTGCCACGTCAACAACATGCAGTACTTCACCGCGTCGCGCATGGGACATGCGTTCGTGGAGAAGGGATACCATGGTTGCGAGGAATGTCATGGCAACCACGGGATCCACAAGACGTCGGACAACATGGTGGGCACGCAAGCAGGGGCGGTGTGTCTCGATTGTCATTCCGAAGGTGAGAAGGGCTTCGAGATGGCGGGCAAGATTCACGCCGAACTGGCCGGCCTCGCCACCGGGTACGACCAAGCCGTCACCGCGCAGCAAGAGGTGCAGCGCATTGGTATGGACGACGTCGACATCGGTTTTATGCTGCAGGATGCGCACCAGAGCCTGATACAGGCGCGCACGCTCGTTCACACGTTCGACGCGGCGCGCGTCAAGACGACGACGGACGAGGGAATTCAAAAGACGAACGCGGCACTCGACGCCGCCGCGGAACAGGTACGGGATTACCACGCGCGGCGTCGTGGTTTCGGATTGGCCACGTTGTTCACGACGGTCGTGGTAATCGCCTTGTTCTTCCGCATCCGGCAGATGGAATCGAAATGAGGGGGGTTCGCTGGTCTTCTTGATGGTGCCTATTCGCCTGCTCGCCCGCAGCCTAGCGGGCCTAAAAAGACGTGGCCTGTAAGGGATTACAGGACTAAATTATCTAAAATCTATGCAAAACTGTGTGTCACAATAGATTAACGTAGACGGCAGGTTGGAGATCGATATACTCATGATTAGAATTTTATGAGGACCGTTCATCGCATCGCGATTCTGACCTGCCTCGTCGGCGTCGCGGCGTTGGCCCCGCTGATGTTTGAAGTCACGGCCGAATCTTCCGAGCCGAGCAAACTCACCGACGAAACCTGCCTGGAGTGTCACGAAGACGTCGCGCACGCGTTGAGCGGCACGGCACACGCTCGTGCCGAGAAGAAGGTGTCCTGCCTGAGTTGCCACGCTGGTGCGGCGACGGAAGCTCACGTCGAGGACCCCGATCAAAAGCCGGTAAACCCCGGTCGTCTTCCCGCGGATTCACTCACGTCCCTGTGCACCACGTGCCACGCCAACGCGCACACGCTCAATCTGTTCGAACGCGATCCCCATCGCGACGCCGGCTTGGCCTGCACCTCGTGCCACCAAGTGCACGACAACAGCAAGCTCAGCCTCCTGAAGGACGACGATCCCAAGTTGTGCTTCTCGTGCCACCCGTCGCAGAAGGCGGACTTCGCCATGCCGACACACCACCCCGTGGTGGAGGGTGTCGTGAAGTGCGGCGATTGTCACATTTCGGTCGCACAGAGCGCGAAGCAACACGTGCCGAGCGGGCCGTCCGATACGTGCGTCCAGTGCCACGGCGTGTTTCAGGGGCCGTATCCGTTCGAGCACGCCGCCGCGGTGGACTATTCGACCGAGGAGGGCGGTTGCTTGAATTGCCACGCGCCCCACGGTGCCGCCAACCCGCGTCTGCTCAAGCAGCCTTACCAAGCGCCCGATTTCGCGCTGTGTTCGCAGTGTCACAACGTCCCGCTGCACCAGAACAACATCAACCACGGGACGCAGTGGGCCGGCATGTCGTGCTCGGATTGCCACGTCGACGTGCACGGCTCCTATGACAACAAGAACCTGTTGGATCCTTCGTTGCAGTCACAAGGATGTTTCTCGGTCGGGTGTCATACCTATTGAGGAGGGGGTGGAGATGCGGATCGGTGCGATATTGGTCGTGACGTGCGCGGTGCTGGCCTCCGGTCGCGCCGCGGTCGCGCAATCGCAGGCGGACTCCAGCTCCGCATGGCAGGGGAACGTGCGCGTGGGCGGCATCGTCAAGGACGAAGTCGGCGATCAATCGCTGATGCAGGAGACGTTCAACATCCACGAGGGTGTTACCATCACCAAGCTCTATTTGAACGGTCGCTTCAATCGAAACACGCACCTCTTCTTCGACGGCGACAACCTCACCCTCGACGGCAAGCGCGCGACCCTCGACCTGCGCCAAACCGGCGTGGGTCACTTTCGCTCGCGTTACGACGAAAGCAATTTCATCTTCGATCCGTCCGGTGCGGTCCAAGCGACGCGGCGCGATTGGTGGTCGACCTTGTCGTTGACGCCCCGCCGATGGTTGATGGTGTCGGGCGATTATGGGCTGCAAACGCGGCGCGGCGATCGCATCGGCTATCCGAACGACGTCCAGAGCAACCTGGGCACGGCCTACGATTCGGATCTCAATCGATGGCGAGCGCAAGTCGAAGGAAACCATCATTCGGGCGTGGCCGGGGCCATCACCTACGACGGTGTTGCGCTCAAGGACGGGCTCGACGCGCGCAATGAGCGCGACGGCAACGTGCTCTCCGCCAACTTGCGCCTGCCGGGTATCGTGTTCGACCGCTTGACGCACGTCTTGCGCGGCTCGGTCGGGGAGAGCAAGCTCCCCAACTCCGACGGCGCGTCGTTCGACATGATGAGCATCCAGTACACCGGTGTCGCGCAGGTCTTACGCCCCCTGCGCCTCAAGTACCGGTTCTACGGGGTGCAAGTGGACGACCACGCCGCCGACAATCAGACCGACCGCTGGATCAACGACGTCGACGCCGAGTTCCACTGGCGCGTGGCGACCGTGACGGGCGGGTACGGATGGGAAGCGTGGGACGACGATCGCTCGGTCACGACCTACGACAACGTGCGCGCAGCACTCTACCTGCGCCATCCGCAGCAGAAGATCTCCGGTAGCGTGTCGTATTCGTCGCGCGACAAGAGCGACGAAGAAGACAAGACACTCTTGCGCGACACCGAGTACGACCGCGCCGAGGCCAAGATCGACGCGCGGCCGCTCACGGGCTTCACGATCGGGGGGCGCGTCGCCGACCGCACGCGCAAGATGCCCGACGTCGGCGCGGAGGCCAAGGGTTTGGCGGCGTCGGCGTACGGGGCGTACCGCTACGAGCATTCCGGAGACGCGGGGGTCATCGCCACCACGCTGGGCGTCGACTACCGCTACGGGGACGATGACTACGACAACACCGTGGGCGAATACCACGTCACCAGTCAGTTCGTGACCGGGCGCATCGATCTCGACATTTACCAGAAGATCACCGCGGCGGCGGCGGTCCACTTCATCACGCTCGACGAAGACATGGATATCGAGAAGTCGATCTTGTCCTTCGAGCTCGGGTACACCTTTCGCAAGTTGTACGACGCGAAGGTCAAGTACAACGTTTACAACTACGACGACTTTCTCGTAGCCGGCAGTTACTACACCGCCAACGTGGTGTGGATCGACTTCGGCTACGCGCTGTCGACGGAATGATCTTGGAGTGCGGCAAATGACGCGGCCACGGCAAGAGGGGCCGCAGGAGGGTTCGACAATGAGACAATTTCAACTATTGGGGTGCGTCGCGGTCGCCGCTGTTTTCGTGATGGCGTGCGACCGGACGGTGACGACGACGGAGACAACAGAGGAGCCGGCGACGTGCTTCAACTGTCACTCGGATCAGGACACAAAATTAACGGCGGCGGAGCAGCAGTACGCGTTCTCGGTGCACGCGAGCGGAACGGTCGTGAGCGAGCCCAACGACCCCTGCAGCGGGTGCCACACCAGCGAAGGGTTCGTCCAGCGCATCGAGACGGGCGTGATTCCGACCACGGTGGAAAACCCCACTGCGATCCACTGCTTCACGTGCCACAAGCCGCACACCAGCGGGACACTCGAGCGGCGTCTCGATCACCCCTTCCCGCTGGCCAACGGTGTCACCACCGACCTTCACAACGGTAACGCGTGCACGGCGTGCCACCAATCGCGGCGCGACGTGGGTGTCTACGTGACCACGCCGACCGGGCGCGTGAGCTTGAACAACCGCTGGGGACCGCACCACGGGCCGCAGACCGACATGCTGGTCGGGACCAACGGCTACGAGTACGCCGGCTACACGTATGAGCAGACCAGCCACAAGCTGGCGACCGAAGACGGCTGCCTCGATTGCCACATGAAGTTCCCCGTGAATTTGCGTCTCGGCGGCCACGCGTTCAACATGTCCTTCGACGACGGCAGCGGAGAGATGTTGCACACCGAAGCGTGTGCCCCGTGCCACGGCGACATGGACGACTTCGACTACCAGGGTGTGCAGACCGAGATCGACTCGCTGATCACGAACCTGCGCGGCGCGCTGGTGACGGCGGGCTTGGTCACCGCCAGCACCGGATTGCCGAAAACGACGGTTACCAGCAGCGACTCGGCGGGTGCCGTGTGGAACTACCTGCTTGCGTCGGAGGATCGTAGCGAGGGTGTGCACAACCGCAAGTACATCCGCGGTCTATTGACGTCGGCGTATCAGTACATCACGGGCACGCTGACGACGACATCCGGCGTGGCGACGCGACCCGAAAGCGGCGGCGAGGGATCGAAGTAGATTCCGCGCGCGACCCCATAGTTGAAATAGTTGAAACGGAAGGGCCCGGCGACGGGCCCTTCTCGTTGTGGGGGTCGTCGTCGTAGAGCGGGGTTGACGGGTCGGGGAAGTTCGCCTAGGATGAACGGCTCCAGCGACTTACTCTCAGGTGCGAAGGTAGCTCAGCAGGTAGAGCAAGGGACTGAAAATCCCTGTGTCGGCGGTTCGATTCCGTCCCTTCGCACCATTTTCTTTTTCTTCCCGAGGCGAAACTTACTTGAGCAGCACCATGCGGCGCGAGGCGACGTAGTCGCCCGCGCGCATCGAGTAGAAATAGATGCCCGACGCGGCCAGCGTGCCGTCGTCGGCGCGGCCGTCCCACGTCGCGATGTAGGTTCCGGCCGAACGATCCTCGTCGACCAGTGTCCGCACCAAGGCGCCGCGCACGTCGTAGACGGCGATGCGTACGTGCACGCGCTCACCCTCGCGGCCGCCGACGTCGTAGCGGACTTGCGTGGTCGGATTGAAGGGGTTGGGGAAGTTCTGGTGCAGCGCGTGCGCGGCCGCGAGCGGGGGGTCGACGCCGGTGATGGTGCCGACCGTCGCACCGGCGAAGTCGTCGACGAAGTTCGAGAGCGACAGCCCGCCCACTGTTCCCGGTGCACCGAGGAAGTCGAAGTAGATGCGGCACACGTCGGAGGTGCCCAGCGGTGCGGTCGTGAACGGGTCGAAGCCGCCGAATATCATCTGGCCGGGCGAGAGGGTGCGCCCGCCGACGGCCGCGAACCCGCTGGTCAGGTAACCGGGCTCGACGCGATTCAATTGGAGTTGCGCGCTCGGGAACGACAAGCGTGCGCCGAATGCATCCAGGTCGACGGCGTCGTCGACGACGACCTTCACCTCGAGGCGCTGCGTTCCGCCGTCGTTGACCACGTACTGCAGGAGACCGAGCTGATAGGGCGGCGAGGGCGCCGGTTGCGGAGTCGCGAAACACGCGGACGGCGGCAGGCTGGCCGCGACGCGCAACTGGAGCGCGCGCGCGTCGGACGGCGTCACCGATCCGCTGCAGTTGACGTCGGCCGAAGAAACCTCGCACGACGTGCTCGCGTAGTCGCACCCGCCCGACGCGACCTGATTGCCGAGAAACACGTCGAAGGCGCAGTCGACGTCGGGCTGGCCGAGAATGCCGCTGGCGTCGACGTCGCCGTTGCCCTGCGTGCACAGGGACGCCACCAGTCGATTGCTGGGGATGATTTGCTTGGGCTGACTCGCCGACGACCACGACAGTTGTGCCACCGCGTCGGCGAAGTTCTCGTACATCTCCATCTTGATCGACACGACCTGTCCCGCCGTGAGCGCGATGGTGCCGGTGCGCTCGGTGGCGGCCTGGTCGGCCCAATGGTCGATGATGAGCTGGTTGTTGACCCACAGCCTGACACCGTCGTCGGTCACCGTGTAGAAGGTGTACGTCTGCGTGTACAGCGGCTGCACGTATCCGGTCCAGCGCACCGAGAAGTAGTTGGTCGCCATGGACGGGTCGGGCGGGCCCAGGCCCCAGTCGAAATCGACCGTCGTATCGATGCGCTGCAGGAGCGTGCCGGTGAAGTTCATGTTGCTGTAGTACTCGCCCAGCAAGCCCGGGCCACCCGCCGCCACGATGACCTGGAAGGTCGCACCGGTCGAGGTGGCACTCGCGATATCGTCGACGAAGTCCGAGAGCGCGATCGACCCGCTCGTGAGCAAATTGGTGTCGACGTGGAACGCGATGCGCACCAGAACACCGCCGCTGGTGACGGGTGTAAAGCCGAAGCCGCCCACCTGCACGACCCCCGGCGAGAGCTCGTTGCCGGAGACGGCGATCCACGACTCGGTCAGTGTTCCCGGCGCGGACACCGAGGAGAACGAAATGATGCTCGACGGGTAGGTGAGTCGAAAGCCGAAGGCGTCGATGGGCACCGCACCCGGATTCGTCAACACGATGTCGACGGTCACCGTCTGATTGTACGATCCGTTGGTCGACTGCGGGCTGACCGACAATTGCGCGTGCGCAGCCGAGCTCGCGCACACGATGGCGAGCAGGCACAGGGTTCGCACCGCGCGCGTCATTTCAGGAGCACCATCCTCCGCGAGCTCTGATACGACCCGGCGCGCAGGCTGTAGAAGTAAACGCCCGACCCGACCGCGACGCCGTCGTCGTTGCGACCGTCCCACGATTCGGTGTACGTGCCCGGCGGGCGCTCGCCGTCGACCAAGAGGCGGACGCGTTCGCCGCGCACGCTGTAGATCGCGAGTGTGACCGGCACGCGACCGGCGGCGGCCGGCACGTCGAAGCGAATCGACGTCTGCGGGTTGAACGGATTGGGATGATTCTGATACAAGTTGAAGGCAGCCGGCCCGACCGACGGCGTGGGACCGCCCTCGGTGGCACCCGCGAGACCGTCGACATATTCCGTGAAGCGAATGTCGCTTGGGGTCGGCGTCCAAGGTCAGGGCGCGGAAGCGCAGGCTGAACAACTCGGTCGAATTCGCGGACGAGAGCCCGCGCGTGTCGAAGCCGCCCACCCATAGCGTGCCGTCATCCGCCGGACGCGCGTCGACCAAGACCCAGTCGCGCGTGGCTGCACCGCGTTCGAAGCCGGCGAACTCGAATCCGTCCGGCACCTGGACGCGCAGACCGAAGGCGTCGAGGCCGGACGCGCCGTCGACGGCGAGGCTCACGATCGCTTCGCCCGCTTGCGAGCGCCGCGACGTCAACACGTGCACGGGTTCTCCCGATGACGCGATCGTCGTCGTCTGCTGGGCGAAGCACTCCTCCATCGGCAATCCGAGCAAGTAACGTTGGTAGACCGCGAGCGCGTCGCCCGGCGTGATCAAGCCGCTGCAGTCGACGTCGGCGGCGGGGCCTTCGCAGTCGAAGCCGGCCGCGTCGCACGAGGCCGGCACCTGCTGCGCGTTCAGGTAGGTGTTGAACACGCACAGCGCGTCGCCCGGTGTCAGCGCCCCGTTGCCGTCCATGTCGCCGACACCCTGGCCGCACTCGCGCGCCCACAGCCGCGATTGCGGAATCGTTTCCAGCGCCTGGGTGGCCGAGGACCAGCGCAGCACGGCCGACGCGAGATCGCCCAGCTCGAAGAACTCCATGCGCACTTCGTACATTTGATTCGCGACCAGCGAGATGGTCCCGGTCCACTCGGTCGCGGCTTGGTCGAACCATTTGTCGATCAGCAACTGGCCGTTGATCCACAGGCGCACGCCGTCGTCGGTGATGGTGTGGAACGTATACGTCTCGGTGTAGCGAGGCTGCACCCACGAACTCCACCGGACCGAGAAGGTCTCGGGTCCGATCGAAGCATCCGGCGATCCAGTGCCCCAGTCGAAATCGATGTTGGGGTCGACGCGCGTGAGCACCGGCGCGGTGAGATCCATCGCGTCGAAGTACTCGCCGGTGACACCGGGCGATCCGACGAAGACGTAGTCGGTCTTCTCCTCGAAGTACGTCCCCGACGGACCCGACACGGTCAGGTTCACGGTGTGCGGACCGGGGACGGCGTACACGTGTAACGGATTCTGCGCGGTACTGGTGGCACCGTCGCCGAAGCGCCACAACCACGTGTTGGCACCAGCGACGTTGGACAAGTCGACGAACTGGACCAAGAGCGGAGGATTGCCCGAGCGCACGTCGGCGGCGAACTCGGCGTGCGGGATTTCGAACACGCGCAGTTCCGCCACCGAAATGAAGTCGGCGGTTCCGCCCGGTGCTCCCACCATGCGAATGGCCGTGCCGGATTGCGCGCCGAACGTCAGCGTGTACATGTCGAAGTTGCTGCCGTCGTTCCCGCGATAGGGAGGGATGCGCTGCAGATTCGAAACCGGCACCCACGCTCCGCCGGTGAAGATCTCGACGCCGACGTTCTCGAACCATCCGCCGGCCGCGGTCCCGATGCCTTCCTGGAAGATGAGCTTCGAGAAGTAGCGTGTCGACGGGTACGTGTATCCGATCCAATCCAGCGCGCGCGGTCCGCCGCCGGTGTCGGTGTCGTATTGCGTCAGGGGGTCATTGCTCCCCGCAACCGGGTAGACGCCGTCGTGAATCACCGCGAGGTTGTGGTTGCCGCTGCCGCTCGGGGCGGTAATGAGCGCGTTGGCGGTGCCGAGATCGGTGATGTCGGTTTCGCCCGGCCGCGCGAGTGCCAGATAGTGCAACGTGGTATCGATCAGGCCGCCGTCGCTCACGGTTAACGCGACGCGCAGCAGGTTCACTTCATTGGGAAGGCCGTGTTCGGTCACCACGAAGGACAACTGGGGTCCGTCGCCGTTGAAGAAATCCGGGTGGTCGTGGAGGTTGTGGATCTGGGTCACGTTCCAGTGGTACGTGAGCTGGTTCGCGGGAGTCTCGGCATCGGTGGCTTCCCCCCACAACAGCACGGTCTGGCCGATCGAGAAGGTGGCGCCGTTGATCGGGTAGAGCATGTTGCCGTCGGGAGGCGTGTTACCCGCCGCGATAGAGAACGTGAGCGTCGCCGGGGCCAGGAGGGTATCCTTGACCGTCAAGCGCGCGGTGTAGGTGCCGGCGATCGTGTAGGTGTGCGATACGACGGCCTGCGTCGAGGTTTGGCCGTCGCCGAACTCCCACAGGAACGTGAGGGGCTGGCCGTCGGGATCCGACGACGTGCTGGCATTGAACTGCACGAGGAGCGGGAGTGCCCCGAAGCGCGGTGTTACCGTCGCCCGCGCGACCGGCGGGCTGTTGGTATCGCCGGTCGTGTTGCGAATCCGATTCACGGTGCCGTTGAAAATGTTGATGTAGTAGAGATACTGGTCGTTCGGGTTGTAACCGATGTCGACGATGCCGCCCATCGACGACCCGAAGTTCGACTGCGAAACAAAGTTGTCGACGCCGTCGACGACGAGCGCCTTGATGAACTGCGCGGTGTAATCGCCGTAGAAATACTGGCCCTGGTACTGGGGCGGATACTTCGTTCCCATGTAGAACGCGCCGCCGATCGACGTGGCACCGGTGACGCCGGTCGGGAACGACAGGTTGCCGTTCGAATGGTGCCAATACGTGATCGGGTGCGTGATCGTGCCGGGATTGGCCGGTGTGCCGATGGTGGCACACCCGTGATGCGCGGGCTGCGGACCGTTTTGGTACTGGCTGTTCGCACTCGGTCCTTCGCGACACGGCCAGCCGAAGTTCTCTCCGCCGCCGATGCGCGACACGTTGACCTCTTCGTAGGTGTTCCAACCGACGTCGCCGATATAAAGCGAACCGGGGTCGCCGGCGGCGGGGTTGGTAGAACCGTTGGGTCGAACGCCGAAGCGATACGGGTTGCGCAGTCCGTACGCCCACACCTTCGACTGGATGTCGGCCGCGTTGCCCGTGTAGTACGGGTTCGACGGAAGCCCCAAGCCCGTCGCGCGATCGACGCGCAGAATCTTGCCCGACATGCTGCCGATCCACTGCGCGCGATATGCGCCGATGTCTTCGATGGCCGGGAACTTGCCCGACCCGAAGCAGGCCGGATACAGGCCACCCGGATCGACCTGGTCGTAGTTGGCGCCGTCACCGGCGGCGATCAAGAGTGTTCCATCGGTGCCCATGCGCAGCGCACCGGGTGCGTGCGAGAAATAGCACGCGGGAATGCCGGTCGCATATGTGTTGCCGATCAGCACCAAGCGCGAATTCAAATCGGCGACGTTGGGGTCGCCGGCGCTGGCCGTGTACCGAACCAGGCGACCGGGAACGTCGAAGCGCTGGTTGTCGCCGCCGCCGTTCCAGTCGAACGTATAGAGGAAGTAGATGTAACCGGTGCTCGCGAAGTTGGGATCGAGCACCATCCCGAGCAGGCCGCGGTCGTGGTGGTCCAGCACGTCCCACTGCAAGTCGATGAACGGCGTCGACAGCTTGGCGCCGTTCTGGATGATGTACACGAGACCGGACTTTTCGGCGACGAAGATGCGGCCGTCGGCGGCGAAGGCCATCGCTACGGGAACGTCGAACGTCGCACCGGAAGCCGCGTTCTCGACGTAGAAGCCCGTTGGCAGAGACTGCGCGCGCGCGATGCTCGCGGCGAGTCCGAGCGCGACGAAAGCGGCCAGCGAGAGCACGACGCGGAAACGCCGCGGGCGTGCACGGGGTGAGGAACAGCTAGGGATCATTACGCTTCTATTGTAAGAGGAACGCCGGCTACCGACGGTTGTCGCGAAGGACGTGGCAACGCCTGTGCCACGCGCAATTATACTGCAAACACACGACTTGCAGGGGGAACCGAGGCCCCTTTCTGGGGACTCTGCCCCAGCGGGACGCGGTTTTCCCCAGCCGTCGCGCCGGCGACGGAGCGGCGTTTCCCGGTTGCGACGCCGCGAGCACTGGATTAAGATTCCGTCCGACTTCACGCCGCGGTCGCGGTGCCCGCTTTGGTGCGGGCCTCGGGAGCCGCGGCGTTGTTGCAAGAGGACTCTGTGGACACGATGAGCGAACCCAAATCGACCCGGGCCAACGTCACCGACGTGCGCGTCATCTTGGAGGCGTGCCCGCCGCCTTTGGCCGATCGCGACAAGGCGTACGCCGTGCTGCGACAGAGCTTCGCGTGCTACAACTCGTTCCACGCCGTCAGCATTCCCGACCTGCAGGACGAAGGCGAGTTCCTGCGCGAGCGCGCACGCGTTCCCAACGAAGAGTTCGCGCGCTGGCTGCGCGAGCTCACCGAAAAGCCGCTGAGTCTGTACAAGGTGGTCGTCGGTTGTTCGCGCGCCGACATGGAAGACTGGCTCTCGCACGCCGAGGCGATCGGGTGCCGCGACATCTTTGTGGTGGGCGGCGATTCGAGTGCCAAGCAGTACCGGCCCGACGCCTTGGACGTCGGTGCGGCGGCCGAGCTGGCCGCGGGGCGTGGGTTCAACTGCGGTGGTATCATCATTCCGACGCGACGGACACAGTTCGTGGCGCGGCCAGCCTCCGAAGACGAAGCCGATCGTGTGCTCGGGAAGATCCACGACCACGGCATTCGCTTCTTCAGTACGCAGATCCTGTACGAAAGCGAGTGGATGTGCAGTCTCTTGCTCGATCTCGTGCGGCGCATCGGCCCCGGCGAGATGCCGAAGATCTTTCTCACCTTCTCGCCCTTCGTCGTGCCCGAAGACATCCACTTCGCCAAGAAGACGCTCGGCGTGTTCATTCCCGGCGACGTCGAGCGCATGTTGAAGGGTGCGCGCAGCATGCGGGAAGCGTCCATCTCGACCTTGCTCGGGGTGTGGGAGCGCTTGTCGTCGTTCGCGGGGCAGATCGGATTCCCGGCCGACCGCCTGGGCGTCAACATCGAGTATCTCGACTCGCGTAACCCGCGCTCCGTCGACGCCTCCTTCGAGTTGGCCGAAGAATTCGGACGCATTCTTCGTAAGCCCGCGCAGTCGTAGTCGCGGTGCCGACGGGCGCATCATCGAACCCGCCGTGACTGCGCGCGCAACCATCGCTTCCGTCGACGTCGAACCCGCCGACGTTCCCTTGACCGACCCGTTCGTCATCTCGCGCGGCCGCATAGCGGTCGCCGAGTGCGCGTTCGTCCGCGTGCAGTTGGCGAGCGGCGAGGTTGGTTACGGCGAGATCGCGCCCTTCACTGCACTGACCGATGAAACCCGCGATGACTCCGCCGCCACCGCGCGCCGTTTGGGAGCGAGCCTCGTCGGGAACGACGCGGCCGACTGGCGACGGATCGCAGCGGACATCGAGGGTCTTGCACCCGAGGCGCCCGCGGCGCGCGCGGGACTCGAGTGCGCCATGGTCGATGCGTGGGCGCGCTCGCGCCGCATCCCCCTCTTTGCTTTGTGGAGGGAAGTCGGCGGAACGGCGGACCTTCGCGCGCGCGAGACGGACATTACGCTTCCCATGCTCGACGACGCGCGCGTCGCCAGTCTCGCCGCGGATTGGTACGCGCGCGGCTTTCGCGTCTTCAAGCTCAAGGTGGGCGACCCCGACGTCGACAAGGATCTCGCGCGCGTGGAGTCGCTCGCGCACCGCTACCCCGACGTGTCATTCATCCTCGACGCCAATCAAGGCTACGATCGCGCGCAAGCCGACGCGTTCGTGGCGCGGTTACAAGGGTGGCGCGAGCGCGTGCGTTTGATCGAGCAACCGCTCGCGCGTGCCGACATCGACGGCATGGCGGAGTTGCGCGCTCGCTCGCCGGTCCCGATCGCCGCCGACGAGTCCGTGTTCACGCTCGACGACGCGCGGCGCGTGATCGCCGCGCACGCGGCCGACGTCGTCAATCTCAAGATCATGAAATCGGGCCTGTCGCAGACGATCGAGATCGCGCGCGCGGTGCGCGCCGCCGGTCTGGGACTCATGATCGGCGGGATGATGGAGACGCGCCTCGCCATGGGGGTGTCGCTTTCTCTCGTGCTCGGGTTCGGTGGCATCGACCACCTCGACTTGGACACCCCGCTCCTCTTGTCCGAGGACCCGTGGGTCGGCGGTTACACCTATGACGGCCCGCGCCTCGTTCCCACGCAAGAACCCGGTTTGGGAATGCGGTTGCGGTAGGAGATCGAGAGCGCACCCCCAGGACCGTTTTTTTGGGGGGTTGCGCGGTGGCCGGGGAGGGGAGTAGCATTCGCCGTCGTTTCGCGACCGACGCGCTCCGGGACTTCGGACCAAAGTTCTCCGAAACTCTCCGGGGCGGCGTATGTATAACCGTCCAAATTTTAGGGCTCCCGACGTCGAACCGTCCCAAGGAGTTTGCTATGGCGGATGTGACGCGTCGTATCATGATCGAGGCGAAGGGCCTGTCGAAGTACTACGGCCCCTTCGTCGCCATCAAGGACGTCTCGTTCTCGATTCCCGAAGGTCAAATCGTGTCATTCCTCGGCCCCAACGGGGCGGGGAAGTCGACCACCATGAAGATCCTGGCCGGTTACCTCGCGGCCAGCGCCGGTACCGCCCACATCGCCGGCTTCGACATGACGGTGGAGCGGCTCGAAGGTGCGCGCCACCTCGGGTACCTGCCCGAGAACGGCCCGCTCTACAACGACATGACGCCGCTCGAGTTGTTGACGTTCTTCGGGCAGGCGCGCGAGCTCGGTGCTGCGAAGCTCAAGGAGCGCATCGCGGTCGTGGTGGAGCGCTGTGCGCTGCAAACCGTACTCGAGAAGCCGATCGGAAAGCTCTCGCGCGGATACCGCCAGCGCGTGGGGCTCGGGCAGGCGCTCTTGCACGACCCGTCCGTCCTTATAATGGATGAGCCCACCGCCGGGCTCGACCCCAATCAGATTCGCGACTTCCGCGAGAACATCAAGGTCCTCGGCAAGACCAAGACCATTCTCATCTCGACGCACATCCTGCAGGAAGTCGAAGCCGTGGCGGACCGCGTCATTCTGATTCACGACGGACGCGTTCTGTTCGACGGTACACCATTCGCGCTGCGCGAAGGCGCCTCGCTCGAGCAGACGTTCTATCGGCTGACCGGCGGTGCCGGCACTGCGGTGCGGAGGTAACCCGAGTCTATGAAACGGATCAATTGGGTCGTGGTCAATGCGATCGTCCGCCGCGACCTTCGCCTCTATTTCTCGAATCCGACCGGCTACGTCTTCATCACGTTGTTCATCTTCTTGAGCGCGGCGGCGGCGTTTTGGCAGGACCGCTTCTTCTTGAACAACCTCGCGAATCTCGAGCAGCTCAACGTCGTCTTTCCATACTTGCTCCTGTTTTTCGTGCCCGCCATCACGATGGGCGTGTGGTCGGAAGAACGCAAGCAAGGCACCGAAGAGCTCTTGCTGACACTGCCGGCCACCGACCTCGAGGTCGTGCTGGGCAAGTATCTCTCGACCCTCGGCGTGTACACCGGTGCCGTGTTGCTGTCGTTGAGCCACCTCATCGTGCTGTTCTGGCTCGGTCGACCCGACATCGGCTTGATGCTCGGCAACTATTTGGGGTACTGGCTGATCGGCGCCGCGTTCATCGCGGTCGGGATGCTGGCGTCGCGTATGAGCTCCAACGTGACTATCGCGTTCATCTTGGGTGCGGTGTTCTGTGCCTTCTTCGTGTACGTCGAGCGCATCTTCGGCGTATTCGGGAGCGCGGCCCAAGGACTGGGTGCGAAGCTCGCCGTGTTCCAGCCCTTCGACGACTTCTCGCGCGGTGTCTTGAGCCTTTCGGGCATTCTGTACTTCGCGGGTATCATCGCGGTGATGCTGTATCTCAACGTCGTGCTGGTCGGGCGACGACACTGGCCTCCCACCGCCGACGGCCACAAGATGAGCTTCCATTACGGCATTCGCACCGCCGCCATAGCACTCGCCTTCGTGAGCCTCATAACACTGGTGTCGCGCGCGGGCGCGCGCGTCGACGTCACCGCCGAGCACCTGCATTCGCTCTCCAAGCGCAGTCGCGACTTAGTCAAAGAACTCGACCGCGATCGACCCGTGTTCATCCAGGCCTACGTGAGCAAGGACGTGCCGCGCGCGTACGTGCAGGCGCGCGAGAACCTGCTCGCGTTCCTGCGCGAGTTCGACGCCGTCGGCGGCGACAAGATTCACTTGATCGTGCACGAGACCGATCCGTACAGCCAAGACGCGCGCGACGCGCGCGAGAAGTTCGGCATCCAGCCGGTCGACGTCCCCGAAGTGGCGGGCTCGCAGGCCAACGTGCGCAAGGTGTTCATGGGGGTCGCGTTCACGTGCGGCGGCGCCGAGGACGTGATTCCGTTTTTCGACCGCGGGCTTCCCGCCGAGTACGAGATCGCGCGCTCGATTCGCGTGGTGGCGCGCACGGAGCGCAAGAAGGTCGGCGTCGTGACGACGCAGGTGCGCCTCTTCGGCGGGCTCGACTTCAATACCTTCCAGAGCACGCCGCCGTGGCCGGTGGTCGCGGAGCTGCAGAAGCAGTACGACGTGGTCCAGATCTCCGCGCAAGACTCGATCAAGGAAAAGGTCGACGCGCTGGTGGTCGTGATGCCGTCGTCGCTCTCGCAGGAGGAAATGAATCACGTGCAAGACGTGATGAAGCGCGGAACACCGACGCTCTTGATCGACGACCCGCTGCCGGTGTTCGACGTCGGCATGTCGCCCTCCGAAGAGAGCGGCGCCAACGTCAACCCGTTCATGCGCAACCGCGGTCCGCAGCCCAAGCCCAAGGGCGGCATCAACACGTTCCTGGGTGCCTTCGGCATTCTGTGGAACAAGACGCAGATCGTGTGGGATCGCTACAACCCGCACCCCGAGCTGGCCAATTTGCCGCCCGAAGTCGTGTTCGTCGGGCGCGGCAACGCCAACCCGCAGTCGTTCGACGACGCCTATTTGGCGTCGACGGGACTGCAGGAGATCGTGTTCTTGTTCCCCGGATCGATCACGAAGGAGTCCGGCTCGACCTTCGGCTTCGAGCCGTTGGTGAAGTCGAGCCTGTCCGCGGGAACCATCGACTACAACCAGATCGTGCAGAAGAGTTTCTTCGGCATGGGGATCGTGCCGTACGGCGGACCGCGCTACACCACGGGTGCTGACTACCCGATCGCCGTGCACGTCTCCGGCCAGAGTGTCGTCCAGGGCGACACCACGCGCGCCAACATCATTTTCGTGGCCGACGTCGACTTCATCTCCGACCAGTTCTTCGAAATTCGCCGGCGCGGGATGGAGAACCTCGACTTGGACAACGTCTCGTTCTTCTTGAATTGCATTGACGTGTTGGCGGGCGACGACTCCTTCGTCGAGCTGCGTCGACGCCGCGTGCTGCACCGCACCCTCACTACGGTGGAGGCGCGCACGCGCGCGTACGCCGAGCAGCGCGCGGTGGAAGAGCAGCAAGCGACGGCGGACGCGCAGACCGCACTGGCCGAGGCACAACAGCGCCTCGACGCCCGCGTGGGCGAGGTGCAGAGCCGCACCGACCTCGACGCCACCACCAAGCAGGTCATGGCGCGCAACCTCCAAGAAGCGGAGTCGCGTCGTTTCGACGCCGCCAAGGCCACCATCGAAGCGGCGCGCGACTCCAGGATCGACGCCAGCAAGGAAGAGATGGAATCGCAGGTGCGAAAGATCCAGAGCAGCATCAAGACGCTGGCGGGACTGTTGCCGCCGATTCCGGTGTTCGTGCTGGGCACCCTCGTCTTCATGCGGCGGCAGCGGCGCGAGCGGGAAGGGACCACGGCCGCGCGTCGCCTGCGCGACTAGCCAACGGAGAACCACGATGAGCGAGATGCGTAAGACGTTGACGTTCGCGGGCGCCGCGGTGGTACTCGCGGCCCTGGCCCTGGCGACGACACCGCGCCAGAAGACTCCCGACCAGTTCTTCGACCAGGGCCAAGCGTTCTTCCCCGACTTCACCGACCCGAACGCGGCGCGTACGCTGGAAGTGGTGGATTGGGACGAGGGCACCGGCGCCGCCGTACCGTTCAAGGTGACGTACCAAGGCGGTCGCTGGACCATTCCCTCGCACCACGACTACCCGGCCGACGGCAAGGACCGGCTCGCCAAGACGGCCGCCGGCATGATCGGAATCACCAAGGACGATTTTCGCACCGACAACGCCGCCGACTACGAAGCGTGCGGCGTCATCGATCCGCTCGACACCACCAATCCGAGTACGAAGGGACGCGGCAAGCGCGTCACCATCAAGGGCGACAACGACGTCGTGCTGGCCGACTTGATCATCGGAAAGTCGTTCGAGGGGCGCGAGGGGTTCCGGCTCGTGCGCGTGCCCGGCGAGAAGCGCGTGTACGGCGCCCGCATCAATCTGGAGGTGTCGACCAAGTTCAAGGATTGGATCGAACCCGACCTGATGATGATCGACAAGGAAGAGATCGACCGTTTCACCTTGAAGGACTATTCCATCGACGAAACCACCGGGCGGCTCGACGTGCGCGATGAGGTGACACTCTCGAAAAACGGCGACCACTGGACCATGCCGGGCACACCGGCCGGCAAGGAAGTCGATACGTACAAGGTGAACAGCCTCGTGCGCGCGGTCGACGAGCTTTCGATCGAAGGCGTGCGCCCGAAGCCGGATGGCGTGACCGCGTCGCTCGCGCGCGGCAGCGGCGTGTCGATCTCGCAGAACGACATGCTGTCGCTCCAGGACCACGGCTTCTACTTCGCGCGCGACGGGCGGCTGGTATCGAACGAAGGCGAGTTGCAGACACGCACGTCGGACGGTGTGACCTACACGCTGCGCTTCGGCGAGATCGCGTCGGGGCAGGGACTCGCGATGACCGCGGGCGCTGCGGGCGGTGCGGCGCCGGACGAGACGGGCGAGAACCGCTACCTCATGATCACGGCGTCGTTCGACCCGGCCCTCTTCCCGGAGCCGGCCAAGGCGACGAATCGGTCGTTCGAGAACAAGGCCGACAGCCTGTTGACGCTCGACGAGCGCAAGCAGAAGGACGTCGACGGGGTGCACGCGCGCTGGTTCGCGCGCGTCCAAGGGGGCCAGAAGCGCGCGGACGACCTGAACGCGCGCTTCGCGAAGTGGTACTACGTGATCTCCTCGGAGAGCTTCGACAACTTGCACCTGAAGCGCAAAGATTTGCTGCGCGACAAACCGAAGCAGAGTTAGCGCGTCTGAACGGGACGCGACGCTAGAAGCCGAGTTCCTTCTTGCGCGCTTGCGCGGTGGGAAGTTCGGGCTGCTTGTCGGTGATCAGCGGCAGTTTGCCCGCGCGCTCGGCGTTGATCTGCGTCCACTGCTTCTGGTCGTCGGGGACGTCCTCTTCGGGGAAGATGGCTTCCACGGGACACTCGGGCGCGCACGCGTCACAGTCGATGCATGAATCCGGGTCGATGTAGAGCATCTCGTCGTCGGCGTGGAAACAGTCGACCGGACACACGACGACGCAATCGGTGAAACGACACTTCTGGCAATTGCCCGTTACGACGTAGGTCATTCACGACTCCTCGAAGAGGCCCCGGATCCAGCGCGGGCCGACCGCGAAAACGCGGGCGACGAACCGGTGGGTCGGCTTTACTCGATGCGGCGCACTAGGATAGGTCGAGCGGGGGAAGGTCGTCAAGCGGCTTTGCGGCGCGAGCGGGAGACGACGACCCCGAGCGCCCCGACCACCATGGCGCCCGCACCGGAAGCCGCGAACGGAAGTGTTTGCGCTTTGCGCGCAGCCTCGGCCTCGGCGCGTTTGCGCTTCGCGCGCGTGACGTCGAGCTGGATGTCTCGCTCCTGGTACTCGAGCCGGCGCGCGGCCTTGTCGTGCTTGGCGCCCTCGTCTCGGATCATGCCGCCGCTGGTCAACTTGAGAGAATCCGGGATCGACGGGATGCTCTTCTGGAAGGCTTGATAGCGCAGGCCCTCGTTCTTCAAGTCCTCGCGCGTCGTCTTGAGGTCGGCGGCGTGCTTGGCCAGCGCATCGTCCCACGACCGGACCTCCCGGCTACCCCGATTCCACGCCAGCGCCGACGCCGCGAGCAACCCCACGCCGACGACCAGCAGGACGATGGCGATGACTCTTACCAACGTGCTTTTCATTGGAACCGGCATTCTTCCCGAGTCGAAGGTACGTGTCAAGGTGCGGCTGCTCGGCTCATCTCGTCGAACAGATCCTTGACCGGGCGCATGGTCTCTTCCCAGCGCGCGCGGGTCTCGACGACGCCGCGGTTGATACGCCGCGCCCGCGCGAGCAGTTCCGTGTCGCGCCAGGAGTCGATGACGGCGACCGCGAGCTTGGTCGCCTCGCCGGGTGCCACCAGGCGCGCGCTCTCGCCGTCAAGGAGCCACTCGCGGTTGGCCGGAATGTCGGTTACGACCGGGAAGAGGCCGCACGCCATCGCTTCCAGGAGCGACACCGACGTGGTATCGGAGCGCGCGGCGGATACATACATGTCGTGCGCTTGCAGGAGTGCCGGCATGCGCGCGTGATCGACCGCACCCACGAACGTGATGGCACTCGCGGCCGGCGAGCGCCCGGCTCGCGCCCGCAGGGCAGCGCGCAGCGAACCGTCGCCGGCGATGGTGAGGGTGGCATCGGGGAGTGCTTCGCGCACACCCGCGAAGGCGTCGATCACCGTCTCCACGCTGTAAACCGACTCCAGCTTGCGATTGGTGACGAGGCGCGGTCCGCCCGGCGAGGCCGCGGCGTCGGGACGGAACGCGGCGACGTCGACGCCGTACGGAAACGTGAGAATGCGCTCGGCCGGGACCCCGAAGTCGCGAATGCGCTCGGTCATGACGACGGCGTCGGAGGTCACCCACGCGGCGCGTCGCAAGACGAAGCCCACGCGCCAGCGGTGGAAGGCGCTCTTCTCGGGGTCGGTCATGACGTCGCTGCCCCAGGTACTCATGACCCAGGGCTGTCGTACCACCAGTGCCGCGATCATTCCATAGTTGGGGACGAAGTGCGCGCTCACCACGTGCGGTCGAAACGACTGCACGATGCGGCGCACCGCGGTCGCGGCCAGCGAATAGCGCAGCGCGTCGGGCAGGGCCTCGGTGACGCGGAGGCGGCGAAACGGGCTCGGGAAGCCGTCGCCGGGCTCGAGCGACACCGTCAGGACGTCGTAACCGGCGCGCACGAAGAACGCGGCCCAGCGCCGCAGATGAACCTGGCGCGCGTCTCCCATGAGCAGCATGCGGGGTTGGGCGGGTGGGGACACGCGCGAGAGTGTAGTGCCGCGAGCGCGCGGATGTCAAAGTGCTGCGGCCGTTGACACCTGTGCTGTCACGGGCTACGCTCACCGCGTTCGCTCGCGACCGGCATTGGAGCCGCATCGATCCGTCGGGGCGCACGAAGGAGCGTAAGCCATGAGAAGAATTTGGATCGCCGTCCTCTTGCTCGCCGTGACCGCGTCGTGCAAGAGCAAGTCGCACCCGGTCGACGTGTACATCAGCCCGGCCATGGAGACCAAGGCCGAGCCGCGCGTCGAAAAGATCGCTGTGCTGTCGACCGCGACGTCGCTGAACGAATCTGAAGATCCCGACAAGATCGCACCCAAGACGATGGAGCGCATGCTGGTGCAGGCCCTCGACGAGCGCAAGGACTACAAGTTCATCGCGCCCAATACGGTCAACTACGTGATCGAGTCGAAGGGCTGGGTGGATCGATATCAGGCGTTCCTGCACTCGTACGCGATGACGGACAAGATCGACATGACGTTCCTGGGCGAGTTGGCGACCGAGATCCAGTGCGACGCGGTGCTGATCCAGGTCGTCGACCTGTGGCAGAAAGACGAGGTCGACATCAAGGAGAACGCGACGCCGGCGACGTACGTCGGCGCCACCGTCACCGTCGTGGCCGCCAAGGACGGCGCGATTCTCTTCCGGGCCAGCGACGAGGACTATCTCGAAGGTGCGCGTACCGAGACCGCCGACCGATCCCTCGTGACCAGTTCCTCGGGCGCGGTGTATTCCGACTTGGGTGCGAAGGTCTACAAGGCACCGCCGTTCGACGACGTCGCTATCAAGGTCGCCCGAGCGCTCGCCTCCAGCTTGCCGGTTCGTTGATCGCGCTAGGTCGCGTCCGATCGATCGCATGAATGCGGACGCGCGTTGGATGCGGGAGGCGCTGACCGAAGCCGAGGGCGCCTTCGCCGAGGGCGAAGTGCCGGTGGGTGCGGTGGTGGTGCTGGAGAACCGTGTGGTCGGCCGCGGGCGCAACCAAACCACGAAGAGCGGCCAGCCCTTCGAGCACGCCGAGGTCATGGCATTGTGGGACGCGGTGGCGAACGTCGGTGCCCACGCGTTGGAAGAAGCCGTGCTCTATTCCACCATCGAGCCGTGTGTCATGTGCATCGGCGCGGTGTTGCTGGCGAGAATCCCGCGCGTGGTGTTCGGCGCGCGCGAACCGCGCACGGGTGCCTGCGAGAGTGTTCTCGCGATACCCAACGAGCCGCGTCTCATGCATCGCGTGGCCGTACTCGGGGGCGTCGAAGAAGACGCCTGCCGCGCGCTGATGCAGCGATTCTTCGAAGCCCGACGGTGATTTCAATCCGACGGAGAGATGCGAGAGTGGCTTAATCGGCACGATTGGAAATCGTGTGAGCGCGAAAGCGCTCCGAGGGTTCGAATCCCTCTCTCTCCGCCATTCACTAACCGCGCGCGAACGCCCCGGCCAGCGATGCGCGCCTTCCCGGAAACGACCATGGGTGCTTTTCCATCCCCGGCATCGGAGAGACGCTCGACCGCGTGGTTCTGCGGCGACGGAGCGGTGACGGGTGTCGGGAGTTTGCCCTTCGTCGACGCCGCGCGCGCGATCGATTTCGTCGCGCGCAACGCGCGCGAAGTCCCGTTCTGGCCCCAGTTGAAGCGGCTCTCGCCGCGCGAGGCCATGATTCCACAGGTACTGGGTCCCGCGTTCAAGCACGTGGTGGCCGTACGCGGGGAGTATTCGTTCCACGTCCCCGCCGATCGCATGGATCGCTTCGCGACGGCCCTCGCGCGCGACGACGCCAAGCTCGAACTCTGCAACGCGGCCGGCTTCTATGCCTTCGTGGACGCGTTCGCGCGCGGCGCCTTTCCCGACGCCCGCGCGGCCAAGGGGCAAACCATGGGACCGGTGAGCACCGCGTGCGCGCTCGAGTCGGACGGTGGGGCATTGATCGAGAACGCCGAGCTGCGCGCCATTGTGGCGGACCACGTCGTGCGCATGGCCAACTGGCAAGTCGACGCCTTGCTGCGCGTCGCACCTTCCGTCGTGCTGGTGCTCGATGAAGCGTACCTGGGGGTCGCGCTGCGCACGCGGCCCGCGCTGCGTAACGTCCTGGTCGACGTGTTGCGCGCGGTGGTGCTGCGTATTCGTCGTCCGGGCGTTTTGGTGGGGCTTCACTGCTGCGACGAGCTGCCGCTGTCCGTGTTGAACGAAATCGCGCCCGACGTGTTCTCATTCGACGCGCACCACGGCGGGGCGGCCTTCGGCGCCGATGCCGAAGCGCGCCGCTTCGTGGCCGAAGGCGGTCACGTGGCGTGGGGCTGGGTGCCGACGCGCGACGACTTGACCGGCGTCGACGCGGCCGCCGTGGCCGACCGTTGGTGGGGAGTCGCGCAGCGACTGTGCCAAGATAGCGACGGCGTCGACGTGGCCCGCATTCGCTGTCGCGCCCTCGTGACGGCGTCGTGCGGATTGGCCGGGTCCAGCGAAGCGACCTGCGAACGCTCGTTCGCGCTCGCCCGCGAGATATCGCGGCATTTCTCGGAGCGCGTCGAACAGGAATAGTCATGATGAACGAAACCGCCCAACACCCCAAGTCGCCGTGCACGAGCCTGTGTGTGCTCGACCCCGCCACCGGTTGGTGCGAGGGTTGCAGGCGCACGCTGGACGAAATCGGGCGTTGGTCCGCCATGACCGCCGCGGAAAAGTGGGCCGTACTGCAGGAGATTCGCGCGCGAAAAAGAACGGAGAAGCTCGATGGCTGAAATGACCGCGGCGATGCAGGCCCGCGTCGACGCGTCGGAGACGCGCATCGCGAAGGTGGTGGCACCCGCCACCACCAACCTCTACGACACGCTCTTCGGCGGTACGCTCTTGGCGTGGATGGACGAGGTGGCGTTCATCACGGCGACGCGCTTCGGGCGTTGTCCTTTCGTGACGGTGTCGCTCGAGCGCATCGACTTCAAGCACCCGATCCCGGCGGGGACCATCGTCGAGTTGGTGGCTCGGGTCGAGTCCGTCGGTCGCACGAGTCTCAAAGTTCGCATCGACGTCTTCATCGAACACATGCTCAAGGCCGATCGCCTGAAGGCCGTCACCGGCGTGTTCACCATGGTCGCGATCGACGAACACAAAAATCCGACTCCCATTCGCTAGCTCGAGGCCGCGCCGCGCAGCGCTTCGCAACGCTTGCCTTCGCGGGGATGCTGGGTTAGTATTCGCCCGGAGAGATGCCAGAGCGGTTGAATGGGGCGGTCTCGAAAACCGTTGAGCGCGCAAGCGTTCCGAGGGTTCGAATCCCTCTCTCTCCGCCATATTTCGTGACCTCGACATAACGCCCGGACACACGGAAACGGACCTGGGTGGGGCTGTAGCTCAGCTGGGAGAGCGCCTCGTTCGCAACGAGGAGGTCGTCGGTTCGATCCCGATCAGCTCCACCATTTTTCCGTACACTCCGGATGTGAGAACGCCGGCCGCGACCCGCCGACGGGTTGCGGGCGCGAGTGGCGGCCGGGTCCCGCGCAATGGTCTCTCGCGAATCCCGTCAGGACCGGAAGGTAGCAGCGGTAAGCGGATCGGATCATGTGACGCGGAAGAGCCTGGCCGCCACTCGCGGCCCGTTTCGAATCACCAACGCGTCGCGCGCAACGCGACCGAACGGAAACTCGCCATGAGCTACGAAGTCCTCGCGCGCAAGTGGCGCCCGCTCACCTTCGACGACGTCGTCGGGCAGGAGCACGTCACCCACACGCTCAAGAAAGCAGTCGAGACCGGGCGCGTTTCGCACGCGTACCTGTTCTCGGGGCCGCGCGGGTGCGGCAAGACCAGCACGGCGCGCATCCTCGCACGTGTGCTGAACTGCGAGAACCCCAAGAGCGGTAACCCGTGCAACGCGTGCCCGTCGTGCCTGGCCGTCATCAAGGGCAACCACCTCGACGTCATGGAGATCGACGGCGCGTCGCACACCGGCGTGGGCGAAGTCCGCGAGCTGCAGGAAAGCATCGGCTTCGCGCCCAGCCAGAGCCGCAACAAGGTCTACGTCATCGACGAAGTGCACATGCTTTCGACGCACGCCTTCAACGCGCTGTTGAAGACGCTCGAAGAACCGCCCGCGCACGTCTACTTCATCTTCGCGACCACGTCGCCGCAGAAGATTCCCGACACCATCAAGTCGCGCTGCCAGCGCCACCACTTCAAGCGCCTCGAGAACGCCGAGATTGCGTCGCGTCTGGAAGAAATCTGCAAGGCCGAAAAAGTGAAGTACGAGATGGACGGGTTGCGCCTGCTCGCGCGCAAGGCCGACGGAAGCATGCGCGACGGAACCAGCCTCCTCGATCAATGCGTCACCGCGTCGGGCGGCAACGTGACCGCCGAAGCCGTGCGCGGCATCTTGGGACTCGTCGATCAGGAGAAGGTACTCGCGTTCGTCGACGCGGTCGCGGGCGGCGACGCCACGCGTCCGCTGCAATTGCTCGACGGCGCCGTCAACGAGGGCGTCGATCTGCAGGACTTGTTGGCGGCGCTCCTCGAGTGCTACCGCGACCTCATGGTGCTGTCGGTGCCGGGCGACCTCTCGTCGCTCTTGTTTCGTTCGCAGAGCGAAATCGATCATTTGAAGAAGAGCCGCGCGCACTACGAACTCGCCGATTTGGTAACGGTCGTCGAGCGCTTGTGCAACGCGGCCGGCCGGTTGAAGACGATGTCCGACCCGCGCGTGTTCTTCGAAACCGTGCTGGTCGACCTCGCCTTGCTCGACAAGCAAACGGACATTCGCTCGTTGATCGCGCGCCTCGACGGACCGTCGAGCGAAGGGACGGGCGATGTGCGCGGCGGGCGCGCCGGCGGTGCGGCCCCGGGGGCCCCGAAGACCTCCGCGAGCGAGGCACCGCGCGCTGCCGACGAAGGCAACAAGGCGCGCGCGGGCGCGGCGTCGCTTTTGGCGACGAACGACCTCGGCGCCAACCCGCGCCAAGGCGTACCCGCGCCGCCCATCGTCGACGCGTCGGCGCGCGAAGACGCCGAGTCGGCTCCCGTGTCCGTCGCGGAGGGGCCCTTCGACCTGGCGAAGATCCAGCAATTGTGGGACGGCTTCGTCACCTTCGTGCGGCAGAAGAAAGTATCGTTGGGCGTCTGCCTGATCTCGGGCAAGCCCTACGCGTTCGACGGCAAGCGCCTGCTCGTGCGCTTCATGAAGAGCTTTGCACTCCAGCGCGAGCAAGCGTCGCGCCCCGAGAGCCTCGAGTTCGTGCGCGCCATGTTCGAGCGCTATTTCGGGCACGCGGTGGAGATCGTGTGTTTCGCGGAAGGTGAAGAGAAGGCGATGGCGCTCGACGAGGCGCTGCAGAAGAAGCCGCCCGAGGAACGCTTTCGCGACATCTCCGAGGACAAGAAGCCCGTGATGCAGCGATTGCTCACGGATTTCGACGGCGAGATCGTTCGCTATCAGACTTAGCGCGCGGAAAGGATCGAGAGACGACCATGAACATGATGAAGATGATGAAGCAGGCGCAGGAGATGCAGGCCAAGATGGCGCGCATGGAAGACGAGCTCGCGCGCGAGGAGTTCGAGGTGTCGAGCGGCGGGGGAGCGGTGACCGTGCGCATGAACGGCAAGCAGGAAGTCTTGAAGCTCACCATCCGCGAGGACGTCATCAAGGACGGCGACAAGGAAATGCTCGAGGATCTGATCGTGGCCGCCGTCAACGAAGCCCACGAGAAGGCGTCGAACCTGGCCAAGGAGCGCATCGCCGCCATCACCGGTGGTATTAAGATTCCGGGCTTGTTCTAGCGCGCATGGGCTTTCCTTCCGCGGATTTCGGTTCCGAAACGTTATCGGCGCTGGTCAAGTCGCTCTCGAGATTGCCCGGTATCGGTAGCAAGACCGCGTTACGCCTGGCCCTTTATCTCCTGCGTCCCGACAACACCGACGCCGACCGCATCTCTCACCTCCTCGCCGATCTCAAGACCAAGGTTCGCTTTTGCAAGACGTGCGGGGCGATCACGGAGGCCGAAGAATGTGCAATTTGCACGGACCCAGGCCGGCCTCGGGACATCATCTGTGTGGTAGCCGAGCCGGAAGACGTGATCGTCATGGAGCGGACCAAACATTACCGGGGTCTCTACCATGTCCTGCACGGAGTCCTCTCACCGGTCGACGGGGTGGGCCCCGACGACCTCACCCTGCGCGCCCTCGAGGCCCGTGTGCGGGGCGGGAAAGTGCGGGAACTCATTGTGGCCACGAATCCTACCGTTGAGGGCGACGCCACCGCCCTGTACCTCGCCAAGACCGTCGCTCCCTACGGTTGTACTGTCACGAGACTTGCTAGAGGCCTCCCGATGGGCGGGACCCTTGAATTCGTTGACGATACGACTCTCGCCCGCGCTATCGACCGCCGCGAAACGCTGTAACGACTCCCCGACCGGACGGTCCGGTTGGTAGCGACTTCAAGCGGCGTCCCATCGACGTACGGAGCGACTATGGTACGTGCCGACTGGACCATCTACGAAGAAGACTATTGGGCCATCAACTCGGTCATCAAGGAGCTCATCGAGAACTCCAACGCGACGAGCGTCATCTTGATCGACAAGACCGGCCAGCTCATTGCGAGCGTGGGCATGGAGCCCGAGTTCGACCTGATGAGCTTCGCGTCGCTGTGCGCGGCCGACTTCGAGGCCAACGCCCAGCTCGCGAAGCTGATCGGCGAAAAAGACTTCTCGACCCTGTACCACCAGGGCGTCGACGAGAGCATGTACCTCGCGCGCGTCGCCGAGCACATCATTCTGGTGGTACTCTTCAACAAGCGCACGACGCTGGGTCTGGTGCGTCTGCGCGTCAAGAAAGCCGTCGACAGTCTCGATACCGTGCTCGATCGCTTGTTCGACAAGCTCGAGTACGAGAACGAGGACTTGAAGCAGTTCGACGCCGGCTTTACCGAAGAACTCAACAAAGAGATCGATTCGCTGTTCAAAGACTAGGCATCTCGCGAGGGCACGAGGCGAAATGTCGCTCATCAACTATTCGTCGCGCGAGATCAACTGCAAGATCGTCTACTACGGTCCCGGGTTGTGCGGCAAGACGACGAACATCCAGTACGTGTACAACAAGGTCGACCCTTCGACGAAGGGTAAGCTCATCACGTTGGCGACCGAGATGGACCGCACGTTGTTCTTCGACTTTCTGCCGCTGGAGCTCGGCCAGGTGAAGGGCTTCAAGACGCGCTTCCACCTGTACACCGTGCCCGGCCAGGTCTACTACGACGCCTCGCGTAAATTGATCCTGCGCGGTGTCGACGGCATCGTGTTCGTGGCCGACTCCCAGTCGGCGCGCTACGACGCCAACATCGAAAGCCTGTACAATCTCCACGAGAACCTGGAAGAGTACAAGCTCAAGCTCGACGACGTTCCCTTCGTGCTCCAGTACAACAAGCGCGACATGGACAACATCATCCCGATGGAAGAGATGGAGCAGGAGTTGAACCCGGAGAAGTTTCCCGCGTTTCCCGCGGTCGCGGTCAAGGGCGACGGCGTGTTCGACACGCTCAAGTGCGTGGCCAAGGGCGTCCTGAAGAAGCTCTCCAACAACTAGACGCGCGAACTACACCTCTTCGAAGCGCGCCGTGAAGTGGCGCAGCGACGACGGTTCCTCCACGATTTTCAAGCCCCGCAACGCGCCGCGATGGGCCGCGATCTCGAGCAACGCTTCGATCACGTAGTCGATGTGACTCTGGGTGTAGACGCGCCGCGGAATGGCGAGGCGTACCAACTCCATGGGCGGCCGCCCCGATTTGCCGAACATGACGCTGCCGATCTCGCACGAGCGAATGCCGGCGTGGCGGTACAGCGCGACGGCGAGAGCCTGGCCGGGAAAGTGCTCGGGCGGAATGTGCGGCGCGAACGCCGCGGCGTCGATGTAGATCGCGTGTCCGCCCGGCGGCTCCACGATCTGGATGCCGGCGCGCAAGAGCCGCTCGCCGAGATACTCGACGCTGCGAATGCGGTAGTGCAGATAGTCCTCGTCGACGACCTCGCGGAAGCCCTGCGCCATCGCCTCCAGGTCGCGGCCCGCCAGCCCGCCGTACGTCACGTAGCCCTCGGTCAGAATCAGCAGGTTCGTCCGCGCGCGCAACCAGCACCGGTCGCGCAGCAAGAGCAGACCGCCGATATTGACCAGGCCGTCTTTCTTGGCGCTGATCGTGGCACCGTCGGCACAGGTCGAACATCTCGCGCACGATCTCGGCGACCGCGCGTCCGGCTTGGCCGGGTTCGCGCACTTTGATGAAGTACGCGTTCTCCGCGAAGCGGCACGCGTCGAGAAACAGCGGAAGGCGATAGCGGTCGCACACGGCGCGCACCGCGCGGATGTTCTCGAGGCTCACCGGCTGCCCGCCGCCGCTGTTGTTCGTGACCGTGAGCATCACGAGCGGAATGTGTTCGGGGCCGGTTTCCGCGATCAGTCGTTCGAGCGCGGCAACGTCCATGTTGCCCTTGAACGGGTGGCGCGAGCGCGGGTCGCGTGCCTTCCGGGATCAAGAGGTCGACGGCGCGCGCCCCGGAGTGCTCGATGTTGGCGCGCGTGGTGTCGAAGTGGCTGTTGTTCGGGACCACTTTTCCGGGACCGCCGACCAGTTCGAAGAGGATGCGCTCGCTGGCCCGACCCTGGTGGGTGGGCAGGATGTGCTCGAAGCCGGTGAGCGTGCGCACCGATTGCTCCAGCGCGTACCAACTCTTGGCACCCGCGTAGGACTCGTCGCCGCGCATGACACCGGCCCACTGCAGGCTGCTCATCGCACCCGTGCCGCTGTCGGTCAAGAGGTCGATGAGCACGTCGTCGGCGTGGATGCGAAACAGATTGAAGTCGGCCTTGCGCAGGATCGTTTCGCGTTCCTCGCGCGTGGTCATGCGAATCGGTTCGACGACCTTGATGCGGAACGGCTCGATGATGGTCTTCATGTGCGCAGCACCACCTGGCCCTCGATGGGTGCGAAGCGAGCCTGGAAGAAGCGCAGATGTTTGGGCTCGTGCGTGAAGCGCAGGCCGACGATCTGCTTGCGATTCTCGTGCAGCGCGATCACCGATTCGGCCGTGACGTCCATGTGCGCCTGCGTGTAGACCCGGCGCGGGATCGTGAGCCGCACCAGCTCGAGCGCGGGAAACAAGTTGGCGCCGGTTTCCGAATCGCGTCCCGCGGAGACCGCACCCCGCTCCATCGCGCGCACTCCCGAGTCGACGTAGAGCGCGGCCGCCAGCGCTTGGGCGGGGAATTGATCGCGCGGAAGGTGGGGCAGGAACTCGGCGGCGTTGAGGAAAACGCCGTGTCCCCCGATGGGATGCACGATGGGGATGCCCTCGCGTACGAGCCGCTCGCCTAGGTACTCGACCTGGCCGATGCGCGAATGCATGTGATCGAACTGCACCGACTCTTCGATCCCGATCGCCATCGCCTCCATGTCGCGACCGGCGAGGCCGCCGTAGGTGTGCAGGCCTTCATAGATCACCACCATGTTGCGCGCGCGTTCGGCGAGATCGCCGTCGTTGACGGCCAAGAACCCGCCGATGTTGACCAGCGCGTCCTTCTTGGCGGACATGGTGCAGCCGTCGGTTTGGTCGCAGATCTCGCGGAGTATCGAGTCCAGGGAACGGTTCGCGTACCCGCCTTCGCGGGCGCGAATGAAGTACGCGTTCTCCACCGCACGCGTTGCGTCGAGGTAGACCGGAATTCCGTGGCGATGGCACAGCGCGCAGGTCTCGCGGATGTTCTGCATGCTGCACGGCTGGCCGCCCGCCATGTTGACGTTGGTCTCGAGCGACACGTACGCCACACCCGCCGCGCCGGCGTCGCCAATGACGCGCTCCAGTTTCCCGAGGTCGACATTGCCCTTGAACGGGAATTCGCTGTTGGGGTCGTGGGCCTCGTCGACGATCACGTCGACGAACTTTCCGCCCGCGAGTTCTTGGTGCACCTTGGTGGTCGTGAAGTACATGTTGCCGGGGACGACTTGCCCGGGACGGATGCAGAGCTGACTCAGGATGTGTTCGGCGCCGCGACCCTGGTGGGTCGGGATGACGTGCCGGTAGCCGTAGAATTTTCGAATGGTCGCTTCGAGGCGGTAGAAGTTTACCGAGCCGGCGTAGGCTTCGTCGCCCTTCATGAGCCCGGCCCACTGCGTGTCGCTCATGGCCGAGGTGCCGGAGTCGGTGAGCAGGTCGATGTACACCGACTTGCTCGGTAGCAGAAATGTGTTGAACCCCGCATCGGCGATGGCCTGCTCGCGTTCCTCGCGCGTCGTCATGCGCAGGTGCTCGACCATCTTCACCTTCCAGGGCTCCGCCCAGGAACGTCGTTGCAACATGTAGATGTCCTCGTAATGAAATGGAGACGTCCGGCAAACTCGCCGGAGAAGTGCGGCTGGGTCGATTAAACGGCAACGGGCGCGAATCGTCAAGGGCGCGTTGCCGGCGCCCGGGCGCCTATTCGCCCCGCGCGTCCTGCGTGTGTGTCTTCGCGATCAGGAAGTAGCCGCCCGCCAGCGACATGATCAAGGCGCCCATTCCCACCAGCTGCAATCCGCCGACGTTGGTGTAGTCGACCTGGATGATGTGCCGGCCCACCGCGATCAAGCTCACGATCATGATCACTTCCACACGCACCTTGTGCTCGCGGAAATAGACCTTGAGCGTCTCGATGAGCTCGAGTCCCAATACCACGATGAGCACGCCGCCGAACGCGCGCTGCATCAGTTCGTGCAGGTCGTCCGCCGTGGCGATCTCGGACCAGCTGGCCGGCAGGCGTCTGAACATGAGAATGAAGAGCTGCGCCGTGGCGACGGTGACCGCGACGACGAGCAGAAGCTGAAGCGCGGCGATGATGACGACTTCGAACTTCGCGATGAGACGATTGCCGATGGACTCGCGCAAGGTGGACCTCCTGGTGGAGGCCGAAGCCTAGCGCGGCGTGCGAGGGAAAGGCAAGCAGTCTATCGGCAGAGCCCCTTGACCGTTCCCGATTGGCCCTCGCGCTCGGTGCCCGGCGGCGCTACCATCGGGCGATGTTGTTCGATCCCCGCGAACTTGCCCTCCTCGACGAAGCGCTCCGTCACATGCGCCAAGGCTTCGAGCGCCTGCCGCCCGCGGCTCAAGCGTTCGACGAAGCCCGCGCGCGCGAAGCACTCCTGGCCGCCGCCGACCGGATGCGCGACAACTTCCCTTACCAGCATCCGCTCTATGTCGGGCAAATGTTGAAGCCGCCGCACCCGGTGGCGCGGCTCGCCTACGAACTCGCGATGCACATCAATCCCAACAATCACGCCTTCGACGGCGGCCGCGTGAGTTCCGCGATGGAAAAGGAAGCGGTCGCAGATATCGCGCGCATGTTCGGTTGGGAGACGCACCTCGGACACTTGTGCGGCGGTGGGACGGTGGCGAACTTCGAGGCGTTGTGGATCGCGCGCGAGTTAGCACCCGGCAAATCGATCGCGGCTTCCACGCAGGCGCACTACACGCACTCGCGCTTGTCGTCGGTGCTGGGCGTTCCGTTCGTGTCGATCGACGTCGGTGGCGACGGTCGTATGGACATGGGGGCGTTGCGGCGAGCACTCGCGGGCGATCGCATCGGAACCGTGGTGGCCACACTCGGCACGACGGCGGCGGGACGCGTCGACCCGTTGCCGGAGATGCTGTCGATCGCGCGCGCGGCCAACGTGCGCGTGCACGTCGACGCGGCCTACGGCGGGTACTTCTTGCTCGCCGGCAACCTGGAGGCGACGACGCGCGCATCCTTCGAGGCCATGCACGAGGCCGACTCCATCGTCATCGACCCGCACAAGCACGGGCTGCAACCGTATGGGTGCGGGTGTGTGTTGTACCGCGATCCGTCGGTGGGTCGCTTCTATCGTCACGACTCGCCCTACACGTATTTCACGTCGAAGGAATTGCACCTCGGCGAGATTTCGCTGGAGTGTTCGCGCCCGGGTGCGTCGGCGGTCGCACTGTGGACCACGATGCGGATGCTGCCGCTCGCGCGCGGCGGCGAGTTCGCGCGCGGGCTCGAAGCCGGTCGCGAGGCGGCGCTGGCTCTCTACGCGGCGCTGCGCGCCGACGATCGCTGCGCGCCGCTGTACGCCCCCGAGTTGGACATCGTCGTGTGGGCGATATGCGCGCGGACTGCGCGCGAGGCATCGGCGCGGGCGCGCACGGTGTTCGACGCGGCCGCGGCTCGCGACCTCCATCTCGCCTTGGCGACGTTTCCGCGCGCGATGGTCGAGCCATGCGGTGCCATCGAACGATGGGATGCGAATGAGGTGGTGTGTCTGCGCGCGTGTGTGATGAAGCCCGAGCATCGCGAGTGGATGCCGGAGATCGTCGCGCGTTTGCAGGCGTCGCTTTAGCGATACAGCGCCTTGATACGACCCCACGTGGTCGTTTCGACCGCGGTGGGGACGACGATGTCGACGACACTGCGCGACTGTCCGACGTAGCCCAGCGCTGCCACGCCGGCGGGGACGTCGCCGCGAAACTCCCCGAGGTTGCCACCTGCGAAGCCCACACCGTTGCGACTCACACGCGGGAACCACGCCCCGCCGACGAACTGCAAGATCGCGCGTTGCACGTAGCGAATGCCGGTCACACAACTGTTCTCCATGAACAACTGGAGCGGAAACGCGGTGGCGACGAGTACGAGCTGCCCGTCGCGAAAGGTGGCGGGATTCGCAAGATCGGCGTCGGGTGAATCGTCCAAGTAGACGCGGATCGAACCCAGGTCGAAGAAGGCCAATTCGGAGACGGTGCAATCGAGGTCTCCGCCGTGCGTCGCCCACACGCACGCATACGTCCCAAATACATAGGTCAACTCGTGCGGGCCGGGTGGAACGAGATCGACGAAAGGTTCGTTGACCTGCGCGACGGTCCCGAAAATCCACAGCGAATCGTCGAGGTTGGGAAGGTTCTCCCACGGCGTCCACTGCGCGGGGCCGGTGGCGTAGCCGGTGTCGAAGACGAGGGCGGAGGCGTAGTCGGCGCACGCCGGGCGGGTCCACGCCAAAAAGAGAATGCAGCACGCGAGTGTGCGAAGAACGGTCACAACGGCCTCCGTCCTCAAGGGTAGTCCTCGCGCGGGCGAGTGTCAACGCGCCGTGCTATGATGCCGCGACTGTGTGCGGCATCGCAGGAATACTTCGTTTCCAAGACGCGCGCGACGATTCTGCCGTCGTCGAGTCGATGTGCGCGGAGATCGTGCGCCGCGGTCCCGACGACGCCGGCATCGCGCGCGAAGGCCGCGTCACCTTCGGCAACCGACGCCTCGCCATCCTCGATCTGTCGCCGGCCGGCCACCAGCCGATGCGCAGCGCCAGCGACCGCTTTCTCATCACGTTCAACGGCGAGATCTACAACTACCGCGACCTCGCGGACGAGCTCGGGCTGCGCGCGCAGGATCTAAGATCGCACTCCGACACCGAAGTCATTCTGCACGCATGGGAGCGCTGGGGCGAAGGTGCGCTCGATCGCATGGTGGGGCAATGGGCCTTCGCGATTTGGGACAAGGACGACCAGCGCTTGTGGCTCGCGCGTGATCGCTTCGGCGAGAAGCCGCTCTTCTACCACCGCTCGAGCGACGCGCTCGTGTTCGCGTCGAGTGTCGCCGCGTTGGTGAAAGCACCGTGGGTGCCGCGCGAGATCGACGAAGGCGGCCTTTTCGAATTGGTGTCGACGCGCTACGTGCTCGCCCCGCGCACGGTGCTGCGCGACGTCGCCAAGCTGGGGGGCGGCGAAGTGATGCGCGTCGACCGCGCCGGCGTCGACGTGCGTCGCTGGTACGACCCCGTGTATCGGCGCGCGCCGCGACGCAGCCGCGGCGAGATGGTCGAACAATTCGGCGAGTTGTTCGCGACCGCGACCCGGCGCTGCCTGGTGAGCGACGTACCGGTGGCGCTACTCCTCTCGGACGGGATCGACAGCAACGGCATTCGCGCGTCGCTGCAAGGTCAGGGTGTGGCACCGCGCTGCTTCACCTTCGATGCCGCCGACAAGTCCGCGGCCGGTGCGGCACCGCGCGTCGACGCCGGCCCCGATACCACCGTGATCAGTGCGACCGCCGACGAACGCATGCAGCTCATTCGCAGCGCGTTTCAATCCTTCACCGAGCCGGTCGGCGACGGCGCCGCGGTGGCGACGTGGACCCTGATCAATCGCGCGCGCGAGCACGCGACGGTGTTCCTGTGCGGTCACGGCGGCGACGAGTTGCTGGGCGGCTATTGGTTGAGCAAGGATCGCTATCGATTGGCGTCGCTCGATCGCCTGGCCTTTCTCCCGTCGCAGTGGCTCGAGGCCCGCGTCGGTCGTTTGGCCAACGGCACCGAGTCGGCCGCGGCACTATTGGAGAGACTGCGCGCGCGACCGCATCGTCGTTCACCCGAAGCGGTGCGCTACATGATCAATCGCGCGCTCTCGCCCGCGCAGCTTCGGCACATCTACGCCCGCCCCGACGTTCCCGCGTCGTACCTGGGACAGATCGACGCCTTGTACGCGCATTGCCGCGACGACGCGCGCGACATCGATCGCATGCAGGAAGTGATGCTGCGCACGTTTCTCTCGGCCAACATTCTCACCTACGCCGACTCCACCGCGATGGATTCATCGGCCGAGCTGCGCATGCCGTTCCTCGACCGCGATCTGGTCGACTTCGTGCTGACCCTGCCGCCGTCGATGCGGGTCGGGCGCTTTCCGGGCCGCACCAACACCAAGCGCGTGCTGCGCTACTGGGCGCGCGGCAAAGTACCTGCGGAGGTCAACAAGCGCCGCAAGCGCGGCTTCACCTACGCGAGCTTGCCCGACGTCATCGCGCGCGATCGCGCCGCGGTCAAAGAGCACATCCTCGGAGTCGAGTCGGTGCGGCGCATGCTGCCGGGTGTGGAGTCGTGGTTGTCGCAGTCGCCGCACGCGTACGGCGGAGCGACCGAGGGAACGCTGTGGGCGCTCCTCACGCTGGGCATTTGGTGCGAGCGCACCGGTGTCACGTAGTCCGTCAGCGGCGACGCGCGGCCAGGGTCACGCCCACGCCGCCGAGGATCATCGCCGCGGCCGTGATCAAACGCGCCGTGAGATGTTCTCCCAGAAACGCAATCCCACCGAGTGCTGCGATCACCGGGACCGAGAGCTGCACCGTCGCCGCGCGTGTGGCCGAAAGACCACGCAGCGCCGCGTACCAAATGACGTAGCCGATGCCCGACGACAAGGCACCCGACGCCACGGCCAAGAGGACGCCGTCGCGCGTCGCGTGCACGCGCGAGATCATCGCGAGGCTCGTCGCGAGTGCAAAGGGAACCGCACAGCGGAAATTGCGCGCGGTGTCGGCGAGTGGATTCGTCGACCCGCGGCCGCGCAACGAGTACAACCCCCACGCCACGCCCGCGCTCGCCATCAGGGCGGCACCCGCCGGCGAGGGTGCTGCGAGCCCCGGCAATACCAAGTAGACCAGCCCCGCGATCGCCGTCGCGAGTCCCAGCCACTCGATCGCCCGCGGTCGTTCGCCACCGCGCAGTGCGGCGACCAGCATCGTTGCCTGCACGCAACCAAACAGGATGAGCGCACCGGTACCCGCGCTCAAACTGACGTACGAGCAGGAGAACGCGATGGCATACAGATAGAGAAAGGCGGCGCTGGTCCAGCCGGCGCGCGAGCGACGCGGGTCCGCATCGGACCGGCGTCGCGCGGCCGCGATCAATGCCAGCATGGCGGCACCCGACGCCACGCGCACGGTGGTGAAGCTCGCGGGGTCGATGCGCGACGACGCCAGCGCCAAGCGACACAGAATCGAATTGGATGCGAAGGCGAACAGGGCGAAGAACGTCGCCGCTAGCACGCCGCGCGAAGTGGAAATGGGGTTGGTGCCCACGCGACCAGGGTAGCGGGGGCGACGCGAACCGAAAAGTGCTATCATGCGAACGGCGCAACCGCGTCACCCAACGACATGAACGCGCTCTCGACCTTCATCGCCACGTTCGTCTACACGGGCTTCTTCCCGTTTGCACCGGCGACCTTCGCGACCTTCGTATTCCTGGTGGCGTACCGCTTCGTTCCCGGTGGCGAATGGCTCGCGCATTGGGCGGTGCTGCTCGCGACCGCCGTGATCTCGATTCCCACCGCGACGCGCGTCGAGCGCACGCACGGCAAGGATCCGAGTTGCGTCGTGATCGACGAAGTGGTGGGCATCCAGATCGCGCTCGTCGGCGCGACGCCGACACTCGCGGGGGTGGCGGCCGCCTTCGTGCTGTTTCGCATCTTCGACATCTGGAAGCCGTTTCCCATTTATCGATTGCAGAGCCTGCCAGGCGGATGGGGAATTGTCGCCGACGACGCCCTGGCCGGCGTCTACACGCGTATCGTCCTCGTCGCCGCGGCCGCCGTGACACCTGCCCTGGGGCGCTTCTTCGCATGACCTCGGCGCCTGATCGATCGCCATGACCCGTCACGACGTCGAAGTTCTCCTGATCGGCAACGAACTCTTGCGCGGCGAGCGCCGCGATGCCCATTTGGCGTTCGTCGGACAAGCGGTGCAGCGCGCCGGTGTCAAGGTGGACGAATGTCGCGCGGTCGGCGACACCGTCGACACTATCGCGGCGGCGGTGCGCGAGCGACTCCCGCGCACGCGCGTGCTGGTCGTCACCGGCGGTCTCGGCCCCACCGACGACGACGTGACGCGCGAAGGCATCGCCGAAGCGGTCGGAGCACCGCTCGAGTTTCGCGAGGACACGTGGCGGCAAATCGAAGCGTTCATGTCCGCGCGGGGCCGCACCCCCACCGAAGCCAATCGTCGTCAGGCGCACTTTCCGCGCGGCGCGGAGATCCTCGCGAATTCACTCGGCACCGCCCCCGGCTTTGCACTCGAATCCGAGGGTGCGCACGTCTTCGTCTTGCCGGGTCCGCCGCCCGAACTGCAGCCCATGTTCGACGCCCTCGTGATGCCGCGATTGCTCGCTCTCTTCGAACGCGCGCCGCTGCGCGTCGAGACGTTTCGCACCATCGGGGTGGCCGAGTCGCAGTTGTTCGAATGGCTGGGGCCGACCACCTTCGCGCTCACCGCGTACTCGGTGTCGTGGCTGCCCTCGATTGCGGGCGTCGACGTGGTGCTCACACAGAAGCGCGACGCGCCGCCGGCGTCCCTCGACCCCGAAGCGCAGACGATGCACGCGCGCATGCAGGAAGTGCTGGGTACCAAGTACTACGAGCGCGGCACGCGACCGCTCGCACTGGTGGTGGGCGAGGCGCTGCGCGCGCGCCGCGAATCCGTGGCCGTGGCCGAGTCGCTGACGGGCGGGACCGTCGCGCGCTTGTTGACCGAGCACGCGGGTTCGAGCGACTACTTCCTCGCCTCGGCGGTGACGTATTCGAACGAGAGCAAGTCGGCGCTCATCGGCGTGCGCCCGGAGACCATCGAACAATTCGGTGCCGTGAGCGAGGAGACCTGCACCGAGATGGCGCACGGCGCGCGCCGCAAGGTCGGAGCGACCTACGGTGTCGCGACCACCGGCGTCGCGGGCCCGGGCGGCGGCACGCCGCACAAGCCGGTGGGGTTGGTCTTCATCGGGGTGGCGTGGGACGGTGGCTCGCAGATCAAGCGCGTGATCCACGCCGGCGATCGCTCCGCCATCCGCGACCGCGCCGCGCACGGCGCCCTGTGGCTCTTGCACGATCGACTTTCGCGGGGGTAGGTCGCGTGCGCCTATTCGTCGCCGTCAACTTCGATGACACCGTGCGGGCGGCAATTCGTGCCGCCATCGACAACTTTCCCGTCGACGATCCGCCCTGGCGATGGGCGGCGCCGGAAGCGTGGCACGTGACGCTCAAGTTCATCGGCGAGTCGCGCGAGACGGAACTCGGCAAGATTGTCTCGACGCTCGACGTGGTACGCATGCGACACACGGCGTTCCACGTGACACTGGGCAAATTTGGCGCGTTTCCGAATTTGCGCTCCCCGCGCGTGCTCTTCTTCGGCGTGGAAATGGGCGTACAGCCGCTGGCTGCGCTGGCGGAAGACGTCGACCGTTCGCTCGAGGGAGCGATCGGGCTCGATCGCGAGCAACGGGAGTTTCATGCCCACGCCACCGTCGCGCGCATCAAGGAGCATCTCCCGCGCGCTGTGATCGACCAATTCGACCTGGTGACGCCGTTGTCACACCCTGTCACTCGCGTTTCCGCATTCGACCTCATGGAAAGTCGTTTGGGGCGTACCGGCGCCCAGTATTCGGTGGTCAAAAGGTTTGCCTTGCCCTAGGGGGCGTGCTAGCATTCGCCCACACGTGGGTCATGAGAAACGATTTTGTTAGGCTCCCCGCGAGCGGCTGGACGCGGGGGAGAGGTGCGGAAGGGACGGGCCAGCCACTCGAGAAAAGTCCAAGGGGGACACGATGTCATCGTCAACGAAGTCATTAACGACGGGACTGCGGGCCGACGAAAAAGGTAAAGCGATCGAGCTCGCAGTGCAGCAGATCGAAAAACAATTCGGTCAGGGCTCGATCATGCGTCTGGGAATCAACCACGCCATCGTTCCGGTCGAGGTCATTCCGACCGGGAGTCTGGCACTCGACATCGCTCTGGGTGTCGGCGGCGTGCCGCGCGGGCGTATCATCGAGGTGTTCGGACCCGAAGGCTCCGGCAAGACCACACTCACCTCGTCGATCGTCGCCAACGCGCAACGCCTGGGCGGCATGGCGGCCTTCATCGACGCCGAGCACGCCTTCGACGTCGGCTACGCCAAGAAGATCGGCGTCGACGTCGACAATCTCCTGATCTCGCAGCCCGACACGGGCGAGCAGGCGCTGGAAATCGCGGAGGTATTGATCCGCAGCGGTGCGCTCGACGTCATCGTCGTCGACTCGGTGGCGGCGCTGGTTCCGCAAGCCGAGATCAACGGCGAGATGGGCGACCAGCACGTGGGCTTGCAGGCGCGCTTGATGTCGCAGGCGCTGCGCAAACTCACGGGGGCGGTCTCCAAGACCAAGACGTGCCTCATGTTCACCAACCAGATCCGCATGAAGATCGGTGTGATGTTCGGGAGCCCCGAAACCACATCGGGCGGCAACGCGCTCAAGTTCTACTCGTCGGTGCGCATGGACATCCGTCGCATCGCCGCCATCAAGGAGGGCGAAGTCGTCTCCGGCAGCCGCACCAAGGTGAAGGTGGTCAAGAACAAGGTGGCAGCACCGTTCAAGACCTGCGAGTTCGACATCCTGTACGGCGAAGGGATCAGCTTCGAGGGTGACGTGATCGACATCGGCTCGGCCGCCGGTGTGGACATCATCAAGAAGAGCGGCACCTGGTTCGCGTACAACGACGAGCGCCTGGGCCAGGGCAAGGAATCCGCGCGCAAGTTCTTGCGCGAGCACCCGGCCATGGCGAACGAGATCGCGGCCAAGGTGCGCGCGCACTTCGGCGTCGACGCCAAGCCAGCCCCGGCGGCGGCCGCCGCCCTGGCGACCGACGTTCCGGGTGCGGCCATGGTCGCAGAAGCGCCCGAAGGCGCCGACCCGTTGGCGGCCAATCCGCGCAAGAAGCCGGGTGCGGTGCGTGCGCGGCCGTAGTCGTTGATGCCCGAGATCATCGTCGAGCGAAAACCGCGCCCCCGGGAACGAGTATGGATCCGGCTCTCCGGGGGGCGGTTTTTTGCCGTTCCCGAGACGGCGGCACAAGCGCTCGTCATCGGTGCCACGTTGTCCGACGAAGAGGTCGCGCGGCTCGATCGCATGGACCAGTACGTGCGCGGCCGTGACAAGGCGATGCGCATGCTCTCGATGCGCTCGCGTTCGCGCCGCGAGATCGAGTCGGCCTTGCGCACGCTGGGCTTGGCCGACCCGGTTCGCCAGGGCGTGATCGCCGAATTGGAAGAGGCGGGCTTGATCGACGACGCGCGCTTCGCGCGCGAGTTCGTGTCGGTGCGGAAAGACACGCGGCGCGTGGGCCCGCATCGCCTGCGCGCCGATATGAGCAAGCTCGGGCTCCAGCGCGCGGTGGTCGACCAGGCGCTTTCGACCTACGGCGCCGACGAGCAAGAGACGCTGGCGCGCGCCTTGGTCGAACGGAGCCTGCGCGGCGGTGTCGTCGACGAGAAGGCACTGCGCCGTGTCGTGGCACTCCTGAAACGCAAGGGTTACGATTACTCCGTGGTCAACCGCGTCGCGTACGACTTGGCGCGCAAGATTCCGCGCTCGCGCGACGTCGACACGGCCGACAACATCCCCGACGAGTGGTAGAGGAACCATGGTGAGCGAGACGAAGAATCGCTACGCGGTGAGCCGCTTGGTGAAGGACTACCTGTCCTTCTTTGAGACGCGCGGTCACACGCTGGTTCCGAGCGCGCCACTCTTGCCCGAAGACCCGACCCTGCTCTTTACCGCCGCGGGCATGGTGCCGTTCAAGGCCTACTACAGCGACCCCGCGCGCGCGCCGTACCCGCGTGCCGCCAGCTGCCAGAAGTGTTTGCGCGCGGGCGGCAAACAAAGCGACCTGGAAAACGTCGGGCGTACGCTGCGTCACCACACGTTCTTCGAGATGCTGGGCAACTTCTCCTTCGGCGATTACTTCAAGAAGGACGCCATCGAGTGGGCGTGGGAATTGTCGATCGACGTGTGGAAGTTGGACCAAGATCGTATTTGGGTCACCATCTTCGAGAACGACGACGAAGCCTTCGAGCTGTGGACGAAGCACGTCGGCTTTCCGAAGACGCGCGTCAAGCGCCTCGGCAAGAAGGACAACTTCTGGGGACCCGTCGGCGACACGGGCGTGTGCGGGCCGTCGTCGGAAATGCACTACGACACCGGGCGCGAAGGACCCGACGGCGGACCGGGGCAAGACGACAGCGATCGCTACATCGAATATTGGAACCTGGTCTTCCCGCAATTCTTTCTGAACGAAAAGGGAATCTACGACTCGCTCCCCAAGCCCGGCATCGACACCGGCATGGGACTCGAGCGCGTCGCGTTCATCCTGCAGGACGTCGAAGACAATTTTCACACCGACGAGTTCCTTCCCATTCGCCGCGCCATCGCCGCCGCACTCCCGAAGGGAACCGACGCGAAGAAGGCCGCACTCGCGGTCAACGCGGCCTCCGACCACGTGCGTGCGCTGACCTTCGCGATTGCAGAGAACATCATGCCGTCGAACGAAGGGCGCGGCTACGTGCTGCGTCGCTTGCTGCGGCGCGCACTGACCAAGATGCACCCGTTCGGCGTGCGCGAGCCGTTCTTGGCGCGCGGTGTCAACGCCGTCGTCACCGCGATGGGGACGCGTTACCCGGAGATCGTGCAGAAGGTCGAGTTCATCAAGCAAGTCGTCACCGGCGAAGAAGCGCGCTTCCAAGACACGCTCGAACAGGGCATGAGTCGAATCGAGACCTTGTTCGATGCGAACAAGAAGACCAAGATGATCCCCGGCGCCGACGTGTTCCAACTCTACGACACGTTCGGATTCCCGCCCGAGCTGACGCGTGAGATGGCGCAGGACCGTGGCCTCGACGTGAATATGAAAGACTTCGAAAAGGCGATGGCGGAGCAGAAGACACGCGCCCGACAGGGCGCGAAGTTTCAGGACAACGTCATCGTGAAGGATTCGTTTGACACAAGAGTCATCGTTCCGGTGAAGGCCGACATCAAACGAACCGATTTCCTCGGCTACGACTCGCTCGACACGCGCGCGGAAGTCGCCGGCGTCGCTGACGCGACGCCTTCGCGCGTCGCGCGCGCGGGCGGCGAGGGTACCTTCGTCGAAATTACGACCGACAAGACCGTGTTCTATCCGGAAGGCGGGGGACAAGTGGGCGACGCCGGTCGCGCCACGCGCGCGGGCGATGTGGTCGACACCTATCGCGTCGGCGAGTTGATCGCGCACCTCGTACGCTTGTCGGACGAGTCGCGCGAAGCCCTGGTCGATCGTTTGCAGAAGGACGCGTCGGTCGAGCTGCACGTCGACCGCGAGCGCCGCTATCAGACCATGCGGAATCACACGGCGACGCACCTTTTGCATGCGGCACTGCGCAAGGTGCTCGGCACCCACGTCGCGCAGGCGGGGTCGTTGGTCGCACCCAACCGCTTGCGCTTCGACTTCCACCACTTTCAGCCGGTGAAGCCGGAAGAGCTGGCCGAGATCGAACGCATCGTCAACGAAGTCGTGATCGGGGATCTCGCGGTGACGACGACCAACCTTTCCTACCAGGACGCGCTGGCGAGCGGTGCCATGGCGCTCTTCGGCGAGAAGTACGGCGACGTGGTGCGCGTTGTCTCCATCGACGACTTTTCCAAGGAGCTGTGCGGCGGCACGCACGTCAAGCGCACCGGCGAAGTGGGCGCGTTCTTCGTGCGACAAGAAACCGCGGTGGCGGCCGGTGTGCGGCGCGTCGAAGCGGTGACGGGTGAAGGTGCGCTTGAGCTCGCGCGTCGTGCGATGGACGACTGGGCCGCGGTCGCGGCACTGTTGCGCGTCGCCCCGAGCGAAGTCGAGAAGCGTGTGCGCGCGTTAGTCGAGGAAAACGAAGCATTTCAAAAAGAGCGCAAGAAGAGCGAGAGCAAGCGCGCGGAGAGCGGTGCGAGCGAAGCACTCGCGAGTGCCGTCGACGCGCACGGCGTGCGCTTCGTCGCCACCACGGTCGAAGCCCCCGACGTGAACGCGCTGCGCAGCTACGGCGACGCGCTGCGCGGCAAGCTGGGTCTGGGGGTGGCCCTGGTGTGCCAGTCGGGTGTGGAGAAGCCGGTGTGCCTGATCGTCTCCAGCGACTCTGCTATAAAGGAGCGCGGCGTCAAGGCCGACGACCTCGCGCGCCAGGTGGCCGCCGAGCTCGGCTTCAAGGGCGGAGGCAAACCCCACATGGCCCAATTCGGTATCCCGAGTATCGTGGAGTTCGAACGCGTGCGCGATTTTGTTCGACGCGCGCTCGAGGCGGTGTCATGAATTTCCGAGTCGAAGAGAACAGACTGATTCGAAGCGTTGCTTCCGCGATGATTCTGGTGATGGGTGTGACGTCGATGGCTCCGGCGCAAAGTCTTTCGACGGGCCGCTCGCGCGACCCCTTCAAGCAGCCGACGCAGCCCGTGTCGACCAACATGGGTGTCGATTCCACCGCCGCGATAACGCCGCGCGTGATTCCGCGCGGCTTCGACGTTCCCGTCGACCCCAAGACCTACGTCATCGGCCCCGGCGACCAGTTCGTGCTCTTCTTCAAACCGACGTCGCAGGAGATTCCGCTGCGAGTGCTGCCCGAAGGTGTGGTGATGGTGCCCAACGCGGGCCTGGTGCGCGCGGCCGGCCTCACCATCGAAGCGTTTCGCGCCGAGCTGGCACGCGCTCTCTCGTCGTACTATCGCAGTTCGGAGTTCCATTGCGAATTGCTGGTGCCGCGCACGTTCATCGTGTACGTGCTGGGCGAAGTGAAAACACCGGGGCCGGTCGCGATGCTGCCGCCGTTTCGCGTCGACACCGCCCTCACGGCCGCCGGTGGCATCACCGACAAGGGCAGCGAGCGAGCCGTGGAAATTCGCGAAGCCGGCCAAGCGACGGTGTTCGTCGACCAGGTGAAGCTCATGCGTTTGGGCGACGTCGCCATGAACCCCATGCTGCACGAGGGCCAGACCGTGTTCGTGCCCTCGCGCGTCCACATGTGCGACGTGACCGGCGAAGTGTGGCGCACCGGTACGTACGAGATACTGCCCGGCGAGACCATCATGGACATCGTGGCACTCGCGGGCGGGTTCACCACCAACGCCGAGACCGGCCAGATCGTGCTGGAAAAATTGAGTGTCGACGAGAAGGTGTCGATCACCGAGATGGACCAAGCGACCGCCGGCACCACCGCCATCACCGACCGCGACGTCATCGTCGTGCCTGACAAGCGCAGCTTCCCCGGTATCGACTTCGTGCGCGTGCAGGGCGGCGGCGGGCGCGACGGGCGCATCTATCTGGGCGAAGGCGAGACCATGCAGTCGTTCCTCCCGCGCTTCATTCGCCTGCGCAACGACTTCGACCTCGCGCACGCGCGCATCGAGCGCAAGAAAGCCGACGGTACCTTCGAATTTGTCAACGTCGACCTGGCCAAGATTCTCGAGGGGGATACCTCGGCGGTGAACGTGGAACTGAAATCCGGCGACGTCATCAATATTCCCCGCCTCGAGGACGTCGTGTTCGTCGCCGGCGAAGTGACGCGGCCGGGCGAGATCGACTTCCAGCGCGGACTCCCGGCCGGCCGCTACATCGCGATGGCGGGCGGCCCATCGGAGCGCGGCAGCATCGACAAGCTCAAGATCTACGACAGCTTCGGCAACGAACGCAGCGGCGACCACGATAGCACCGTGTATCGCGGTGAAACCATTTTGGTGAGGCGGCGTACGGGTGTGATTCTCGGCAACTTGTTCATCGGGTTCGTGAGTCTCACGAGCCTGTTCCTGTCGGTGTACGCCGTCATTACGGCCAATAACAATTGATCCGCGCCGTGCGGGGATTGTAAGGAGGGTCGGCCATCAAAGCGCTCATTCTCGCAGGCGGTCGCGGGACGCGACTACGCCCCATCACGCACACTAGTGCGAAACAGCTCGTGCCCGTGGCCAACAAGCCGATCCTGTTCTACGGCATCGAGGCCATCCGCGACGCCGGCATACAAGACATCGCCATCATCGTCGGCGATACGGCCGAAGAAGTGAAGCAGGCGGTGGGCGACGGATCGCGCTTCGGCGTGCGCGTGCACTACATCAAGCAAGAGGCACCCCTGGGCCTGGCCCACGCGGTCAAGATCTCGCGCGACTATATGAAGGACGACCCCTTCGTCATGTACCTGGGAGACAATTTACTCTCGGGCGGCATCCGCGGCTTCGTCGACGAGTTCACCAAGGGGAAGTACGACGCGCAAATTCTCCTGACACGGGTCAAGAATCCGAGCGAGTTCGGTGTAGCCGAGTTGAAGGGCGACCGCGTGGTCGGGCTGGAAGAGAAGCCCAAGCAGCCCAAGAGCGATTTCGCGCTGGTCGGCGTGTACATGTTCACGCCGTCGATCTTCGAAGCCACCGACAAGATCAAGCCGAGTTGGCGCAACGAGCTCGAGATCACCGACGCCATCCAGTACCTGATCGAGCACGACTACCACGTGCAGTCGCACGTGGTGGAGGGGTGGTGGAAGGACACGGGCAAGCTCGAAGACATGCTCGACGCCAATCGCATGGTGCTGACCGGCATGGCGACGCGTGTCGAGATGAAGCAGCTCGAGGACTCGGAGTTTCACGGCCACGTCCATTTGGACGACGACGTCGAGGTCAAGCGCAGCATTCTGCGCGGCCCCATCATCATCGGCAAGGGCTCGCGCATCGTCGACGCCTACATCGGGCCGTTCACCAGCATCGGACCGGGGTCCCGGGTCGAGAAGAGCGAAGTGGAGAACAGCATCATCCTCGAGAATTGCCAGATCATCGACATCGGGAGCCGCATCAGCGACAGCCTCATCGGTCGCAACGTGATCGTGCGACGCGGCGACAAACCGCCGCGCGCGTACCGGTTCATGGTGGGCGACAACAGCGAGATCAGCGTCCTATGACGAGCGCGTGCAACCCATGAAGGGCGTTACCGAAGTCGTCCAGCGCGAGCTGCGCGCCCGCGCCGGGTTGATCGCATCGCTCGACGCCGGCATGGCCGAACGCGTGGGCGCGATGGCGACCGCGATGGTCGAATGCCTGCGCGGCGGCCGGGTCGTGTACGCGTGCGGCAACGGCGGGAGTGCCACGCAAGCTTCGCACTTCGCGGCGGAGCTGGTGGGCCGCTTCAAGCGCGACCGCAAGGCCCTGCCCGCGTTCGCGCTCGGCGACAACGTCGCCACCGTGACTTCCATTGCCAACGACTATTCGTTCGACGACGTCTTCGCGCGCCAGCTGGAGGGCATCGCGCGCCCCGGCGATTGCCTGCTGGCTCTCTCGACCAGCGGTAACTCGCGCAACGTCGTGCGCGCGTGCCGCGTCGCGCGCGAGCGGGGGATGCGCGTGTTCGCGCTGACGGGGGCGGGCGGCGGTGAGGTCGCGCAGCACTGCGATATCACCGTGGCGGTGCCGTCGTCGGACACTCCGCACGTGCAGGAACTCCACCTCGCGATCGTACACATCGTCTGTCACCTCATCGAGACCGAGATGTTTCCCGCGTCGTGACGGCATGACGATCGCGTCCGCAACGCGCCGGGTACTTCAATTCTCCTTTTTTGCCTTCGCGGCGTTCATGCCGTTCTCCATCGCCGGGATGAATATCGCCTTCGGGTTCGGCGCCTTGGCGTGGGTCGTCTCGAGCATCCTTGCGCGCACGCGCGCGAACGCCGGCGTGGCTTCGACTTCCCCCCATCGCGACCCGCTGGTGCTGGCGTCGATCGCACTCGTTCTGTCCGCCCTCCCTTCGGTTCTCATTTCCGAGAATCTCGATCGTGCCGTTCACGATTGGACGTCGTATTGGGAGTTGTTCATTGTGTTTTGGGTCGCGTGTAACGTTCGGGTACTCGGGGTGCGGGACAAGGTCTACGGGACGCTGGTGGTCTCCGCGACGCTCTCGAGCTTGGTCGGGATGGTGCAGCGCGCGGGTGGCGTCGACCTCGGGCCGATTCATATCGGACACGAGTACCGGGTCGGCAGCACGCTCTACACCATGACCTTCGCGGGGATCATGTACCAAGTGGTGGTGTTGGGGAGTGCCGTGGTGCTCACGCGCGGGTTGGGTGTGCGACGGCGCTTGTCCTTGGTGAGCGCGTTGTTGCTCCAGTGCGTCGCCATCGTGCTCACGATGACGCGTGGGGCATGGGTCGCGCTGGCCGGCGGGCTTGCGACGGTGGTCGTGATGACGCGCAGACGCGTGATGACGTGGAGCGTCGTCGGATTGCTGGCCGTGTTGGTGGGTTTTGCATTCGTCAATTTCAAGCAAGAAGGGCGCTCGATTCCGCAGTTGCTGCACTCGGGTCTCGACAAGGACGCGTCGACGCGCGTCGTCCTGTGGGATATTGCCTGGCACTTGTTCAAGGAGCACCCGCTGTTGGGTGTGGGGATGGGGGATTACTCGATCGAAGCCGACAAGCTGCTGGCGGGACGCAAGGTCACGACCACCGTCGATACCCACAACGTCTTTCTGCACGTACTGGCGACGCGCGGGTTGGTCGGCTTCGTACCCTTCGCGTTGTTTTGGTTCGTGTTGCTGCGGGAACTGGTTCGTCTTCTGCGCCGCTCGCAGCGGGGTGCCCTCGACTATCAGTACGTCGTGGGTGCGATCGCGGCCACCGTCGCGGTGCTGCTGGGAGCGCTCACCGAACTCAACATCGACGACGGCGAAGTCTTCATGGCCTTCATGTTCATGCTCGGTTTGGCGCTGTCGCCGCGCTACGACGCGCCTGCTCAGTCGCCGGCCACCCGGCGGACGACGTAGACGTAGTTCACTGCCCACCCGCGCCGCGAGTTCGCGACGTCCTTCCCAATCAACGCGTACGCGCCCGCCTCGGTCTGGTGGAGCAACCAAAAGAGCCAGTGCAGCGGCAGCGATAGCAGAGTGACGACGTGCAGGCGTCGCAGAATGGACCGGTTGAGCGGATTGATGTACCGCTCGCTGAAGATCGAGGCCATGTACCAGAAACCGTCCATCACGTGCCGTTCAACGACCTCGAAGCCGTGCCGCCGGCACATGGCTTCGAACCCGTATTCGGTGTAGCGGAAGAAATCGTGCGGTGCGGCGTGGAGCGGGAACAGTAGCGGAAACGAAATGAACAACAGGCCGTTCAGCTTGAGAATCCGCCGCGCTTCGCGCAGCGCCTCTTCGGGGTCGGGCAGGTGCTCGATGACCTGGCTCGACAGCACGGCGTCGGCCACGCCGTCGCGTACCGGGAGGCGATCGGCGACGCCGATGATGTCGACCGCTTCCTCCCCGTAGAATCCGCCGTCCATGTCGACGCCCACGTGCGCCCCCGCGACGCGTGCGAGAAAGCGCCCGAACGGCTTGGTGCCGCAGCCCACGTCGCAGACCGTGTCGCTCGCTCGCAGATGACGGCCCATGCAATCTTCCAGGGTTCGTCGCACGTCGCGTCGGAGATTGAAGGGGAGCAAGTTCATGATGCGTCGTCCTCCGAAGGCAGATAGCGTTTTCTGATCACGAAGTTAACTACGATGGTCATCGTGATGCGGTAGACGAAAGCAGAGATTACCGCGCCGAGGATGCCGAAGATCGGGACCAATACCAGCGACGAAACGATGCGAGCGGCGGAAGTCCAGATCTCGATCGCACGGGCACTCGCGACGTCGAGCTTGGAGCTCACGTAGCGGTGCCGTAGAATCGAAGCGTTCCCGATGGCAATCGAGCACATCAGGGCTTGGCTGTAGGGAATGGCCGCGACGTACGTGGGGCCGAACAACAGCCGTATCGCGAGCGGCAGCAGTGTGAACGCCGCGATCACTGCGATGGCGCTGCTGAACAGGCCGGCGGCGCGCAGCAACCCGTCCAGCGAGTGCGTGTAACGGCCGCGCTTGGCGAAACGCGGTGCCAGCACCGCCGCGAGATCCTGGACCTGCCCCTTGACCAATTCCGGGATGCGCTCGGCGGCCACGAACACTGCCAGCGACGCCGGGGAAAGAGACACGAAGATCAGAACCTTGTCGATTTGCTTGGCGATGATGCTGAAAGCGGAATAGAAAGTCGTTTTGGTGCCGTGGTCCAGCATGCCGGTTTCCACGGGAGCATCGGCCGGAATACTTCGCAGCGCCGAGCGCGTGAGGATGAGATTCAAGCCGGCCTGGACGCCGTACAGCACGGCCAGCGGAGCGAGCAAGGTTCCGGGTCGCGCCTTGACCGCGCTGATCATGAGCACGGCCAGGACAACGACGGCGATGCCGTCCATTCGGAACATGCCAGCGAAATCCTCGGAGCCGGTTTTCAACGACCGCCACTGCTCCAGCCCGCTCGCAAACGGAAACAGCAAGGCCACCAGAAAGAAGCCGAAGCGCACCGCCTCGGTTTGATGGATGCCGTAGTACACGCCAAGGCCGACGAGCACCACGCTGCCCAGCAGGCTGGTCTTGAAGGAACGACGGACCACCGCGCGATAGCTGCCCAAAAAGCCCCTCGCCACCGATTGCATCAACGAGTTGTTGAGGCCGGGGAGCGCGAACATCACCACCAACGCCGCGCAGGTCAGGATGAACTGGTATTGCCCGAACTGCGTCTTGTCGAGTGCTCTCACCACGAAGTAGACCATCGCCACGCGCAGCAATTGTTGGAGCGCGCGCAGCGCGAGGAGGAAGCCGGCGTTCTTGGCTAGCGAGCCCACCCGCGGCGAATTCCGCTTTCGCCACTTGCGTGCTTCGCTCGGCAATACCACCCGCGGCGACAACAAGCACGCCAGGGCCAAATAGGAGTAGCTGCGCAGCGCTTGGGATCGGCTGTAGTGAAAGCGGGAATGGGCGATTGCCACCGAGGCGCGATAGACGTGCTTGGACCGGAGGTAGTCTCGATATTTCCTGCGCAGCTTGAGCGTGTAATCAAGCGCGACCTTGCCTCCCTTGTCGGTCGTTTGGGTCTTGCGCTGGGTCATGAGGTTTTCGTCGACGGCGATGAAGTGTCCACCCAACAAGGCGAGACGGATCACCATATCCCATTCGGCGCCGCGTCGAAACTCTTCGTCGAACGGTCCCACCTCCAACAAGGTCTGGCGACGGGCGAGCATGGTTCCACTTCCGAATTCGCCCCACACGAACCTCGGATCCTGGTGGTGAAACAGGAGGAAATCCGCGACGTCGGTCCCGCGCGGCTCGAGCGGCCGTCTCCCGATCGCCTCCACCGTTTCCGGGTGTGCCGCTCCGTCGACGGTGACCACCTTCCGATTCGAGTAGCACACGACGAGGCGAATGCCGGCGGCCCCCTCGTATTCGGTCAGGCGTCGCCATTGCCGCGTGACGCGTTCCGGCACGCTGATGTCGTCGTCGTCGAACACGGCGATGAACTCGCCGCGTGCCGCGGCGACGATCGAATTCAACGCCGCCGCATACCCACGATTGCGATCGTGGCGAACGAGCGCAATGCGGGCGTCGCGAGCCGCCAACGCTTGGACCACTGTGCACGAGCCGTCGGTGGAAGCGTCGTCCACCACGAGGATTTCGAGGTTGGGCCAGTCCTGCGCCTGCGCGCTCGCGATGGCAGCCGCGATCGTACCCTCGGCGTTGAAACACGTGATGCCGACGGTGATCAACGGTTCGTCGGCCATGGTCTTCTTCATGCGTTCGGCGACCTCAGTGCCAATCCAGCCGGACGCGCTCTTGCATTCCCAAGCGCGCAATCGCGTCGACCACCCGTCGGTGGTCCGCTTCGAGGGCGGGAATCTTGCGCGCGTGACTCTCCGCGATGCACAGCCCGAACTTGTCCCGATTCTCCGGGCGCAGCAACTCGTCGAGTACGCCGTACTCGGCGCCTTCGACGTCCATCAGGATCAACGCCGCGTACCCCACCGCAGCCAGAACGTCGTTGATCGAACGCACGGCGACTTCGTGCGCCGCGTTCGCCTCCGTGCCGGGCTTGTTTTCCAGAATGGAATTGGATTCTGTCGTGCGCGTGCCGGCGTACAAGTTCGCGGTGCCGTTGAAATTCGACACCGCCTGCGGGTGCAGCTGGAAGCGGGCAGGATCGATGCGCGAGAAACGCCGGCGCATGAACTCGACACACCGCGCGTCCGGCTCGTAGGCGTGCACGACGTACCCGAGGCGGAGCAGGTGGGACGATACCACGCCGATGTTGGCGCCGATGTCGAGGACGGTGTCGCCCGCCTTCGCGTAACGCAGAATCGGGTAACCGTCGAAGAACCGCAGCGAGCGCCGGCGTGGGCGCAAGTGCTGCAAGCCAGTCTCGACCGCCGGCAGTGCGTAGGGCCAGTTCCGGTGGAAGGCCAGGTACCACGTGAAGTCGAGCCCCACGAGTGCCAGCACGACCTTCAGCCCGCGGTGATAGATGCGACGCGAAAACGGTGTGAGTGTCATCGATTGACAACATCTTCGAGGAGCCCTTGCCAGCGCGCAACGATGTGCGAGGGATCGAATTGTCGAACACTTTCTCGTGCGCTCGCTCCGAGTCGCTTGCGCAAGGTGTCATCACCCATGATCGTCGCCAAGCCCTCGGCGTAAGGGCGCACCCGATCGCCGTCGCGTGCGGGCTCGACCAGCCAACCATCCGTGTTGTGATGAACCAACTCATTGGTGCCGGGGCAGTCGGCGAATCCGACCACCGGCAACCCGACCGACATGGCCTCGGCCGTCGCAATACCGAAGCTCTCGAAGCGCGACGGCAAGGCGAAGACCTGCGCGCGCGCGTACTCGTCCTCGATGTGTGCGGTGCTCGGCACCAGGCTCGCGCGCTGTTCGAGTCCCGATGCTTGCAACCGCCGCTCTAGAGATGCGCGCAAGCTTCCATCGCCGACGATGCGCAGTGTCCATGCGGGGAAACGGTCGGCGATCATCGCGAACGCGTCGATCAGCGTGGCGTGATCCTTTTGCGCTTCGAGACGCCCGACACTGAGCACGGTCTTGCTTGACTGTGACGGACCCGGGCCGGCGACAGGGACCGACACGGGATTGGGCATGGGAACCATGCGACTCCTCACAAGCCGTGGATACATGTCCCGCACCGCCGCCGACAACACGGTGACGCGCGTCGACAAGAGACAGCCTAGCACGAGCAGGACATATTCGCCGCGGCGATTACGATAGTACTCCGGCACGATGTGTTCGCTCGCGACCAGCGGCGCGCCGAGGCCGCGCATCGCGAAGGCCATCGGCACGAACATGCTGTGCATGAAACCCACGGCCGCGTCGGGTGTCTCCTCGCGCACCACGTGGCGCAGCGCACGCAACCGCGCGAGAAAGTCCTTCCAACCGGTGCGTCGGTCGGTCGGCCCCAAGCCGAGCGCAATTCTTCGCACACGTCCGTCGAGCGGATAGAAGCTCCGTCCGCCGGGTCGGTCGAACGTGACCACGGCGACGTCGTGACCGCGGCCGGCGAGTCCCGACGCCACGGTGACGAGCACGCGCTCCGCTCCGCCGCCCGGCACGTCGAGGGCTTTGATGCCGAACAAGAGCTTCACGCGGACTCCACGATGCGTCGCAGGAGTCGCTCCCAACCGTCGAACGATCTCTCGGGTGGATAGCGATCGACGATGCGGCGCGCTTCCAGGCCCACGCGGTCGCGCAACGAAGCATCGCGCATGAGGGGCGCGAGCGCGGCGGCCAGCGCGCCGGCCTCGCCGTTGCCGTCGGCGAGGGCGCCATCGCGACCGGGTGTGACGAGCTCGCCCATCCCCGCACAACCCCGGAAGCCGACCACGGGCAGGCCGTGCGCCATCGCTTCCGCGAGCGCGTTCGGGAAACCCTCGAAGCGCGACGGCAAGCAAAACAGATCCGCGGCGCGGTACTCGGCGGAAACGTCGCGCGTGGCACCCGGCATCGAGACACGCGTCGCGACACCGAGTGATTCCGTGAGTTCCTGCAACGCCGTCCGTTCTTCTCCTTCGCCCACGATTCGCAGTTGCCAATCGGGAAATTCGCCCGCGAGCGTCGCGAACGCGCGCACCAAGACGGAAAAGTTCTTCTGGTACGACAGCCGGCCGATCGACAGCAGCGTTCGTTGCGACCGGTCGGCGCCCGGTGTTGCGAACGCTTCCGCGCGAAATACCGGGTTATTGATGACCGCGATTCGTTCGCGCAGGAAACGCGGATAGCGTTCGACGTACGTATCGAATTGCACCGTCACGGCCGCCGCCAGCCGCATGCTCTCGAACATCATGCGGCGGTTGCGTCCTTCGCTGGTGTGGTCGAGGCGGTCCGGCGCGTTGCGCTCGGCTGCGACCACGGGAATTCCGCTGCCGAAGAGGCTGACGGCGGCGAACAGGAATGCCCCGTGTTGAAACGCGACCACGACGTCCGGTCGTGTCCTCGACGTGAACGCGCGAAACCGGCGCATGCGCAAGAAACGGTGGGCGGTGCCGGCGGTACGCGAGGGGTCCCCCATGGCGAGCCGCTCCCACACGATCGCTTCACGCATCGGATAATGCGCTTGCGCCGACGGGTGATCCCACGTGAACAGGGAAACGTCGTGCCCGCGATCCACCATGGCGTTCATGAGCAAGATCGCCATTCGTTCCACGCCGCCGGCGACTTGGTCGAACATTCTGCAGACGAACAATATCTTCATGCTAGCGGGCGGGTCGTGACATGCGACGTTCGTGGCGCAACCGCGCCGGGACGGTGGTGAAAAGCTGGCGCGTCACCAGGAGCGGGTCGCTCCACCAGCCTCTCGCGAGTGCCGCCACCATCCGGCGACGGTCGCGATTGAAATGGTGGTAGCGCACGCCGAACCAGTTGCGGGCGAAGCGATAGCGTCCGCGCTCCTCCAGATAGGCGCGATTCTTCTCCAATAGTTGTATTTCCGCGTGGTAATTGAGCGCGGCACTCTTATCGGGGGCGACGGTGGCGTGCTGTAAATAAAGGCGCTCGCGACAGCCGACGAAGTGCCCGCCCCGCAGGGCCAGTCGCACCGCGAAATCGGCGTCTTCCACGCGCCTGAAGGCGGGGTCGAATCCACCCGCGGCCGCGAAGGTCTCCGCACTCGCCATGAGGGCGCACGCCGGGGTTCCGGCGCCGTAGCACACGCCCGCTTCGCGCCGATTGAAGAGGATGTAATCGGCCACCTGGCTGCCCACCGGCACGCGCGGCGCGGACCCGATGGCGTCGATCGCGACGCGATACCCGTTCGCGTACACGCGCTCGCCCGACGCGTAGCACGCCACCAACGAGGTGCCCGCTTCGTCTCGGTACGCGCCGATGCGGCGGTATTGCACCGCCACGCGTTCGCGATCGCTTTCGTCGTCGTCGTCGAAGAAGGCGACGTATGCGCCGAGCGCGTGCTCGAGGATGGTTTGGCGTGCGGCCCCGGGCCCGCGATTCTCTTCGTGCGCGAACAAGCGCACGCGCGCGTCGCGCGCGGCGGCTTCCGCGACGATCGCGCTCGAGCGGTCGCGCGACCGATCGTCGACCACGACCACTTCGAGGCGCGGCCACGACTGGGCGAGCGCACTCGCGAGGGCGCGCGCGATGGTGTCCTCGGCGTTGAAGCACGTGATCCCGACGGTGACGAGCGGTGTGTCCACGTCGCTACGCCCCCGCGCCGTGTACTTGACGATACTTCGCGTAGCGCGCCCGGTTCGGAACAGCCCACGCCAATTTGCGCACCAGTTTCGCGGGAGAGCGTGCGAACAGTCGCACCAGACAGGGAAGGGCGGATCGCACGCCGCCGTCGAGTCGGGCGAATTTCATGTCGCACCAGAGACGATTGAAGTCGTACCAGCCCCAGCGCTGCAGCAACTCGCGGTGCTTTTCAATGAGGTCGAGGGCACCTTGGTACTCGGCGCGCAGAGACTTGTCGTCGGTCGCTGTCATGTGTCGTGTCACGAGCGGGTCCGCCAGCCCCGCGAAGTGGGCCCCTTGCAGCGCCAGTCTCAAATTCAAGTCGGTGTCCTCGTGTCGGCGCAGCAACGGATCGAAGCCGCCGACACTCGTGTAGGTCGCACGGCGCGCCATCTGCGTGCTGGTCGGGAAGACGCCGCGAGGTCCCGCGGTCGGTTGGCCGAGCAAGATCAAACGCGCCACCGCTTCGCCCGACGGGCCCGGTGTGGCACCGGCGCCGAGGCACGGCGCGTAGTCGGTCGAGCCGTCGGGATGGACGCGCGTCGACGCGGTGCCGCACAGCACCAGCCGTGCGCCGGTCGCGCGCTCGTATTCGACGATGCGACGGTGTTGCGCGGCGAGTCGCTCGGGCCGGCTCTGGTCGTCGTCGTCGAAGAAGGCGACGAAGGAGCCGGTCGCGTGCTCGAGCAGCGTGTTGCGCGCGGCCCCGACCCCGCGGTTCTCGGTGTGACGGACGACGCGGATGCGCAGGTCTTGGGACGCCAAGCGCTCAAGAATATCTCCCGAACGGTCGCTCGAGTGGTCGTCGACGACCACGATCTCGATGTGCGGCCAGCTTTGTTGCTGCGCCGACCGAACGGCGGCTTCGATGCTACCTTCCGCGTTGTAGCAAGTAATGCCGATCGAAATCGTCTCCATCCGCAATCCGACGCTAGGCTAGCACGTCGCCGCGACTCCTCCAAGCGAAAGCGGTAGCGGCTGGCGGCGGATTGGCCGTAGACTTTCGCCGCATGTGCGGCATCGTCGGAATCGTGGCGCTCTCCGACCGGGGCATGTCGTCGCTCGCGCGATTGGAAGGAGCGACGGAGTGCCTCGCGTCGCGCGGCCCCGACCACGGTGCGGTGTTTCGCGACCGTAATATTGGTCTGGGGCACCGCCGCCTTTCCGTCATCGACACCTCCAGTGCCGCCCACCAGCCCATGAGCGACGCCACCGGGCGCTACACGATCGTCTACAACGGCGAGATTTACAACTTTCGCGAGTTGCGCAACGCGCTCATCTCAGCCGGCGGAACGCTGCGCACGCAATCCGATTCCGAGGTGGTGCTGCAGCTGTACGCCGACGAAGGGCCGTCGATGCTGCACAAGCTCAACGGCTTTTTCGCCTTTGCGATCTACGATCGCGACGAGCGTTCGCTCTTCCTCGCGCGCGACCGCCTCGGTATCAAGCCGCTGTGCGTCTACCACGACCGCGACGTGTTGATATTCGCGTCGGAGTTGAAGGCGATCCTTTCGTTTGCGGTGCCGCGCGCGCTCGACCCGGTGTCGCTGTTCGAGTATTTGCAGCTGAGCTACGTGCCGGCACCGCATTGCATGCTCGACGGCATGCAGAAACTCGAGCCCGGGTGCACGATGACGGTCCGCGACGGGCGCGTGGACGTGCAGCGCTACTACCGCGTGCCCGCGCCGGTGGACGAGACGCGCGTTCCGCCGCCGTACGACGCCGCGGCGCGGCGAACCGTGGAGGTGCTGGAGTCCGCGGTGAAAAAGCAGCTGGTGTCCGACGTCCCGCTGGGCGCTTTCCTGAGCGGCGGGCTGGATTCATCGATCATCGTAGCACTGGCCGCGCGTCACCGCCCCGACCTCGAGACGTTTACGATCGGGTTTCCCGACGACCCTCACTACGACGAGAGCGCCGACGCGGCCGCGGTCGCGCGCGCCCTCGGCGTTCGTCACACCACCTTCGCCGTGACCGAGCGCGACTTGCGCGCGCACGTCTTCGACGTGTTGGACTACCTCGACGAGCCGTTTGCCGATTCTTCGTGCCTCGCGGTGCACATCTTGAGTCAGCGCACCAAGCCGCACATCACCGTGGCGCTCTCGGGCGACGGCGCCGACGAGGTGTTCGGCGGCTACAACAAGCACTACGGCGAATACATGGCGCGCAACGCGCACGCGCGCGCGCGCCTGGTACGCGCGACGGCGCCGTTGTGGCGCTTGCTCCCGCGCTCGCGCGACTCGGCGCTGGGAAACGCGGTGCGGCGCCTGGACCGTTTCGCACGCCGCGCGGCCCTGTCGCCCGCGGAGCGCTACTGGAGTTGGTGCTCATTCACCGACGAAGAAAGAGTAGTGGCAACGTTGTCGGCGCGACTGCGGGGTGTGGCCGCCTCCGCCGAGTACGTCGTGCGCAAGCGCGCATGCACGCGCTGGATCGACGGGCGCGGGATGAACGACGTGCTCTACTCCGACGTCGAGCTGGTGCTCCCGAACGACATGCTGAAGAAGGTCGACGCGATGTCGATGGCCAACGGACTCGAAGTCCGCGTGCCGTTTCTCGACCACGAGGTGGTCGAGTTCGCGTTCGGATTGCCGTCGCACTACAAGATCGACGCGCACGCGCGCAAGAAGATCCTGCGCGACGCCTTTCGGCCCATGCTGCCGGATGCGATCCTGAAGAAGCGCAAGCACGGCTTCGAGGTGCCGTTGATGCGGTGGTTTCGTTCCGACCTGCGCGAGTTGATTCGCGACGATCTCCTGAATCGCGATTGGGTCGCTCGGCAAGGCATCTTCGACCCGGACGCCGTGCAGAAGCTGGTCGAGCGCATCGATTCCGACCACCCGGGCGACATCGCCCCGCAGGTGTGGAGCCTGGTCGTGTTCCAGTATTGGTGGAAGCGCCATATGGTATGATCGCGCGCCACGATGGAGGCGCGGCGCAAACTTCTCTTTCTCGTCACCGAGGACTGGTACTTTTGCTCGCACCGGTTGCCAATCGCGCGCGCCGCGCGCGCGGCGGGCTTCGAGGTGCTGGTGGCCACACGCGTCGATGGTCACGGCGAGCGCATCCTCGCCGAAGGCTTCCGACTGATCGACCTGCCGTGGCGTCGCCGCACGAAGAATCCGTTTCGCGAAGTCGCCACGCTGGTCGCTTTGCGTGATTTGTATCGCCGCGAAGCACCCGACATCGTCCACCACGTTGCACTCAAGCCCACCGTTTACGGTGCCCTCGTGGCACCGCGCGGGCAGCGGACCGTCAGCACGGTGGCGGGACTCGGTTACCTGTCCACCTCGTCGCAGCTGCGCGCGCGCGTGCTGCGACCCGCGTTTCGTTTCGTGCTGCGGCGCCTATGCGCACGGCCGCGCGCGCGCTTGATCGTGCAGAATCCCGACGACCGCGCGGCGCTTTTGGCGGCCGGCATCGTCGACCCGGCGCGGGTCGCGATGATACGCGGATCCGGCGTCGACCTCGCGCGCTTCGCCCCGCACGAAGAACCGCACGGCGAAGTGACGGCGACCATGGTCGCGCGGATGCTGTGGTCGAAGGGTGTCGCGGAGATGGTCGCGGCCGCGCGTCTTCTGCGCGAGCGCGGGGCACCGGTCCGCGTCGTGCTGGTGGGCGAGCCGGACCCGGAGAACCCGGAGTCCGTGCCGGTGGAAGAATTGCAGGCGTGGTCGCGCGCGGGATGGATCGAGTGGTGGGGCCGGCGCGACGACATGGCGGAAATTCTGCGCGCGACGAACATCGCCGTCTTGCCCACGTACCGCGAAGGCCTCCCGATGACGTTGCTCGAAGCGGCGGCGAGTGGGCGCGCGATCGTCGCCACCGACGTCCCCGGTTGTCGCGAGATCGTGCGCGACGGCGAGAACGGACTGCTGGTGCCGAGCAAGAACGCGTCCGCCTTGGCGGACGCCATCGAGGCGCTCGCGCGCGATCGCGCGCGGCGCGAACGCATGGGCCGGCGCGGGCGCGAGATGGCGGCGGCGTTCTCCGAGGACGTCGTGGTAGCGGAGACGCTCGCACTCTATCGTTCGATGCTCGAGGAACGCGATGGCGCCTGAAGAACGCTTTCTCATCACCGGGGCGAGCGGCTTCGTCGGCGAAGTGCTGTGCCGTCGCTTACGAGCTCTCGGCCGGGTTCGGGCGCTGGCTCGGCATCCGCGCAGCGGACCGTGGGACGACTTCGTCGCCTGCGACCTCGCCGCCGATCGCACCGAGGACGCGCTCGTGCGGGCACTCGACGGTGTCGACGTCGTCTTTCACCTTGCGGCGAAAGCGCACGACATCGAAGAGCGACCGGGCGCCGACTCGCTCCACCGTCGCGTGACGGTCGACGGGACGCGCCGCCTGCTCGAGGCGTGTCGCGCAGCGGGTGTGGGGCGTTTCGCGTACGTGAGCAGTGTGAAGGCGATGGGCGAAGGCGGGGTGGGAGAGATCGACGAGAAATCGGCCGCTCGACCAACGAGCGAATATGGACGGTGCAAGCGCGAGGCGGAGGAGTTGGTGCTGCGCGGCGGTTACGTCGCGCACGCGACGGTGCTGCGTCTGCCGATGGTCTACGGCCCCGGACACAAGGGAAACTTGGCGCGCATGATCGAGGCCGTCGATCGCGGTCGGTTTCCGCCGCCGCCGCGCGTGTCCAACCGCCGTTCGATGATCCACGTCGACGACGTCGCGCAGGCGGCGGTGCTGGCCTCGGGTTGCGCGGCCGCGTCGAGCCGCGTCTTCATCGTCACCGACGGGCGCGAGTATTCGACGCGCGAGATGTACGAGTGGATGTGCGCGTGCTTGGGAAGGGAGGTACCCGCGTGGAGCGTGCCGTTGCCCGTGTTGCGGGCACTGGCTCTCTTGGGTGACGCCATCGGTGGAGTGCGAGGGAAGCGGTGGCGTTTCGACTCGGCCGCGTACGAAAAACTATTCGGGTCCGCCGTCTACGATGCGTCGGCGGCGCGCGACGTGCTCGGTTTCCAGCCAGGCTGGGACCTCGCGCGCGCCCTCCCGGACATGGTCCTTGCCTACCGACGCGATCGCGCGACGACGGCGTCGAAGGAACCCCGCAGCACGAGGTCCACATAGTCCTCTTGCCAACGGCCGGCAACGGCCATACCCTGGCCTAGTTCGACGCATCCGACGGACTATCGAAGGAACCAGTCCATGATTGCCTTGGCGTGTTTTCTCATCGCACTCTTGACGTCGTACGCCGCGACGTGGGCGCTCCTGCGCGTGCGTTTGCGGCGCCGGTTCGTCGACGTGCCCAATACGCGCAGCTCGCACGACGCGCCCAAGCCGCGCTACGGCGGGATCGCTATCGTGGCCGGATTCTACGCCGCGCTGGCTTTTCTCGTGCTGACGACGCCGGGTGCCTCCGACTTCTGGCCGCTCGCTCTCGGCGGCGGCCTCTTGTTCGCGACCGGGCTCATCGATGATGCGCGCGGACTCGGGGCCGGCGTTCGTCTCTTGATTCAGATCGGCGCGGCCACGATTCTCGTCTTGACCGGGAACATCATCGGGCGCGTCGACCTGCCGGTCGTCGGCGAGGTGACCTTCGGGTGGATGTCGATCCCGCTGACGATCATGTTCGTCATCGGCAGTATCAACGCCTACAACTTCATCGACGGTATCGACGGGCTCGCGGCCGGGAGCGCCTTCATCGCTTCCGCGTTTCTGGCCTTGATCGCGTGGTCGCTCGGGCACATTCCGTTGGCGATCCTGTTTCTGGCGGTGGGCGGGAGTTCGCTGGGATTCTTGCAATTCAACTTTCCGCCCTCGCGATTGTTCATGGGCGACGGCGGGAGTACGTTCTTGGGATACTTCTTCGCCTACGCGGCCATCGCCGGCAATCGATTATCGCCCGAGCTTCCGTTCGTCGTCCCGGCGCTGATTCTTTCCTCGCTGTACTTGGACGCTGGCTTGACCGTGGTCAACCGGCTCCTGCGCGGCGAGCGCTTGTTCCAGCCGCACCGAACCCACTACTACCAGCGCCTGCTGCAAATCGGACTCAATCATAAGCAGGTCACACTGCTCGAGTACCTGATTACGATCCTGCTCGGTGTGAGTGCCGTGGTGTATCTCAAGGCGGGGGCGTGGTTCGCGCCTTTGGTGGCGGCGACCTGGATGATCGCCTTCGCGCTCGTGATCTCGAAGATCCGCGGGCTGGAACGCGGGGGGCGCGTGTTCTGGGAGCGGCGCGTCGTGCTGCTCATCGCGACCGACCTGGTCGCGATCGTGGCCGCGTATCTCGGCGCCTACTTTCTGCGTTTGAATTTCCAATTTACGCAAGCCGAAGGGATGGCGGTCTTGCGCGCGCTGCCGATCGTGGTGGTGGTGCGAAGTGCGTGCTTCTTCAAGTTCGGTTTGTATCGAAGCATGTGGCGCTACACCAGTGTGGCCGACGTCGTCCGTGTGATCAAGGCGGTAACGGTCGGCTCGGCCATCGTGCTGGCATTGGTGGTGCTGTTGTACCGCTTCGTCGCGTTTCCGCGCACACTGTTCCTGATCGAATACATCCTCTTGATCGTCCTGATTCTGGGCGTGCGTTTTTCGGCGCGGTTGTTCCACGAGATCGGGCGCGAGCCGCACAGTGCGAGTGCGCGCCGCTACGCGGTCATCGGGGCCGGGGACGCGGGAGAACGCCTGGCGCGCCACATCGACGGGTTGGGTCCATCGCGCTCGGTGGTGTGTTTCCTCGACGACGACGCGGCGCGGGTCGGGTTGCTCTTGCGCGGCGTCCCGGTGGAGGGGCCGGCGGAGCGGCTGGCCGAGGCGTGCACGCGACACCGCGTCGACGCGCTCGCCTATGCACTCTCGGATGCCGACGACGCAACAGCGGCGCGCTGGCTGGCACAGGCGCGTCGGGCCGGGTTGTCGATCGAACACTTGCCGGGTGCCGGCGCAACGCACGAACCGCGCGCGCTAACACTCGATCGCGTCGCGCGTCGTTACGGGCGCACGGTGTCGGAGCCGTCTGCGCGCGCGCACGGCGCACTGCGCGGTGCACGCGTGTGGGTGACGCACGGCGGCGAGCGCGTCGGCGATTCACTAGTGACGTTGCTGCGTTCGGTGGGTGCCGTACCGGTCGTGCACCTCGAGCGCGGGTTGGGCGACGGAGCCTTGCGCGACGCCGTGCGCTACGCGGGTCCGGTGTCGATCGCGGCGGCGGACGCGATCGCGTCGATCCGACCCGACGTCGTGGTGCACGCGGTCACGGTGGAGCCCTCGGGTGCCGAGAACGAGACCGAACGCGCATGGCACCACGTCGTGCGCGAGACCGAATTGCTCGCGCGCGAATTGTGGACACGTCGACCCGGGTGTTGCTTGGTGGTGGCGGCGTTTTGGGGGAGTGCCCGGCCCGGCGACGCGGCGGCGGCGATCGGCGCCGCCATGGAAGCCGTGGTGTTGAACCGCGCCGGCGCCGAGCCGGTGTCGGTGGTGCGACTGCCGCGCATTTTGACGGCCGGACTCCTCCACGACGCCGCGCACGCGCCGGCGTCGCACGGGCACTTCGACGCGCTCGAGTCGGAAGCGGCGGCGGCCTTGGTCGAGATCGCGGCGGGCGCATTTCGGGGCATCTACACGCTGGCGCCCTCGCAGGAGATCGACCTCGCCGACGCCCGTCGTGCCCTCACGAGCGCGAGTGACGACCACCGTCGCGGCGCGTCGCCGGAGCGCGCGACGGGTGCGGGGCTCGTGTTTCCTTCTGAGCACCTCGACGTGTGCGGTGTGGTCGGCGTGCGACGCGTGCTGAGCCCGCTGTTCCCGGCCGCCGATCCGTTTCGCAAGCTGGCGACACTGGGCCCCGCGGATGCAACGCGCGTCGAGCGCGACGAATGGACGCGCACGGTGACGGCACAACTCTACCACCTGGGGCGCGTCGTCGAAGGTTCACCCGGGAGGGACGCGTGAAGCAAATCTATTACGTCGGTTCGTCCATGCGCCCCAAGCAGTGGACCAAGAACCTGGTGGTGTTCGCGGGGCTGATCTTCTCGCGCAACTTCCGCGACCCCGCGCTGCTCTTGCGCAGTGTCGAAGCCTTCGTCGTGTTTTGCTTGTTGTCCGGTGTTATCTACTTGATCAACGACGTCGCCGACGTCGATAAGGACCGACTCCACCCGACCAAGCGCCTGCGCCCGATGGCTTCGGGTGCGATGAAGCGCGCGACAGCGGTGGCCGCAGCCGCGGTCTTGCTGACCATCGCCTTGCTGTGGGCGTATCGCCTGGGTCACGCGTTCCTCGTCGTGTCATGTCTGTTCGCGGCCCTCAACCTCGTGTACTCATTCGCCCTCAAGCGCGTGGTGTTGCTCGACGTGACCAGCATCTCGATCTCGTTCGTGCTGCGCGCGATCGGCGGCGTCGAAGCGCTGCGCGCCGTCGACCCGGGTATTGCGATTTCCCCGTGGCTCTTGATCTGCACGCTGTTCCTTTCGCTCTTGCTCGCGTTCTGCAAGCGTCGACACGAATTGGTCTATATCGAGGACGCTGCCAATCACCGCGAGTCCTTGCAGGAGTATTCGCCGGCCCTCCTCGACCAGCTGGTCGGTATCAGCGCCAGCGGGTCGGTGCTGGCGTATTCGATCTACACGATTTGGCCGGAGACGGTGGAGAAGTTCGGCACGACGAACCTGGTCTACACGGTGCCGCTGGTACTGATCGGGATCATGCGCTATCTCTACCTCGTCTATAAGAAGGAGAAGGGCGGGAGCCCGTCGGATCTCTTGCTGCACGAAAAGTTCCTCTTGGTCGACGTCTTGGCCTGGATCGTCCTTGTGATCGTGATCCTGGGGGCGTAGTGGGCGAGAAAACCGCCACCCGGCCGCGCCGCACGGCACCGGCGGCGAAGACGCACCGTGTGCGCGACGACGCGGCCAAGCGCGCGCGTTCGCTTTCGCCCTTGGAAGTCGTCACGCGTGCGAAGGTGAATCTTTCGCTCGACGTGATCAAGCGACGCCCCGACGGTTACCACGAGATCGAGACCATCTTCCAATCGATCGACCTGGCCGACCGCATGCGGATCGAATTCACCGACGACGCCCGCGTCGAAATCCAGTGCCGCACACCCGGCATTCCCACCGATGGGACGAACCTTTGTCACCGCGCCATCGTCGCCATGCGTTCGGTGGCGGGCAAATCGTTGGGCGCACGCATCACGTTGGAAAAACACATCCCCGTTGGGGCAGGATTGGGGGGTGGGAGTTCGAACGCCGCCGGCGTCATGCTGGCCGTCGACCGCGCTTTCGACCTGGGAATTCCCCCGAAGGCTTTGGAAAAAATAGCGGCTGGCTTGGGGAGCGACGTTCCCTTCATGCTGCACGGCGGAACCATGGTGGGCCGCGGGCGGGGGGAAATTCTCACACCCCTGGAGCCCATCGCGAGCGGATTTTTTGTGGTGGTGAAGCCGGACGTCGAGATCCCCACCGCGTGGGTCTACTCCAATCTCAATTTTCGGTTGACACGTCACGGACCGCGACTTAACCTGAGGGCCGTAAGTGCCGTTTTGGCAAGGTTTCCGAAGGCTACGTTGCCGTATCGGAACGCGCTGGAAGCAGTCGTGTTTCCTGCGTATCCATCGGTCGCGAAACTTTGGGAAGAGTTGATCTCGGAGCGGCCTTGCTTTGCGTCCATGACCGGCAGTGGGTCCGCAGTGTTCGCGATCTTTGATCGCGAAGAACGGGCCACCGAGGTAGCAGAGCGATTCTCGGTGAGGGGGTTGTTCGCCTCCGTCGCGAAACCAGCGAAGCAAGCGGTCGACATTCGTTAGAGTGCTGCATACGCGGCACTCGTCTTGGGTGTCAGATTGCCTTGTTAAGGACAGGGAGGGGTTCGATGAGGATCACCGAAGTGAGAGTATCTCTCCGCGACGACGCGAAGCTCAAGGCGTTCGCCAGCATCACGCTCGACGATTGCTTCGTCATTCGTGGCTTGAAGATCATCGAGGGCAAGGACGGCACCTTTGTCGCCATGCCCAGCCGTCGGCGCAAGGACGGCGAGTACCAGGACATCGCGCATCCGATCAATAACGATGCGCGCGAAGAGATGGAGCGAATCATCCTTGCCGAATACAAGAAAGAAAGGGAACGAGCGAAGGTAGCGGAGACTCCGCACATGTCCGACCGCTGAACGCCTCCCGGCGCGCCGCGGTTCCTCGAAGGAGCATTCCTTCCTTTTCAGTTTTCCTGGGGCGTAGACAAGCGGCAAGTCACTTGGCTTTGGACCAAGCATTCGGAGGTTCGAATCCTCCCGCCCCAACCACGGGCAGGCGGCGGATGACCTCCGTCGCGCGTCGATCAAACGAACACGGGCAGTCCGTCAACGAGAGTCTGGCATCATGGACGGTCTAAAACTCATCTCCGGTAACGCCAACCGGCCGCTCGCCGAAAAAGTCGGCGAGCAGTTGGGTGTTCCGTTGTGCGACGTCACCCTGGACCGTTTCGCCGACGGCGAGATCCAGTGCCAGATCAACGAGAACATCCGCGGTGTCGACGTCTTCATCGTCCAGTCGACGCAGCCGCCGGCCGAAAACTTGATGGAGTTGTTGATCCTCCTCGACGCGTGTTTTCTGGCCTCGGCGGAGCGCATCACCGTGGTCACACCGTACTACGGTTACGCGCGCCAGGATCGCAAGGACCAACCGCGCGTCCCCATCACGGCCAAGTTGATCGCGAAGCTCTTGGAAGTCGCGGGCACCGATCGCATCCTGACCCTCGATCTTCATAGCACGCAGATCCAGGGGTTTTTCGACATCCAGGCCGACAATTTGTTCGCGGCGCCGGTGATCCTCGAGTACATCAAGCAGCTCGACTGCAGCAACTTGATGATTGTCGCCCCCGACGTCGGCAGTACCAAAATCGGCCGCGCGTTCGCGAAGCGCCTGGACGTCGATCTCGCCATCGTCGACAAGCGGCGTTCGGAGAAAGACAACGTCGAGGTCATGAACGTGATCGGCGACGTCAAGGGACGCGACGTCGTGATTTTGGACGACATGATCACGACCGGCGGTACCTTGGTCAAAGCGGCGCGCGCCGTCTCGGACAAGGGCGCGCGTTCGGTGATCGCGTGCGCCACGCACCCGGTGTTCGCGGGCGACGCGTGCAAGATCATCATGAATTCGCCCATTCGCGAGGTGGTCGTGACGAATTCGCTCCCGTTCGACCGTTTCGCCGAGTGCCCGAAGGTGAAGGTGCTCGATATTTCGCGGCTCATCGCGGAAGCCATCAAGAGGATTCATTACAACGAGTCGGTTAGTACGTTGTTCGTGTAAGCGGAAGGTGAAGGATCATGGAACGATTTGAGCTCCAGTCGAGTGTACGCGGTGACGCCGGCAAGGGTGTTGCGCGCAAGTTGCGCGGCGCAGGCAAACTCCCGGCGGTCTTGTACGGCCGCAAGGAAGCGCCCATGGGTCTAGCGGTGGCGGAGATCGACGTGCGCAATATTCTGCGCAAGCATCCCGACAGCGCCATCGTTGACTTGACGGTCGCGGGCGAAGGCGGCGGCAACATGAACGCGATCATCCGCGACGTCCAGCGCCACCCGGCGTCGGGCAAGATCCTTCACGTCGACTTGCAGCGCATTCGCTTGGACGAGCAGATTCGCGTGTCGGTCCACGTGGAAGTGCGCGGAACGCCGGCCGGTGTGAAAGAACAGGGCGGTGTCCTCGAGCACGGCATGCGCACGGTCGACGTGATGACGCTCCCGACCGACATCCCCGACGCCATCGTGGTCGACGTGTCGGCGCTGCGAATCCACGACTCGATGCGGATCAGCGACGTCGCCGCGGCCTATCCGAAGATCGTCTTCATGGACGACGCCGATACCACGTTGGCGACGGTGCTCCCGCCGATCGTCGAAGCCGTGGTGGCACCGACCGAAGTGGTGGCCGAACCCGAATTGATCAGGAAGCCGGGTGCGGAAGAAGAGGGTGCGGAGGGCGCGGCCGCAGCACCAGCGAAGGGCGCGGCACCAGCGAAGGGTGCGGCACCGGCGAAGGGTGCGGCACCCGCCAAGGCGGCTGCACCGGCCAAGGAAGAGAAGAAAGACAAGAAGTAGAGACATCCGGAGCGCGCCCGCGGCGCGCGACGGAGTCTGGCGAATTCCGGAGCCCCGTGACGGCCATCGACTGTCGCGGGGCTTTCGGTTTCTGACGAAGGGACGTCGGCGATGCCTGTCGACTACTTGGTCGCCGGATTGGGAAACCCCGGCGATCGCTACACGCGCACGCGCCACAATTTCGGATTTCGCGCCGCGGAGACCTTCGCACGCCGGCGCGGTGCGCGTTGGGGGAAGCCCGGGCGCGGCATGGTGTCGGCGCGTCTGCAAATGGGCGGCAACAGTGTCCTCGTCGTCGAGCCGCTCACCTACATGAATCTCTCCGGCGATGTCTTGGCACCGCTGGCGGCGAAAGAATCGCTGCCGCTCAATCGCGTGCTGGTTGTGTGCGACGATTTCGCCATCCCGCTCGGAAGCCTGCGCCTGCGCAAGTCGGGGAGCGACGGCGGACACAACGGACTCGGCTCCATCATTGAACGATTCAATTCGATCGATTTTCCGCGACTGCGTCTCGGAGTCGGCCCCGTCCCACCGCGCGTCGACCCGGCCGACTTCGTATTGGCGGAGTTCCTCCCCGAAGAAGAGCCCGCGGTCGACGAGGTCTTGGTCACCGCCGCCGACTGCATCGACGCCTGGATCATGGACGGCGTCGACAAGACGATGAGCCGCTTCAACACGCGCCGTGACACCCCGGAAGACCCGACCGCCGGAACCTAGCCCCGCCTTGACGCCGCCCGCCCCTTCGCCTATAGTGTCCGGCACATAGTCCTTAAGCCAGATCGGCTCAAACGACTTCTCTACCCCCCGGCCGGCCGTCGGTCGCTGCGGGGGGGTCACAGTCCACAGGGAGGTACTCCGTGAGAAGTTACGAGTGCGCCGTGATCTTGCACCCATCCGTCGGTGACGACGGTCTGCGTGCGAGCACGGCCAAGTATGTCGAGATCATCGCCAAAGGTGGCGGTGAGATCACGAAGGTTGAAACCTGGGGCAAGCGTCGTCTCTCTTACGAGATCATGAAGCAGCCCGAGGGTACGTATTTCTTTTATCGCTTCCGCGGCGCCAACGCGCTCATCGACGAGTTGGGCCGGCAGATGCGCATCGACGAGAACATTCTGCGCCACCTGATCGTGCGCGACGAACTCGCCGAGGGCAGCGAGCCCGCGCTCGAACCGGCCGGCGTCGAAGCCGTCATGCGTCATCCGGAGCGCGAGGTACGCGAGGAGGGAGACCACCGTGGCGAGAGATACTAAGCGCGATCCCAAGAAGAAGGGCGAGAAGCGCGAAAAGCGCCCGATGCGCAAGAAGAAGTGCAAGTTCTGCCTCGATCGCGTGACACACGTCGATTACAAGGACGAACGGCGCATCCGTCGTTTCATGACCGACCGCGGCAAGATCACGCCGCGCCGCATCACGGGAACGTGCGCGAAACACCAGCGCATGCTCACGGCTGCGGTCAAGCGCGCGCGACTGATCGCACTCGTGCCGTACGTGCGCGAGTACTACCGCTAAAGGAGAGCCGATCGTGGAAGTCATTCTGTTGGAAAGCATCCACAAGCTGGGCAATCGCGGCCAAGCTGTGAGGGTCAAGTCGGGATACGCGCGCAATTATTTGTTCCCGCGCAAGCTCGCGCTGCCCGCGACACCGGCCAACCGCCGCGTGTATCAAGAGAACGAGCGCGTGCTGGTGAAGAAGGACGTCGCGGCTGCCGAGTCCGCGCGCGTTCGCGCCGCCAAGCTGGCCGACGTCGCCGTCAACATCGCCGTGCAAGTGGGCGAGGAAGACAAGCTGTACGGTTCGGTGACGGCACTCGACATCACGCGCAAGCTCAAGGAGCAGGGGCACGAGGTCGAGCGCCGCGAAATCGAGCTGGCCGAGCCGATCCGCCAGATCGGCGTTTACACGGTCGACGTGCGCTTGCACCGCGACGTGTCGGTCCCCATCAAGGTGTGGGTGGTGAAGGAGTAGAGTGGCGTCGTGATCGCGGCGGTCCTCGCGGGCGGTGTGGGCGAGCGGTTTTGGCCCTCGAGCCGCCGCCTTCGACCCAAGCAGTTGCTCGACCTGACCGGTCGGGGCAGCATGCTGCGCGTGACGCTGGACCGTTTGGAAGGACTCGCGTCGCGCGAGGACACCTTCGTGATGACGTTCGCCGAGCAGCGCGATGCGGTGCTCGCGGATCTCGCGGGCCGCTTGCCGGAGGCGAACGTCGTCGGCGAGCCGGAGATTCGCAACACGGCGCCGAGCATCGGGCTCGCGGCGGCCATCGCGCGCCGCACGCGCGGCGACCAGGCGATGCTGGTGCTGCCGGCCGATCACGTGATCGAACCGGTGGAGCGTTTTCGCGACCAAGTGCGAGCGGCGTTGCGTTACTTGGAATCGCCCGCCGGCTCCCAGGCGCTCCTGACGTTCGGTATCGTTCCCACTCGGCCCGAAACCGGCTACGGATACATCCGTGTCGGCGACGAACGTTGGCACGAAGGCGATGACCACGTCTACGCGGCCGTCGCGTTCCTGGAGAAACCGTCGGCCGAGCGGGCGCGCGAGCTGGTCGCCCAAGGTTGCCTCTGGAACAGCGGCATGTTCGCGTGGCGTGCCGGTGCGGTGCTGGACGGGATCGCGCAGCACCTGCCCGACGTCGCCGCGGTGCTGGCGCGGATCGAGGCCGCCGCGGGAACGCGGGACTTCGCGGGGGTGTTGAAGCGGGAGTACCCGCAGGCTCCCTCCGTCTCCATCGACTACGGGCTCTTGGAGAAGGCGCGCAATGTGGTGGTGATGCGCGCCGGCTTCGCGTGGAGCGACGTGGGAAGTTGGGAGTTCGTTCGCGAGGTGGGCTTGCGCGACCAGGACGGCAACGTCACGTTGGGCGATCATGTCGTGATCGACGCGAGGGATAACACGGTGATAGCTCCGGGTCGCACGGTCGGAATGATCGGCGTCGAGGGGCTCGTGGTGGTCGACGCCGGCGATGCCATTCTGGTATGCCGTCGCGACCGCGTACAAGACATCAAGAAAATCGTCGCCGAGCTCAAACGTCGCGGACGCGACGACTTGTTGTGACGAGGAGGTTCGTTCGGGTATGAAATGGATTCGCACTTTGCTCCCGCTGGCCGCCCTGACCGCCGTGCTCGCTTTCGGCTGCTCCAAGAAAACCGAGACGGCCAAGGTCACCCCGTCCGACGACCAGATCGCCGCGCGCGTGGGCGATTGGTCGATCACGCGCGAATATCTCGACGACTACCTGCGCCGCATGCCCGACCCGCAGCGCCAGAAGTACGACACGCCCGAGGGCCGCGCGCTCTTGGCCGAGAAGCTCATGCAGGAAGAACTTTCGTACCTCGAGGCCAAGAAGCTGAACCTCGCGGCCAAGGAACCGGTCAAGAAGCAGATCGACGACGCGACGCGCAGTATTCTCGTGGTGGCCTACCTCGACGAGTTCGTCGACGCCAAGGCACGCCCCACCGACGAAGAAATGCACGACTACTACGATGCCCACCAGGACGTGTACACGCAGATGGAGACGCTGCGCGCGCAGCACATCTTCTCGAAGGACAAGCAGAAGCTCGAGGACATCAAGGAGCGCGTGGTCGACGGCGGCGAAAAATTCACCACCATGGCCAACATGTATTCCGAGGACGCCATCACCAAGGGTGACGGCGGCGACCTCGGGTACTTCAACCCGGGCGGCTACATTCGCGGCGTGGGTTACTCGAAGGAATTCACCGACGCGGTGGAGCAGATGGAGGTCGGCAAGGTGTACGGACCCGTCAAATGGGAGAAGGGGTACTCGCTGGTGCGGGTCAACGAAAAGCAGCCCGCCGAGCTGCGCCCCTACGACGACGTCCGCGAGGAGATCGCCGACCGGCTTGCGCGCGACAAGATCGAAAACGTTCGCCAGCAGCACTTCGCGGAAGTGGCGACCCACTACGACACCCACAACTATCTGCGCGACGACTACGAGAAAATGCAGCGCGGGCCGGAGGAGTTGTTCAATTACGCGCAGAACAGCACCAACCCCCAGCAGCGCATTGCGGCCTTTCAGCAAATCATCGACAAGTTCCCCCAGGACAAGTACGCTCCCCAGGCCATGTTCATGATCGGATTCGTGTACGCCGAGGAGTTGAAGGACTTCACCATGGCCGATCGCACCTTCAACGACCTGATCACCCAGTATCCGGAGAGCGAGATGGCGCAGACCGCGCGCTGGATGCTCGACAACCTGGAGAAGCCGTTGCCGAAGTTCGAGGACTTGGACGACTTGAACCGGCAGATCGACAAGCAGAAATCGAACTAGACCGCGGAGGTCGCGTGACGCAAAACGACCAGCAATTCGTTCGTGTCACGGTGAGCGGAATGGCGCGCGACGCGCGCGAGAACCCGGTCGTGCTGCTCAAGAGCAGCGAGGGGGAAGAAGTACTCCCCATCTGGATCGGGCATGCCGAAGGCATGGCGATCGACCTCACCATGAAGGGGGAGAAGTTCGAGCGACCGCTGACCCACGACCTCCTGAAGATGGCGGTCGAGGGGCTGGGGGCCGGGTTGGCCAAGGTCGCCATCACCGAGCTTCGCAACAACACCTTCTTCGCCAAGGTGTACCTGCAGCGCGGGCAGGATGTGCTCGTTCTGGACGCGCGCCCCAGCGACTCGGTGGCATTGGCGCTGAAGTTCGACGCCCCCATCTTCGTCGCGCGCGACGTCTTCGCTTCCCACAAACGCGCTCTGGACCAGGACGTCGCGGGCGGTTCCGACCCCGACGACGAGCTGCGTCGCTACTTGAAGGACCTCGACCCCGGAGATTTTTGATGCACCGTCGAATCATGGCCACGGTTCTTCTTGCCGCGCTCGCTCTGAGCGCGTGCTCGCAAATGGGGGGCAAGAAGGCGGAGCTGAGCCCCGATGCGCAAGTACGCGCGCAACAGCTCTTCGAAACCCTGACCGCTTCGCAAAAGACGCAGCGCTGGGACGACGCGGCGGCCGCCGCATCCGAACTCGTCAATCAGTATCCAAATTACGCGCGCATGGATCAGGTATTGCTGATGGCGGGACAAGTCGCGGACGCGCGCGGTCATAGCGCCGAAGCCGCGGTGTACTACGACCAACTGGCGTCGGAGTACAAGCTCAGCGGCTTTCGGCAGCAGGCGCTGCGCGGCTTGGCCGCCGACTACGCCAAGCTCGACGACCCGGCGCGCGAAGCGGCCGCGTGGCTCGAGCTCATGAAGTCTCCGCTCGACGCCTCCAGCCGCGACGAAGCCTCGCGACGGTTGCGCTACTTGGTCGACGAAAAACTGAACGACGCCGACCTCGACGCGCTTTACAAGCAGTATCCCGACTCGCCGCTGGCGCGCGGCGCACTCTACAAACAAGCCCGCACGGCTTACGCTGCGGGCGACTACGACAAGGCCTACGACTTGGTGGGCCGCTATCTCGACGCGCTCCCGCTCGGCGAGACCGACCCCGACGCGCGCCGCTTGCTCGAGCTCGCGACGGAGCGGAGGCAGTCGCCGCCGCCCGCGCCCGCGTCGCGCGTGCGCGCGGATCGCATCGGGCTCCTCTTACCCCAGACCGGAAGCCTGGCGCTCTACGGCCGTCTCTTCGAGCAGGGTGCCAAGCTCGCCGTCGACGAGTTCAACGAGAAGCACTCGCGCCACGCGTCGCTTGCCATTGCCGACTCGCGCGGCGGTGCCATCGACGCGGTGCTCGCGGTGCGACGCTTGACGGCCGAAGAGGGTGCCGTCGCCATCATCGGCGACGTGTTCACACTGCCCGCCATCGCGGGTGCGATCGAAGCCAACGCGTGGCGCATTCCCATCGTGTCGCCGGTGGTGGCGAGCGACGAATTGGTCGAGATCGGTCCGTGGGTGTTCCAGACGCGCGTCCCCGCCACCGTGGAGGCGACCGCGGTGGCCGAGGCGGCCGTGCACAAGCTGTCGCTCGAACGCTTCGCCGTGATCGCGCCCTCGCGCGGTGACCGTCGCGAGGCCGCCGACTTCTTCGCCGAAGAGGTCAAGCGGCTGGGCCGGCAGGTGGTGGCGGTCGAGTATTTCGAAGACGGCGCCACCGATTTTCGGCCCCAGCTCGAACGCATTCGCGCGGCGGTTCCCGACGCGCTATTCGCGGTGGGCAGCGTCGAGGAACTCTTGCAGATGCTCCCGCAGGCGAAGTTCCACGACGTGCAAGTGCAAATGCTGGGATTGAGCCAGTGGAACTCGGATAAGCTCATGCGCCTCGCGCGCGACGAACTCGAGGGTGCCGTGTTTCCGGCCGAGTCGCATTACGGCTCCAGCCGCGCCGAGCAGAGTGCGTTGGTCGCGAAGCTCGCGACACCGAATACCAGCGACGCGTCGCCGGTGTCGGTCGCGGGATATTACGGCACGCGTGCCGTGCTGCAAGCCATCGGGGAGGGAGCGGCTTCGCGCGAAGACGTGCGCGTGTACCTCGATCAGCATCTGCGCGGCGACCCCGAGACGCGAGCGGCGCGCGCGGCCGGCGTCCCACTGGTGCGCGTGCGCGCGGGCAAGATCGAACCGTTCGAGTAGCTATCCGGAGATGCGAAACTTGATGCGCAGCCGCACCCAGATCGTGGTCGGCTGGCCGTTCTCGGTGGGCGGTTCGAAGACGAACTGACGGACGGCGTCGAGCGCGGATTCGGCGAAGCTGTCGGGTCCCATGGTCGAGAGGACATTGGCCTCCACCACCATCCCGTTTTCGTCCACCTTCATCTCGACCGTCACCATTCCCTCGATGCCCTGGTCTCGCTCGAACCTCGGATAGACCGGTGTCACGCCCTTGATCAGCGCAAAGTGGTCGGTGTACGAGACCGGTTCGCGGCGACCGGGTTGATCCATCGACCGAATCTCCGCTTTTGCTTCGCCGCCCTTTCCTTCCGCCGCCTCGACGGTGCGGGCCTTCACGTCGGGCCCGGCTTGCGCCGCGGGCTCGGCGGGCACGTCGCCCTTGGTCGCGAGATCCAATGCGACGGTTTCGCGCGCGACGTTCTGGCTGGGCGCGGGCTCGGCTTCGACCGACTCGATTTCGGGCACGACGGTGATCTCGGGCAGCACCTCGAGCTCGCCGCGCCATCCGATGACGCGGGGGATGTCTTCGTAGCGGATCTGGTTGGTGGCGAAGAACAGCACCGCGTACGCCACCAGGACGAACGGGACGATGACGCCGATGCGTTTCCTGTACGCCGCGTCGCGCTCCCAAAAACTAGCCGACATGTAGCAAGCATAGGTCGCCGCGCGGCGACGGTCAATCGCGGCGCCGGCGTGGCAACGGGCGCATGGGGAGTTAGCGCGGGAGGTCGAAGCGCAGGCGCGCCCCGGAATCGACCGTGGCCACCTCGCGCGCAAGCACCTGGTCGCCGCGCCGCAAGACGACCTGGTGCGTTCCGGGCGGAACGCACTCGAAGGCCACCCGGCCCTCGGCCGCCGTGACGAGGGTCCACGTGCCGTCCAGGGTCACGAGCCAATTGGCGCGTTCGGCGGCTTCCACCTCGACTTCCAGCACGGCCGACGCGGTGACGCCGAAGTGGCGCAGGAGCCCGACGAAGATCGCGTAGGCCTCTTCGCGCTGGTACGACGCGCGGTCGAGGCGCATCTCTTCGTCCGCGTTCGAAATCTGCGGCAACGCGAGCACGATGGCCGGGCACGCCGTTTGTTGCAGCGCGTAGGTCACCGTCTCGGCCGGTCCGCGAAACGGGACGCCCAGGCGGCGCGACGCGGCTTCTCCCACCGTGCGCGCCATCGCTTGGCCGTTGGCACTCCCGGGAAAGAAGAGTCCGCGCAGCACGAGCGGCGAGTCGACCGGCGTCGACGGATGACGTAGCTCGATGTAGCGGTCCGCGTGAAAGCGGTTGGTCAAGCGCGCGATGTCTTCGGGCAGACGCACCTCTTCGTCGGTGCGCGCGAGACGCACACTGGCGCCGGCGGCGCGCAGAAAGCCTTCGAGATAGACCGCGACGCGCAAGTTCACGTGCGCGGCCGACAATCCCAGCGGTCCCACACCCACCGCGGCCGGCAAGCCGCCCTGCGGATCGATGACGAAGCGCTTGCCGTGAAGCGCGCCGTCGAACCACGGCACCATGGTCAGTGTGGTCGCCGAAGTGACGTCGGCGGGACGATACCCGGGGGCGGTCACGCGCACGACACCGTCGCTCGCGAAACCGTACGCGCCGCTGGGCGAGGCGTACGCGAGCACGGAGTCGCCCGCCATGACGACGGCGTCGACGATGGGCGCGTCGGTGACCGCGTCGGCGACGGCGAGCGAGCGCCAGGCCGCCTTGCGCGACGGTTCCACCGGGATGTCGAGCGAGAAATTCTTGCCACCCGCCGCGAGGTCGACGCGCACGGGGCTCTTCGCGTTCGCCGGGACTTCGAGCGCGAACTCGGCGGCACCGTCGATGACGGTGCGCATCACACGATCGCGCGACAAACGCGACGACATTTCGACCGGTGTGCCGTCGGCGACCGGGAGGCCGCGGCGGTCGAGGATGCGCGCGCGCACGCGCACGGCCCCGCCGGCCTTGGGGACGCGGGGCGGCACCGCTTCGAGTGCGGCCAGCGCGGGGGGGTGCTCGATGCGAAAGTGCGTGCTCGCCACCGGGCTCGTGTTGCCGCCCAGGTTGCGCGCCGACACGTCGACTTGGTAGTCGCCGTTGGGCGTGTCCCACGCCAGCGGGTAACTCGCGCCCTTGCCGTCGGGAGCGACCACCGCTTCCGCGGCTTCGCCGTTGATCACCATGTGGACGCCGTCGGGGTCGATCCCCAGTCCGCCGCGGTCCTCGAAGTGGCACGTCACCGTCGGCACCGCGGTCTGGATCGAATCGAGGGGCCCGATCGCGGCCACGCGCGGGATGCCGCGGCGGCAGTAGTCGAGAATACCCAGGAAATACGCCTCGCCCTCGAGCTCCTGCGCGCGCGACAGTCGCAGGCGGTCTTCGACCGGCGGGTTGGTGAGATAGCTCGACTCACCGAGGACTGCGGGGACCGACACGTTGCGCAAGACGAAGTAATTGCCCTGGCGGACTTCGCCGATGTCGATGCCGAGGTTGCGCATCAAGTGGCGGTGGATTGCGAACGCGAGGTCGAGCGAAGCCGGATCGCCGGCCTTGTAGTACGTCTCGATGCGGTTGTACGACGGATCGCGCTGCGGCTGCGCGTTGTGGTGGATCGAAATGAACACGTCGGGCGAGAGCGAGTCGGCGTCGTCGACGCGCTTCTGCAAGTCGGACGTGAGCGTCGAGTCGACTTTGGTCAGAAAATCGCGGTCGGCGGAGCGCGTCAAATAGACGTCGGCGCCGGCTTCGTGTAAGAGACCCCAGAGGTACAGGGCCACACCCAGGTTGACCTTCGACTCTTCCAGGCTGTCCTGGCCGACGGTGCCGCGAAACGAGCCGCCGTGCCCGGGGTCGATGAGGACGCGAAACCCCGCGAGGATGGTCGGGTCGAAGCGGGGCATGGGATCGGCGAGCTGTTTATACAGCCGGTCGAGTTGGTTGGTGTCGGTCTTGGGAACCGTGGCCGGCGGACCGCCGCACGCGGCGAGTCCGAGGGCGACGAGAAGGGCGACCCAGTGACGCGCGGTCATGGTGGCATGCCTAACAGAAACGTCCCCGACCATCAAGGATTTGTTGCATAATAGGTTGGCCCGCGAACCACCGATGGCACACCCACCGCAATCCCTTCGCTCGATCCCTTCGGTCGACGAGATCCTAGCGCACCCGCAGTTCCAAGACTGGCGCGCGGCGCACCCTCGTTTCCCGTGGACGCCCTTGGTCCGTTCGCTGCTCGGGTCGCTGCGCGAGGACGTGCGCACGGAGCGCGTCGCCGACGCGGACCGGGGCCGGCTCGTCGAGCGCACCGTCGCGGCGGCGCGCGAGCGCGTGCATTGGCTCGCGACGGCGGGCTTGAAGCCGGTCCTCAACGGGACCGGTGTGGTGCTTCATACCAACCTCGGTCGGGCACCGATCGGCGCCGGCGCCGCGCGGGCCGCACTCGCGGCGCTCTTGGGGTATTCGAGCCTGGAGGTCGACCTCGCCAGCGGCGAACGCTCGAAGCGCGCCGAAGTGCTGGAAGCCTTGCTGTGCACGATCACCGGTGCGGAAGCCGCGATGGTGGTCAACAACAACGCCGCTGCGGTGTACCTCGTCGTCAATACGTTGTCGCCGCCGGGGCGTGTCATCGTCTCGCGCGGCGAACTGGTCGAAATCGGCGGGAGCTTTCGGCTCCCCGAGATTCTGCGCCACGCGGCGCGCGACGTGGTCGAAGTCGGCACCACCAACCGCACCTACGCCGCCGACTACGAGTCCGAGGCGCGCGCCGGCGACGTGCTGCTCAAAGTCCACAAGAGCAACTACGAGATAGAAGGTTTCGCGCACGAAGTATCGGTATCCGAATTGGTCGCCGTCGCGCGCGCCAAAGAATGCCACGCCGTGTTCGACTTGGGCAGCGGGGCGTTGTTCGACTTTGCGGAGCGCGGGCTCGGTCACGACCCGGCGGCACCGGTGGTGTTGGAGAGCGGCGTCGACCTGGTGACCATGAGCGGCGATAAGCTGCTCGGCGGGGTCCAGGCCGGCATCATTCTGGGCCGGCGGGCGCTGGTCGATCGCCTCAAGCAAAACCCGTTGCGGCGCGCGGTGCGCATTGATAAAGTGGCCGTCGCCGCGCTGCAAGAGGTCCTACGCGCGTATCTGTTCGCCGCGCACCTGTCCGACGAAGTGCCGGTCATCGCGGCGGCGAGCGAGGGATACGAGGCGTGTCGAAGCCGCGCGGAGCGCGTGGCGGCGCGCGTCGAGGGTTTGGTGGCGTCGCGGTGGAACGTGCGCGCCGTGGCCGACGAAGCCGCGGTGGGTGGCGGGAGCCTCTCCGGTGCGGTGGTGCCGTCGGCGGCGGTCGCGGTGCGTTGCGGCGGCGACGCCGACGCGGTACGCATCGCGCGCGCACTTCGAACCCGGGCGCTGCCGGTGTTCGTGCGGGTGCGCGGCGACGAGATCCGCGTCAACATGACGACCATCTTTCCCGTCCAAGAGGAATTGCTGATCGAGGCGCTGACCGAAGTACTGCGCGCGGGTAACGCTCCATGAATCGAGTCTCCATCTATCGGATCCCGGTTACGAGCGGAGTGCTCCACTCGGCCGCCGCGTCGTCGACGGTTCCACCGTCGCTCGTCGAACCGATGCAGGCGATGGTGGCCGCGGTCGTCCATCGCTCGGCCGAATCCCCGGTGCGTATCTATGTGTGCGCGGACGACGACTCCGTCGCCGCGCGCGACGGCTTCGCCTACGTGTTCGCGAAGTCGCTCTCTGCCCACGTGCCGTCCGCACTCTTGATCGACTGCGATTTCCTGAGTGTGGGGCTCTCGGGACTCGTGCCGCAACCCGACGCGCTCGGCCTCCTTGACTTCCTGCTCTATGGAAGCTCGATCGGTGTGGTGACCCAGGAGACGCCGAGCGGTTTGCGCGTGGTTGCCGCCGGGTCGTTCCCGGTGACCAAGCGCATGCCCTTCGTGGCATCCGCGTTCGACGAAGCCTCCCGGCGCCTGGCGTCGCACGCGCGTTGTGCGGTGTTCGTGGGCCCGCTGACACAGGAAGACGGGAGCCCGCACCCGCTCGCGGCCGGGGTCGACCTGGCCATCGTGGTGCGCAGCGACGACGGCTCGCGCCGACCGCGCGGCAAGAACGACGCGGAGGCGATCGAAGAGTCGATCGCGACCCAGGCCGTCGAGGTGTGGAGTGTTCGCACCGGTGCGCCCGCGCCGGCGCCCGTGCGCGCACCGGAACCCGCACCGCCGACTCCCGCGAGGCCCCAGCCCGTGGCCGGCGCCGACCCGACCGCGCGCGCGCCGTCGCGCGCTGCCGACGTCTCCGCGGATGCTCTGCCCATCGATGCGCCCGAGTCGCGTTACAGCTCCCTCATTCCGCGCATCGTGCTGCTCGCGTTCGCATTCTTGGTGATCGGATTCGTGGGGTGGTGGTTGTGGCAGGGACGCTCGGATCGAACCCCAGAGACCGTGTCGAAGCCGGCCGCAACGCCCGTGGTCGGTCTTCAACCCATCGACACCGTCGCCGTGGTCCGCGCCGACACCACGCAGGCGGCCCCGCGCGACTCCGTGCCCAAACCCGCGGTGACCGCGCCGATTCGCCCCGCCGACACCGGCGGTCGTACCGGCGGGAGCGTCCTGGTCGATCCCTCTGACATCCTCGTGATGGACGACCTCGCGCAACGCTATAAGGATTGGTACGCCATCCACATCAGTTCTTTCCAAGAGTCGGTCCGCGCGCGCGAAGAAGTCTCTTTCCTCCAGAGCCGCGAATTTCCCGTCTTCATCGTATTTTTGGACCTCGGTGTAAAGGGCAAGTGGTACCGCGTGTACGCCGGGCCGTTCAAGACGCGCGAGGAAGCGCGGGACGTCAAAAAAAACCTGGACGCCATTCCGCAGGTACGATTTACTCGCATCACCAAGTTACCGGAGTAACGGTTTCGCCGCGTGGCGACGCCGATTTTGCTCCGCCGGAGTCGCCCAGTGCACCTGCGTAAGATCGAAATCTCGGGCTTCAAGTCCTTCATGTCGCGCATCGAGCTCGACTTCTCGGGCGGGGTCACGGCCATTATCGGCCCCAACGGGTGTGGGAAATCTAACGTCGTCGATTCCATCCGCTGGGTGCTGGGCGAGCAGCGCACGCGCATGCTCCGCAATACGAAGATGGAAAACGTCCTGTTCAACGGCACGCGCTTGCGTAAGCCGTTGGGCATGGGCGAGGTCTACATGACCCTCGACAACGAGGACCACGCCCTCAACTCCGAATACAAGACCGTCAAAATTGGACGTCGCCTGTATCGCAGCGGGGTCAGCGAGTACCTGGTCAACGGCCAGCCGGTGCGCCTGAAGGACGTGCGCGGCCTGTTGGTCGACACCGGCCTGGGCAACAGCGCCTACGCCATCATCGAGCGCGACATGATCGAGAAGGTCCTCTCGGAGAAGGAAGACGAGAAGCGCCACCTGCTCGAAGAAGCCGCCGGTGTGATGCGCTACCGCATCCAGCGCGAAGAGGCCGAGCGCAAGATCAAAGCCACCGAGCAGGATCTTCTGCGCCTGGTCGACATCCTGAGCGAGCTCGACAAGGAGTTGCGCTCGCTCAAGTACCAGATGGGCAAGGCGCGCCGCTACCAGTCCCTCAAAGAACAAGCCGACGTGATGGAGATCGCGCTGTTGAAGTCGGCGCTGTTCGACTTGCTCGCCAAGGAAGCGGACCTGCACACCGAGCGCGAGTCGCACGAGAACGTGCGCTTGGTCGGCGACAACGAGATCGCGATCGCGGAGAGCCGGCTGCAAACCCTGCGTGTCGAAGCGGCCGAGCACGAGAAGGCGCTGCAGGACTTGCACGAGACGCGCTTTTCCACCAGCCAAGCCCTGCAGCAGCACGACGAGCGCATCGCGGTGCACGGCGAGCGCATTAGCGCCAACCGCGCCCGCATCGAGGAAGACGCCTCCGAAGTGGCGCGCGCCCGCGAGCGCGCGATCACCGTCGCCCGCGAGTTGGACGAGGCGAACGCCGCCGCGAGCGGACAGCGAGCGGCGTTGGAGGACGCGCGCACGCGGCTCGGATCGCGCGAAGGGGCCCTGCGCGAGGCGAATCAGCGCCTGGTCGAAGCGCGCGACGCGCTGCGAAAGCGAAAGCAGCTCGCACTCGACTTGGTGCGCGAGCAGGCCAAGGAGAAGGGTGCGCTCGAGCACATCGAGGCCGCACTCTCGGACCTGGCGCGCCGGCAAGACGCCATCGAGTCGCAGATCGACGACCTGTCGAGCGAAGAATCGACGCGCGTCGCCGAGTTGTCCGCCGTCGAAGCGCGCGTCGCCGCACAGCACAAGGTGCTGGCCGAGAAGCAAGCGGCACTGGCGCTGCTCTCGAATTCGATCGACGCGGCCGCGACGGCGGTGGCCGCGTGCGACGAAGAGCTTTCGGAAGCGAGCCGTGCCTTGGCCAAGCTGGCCGAGAAGCGCGACTTCCTCCACCGCATCCACGACGAGCACACGCGCACCGCGGAAGAGTTGCGCCAGCATGGCGCTCTGGCCGGCGTGTTGTCGGATCTCGTACGGGTCGAGAAGCGCTATCGCAAGTGCTTCGAAGCCTGCTTGGCACCCATCTTGAAGAGTGTCGTGGCCGGGTCGCGTCGCGACGCCATGTCGTGGCTCAAGTCGTACCGCCGCGGCGACGCCGGTCGCGTCCAGATTCTGTTCCCCGACCAGTTCGTGAGCGAGGGTACCCCGCCGCGCGGCCCCGGCATCATCGGCCCCGCGCGCGACCTGGTCGATTGCGATCCGGCCGTTTCGACCTTCCTGGTCGCGTATCTCGAGGGTGTCGTCGTGGTCGAGGACGTCGACGCGGCCTTGTCGTTGATCGAGTCCGGCGGTGCGACGCGTGTTGCGACCCTCGACGGTGTCTTCTTCGACGGACCGGGTCGCGTGCTGGTGGCGGGCCAGGACGAGATCGACGCCACGCTCCTCGAAATGACCGCGAAGATGGCCGAGCTGGATCGCTCGCTGGCGGGAGCACAGTCGCGCGAGGAGTCGCTGCAGACACGCCGCGCCGCACTCACCGACGAGCGCGAGCGCGCGCAGCGCGAGATCGGCGCCATCCGCGGTGCACTGGTCGCCGACGAACAGGCCTACGAGGACTTGGTCGCGAGCCGCCGCGAGAGCGAGTTGCACCTGGTGCGTGTGAAAGAGAAGATCACCGCACTCGAGCGCGGCATCGCCGAGACGCGCGATGCCATCCTGTCGCTCAAGCCGAAGTTCGATTCCGCCCGACGCGCCACCCAGATGCCCGACGCCGCCGCCGACCTGGAAGGCGCCGACTTGGCGGCACTCGAAGCCCACGCACTCGATGCGGAGCGCGAGCGCGAGGCACTGGCCGAAGAAGTCGGGCGCCTGCGCCTCTCGGAAGTGTCGGTGTCGGCCGAAGCCCAGGCCAGCGAGACGCGCGTCACCAACCTGGCCAAGCTGGCCGAGGAACTGGCCGCCTTGGTGCGCGCGCGTGAAGAAGACCAGGCGCGCGCCGAGGAACAGATTCGTCTGAGCAGCGAAGACATCGCGGCCGCGCGCGGAACCGTGTCCGGCCTGCACGCGGAGAAGGCGGGGGTCGAGAAGCGGATCGAAGGCGCGTCGACGGCGTACGCCTCGCTCAAGGAAGCGCGCGACGCGCTCGAGATCGAGATTCGCACCATGAAGGACCAGCGCGACATCAAGCGCGCCAACATCGAGCGCGTCAACGTCGAGTTGGCGGGGGTCGAGACGCGCGTCGCCAGTGTGATCGAAAAGGGGCGCGACAAGTTCAATCAGGACTTGAGCGAATTGGTCACGCACCGCGACCGCTTCCAGCCCGCGGAGTGGGAAGGCGTCGATCGGCAGGAGCTCGAGGATCTGCGGAAGAAGCTCGACGAATTCGGTCCCGTCAACATGCTGGCGGTCTCCGAGCACGACGAGAAGAAGGAGCGCTTCGATTTTCTGACCCAGCAGAAAGCCGATCTCGACGAAGCAAAGGAGACGCTGACGCAGGCCATTCGCCGCATCAACAAGGAAGCGCGCCGGCTCTTGGGCGAAACCTTCGAGCAAGTGCGCGACAACTTCAAGCAGACCTTCACGACCTTGTTCGACGGCGGCGAGGCCGACCTGTTCTTCGTCGACTCCGAAGACCCGTTGGAGGCCAACATCAAGATCGTGGCCAGCCCGCGCGGCAAGAAGCTGCACGACATCTCGAGTCTTTCGAGCGGCGAGCGCGCGCTGGTGGCGCTGTCGCTGTTGTTCGCGATCTACCTGGTCAAGCCGAGCCCGTTCTGCGTGTTCGACGAAGTCGATGCGCCATTGGACGACGCCAACATCGGGCGCTTCGTGAAGCTCCTGCGCTCCTTCACCGACCACACGCAGTTCATCGTCATCACGCACAACAAGAAGACGATGGAAGCGGCCGACAACCTCTACGGCGTCACCATGGAAGAGCCCGGTGTGTCGAAGATCATCTCGGTCCACCTGGACGACGCCGAGCGCTTCAAGACGCGCGGTGTGGTGGCGGTGGCCGCGGACGCGGCCACGTCGGCCTCGGCGTAACCTGTCCGCCCGCAGCCCGGGCACATTCCCATGCTCGATCTCAAGGCCAAGCTCAAACGCGCGCGCGAGAGCTTGCTCGCACCCCTGGCGAATGTGTTCCAGCGCGGCACCCATGTGCGCGACATCGACCTCGACGAATTGGAAGCACTCCTCATTCAGGCGGATGTCGGCATTGAGGCGACTGATCGCATCGTGCAGGCGCTCAAACGGGAGGGAGGGGACGATCTGCGCGCCGTTTTGCGCGCGCGCTTTGTCGAGTTGCTTCGTGCCGATGACAACCCGCGCGCGCGTTCGACGCCGCGTGCGATTGTGATCGTGGGAATAAATGGCGTAGGGAAGACCACCACGACGGCCAAACTTGCGCACTACCTCAAGTCACATGGCGAGTCGGTGCTGCTCGCTGCGTGCGACACCTTTCGCGCCGCGGCCACCGATCAGCTCGCCATCTGGGCCGATCGCGTGGGCGTCGAGATGATTCGACACGAAGAGGGCAGCGACCCGGGTGCCGTTGCCTTCGACGCGTGCTCGGCCGCTACGGCGCGCGGCCTCGACGCTGTCGTGGTGGATACCGCGGGCCGCCTCCACACGCGTACGAATCTAATGGAAGAGTTGGCCAAGGTGCGGCGCGTGTGCGTGCGCGCGCTGGGGGAAGAGTCGGTCGAAACGCTCCTCGTATTGGACGCGAATCTGGGGCAGAACAGCTTGGTGCAAGCGCGCGAGTTCGCGCGGCATCTCTCGCTGGACGGCGTCATCCTCACCAAGCTCGACAGCACCGCGAAGGGTGGCATCGTGATCGCGGTGAAGGAAGCGCTCGGCGTCCCCATTCGCTTCGTCGGTGTGGGCGAAGGGCTCGACGACTTCACTGAGTTCGTTCCCGAGGCCTTCGTCGACGCGCTGCTCGGATAGCGCGCGCCTTGACACTTCCCGCACGCGTGGGCCATATTGAGGCCTTGGAAACCTTCGGGGCGGGGTGAAAGTCCCCACCGGCGGTATAGCCCGCGAGCGGAAACCTCCGCAGATCCGGTGAAACTCCGGGGCCGACAGTCACAGTCTGGATGGGAGAAGGGATCCGTCTTCGAGCCGCTCGGGATCACGAGCGAGCGGCTCTTCGGCGCGCGTCCGCGCGGGCCATTCTCCCATCATCCAATTCCTCCCCAGTTTCCAGCAACGAATTGTCGAATCGCCTGATAGACGATCTGCATCCGCACGGTCCGTCGACCGCCGACGCGGCCTGGTCGACCCGCGACCAGGACGCCATGAACCGCGCTCGCGACCTGGCACGGCTGGGCTCGGGGCGCACGGGACCCAACCCGATCGTGGGTGCCGTCGTGGTTCGCGACGGGGTCGACGTCGGCTCCGGCTATCACCGGCGCCACGGCGACGCCCACGCGGAAGTCGTCGCCCTCGACCAAGCCGGTGAGGCCGCGCGCGGTGCGACACTCTACGTGACGCTCGAGCCGTGCGCGCACCAAGGCCGCACACCGCCGTGCGTCGATCGCATCGTCGAGAGTGGAGTCGTGCGCGTGGTGTGTCCCGCCGTCGACCCCGACCCGCGTGTGCGCGGTCGCGGTATTGAGCGGTCCTGCGCGCGGCGGGGATTCGCGTCGACGTGGGTTGCCTGGCCGACGCGGCCATACTCGACGCGCTCGGGTTCTATCGCGACCGCCTCGCGTTTCCGACCACGGTGTCGCTCAAGATGGCGGTCAGTGCGGACGGCATGGTGGCCGGCGAGCCGGGGCGTCGCACCGACGTGACCGACGAACCCGCGCGCGCCGACGCCCACGCACTGCGCGCCGTGCACGACGCGATCGTCGTCGGGATCGAAACCGTGCGGATCGACCAACCGCGTCTCGACTGCCGGTTGCTCGCGGGCGGTGTGGATCGCGACCCGGTCCCCGTCGTCCTCGATACGCATGCGCGCACACCGCTCGATACCGAGTGGGCGCGCGCGCGACGCGACTTCGTGGTCGTGTGCGCACCCGACGCCGACCGAGCGCGCGTCGAGGCTTTGAAGAAGACGGGTGCGCGCGTGCTCAACGCGCGTTCGACTCCGCGCGGGCTCGATGTCGGCGACGTCGTGCGCGCGCTCGCAGGCCTCGGGCTCCGTCGCATTCTGGTCGAAGGTGGTCCGCGTGTGTTTTGGAGCTTCGTCGATTTTGGCGCGTGGGATGCGGCGTGGCTGTATCGCTCCGGGCGCGCGATCGGTCCCGCGAGGGTGCCGCTGTTTCGCTCCGAGGGCGAGCGCTTTCCGGGGCGTGCGGTCGACGAACGCGTCATCGCGGAGGACCGGCGCTTTGGTTTCGTCAACGAGACCACGTGGATGCCGATGACGACCGCACTCGAGCAAGCGAGGTAAACGGTGTTCACCGGGATCGTCGAGACGGTCGGAGCGATTGCGCGCGCGGAGAGCATGGGTGCCGAGCGCCGCGTGCGCGTGGAGGCGCCGGAGATCGCGTCGTCGTTGTCGGCCGGCGACAGTGTGGCCGTCGACGGCGTGTGCCTGACCGTCGAGTACTCCGACGCGACGGGCTTCGACGCCACGGCGGTGTCGGAAACGCTCGCGCGCACCACACTGGGAGAGCGCGTCGCCGGCGATCGCGTGAACCTCGAGCGCGCGGCGACCATCGCGCGTTACTTCGGCGGCCACCTGGTGCAGGGGCACGTCGACGCCGTCGCGCGGGTCGCGTCGTTCGACGCCCAGAGTACGGCACCCGAGCTGGTGCTCGAGCTACCCGAAGAGGTATTCGCGTTGTGCATCGACCAGGGATCGATCGCGGTGGACGGGGTGAGCCTCACCATCGCGTCGCGCGCCAGCGGGCGGCGCATTGCCATCGCGGTGGTACCGCACACGCTCTCGCGCACGACACTGGCGGCCTACCGCGCCGGCCGGCGCGTCAACGTCGAAGCCGATGTGATTGCCAAGTACGTTCGTGAGTTCGTTCGCCGCGCGTAGAAGCCGGCGAACCCCGAAGGGTCGACGACCCTCCAGACAGGAGATACGATGAGCGGGTTTCCCAATATCGAGAAAGCGGTCGACATCATTCGTTCCGGCGGCATCGTAATCGTGGTCGACGACGCCGACCGCGAGAACGAAGGCGACATGATCCTGGCCGCCGAGCGCGTGACCGCGGACAAGATCAACTTCCTCGCCCGGTACGCGCGCGGGTTGATCTGCGCGCCACTGCTGCCCGAACGCGCGGAGGTGCTGAGCCTCGGGCCCATGGTGCCCGAGAACACGTGCAAGCTCGGCACCGCGTTCACGGTCTCGGTCGACTTGGTGGGCGGTACGACGACCGGTATCAGCGCGCACGACCGTGCGGCCACCATTCGCGCGTTGGTCGATCCGTCGACGCGCCCGGAAGACTTCGCGCGCCCGGGGCACGTGTTTCCGCTCGTGGCCAAACCGGGCGGTGTCCTGCGCCGCGCGGGACACACCGAAGCCTCCGTCGACTTGGCACGCCTGGCGGGCTTGGCTCCCGTCGGCGTCTTGTGCGAAGTGCTCGACGACGACGGCTCGATGGCGCGTCTGCCGCGCTTGCAGCAGATCGCGAAGGAGCACGGGCTCGAGATGGTGACGATCGCCGACTTGATCGCGTATCGCCGCCACCACGACCGTTTGATCGAGCGGGTGGAAACGATTCGGTTTCCCACCGAGTACGGCGAGTTCACGCTGCATCTGTATCGAAGCCTGGCCAGCGGGCACAACCACATCGCGCTGGTGAAGGGGACCATCCAGCGCGACGAACCCGCTTTGGTGCGCGTGCACTCGCAGTGCTTCACCGGCGACGTGTTCGGGTCGCTGCGCTGCGACTGCGGTCCGCAGCTGCACCAGGCCATGGCGCAGATCGAGATGGCGGGCTCCGGGGTTCTCCTGTACATGAACCAAGAGGGGCGCGGCATCGGGCTCGAGAACAAGATTCGGGCCTATGCGCTGCAGGACGCCGGCCACGACACGGTGGAAGCCAACGAGGCCCTCGGGTTCCCGCCCGACCTGCGCGACTACGGAATCGGCGCGCAGATATTGGGCGACCTGGGGGTGGGGAAGATTCGACTTCTGACCAACAATCCCAAGAAGGTCGTCGGTTTGTCGGCGCACGGGCTCGAAGTCGTCGACCGCGTCCCCATCGAAATTACCGCCAATGACGACAATCGTCACTACCTGGAGGTCAAGCGCGACAAGCTCGGCCACCTCTTGAGCCAGGTCTTGACCACGACCATCCCGCGCGGGCGGGGCAAGCATGCCCAGTGACGTGCGCGGCCGTTTCGACGCCACCGGCCGGCGCGTCGCGGTGGTCGCGAGCCGCTTCAACGACGTGGTGACCAAGCGACTGGTCGACGGCGCCGTCGAGGCGTTCTCGCAACATGGTGTCGCCCCGGACGATATCGTTATATACTGGGTGGCCGGTGCCTTCGAGGTTCCGCAACTCGCCGCGAAAGTCGCGCGCGACGGTCGGGCCGACGGAGTGGTGTGGGCCGGTGCCATCATCAAGGGCGAAACCGAGCACCACGACGTGCTGTCGAAAACCGTGACGCAAGCCATCGAGTCGACCGCGTTGTCGACGGGTGTTCCGATGACCTTGGCCGTGCTCACGACCGACACGCTCGAACAGGCCGTCGACCGCGCGGGCGGCAAGCACGGCAATGCCGGATGGAACGCCGCCGTCGCCCTGGTCGAGCTGATGAGCCAGTTCCGGAACTAGCCGATGGGGAAACGACGGAGGGCGAGGGAGATCGTGTTGCAGGGGCTCTACGAGGCGGAGTTCTCGGAACGCTCCACGCACGACATCATCGAGGAACAGATCGGTCGCCGCACACCGTCGGATGAGACGGCTGAATACGCGCGTACACTGTTCTTGAAGACGATGGAGAAGAAAGCCGACCTCGACTCGGTGATCCAGTCGCTCTTGGAGAATTGGGACCCGCAACGCGTGTCCTTGGTCGACCGTAATATCTTGCGATTCGCGCTCGCCGAGGTCCTCTACTTTCCCGACGTCCCCGCGCGCGTGATCATCGACGAGGCCATCGAGGTGGCGCACCGTTTCAGCTCGGAAGAAGCCGGGCGCTTCGTAAACGGGTTGGTTGATCGGTTCGTCAAAGAGTTCCGAAAGGACGGCGCGTGAAGTACGCCATCTTCTCCGACGTGCACGGCAACTTGGAATCGCTCGAAGCCGTGCTCGCGCACGCCGGCGAGCAAGGTGTCGGCTTCTACCTGTGCCTGGGCGATGTCATCGGCTACGGGGCCAATCCCAACGAGTGCGTCGACCGCGTGCGGTCGCTGCCCAAGGTCGCGTGCCTCAAGGGCAACCACGACGCGGCCGTGGTCGACGCGCGCGAGCGCGCGTTCTTCCACGAAGTCGCCCTCGAAGGCATCCATTATAGCGCGCTGCGCTTGACTCCGGAGAACGCCGAGTTCCTGCGCACACTGCCGTACGTGTATCGTGACCACGCACGCATCATGGCCGTGCACGCCTCACCCTACCGGCCCGAGGACTGGGAGTACGTCCTCGACCAGGTCGGGGCCGAGCGCGCGTTCGAAGCCATGCTCCCGCATCGCGCCGCTTTCATCGGTCATTCGCACTCGCCGGTGGTGTTCGTCGACGACGGCACCGCGCAGCGTTTTCCGAGCGACGGACCCCTCATGCTCGACTTGGCGTCGCGTCGCTACGTGATCAACGTGGGCAGCGTCGGGCAGCCGCGCGACGGCAACCCCGACGCGTCCTACGTGGTTTTCGACGACGAGACCGATTCGGCGCGCCTGTTTCGCGTGCGTTACGACCGCGAGAAGGCGGCCGAAAAAATCTTGAAGGCGGGCCTGCCGCCGGTCTTGGCCGAGCGCCTCTTGATTGGTTTTTGATTCGCGCCTTTTCCTCTCGCATGCCGCGTTCCTCCGAAAAGAAACATTGGGAAGAGTTCTGGTCGTCGTCGCCGGGCTTGGACGACGTCTACGCCAACGACGGCCGAGTGGTGACGTACCTCTGCTCGCAACTCGACGTGCGCGGCCGGCGCGTGCTCGAAGTGGGCGCCGGCACCGGGCGCGACAGTGTCGCGTTGGCCGCGCGCGGTGCCGAGGTGTGGACGCTCGACTACAGCGAAGAGTCGCTGCGCATCATGCGCGAGGCGTCGGGTCGTGAGAACCTCCGCATCGTGGCGGGCGACGCGCTGGCACTTCCGTTTCGCGACGGCTCCTTCGACGTCGTCTTCCACCAAGGATTGCTGGAGCATTTTCGCGACCCGCTCGTCTTGCTGCGCGAGAACGCGCGCGTCTTGCGCGCGGGCGGATACGTGCTCGTCGACGTCCCCCAGCGCTATCACTACTACACGCTCATGAAGCACGCGCTGATGGCGGTCGACAAATGGTTCGCGGGCTGGGAGACGGAGTTTTCGGCCGGCGAGCTTTCGCGGCTCTTGCGCGACGCTGGCTTCGAGGTGGTCGGCGCGTACGGAGAGAATCTGTTTCCACCGGTGTGGTATCGCGGCGCGCGGCGTGTGCTCTTGAAGGCCGGCGTGCGACTGCCCATGCACCCCTCACCCGCGGTCGTACGCGCGCGCGCGACGGCGCGGCGCGCCATCCCGCACGACGTGCGCATGGCGACCTCGATGGTGATCGGCGTCTTGGGACGGAAGCGCTAGCGTGAACATCCTCGCGGTCAATTGGCGCGACATCAGGAACCCCGAAGCGGGCGGCGCCGAAGTCCACCTGCATGAGATCCTCACGCGCTGCGTCGCGGGCGGGCACCCCGTGACCCTGGTGGCGACGCGCTTCGAGGGGTGTTCCGGCGAAGAAGTCGTCGACGGCATTCGCGTCGTGCGCGCGGGCTCCTGGTGGAACGCCAACTTCGTGTTGCCGCGTGTGGCGGGTCGCCTTCTGCGCACGCATTCATTCGACCTCGTAGTCGAAGACATCAACAAGATTCCGTTCTTCATGCCGCTCTACACCCGCCGCCCCGTGGTGGCGGTGATCCCGCACTTGTTCGGTACGACGGTGTTCCGAGAAACGAACCCCTTGTTCGCGACTTACGTTCTGATGTGGGAGGCGTTGATCCCGCGCGTGTATCGCCGCTCGCGTTTCGTCGCCATCAGCCCGAGCACGCGCGACGATCTGGTAAGGCGCGGCATCGCCGCGGATCGCATCGACGTCGTCCTGTGCGGCCTCGACCACGCGCGCTATCGCGTGTTGGCGGGTGTCGCGCGCGCGAGTGCGCCCACTGTCGTGCATCTGGGCCGGCTGCGGCGCTACAAGGCGGTCGACGTCGTGCTGAAGGCGTTTGTGCGCGTGCGACGCGAGGTCAAAGACGCGCGCCTGGTCGTGGTCGGCGACGGTCCCGAGCTCCCGGCGCTCAAGCGCCTCGCGCATCGACTGGGACTCGACGACACGGCCACATTCACCGGCCGCGCGAGTGCCGCCGCGGTGGTCGAGCTCCTGAACACCGCTCACGCGTGCGTCAACGCGAGTCCGAAGGAAGGATGGGGACTCACGGTGGTGGAAGCCAACGCGTGTGGCGTTCCCGTGGTGGGAAGCGACCGGCCGGGTTTGCGCGACTCCATCAAAGACGGAGAGACTGGATTCTTGGTCCCGTACGGCGACGCCGACGCCCTTGCGGAGAAGACCGTCGTCCTGTTGACCGACACCGCGCGGTGGGCGCGCATGAGCGACGCCGCGCTCGCGTGGTCGCGCTCGCTGACGTGGGATCGCTGCGCGGGCGAGATGGAAGCGATCTTCGTGAAGGCGGCGCGCCCGTGAGCGACGTCGTGCAGGAGGCTGTCGGCGCCCCCGCGCACCCCGCGCGCGCGGTGCTGCGCTGGGGGGTCAAGATCGGCGTCACGGTGGCGCTGATGGCGCTCCTGATGCGCAAGATATCCTTCGCCGAGCTGGAAACGCTGGTGCGCGGCATGGATCGCACGCTGCTCGCGACGGCGGTGATCGTTTTCTTCTTGAGCAACGTCGCGGGATGGCTGCAGTGGCATGTGCTCTTGCGCGCGAGCGGCGTGGCACTGCCGCGTCGGGATACGTTTCGCTTCTACTTCGTGGGGTTGTTCTTCAACAATTTTCTGCCCGCCAACATCGGCGGCGATGTGGTCAAGGTGTACGACGTCACCAAGATGGGGACCGATCCGTACCAGGTGATCGCGGTGACGATGCTCGACCGTTTGCTCGGCGTTTTCAGCCTGTGCCTGCTCGCCGCGATCGCCGTCGTCTTCTTGATTCCGGTCGCCCCCGCTCACTACCTGGTGTATTTCGGCATCTTCGTCGCGTGCATGATTCCGGCACTCGGTTTCTATTTTCATCGCCCACTGGGAAATGCGTTGCGTCGGGGCGTCTTGAGAATTCGTCACTTCGCGCTTGACCGGCGCGCGTCTTCGATCTTGGATCACCTGGCCCCGTTCAAGGGACAGCGCCGGCTGGTCGCACAGCTCGTGCTGTTCTCGGTGTTCATTCAGGCGCTGCGCGTCGTGACGCACGTGCTGGTCGGGATGGCACTGGGGATTCACGTGGACGCGGTCGTGTTGTGTCAGTTCTTCGTCTTTATTCCGTTGTTGAGCCTCGCCATGATTCCGCCCATCACCATCAACGGCCTTGGCATCCGCGAAGGGCTCGGCATCGTGCTCTTCGCCGCGGCGGGGGTGGGCCGTACCGACGCCTTCGCCATGGAATTTCTGACCTTCATCGTGTCGGTGGTGGTGAGCTTGGTGGGTCTGGTCTACTTCGTGGGCCGGCGCACCGGCGCTTCCGGTTTTCGCGCTTGATCGACCCGCGCAGGTTCGGGTAGGGTGTTTGGGTCGTGCCACTTACGCGCCGGGAACCGCCCGGGTGCAAGGACGTACAACCCGAGGACTCGTGGCTCAATGCGAGCGGCGAGCGCGACCCGGCGGCCGGCGAGTCCGCCTTGATCCGATCACACAATCCGAACGACATGACCCGACCCAATCCTAAAGAGCCGGCGGTGGTCGAATTCGCCCATGGTTCGCTGCGCAAGCTGTTCTGGGCCGGCGCGGCGTTGGCGTTCCTAGGGAGCTTCTTCCTCTACGCTCGCACCATGGAAGCGAGTGCCAGCTTCTGGGACTCGGGCGAATTCATCGCGTCGGCGCACATCCTCGGCATCCCGCATTCGCCGGGAACACCGCTCTACATTCTGGTGGCCAAGGTCGCGAGTCTTCTCCCGCTCACATTCTTGTCCATCGCGCAGCGCGTGAACTTGCTGTCGGCGTTTTGCGGTGCCGCCGGCGCGCTGTTCGTCTACGTGCTGTGTGTTCGCTTCTTCGACGACATGGCGGGACAGAGCAAGACCACGGCCGATGGGCTGGTGCGTGTGGGGGGCGCCCTGGTCGGTGCCATGTTCATCACCTTCAGCGACACCTACTGGACCAACTCGATCGAAGCCGAAGTCTACGGTATGAGCACCGCCTTCATGGGATTCATGACGTGGCTCGTCATCAAGTGGGGCGACCTCCCCAAGACGCCGCGGTCGACGTCGCTCATCTATCTCGTGTTCTACTTGCTCGCGTTGAGTGTCGGCTTCCACTTGGGAACCGTGCTCGTGTTCTCCGGCATCTTTTTCTTCGTGCTGATGTCGAAGGACCGTCCCTTCTCGACCGCGGAATGGATCGTGGCGAGTATGACGCTCGCCATCTTCGTGGCCGACGCCACCATCTACCGCAACGGCGGTCTCACGGTGTTCTTCCTGGTGGTCATGGTCGGGATCCTGATCTGGTACTACTCGCGCGGACGCTCCTTCGCGGCCGTGTGCGCGGGGCTGTTCGTGCTGGGGCTCTCGGTGCATCTCATGCTGTACCTGCGCTCGATGCACAACCCGTCTATCGACGAAGGCGATCCCCAAACGTGGCGCAACCTCTACGCCGTGTTGCGCCGCGAGCAATACCCGCCCACCAGCATCACCGCGCGCAAGGCTCCGTTTCTATGGCAGCTCCAGCATTTCAACGGGTACTTCCAGGCCCAGTTCCAGATGTTCCAGGCCTATGTGGGGCGGCTGAATCTGGGGTCGTTGATCCCGGTGGCCTTGGGTATCTGGGGCATGGTCGACCAGTTCGCGAAGCACCGGAAGACCTTCGTGATGCTGTTCGTGACGCTCTTGGTCATGAGCCTGGGGTTGATCGTGTTTCTCAATTTTTCCGACAGCGAGGTGCGCGAACGCGACTACTTCTATTCGCCGGCGTTCTACTACTTCGCGATGTACATCGGCATCGGTGCGGCCAGCGTGTTGAACGAGCTGAAGGGCGTTTTCGCGCGGGGCGGAAATCCGCTGCCCGCGACCGCGGTGGCGGCGATGGCCCTGGTCGCGATGCCGTTGTTTACACTCAAGCAGCATTACTTCACCCACGACCGCTCGCACAACCACATCTGCCAGGAATACGCGCGCAACATGCTGGTGTGCCTGGAACCCAACGCGATCATCTTCACCAACGGCGACAACGACACGTTTCCGCTGTGGTACATCCAAGAAGTCGAGGGCTATCGGCGCGACGTCAAGGTCGTGAACTTGAGCCTGCTCAACACGCCGTGGTACATCAAGCAGTGTCGCGACAACGTGCCGAGCGAGACCCAGGTCACCGAGGGCGGCAAGTTTCCCATCGTGTGGCGCGACGACCAGATCGACGCGCTAACACCGATCCCGTCGCAAGACGGGTGGCTCTTGGTGCGCGACCTGGCCGTCGACCACATCATTCGCACCAACCGCTTCCAGCGCCCGATCTACTTCGCGGTGACGATCCCGTCGGCCACATTTGCACCCTATAAAGACATCCTGGAGATGGAAGGGCTCGCGTACAAAGTGGTCCCGCGCAAGGGCGAGCGCATGGTCAACGTGCCCAAGCTCGAGGATTGCATCGTCCATGAGTACCAGTACGACGGTATTCTCACCAAGGACTGGAAGAGCGACGGTAGCGTCTACCTGCAGGACTACGTCGTGCACCTGATTCAAAACTACAGCGTCGCGTTCATGGAGTTGTCGTTCGCGAAGCACACGTCGGGCGACTACGACGCCGCCATCCATTACATGCAGGTGGCGCAGGAGATTTCGCCCCAGCTCGACCCGCCCCGGCAATTGCTGGGGCTCTATTATATGGACGCGGGCGACACCGCGCGCGCCGAACAGCACTACCTGGCGGTATTGAAAGAGCGCCCCAAGGATTTCCAGGCCATGTACCGCTTGGCCAACGTGTACGAGCGCCAGGGCAAGTACGACCAGGCGCTCGACATGATCCAGCCCATTCTGGCCGACGACCCCGAGGCGCGCGACTTGGTGGTCACCGCCTACACGCTGGCGGCGCGTGGCGGCATGTTCGAGCGCGCACGCGAGTACTTGACCGATTGGATCGCCCGGCACCCCGAAGACGCCGACGCGAAGAAGATGCTGGCCGACTTCGACAGCAAGTTGCGCGAAGGCAGCTCGGCGAAGAAGCCGTAGCGCCATGTCGACGCGCGCGGTGGTGACGGGAGCGGCGGGATTCATCGGGTCCCACCTGTCCGAGGCGTTGGTGGCGCGCGGCCACGACGTCGTCGGTATCGACTGCTTCACCGACTACTACGACGCGCGCATCAAACGCGACAATCTCTCCTCGCTCCTCGCTTCGCCGCGGTTTCGTTTGGTCGAAGGCTCGCTCGTCACACTCGACTTGGAGGCGACCCTCGCGGGCGCCGCCGTCGTGTTTCACTTGGCGGCGCAACCCGGTGTGCGCGCGAGTTGGGGCCGCACGTTCGAGCCCTACATCGACAACAACGTGCGCGCGACGCAACGCCTGTGCGAAACGATGCGCTCGCTGGGCGGCACGCGCTTGGTGTACGCCAGCTCGAGCTCGGTGTACGGATCGACCGCGGAGCTGCCCATGCGCGAGGACCATCGCACGCGTCCGCTCTCGCCGTACGGGGTCACAAAATTGGCGGGCGAAGGGCTGGTGACTCTCTACGGCACCAACTACGGTATTCCGGTCGTGAGCCTGCGCTACTTCACCGTGTACGGACCGCGCCAACGTCCCGACATGGCGTTTCATCGCTTCATCAAGGCGGGCCTGGCGGGCGCACCCATCGAGGTGTACGGATCGGGCACACAGACGCGCGATTTTACGTTCGTCGCCGACGCGGTGGCCGCGAACCTCGCGGCCATGGAGTACGCGGGCAGCGAGACCGTGTTCAACATCGGTGGCGGCAGCCGCGTCACGTTGAATCACGTGCTCGACGTGCTGGGACGCGTCATGAATCGGACACTCGACGTGCGCTACACCGAGTCGCAGAAGGGCGACGTCATGCATACCTACGCCGACGTGTCGCTGGCCGCGCGCGAGCTGGGCTACACGCCGCGCACCGCGCTCGAAGACGGGCTCGCGCGCGAAGTCGAGGGGCTGGAATCGCTTTACCGCCGACTCGGGAAGGGGGTAGGCTAATCCCGTGAAGATTTCCGTCGTCGTCCCGTGTTACAACGAGCAAGAGGCGCTGCCCGAGTTGTTCGAACGCCTCGACGCCGTGCTGACCGAGATGAAGGTCGACCACGAGTACCTCTTCGTCGACGACGGGAGCACCGACCGCACCATCGCCGTGCTGCGCACGCTGCGCGAGCGTTCGCCGCGGGTGGGCGTCATTAGCTTTCGGCGCAACTACGGCAAGTCGGCCGCCCTCAACGAGGGTTTTCGCGCCGCCTCCGGCGATTTGATCGTCACCATCGACGCCGACCTGCAAGACGACCCCGCCGAAATCCCCAATCTCTTGAAGCGCATCGAAGCCGGCGCCGACCTGGTGTCGGGCTGGAAGACCAACCGGCAAGATCCTCCGTCGAAGACGCTGCCGTCGCGCGTGTTCAATCGTGTCACATCGATGGTAACCGGCGTCAAGCTCCACGACTTCAACTGCGGTTTCAAGATGTACCGCCGCGAGGTGGTCGACGCCATCACGGTGTACGGCGAGTTGCACCGCTTCATCCCGGCCTTGGCGGCGTGGGAAGGCTTTCGTGTGGACGAAGTCGGTGTTAAGCACTACAAGCGCAAGTACGGCAAGAGCAAGTACGGCGCGCGTCGCTTCCTGAACGGCTTCTTCGACTTGGTCACGACCATGTTCGTCACGCGCCGCGCGCTGAATCCGCTCCACCTGTTCGGACGCATCGCGCTGGTGTTGTTCGTGCTCGGACTCGCACCCAACCTCTATTTCCTGATCCATTGGCTGGCGGGCAACGGCTTGCGCGTGCGGCCCATCATGCTCTTGGGCTTCGTCCTCATCATCGTCTCGATTCAGGTGGCGTCGATCGGGCTCTTGGCGGAATTGATCTCGGCCCGCACCGCGCGCGAGGCGGTGTACGCGTTCAAGGAATACGACGTGCGCGGCGAGCGCGTGCCGCGCGCGCGATCGCGCACCGCATGAGAGTCTGCCTGGTCGGCCCCGCCTACCCGTACCGCGGCGGCATCAGCCACTACACCCACATGCTCGCGCGCGAGCTGCGCCTCTCGCACGACGTCCTCCTGGTCAACTTCACGCGGCTCTATCCGCAGGTGCTCTTTCCCGGGCGCACGCAGTACGACGAACGCGCTCGCACCGCGGGCGACGAGTCGGTGCGCGTGATCGACTCCATCGGACCACGTTCGTGGACGCGGGCGGCGCGCGTCGTCCTCGACTTCCGCCCCGACGTGGTGGTCGTACAGTGGTGGCAGCCATTCTTCGCGCCCGCCATGCGCGCGATCGCCGCGCGCGTGCGCAAGCACTCGGACGCGCGCGTCGTGTTCCTGTGCCACAACGTTCTCCCGCACGAGGCCCGGCCGATGGACCGCGCGCTGGTGAAGTGGGGGCTCGCGCGCGCCCACGGCTTCGTGGTGCAGTCGCGCGAAGACGGGGCCACGCTGTCGACGCTCCTACCCGGCGCGCGCGTGGTGTTCAGCCCCATGCCGATCTTCGACCTTTTTCAAGGCGGTGACGAGACGCGCGCGCAGGCGCGCACGAAACTCGGACTGTCGGGCCGCGTAATTTTATTTTTCGGATTGGTGCGCGCGTACAAGGGACTCGACACGCTGCTCGACGCCTTCGCGATCGCGGGCGAACGACTCGGCGCCACCTTGTGCATCGTGGGCGAATTCTACGACGACCGCAGACCGTACGACGAGCGCATGCGCCGCCTCGGCATTCACGAGCGCGTGCGCGTGGTCGATCGTTACGTGGGCGACGACGAGGTGGGGAGCTACTTTCGCGCCGCCGACGTCGTGGCGCTCCCGTACGTTTCCGCGACCCAGAGTGCCGTGGTGCTGACGGCGTACAGTTTCGAACGGCCCGTCATCGTGACGCGCGTGGGCGGGTTGCCCGACGTGGTCGAGGACGGTGTCACCGGCTACGTCGTTCCCGCGCGCGCGCCCGCAGAGCTCGCGCGCGCGCTGACCCGCTTCTTCGACGAGAACGCGGGCGAGCGCATGACGCGCGAGATTCGCGCGCGCGCCGGACAGTTCTCCTGGGGCCGGTGCGTCGACGCCGTGCTGGAAGCCGCCGGGAGGCGATAGGCCCGCCGTCGCCCCGATTCACGCGCCCCGGGGCGTGTGGTATCATTCACCGACCGCCTCTATTTCTATGTCCTCGAAGTCGTCCCGCAATGCAAGTGCGCCCGCTTTGTCGCCCGTGAACGCACGCGCGCGCGGCCTCATGTCGTCGCGTTGGGGTGTCGCCCTGATCGCGTTCGTCGTGATGCTGGCCGGGATCGCCGTGCTGTACCCGGAGATCGTGTTCCAGGGCCAGGTGTTCGTGTCGGGCGACAGCCAGTCCGCCACCAGCTTCGCCGCGGTGGGGCAGAAGTCGCTCGCCCAAGGCGAATACCCGGTGTGGAATCCGTACCTGTTCTGCGGCATGCCGAGCTACGGCAGCATGGCGTTTACGCCCTGGGTCTACCCGATCAACTGGGTGATCAAGCCGTTTCGCAAACTCCTGTCGCTGCCCGAGTATTCGTGGCTCCTGTTCCACACGCTGGCGACCGGCTTCGGCGTATTTCTATTGTTATGGGATCGGGGTGTGCGCGCATCCGCCGCCATCCCGGCCGGACTGCTCATGATGTGGATGCCGAACTTGGTCGCCATCGGTGCCAACGGTCACGGCAGCCAAGCGTGCGCGGTGGCGTACTTGCCCTACGCGCTCCTGTTCTGGGACCGCGTGTGGCGCGGGCGCAACGTCGTGGGCAACGCGGCGGCCCTCGCCATCACACTCGGGTTCTCGATGCTGCGCAGTCACCTGCAGGTGTCGTACTACACCTACGCGCTGGTGGCGCTGCACCTCGTGTTCTTCGGGACCATGGCGCTCTTCGACGCGGCGCGGCGCCGTCCGTCTCCGGTATCGCCGCTACCGGCGCGACTGGGCGCGCGGGTGCGACGCGAAGGCGCCTCGCCCTGGGGCGGTGCCCTGGCCGACGTGGGCTTCGGAGCCGCGACCTTCGCCGTGGCGGCGGGTGTCTCGCTCCTTATATGTGCGGTGCTCTACCTCCCGGTGCACGATTACGCGAAGTATTCGATTCGCGGAGCTTCGGAGACGGGCGGGCTCGCCTACGGATACGCGACCAACTGGAGCCTGCACCCGTCGGAAATGTTGACCTTCCTGGTCCCGTTCTCCTTCGGGTTCGGGAAGGACTTGTATCTCGGCCACATGCCGTTCACCGATTATCCGAATTACCTCGGTGTTGTGGTACTCGCTCTGGCCGCGGTCGCCGTCCTGCGCGTGCGCACGCGCTGGGTCGGCTTTCTCTGCTTCGTCGCCGTGGTGGCGACGTTCGTCTCCTTCGGCAAGTTCTTTCCGGTGTTGTACGGCCCGCTCTTCAAGTATGCGCCCTACTTCAGCAAGTTCCGCGTGCCCGTGATGGTGCTGATCGTGCAGCAGCTCGCCGTCGTGCTGCTGTTCGCGATCGGACTCGACCACGTCATGCGCAGCGAACGCGCGCACCTCAAGCGCTGGGCGCTGCGCGCCCTCGTGGTCGCCGCCGCGTGCTTCGTGCTCGCACTTCTGTCGCAGGGTTATTGGTCCGACGGTTTCGCAAGAGGTGCCGCCGCACGTGTGCGCGTGACCGACGACCCGGCCACGCGCGCGACCATCGGTCGCATGGTGGGAGAGTTCCTCGCGCGCGACGTGATCCAGATCGCGACCTTGGCCCTGGCGCTGGCCGGGGCGGTGTTCGCGTTCGCGTCGTCGCGAATGCGCCCGGTCGTCTTCGCGGCCTTGGTGCTGTTGCTGGGTGCCGTCGACTACTATCGCGTCGATCGCTACATCGTCCACCCCGAGCGCTTCCGCCACCACGACGCCTATCGGATCATTCGCGATCAAGCGACCAAGGACGCCTACACGCGATCCGACGAGGCCATCGAATTCTTGCGCAAGCAACCGGGCGTGTTCCGGGTACTCCCGATCGACGATCTTAGCAACCTCACCAACTCGGCGGGCTTCATGTCGAATCGGTTTATGATATTCGACATCGCCTCGGTGGGCGGCTATCACCCCGCCAAGCTTTCGAACTACGACGAATTCCTGGACGCGCTGACACACAGCCTGGGTTCGTGGCGACTCGACCTGGTCGACATGCTGAACGCGCGCTTCATCGTCTCCGCGATTCGACTGCCCGAACACCCGTCGCTCAAGCCGGTGTGGGTGGGCAAGGACTACGAAGGAACGCCGCGCGCGATCTACGAGAACAAGGACGCGTTCCCGCGTGCGTGGGTGGCGGGGGACTACGTGGTGGCGACCGAAGAGGAGGCGCTGGCCACGATGGCCGAGGGGCGCGTCGACCTGCGTCACACCGTGCTTTTGTCGAAGGAGCCGGCCGTGAAGCCCGCGCCCGGCGACAGCGCCGAGGTGACCATCGAGCGCCGCGGCAACAAGGAGATCGCACTCGCGGTCAACCTCGACCGCCCCGGCATCGTGGTGGTGAGCGAAGCGTACTACCCCGACTGGAAGGCCACCGTCGACGGCACCCCGGCCGAGATTCTGCGCGCCAATCACGCCTTCCGCGCGCTGGCCCTGACGGCGGGTCGCCACGAGATCGTCATGCGCTACGACACGGCCCTGCTCAAGGAGGGGGCGACCATCTCGGTGACGGCACTCGTCGCCACCGTGCTGGCGTTGGTGGGGTCGTTGTGGCTGGAGGCGCGCAGAAAGGGGACGCGGTGGACGCGCTCGTCGTAATTCCGACCTACAACGAGCGCGACAACATCGAGCGCTTGATCGAAGCGCTGCTCGCGTTGCCCGTCGACCTCGGCGTGCTGGTGGTCGACGACGGCTCGCCCGACGGGACCGGACAGATCGTGGACGCGGTCGCCGCGCGCGAGCCGCGCGTGCACGCCATCCATCGTAGCGGCAAGCTCGGGTTGGGGACCGCGTACATCGCCGGTTTCAAGTGGGCGCTCGCGAACACCGCCGCGCGCTTCATCTTTGAAATGGACGCCGATTTCTCCCACGACCCCAAGGCGATCCCGCGCTTCTTGGATCGCATTCGCGACGCCGACGTGGTGATCGGGTCGCGTTACGTCGAGGGCGTCACCGTCGTCAACTGGCCGCTCTCGCGCTTGATCTTGAGTATTTCCGCCAACATCTACACGCGCATCGTCACCGGGATGCCGCTCCACGACGCCACCGGCGGCTTCAAGTGTTTCCGCCGCGAAGTACTGATGGCGCTGCCGCTCGACCAGGTCAAGAGCGGCGGCTACTCGTTCCAGATCGAGATGACGTTCCACGCCTGGAAGCGCAAGTTCCGCATCGTCGAGATGCCGATCGTGTTCACCGACCGCTTGGTGGGTGCGTCGAAGATGTCGCGACGCATCATTTGGGAGGCGGCCTTCATGGTGTGGAAGCTCCGCTTCGCGTCGATACGGCGAAGGATCCCGTAGCCCGTGCGCGTCTCCGTCATCATCGTCACCTATAACAGCTCGGGTGTGGTGCGCGCGTGCCTCGCTTCTCTGGCCGCCGACGTGCAATCGGGTTTGCTCGAAGTCATCGTGGTCGACAACGCGAGCGTCGACGGAACCCCGGACCTGGTGCGGCGCGAATTCCCGTGGGCGCGCGTGGTCGCGGGGCGCGACAACGTCGGGTACTCGAAGGGCGTCAACGTCGGTATTCGCGAAGCGCGTGCGCGCTACTTGTTCATTATCAATCCCGATACTGTGGTCAAGCGTGGCACCGTCACCAAGCTGGTCGACTTCATGGACGCCAACCCGAAGGTTGGTATCGCGGGTCCCAAGCTGGTGTTCGAGGACGGCTCGGTGCAGCTCTCGTGCCGTCGCTTCTACACCTTCGCCGTGCTGGTGCTGCGGCGGACACCGCTCGGCAAGCTGTTCAAGAATCCCAAGCCGGTGCGCGACCACTTGATGCTCGACTTCGACCACGCCTCAACGCGCGAAGTCGACTGGCTGTTGGGCGCCGCCATGTTCGTGCGGCGCGAGGCGGTCGACAGTGTCGGCATGATGGACGAACGCTTCTTCCTGTATTTCGAGGACGTCGATTGGTGCTACCGCATGAAGCAGCGTGGATTGAGCGTGTACTACGTGGCCGATGCGGTGGTCGAGCACGGGTACAAACGCGAGAGCGCGCAGACGGTGCTGAACCGTTCCTTCGTGGCCCACCTCGCGAGTCTGGTGCGCTACTACGAGAAGTGGGGAGGTGTGGCGTACCTGCTCAAGCGCTACCGCGAAGTCGCCAAGGTGCTCTTGTTTCTGGTGCTGGACTTGGCCGCGTTCAACGCCGCGTTCTTTTCCGCTTACTACCTGCGCGTGCTCTTGGCCGGCATCTTCACCAATCCGATTTTCCCCGTGAGTGCGTACCAGCGCTTCATCGTGTTCGAGAATCTGCTCTTCGTCTTCACCTTCGCCGCCGTGGGCTTGTATCGCATTCGGCGCGAGACCAAGGCGGTCGACGAACTGTTCGACGTGGGGCGCGCCATCGTGTTCGCGTCGGTGTTGCTCATGACCAGCACGTACTTGAGCCAGATTCGCACCTACTCGCGCATGGTGGTGGCGTTCTTGGTTCCGTTCGCGATCTTGTACACGTGGTTGCTGCGCTGGTCGGTGCGCCGCGTGCACCGGCGCCTGTTGGCGCAGAAGGTGGACTTGAAACGCGCGTGCGTGGTGGGGCCCAAGTCGCGCGCGAAGGAAGTGGAACTGACGCTGGTGCAGGACGACGCCATGGGCATCGACGTGGTGGGTGTGATCGACACCGCCGGCCAGAGCGACGAGATCCTCACCGGTACCTTGGGTCCGCTCGAGAATCTCGAGCGCATCGTCGACCGCTATCGCATCCAGCAGATCGTGGTCTTGCCGGGAGCGGTCACCGACGAGCAGATGGCCGGTGTCCTGGCAATGGCGCGGCGCCGGGTGGTCGACGTGATGGTCCTGACCGACCTCGCGGGCCTCGTGTTCCACAAGGCGCGCGTCGGCGACCTGCAGGGTCGCCCCGTGATCCTCTACCCGCGCGACGCGCGCTACTTCGTGGCCCGTTTCGCCAAGCGCGTGCTCGACGTGGCAGCGGGAACCGCCTTCGCGGTGGTGTCGTCGCCGTTCTATGTGGTATACTCGCTCTACGCCTTTTCGAAGGCGCGCAAACCCTTCGTCGTCGGCGAGCGGCTCGGCGCCCGCGGAGAGTCCATCGCGGTGCCCGTGGCCGGCCGCAATCTATCGAACGGCCCGTCCGACTTCGTCAACCTTCCCCTGTTCTGGCTGGTCGTCATCGGCAAGATGAGTATCGTGGGACCGTACCCGTTGCGCGCCGAAGACGCGCGTTACGTCGACGGAGTGGCACGGCTTCGGTACGACGCGCGCCCCGGTGTGACCGGTGCCTGGCGAACCGGTCGCGGCCCGGTGTCGCGCGACGTGCTGCTCGTGCAGGACGCGGCCTACGTGCAAAACTGGTCGCTCCTCGACGACGCCAAGATTCTCGTCGCCACCATCGTGCCCATGCTGCTCGGCCGGCGTCGCGTCCTCGATGTGATCGACGGCGCGGGCCGCGAGGCGATTCGTCAACAGGGGGATTCGCATGCGCACTAGCAACTCACTCCACCGCCGTCGTTCGCGCGCGTGGATGCGTGCACTCGCCGCGTCGCTCCTGGTCGGTGCGGTGACACCCGCGTGGGCCGAGGTCGAGTGGACCAACTATCTCGAAACCAGCATGATCAACGAGATCGTGTACAAGGACGGCGTCCTGTACATGGCGACGTTCGGCGGGCTGGTGCTCTACGACGTAGCGCGCGGCGAATTCGAGCAGTTCGCCAACGTTCCCGGGATGCCGTCGAACGCCCTGCGCTGCCTCACCTTCGACACCGACAACAATCTCTACCTCGGGACCTCGGATTTCGGCATTACGAAAGTGCGCCTCTCCGGCGGCGCCCCGGTCGTGATGCGTGCGCTCAACGCGCAGATCGACGGGTTGTCGAGCAACACCGTCAACTCGATCGCGCAGTGGGGCCCGGACATTCTGTACGGTGCGACCCCGGGCGCCGGCATCATTCGCAACGACTTCGCGGCGGCGCGCTATTTCGAGCGCGACGGGCTTCCCGACGACGACGTCAAGGACGTGCTCGCCGACGGCGACCACGCGTGGATCGCCACCAACTCCGGCGTCGCGGTGCTCGACCGCCTCGGGTTCATTCGCCGTCCCACCGGAGCACCCATCGTTGCCAACGTGCTCGGCACCGACGGCACCAAGATTTGGGTCGGCACCAGCGACGGGGTGTTTCGTTTCGACCCCAGCGATTCGTCGTGGACCGACGTCGGACCCGACACGCGGCAGATCTACGGACTCACGTGGGACGGCAGCACCATGTGGGCGGGCAGCACGCGCAATTTCTACCGTTACACCGGTACGGGGCAGACGTGGGACCAATTTGCGACCGGTGCCGTCACCGGCAACTACGCGTTCACGGGCGGCGGCAGCGTCAACCAGATTCGCGGTCTCGCGGTGGTGGAAAACGGGGACGTCTATTTGGGCAGCGTGCAGCCGTCCGACGTGCGTGGTGCCAATCTCATGCACTACGACGGTGCGAACTTGATCAACCTTTTCTCCAACGCGCCGGGCGGGAGCGACCTCAGCCGCTTGTCGGTCGACGTCGACGGATCGCTGTGGTGCATGTTCGCGGGCATTTACGTCGGCAAGCTGACGTCGTCGGGTAGTTGGGTCAACTACAACGCGGCGATCCCCGGTATCGAGATACCCAGCCACCAGTCGAACAACCTGACGCTTCTGGCCGACTCGCAGGGCTTCAAGTGGTTCTGCTCGTTGCCGAGTCCCACCCTCGACCAGCTCGACGACCGCACCGACGCCGTCTACTCGAATGACGTGTGGACGCGCCACGCGCTCGACTCCGGCGGCGGCGACGGCTTGGGTACGCTCGAGCTGCAGCGCGGCCTCGAGGATCCGGCGGGCAACCGGTGGTTCTTGAGCCCCGTGGGCGGAATCAACATCCTTTCACGCGACGGCAGCGAGTGGTTCCAGATGACGCGCACCAAGGATGCCCGCATGTTGTCGAACGACGTCGTCGACGTCGCCTTCGGACCCAACTTCGCCTACGTCGCGCATCGGACGCAGGGCATCCAGTTGTGGGCGTTGGGCGGTTTCGATTGGGCGAATATCACGAATACGACCGGCGACTCTTGGATCACCCGCGTTCCTTCGACCGCCTTGCCGGGCACGGCGGTGGTGCACGCGATCGAGCGGCGTGCTAGCGACAATCTGCTTTGGATCGCGACCGATGACGGCTTGTACCGTTACCCGTCCTCCGATCCCGTACACCGCGTCGTCGACCAGATTCCCGTCTACATCGGGATCGGCGCCGGCATCTTGAGCGCGAAGGTGCAAGACGCTTGCCTCGATCACGACGAGAATCTGTGGGTGGCGACCAACCAGGGTCTCAACAAGATCGCGCGCGACGACTACGGCGACATCCAGACCTACACCACGGCGGCGATGTACGTCACGAGTTTGGCCGACCTGCGCTATCCGTTGAGCATTATCGTGCCGTTGTCGAACGCGGACTGCCGTGCGCTCGCTATGCACCCGACCAAGGACATCCTTTATATAGGGACGTTGTCGGGTTTGACCGTACTCGACTACACGCCGCCGCCGAGCACCACCACCGACCTCGCGAAGGTCTACTTGTATCCCAATCCGGTGTACAAGAGCCGCGGTCAGAACGAACTCAAGATCCAGAACATTACCGGGCCGGTGTCGATCCAGGTCTACAACGTCGAAGGCGTGCTGGTGAGCTCGACCACCGTCGACAGCAACGGCCAGGTCGCGTGGGACCTCACCACCGCGACCGGGTTGGTGGCCGCGAGTGGGAACTACATCGTGCGCGTGAGCGGTCCCGGCGGTGCGGTCACCAAGACCGTCGCGGTGCTGCGTTAGCCTCCATGACGAAGCGTCTGCTCATCGTCGGCGCGGGCGAAGCGGGTCGCATGTTGGCTCGCGAAGTGCAAACGCGCGCGCGCGACCAATACCTCGCCGTCGGTTTCCTGGACGACGCGCCCGCGCTGTCCGGTCAGCGCGTCGACGGGATCGCGGTGCTCGGCACCACCAGCCAGCTCACGCACGTCGTGCGCGCCGAGCGCGTCGACGAAGTCTTGATTGCAGTACCGTCGGCGGGGCGCGAGTTCGTGCGCCGCATGGTGGCGCTGTGCCGCGACGCCGGTGTCGCGTACCGCATCGCACCCGGACTCCTCGAGATCATCAAGGGCCCCGTCCACCTCGAACAGATTCGTGACGTCCGCCCCGAAGACCTCTTGGGACGCGAGACGGTCGAGTTCGATGACGCCGAGATGGCGCGCTTCCTCGACGGGCGCACCGTACTCGTGACGGGTGCCGGCGGCTCCATCGGCGGAGAAATCTGCCGCCAGGTGGGGCGCTTCGACGTCAAACGCCTGCTCCTCTTGGGGCGCGGCGAGAATCAGATTTACGAGATCGAGCGCGAGCTGCGCGTCCTCTATCCCCAGCGCGACGTCGTCCCCGTCATCGTCGACGTACGCGACGCCGACGCGTTGACGCGCGCGTTCGCACAATACCGGCCCGAAATCGTCTACCACGCCGCCGCGCACAAGCACGTCCATTACATGGAAGCGTTTCCCTCCGAAGCGGTGAAGAACAACATCCTGGGTACGCGCAACGTGATCGACGCCGCCTACGCGGCCGGTGTCGCGCGCGTCGTGATGCTCTCGACCGACAAGGCGGCACGACCCGGGGGCGTCATGGGTGCGAGCAAGCGCTTCGCCGAATACTTGATGGCCTCCCGCAACAATCCCAACGGAGCGCCCAAGCTCATCTCGGTGCGCTTCGGCAACGTGCTGGCCAGCCGCGGCAGTGTCGTGCCGCTCTTCTTGACGCAGATCCGCGCCGGCGGCCCGGTGACGGTGAGTCACGAGGAAGCCACGCGCTACTTCATGTCGCTCAAGGAAGCGTGCATGCTCGTGATCCAGGCCTCGCTCATGGGCAAGGGCGGCGAGATCTTCATCCTGCGCATGGGCGAACCGATTCGCATCGCGGAGCTGGCGCGCGACTTGATAGCACTTTCGGGCTTGAAGGCGGGCACGGACGTTCGCATCGAGTTCACCGGACTGCGCCCGGGCGAGAAGGTGCACGAATCGTTGATCGCCGACGGCGAGGAAACGTTCGCGTCGGGCCACGAACACATTTTGTGCACGACGTCGCGGGTGCCGCCGCGCGCGCGCCTCGACGCGGCGCTGGAAAAACTATCGTCGCTCGCGGCCGCCGGCGACGACGACGCGATTCGCGTCGAGCTGGCACACGCCATCGCCGACGCGAGTCTTTCCGGTGGCGAAGCCTCCAAGTCGGTGAAGCGGTCGTGAGCATTTCGCGCTCGTCGCTCCCCGCCATCGCGGGCGGAACCCCGGTGCGGTCGAAGCCGCTGCCATTCTTCCGTGCCGCCGTCGACGAGATCGACGTCGCGGCGGTGGCGGAGACCTTGCGCTCGGGCTGGCTCACGTCGGGTCCGAAGGCGGTTGAACTCGAGAAGCGCTTGGGAGAATACCTGGGGACGTCGAACACCATCGCGGTCAGCTCGTGCAGCGAGGCGATGTTCCTGTGCATGAAAGCACTCGGCGTCGGACCCGGCGACGAAGTCATCACCTCGCCCATTACCTTCGCCTCGACCGTGCACGCCATTCTCCACCACGGAGCCACCCCCGTGCTGGCCGACATCGAGCCGAGTACTTTCGGCGTCGACCCCGAGGCCGTGCGGCGTGCGATCTCGCCGCGCACCCAAGCGATCATGCCGGTGCACTTCGGCGGGCAAGCGTGCCGGATCGAAGAGATCGTGGCGATCGCCGACCAGGCCGGCCTGCCCGTGGTCGAAGACGCGGCGCATTCGTTCGGCGCGCGCGTCAATGGCAGGCAGCTAGGTCGGTTTGGTCGCGCGACCACGTTCAGCTTCTACGCCACCAAGAACCTGACCAGCGCCGAAGGCGGTGCGATCACCACCGAAGACGACGCCCTCGCGCAGCGCTTGCGCTTGCTCGGCTACCACGGCATGTCGCGCGACAGCTGGAGCCGCTACACCGACAAGGGGTCGTGGTACTACGAAGTCCAGATTCCCGGCTACAAGTGCAACTTGAGCGACTTGCACGCCGCCCTGGGGCTCACGCAACTGGCGAAGATCGACCGGTTGCTCGAACGCCGGCGCGCGGTGGCCGAGGGCCTCGCGCGCGCGCTGGGCGGATGCGCCGCGGTCGAGTTGCCGCGCGAGCACCCGGGCAACTGGCACACGTGGCACTTGTACGTGATTCGCTTGCGGCTCGAAGCACTTCGCATCGGCCGCGACGAATTCATCAAGGCGCTGCGCGCGGAGAATGTCGGCACGTCGGTGCATTTCATCCCCATCTATCGTCACCCGTTCTTTCAGCCGTACCTCAAGAGCGGGCAGACGTTCCCCGCCAGCGACGACTACTACGCGCGCTGCATCTCGCTTCCCATCTTTCCCGACATGACCGACGACGACGTGCGCGACGTGGCGGAAGCGGTCGCGCGCATCGCCGACCACTTTCGCGCGGGCTAGCCCATGAGGGTCGAGGTCGTCGACACGTTCCCGCCGGAACTCGACGCGGTCGCCGACGCGTCGCCGCGCGCGACCTTCTATCACACGAATGCGTGGCTGACTTCGCTCGCGCACGCGTATCCGCGCTTGCGCCCGCGGTGTCTGGTGGCCGAGGGCGACGCGCGCGCGTTCTTGCCGTACTTCGTGGCGCGGCGCGGGCCCTTCGAGGCGCTGTGGTCGCTCCCGTTCGGCACCTACGGCGGACCGGTGGGCGACGAAGCCGCGTCGCGCGCGCTGATCGAGGCGTTTCGTCGCGAAGGCGAACGCCGTCGCGTGCTCGAGGTGGGTTGGGTCGACTTTCGCAACGCGTTCGACCCCGGGGGAGAGGTGGAGATGGGTCGCACCCACGTGGTCGACATTGCGGCCGGCTTCGACGCGGTGTGGCGCGATCGCTTCGACAAGCCGCGCCGGCGTCGCGTGCGTCGCGCGGAAGATATGGGTGTGGTCGTGCGGCGCGCCGCCTCCGACGACGACGTCACTCGTTTCTTCGACGTGTATCGCGCGCGCCTGGCGGGTTGGGACGAGCGCGGCGGTCATCCCGAAGCGTTGTTTCGCGAGCTGGTCGCGCGCGGCGGCGAGCGCGTGCGCCTCTATGTGGCCGAGCACGAAGGCAGCGTCGTGGGCGGGCACGTCAACTTCTACTATAAGGACGACGTGACGGCGTGGTACGGCATGGCGTCGCGCGCCGGCGACGATCTCCATGCCGGAACACTGCTCTACGCCACCGCCATGCGCGAGGCGTGCGAGGCGGGTTTCCGTTCCTACAATCTGGGCGCGAGTCTGGGCAAGGCGTCGCTGGAAGAATACAAGCGCTCGCTCGGCGGGGAGCCGTACGAGTATCGCATCGTGCGGCGGCGGCGCTTCGCCGGGCGCCTGGTGGCCGCGTTGCGCGGACGGCGGGCACAATGATGGAGCGTCGTTCCCGTTTCGTCGGCAATACCGCCGCGCTGGCGGTTTCCACCGTGCTCGCCACCATCTTGACCGTGGTACAGATGCGAATTCTAGCCGCGTCGCTGCCGATGGCGACCTTCGGGCTGTTCGCCTCGCTGCGCGGCCTCTCGCTCTTGGTCTCGATGGTGGCCGCCAACGGATTCCCGCAACTCCTGACGCGATTTCTTCCCGAGCATGCGGCGCGCGGTACCCGTTCCGCGGCGGTGCGTGCATCGGCGTCGGCCATCGTGCTCACGGCACTCGGATGCGTCGTTCTCTTGGCGTTGGTGATCGTGGCGCGTCGTTCATTTTTCTCCCACGTGCCGGTACCCGAACTCGACGCGCGCCTGCTCTTTTGGTTCTCCGTGACGACGATCGCGGTCGCCATCAAGCTGGTGGTGTACGGCGGCTTCAACGGGCTGCGTCGCTTCGGGTCGCAGACGATGTTCGAGACCGCTTCGCTGATGCTGCAGGTCGGGTGGATGGCGCTCGAAGCCGATCGGCTGACACTCACGCGCCTGTTCGAAATCGTCGGGGTCACGTCGCTCCTCGTTCCCGTGGTGGCACTACCGTGGTTCGCGGCGCGCTTGCGCCGCGACATCGCCGTGGCCGGCGCCGTCGATGCGTCGACCTCGATTCGCGCCTATTGGTGGGGAGCGGTCGGCTTGAGCATCGTCGCCCTCGCGTTCAGCGACGCCGACCGCTGGGTGCTCTCGAATGTGTTGGCACTCGAAGCCCTGGCGCTGTTCCACGTCGCCTCGCGCATCGCGCGCTTGGCCAATCGCTTCATCGCCATTCCCGTCCTCGCGTTCCAACCCGAGGTGACACGCGTCGCCAGCGAAGGGCGCGGCCAGGTGGTCGACTTGTCGACGCGCGCGTTCTTCAAGGCGAGTGTCGCGGCGTCGGTGTTCGCCGCCGCGGCCATCGCGGTGTACGCGAACGACCTCATTCGGTTGGCGTCCAACGACGCCTTTCTGGGCGCGCGTCCGACGCTGTGGCTATTGGCCGCGTCGATTCCGCTCTCGGCCATGACGGCGCCCTTGACCGCGGTCATGAAGTCGCTCGACGGCGTGCGCGCGGCACTCGCGTGTGACTTGGTATGGGCGTGCGCATACCTGTCGTTGCTGCTATTGCTGGCCCGACCGCTGGGCGTGGCCGGCGCCGGTGTCGCCACACTGGTCGCGTGCGTACTGCAGCTGGCGGTGGCGGCACGGCTCGCGTCGATCAAACCGAAATTCGGCGACGCGGTCGCATCGCTCGTGAAGTCGCTCGTGTGCGCCGCCGCCGCGTTCGCGCCGGTCATACTCGCGCAGCGGTTGGGCGCACCGCGGGTGGTCGCGTGGGCTCTGGCGCTGGTGGCGGCGTGGATCTACGTGCGCGTCGCCCGTCGCGTGCGCCTGGTGGCGGCCGACGAGCGCGCGCGTCTGGTACAAACCATCGAGGGACACGGCCTCGCGCGCGGCCTGGCGTGGTGGATGCCGTGAAACACGTGCTGATGATCGTCCCGTTCTTTCCGCCCATGGGCGGTGGCGGTGTGTATCGCTCGCTTTCGTTCGTGCGCTACCTTCCGAACTATGGATGGTGCACGACGGTGGTGGCACCGCGCGGCGACGCGTTCTGGATCCGCGACGAAAGTCTCCTGGCCAAGATTCCACCGGAGTGCCGCGTCGTGCGCACGTCGACGTGGAGCGGGCAGGGCGTGCTTTCCGCCACGCGCGCGCAGCGCGAACCGTCACCGACGCGGTCGTCGCACCGCTTCGCGCTGGCGCGTCGCGCGGGTTCGGCGCTATTGGTTCCCGATACGTACCTCGGCTGGTATCCGTTCGCTCTGCGCGCCGCCCTGCACGAAGCGCGCGCGACGAAGTTCGATGCCGTCTATTCCACGTCGCCGCCCGAGACGAGTCACCTGGTGGGCGACGCCGTGCGCGCGCGCGTTGGTCTCCCATGGGTGGCGGATTTTCGCGACCCGTGGATGAACCTGCGCCTGCTCGATCCTCCCAGCGCCATGCACGCGCGACTCCACCGCGCGCTAGAAGCGCGCGTATGCGCGCACGCAAGCGCGGTCGTCGTCACCACGCGCTGGCACGAGTCGGTGCTTCGCGAAGAATACCCGCGCGCGCAGGTCGCTCGCGTGCCCAACGGTTACGACGGCGACGACGCGCGCTCGGTGGCCGCACTCGCGCCCGGCGCGAGCCCGATGCGCTTCGTCCACGCCGGCATGCTGACGCAGAAGCGCAGCGCGGTTCCTTTCCTGGAAGCGCTGGCGGCATTCTTCGAGCGGCGCCCGCAGGCACGCCCCGACGTCGAGGTGGAATTCGTGGGCGCGCGCGAGGACGAGAACGAGCGCGCCGCGGCGCGCCTGTCGCTCACTGACCGGGTGCGCTTCCGGGCTTCGCTCGCGCACGACGAAGTATTGCGCCTCGAACGGCAGGCCCATGTTCTCTTGTTGATCAAGCACGCCGATTCGCGTTACGACGGATTGGTGCCGGGCAAGCTCTACGAATACATCGGCCTCGCGCGGCCGGTCTTGGCACTCGCACCCGCGGGCGAGGCGCGCTCGTTGGTCGAATCACTGCGTCGGGGTGAGACCGCCGGGCCCTCCGACGTCGCGGACATCGCACGCAAGATCGACGTCCTCTACGGCCGCTATCGTGACGGATCGCTCGATCGTACCTACGACTTGTCGCCGGCGCCCGACTTCGAGCGCTCACGGCAGGCGGGCGAGCTGGCGCGTATCCTCGACGCATCCGTCGCGGGAGGGAAGTAACATGTCGCGCGCGGTGTGGCTCGTCCCGGTACTCGTGCTGACGGCGTTCCTGTTTCCGCTTCGTCACGGATTCACCGACGACGGGTTCATCCATTTGCAATACGCGAAGAACCTCGCCGCGCACGGCGAGTTCGCGTTCAATGCCGGCGAGCGATCGTTCGGAACCACGAGCCCGCTATGGGTGATGGCGATCGCGGCCATCGGCGGACGCTGGTCGAATCCGGAGTCGTGGGTCGACTTGTGCCGGGTGCTGTCGTGGGCGGCGGCCTTCGCGACACTGTTCGTGTTCTATCGACTCGCTCGCGCGGCCGGGGCATCGCGCGTGGTCGCGATGTGCGCAACGTCGGCACTCGCGGCCGACGCGTGGTTCGCGCGCTGGTCGGCGCTGGGGATGGAGTCGTCGGCCGCAACCCTCGCGGCCACGGCGGTGGCGTTGACGTCGTTGCGGGCGGCGTCGGGCAAGGCGGGTGCCGCGCGTTTTGGTGCCGCGATTGCGGTCGCGGCCCTCTTGCGACCCGAGATGTACCTCGCGGTTCCGGTCTTCTGCCTCGCGGTCGTGACGCTGCGGCCGCGCCCGTCGCTGCGCACGGTCGCGGCCGCGCTGCTGGTGGCCGGGGCCTTGCTGGCACCGTGGCTCGTTTTCGCCAAATGGCACCTCGGCAGTTTTCTTCCCAATACGGCGGGTGCCAAGAGCGGCGGAGTCATCACCGACCCGCTGTTGTTTCTTTCGAAGTTCGTTCCCATCGTCAAGATCGTGGTGAGCACGCAAGCGGTCGCGGTGCTGGCCGTGGTCGCGGACCTGGTTGCGTCGCGGCGGCGCGCGGTCGTATTCGACCCGGCGTTGCGCTTCTGCGTGCTGTGGATGCTGGCGCTTCCGATCGCGTATGTCGTCTTCGACATCCAGGTGCTGTCGCGCTACCTGTTGCTCATTACGCCCGCCGTGTGCGTGGCCGGTTGGCGCTCGCTCGAGCACGCGGCCGGCGCACGCGCGCGTCGCGTCGCGCTGATGGCCGCCGTGCTGGCGGTAGCGTCCAACGCGGCGCTGTACGCGCGCGTGGTACTGCCGCCGTCGCTCGCCTTCAGCGCCGACTTGACCGGCCCCATGACCGAGTTGGCGGTCTATCTGCGCGACCATTCGGAGCCCGACGCCGTCGTGGCCGCGGCCGACATCGGCTATCTCGCGTTCTATTCGGAGCGACGCGTGCTCGACCTGGGCGGTTTGGTCGAGCCGGAGACCGGGAAGCTGCGCGAGGCGCACGACTACGAAGACATCGTCGCACAAGGACTCTACTTCGGCGTGCGTGGCTATCCGCACGTGGACTATTTCGTCGACCGCGACCACGAAGCCGCTCGCTTCGACGGCAAGGTCGTCAACGGGCATCGCTTCGCGCGTGTGTACGCGACGGAAGTACGCAACCTCGGCATTCGCAAGCCCGGCGTGTTTCACTACGCGCTCTATCGGACGACGGTCGAGCCGTGACATTGATACTCCCCGACATCGCCATTCCGCCCGACCTCGCGCGCGAGGATATGCCCGATCTTTTGCGACATTGGTACCTGGGGCCGCGCGCGCGCCGTCACATGATGATGCGTCGCTTCGCCGAGGTGGACCGACACCTCGATCCGGCGTCGGGGCGCCGCGTTCTCGACGTGGGTTCGGCGTGGGGATTCAACGTGATGGCGCTCAACGCGCTCGGTTTTCGCGCGGTCGGCGTCGACATCGTGCCGGACCAATTCGCGGTGGGGAAGCGCATCGCGGAGTTCAATCGCATTCCCTTCGACGTGGTCGGCGCCGACGCGCGCGCGCTTCCGTTTCCCGACGCGAGCTTCGACCACGTGACGCTGGTGGAGACCTTCGAGCACGTCTTCGCCGAGGACCGTCCGCGTGCGATGGCCGAGTGCTTTCGCGTGCTGCGCCGCGGCGGTCGCATCGTGCTGTCGACGCCCAACCACGCCAGCTTGGTCGAACGCGCGAAGCGCGTCGCCGTGCGTCATCGATGGATTCGCGATCGGCTGCCGTCGATGTGTTACCCCGACCTCGGCACCACGCGTGACGCGTATCATCCGTACCGCTACCATCGGCCGCTACCCGACCGCGAGATCGTATCGCTCCTGTCGGGCGCGGGCTTTCGTGTGGTCGCGGTGTCGCACTTCCTCTTCATGCTGAAGAACACACCCGACGGGCTCCACACGCCGTGGTCCTGGTTCGAAGCGGCCTCGGAGCGCGCGCCGGGAATCCGCCGTCTCGCCGCGACCGTATGCGTGGTCGCGACCAAACCCTCCTAGTCGAGCCCCAATTTCAGCCCGATAAATGCCGGTCGATCGGGGTCGGGGGAGAAATCTCCCTGTCCGCGTATTTTCGCTTGACCTCAATCCCTAGAAATTCCTAGAATGCGCTCTCAAGTGGTGCAAGTTCCCTAAATCTGTTCTAAATACTAATAGTCCCAACGAGTTAGGCTTTGCGATGCAGGGCTCCTTCGGCGAGAGACACGTCCATAGCATCGACCCCAAGGGCCGTCTTCAACTCGCGCGCCCGGTTCGGGAGCAGCTCAAGCTCAAGAAGGGAGAGCGGCTCCATCTTCTCCCCAATATCGACGAACCCCCGTTCCTCGAGGTCCGCACCGCGGCCCAGTGGGACGAATACGAGCGCCGTTTCCTGAGTCAGGCTCCCGGCGACGTGAAGCGCGATTTTGTGCGCTTTGTGCAGCTCCACCGCGAGACGGTGGTGGCCGACGCACAAGGGCGACTGATCCTCCCCAAGAGTGTGCGCGAGCGCTGCCAGCTCGAGAGCACCGTAGTCGTCATCAACATGAGCTCGTGCGTTGAAGTGTGGAGTCCCAAACATATCGAGCGCCGTTACGCCGAAATGGCGAAGGCCTTCAAGCACATCAACAATACGTTCTTCTAAGCCGAATGATGATGGTGGTCGTTCCATATGGGTCGTCGCGCGCGCAGGCGCACCAGAAAGTCGGCATGCGGCACCTCCCGGTGATGGTTGACGAAGTCGTGCGCTATCTCGTCCACGAGCGCACACGTATCGTCATGGACGGAACCGTCGGCTTCGGCGGCCATGCGGAAGCCATCTTGCGCGCGTGCCCCGGCGTGCGACTGATCGGCGTCGACCGTGACGCCACCGCGCTGGACAGCGCCGCATCGCGCCTCTCCGCCTACGCCGACCGCGTCACCCTGGTGCGCGGGTTGTATTCGGACTTCGATCACGTGCTGGCCGGCGTCGGCAAGGTCGACGGCGTCCTCTTGGATCTGGGCTTTTCGAGCCCGCAGCTCGACGACCCAGCGCGCGGCTTCGGTCATTCGACCAGCGGGCCGCTCGACATGCGCATGGGTCGCGAAGGCGAAACCGCCGCGGAATTGCTCGCGCGCCTCGACACGGAAGGGATTTCGTCACTGCTTCGCGAATACGGTGAGGTCCGCCAGGCCCGCCGGGTCGCGCGCGCCATTGCGAGCGCGGCCGCGGCGGGCACTCTCTCGACCACGTCCGAGTTGCGTGCGGCGGTGGTCGCGGCCCTCGGTCGCGGCGTCAATCCGGCCGAGTTGTCGCGCGTGTTCCAAGCCGTGCGCATCGCCGTCAATCACGAGCTCGATATCCTGCGCGCGTTCTTGGACGGCGTGCTCGACGTGCTCACACCGGGCGGACGTTTGGTCGTCATGAGCTACCACTCGCTCGAAGATCGCATGGTGAAGCAGTTCCTTCGCGGCCAGAGTGCGGCGTGCGTGTGCCCGCCCAGGATTCCCGTGTGCGTGTGCGGTCGGACACCGCGCGTCGAGCTCTTGACGCGCAAGGGTGTGCGGGCGTCGACGCAGGAGATCGCGTCGAACCCGCGCGCGCGCAGTGCCACTCTGCGCGCCGCCGCCAAGGTTGCGAATGGACGCGCGTCGGGAGGGCGAATCCAGTGAAGGGCAAGCACCGTGTGCTGGTGGTCGGCCAGTTCTTCCTCGATGCACTGGCGGGCAGGCTGGGCGCCCCGATGATGGTCATGGGCTACGTCACCTTCGCGGTGCTCTTGCTCGCGTACGTGTCGACGCAGGTCTACACCTCGAGCCTCATGGAGAACGTGGCCGCGCGCAAGCGCGACGAGCTCGTGCTGCGCGAGCGCATCGGTGTGCTTACCGCGCGCTACGCGACCATGACGTCGAAGTCGCGTGTGTCGCGCCACTGCGAAGAGGACCTGGGCTTGGTGGGTGCCACTCAGAACGACGTGGTACGCGTCGCCATCGACGGCCCCGTGCTGCGGGCCGACTCCGCCCCCGAAGACCCGGTACGCGTCGACGACGTCCTGGGCGACGACGTGAGCGAACTCTCGCAGGTGATGCGTAGATGACGACGCGGGACCAAAAGCGGCGGTTGTGCATCGTGGGTGGGGTGTTCGGGCTCGCCGTTCTGGTGCTGTGGACGCGTCTGTTTCAACTCCAGTATCTCCGCCACGACGAATACGTGGCGATCGCCGAAAAACAGCGCGTCGCACCGCGCGAGGTCGCGGCCGATCGCGGCGGTATCTTCGACCGCGAAGGCCGTCCGCTGGCCATGAACATCCGGCGTTCGTCGGTGGCCGTGCAGCCCGAGCGCGTCAAGGACGGTGCGGTGGTCGTGCGCGCGCTCGCGCGCACGCTGGGCGTGTCGGCCGGTTCGGTGCGCGAAAAGTTGCGCTCGCGGAAATCCTTCGTTTACGTCAAGCACGACGTCATGCTGCCCGAGAACACGCGCCGCGAGCTGGCCAAGCTCGACGGCGTCGTGGTGGAGCTCAAGGCCAACCGCATCTATCCTTACGACGAAGTCGGCAGCAAAGTGATTGGTTTCGTGAGCCGCGAGAACGGCGGGCTCTCGGGCGTGGAAGCCGCCTACGACAAGGCGCTGCGCGGAGTCGCCGGGCGCGAGACGGTGGTGCGCAACGGCGCCTACAAGAGCGACCGCTACTACACCACCGTCGACCAAAAGCCGGTCGACGGCAAACACGTGTACCTCACCATCGACGCCACCGTGCAGGACGTGGCCGAGACCGAGCTGCGACGCGCGGTCGACGAATTCGGCGCGCGCGGCGGGGCCGTCATCGTGATGGAGATCGCGACCGGCGACGTGCTGGCCTTGGCCGAGTTGCCGTCGATCGCCGACCGCGAGCGCGCGTCGCGCGCCGACTCGTTGTGGACGCTGCGCAGCGTGTCGCACGTGTACGAGCCCGGGTCGACCTTCAAGTTGGTGACGATGGCCGCGCTCTTGGACAAGACGCGCGTGACACCGGCCGATTCGTTCGACGCCGAAGACGGCAAGGCCGACATCGGTGTCGCCACCATTCGCGACCCGCACCCGCACCGCTGGCTCACCGTCGAAGAAGCGTTCATGTACTCGAGCAACATCGTGATGGCGAAGGCGTCGGCGTACTTGCAACCGGGCGACCTGTACGGCTACGCGCGCCTGTTCGGCTTCGGCACCAAGACCGGCATCGGATTGCCGGGCGAGTCGGCCGGGTTGGTGCCTCCCATCGAGCGCTGGTCGGCGCGCACCAAGGCCACCATGGCGTTCGGTCAAGAAGTCGCGGTGACACCGATTCAAATTCTGAATGCATTCGCGGCCATCGCCAACGGCGGTGTCATGATGATGCCGCGTCTGGTGCGCGGTGTCGCGGACCCGGGCACCGGCGAAGTGACGCGCTCCGAGCCGGTGGTCGTGCGACGCGTCGTCTCCGAAGAAACCGCGGCCACGTTGCGCGCGATGTGTTTGCGCGTGGTCGAAGAGGGGACCGCGCAAGCCGCGAAGATCGAGTTCATGCGCGTGGCGGGGAAGACCGGGACCGCGCAGAAAGCGGGCGGGCGCGGATATCTCGCGCACCGTTACGTGTCGAGCTTCGTCGGATTCGCGCCCTACGAAAAGCCGAAGATCGCCGCCATCGTCATGATCGACGAGCCCAAGTGGGCCAACCGCTTCGGCGGCGATTCGGCCGCACCGGTGTTCGCGCGTATTTGTCGCGCGCTGGCCACGTCGACCAACTGGTTCGACGACGTGCTGTCGCTGGAAACGCTGCGCGTCGCCTCGCTCGGCGATCGCGGCACCCCCGCGCCCAACTTCCTGCGCATGGACCGCATATCGGCGCTGGGTGCCGCGCGCAAGTGGGGAGCCAACGTGTTGATTTCCGGCGACAGTGGACGCGTGGTGTCCCAGATGCCGGCGCCCGGAGCGCCGATGGATCGCGACGGCGTCGTGCGCTTGTTCGTGGTCGAGGCCGCCGATGTGGCGCCGCTGGGGATCGACGCCAATCAGCGCTTGCGCGCGATGTACCGCGAGGCGATACGGCCCGACACGGACCCGCGCGAGCCCCGGTCGCGCGAGGACGAGGTGCGCGCATCGAACGGAAACGGAGTGGCGGGCATCGTGGCCGCGCAAAGTGCCGCCGCCGTGAAGAACCCGGGACGCGATCGGCGATGACGATCGCGGAGGAAGCTATGGAAACGCGCACGGTCAACTTGGGCGCACTGATAGACGCAACGGGATCGCTGGTGCTCGGCGCGATCGACGCGCGCGCGCGCGGAATCGAAGTCGCCGGCGTTACCGCCGACTCGCGCGCCGTCAAGCGCGGCGACGTATTCGTGGCGGTGCGCGGGACGACGAGCGACGGCCACGACTTCGTGGCGGACGCCGTGCGCAAAGGTGCCGTTGCGGTGGTGACCGAGCGCGAAGTCGGGCGTATCGACGTTCCCTCCGTGCGCGTCGCCAGCACGTCGAAAGCGCTGGCCCTGATGGCGTCGCGCTTCTACGGCGACCCCGCGCACGACTTGTTCCTGTGCGGCGTGACCGGAACCAACGGCAAGACGTCGACGACGTTTCTCTTGCGATCGATTTTCGAGCGCGCCGGTCGACGTATGGGCATCGTCGGCACGCTGGGACACGGTGTCGCTTCATTGACGAAAGACCCGCACACGACGCCGGACGCGGTAACGCTGCATTCCTGGTTCCGCGCCATGCGCGACCAAAACTGTTTCGGGGTGGTCATGGAGGTCAGTTCTCATGCGGTGCGGCAACATCGAGTATGGGGGCTAGATTTTAACGTCGGGATACTTACGAACGTAACGCATGACCACCTCGATTTTCATAAGACGATGGACGACTACAAAGCGGCGAAGGCGGAATTCTGTCATTCGCTCGTCGCGGCGGGTCGTCGCAAGCCGAATGGAACGCTGGTCTATTGGAACGACGACGCCAACGCGCGCGAGATAGGCGCCGCCTTCAGCGGCGCCAAGATTGCGGTCGGCACCGGCCAAGATGCTGACTGGCGCCTGCGCGATGTCGAAGTGTCTCTAGTAGGGACGCGCTTCAGCCTGACGCTGCCCAATGGCGAATTGCTTCGCGTGTCCATGAAGCTCTTGGGTGGATTCGTGCCCGCCAACGCGGCCGTCGCTGCCGCCGCCGCCTTCGCATCCGGCGCGACACTCGATCAGATTCGCGCCGGGCTCGAAGCCGTCGACCGCGTGCCGGGTCGCTTCGAAGCGTTGGGCGGTGGCACCAAGCCGGTGGTCGTGGTCGACTACGCGCACACACCCGACGGGTTCGAGCGCGTGCTGGCGACGTGCCGCGGTTTGCAGCCCAAGCGCCTCGTCACGGTGTTTGGATGCGGCGGCGATCGCGACAAGAGCAAACGCCCCGTGATGGGGGCCATCGCGGCGCGCGTGAGTGATCGCGTCGTGCTGACGACGGACAACCCGCGCGGCGAACGCGTCGAGGCGATCGTCGACGACATTCGCGCCGGCATCGACGCCGCGCGCGACGTGGTCGTCGACCTGGACCGCGCCCACGCCATTCGAGACGCGGTCGCACAGTCACGCCCCGGCGATTTGGTGGCGCTGCTCGGCAAGGGCGCCGAGGAGTATCAGATCATAGGCGCCGAGAAGCATCCGTGGAGCGATCGCGGTCAAGCGGAGGAGGCGCTGGCAACGTGGACGGCGGATTGACCATGCGCACCAACCTCCGCACGCTGGAATGGGTTCGCGACGCGCTCGAAGCGGCCGGCGAGCTGGTGCGGTCGCAGGCACCGTCCGGTGCGGCGTGGTCGGGTGCCGTCATCGACCACCGCGCCGAGTGCGCGGGCCGTCTATTCTTCGCACTCCCGGGCGAGCGCGTCGACGGCCACCGTTTCGTGCGCGACGCCGTCGCGGCCGGTAGTCCCGCCGCGGTTGTTTCCGACGCATCCGTCGCCGACGCGCTGGCGGCCGAGCAGGTTCCGTGTCTGCAAGTGCGCGATACGCGTCGTGCGCTCTTTGAGCTCGCGCGCGCGTATCGCCGCCACCTCACTGCGCGCGTGGTCGCGGTGACCGGGAGTGCCGGCAAGACCACCACCAAGGAATACGTGCGCGCCGTGTTGCGCGCCAAGTATCGCGTGCACGCGAACGTGGGCAACCTCAACAGCCTGGTGGGGGTGCCGCTGACCGTGCTCGACGCCGACGAGCACTGCGAATACCTGGTGTGCGAGGTCGGGGCGAACCAATTGGGCGAGATCGACGCGCTGGGAAATCTCTTGGCCCCGCACGTCGCCGTGATCACGAACATCGGCGACGCGCACGTGGGGTACTTCGGGTCGCGCGCCGCCATCGCCGACGAAAAGGGATCGCTGCTTACGCACCTCGCGCACGACGGAGCCGCCGTTCTCCCGCGCGATGACGAGTTTTTCGAGAAGCTGGACGCCAAAGTGCAGGGAAGAGTGTTCAGCTTCGGCCGCTCGCCGGCGGCCGAATTTCGGCTGGGGAACGTCGCGTTCTCCGAAGGGCTCCTCCGTTTCACCGTAAACGGGGAGCCCTTGAGCCTTGCCTTCGTAGGCGACTACAACGCGTTGAACGCGTGCGCCGCGTTCGCGGTGGGCGACGTGTGCGGTGTCGACACCAAACGAATGCGCGACGCGCTGGCGTCGATGCGCCCCATGCCCGGTCGCGGGCGCATCCACGTCGTGAACGGCGTTACCGTGATCGACGAGTCCTACAACGCGAGCCCGGCCAGCATGAAACAATCGCTGGCGATGCTGTCGTCGTTGACGGCCAAGCGTCGCGTGGCGGTGCTGGCCGACATGCGCGAATTGGGCGGCGAAACCGAGCCGCTCCACGCCGGCGTGGGGTCGACCATCGCGTCGCTGCCGATCGACCAGGTGTATTGGCTGGGCGAGCAGGCGGGTGTCGTGGCGGCGGCCGCGCGCTCGCGTCGCCCGAATCTCACCGTGGAATCGTTCGTCGACGTCGGCGCCGTGACGGCCGCGGTCGCACTCGATGCGCGCGACGGAGATGTCGTGCTGGTCAAGGGTTCGCGCGCCATGCAGCTCGATGAGTTCGTGGCGGGAATCGTGGAAGCGCTCGCGCGCAAGGGCCGCGCGTAGCACCGAAACCGGAAGCGGAGGACGACACAGGATGCTCTATCACCTGCTGTATCCCTTGCACACCGAGATATCGGTGTTCAATGTGTTTCGGTACATCACGTTCCGGTCGGCCTACGCGATGGCCACGGCACTCGTGATCAGCTTCGTGCTGGGACCGGCGCTGATTCGCGCGCTGCGGCGGACGCAGATGTATCAAGTGATTCGTGAGGAAGGTCCCAAGACGCACCAGGCCAAGGCGGGAACCCCGACCATGGGCGGTCTCCTGATCCTGGCGTCGATCGTGGTGCCGTCGCTGTTGTGGTGCAACCTCACCAACCGCTACGTGCAGATTGCGCTCATCACGACGCTGTGGACCGGCGGCATCGGCTTTCTCGACGACTACCTGCGCGTGGTCAAGCGGCGCCCCAAGGGTCTGGTGGGTCGTTACAAGTTGATCGGCCAGATGTCGCTCGGGTTGGCGTTGGGTGCCTTCTTGTACTGGAACCCCATCGCGAAGGATGCGGGGACACTCACCAGTATCCCGTTCGCCAAGGGGCTGTTCATCAACTTCGGACTGTTCTTCATATTGTTGGTGGCGCTGGTGGTGACGGGCTCGAGCAACGCGGTCAACCTGGCCGACGGCATCGACGGGCTCGCGATCGGGCTGTCCGCCTTCTGCTTCCTCGCCTTCGCGGGGCTTTCGTACTTGAGCGGCCACCGGGTGTTCTCCGACTACCTGAACATCATGTACTTGGAAGGAAGCGGTGAACTGGCCGTCTACTGTATGGCGGTGGTGGGCGCGGCGCTGGGCTTCCTGTGGTACAACGCGCACCCGGCCGAGGTATTCATGGGCGACACCGGGTCGCTGGCACTGGGCGGTTCGCTGGGCGTCGTGGCCGTGTTGCTCAAGCGCGAGCTGTTGCTGGTCATCATCGGCGGCGTGTTCGTCGCCGAGGCCTTGAGCGTCATGATCCAGGTGGCGTCGTTCAAATTGACGGGCAAGCGCGTATTCAAGATGTCGCCGCTCCATCACCATTTCGAACTGTCGGGGTGGCACGAGAACAAGGTCGTCGTGCGCTTCTGGATCGTGGGCGCGTTGCTGGTGCTGGTGAGCTTGAGCACGCTCAAGCTGCAATAGGAATACCGTGGATACGTTTACGGCTTACCAAACTTTTTTCGTCTTCGGCATGGCCCGCAGCGGTCTGGCCGTGAGTCTCTTGCTCGCGCGCGACGGCAAGCGCGTGTTCGTGTCCGACGACGACGCAGCCGTGCTCGACAAGTTCCGCGCGGGCGACGCGGCGCGTGCGCACGCGAACATCGAAGTGGTCGACAAGTCCCGCGCCGCCGACGTCGCGGCGGCGAGCGACTGCGTGGTCGTGAGCCCGGGTGTCCCGCTGGAGCATCCCGTGCTCGTGCGCGCACGCGCGGCGGGTGTCCCGGTAATCGGCGAGATCGAAGCCGCGTACCGCTACACGCGCGCGCGAATTGTGGGCGTCACCGGGACCAACGGGAAGTCGACCACGGTGGGTGTCATCGGGGACATCTTGAAGGCGGGCGGCGTCGATGTTGTGGTGGCCGGAAACGTCGGGACCCCGCTCGCGGATGTACTGCGCGAGCGCGATCCCGATACGCTCGTGCTCGAGCTGTCCAGCTTTCAGCTCGACACGATCGACCGGTTTCGCGTCGACGTCGCCGTCCTTCTCAACGTGACGCCCGACCATTTGGACCGCTATCACCATTCCTTCGATCAGTACGCCGCCTCGAAGGCGCGCATCTTGAATCGCGCCGGGGTGGAGACGACTTACGTGTACAACGCGGAGGATCGCGTGGCCGCGGACTTGGCCCGGATGCACGACGGTCCCAAGGTGCCGTTCAGCTCGCGACGCCAATTGGAGTCGGGCGTGTTCTTCGAAGACGACGCCATCGTGCGGGTCTGGAAAGGGAAGCGCGACGTCGTGATCCGGCGCAGCGAGTTCACGCCGGTGGGCGTGCACAATTTGGAAAACGCGCTGGCCTCCATCGGCGCCGCGATTCCGTTCGACGTCCCGCTCGAGGCGATTCGCGCAGCACTGCGCGCGTATCACCCGCTCCCGCACCGCATGGAGCTGGTGCGCGTGGTCGACGGGGTGGCGTACATCAACGATTCCAAGGCGACCAACGTCGACGCTACCGCCAAGAGCCTGGCCAGCATCGACGGCCCCGTGATCGTGATCCTCGGCGGGCGCGACAAGGAAGGCGACTTCGCCACCCTGGTGCCGTATCTCAAGACGACGCGGCGCGCGGTCTTGATCGGCGAGTCGCGCGACGTGATCGCGCGCGCGCTGGCGGGCCGCGTCGAGACCGCGCAAGCGTCCGACATGGCCGACGCCGTGCGCACCGCGCGCGCGTCGGCGCGACCCGGCGACACCGTGCTCTTGGCACCCGCGTGCGCGAGCTTCGACATGTTCAAGAACTACCAAGAGCGCGGAGAGGTGTTCCGCGCGAGCGTCAACGCGCTCTAGAACAGGATGTCGATGGACTCCACTACTCGCAATACGAATGCCGACGCCTCCGGCGCGCAGCTCTTGCGCCTGGGCATGGATACGCGACTCCTCGTCGTTACACTGCTCTTGATGGCGCTGGGCTTGAGCTGGGTGCTGTCGTCGAGCTCGTACTTCGCGGGCGGCAAGTTCGGCGACCATTTCGCGCTCATGCGCAACCACGCGGGGCGCTGCATCGTCGCCTTGATCGTGATGTTCCTGGCGTCGCGCGTCGACTATCGCGTGTACCGCCGCGCCGCGCCCATGCTGTTGTTGGTGGGCGTACTCTTGATGGTGGGCGTGTTCATCTTCGGCGTCACCATTCGCGACACGCGTCGCTGGTACCTTCTGCCCCTCATTCACACCACACTGCAGCCCTCGGAGATCGCGCGCACGGCGCTGGTCTTCTTTCTCGCCTACTGGGCGACGCGCACGGGGCGCGACTTTCGTTCGTTCCGGCGCGGCTTCGTGCCGGCGGCGGCGGCCATCGCCGTGGTGGCGGGTGTGATCGCGATGATGCCGAACTTCGGCACCGCGGTGGCGACGGTGGCGATCTCGATCGTCATGTTGTTCGTCGGGGGAGCGCGCTTGGCACACATCGGCGCCTTCGTCGGCGCGGGCGGTGCTCTGGCCGCGGTCGAGGTGGCGCGCCACGACTACGTACGCGAACGGCTCATGATGTTCTTGGGACTCAGTCACGGCGCGGCCACCGGCTTGAATTGGCAGGTGCAGCAGTCGCTAATCGCGATTGGGTCGGGCGGGGTGTTCGGCGTGGGGCTGGGCGACAGCGCGCAGAAGCTCAATTGGCTCCCCGACGCGTACACCGATTTCATCTTCTCCATCGTCGGCGAAGAAGGCGGTTTGATTTTCACGCTGCTCGTGAGTGCCTTGTTCCTCGCACTAACACTGCGCGCGTTCAAGATCTCGTATCAGTGCAGCGATCGTTTCGGGCAATTGCTGGGCGTCGGTATCTCCACCTCGGTCTTCGTGTATGCGATCCTCAATATGTACGTCGCGACCGCGCTCTTCCCGGTCACGGGCTTGCCGCTGCCGTTCTTGAGCTACGGGGGCTCGGCGCTGGTAGTCAACGCGTTCGCGGTGGGCGTGCTCTTGAACCTGTCGCGCTACCGTCCGAAGGAGACGCGCACGGCGCGCACGAAGTGGAACGTCATGGCGCCGCTCGCCATGCGGCCGGCACGGGAGGCGTCGACGCGATGAGCGAGACACTCCGCATCGTCGTCGCGGGTGGCGGTACCGGCGGGCACGTGTACCCGGGCCTGGCCGTGGTCGAGCGCCTCGAGGCGCGTGTCGCGACCCGCGCGCTGTTCATCGGCGCGCGCGGTGGGGTCGAGGAGAGAATTCTCGCGCACGCGGGTCGTGACTACGAATTGCTGCCGGGCTACGGGCTGCGCCGCGCGAACCTGGCGCGCAAACTCGGCCTCCCCTTCGTCCTCGCTGCCGGCGTGATGCGCGCGGCGCGCGTGCTGTCGCGGTTCCGTCCCGACGTCGTGCTCGGAACCGGCGGGTACGCGAGTGCGGCCGCGGTGGTGGCAGCGCTGGCGTTGCGCATCCCGCGCGTACTCGAGGAGCAGAATAGCGTGCCCGGTTTGGTCAATCGCAAGCTGGCACGACACGCCGACCTCGTGCTCTTGGGCTACGAGGAGTCGCGCGCATGGTTGCCATCGGGCACACGCGCACTGGTGGTCGGGAATCCGCTGCGTCGCATGCCGACGCCGTCGCGTGCCGAAGCGGCTGCGTTCCTGCGCCTCGACGCCGCTCGCCAGACCGTCTTGGTGGTGGGCGGAAGTCGCGGCGCGCACTCGTTGAATCTCGCCGGCGCCGACGCGGCGGCGCGCCTGTCCGCGCGCGGCGTGCAGTTCGTGATCCTGTGCGGAGCCGCCGACCGCGCCGAGGTCGAACGTCGCACGGCGGGTGTTTCGAAGCTCGTGCGCGTGCTGGATTACCTGGATGAGATGCACTTCGCGTACGCGCTCTCCGACGTTGCCGTCGCGCGCTCGGGCGCGTCGAGTGTGTTCGAGCTGGCTCTCTTCGGCGTCCCGGCCGTGTTCGTCCCCTATCCGTACGCGGCCGACGCCCACCAAGAAAGCAACGCGGCACCGCTGGTGCAAGCGGGCGGTGCCGTTCTCGTGCGCGACGCGGACCTATCGGGCGGGGTCCTTGCCGCCGAGTTGGAAACACTGCTCGCGGCGACGGAACAGCGACAGCGCATGAGCGGCGCCATGCGCGCGTGGTCGAAGCCCGACGCGGCCGACCGCGCGGCCGAGGCGACTCTCGCCGTCGCTAAAAAAAAAGAGTGCACGCTAACCCCGACGAGGCTCGCGGCGTGACGCGGGCGGACGGTTGACCATGGTGTTTCTGGGTCGCACCAAGCGCGTTCATTTCGTGGGAGTGGGCGGCATCGGCATGAGCGGGATTGCCGAAGTACTGATCAACCTCGGCTTCGACGTGAGCGGCTCGGACATGAAGTCGACCGAGATCACCGCGCGCCTGCAGTCGATGGGAGCCGCGATCTTCGCCGGCCACGCGGGCGGCAACATCGCCGGCGCCGACGTGGTGGTGTACTCGAGTGCGGTGACTCCCGACAACGCCGAGCTCGTGGAAGCACGGCGCGTGGGCATTCCGACCATTCCGCGCGGCGAGATGCTGGCCGAGCTCTTGCGCTTGAAGTACGCGGTGACGGTCGGGGGTGCACACGGCAAGACCTCGACCACGTCGCTGATCGCCGCGGTGATGGCGCAGGGCGGATTGGATCCGACCGTGATCGTGGGCGGGAAGGTACGCGCGCTCTCGAGCAACGCGCGTTTGGGTGGCAGCCGCTACGTCGTCGCGGAAGCCGACGAAAGCGACGGCCAGTTCGTCAACTTGCCGTCGTCGATCGCCATCATTACCAACATCGATTTGGAACACCTGGACTTCTATCCCGACCTCGCGGCCATCGAAGACGCCTTCGTCGAGTATGCGAATCGCGTCCCGTTCTACGGGGCCGTGATCCTGTGCGCCGACGATGCGCGCACGATGGCCATCGCTCCGCGCATCCGGCGTCGCAAGGTGACGTACTCGCTCGGCGGTCGCGCCGACCTCCAGGGGCGCATCGTCGAGCGGGGCGCGGGGTGGACGCGCTTCGCGGTGTCGGATGCGCGCGGTCCTTTGGGCGAGGCGACCATCCACATTCCCGGCGATCACTATGCGCGCAACGCCCTGGCCGCGGTCGCGGCCGGGCTGTGGCTCGAGGTCCCGTTCGACCAGATTCGCGCAGGCCTGGAAGGCTGGCAGGGTGTGGGGCGCCGCTTCGAAGTGAAGGGCGAAGCGGGCGGCGTGCTCGTGGTCGACGACTACGGCCATCATCCGACCGAAGTGGCGGCCACCGTCCAAGCGGCACTCTCGAGTTACCAGAGACGTTTGTTCGTGCTCTTTCAACCGCACCGCTATTCGCGCACGCAAGCACTCGCGGCGCAGTTTGCGACCTGCTTCGACGGCGCGCACCGCGTCTTCGTGACCGACATCTACGCCGCCGGCGAAAAACCGATTCCCGGCGTCGACAGCCAGCGCATCGTCGAGCGCGTGAAGAAGGAAGGACGCGCGTCGGCGGAGCACGTCCACACTTACCAAGACGGTGTGCGTCGCATCGCGGAAGAGTTACGCGCCGGCGACATGGTGATCACGATGGGCGCGGGCGACGTGACCAAGGCCGGCGACCTCCTGCTCGCACAGCTGGGTGCGACGGTCGAAAGGAAAGGATGACGGGTGACGAGCGCAATCGATTGGGCGGCCGCGACCGCGCGCCTGCGCGCGTTCTTGAAGGAGCGCGTGCGCGCGGACGAGCCGATGTCGAAGCACACGACGATCGGTGTGGGTGGCGCGGCGCGCGTGTTGGCGCTCCCGCGGACACCGGCCGAAGTCGCGCGGGTCGTGCGGCTCGCGCGCTCGGCGCACATCCCCTATGTGCCGGTGGGCAAGGGGTCGAACCTGATCGTGCGCGACGGCGGCTACGACGGCATCGTGATCCAGCTCGCCGAGCACATGACGCGCGTGCGCGTCAACGCGCGCACGGTGTGGGCGGAGGGCGGGGCGTCGTTCGCGGCCCTCTCGCGCAAGATGACCAAGGCGGGGCGCACGGGTTTGGAATTCGGCATCGGTATTCCGGGCTCGGTAGGGGGGTGCGGTGCGTATGAACGCAGGTGCCTTCGGCGGCGAAGTGAAGGACGCGCTCGCACGCGTGCGCATCGTGGACGAAACGGGACGCCTGCGCGCGGTGGCCGCGTCGCAGATCCAGTTCACGTACCGGCACATCAGCCTCCCGGCCGGCGTGGTCGTGGTCGACGCCACGTTTCGCTGCGCGCCGGGGGCCATTCGCAAGGACGTGTACGAGCGCTCGATCGGGCGCAAGAACACGCAGCCGATTTGGGAGCGCAGCTTCGGCAGCACCTTCGTCAATCCCCCGGGGCGCTATGCGGCGGAGATGATCGAGGGCTGCGGGCTCAAGGGAACGCGGCGCGGGGGGGCCATGTTTAGCGACTTGCACGCGAATTTCATTATCAACGTCGAGGGCAGTGCTACCGCCGCCGACGTCGAGGGTCTGATTGCCACGGCGCGCGAGGAAGTGCGCAAGAAGTACGGAGTCGAGCTCAAAACGGAGGTGATCGTCATTGGGAATCGATAGCACGGCCGCCGATCGCAAGCGGATCGTACGCGCGCGCGCAGGGCGCATGATCGCGGTACTCATCGTCGGCGTTCTCATCGTCGGATCGATGTATCTCTACAACTACGTCACGACGTCGCCGCGCTTCGCCGTCGAACACGTCGAGCTCTTGGGGCTCACGCGCATCGACCGGGCCGAAGTCGACCGGTTGGTGGCGGACTTGAAGGGGCACAACATCCTCCTGGCGCCGCTCGACGTGTACGAGGCGCGCTTGGAAGCGCACCCGCGTATCGCGAGTGTCACGGCGCGGCGCGTGCTGCCCGACCGCGTGGTGTACGACGTGGTCGAACGCGAGCCGGTGGCGCTGGTGTTCACGGATCGCTACTACGAGATCGCCGCCGACGGTGTGGTCATGGCGGGCGACGCCTACACCGCGCACCTCGACCTACCCACGATCACGGGTGTCGCGTCGCGCGACGTGAAAGCGGGCCGCGTGTGTACCGACCCGATGGTGCGCGGCGCCATCGAGGCGCTGGAAGTGTGCCGGAATATCGGGCGCGGTTTCGCGGAGGATATTTCCGAAGTGCGCACGAGCGACACGGGCCTCTCGATCCGGTCGCTCAAGGACGACTGTGTATTGTTGGTCGGCAACGTGGACTTCGAGAAGCGGCTGCGCAAGTTCTTCCTCTTGAAGGACGAGCTCGCGCGTCGCGACGGCGCGGCGGCGCTGATCGATCTTCGGTTCGACAATCAGGTGGTGTTGCGAAGCGATATCTAGCGGGCCGGTGTTCGGCGCCGAGGTGCGAGGCCAAGGGAAGGCGAGCGAAGGAGGCCGGAAGGCATGATCATGAAAAGCGCGAGGAGACTGTGCGGGGCGATCGACTTGGGTACGACCAAAGTCGCGGCCCTGGTGGCGGAGGAAGTCGGTGGCGCGCTGCGCGTCGTGGGCGCAGGCTTAGCACCGTCGGAGGGGATGCGCCAAGGTGTGGTGGTCGACATCGAGCGCGCCAGCGTGTGCGTCGCGCGGGCCATCGCGGAAGCGGAACGCATGGCGGGTGCGGCACCGCGCAGCTACAACGTGGGTGCCGCGGGCGAGCACGTGCGCAGCATGAACAGCCGCGGTGTGGTGTCGGTGGCAAGCATCGAAAAGGAGATAGCACCCGACGACGTCGCGCGCGCGTTCGAGGCCGCGCGAAAGTTTTCCTTGCCACAAGATCGCGAGATCATCCATACCCTTCCGCAGGAGTTTATCGTTGACAGCCAGCGGGGCATTCGACAGCCTGCCGGCATGTTCGGCGCGCGCCTCGAAGCGCGCGTGCACGTGGTCACCGCGTCGCGCCCCGCACTCGACAACCTCGCGAAGACCTTGCAACTCGCGGGTGTCGAGATCGGCGACATCGTGCTGGAGCCGCTCGCGTCGGCGACGGCGGTCTTGTCCGCCGACGAGCGCGAGCACGGAGCCATCGTGCTCGACGTCGGCGGCGGTACCACGGATGTACTGGTGGTGGCCGACGGCGGTGTCCTGGCCAGCGGTGTCATCGGCCTGGGCGGTCACAATATTACGAGCGACATCGCCTACGGACTGCGGACGTCGCCGCGCGAAGCCGAGCGCCTCAAGGTCGAACACGGGTGTGCGCTCTCGACTTTGGTCGACGGCCACGACGTGGTCCAGGTCAGCATGGTTGCGGGGCGCGGACCGCGTCGCGTGGCCAAGACGGTGCTTTCGGGAATCATCGAGCCGCGTGTGAGCGAGCTGCTCGGTCTGATCGACCAGCAGATCTCGTCCAACGGGCTCAAACGTTCGCTGCGCGCGGGCGTGATATTGACGGGCGGGTCCGCGATGCTCAACGGTATCCGCGAACTCGCCGAGCAAGTTTTCGACCTGCCGGCGCGCGTCGCGTCGCCGACCGGGTTGGAAGGATTGTCGGAAGTGGTCGCCCACCCGCGGTTCTCGACCGCGGTGGGGCTTCTTCGCGCTCTGACGCCGGCCGTCATGCCGGGTGAGCGAGCCTCGGAGCGCGGCGGCCGCTTCGCGTCCGGGCTGTATACGTTCAAGCGTGCCATCGCCAGTTTTATCTGACGAGAAGGAGTCACCATGCGCTTCGAAATGGAAGAAGAAAAGAAACTCACGGTACTTCGCGTCGTCGGCGTCGGTGGTGCGGGCGGCAACGCCGTCAATCGGATGGTCGACGCGGGCTTCAAGGGTGTGGAGTTCGCGGCGGTGAACACGGACTTGCAAGTCCTGCGCGAATCGAGTGCCTTCCACAAGATCCAGATCGGCGAAGAACTCACGCGCGGTTTGGGCTCGGGCGGCGACCCTCGCGTGGGACGCGAAGCCGCCGAGGAAAGTGTGGAAGCCATTCGCAATTGCGTGCGCGGCGCCGACATGGTGTTCATCACCGCCGGCATGGGCGGTGGAACCGGGACGGGGGCTGCCCCCGTGGTCGCCGCCCTCGCGCGCGAAGCCGGCGCTTTGACGGTCGGAGTGGTGACGCGGCCCTTCTTCTTCGAAGGGACGCCGCGGCTTCGCCAGGGCGAAGCCGGCATCGACGCCTTGAAGGAGTCGGTCGACACGCTGATCGTGATTCCCAACGACAAGCTGCTCGAGACCTCGGGCGACGACACCTCCATGCTCGACGCCTTCGCGCGCGCCGACGAAGTATTGTGCAACGCGACCCACGGCATCTCGGCCTTGATCACCGAGACCGGTGTCGTCAACCTCGACTTCGCCGACGTGCGCAGCGTCATGCGCAACGGCGGCGCGGCGCTGATGGGCACGGGAGTCGGGACCGGACCGGGTGCGGCCGAAGACGCCGCGCGCATGGCGATCCACAGCCCGTTGCTCGACGACGTGTCGATCCAGGGTGCGACCTCGATCCTGGTCAACATTACGGGACCGCGCTCGCTCGGCATCAAGCAGATCAGCCGTGCGGCCACGGTCATCAACTCCGAGGCGGGAGCGGGTGCGCACGTGTTCCTCGGCACCGTCATCGACGAGTCGATGCCGGAAGGCGAGATTCGCGTGACCGTTATCGCGACCGGATTCCACCGCGCGGCCCCGTCGGCGCGCGTCGCCGATTCGCGTCCGGCCGAAATGACGCCGCGCGCGCCGGAGCCGCGTGCGCGCGAATGGCAGCCGGCTCCGATGGCCTCCGAGCCGGAACGGGGTGCCGCGATGATCCGCGAGACTCCGGCGCCGGTCGCACCCGTGCGCGAGCCCGCGCCGGTTGGGATGCAGGCGATGGCGCCCGCGGCGCCGATGGCGATGCCGCCCGTCGCGATGCCGGTCGAACACGCGGCTCGCGTCGCGGAGCCGGTGGCGCGCATGGACATGCTCCCGGCGTCCGGCGAGCATTTCGAAGACGACGAGCCCGTGCTCGACTTTCCGGAGATCCTCGCGCGCGGCGACTCGGTGATCGAGTTCGCGACCGAGCCGGAAGACGGCGACGAGCCGGTGATCATGGACAACGGGTCGATTCGCTCCTTCAACACCGAGGTATTCCGCATCCCGACCTTCGTACGAAAGCAGATGGACTAGCGAACGGAGGGACGGTTGTCGTTCTGGACACGGCTCCTGCGCGGTGCGACGGGCGACCATTATCACCGCGGCATCCGTCTGTTCAACGAGGGCAATTACGACGAAGCCGCGCGCGTGCTGGAAGAGCTGGTTGACCACCGGCGCGCGAATCCATTCTCTCAACTGGGTGCGTTCTACGCCGCCGAGGCGCATTCGAAGCTGGGGCTCGCGCACTTCCACCGCGGCGAACTCGACAAGGCCCGCCACCACTTCGCGGCCGCACTGGCCGAGAACCCGCGCTATCCCGACCTTTCTTGCTACCTCGGCGCGGTCGAGCACCGCGCCGGCAATCACGCGGCTGCCATCGAGAACCTGAGTCGCGCCATCGAGCTCAACCCCGACTACGCCGAAGCATCGTGCCTCCTGGGGCTGGCTCTCTACGACGCCGGGTACTTCGAACAGGCGTCGGATGCATTCGGCCGCGCGCTCGACTTGGTGCGCGCGCAACCCCACCCGCTGTCCAACCTCTTGATCGAGCAACTGGACGCGCGCTCGTTCGATTTGCCGGCGCTGCAGGAGTTGCGAGAAGTCATCGCGGACCACTCGAGCTTCACCGAGGCGATGCGCGAGGGGACCAACGCCTTCAACGTGGGCGACTTCGACCGCGCGGCCGCTCTCTTCGCCGCCGCCGTCGACGAACACCCGGGCTACGCCGATCTCCACGCCCGCCTCGGCCTCGCGCGCATGGAGGCCGACGACGCCGTCGGGGCCATCGAATCGTTGCGGCGGGCACTTGCCATCAACCCGGAATACGCGGAGGCGAGGTACTACGTGGGCGTGGCGCTGTTTCGCGCCGGTCACTACACCGAGAGTGCGGCCGAACTCGAGCGCGCGTCGCTGTCCAACCCGGGCTACGCCGACGTGCACTGCCAAACCGGCTTGACGCGGCTGGCACTGGGCGACTTCGCGGGTGCGCGCGAGTCGCTCGAGAAGTCGCTCGCGGTCGCCCCGGGCTACGCCAAGGCGCACTACTTGAACGGACTCGCGCGCTACGCACTCGGCGACACCGCGGGCGCCAGTGAGTCGCTGGACCGCGCGCTGGGGTTGAAGCCCGATCTGTTCGCCGTGCGGCTCGAACGCGGCTTGTACGCGCTTCGCGATGAACGATGGTCGGACGCCGCGGTGGAGTTCGAAGCCGTGCTCGCGTCGGCGCCGCGGCACGCGGACGCGCGCTGCCTACTAGGCACGGCACTCGCTGCCATGGGACGAAGCGACGACGCCGCGCGCTGCTTCGAGGAGGCCCTCGCGATCAACCCGAGTTACGTCGACGCGCGCAAGAAGCTCGCGTACCTCAGCTTTCAGAACGGGGACTACGCGGCCGCCGAGCGACACGTGAGTGCCGCCCTCGACGCGTACCCCGACTACGCCGACCTCCACAAGATCCGCGGCGACGTGAGCATTCGCGCGGGCGACGTCGACGGCGCGCGCGCAGCGTACGCGAAGGCTGCAAGTATCAATCCCGACTACGCGGGGGCGGTATTCGGTCTGGTGATCGCGCTGCGAAGAGAAGGGCGGGGGAGGGAAGCGGACGCAACGCTGCGCCGCTTCGTCGCGCGTCACCCGGAGGACGTGATGGCGCGCACGTTACTCACCGTCGACAAGATTCCAATTCCCGACGTGTAAAAAAAAGAAAGGGTTCCTGAAACAACGTCGGCCGAGACTTCGTGGAACGGGATACAGGAAGAGGAAGACTTATTCCAGAACTAACGGGCCGCGATGTATCGAGAATCCTTTCAGGAGAAGAGTCTAGTCACGTTCCCCCGAAGCGTCAACGCCGCGAGCGAAGATAAAAGAAACGGCCCGTCCTCAGGACGGGCCGCGAGACCGCGAACCACCGCGTTTGAAACGCGTTAGACGATCTTGCGAATCTTTCCGGTGCGAATGCAGCCGGTGCACACGTAGGCGAACTGCGCACGGCCCGCCAACTCGATCTTGATCTTCTGCAAGTTGGGAAGCCAGCGGCGCTTGTTCAAATTGTGCGCGTGACTCACGGTATTCCCGACCGTGGGTCCCTTGTCGCACACCGCACATCGACGACTCATTACGATGAACCTCCGTTATAGACCCTCGTGGTAGACCGTAGCCCAAGGGTTGGCTTACGATACCAGACCAACGCCCCCGGGCGCAAGGAACTTGACCATGGCTTCGCAACGCGCACAAGCGACCGCACGGGACTCACGCCGACGCTCCCTCGAGGATGCGTGTCAGTTCGTTCGGGGTGTGGGTCCGACACGGGCCGAGCATCTTCGAAGGCTTGGCATCGAGAACGTCGACGATCTTCTAACCTATTTTCCTAGAACCTATTACGACCGACGTCGGCTGGCCACGGTAGCGACTCTCCAGCCCGGCATGGACGTGACCTTCGTGGCGCGCGTCCTTTCGGTGACGCAGCGCTCTCCGTTTCGCCGCCGCGGCAATCTCTTGGTGGCCGCCGTCGGCGACGACACCGGTATTGTCCAAGTGGTCTGGTTCAATCAACCGTACCTCGCGAAGCACATCCAGCCGGGTCGCGAGATTCTCGTCAGCGGTCGTTTGACATTCTTTCGCGGGCAGCGTCAGGTCACCAACCCCGAGTTCGAATTGGTCGGCGACGAGGCCGGCGACAGCGCCGAGGGGCGCACGGGGCGCATCGTGCCCGTGTACCGGCTGACGGCCGGCGTGAGTCAACGCTACCTGCGCGGGCTTCTCGCGCACGCGCTCGAAGCGTACCGCGACGCGGTCGAAGAGAATCTGCCCGCGCGTTTGGTCGCCGAAGGAAATCTCCCTGCCCGCGCCGACGCACTCCAGGCGATGCACTTTCCCGAGGATGAAGTGCTGCACGCGCGCGCTCTCGAACGCATGAAGCTCGAAGAATTGTTCTACATGCAGCTGATTCTATCGGTCGTCAGGCGACGCCAGTCGGAGCGCGCCGCGCGACCGCGCCTCGCGGTTTCGTTCGACCTCGAGCGGCGCTATCTCGAAGGACTTCCGTTTGCGCTGACGCGCGCGCAGCGTCGCGTGCTCGACGATATCCACGGTGACTTCGGCACCAGTCGCGGGATGAATCGGCTCTTGCAAGGCGATGTGGGGTCGGGCAAAACAGTGGTCGCGGGGGCCGCCTTGCTCGCGGCGGTCGAAGCGGGCTACCAAGCCGCGTTCATGGCGCCCACCGAGATTCTCGCAATTCAGCATTTCCGCGGGCTGGTGCCGGCGTTCGAACGCTTGGGTGTCCGCACGTCGCTCCTGGTCGGGTCGCTGAAATCTCAAGACAAGAAGCGTGTGCACGACGAGCTACGCGACGGCACGATCCAAGTCGTGGTGGGGACGCACGCGTTGATCCAAGCCGAAGTCGCGTTCAAGAAGCTGGCCCTTGTCGTCATCGACGAACAGCACCGCTTCGGCGTACGACAACGCGCAGCACTCCTGAAGGACGACCCGCATATTCTGGTCATGACGGCGACGCCGATTCCGCGGACACTGGCGTTGACCGCGTACGCCGATCTGGATCTGTCGGTGATCGACGAGATGCCGCCGGGTCGCGCGCCCATCAAGACGCGCATCGTCCCGCCGGAAAAGCGCGAGGCGATGTTCGCGTATGTCAAAGACAAGCAGGCGTCGGGGGAGCAGTCGTACCTGCTCTACCCGGTGATCGAAGAAACCGAGAAGCAGGACGTCGAGGCGGCCGAGAGCGCCTTCGCCGAACTATCGGCCGGGCCGCTCAAGGGCGTTCCCATGGCGATGTTGCACGGTCGCATGTCGATGAGCGAGAAGGACGAAGTCATGACGGCGTTCCACGCCGGAGTCGTACGCGTGCTGATCGCCACCACGGTGGTCGAGGTCGGCGTGCACGTGCCGCAGGCGACCATCATGGCGATCCACCACGCGGAGCGCTTCGGGTTGTCGCAGTTGCACCAACTGCGCGGGCGCGTCGGGCGCGGTGGACGCGAAGGCTACTGCTTCCTCTTGGTAGGCGAGGGTGCATCGCCGGAGGCACTCGAGCGCTTGGAAGCGATCGTGCGCGAGTCGGACGGCTTCAAGATCGCGGAGGAAGACCTGCGACTGCGCGGTCCGGGCGAATTCTTGGGCACGCGGCAGCACGGAGTTCCGGGCTTCCAAGTGTCGAATCCGCTCCGCGATCGCGACTTGGTCGAGCGCGCGAGCCAGGCGGTGAAGTCGTTGCTGGCGTCCGACCCGGGCCTGGACGGCTCCGACGGACGGCGGTGTCGCTCGCACCTGCGTGCGGTTTGGTCCGACGACGTCGCGGCCGCGTCGTTGTCGATGTGAGAATCGACGTTCAATCGTCGGTGGCCGCGAGCCGGTCGTGTCATTAGATTCTCCGTGGACGAAACGGAGGAAGGTCATGAATCAGGTTTCCACACGTCCGACCGCACGCGAGATGGAACGCGCTTTCTACGGGCGCGACGCCTCCTACGACGGCGTCTTCTTCGTGGGGGTGCGAACCACCGGTGTCTTCTGCGTTCCGTCGTGCGCGGCGCGCAAGCCCTTGGTGCGCAATATCGAGTATTTCGCGTCCGGCGTCGACGCCGAGGCGGCCGGCTACCGGCCGTGCCGGCGCTGCCGGCCCGACCGCGCGGCGGTCGCGGCACCGGAGTGGGTCGGGGGCTTGCTCGCACGCGTCGACCACGATCCGTCGGTGCGTTGGTCGGATGAAGACCTGCGCTCGCTCGGTCATGCCCCGTGGCGGGTGCGACGCTACTTTCGTGATCGCTTCGGTATGACGTTCCACGCCTATTGCCGCGCGCGCCGGATGGTGGGCGCGTTGCACGACATTCGTGTCGGCTCCGACCTCGACGACGTCGTGTTCGACCATGGGTACGAATCGCACAGCGGGTTTCGCGACGCCTTCGCGAAGACCTTCGGGCTCCCCCCGGGGCTCGCGCGCGCGACCGACTGCATCGAGGTCGACCTCGTCGACACCACCCTCGGCCCCGTGGTGGTGGGGGCAACGTCGTCGGCATTGTGTCTGCTCGAGTTCGCGACGCGACGCATGCTCGCGACACAAGTCGACGTTCTGCGACGCCGCTTCGGAAGTGCCATCGTGCCGGGACGCAACGACGTCGTCGCGCGCACCGCGCACGAACTCGACGAGTACTTCGCGGGACGGCGCCGCCGTTTCGACGTGCCGATAGCGGCGCCGGGGACTTTGTTCCAGGAGCGCGTGTGGGAGTCGGTGCGCGCGATTCCGTTCGGGTCGACGCGGTCGTACGAGTCGATCGCGCGCGAGGTGGGTCGCCCCGGTGCGGTGCGCGCGGTGGGGACGGCCAACGGCGCCAACCGCATCGCGATCGTTATTCCGTGTCACCGCGTGTGCAAGAAGTCGGGGGAGCTCGGCGGGTACGGCGGCGGCCGCTGGCGCAAGCAAGCGCTACTCGACCTCGAACGGCGGTTTGCCGCCGACTAGCCCCCGTTTTCTCTTGGTCCGTTTATTGCCTTCCCGTACCATCATTACGTCGTCCCCGTAGTTGAAAGGAATCATCATGCGTGAATCATCGCGGCCGAACTCGCGCCGCGCATCATCGCGACGGATCCCGCGATTCGCCCGGTCCGTGCTGTGGATCGCGGTCGCGTCCGTCGCCGTGCTGGGCTCGTGCTACCCCGGCGACCAGCTCACCGTCAGCGAATCCGACGTCGTCGTGACGTTGTTCGACGACTCCGAGGACTTCGCGTCCAAGCAGACCTACGCGATGCCGGACTCGATCATCCACCTCGTCGCCGAAGGAACCACGGACCGCATCAGCCGGGATTTCGACGCCGAGATTCTCGCGCAGGTCGCGGCCAACATGAACGGCGTCGGCCTTACGCGCCAGACCGACCCCGCGCTTGCCGACGTGATCATGCTGGTCGCTATCACCGCCCAAAACGAACTGGGCTTCGCGGGCTATCCGTGGGGAGGCTATTGGGGCTGGTACGCCCCGTACCCGCCCGGTTGGGGTTGGGGCTGGTACCCGTGGTACGGCGGGGGCAGCACCATTTACACGTATCGCGTGGGCACGGTGTTCATGCAGATGATCGACCCCGCTCGCGCCGACTCGACCGCGGCCAAGGTGCCGACGGTTTGGATCGGCGCCTTGAACGGTCTGGTCGAAGGCACGCAGGCGGAAGTCGAAGAGCGCATCGTCGGCGGGATCAACCAGGCCTTCTCACAATCGCCGTACCTCGGCGAGGGAAAGTAGGTGTCGATGCACAACCCAACCCCGCGAGCGATCATGGTGGTTGCGCTGGCATCGGCGCTATGTGCGGCCCTGGCGCCGCGCGTGCGCGCGCAGGACTGGTTCACGACGGCGACCTACCAGGTGTCGTTTCCGGTCGAAGACACCAAGCGCTTCACCGACGAAATCAGCTTCATCGGCGGCGGCATCGATTTTCGTAAGAAGCTCACCGGCGGCACCACCGCCGGGATCTACATGGCTTGGAACGTATTCCACGATCGCACCGACGGGACGCTCGATATCGCGTCGGGTGCGGTGACGGGAACGCAAGACCGCTACATCAACTCGTTCCCGATCATGATCGGCCTGTACCAGTACTTCGGCAATCGCCGTTCGATCCGTCCGTACATCGGTGTCAACGGCGGGGGATTCTTGTTCGTGCAGTCGTTTCGCATCGGGATCAGCGAATTCGAAGAAGATTCGTGGGAGTGGGGAGCGGCACCCGAGGCCGGTATTGTATTTCCCATCCAAACCGGCGCTTGGTTCGTGATCAACGGGCGGTACAACTGGTCGCCCACGGTCGAGGGTCTCGCCGGCAACGACGTCACGTTAACCTACTACCAATTCAACGTAGGCTTGATGTGGGAGCAGTAGGCGTCGAATGATGGGATTTTTCCCCCGGACGAAGGCGGGGAAATTGGTGCGAACCCGCATTATTCCCAGGCCAAGGCGACCTGCCCGACCGGCAGCTTCGAATGCGGACGGGCCGGTCCCACCGGCAGGTTCTTACTGGCGTGATAGTTGCTCCCAAGCCCCGGGTGCCCCTCGGCGAAGGCCGCCGAGGCGTCCCGCCGCTCGCCCCGGAACATCACCGGCGCGCGGGGAGACCGCGACGGCACGACGGCCCGGCTTCCGACGGAGTGATGCGTGATGATCATCCAGTGCCAAAGCTGCGCTGCAAAATACTTCCTCTCCGAGGAAAAGATTCCCGCGAACCCGGTCAAAGTCCGTTGCCCGAAGTGCCAGGCCGTTTTTGCCCTCGCACCGCGCAGCGAGCGCGTGCCGGTTGGCGCGGCGGTGGGTGCCGCCGCACCGAGCGCGTCGTCGACGATCGACATCGAGCCCACCGCGACTCCGCGCAAGAAGGCGGCGACCGCAGCCCCGCTGGAAGTCGACGACGACACGCCGTCGCGCGCGAAGCCGTCTGCGCCCGCAGCGCCGAGTAAGCCCGCGCGCGGCAGCAAGGAAGATCGTGCCAAGCGTTTGGCGCGCGTACTCGTCTCCGACATCTTGTACTACAATCGCGAGCGTCGCGACCAAGCCCTGCGTGACGGCAATCTCATGACGGCCTTGAGCGAAGAGATCAAGAAATCGTGGGAACTTTACAAAGAGAAGGTCGGCCCCGAGGCCGCACAATCCACCAGCTACTTCAAGGAAGCCTTGAACGAGATTCTGGCCGATGGCCAAGAAGTCTTCTGATTCGATTCTCGGCGTGACGCCGGTCGTTCCATCGATGAAGAGCGAGCGTACGGTCTTCGCCGTCGCCAGCGACGGCGCTTACCTCGAGCAGGTGTTCGCCGCATGCGCCGAGCCGCCCTCGTCGGCCGCGCGCTTCGTGACCATCGGGGAGCTGTCGCAAGCGCTGGCGCAGTTCGAACGCATCGCACTCGCGTTCGTCTTGCTGGTGGAACCCCGCGGCGACCGCATCGACATTCCCGCGCTGCGGCGGCTGCGTCTCGATTTCCCGCAAATGGTCCTGATGACGCTCCTGGGCGAATGCGACCAGCAGACGGCTTTGCGGCTGCAATCGATCGGGGTGCACGGGATCCTCTTGCCGCCCTTCGAGCGCATCAACTTGGGGCGCGAGATCGCGACCGCCGTCCCCAACGTTCCCAATTTCAAGCGCCACCCCGACCTCATGCGGCGCGGCAGCGTGCGCATGGACTTCGTGATTCCCAGCGATCTCACCTATGTGCTCGGCGTCAACTATCACATCTCGAACTTGCTCAAGGAATTCGGCTATCCCGCCCAGGACACGCGCGTCAATGTACCCCTCGCGTGCGACGAGGCCATCACCAACGCCATCGTTCACGGCAACGAGTCCCGCGCCGACAAGAAGGTGAGCATTCAGATTTACGTGAGCCCGAACCGTTTCCGCATTCGCGTGCGCGATGAGGGCCCGGGCTTCGACCTCGCGCACGTGGCCAACCCGACGCAAGGCGAAGCACTCCTGCGTGCGTCGGGGCGCGGGGTCTATCTCATGCGCAGCATCATGGACTCGGTGGAATTCAAGGAAGGCGGTCGCGTGGTGGAACTCGAGAAGCGCAACGCGAACGCCGGCGGTGAGAACGGGAACGGAATCGGAAACGGAACCACGTCGCACGCCTAGCGTCGCGACGTCACTCCTGCCATTTTTCTTTCGCGAGCTTCTCCAGCATTTCGTCGATCGATCCCCAAATGCGCGCGTTCTGGTCGGGCTCGAAAAGGGCCTTCCGCACGCGGCCGTACTGGTCCTTCTTGACGTAGCGGATCGACTTCAAGGTTTCCATGGGGACGAGGATGTCCTTGCACACCTTGACCTCGAGGGTCTTGGCGTCGAGGTTGGCGTTGGGGTTGTTGTCGGGGTGCATGCCGAGGCCCCAGCCGTGCGCCACCATGCTGCAGATCAACGCGCGAAACGTGTTCTGACCCTGCACGGTGTCGAGGTCGATCTGGCCGTCGATCTTCTCGGTGACGCCCTCGATGACCGGGACCAGCTTCTCGATCACACCCTGGCTCACTTCGATGTTGAGCAACCGGGCAAACATCTCCTTCATCATCTTCTCGACGATGCCCGATGATGTATTGGGCTTCTTCATGATTTCTCCGACTTCTCCGTTCTAAGCCAACCGGTGCGTTCGAGGATGACCCCCAACAAAGCAAGAAATAAGCCCATCCCGACCATGAGGCTGGTCTTGCCGATCACCGCGTCGAGTGCGGTGGCCACCACGGCGGCCGCGATGTAGGCCGCCTTGATAAACGCCTCGCGCGCCGCGAACACGCGGCCGGTGAATTGGCGCGGGCTCGCCTTCTGCATGAGCGTCTCGGTCACGACGAATACCGGTGATATCGATATTCCCAAGAGCCCCGCCCACACGCACATGGGCACGAAGGCCGTCGTGCGTCCCAAACCGGTGATGGCGACCCCCGCCACGAGCGCGCCGACCGAGACGGTGCGTTCGGGCAGGCGCGTGTCGCGAAAGGGGAGTGCGATGAACGCCCCCACGATCAGCCCGCCGATGAAGGACGCGCCGATTTGACTCAAGAAGCGGGCGTTTCCCGCCGGAGCGACCTCTTGAATGTGCGCGATGGCCACGATGCTCAAGATGCCGCCCACTGCGAACAGCCCAATCTGCGCGAGGAGACTCGCGCGCAATTCGCGGCTCTCGCGCATCAACGAGATCGCATCGCGCGCCGAGCGCCGATAGAACGCGAGCGCGTCGCGCACCGACGCGTGCGGTGTCACCACCTCGCGCGGTGGGCGATGCGTGAAGACGAGCGGGAGCATGAGTGCAGCCGCGCCGACGTAGAGCAGCGCGTCGAGGGAGAAGCTCGCCTGCCACGAGTACACGTCGAAGAGCCAGCCCCCGCCGATGAATCCGAGTAACGTCCCCACCACGCCCAGGGTCCAGAAGGCCGCATTCGCCCCGAGCAAGCGCTCCGGGGGGACGACTTCCGGCAAGAGCGCCGAGCGCGCGGGAGCGAACATCAGGTCGAAGAACGCCATCGCACACGCGGCGACGAAGAACGTCTCGATCGACTGCGTGCGCGCGAAGGCGGCCGGTATCGCGAGCAAGATGAGTGCGCGGACAACGCAGGCGGCGAGAATCGTGAGCGACTTGTTCCACCGATCGATGAACAGGCCAGCGAACGGCGTGAACAGGAGAATAGGAACTTGCGAGTAGAGAGTGAGCTTGAGGAGATCGACACTCGACCCCGGCGCCAAGAGGCCGAGCATCCCGACCAGGGAGAACTGCTTCAAACGATCGGCCGACAGCGCGACGAACTGGACTGCGCTGAGAAAGGGCAGAGAAACGTCGCGGCGGGTGGATGTCATCGCGGGCGGCTGTATGGTAGGCGTGGTGTCGCGCTTTTGCAAGCGCCGGAGCATATTGCAGCCGCGCCCCTCGCGGCGTCCGTCGGGAGGACGTCGATCTGCATCAACCGACGAAAAAGCAACGAGTTGTCTGCTGTCGGTACCTCCGCTCTTGGCATGCTACTTGCCCGCTAGCCGCCTGCCGGGGCGGCCCGTTCAGCAGAAGCGCTTGAGCTTTCTCACCCTGGCCTCATCAGCAAGAGCACGATCTGTGGGCCGCTCCGGCAGAAACACATTCCGAGACTCCAGTTATTTACCCGCGCGACGCCGGTGACCGCACCCAAGTCGCGAACGAGACGGAAGGACGCGCCACACATGGTCGTGCTGAACTATACGGGCGGGGAGATCAACGCCAAGATCGTCTACTACGGCCCCGGGGTGAGCGGCAAGACGACCAATCTCGAGTTCATCCACGAGAAAACGCCCAACAACGCGAAGGGCAAGATGGTCTCGATGAAGACGCAGACCGATCGTACGCTCTTCTTCGATTTCCTTCCGCTCGAGCTCGGCGAGATCAACGGGTATCGCACCCGCTTCCTGCTGTACACGGTTCCCGGCCAGGTGTACTACAACGCGACGCGCAAGCTCGTGCTCAAGGGTGTCGATGCCGTCGTGTTCGTAGCCGACTCGTCGCGCGCCAAGCTCGACGAAAACCTGGAGAGTCTGCGCAACCTCGAGCAGAACCTGAACGAGCACGGTTTGACGCTGGACGAGATCCCGTGGGTCATTCAGTACAACAAGCGCGATCTTCCCGATGCCGTCCCGTTCGCCGAGCTCGACGCCAAGCTCAACCCGCTCAAGAAGCCGTCGTTCGAAGCGGTCGCGAGCAAGGGTACCGGCGTCTACGAAACCTTCCACGGCATCGCCACCATGGTGTATCGGGTGCTGAAGGACCGCCTCGAGAAAGGCGAATTGTCGACCGAGATCGGCGACACGGCTCCGGCCCAACACGCGGAGCCGACGCGCCCCGTAGCGAAGGCTCCGGCACCGCGCACCAAGACTCCGACCGACGAAATCGTCGCGACACGACCCACGCGGCCGGTCGCTCCCGCACCGACACCGCCGAAGCGACCGGTCGCCGCAGCGCCTCCCGAACCGCCCGCCGCGACGGACCCGTTCGAGTACGATGACCACGTCGACATGATGTTGCGAGAAGTCGATGCGCCGGCCGCGAAGGCGGCCGCGCCCAAACCAGCCGCGCCGGCCGCGAAGCCCGCCGCACCCGCGCCCCGCAAGGCTCCTGCGCCGGAGCCGGCTGCGCCCGCGAAGGCTCCGGGGCGGCGCCTCGCCGAAATGATCGAGCCGAAAGTGCCGCCGCGCGCAGCACCCCGCGCGCCGGCGCCGCCCGCACCGGTCGCCGAGGCTCCCGCGGACGAGAATCTGTTCGCCGCGATTCCGGAGTCGGGCTTCGACATGGAACTCGGTCGTTTGCCCGAGCTCGACGAAGCCTCGGAGGCATCGGAGACTGCGCGCGAAGAGGGACCCGACGAATTCGTCACCGATCCCATGCGTCGCGTCGATCCGAAACCCGTCCCCGCGAAGGCGCCCGAACCGCCGCGTGAACTGCACGAACTGCGTGAGACTGGCGTTGCGGTCGAAACGCGCGCGCAACCGGAGAAGCGCGAGGTGCGCGTGGCGGTCGATGCACACACCACGCAAGAGATTCGTGAGGTGCGGGTCGCCGTTCCGCTGGTCCTGACGCGCGCACAGCTCGAGGGCGGGGCTCCAATCCGCGTCGTGTTCGACGTCAAGATCATCGACTGACATCGCCGCAGCGAGCACGAGGCGAGGCCCTCGTGCTCGCGCGGACCTCGTCCTAGAAACCTCACCACCCCTCCCAAAACATTTCTGTGGATAAGGCGGAGAACCCCTCGCCGAAAAAGCACTTCCACGTTCCCTGAAAAGGCTTGACAGGTTTTTCGTAGCTCGATTACGGTGACGCCCGACGTCACTGCATCTCGTTGACTCGGCGTGAATTATCGCGAACCCAGCGTCGTTCGCCGAGGAACTCGTGAGGAGGGTGTGGAGTGCTTCGAATGCGCAAGGAAAAGTCGTCTCGAATCCCGCTGCTGCGCAAACGCGCCGTGGAGACGAACCTCGACCCGCACGCCGAATTCGAGCGCGCCCGACTGGTGTGGGACGCCGGACGCCGGCGCGAAGCGCTGGACGCGATCGCGCACATCGCGGGTCGCGAGGCCCTGCCGACGTCTCTGCTGGTGGCGATCGGGCAGTTCATGATGGACGGGGGCGAGCTGTTCGTCGCGGCCGAGTGCTTCGAGAGACTGGCGGCAGTGGATTCCGAGAGCGCGCTTCCGCACTACTGTCTCGGACGCGTCTACGACCGGCTCGGACGCTTGGACGAAGCGCTTCGCTCCCACAAGAAGGCCGTCGAGCTGGAACCCGCCAATGCGGAGTGTCACTACCGCCTCGGCGTCACCCTCGCGCGCAACGAGCGCCGCGCCGAAGCCGAGGAGTGCTATCGCCGCGCCATCGCGCTCGATCGCGGGCACGCGCGCGCCTACACCAACTTGGGTTACCTCATGGATCTGCGCGGTGAGAACGCGCAGGCGATCCAGTTCTTCCGTCGCGCACTGCAATTCAATCCGCAAAGTGCCGAGGCGCACTTCAATTTGGGCGCGCTGTATGGCGAGCACGGCAGCCACGAGGAAGCGATTCGCGAATTTCGGCAGGCCATCCGGTTGGCGCCGGAGAGCGTGGAAGCCCACTACAATCTGGGACTCGCCTTGTACGGATATGGCGACATGGACGGCGCACTCGATTCATTTCGTCGCGTGCTGAAGCTCGAGTCCGGACACGCGCAGGCGCCCTTTTTCATCGGAATGATCTTCTATCGCAAGGGGCTGTACTCGAAATCGGTGAAGCTCTTGCAGGCAGCACTCAAGTCGAACCCCGACCACCCGTCGATCCTGTATCACATCGGTATGTGCTACAACCATCTGAACCAACCGTCGCGCGCGATCCCGCCGCTGAAGCGGGTGACGGAGCTGACGCCCGAAGACCATCGTGCGTTCTATGCGCTCGGCATGGTGTACGATCGCTCCAACCGTCACGACGACGCGCGCGAGAGCTACCGCACCGCCGACGCCAAGCTGCACGCCCACCGGCAACGCGTCGCGTGACGGGTGCCGGTCGCGCCGCGCGACCCGACATGCGACTCGCTCTTTCGATCTCGTTGCTGCTCTTGGTCGCGCCGATTGCCGCGCGCGCGGTGGGCCACGAGCGCATTCCTCTCGAGAATTGGAGCTACCGTGCCATCGAGCGCTTCGAGGCGCTCGGGTACTGCACGCTGCCCGAGGATCGCCCGTTTACGCGCGACGAATTCGTGCGCATCGTGGAGGGAATTGCGGCACGCGTGCGTTCAGAGGCGCTCTCGCCGCGTGACGCATACGAACTCGATCGTCTCGAACGCGAGTTCACGACACCGGCGGCGCAGGCGGACCCCCGTACGCGCTACGACCCAGCGCTCTATGCGAGCGACGATGACGGTGCGATCGCGCTCGAAGCCGACTTCGACGCGCGCGGTTTCGCGGAGCGCGCGCCCTTCGGCGACGAAGTCGAGTACTTCGTCGGCACCGACCCGACGGCCAAGGTCCACCTCGGCGATCGAGTGACCTACGACGTTCGCTACCAATTGCTGTTCGGCCCCGAGCACGGCCAGCGCGCCGACGACCAGAAGCCGTCGCGTCGCGAGAAGAGCTTCAACGGGCTTACGTCGCTATTTGATCGCTCGTACGTTTTGGCGACGTGGAAGCACGTCGACTTGATCGCGGGGCGCGACTATGTGGCGTGGGGGCCGTCGGGCATCGAAGGCGGGCTCATCACACCGGCTGAGCGCTACAGCATCGACCAACTCGGCGCGCGTCTGCGCTACGGTGCCTTTCGCCTCGATGCCTTCCAAGGACAGCTGTGGGGCGACCCCGCACGCTGGATGGTGGGTCACCGGCTCGAAGGAACCTTCGGGCGCACCGTGGTCGGGCTGAGCGAGACCGTCGTCTACAACAACCGTGGTCTCGACATGCTGTATCTCCTTCCGCTCGCGTGGTTCTACGCCAACCAATTCAACGAGCGCGACAACGACGACAACGTGCTGTGGTCGCTCGACGCCAAGACCAACGCAATCGACGGGGTAACGCTCTACGGGAGCTTGCTGGTCGACGACTTCCAGTTCGAGCGCGAAGACGGATACCCCGACAAGCTCGCGTTCGACGTGGGATTTCGCTGGGTGCCGTCGCGGCCGCTCGGTCTTGCGATCAGCGGGCAATATCGACGCGTCGACATCTACACGTATTCGCACGTCGACTCGCTCTCGATCTACGTGAGCGGGGCGGGCGAGCTCGCGGGCGGCGACGTGCTGCTGGGCGGCGTTCCGGCACCCGACGCCGACGCCTGGCGCCTCGCTGCCGAAGTGTTCCCGCGCGCCGACCTCGCGATCACCGCCGGTGCCTTCGGGACGCGCATCGGCGAAGGACGCGATGTGCGCGCATTCCAACCGGGCGACGACGCGAATCCGTCGTTTCCATCCGGCGTGGTCGACGAAACGCTGGGCTTCAACCTCGGCGCGCGCTACGAGCTGGCCGGCGATTCGTGGGTAGCACTTTCCTACGCCCACGCGTCGGCGACCAACCGCGGCAACGTTTCCGGCGACGACCCCGTCACCGACGCCTTCCGCCTGGAGATTCGCTGGGACATCCCGTAGAGTGTCCGGGATGTTCGCCCGCTTTCGCTCCTACCTCGAGATTCTCCGACCGCACAATATGCTCGCGGCCGCATTCGCGGTGTTCGCCGGCTTTCACGCCGCGGGGGGACGCGGGTTCGACAGGATCGCGTGGCTGGCCGCCTTGTGCGCGCTTGCGACCGGGGCCGGCAATGTCGCCAACGACGTGTGCGATGCCGACATCGATCGCGTCAACAAGCCGCGGCGCCCGATTCCGTCCGGGCGTCTTTCGGTGCGATCGGCGTCGCTGTGGTATGCGATCGTTTCGATGGCCGTCATTGCACTCGCCCTGACCGATGGTGCCGCGCGCGCTCGCGACGGTCGTGCTCGCGTGGCAAGCGTCGCTTTTTCTATACGCGCGGTGGCTCAAGCGCTCGTGGCCGGCGGGGAACCTGGCTGTGGCAGCCATCTCCGCGAGTGCGCTCTACGGCGGTGCTCTCGCGGCCGGCGACCCGCGCGCCGCGGCGCTGGCGATGGTGATCGTGTTCGCATTCGTGTTGTGCCGCGAGATGGTGAAGGGAGTCGAGGACGTGGTGGGGGACCGCGCGGCGGGCGCGCGCACGCTCGCCGTGGTCGCGGGCAAGGAGACGGCGGCGCGCGTTGCTGCGGCGTCGATGCTGGTCGTCGCCGCCGCCATGCCGCTGCCCAGCGTCGCGGGCCGGTACGACGATGCCTACGCGTGGATCATGCTCGGGCTGGTCGTCCCGGCGCTCATCGCAGGTGCGGTCACCGCGATGCGGACGCGCGACACGAAGGACTTCGCGCGCGTGAGCCGCTTACTCAAGCTCGCGATGTTCGCCGGGCTCGCTGCGATCGTCGCCGGGACGTGAGTGGCTCTAGGGGAAGAATAGACTGACGCCGCCCGAGAACGTCCAGTAGGTCACGTCGAATCCGACCGTCGCGTCGGCTTCCGCAATGAACGAGTTCTCGGTGTCGCCATAGTTGTATAGCACCTGCGCGTTGAAACCTAGCCAGCGGGCCGGTAACCACAGAAGCCCGGCGCCCGCCTGGAAGGCGAACTCGTACTCGCTGTCGACGCGGAATTGTCCCTTTTGCTCGAACTCGACCTGCATCCCGCCCATGCCAGCGCGAAAATACGGGCGTACAGCGGTGCCGCTCGGCACCACGATGCGCACGAATCCCGAGTACGTGTTGAGGTTCGTCTTGAGCGTGGGGTCGGCGTTGTCCTCGTAGGTCGCATACGCGGCCGAAAATCCCAGCGACCACGTGCGGCCCACGAAGTGCTCCACTTCGACCGTCCAATCGAGAGGCCAGTTGGCGGCGTGATTGCCGTCGCCGGGCAGGTCGTCGCTGGCGAACACCCCCACCGGATATCCGGCGCCGGCGTAACCCGACACCGCCGTGCGGTGCCACAGCAGAGGTCGTTGCGCGAAGCGAACCGCGTGTGCGTCGCGCGCGGCGACAGCAAGTACGAGCACCGCGGCTCCGACGATGAAACTGCGCGATACCGTCATGGCATGACTGCCTTTCCCGAGGGGATGGTTCGCACCGGGGCGGCGCCAAGGGGCTATTCAAGATTCGCGGCTCGAAGCGTCCGTGTCAACGGAAAGGTCTATTGGACCAGGACCATTCGAGCCGAGTCGATCGCGACGCCGTCGACGACGAGCCGGTAGAAGTAGACCCCACTCGCCGCGCGGCCGCCTCCGTCGCTCTCGCCGCGCCAAAGCACCGCGTGCACGCCGGCCCCGCGCGAGCCTTCTTGGAGCAACCGAACGCGGGAACCGTCGACCGATACGATCTCGATGGCGACGCGACCCGGTCGGGCCATCTCGTAGCGGATGGTGGTCGTCGGGTTGAACGGATTGGGGAAGTTGCCGAGCAGGCGGCCGCGAGCGGCGGACGGCGTCTCACTGACGGCGGTGGTGGAACGCGCGAGGCGATAGATCGCCCCATCCGAGGATGAAATGTACAGATCGCGCTCGGGTGCTCCTCCCAAGCCGAAGGCCAGCAGGGCGGGAGCGCTCGCAATCAGATCGGTGCGCACCGGCGGGTCGACGCCTTGGTACTGCAGCGACCACACGACGCCGTTGTAGTCGGCGAAGATGTAGCGACCTTCGAGTTCCAGCAAGCGCGAGCCGTGGTACACGTTCCCACCGATTACGGCACTCCCGAGACTGTGGTCGTAGTAGTCGACGGGCAGCTTCAAGTTCTTGCCGGCGGTGTCGCACGACGAAGGCTGGAAGCACACCGGTCCTTCCATCAACGGCCACCCGTAGTTGGCGCCGTTGACGATCCAGTCGATCTCCTCGTAGTTGTTCTCGCCCACATCGGTCCCCCAGATGCGGCCCGTCGGGTCGATCGAAAATCGCCACGGATTGCGGAAACCGTACGCGAAAATTTCCTCGCGATATCCATTCGTGTTGCCTTTGAACGGATTGCTATTGGGAATCGTATACGCCGGGACGGTACCCGCGACGTTGGGCGCGATGCGCAGCATGCTCCCGAGCAGGTCGTCCAGGTCCTGTCCGTTCGGCGACGACGTGTCGTCGCCCATCGTCGCGTACAAGAAGCCGTCCGGTCCGAACGCGAGTTGGCCGCCGTTGTGGAAGAGGTTGTTCTTGGACTGTTCGACGACGATGAACTCACTCGCGGGGTCGGCTACGTTCGGGTCGGCGGTGACTTTGTAGCGCGCGATGGTGTTGCGATAAGGAGTCTTGCTCACGTAGTAGACGAAGAAATACCCGTTGTTCGCATAGTTGGGGTGAAACGCCAGGCCGACGAGACCGGCTTCGCCGGAGTTGGTAACCTTGGAGGTGATGTCGAGAAACACCGTGCGATCCGCCGGACCCGATGCGGCACTCTCGGGAAACACGGAGATGACACCGCGTTTCTCGACCACGAAGAGTCGGTTGGGCGTTCCGGGCAGCGACTGCATGTCGACCGCATAGGTGAATGACAAGTTCGGAAAAGCGTTCTCGAGCACATACTGGGCCTGGGCCGAGGGGGCACTTGCGGCCAGCAGGAGCAGCAGCGGGACAATCAAACGATGGATGCGCACGCGCGTACCTCGGAAGTTCGGGATGGTGGCAAGAACGCCGCGGGCGGGACGGCCGGATTCGCGCGCACGCCACCATAGCCGGCGCGCGAGGAGTCCATTATAATCGCCGCTTCGAGACCGGTCAAACCGCCCGCGGAAAATTAACAATTGACTCGAAGGAAGCACGGCATGTGCCAATATCGTCGATGTTTATCGTTCTCGATCGCGCTCGTGTGCGCGGGACTGCGCGGTTCCCCGGCAGCCGCCCAGGTTCCCTCGACGGACATCTGGCTCGCCGACCTCCGCGTGGGCGGGGGCGAGATTCAGGTCGGCCGACCGACCAACGTCGTCCGGCGCGTCGGCTACGATAACCAGCCGTGCTTTCTGCCCGACAGTCGCGGCTTCCTGTACGTGCAGGGTGATTCGAACGGCACCGACGTCTATCGCTACGATCGCGTATCGAAGCGCACGATTCAGGTGACGGAGACGCGCGAGAGCGAATACTCGCCCACCCCGTGGGGCGGTCACGGGCAGTTCTGCGCGGTGCGGGTCGAAGCCGATAGCACGCAACGCCTGTGGCGCTTCGAATCGGACGGCTCGCGGCCTCGACTGGTTCTGGCGGCCGTTGATTCGGTGGGCTACTTCGCGTGGCTCGACCGGTCGACCGTGGCGCTATTCGTGGTCGGGAATCCGCACACGCTGCGCATCGTCGACGTCGAGAGTGGTCGCGAGAAAGTCGTCGCGCGTGATATTGGGCGCTCTCTTCTGCGCATTCCGCGCAACGGAGAATTGAGCTTTCTCGTCCACGAGCCCGGAACGGATCCTCCGACGTACGCCTTCCTCTCGTGGAAGGCCGACGGGTTCCCGACCGCGCGCCTCATCGCGGCCCTGGGGGCCGGGCAGGACGCGGCGTGGATCGACGACATGTTGGTGATGGCCGACGCCGGGAAGGTGTACGGGTCGCACCCCTTCGAGGGACCCGGCTGGCTCGAGATTGCCGACTTCGCCGCGTACGGGATTTCCGGTATCACGCGCATCGCCGTGAGTCCGGACCATCGCTGGATGGCCGTGGTGGCGGCGGAATCTCCCTAGCATCGCGTTGACGCGGCCTCGCGCTGGATGCTATCTTATCGCCCTCCAAAGGGTTCACGCCGTTTGACGACCTCCTATCAACGCATGGAAAAACACTTCGACCCCTCCGCCGCGCGCGAGCGCTGGAATCGCGAGTGGGACGCCCGCGGTGTGTTTCGTCCCGACGATCGCTCGACGCAGCCGAAATTCGTCATCGTGCTGCCGCCGCCCAACGTCACCGGTGTCCTTCACGTCGGGCACATTCTCGGCGACACCGTGCAGGACCATCTCATTCGTTGGAAGCACATGAGCGGCTTCAACACGCTGTGGATTCCCGGCACCGACCACGCCGGCATCGCGACGCAGAAGGTCGTTGAGTCCGCACTGGCCAAGCAGGGGAAGCGTCGCTCGGACATTTCGCGCGACGAATTCCTGGCCGAGGCGTGGAAGTGGAAGGAACACCACCACGCGCGCATCGCCGAGCAGATGAAGCAGCTCGGGTGTGCCTTCGACTGGAGCCGCGAAGCATTCACACTCGATGAGCCGCGCTCGCGCGCCGTGCGCGAAGTCTTCGTGCGCCTGTACGAGAAGGGACTCATCTATCGCGGCGACTACATCGTGAACTGGTGTCCGCTCGACCAGACCGCCATCTCCGACGAGGAAGTGCAGTACGAGGAGCGCGAGGGCAAGCTGTACTGGATTCGCTACCCGAGCGAACACGGCGACGTCGTGGTCGCGACCACGCGCCCCGAAACCATGCTCGGCGACACCGGCGTGGCGGTGAGCCCCGACGACCCCGCGAAGCGCGCGTTGGTCGGCAAGACGTGCACGCTGCCCATTGTCGGGCGGACACTCCCCATCGTCGCCGACGCAGCGGTACAGAAGGATTTCGGCTCCGGCTTCGTCAAGGTCACACCCGCGCACGACCCCGTCGACTTCGGCATCGGGAAGCGACACAACCTGGCCACCGTGGTCGTGATCGACCGCGCGGGCAAGATGACGGCGCAGGCCGGCGCGGAGTTCGCGGGCCTCGACCGCTTCGAGGCGCGCAAGAAAGTGATCGAGCGACTCGAGCAAGACGGCTCCATCGTCAAGGTCGAGCCGCACCCGCACGCGGTCGGCAAGCACGACCGTTGCGGTACGGTAATCGAGCCGCTGCTCTCGACGCAGTGGTTCGTCAAGATGACCCCGCTCGCCGAGCCCGCCGTGCGCGCGGTCGAGAAGGACGAGATCACGTTCTATCCGCCGCGCTGGCGCAACGTCTACATGTCGTGGATGACGAACATCCGCGACTGGTGCATCTCGCGCCAGTTGTGGTGGGGCCACCGCATTCCCGTCTGGTACTGCGACGACTGCGACCACTTGACGGTGTCGCGCACCGACCCCGTTCAATGCGCGGGCTGCGGCGGCAAGAAGATTCGCCAGGATGAAGACGTGCTCGACACGTGGTTCTCGTCGTGGCTGTGGACCTTCTCGCCGCTGGGCTGGCCCGACGAGAAAGCCCCCGACTTGAAGCGCTACCACCCGACGTCGGTGCTCGTCACCGGCTCCGAGATCATCTTCTTCTGGGTCGCGCGCATGATCATGGCCTCGCTCGAGTTCATGCACGAAGTTCCGTTTCGCCACGTGTTCTTGACCGGCATCGTGCGCGACGGCCAGGGCCGCAAGATGAGCAAGTCACTCGGCAACTCGCCCGATCCGCTGGACATCATCGAGAAGTGGGGCACCGACGCGTTCCGCTTCACGCTCTCGATGCTGTCGCCGCCGGGCAAGGATGTCTTCTTCGACGAAGCCAAGCTCGAGCTGGGGCGGAATTTCAACAACAAGATGTGGCAGGCGTCGCGCTTGGTGCTGGGAGCGGTCGAGAAGGAAACGCAACCGCTGTTCAAGCCGGAAGCCGCCGGCGATCTTGCGTCGGCGCTCGCGTTCGCGCCGGAGTATTCGTGGGAGGATCGATGGATTCTCTCGGCACTCGCGCGCTGCGCGTCCGACACCAATCGCTGCTTCGAAGAGTGGCGCCTGAACGAAGGTACCTCGCGCATCTACGACTTCTTCTGGCACGACTTCTGTGACTGGTACCTCGAGCTGGCGAAGGTACGCCTGTACGGCGAGGGCGACAAGCGCACCGTGCTGGCCGTGATGGTGCACGTGCTGGGCGAATCGCTCAAGCTCATGCACCCGCTCATGCCGTACATCACCGAAGAGATCGCGAGTGCGTTGCCGACGTCGCACGGGCGACTGCTGATGGAAGAGCGCTACCCGATCGGTGACGACGCGTCGATCGACGCCGAGGCGGAGGGTCGCATGCAGGTGTTGCGCGACGTCGTCACGTCGGTGCGCAACGTGCGCGCCGCGTACCGTGTGAGCCCGGGAGCACGCATCCCCGTGCGCGTGCGCGCGGCGGGGGCGAGGGCGACGCTGGTGCGCGAGGTGACCGACGGCATCGTGCGCCTCGCGGGTGTGTCCGCCCTCGAAGTCGGCCCCGACGTCGCGAAGGAGAAGGGGAGTGCGGCGACGCCGATCGGCGACATCGAGGTCGTCATCCCGCTCGCCGGGGTCGTCGATGTCGAGGCGGAGCGGGCGCGCCTCTCGCGCGAGCGCGAGAAGGTCGAAGCGGAGCTCGCGGACGTCGCGCGCAAGCTCGCGAACGAAGCCTTTGTCGCCAAGGCCAAGCCCGAAGTGGTCGACCGTGAGCGCGCGCGTCGCGAGCGTTTGGAGACCGAATTGTCGAAGCTGGTCGAGTCCCTGGGGTTGTTGGGTGGTTAGCGGTCGGCCCGAACGACCGCGGCATTGACCGTCCGGGGCGTGCCGTGGGACGATGGTGCCATGCAAACAGGTGGTGAAGCGTGAATAGCGAAGGCAAGACTGTCGGCGAAATTCTGCGCGCGGCGCGCGAAGAGAAGAAGCTCACCGTCGAGCAAGTCAACAAGGAGACGCGCATCTCCGTGCAGACCGTTCGCTCGCTCGAGCGCGACGACTTCGGCGCGTTTCCGAGCGAAACCTACCTGAAGGGTTTCCTGCGCAACTACGCCGATTTCTTGGGTCTCGACGGCAACGCGCTGTGGGCCATGGTCGGTACGCGCGATCGCGCGGGCGCCGGGGGCCCTTCGTGGGAGATCGAGGGCACGCTCAAGGAAGAGAAGCTCGGCCCGCCGCGCGTCATCCGCCGCTTGATACTGCCCGTGCTCGTGCTTCTCGTGGTGCTGTTCGTGTGGATGTGGTTGCGCGAGAAGCGTCGTGCCGACGCCGTGCACCACAGCCAGCGCTCCGTGGAGGCCGTTACCGAAATCGGAGCGACGGGGTGATCGAATTGGCCCCCGGCTTCGACCTCGTATCGCATTATCGACCCACCGGCGACCAACCCCAAGCCATCCGCGCCCTCGTCCAGGGACTCCGCGACGGCAAGCGCGATCAGGTGCTGCTGGGTGTCACCGGGTCGGGGAAGACCTTCACCGTCGCGAACGTAATCGCGGAGGTGAATCTGCCCACCCTCGTCATCTCGCACAATAAGACGCTGGCGGCCCAACTCTACGGCGAGTTCAAGGGCTTCTTCCCGCACAACGCGGTGGAATACTTTGTTTCCTATTACGACTACTACCAGCCCGAGGCGTTCGTTCCGTCGACCAACACGTATATCGCGAAGGATGCGTCCATCAACGACGACATCGACCGGCTCCGCGTGCGCGCGACCAGTTCGCTCATGACGCGCAAGGACGTGATCGTGGTGTCGAGCGTTTCCTGCATTTACGGCTTGGGTTCGCCCGAAATGGTGCGCGCGATGACGATCGAGATGACGCCCGGCGAGGCGCTCGATCGCGAGGACCTCTTGCGCAGCCTGATCGACATCCAGTACGTCCGCAACGACGCCGCCTTCACGCGCGGAACCTTTCGCGTGCGCGGCGACGTGGTCGAGATTCGTCCCGCGTACGAAGAAGAGGCGATCCGCATCGAGTTTTTCGGCGACTCGGTGGAATCGATCTCCATCGCGGACCCGCTGACCGGCAAGCGCATCCGCGCGCTCGATCACCTGACACTGTTTCCGGCCAAGCACTTCGTGACGCCCGAGGACGTCGTGCGCAAGGCGGCGCGCGAGATCAAGGAAGAGTTGTCGACGCGCACGGTCGAGCTGCGCGAGCTGGGCAAGCTGGTCGAGGCGCAGCGCCTGGAAGCGCGCACGCTGTACGATATCGAGATGCTGGAGGAAGTCGGTTACTGCAGCGGCATCGAGAACTACGCGCGCTACCTGTCGGGGCGCAAGCCCGGCGAACGCCCGCTGACCCTGCTCGATTTCTTTCCGCCGAATTTCCTGTGCGTGGTCGACGAGTCGCACGTCACCCTCCCGCAGGTGGGCGGGATGTATTACGGCGACCGCTCGCGCAAGGTCACGCTGGTCGAGCACGGATTCCGACTGCCGTCCGCGCTCGACAACCGGCCGCTCAAGTTCGACGAGTTCGACGCGCTCGTCCCGCGCTTCATCCACGTCAGCGCGACCCCGTCGGACTTCGAGCTGGCGCGCACGCAGGGCGAAGTCGTGGAACAGGTGATTCGGCCCACGGGCTTGGTCGACCCCGAGATCGTGGTGCGCCCGGTCGAGGGGCAAATCGACGACCTGGTGGAGGAGATTCGAAAGTGCGCGGAGAGCGGCGAGCGCGTGCTGGTCACCACACTGACCAAGCGCATGTCGGAAGAGCTCACCGACTATCTCCTCTCGCTCGGCATCCGCGTGCGCTACTTGCACTCCGACATCGACGCGCTGGAACGGGTCGAGATTCTGCGCGGCTTGCGCCTGGGAGAATTCGACGCGCTGGTCGGCATCAATCTCTTGCGCGAGGGCCTCGATCTTCCCGAAGTCTCGTTGGTCGCGGTATGCGACGCCGACAAGGAAGGCTTTCTGCGCAGCGAGCGCAGCCTGATCCAGACCGCGGGGCGCGCGGCGCGCCACGTGTCGGGCCGCGTCATCTTCTACGCCGATCACATTACCGATTCGATGCGGCGCGCGATCGACGAGACGCTGCGGCGTCGCGCACTCCAGCTCGCGTACAACCAGGAGCACGGGATTACGCCGCGCGGCATCGTGAAGTCGCTCGACGAGGTCGCCCTCTCGACCTCGATCGCCGACGCGAAGCGCAAGGACGGCGCCGATATCGTCATCGAAGCGGGCGCGCCATCGGAAGCGCTGGCGGCCGCCATCGAAGCCGAGATGCTGCGCGAAGCGCGTGACATGAACTACGAGAAGGCCGCGAGCCTGCGCGATCGTTTGGACGAGATTCGTCTCTCACTCGCGGCCACCGAGAATCGCACCGCACCGCGCCGGCTGCGCGGGAAGGGCGGCGAATGACGACGCGCGCGGGCGGAACGTTCGAGCCGCTCGATGCGGCTCTCGTGTCGGCGCGCGTGCGCGCGGCACTCGAGGAAGATGCGGCCGCCAGCGACGCGACGACGGCGTTTCTCGCCCTCGGCGACGACGTGGCGCGCGCGGAGATTCGTGTCGCGGACGCGACGGTGGCGTGTGGTGTGGACGTGGCGCGCGAAGTATTTCATCAGGTCGACGAGCGCATTCGCTTCGACGCCGCCGTTCGCGACGGCGCGCGGCTCGAGGCGGACGCGCGCGTGTGCGCGCTCGCAGGGCCGGCGCGCGCTCTTCTCTCCGGCGAGCGTACCGCGCTCAATTTTCTACAGCGACTGTGCGGTGTTGCCGCGCACACCGCCCGTTTCGTCGACGCCGTGCGCGGAACCGGTGCCGTCATTCTCGACACGCGCAAGACGACACCGCTGTGGCGCGAGTTCGAGAAGTACGCCGTGCGCTGCGGGGGTGCCCGTAATCACCGGCGCAGTCTGGGCGACATGATTCTCGTGAAAGACAACCACGTGAGCGCCGTCGGTGGTCGCAAGGCGCTGCTGGCACGGATTGCCGCGTCGCCGAAGGCACCCTTCCTCGAAGTCGAGGTCGATTCGCTCGAGTTCTTGCGCGAGATGCTGGCGTCGCCGGCCGCCGCAAGAATCGATCGCGTGATGCTCGACAATTTTTCCGTCGAGGGCGTGGCCGACGCGCGTGTGGACATCGACGCTTACCGCGCGCGCGGGGGCCGGCTCGAGGTCGAGGTTTCGGGCGGCATCACGCTCGACACCGTGCGCGCGTTCGCGCAGCCGGGTATCGACTATATCTCGGTGGGTGCGCTCACACACTCGGCGACGGCGGCATCGATGCATCTGGAGTTTCTATGACGGCGCGTCCCGCGGTCGGCCCGTTGCCCGCCGATCTGCGCCGACGGCTCGCCACCGCGTACCTCGGCCGACGCTGCTATTTTTATCCCGAGACCGATTCGACCAACGATGTCGCCTTGGCGCTCGCGGCTGCGGGCGAGCCGGAGGGTACGGTCGTCGTGGCCGATTATCAGCGGCGCGGCCGTGGGCGTCGCGCGCACACGTGGTCGAGTCCGACGGGGAAGGATCTCTTGTTCTCGATGGTCCTGCGGCCCGAGAGCGATGCGCGCGGGGCGTTGCCGGTCACTCTCGCGGTTGCCACCGCGGTCTCGGTGACGCTGACGAAGTGTCTCGATGTCGACGTGTTGGTGAAGTGGCCCAACGACGTCGTCGTGCGCGCGGGCAAGATCGCCGGTATTCTGGCGGAGTCGGCGTCGAGCGGGGGACGTCTGACACACGCGGTCGTCGGTGTGGGGGTCAACGTCAACACAGCCGAAGCCGATTTCACAGGCGAGCTCGAGGGACGCGCGGCCTCGTGCCGAACGCTATCGGGCGTCGAGTGGGATCGCGCGGACCTCCTGGCGGATCTGTTGGGTACCATCGAAGCATACTACGATCGTTTCAAGCGCGACGGCTTCGGTCCCTTGGCGTCGGCGTACGAAGCACGATTGTTGCAAGCCGGAAAACGCGTCGCGTTCGAGCGCGACGGCGCGCGGATGTCGGGACGAGCGAGCGGGGTGGCGCGGGACGGCGCGCTGGTCGTCCGTCTGGACGACGGTCGCGAAGTGACGCTGTACAGCGAGCACGTCGAGGTGGTCGATTGATCCTGTGTGTCGACGTCGGCAACACGGCCACCAAGATCGCGGTGGTTCGGGGCGCGCGCGTGGTACGTCGCGCGGTGGTATCGGCGCAGGTAAACGAACGCGAGTTGGCGCGGGCGTGTGCGCGGGTCGTGGGCGGGACGCGATCGCTGCAAGCAGCCGTGGTTTCGTCGGTGCGGCCGCGCGCGACCGAGACCGTCGTGCGCGTGATCGTGCGCACCACCGGGCTCTATCCGACGGTCGTCAATCACCGAACCCCGATGCCGATCGACGTGGCCGTGCGCTTTCCCGCGCGGCTGGGGACCGACCGGCTGTGCGCCGCCTGCGGAGCCATTGACGCGCGACGGCCCGACGCGATCGTGGTGACCGTGGGTTCGGCCATTACGGTGAATCTCGTCGTCGACCGCGTCTTCTTGGGCGGGGTGATCATGCCGGGGCCGGCCGCGTCGCTCACGGCGATGCACGCTTCCACGGCGCAACTTCCCAAGCTCGACCTCGACGCGCCGACCCCCAAGCGGATCAATGACACCGAGTCGGCCATGCGGTGGGGGGCTCTGTTGTCATCGGCCGGCGGTGTGCAGCTCGCGGTCGAGTTACTCGATCGATGGGCCGGACGCCGTCCGGCCCGCGTCATCACCGGCGGCGATGCCCCCCGAATCACCCCCTGGCTCCCGCGAAGTTGGAAACACCTCCCCGACCTGACGCTGGTCGGAATGGCTCGGATTGCCCGGCTAACCCGCTAGCCTACACTGGGATCGGCGGTTGCGGCTGCGGGCGGCATGGGTCTTCGGTCGATATCTTACGAAAGTTTTCACTTGCCGACGGGGAAACGATCGTGTAAAGTCCGGCCAGTTAGCAGTCGCATCCATCGACTGCCAATCAGCCACTACTTACCATCATCACACACGTCCGAAGCACCAGAACAAGGAGGCAGGGTTATGAAGATGATTCCACTCGGTGACCGCGTCATTGTGCGGCTCCTGGAGACGGAAGAGAAGAAGAAGGGCGGCATCATCATCCCCGACACCGCAAAAGAGCGCCCGCAAGAGGGCGAAGTCGTCGCGGTCGGCAAGGGTCGTCGCACCAACTCCGGCGAGCGCCTGGAGCCCGAAGTCAAGAAGGGCGACCGGGTCCTCTTCGCGAAGTACGCCGGTAACGAAATCGAAATCGAAAGCGCCAAGTACCTCGTCATGAAAGAAGACGAGATCCTGGCGATTCTCTAATTCAACCCAACATTCATTCGATATCTAAGGAGGCAACAACATGCCGAAACAGTTGATCTACGACGCCGAAGCCCGCGAGAAACTCCGCGCCGGCGTCGACAAGCTGGCGAACGCGGTTCGCATCACGCTCGGTCCCAAGGGACGCAACGTCGTCCTCGACAAGAAATTCGGTAGCCCGACTGTGACCAACGACGGCGTTACCATCGCGAAGGAGATCGAACTCGAGGATCCGTACGAGAACATGGGTGCGCAAATGGTGAAGGAAGTCGCGACCAAGACGCAGGACGTCGCGGGCGACGGAACCACCACGGCGACCATTCTCGCGCAAGCGATCATCAAGGAAGGCATCAAGAACGTGACCGCCGGTGCCAACCCGATGTACATCAAGAAGGGCATCCAGAAGGCCGTCGACGCCGTCGTGGAAGAGCTCAAGGCCAAGAGCAAACCGGTCAAGGACGACGAGATCGGCAGTGTCGCAACCATCAGCGCCAACAACGACCCCGAGATCGGCAAGCTCATCGCGGACGCGTTCGCGAAGGTCGGTAAGGACGGCGTCATCACGGTGGAAGAGGCGCGCGGCATGGAAACGACCCTCGACGTGGTCGAGGGCATGCAGTTCGACCGCGGCTATCTTTCGCCGTACTTCGTGACCAACGCCGAGCGCATGGAAGTCGATCTCGAAGAAGCTCTCATTCTCATCTACGACAAGAAGATTTCGTCGATGAAAGACCTGCTCCCGATCCTCGAGAAGGTCGCACAGCTGGGCCGACCGATGTTGATCATCTCCGAGGATGTCGAGGGCGAAGCGCTCGCGACCCTGGTGGTCAACAAGCTCCGCGGCACGCTGCAGGTGTGCGCCGTCAAGGCGCCCGGCTTCGGCGACCGCCGCAAGGCCATGCTGGAAGACGTCGCGACCCTCACCGGGGGCCGCGTCATCTCCGAGGAGGCGGGCTTCAAGCTCGAGAACGCGCAGGTCGCCGACCTGGGCAAGGCGAAGCGCATCACGATCGACAAGGACAACACGACGATTGTTGAAGGCGCGGGCAAGCCGGCCGACATCAAGTCGCGCGTGGCGCAGATCCGTCGTCAGATCGAGGACACCACGTCCGAGTACGACAAGGAGAAGCTGCAGGAGCGTCTGGCGAAGTTGGCCGGCGGTGTTGCGGTAATCAATGTCGGTGCCGCGACTGAAGTCGAGATGAAGGAAAAGAAGGCTCGCGTCGAGGATGCCAAGGAAGCCACACGCGCAGCCATGGATGAAGGCATCGTGCAGGGTGGCGGTATCGCGCTCTTGCGTGCCTCCAAGGCGCTCGACAAGGTCAAGGAGACCGGCGACGCCGCCATCGGCGTCGAGATCATTCGACGCGCGCTGGAATCTCCGCTGCGTCAGATCGCGACCAACGCGGGCGCGGAAGGTTCCCTCATTGTCGAGCACGTCCTCAAGCAGGTCGATGCGATCGGTTATAACGCCGCGACCGGCGAGTACGTCGACATGTTCAAGGCCGGTATCGTCGACCCGACCAAGGTGACGCGTACGGCGCTGCAGAACGCGGCCAGTGTCGCGGCCATGCTCCTGACCACCGAGGCGGTCATTACCGACATCCCGGCGGAAGAGAAGGCCCCGGCGCGCGGCGCGGGCGGCGGCATGGGGGACATGTATTAATCGATCGGCGCATCGCTGATCGCAGTAACGAACGCGCCGTCGGGAAACCGGCGGCGCGTTTTGTTTGGGCGGAGCACCCAAAATCCCCCTTGAACCGCGTACGCGGGCCGGATATCGTAGCCATAGGTTTACCCCACCCAGAGTGTTTTCCCGTCAGGGTATAGAATCGGGCGAGCCCCTCGGCCGACTCATGAGACACGGTCTCGTAGCGGAGGTTTGCATTTGAAGACGATTGTTCGACCGAAGCGGTACTGGGCCCTAGCCGCGGCCCTGTTCACGGCCTTCGCTGCGCTCTTGGGTGCGTGCAGCAACAATGACAGTGGGGGAAGCCCGACCGACGGCAACACGTCTGTGCCGATCCAGGTCGAGGAGATCATCGCGTCGCCGAAGTCGGCCGATCCCGGCGACACGCTGGTCTTGTCGGCCATCGTCGTATCGACCCCGCCCAATCAGAGCGACATCCCGACGATGTCGTGGACCGCGAGCGGCGGGGCGTTTCTGGAAACCGATCAGACCAGTGTCCGTTGGGTGGCGCCGGCAACCGGGGTTTACACCGTGACGGCAAGAGCCAAGAACACCGCCAACTCCGCGGAGAACTCGGCGGACATCTTCGTCGGCGGAGCGACCCATTTGGTCGCGAGCCAGGCGGGCACGGTCTACGTCCGGTCCACTCCGGGCGATATCTACTACCTGCGAACCAATAACAACATCAACTTGGGCGCCGAGGTATTCGGCGTCTCCGCCGGTGTCTCCAACGATGCCGTCGACCTCCCGGCCTCCGTCGACGGCGCCAACGGCAAGTACATGACGTTGGCACCCGACTTGAGTTTCGAAGTGCACTCGGTCGATTCGATCATTCCCGGCGAAGACACCCAGCCGATCCATCTCTATCTCGGCGACTTCGCGAGTAAGAACTACCGCCGCATTTCGTTGGACATTCCGTCCAACAAGCGGCACCCGCAGTACACGGACGCCAACGTCGCACCCGACAACCGTTCGGTCGCATTCGGCGGCATGTTGCCCACGCCGACGGCGGTAAGCACCGACTCGTTCGACATCTTCGTCGACGACGTGGTCGCGAGCACCCGCCAGCGCGTCACCCGCACCCATACCAATCACCACAACGCCTTCCCGACGTGGTCGACGGACCAGAGCTGGTTGACCTTCGTTTCCGATCGCAGCGGGCGCAATCAGTGGGATCTCTACGGCATGCCGATCACGGGTGGAGTGATCAACACGGCGCAGTCCAGCCTCGTGCGCTTGTCGAACACGGGCGGCGTGTTGATGGCGGGCAGCATCGGCACCGGCGACTTCAAGAAGCCCCTCTTGGCGTGGAATCCGGTCGCGCCCACGATGGCGGTGGTCGCGTCGGACGGATTCATGTACATGATCATGACGAACCCGGGCGGTGCGACGCAAACCAGTGTCGCCATCGCGCACCCGACCGACTTGGCCTGGTCACCCGACGGAAGCCTGCTCGCATTCCAAGCCAACGTCACGGTGCAGGATGCCGAAGGACACAACGTCGTGGCCAGTGGCTTGGTGACCGTGTTGAGCGACGGCTCGAACCCGCAGACGCGCGTCGCGCGCATCGGGGATGCCATCGCGGACATCGCCTGGTCGCCCGACGGCGCTTGGCTGGTGTACCGCGTGACGCGTGCGCCGCAATCCTGGCTCGAGGTCTACGACCTGGACCAGTCGACGATCACCAAACCGATCGCGATCACGGCCAGCGAACGCGCCGGGAGCTCGACCCTGAGCCTGGTCGCCTACCGGGTGCTCATGTCGATGAGGCCGGTATGGAGCAACGCCGGAGTCCTCTACTACCCGTCTTTTGCCACCGGTGCGAACACGGTGGGAATTGTCTCGGTGGACGTTTCCGGTCTCACACCGTAGAATCCGCGCCGTGGCGGACATCATCCGGCTCAAGGACATTACCGTCTTCGGCTTCTACGGAGTCTCGCCCGCGGAGCGCGAAGTCGGCCAGAAAATCCAGATCGACCTCGACCTCCACGCCGACCTGTCGCGGGCGTGTCGCTCCGATTCACTGCACGACACCATCAACTACGAATCGGTCTACAGCAAGGTGATCGAGATCGTGGGGAGCGAGAAGCGCTACCGTCTGCTCGAGGCACTCGGCGACGAAATTTGCGCCGCGGTCATCGAGAGCTTTCCGGTCAGCCGGGTCGAGATTCGGCTGCGCAAGTTGAACCTCCCGTTTCCCAACAATCTCTCACACGTCGAAGTATTTCTCGCGCGCGACGCACCGCTGATCTAGCCGCCGGGGAGGAAGCGCCGGTGTCGCCCGCTTACATCGCGCTCGGTGCCAACCTCGGTCGTCGCGAGCAGACGATCCTGCGTGCGCTGCGTTGGTTCGAAGCACGCGGGGTGGGGAGTGTCGTGCGGGCAAGCAGCCTCTACGAATCCGCCGCCGTCGGCATGGGAGAAGCGCCCGCGTTCGTTAACGCGGTGGCGGAAGTTGTTCCTTTACTTCGTTCTCGCGATTTGTTAGAGCGATTGAAAGCGATCGAAGCCGAGCTCGGGCGAAGCAGCGGACACAACCAGTCGCGCGAGATCGACCTCGATTTGGTGGCATACGCCGACGAGGTCACGGACCTGGACGAGTTGAAACTCCCGCACCCGCGCTATCACCAACGCGCGTTCGTGCTGGTGCCACTGGCCGAGATCGCGCCGAGCTTTCGGGATCCGCGTACGCGCCGATCGATCGCCGAGTTCGTCGCGCAGTGCGACCGGCACTCCGTGCGACGGGTGTCGAGTCGCGGGTGGATCGCGCGGTAGCGTCCGGCGGAACAGCCTACGATGGACAAGAGCTACGCCGAAATCCGACGCGGTATCCTCGATCGCGGGTACGCCCGCGTCGCCATCGAAGGCAACATCGGGGTGGGCAAGTCGTCGCTCGCGCGCCTGGTGGTCAAGCGACTCGGCGGGCAACTGGTCGAAGACCGTGTGGACGACAATCCCTTCCTGGAACGCTTCTACGAGGATTCGGGCGCGTACGCCTTCCAGACCCAGCTCGTGTTCCTCATGAACCGGTACAAGCAGCAGCTCGCTTTGAATCAGCGCGACCTGTTCTCGGACTTCGTCGTGTTCGATTATGTGTTCGCGCGCGACCGCATCTTCGCCAACGTGAACTTGGCCGACGACGACCTGGCGCTGTACGAACGCGTGGCCTCGGAGTTGGAGGCGAAAGTCGTGCGCCCCGACCTCGCCATCTACTTGCAGGCCTCGGCACCGGTGCTCTTCGACCGCATCCAGTCCCGCGGCCACGCCTACGAACGCACCCTGTCGCGGGACTATCTACAAGCGCTGAACGAAGCATTCAACCATTTCTTCTTCAATTACTCGGCGGGACCGCTGTTGGTGGTCAACACCGACGCGATGGACTTCGTCAACGACGAGCGCCACTTCGTCGACTTGGTGACGCGCTTGACCGAGCCCGTCGTCAACACCGAGTTCTACGTCCCTTCGTTCGGGGCGCGCTAGACATGGCACGCCGCGCCAAGATCACCGTCCAGACGCTGCTCGACATGAAGCGGCGCGGCGAACGCATCGCGATGCTCACCGCCTACGATTACGCGACCGCTTTGCTGGAAGACAGCGCCGGCGTCGACGTGATGCTGGTGGGCGACAGTGTCGGCATGGCGGTGCTCGGCTACGAGAACACGATTCCCGTCACTATCGAAGAGATCGTGCACCACCTGCGCGCGGTGGCGCGCGCGCGGCCGCGTGCGATGCTGATCGGCGACCTCCCGTTCATGAGTTACCAGGCCGGGGTCGCGGACGCGGTGCGCAGCGCGGGCCGCTTGGTCAAAGAAGGCGGCGCGGAAGCGGTCAAGCTCGAGGGCGGCAAGCGCATGGAGCCGGTGATCCGCGCCATCGTCGACGCCGCCATTCCCGTCATGGGTCATGTCGGCCTCACACCGCAGTCGCTCCACCAACTCGGCGGCTACCGCGTGCAAGGGAAGGAGCCGCGCGATGCCGAGCGCTTGGTCGAAGAAGCGAAGCTGCTCGAGTCGTACGGGTGTTTCGCGGTGGTGGTGGAGGGGACGCCGTGGCAGGTAGCGAAGCGAATCACCGAATCGATTGCGATCCCGACCGTCGGCATCGGTGCGGGGCCCCACTGCGACGGCCAGGTTCTCGTGGTCAACGATCTGCTCGGCATGAACGACGAGTTCGCGCCGCGCTTCGTCAAGCGCTACGCCGAAGTCGGCAAGCAAATGTCGAGCGCGTTTCAAGCCTACATTGACGACGTCAAAGCGGGGCGCTTCCCCGATCTCGACCACAGCTACTCCTCGGACTGATTTCCATGCAGATCATTCGAGCCATCGCGCCGCTCGCGCGCTACCTCGATGCGCGACGCCCGGGCGAACGGGTCTCCTTCGTTCCCACCATGGGCGCGCTCCACGACGGGCACGGCGCGTGTGTGAAGCTCGCGCGCGCGGTCGAAAACGCGCGCGTGGTGTGCTCGATCTTCGTCAATCCGACGCAATTCGGACCTTCCGAAGACGCCGAACGTTACCCGCGCACACTCGATGCCGACGTCGAGAAACTCGCGGCCTGGGGTTGCGACGTCGCCTTCGTGCCGTCGGCGACCGAGATGTACCCCGAACCGCAGCAGGCGTGGATCACCGTCGACGGAATCGCCGAACCGCTGTGCGGTCGCTTTCGCCCCGGGCACTTTCGCGGAGTGGCGACGGTGGTCGCGAAGTTGTTCCACCTGGTGCGCGCCGACGTGGCCGTGTTCGGTCAGAAAGACGCGCAGCAAGCGCTCGTGATTCGCGCCATGGTGAGGGGTCTCGACATGCCGGTGCGGTTGCGTATCGCCAAGACGGTACGCGAGCCGGACGGGCTTGCCATGAGTTCGCGCAACGCCTATCTCGCACCCGCCGAGCGCGCCCGCGCGGCGGCACTCTATCGCGGATTGATCGCGGGGCGGGCGGCGCTCCAAGCGGGCGAGCGGGACGCACGGGCCATCGAGCGCGTCGCCGGCGACGTGCTGCGGAGCGCCGGCATCGAGCGCGTCGATTATGTCGAGGTGCGTCGCGCCGACGATCTTTCCGCTTTGGAGCGCGTCGAAGGCCACGTTATACTGGCACTCGCCGCGTGGGTTGGAAGCCCGCGGCTCATCGACAACATGGTGTTCGACGTGGACGCGGGTGCGGTGGTCAGCGACGCGCCGTTGTTCGTCGACGAAACGTAGGCGTGGGATGGAAAGCGTGCAACGGGTGCGCGACATCGCAGTGGTGATTCTGGCGGCGGGCCAGGGCAAGCGGATGCAGTCCGATCTGCCCAAGGTTCTGCACGAGATCAACGGCCGTCCCATGGTGCGCTATGTCATCGACGCGGTGCAGGCGCTGCGCCCGGATAAGATCGTGGTTGTGACCGGTCACCGCGCCGGGGACGTGGAGTCGGCGTGCGCGGGCACCGGCGTCGCGTTCGCGCGCCAGTCGCCGCAGCTCGGCACGGGTCACGCGGTGATGCAAGCGCTGCCGCTGTTGTCGGGCTACGCGGGAACCATCGTGGTATTGAACGGCGACGTCCCCGGACTGCGCACCGAAACCATTCGCCGCTTTATCGAATTCCACCGCGCCTCCCACTTCGCGGCCACGGTGCTCACCGCGAAACTCCCGGACCCGGGCGGGTACGGACGCATCGTGCGCGACGCCTCCGGTCGCTTGCTGCGCATCGTCGAGCACAAGGACGCGAGCGAGAGCGAACGCGCCATAGACGAGATCAACTCGGGGTTGTTCTGCTTCGAAGCGGGTGACCTGACGGCATCGCTGGGTCGCGTCGGCCGCGGCAACGCGCAAAACGAGTACTACCTCACCGACGTCATCGGGCTGTTGGCCGCGGCCGGACGACCCGTGGGTGCGTTCTGCGTCGACGACCCGCGCGAGGTGGCCGGCGTCAACGACTTGGGCGAGCTGGAGGCGGCGCGCCGCTTCGTGGGCGAAGTCCTCGGCGAGGCGCCGTGATGGATCGCTTGTACGCGCCGTGGAGGGCGGCGTACTTCATGAACGAAAAGGACGACGGCTGTTTGTTCTGCCGCATGGCGGCGTCGAAGGACGACCGCGCGAACTTCATCCTCGCACGCGGCGACGCCTGGTTCGTCGTCATCAATCGGTATCCGTACACCACCGGGCACGTGATGGTGGTATGCAACCGCCACGTCGAAAAGGTGGGCGACTTTTCCGCCGACGAAGGCGGCGAGATGGTGCGGCTGCTCGCGCGCTGCGAACGTGCGATCGCGCGCGTGTACACGCCCGACGGGGTCAACCTTGGCGCCAACCTCGGGCGCAGCGCGGGCGCGGGTGTGGTAGGCCACTTCCACATGCACGTGGTTCCTCGCTGGCAAGGCGATACCAACTTCATGTCGTCGGTGGGGGAGACGCGTGTGGTCTCCGAGGACTTGAACGATAGCTACGAGAAACTCCGGCGCGCACTCGAGCAGGACTAGCGCCGGCGAAAGGATTGCGATGGCCAAGACACGACGAAAACGGGGGCGCAAGCGCGCGGGAATCGGCCAGCGATTCGCGGTCGCCCTCGCGATCGTGGTGCTGGTGTTGTGCGCGGCGTCCATCAGCTTTTCGGTCTTCGTGCGCAAGACGGGGGCCGACGGAACCTCGCGGCCGCTGCGGATCGAGCTCTTGAACGGCACCGGTGTCTCCGGGATTGCCGATTCCGCGCGCGGCGCACTGACGAAGCTCGGGGTCGACGTGGTATCGGTGGGGAACGCGGAGCGCTCCGACTACAGCGAGTCGATTCTGGTCGCGCGCGAGCGCGGCACCGACGTGCGCCTCTTGGGGGAGATGATCGGATGCCAGCACGTCGTCGACCAACTGGACAAGGCGGCCACGGCGGACGCGTCCTTGATACTCGGCGCGGACTACCGGGACCTGGCACTGGGGTGGTCGGAATAGCACTTGGCGCCACCGCACGGTTCCTCTATGCTCGCATGGCTATGTCGATGAGGAGGACGCCGTGGCACCGCGCCGACGACCGCTAGCGCTGGTAGCGCTGATTCTATTTCTGGGAATCGTCGTGGGGACGGTTGTGGGCGAAGCCATCGGGGCGGTACTTCCCGAGGGCAAGTTGATCCGCGACGTCTTCGTCAATAGCACCGACTTCAACGTGGGGCCGGTGCATATCGACCTGGTTGTATTCAGCTTCACGTTCGGATTCTCCCTGCGCGTCAACATGATGAGCGTGCTGGGGGTGTTCGTTGTGTTCGGGTTCTTGCGCTATTATTTCTAGCGCGCGGAGGAGTCATGTTGTTCGCGCTTTTGGGGCCGATCGGTATGCAAGAGCTAGTCGTCATCCTCGTCATCGTACTGGTCATCTTCGGCCCGCGGCGTCTGCCCGAATTTGCCGACGCGATGGGCAAGTCGATCAAGAAGTTCAAGCAAGCGACGCGCGAGGCGCGCGACGAGTTGGAAGAGGCGACGACCGAGAAGCGGTCCGACGCCGGTAACGACAAGTCTCGCTAGCAATGAAACGGGCCCGGCCGAAGCCGGGCCCGTTCGTTCGCCCTCGTGCGCTCGGCGCGGGGGAACCCGCTACGACGCTTCCCGCAAGTCTTCGATCTTCGCGTTCTCCTTGAGCTGGTTGAACCAGTACATGACGTAGCTCTGTACCTTCTGTTGGTACAGGCGGTCCCGTGTCGCGGGAATCTTGGCCTGCATCGCGGCCGGTTCCGGGTCCTTGCGTCCGGTGACCTTGATGACGTACACCATGTTGCCGCTGGCGACGGGCCCGACCACGTCGCCGGCCTGGCCGGCGAGTGCCGCGCGCGCGAACTCGCTGTAGGGCGGGAGTCCCGCCACCGGTGTGGCCACCGTGAACGAGTCGGTCTTGGCCACGTCGTAACTGTACTGCTTGGCCACGTCGCGGAAGACCGCCGACGGAACCATCGCGGATCGAAGGAATGCGCGCGCTTTACGCCGCGCCGCTTCGGTCTTGGCGTCGTGCACGAGTGTCGTCTTGATGCCGTCGGACACTTCCGCGAGCGGGCGCGCGGCGCCGGGGGTGCGGCTCTGTAGCCGCGCGATGTAGATGTTCCTCTCGTCGGAGATCACACTGCTGACGGCTCCCACCTCGCCCGCGAAAGCGAAGCGCGCGAGAGCCGGTACGTATCCCACGCCGGGTACCGGCATTCCCTTCGCGAAGGGCTGGCTGGTCACGATCTCAAGACCCCGTTCGTTCGCAGCCGCCGCAAGGTCGCCCTTCACGGCCGCTTTCTCCTGGACCTCGCGCGCGATCCCTTGCAGCGAATCGATCGTGGTCGAGCCGGCCGCGAGCTTCATCGTGATCTCGCGCAGGTTGTACAGCGTCTCGCCCTTTTCCTTCTTGGTCGCGATCAGTTGAACGATGGCGATGCCGTCGGCGGTCGAGATCACCGGGCTCACTTCGCCGGGCTTGAGTTTCGCGAGAGCCGCGATCACCGCGGGGTCGCGCTGGGTAGCGCCGATGAAGCCGGTCTCGCCGCCCACCGGAGCCGTGTGCGATTCCGAATAAGCCTTGGCCAAGGACGCAAAGTCGCCCTTGTCGCCGCGCACGGCGTCGTCGTGCACGATCTGCGCGCCGTACACGAGGTCGGCGCGGTCTTGCGGTGTCGGCGCGATGGCGAGGCGGACGACGTCGAGGGTCGCCTGTTCGGGGGTCTGGTAGGCATCGATGTGGGCCTGGTAGTACGCCGACACGTCGGCGTCGCTCGGGCCCGTGCCCTCGACGGCTTCGTTGTCGATCGGCAGGGCGATGTACTCCGCCGTCAACTTCACGTTTTCTTCCTGCAACGCGCGCGTGATCTCGCTCTGCGAGACGTGAACCTGCGACATCAGGTACTGGTTCAGTTTGACGACCGGAATGCGCTGGCGAACCATCTGCTCGACCGACGTCCAGTCGGCCTCGGGATTGTTGAGCGCCTGCTGGTAGGCGGCAAAGTCGAAATTGCCGTCTTTGTCGCGGAAGTACTGCTGGATCTCCGGCGGGGGCGAGGTACGAATGAAGTTCAGCACCTCTTCATCGGTGACCGTGATGCCGAGGCGTTCGACCTCTTGGCCCGTGAGGACGTTATTGACGATGTTGTCCCACGCCTGCTCGCGCAGCATTTCTTCCTGCGCGCTGGTAAGGTTGCCGCCGGGGTTGTTGGCGCGGGCCTGCTGCGCCATTTGGGTGTACACCGATTGGTAGGCCTGCGGGGTGATCGCGATGCCGGCGACGCGCCCGACCGTGTTCTGCTTTTCGCCCCGGCGGGTGTTCGATTGGAGGTCGAGACCCCACACGGCAAAGATGGTAATTAGAAACGCGACCACCACGACCCACAGAATGATCTTGGTGCTCTCGCGCATGACCTTCATCACCATGACGACATCACGACTCCTGAAGAACAAGTAAGGGACGACACACCGCAGCCGACGAGCAAGTCAAGCGGTCAATCTATCACAGGTTGCGCGGCCAAGACAAGCGCGCAAACGGGTTGGGTCGGGTCGTGCCGCTGCGAGCGTAACTAGTTTTGACAGGGGCGCGAGGCGGTGCTAGCGTGCGACGGTTCTCGCGGCCGCCTTGAAAGATCAGGACGAAACTCTCATGCGACACCGAAATCGAGCGAGCGCGTGGTTCGCGTTGGTCGCGTTGGCGGCCGGGGGCGCGGCGTTGGCCGCAGGTCCCGACCTACTGTGGCCCGTCGCCCTCGAGCCGGGCGTCGCGTCGAATTTCTGCGACTACCGCGACGGTCGCTTCCACGCCGGCATCGACGTGCGTACCTTCGGACGGGAGGGCGTGCCCTGTCGTGCCGTCGGCGACGGTTGGGTGTCGCGCGTACGCGCGTCGTCACGCGGGTACGGCAAGGCGCTGCACGTGACACTCGACTCCGGCGTCCAAGTGTTGTACGCGCACCTCGCCGAATTTGCTCCCGAGCTCGAAGAAACGCTGTGGGCCGAACAACAGCGCGCCGGCCGCTACGGAGTGGATTTCACCGTGCCGGCCCATCGCTTTCGCTTCCGCCGCGGCGAAATCGTGGCCTATTCGGGTTCGACCGGTGCGACCGCACCCCATCTGCATTTCGAGGTGCGCTCTCTCGAAGACGTGCCGCTCAATCCGCTGACCCACGGGCTCTCACTGCCCGACCACGACCGCCCGACGGTCCCGCGTGTCGCCTTCGTTCCGCTCTCCGCAAGCGCCCAGGTAGAAGGCCGCTGTTATCCCTTGGAGATCGAGCCCCGCCGCGTGGGAAGTGGGCGCTACCAGATCGACGACACCTTGCGCTTCGGCGGCGACGTCGGGCTCGCCGCCACCGTGGTCGACAAGCTCAACCGGCGCTCGGGGAATCTCGCACCCCACGAGATGCAAGTGTGGTCGGACGGTTCGCAGCTCACGCGCGTCACCTTCGATGGCTTCGGGTTCGACGATGTGAAGGACGTCGACCATGCCCTGGACATGGGGGCGCTGCGCGCGCGCGGCACCGACGTCTATACGCTGTACCAGCGCGACGGCGACGCCCGCGAACGCGCCGAATTCCTCCGGGGCGGGCGCATCGCCCCTGCGCCGAGCACGCGCCGCGTGCACGAGGGCCGGTTGGTGGCGCTCGACGCGGCGGGTAACCGCACCCAGGTGGCGTTCCATTATATGGATTCGTTGACGGTGGAGACCCCCGCGCGCGAGGGGTCGATCGCGGGCGCGCGGTGGAGCGAAAGCCACCTCGCGGTCGATTTGGGCGGCTCGTACTTCCACGACGGCTTCGCGGTCGTGCTCGTATACGACACGCGACACCGCCTCGTCGAACGGCGCCACGTGGATCAGCACGAAGAACACGTCGACACGGTGATGGTGCGCGCGGCGGAACTCATCGAAAGGACGCGCCCGCTCGCTCGCGCCCTGGCCGACGACAGCGCGACGGTGTGGTTGTCGGCGATCCCCGCCGCGCGAGCGGGAAAGAATTCGATTCGCGGCCGTGGGCTTCGATCTCCTGTACCCGGAAGGTGCGGTGTACGCGGACGCGGTCGTGTTCGCGGTCGCCGAGGGTGCTGCGCGCGCGGAACAACAGCGCTCGCTCAAGCCGCGCACGCCGGCCGTGTTGCTGGGGCCCGCTGGACTCGTGTTCGAGCACAACGCGTCGGTGCGACTGCGCGTCGCACAGCCGAGTCCGCGCGACGGCGTCTATCGCGCGGGAGCGAACGGTGGGCCGTGGGCGTTTCTTCCCACGACGACGGATTCGGCGGGCCTTTCGGCCTCGATCGATCGGCCCGGCGTGTTCGCCGTGTTCCGCGACGACACCGCACCGTGGCTCGGGGAGGCGCGTCTCGTCGTCGCAACGTCGTACGCCACAGGCGATAGCACCTACCAAGTCCACATCCCCGTGGACGACGAAGGCTCCGGCTTCGACGACGCGCGCACGGAAGTATTCGTGGGCGGAACCAAGCGAATCTGGCGCTGGGACTTCGTCGCAAAGAAAATCATTGTGGCGCTGCGCGGCGAAACTATAATCGGGCCGCTACCCGTCCGCGTCGTCGCCTTCGATCGCATCGGCAACTCGTCGAGCGCCGATTACACCGTGTCCACCGAAGCGCGCGCGTCGCACTGAAGGGCCCATGCCGGCACCATTCGTCCATCTGCACGCCCACTCCGAGTACAGCTTGCTCGATGGCTCGATCAAGGTGGAAGACTTGGTGCGCCGCGCGCGCGAGCTCGACATGCCGGCGATCGCGCTCACCGACCACGGCAGTCTCTTCGGGCTGATTCACTTCTACAAGGCGGCCAAGAAGCACGGGGTCAAGGCGATCCTCGGCATGGAGGCGTACATCACGCGCGGGAGTCGCCACGACCGCGGGCGCAAGAAGGGCGAGCCGTCGCACACCGACCACCTGATTTTGCTGGCGCGCGACCTCGAGGGCTACCACAACCTGATCAAGCTTTCGTCGATCGCGTACCTCGAGGGGTTCTACTACAAGCCGCGCATCGATTTCGAATTGCTGGCCGCGCACGCGGGCGGTCTCATCGGCACCACCGCGTGCCTGCGCGGTACCGTGGCGCAGGCGGCGCTGAACGACGGCTACGAGCAGGCGTGCGAGACCGCGAATCGCTACCGCGACATCTTCGGCGACGGCAACTTCTACGTCGAAATGCAGGACCACGGTCTCGAGCCGCAGCAGCGCTTGAACGAGATCTATCGGCGCCTGTCGAAAGACCTCGGGCTGCCGCTGACGGTGTCGAACGACGTCCACTATCTCAATAAGGACGACGCCGAGGCGCACGAGGTGCTGCTGTGTCTGCAGACGGGCAGCGACATCGACGACCCGCGCCGCTTCCGTTTCACCACCAACGAGCTGTTCTTCAAGACGCCGGAAGAAATGCGCGCGCTGTTTCCGAACGACCCCGAAGCGCTGGCCAACACGGTCGCCATCGCGGATCGCTGCGACGTGAAGTTGCACGAAGGTGCGCTTCACCTGCCGCGCTTCCCGCTGCCGGAGGGTTTCGCGAGCAACGACGACTACCTGAAGCACCTCGCGTACGAAGGCATCGCGCGTCGCTACGGCGAGACCACCGAGGTCATGCGAACGCGCGTCGACTTCGAGCTGTCCGTGATCGCCAAGATGGGATTCGCGGGGTATTTCCTCATCGTGCGCGACATCGTCGACCACGCGCGCTCGAAGGGGATTCCGGTGGGGCCGGGGCGCGGGAGTGCGGCGGGCAGCCTGGTCACCTACGCGGTCGGCATCACCGACGTCGATCCGCTCGCGCACGGGCTCTTGTTCGAGCGCATGTTGAATCCGGAGCGCGTCAGCATGCCCGACATCGACATCGACTTTTGCTTCGAGCGCCGCGACGAGGTGATTCGCTACGTCATCGAGCGCTATGGCCAGGACAACGTGTGCCAAATTATCACCTTCGGTACTATGGCGGCCAAGGCGGTGGTGCGCGACGTCGGCCGCGTCTTGAAAGTCCCCTACGAGGAGGTCGACCGCATCGCCAAGCTGATCCCGGGGACGCCGGGGACTTCGCTCAAGGAATCGATCGAAAACATCGCGGACTTGAAGACGCTGATCGACAACAGCCCCGACTACCGCCGCTTGATGAAGCTATCGCTCACGCTGGAAGGAATCTCGCGCCACGCGTCGACGCACGCGGCGGGCATGATCATCACGCCCACACCGCTGGTCAACCACGTTCCGCTCTACAAGTCGAACCGCGACGAAATCACGACGCAGTACGACATGAAGAGCATCGACGCGATCGGACTCTTGAAGATCGACGTGCTCGGGCTGCGCACGCTGACGGTAATCGACAAGGCGCTGCGCATGGTGGAGGAGAATCACGGGCGCCGTGTGACCGCGGAAGCGATCCCCATGGAGGACGACAAGACCTACGAGCTCTTGCGCGCCGGCCGCACGGTGGGCGTGTTCCAGCTCGAGAGCGAGGGCATGCGCGAGCTGTTGAAGAACTTGAAGCCCACCGCGTTCCACGACGTAGTGGCGGTCAACGCCCTGTATCGCCCCGGCCCGCTGGGCAGCGGCATGGTGACGACGTTCGTCGACTGCAAACACGGCCGCAAAGAAATCGTATACGAGCACGAACTCCTGCAACCCATCCTGCTCGACACCTACGGCGTCATCCTGTACCAAGAGCAGGTGATGCGAATCGCGAGCGACCTGGCCGGCTTCTCGTTGGGCGAAGCGGATCTTCTGCGCAAGGCGATGGGCAAGAAGCAGAAGGACGTGATGGCCGAGCAGCGCAAGCGCTTCCTCGAGGGTGCCAGCGCGCGCGGCACCAAGAAGGCGGTCGCCGAAAAGATATTTTCGCAGATGGAGAAGTTCGCGGAGTACGGCTTCAACAAGTCGCACTCGGCCGCCTATGCCGTGCTGTCGATTCGCACCGCGTACTTGAAGGCGCACTACCCGGCCGAATTCATGGCCGCCACCATGTCGAGCGAGATCGACGATACCGACCGCATCACCGTGTTGCTCGACGACTGTCGCGACATGGGAATCGAAGTCGTGCCGCCCAACCTGAACACGTGCGACCCGGACTTTCGCGCGCGCGACGGGCGCATTTTCTACGGACTGGGTGCGGTCAAGAACGTCGGTCTGTCCGCGGTGGAGACGCTGGTGGCGGAGCGCAACGAAGGGGGTGCCTATCGCTCGTTGGAGAACCTGTGCGGGCGTTTGAATTCTCGTTTGATCACCAAGCGCGTGTACGAGAGCCTGATCGCGGCCGGTGCCATGGACTCGTTGTCCGGGCACCGCGCGCAGAAGATGGCGGCGCTGGAAAACATCATGGAGCGCGCGGCGCGACGCTTCCGCGACGCCGAGCGCGGGCAGTTCGGATTGTTCGGGGGTGCGGCCGAACCCGACGAGGCGCCGCTGCCGGACACCGAACCGTGGAATGCGCAGGATCAATTGCAAAAAGAAAAGGAAGCCCTCGGTTTCTTCTTGACCGGTCACCCGCTCGATCGCTACCGCGACTTGATCACGATGATTCGCACCACGTCGTCGAAAGATCTAAAAGAACTGCCGGGCGGCGAACGCGCGCTGATCGGCGGGCTCGTCACCGCGGTCAAGATGACCACCGATCGCAACCAGCGCCCGATGGCGTTCGTCACCATCGAAGACCCCGAAGGCCAGGCCGAAGTCGTCATGTTCAGCGACGTGCTCGAGAAGTCGCGGCGCTTCGTGGCCGAGAACTCGGTGATCCTGGTGGACGGACGCGTGTCGCGTCGCAACGGCGGGGACGGCAAGGTGCTGGTCAATGCGGTGCTGCCGGTGGGGGACGACGCCGGTCCGACCTGGCGCGAGGTGCACGTCACCATCGACTTGGACCACATGGGCGAAGAACGCGTCGACGATCTGAAGAAGACCCTGCTGGATCACGCCGGCGACGCGCGCGTGTTCTTCCACGTGCGCGAAGGCGGGCGGCGTGCGTACGTGATTCGCGCGCGCAGCCAGGGTGTCCGCGTCGACACCGCGTTGTTGTCGGGGTTGGCGGCCTCGGTGGGGGCGAGCAACGTGCGGCTGGTCGCGGCGGGAATGGGCGCATGACGCGCTCGACCGTCGTCGGGCTCTGCGCGGCGTGCGTGGTGGCGGCGAGTGGGGTCGGCGCGCGCGCCGGGCTCGAGGAGCCCATCGACAACGTGCGCTATCCGACCGCGGGAATCGTCGCTCACCGCGAGTACCGCGCGCTGGTGCGCGCGATGCCGGAGAGTTGTGCCTACGTCGGCGGTATCGTCGGTTTCAAGGACGTCGCGCACTTCGGTCTGTACTACGGCGCCTTCAACCTCATCGATCGCGGCGATCCGGTGTTCTTCGACCACATCGGCTTTGACGTGCGCGTGCGTCTGGCGAGCGAGACGCGGTGGCCGGCGCTCGCGGCCGGCTTTCTCTCCCAAGGCTGGGGGCCGTACGACCCGGTCGAAAGCCGCTACGAGCGCAAGTCGCCGGGGTTCTACCTCGTCGTGAGCAAGAACTGGCATTCCTTCGCGGGCGACTTGTCGCTCACCGCGGGTGCCAACTACACCTTGGAGACGCGCGACGATGATCGCGCGCCCGACCTCTTCGCGGGCGCGGACTGGTTCATCGCGCGGCGCGTTTCGCTGCTCCTCGACTTCGACGCGGCGCGCAACGACAATGCCGACGACGGGATCTACGGCCAGGGGGGAATCTACCTGGACGCGGGTCTGCGTGTGCTGCTTGGAGACAAGGTCAGTCTGATGGTAGTATTCAGCGACCTGACCCACAACCTGGCCCCCGGCGACGACTCGGGCCGCGAGGTTCAGCTCGTGTACGCGGACACGTTCTAGAGCGACACGAGCGGCACCCCAGGAAGGACGGAACCAAGATGGTGCAGCGAGCCCACAAGCGCCACGTCCTCGACTTCGAGCAGCCGCTCGTCGAACTCGAAGACAAGATCACCGAGCTCAAGCAGCTCGCGGTGGTGCAGAACGTCTCCGTCGACGACGAAGTCGGTCGCCTCACCGAAAAGGCCGACCGCCTTCGCACCGAGATTTTCGCCAAGCTCACCGCGTGGCAGCAAGTTCAGCTCGCGCGTCACCCGTTGCGGCCCTACACGCTCGATTACGTTTCCGCGTTGACGAACGAGTTCGTCGAGCTGCATGGCGATCGCACGTTCGCCGACGACGCCGCCATCGTGGGTGGATTTCTCACCCTCAACGATCGCCGCGTGATGTTGATCGGGCACCAGAAGGGGCGCGACACGCGCGAAAATATTCGCCGCAATTTCGGGATGCCGCAGCCCGAAGGGTATCGCAAGAGCAACCGACTGATGCGGCTCGCGGAAAAGTTCGACCTCCCCATTGTGACGCTGATCGACACGCCGGGCGCGTATCCGGGACTGGGCGCGGAGGAGCGCGGACAAGCACTCGCGATCGCGGAGAATCTGAAGCTCATGGCGGGCTTGAGGGTGCCCATCGTGTCGGTCGTCATCGGCGAAGGCGGCAGCGGGGGAGCGCTGGCATTGGGTGTGTCGGACCGCATCATCATGCTCCAGCACGCCATCTACTCCGTGATCTCACCCGAAGGGTGCGCCGCCATTTTGTGGAAAGATCAAACCAAGGTGAAGGAAGCGGCCGACGCACTCAAGCTGACCGCCAAGCATTTGCTTTCCTTCGGCATCATCGACCGTGTAATTCCGGAGCCGCCGGGGGGTGCCCACCGCGATCCCGCCGCCATGGCGGAGACGCTGGGGCAAGTCCTCTACGAAGAGGTCAACTACTTGGCGCACGTTTCGTCGAGTGTTCTGCGCGAGCGCAGGCTCAAGAAATTCCTCAACATGGGATACTTCGAGCAAGAAACGCCTTGACCGGCCCGCGTCGCGCGGAGTAAGATGTTTCTCAAGTTGCAGTTATCCCGCCCCTAGTTCCGTCGAGGTGTCCCCTATGGTCCGGCCCGAACTCCTGGAGATTTTGGCGTGTCCCAAGTGCAAGGAGAAGGTCGTGTTGGACGAACGGGGACGGCATCTGGTGTGCCTTCGATGCCGCATCAAGTATCCGGTCAACGAACACGGGATACCGATCATGCTCATCGACCGGGCGGAACCCCTGGACGCGTAGAGGAGCCTGGATTCACGGACGCCGCGCGACGCACGATCGCGCCGGGCGTTTTCATCGTTTTGGCCCGCAGCATGCGTTCAGCGAGAATTCTTGCGTTCACCGTCGCATTGGTGCTCACGGCGGGCCGGGCCATGGCCGGCATCGACGTGCGCACCGTTTCCGACACCAACGGCCGCATCGTCGTCGAACTCACCAAGTACGACAACATCGTCGCGTCACAGCCGGTCTCTCTTTTCGCGGCCATCGCACCGACCGGGAGCTACAGCGCGCGTTATCGCGTGGGGCCGGCCGCGAGTCCCGAATCCCGCACGATCGCGGGAGCCACCATCGACTCGCTGACCACGGCACCTCCGTTTCCGTTTCGCGGCACGCGCGTCCTGTGGATCACCGTACGCGTGCCTGCGAACGTTCCCATATCCAACGTCACCATCGACTACACGCCGTCCGCGGAAGTCAACGACGCCAACGGCGCCGATCCCATCGTGAAGAGCATGGTGGTCAATCGCGACGTGTTTCCGGTCGCGCGGCGAACGGGAAATCCCGACCCGTGGTTCGCGCGCGCGGAGTCTTGGGTGAAACTCACGGTCGCGACGCGCGGGATGTACTCGGTCAGCGGCGCCGATCTGGCCAGCGCGGGCGTCGACCTTGCCGACATCGACGACCCCGCGACGCTGCGCCTGTTCACGAGCGGCGGGTTGAACCAGCCCCGCGACTACAACGACGCGAGCGGTTCGTGGCGCACGGGTCAAGCGATGCACGAAGTCCCGATTCGTGTCGAAGCCGGCAACGACGGCACCTTCGACCCCGGCGACCGCGTGTACTTCTACGGACTCCCCACCCAGGATTGGGAGGACTACTACGACCCGACGGCGGCCGACACGCTCTACCACGAGCACACGCATGCGAAGTCGAACATATACTTCCTCGCGTGGGACGGGTCGCTGGGCGGGACGCCCGCGCGTATCGGCGACGTGCCCTCTGCGCCGACCGCGAGCCCCGACGTGACGACGTACCGGCATCGCGAATACCGCGAGCGCGACCTGTTCAGCGACTACGACTATCGCGGCGACGGGTGGCTGTGGCTGAGCATCGAGAGCGCGGGGTTGTCGCTGTATCCCGTGAATCCCGTCATCGACGTGCGCAACTTGGTGGCATCGCAGCCGCAGACGTTTCGCAGCGTGGCGCTGGCCAAGTACGTGAGCCCGGAAGACACGACCTCGACCAATTTCGGACACCACATGGTGTATTGGAATTACCGTGCGTCGCAGGGAGTCGTCATCACCGAAAAGGTGTGGAACGGAGACGCGGGCGATAACTTCTACGAATCCGGCCGCCCCGTGCGCGCCAATGGATCCTTCCTCGTGAACGGTTCCAATCAAGTTCGGCTGCAGGTGCCCGACGACTTGAACCCCAAGAGGGACAAGGTTCTGTTTGCGTGGTATTCGGTCTGGTATCAGCGGCGCATCATCGCCGTGAACAACGCGGTCGGTTTCTCGTCGCCAGATACGACCGGGGTGCTGAACTTTCGCGCCGACGGGTTTAGCGGTGCCGAAACCGTGCACGTCTTCGACGTGACCGACGCGGGGAGCCCGACGCGCGTGACCGGATTCGAGGAAACCAGCGGTCCCGGCGGGCGACGCGTGCGCTTTTCGTCGACGCACGCGGGAGGGCGACGCCACTTCTGGGCCGCCACTACCGGCGGCATGCTCAAGCCCGGCATCGCGCGCTTTACACCCAACGACCTGCGCGCCGACGCGAGCGGCGCCAACATGCTGATCATCACACACAAGGACTTCCTCGCCGCCGCCGATCGCTTGCGCTCGTACCACGGGGCCAATCGGGTGCCGCTGGTGCGCTCACCGTTGGTGAAAGTCGTGACGACCGACGACATCTTCGACAATTTCTCCCAGGGCTTGCCCGACCCGATGGCGCTGCGCAACTACATCAAGTATCTCTACGAGAACTATCCCGACGCCGACGGCAACCCCAAACTCGCCTACGTGTGCTTCTTGGGCGATGCGTCCACCGACTTCCAGAACAACGCGAGTTCGCAGCCCGACTTCGTTCCGTCCAATTTGTATTTCGCGCGCCTGGCGCCGTTCACCTTCGCGACCGACGAGTGGTATGGGCAAATGGACGCCCAAGACCAAGTGCCGGGGGGAGACGTGCTCGACTTGGCCATCGGGCGCCTGCCCGCAGGTTCGCTGGACGAGGCGCAGTTCTTGGTCGACCGTGTCATCGACTACGAGACCGCGTCGCCGATGGAGAAGTGGCGCGACGAGATCATCCTAGTGGCCGACGACGAACTGTCGTCGTTTGCGGGCGTGTGCGAGACCCAGTGGACGGACCAGTCGGAATTCCTGGCCCTCTTCGCCATTCCGGACTTCAACGACATCACGAAGATCTATCTCACCGAGTATCCGCAGATCGCAAAAGTGAAGCCCACCGCGCGTTTTCATTTCCTCGACGAGTGGAACGACGGCGCGCTCATGATCAATTTCATCGGGCACGGCAGTTCGCAGCAGATGGCCGACGAGCAGGTGTTTCTCGGCTCCGACGTGGGCCAGTTGACGAACGGGCTCAAGCTACCGCTCATGATGGCGTTCAGTTGCACCATCGGCGATTTCGCGAACCCGGCCGCCAAGAGCCTGTCGGAAAAACTTCTGCTCCACGACGCGGGGGGTGCGATCGCGACCATCACGGCGTCGCGGGAATCGTATCCGGGCCCCAACGGCATCTTGAACCAGGGTATCTTCGAGCGCATGCTGCCGCGCCACTTGGGCGGCGAAGTCCTGCCGATCGGTGTGGGACTGCTGCAAGCGAAGGCGCAGGCGCAGGCGAGCAACGGGTTCGGCCCCTTCTCGTCCGAGAACAACTGGAAGTACAACCTGCTGGGCGACCCGGCCGCGACGCTGCGCGTTCCGCGCCGTGAGATCCGCTTCGCGACGGCTTCCGCCGACACGTTAGTGGCGGGTGCGCGCGAGTCTCTGCGCGGAATAGTATACGCCGACGGAGCCCCTGACCCGAGCTTCAAAGGAATCGCATCGGTGACCGTGCGCGAACCGATCGTGCACCGCGTGTACGACACGCGCTGCACGACCCAGATCCTGATGACCTACACGATCCCCGGCGGTGTGATGTACCAAGGCACGGCCGATGTCACCAGCGGCGAATTCGACGTGAGCTTCCGCGTCCCGCGCTACGCGTCGACCGGCCCTTTGGCGACCGCGAGTGCGTACGCCAGCCAGGGCGACGACGACGCGGGCGTCAACATGGACAGCGTGCTGGTGGTGGTTCCGCCCACACTCGCCGATTCGCTCGCGTTGCGCGCGGTCGACGGCGCGCCGCGCGTCGACTTGGGATTCAAGAGCGGCTTGACGTCGGTCAAGCCCGGCGACACCGTGCGCGCGGTGGTGCGCGACCAAGACGGCATCAACATTCTTGCGACCACGAACGAGGGGCGCCAGGCGATCTTGATCGACAAGCTACCGCTTCCGATCGACGTCAACGAGTTCTTCGCGTTTGACCACGGCGGGATCGACACGTCGGGAGTGCTGCTGTTCCCGTTGCCCGACCTGGCGGTGGGGCCGCACCGCTTGGTGTACAAGGTCAGCGACAGCTTCGGCGCGACGACGCTGGACACGCTGACTTTCGACGTCATCGATGCCCAGGACTTCACGGCCGAAGCCGTGTTGAACTATCCGAACCCGTTCCAAACCTCGACGCAGATCCTGTTTCGCCTCTCGAACCGGGCCTCGATCCAGCTCGACATCTATACCGTCTCGGGCAAGCGCGTGAAGCGCATCGACGATGTCCGCGACGGGGGAGAGGCCTGGATCGAGTGGGACGGCCGGGACGGTGCGGGTGGGGACTTGGCGAACGGGACGTACCTCTACGTCGCGACGGTGGATTTCGAGGGTGTCCAGCGCGCCCCTGTGGTTCTCAGAGGCAAGATGTCCAAGATACGGTAGCCGGACGGCTTGACCGAGAACCCCTGAAAGCATTAATATTATTAGCCATTTAGGAGGCTTTCATGATGCGGAAACGGTTACTGGTTGGCGCGTTGCTGGTAGCGACGTTGGCGGCCCACAGAAGTGCTTACGCGGTCGGAGAAGCGGGTGTCCCGTCGCTGACCATCCCGCCCGGTGCCCGTCCCAACGGCATGGGTGAGGCGTTCGTCGCGGTTTCCGACGACGCCACCGCGCAGTGGTGGAACGTCGGCGGACTTGCGTTTGGCAAGCAGCGCAACCTCGCCTTCATGCACAGTCAGTTGGTCCCGGACTTGGCCTCGGACGTGTACTACGAGTTCCTGGGTTACTCGCAGCGCGCGGGCGACATCGGAACCTGGGCCGTCAGCTTGATCTATTTGACGTACGGCGAGAGCATCGCCACCGACCCGGCCGGGACCCCGCTGGGAGCCTTCACGAGCTGGGAAGGTACGCTGAGCGCGTCGTTCGCGATGAACCTCTCGAACAGCGTCGGCGCCGGCATCACCATGAAGTTCATCCGTGTCGACTACGCCCCCGACGAGTTCACACAAGACGCCAACGCCGAAGGCGCGGGTACGAGCTTCGCGGTCGACCTCGGCACCTTGTGGAAGTTGGAGAAGCAGCGCGTGAATGTCGGTTTCGCGGTCACCAACATGGGGCCCGACATCGCATTCATCGACCGCGAACAGAGCGACCCCTTGCCGATTACGGCGCGCCTGGGTACCGCATGGACCGCGATCAGCGACGACGTTAGCAATCTTCTCCTGACGTTCGACGTCGAGCAAAGTCTCGTGTGGCTCATCGACGACAACATCGACAAGCGCCGCAGCGAGATTTGGCACGTCGGCACCGAGTATCGCTACGTGAACCTGCTCGCGGGGCGACTGGGTTACGTGTACGACCAAGACGGCGACTTCAGCGCCCCGACGTACGGGCTCGGCTTCATCTACAAGGACAAGCTGTCGCTCGACTACGCCAACGTCCCCCAGGCTTCGACGTTGGAACGCGTGCACCGGTGGTCGTTGTACTTCTCGTTCTAGTGGCGTCTTGACCCCCTGCGTCCCCCTGCTGTTGGGCGTCGTCGCGCGCGCGACGCGTCGCCGGAGGAATCCGATAAGCATGCGTTCGACTTCGATTGGTCTGGCACTCGTGCTGTGCGTGTCGGTGTGCCCGGACTTCGCCCGCGCCGAGTCCGTGGCGAGCGAGCCGGCCGACGCGCTGCCGTCGGGGCTGTCGGCGTACGCGAGCGGGGACGCGGCGGCCAACGCGGCCTTCGCCCCCCACGAGAACGACGCGTTCTTGCAAACCGATCCGGCGACATCCGCGGCCGGCAAGACGCAGAGTTATTGGCCGGTCTTGTACTCGGCACTGATACCGGGCGTGGGCGAGCTGACCATGGGTTACACCGTCCGCGGCATCGCCCTGATGGCGATCGAAGTGGCGGCGTGGACCGGCTACTTCGTCAACCACGACGACGGCATGCAGATGCGCGACGAGTACGAGGCCTTCGCGGATCTGCATTGGGCCCAGCGCAAGTTCATCGACGACCACCCACTGGTGTACCCGCAGACGGGTTGGACGCAAGAACAGCTCGAGGAAGCGGGCCGCGCGGTGTCGGGAAGCGGTGGCGACTGGTGGACGGGCTACATTCCCTACGTTCCCAAGGACGTCGACAAACAGCACTACTACGAGAATCTCGGCAAGTACGACTGGTTTCTATCGGGCTGGAGCGACTACAACCCCGCGCTCCCGCCACCGGCGCCGACGTCGGCGCTGCGCGACCAGTATCGCGCGATGCGCAACGAAAGCAACAGCTCCCTCGATCACGCCGACGCCTTCGTGTGGCTGAGCCTGGCGACGCGCGTCGTCTCGATCGTGGAGACGACGATCATCGTCCACAACCGTCGCGACGACGGCGCGCAGGCGCGCACCCGCGGAACCGACCTGCCCGTGATGGTGCGCGCGCGACCGCGCGGCTTCAGCGGCGCCGAGTTGGCGCTGGAGGTGCGGTTCAAATGATGCGCCTCGTGGCCGGATGCTTGTGCGCACTCGTGGCGAGCCCGTCGTTCGCGGGATCGCAGTCGTTGCGCGACGCGGCCACGGCACCCGCCACGATCGACGCCGCTTCCGCACCCGAGTGGAACTATCAGGAGGGGGAAGTCGCGACGAGCGGCGCGCCGTTGTCCCCGGGCAAAGCGGTGTTGTACTCGCTCCTCTTGCCGGGATTGGGCGATTGGAAGATGGGCAATCGCAACCGCGCCACGACGTTCTTCGCGGTCGAGGGCGTCATCTGGGCGTCGTTCATCACGTTCGAAATTCAAGGGCACGACCTGGAAAGCAACTACCAGAACCTGGCCCTACAATTTGCCGGTGTTACCAGCACCGGTCACTCCGACGAGTTCTACGCCACCATCCGCGACTACGACAACTCCGACGAGTACGAAGCCGTCGTGAAGACCGACGGGCGTTTTGCCGCCACCTCGTACACCGACATCAGCAGTGAGGCGCTCGACCAATACTTCATCGACAACCGTGTCGCCGACTACGAGCCGTGGCTGTGGGAATCGACCGACCGGCGCAATCAGTATTCGGAGGTCCGCTCGGCCAGCAAGACCGCGTACCGGCGGGCCGACTACATGATCGCGGCGGCGGCGGCGAACCGCGTGGTGAGTGCGGTGTTCGCATTCGCAGCCGCGCGCAGCCTGGAGAAACACGAAGTCGGGGTGAACGTGGACTTCTCGCCGCGCGGCGAGGTGGCGCTCACGTTGACGAAGGGATTCTAGTGGCGCGGATACCGGGCGAGGCGATGATCCTGCCGGTGGCATTCGCGCTCGCCTGTGCCTCGTCGGCCCCGCCTCCGAGCGACATTCCCTCCCCCGCGGCGTCGACCGCTGCGCCGACGTCTCCCGCCGATGAGTCGATCACGCCCGATTGGGCCATGCGCGCGTGCCAGCGCGTCACCTTCGGCGCACCCGTCGCGGTAAGTGTCGACTTCGGCGGCACGGTGTTCGTGGCCGACGGATCGCCGCCGCGCTTGGTGTCGTACACCGAATCGTCGCAGAAGTGTGTCGAGTTCCAGACCCCCGACGACTGGCCGGCCTTTCGACCCTCCGACGTCGCCGTGCGCGGTTTCTTCGTGTATGCGGTCGACGAACCCGATCGCGCGCTCCTGCGCTGGGACGCGAGCGGAACCTGGCGCGACGTCCTCCTGAACTTCGAAGACCTGACGGTACCCGGACGCCGCATCTCGCCGTGCGGCCTCGACGTCGATGCATCGACGGGCCGCGTCGCCGTGACCGACATCGAGAATCACCAAGTGCTGGTACTCGACAGCTACCTGCACGTCGACGTCGCCTTCGGAAACTACGGCGCGTTCGACGGACAACTCGACACGCCGCGCGGCGTGTCGTTCACTCCCAAAGGCGAGCTTCTGATCGCCGACAGCCGCAACGCGCGCGTGCAGTTCTTCTCCGACGCCGGAACCTTCCGGCGCGCGATTCCGGCCCAGGGCGAAAAGTCTCCCATGCGCCAGCCGCGCCGTGCGGTTGCGATCGAAGACGGGCGCGTGCTGGTGGCCGACCCGGCCGCGGGTCGCGTGTTCGAATTCGGCGCCGACGGTACGCTCCTGCGCTCCATCGTCCCGCCCGGAAGCGCTCGCTTCGAGCCGACCGACGTCGCCGCCGCGCGCGACGGACGGCTGTACGTCACCGACGGTGCGACGCAAACGCTGTACGCGTTCGCCATCGGGACGACGACCCCCGCCACCAAGGAGCCGTGACATCGGTCGTTTCCGCGCGCAGTTTTACCCCCTGCTCGCCGGCTGGGTCGTCATCGGTCTGTGCACGCCTGCGCGCGCGCAACCCGCCCCGAACACCACGGTCTATGATTTCTCCACGTGGGCGCAAGCCGCCGACACGCTGCGCGGTGTCACGGTCGGCGCGCGCGTGACGTTGCACGCGGCCTTCATCGAAGCGGGCAGTGTCCGCGTCGACGTCAACGGTGTCGCACTCCCGCACGACGCCTATCAAGTCAATCTGCAGCTCGGCACCATTCGCTTCGTCGACGACCTGCCCGCCGGCGCCGTCGTGGTCGTGCACTACCGGCGTCGACCGTTTCTCTTGGCACCGGTGTACACGCTGCGCCCGACCGAAGTCTCGCCCGCGACGCCGAGCGCGGAAGTGCTGCCCGTGCGCGACGTCGTCGCGCGACCACCCGAGCCCGGGGTTTCTCCCAACCTCGTGTTCGGCGGCACCAAGTCGGTATCGTTCTCGACCGGCACCAACCGCGGCTCCACACTCGATCAATCACTGGAGGCGACGGTCGAAGGAAAGCTGACACCGACGATTTCGGTGCGGGCACTTCTGTCGGACAACAATTTGCCGATCCAGCCGGAGGGAAACACCGAAGACCTGGAGTACTTCGACCGCGTGTTCGTCGAAGTCGAAGGTCCGCGCGCTCGCGCCGCGGTGGGCGACATCTCGCTCGACGACCGAACCTCGAGCTTCTCGCCTTTGGTTCGTCAGCTACGCGGATTCTCCGGTGCGGCGTGGTCGACGCGCGGCGGCGTCAACGTGGCCGGCGCCGAGACCAAGGGCGAATTTCGCAACGTGACCTTTCGCGGCACCAGCGGGCTGCAGGGTCCCTACCCGCTGCTCTCGCAGGCGCGCACGACCTTGGACGTCATCATCGCCGGCACCGAGCGCGTTTCCATCGACGGCGTCAAGGTCGAGCGCGGTCCCAACCGCGACTACCTGATCGACTACGACGCCGGTGCGATCACGTTCACGCCGCGGCGCTTGATCACGAGCGACACCGAGATCGCGGTCGACTTCGAAGTGACGGCGGAGAACTACGGGCGCACCACACTCCTCGGGGGCGCCGAGCGCGTGCAGCTCGGTCGCGGGGTGGCCATGAGCGTCTTGTACGCGCGCGAGTCGGACAACAAGAACGACCCCAAGTCGGTGTCGATCTCGCCCGCCGACATCACCGTGCTGGAAGCGGCGGGCGACGACGCGAATGCCGCCGTCACGGGCGGCGTTACCGCCACCGACCCCGGCCAGGGAAGCTACGTGCAAGTGCCGGCCGACACCGTGGCGGGTGTGCCGGCGCACTTTCGCTTCGACGAGTTGCTGGGCGACTACCAGGTCTCGTTCGTCGAGGTCGCCGCCAACACGGGCGACTACCGGCGCGCCGGCATCTCGTCGCGCGGGACGCCGTACTTCGAATTCGTGGGCGCCAACCTGGGCAGCTACGTCGTCGGGCGTTCTCTGCCGCTGCCGACGTCGCTCGACGTCGCCACCGCGCGCATTGCGCGCGAGCAAGGGGCCTTCACCTTCGACGGCGAGTGGAACGTGAGCCAGTACGACCGCAATCTGTTTTCGTCGTTGGACGACGACGACAACGTCGGCGACGCGGGGCAGCTGCGCGCCTCGCTCGAGCGCAAGGGCGATTGGCGACTCGGCATCTCGGGTTTGGCCAGTGTCCTCGACCAGCGCTTCCAGAGCTTCGACCGCGCGCGCCCGGCGTACTACTACCGCGACTGGAACTTGGAGGACGTGGCCTTGGTGGGGCGCGAGACCACCGAAGACGTGACCTTGAGTGCGGCGCGCACGACGCGCGGGAGCGCGCACTTCACCGCCAGCCACCTCGACCGCGAGGACTTCGAGGGGTGGAAAGAAGAGGGTGTGGTCGAGGCCGGGCGCCTGGAGGACCGCGGGTTGACCGCGCGCGCGTTCTCGAGCGACACCAACGGCGACGACAACCAGCGCACGCGCCGCCACCTGACCTCGGAAGCCGCGTACGGCGTGTGGAAAGTCGTCCCCGGTCTCACGTACGGGAACGAGGCCTATCGCAACGCGTACGCCGCCGCCCCCGACAGCGGTCGCGCCTATCAGTTGGTGGGCGCGCACCTCACGAGCCGCGGCGGGACGAAGTTGGTGTGGCGCTTGGACGGCGAGCGCCGCGACACGCAGACCATCGACGCGAGCAACGACGACTTCGTCGACGCGCGTCGCGACCTCACGGCCGGCGGCGGGCTCACGTACCGCTCGGCGGGTTCGACGCGCGCCGAATTGCAGCTCATCCACCGGCGCGAAGACGACCTTCTCCTCGGCAGCGAAAGCATCACCGACCTGGCCCGCCTGAAGGCGGGGAGTGCCTGGGACGGCATTGGGCTGCGCGCCGACGCCGATTACGAGGTGAGCCAGAACGACGCCGTGACGCTGCAGCGCTCGGTCGTGTTCGTGGGCGAAGGCAAGGGCGACTACAACGCGCTCGGCGAAGCGGTCGGCAAAGGAAAAGGGGCGTACACGCTGGTGTTTCTTCCCACCACCGACACGACCCCGGTGCACACCGTCAACTTCAACCTGAAGGTGGCGTGGAAACCGTCGCAGCGCGCCCATCCGTCGCCCGGGCTGGGCGGATGGATTCTCCGCAACGTTTCCGTCGACCAAACCCTCGGCGTGCGCGAAGAATCGACCTACGATCCGGCCTGGGAGGTCTACCTCATGCTGCCGTCCGCGCTCCAACGCGACGACGCCACCGTGTTCGGTGCCACCACCTTCCGGCAAGACTGGTCCTTGCTCGACGGCTACAAGAACGTTTCGCTCACGTTTCGATACTTGCGCGAAGACCGCGAGGACAATCGCTTCGAGGGCGTGCGCGAGAGCGCGCAGTCGGGCGAGCGCTCCGCGCGCTTGTCGCGCTCGCTCTCGGCGGTGCTCACCGGGATCGTCGAAGGCGGACGGCGCACCGACCAGCGCGGCGGCGAGGGAATTCCCGGTGGCACCGGGAGTCGTTACGACATCGAGGAGTGGTTTGGGTTGGTGGGTGCGGGCATCGTGCTCGCACCCGGCGCCAACCTGGATGTCGACGTGCGGGCGGCCAACCTCTCCGACGCCGAATCGGGTGCCGAGCAGCGCTCGATCAAGATCACGCCGCGCCTGGTGTGGCGGCTGGCCGAACAGCTGAACGTGTTCGGCACCTACGAGTTCACCAGTGTCACCGACCGTGTGGAGACGACCGTCAAGCCCATCGTGTACGCGCGCGACGGAAGCGCCCAGCGCTGGAGCATCACACCCAACATTCGCATCTCGAAAGTGATCGGCATCTTCGCCACGTATTCGGGGCGCAACGAGCGCGTGTTCACGGGGCAGCGCGTAATCGAGCACGAGTTCCGGCTGGAAACGCGGGCGTATTTTTGATGATCAATCGTCGCGGCATACGTGCAGGGGTGCTGGCACTCGCGCTGGTCGCGTGGGCGCACGCCGGGCGGGCGGCGACGTCGCCCCCCGCGGTGCCGATACGCGTGCTCGGCGCGCACGCGCTTTCCAGCGAGCAGGTGGAAGCACTCCTGCGCGCCAACGGATTTCCGGCCGCACGCGCGGTGCGCGTGGTGCAAGAGGCGTACATCGGCGAAGGCTTCGTCTTTGCCGCAGTCAGTGTGACGCACGAAGCCGACTCGTCGTACACGGTGGTGGTCGACGAAGCGGAACGTGCGCACGTCGGAAGCGTGCACGCGGCCGGCGTACGCGTGCGCTCGGAGGCCGACGTGCTGGCCTCACTCGGGCTGGCCGGCGGCTCCGTCTTCGAACCCAAGCGATTGGCGCAGAGCATCGAGTCGTTGCTCAAGTCGTACGACGACGCGGGCTATCCGTTCGCGCAGGTGTGGATCGACAGCCTCGGCTTAGATCGTGCGCGGCGCCTGGTCGACGTGTCCATTACCGTGGTGGAGGGTGAGGCGCGCGACATCACGGGTGTGGTGGTCGAAGGGCTCCAGAAGACGCGCCCCGCGCTGGCGCAGAAGATCGCCGGCCTCGACGCGGGGACACCGTACCGCGCGCAAGCGCTCGAGGACGCGTACCTGCGCCTGGTGGGGAGCGGTGTGTTCACCGACGTCGCATTCCCGACCGTGAAATTGTCCGCGGACGGGCGCGGCGTCGACGCGGTGATCACGGTCGAAGAGCCCAAGCGCTCCAATTCGTTCGCGGCCGCGATGGGCTACGCCTCGCAGGAAGGTACGAGCGACCGCGTGCTATCGGGGCTCGTCCAGCTCGAGCTCAACAACGTCGGCGGGACGCTCAAGGACTTCGGGGCCTCGTGGAACGACGACGGAGTCGGGCGCAGCCAGACGCGCATCGCGTATCGCGACCGCCTATTCCTCGGTCACCGCCTCGCGTTGGGTGTCAAGCTCGAGCAGACCGGACAGGACACGGTGTACACGTGGCAGTCGGCGGGACTCGACGTCGAGCGCGGTGTCGGGCGCGTGGCGGGAGTCCTCACCGGGGTTTCGCTCGGCGCTGCGGGTGATCGCAACGTGTACAGCACGGGCGACCTCTTGCGATCGACGCGCCTGCGCGTGCGCGGCGGCGTCACCACGGTGATCGGCAGCGAGCGCCGCGCGGCCTTTTCGCGCGTGGGTGTGGCGGCGACTTACGCCGCGAAGAATCTGTCGTATCGCGAGGGCGCGACGGGGCCGAGCGACGTGACGCAGTGGATCTACGAAGGACGCATCGAGCTCTTGGTGCCGGCCTTCTGGTCGTTGTACTACAGCCTCGACGGCCTGGCGCAGTCGCTCGAGAGCGACGAGGCTTCGGTTCCATTGCCGGAGCAGTTCTACGTCGGCGGCGCCCGCACCGTGCGCGGATATCGCGAGAACCAGTTCCACGGCACACGCATTGCCTATGGTCGTAACGAGCTGCGACTCGGCCGGACACCCCGCGAGGGATTCTATTGCTTCGCGGACGCGGGCTACGTCCTCCAGCCGACGACCAACGCGGATGGATCCCCGTCCCAGGATGGTCTCGGGCTGTTGGGCTACGGCTTCGGCGTGCGCAGCGCCTCGCCGCTCGGGCGCATCGACTTGAGCTTCGCGGTGTCGGGGCGGCCGTCGCTCCAACAGACCAAGGTGCACGTGCTCTTGGAGCAGAACTTCTGACCGCTTCGGCCGACCGGCGCTCATGTGCTAGGATAGGCCCTCGCCATGCAGTCTCTCGTTCTCGACGGTCATAGTCTCTCGCTCGCCCAGATCGACGCGTTTCTGTCGGCGGGCGCGCGCGTGTCGGTGGCACCCGCGGCGCTCGAACGCGTGCGCGTGTGCGCCGCCTTCTGCGAAAAACTGTCCGAGGGCGAGGCTCCCCACTACGGCATCAATACCGGTTTCGGGAAACTTGCCCGCACGCGCGTCGCACCCGCCGACGCGCGCGCTCTCCAGCTCAATCTCATTCGAAGCCACGCGACCGCGATGGGTCCCGCGCTCGACGACGACCTGGTCCGCCTCATGATGCTCCTGCGCGCGAATTCCCTCGTGATCGGAAACTCGGGCGTTTCGGAAGCGCTGGTTGCGCTCTTGGTCGCGATGGTGAACGCCGGTATTGCGCCCGTCGTCCCGTGCTACGGATCGGTGGGGGCCAGCGGCGACTTGGCCCCGCTCGCGCACGTGTCGCTGGCGCTGGTGGGGGAAGGCGACGTGTCGGTGCGGGGCCAACGCACGAGTGCCGCCGACGCACTGAAAGCGGCGGGCCTGAAGCCGATCGAGCTGCGCCCGAAAGAAGGATTGGCGCTCATCAACGGCACGCAGTTCATGTCGGCGTTTGCGGCGCGCGACGCGCTGCGCGCGCGTCGATTGCTCAAGACGGCGATGGCGGCGGCGTCGCTTTCGATCGAAGCCTTCCAGGCCACCGACCGCGTGTTCGACCCGCGGCTGCACGCGCTCAAGCGACACCCCGGCCAAGCGCGCGTGGCGGCGGGCTTCCGCAAGCTCCTCGCGTCGAGCGAAGTGGTCGCGTCGCACAAGGATTGCGACCGCGTCCAGGACCCGTATTCGTTTCGCTGCTCGCCGCAGGTGCTGGGTGCCGTCGCCGACACGCTCGCGTGGGTGGAGACGTGGATCGAACGCGAGATCAATTCGGTTACCGACAACCCGGTCGTGTTCCCGAACGACGGCGACGTGGTCTCGGGCGGCAACTTTCACGGCGAGCACATGGCGATAGCACTCGACGCACTGGCGATCGCGGCCAGCGAGATCGCGTCCATCGCCGAGCGCCGCGTCGATCAGCTGATGAACGGCGACGGTGACAAGGTGCCGCGCTGTTTGATTCAAGACCCCGGCCCGAATTCCGGCTTCATGATCGCGCAGTATTTGGCTGCGGCCCTCGTGAGCGAAAACAAGATTCACGCCCACCCGGCCGCGGTCGACACCATTCCGACTTCGATGGGTTTCGAAGACCACGTGAGCATGGGGAGTATCGGCGCGCTCAAGCTCACGCGCGTCTTGGACAACGTCGCGCGCGTGGTCACCGTCGAGTTGTTGTGCGGCGCGCAGGCGCTCGATTTCCACCAGCCGCTCAAGCCGGGTCGCGGTACGCGCGTGGTGCACGCGGCCGTGCGCGAGGCGGTACCGTTCGTGGCACACGACCAATCGCTCACCCCGCTCTTGGCAGCAGTGGAGGCGCGCGTCGTGAGCGGGGAAATCGTGCAGCGCGTCGAGCGCGAAGTCGGAGATCTCCTGCCCGCCGCGGAGGCCTCGTCGTGAAAACCGAGTTCGTTCCGGGACAGATTCGCGCGGCGCGCGGTCGCGAGATGTCGTGCCGCGGATGGGCGCAGGAAGCCGCACTCCGCATGCTGTGCAACAACCTCGACAACGAGGTCGGAGAGGACCCCAAGAACCTGGTCGTGTACGGCGGGCGCGGGAAGGCGGCGCGCAATTGGGACGCCTTTCACGCCATCGTGCGCACGCTACGCGATTTGAAAGACGACGAGACGTTGCTCGTGCAATCGGGGAAACCCGTCGCCGTGTTTCCCTCGCACCCGGGTGCCCCGCGCGTCTTGATCTCCAACTCCATGCTGGTCCCGAAATGGGCCACGTGGGAGCACTTTTGGGAACTCGAGTCGAAGGGCCTCATGATGTACGGCCAGATGACGGCAGGGAGTTGGATGTATATCGGGACGCAGGGAATCCTGCAGGGAACGTACGAGACCTTCGCGGCGTGCGCGGAGAAGGAATTCCAAAGCTCACTGGCGGGACGCCTGGTGCTCACGGGCGGACTCGGCGGCATGGGTGGTGCCCAACCCCTCGCGGTGACGATGAACGGCGGCGTGGTCATCGCCGTGGAAGTCGACCCGTCGCGCATCGAGAAGCGGCTCGACACGCGCTACCTCGACGTGCGCTGCGACGATATCGACGACGCCATCGCGCGCGCGACCGAAGCCAAGCGCGCCCAGAAGCCGCTCTCGATCGGACTCCTCGGCAACGCGGCCGACGTTTTCCCGGCCCTCCTCGCGCGGGGCGTTGCGATCGACGTCGTCACCGATCAGACCTCGGCCCACGACCCGTTGAACGGCTACGTGCCGCAAGGGCTCGACGTCGCGGCGGCCGCGGAGTTGCGCGCGCGCGACCCCAAAGGCTACGTCGCGCGTGCCATGGCGTCGATGGCGAAGCACGTCGAAGCGATGGTGGGCTTCCAGCGCGCGGGCGCGGCCGTGTTCGATTACGGCAACAACATTCGCGGCCAGGCGCAGACGGCCGGATACGCCGACGCGTTCGCGTTTCCGGGATTTGTCCCCGCGTACATTCGACCCTTGTTCTGTGAAGGGTATGGCCCATTTCGGTGGGTCGCGCTCTCCGGTGATCCGAAGGACATCCACGCCACCGATGAACTCGTGCTGGAGCTATTCTCCGATAAGCCAGCGCTGTCGCGCTGGATATCTATGGCGCGCGAGCGCGTGCAATTCCAGGGACTCCCCGCGCGTATCTGCTGGCTCAAGTACGGCGAACGCGCGCGCTTCGGCGAGCGCTTGAACGACTTGGTGGCGAAGGGAAAAGTCAGAGCACCGGTGGTCATCGGTCGCGATCATTTGGACAGCGGATCGGTCGCTAGCCCGTATCGCGAGACCGAAGCGATGCGCGACGGCAGCGACGCGGTCGCGGACTGGCCCATCCTGAACGCGCTCTTGAACGCGGTCAACGGTGCTGCGTGGGTGTCGGTGCACCACGGCGGCGGTGTGGGCATGGGGCTCTCGATCCACGCGGGCCTCGCGGTGGTGGTCGACGGCACGGAGGACGCGCGCGCGAAAGCGGTGCGCTGCTTGACCGGCGACCCGGGCATGGGTGTGGCGCGTCACGTCGACGCCGGCTACGCCGAAGCGATCGACGCCGCGCGGCGTGATCACGTGCGCATTCCGATGCTGCGCGATTCGTCGTAATACTCGACCCAGCACGACGATGCCAACCCAGCGCGTCACCGCGGATCTCGTTGTCACCGGCTGCGGACAATTGGTCACTCTCGCCAGGCCCGATCGCACGCCTCGCGTCGGTCAAGCGCTCCGTGAACTCTCCATCGTCGAAGACGGCTCGTTCGCGGTCGCCGGCGGTCGGTTGATTTCCGTCGGCTCGCGCGAGCACGTTCTGGCCACCGCGGGCGTAGCGGCGCAGACCCGCCAGGTCGACGTCGGCGGGGCAGTGGTAATGCCCGGTTTCGTCGACTGCCACACCCATACCGTATTTGCCGACTATCGCTTGGACGAGTACGAGTGGCGCGTCTCCGGCACGCCGTATGCCGAGATCGCCGCACGCGGCGGCGGCATCGCAAAAAGCGTCGAACACGTGAGAAGCACGCCGGAAGGCGTGCTCTTGGAGCGAACCCGAAAGCGCGTGCTGAGTGCCATCTCTCATGGGACGACAACCATCGAAATAAAAAGCGGTTATGGGCTTTCGTTAGAGCATGAGTTGAAGCAGCTGCGAGTGGTCCGCGCGCTACGGAACGAACTGCCTATCGGCATCGTGGCGACCTTCATGGGTGCGCACGCCGTCCCCCGCGAAGCGGCCTCGGACCGGGAAGGGTACGTCCAGGCCCTAATCCACGACATGATCCCTCGCGTGGCCGCCGAAGGCCTGGCGGAGTTCAACGACGTCTTCTGCGAAGTCGGGGCGTTCTCCAGGGAAGAAACGGAACGAATCTTGCGGTCCGGGCAACGGGCTGGACTAAAGGCCAGGATACACGCCGATGAGTTGACCGATACGGGTGGCGCGGAGCTCGCCGCCTCTCTCGGCGCGGTCTCGGCCGACCACCTCAAGAAAACGAACGACAAGGGAATCGACCGCATGGAAAAGGCGGGAGTGTTCGGCGTGCTGCTTCCGGGGACGAGCTTCGGGCTTCCGTCGCTGGACTTCGCACCCGCGCGAAAGATGGTCGACGCCGGCGTGCGTCTGGCCATCGCGAGCGACTTCAATCCCGGCAGCTCGACGTCGGAGTCGATGCCGATGATGGTGTCGATCGCGTGCTCGCACATGCGCCTCGCGCCGGCCGAAGCCTTGTCGATGGCGACGTACAACCCCGCCTTCGTGCTCGGGCGCGAGGGCGATGTCGGCAGCCTCGAGGTCGGCAAGCGCGCCGACTTTCTGGTGCTCGCTGCCCAAGACTTCCGCGAGGTCGCGAACCACTTCGGGATAAACCCCGTCGCGCGCGTGTTCGTGGCCGGTCGCGAGTGGAACGACTCGGGGATGACGAAGCAGGCAACGACGTGAGTAAGGCAACTACGATCCGCAAGAAAGCCCTTGATCTCGTGCGCCAGCAAGACTGGCCCAACGCGATCAAGGAGTACAAGCGCTTGGTCGAGCTCGACCAGAACAATCCCAACGTTCACAACGAGCTCGCCGACCTCTACCTGAAGACCAACCAGAAGAACGAGGCCTTCGAGAGCTTCATGCTCGCGATCGACGAGTACAACCGCGTCGGCCTGTTCAACAACGCGGTGGCGGTGTGCAAGAAGGTGCTGCGCGTGCTCCCCGCGCGCGTGGAAGTCCTGAACAAGCTGGGCCTGATTCGCATGAAGCAGGGCCTCGCGAAGGAAGCGGAGTCGTACTACCTCTCGTTCCTCGACAAGGCGGCGGGCGGGTCGTTCGAGGCGTCCGCGTTCTTGAAGCTGGCCGGTGCCATCGCGCAAGAGATGCCGGGGTCCGCCGCCGTACTGCAGAGGCTCGCGCAGTGCCTGCTCGGCTACCGCTTGAACGACGAAGCCGTCGATGTCCTCATCAAGCTCTACCTGGTGCAGGAACAGAACGGTGACGCGAGTGCGTGCGAAGACACGCGCGCGATCGTCGCCAAGCTCGGTGTGGTGGCGAAGCTCGACGCCGTGGCCGGAAAATCCGGCCGACCCGGCAACCGCACCGTCGTCACCGAAGACAACCTGTGGGACAAGAAACACTCGGAAGGAGAGCGCATCGACATCGAGTCGACGCCGCGTTTCTCGCCGCCGTCCCCGACCAATTCCTCGACCCAGCCGCCGTCACAGCCTACGACCGCGCCGGCTCCACAACAGCCCGCCGGCGCGGTCCCCGGCGGCCCCTCCGAGCGCGACCAGTGGCTCCTGCGACTGGCGCGCGGTGTCGGCGGCAGCGCGCCCAAGTCGAAGGCACCCGCGCCCGCGGCTGCACCAGCCCCAGCGCCCGCGCCCGCAGCGAGCGCTACCGAGACCGAAGAACCAACGCCCGTCGCAGCGGAAGAGCCGGTGCCGCCCGCGGCGGTCGAAGACACCGACGACATCATCGAAGACCGCCTGGAGGAGATGCCGGACGATGTCGAGACGGAAGTCGAAGCGCCGGCCGAGGATGAAGAAGAGGAAATGGAAGTCGCGGCACCCGAGGACGATCTCGACACCGAAGACGAGTTGCCGTCGATTCCAAACCCGCCGGAAGAAGAACGGGTCGCCGCGCGCGACACCGCTCCCGCGCGGGCGCCGCGTCCCACCGCAGCTCCCGTCGCCGCGCCCGCGGCCTCGAAGGAGACCGTGCAGATCTCCGCGATGATTCAAGACGAAGACGACCTGGCGGGCGAGGAGGACTACCGCAGCCACTACGACCTGGGCATGGCGTACATCGAGATGGACCTGCTCGCGGAGGCGATTCGCGAGTATCAGATCGCGTCGAAGTCGCCCCAGTTCCAAGTGAAGTGCCTGGAGATGATCGGCGTGTGTTTCCTCAAACAGAATCAGCCGCAGCTCGCGATTCGACAGCTCTCGAAGGGTCTGGCACTCATCGGCAACGAGAGCGAGGAGTCGATGGGCATCAAGTACAACCTCGGACTCGCGTACGAGATGACGGGCGACCTCGACAGCGCACGCACGCACTTCGAAGACGTCTACGTGGTCGACGTCACCTTCCGCGAGGTCGCCGAGAAGATCAAGAAGCTCTCGAGCTAGAAGGGGTGCTCGCGCCGAGGGCTTCCCTCCGCTCTCAGGTCCTCGCGCGTGAATCGGTTGGAAACGCGCTGCGGATGTTCGCTCCGGGAACCCTCGACACTCGCCACCCGCGCACAAGTTTCGCCTTTACCTCCCTCGTACTCGCTTCGTAACCTCCATACAAACCGCTGCCCCCTAGGGTGCCGTGGCACCGGCGGTCGAACGGCATGCGAGTTCGATTGCTCATTCTTTTTCTCATCGCCGCGTCGGCGGATACGGGCGCGGCGTCGGCGGCGTCCGACTTCCCGGTTTGCGGAGTGTCGCGCTCCCTCGCTCCTTCCACCCGCGTGGCCGTGGTCGCGCGGCCCGTCTCACCCTTTGCGATTCCGTCGTCGCATTTCGTCGTCCACTTCGATAACGAATCGCTCGCGGCGTATGCGGGCGATGTGAGCGACGCCGCCGAGTTCGCGTACCGCGTGCTCGTCGACACACTGCAACACCTGCCGCCGCCGCCCGACGCCGGCGCGGGCGGCGACGACCGCGTCGATATCTACATTCGCAGTGCGGCGGAAGAGGGGGGCGTGTACGGGACCACGATTCCCGACACCGAAGTGGGCGTGCCCTTCAGCAATTCGTATTCGTCGTGGGTCGAAGTCATCGACACGCTCGGCGCCGCGCACCGCGCCACGGTGACCGTGCACGAGGTCTACCACGTCGTGCAGCTCGGGTACGACCGGCGCGAGAGCGTCAGCCTGCTCGAGATGTTTTCGACGTGGTTCGAGGATCGCGCGTACGACGCCGTCAATTCGCACTACATCTTCTTGAAGCAATTCTTTCGACGCCCCGATCGCGGGCTGTTCGAGCAGACCTACACCAACGTGCCGTGGGCCATCTTTCTCACCCAGCGCCACGGCGACGCCATCATGCGCGAGACGTTGCTGCGCTGTGCGCAAACTCCGGGACCCAACCCGCGCGGCGCCTTCGACGGCGCGCTGCAGTCGACCGCGGGGACGACATTTCTCGACGAGTTCATCGAGTTCGGTACCTGGAATTTCTTCGTGAGCCTGCGCGACGACGGCGCCCACTACGAGGAAGGCGCGCACTATCCCGCCCTGCGCTGCCAATTGCGGAGCGACTGCTATCCGTTTGCGCGCTACAAAACCGACCACGGCCTGAGCGAACTGGCCGCGAACTACTTTCTGTTCGACGGCGACGGCCACCGCGGGCGCCTGCGTGTGCGCATCGAGCCCGAGCCGGCGGCGACGTCGTACCTCACGGTGATTCGTTTTTTCGGCGGCACGCGCGAGCGTACCGTCACGCGCTACGACCCGGGTGCCGCCCCCGACTCATTTCGCGTGGACGATTGGGAGCGCTGCGATTCGGTGCTGGCGATCTATCAAGTCGACCGCGGGCTCGCGACGGGCAACAAAGTGGCGGTGTCGGCGCGCTACGAGTACGAGGCACCCCCGCCCTCGCCGTGGATTCTCGTGCTCGATCGCGACGGGTGTCGCAACCCGTTCGACGGCGACGCGGACGAGTTCACGAGGCGCGACGGGGAAGAGGCGCCGATCGCGCAAGCACTCGTCGCGACGGGCGAGACGGTGGTGGTCAGCGACGCGCTCGATGCGGACCTGAGCCGGTGCCGTGGCGTGTTCGTGGTGGGCGGTTTCGGCGACGACGGTGTCACCCTGGCACCCTCCGAACTGGCGACGCTGGGCTCGTACATGGACGCCGGCGGCGACGTGTACCTCGAGAGCGCGCGCCTGGGCGCGTGGGTGGATTCCGCGCTCACGGCCGGCCAACCGGACCTGCCCGCGTTTTGGTCGCACTTCGGCTGCGAGTTCGAAGCGGGTCACGACACACTCAACGTCGCGTCGTGGTCGTCCGGCACGCGCGCCTTCGCGTACGACCCGGGTGCGCCCGATTACCGCGTGGGGAATCTGCGCGCGGTGACGTGCGACGCGTTCGCGCACGACGACCAGGGCCGCGTGTGCGCGACCGTGCGCCGCGTCGGAGAATCGACGCGCATTGCGAGCACGATCCTGCTGGGAGGTTCGACCGGCCTCGCCGGTGCCACGCGCGAGGCGTTTCTGGCCGACGTGCTGGCACTTTTCGACGCCGACCCGGTGGCCAAAGCACCCGCGGCACCGCTGCGACTCTTGGCGTCGGTTCCCAATCCGGCGCGCGAAGCGGCCGACCTGTTCGTCGAGTCGCCGTCGGCCGGACGGGCCTCGGTGACGATCTACGACGTCGCGGGCCGTCGCGTCGGGTCGTCGTCGGTGCCGCTCAGAGCGGGTGCCAACACGATTCGCGTCGCCACCCCGCGTGTCTCCGGGGTCTACTTCGTCGTCGTCGAAGCGGGAGGAGCGACCGCGCACGGGCGCTTCCTGGTTCTTCGTTGACGGTTGTGACCTGCGCTTATAGCATCGCGCGAACCGATCGCCTAGCCCCGCGGCGCGTTCGGATTGCGATGAGAACCACCCGCCTCGTGCTGCTCGCGAGTCTCCTGGTTGCGATGATATTCGCGGCCGGGCAGGCGCTGGCCGGTATTCCCAACGTCGAACTCGTCACCGCACTCGCCTTCGTGTCGGGCTACTTGCTCGGACCCGCACTCGGCGCCGTGGTCGGTGCCGCCGGCATGGGTGCCCATTCGTTGTTCAATGTGATGGGGACCGTCGCGCCACCGGTTTGGCTCTCGCAAGTGGGGAGCTTCGCGCTCATCGGGTGCGCGGGCGGTATCGTCGGTCCCTTACTCGCACGCGTGCGCGGTCGCGCGCGCGCGGCCGTTCTCTCCGCCTTGACGGGTGCCGTGCTGGTTCTCATCTACCAGGTGGCGATCAATATCGTGGCGTTCTATACCTTCGCGAGCGACGTCGATGTGTGGGTGTACGTGTGGGGAGGTGTGGCGTTCGGTGCCGTGCAAGTGGCGTGGAACGTGGTCGTCTTCGGTGCCGCGATGCCGCCCATGCTGCGCGTCCTCGCGCGCTACCGTCGCGAGCTGCGCCCGCTCGCCACGACGACGGAACGCGAGGCGGGCCGATGACGCGACGTCGCGTGGTATGGGCGCTGGTCGCGCAGCTGCTCGTGGTCGCGAGCGCGCACGCGCAAGCCGTCGACTCGGTGCGAACGCCCGCCCCGGTCGCGCCGGCGGTTGCCCCGCCCGCGCGCAACGCTTTCGTCGACGCGTTCGACCGCGTCGCGCGCGACACCTACCTGCGCCGTCACGCCTTTTCGCTCGATCATTTCCTCGAGTTCGAGCCTGGCGGTTTCGTCGTGCGCCTGGGTCCGATCGGGAACGACGCCGCCTACTCGCGCTGGGGCATCGGACGCGGTCGCGCACTGCTGCGCGTGAACGGTATTGTGTACAACGATCCGCAGGACGATTCGGCGCCGCTCGTGCACACGCCGACCAGCGGCTTGGGAACCTTGTCGACGGCGCGCGACACGGGTGCGCCGTGGATCGAAGGTGTCCTCGATTTGGAGGAAGCGGCGCCGCCGAGCGGGCGTCCCAACACGTTCGTCGAGTTGTCGAAGGGAACCAACAAGGTCCGCCAGCGTCGCGTGCGCTTTTCCTCGGAGGCGCAGAAGGTCGGCGTCGACTTGGCGTACGACGAAGTCCTCGACGACGGCTACATGTTCGATTCGACCGGCGAGGTGCCGTACGTCACCGACTACGGGAGCGCGCGCTCGAAGCAGTCGACCATCGCGCTGCGCGGCAACCCCGACGCGTCGACGCGCTTCGGCTTCGGTATCCGCAACTTCACCAGCACGACGCAGGGCGACCTGACCAGCGGCACCAGCGAGGGGCGCAAGAGCGGGTACGTGACGTGGCTCGACGCGTCCGTGGCGGACACAAAGTTGGCGCTGTTCGCGCGCGGTTACAACTCCAGCGTTCCCGATTCGTCGGCGAAGAATGCGACGGTGGGGGCGATGGCGTCGTGGTCGAACGACGCCTCGGCGTCGACCGGCTTGTCGCTGCGCGCCGGACTCGAGCGCACCGACGCGGTCCAAGACGTGGGTGCGATCGCGAACGACCGGGTGGCGCGGGCGTCGGCGGGTGCCGACGCGACGCGCCGTGTGGGCGATCGCGGGAGTCTTGGTGCCAGTGTCTCCGTGGCGGGTGACAATGAAACGCCGTTCGCGTGGGGTGCCAGTGTCGGTGCGCGGCGCGGGCTTTCGCGCAGCACGGTGGGTGTCTCGCTCGCGCGCTCGTTCCGCCTACCGAATTTCGGCGAACGCTATCTGCCCGCGCACACCAACGGTGCGAACACACTCGCGGGCAGCGCCGATGTCGATCCGGAGACGGCGTGGGAGGTGGGCGGTGATTGGAGCCTCGCGTGGGCGTCGACGCAGAATCGCGTGCGCGCGTCGTGGATTCAGGCCGACCAGTCGATTGCATTTCGTCCGCGCGCCGTCGGTTCCGCAACCTGGCGGGTGGCGAGCAACGCGTCGGACGCCAGCGCCATGCTGTTCCTCGAGGAGCGGATGAACGGCGACTGGCGCGCGGGCGCGGTACGCATCCTCGGCGACGCGGCCGTCCTCTATACGTCGGGCGACCGCGCCGACGCCTTCGCGAGTGTGCCCGAGTTTCAAGTCAACGCATCACTCATGTTCGGCCGCGACTTCTTCGAAGAGAGCAGTGCCCTGTTTGTGGGCGCGTCTCTCCTGTCCGCCGGCGAGCGGCGCGACTACAGTGGCACCCAACTCCCGGCCTTCAACGTGCTCAATCTGATACTGGAGGGGCGCCTGCTCGACGCGCGTCTCTATATCCAGTATCTCAACGTGCTCGACGAGTCGTACACCACGCAGAGCGACTACTTGATGACGCCACAGACTTTCGCGTACGGTATCGAGTGGACCTTGTTCAATTAGAGGGACGGGCGTTGCGCGGGAGGGGTGGATGCGGCGGATGGTGGGGGCGACGATGCTCGTCGGGTTTCTCGGCGGAGCGACACTTTGGGGGTGGTGGTCGACGCGTGGCGCCGGACTTTCCACCGACGTATTCGTAGCCTCCTCGGCAATCCCTTCCGACTCGTTGGCTGCCGATAGCCATCCCCCGGCAAGACTCTCCATCGACACCCTGTCCGACCCGCTCGCGTTTCTCTCCTTCGCCTCTCCCGACTCACTCGACCTGTTGCCCGGCGTTGGACCGGTCCTTGCCACCCGACTCGTCGCCGCGCGTCGCGAACACGGACGGTTTCGTTCTTGGGACGACGTCGATCGTGTGCGCGGCATCGGTCCCAAGACGATCGAACGACTGAAAGCACTGGAACGCGGCCGATAGGCCGCGGGCAGTCCCGATTCGCGCCCGATGGCAATTTGCATGGCCGCCGGGACGAACGCACGGACGCCGGTTCGTTGCTTGGGCGCATGATTTCCAACGATTCCGTATCGCGTGACGACCGATCCGGTGCTAGGCCCGGTCACGCGCTCTCGCGCGTGTAACCCGTGGCACGTTAATTGCGGAATCGCGCGCAAGTTGAGCAGGTTCTAACCACTTGAATGTCGTCGCTCGGTCGATCGTCGCGATGCGCAAAGCGCACCGCGTGGTCGACCATCGGGTTCGTTGACGGGAGGGCCACTCTTTGAGAGATCGCATCGCCCAGAAGCTCGTCGAGTCTTCGCTCATTAGCCAAGACCAGCTCGCGCGCGCGCTCGAGTCCCAGCAATCGAGCGGCGGCACACTCTCCTACAACCTGGTCAAGACCGGCGCCATCTCCGAAATGGCGTTCGCCGAGTTCATGGGCCAGGTCTACAACGTCCCCGCCGTCGACCTCGACGCGGTCCTGGTCGACCCCAACGCGGTCGACCTGATTCCGGCCGACGTCGCCACCAAATTCCAGGTGGTTCCCTTGAAGCGCGAGGGCCGCACCCTGACCCTCGCCATGGCGAACCCCGACAACATCTTCGCGATCGACGACATCAAGTTCATCACCGGTTTCGACGTGCGCCCCGTCGTGGCCACCGAAACTGCCATCAAGCGCTGCATCGACCGCATGTACGACTCGGCCGACTCGCTCGCCACCATCATGGGCGAGATCGAGGACGATTTCGAGATCGTCGAAGAGGCCGTCGACGACGCCGAAGCCGCCGCGGCCGCCGCGGCCGCCGACGCACCCGTCGTAAAACTCGTGAACAGCCTGATCTCGGACGCGGTGGGACGAGGCGCCTCCGATATTCACATCGAACCCTACGAGAAGTCGCTGCGCGTGCGCTTCCGCATCGACGGCATGTTGCACGAGATGATGTCGCCGCCCTTCAAGATGAAGAACGCGATGATCTCGCGCTTGAAGATCATGGCCGAGCTCGACATCGCCGAAAAGCGCGTGCCGCAGGACGGCCGCATCAAGATCCGCATGCACGGCAAACCGATCGACCTTCGCGTCAGCACGCTCCCGACGATCTTCGGCGAGAAGGTCGTGATGCGTATCTTGGATCAGAGCAACTTGCAGATCGATCTGGCGCGCCTGGGCTTCCACCCCGGTGCGCTCGCGCGCTTCCTGAACGCGATCGAGAGCCCGTACGGGATGGTGCTGGTCACCGGCCCCACCGGTTCCGGTAAGTCGACCACGCTGTACAGCGCGCTCCAGAAGATCAACAAGATCCACTCCAACATCATGACGGCCGAGGACCCGGTCGAATACAACATCGGCGGCATCAACCAGGTGATGGTGCAAGACGACATCGGGCTCTCGTTCGCCGCGGCACTACGCGCCTTCCTGCGCCAAGACCCCAACATCATCATGGTCGGTGAAATTCGAGACCTCGACACGGCGTCCATCGCCACCAAGGCCGCTCTCACCGGTCACTTGGTGTTGAGTACCTTGCACACCAACGACGCCGCCAGTTCCATCAATCGTCTGGTCGACATGGGCATCGAACCCTTCCTGGTGTCCAGTTCCGTGCTCCTCATCATCGCCCAGCGACTGGTGCGCCGCCTGTGCGAGAAGTGCAAGCAGCCGATGGTCGTCCACCCCGAAGTCTTGCGCGAGCTCGGCATCATGGAGAACCCCGACGAGCTGACCCTCATGGAAGCGAAGGGATGCCCGGTGTGCAACGACACCGGCTACAAGGGACGCGTCGGCGTGTACGAGGTCATGGAGGTCTCGCCGACACTGCGCGAGATGATCGTCGATCGCGCTTCGAACGCGGAGATCAAGGCCCAGTCCATCAAAGAGGGCATGCTGACCCTGCGTATGGACGGCCTCGAGAAGTTCAAAACGGGCTTAACGTCGCTGGAAGAAATTCTGCGCGAAACGGCGAATCACTAGAGCACACGGCCTTGCGTGCCTCTACGTAACGGAGAATCAGGAGCGTAATCGAACATGATCAACCTTCGCGACTTGCTGCAAGAGATGATCGAAAAAGGAGCCTCCGACCTCCATCTGACGGCCGGCCTGCCGCCGATGCTGCGCGTGGACGGCGAAGTGCTGCCGACGGATCGCGAGGCGTTGACCCCGGAGCAGACGCAGGCGCTCGCGTACAGTGTCTTGAACGAAGAGCAGCAGAAGCGCTTCGAGTCGATCAAGGAATTGGATTTCTCCTTCGGTGTGAAGGGCATGAGCCGCTTCCGCGGTAATGCGTATCTGCAGCGCGGGTGCATGGGCCTCGCGATTCGTCAGATCCCGTACGAGATCCGCACCTTCCGCGACCTCGGGCTTCCGCCCGTCATGGAGCAGCTCGCCAAACGGCAGCAGGGCTTGATTCTGGTCACCGGTGCTACCGGCAGCGGCAAGTCGACGACACTCGCGAGCATCATCGACAAGATCAACAGCGAGCGCCGCCGCCACATCATTACCATCGAGGACCCGGTCGAGTACATCCACCAGCACAAGAAGAGCATCGTCAACCAGCGCGAGGTCAAGGCGGACACGGAGACCTTCTCGGCGGCACTCAAACACGTGCTGCGTCAGGACCCGGACGTCATCCTGATCGGTGAAATGCGCGACCTGGAAACCATGGCCGCGGCCCTGACCATTGCCGAGACGGGTCACTTGACCTTGGCCACACTGCACACCAACTCGACCTTCGAGTCGATCAACCGCATCGTCGACACCTTCCCGCCCGGCCAGCAGAGCCAGGTGCGCGCGCAGCTCGCATTCGTCCTGGAAGGTGTCTTGGCGCAGCAGTTGGTTCCGCGCGCGCGCGGTCGCGGTCGCGTGCTGGTCACCGAAGTGATGGTTTGCACGCCGGCCATTCGCGCCGTTATTCGCGACGACAAGGTGCATCAGATTTACGGACTCATGCAAGCCGGGCAGAAGCATGGCATGCAGACCATGAACCAGGCGCTGTTTAACGCAGTCGTGTCGAAGGAAATCGACACCGAAGAAGCGATGCGCCGCAGCCTCGATCAGGCGGAGCTGTCTGGGATGCTCGGGCAGCCGGTCGGAGCGGGGCGTTAAGCGCGTCGAACGACGCGGTCTCGAAAGGGGTCACAAACGATGGCGACGACATTTGTATGGAAGGGCCGCAGCCCGAACGGAGAGTTGCTCTCCGGTGAGTACAACGCGGAGAGCAAGGAGGACTTGGTCAGCCATCTCCGCAAGCGCAAGATCATCATCACGTCGATGCGCGAGAAGGCCAAGGGCGGCTTGGCCCTCAAGATGCCGGGCCAGAACCGCGTCAGCGTCAAAGACATGGGTGTGTTCACGCGCCAGTTCGCGACCATGATCAACGCCGGCCTGCCGATGGTGCAGTGCCTCGACATTTTGGCGCAGCAGACGGAGAAGGAATTCTTCCGCACGTCGATCGCGCGCGTCATGGCGGACGTCGAAGGCGGCTCGACACTGGCCGAGTCGATGGCGCGCCACCCGAAGGTGTTCAGCACGCTGTTCGTCAACATGGTGGAAGCGGGCGAAGCGGGCGGTATCCTGGACGTCATCTTGGTGCGTCTGGCCACGTTCCTGGAAAAACTCGACGCGTTGCAGCGCAAGGTCAAGAGTGCGCTCACGTACCCGAGTGTGGTCGCCTTCGTGGCCATCGGGGCGACGTGCTTCATGCTCATCTTCATCATCCCGACCTTCGCGAAGATGTTCACCGACTTCGGCGGCAAGCTTCCGCTGCCCACGTTGATCGTCATGGGCATCAGCGATTTCCTGCGCGGCTATTGGTGGCTTTTGATTTCCATCATCGTCGGTACCCTGATCGCGATCCAGCGCTACTACAAGACCGAGGCCGGGCGCCTGGTCATCGACCGCCTGCTCTTGAAGATTCCCGTGCTCGGCACCGTGATCCGCAAGGGTGCGGTCGCGCGCTTCACGCGCACGCTGGGGACGCTCATTTCGAGCGGTGTCCCGATTCTCTCCGGCTTGGAGATCACGGCCCGCACCGCGGGCAACCGCGTGGTCGAGAACGCCGTCATCGCGACGCGCGACAGCATCAGCCAAGGTAACACCATCGCCGAGCCGTTGAAGGCCAGCGGCGTGTTCCCGCCCATGGTGACGCAGATGATCGCGGTGGGCGAGCAGACCGGTGCCCTCGATGAAATGCTGGAGAAGATCGCGACCTTCTACGACGACGAAGTCGACACGGCCGTCGACGCACTCACGGCCATCATCGAGCCGGTCATGATCGTGGTCATGGGTACCGTGGTCGGCGGCATGCTGATCGCCATGTACCTGCCGATGTTCAAGCTCGTCAGCGTCGTCGCCGGCGGGTAGTCGGAACGATCGACGTGGATGCAGTCCGAACCAAGACCGCCGGCGGCGGGGTGAGAGCGGTTTCCACCGCGCAAGCGCACGAAATCGTTTTCACCGGCGACCCGCGCGCGTTCGAACGGTTCTTGGTGTTGCGCACCATCGTCGCGGCACTGATCGTGGGGGCCGGTGTGACCATCGTCGAGCTCACCGACGAGTTGACGCGCGTCGCACCGCTCTACACGGTTCTGGGATTGAGTGTCGTGGTCGGTGCGCTCGCCTTCGGTCTCACGCGTTTGGGTGTGGCGGTCGCGAAATCGGCGTGGGTGGTGGTAACGGCGGACGTGGCCCTGGCGGTCGCCATCATGCACTACAGCGGTGGTGTCGGGGGACAGTTCACGACCGTGTTCTGTCTCACGATCGCCGCCGCGGCGTTTTTGCTGGCGATGCCGGGCGGACTGGGTGCGGCGCTGATGTCGTCATCGTGCTTCGTGTGCTATCAGATTCTCGAGGCGCACGGCATCGTCGACCCGCCGGGTCGCGAGCTCTACGCCAATGGTCGCGCCAGCGGGCTCATCGACGCCTACATGCACACGTCGATGTTTCTCCTGGTGGGAACGGTGGGCGGATACCTGGCCGACCGCATCCGACTCAAAGGTCGCGCGCTGCGCCACGCGGAGACCGCCCTCGAGCAACTGCGGGTCGACACGAACTACATCCTCGAGAACATGAGCAGCGGCGTTTTGGTGGTCGATTCGGTGTGCCGTGTCGTGACCATGAACCTCGCGGCGGAAGAGATCTTGGAAGTCAAGAAGGACGACGTGCTGGGCAAGCACATCGACGAGGCACTGGGCCGGCGCGTCCCGGATCTGGCGCACGAGCTGGTGCAAGCGCTGTCGATGGACCGCAGCAAGCGCCGCCACGAAATCGCTGCCCACACGCGCGACGGCAAGGATCGTCCGCTCGGGATCAGCATCTCGTTGTTGACCGACGGGGCGGACCGGCGCCGGGGTGTCATCGCCCTGTTCCAGGACCTGACCGAGGTCCACGAGATGCGCGAGCGCGTGCGCAAGGCCGACCGCCTGGCCGCGATCGGCGAATTGTCGGCGGGCATCGCGCACGAGCTGCGCAACCCGTTGGCCTCGATCTCGGGGTCGATCGAGATGCTCCACACGGAGCTCAAGCTCGACGGCGAAAACGGGCGCTTGATGGAGCTCATCATGCGCGAGTCGGACCGCTTGGATCGCATCATCTCCGACTTCCTCGACTTCGCGAAAATCCGGCAGCCCAAGAAGCTGCCCGCGCGACTCGAGAAGTGCCTGTCGGAGACGATGGTGCTCTTGAAAAAGAACGCGGAGAAGAGCGAGGGCATTTCGATTCGCCTCGAGTGCGCGGAAGACATGCCGCTCGTCTACATGGACGACGAGCAGATGCGCCAGGTGTTCATGAACCTGGCCGTCAACGCGTGCGAGGCGATGGAGAAGGGCGGCAAGCTGGACGTGGTGGCGGGGCCCACGGGGGCGGGTCAGGTTCGCATCGCCTTCTGCGACAGCGGACCGGGCATTTCCCCGGAGGGAATCGAACGCATGTTCGAGCCCTTCTTCACCAGCAAGGAAGGCGGTACCGGCTTGGGTCTCGCGATCGCGAACAAGATCGTCGCGGCCCACGGCGGTGTCATCGAGTGTCGAAATCGTGAACAGGGCGGAGCGGTGTTTACCATCACGCTCCCCATCGTGGGTACCGGCGAGCGCGGGGCGCGGACCCACACCACACGCCGGGCGACCGTCGCGGCGGTAACAGACTAGTGAGTACACACACGAGCGAAGGGAATACACGCATGGCTGGAGAACGCATTCTGGTGGTTGATGACGAGAAGAGCATGTGCCAATTCCTTTCCATCATGTTGCGAAAGGAAGGCTACGACATCACCACCGTCAGCACCGGCAAGAAGGCGGTGGAAGAAGTCGCCGCGAGCAAGTTCGACGTCGTCTTGACCGACATCAAGATGGCGGGGATGGACGGCATGGAGGTCTTGAAGGAGATCCGTCGTCTCGACTCCACCATGCCGGTGATCATCATGACGGCGTATGCATCGCAGAAAACCGCCATCGAAGCGGTCAATCAGGGCGCCTTCCACTACTTGATCAAACATGCCAAGAACGAAGAGATCAAGATGGTGGTGCGCAACGCCCTCGACATGAAGCGCGTGCGCACCGAGAACGTCCTCCTGAAGAAGCAGCTCAAGAAGAGCTCCGACCTGCGCACTATCATCGGTAAGAGCGAAGAGATGCAGAAGGTGTTTCAGTTGGTCGACAAAGTCGCCGACACCGAGTCGACCATCTTGATTTACGGCGAGAGCGGCACCGGCAAGGAACTCATCGCGCGCGCGATCCACTTTCGGTCGTCGCGGGCGGGCGGCCCCTTCGTCAGCATCAATTGCGGTGCGCTTCCCGAGAGCCTGCTCGAGAGCGAGCTGTTCGGCCACGTGAAGGGCTCCTTCACGGGTGCGATTCGCGACAAGGAAGGCCTGTTCAAGGTGGCGCAGGGCGGTACGTTCTTCCTGGATGAGATCGGCGAGACATCGCCGACCATTCAGGTCAAACTGTTGCGCGTCTTGCAAGAGCGTGAAGTGATCCCCGTCGGCGGTACCAACCCCATCAAGGTCGACGTTCGGCTTGTGGCAGCCACCAACGCCGACCTCGAGAAGGCCATCAAGCAGGAGCGCTTCCGCGCCGACCTGTACTATCGTTTGAACGTGATCCCGGTCCAGCTGCCGCCCTTGCGCAAGCGCCGCGACGACGTGCCCCTTCTCGTGCAGCACTTTCTCCGCAAATACAATGAGGACCTGCCCACCGAGCGCCAAAAGGGCATTACGCGGGAAGCCATGGAAGTTCTGGTCAATTACGAGTGGCCCGGGAACGTTCGCGAACTCGAGAACGTGATGGAGCGTGCGGTGATTCTGGAAGAGAGCGACCAGATCACCGAGGAGTCGCTGCCGGAAAAAGTCCGCCAGCGCGAGTCGGGGGCGAGCCATTTGATCACCGAGCGCGCCCAGGTAACGCTCGACGAGCTCGAGAAGGAGTACCTCATCAAGGTACTCAACGACACGAATTGGCAGAAGAAGAAAGCCAGCCAGATTCTAGGGATCAATGCGTCGACCTTGTATCGCAAGATTCAACGGTATGGCTTGGACAAGGAACTCGAGAAGGAATTGGTGGAGAGCGAGTAAGTCGCGTCTCGGCAAACTGCACTTTGCGGTGCCCGTGCAACGGGTGCTGCAAGATCGCACACGGGGTCGTCGTGCGGGAACGCCGGGCGACGCGACAGGGCCTAGAGGAACAAGCGGGAACGGAACGCGCACGCAAAACGAGTTGGCATACCGCTTGCCTTAGCGTAGGGCAGGACCGATTGAAAGGTCCGGATGGTTCACATCCTACGCGCACAGCTAAATAGGAGGTTGTCATGCGTAACAAAGGTTTCACTCTCATCGAGTTGATGATCGTCGTCGTGATCATCGGCATTTTGGCCGCGATCGCGATTCCGAACTTCATCAACATGCAGTCTCGTGCTAAGGAAGCGTCGGCCAAGTCGAACGCGCATACCATTCAGTTGGCGGCCGAGGACTTCTCGGTCCAGAACGACGGCGTGTATGCGGCGGACGTCGGTGCCGATGCGCTGCCGAACGGCGACGTCATGACCGACCTGTTGCCGAACGCGGGCGCTCTTCTGACGAACCCGTTCTCGCGTCTGTTGGACTCGCCGGTTGACGGCGACCCGACGGGCACTTCGGGTCTGGTCGGCTACACGCCGCAGGATCCGGACGGCGACGGTGTGTGGGACGGTTACCTGATCGAGGTCATCGGCAAGGATCCCAACACCAAGATTCTGTCGCTCACGAGCGGTCAGTAAGCCGAGATTCGATCTTACGATCGATCAGGCGGGGCGAGTGCCGAAAGGTGCTCGCCCCGTCGGCTTTTAAGGGAGAGGGTGGTCCTGCGCCGACTGGTACGAACCCTGCAATAGATGCAGCGCGGGCCGCAAGTGTGCCCGAAATCTAGCCATGGCGATTCTCGAACTACACGGCATAAAGAAAGCGTTCCGGACCGGATTCCTCGGGATCCGTACGCCGGTCCTGACGGGCCTCGACCTCGCGGTCGAAGCGGGTGAGGTGTACGGCTTCCTCGGCCACAACGGTGCCGGCAAGTCGACCACCATGAAGGTGGTGCTTGGGCTCTTGAAGCCGGATGCGGGACGCGTGGTGGTGTTCGGCAAAGAGGGAGCGAGTCGCGACACGCGCGCGCGCATCGGCTACCTGGGTGAAGACGTCGGGCTCTATCCGCACAACAACGCCGAAGAAGCGCTGGGACTCTTGGGCGAATTGTTCCGCATGCCGCGCGCACACGCCCGCGCACGTGCCCACGAACTGATCGAGATGGTCGGCTTGGGCGAAAAGCGCCGCGTCAAGATCAAGCACTACTCGAAGGGCATGCGCCAGCGCCTCGGTATTGCGACCGCCCTCATGAACGACCCCGAGTTGCTGCTCCTGGATGAACCCTACAGCGGTCTCGATCCCATCGGGCGCAAGCAGCTGCGCGAGCTGCTCGTCGCTCTAAAGACGCAAGGCAAGACCATCCTGATGAGCTCGCACATCGTGCCCGACGTCGAAGCCGTTTGCGACCGCGTCGGCATCTTGAGTGGCGGCAAACTCGCGCGCGTGTTGGACCTCCACGAGGTGCACGCGGGCGAGACCGGCGAAGTCGAAGTAACGGTCGCCGGTGTGGACCGTCGTCGCCTGCAAGCGCGCGACTACGGCGGACGCGAAGTCTTCTCGAAAAACAACCTGATGATCATTCGCTGCACCGGCGATCGCACGCTCCAGAATCTGATTGCTGACGTGTACTCGTCGGAGGGGCACGTGGTCGAAGTGAAACCGCTGCGCACGCGCTTGGAAGACGTTTTCGTCGACGCGGTCAAGTCGGCGCGCGAGGACGCGGCGCGCAGCGACACGCGCGAACCCGAGCCCGCGCTGACACGGCGCTAGAGAAGAGCAGCACCATGCGGGTCATCGCCCTGGCCAAATTCACGCTCAAAAGCTACCTGCAAGAGAAGGTGCTCCTGGTGGTCATGATCTTCGCGGCGTTGTTGATGCTCTCGTCGTACGTGCTTTCGCCGCTCGCCGTGGGTGCGCAGCAAAAGATCGTGGTCGACATCGGGCTCGCCGCCATTTCGATTTTCGCGGTCGCGCTGATCGTTCTATTGGGCGCGGGTTCTTTTCACCTCGAGAAAGAGCGCGGCATCCTGCGCGCACTCTTGGCCAAGCCCATTTCGCGCGTCGAGTTCGTGCTGGGCAAGTACTTCGGCACGGTCGCGATGGTGTCGATCGTCGTGATCTTGATGGCGTCGGTGCATATGCTGGTCGTCACCTTGAGCGGCGGCGAAGTCACCGACAACATGGTGAGTGCTATCTACCTGACGATCCTCGAAGGAGCCGTCGTCACCGCGTTGCTCACCCTGTTCTCGTCCTTCAGCTCGCCCATTTTGGGATCGTTCTTCACGATCTCGTGCGTAGTGGCGGGTCATTTTTCGAGCGATCTCTTGACCTTCGCCGAGCGCATGGGCGGCAAGGCGCCGAAGATCGTCGCCACCGGCGCGTACTTCGTGCTGCCCAATTTGGAACTCCTCAACGTGCGCGCGGAAGCGGTGCACAACCTCGCTCTCCCGTCGGGGTTTGTCCTCGGGGTGACGGGATACGCGGTTGCGTACGCCGCCGTCGTCTTGTACCTCGCGACTGTCATCTTTCGCGCCAAGGAAGTGAGCTGACGTGGATGCGGTGCGCCGCATCGGAGTCGGCGTTTTGCTGATCGGGATCCTCGTGGTGGCGACCGTGCACGCGCAGGCCTTTCGCGAACGACCCTACTTGTACACGAACCTCTATTTGCCTTCGGGCAAGTTCATCGAGCAGACCTCGCTCGGTTACAAAGAGCTCGCCGCCGACTGTGTGTGGTTCCAGGCCGTCCAGTACTACGGCGGCTATGCCTTGAGCCAGCACGACCTCGAATACTTCAACGGCCTGATCGACATCGTCACCGACTTGGATCCGCACTTCGATTTCCCGTACATCTTCGGCTCGGTCGTCATGTCGCAGGACATGAACAACTTCGAACGCGGTGTGGGAATCTTGAAGAAGGGGATGCAGCAAAACCCGGAAGAGTGGGAGTACCCGTTCGAAATCGGGTTCCTGTACTACATCGGCGCGCGCGACGACGATCGCGCATCGCGCTACTTCGAGCTGGCCTCGCGGCTCCCCGGCGGCGGTGACACGGCGCGCCGCTTTGCCGCCTTCGTGCACTCGAAGGCCGGCCACGAGGAGACGTCGATTCGCATGTGGGAAGAGATCGCGGAACATTCGGATCAGCCTTACATGCGCGAACTGGCCAGGCGCTACATCGAGAAGCTGCGTGCGGGCGAAGCCCCGCACGGCGCGCAAAAGCCGACGCCGCAGGGCGCGGCCCCGAAAGCACACGGCAATGACATTTAGCGATTGGACCATTGCGGCGGCCGGTGGGTTCGGGGCGCTCTTCGGGAGCTTCCTGAACGTCGTCATCTACCGATTGCCGCGCGGGATTTCGGTGGTGGGCGGACGTTCGCAGTGTCCGCACTGCCACGAGACCATTCGCTGGTTCGACAATGTTCCGGTCTTGAGTTGGCTCTTGTTGGCCGGCAAGTGTCGTGGTTGCCGGTGGAAGATTCCAGTACGGTATCCGTTGGTTGAGCTGTTGAGCGGGCTTGGTGCGGCGGTGGCGGTCCGGCACTTTGGTCTGACACTGCAAGCAGCGTGGGTCTATGCCTTCGTCGCCATCATGATCGCGATCACGTTCATCGATTGGGAGCACCAGATTATTCCGGACCCGCTCTCGATCGGTGGAACCGTGCTCGGTTGGATAGGCGCGTGGGTGTGTTTGGACGTGAGCGTCCTGCAATCGTTGATCGGCGCCGCGGTCGGGGCAGGAATCATTCTCGCCATTGCATTCGCATACAAGACGGCGCGCAAGGTGGATGGAATGGGAGGCGGCGACGTCAAGCTCATGGCGATGGTGGGTGCATTCATGGGCTGGCAGATGGTGCTCGCCGTGCTGTTTCTCGGAGCGGCCGCCGGCAGTGTGTACGGTGTGTGGCTCGTGCGACGCACGGGCGGTGACGGCAAGACCGCGGTTGCGTTCGGTTCGTTCCTGGCACCCGCTGCATGTTTGATGTTGTTCACCGGCGCACAACTCCTCTCGCTGTACCTAGGCACATTTTATCCAGCGCGCTAGTGCGCGGACTGGATGCAGTTTGCACGGCGCGCGACGCGCGTGCGCTCGAACGAGTGGTGCGTCGATCAATAACTCGTTTGGGAAAAGAGAGTTATCGCAGGGAACCATACGCCGTCGCGCGGCATTCGGCTGGCATGCTTGTTGCGATATCGCCGGCCGCGGCAAGGTCTATTCACAGATTTTAGTTCGACTTAGCGGGCAACACGCCGCGAATCACGTAACGCACGGCTAGCAAGGCTGGTGAAGAGATGAAGCTGTTCTCGCGGAAAGCCAAGACATCGGTCGGGCTGGACATCGGCTCCAGTCTCATCAAAGTGGTCGAGGTCGACCACTCGAAAGACGAACCCGTACTGACGAAGTACGGCATCGTCAAGCTTCCGCCCGAAGCGATCGTCGAAGGCGAGATCATGGACCAGAGTCTGGTCGTGCAAGGCATTCAAGAATGCATGGCCAAAGCGGGTGTGACGTCGAAGAACGTCGCGACGGCGGTGAGCGGCCGAGCGGTCATCGTCAAGAAAGTCGTGATGGACAAGATGAACCCCGACGACGCCAAAGAAGCGATCTTCTGGGAGGCCGAGCAGCACGTTCCGTTCGATATCGACGACGTGTGCCTCGATTTCCAAGTTCTGAACGAAGACATGGGCGCGAACCAAATGGAGATTCTCCTGGTCGCCGCCAAGAAAGAAATGGTCAACGCGCACGCGGGCATCGTCAAGGACGCGGGCTTGAACCCGGTCATCATCGACGTCGATTCGTTCGCGATTCAGAACGCGGTCGAAGCGACGGGTGAGAACGGCGCGGGACGCGTGGTCGGGCTGGTCAACATCGGCTCCGACGTGACCAACATCAACATCATCCAGAACAACATCCCGTACTTCACGCGCGACTTGAGTGTCGGCAGCAACGTGTTCGTCGAAGCCGTGCAGCGCGACTTGGGCGTCTCGTTCGACGAGGCCGAGGGCATGCTCTCGGGTTCGTCGGACATCGACGACCCCGCTCGCTTCCGGCAGATCATCGCGGACGCGGCCACCGACATCTCCATGGGCATCGAGCGCTCGATCGCGTTCCTGAAGACGGCGGGCGACGCGGAGCGCATCGACCACGCCGTCCTCTCCGGCGGCGGCGCGTGCGTGCCCTTCCTGCGCGAGATTCTCTCCGAGAAGCACGGGATCGAATTCACCGTCAACCGGGCGGTGTCGCAGATCGCGCGCGCCGAAGGCGTGTTCGAAGCGACCGGCGACGACGTGGACAAGGTCGGGCCGATTCTCACCGTGGCTCTCGGCCTCGCGCTGAGAAGGGAGGCGAAGTAGATGATTCGGATCAACCTGCTTCCGTCCGACGACCGCAAGGCCAAACGGAAGATCAGCCTCCCGACGATTTCGGGTGGTGCGGTGCTGTGGGTTTCGCTGGGCCTGTTCGTGTACGCGGGCGCCGTGGCCGGCATCTGGGTGCTGCAGGACCGCAAGATCAACGACTACCAGACCAAGATCCTCGCCCTCCAAGAGGAGTCGGCCCGCTTGGCGCCGCAGCTCGCGAAGATTCGCAAGCTCCAGGCGGAGCGTGAAGAGGTCAACAAGCGACTCGCGATCATCGCGTCGCTCGACAAGGATCGGTATCTACACGTGCGCATGATGAACGACCTCGCGGTCAACGTGCCGGACAACTGCTGGCTCACGGACGTGACCGAGACCGGCGGTACCAAGGTGAAGATCGAAGGCGTCACGTTCTCGAACTTCATCATCGCCGACTTGATGACGAGCCTCGAGGGCTCGGGTCGGTTCGGCGAAGTAGCCCTGGCCAAGGCCGAAGAAGGCGACATCGACGGCGTGCGCGTGGTGAAGTTCGCAGTCAGCGCATCGCTGGTGAATTGATCGACACGATCGCGACACTGGAATAGGGAAGGCAACCATGAACCTCAAGGAACCCAAGACACAGCGAATCGTCCTCGGCGTGATCGCACTCGCCGCGGCCGGGTACGTGTACTTCGGTACGTCGTTCCTGCCGTTCAGCTATCCGGTTCGGAAGGCGAAGATCGCCGAGCTCGAGAAAGAGCACGAGAAACTCGCCGCCGAAGTGGAAAAAGCACGGCGCGTGGTCGGCGACCTGGCGCGTCTCGAAGCCGAGTACGAACGCCTGCACGACCAGTGGCTCTCGGCGCAAGAACTCTTGCCCGAAGAGAAGGAAATGCCGGAGCTCTTGCGCCAGGTGACCATGGCCGGCAGCCGCGCGGGGATCGAGTTCGCGCTGTTCCAGCCCGGCGCCCAGGTGGCCAAGGAGTTCCACACCGAATACCCGATCACGGTGACGGTGCGCGGCAACTACCACCAAGTGGGCTCGTTCTTGGGCCGGCTTTCGAACATGGATCGAATCGTGAACGTTTCTTCGCTGGAGCTCGGACAACCGAAAGAATCGAAGTCCAAGAAGAAGACCAGCACGAAGAAGAACAAGACCGACGACGCGGGACAGAAGGGTATGGCCATGGCGTCGAACAACACCGTCGAGGCCAAGTTCACCCTCACCGCCTACACGTTGCTGGGAGGTGTCACCAATGAGACCGTCGACGATCAGCATGCGAGCAACAACTAGTTTCGCGGTGGCTCTCGCGGTGCTGGCGGCGGTTGCCGTCGCGAGCGCCGAAGAGACGGCCAAGAACGCCCCGGCGGCGGCGGACGCGCCCAAGACGGCGGCCAAGCCCGATTCGACGGCGACACCCGCGGCGGCGACACCGACGGTGACGCCGTCCGGCAAGGTCGTGCTGCGCGAGAATCTCTACTACTACGACGCGTTCAACCGTCGCGACCCCTTCCGGTCGCTGATCGACGGCGCGTTCAACCAGAGCGATCGCATGGACACGGTCAATTTGAGCGCCGTCCAGTTGGTCGGCATCGTGCGCGGAGAGGTCGATCGTTTCGCCCTCCTCGAGGACGCCAGCGGATACAGCTATATCCTCCGCGTCGGCGACCGCGTGCACAACGGAAGCGTGGTTTCAATCGGTGAAGACGAGTTGGTGGCTCGCGTCACCAACTTCGGCCAGACGACGACAGTCAGGCTGCGCCTCGTCGGACGTTAAGAAGGAGTGGAACGATGAATAGACTGTCTGGTACGCAACTCACAATCATCGCGACCCTCTTCGCGGGCGTGGTCTTGCTCGCGTCGATCGCGGGAGGCGATGTGACGAACCTCGACTCGGTCGAGCTCGCACAGACGCCGACGGCGACGACGTACATGATCAACCCGACGGGCGTGGTCCAATATCAGGAATACGCGCTGGAAGATCCCAAGCGCCTGGTGATCGACTTGGTGGGTGTCAAGAACATCATCGAGTCGAACACGCTCCAGGTCGACGGACGCTTCGTCAGCGCGGTGCGCGCGAGTCAGTTCCAGTCGGAACCCGACTTGGTGACGCGCGTCGTGTTCGAGCTGGCCGAGGGCACGAAGTACAAGGTGTCCCGCAAGGGCACGTCCGTCGAGGTCGTGTTCACGGGTCCTGCGTCCGACGTGATGGGTGCCAATGTAAGCGCGACGGCTCCGGTCGTCACGGAAACAGCGGCTCCCGCCAGCGACGGCGCGTGGTTCGAAGTTCCGGCCGATCCGTCGGCCGCGACCGAAGCCGCGAAGCCCGCGGACACGGCCAAGCCCGCAGATGCGGCCAAGCCGGCGGATACCACCAAGCCCGCGGATGCGGCCAAGCCGAGCGACAAGCCGGCCGTCGCACCCAAGAACGCGGCGGCTCCGGCGGCGGCTGCAACGAGCGCCCCCGCGGCTGCTCCCAAGAACGCCCCCGCGCCGGCGCCGAAGAACGCGCCTGCGGTCGCTCCGAAGAATGCACCGGCCGTGGCCCCCGCAGCGGCGGCCGCGAGCCCGGCTCTGATTACCGACATGCCGGCCAAGACGCCCGCGGACTCCGACGACGCGTCGTCGGAGTGGGGCGACGTCGAAGCCGCTTGGCCGCAGCCGTCCGAGTTCGCCGCCCCGGCGAACGCCAAGGACGACGTCGCCATGACTGAGAACACCACGTCGCGCGCGCCGGCGGAGATGTCCACTCCTCTCTACGGCAGTGCACTGGCCAATCAGCCGATGACCATCGACGTCCAGGGCGCCGACATCAAGACGGTGCTGCGCAGCATCTCCGAGTTCTCCGGTGTCAACATCGTCTCGGCCCCCGACGTCGAGGGCCCGGTCGTGATTCACCTGAAGAACGTCCCGTGGAAGGAGGCCCTCGACACGATCCTCCGCAGCCAGGGCTACGGCTGGCGCGACGACTACGGCATCATCCGTGTCGCTCCGGTCGAGCAGCTGCAGCAGGACGAAGTCCAGGCGGTTACGGTCGATCGTAAGAAGGAAGAGAACGCGTCCTTGGTAACGCGCGTCATCAAGCTGAACTATCTGAACGCCAAGGAAATCAAGACGGCGGTCGACAAGATCACCACACCGCGAGGGTCGGTCCAGGCCGAAACGGGCACGAATTCGGTGATCGTCGCCGAAGTGCCGACGCGCATCGACCGCATCGCGCAGATGATCATCGACATGGACCAGAAGCTCCGCCAGGTGGAGATCGTGGCCAAGATGGTTGACGTCGACCACAAGTTCACGCGCGAGTTGGGTGTGAGCTGGTCGGCCTTGAACCTGCAGACGGGTGATCTGGCCGGCGACGTGGTCGCGGGTCAGCGTGTCCTCGCGCCGTTCACGACCGTCCGTGTGGGAACCGTGCAGTCCTGGGGCGATGTCAATGTGATCATCGACGCGCTCGAGAAGGACAACAAGGCCAATATCATCTCGAATCCGAAGATCACGACGGCCGACAACAAGGAAGCGAGCATCTTGGTGGGCCAGGAAATTCCGCTCATCGTCAGCGACGAAGCGGGCAACCCGATCACCGAGTTGAAGAAGATCGGCGTCATCTTGCGCGTCACACCGCACGTCAACAGCGACGGTACTATCACCATGGACTTGCACCCCGAGCTCTCCGACCTCGCGTCGGAGGCGACGGTGCAGGGTGGCGTCATCATCAACCTGCAAGAGGCCGACACGCGCGTCGTCGTCAAAGACGGCGAGACGGCGGTCATCGGCGGGTTGATCAGCGACGTGGAGAGCTCGCTGCGCAGCGGTGTGCCGATCTTGAAGGACGTGCCGCTCCTGGGCCCGCTGTTCCGTTACGAACAGAAGGCCGTGCAAAAGCGCGAGCTGATCATCTTCGTGACCCCGAAGCTGGTGGGTTAGGCAAGCGCGAGCAAGTGAACCACCGTTCGCCCGAGTGGGCGGCGGGGCGTCGCAAGACGCTCCGCCGCCTTTTCGTTTTGGGGGGACAAGCGGCATTGGACAAGGGCGGCGCGCCAGGTCTAGTATCGACGCCGGTCATGGGCTTATGCGGAGAAGCGCGCGCACGGTTACCATCGGTGGAGGAAGCCTCCGCGGGCGCGCGTTGCGCTACCCGGATCTCCCGGGGCTGCGACCATCGATGCAGCGCACCAAGGCGTCGATGTTTTCGTCGCTGGCGGGCTGGATCGAGGGGGCGGTGTTCGCGGACCTCTACGCGGGCGCCGGTGCGGTTGGCATCGAGGCCTTGAGCCGCGGCGCGCGCTTCGTACACTTCGTCGAATGCGATCGGGTCGCACTCGAAGCGCTGCGCGCGAATTTGGCCCACTGCGGGATTGAGGCGAGCCGCTTCCGTGTCCACGGGGCAGCGGTGGCGGGCGTCTTGGACGCGCGGCCGTGTCCGCTCGGCGACGCCGCGGTTGTTTTTGCCGACCCGCCCTACGACGTCGACGCCGGTGACGAGCTGGTGTCGCGCGTCGCGGTGGAGGCGCTGCCGGCGTTGCAATGGCTCGTGGTCGAGCATCGCACGCGCGCCGCGATCGTGGCACCCGCCGGCTTGACGATGGAGCGTGAGCGCCGCTTCGGCGAGACGATGCTCACGTATTTATCGCGCGACTAGAAAGGAACACTCGTGGCGAAAGCACTCTATCCCGGCACGTTCGATCCCATCACCAACGGGCACGTCGATTTGATACACCGTGCGAGCCGGTTATTCGATGAGTTGATCATTGCGGTGGCGGCGTCGAAGCGCAAGGGCGCCTTCTTCACTTTGGCCGAGCGCACGCGCCTCGTACGCGAATCGATCAAGGGTGTCGACAACGCGCGCGTGGTGAGCTTCAAGGGCCTCTTGGCCGACGAGTTCGCAACCCACAAGGTCGACGTCGTGATCCGGGGTCTCCGCGCTATATCGGACTTCGAGTTCGAGCTCATGATGGCGCTCATGAATCGGAAACTCAACACGCGCTTCGAGACCGTCTTCCTGATGCCGAGCGAGCAGTACGTGTACCTGCACAGCTCGCTGGTGCGCGAGGTCGTGGCCCTGGGCGGCGACGTGACGCACCTGGTGCCCAAGCCGGTGCTGGCGGCGTTCAAGGCCAAGCGGCGCGCGCGTTGACCGCGGCCGTGTGTTTCTGCTAACCTCCGCGTCTCCTCCCGTTGTCCGGTCGTTCCTCCCACGATTCATCGGAGTTGGTCGTAGCGGCACCGCGCCGCGAAAGGTGTTGCGAGCGTGTTCATTGATCGCGTCATAGTCGATGCCAAGGCCGGCGACGGCGGCGACGGGTGCGTCGCGTTTCGGCACGAGAAGTTCATGCCGCACGGGGGCCCGTCGGGGGGCAACGGCGGCCGCGGCGGTAGCGTCATCGTGGTCGCGTCGCGCGAGCTCACCACCCTGATCGACCTTCATTATCGTCGACACATCAACGCGGAGCGTGGCGGGCACGGCAAGGGCAAGAGCCAAACCGGAGGAGACGGCGCGGACGCGACCATCGTGGTGCCGGTGGGAACCGTCGTGATCGACGCCGAGTCCGGCGAACGGCTGGGCGAATTGGTGGAAGACGGCGCGCGCCTGGTGGTGGCCAAGGGCGGGAAACCCGGCTTCGGCAACGAGCACTTCAAGACCTCCAGCAATCGCACGCCGCGCCAGTTCACGTACGGGGGCGACGGCGAAGCGCGTCGCCTCGAAATCACGCTCAAGCTCATCGCCGACGTCGGCCTGGTCGGCGAGCCCAACGCGGGCAAGTCGACCCTGATCAGCGTGGTGAGCGCGGCGCATCCGAAGATCGCGGACTATCCGTTCACCACCATCACTCCTGTGCTCGGTATCGTGCGCGTGGACGACGCGCGCTCATTCGTCATGGTCGACATTCCCGGGCTGATCGAGGGCGCGCACTCCGGCCGCGGCATGGGCAAGGAATTCCTTCGCCACGTCGAGCGCTGCCGCATCCTCATTTATTTGGTCGACGTCACGCACCCGGATCCGGCCGAGAGCTACCGCATGCTGCGTAGCGAGATCATGCACCACGATCCCGCGTTGCTCGAGCGCAAGAGCATCCTCGCCCTGACGCAGTGCGACAAGCTTCCCGGTGGTGTGAAGGGTGTGGACCCGAAGCTCTTCGAGCTGCACGAGCGGACGGTGCCGATCTCCGCGGTCTCGCGCGACGGACTGCCGGACTTGCTGCGAATGGTGTCGAATCTCTTGTACGGTTGATCGCGGGCATCGGTACGAACCTGGGGGGTGTGGGGTGGAGACGAATCGAATCGCGCTGGCCTTGTCGATGACGCGCAACGTCGTCGCAAGCGACTGGGACCGCGTCGACGGAACGCCGGGCGAGTTATGGAATCTCCTGCAGAGCGACGGCGGACTCGCGGAGCTCGGCGCGCAGTTGGGACACCGCGTCGGCCCCGTCGAGTGGGCGACATTCAACGATCAACTGGCGCGCGCAGAACGTTGCGACGCGCGCATCGTGTCGCGGTGGGACGCGGCGTATCCTCCGCGTTTGCGCATGGTGGCGCTGCCGCCGCCGATCCTGTTCGTGCGCGGCGACGCCACACTCCTCGAGAAGCACGCCGTCGCCGTGGTCGGCACGCGGGCGCCGAGTGCGGCGGGGGTCGTGTTGGCGACGCGCCTCGCGCGTGCGATCGCAGCGCAGGGGATCATCGTAACGAGCGGGCTGGCGCGCGGCATCGACACCGCGGCCCACCGCGGTGCCCTCGAGGCGAAATGCGGCGGCACGGTGGCGGTTTTGGGGACGGGTGTGGACGTCGTCTATCCGGCGGAGAACGCGGACCTCATGGAGCGCGTGGTCGACCGCGGATGCGTGGTGTCCGAGCAGGGGTGCGGAACGCCGGGCGCGTCCTACGTGTTCCCGCGGCGCAACCGCATCATTAGTGGGTTGAGCGAAGGTGTCGTCGTCGTCGAGGGCGGCATCAAGAGCGGGGCCCTGATCACGGCGCGCTGGGCGGCCGAGCAAGGTCGCGACGTCGGCGCGGTCCCCGGATTCCCCGGCGATTTTCGTAGCGCCGGTCCCAACCAATTGCTCAAAGACGGCGCCTTCCTGGTCGAAGATGCGACCGACGTGTTCACGAATCTTCCGCGGCTGCGCGTGGGATGGGCGAGTGATATTCTCGCGCGGGGCGCGAGCGATCCCACGGACGCGCTCGACGCCGAAGCCCGGCGCGTCTACGATCTGGTCGGGCGCGACGTCGACCCCGACGAAGTGGCGCGCGCGGCGGGCTTGGACGTCGGGCGCGTGCAAGAGATCCTGGCACGCTTGGAAATCGACGGGCGCGTCGTGCGCGGCGACGGCGGCCGCTTCGCGCGCGCGAACCACTAAGGGAGTTGCGGGAGCATGCGAAGTCTGCGCACCATTCGGCAATCGCTCGAGTACCACGCGGTGCGCGGTGCGTTGTGGCTCGCGGGAACGCTTCCCATCGAAGCGGCGCAGCGCGTCGGCGCGCAGATCGGGCATTTCGGCTTCGACGTCGTGCGCGCGCGGCGCTCGGTTAGCATCGAAAACATCGAGACCTCGCTCGGTGTGTCGCGCCGCGAAGCTACCCAGATCGCGCGCGCCTCATACGCGAATTGGGGGCGGTGCCTGATGGAGTTCTCCGCCTTCGCACATTTGACGAAAGCGGAAATGCTGGACCTGGTCGCGGTCGAAGGACTCGAGAACTTGGACCGTGTGCACCAAGCGGGGAAGGGGGGTGTTCTGACGTCGGGGCACCTGGGAAACTGGGAGCTGATCGCCGCGACTCTATCGGCCATCGAGCGCCCGATTCATGGTCTCATCGGCCAGCAATCCAACACACGCGTCGACGACGTCATGAACGACCTCCGCCGTCGCCAAAATATCCCCCTCATCACGAAATCGGTGGCACTTCGCAAGGTCCTGCAGGTCCTCAAGGCGAAAGAGTTCGTCGTCATGCTCGCGGATCAGGACGCTCGCAAGAGCGGGGTGTTCGTGGAGTTTCTCGGGCGACCGGCGTCGACGGTACGGGGTCCGGCGCTATTCGCGATCCGAAGCGGGTGCCCCGTCTTGCCCACGTTCGTGGCGCGCGTGGGGACGAAACATCGACTCATCATTGAAGCGCCGATCTATCCGGCTACGATGGAGGATGAGGACGAGCAGGTCCGCGATCTCACGCAGCGGTATACCGATCGCCTCGCCGCGCACATCCGAGAAAGGCCAGAGGAGTATTTCTGGCCCCATCGACGGTGGAAGACCAAGCCGCCGCAAGTACCGCAAGAGCAGCCAATTGCCGGCTCTGCTTAAGACTTTGCTGAGGGCGGGTTCTGGAAGCCGATGGGCCCGCGGGCGAGGTCGTTCGCGGTCAGCTTGATCTCCCCGTTCTCGGACTCGAAGCGCTTGACGTTCTGCTCCAGCGTGGCCAGTAGCGCCTTCGCGTGCTGGGGCGTCATGATGATGCGAGAGAAGACCTTGGCCTTCTGCGCCCCGGGTAGCATGCGGGCGAAGTCCAATACGAACTCCGACGTGGAATGGGTAATAATGACGAAGTTGGAGTAGACGCCCTCCCACTCCTTGTCGCCGATTTCAATGTTGACGGTACGCTGGGGATCGGGATTCATGGCGCCTCCTTGTTCGCGATACACTCGCGGGCCGAGGTCCGAATCTACCACGCTGCGTTGAGGTTAGCAAGCCGGGCGGCCGCCTTGACAGGCTCGCCCCGGGCGTGATAGCGTGCCCGGGTTCACGGGCCCGCGCGAACCGAAACTCGTCCCGCCTCGGCGATCCGGAGCGGGGCTTTTTTTTGGAGTACGTTGGAGTACGATTGACCCACCCGACCCAGATGCGTCCCGCCTTGAGTCGTGAACGCGTGCACGGTTACGTGGCGCGCTTCGCGTCGGCCCAGGTCGTTGTTCTCGGCGACGTCATGCTCGACCGTTACTTCTGGGGCGACGTCGAGCGCATCTCGCCCGAAGCACCGGTACCGATCGTCCACGTCACGCGTCGCAGCCGGCGCTTGGGTGGGGCGGCCAACGTCGCCGCCAACTTGCGGGCACTTGGCGTCCACTCCGAGGTCGTCTCGGTGCGCGGCAGCGACCGCGAGGGGCGCGAGGTCGCGCGTATGTTGTCGCGTCGCGGGATCGGGAGCGAAGGACTGGTCGAAGCCCCCGGGCGCACGACCACGGAGAAGGTGCGCATCATCGCACGCAGCCAGCAAGTGGTACGCGCCGACTTCGAGACCGACGATGCCGTCGACGGATCCGCGCGACGCGCGATCTACGACCGCGTGCGCAAGCTGGCCGCGAGTGCGGACGCGCTGGTGATCTCCGACTACGGCAAGGGTGTGGTACTCGAGTCCGAGATCGGCGACGTGATTGCAGAGTGGCGTTCGCGGGAGAAACCGGTCTTGGTCGACCCGCATGTCCCGCACTTCGAGTGGTACCGCGGGGTCAGCGTGATCACACCGAATACGCGCGAAGCGCAGCTGGCGGCCGGCCTCGATTATCGCAAGGGCAAGGACCCGTCGGCCGCGGCCTTCGATGTCTTGAAGCGTATGGAACTGGAAGCGCTCCTGGTGACGCGCGGCGAGGACGGCATGAGTCTCTATTATGGAGACCGCCGCGAGGTCCACATCCCGACCGTTGCCAAGCACGTGTTCGACGTGACCGGTGCCGGCGACACCGTGATCAGCGTCCTCGCGGCCGGGCTGGCGACGCGGGCCGATCTGGTCGACGCGGTCGTCATGGCCAACACGGCCGCCGGTGAAGTGATCAAAGAAGTGGGGACGTCGACGCTTTCGGCCGACGAGTTGGTCGCGGCTTTCGCGTGAAGACGATCATTCCGACCGAGCAGCTGCGCGAGGGCGCCGATGCGTGGCACCGCGCGGGGAAGTCGATCGTGTTCACCAACGGGGTGTTCGACCTCTTGCACACCGGGCACCTCCAACTGCTCGAAGACGCGGCGGCAGAGGGCGACGTGCTCTTGGTCGCCGTCAACGGCGACGCATCGGTGAGACGACTGAAGGGGCCGGAGCGGCCCATCTACCCGGCCGCCGAGCGCGCGGAGATTCTCTTGGCGCTGAAGTGGGTCGACGCGGTGACGATTTTCGACGACGACACGCCGCTCGAGACGATTCGCGCGGTGCGCCCGAATGTGCTCGTCAAGGGCGCGGAATACGGCGCGGGTGCCATCGTCGGTGAACCCGAGGTCCTGGGGTGGGGTGGCCGAGTGTGGCGGTATCCGATGCACGAAGGCTATTCGACCACGCGCATCGTCGAAGGAATTCGCAACCGCAAGGCGAAATAAGCGAGGAGCATTCGAGCGATGAAAGTCCACGAGTACCAAGCGAAGGAATTGTTTGCGCGCTACGGCATTCCGGTGCCGCCGGGAACCGTCGTGACCACCGGGGCGCAAGCCGAAACGGTGGCGGCCAAGGTCGGCAAGCCCGTCGTCGTCAAGGCGCAGGTGTTGGTCGGCGGTCGCGGCAAGGCGGGCGGGGTCAAGATCGCGAAGACGCCGGCCGAAGCGAAGGAGAAAGCGTCGCAGATCCTGGGAATGGACATCAAGGGCGAGAAGGTGCAGAAGGTGCTCGTCACCGAAGCGGTCGACATCGCGCGCGAGATCTACGTCGCGGTGGTAATGGACCGGCGCGCGCAGAAGCCGCTCATCATGGCGTCGGCCGAAGGCGGCGTCGAGATCGAAGTGACGGCCAAGGAGAATCCTTCCGCCATCCAGCGCGTGTGGGTCGACCCGCTGTACGGCGTGCACTCGTTCGCGGCGCGACGCCTCGCCATGGCGCTCGCGGGCGACGCCGAGTTGGCCAAGCCGATGGCCGACATCATCCAGAAGCTGTACGCGCTCTACGACGACGTCGACGCCAGCCTGGCCGAGATCAACCCGCTGGTGGTGACACCGGATCGTCGCGTGCTGGCACTCGACGCCAAGCTCAACTTCGACGACAACGCGCTCTATCGTCACGCCGACTTCGAGGCGATGCGCGACTTGGATGCAGAAGACGACGGCGAGGTGAAGGCACGCGCAGAGGGGCTTTCGTTCGTTCGCTTGAGCGGCAACGTGGGCTGCGTCGTCAACGGCGCCGGCCTCGCGATGGCGACTATGGACTTGGTGAAATTCTACGGCGGACAACCCGCGAACTTCCTCGACATCGGCGGCAGCTCGCGACCCGAAAAGGTCGTGTCGGCGCTGTCGATCATTCTAAAGGACACGAGCGTCAAATCGATTCTGTTCAATATTTTCGGCGGCATCACGCGCTGCGACGACGTCGCGCGCGGGCTGGTGACCGCGTTCGCGCAAATGAATCTGAAGCTCCCCGTCGTGGTGCGACTGACCGGCACCAACGAAAAGGAAGCGCGCGAGATCTTGCGCCAGGTCCCGGCCATCCATCCGGCTGAGACCATGGACGAAGCCGTGAAGAAAGCGATCGCGCTGGCGGCATAGATACGAAAGGAATACGACACGTGAGCATGCTGATCGATCGCAACACGCGCCTGGTGGTGCAAGGCATCACCGGTCGCGACGGTTCCTTCCACACCTCGCAAATGGCGGCGTACGGAACCAACGTCGTGGCGGGTGTCACGCCCGGTAAGGGCGGGACCCAGTTCGAGGACAAGATTCCCATCTTCGAGTCCGTGCACGAAGCGGTCGACGCCACCGGCGCCAACACGTCGGTGATCTACGTGCGCGCTCCCTTCGCGTCCGACGCCATCTGCGAAGCCGCCGACGCCGGCGTTCGCCTGATTGTGTGTATCACCGAGGGTGTGCCCGTGCGCGACATGCTGCGCGTGGTGCCGTTTCTCAAAGAGCGCGGCACGCGCTTGGTCGGTCCCAATTGCCCCGGCATGATCGCCCCTAACGCGCGCGTGAAAGTCGGTATTTTGCCGGCCAGCATCGTCCACCCCGGTTCGGTCGGGGTGGTGTCGCGCAGCGGCACCTTGACCTACGAAGTCGTCTATCAACTGACGCGCGCGGGCATGGGACAGTCGACGTGCCTCGGGATCGGCGGCGACCCCGTCATCGGCACCAACTTCATCGACGCGTTGCGTCTGTTCCAAGCCGACGAAGAAACCGAAGCGGTCGTGCTGATCGGCGAGATCGGCGGCTCCGACGAAGAGGAAGCCGCGGCGTACATCAAAGACAAAGTCACCAAGCCGGTAGTCGCGTTCATCGCGGGACAAACTGCACCTCCGGGCAAGCGTATGGGACACGCGGGTGCCATTGTCACCGGCGGGTCGGGAACCGCGGCCGACAAGATCGCCGCGTTCGGCGCGGTCGGCATTCCGGTCGCGAAGGTGCCTTCGGAGATCACGTCGTTGATCGCGTCGGCCGCCCCCGCGCTCAAACGATCCTAAGCATCGCGCACTCTGTAGAGAGGAACATCGAATGAAGACCCTGCTCATGATCAAGCCCGATGCCGTCGCGGAAGGTCGCGTCGGCGAGATTCTGGCATTGGTGGAGAAGAACCGCTTCGGCGTTCGTCGACTTGCGATGACGCAGTTCTCGCGCGAGCGCGCGGAACGCTTCTACGCGGTCCACCGCGAACGGCCTTTCTTCAAGGACCTGGTTGCGTACATTACGAGCGGGCCCGTGGTCGCAATCGAGATCGAGGCCGAGGAGGCCGTGAGCAAGATCCGCGAATTCATCGGGGCGACCAACCCGGCCGACGCGCGCCCGGGGACGATCCGCTACATGTACGGTAAGAGCTTGCAGAACAACGCCGTACACGCGTCGGATGCGCCCGACAACGCGCAAAAAGAGCTTGAAATTGTGTTCGCCTAGCCCTAGAGTCGTCGGCCTGGAACCGCCCGTGGCTTCGGCAGTTACGCGCTTGGGCGGGGGTCATCGATGAAACTCGACATCCGCGAACTCGTCGAGTCGAGCGGGCGCTTCGGAGCGGACGAGTCCGTCTCTCTAGAGGATCCTCTAGGCGGCGAGATCGTGGCACCCTGCCGCGTCGAAGTCGAGTATCGTCAGAGCCAGGGGACGATCCACTTCAACGGCACGGTCGGGTTGGCGATGGTGACGCAATGCCACCGCTGTCTCGACCCGGTTCGCGAAGATCTGGTCGGCGATTTCGAATTGATGGTGCGCCGCGGTGAGCACGCGGCGGAGGAGGGCGACGACGTCGTGACGTTGCCGCTCCACGAGTACGAAGTGGACCTCGGTCCCTACGTGCATGAGGCGGTCGTGCTCGCAACACCGATGATCGTTCTGTGCCGCGAGGATTGCCGCGGCTTGTGTCCGTCGTGCGGAGTCAATTGGAACCGCGAAACCTGCGCGTGTCGCCCCGACGGCGATTCGCGCTGGGACGCGCTTCGCAATCAATCATGAAGAGAGTGCGCGCATCCGGTTCCTCCCGCGGCCGCGCGTGAAGTCGAAGGCATCGTTCGTCTAGGTAAGGAGAAGTCATGGGTCTGCCCAAGAGAAGGCATTCGAAGACGCGCAAGCGCAAACGCCGGACGCACTGGAAGCTGTCGGCGCCGAGTCTCACCAAGTGCTCGCACTGCGGCCAGCCGAAGACGCCGCACAGCGTGTGCCCGCACTGCGGGTTCTACGCCGGGCGTGAAGTGGTTCGCATCGAAGAGGAACTGTAAGAGGTAATGCGTGCGAATCGCGGTTGACGCGATGGGCGGCGACAAGGGCCCCAAGGTCGTCGTGCCCGGCGCGATCGACGCCATTCTTGCGCGACGCGGCGAAGTTCGCCTGATGCTGGTCGGGCGGGAGGAAGAGATTCGCCCCCTGGTGGGCGGCGTCGATCCGAGCCTGATCGAAATCGTGCACGCGTCGGAGACCATCGACATGCACGAATCACCCGCGAACGCCATCCGTCGCAAGAAGGACGCGTCGATTTCGGTGGCACTGCGCCTGGTGCGCGAAGGCAAGGCGGACGCGATGGTGAGCGCGGGGAACACGGGGGCCGTGGTGGCGAGCTCGCTCTTGACCATCGGGCGCCTGCACGGCGTGTCGCGCCCCGCCATCTCGACCTTGTGGCCCAACAAGCGCGGCGGTGCCGTGGTGTTGGATGTCGGCGCCAACCACGAGTGCACTCCCAAGAATCTGGTCCAGTTCGCCATCATGGGCTCGGTGTTCGCCGAGCATCACCTCGGTATCGAGCGCCCGCGCGTCGGTCTCTTGAACATCGGTGAAGAGCGCACCAAGGGTAACGAGCTCGTGCGCGATTCGTACGCGCTGCTCGAGGCGGACTCGCGCGTCAATTTCGTCGGTAACGTCGAAGGACGCGACGTGTTCGACGGTGCGGCCGACGTGGTGGTGTGCGACGGCTTCGTCGGCAACGTCATCCTCAAGTTTTCCGAGAGCATCTACGGGTTTCTTTCTCATCTCGTACGCGACGAGATTCGTCGCGGCTTGTTGGCCAAAGCGGGGGCCCTCTTGATGATGCCGGCTTTCAAGTCGATTCGCTCGCAACTCGACTACGCCGAGTACGGCGGCGCGCCGCTTTTGGGCGTCAAGGGGGTCGTCATCATCTCGCACGGCAAGAGCTCGCGGCGTGCCATTGCCAACGCCATCCTGGCCGCGGCCAAGTCGGTCAACGCGGGCCTCAACGGTCACATCGAAGAACGCTTCGCGGTTTCGGTGGAAAATGCAGCCGGAGTCTCTTAGGTCCGCGCGCATCATCGGCACCGGCCGCTACACGCCGGCGCGCGTCCTGACCAACTTCGATCTGGAGAAGATCGTCGAGACGTCGGACGAGTGGATCGTCACGCGCACCGGCATTCGCGAGCGACGCATCGCGGCCGACCACGAGGCGTGCTCGGACCTCTCGCTGGCGGCGTCGAAGGAAGCGCTCGCGATGGCGGGCGTGGACCCGAAGGACCTGGATGGCATCATCATCGGGACCATCAGCGGCGACATGCAATTTCCCTCCACCGCCGCCTTCGTGCAGGATCGCCTGGGTGCCGTGAACGCGGCCGCACTGGACGTGAGTGCCGCGTGCAGCGGCTTCATCTACGGCCTCGGCTTGGCGCGAGGCATGATCGCGTCGGGGCAGATGAACCGTGTCCTGGTGCTGGGGGCCGAAGTGCTGTCGAAGTTCGTCGACTGGTCGGACCGGGCGACGTGCGTGTTGTTCGGCGACGGTGCGGGTGCCGCCGTATTGGAGGCCTGCCCGCTCGGCGAGGGCATCCTCGCCATCCATATGCGAAGCGACGGTTCGTTGACCGAGTTGTTGTGCATTCCCGGCGGGGGTTCGCGCTCCCCGCTCGGGCCCCATACGTACGACGAGCGTTCGCAGTACATCAAGATGAAAGGCGACGGCGTGTTCAAGTGGGCGGTGCGGGCGATGGTGGACGCGTCGCATGCCGTGCTCGAGCAGACCGGCCACTCGCTGTCGGATGTGTCGCTCGTGATCCCGCACCAAGCCAACATCCGCATCATCGACGCCGTGACCGAACGCCTCGAGATCGCGCCCGAGCGCGTCGTCGTCAACCTGGACCGTTTCGGCAACACCTCGTCGGCGACCATTCCGATGGCGTACGACGAAGTCGTGCGCGCCAAGCGCCTCAAGCCCGGTGACCTGGTTTTGTTCACCGGCTTCGGCGCCGGCTTCACGTGGGGTTCGGTGCTACTCAAGCACTCGATTGCACTCTAGCTCGAACGATCGGAGAATCGCGTGAGTGCGACCGTCGGCATGCTGTTTCCCGGGCAAGGCTCGCAGTTCGTCGGCATGGGGAAGGACTACTACGACGCCTTCCCGGAGGCCCGCGACGTGTATCGGGCCGCCAACGACGCGCTCAGCTTCGACATTGCGGCGTTGTCGTTCGCGGGCGACATGGACGAATTGACGCTCACTAAGAACGCGCAACCCGCCATTCTGCTGCACAGCGTCGCCGTTCTCGCGGTCTTGAACGCGCGCGGGATCACACCGGCGGTGGTGGCGGGGCACAGCCTGGGAGAATTCTCGGCCCTGGTAGCGGCGGGGTTCTTTCGCCCGCTCGACGCGTTGCGCATCGTGCGCCGGCGCGGCGAGCTCATGTACGACGCCGGAGTGAAGCGCCCGGGTACGATGGCCGCGATCATCGGTCTCGACGAAGCCGCGGTCGAAGCGTGCGTGCAAGAAGCGGGTGGCGTCGTGGTGGTGGCGAACTACAATTCGCCGTCCCAGTTCGCGATCTCGGGCGACGTCGCCGCGGTCGAGCGCGCGTGCGAGGTATGCAAGGCGCGCGGCGCCAAGCGCGCACTGAAGCTCCCGGTGAGCGGGGCGTTTCACTCGCCGTTGATGGAACCCGCGGTCGAGGAGTTTCGCGCCTTTCTGGGCGGGTTTCCCGCGGGCGAACTCCGTGTCCCGTGGGTGGCCAACGTGACCGGCGGTGTGGTAGCCGACCGTGATCGCGTGCTCGATCTACTCGCGCAGCAGTTGAAGTCGGCCGTACAGTGGACGAAGGGCATGCGTGCGTTCGCGTCGGTGCACGCGGGCACGAGTTACGAGGTGGGGCCGGGTGCAGTGCTCTCGGGTCTGATGAAGCGAATCGTCGAGGGCGCCGAAGTGGTGTCGTTGTCGAGTACCTCCGCGCTCCCGTGACGGGTCCGGGCGACCCGCAACTTTCCCTTTTCGGTCCGCGCGGCGGTCTGCTATAAGTCGCGGGCGCCTCGGGGACGGTCCTGGGGACGAACCCGAAATTCGCGAGATCGGCACGACCATGGACCTTGCGGGAAAGACGGCGGTAGTGACGGGTGCCGCGCGCGGCATCGGCCGCGAGATCGCGGAACGCTTGGCGGGTGCCGGCGCCGCGGTGGCGATGGTCGACCTGGTCGAAGACGCGATCGTCCAGGCCGCGTCGGAAGTATCCGGGAGCGGCCGCACGGCGCGGGGCTACGCCTGCAACGTCTCCTCGTTCGACGACGTGGCGGCGCTGGGCGAGCGCATCGTCGGCGACTTTGAACGCGTCGACGTGCTCGTGAACAACGCGGGGATTACCCGCGACAAATTGTTCCTGCGCATGTCGGCGGACGATTGGGGGCAAGTGATCGCCGTCAACCTGACGGGTGCCTTCAACGTGACCAAGGCGCTGGCCCCCGTGATGCTCAAGCAACGCGGCGGCAGCATTATCAATATCGCGTCGGTGGTGGGGCAGGTGGGGAACGCGGGGCAGGCCAACTACGCGGCCAGCAAGGCCGGATTGATCGGCCTGACGAAATCGCTCGCGCGGGAGTTTGCGTCGCGCGGCGTGCGCGTCAACGCGGTGGCACCGGGATTCATTCGCACCGCGATGACAGACGCGCTTACAGAGGAAGTACAGAACCAGATGAAGCAGGCGATACCGCTGGGGCGCATGGGCGAGCCGGCGGACGTTGCCGACATCGTGATGTTCCTGGCATCGAGCCTGGCGGGATATGTGACCGGCCAGGTCATCAATTGTGACGGTGGACTGGTAACGGCGCGCTAGCGCCGCACAGGAGGTGAACCTCGACATGTCGGATATCGAGGCCAAGGTCAAGAAGATCATCGAAGAGAAGTTGTCCGTAAACGCGGACCAGATTACCAATGAGGCCCGCTTCGCGGAGGACTTGAAGGCGGACTCGCTGGACACGGTCGAGCTCGTCATGGCCCTCGAGGACGAGTTCGGGCTCGACATTCCGGACGAGGAAGCCGAGAAGATCAAGACCGTCCAGAACGCGATCGACTACATCACGTCAAAGGCCGGCTAGCTCCCACGAGCGACGTCCGGGCTTCGATACCCGCGCGGTGCAGACGCGCGGCTGCGTTCGCCTTTTCTTATGACACGCGAGACCCAATCGAGAAGAGTCGTCGTCACCGGGGTCGGTGCGGTCACGGCACTCGGGAATTCCACCGCGGATACCTGGGCTGCGATCGTCGCCGGCAAGAGCGGTGTGGCACCCATTACGAGCTTCGATGCGTCGGCGTTCACCACCCGCATCGGTGCCGAGGTACGCAATCTCGTGCCCGAGGAGTTCATGGACGTCAAGGACTCCAAGCGGACGGACCGCGTGGTGCATCTCGCCACGGCGGCGTCGCGGCAGGCGTTGGCGGGCATCGATCTCGACGCGCTCGATCGCGACCGCGTGGGCGTGGTGATCGGCTCCGGCATCGGGGGGATTGCCACCTGGGAGAAACAGCATGCGAACTTGCTGCAGCGCGGGCCCGACAAGGTGAGCCCCTTCTTCATCCCGATGATGATCTCCGACATGACGTCGGGATACGTCTCGATCGCGTTCAACCTGCGCGGACCCAACTTCACCACCGTGTCGGCCTGCTCGTCGGGTGGCAACGCCATCGCCGACGCGTTTCTGTTGATCCAGGCCGGACTGGCCGACGCCGTCCTTACGGGCGGCGCCGAGGCGGCCATTACGCCGATGTCGTTCGCCGGCTTCTGTTCGGCGCGGGCGATGTCGCGACGCAACGACGCGCCTGAAAAAGCCTCGCGCCCCTTCGATGCCGAGCGCGACGGCTTCGTGATGGGGGAAGGCGCGGGCATCCTGATGGTGGAGTCGCTCGACCATGCACAGAAGCGCGGCGCGCGCATCCTGGCCGAGATCGTCGGCATCGGCTTGACCGGCGACGCGTTCCATATGACATCACCCGCACCCAACGGTGAGGGCGCCGTGCGCGCCATGAAGATGGCGCTCGATGTCGCCAAGATCCCGCCGACCGCCGTCGACTACATCAACGCACACGGCACGAGCACCGAGCTCAACGACGCGAGCGAGACGGCGGCGATCAAGCAGGTGTTCGGAGACCACGCGCGCAAGCTCGCGGTCAGTTCCACCAAGTCGATGGTGGGACACTTGCTGGGTGCTGCGGCCGCGGTCGAGCTGATCTTCTGCGTTCTCGCGATGCGCGACGACGTCATCCCGCCGACCATCAACCAAGAGCACCCCGACCCGGCGTGCGACCTCGACTACGTGCCCAATGCCGCGCGCAAGCAGCGCATCGACGTCGCACTTTCGAACGCGTTCGGATTCGGCGGGCACAACACCGCGCTCATCGTCCGGCGCTTCGCGGGCGCGTAGTTCGCGCATGACGGGCGCGTTCCGAAGACTCCTCACACGATTCTCGGGACGGAACCGCTGGGCCGATGCCGCGGGACCCGGCGCCCTGGAACGCATCCGCGATCTGGAATCCTCGCTCGGCTACCGCTTTCGCGACCGCTCCCTTCTGTTCGGATCCCTGATGCACCGTTCCTACTACGCGGGTCAAGAAGCCAACGCGGCCCTGCAGTCGAACGAGCGCATGGAGTTTCTGGGCGATTCCGTCCTCTCGCTCGTCGTCAACGAGCACCTCTACAAGAAATTTCCCGAGCGCGGCGAAGGCGAGCTCACCAAGATGAAGTCGGTGGTGGTGAGCAAGCAGGTGCTGGCGCACCTCGCCAAGAAGATGGACCTCGGTCGTTACGTCCTGGTCAGTGAGAACGCGCAGCGCGCGGGTGTGAGCACGATGGAGAGTGTTCTGGCCGACGCGCTCGAGGCCGTGTTCGGTGCGGTGTTCATGGACGGCGGCTTCGTGGCCGCGCGTCATGTGATCTTGAAAGTCCTGCCCGACGACTTGGGCGAAGTCGTGTCGCAGGACGGTGCGATCAACTACAAGAGTCTCCTGCAGGAATACATCCAGGCACTGCACAAGGTGCCGCCGCGATATCGCGTCCATTCGACCACCGGACCCGACCACGACAAGCAGTTCGCGGTGGAGGTGGTGGTGAAGGGAATCATCTTGGGGTCGGGATCGGGGAAGACCAAGAAGGACGCCGAGCAGAAGGCCGCGCGCGAAGCGTACCGACGGCTCACGAATTCGCAGGCGGAATCGTAGAAGCCCCCCGGGCCCTTACTTCGCGATTCTCGGGCACGCTTCCTGCAGCGTCTTCCTGCCATGGGCCGCCCGGAGATTGAAGTTCCTGATGCGCCATACACTTACGGCGGCGACAAGGAGCGACTGTGTCGCGATTGTCGCCTTCCGTGCCGCCTCGACGTCACCAGCCCGGACTGTTTCCGCCGCTTCTTCCTGCAGGGCATGCTGCAGTGCACGTACTTCGTCTACGGATACTGCTTCCTGGTCGACCGGCAAGGTTGTGTTTTCGACAACGGAGGAGACCACGACACCTACTGGATGCAGCTCCTCAACGACTATTTCCACAACGTCGCCGGACGCGAAGAAAGTGACCCCGACTTCGCGCGGCGTCGTGCCGAGTTGATTCACCTGGTCTCCGAGCAGATCGAGGGCCGGCAAGTTTCGCTGTGCCGGTACTTCGAAGAGATCTACAACAAGATTCTCGAGGACGGTGGCGGCATGAGTGAAGACGTCATGGCCCGCCTCGACGACGCCTATCTCGCCCTCTTGAGCGGCACCTCGCGCAAGCGCTGACCGCACGCTAGAACCAATACCCGCACCCGATGTAGACCGACGACGCGCTGCGCTCGTCGCCGATCGTGCTACTCGATTGTTGGACGTGGCCGTACTGGAACGCCGCGTCGATGCCGATCGCCCCGCGCCACAAGTAGCCCGCACCCAAAGAATAGCGCGTCGTCGCCGACTCCGCGTCGACGCGCTCCAAGCGATCGTTGTCGATGCGATCCGCTTCGAGATGGTCGGCCGCGCGTCGCGCGTGCGCGAATCCGGCGCGCACGCGGAGCGGCCAGCGTTGGAGCGACCACTCGATGCCCGCGCTCACGTCGAGGACGGAGCGCAGGACATTCTCCAGGTCCGAGGTGATGAGGCGCTCGTCGTCGATGGTTGCTTGCGACCAATCGGCGTAGCCCACCTGTGCCGCCAGCAGCAGCGCGGGCGAGACCGGAAGCGACAGCGCTCCTTCGATCCGGTAGGGCGTCTTGTACTTCGTCGATTGGCTCGACGTCTCGCGCGTGAACGACCCGACGTCGTTGTCAACCTGCTGCGTGGTCTCGGTCACCGTGTTGGCGTGCGTCTCGACGACCAGCGGTGTGGTGAATACGACGGCGATCTGGAGCCGGTCGAGTGCGTAGAACTCCAAACCGAACCGAGCTCCGTAGCCGTCGACGTCGGCCGTGACGTCCTCATACACGAAGGTATGCACATTGGGGTTCACGACCAGGCTCTGCGTGTCGTACTGGCGCACCCGGTGGATGTTGCCGTCGAGGATCATCAGGTCGACGCCGGCCGCAAAGGCGGCCGACAAATCGATGGCTCCGCCCACATGAACGGCGTAGCTGCCGCCGCCTTGCGAGAGCGCGATGCGGTCGTTGCGTGCGTCGGGGGCGTTGAATCCCTGATAAGCGAGATCGAGCGAGCTCGAGAAAATGCGGTGCACGCCGATCGCGGGTACCAAGGACCCGCGCAGCACCGGGAGAGGAAAAGCGGCCCCCACGAACTGGAGCGCAGATTCGTCGCGGTCGGCGGTGCGCGCGTTGCCGTCGTACGCGCCGTCGAAGGTCGACTGCGTCATCCCCAACGACGCAACCGCCGAGAATCGCTTGATGCGTGCGAGGCCGGCCGGGTTGTAGGCCAGGGCGGTGGCGTCGGCGACGGTGGCCGCAAAGGCCGACAATGCGGCACCGCGCGCGCTCGCGTCGAGCCACCGGTCGAAGCCGAGATCCCCGAATTCGAGCGCGCGGTCGGGCGCTTGCGCGCCGGCGCGCGCGGCGAACCCAGCGCACAACGCCGCCGCCAATAGCACGCCGCGCGCCGTGCGAGGACGAAGGCGACTCATCGTCCGCCTCCGGCACCGGCGCTATCGACCGACGCCGAGTCGGCGGGGAATCGCGCGTCGAACCACCACGGGTGGTTCAACCGCTCCCACGCATCCCGCTCGCTCGCGAGCCGGTCGGGCGACAGGTAGCCACGCAATGCGTCGCGCGTGTGGCAATTCGTGCAGGGGAGGTTGCGAGGAGGCCGGGCGTAGTTCTGTCGCGCGATTCCGGGGTGCTGGAGCAGTGTATAACACGCGGGGGTCGCGAGCACGCACGCGGCGAGGATTCCCAGTAGGGATCGCGTCCGCACGCGTCGACGCGCGCGAGCGCGAAAGCGTGGCCGTCTCGTTGTCAGTACGTCCATCGACCTGTTACACTGGGGCTTGGATAAGTTACTAGGTCGCCCGCACCGGACGCAAACTAGGTTTTTGGTTGAGGTTGAAAGGTGATGGTCTTTCGTAGCAACGGGCCCGATCGGCGGGCGAAGCGGCGTTCGCGGGCGGTTCTCGCGACCATTTTGGCGGTTGTGCTGCTGTTGACTGGCGCGTGGGTGCCGGTCGCGCGCGCGGGCGATGACGACGTCGACCTCGCCGGGCGGGAGGCGGTGTACGCCCAATTTGCGATGGGCGTCTATCTGCTCGAACGGGGAGAAGCGGGAAGTGCCGTCGGACTCCTCGATTTCGCATGGCGCGAGAGCAACCACGATCCCACCGTGGGGGCGCGCCTCGCGGATGCCTATTACGCGTTGCGTCGACTGGACCAGTCCGAGTCGGTAGTCGACGACGTCCTGAAAGCGGATCCCAACAACGAGGCCATCCTGCAACTCAAAGCGCGGCTTCGTTACACGCAGCGCGACGCGGCCGGCGCCATTACGTATCTCGAACGCGCGCGTGCGATCCATCCTTCGTTCGAGACCGAGCGGTTGCTGGGAAGCCTATACGCGGAGAACGGCGAAACCGACAAGGCGATCGAAGCGTTCGAGCAGTGCCTGCGCCTCGATCCGTCGATCGCGTACATACACGCGATCTACGGCGAACTCCTGCTCGACGCGGGGCGCAAGGAAGACGCCGAAGCGGCCTTTCGCGCGGGACTCGAGATCGAACCGGAGAACGACCGCGTGGCCGAGTCCCTGGTCAACCTGCTCGAGAGCGAAGGGCGTTTGAAAGATGCGATCTCGGTGCTCGAACCGCCCGCGCGAGTTCCCGGGGCCTCGGAATCGCTGCGCTTGAAGCTTGCCGAAGCCTACCTCGAAGCCGATCGCGTGGACGACGGCATTCGACTGCTCGAAGACGCGCGCAAGGAAGCGCCGCTTTCGGCCGAGAGCCAGTTGATGCTGGGACGTCTCTATTATCAAGCCCAGCGCTACCAAGACGCATTGACGATCTTCGCGCCGCTTTCGGAGCGCGCGAGCGAGAGCCCCGAGCTGTATCGGATTCTGGGTGAGTTGTACGTCAAGACGGGAGATACCGACAAGGCACGCGCCAACTACGAGCGTGCGATTGCGGCCGCGCCCAACGATTTCCGGAATTACCTGGCATTGTTCTTTGCTTACTCGGAAGAGTTTTCGAAAACCGACGCGCGCGTGCACCTATCGAGTGGGGAAGCGGCCGCCATCCTCGCCAAGGCGTCGTCGCTCGCCCCGCGCGACGACTTCGACGCGAATTTCATGGTAGGCATGGCGTGCTTGAGTGTCGACTCGCTGGATTGCGCGCGCTCGCACCTGCAACGTGCAGACGCGCTGCAGCCCGATGACCGCGGTGTACTGTTCAATCTAGCCACGGTCGCGGAGAAAGAGCACAAGTTCGACGAGGCGGAGAAGATTCTCTCGCGCCTCCACAAGAGCCACCCCGACGACGCCGCGGTGAGCAACTTCTACGCGTACCTTCTGGCCGAGATGGACAAGAACCTCGATTTCGCGGAAGAACTGGTGAGAGCAGCGCTCGCGAAGGAGCCCGACAACGGCTTCTACATCGACAGCTTGGGTTGGGTGCTCTATCAGAAAGGCGATTACCGCGGTGCTGCGAAAGAGCTGGAGCGCGCGATTTCGAAAGTCGGCGAAGACGCGGTTATCCTCGAGCACTTGGGGGATGCGTACGCGGCGCTGTCGCGCTATAAGGACGCGCTGGCGGCCTATCGACACTCCAGCAAGCTGCAAGACAACGCGGCGCTGCGCGAGAAGATCGAGTCGACGGAACGTCGCCTTGACTAGGCGCGAGCGCGTCGCGGGATGGTGGGCGCTCGCGGCCGCGGTGTCGTTAGCGACATCGGGGTGCCGGCAGAATGTCGACCCGACTGCACTGTCGGGAGACGCGGCCTGCGCGGCGCTGGACTCGTTGTTGTCGTCATCCGGACCGAAGCACCCGTTCACCATGTCGGGTGACGCGGTGCTGGACGTCGAGCAGTTTCGCTTTCGCGGGCACTTTCGCATCGACGCCACCGAAAGCGGCGATGCGTTGCTTGAGCTCGGTGGCAGCACGCTTTTCGGCGGGAACCGCGAGGACGTGGTGGTTTCGTTCGTCGACGACACCCTGCGTGTGTTCGATCGCGAGCGAGGGCGCTTCTACGAAGGCGAGGATCTCGACGCGCTGATTGGGGACGCAACCCACGCGCGCGCCGATTGGGGACGCGTGGTGGCGTGCGTGTTGGCACTGCCGGCGCACTGCGTTGGAATCGAAGCCTTCGCGCACGACGAAGACGGTGCGCGAGGTCGGGACTCGCGCGGCTCGTTCCGCTTGATTACGGAAGGCGGGCGCCTGACGAAAGCGACCTGGCCCGACCCGATCGAAGGGGCAACTTTCGACGATCGCTTGGAAGTTCGATATGGCTGGCAGGGGGCGCGTCTGACCGAAGTGACCGCCGGGTTGCCGGTGAGGGGTTGGCGTGCACGCCTAACAGCCGGCAAATAAATCGGTTATGGTGCCGTAGAATCGTCCCGGCGAAGTGGGAACTGCGTCCCCACCTCTTCGTATAAGGGCCGAGGCGTTGGATGAATGGCTGGAACGACGAGGAGCCTGGTGTTCTCGGATACGAACCGCGAACGCGCGAAGTGGAAGGACCACACCGACGAGGAGCTGATGCTCCGCGTCCAAAGTGGTGACACCGACTGCTTCGACGTGCTGGTCGAGCGCTACAAAGTGCGCCTCTTCAACTACCTGTTGCGACTGACGAGCAATCGCGACGAAGCGGAAGAAATCGCGCAGGAAGCGTTCGTGAAGGCGTACATCCACGCCGAGAAGTACAAGACGATCGCGAAGTTCTCGACTTGGCTCTATACCATCGCCACCAATTTGGTTCGCAACCGCGTTCGCTCGCGCTCGCGCGCTCCGCAACTGATTTCGTTGTGGACGCGCGCCTGGGGCGAAGGAGAAGAAGAAAGGCTCATCGAGATTCCGGACTCGCAGCGGACACCCGACGAAACGATCAACGACCACGAGTTGAGCGAGGTGATCAGCCGGGCCATCCAACGAATTCCGGAGAAGTACCGCGAGAGTTTTGTGCTGCGCGAGATCAACGAACTCTCGTACGAAGAAATCGCGGCCGTCACGGGTTTGAAGCTGGGGACGGTTCGATCTCGCATCAATCGGGCGCGTAATTATTTCCGGCAGGTGGTCGCGCCGGTGCTCGCCAAGGGAACTGACTTTTAGGAGGAATGGTCCGATGAAGTGCCGTCGCGTTCGACAACTGCTGTTCGACTTCGTCGATGGCTTGGGCAACGAAGCGCTCCATGTTGAAGTGGATCGCCACCTCGCGGAGTGTGTGGACTGCGAGAAATTCGCCGCCGAGTCCAAGCGGAGCTTGGCGCTTTTGCGTCGCGCTCCGGTCGAGCCCCTCGACGAAAACTTCAATTGGAAGGTCCGGCTTGCGATTCATCGCGAGCAGCGGGCGACAGCCAAACGCGCGAGCTCGGCCGGGGCATGGGTGCGAGCGTGGAATTTCCGCTACGTGGCCAGCACCGGGATTGCCTTCGCGTTCGTCCTGGGAGCGGGGATCGTGGTCGTGAACAACGTCGTGCCGAGCGGGCCGTCGTTGCCGTCCATCGGACACCAGTCGACGCCGTCACGCAGCGACGTGGCCCAGAGTCACGCGGGTCGCTCGACATTGTCGTCGCCCTTTGTGGTTTCCCCGCGTCGGCAGGGAAGCATTTTGGTGAGCAACACCGCCTCGCCGGCCTTGCAGACTTCGGAGCCCGCGGCGCGGGGCGCAATCGACCGCTACGCCGAGGAGAATGCGATCGATTCGCTGATCGACGCGCACTTGGTGGGGCTAACCCCCGAGATGCGTGACCGCATCATCCAGCGCCAAATCCATTGGCTCGAGTCGCAGCGGGAACGCGGGGCGGTAGCGTCCCCCCGGCCCTAGCCCGTCAGTCAGCCGGCCCTGTTCGGCCCGCCCTGTCTAGCCGGGGCGGGCCGATTCTTTTTGCCGCCCGAGTGTCTGCAAGGTTAAGCTTCGCGCCAGACGCAAGCCCGGCAGCGAAGCGTGTTTGGCACGTTTGGTGCAGGTCGCGCCGATTACAGGACTGTCTTGTGACGTCGACACGGCACGATAACGTGTTTATGAGCAAATGGTTACGTCTTCAGTCGCAACCCGGCCACGCCGCGGTTAGTAGACCCGAAGCGGACCCGCCGTTGCCACCGTCGGCCGATTTCGACCACAAGCGCAGGTTGCTCGCATGAAAGAGCCCATCATCAGAACGCACAACCGAGAGATCGACGACCTGTTCGAGCGCTATCGTCGTGCGCCCGGTAGCCACGTCTTCGCGCCCCTGGCGGATGCCTACCGAAAGCTCGGGCTGGTCGAAGAGGCCCTCGACATATGCGCCCGCGGACTTTCCGCCAACCCGCGCTACGCGAGCGGCTATGTGGTTCAGGGCAAGTGTCAGTACGACGGTGGCCGCGCGGATCGTGCGGAGGAATCGTTCAAGAAAGTGCTCGAACTCGACCCGCAGAATCTGGTGGCACTGCGGTACCTGGGGATCATTCGCGCCGCGTGCGGCGACGCCGAGGGCGCGCGAGGATATTTCGAGCACATCCTCGTGCTCGACCCGGATGACAAAGAGATTCGCAATCGCCTCGAGGTCCTGGGCGAGAACGCGCCGACGTCCGCCAATACGCTGGTCGAAGAGATTGAGAAGGTGCTGGAGCCCGAGTCGCCCAGGTCGACGAGTGTCGAGCCGGTGAGGATTGTCGAGCCCGCGAAGGCGTCAATTGGTGGACCTGCGAAGGCGCCGAGCATCGAGCCGGTGGCGGCGCGCGTGGAACCAGCCGCTCCCCGCGACGATGTCATCGAGCTTCCCGAGGTCCGCGACGAGTTCGAAGGCTCGCCGATCCAGCTCGGCGACGATTCGGTGACCACCGAGTACATCGCGACCGTGACACTCGCGGATATTTTCGCGGCCCAGGGCTACTCGGCGAAGGCCTTGAAGATCTATCACGACGTGCTCCGCCGGCAACCTGACAACGAGGACGTACGCCGCAAGGTCGCCGCGATCGAGAAGGGCGAACCCATTTCGGGTCCCGCCGAGGACGACCTGCCGCCCATCAAGGACGACGCCCGTCCGGTCGTGTCGGCGCCGGCACCCGCGGCGAATGCTCCGGCGAACGCTCCGGGCACGATCCCCCCGGGTGCCGCGATCGACGAAGGTCGCAGCTACGAGCAGTTCAAGCGCTGGCTTCGCACGGTCTCCGACTGAGTCCCGGCCGTCCGTCGGCCTCGAACCCCTTCCCGCAACGCCTGCTCCTGGCGCGTTTCCGCGCCAAACTTCGTGCTGGAAACCCCGCGAGCCCCGAATTAGAATCGGCCGCGAAAACCGCGCCCGTCCGCGTACATAATAATCACGAAATCAAGGAGATAGAGGCAATGGCCGACACCAGCGACATTCGCAACGGGATGATCATGAACATGGACGGGCAGTACTGGGCCATCCAGGAGTTCCTCCACGTCAAGCCGGGAAAGGGCGGAGCGTTCATTCGCACCAAGATCAAGAACCTCCTCACGGGCCAGGTCAAAGACCAGACCTTTCGTTCCGGCGAGAAGATCGACGAGGTGCGCGTCGTGCGGCAGCCGTTTCAATTCTTGTATGCGGCGGGCGGTATCTATCACATGATGGACCGCACCAGCTACGAGCAGATCGAATTACCGGAGTCGCTCATCGGCGAAGCGAAGGAATATCTCAAAGAAAACATGAATCTCGACATCTTGATGGACGGCGACAAACCGTTGACGATCGAACTCCCCAACTTCGTGGAGATGGCCGTCATGAAAGCCGACCCGGGTTTTCGCGGCGATACGGCGCGCGGCGGCTCCAAGCCCGCCACGTTGGAATCCGGATTGGTGGTCAACGTGCCGTTGTTCATTAACGAGGGCGACGTCGTCCGCGTGGATACCCGGACCGGCGAGTACGTGACGAGAGTCTAACGATCGCGTCCTCGCGCGCAAGCGCGTCCCAAGGACCGGAGGTGAAGATGCGCAAAGAGGAAATCGAAGAACTGATTCGCCTGGTCGAATCGAGCCAGATCAACGAGCTCGAAGTCTGCGAAGGGCGAAAGAAGATCCGTATCTCGAAGGGCGGCCCCGCTGCGGCCGCCTTCGTCCCGGCCGCGCACGCGGCGCCACCGGCGTCCGCGACGCGGCACGACGAGGAGGAAGACGCTACCGACAGCCCGCATGGCGAGGAGAAGCTGGCATCAAACTTGAAACAGATCAAGTCACCGATGGTCGGCACTTTCTACAGGTCGCCGGCTCCCGGCTCCGAGCCATTCACGGAAGTGGGCCAAGCGGTGGCGGTGGGTCAGACGGTGTGCATCGTAGAGGCGATGAAGCTCATGAACGAGATCGGCTCGGATTTCAACGGCGTCATTCGACGGGTCTTGACCGAGAATGGCCAACCGGTGGAATACGGGCAGCCGCTGTTTCTTGTTGAAACAAAATAAGTTAGTCAGCGGAAAGGTCTCGGCACATGAACATCAAGGTGCTCCTCGAGAAGATGATCGAGATGGGGGCCTCGGACCTCCACATCAAGCCGGGCATCCCCCCGGTGGTCCGGGTGAACGGTAAGCTGCAGCGGACCAACTTCCCCGCGCCTACTCCGCGCGAGATGGAAGAAGTTGCCCGCAAGATCCTAACTCCCCTCCAGCGCGAGAAGTTCGAGAGCACCCGCGAGGTCGATTTTGCATTCGGCGTCACCGGTCTTGCACGCTTCCGCGCCAACTTTTACGTCCAGCGCAGCTCGATCGTGATGGTTTTCCGTCACGTTCCCGTCAACATCAAGCGGGTGGAGGAATTGACCCTACCACCCGTGATCGCCGAGTTGGCGCTGCGCCCACGCGGGCTCATCTTGGTGACCGGAACTGTCGGCAGCGGTAAGTCGACCACGCTGGCCGCGATGCTATCGACGGTCAATCAGAACCTGAACGCGTCCATCATCACGATCGAAGACCCGATCGAGTTCCTGCACCGCGACGATAAGAGCATCGTCAACCAGCGCGAGGTGGGTAGCGACACTGCGTCGTTCCACGAAGCACTGCGCCACATTCTGCGCCAAGACCCCAACGTGATCATGGTGGGCGAGATTCGCGACGCCGAGACCATGGAGATTGCGCTCAAGGCGGCCGACACCGGTCACTTGGTGATGAGCACGCTGCACACGGTCGACGCGCCGCAGACCATCAACCGCATCATCTCGTTCTTCCCGCCGCACCATCACCAGGAGATTCGCTACCTGTTGGCGTCGACGCTGCAAGCGGTCATCTCGCAGCGCCTGGTGCGACGCGCCGACGGAGCGGGGCGCGTTCCCGCCGTCGAAGTCTTGGTCACCACCGGCACGGTGCGCGAGTGCATCGTGAATGCGGAGAAGACGCCGCTCTTGCACCAGGCGATGCGCGACGGTGTCACGACCCACCAGATGCAGACCTTCGACCAGGCGCTCATGAAGCTCTACCAGGACGGCATCATCACGCTCGACGACGCGCTGCGAGCGAGCTCGAAGCCGCACGAGTTGACGCTGCGTTTGAAGGGGATTCAGGCCACCAGCGACCAGGGCTGGAAGGGCTTCGAGAACGCCGCGGAGGAGCCCGCTCCCGCGGGGCGAAAGTAGGTTAACAAGACCTTCGGGCCTGTGTTAGGTTAGGCCCCATGTTCAAGAAGATCCTCGTCGCCAACCGGGGCGAGATCGCGTTGCGCGTGATGCGTGCGTGCAACGAAATGGGGATCCAGACCGTCGCCGTCCACAGCGAAGCCGACACCGAGTCGCTGCACGTTCGCTTTGCCGATGAGGCCGTCTGTATCGGGCCCAACCTCCCCGGCGAGAGCTACCTCAATTTCAATCGCATTATTTCCGCGGCCGAAATCACGAGCGCGGAAGCCATCCATCCCGGCTACGGATTCTTGTCCGAAAACGCGGAGTTCGCCGAGGCCGTGGTGTCGTGCGGCATTGGTTGGATCGGGCCGTCGCCGAGCGCTGTCGAGAAGATGGGCAACAAGTCCATCGCCAAGGACACCATGAAGGCGGCGGGCTTGCCGGTGATCCCGGGCTCTGACGGTGCGGTGGGCGACGAGAAGGAGGCACTCCGCATCGCCGAAGAGATCGGCTACCCGGTCATCATCAAGGCGGCTTCGGGCGGAGGGGGGCGCGGCATGCGCGTCGCGCGCGATGCGCAGGACCTCGCCAATGCGATCCTGATCGCGCGCGCCGAAGCCGAAAGTGCCTTCGGCGACGCGACGGTCTACCTCGAGAAGTACCTGCCGACGCCGCGCCACGTCGAGGTCCAACTGCTGGGCGACTCGCACGGCACCGTCGTCCACATGGGCGAGCGCGAGTGCTCGATTCAACGCCGGCACCAGAAGCTTATCGAGGAATCCCCGTGCGTGGCCTTGAAGCCCGAGGTGCGCGAACGCTTGCACGCCGCCGCGGTCCAAGGGGCGCGCGCCATGAACTACACCTCGGCCGGAACCATGGAGTTCTTGGTGCAGGGCGACGCATTCTATTTCATGGAGATGAACACGCGCATCCAGGTCGAACACCCGGTCTCCGAGATGGTGACGGGCCGTGACCTGATCAAAGAGATGATTGCGGTGGCGGCCGGGCAGCCCCTCTCATTCGGGCAGAAGGACGTGCGCTTCACCGGTCACGCGATCGAATGTCGCATCAATGCCGAGGACCCCATGCGCGATTTCATGCCGAGCCCGGGCAAGATCGGCTTCGTGCACCTGCCCGGCGGAATGGGGGTGCGCGTCGACTCGCACATTTATCAGGGCTACACCATCTCGCCCTACTACGACTCGATGATCGCGAAGATCATTTGCCTGGGGCTCGACCGCGAAGAAGCGGTGGGTCGCATGATTCGCTCGTTGGAGGAGTGTGTGGTCGATGGTGTAAAGAACACCATCGAGTTTCAGATCGCGATCCTCTCCGAGCCTCGCTTCCGCCGCGGCGACTTGAGTACGAAGTTCCTCGACGGGTTTCAGTGGGATGGAGAGACGCTCACGCTGGCGGAGCCGGTGGCGGTCGCAAAGTGACGACGGCCGCCAAGCGGCTGGCGCAAGGAGCCGACGTGACGGATCGAGCGCGTGTTTTCTTGACCGTGTCGCTGGGGGCGGTGGCGGTGTTCACCGCGGTTGCCCTCGCGACACTCCACGCCGGGGACTGGCCCTTCGATCGCGCGGCGTCGTTTCGCGGCGTCGAAAATCTCACCGGTCCCTTCGGCTCGGTGCTCGCCTTCGTCGCGACGGCACTCTTCGGGCGCTCGCTCGCGTGGGTGATCCCCCTCCTGCTCACCTTCCTGGCGGTTTCGGTCGCGCGCGATGCGGAAACGCCGCTGCGCCGGTTGGCGCTCAAGGGTCTCCTCGCCGCTATTCTCGCCAACGCCTTCTTCGCCGTGTCTCCGTTGTCGCGCGACGTGTCGTCCCTGCGCGGCGACGTCGGCGACTTGCTGGCGTCGGGCTTGAAGTCGCTGTTCGGCGAAGTCGGGTCGGCCATCGTGCTGATGGCCGCACTCCTGTTGGTGGTTTTGAGCGAGATCCACCGCGCGCGCTGGGTGGCGAGTGTCGCGTCGGCGGCCGCGTCGAAAGCATCGTCCGCGGCGGCTTCGGCGCGCGAAGCATTCGCGCGTCGACGCGGCGTCGTGAATGACTACGTGAAGACGGCGGTAGCGCGTTCGACCGGTTCGTCGCTGGACGGCGTGGACGCGGACGGCGAGGCACCGTCTCTGCCCAAGTCCGCCGGTACCGCCGAGCGCTGGGAAGAACCGAAGGAGCGCCGGAGCGCGGACGAACCCGACATCGCCATCTCGCGCCCGCGCGCGCGCGCGGAGTCGAAGCCGCGCGAGAAGAAAGCACCCAAGAACGAAACGGGCGAGCGCACGACGCCGCTCGCGGATGCCGCCCTTCCGCCGATCTCGATTCTCGTGCACCCGCAAGAAGACGGTGCGGGCTTTACGCGCGAGGAGCTCAAATCGTGGAGTGGCGTGCTGGAGGAAAAGCTCACCCAGTTCGGTGTCGACGGCAAGGTGACCGCGGTGCACCACGGTCCCGTCGTCACCACCTTCGAGTTCGAACCGGCTCCCGGCGTGCGCATCAAGGACATCGTGAGCCGCGCCGACGACTTGGCGCTCGCGATGCGTGCGCGGAGCCTGCGCATGATCGCGCCCATCCCGGGACGCGCATGCGTGGGCATCGAGATGCCGAACCCGAAAGGGCGCACGGTTTATTTGGCCGAAGTGTTGAGCGAAGTCACCGAGAAGCAGCGCACCAAGGGCATCGCCATCGGGTTGGGCGTCGACGTGGTCGGGCAGCCGTTCTTGATGAACCTGTGCGACGCCCCGCATCTCTTGATCGCCGGGACCACCGGTTCGGGCAAGAGTGTGTGCTTGAACACCATCCTCACCAGCATATTGCTTCATTACCGTCCGTCCGACGTGCAGCTGTTGCTGGTCGACCCCAAGATGGTCGAGATGTCGCAATACAACGGCATCCCGCACCTGATGCATCCGGTGATCACCGATCCCAAGGACGCCGCGCGCGTACTCGAGTTCTTGGTGGGCGAGATGAGCCGGCGCAACGAGCTCTTCCGTCGCGAAGGTGTGCGGAACATCGATAGCTACAACGTCAAGATCGCCCTGGAGAAGAGCGAGAAGAAGGGCGACGACTTGCGCGAGCGCCTGGCGTACATCGTGCTGGTGGTGGACGAGCTCGGCGACTTGGCCCTCGCCAAAGGCGTCGACATCGAGTCGCTGTTGACGCGCCTGGCGCAGATGGCGCGCGCAGCCGGCATCCACATGGTGCTCGCCACCCAGCGCCCCTCGGTCGACGTCATCGTCGGCAAGACCAAGGCGAACTTCCCGACGCGCATCGCGTTCCGGGTCGCCACCAAAGTGGATTCGCGCACCATCATCGACGCCATCGGCGCCGACAAGCTGCTCGGGAAAGGCGATGCGCTGTACATGGACGCGCACCATCCGCAGCCCGTGCGTTTGCACGGGGCGTGGGTGTCCGAAACCGAGATCGAGCAGGTCATCGCGCATTGGAAGGCGTATCGCTACGAAGAGTCGACGCTAGAACTGGCCGAGTCGCGCGCCGGTGCCGCCTCCGTCGACGGCGAGCTCGACCCGCTCTTCGACGACGCCAAGGGAATCGTCACGCGCTACAAGCAAGGGTCGACGTCGCTGCTCCAGCGCAAGCTCCACGTCGGCTACTCGCGCGCGGCGCGGTTGCTCGACCAACTCGAGCAGCAGGGGATCGTGGGCCCGCCCGACGGGTCCAAGCCGCGCGAGGTCTACCTCGACGCACACACGCCCGAGTAGCCCCGCTTCTGCTATCCTTATAGTCCGTCGTGAAAGTCCATCTCGTCACACTCGGTTGCCCCAAGAACCTCGTCGACTCGGAGGCGACGCTTTCGCTCCTTCGCAGGAGCGGCTGCGATTCTTCCAGTGACCCGGCCGGCGCCGACGTGCTGGTGGTCAACGCGTGCTCGTTCTTGGATTCCGCCTGGCAGGAAACCGTCGAGGAGACCCGGCGCCTCGCGCGCTTCAAGCGCGGGTCGAAACGCCTCGTCTTGATGGGCTGCTTGCCCAAGCACCGCGGCGAGGACTTGGAAGCCTCACTCCCGTGGGTCGACCATTTCTTGCCGACCGGCGCACACGCGCGCTTGCCGGAGATGGTGGCGGCATGGCAGGCGGCTTCGCCGGTGGTGCGCAGTATCGCGCGCGGCGAGGAGAGCCGCTTCGCGGCGTTCGAAGACCGCGAGTTGCTAACCCCGTCGCACACCGCCTATGTCAAGGTGGCCGAAGGCTGCAACCGCAAGTGTACGTTCTGCGCCATCCCGACCATTCGCGGGCGCCAGGAGTCGCGCGACGCGGACTCGATCGTGCGCGAAGTCGATGGGTTGGTGGCGCGCGGTGTGCGCGAGGTAACCCTGCTCGCACAAGACATCGTTTCGTATCGCGACCCGGCCGGCACGCGCTTCCATGAACTGGTGGACCGTATCGCGCGGACCGGCGTCGAATGGATTCGCATCTTCTACATTCACCCGGCCGGGCTCGACGTCGACTACGTTGCGCGCGTGTTCGAACCACCGCAGGTGTGCCGCTATCTCGAGATGCCGATCCAGCACTCGTCGACGCGGCTGTTGGAATCGATGCAGCGATCGTACACGCGCGAGCACGTCGAGCGTTTGGTGACCGGAATTCGCGGCGCATTTCCCGACGTCGTCATTCGCAGCGAAGTGATCGTCGGTTTCCCGGGCGAGACCGACGCCGAGTTCGAGGACGTCAAGGCGTTCGTCGAGGATTTCGCGTTTGATTCTTTGGGGGTGTTTCCGTATTCTCCGGAGCCGGGTACGAAAGCGGCGTCGTTCGCCGCGGCCGTTCCGGCCGCGATCGTGTCCGATCGCGCGAGCGAATTGGCTGCCGTGCAAGAGGCAGCGTCGTTCGCGGCCCGGGCGCGCTTCCGCGATCGCGTGTTGCAAGTACTCGTCGATCGCGAGACCGAGGACGTCGTCGGCCCTCGCTTCGCGGGGCGCTTCTACGGCCAAGCCCTCGAGATCGACGGAGAAGTGTACGTCGCGGGAGATGCTCGTGTCGGCGAGTTCGTCGACGCGCGCGTCACCGACACCGACGTGTTCGATCTGTATGCGCGCGTCGTCCCTGATCGGCGCGGGAGTCGAGTAACCGAGCCCTGATTGAGGAGTAGACCACGTGCGTTGGACGATTCGACACGGCTGGCGTTGGCACGCGTTTCGTGCCGTCGCGTTGGCGACTACCTGCGCCTTCACCTTCGCGGCCACGGGCGTGCGCGCTGCCGACCCGGCCCCCAGCAACATCGACCTGCTCTCGCAGATGACGCAGGAGATCGCGGAAGAGTTGTATGCGAAATTTGGCCCCGAGTTGGGCGGCCGCGCGATCGAGCTGCGACCATTCACCAGCGGCGAAGACTACGTGTTCGTGGAGAACGTCTTCGCCAATGTGCTGACCTCCAAAGAAGTCAAAACGATCGTGCCGGTCGCACACGCGCCCGCGCCCGCTGCACCGGGCGTAAACGCGGCGCCCGCGACGGGCGACGACACGCCGGTCGACACGGCCACCCCGACGGATGCGGTCGTGTTCACGTTCCAGAACGTTGCCTTCGGTGTGAGCTACCCCGACGTGTATCGATCGCACTTGATCGGCGGCAAGCACGTGAAGCGCCGCGCCGATGTTCGCATTCACGCGACCGTGACCAACGGCGCCGGCGAGGTGTTGTGGGTGGGCGAAGCGACGCGCGAGCACTCGGACGAGTTCGACATCGACGACGCGGCGCGCGTCGAACAAGGCGTCTACCAGTTCGCGCGCCCGGCGGTCCCGGGCGGCGGTTGGGGGAAGTACGCCGAGCCCGTATTCGTGACCGGCATCATCGTCGGCTTGATCTATCTATTCTTCTCCAATCAGAGTGACAACTAGGCGAGTTCTCTCCGTTGGCCGGGCCGCGATTCCGGTCGGAGTCGCGCTCCTCTTGGGCGGGCTCCTTGCCTGCGGCGAGCGCGGTGTGGTCGGCGAGATGCATCGCGCCTTCGACAAGGGCGACTACGCCGAAGTGGTGGCGCTGGGTCGTCACGCCGTGCGCTCCGATTCCAGCAACGCGGGCGTTCAGCTCTACTATGGAATGGCATTGGTAGCGCGCGGCCGCATGCACGAGGGATTCGAAGCGATCGACCGCGCCGCGGCGATCGAGCCGGGTTTTGCGCGCACGGCATCGGCGTTTCTAGCCGAACTCGGCAACGCGGGCCCGCTCGACGCGAATGCCGCGCGCAAGCTGGGCAAGGCGGCCGAACTCGACAGCGCGCTGGACCTCGGGAAGAAACGCTTCGCGGTCGGCGACGTATACTTTGCCGAGCGACGCTACGCGGAAGCAGCGGGGGTGTACCAAGCCGCGGTCCGTCTGTACCCGGACACGGCCGCGTGCGAGAACGCGCTGGCACGACTCTCCGAGTGCTACGCCAACCTCAATCGCCCCGCGGAGGCGCGCAAGACCATGGAGACCTTGGTCAAGCGCTACCCGCGCGGCAACGACGCGGGCGAGGCGTGGACCCGCCTCGACGACTTGACGTATGCCGAGGCGCAGAAGGCGCTGGACGACGGCGAGTACCCAAGGGCGGCCGAAGTCGCCGACGAATTGGTCAACCGCACCAAGAACCGATCGCTCCAGCAGAAGGGACGCTTCGTCTTGGGTGAGGCGTACGAGCACATGGGCGAGACCGGTCGCGCGTACACGGCCTATCGCGAGATCATCGAGAACGACCGCGGCGACTCGGGCAACGTGGTCGAGAAAGCGCGCGCGCGCATCGAGGCGCTGCAGGAGGCGGGATTGCATTGAGTACGGAGTTCGCACCGCGGGTGCCGTGGCGACGCGCGTGCTTCGTCGCCATGCTGGGACTCGTCCTCGCGTGCGCCGGCGGCCTGGGGAAGGTTCCGGCTTCGCCCGCTGCCATGCTCGATCGCGCCGACGACTACTATCGCCGCGGCAAGGAGCGCGAAGCCATCGCGCTCTACAAGCAATTCATCGAGCGCTTCCCGGGCCACGAGCGCGCCGACTATGCGCAATTCAAACTGGCTGAAACCGAGTTCAAGGCGCGCGACTACGCGCTCGCGTCGGTCGAATACCAAATCCTGATCGCGAACTACGGATACAGCGAGTGGGTCGACGACGCCGTGTTCCAGATGGGCGTGTGCGCGTGGAGCGAAGCGCCCAAATATCCGCGCGACCAGCAGAAGTCCGTCGACGCGTTGAGCCGCTTCAACCAGTATCTGCTCACGTACCCCGACAACCCCCGTGCCAGCGAGGCGCGCGACTACGTGCGCCAAATCAACTCCCGGCTCGCGCAGAAGGCGTACTCATCGGCCAAGTGGTACTATCGGCAGCGCGAACCCAAGGCGGCGCTGGTGTACTGCGAGAAGATCATTCGCGACTACCCCGACAACGAGTTCTGGGCCGACGCGCTTTTGTTGAAGGCACAGATATTGATCGACCGCGGTGACAACGAGGGCGCGATCGAACAGTACACTCAGATCATTGCGTATCCCGGCGACTTGCCGCAGAAGAAGGAAGCGGAGGAGCGGATCAAGGAGGCGCGCAAGTGACGATCGCGCCCGACGGCCGCGAGGGCTGGGAAGGCGACCGCATCGGAATCTTGGGCGGGACCTTCGACCCGCCGCACATCGGCCACGTGCGCATGGCCGCCGCCGCGCGTGACGTTCTCGGACTAGACCGCGTGTTCTTCTCACCAGCCCCGCGCCCGCCCCACAAGTCCGACGCGGACACGAGTCCCTACGCTCACCGCCTCGCCATGGTTGAAGCGGCCATTGCGGGAGAGGAACGCGTCGCGGTGACGAAGATCGAGGAAGCGCACGCGATCTCGTACACGGTGGATCTTCTGCGCGCTTGCCGCGATCGTACCAGCGCCGACCTCTACTTCATCATGGGCGCCGATAGCCTGGCCGAATTGCCGACGTGGCGCGACCCCGCCCAAGTCGCAGCGCTCGCCACGCTGGTCGTATTCCCGCGCGGGAGCGGGGTCATGCGCGCGAACATCGCCGGCGAGGTGTCGCTCGTCGTCTTCGAAGCCCCCGTCATCGACGTTTCCTCCACGGAGATTCGCGCTGGACTCGAGCGCGGCGACACGGCCGTCGACGAAGTGGCGCCGGCGGTCGCGCGGTACATCGCTCACCACCGTCTGTACGCGCGGGCGTAGGCGGTGGCGCTGTTTCTCGTCGACGGTCACGCCCTCGCGTACCGGGCCTACTTTGCCTTCGCGGGCGCACCGCTCACCAACTCGCGCGGCGAAGAGACGGGTGCCGTGTACGGGTTCATCAACACGCTCGTCTCGCTCATCGCGAAGCACAAACCCGAGCACATCGCGGTCGCGTTCGACAGCCTCGAGCCGACGTTTCGCCACGAGCGCTTCGAGGCGTACAAGGCGCACCGACCGAAGATGCCCGACGGGCTGATTCGTCAGCTCCCGCTCATCTTCGAGGCGGTCGACGCCATGGGCATCGCGCGCTTGCAAGCGGCGGGCTACGAAGCCGACGACATCATCGCGACCTTGGCGCGACGCTTCGGCCCCACCATCTTGGTGGCCATCGTCTCGGGCGACAAAGATCTCCTGCAACTCGTCGACGAGCACGTGCACGTAATTCGGCCCGGTAAGGGCAATGTGTTGGAGAACGAGCTCGACCCGGCGGGATTGGAAGAGAAGACCGGATTGCGCGCGGAGCAATTCGTCGACTATCTGGCGCTGGTGGGCGACACGAGCGACAACGTCCCGGGTGTGCGCGGCATCGGCGAGAAGACGGCGACGGAACTGCTGCAACGTTTTGGGTCGCTGGACGAGATCTATCGGCGCCTGGACGACGTGGAGAAGCCGTCGGTGCGAAAACGCCTCGAAGAGGGAAAGGGCGACGCACTCGCGTCGCGCGACTTGGTTCGCCTGCGCGACGACGTCCCGCTCGAGGCGTCGCTCGCGACACTCGCGCGGCGCGACTATCACACCGACCGTTTCGCTTCGGTGCTGGAGAAGCTCGAGTTCAAGCGCATGCACGAGCAGATGTTCGGGCGCGGGGCCGCGCGAGTGCCGCGCGAACCCGAGCGCGACACGCCCGCGCGCACGCCGACATTGCCGCCGGCGAACGCCGGCGTCGTCGCGCGCTATCGGCGCGTCGACACCGTACTGGGGCTACGGGAGTTGGCGCGCGACCTCGCGGCGCGAAGCGAGATCGCCGTGGACACCGAGACCTCGGGCTTGGACCCCATGCGCGCGACCCTGGCCGGGATCGCGATCGCGACGGAACCCGGCGACGCCGTTTACGTGCCCATCGCCAGCGAGATCGACGACGGATCGTCGGGGCAACTGCCAGGACTGCTCCCGGCCACGCGCGCGCCCGGTTTGCCGCTCGACGCCGTGCGCGACGCGCTCTCCGCCGTGTTCGCGTCGGAACGCCCGACGAAGATCGGGCAAAACATCAAATTCGACGCCGTCGTGCTGACGCGCGCGGGGCTTCCGCTCGGCGGGATCGCGTTCGACACCATGCTGGCGTCCTATAGCCTCGACCCCGCGCGGCGCAGCCACGGCCTCGACGCGTTGGCGCTCGAGTGCCTCGGCCACCGCATGATCCCGTTCGAAGACTTGTTCGACCGCCGCGTGCGCGAAAAGGACATTCGCCGGGTGCCGCTCGACCGCGTGGTCGAGTATGCGTGCGAAGACGCCGACTACACGCTGCGTTTGAAGCACGTGTTTGCGCCCATGCTGGATGCGTCGGAAGCCAAACGACTGTTTTACGACGTCGAGATGCCGCTCTCCGCGGTCTTGATGGAAATGGAAATGACCGGTGTGCGCGTCGACGTCGCGTTTCTCGAGGATCTCTCGCGCTCGTATGGCAAGCGCATCGGCGAGCTGGAGGAATCGATCTACCGCGCGGTGGGCGAGCGTTTCAACCCCGCTTCGACGCCGAAGCTGCGCGAGATTCTCTTCGATCGACTGGGACTGAAACCCGCGCGCCGCACCAAGACCGGTTTTTCGACCGACGCCGACGTGCTGGAATCGCTCGCGGGCAGCCACCCCGTCGTCACCATGCTGCTCGAATGGCGCCAGCTGGTGAAACTCAAGAGCACCTATGTCGACACGCTGCCGCGCTTGGTGCACCCGCAGACGCGACGCGTCCACACGTCCTACAACCAAGCGGTGGCGACGACGGGACGCCTGTCGAGCTCCGACCCGAATCTGCAGAACATTCCCATTCGCACCGCGGAGGGCCGCGAAATTCGGCGCGCCTTCGTGGCGCGCGACGGCTGGATGCTCTTCGACGCGGACTACTCGCAAATCGAGCTTCGCATTCTCGCGCATCTTTCGGGCGACGCCGCCCTCATCGCGGCCTTTCGCGAGGGCGCCGATGTCCACCGCGCCACGGCCGCGCGCGTGATGAAGGTCGACCCGTCGGCCGTGACGCCCGAAATGCGCGATCGCGCCAAAGTGGTGAACTTCGGCATCGTGTACGGCATGGGCGCGCGTGGGCTGGCCCAGTCGCTCGACATCGACGTGGCCGAGGCGCGCCGCTTCATCGACGACTACTTTCGCTCGTACCCCGGTGTGAAGCGCTTCATCGACGACACCATTGAACGCGCACGCCGCGACCAGGCGGTGTCGACGTTGCTCGGCCGCATGCGCCGTCTACCCGACATCGACAGCACCAACCCGGGGCTGCGCGCGTTCTCCGAGCGCGTGGCGGTGAACACGCCCGTGCAGGGGACGGCGGCCGACATCATCAAGCTCGCCATGCTGCGCATTCATCGTGATCTCGCGGCGGCGAACATGGAGACGCGCATGATCCTGCAAGTGCACGACGAGCTTCTGTGCGAAGTGCCCGAGGGTGAACTCGAGCGCGCGCAGGAAATGGTGCGCGAGGCGATGGAGAATGCGATGGCGCTCGCGGTGCCGCTCAAGGTAGACATGGGGACGGGAACCAATTGGCTGGAGGCACACTAGTGTCGAAGCACGCGCGCACGATCATCGTCGGCATCGCCGGCGGCTCGGGGACGGGGAAGTCGACCATTGCGGCCCACCTGGCGACGAAGTACGGGGGCGTTCACGTCGACGGCGACCGCGTCGGGCACGACGTGCTCTCCGAGCCGGCGGTCGCGGCGCGCGTCCGCGCCGCCTTCGGCGCCGACGTGTTCGAACCCAACGGCCGCGTCGATCGACGCCGTTTGGGGCGCGTGGTGTTCGCCGACGCGGCTCGTTTACGCGCGCTCAACGCCATCGTCCACCCGGCCGTGGTTGCGCGTTGCGTTGAAGCGGTGGTGCGCGCGCGTGTGGCCGCGGCCGCGCTCGTCGTCGTCGACGCCGCGCTCCTCATGGAGGTGCCGATGCCGTTCGGGTTCGACCTCACCATCGCGCTGACGTGCGATCGGGGCGAGCGCATGCGGCGCCTGCTGGCCAAGGGGGGCTGGAACGAGGACGACGTGCGCGCCCGTTTGGACCGTCAAGACGGGATGGAAAAACACTTTTACAAAGCGGATGCCGTCGTCGATACTGGGCGGGATTTGGCGGCCGTGTTGGCCGACGTGGATGAGCTCGTCGACGCCGTCATTAAGGATAAGCAGTAGATCGATATGAAAGCCGTACACGAAGTCGTCGACCACCTCAATGCTCTCAGCGAGCGGACCCGCAAGCTCAAGGAGCATCTTTGACGCTCCCGCCCTCGAGGCGCGCCTCTCCGATCTCGACGCGCGCATGAACGACCCGGAATTCTGGTCCGACAAGAAGACATCCGACGACGCGGTGCGGGAGGCCAAGGCGCTGCGCGCGCGTTTGGAGCCGTTGCGCACGCTGGAGTCGCAACTCGCCGACGCGGCCGGGCTGCTGGCGCTGGCGCGCGAAGAGGACGACGCCACCGTGCTGGCCGACCTGTCGAAGGAACTCGAAGCGCTCGAGGCCAAAGTCGCGGAGCAGGAAACGGCGACATTGTTTGCGTCGCCCGACGACGCGCGCAACGCCATCGTCACCATTCATTCGGGCGCGGGCGGCACCGAGTCGATGGACTGGGCCGAGATGCTGATGCGGATGTACACGCGCTTCTGCGAGCGCCACGGCTTCCAGGTCTCGGTGCTCGATTCGTCGCCGGGCGAAGAGGCCGGCATCAAGGGGGCGTCCTTGGAAGTGAAGGGCGACTTCGCGTACGGCCGGCTGAAGGCGGAGACCGGCGTCCACCGCCTCGTACGCCTGTCGCCGTACGACTCCGCCCACCGCCGCCACACGTCGTTCGCGTCGGTGTTCGTGTACCCCGAGGTCGACTCCAACATCGAAGTCGAGATCAAGGACGACGACTTGCGCATCGACACGTATCGCGCGAGCAGCGCGGGCGGGCAGCACGTCAACAAGACCGACAGTGCCGTGCGCATCACACACTTACCGACCGGCATCGTGGTGCAGTCGCAGAACGAGCGCTCGCAGCACCGCAACCGCGACAACGCGATGAAGATCTTGCGCGCGCGCATCTATGCGCTCAAGCTGGAAGAAGAAAAGGCGCGCAAAGACAAGCTGATGGAGAATCAGAAAGACATCGCGTGGGGGAGTCAGATTCGATCGTACGTCGTGCATCCGTATACCATGGTGAAAGACCATCGGACGGATTTTCAGACCAGCGACGTCCATGCCGTCTTGGACGGCGACTTGGACGGCTTTATCGAAGCGTATTTGCACAAGTTCACGAACTAGCACCATGAACGAAAAAGAACGCGAAGAATCGCTGCACGGCTTCGAAAAACTGCGCGCCACGCGCATCGAGAAGCTCGAAGCGCTGCGCGCGCTCGGCGTCAACCCGTACCCGTATCGCTTCGCGGTCACGCACTCGGTGACCGCGGTGCGCGAGGGCGAGAAGGCGCTGACCGAGGCCGGCGCCACCGTGTGCGTGGCGGGGAGGGTGATGGCGCTGCGCGGTCACGGCAAGACCGCCTTTGCGCACATCGAGGACGCAACCGGGCGCTTGCAGGTTTACGTCAAGCGCGACGAAATTGGCGAGGAGAAATACCGTCGCTTCGAACTGCTCGACTTGGGCGACATCGTCGGCGTTTCCGGAACGGTGTTCCGAACGCGCACGGAAGAGCTCACGATCAAGGTCGAGTCGTTCGAGGTTCTCGCGAAGGCGCTGCGTCCTCTGCCCGGGGAGTGGCACGGGCTCGCCGATAAGGAGATTCGCTACCGCCAGCGCTACGTCGATTTGGTCGTGAACCCAGAAGTGCGCGAAGTGTTCGTCAAACGGTCGCGCCTGGTCGAAGCCATGCGGCGCTTTTTGTTGGGACGAGGTTTCCTCGAAGTCGAAACGCCGGTGCTGCAGCCGTTGTATGGCGGTGCCACCGCGCGCCCGTTCACGACCCACCACAACGCGCTCGACATGACCTTGTACCTGCGCATCGCCAACGAGCTGTACTTGAAGCGACTGTTGGTGGGCGGATTCGACCGCGTGTTCGAATTCGCCAAAGACTTCCGCAACGAAGGCATCGACCGCTCGCACAACCCCGAATTCACCATGATGGAGTGTTACGCGGCCAATCTCGATTACCTGGACTTCATGGACATGACGGAGGCCATGGTGGCGGCCATCGCACGCGAGCTCACCGCCGATGGCAAGGCGTCGTTCGACGGCCACGTGATGGACTTTGCGAAGCCGTGGCGGCGCGTGCGCTTTTTCGACGCCCTGCGCGAGAAGACCGGGGTCGAATTCTTTGGATTGTCGGACGGAGATGCCGCAGCGCACGCGAAGAAGCTGGGTGTCCACGTCGAAAAGGGAGCGCCGGCGTCGGTCGTCATCAACGAAGTGTTCGGTGCGCGGGTCGAGCCGGATCTGCAGGAGCCCACATTTGTCTATGACTACCCCAAGGAGCTCTCGCCGCTGGCCAAAGACCACCGCTCGGTGGCGGGACTGGTCGAGCGATTCGAGGGCTACGTCGGCGGTTTCGAGGTGTGCAACGCGTTCTCGGAGTTGAACGACCCGCTCGAGCAGCGGCGCCGCTTCGAGCAGCAGATGGAGAACAAGGCGCGCGGCGACGAAGAGGCGCATCTCCTCGACGAAGACTATCTGCGCGCGCTCGAGTACGGCATGCCGCCCGCGGCCGGACTCGGAGTCGGGATCGATCGCTTGACCATGGTTTTCACCGATAATCGTTCGATCCGCGACGTCATTCTCTTTCCCCACATGCGTCCCGAGGACGGGCGATGAACTACGCGCTGTTTATCGCGCGCCGATACCTACAAACCAAGAAACGCTCGGCGCTGGTCTCGCGCATCACGTCCATCGCGGTGGGCGGGGTGTTCGTCGGCACGATGACGCTCGTCATCGTACTCTCGGTCATCAACGGCTTCGAAACCGAACTGCGCCAACGCATCGTCGGGTTCAACACCCATGTTCTGGTGTTCGCGCGCACGCCCGAAGCGTGGGCCAGCGTCGACACCGCTCTGACGCGCATCCAAGCCGAGCCCGAAGTGGTGGCGACGGCACCGTTCGTGCGCTCGGAAGCGCTGGCCGCCTACGAGCTGATTCCGGGGCGTCGCACCAAGTTGCGCGGTGTCGTGGTCAAGGGCGTCGACCTGGCGCGCGAGCACCTGGTGTCGTCGGTGGTCGACAGCATCCGGCCGACCATCGATTCGTTCGACACCAGCACCTTTGAAGACGACAAACCGCACCTGGGCGCGGTGCTGGGTTTGGACCTCGCGCTCGACCTGGGCATCGGCTTGGGCGAGGAATTCAGCATCGTCACCGCGCCGTCGACGGTTCGCAGCACCGATGTCAAACCCGAGACGTACGTGTGCCGCGTGCTCGGTTTTTTCAACAGCGGAATGTATGAGTTCGATTCGCGCTTCGTCTACGTCGACATCAAGGATGCCGAGCGCATGTTCGATTTCGAAACCGGGCTGCGCGGTGAGAGCGTCATGATCAAAGACATGTACCGCGCGGAGGCTTTCGACGAACGTCTGCAAAGCATCTTGTCGATGCGGGACTACGGGACCAATAACTGGATTCAGCTGAACGCAAATCTATTCAGCTACATGAAGATCGAAAAGATCCTCATGTTCTTGATGCTGACACTGATTATCCTGGTGGCGGGGTTCAACCTGGTGGGCATGCTGACGATGGTCATCATGGAGAAGCGTCGCGAGATCGGGATCCTCCGCTCGATGGGGGCGTCGGGGCGGGGCGTCATGTCGGTGTTCATGGTGGAGGGTACGGCCATCGGGGTGGCGGGCACCCTGGGGGGTTTGGTCACCGGGCTGATTGCATGCTTCATCCTGGATCGCATCGGGATCGACTTGCCGGGCGACGTCTACTTCATCAAGACCTTGCCCGTCCTGGTTCACTGGCAGGACCTGGTATTGATCGGGCTCTCGTCGGTGGTCATTTGTTTCCTAGCGACGGTCTATCCCAGCTGGGAGGCCAGCCGCCTGGCACCGGTCGAAGCGATACGTGATCTATAGGTGATAACCGATTGTGACTATGTCGGTTAATTCGATCTCACCAGGGTTTGTCTTCCGCCGGTACGGGGGTTAGATTGTGGGCAGCCACGTGATGGAGGCGGTTGGGGTCGGGCGCGTCTACCGCGGGACCGGAGTTGATATCGAGGTCTTGCGGGGAGTGGACCTTTCGGTCGCGGAAGGGCAAGTGGTTTGCATCACGGGTGCCTCGGGGGTGGGCAAGAGCACCTTGCTGCACGTCCTGGGCTCGCTCGACCGGCCCGACAGCGGAACCGTAACGATTCACGGGCAGAACATCCACGCGCTCGAAGGCCGGGCGCTCGATCAATTGCGCAGCCGGACCATCGGGTTCGTGTTCCAGTTTCATTTCCTGTTGCCGGAGTTTACCGCTCTCGAGAACGTGATGATGCCGCAACTCATTGCACGCAAGACAACCGGAGAAGCCGGCAAGGCCGCGGTGCGCTGGCTCGAACGCGTGGGTCTGGGCGAGCGATTGTCGCACCGCCCCGGCGAGCTTTCCGGCGGCGAGCAGCAGCGAGTTGCCATTGCGCGTGCCTTGGTCAACGAGGCCGCGGTCGTGTTCGCCGACGAACCGACGGGAAACTTGGACGACGATACGGGAGAATCGATTCACCGGCTGTTGCGCGACTTGGCCACGAGCGACCGCCGGACGTTCGTCGTCGTGACGCACAAGCGTCGTTTCAGCGCCTTCGCCGATCGTACGCTGGTGCTCTCCGACAAGCGCCTCCACGAGGCGGAGTGATTTCGATGGTGACGTGTCAACACTGCAAGATCCGACCCGCCAAGGTCCACTACACGGAGATCGTGAACGACAATATGGTCGCGATGAACCTGTGTCTGGAATGCGCCGAGGAGAAGGGCATCGAGGTCAACAAGGCCGGCAGCTACGGCCTCGGCGATTTGGTGGCCGGCCTCATCGACGACACGGTCGATGCGGAGGCCGACCGCATCTCGAAGGTGCGCTGCCCGACGTGCGGGTACGAGTACTCGGACTTCAAGAAGATCGGCCGCCTCGGTTGCCCCGAGTGCTACGACGCGTTCGAAGCGCAATTGGTGCAGGTGCTGCGGCACGTCCACGGGAGCACCCAGCACGCGGGCAAGAAGGCGAACCAGGTGGGCGAACGCGCCGCTTTGCGCGAGCGCATGACGACCTTGCGCGAAGAACTCGCGGAAGCGATCCGCACCGAAGACTACGAACGCGCGGCCGCCATTCGCGACGAGATTCGTGGGTTGGAAACCCAAGTGGAGGGCGACGCATGAGCGGGTTCGACTCGAACGATCTGGTCGCCACGCCGGGGGCGTGGCTGGACGGCAGCGGCGACGAGAACGAGATCGTCCTCTCGAGCCGAGTTCGCATCGCGCGGAACCTGCACGGGCATCGCTTCACCCATAATTGCGACAACGCGGAACTCGACGCTATCTTGAGGAAGTCGTTGGAGGCGGCCCAACGTACGCGGGCTTTTACGCGTAGCCGCTACATCGCGATGGGGGAAATCTCGACGCTCGATCGCCAGCTCCTGGCCGAACGACACTTGGTCAGCCGAGACTTTCTGCACAATTCGGCGTCGCGCGGGGTCATCTTCACGCCCGACGAAGCCACCAGCCTCATGATCAACGAGGAGGACCACCTGCGCATCCAGGGCTTCGCGGCCGGATTCGACCTCGGGGGTGCCTTTCGGCGCGCGAACGACTTGGACGACCAACTCGCCCCCGACGTCGAGATCGCGTATCACGATCGCCTGGGCTTCCTGACCGCGTGCCCTACCAATCTGGGTACGGGCATGCGCGTTAGCGTTCTGGTGCACTTGCCGGGTTTGGTCCACAGCAAGGAGATCCACAAGCTGCTGGAGTCGCTCCGAAAGCTGAACCATTCGATTCGGGGGTTCTTCGGCGAGGGATCGGAAGTAATGGGGAACTTCTTCCAGCTATCCAACAGCGCCGCCCTGGGAACGCCCGAGGACGTCATCGTCAAGAACCTGCGCGAGATGGTGGTAAAGGTGATCCAGTACGAGCGGCGCTCGCGGGAGCTCCTATTTCGCAAGGCACAGAGATTGCTCGAGGATAAGGTCTGGCGGGCCTATGGCCTCCTTCGTTATGCTCGAAACGTAAACACCAAGGAAGCGTTGAGTCTGATATCGGCGGTGCGGTTGGGTGTGGGTGCCGGTCTGGTTCGCGACGTGCCGATCCAAACCCTCAACGAACTCGTCGTTTACATACAGCCGGCGCACCTCCAGAAGCGACGGGGAACGACGATGGACGCGCAGGAGCGCGACGTGGCGCGCGCGGAGTGCATCCGCGAAGCGCTGACGCGAGCCGGGCGCGGTTGACGAATAGCAAGAGCGGCTCAACCAAGACGGAGTCACGATGCAGGATCGTTTTACGGATCGAGTTCGCAAGGTCATCTACTACGCCCGCGACGAAGCGGCGCGGTTACAGCACGACTACATCGGAACCGAGCACCTCTTACTCGGCATCGTGCGCGAAGGCGAAGGCATCGCGGCCAAGGTGCTCGCGAAGCTCGAGCTCGACTTCGAACAGATCCAGCAAGCCGTCGAGAACATGGTCAAGAGCTCGGGCGGGACTCTCACCATCGGCGAGATTCCGTTTACCCCGCGCGCCAAGCGCGTGCTCGAATTGGCCATCGAAGAAGCACGTTTGCTCGGACACAATTACGTCGGAACCGAGCACCTACTGCTGGGCTTGATTCGCGAAGGCGAAGGTGTCGCGGCGCAAGTGCTGGCCGAACTCGGCGTCGACCGCAAGCGCGTGCGCGAAGAAGTGCTGAAGCTCCTCGGCCCGACCACGACCGTCAAGACGCGGAAATCCAAGAAAGAAAAAAGCGACACCCCCAACCTGGACCAGTTCGGTCGCGATCTCACGCAGATGGCGCGCGAGAGCAAGCTTGACCCCATCATCGGGCGCGAGGCGGAAATCGAGCGCGTTATTCAAGTCTTGAGCCGTCGCAAGAAGAACAACCCGGTGTTGATCGGCGAGCCCGGTGTGGGCAAGACCGCCATCGCCGAGGGCTTGGCGCAGCGCATCGTCGACAACAAGGTGCCGGAGATCCTCAAGGACCGACGGATTTGCACGCTCGACCTCGCCTCGGTGGTCGCGGGGACGAAGTACCGCGGCCAGTTCGAAGAGCGCCTGAAATCGATCATCAACGAGATTCGCCAGGCCGAAGACGTCATCATCTTCATCGACGAAATCCACACCATCGTCGGTGCCGGCGGCGCGGAGGGTGCGATCGACGCGTCGAACATGCTCAAGCCGGCGCTGGCGCGCGGCGAGTTGCAGTGCATCGGCGCCACGACACTCGACGAGTATCGGAAGTACATCGAGAAGGACGGGGCGCTGGAGCGCCGCTTCCAACCCATCATGGTCAACCCGCCCACATCCGAAGAGACCATCCAGATCATCTTCGGCTTGCGCGACAAGTACGAGGCGCACCACCGTGTGAAGATCAACGACGACTCGGTGCGCGCCGCCGTGTTCCTTTCCGAGCGCTACATCCACGACCGCTTCCTGCCCGACAAGGCCATCGATGTAATCGACGAAGCCGGTTCGCGCGCCCGCTTGTCGGTCGTGACGGCGCCGAGCGAACTCACCGACTTGGAGCGCGAGATCGAGGACGTCGCGCGGGAGAAAGAGTCGGCCATCCAAGCCCAGGAGTTCGAGAAGGCCGCGCGCTACCGTGACCGCGAGAAAGAGCTGCGTCGCAAGCTGGAAGACATTCGGAAGAACTGGACGGAGACCAAGCAGGCACAAGAGACCGTGGTGACGGCGAAGGACATCTCGCGGGTCGTAGCGGCCATGACCGGCATTCCGGTCAGCGAGGTCGAAAAAGAAGAGACCGAAAAGCTCCTTCACTTGGAAGATGCGCTGCGTCGCCGCGTCATCGGCCAGGAAGAAGCGGTGCGCGCCGTGGCACGCGCCGTGCGCCGCAACCGCGCCGGGCTGCGGGATCCCAAGCGCCCCATCGGGAGCTTCATCTTCCTAGGGCCGACGGGTGTGGGCAAGACCGAGCTTGCGAAGTCCCTCGCGGAGGTTCTGTTCGAGTCCGACGAAGCGCTCATTCGCATCGACATGTCGGAGTACATGGAGAAGTTCGCGGTGTCGCGCCTGATCGGGGCGCCGCCGGGTTACGTCGGTTACGACGACGGCGGCCAGTTGACCGAAAAAGTGCGCCGCAAGCCGTATTCGGTCGTGCTGCTCGACGAGATCGAGAAAGCCCACCCGGACGTGTTTAATATTCTGCTCCAGGTCATGGAGGAGGGGCAGCTCACCGATAGCTACGGACGTCGCGTCGATTTTCGTAACACCGTGCTCATCATGACGTCGAACGTGGGCGCCAACGAGATCAAGTCGGGCAAGAGCCTGGGCTTCATGCAGGAAGGCAGCGACGCGCAATTCCAGACTATCCGCGCCAAGCTGATGGACCACCTGAAGAAGATGTTCAACCCCGAGTTCCTGAATCGTCTCGACGACGCCATCGTGTTCCGCCAGCTCGAGAAGGACGACATGAAGCAGATCGTCGACGTGTTGCTCAACAACTTCATGAAGCGCCTCGACGTGCTCGAGGTCAACGTGACCTTCTCCGACGAGGCCAAGCAGTTCCTGATCGAGCACGGATTCGACCCGGCCCTGGGAGCGCGTCCGGTCAAGCGCGCCATCCAGCGCTACGTCGAGGATCCGTTGAGCGAGCTCATCCTGGCCCATGGTCTTAATAAGGACGCGGGCGTGCACGTGGGTGTGGCAGCCGGCGAACTGTCCTTCGACACCGACGGCCAGTCGGAAAAGGCGAAAGAAGACGCTCCCAAGGCCTAGCGGTCGCGACGGGATCGAGGACCGCACAAGAAATACCCCTGGCGCTTGCCGGGGGTATTTTGTTTTCTTTTTGCTCCGTCAGTCCCCCTCTGATAGCATCGCGTGGTTTTGTGCCCCCCGATTTGTAGGTTCATGACAGACAACAAGCTAGCGATTGTCTTGGGCGCGTTGGTGTGGTTGGGTGCGGCCTTCGCGACGGAGGCCTGTGCCGCCGACCGCCCGAACGCGTTCATTCAGCGCATCGTGGTGAAGGGGAACCAGCAGGTTTCCTCACCGAAGATCGTGCGAGTGCTCGGCGTCAAACCCGGCGAACCGTACGACGCGGATCGCGTTCGCCCAGGCATCAAGCGCCTGTACGAGACGAAGCAGTTTCGCGACATCCGCGCCTACCGCGAGGACGGCACGGCGGCCGACTCGGTGGTCGTGACGATAGAGGTCGTCGAGTACCCGCGCGTCGACGACGTCCGCTTCGAAGGCGACGACCATGTCGGCAAGGACGACCTGCGCAAAGTGATCGTCGTCACCAAGGGAACGTTCGTGCGTCCGTCGCTCTTGGCCAAGGACAAGGACGCCATCGGTACGTTGTACAAGGACAAGGGCTACTACAGCGTTGCCGTCGGCGACACCGTTCTCAAAGACCCCAAGGCGGGGACCCAGACTCTGGTGTATCAGATCAAGGAAGGACAAAAGGTGAAGGTGGCCCACGTGGATTTCGTGGGTTCGCGCTTGATCGACACCCAAACGATTCGCAAGTCCATCAAGACCAAGCCGAAGGGGCTCATCGGCGGCGGCGATTTCAGCCCCAAACAACTGGCCGACGACCGCGAGGCGATCATTCAGCTGTACAAGACGTACGGATTCCTCGACGTGGCGGTGAACGAACCCGAGTTGGAATTCTCCGACAAGGGCAAGAAGGTCGACGTCTACTTCACGATCAGCGAGGGCAAGCAGTACTACGTCGGAGACATCGACTGGAAGGGCAACGAGCTATTGCCCGACAGTGTCATCGCGTCGAATATCCACTTCAGCAAGGGCCAGGTGTTCGACGACATCGCGCTGACCCAGATGCAGTTCAACCTGTCCAACCTCTACGGTGATCGCGGCTACATCTATGCGACGGTGACGCCGGTCAAGAAAGTGCGCGGAAACGTGATCGACCTCACGTTCGAGATTCAGCAGGGCAACCTTGCGCACGTGCGCGAGATCAATATCGTGGGGAACACGAAGACGTGGGAAGAAGTGATCCGCCGCGAGTTGGTGCTGATGCCCGGCGACGTATTCTCGAGCAATCGACTGCGGCGATCCTTGCGCGAGGTGTTCAACCTAGGCTTTTTCGCGGGGCCGCCGGAGCCGCAGGTGACGCAGGCCAACGACGAGGGCGACATCGATCTCACGCTGCGTGTGGAAGAAAAGTCGGCGGGACAGTTTCGCGTGGGGGCCGGATTCTCGCAGCTCAACCGCGTCAGCGGTTTCATCGGCATCACCGAGCCCAACTTCTTGGGTCGTGGTTACCGCGTCAGCGGCAACTGGGAATTTGCGCGTTCGCGCCAGGACGTCAGTCTGTCGTTCACGCAACCATGGGCATTCGGCACCCCGACCGAGCTCACCCTGTCGGTGTATGCGGCCAACCAAGACCGCGTGTCGCAGCAGTTCTACTCGGATCGTCGTACCGGTTTCTCGATTCGCGTCGGGCGTCCGTTTCCTTGGCTCGATTACACCACGGTGTCGGTGCGCTACAGCCTGGAGGAAGTCGAGCTGGCCGATTTCACCGTCGGCTACGTGGGCCCGCTGCGCTACGAACAGTGGCCCCAGACGACGAGCTCGATCGGGCTGACGTTCTATCGCAACTCGACCGACAATCCGTTCCACCCCACGATGGGCACGCGCACCACGCTCAACACGCGTTGGACGGGGGGAGCCATGTTGGGCGGCGACGTCGACCTCCAGCGCTACGAAATCGAGATGTCGTGGTTCCAACTGCTCATGTGGAAGTTCGTCCTCGAGCTGCGCGAGAACATTGGCGTGGTCGACGGGTACGTGAGTTCGGAGCAAGTCCCCGACTACGAGCGTTTCCGCCTGGGCGGTAACCGTCGTTACGGCGTGCGCGGGTACGACTTCTATGAAATCGTCCCGCGCGGAAACAACTCGTTCACGGGCGGGCGCTTCTTTAGTATCACCGGTGCGCAGATTGAATTTCCGATCGTGGCGCCGACCGTATACGGCCGCACGTTCTTGGACATGGGTGGTACGTGGAATAGCTTTGGTGCCAGCGAGTGGGGAGACCTCTACAAGGGAGCCGGGATGGGTATAGTGATCGAACTGCCCATGATCGGGTTGTTCGGGTTCGACTATGCCTACGGCTTCGACCGCATCCGCGGTCCGAGCTGGGAGCCGCATATCACCTTCGGATCATCGTTCTAACGTCACGGATTTGTCACTGGAAGGAGAGTGTAACTGATGAAGCGCAAGCTGGTTGTGTTGTTAGTCGGAGTGCTGGTGGTGCTGGCCGCGGGGGCCGTTTCGGCGCTTGCCCAGGAGATCAAGATTGGGTACATTGACTCGATCAAAATCTTCGCGGAAAACAAGGAGACGCAGGAAGCCGAACGCGTGTATCGTCAGGAGGTCTCGGTATGGGAAGCCCAGAAGCAGCGCATGGAGCAGGACCTCGCGCGCATGGGCGAAGAGTTGAACGCGCAGAGCCCCATGCTCTCGGAAGAGAAGAAGCAGGAGCGGCGGCTCGAGATGCAGCGGAAGATGGACGAGTACAAGAAATTCATGGAAGAGACGTTCGGCGATAACGGTCTGGCCGCGAAGCGCAACAAAGAGCTCACCCAGCCCATCGTCGACAAAATAAATAAAATTATCGAAGCGCTCGCGATAGAGCAAAAGTACACGATGGTTTTCGATGTTGCGAACGCGAACATCGTGTACGCGGACAAGAAGCTAGATATGACCGACCTCGTGCTGACGCGCTTGAGCCAGCGGTAGTGACCGTTCGCCGGCGTTTTAGGCAGGTGCAGAATTTTTGGGTGCCCGTTCGTACAAGCTGTACGAGCTCGCCGAGCTCGTGGGCGGAACCGTCGACGGCGATGGCCAGACGTTGATCCGTGGGGTTGCTGGAATTCGCGAAGCGGAGCCCGGCGAGATCACGTTCATTGCCAACCCCAAGTACGAAGAATTCCTGGGCGTCACGCGTGCTTCCGCAGTCATCACCGCGCGCGGGCTCACCGCGCCCAAGCCCGTCATTCGGATCGACAATCCCTATTACGCCTACCTTCAAGTCCTGAATCTGTTCGCCGCCGACGTCGCGGTGCGCTACCCGCGCGGGGTCCACGAATCGGCCGTGATCGACCCGAGCGCCGTTCTCGGCCAGAACGTCGCCGTCGGAGCGCTGTGCCACGTGGGCAAGAACACCCGCATCGCCGACAACTCGACTTTGGTCGGCGGAGTGTTCGTCGGCGAGGCCGTCGAGATCGGCTCCGACTGCCTGATCTATCCGCACGTGACCATCCGCGAAGGAACCGTGGTCGGGAACCGCGTCATCCTGCAGCCGGGCGTGGTGCTGGGCGCCGACGGATTCGGATACGCCAAGAATGGTTCGACGCACCACAAGGTGCCACAAATCGGCCGCGTGGTGATCGAGGACGACGTCGAGATCGGTGCCAATACCTGCGTCGACCGCGCCACCACGGGCGAGACCCGCGTTAAGCGCGGGACCAAAATCGACAATCTGGTACAAGTCGCACACAACGTCGTGCTGGGCGAGAATTGCGTGATCGCGGCCCAGGTCGGCATCTCGGGGAGCACCGAAGTCGGCAACCACGTCACGATGGGCGGGCAGGCTGGAGTGGGCGGGCACATCGTGATCGGAGACCGCGCCATGGTCGGCGGACAGGCCGGCGTCACCAAGGACGTGCCGGCGAACACCGTCGTGTCCGGTTACCCCGCGCGCGAGCACGGCGCGGCCAAGAAGCTCTACGCGTACACCGCCATGCTCCCCGAGATGTTCAAGCGCGTAAAAGAATTGGAGCGTCGCCTGCGCGAGCTCGAGAAAGGAGGTCCGAGATGATTCGCCAGCAGCGAACGATCGCCAAGGAATTCGTGATCGAAGGCCTCGGCCTCCACACCGGCAACACGGTCAAGATGCGCGTCAAGCCCGCGCCGCCGGGTACCGGCGTCAAGTTCATGCGCGTCGACTTGGATCCGGTCGTCGAGATTCCTGCGAACGTGACCAGTATTCCCCCCGATGCGACGTCGTTTCGCAATACCACCATCTCGACCGGCCCGGCCGAGATCCACACGGTGGAGCACGTGCTGGCGACGTGCTACGGACTCGGTATCGACAATTTGATCATCGAGATCGACGCCAATGAGCCGCCCGAGCCGGCCACCGGGACCTACGCCGCGTACGTGCGTGCGTTCGAACAGGCGGGAACGGCCAACCAGGGCGCTCCCGCCGACGTGTTTACGGTCGACCGCGCGGTGACGCTCAAGGAGAACGGCATCGAGATCAACGCCGTTCCGGCCGACGACTTTCGCGTGAGTTTCACGATTCAATACGACAACCCGCAGATCGGGACCCAGTACGCGAGCTTCACCGTGTCGCCCGACGTGTTCGAGAAGGAGATTGCGCCCGCGCGCACGTTCGTCATGTTTGACGACGTTGAGAAGCTGCGCAAGCAAGGGCTGATCAAGGGCGGTAATCTGGGCAACGCCATCGTGTTCACGCGCGACGGCGTCATGAACGAGGAGTCGCTGCGCTTCCCGGACGAATGCGTGCGCCACAAGATCCTCGATCTGATCGGCGACCTCTCGCTCTTGGGTGCGCCGATTCGCGGCCACGTCCACGCGGTGCGATCGGGTCACGCCTCCAACGTGCGTTTCGTGCGGAAGCTGTGGGAGATCCACCAGGGCCGCAAACGCGTGGCGGTCGCCAACGAGACTGGTGTGTGGGACATCAACTTGATCCAGGAGATCATGCCGCACCGCTATCCGTTCCTGCTCGTGGACCGCATCATCGAGCTGGTGGATCGCAAGCGCGTGGTGGGGATCAAGAACGTGACCATCAACGAACCGTTTTTCATCGGACATTTCCCGGGACACCCGATCATGCCCGCCGTGCTCATCATCGAAGCGATGGCACAGACGGGCGGGGTGATGCTGCTCAACACCGTCGACGATCCGAAGAGGTACCTCGTGTACTTCACGCGTGTCGACAAGGCGAAGTTTCGCCGCCCTGTATTGCCCGGCGACCAACTCCGGTTCGAACTGGAGATGAAGTCCCTGCGGCGTGGAGTTTGTACGATGCAAGGTTTTGCGTATGTCGACGGGAAGCTGGCGGCAGAGGCCGAACTGTCTTCCGTTATCGTCGAGCGCTAGGTCGGAACGTTACCAACAAGGGGGCACTTCGGTGCGAAGCTATAACCTCAAGAAAACCGAGATTCATCCAACGGCCGTTATTCATCCGTGGGCGCGCATCGGCGAGGGCGTCAAGATCGGACCGTACACCGTGATCGGCGAGAACGTCGAGATCGGCGAAGAGTGCGAGATCTCGTCGAATGTGCTGATCGAAGGCGCTACCAAGATCGGGCGCAACAACAAGTTCTTCCACGGCGCGAGCGTGGGCGGTGCGCCCCAGGATCTCAAGTACAACGGTGAGACGACCCACCTCACGATTGGCGACGACAACGTGTTCCGTGAGTTCGTCACGCTGAACCTCGCCACCGGCGAGGGCGAGTCGACGGTGATCGGCAGCCGCTGCCTTCTGATGGCGTACGTCCACGTCGCGCACAACTGTGTCATCGGCAACGAAGTGATCCTGGCCAACGCGGTCAACCTCGCCGGTCACGTCAGCATCGACGACTTTGTCACCATCGGCGGCCTGACTCCGGTGCACCAATTCGTCCGTATCGGCAAATACGCGTTCATCGGCGGGGGAAGCCGCATCGAGCGCGACGTACCGCCCTTCATCAAGCTGGCGGGGAATCCCCCGCAGATCTACGGTCTGAACTCGATCGGGCTGGAACGCCGCGGCTTTTCGGCCGAGCGTCGCGCGCAGATCAAGGCGATCTACAAGCTCCTCTATCGAAGCGACCTCAACGTGACACAGGTGCTCGACACGCTCGACGGCGACGACTGGGATGGTGCCGACGCCGCCGAGATGGCGCAGTTCCTGCGCCACTGCGAGCGCGGCATCACCAAGTAGCGGCGGTGGGACTGCGCGTCGGAGTGGCGGGCACGGGGCGGCTGGGGCGCGCCCACGTGCGCGTCCTGCGTTCGCTCGCCACGGTCGAGCGGGTCGCGTGCTGCGACCTCGATGGCGATCGCGCGCGCGCGGTCGCCGAAGAGTTCGGTGCCACCGCCTTCGATTCGCTCGCGGCGATGCTCGACGCCGTCGACGCGGTGGTCGTAGTCACGACGACTTCTTCGCACGCCGAAGTGGCGCTGGCGTCCATCGCGGCCGGCAAGGATGTCTTCGTCGAAAAGCCGATCACGAGTACCCTTGCCGACGGCGAGGCGGTGGTACGCGCCGCGCGCGCAACCGGACGCATCCTCCAAGTTGGACACGTCGAACGTTTCAACGGCGCCATCCAGGCCGTGCTGCCGCGCGTCGGCATCCCGCTCTTCGTCGAGGTTCATCGGCTGGCCCCCTTCACCATCCGCGGTGCCGACGTCTCCGTCGTCATGGATCTGATGATTCACGACCTCGATCTCCTGGGCGTCCTGGTGGGAGCACGGCCCGTCGACGTGCGCGCGAAAGGGGCGGCGATCATCACGAGCGAGCCCGACATCGTCAACGCGCGCTTGGAGTACGAGGGCGGTTGCGTCGCCAACGTGACGGCGAGCCGCGTCACTGCGGCGCCGATGCGCAAGCTTCGCGTCTTTTCGCAAGCCGGCTATTTCTCGATCGACCTCTTGGCGGGTGTCGCCACGCACTACCAGAAGGGTCCGCGGCTGGCGGAGCAGATGGCGGCACTCCGCGGCGGCGCTTCGCTCGGGCTCTCCGACATGGTACGCGTCGAGCAACTGCGCGGCGACGGTGTCGAGCCGTTGGTCAAGGAGTTGGACGCTTTCTGCCACGCGCTCGAATCGCGCAGCGCGCCGCCGGTCACGGGCGAAGACGGCCTGGAAGCGCTGCGCCTGGCGACCACCATCCTCGAACGAGTCGGACCGGCGCGGGTCTAGCGACGCATGGCGCCCAAGGGCGACATCGTGCTGTGCGCCGGCGAGCTTTCGGGAGACATGCACGCCGCGCACGTGGTGGCCGAGCTCGGCACGCGCGGCGCACCGCGCGTCGTCGGCATGGCGGGCGCCCACTGTGCCGAAGCCGGCATGGACGTTTGCTTCCACCACCGCGACTACGCCGTCATCGGATTCACCGGTGTCCTGGCCGGCCTTCCCAAGTTCTACCAACTCGAGCGGGCGATGAAAGCGCTCATCGACCGCGCTTCGTTGTTCGTGGCCGTCGACTACCCGGGCCTGAACCTTCGTTTGTGCGAGCACGCCAAGCGCCGCGGTGTGCCGGTTCTTTATTACATAGCGCCGCAGGTGTGGGCGTGGGGGGCGGGGCGCGTCGAGCGCATGAAGCGCTGCGTCGATCGGGTCGCGGTGGTGCTGCCGTTCGAGACGGCGATCTATGAGCGCGCCGGCATTCCCGTGGAATTCGTCGGGCACCCCTTCGTGGTGGACCACGAGCTGCCGGCGCCGCGCGCCGAATCGGAACGCTCGTGGGTCGCCCTTCTCCCGGGGAGCCGCGAGTCGGAAGTGAATCACATGTTTTCGCTCTTGATTGCCGCGGCGCAAGAACTCGCGCGTATCCGTCCCGGCACGACCTTTACCGTGGCGAAGAGTCCGGTCGTGGGCGAGTCGGTGTATCGCGACGCAATGGCGAAGGCGGGCTTCGACGCCTGGCTCGAACCCGACGCGGTCGAAGCGCTCTCGCGGGCGCGCGCGGCTTTGGTGGCATCCGGCACGGCGACGCTGCAAGCAGCACTCCTGGAGACACCGTTGGCGATCGTGTACCGCACCACATCGCTCAACTACCTCTTGGCGCGCCGCTTGGTAACTATCGAACACGTCGGATTGGTCAACGTCCTCTTGGGCGAAGAGGTCGCACCCGAGTTCGTGCAGCATCGTGCGCAACCCGATGCAATCGCGGGCGCGGTGGCTCATCTCATGGACGACGCGGCGCGGCGCTCCTCGATGCTCGCGCGCTTTCGCGCGCTGCGAACGAGCCTCGGCGGCGGCGCGGGTGCCGCGCGCGTGGCGGAATTCGCGCTGGCGCTCGCGGCGGGGAACCGGCGCGGGTGAAAGCGTCGCTGGTGGTGGTGCCGCCCGTCGGCGCGGCGGTCATTCGCGCACTGGGGGCGACGTGGCGCTTTGGCGTGCGCGGGCGCGAACACCTCGAAGAAGCGCGTCGGGTGCACGAATGCATCGTGTTCGCGTTTTGGCACGGGCGCATGCTACCGCTCGCGTATCTCCATCGCGGCGGACACGCCCACATCCTGGCCAGCGAACACCACGACGGCGAGCTCCTGGGGCGGACCATCCGCTTGCTCGGGTTCGGGCACGTACGCGGATCGAGCACGCGCGGGGGCACCAAGGCCATCATGGCGCTGGCCGAGGCCGTGCACGCGGGCTACGACGTCGGGCTCACGGTCGACGGCCCCCGCGGTCCGCGCTACCAGGTGAAGCCGGGGGTGGTCGAAGTGGCCAAACTCACCGGAGCGGCCATCGTACCGGTGACCACCGCCTCGCGACACCACAAGACGTTCGCGTCCTGGGACGCCTTCGAGCTGCCGGCGCCGTTCGCGCGCGTCGAGGTCGAATACGGCGCGCCGATTCGCGTGCCGGCCGGTTGTGATCGCGCCGATCAGGAAGAGAAACGCCGCGAGGTGGAGGCGAGCCTCATTCGCATCACCGAGTCGTGCGACCGCGCCGCGCGCGTGTGAAGGGGACGTCGATCGTGTCGCTTGCCAACCGAAACGCCGTGTGGGATGGAATCCCGGCACTCGCACCGCTCGCGTGGACGTACCGCGCGGGCGTGTCGGTCGCGCGGGTGCTGCGCGCACCCGGCCGGCCGGTCACAGCGACGCCGCGCGTCGTGTCGGTCGGAAACCTCGAAGTGGGCGGGAGCGGGAAGACGCCGCTGTGCCTCCTCCTGCTCGAGCACGCGCTGCGGGCCGGGAAGCGCGTGGTGTATGCGAGTCGCGGTTTCGCAAGCGCGGCGGAACGCGGGCCGCTGGTGACCGTCGTCCTCGCCGAAGGTGCGTCGGCGCCCCCGTCGTTCGCGGGGCTGCGGCTGTTGACGCGCACCGAAGTCCTTCCGGAAGCGATCGGCGACGAGGGTGCGCTGGTCGCGCGCCGCGTTCCCGCCGCCACGCTCGTCTTCGCGCGCGACAAGCGTCGTGCGGTCGAAGTCGCGGCACGCGTGCAGGCGGATGTGGTCGTGGTCGATGACGCCTTCCAGTCGTTCGCGCTCGCACGCCACGTCGACGTATTGTTGCTCGACGCGCGTCGACCGCTGGCCAACGGCCGGGTGCTGCCGGCGGGGCGCTTACGCGAGGCGCCGGGAGCACTCGCGCGTGCCGACGTAATCGTGTTCAACGGCGCATCCGACGCGCGTGCCATCGAGGAAGCGCGAAAACGGGTCGCGCGCTGGCTGCGCCCGCAACAGCGGATCTTCGGGCTGCGACGCACGCTGACACTGGCTCCGTCGACGCCGGGGGCGGTGGGCGCGGGGGTACCGAAAGACGTCGTGCTGGTGTCGGGCATCGCGCGGCCCGACGACTTTCGGGCGTCGGTGGAGGGCACCGGCGTACGCGTCACCGACGCCGTCCTATTCCGCGACCACCATCGCTACACCTCCGATGATGTACGGGTGCTGCGCGCGCAAGCGGGGGGCCGGGGACTCGTCACTACGGAAAAGGACTGGGTGAAGCTGGAACGCTTCGATTGGGGCAACACGGCGGTGTGGGTGGCGCGTCTCGACGTCGCGTTGGTGGGCGCGGACGACGAGACGGCGAGGCTCTTCGGATAGGGAACCTCAGAAAACACGAACGCCGCGAAGCGTGTGCTCCGCGGCGTTCGTTTCGAATCGGAGGTAGTAGGCCTGCGGGCCTTACTGGGTATTGACCGCGTCCGAGAAGTTAACCGAGATCGAAGTCTGAAGCTCGAGATCCTGCTCGGTTCCCACTTCGCGTCCGTGGAACGTGATGTCGGCGCGCATGCCAACCTGGTTGGGCGAGCCGATCAATCCCGCCAGAACGGCGTTGTTCTTGTCGCCCCACGTCACCAGTCGAATCAGCGCGTCGGTGTCTTCGCCAACGGTGATGTAGATCGATGACGCCTCGTCGCGCGCCGGCAGGGCACCGGTGCCGCCGTCGGTGCGCGTCCACACGATGTGGTAGCTCTCGATGACGACTTGGCTGTGCGACGTACCGGTCACGAGGTCGTTGTACGGGCGCGCCACGAAGGTCGCCGGGATGATGTCCTCGGCCACGTACGCGGGGTCGGTCCCGTTGTCGACGACGACGTCGCTCTGCACGGGTGCGCCCTGATTGAAATTCGAGATGCTCACGACGGTGCGGCCCGACTCGGGCGCGTCGTCGCACGCGGCCATCGCCAGGAGGGCGACGGCGACTAACGCGATGGAACGCTTCGACATGGAACCTACCTCCTAAAAGGGTGCTTCCCACGGCGTCCACTTGCGCCGAGGCAAGCAGGCGTGGGCAATCGGTGGGTCCTATTCGCAATCGTCGTGCCAGTGACCGTTCGGATCCCCATCGCCGAAATTGAGCGATCAGAAGGCGTTACCTTCTTCACCGGCCGCCGCGTCGACTCCCCGGGTGGAATTAAGCTATGCAAACTGCGTGTCGCGGGGGATCGTTGTTGCAAATCGGGGCGGGTCACGCCTAGCATCGGGGGCACTGCTCGCATCCCAAGAAAGCGCTTCGAGTTAAGACGATCGCGTGATCTCAACCGACTTCCTCATCATCGGCTCCGGAATCGCGGGCCTTTCGCTTGCCTTGAACCTCGCCGAGCGGGGCCGGGTGACGATTGTCACCAAGAAGGCCCTAGAGGATTCCAACACCAACTACGCCCAGGGTGGGGTCGCCAGTGTCCTGGGTACCGACGACAGCTTCGACTTGCACGTCGCCGACACCCTCGCGGCCGGCGCGGGTCTGTGCCGCAGCGACATCGTCGACATGGTGGTGCGCGAAGGACCGAAGCGGATTCGCGACCTGGTGTCGCTCGGGGTCGCCTTCACGACCGAAGGCGGTAACCTCGCTCTCGGGCTCGAAGGCGGACACTCACGCCACCGCATCGTTCACAACGCCGACCACACCGGTCGCGAGATTGAGTCGCGTCTATTGGACGCCGTCCTCGAGCACGAGCGCATTGACGTGCATCCCTATCACATGGCGATCGACTTGATCGCGCCGCGCCACCTCGATCGCGCGGGGGCGCGTGGCGTGTGGGGTGCGTACGCGATGGACGCGTCGACCGATGAGGTACGCGCGTTCGTCGCCAAGCGGACCATCCTTGCTACCGGGGGCGCGGGAAAAGTGTATCGATACACCACCAATCCGGACATCGCGACCGGCGACGGCGTCGCCATGGCGTATCGGGTCGGGGCGCGCATCGCCAACTTGGAGTTCGTGCAGTTCCACCCGACGTGCCTCTACCACCCGCGCGCCAAGTCGTTCCTCTTGACCGAAGCGCTGCGCGGCGAAGGCGGGCGTCTGGTCGACGCGCACGGGGCGCGTTTCATGGACGCCTACGACGCCCGCGGCGAGCTGGCACCGCGCGACATCGTGGCGCGTGCTATCGACAGCGAGATGAAGAGGACCGCGGCGCCGTGTGTGTTCCTCGACGTCACGCACTTCGCGCCCACACTGGTCGAGCGCCGCTTCCCGAGTATTCTGGAGCGCTGCCTAGAGTATGGCATCGACCCGCGCGCAGTACCGATTCCCGTCGTCCCCGCAACACACTACTTCTGCGGCGGTGTCGACGTCGACGCACGCGGCCGCACGTCGGTGGAAAACCTATTCGCCATCGGGGAAGTGAGCCACACCGGATTGCACGGCGCCAACCGTCTGGCCAGCAACTCGCTCCTGGAAGCGTTGGTGTTCGCCGAGCGTGCGCACGCCGCGGTGCTGGAGGGATTCGAACAGACGGTACTGCCGGCCGTTCGGCGCTGGGTGGCGCCCGGCACGGGTGCGGCTCCCGACCCCGTGGTACTCGAGCACGACTGGGACGAAGCGCGCCGCGTGATGTGGGACTACGTCGGCATTGTGCGCAGCAACGGCCGCCTGACGCTGGCTGCGGAGCGCATGGCGGGACTGGCTGCGACCGTCGAAGCCGTGTATCGTCGCAGCCTCGTCACACAGGATTTGCTCGAATTGCGCAATATCGTGCAAGTCGGGCGCCTGGTGGTACAGTCGGCGCAAAGCCGCAAGGAGAGTCGCGGCTTGCATTTCACCGAGAGCTATCCGGAGCGCGACGACAAACACTTTCTTCGCGACACGGTCTTGGTCGCGGAGTCGGAGCCATAGAGCGATGGAATGGTACAAGGTCGCGTTCGGCGAGATCTATCCGCTGGTCTACCCGCACCGTGACGACGAAGAAGCGTCGCGCGTTGCGCAAAGTTTGGCGCCATTGCTCGGCGGACGCTCGCCTTTGATCGACGTCGCGTGCGGCAACGGGCGCTACATGGCCGCGTTCGCGCGCACGGGCCTGGACGTGTACGGCGTCGATCTTTCGCCGTATCTGCTTTCCGACGCCGTGGCGTCGCGCTCGTTGCGCGGTCGTGTGGTATTGGGCGACATGCGTGCCCTCCCGTTTCGCGACGGCGCAGCGGGGGCGGTGGTCAACATGTTCACGAGTTTCGGATACTTCGAGACCGACCTCGATAATGTGCGCGTCATGCACGAGGTGGGGCGCATCGTGGCGACGGGCGGGGTGTTCCTGATGGACTTCTTGAACGCGGGTGCGCTCGATCGCGAGCTGCGGGACGCAAGGCCGTCCGTGCGGCACGAACGAGGGGCGACCATCGAAGAACGGCGCGAGATCGTCGACGAGGGACGCGTGCTGGTCAAGCACGTGCGCGTCGCGCGTCGAGGGGCGCGAACCGATCGAGTACCGCGAACGCCTGCGGCTGTACCGACACGACGACTTGGTCGCGATGGCGGAGGTGGCCGGTCTCTCGCGCGCGCGCGGTGTACGGCGACTACGATTTGGCTCCGTACGCGGCGTCGACGTCGTCGCGCGTCATCATGCTGTGCGAAAAAACGGGAGCTCGGTCGTGACGGGGATGCGGGTCGACATTCCAATCGAACGCTTGCCGGGTACATCGGCGCTATATCGGGATTACGTCGGGCGCGTCGAAGCACCCGTGCATCGACGCGTGGGCGGCTTTCGCGCGGACGCGAGCGCATGGAAGCGCGTGCTGGGGCCCGCGCGCGCGGTCGACGCGCGCGTGGTGGCACGCATGGTGGAAGAGAACGTGGCCCTGGGTGTGTCGGAAAAGACGCTCGAGCGCGTGCGCGGACTGGGCGACGGACGCGTACGCGCCGTGGTGACCGGTCAGCAACCGGGTGTGGTGGGCGGCCCGCTCTTGTCCCTGTACAAGGCCGCGACGGCGGTCGGCATCGCGCGGGAAATCGAAGCCCGCTGGAAGACGCCGTGTGTGCCGATCTTCTGGCTCGGGTCCGACGACGACGACTTCGGCGAAATACGCGAGCTGGTCATGCTGAGCGATGCGCTCTCGGTCGTGTCGGTGAGTCTCGATTCGGCGGCGCACGCACCGGGCCGTCGGGTTGGCGACATCGCACCGTCCGCGGTCGCACAGGTGTGGGATGCGGTGCGCGCGTTGGTGCCCGCGGGCGAGACGGCGGGGCGCGTGGGCGAGTGGATCCGTGGCGGGGGAGACTTGGGTCGTATCGCCGCCCGCGCCGTGGTCGATCTTACCGGGGGGAACATCGCCGTGATCGACGGCCGCGAGCCGTCGCTGCGCGAAGCCGCGCGCGCCACGTTGCTCGCGTTTTTCGACCGCGAGGCGGAGATTCGCACGCTCGTGCGCGACGAGGGCACGTCGCTTGTAGCCGAGGGCTATCACGCCCAACTCGACACGTCGACGGACTCGGGATTGTTTTGGGTGCGCAACGGCACGCGCCAGCGCGTCCCCGAGGAGGCGCGTGCCTCCGCGCGCACGGCCTTCGAGCGCGACATCACGGTCACGTCGCCGGGGGTGGTGGCGCGCAATCTGATGCAGGACGACGTATTCTCGCCGGTGGCGGTGGTGCTGGGCCCGGCCGAGATCGCCTATCGCGCGCAGCTGTTCGGAGTGTACCAAGCGCTCGGCGTTGCCGCCCCGGTGGTGTTCCCGCGCCTGGGCGCGACGTTCGTGCCGTCCGCGGTGCGCGAAGCGAGCGAGAACGGGGGCGTCGACCCGGCGCTGTTGGCGACGGATCCAGCCGCGTGGGTCGCGCGCGTGACGACATCCGCGCAGAGCCCGCGCGCGGCGGCCGCGGCGCGCACGTTCGAAGAGGCGTTCAAGTCCGAAGCTGCGCGCTTCGTCGCCGGGGCCTCGGAGCGTCTCGATGCACGCTCGCGCGAGAAGCTCGAACGGCGCGTGGCCGAGCTCTCGGGCCGCGTGGCGGCTATCGGCAACGGTGCGGTCGAGCAAGACGCGCTCGCGGGTGCCGCGCAATGGCCGTGGCTCGCGCGCGCGGCCGAAATGTTCGTGCGCGATGGTGTGGCGCAAGAACGCTTCCTGTCGGCTCTGGTGCCCCATCTGTTTCATGGCCGCGATGCATGGGGCTTGGTGATCGACGTCGCGGAACGACATGCGCGCGACGCGTTAGACGGGCGCGTGCTTCATCGTGTATATTCGCGGTAACTATGCGAGTATTGGCCATCGGAATTCACCCCGACGACGTCGAGATCGGCTGCGGCGGTACGGTCGCGCTCCTCGCGCGTCGCGGTGACGACGTCACCATCCTGGATTTGACCCGCGGGGAGTCGTCGACCAACGGAACCCCCGAACAGCGCGCGCAAGAAGCCGACGAAGCCGCGCGCATCCTGGCGGTTAAGCGCCGCTTCAACGCGGCGCTCCCGGATACCGGATTACAGTCCGAAGAGCCCGATCAACTGCGGGCGATCGTGCGCGTGATTCGCACCGCGCGCCCGCACGTCGTGCTCTTGCCCCATGCCGACGACCCGCACCCCGACCACATGGCAGGCGGGCTCCTGTCGCGCCACGCGGTGTTTCTCTCCAACGTCAACGGCTACCCCACCGAAGACGCCGGACGACGCCAAGAGCGCTGGCGCGTGGCGCGCGCTCTCGTGTACGTGGGGCGACGCGACATCCGCCCCGATGTCGTGGTGGACGTGACACCGGTGCACGAAATCAAGTTCGCATCGATTCGGGCGCACGCGAGCCAAATCGGCGGGGGCGAGGGATCGCTGGCGACCCCCCTCACCGACCCGCGCTTCCTTTCGGTGATCGAAGCGCGCGACCGCTTGGCCGGCCGCAAGATCGGGGCGACGTTTGGAGAGGCCTTCGAGCTTTTGGCGCCGATCGCGCTGTCCGACTTCGGGCCACTGGTTCCGCCGGAGGCCTGAACACGTGAGCCATCTCAAAATCGGAATCGTGTGCTATCCGACGTTGGGTGGTAGTGGTGTCGTGGCGACCGAGCTTGGCAAGTCGCTGGCTCAGCTCGGCAACGAGGTGCACTTCATCACGACCGGGCACCCGTCGCGACTTTCCGGGTACGACGAGCGCGTGTACCTGCACAAGGTCGTCACGGGCGAATACCCGCTCTTCCAGCAATACACGCCGTATTCCTTGAGCCTCGCCGTCAAGATTCGTGAGGTGGCCGAGCAGTACCGGCTCGACTTGGTCCACGTCCACTATGCCATCCCGCACGCCGCTTCGGCGTTCCTGGCCAAGGAGATGCTCAAGCCCAAGCGCCTCCCGACCATGACGACGCTGCACGGGACCGACATCACGCTGGTCGGAATGATGCCCTCCTATTACGAGATCACGCGCTTCAGCATCGAGAAGAGCGACGCGGTCACGGCGGTGTCCGAGTTCCTCCGGCGCGAGACGGTTCAAGAGTTTCGCATCCAGCGCCCGATCGAGGTGATCCACAACTTCGTGGATACAGACCTGTTTCGGATCCAGGACGACCCATGCGCCGCGCGCTCGCGACTGTCGCCGAACGGGGAGCGGGTACTGATGCACATCTCCAACTTCCGCAAAGTCAAGAACCTGCCGGTTGTACTTAAGGTGTTCGACGAAGTCCAGAAGCACATCCCGGCGCGGCTCGCACTGGTGGGCGACGGGCCCGAGCGTGAGTCGACCGAGCGCCAAGCCGAAGAAATGGGTATCGCCGACAAGGTCGACTTCATGGGCGACCAAGAGTCCGTCTCCGACATCCTGCCGGCGGCCGACGTGTTCCTCTTGCCGAGTCAGCACGAGAGCTTCGGGCTCGCGGCACTAGAAGCGATGGCGTGCGGCGTCCCGGTGGTGGGTTCGCGCATCGGCGGGCTTCCCGAAGTCATTATTCACGAAGAGACGGGCTACCTGTGCGACCCCAGCGACGTCCCCTGCATGACCGCGATCGTGATGGGCTTGTTGCGCAACGAGGAGTTGCGCCTTTCCATCGGGCGTGCGGCGCGCGACCGCGCCCAGCGCGAGTTCAACCGCGACAAGATCGTAGGACGCTATGTCGAGGCGTACCGAAAGTTGGTGGGATCGTGAGCGGGGAATTCTGGGCCGCGGTCGAGCGTATTCGAGAGATCGACGGCCGCTACGCGCGCGACGCGTATGCATTCGTGATGGATTCGCTCGATTTCACGATGCGGATGGCGGGCGAGCGGCGCCACGTCTCCGCCGCCGAGCTGGTGCGCGGCGTGTGCGCGAACGCCAAGCAGCGCTTCGGGCTGTTCGCGTACACCGTGCTCACGAAGTGGGGACTACAGAGCGGCGACGACGTGGGCGAGATCGTGTTCCAACTGATCGACGCCGGCATCTTGTCGCGGCAAGAGAGCGACCAGCGCGCCGACTTCGACGGTGTGGTGGACTTCCGCGAAGCGCTCGAGGCGTCGTCGCTGGAAGCGGACGCATAGTCGCTTACCCCGGCGGCCACGCGAACGCGCGCCCGCCCAGCACGTGAACGTGAATATGAAACACCGACTGCCCGGCTCCCGCGTGCGTGTTCATGACCAACCGATAGCCTGATTTCGATAGACCCATCTCGGCCGCCACCGCACGCGCGGCCCATATCATTTTCCCCAATAGCTCGCGGTCTCCGACGGCGGCATCGTCCAGTGTGTCGATGTGCCGGCGCGGCACCACCAGCGCGTGTGCCGGGGCGGCCGGATTGACGTCGCGAAACGCGACGGTGGCGTCGTCCTCGTAGAGTCGGGTGGCCGGTATCTCGCCGCCGAGGATGCGGCAGAAGACGCAGTCTTTCACGTGGGTCTCCTCGCGAAGGGGACAGGCAACGCAGCCGGGTTCGCCCCCGTGGCGACCGTTGTGCGCGGCAAGAGTATATCGCCACAACGGATGCGCGACACCTCGAACCCGCTCGATTACGCCACGGCCAGGCGTGCCGCACGGAGGGAGGGTGCCATGAGACCGTCGCCGGCACCATCGGGCAGCATAAGAACTTCCTTGGTACGCTTCTTGCCCCCTCGCGGGCTCAGTCGGCACCGCTCCCGCCGCCCTCGGCCGCCGCGCTGGCGCCCTTGTTAAGACGCCACTATATTGGCGATTAGGGAGTGGTTAACGCCCGCCCTTCCGCGTTCAGGAGGACACATGGGTTCCGCGACCGAAATCATCTCGTTGATCCGCACGCGACAAGACGTCAATCAGTTTCAACGCCTAAATTGGAAGGGCACTTTCGAAGACTATCTGGACGTGGTGGCGCAGAGTCCACGCGTCACGCGCAGCGCCTTCCAGCGCATGTACGACATGATCGTGTCGCACGGGGTGGAAGAGTACACCGAGCACAAGCAGAAGATATCCCGCTACAAGTTTTTCGACGACGCCGAGCACGGCGGCGCGGATGCCATCTACGGCCTCGAACAGCCCGTGATGAAGATGGTCAACATATTCAAGTCGGCGGCCCAACGCTACGGGACCGAGAAGCGCATCCTGCTGCTGCACGGACCCGTCGGCAGCGCCAAGAGCACGATGGTGCGTCTCCTGAAGAAGGGGCTCGAGAACTATTCGAAGACCCCGGAGGGCGCGCTCTATACCTTCGGGTGGCGGGATGAAGGCGGCGACGAGCTCCGCTACGTCGATTGCCCCATGCACGAGGACCCGCTCCACCTGATTCCCGAGCAGCTGCGCGAGGAAGTGCTCGCGAGCCTGAACGAACGCTCGACCGACCGTTCGTACCCGGTTCGCATCGAGGGCGAGTTGTGCCCGTCGTGCCGCTTCCATTTCAACGACCTGATGCGGCGCTACGACGGCGACTGGACCAAGGTCATCCGCCACGTCGAAGTACGCCGCATGGTCCTGTCGGAAAAGGACCGCGTGGGCATCGGAACCTTCCAGCCCAAGGACGAGAAGAATCAGGACTCGACCGAGCTCACCGGTGACATCAACTATCGCAAGATCGCCGAGTACGGGTCCGACAGCGATCCGCGCGCGTTCAACTTCGACGGCGAATTCAATGTGGCCAACCGCGGCATCATTGAGTTCATCGAAGTCTTGAAGCTCGACGTCGCCTTCCTGTACGACCTCCTGGGCGCGTCGCAAGAGCACAAGATCAAGCCCAAGAAGTTTTCGCAGACCGACATCGACGAAGTCATCATCGGTCACACCAACGAGCCCGAGTACCGCAAGCTCCAGAACAACGAGTTCATGGAGGCGCTGCGCGACCGCACCGTCAAGATCGACGTGCCCTACATCACACGTCTGAAAGACGAGGTCCGCATCTATGAGCGCGACTTCAATAGCTCACGCATCCGCCACACCCACATCGCGCCCCACACGCTCGAGATGGCGGCCATGTGGGCGGTGCTGACGCGTTTGGAAGAGCCCAAGAAGGCGTCGATCAATCTGGTGCAAAAGCTGCGCCTTTACAACGGGCAGTCACTGCCGGGCTTCACCGAGGAGAACGTCAAGGAACTGCGCAAGGAGACGGTGCGCGAGGGTTTGGACGGCATCTCGCCGCGCTACATCCAAGACAAGATCTCGAACGCGCTGGTTAGCGACGAAGCCGACAAGTGCATCAACCCGTTCATGGTCTTGAACGAGCTCGAGTCGGGCTTGCAGCACCACTCGCTCATCAATAGCGACGAGTTGCGCAAGCGCTACCGCGACCTCTTGGCCCAGGTAAAGGACGAGTACGAGGACATCGTCAAGAACGAGGTCCAGCGCGCCATCTCGGCCGACGAGGACGCCATCACCAAGCTGTGCTCCAACTACGTCGACAACATCAAGGCGTATACGCAGAAGGAGCGCGTGAAGAACAAGTACACCGGCGAGGACGAAGAACCCGATGAGCGCCTCATGCGGTCGATCGAAGAGAAGATCGGCATCCCCGAGAATCGTAAGGACGACTTCCGTCGCGAGATCATGAACTACATCGGGGCGTTGGCGATCGACGGCAAGACCTTCGACTACAAGACCAACGCGCGCCTGCAGAAGGCGCTCGAGCTCAAGCTGTTCGAGGACCAGAAAGACTCGATCAAGCTGACCAACTTGGTGTCGAGTGTGGTTGACAAGGAGACGCAGGCGAAGATCGACGTGGTCAAGCAGCGCTTGATCCGGAACATGCACTACTGCGACATCTGCGCCACCGACGTGTTGAATTTTGTGGCCAGCATCTTCGCGCGCGGCGACGTCAAGCGCCAGAGCTAGACGCCGCGACGTCGAAGGAGGCGCGTATGGTCCAGCGCATCGACCGCGACCTGAATCGCTTTCGCCAAGTCGTGCGGGGCATCGTCAAGAAAGAGCTCCGCAAGTTCATGGTGACGGGCGAGCTGGTCGGGCGGCAGGGCCGCGACTACGTTTCCATTCCTATCCGCCAGATCGAGATTCCCACGTTTCGCCACGAAACGCGCCGCTTCGGCGGCGTGGGCCAGGGCGACGGCGAACCGGGGACACCGATCGGACAAGCGGAAGGGGACGGCAAGGGACCCGCGGGCGACGCGCCCGGCGAACACATGGTCGAGGTCGAAGTGGCCCTGGCCGAGCTCGCGCGCATCATGGCCGAAGAGTTGGAACTCCCCAACATTCGACCCAAGAGCAAGGACGTCATCGAAGCCGAGCACGGGCGCTTCACCGGCATCCATAAGAACGGCCCCGAGTCGCTGCGACATTTTCGACGCACCTACCGCGAGGCGTTGAAGCGACAGATCGCCTCCGGCTCGTACAACATCGCCAACCCGGTCATCATTCCCATCAAGGAAGACAAGCGCTACCGCGCGCGCCGCACCGTGCACGCGCCCGAAACCAACGCGGTCATTTTCTATCTGATGGACGTGTCGGGGTCGATGGGTGACGAGCAGAAGGACGTCGTTCGCAACGAGTCGTTCTGGATCAATACCTGGCTGCGCCACCAGTACAAGGGAGTCGTCACCCGTTTCATCGTGCACGACGCCGAGGCGCGCGAGGTTGACGAGTACACGTTCTTTCACACCCGCGAAAGCGGTGGCACGCGCATCTCGTCCGCCTACCAACTCGCGGCCGACTTGGTCGAGGCCGAGTGCCCGCCCAGCGAGTTCAACGTCTACCTGTTCCATTTCTCCGACGGCGACAATTGGGGCGGCGGCGACACCCAGGTGTGCGTCAAACTTCTGAACGAGCGCCTGCTGCCGGCCGCGAACTTGTTCTGCTACGGACAGGTCGCGAGCCCCTACGGGAGCGGGGCCTTCATCAACGACCTCGCGGGTGCCTTCAAGACCACCGACAACGTCGTCCTGGCCGAGATCAACAGCCGCGAAGAAATCTACGAATCGATCAAGAAGTTCCTTGGAAAGGGGCGGTAAGCGTGGCTGTCATCGAACACGACGAGTTGACATCGCTGATCGCCGAGATCGAGGACTACGCGCGCGGCTACGGCCTCGACTTCTTTCCCGTGATCTTCGAGATGCTCGACTACGAAGGGATCAACATGGTCGCCTCGTACGGCGGCTTTCCGACCCGCTATCCGCACTGGCGCTTCGGCATGCAGTACGAATACATGCAGAAAAGCTACGGCTACGGCTTGCACAAGATCTACGAGATGGTCATCAACAATAACCCGTGCTACGCGTACCTCTTGAACTCGAACCAGATGGTCGACCAGAAGCTCGTCATCGCGCACGTCTACGCCCACTGCGATTTCTTCAAGAACAACGCCTACTTCAAGAATACCAACCGTCGCATGATGGACGAAATGGCGAACCACGGCAATCGTATCGCCGACTACATGTCGAAGTATGGGCGCGACGTGGTCGAGGACTTTCTCGACGTGTGCTCGTCGCTTGAAAACCTAATCGATCCCAACGCACTGTTCGACGCCGTCGAGCGCCGCGTGGAAGCGCCCTCCGACGAAACGGCGCCGGCGCGCGACGTCGGTCGCTTGAAGAGCAAGTCGTACATGGACCCGTTCATCAATCCGCCCGAGTATCTGGAACGCCAGCGCAAGGCGCAGGACGAGGCGCTCGCTCGGCACCAATTCCCGTCGCAACCGGCCAAGGACGTCCTGCGCTTCTTGATCGAGTACGCACCGATTCCCAACTGGAAGCGCGACATCCTTTCGATGATTCGCGAGGAGGCGTACTACTTCGCACCCCAGGCGCAGACCAAGATCATGAACGAAGGGTGGGCGTCGTACTGGCACGAGAAGATCATGACCGCGAAGGCGCTGCGCGCGAGCGAGCTGGTGGATTTCGCCGACCACCATTCATCGACCCTGGCCGTGCACCCGGGCCAGCTCAATCCATACAAGCTGGGCTACGAGCTATACCATGACATCGAGCGCCGCTGGGACACCGGGCGCTTCGGCAAGGAGTACGACGAGTGCGACGACATCGCGCGCAAGGCGGCGTGGCACCGCGACGCCGGCGAGGGTCGCGAAAAGATCTTCCAGGTGCGCGCGATCTACAACGATATGACCTTCGTGGACGAATTCCTGACCGAGGAGTTCTGCCGCGAGCACAAACTGTTCACGTACTCGCTCAACGAGCGCAATGGGCGCTATGAGATCGCGGACCGCGACTTCCGAGCGGTCAAAGAAAAGCTCTTGTTCCAGCTCACCAATCTCGGACACCCGTTCGTGACGGTGGTCGACGCGAACTACGACAACCGGGGTGAGTTGTACTTGAAGCATCGCTTCGACGGCGTCGAGCTGCGCACCGACTACGCCAAGGCCACGATGGAAGCGCTCTACCAGGTGTGGACGCGTCCCGTGCACGTTCAGACCGTGGTCGGCGAAGCGACGGTCGTCCTCTCCTTCGACGGCTCCACGCACCGCGAGCGGGCGCTCGCGGCTTCCGACGCCGACTAGCTCTCGTCTCCCTCCGAAAACACGTCCGCGGTGAACGTCTGCAGGTGCACGCCTTCGGCGCGCCAGGCATTCGCCGGGAGGCCGGCCTTCGCGCACACTTCCGCCAAGAACTCCTCGCGTGTCCACCCGTATTGTGTGGCGACTTGGGGCAGTAGGAGACCGCGGCGTCCGCGCGCCAGGATGAAGAGCCCGTGCCGGCCCACTTCCACCTCGCTCGCCGCGCGGATCGACGCCGGCACCGACAGAAGCGATATCTCGATGACGAGCGACCCGAGTTCGTCGGGTCGCACGGCGGGAAAGCGCGGGTCGGACAGGGCGGCGGAGCGGGCCACGTCGGGGATCAAGGCGCGCAGCACGTCGTCGGGTTGGACCCGGCCGATGCAACCGCGCAGGCGCGCGCGTTGGTGGAGTGTCACGAAGGCACCGCGCCGTTCGTCGAGAATCGGAAGCGTGGTGTCGACAGGAACCGCGTACGTGCCGCCCACGGAGGTCGCGATGGCGTGGCGCGCCAGTCGCAAGAGCGCCACGCGCGAGCGCGAATCCGTCGACGAGCTCATGACGGCGTCACGGTGTCGTCACCACGGCCGACGCGTATCCGACCACACTCTCGTGTTCACCGGTCACGTCGCCGGAGTTGATGCACGCCAGGACACGGCACCGCCGTTTTTCCCACGCCGCCGATGCAACCAATCCGGCCATGACGGGTCCGGCGCCGCACGCCTCGCAGCGACCCGCGCGCACGGCGTCGTACAGGCGCGCGGCGTCGAGCGTCGTCAATACCTCGCAGAAGGCGGCGTCGCGACGAACGGCTTCGTCGTAGGAGTGGAAGTGCGAGAGGTCCGAACTCGCGACTACCAGCGTGCGCTCGGGATCCATCGCTGCGGCGAGGGCGCGTCCCAGCGCCAGGCACGCGTCCCACCCTTGATCGCCCATCACGATGGGGACGATGTGCGGGCGATCGCACGCGCGTTGGAGGAAGGGCAGCAAGACTTCGAGCCCGTGCTCGCCGCGCGCGTGGCGCGGTGACGCGTGCCCGCGGTCGGAGAGACGAATGGACGGGTGGGCGCGCGCGAGAAGATGCGCCGCGGGGCGGTCGACGTCGAGCACGCCCAGCGGTGTGCGATAGGCGTCGCCTTCGAACACGGACGTGAAGTCGAACGCGTCGACGTGGGACGGACCCACCAGCACGACGGTGTCGTACGCATCGCGCGCGAGGAGCGCGAACCCGCGCGCGGCGACGGCACCCGAATAGGCGTAGCCGGCGTGCGGCGCGACCAACATGCGCGCGCGGTCCGTCGGCACGCGCGCGTTTTCCACCATCGCGCGGGCGAGGAACTCGTCGACCTTGCGCGCGAGCGCGTCGGGATCGTCGGGATAGAAAAGACCCGCCACCGCGGGTGGTCGAATCGAACGGGCGTCGTCCATGCTCATCTCCCGTGCGGCGTCGTGCGCAGGCGACGGAGGCGATCGACGATCGCGCGCACGTCGCTCGCGGGCAGCTCCGCGACCAAGCGCGAGGAGCGGCTGGTCACGATCCACGCGTCGTCGGAACCCGGGCGCGGTCGGCCGCGAAGCTCGTCGAGAATGGTATCACCTTCGGCCGCGACCGAAAGCGTGAACGTGGACGGCTCGACGTCGCGCGGCGACGTTTCCACGACGCGCGCGTAGCGCAGGGCCCGCAGGCTTCGCACCAAGTCGGCGGCGGCGCGCGGGTCGACGCGGCCGAGCGCCGGATTGGGAAGCGCCCACGCCCCGCCGGCGCGAATCAACACCGCCGACGTATCCGCCGTCGCGACCTGAATGCGCTTCGCGCGCAGGGGCGAGAATTGCAGCAGGCGGCGATCGCGCAAGGTGGCGACGGAGGCGTCGAGAGCGCCGGGGACGTCGCCGTGGACGACGACCACGCGCGACTCTCCGTCCACACGGCCCACGTACCCGCTATCCGCGCGCGCTGCGAAACGCAGTGTCACGGCTGGATGGGGGGCGCGCTTGTGGAACGTAACCACTCCGGCGAGCCGGTCGAACGCCCCCGTGGTATCGGCCGGATCGACGAAGGAACGCACGCGCATCCCGCGGAAGCGGCGTAGATACACGGGGACTTCGACCGAGTCGCCCGCCACGGTGTCGCCCCGTGCGACGGTGAACCACGCGTCGGTGCCCCGTCGATTCCAGCGCACGGCGGGTTCGGACCCGTGGCGCACGCTGAACGCCGCGATTTCGTCGACATCGACGCGAACCAAACGCTGGTCGCGATACGCGGCTGCGGGAAGGGTGGCGGCGGTGATGATGTTGGGTGCTACCAGCACGACGTCGCCGTCGCGACGGCGCGCGTACACCATCGCGTCATCGACGGTGCGGGCCCCGAGTTCCAGATAGGCCACGGTATCGGCGGCCGCGGTCAGCGTGACGACCGCCACCGGAGGTGCCAATCCGTACGCGGCGTTCTCCGCGGGACCGAGATTGCGCTCCACCTCGGCCTTCTCGACGGCGTCGATGAGGGTCGCCACGCGCGAATACTCGGCGGTGTCGTCGACCGGTTGCACGACCTGCCAGTGCGTCCCGCGCACTTCGACGTGCACACGGTCGTTGGGTCGCACGATGTCGACCGCGTCGACCGGGGCGGCAAACGGCGGGAATAGCCGACGCGCGTGTTCTTGCGAGCGCTCGGCCGCGCGACGGCGCGGTAGCTCGACGAGGGCGAAGGCGGCGATGACGACGACGGCCACGACGAAGAGCGCTCGCGACGTGCGCGAGAGCGTCATAGCCGGTGCCGCCCCGCGACCACGAGCGCGCCGGCGACGATGGGCGTCAACGGCAAGAGCACCAGGCACACGAGGAACACCATGCGACCCTGTCGCTCCGTGATGTACACGCTGTCGCCGACCAAACGGCGCGGACGGATGCGAATGAGGTTCTCGTCTTCGGCCAAGAAAGCGATCGTGTTCAGAAAGAAGTCGGAGTTGCCTAGGACTCCGTAGAGCGCATTGTCGACGAAGTCGGAGTCGCCAATCAGTACTACGCGACTCTTGGTGCCGGGTGCGGCCCCGCCCGCGGCCGCAACCAGCGGCGTCAGTGTCGCCGCCGCCGCGATCGGGAGCGGGCCGGCGATGTCCTTGCCGTCGCGCGTCGCGTGTCCGATGGCGAACGAAGTCGAATCGGTTTCGCCCCACGACGTCGGGTCGGTGAGGCACAAGTAGCTCGCGTCGAGTCCGGCTTTAGTAGAATCGGTCGCGATCATGACGGGCCGCGCGCGCGGGAACATGGTGACGAAATTGAAGTCGCGCGTGATCGGGTGCGGTTGGTAGTGCCGAATCTTGGCGACGGTGGCGTCGAAGGAGCGGTCGCCGGCGTCGAGGACGAGTTGGTCGAGCACGACGGCGTCGACCAGAGAAAGATGGTAGCGCGCGAGCACACCTGACAAGCGCGCGAAACGAATGCGCGAGTCGAGCAGGAACAGCACCGAGCCCCCGCCTCCGAGATAGCGCTCGATCGCGCCGACTTCGTCCGCGAAATAGTCTTCGCGCGGACCCGCGACGACCAGCACCGACCCGTCCTTCGGCACGCTGGCACCCCCCAACAACGACGCGGTGCGCACGGAGTATCCCTGCGCTTCGAGCCCATGCTTGAGCAGCGAATAGCCCTCGCGGTCGGAGACGGAAAGATCCTTCTCGCCGTGCCCGGTGACGAAGTACACGACGCGCGGCCCCGATCGCGAGAGCGATACCAGCGCGTTGGTCAGTCCTTCTTCGTCGATGGTGCGCACGACGCGCCGGTCTTCGCCCGCTTGCACGACCATCTCGTCGAGCGACGCCCCCAAACGCCGGGCCAGGTCGGGCTGTCGATCGGGGTCTGCCAATACGAAGTGGAAGCGGGCGCTGCGCCGCGCGTAGAGAGCGAGCAATTCTTCGGCTCCGTCGCGCTTGATGGATGCTTGTCGAAAGAACGCGGTGACGTTCACATCGCGATCGAGGGAATCGAGCAAGGCGGTGGTTTGCGGCGCCAACGTGTGGCGATGATTGCGCGTGAGATCGAAGGTGTGCGATCGATTGACCGACGTGGCCTGCACGACCACGAGAATGGCGGCCATGAACAGGGTGGCCAAGGCCGCGTCGGTACCGCGACGCGCGTCGCGGCGGCGGAAGAACGCGGCCACCGTGCGCGCGTTGGCGATAGCGGCGGTTGCGAGCAGCGCCGCGCCCGCGACGGCGATAACGAACCAGGCGCGTGGGTTCGCGACGCGCGCGCCGTACAAGAGCACCGCCACGGCGAGAAGGAGGACGCCGCCGGCCGCGACGGCGCGCCACGCGGTCGTGCGCGCGGTGGGGTGCGAGGGAAGCGAAGTGTCCTGCATACGCGGCTCCGTCAACTCCGCCACCGCGCCGAGTCCAACACGCGCGCGCATAGGAAAAGGAAGAACACGGTGAGGCTCACGTAGAACACGAGATCGTTGGTGTCGACGACGCCGCGCGCGAATCCGTCGAGGTGGTGAACGATTGACAGCTGCTGGAGCACCGCACCCAAGGTGGCGGAAACGAAAGGGGTCATCCACCCGATGACGAGGAACAACAAGCCGCATCCGAAGGTCGCCGCCGCCGCGACCAGCTGGCTGTCGCCGAGGGACGAGAAGAACGTCCCCATGGCGATGAACGCGACGCCCATCAAGAAGAGCCCGAGGTATCCCGACACGATGGGCCCCGGTTCCGGGTTGCCGAAGTGATAGAGCAGCGCGGGATAGGGCAGCGTCATGGCCAGCATGACGACGTACACGGTCACGGCGGCCGCGAACTTCCCGACGATGACGGACGCGTCCGACACCGGGTAGGTGAACAACAACTCGGCGGCGCCGCTGCGCCGTTCCTCGGCGAACAACCGCATTGTGAGCAGCGGCAAGAGCAGCAAGAGGACGGTACTCAAGTTTCCGAGCAACGGCTGCAGGACCGACGCGGTCAGGTTCAGCGATCGCGCCTGCACCGGGTTCTGCATGGCCTGCATCGACGCAATATTGAAATAGCCGAGCAAGTTGTAGAAGAAATAGCCCGCGAGGAAGAGAAAGATCGCGATGACGGCGTAGGCGACCGGCGACTGGAAGTAGTACGCGATCTCTCTTTGATAGATGGCGAAGGATTTCCGCACGTCACTCCTCCTTCGTCACGAGTTCGAGGAAAACCTCTTCGAGAGTCGCGGCCGCGACCGATATCGTGCGCAGCCCCATGCCGGCGTCGACGAGCGCGCGCGCGATAGCGTCGCGGGGGTCGGCGCCGTCGGAAGCGGACACGCGTACGCGCGCATCCCCGGAGGCAGCGGTCTCGAGCGGCTCCACCGACGCGACCCCGGGCAGCCCGCGGAGGAGAGCGGCGAGCGCTTCCTTCGACGCGCGGGCCTCGACGTCGATACGCAAAGCGGTCGCACCGTGCGCGCGCAGCTCGTCCGGGCGTGCGTCGGCGATCAAGCGCCCGCGATGAATGATGAGCACGCGCCGGCACAGTAGAGTCACCTCGGGCAAGATGTGCGTGCTCAGAATCACCGTGCGGCGGCCGGCCAGGCTTCGGATCAATTCGCGAATCTCGACGATCTGCTTGGGATCGAGCCCGACGGTGGGTTCGTCGAGAAAGAGGACGTCGGGGTCGTTCAACAGCGCCTGCGCCAATCCGACGCGCTGGCGGAAGCCGCGCGAAAGCGTCCCGATGCGGCGCGTTCGCACTTCGCCGATGCCGCACGCGTCGACGACGTAGGCGGTTCGACGCGAGCGCTCGTCGCGCGCAATCCCCTTGAGCACGCCGACGAACTCGAGGTATGCGGCGACCGTAAGGTCGCGATAAAGGGGTACGGTCTCGGGGAGGTATCCGATGCGCGCACGAACCTCCATCGACTGCGCGACGACGTCGAAGCCGGCCACACGAGCCGAGCCTGCGGTCGGCGGCAGGAAACCCGTGAGCATGCGCAGCGTCGTCGTCTTGCCCGCACCGTTGGGCCCCAGAAACCCGACGATCTCGCCCACACCGATGGCAAAGGAAACGTCGCGGACGGCATCCCGTGTACCGAAGCGCTTGGTGAGGTCGTGGACTTCAATCATGCGAGAGCGGTAACCTCAACGGGTCGCGCGACCCGTCCGTCGCGTGCGATGGGGGCACGGACGAGGGGCGGCGCCGTCGGATGGGGCCCGGAGAAAAAAATTGCTTCGGCAGGGAATTGCACGTAACATTCGGCGCTCGACCGCGTAGACAGTCGGGGCGGCGAATGGCCGCCCGATATTCTTTCAACTCGTAGAAACGTAAGGCGTATCCATGATTCGAGGCAAGACGTTACGTCGAGTGGCGGCCACTTTGGCCGCACTTTTTATTCTCTCCCTGGCCTCGCCCGCGGCGGCGGCCGACTCGCTTCTGTTGTCGCTCCTATTACCGGGGCTCGGCCAGGCGCAGGACGGTCACTATGCCAAGGCGTCGATCTTCGGAACGGCCGCACTGATATCGTGGACAGGGTTGTTCGCCTCGCAGATCAACTATGCGCGCACCGTCGATCAATACGAGAGTCAAAAGCGAATCTACCTGGGCTATCAAAGTGATCTCGACAGCGGCAAGACCGTCTATATCGGTGATATCAACGACACCTATACGCAGATGAGCGACGCGTACAGCAAGGCCCAGGACGACGAGAAGTGGCGCAACGTGTTCATCGGCGCCCTGGCTGTGACGTACGCGGTGAACGTGGTCGACATATTGCTGTCCGGCAAAGAGTCCGGCGAAGTCGAACCCCAGCCGGTTTCCCTCGAGTGGCGCGGCGACAGCCTGCGCCTGGTGCGAACGATTCGTTTCTAGGAGCCCCTCGCATGCGTTTTGTACGAACCCATCGCTTCCCGATTCAGATGGCCACTTTCGCCCTCGCGATCCTGTTGGTCGGTGTCGTGGGGTGTCCGAAGCAGGAAGACTTCCCGGCGGCGCTCGATCTGGTGGTTCCGCCGACCCCGGCCAATTTCGTCATCACACGCGTCGACCCGGACCTGAACGACTACGATTTCTCGTGGACCGTTGCCGACCCGACCAACGTCGATCATTACCGGATGTACCTGATCGGCGGGGGACAGTTCGGGCAGGACGAGCTGCTCTTCGAGACACCCAACACCACCTACCCAGCGACCTTCGGCTTTGAACTCACGGGTCTGCAGTTCGCCGTCTCCGCCGTCAGCCAGCAGGGCGTCGAGGGCCAACGCATGCTCGCCACAGCTCCATAGTGCCATCTTGTAATCGACATATTTCCAATTGGTTATTTTGATCGTTTGATGTTTAAGTATAGATAGGCTCGAGCCCGCCCTCGGCGTGGTACGATCCCTGCACTCCGCGTGCGGTCCCTATGCCGGGGCCGTACCATGCAAGCCGTCCTCCGAATCAACGGTTACGATTCTTTCGAGCAAATCGCCGTCGGCGGGATGGCCGTCGTCTACAAGGCCCGCAAGCTCTCGGTCAAGAAGACGGTCGCGATCAAGGTGCTTCTGCCGCACCTGGCGGCTGACGCGCGCTTCATCACGCGCTTCCAGCAAGAGGCGGAAGCCGCCGCGCGCATCCAGCACGACAACATCGTCAATGTCATCGACTCGGGAAAGTCGGACGGCGCCTACTACATCGTCATGGAGTATTACGACGGCTTGACCGTCGAAGAGCTCCTGAGCACGCAGCCCCACTTGCCGATCGACGTGGCGCTCACGATCGTGCTCAACGTCTGCTACGGCCTCGAAGCCGCGCATGCGCAAAACCTCGTCCACCGCGACATCAAGCCCGCGAACATCATCTTCACACGCCAGGGCGGAATAAAGGTGGCGGACTTTGGGCTAGCCAAGGCGATCGACAAGCTGACCCTGGTCACGCACGCTGGCAAGGTGGTGGGAACACCGGCATACATGTCGCCCGAGCAGACGCGCGGCGAATCGGTCGGTACCGAGAGCGACATCTTTTCGCTCGGTGTCGTCGCCTATGAGATGCTGGCGTCGAAGCGGCCCTTCGAGGGGGCGAGCTACTCCGAGGTCGTCGATCGCATCCAGAATCTGGAGCCGCAAGCGGTGACGTCCTTCAATCCGCTGGTCGAGGAACAATTCGAGCAGATCGTGCGACGCATGCTCGCCAAGCCGCTCAACGCGCGCTACGCGCACGCGTCCGAGATCGTGATGGACCTGGAAGAGGCGATGGACAAGGAGGGCTTGCGCCGCGACCGTCGCGGGCTCACGGAGTTTTTCAAGGACCCGGCGGGCTACACGCATTCGATCAACGCGGCCCTGCTCGCGCGGCTCGTCGGGGAGTCGCCCAAGGGCGTCGACAAGAACCGCAATCTGGGGATTCGCCACTATCGCAAGATTCTATTCCTCAATCCGGGCGACGACGCGGCGCGCGCGGCACTGGAGAAGCTCGGCGAGCGCGCCGCGGAAGGCGGCGACCGCCCGGCGAAGGCGGAAGCGCCCCGCCGTTCCGCAAGCATGCCCGCGGCCGATCCCAACGCCGACTATCGCGTCGTGCTGGAGTCGATCGACCGCCAGGTCGAGACTCCGGAGTCGTTCGCATTCAAACTGTCGATCCGCTTGAAAGCGCCCGTGCCGCGCATGACCCAGCTGGTTTCGCGCGCGCCGGCGGTGGTGGCACAGCGGCTCCCGTACAAGAAATCGCGCTGGCTCTGCAAGGTGATCGAAGAATTGGGCGGGACCGCTCGCATGGAAGTGGTCGTCGATGCCGTTCCGTCGGTGGAAGAGAAGCCGGCCGCCCCGGTCGCGTCGAAGGAACTCGCGAAACCGCTCGAGCGTCGGACACCGAGCGGCGGTATTCTCTGCCCGCGCTGCGGATGGGAAGAAGAGCCGGACGCGCGTTTCTGTTCGCTGTGTCTCCAGCACTTCAACAAGACCGACAAGATCGACGTCCCCAACTTCACGAGCCGTCCCGGCTTCGACGACCCGGGGGAGAACCCGCTGTCCGACGGCGACCACGAGAGCGTCGTGGCGCCGCGGTCCAACGTCCCGATGGATCGCAAGCGAATGATTCTTATCGCGGGCGGGGTCGTGGTCGTCGTGGGGGCACTCGTCCTTCTGCTCGGTCGCTAACTTCGTTCCCAAACAAATCGGTGCCGGGGGTGTCGACATCCGGGCCTGTGGTGCGCGCAACGAGGTTCGGGTACGCGCTGCGCAAGGAAGCCGGCGCCGGTAGCGAGCGCCCCAACAAGATCGCCGCCAGCTCGAATGCATTGGCTGGCGCCTGACCGCGAAAATGATTGTTCAGAACGACGAACACGCGTTCGCTCGCGAGTACGGCGCCACGAATGACCTCCGCCCACGGCGAAAGCTCCGACTCGGTGTACAGGTAGTTGTATCGTTCGTCGCGCCCGGAGTCACCGAACCAGTGCGGGTAGTTGCGACCATGGAATCGAAAATAGGCGCCGGCTGGACCGGCGCGGTACGGGTAGGGATGCAGCGACTCTCCGATGACGGGCTGGTCGATGCCGCACACCGCGACCGGTTTCTCGGCGAGATACGCCTGCGCCTCGTCGGATTCCCAGCTGCCATGACGAACCTCGACGGCCAGCGGGAGTGCACCCAGGTCGGCGACCAGGCCGTCGAGTCGCCGGCGTGACGACGCGTCGAAGCGAAACGACCACGGATACTGGAGCAACACGGCGCCCAAACGACCGCCGTCGTGGAGCGGTGAGAGCGCGTGCACGAATTGCGCGCGGTCGACGGCACTCGAATCGTCGCGGTGTGTGAACGACTGGTGGGCTTTGGCAGTGAACAAGAAGCGCGGATGAATCGCGACGCGTTCGAGCCAGCTCCGGCACGTCGCCGGCGCGGGCACACGGTAGAACGTGCTATTGATTTCGATGAGGTTGAAGTACGATGCGACGTATGCGAGCGGGTCGAAGCCACGCGGGCGCGGCGACGGATACATCGTGCCGTACCAGTCGTCGTACTGCCACCCGGCGGGTCCGATGTAGAGCCGGTCATCGAGGGACACGCATGACTCCTTCGCGGTGCGAATCGGGCGCGGTGCGGAGCGCGAGTATAGCACGCGGCGCGCGCTCGGCGTGCGTCGCTCCATGAACCGAAGCTTCCTTCGCGAAGGCGGTGCCGTGCCGAGCACGCGCACGGTGCTGGCGTCGGTCGTGGCACTGGCCGCGGTCCTGCGGGTGCTGCACATCGGCGCGCAAAGCCTCTGGATCGACGAGTACTTCACCCTCGAAGTCGCTACTCCCAAGCCCGGCTACCCGCTGTGGCAGCTCCTGCGCTACAACATCCACGGGCCCTTGCACGCGTTCGTGGTGGCGATGTTTCGCCTGGTGAGCGACGGCGACGGTTGGCTGCGCCTCCCGAGCGCCATCGCGGGCACCGCCACCGTGCCCCTCCTGTTCGCCTGGATGCGCCCGCGCTTCGGCGCGCGGGCGGCCCTGTGGGGAGCCTTCCTCCTCGCGATCAACCCGCTCCACGTGCATTATTCGCAGGAACTCCGCAACTACGCTTTTGCGGTCCTCTTCGTGATGGCGGGTGCGGTCGGCGTCGATCGGTTGCTGGCGCGCGCGACGCGCGCACGCACTGCGGCGCTCGCTGTCGCCGCGGCGGCATCGGTGCTGTCGAATTTTTCGGCCACGTTCTCTTTCGTCGTACACACCCTCTCGTATTTCAAGCGCGGCCGGGTGTCGCGCGCGACGGTCGCGCGTTGGGCCGGCGTGACGCTCCTCGTGGTCGCGCTCATCTCGCCCTGGATCTACCGCTTGTCGACCTACGTCGACCTCGGCCGTCTGGCGACGCCGATTCGTCCCGGCGAGCTCGACGCCGCCGAGCGACTGCGCGGCGACACCACGTTTCGCATCGAATCGGTTCCGTACGCCGCCTTCGCCTACAGCGTGGGATTGACACTGGGCCCGTCCTTGCGCGAGCTCCACGACGTGCCGTCGCTCGGCGGTGTGCTCGCGCGTCACGGCGCCATCATCGCTTGGGTTGGGGTGCTGTTCGCGTCGCTCCTGGTGCTGGGCATTGCGCGCGGGGCGCGCACCTATGGACGCTGGGCCGTCGTCGAACCGCTCTTGTACGTGGGAATTCCCTTGGTGGCGACGTTGGTGCTCAATTGGCAGAACGCGAAGGCGTTCAATGTGCGCTACGTGCTGGTCGGACTCCCGATGTACCTGTCGCTGATCGCGGTCGGCATCGCGTCGTTGCGGGGCCGCAGGGAGTGGGCGGCGGCATTCCTCGTCGCGGCCACGTGCGCAGCGTCGCTTTGGAATTACTACCAAGACCCGCGCTACGCCAAGGAAGACGTGCGCGACGCCGTGCGCGCGGTGGAGGCGCGCATCGCGCCCGGTGAATGCATCTTCGCTCCCACCGTGTGGCAGATCGTTGCGCATTACGCGACCAGCGACGCGCCCGTTCTGTATGTGTACGGCGAACCCGAGTCGATGATGCAAGATCAACTCGCGAATCTCTTCGTGCAATGCGATTCCCTGTGGTACGTGCGTGCGCGCCCGTGGGTCGACGATCCTTCCGGCCGCGTTCTCGCAGAAATCGATGCGCGCTATGTGCGCGTTGAGACATTGGAGTTCCCCGGAGTTTCCGCGATTCACTTCGCGCGCAAACCTTAGTTGTTCCTCCCGCGAAAGTGCCCCGCTTTGTGCTTTGTGTAACAAGGTCGGACGGACGTCCGGCTAGGCCGGGGCATTCGAGGTACGCGCGAGTTCTTGCGCGAAACTTCCAGACATCATTCGTAGCAGGAGGCACCCCATGCGTCCCCGTGGCGGCTATCGGTCCCGAATCGTCGTGTTGGCGGCACTCGCGGCGAGTGTGTTGGCGTCGTGCACGGCCGGCCTTCCGCGCCGCGACGATACGCCGGCGATCATCGAAATTCGCGACGACTATATGCGCGCGAATCCGAACGGTCCTTTCAACGCCGAGGTTGCACGCGGCGAAGTGGCGCTGGGTATGGGCTACTACGACGTGCTGGCCGCGTGGGGAAAGCCCGACGCGCGCACGGCGATCCCGGATCGCGGTGAGGAGCACTGGACGTACGTGCTCCAAGACGACAACGGCGTCGACTGGACGCTCTACGAGTTTATCTTTGCTAAGCGGGCGGTGGTCGAATGGCAGTTCAGTCGCAACGTCGGGACCGGCTTCGCCACGCTTCGCGACGATCAGCGCGGCGTGTCGCAGCGCGTGCCGCCCACGCCCTCGACCAGCTTGGGCGAAGGGGCTCGCAAGGGGACGGTTGGGTCGACGATTCGGTAGGAACCTCGTGGTCGAAGCCTGTTATGTGCCCGCTCGGGCCCCGCGGAAATCGTGTCGCGGGGCCCTCGCTTTTCTTGACAGGCCAAAGCTCGCGCCGGTACAGTCCTTTTTCGTCGCTGTAATGCGCGGCGACGCCGACGGTTAGCGCCCATCTTTGCTTCAGGAGTGTAGGGTTATGAACGCCAGGTTGCCGGATACCCCCGTGTGGCCGCTGTCTCGCGAACTCGACATGAGCGAGTTCGACAACATTCGCGAGCTGCTCGAAATGTTGATGTCCGAACACACGCCGGCCAAACACAAGATCAAGATGAAGACGAGCTTCGGCTGGGAGCCGGCCATGAACGTCTTCGAGACCGACGGCGAGTTCGTCGTGATCATGGACATCTCGGGCATGGACCCGAAAGACATCACGGTGTTCACCGACGGCAACATCGTGCGCATCAGCGGTGTTCGTAAAGACCTCATTCCACCGGGCAAGAAGCAGTTTCACGCGCTCGAGATCCAAGTGGGGCCGTTCCAGCGCCTAATCGGCATTCCCGTCCAGGTGGACCGCGAGAGCGTTACCACGCACTACGCGAATGGACTGCTCGAGATTCGTTTGAAAAAGCGCGGCGACCACCCGGGCAAGCGTCGGGTCGAGATTGAATAGCGCGACGGCGGTCGTCCCCAAGCGACGGAGTGATCGGTGAAGTCACGAAGCACCCTCGAATTCGAAGAGCCCGGCATCGGCACGGGCAGCATTCCGAGCGAGCTCGCCATCCTGCCCATCAACGACGCGGTCGTGTTCCCGCTCATGATGGTGCCGCTCATCCTGCGCGACCCGAATCTCCTGCGCCTGGCCGACGAGGCGCTGGCCGAGCACAAGATCATTGGTGCCTTCACGCAGAAGAATGCGGAGACCGAACACCCGGGCCCCGACGACATCTACCGCGTCGGCACCGCCATCCACATCCAGAAGATGATCCGCTTCCCGAACGGCGAAATGCGCCTCTTGGCGCAGGGCATCGCTCGCATCCAGCTCACGGAGATCACCCAAGTGGTGCCGTACCTCAAGGGCAAGGTGCGCCCGCTGGACGAAATCGAGAGCGACACCGACCTCCACAAGGCCTACGTGCAGAACGTCGTGCGTACGTTCTCGAAAATGATCGACGAGTCGGACACGCTGGCCGACGAGCTCAAGATCATCATCAACAACATCAAGGAAGGCGGCCGCCTGGCCGACGTCATTGCGACGAACCTCAACATCGAACTCGATCGCAAGCAGAAGCTGCTCGAAGAAGCCGACGCCACCGAGCGCTTGAAGAATCTCGCCCGCTACCTGGCCGACGAGATGGAAGTCATGAAGCTCGGGCGCAAGCTCCAAGCCGACGTGAAGAAAGAGATGGACCGCGAGCAGCGCGAGTACTACCTGCGCCAGCAGCTCAAGGCTATCCGGCGCGAACTGGGCGAAGACGAAGACCGCACCGTCGAAACCGAAGAACTGCGCGAGAAGATCGACGCGGCACAGCTGACCCCCCAGGCGCGCGAAGTCGCCGTCAAGGAACTCGACCGCCTGCAGAAGATGTCGCCGGGAGCCGCCGAGTACACGGTGTCGAAGACGTACATCGACTGGATTCTCGATCTACCGTGGGGCATTTCGACCGACGACAACCTCGACATGAAGGAGGCGGAGAAGGTCCTCGACGAGGATCACTACGACTTGGAGCGCGTCAAGGAGCGCATCCTCGAATTCCTCGCGGTCAAGAAGCTCAAGCGATCGATGAAGGGGTCGATCATTTGTTTCGCGGGCCCGCCGGGTGTGGGGAAGACCTCGCTCGGGAAGTCGATCGCGCGTTCGATGGGACGCAAGTTCGTGCGCATCTCCTTGGGCGGCATGCGCGACGAAGCCGAGATTCGCGGCCACCGTCGCACGTACATCGGGGCACTACCCGGTCGCATTATTCAAGGCATGCGCACCGCGGGCAGCAACAACCCCGTGTTCATGCTGGACGAGATCGACAAGTTGGGCGCCGACTTCCGCGGCGACCCCGCGGCCGCATTGCTCGAAGTGCTCGACCCGGCGCAGAACGACAGCTTCGAGGATCATTATCTCAACATTCCCTTCGACCTTTCGAAGGTCCTTTTCATCGCAACGGCCAACGTGCTGGATTCGGTCCCGCGTCCGTTGCTCGACCGCATGGAAGTGATCGAGCTTCCCGGTTACATCACGATGGACAAGGTCGAAATCGCGAAGAAGTACCTGTTCCCGCGCCAGCTCGACGACAACGGAATTCCGCCGAAGCTTCTGAAGGTGAGTGACGATGCGCTTCGACACATCATCCGTCACTACACGCGCGAGGCCGGGGTCCGCGAGCTGGAGCGCAAACTGGCCGGCATCTGCCGCAAGATCGCGCGCCGGCTCGCCGGCGGTAATAAGCGCGCGGTGAAGATCAGTGCGAAGAACGTGGCCGATTTCCTGGGACAGCAGGAATACCACAGCGAGATCGCGCGCAAGCGTCCGATGGTGGGTGTCGTGACCGGACTGGCGAAGACGTTCGACGGGGGCGAGATCCTCTTTATCGAAGCGGTCAAGATGAAGGGGAACGGCCACCTGCGCCTGACCGGCCAGCTGGGCGGGGTCATGCGCGAGAGCGCCGAGGCCGCGCTGTCGTTCGTCGCGTCGCACTACCTGACGAAGGCCCCCGACAAGGATTTCTTCACCAAGTACGACATCCACATCCATGTCCCGGCGGGGGCGGTTCCGAAGGACGGCCCCAGCGCTGGCGTCGCCATCGCCACCACGATCACCTCGCTCCTCTTCGACCGCCCGGCGCGGAACGACGTCGCCATGACCGGGGAACTGACCCTGACAGGCCAGGTTTTGGCCATCGGGGGGCTCAAGGACAAGGTCATCGCTGCCCATCGGGCCGGGATCAAGACGGTCCTCTTCCCGGAAGCCAACAAACGGGACCTGGACGAGATCCCGGACATCATCAAGAAAGACTTGAAGTTGATTCCCATGCACCGCGCGGCCGAGGCCATCGATAAGACCTTGGTCGGCGCCTGATTGGCCCTTATTTTGCTGTAGTTACGTCGATTCCACCGCAGGCTCCTAGCCGGATTCCACGGAGACACAGCGTGTCCACGACGACTCTGACCCACCGACGCGACCAGATGGTCGGGATACTGACCCCGCTGTTTTCGCGCATGGTCGGCCAGGCCAGCTTCTCGCTCCCTAGCGACATCAACAACCAGAGCCGCGTCCTCGTCGTCGACTCGGGCGATCTAACCGAACTGCTGTTCTTCGCCCCGGTGCTCAATCATCTCAAGCGCCGGTACCCGGGCATGCGCGTCACCGTGTTGGTGCGCGAAGGCAACGGCGAGTTGATTCGCACCCTCGAGCCGATCAATGAGATGATCAGCTATGAACCCGAGCACCTCTCGCTTTTTTCGAGCACCTACTTCGCGCTGTTGCGTCGCATCAAGGGCCGGGGCTTCGACATCGTGTTTCTGTTGGGCCACGAATTCAGCCTCGCGCGCTCGTTGGTGGCCTTGATATCGAAGGCGCGACTGCGGGTGGGCTTTCAGCAGACCTTTACGTATCCCTTCGTCAACTGCGAGATCCGTAATTCGAAGAACGTCCAGTACGAAGGACCGCGGGCGCTGTCGTACTTGAGCGTGTCTGGGGCAGAGCCCGGGCGACTCGATTCCGGCCTGGAAGCTCCCCGAAGCGGACGTGCGCTGGGCGGCACAGATGATTCACTTCCGGAGTCCCAACAAGGAGACCATGCTGATCGCCGTCGACCCCGGGATGGGGAAGGGCAATCACCGCTTGGTGGAGACCGCGATGGCTCACATCGCGAACGAAGTGGCGCGACGCCACGGCGCCAAGCTGATGCTGCTATCGAACAATTTGGATGCGAAGAGTATGGCGCGATTTCGCACCCTCCTGAAGGGATCCCTGATGGACATCGAGCCGCGCAACGTCAAGGAAGCGCTTGCGCTCTTGAGTCGCGCGAGCCTAGTCTTGGCCGGGAACACCGATTATTTCCACTTCGCGGTCAACATGCGATTGCCGACGATCGGGTTCTTCACGCGTTTCGATGCGGCCAACTGGTTTCCAAAATCCACCCCCTGGGTACAGATCATTCAGGGCGTCCGCGGCCAGCAAGTGTCCGTGGACGAAGTCTCCTCGAAGATCGATACCCTCCTCCACCTCACGCAGCGCTAGCGCAGACGCCCGTCGGGTGTCATATTCTCGGCTACCCCGGCCCCGGCCGGCCCCGATTCCATGAAAACCTACCGACGCCTGCTCGCCTACGTCCGCCCGTACTGGCCGCGGATGCTGGTGCTTTCGGTCACGATCGCGCTCTTCGCCTCACTTTCGGGCGTTTCGCTGACCCTGATCCCGCCTTTCTTGCGGGTGATCCTCGAGCGTGACGCCCCCGCCGTGAGCGTTCCCGGTGAGGTCAAAGAGGGTCTCCCGCTGCCGAAGTTCGTCGAAGAGACGCGCGTCCAGCTCAAGACTTCGTTCGAAGGGTGGATGTACGCCGGCACTGCCAACGAACGCCTGGCGCGTTTCATCTGGCTTCTGATCTGCCTCATGATCGCGAAGAACATCTTCGGCTACGTGCAAACCTATTTCACCGAGTACCTCGAGCAGCGCGTGTTGTATCGGATACGGCGCGACGTATACGCGCACATTCTCGACTTGCCGCTGTCGTACTTCGACCGCGAGCGCGCGGGGCATTTGATATCGAAGGTGACCAACGACGTTTCGATGCTGCGCGGTGCGGTGATCGGGGTATTCGGCAGTGTTCTGCGCAACATTCTCATGACGTTGTTGGCACTCGGCATTCTGCTCACGGTGTCGTGGCGGTTGACCCTCCTCGTGTTGTGCATCGTACCGCTCAATGTGGTCTTGATCGATTGGGTGGGTCGCAAGCTCAAGCGGCGCAGCCGCCGTGCGCAAGAAGGCATGGCCGACATGACCGCGAGCCTCGAAGAGACCATCGCCGGCGTGCGGGTGGTGAAAGCCTTCGACACGCGCCAGCGCGAGCAGGAGCGCTTCGGACGCCACAGCTATCGCCACATGATGCACTACGTGAAGATGCAGATGTACGGAGCGCTATCGGCGCCGACGTCGGAATTGCTGGGGACGGTGTCGTTCGCGATCGTGCTTTGGTACGGGGGACAGCGCGTGATCGACGGCGGTTTGCCGGCCGAAAATTTGGTGATGTTCGTCGCCGCCATGCTGTTCGTGGTGAGTCCGCTCAAGAACTTGAGCCGCTTGACCACCGTGGTGCAGCAAGCCACGGCCTCCGCGCAGCGCGTGTTCGACCTCCTCGACGTGGCGCGCGAGCACGAGGTGGAAGGCGCGCGCACGGCGTCATTCGAGCGCGAGGTGCGGTTCGAAAACGTGTCGTTCGAGTACGTCGCCGACGAGAACGTGCTGCGCGACGTATCCTTCGTCGCGGAGAAGGGGGAAGTGGTCGCCATCGTGGGCTCGAGTGGGGCCGGCAAGACCACGCTGGTCGATCTTATCCCGCGCTTCTACGCACCCACCGCGGGACGCATTACCTTGGACGGCGTCGACGCGCGCGATTTCTCGCTCTCGTCGTTGCGCGCATTGATGGGCATCGTCACCCAGGAGACGATCCTGTTCAACGATTCCATCTATAACAACATCGCGTACGGGAGCCCGCACGCCACAGCCGACGCGGTCGAGCGCGCGGCGCGCGCCGCCAACGCGCACGACTTCATCATCGGATTCCCCGACGGTTACGATAGCGTGGTCGGCGACCGTGGCGCGCAGCTATCGGGCGGGCAGCGCCAGCGCCTCGCCATCGCGCGCGCGATCCTGCGCGACCCGGCCATTCTCATCTTCGACGAGGCCACCAGTGCGCTGGATAGCGAGAGCGAGCGCTTGGTGCAGGAAGCGATGGAGCGGTTGTTCGCGGGGCGCACCACCTTCGTCATCGCGCACCGGCTCTCGACCATTCGTCACGCCGATAAGATTCTCGTGCTCGAGCGCGGGCGGCTGACCGAGCACGGGACGCACGCCGAGCTCATGACGAAGAACGGCACCTACCACCGTCTGTACCAACTGCAGTTCGGCCACGCTACCGCATGAGTGCCGTCGCGACGGCGCGACGGCGCCTGGTGATGGTGGCGCCGAATTGGCTCGGTGACGCCGTCATGAGCCTCGCCGCCGTCGACCGCGCCGCGTCGATTCCGGGCTGGGAGCTGACGGTGGTCGCCTCGCCGTACACGGCACGCGTCTACTGGGGCGTCGACGGTGTCAACGAGATTGAATCCGACGCCCCCGCCGGGCGCGGCGCACGCGTGCGCGCGCGGACGCGAGCTCTCCATGCGTACGGCGCCGACGCCGTCGTGGTATTGCCCCCATCGTTCTCGAGTGCCATTCCCCCGTGGCTCGCGCGCGTGCGGACCCGCGTCGGATTCGCGACCGACGGACGCCGGTTACTCCTTTCGGAAGCCGTTGCCGCGCCGAGCCGCACGGTTCACCTTACGAAGAGCTACGCCCAATTGGTCGCGAGAGCCCTGGGAGTGCGCGACGACGCTCCCGCATCGCGAACGCGCGCGCACGTGCGCGTGTCGGACGCCGATCGTGCGGGTGTGGATCGCGTGCTCTCGAAGCACCGTCTCGCGCGCGGAACCTACCTGCTCGTCGTTCCCGGCGCGGCCTACGGGCCGGCCAAGTCGTGGCCGTGGGAGCGCTACCGGCGCGTGTGCGAATCGCTCGCCGGCGACATCCCGATCGTCTTGGCGGGGAGTGCCGCGGACCGCGCGACGTGCGACCGCATCGGCGCCAGCCTCTCCGGTGTGGCGAATGTTGCGGGAGACACGAACCTCGGCGAGTTCTTCGCGCTGGTCGAAGGCGCGCGCGCCTTACTCGCCAACGATAGCGGGGCACCGCACGTCGGAGCGTCGCTGGGTGTGCCGACGGTGGTCCTATTCGGGTCGACGTCGCCCGCGTGGACCGCACCCGTTGGCGACGATGTGCACGTCGTGCAGCACAAGGTGCACTGCAACCCGTGCTTCCGGCGCATGTGCCCGACCCAGTTGGAGTGCTTCAACGGGATCGAGGCCGCCGACGTGCTCGTGCGCGTGCGGCGGGCGATGCGCCCCTAGTCGGGCGCGCGGCGTGCGACCCCGATCGAGCGCCCGCACGACCACCACAAAACCGTCGCCCGCGGAGGCGCGGCTGGGCTAGTATCCCCTGCGTGAGGCAGTCCCAAGATGGCCGGTAACAATCGTTTTCTCGACCTGCTCGACGCCTTTGCGACGCGGCGCATTGCCGTCGTCGGCGACTTCTTGCTCGATCAATACGTGCTCGGCACCACCGCGCGCGTCTCGCGCGAGGCGCCCATCGTCGTGGTCGATTATCAAGAGACCGTGAACCACCCCGGCGGGGCCGCGAACGCGGCCCAGAACGTTACCGCGTTGCGCGGAGCCGCGATCGCCGTCGGTGTTGTGGGCGCGGATCGCGAGGGCGACGCGCTGCTCACCTTGCTCCACGAACGCGGCGTCGACACCCGCACGTTGTTCGCGCTTGCGGGCGCGGCGACCTCGCTCAAGCTGCGCATCATGGCCGGGGAGATGAACGCGCAGAAGCAGCAGGTCGCGCGCGTCGATCGGTCGCACAAGGTGGTACTCGATTCCGCCGCGCGCGAGAAGCTCGGCGGTGCGGTCGATGCGGCGGCGTCGGCCTGCGACGCCATGCTCCTGGCCGACTACGGCCTGGGCGTTCTTCCCGACGACATCGCGCGCCGCGCGATCGACGCGTGTCGTGTGCGCCGCGTGCCGGTCGTGGTCGACAGCCGTTACCGCGCCTTCGCCTTCCGCGGCGCCACCGTGGCGACACCGAACGAAGTCGAGGCCCTGGCGGCGTTCGGGCTCGAGGACGAAGCGGATCTCCTCGACGGCAAGCGATTGTCGCGCACGTTGTCGCAGACCGGCATCGAGAGTGTCATCGTCACGCGCGGAAGCAAAGGCATGGTGGTGTGCGATTCGCGCGGTGCCGTCACCAACGTCGGCATTGCGGGAAGTCGCCAAGCCACCGATGTCACCGGCGCCGGCGACACCGTCGCCGCGGTGGTCTCGTTGTCACTCGCGGCGGGCGCGTCGCTCGAAGAGGCGGCGCGCATGGCCACCTTCGCCGCCGCCGTGGTTGTGATGAAGCGCGGTACTGCGACCGCGTCGCCCGACGAGGTGCGCGCCCTCGTCCTTGCCGACGACGCCCAACGCTCGTGAAGCACGCGGGTGCCCCCATATTCGTCGACGCGGACGCGCTGCGCGCGTTCGTCGCCTCGTCGGGTGCGCGTCGCGTGGTCCTTGCCAACGGTTGCTTCGACCCGCTGCACGTGGGGCACACGCGCTACCTCGCCGATGCCAAGCAGCACGGAGATTTTCTGGTCGTGGCGGTCAACGACGACGCCGGAGCGCGGCGTTTGAAGGGCGCGGGGCGCCCCGTCGTGGCGGCCGCCGATCGCGCGCGCTTGGTGGCCGCGCTGGAGGCGGTCGACGCGGTGCTGCTTTTCGCGGACGACGACGTCGCGCGCATCCTCGAGGTGCTGCGACCGCACGTCCACGCCAAGGGCACCGACTACACCACGGACACGGTGCCGGAGCGCGGGGCGGCCGTTCGCCTCGGGATCGAGACCGTGATCGCGGGGGACGCCAAATCGCACGCCTCGCGAGAAATCGTTGGGCGCTTGCGTGCCGCGGAGCGCTCGACGGAACCGGGCGATCCCTGCGCATGACACCCGCGAGCAAGACCGCCGCGACGTTCACGCGCGGCGAGCGCATCTTGGTCACACGCCTCAACTATCTGGGCGACGTCGTGCTCTCGCTCCCCTTGATCGACGCCCTGCGCGAGCGCTGGCCGGGTGTTGAGATCGACTACCTCACGCGCCGACCCGCGGCCGACCTGCTGGCGCGCGACGCGCGTTTCACGCGCGTATTCACACTCGAAGAAGGCGCGCGCGCGGCGTGGTCGTTGGTTCGCGCGCTGCGCGAGCGCGCATACCGGGCCGTGGTCGATCTCTATTCCAATCCGAGAAGCGCGTGGTTGTCTTGGTCGACGGGTGCCGCGCTGCGCGTGGGCGGGAATCGTCGCGGTCGTCGTCGGCTGTACACGCACCCGATCGTCGTCCCGCGCGACGTGCGTCGCGTCACCGACGTGTTCATGCACTACGGGATTCCGCTCGGGCTCGCGCGGGAGACGCGCGCCGGGACACCGACGCTCCGGATCGGGGGCGACGAAGCCGCGGCGGCGGATGCGTTACTGGGTGTGGCTCGCCATGCGCGCATCGGTATCCATCCCGGAGGAAAATGGAGCGTCAAGCGCTGGCCCAGCGAGAAGTTCGTCGAATTGATCGCGATTCTGGAGCAGGAACTGGGCGCGGAGGCGATCGTGTTCACCGGGCCCGACGAGCGCCTCGCCACCGAGCGCGTGCGCGAGCGCGCGTCGGCGCGCGCGCGATTTCTCGATCCGCTCCCGATTCGCAGTCTGGCCGCGGTGGTGTCGCGCCTGGATGCGATGGTGGCGTGCGACGGGGGCGTCATGCACGTCGCCGCTGCCGTCGGCACGCCGACGGTGGGCATTTTCGGGAGCAGCGAGCCGTCGGTGTGGTTCCCGTACGAAGGCGCGGGGCCGTATCGCGCCGCGTACATCGACGTGGAATGCCGGCCCTGCCACCAGCACGTTTGCCCGCTCGGTCATACGCGCTGCTTGAACGAGCTGACCGCGGTGGCGGTCGCGCAACGTGTGCGCGACGTCATGGCACGCGCGAAGGAGTCGCGGTGAGCGAGCGGACCGAGTGGTTGATCGCGGTTCGGCTGCGCCAGCTCGGCGACGTGCTCGCGACTCTTGCGACCCTGCGCGCGCTCAAGACGTACCGGCCGGAGCGACGTATCGCGTACGTGGTGGAAGCCCCCTATGCGGATCTCCTGCATGGGCTCGACTTCGTCGACGCGCTACCGTCGCCGCCGCGCGGAGGCGCCAACGCGTGGCGCGCATACCTCGCGTCGCTGCGAGGGCTGCGCGCGACCGCGGCGCTGGATTTCCACGGGAGCGCGCGCTCCGCGCTGATCACGCTGGCCTCGGGTGCTCCGATGCGCGTCGGGTTCGACGTCCGCGGCCGGCGCGTGGCCTACACGACGGTCGAGCCGCGCGGCGAGTTTCGCGACGGCGTGCGCGTGCCGCGGACACCCATCGTGTGGGGCATGCGACTCGCGCGCCACGCGGGTGCGGTCGAGGCGGACCCGCTGCCCCCGCGCCTGGTCGTCTCCGACGACGTGCGCGCGCGCGGGAGCGAGGCCCTCGCGGCGGTGGGCATCTCCGCGCGCGACATCGAGGCCGGCGCGGTGGTCGGGTTGAATCCGGGCCGGCCGGTGCCGGTGAAGTCGTGGGCGAGCGGGCGCTTCGTCGAACTCGCGCGCCGCGTCGCGGCGAGCGGACGCCGCCCGCTGGTTTTTTGGGGGCCGGGCGAAGAACCCGTCGCGCGCGCCATCGTGAATGAAGCGGGGAACGCCGCCGTGTTGGCACCCGCGTCGCGCCTCGCCGACACGCCCGGGCTGCTCGCGGCGTGCGCGGGGCTCGTCACCATCGACTCGGGGTTGAAACACCTGGCCGTGTGCGTACGCGTGCCGACCGTGACGGTGTTCGGCGCCACCGATCCCCGCGAGTGGCACATGGGCGGAGACAACGACGCGGCACTGTGGCGCGGGCTCTCGTGCTCGCCGTGCCGTCGTTTGGAGTGCCCGTTCGGGGCCCCCTGCATGGACATGTCGGTGGACGCGGTGTGGGACGCGGCTCGCGGCGTGCTCGAGCGCGCGAGCGGGATGGTGAGTGCGTGAATCTCGATCGCATCAGCGTGGTCGTGACGTCGTTCAACGAAGCGGACCACATCGCGCGCTGCCTGGAAAGTGCGCGCGGTTTCGGCGAAGTGATCGTGGTCGACTCGTTCAGCACCGACGCCACCGCGGAAATCGCGCGCGCGCGGGCGTCCGTAGTCTATCAGCGTGCGTACGCGTCGCCGCCCGACCAGAAGAATTGGGCCGCGGCGCGGGCACGGAACGACTGGGTGCTCGTCCTCGACGCCGACGAGGCGCTCGACGAGATCACGCGCGCGGAGATCGCGGCACTCGACCCCGGGGCGCGCGCCGGATTCTGGATCCGTCGTCGCAGCGATTACCTCGGCCGGACCATTCGCGGTTGCGGGTGGCAACGCGACAAGGTGCTGCGGCTGTACGACAAGAATCGCGGACGCTACCCGGACGCGTGGGTGCACGAAGAGGTCGAGCTCGAGGGCGAAGCCGGCTGGCTCTCGGGACGCCTCCGCCACACGCCCTATCGCGATGTCGAGCAGCACGTGGCCAAGATCGACGCGTACACCACGCGTGGTGCCCGCCAGTACGTCGAGCGCGGGGGACGCGCGGCGCTGTTCAATATGCTGGTGCATCCACCGTTTCGATTCTTGCGCATGTATCTCTTGCAGGGCGGTGTGCGCGACGGATATCCCGGACTGGTGCTGTGTCTGTTGTCTTCGTACAGCGTGTTCCTCAAGTACGCCAAGGCGTGGGAGCGCCTGCGCGACCGATGAACGGGGTGTGTCTCTTCGGCGGACACCACGCGGGCTATCCGCGCAGTGCGGTGATCCTCGCCGGCTTGTCGCGAATGGGCGTTCCGGTGGTGAGTTGTGTCGCCAACCCGCGCGCCAAGGTGATTCGACGCTACGCGGAGCTCTTGCGGCGCTGGCGCGGCATCGGGCGCGACTTCGAGGTCGTCTTCGTGCCCGAGTTTCGGCACAAGGACATGCCTTTGGCGCACGTGTTGGCGCGCGCGGCGGGTGTGCCGTGCGTGTTCGACCCGCTCGTGTCGCGCTTCGACACGCGCATCCACGACCGCGCCGACGCCCACGTCCGCGGGCCGCAGGCGTCGCACAACAAGAATCTCGACCGCTTGTCGTTCGCCTTGGCCGATCTCGTGCTGGCCGACACGCGCGCGCATGCGGACCTCTTCGCCGACGAACTGGCACCCCCCGATGCGCTGATTCGCGTCCTCGAAGTCGGATACGACGACGCCGTGTTCGCACCGCGGCCGGCACCGGAAGGCGAAGTCGCCACCGTCCTGTTCTACGGGAGCTATCTTCCGCTCCACGGTGTGCCCGTCGTAGTCGACGCGGCCGCGCGGCTGCGCGACGATCCGCGCGTGCGCTTCGAACTGATCGGCGACGGACAGACGCGCGCCGAGGTGGAGCGGATCGTGCGCGAGCGGCGGCTTTCCAACGTGACCATGGCGCCGCGGATTCCCCTCGCCGAATTGCCGCGCCGCATCGCGGCGGCGACGATTTGCCTCGGGATCTTCGGCTCGACGCCCAAAGCGGCGCGCGTGGTGCCGAACAAGGTGTACCAATGCTTGGGCATGGAGCGCGCCGTCATCACGATGGCGTCGCGCGCGGTCGCAGAGACGTTTCGCGTCGGGGAAGAGATCGTGACGACACCGCCCGACGACGGCGAAGCGCTCGCGTTTGCGATTCGGGCCCTCCTCGCGAATCCGGAGTACCGCGGGGGCCTCGCACGGGCCGGGGCGGCGCGTGTGGCACGCGACTTCAGTCCGCTTCCGATCGCGCGTCGCTTTGTGTCGTACTGCGAAGAGGCGGGGGCGCGATGACGGGGCGCGAACAAGCGGCGCGCGCGGGAAGACCGCGCGTCCTCATGGTGGATTCCGAAAGGACGTGGCGCGGTGGGCAGGGTCAAGTGCGACTACTCATGTCGGGGCTGGTCGAACAAGGAGTCGACGTGACGCTGGCGTCTCCGCCCGACGGCGAACTCGCGCGGCGCACGGCCGCACTTGCGATCCGCCGGCGCGCCTTTACGGCGGGTCCGGTGGGTATCGTGTCGCTGCGGCGCGCCATGGCGAGCGGGGAGTTCGACATCGTGCACTCGCACGCCGCGCGCGCGCACGGGGCGGTGGCGGTCGCACGAATCGGGTTGTCGCCACGCCCATGCCACGTCGTGAGCCGACGCGTCGACTTCGACGTCGCGCGCGGGTTCGTCAGCCGTTGGAAGTACCGCCGCGGTGCCGACGCCTACATCGCCATCTCGGAAGGCGTGCGGCGCGTTCTCTTGGAGGGGGGAATTCCCGCCGACCGGATCCGCGTGGTGCACAGCGGCATCGACCTTGGCAAATTCGACGGGCTCAAACCGCGCGACGCGGTGCGCGCCGAGTTCGGACTCGACGCGCGGACCCTCGCGATCGGCAACGTCGCCGCACTGGCCCCGCACAAGGCGCAGAACGACCTCCTGCGCGCGGCCGCACTCGTACTGGCGCGACGCGACGATGTGCGTTTCTTCGTGGTGGGGGAGGGGGCGTTGCGCGCGGAGTTGGAGGCGCTCGCGCGGGAATTGGGAATCGCGGCGCGCGTCGTGTTCACGGGTTTTCGCAGCGACGCGCTGGATCTTCTGCGCGCCTTCGACGTGTTCGTGATGAGCTCATACCTCGAGGGGCTGGGCACGTCGATCATGGACGCGCAGGCACTGGGAGTGCCCGTGGTGGCGACGCGCACGGGCGGCATCCCCGAACTGGTCGAAGACGGTGTCACCGGATTGCTCTCGCCGCCCCGGAATCCCGCGGCACTCGCCGACGCGATACTCCGTTTTCTGGGCGACGAAGTCCTGCGCCGCGCTTGCGCGGAGACCGCCCGAGTGCGATCGTCGAGGTACGACTACCGCACGACGGTGTACAAAACCCTGGACGCATATCGCGTTCTATGCGAGAACGTGGGCTCACCCCTGGGCCCCGACGGGGCATGAACGGCGCCGTCGAACACCACCCCGAATCACGAGGAAGCGCGCGCATGCAGGTTCGTTGGCTTATCGTTGCGGGCGTCATGGCCACGGCTCTCTCGGCCTCGCGGGCGGAGACGCCGCCGGACACCGTCGTCACCTTCTACGACTCGCTGTACGCGGAGGACCTGGAGCCGGATTCATTCGTAACCGTGATTCCCGGCCCGGTTGGTTTCGGCGCGGGCGAGAAGCTCGTATTCAGCGTCCAGTACGGGCTCGTCACGGCCGGCGAAGCGACCATGGAGATTCGCAACGTGGCCGACCTCGGTGGACGTCCGAGCTACCGCATCGTGACCGACGCACGCACCAACGATTTCTTTTCGAAATTCTTCACCGTGCGCGATCGCTACGAGTCGTACATGGACACGACCGAACTCTACAGCCTTCGCTACGAGAAGCACATCCGCGAAGGGAAGTTCAAGCGCGACGAATCGGTCGACTTCGACCAGAAGGCGCACCGCGCGGTTTACAAGGACAAGGTGGTGCCGATACCGCCGCGAACGCAGGACGTCCTGTCCGCGCTATACTATGTGCGCACGTTGCCGCTGGAAGTGGGACAGTCGATCGCGCTCGCCAATCACACGGACGGGAAGAACTACCCGCTCACCGTCAAGGTGCACGGCCGCGAGCACGTCAAGGTGGACGCGGGTGAGTTCGACTGCTTGGTGGTGGAACCCATTTTGCGCGGGCCCGGTATCTTCACACAGAAGGGCCGCCTGATGGTCTGGCTCACCGACGATGACCGTCGCATGCCGGTGCTCATGAAGAGTAAAGTCGTGATCGGATATGTGGCGGCGGTGCTCAAGTCGTACCAGGTCGCGAAAGAATAGGGTTCCCGCCGGCGATGGTCTCTGCCCCTTTGCGAGGCACGAAGCTTGCACGCCGTTTAGATTTCATGTCGCACGAACAGTCGCGCATTCAAGCCCCGCCGCACTCGGTCGGCGGCCGCATCCTCGATCTGGCGATGCGGGTGGTTCCGATCACCGCGTTGGTGGCGCTCGGCGCCTTCTTCGCCGCCCAGCAGGCCGTGTCGCCCCAGCACCGCGCCGTCAAGGGGCTCGTCGCACTCGCGCTCACGGCGCTGATGTTTCGCTTCGACATGGTGTACTCGGTGTATCTGTTCGCCCTCCTGTTTGTTTTCCCCAGCGGTATTTCCATCGGGAGTTCAAACAGCGTGCTCATGACCATCATTCCCATGATCTGGGCCGTGCGAGCCTCCTCGGCGCGTGTTCCCATCGTGCACCGCACAGGGGTCGATCTCGCCATCGGCGCGTTTCTGTTGGCCCACGTGGTGGCGCTGTTCAACGTCACCGACCCGCAGATATTGACGCAGAGCATCGTCGTCCTGTGGCGGCAGCTCTCGGCGTGCGCGTTTTTCTATTGCATCTACATGTTCGTAAACGACGAAGCTCGGTTGTTTCGGTTCGGCAAGGTGGTGTGCGTCGCGTGCACGCTGGTCATGCTGACTGCCGTCACCGAGCTTTTCTTCCCGGGTCGCGAGATCATCCCCGGCTGGATCGGTCTCACCAACAAGCTGGGGGAGGGTTTGCTCCACTACCGTGTCGAAGGCCTACGCGTGGGCGGATCGTTCGAGAGCCACGGCATGCTGGCCGACTTCGGGACCCAGTTGATTCTTTTCATGGTCTACTTCGCGATCCTGGCCCGTAATCCGATGGAGAAAACGTTTTGGCTCATGAGCGTCGCCACGACGTTCATCGCCATTCTGGCCACCGCGAACCGCGGGGCCACCAGCGGGCTGATTCTTGGCTTCATTCTCGCGTTGGTCTATTTCCGACGCAGGCTGGGAGGAGCCCGCATCGCGTTGATCGCGATCAGCGCGACGGTCGGGCTGCTGGTCGTCGACCAAGTGCTGAGCGAGAAAACCATCGCGGTGTCGGTGATCGATCGCTTCAAGCATACGAAGTTCGAGGGCATGGTGCCGGAAAACCGCACCATGACGTGGGGGCCGGCGCTGCAGGAAGCGCTCAAGAAGCCGTTCTTCGGGCACGGGCCCTACTACGACACCGGGCTGGGGCTGACCAAGCGCATGTGGCCGCACAACGGATACCTGTTCTATTTCTATACGCTGGGGCTGTTCGGACTGCTGACGTTCTTCTGGGTGCTCGTTAGGGTGTTCAGAGAATCGAAGATGTGGCGCGCGCGCGGCATCCGCGACACGCGTCTGGGGACTTTTATGGCCATCGCGCAGATTTGGTTCTTCGTCCTGCTGCTGGAACAGTTGCGCACCGACCACCAGCGCGATGACATCTATCCCTACATCGTATGGATGTGCTTCGGGGTGATCGTGACTGGCGCCGCCATTGCGCGTCGCAAGTTGGCGCAGGCGGCCGTTCAGTCGCCGCCGGCGGGGACGGCGTCGACGCGATCGGTCACCTCGAAGAAGTCGTAGAGGCGCTGGAGATTCTGGTACGAATAGCTGCGGTCGGGTAGCATCTCGAGCCGCGTCCCGAAGTAGGTGTTCAGGATGATGCGAAACGTGTTCACTGGGGTCATCGACGGGTAGAGTCGCTCCTCGCACCCCGGCGCGTAGATCGCGTTCAAGATCCGCATTTTCTCGCTCATTTCCTCGTTGGTCGCCGTCTCCCACTGGAAGGCATGCGGCTGCGTCCGCGTCGGGTACGGACCCTCGTCGCTCTGAATGACGATGACGGGCGGGTTGTCGGCGGAATATCCAGCCAGCAACGAATCGACCATCGCAGGAATCCGCCCCTCGAGATAGCCGACTTGCTCGACGAAGTTGGTCGCCTCGTCGTGTGCCTGGGCGATCTCGGGACGTCGGTAGGTTCCATCGTGGTTGAACACGTAGGGCCCATGCGGCACCAGGATGTGCGCGAACACGAACAACGGCTCGGGTTCGCGCGCGGGAAGGCCCGCGAGCACGTCGAGTTGAAACTGGACGCGCCGGTACTTCTCGAAGTCCGCGTTGCCCACACCGAGTCGGTACAACACCGGATAGAACGCCGTGCTCGAGACCAGCATCATCGTGAACTCCGGGACGGTGGCGAAGCGGACGTTTTCGTCGGCGAAGCGATTGTGGGCGGTGGGAGTCCATTTGGGCCCGATGTGCACGTAGCGATAGCCCTGCCCGCTAAGGAAGCGCTGCAAGCGGTAGTCGGCAAGCAGGTCGAACACCGGCAGCCAGTCGGCCGACTCGCGCCCCACCACGTCGGTGAGCGGGAGCAAGTGCGACATGTTGAGCGACGAAGCCAGCGATTGCGCGGTCACGAGATAGTTGGCGCGGCTATCGTCGGCCACGAAGAATCCGCGCTTGCGCAGATAGTCGAGCAGCGGCGTGTCGTCGTGGCCGTATCGTTTGGTCAGCGTCGAGTGAGATGCAAAACGGTCGAAGATGATGTAGTAGATGTCGGGTTTCCGCACCACGTGTTCAGCCGCGAGGGACTCGTGCGGAAGGACCGACGCGGGATCGAAGGGCTTGCGCGACGCGCCCACGCGGAGGGCGGTGGCGAACGAGGCACCCAACATCGCGAGGACCACCACCAGCAGCACGCGCGCGAGCAGGGCGGGTTCGCGCGAGGCACGACGCAAGCGCCTCCCGCCAAATGCCAGCAACGCGCACGTGACGGGGAGCAAGAATTTGTAGTTGGCCGGGTTGTGACCCGCGATCGGGAACTTTCCGATGATGGCGGCAACGTGTCCGTACGAGAAGACGACCCACCAGAAGAGGGAAAGGCCCACCGCCGCGCGTAGGGAGTTTCGCAGCGCCCATCGCGCCAACGGCCACAGGAGCGCGGTGAATGCGATAACGATCCCGATCGGAAGCAGCGTTTCGGAGAGAGCGGCCTGGCCCGCGTTGCCCGCGTACAACGTCAGCGCGGGAGCCGCCGCGAATAGAAACGGAAGCAGGACGTACCAGCGTTTCACGCGTCACCCCGCCGGCGCATGAGATACAACGTGCGCTCGCTGCCTTCCACCGTGCGTACGTCCACCGCTTCGAAGTGCGTTGCGAATGCCCCTTCGAATCCGGCGCGGTCGTAGTCGGGGAAGACGTCGACGCGGGTCGCGAGTAGCCGCCGGACCTGCGAGTCGGTCTTGGGGACGAACTCCACCACCAGCGACCGACCGACGCGCGCGAAGAAACGCGCCACCCGTTCGAGCGGCACGTTGTTCGATATGGCGAGGTGGTGAATCAACGCCAGCGCCAGCACCAAGTCGGCGGGCCCGCGATCGGCCAAAGATGATCGTTCGTCATGGTCCCAGCCGAGTGCGGGACTCGGGTTGGTGAGGTCCATGACGAGCGGGAGGATATGTGTCTCTTTGCCCCCGCGGACGCCGCGATAATTCTTTTCGACCGCCGCCGGGTCGACGTCGAAGGCGATCGTCGCGACGCCTTGATCGGACGCGACGCGGCTGAATTCACCCGTGTTCGCACCCAAGTCCCACACCGTCGACGGTCGCACGCGCGACACAAACTCGCGCACCGTGTCCATCTTTCGCGATCGCGCGGCGTCGGAGTAGTTGGTGTCCGCGTAGTAGTCGCCCCACTCCGTACCCGCTGGTTTCCAGTCGAGCTTCTTGACCGCACCGGTGAGGCTGTCGACCAGCCCGCGCAGCGCGAGACGGCTCACGCGTCGCTTCTTGACCGTGGTCGTGTCGGCGTAGCGGCGCTGCGATCGCGCGTGAAGGTGAAGGTGCATCAAGAGCGAGGGAGACCAGCGCGTGGATGCGGGCAGCACGCGGCTGGCGATGTCAAGCGGGATGCCGTCGATGAAAGGACGTGTGAGCAGCGGCAACCGCGCATCCACGCGCGCGGCCAGAGCCAACGGCGCCAAGAAGTGTTGGCAAAACTGCCGGTACGCCACCCACGGCTCGCCCTCGCGATAGCGCTCGAAAGACAAGGTGTCGATCAGCGTCGGCCGCCCGCGGTGGAACTGGATGTTGAAAGCGCTGGCGTCGCGGAGCGAGAACCCGTGCTCGACGGCGATGGCTTGGATGGCGAGGGTGGTGAGGGCGGCGTCCTTGAGCTGGGAGAAGCACCACTCGTACGGGTACGAGACGAAGCCGACACGCTCGGGCTCCACGATCCGATGCGCGAGCGCTGGGGCCGGCGATTCGACCTCGGACAGCGCGCGTTCCTGGTGCGAGATCACGAGCCCGTCGCGCCGGAGGCGGTCGTAGAGGCCGCCGCCCACGAACGCGTCGAAATCGTCGGCGAAGCCGCGATTGATCTGGCGGTAGAGGCGCCCTCCGCTCTCGAACACGAATCCCGCCGGGTCCCGGAACGATGCGCCGATCGTTCGGGGCTCGCGGTCAGGGGTTGCGGTCATCGCGCGAGAATAGACCCGTGATGAAGCGCTTGATGCGCAGCCAGGACATCTTGATCGCGAAGGCCGCCCCCAGGAGGCCAGCGATGAGCATTTGCAGGACGTAGCTCCCGGTACCCGGGTCGAGGTACGCGTGGGCATCCATGGGGATGAGCAGGAGGGCCACCGCGGCCACTGGCGCTAGGACCCAGAAACGCAACATCTCTTTCCTCCGTGAAGACTTCGGTACCCAGCGCGGCCGGGCGCGGGGCGGAAAGAAGAATACCACGACCGTGCGGACCATGGCAATCGAGACCGGGAAGCCCCTCCGATACGCACCTTGACCCAAGGCGGTATTTCCTGCTAGTATTTCAAGCTCTGGAGGTGTCCGACCGAGGTCTTCTGCTAACGCATCGTTGTTCCGCGCTTCGCCCGCTGGCAAGCTCGGTGATCTGTAACAACCGGCGACATCATGCGCCGCACCCATAGGTGCGGGCGCGTTGCGTTTGCAGACGACCATGAACGGCGACACACCTTTGCGCTTGCGACCCGGCACGCCGTCCCGGCTGCCTTCCTCGCCCTCCTCGCCCGCCGCTGTAGAAGCGGCGGCGACCGATGTTACCGAACCGTTCGGATACGCAGTGACCAAGCGCGCTTTCGACCTGATCGTGGGTGCGGGCATTCTGTTGCTGTTGGTACCGGTGATTCCGATGGTGGCACTGATGATTCGCGCCGATTCGGAAGGCCCGGTGTTCTATCGTCAGGACCGTGTCGGCAAGGCCGGGCGCCTGTTCAAGTTTTACAAGTTCCGGTCAATGCGCGTCGACTCGGATCGTCTGCGCGCGGACCTCGAGCCGCGCAATGAGCTTTCGGGCCCTGTTTTCAAGATGAAGAACGACCCCCGCATCACGACGGTGGGACAGTTTCTGCGGCGATCGAGTCTCGACGAGATTCCGCAGATCTTCAACGTGCTCAAGGGCGACATGAGCATCGTGGGGCCGCGACCGGCGCTCCCCGGCGAAGTAGTGCGCTACGAGGCGTGGCACCGGCGTCGCTTGGACGTCAAGCCGGGCATTACGTGTTTGTGGCAAGTCGCGGGGCGAGGGCAAGTCGGCTTCGACGAGTGGATGCGACTCGACGTCGAGTACATGAGCCGGCGGAGTCTCCGCACCGATGTGGCGATTTTTTTGAAGACGATTCCGGCCGTCATCGCGCGGCGCGGGGCCTACTGAAGCGTGGCATGGCGATTGCGTTTGCGAGGTAGTCGTTTGTTTTCTCGTTTCCTTCTCTCTATGCGCACAATGAGTTACGCACTGTATTCGGCGCAAGGCTGCGCCAATCGACTCACGGTTGGACGTGGTGCTGCTCGTTTCCACCGGGTGCGCGGGGCGATCGCCCTTTCCATGGTCGCGATGTTGCCGATCGTGGCGTCCGGTTGCGGCGGCGGGATCAAGGGGGCGCAGCGTTCCGAGGGTTGGTACAGCCCCGACTCGGTGTCCGTGTTTGCGAGGGAGACGACGGCGCCGCCCGCGGCCGACCTCGCCCCGGAATACGTCATCGGCGTCAACGACATGCTCGAGGTGGTGTTCTTGTACCAGACGAATTTGACCACGCGCGACTTGGTCGTGCGCCGCGACGGTCGCATCTCGCTGCCGTATGTCGGCGACCAAATGGCGGCGGGCATCACGCCGATGGAGCTGGACTCGTTGTTGACGGTGCGTTTCAGCGAGGTCCTGCGGGACCCGAATCTATCGGTGATCGTGAGCAGACCCGCGCCGCAGAAAGTATATGTGCTCGGGGAGGTCAACCAACCGGGTCGTCTCGAATTCAACGATGAAATGTCGATGTTGGCAGCGGTCGCGGCGGCGGGCGGCGTGAAGGCGAGCGGGATGGCCAACCACGCGGTGCTGATACGACGCCAGGGAGTGTCGCAAATCGTCGGCGTGGAGGTGGACCTGCGCGCCGTGATGAACGGTTCCCAGATGTCCAACGATCTGCGCCTACGCAACTACGATATCGTGTTCGTGCCCCGGCATCCGATTTACAGCGCCGCGGATTTCATGCAGGCCGTGGGCGATATTATCAACGTTCCCCTCGACGCGGTCTTCAAGGGTTGGCAGATCGCGAATCTCAAGCAGAATTACCAGTTCTACCGGACCACGGTACCAACGGGGCAGTAGTCATGGACGACCGCATTCAAACTCGGCAAGAAACCAGCCTGCGCGACTTCCTGGACGCGGTGTTCCGCCGCAAGCGGATCATCATCTCGATCTTCGTGCTCTCGGTGCTGTTCGTGGTCTTCCTCGACGCGCGCAAGCCGGAGGTCTGGGAATCGAGCTCGCGCGTGCTGGTTCGTCGCGGCGAACAGTCGAGCGTCCTCAATCAGAACATTCGTACCCTGGGTTGGGAAGAAGAAGTGGCGTCCGAGATCCAGATCATCTTGTCGGACGAGGTGTTTCAGCGCGCCAAGGCCGTGTTCGCCGATTCCGCCCGCGCGCGGAGTCTTCCCGCCGACGTGAAGTTCAACCCCGGGAGCGCGCGTGCCGACGTCATCGGCGAGTCGAACGTGTTTGTCATCGGTTACGTCGATCCGCGCCGCGAGGTGTGTCAGATCGGTTGCGACGCGGTCACACTGGCGTTTCGCGACTACTACCGCGAGCGCAAGGCACCGCCCAAGCTGACCGACTTCTTCGTGGACGAAATCACGGACGTGCGCAACGAACTCGACACCTGGCGCAACAAGCGCAACGAGTTCATGAATCAAGAGAAGTTCTGGGGCGCCGAGGAGACCAGCAAGTTTCTATTGAACAAGATCGGGTCGCTGGAGAGTCGACTGAGCCAGCTCAATGGCGATGTTTCATCGCAGGAGTTGCGCGTCGCCAACCTGGAAGCCATGAGTCAGAAGTCCGGCACCGCCCTCGAGAACGAATTGGCGTTCTCGGTGTCGGTGCACGTGCTGCAGTCGAGCATTCTCCAAAACATCAAGTTCGAGCTGCAGAAGCTGAACATGCGGCGCGAAGAGTTGTCCCAGATGTACACCGAGAAGAACCCCGAGCTGATGGCGGTAAACCAGCAGATCGCCGACCTGCACCAAGACTTGAAGCAGCAGGTGGACAATGCATACCAAGTCGAAAGAGCGACCTTGATCGAAATGAAGGCTCGGCAGGTGGCGGTTGCAGAGGAGCTGGCGGGGGCGCGCAAGGAGCTGGATTCCGTGCCCGATCACGAACGGCAGCTGTCCGAGATCGACCAGATGATCACGAGCCTGAGCGAGAAGTACAAAATGCTGGTCGGCCGCCAGAGCGAGGCGGAGATCGCGCGCGCGGGATCGCCCGAGTGGGATGTTTCGATCCTGGCCAACGCGGGAACACCGTACAAGAAGAAGACGCGCGATTTCGTGCGGCTGGCGTTGGGACCTATCCTAAGCATTATCATCGGGCTCGGGCTCGCGTTCTTCCTGGAGAGCATGGACCATTCGGTCAAGAGCCGGGCCGAAGCGGAGGAATACTTGGACGCCCCCGTGCTGGCGACGATATCCGACGTGGACGAACGCAAGGCGAGCGCGAGCGGGGGAGGCTAGATGTACGAAGCGTTCTTTAGTCTGCGCGAGAACCCGTTCGGCACCACCCCGGACCCGCGCTACCTCTACAAGAGTCGGGCGCACCGCGAGGCGCTGGCGTATTTGGCGCACGGCATCTTCTTGAAGAAGGGGTTTCTCGCCTTGACCGGCGAAGTCGGCGTGGGCAAGACCACCGTCGTGCGCGCATTCGTGCAGACCTTCCACCCGTGCCTCGAGGTCTCCTTCGTCATCAATACCAAGGTCGATTTTCGCGAAATGCTCTACATGCTCTTGACCGACTTCGGCGTCGAGATCAAGAGCGAGTCGAAGGTCGCAATGCTGGCGCAGTTGAACGAATTCCTGATCAAGCGCTACGCGGAGAATCAGAACCCGGTGGTGGTGATCGACGAAGCCCAGAATCTTTCGCCCGAAGTTCTGGAAGAACTGCGCATGCTGTCGAACCTGGAGACCAACCAGCAGAAGCTGATCCAGATCGTGCTGGTGGGGCAGCCCGAGTTGTGGGACCTCCTGCAGCGCGACGACCTACGCCAGTTGCGCCAGCGCATCCCCGGCGTGTGCCAGATGAAACTCCTCTCGCGCGACGAGGTGTACCGTTACATTCGCTATCGTCTCGCTGTGGCCGGTCTCACCAACGGGCAGATCGTCTTCTCCGAGAACGCCATCGACGCCATCTTCGAAGTGACAGCGGGGATTCCGCGCCTGATCAACATGTTGTGCGACCGCATTCTCTTGCGCGGCTACTTGCAACGCAGCCGCACCGTCGAATCCGACCTGGTGGCGGCGAGCGCGCAAGAGCTCGGCATCGCGGCCTCGCCGCGGTCGGAAGGACGACGAGCGGCCGGCGGGGGTGCGCTCAATTGAGCAAGATGTTCGATGCCCTGCGACGCGCCGAGTCGGAGCGCAAGCGCAAGCTTACGGAGAACAGCCCAGCGTCGGCGCTGGAACGCGTCGAGGTGCCGCGCGTCGACTCCGTCGGTGAGGCACGCGTGGTGCGTGAAACGGCGCGCGCGGTTCCATTGCGCGAGGGTCCGGCCGCGGTCGACGCCTTGTCGGGAAATCTGGTGCGCGAGTTGGGGATTCTCCGCAATTCGCTCGAGTCGCGCTTGGAACCGGGGGCCCAACGCGTGCTCCTGTTCACCTCCGCGATGCACGAAGAAGGTGTGACCACGCTGGCGGTCGCCTATAGCCAATTGCTCGCGATGCATGGCCACGAGCGCGTGCTCTTGGTCGAGTTGAACGCGCGGCGTCCTGCGTTGGGCGAGCGCCTCGGCATCGGGCCGGGAGAAGGCGTCACCCACTACTTCGGGGATTCACGCCCGTTGTCGGGTCTCGTGCGCCATATGGCGGGCGATGGGTTCGACGTGCTGCGCGTGGGCGACGCCGATCCGACGCAAATCCAGATTCATCTCGAGAAAGTCTTCCCGCGCTTGCGCGAGGAAGCCCTTCGCAACTACGACACCATTATCATCGACGCGCCGCCCGTCGTGCTTTCGCCCGAGACCCCGCCCATCGCGCCGCTGGTGGACGGCGTCGTCATGGTGGTCCTGTGTGGGAAAACCAAGCGCGAAACCGTGCAGCGCTCGATCAATCTCATCGAGCAGTTCAACGGACGCGTCCTTGGCATCGTGTTGAATCGCAAGCGATACTTCATCCCCGACTTCATCTATCGCCGGTTGTAGCCAGCCGGCCGCATCGTCGGTTCTTGTCCTTGGCCTTCGACAGCGGCGGTCGATTTTCCCGTGAAGCCCGCGATCGAAATCATGCAGGAGCGGGCCGCGACCGCGACCCGCGAGTTGCTGGCGCGAGCGCCGTCCGGATCGGTGCGCGCCGTCTTCGCCGGCGGTAGTGTCGGCCGTGGCGAAGTGTGGTCGCGGGTGGACGGAGCAACGCTCGCCGTCTATTCCGACGTGGACCTCTACGTCGTGTTGGCCGAGAATGGCGATGAACTCGCGGTGCGTCGCGCGGCTGCGGCGCTCGACGCTTCGTCGCCGCGTGAGCAAGACGGCGTGGTATTTCATCGCGGCGTCGACGTCGGCGTCTATCGGCTCGACGACTTACTCGCGCAGCCGCTTCGCCCCGGGACGGCCGACCTGGCCGACCACCATCTGTGGATCCACGGCGATCGTTCGCTGCTCGAACCGCTGCGCACGGCCTTGAAGCGGCCGATGGCCACCACGGAGGCGTTGTACTTGCTCGAAAATCGCGCCTGGGACGCGCTCGAGGCGGCGTCGAACCGAACCGCCCGGGCGACCGCGACCGCCGCCAAGGTCGTGCTCGACGTGCTGTCGGCCGCTCTGATCGCCGAGGGCCGCTTTCGATCGACGTATTCCGCGCGGCTCGCCGAGCGCGCGCCGTCCTCGCTGACGACCGAGGATCTCGACGCCATCGCGATCGCCGAGCGCGTTCGGTCGGGCGACTATTCGCAGCGCGTGGAGCCGACTCGCGCGCTCACCATGGTGGCGATGTCGTGGCTGTTACTCGCGCCGGCGATCCTCGAAGCACCGGCCAACGCGCGCCCGGAGCACCTCGTGGGGGAGAGATGCGGGCGCGGCGCCTTCGCGTCCAACTATCGCGAGTTCGTGCGGCTGCGCCGGCGCGCGAGCCTGTCTCTTCCCATCGCGCTGGTGTCCGGGTGGCGCTACGCGACACTCGCGCCGCGCGCGGCCTTGCGCACGCACGCGCTGGTTCGTGCGCTGACCGAGTGCGCGGGTGTCGCGCATGCCGACGTCGCCTTTCATGACCGCTACGTCGTTCGACTCGCCTCACGCCTGGGGTGTCGTGAGAACACCGTGGACGAACGCGCGCGCGCCGCGCTGCGGATGGTGTCGTAATTCAACATGGCTCGCCCCGTCGTTCTCGTGTTCTTGGTCGACGCGTTGGGCTGGGAGATTGCCCAGCGCTTCGGGTTCGGTCGCGACGAGTTTCCGGCCCGGGCTCCGCTTGGCACCGTGTTGGGTTACAGCTCGGCGGCCATACCCAGCTTGCTTTCGGGTGCTACTCCCGCCGAACACGGTTCGTGGTCGATGTTTCGTCGCGCCGACGGCGCGGGCTCATTCGACTTTCTCGATCACTTGCCGCGCATTCCGCGCGCACTCGAATGGCGCGCGCGGCGCTGGGTCCGTCGCTACGCCGACGCGCGCGCGGGGGTCCGCGCCTACTACGACCTCTACGAAGTCCCGCTCCACCTCTTGCACCGTTTCGACCTGGGCCAGAAAGGCGACCCCTTCCAGCCCGGCGGCCTCGCGCGCGAAACCGTCTTCGATGCGATGCAGCGCGAGGGCATTCGTTACCGGCTGTGGTACTACCGTACCAGCGAGGAAGACAACTTCGCCCAGGCGGAGCAGGCGTTGGAGGGCGATGCCGACGTGTTGTTCGTCTACACCGCGGAGCTCGACGCGCTCATGCATCGCGTCGGCATCTTCCACGATTCCGTCGCCGCGCGCTTGCGACGTTACAGCGCGTTTCTCTCCACGATGCGTCGTAGCGCACGAGCCCGCGGCCGGGAGTTGACCACGGTGCTGCTCAGCGACCACGGCATGACCGACGTCGTGCGCGTGGCCGACCCGTGGCGCGCGCTGGACGCGACGGGGCGGAGCCTGGGTCGCGACTACCTGGCCTTCTTCGATTCGACCATGGTGCGCGTGTGGGGCGACGCGGGTGCCGTCGACGCCGCCACGGCCGCGATGGGCGAGCACGGCCGCCGTCTCTCCGACGACGAGATGCGCGCGCTCGGGTGCTGGTTTTCCGCGCACGAATATGGCGACGCGGTGGTGCTCGCAAACCCGGGTGTCTTGATCGTACCGAGCTTCATGGGCTCGAGCCCCATCGCGGCCATGCACGGCTATCACCCCGACGACGCCTTCTCGAAGGGCTGCTTCATGACCGACGCCGCGCGACCGGCCCCGGCTTCGCTCTTGGGATTCAAATCGTATCTCGCGAACGTACTGAAAGAGTCGCGGTGAAGTCGACCTCGGCGAAAATCGGGACGGCCATGGCGTGGACGATGGCGTCGCGCGTGGGGCGCATGGCGCTCGGCATCCTGACCAGCGCCCTGGTCGTGCGCGGACTGGGATCCCACGACTACGGTGTGCTGAGTTTGGTGCGCTCGATCCTCATGTTCGTGGTGCTCTTGGCCGGTGCCGGAACCGGTCAAGCGATCCTCAAGTTTCTGCCCGAGCTGCGCGTGGCGCGCTCGCGCACAGCGGCACAGAAGCTCGTGCGCGGCGTGTTCTCGACGCAAGCGCTGGTATGGCTAGCGATGCTTGCGGTCGCGTTCGCGGCCCGGGGCTCGATGGTCCGCTTGTTTCATGCCGACGGTATCGCCCTCTACGTCGTGGTGGCAGTCGCGTTGGCTTCGTTCGAAGTCGTGTTCACCCTGGCGACGAACATCCTGAATGCGAGCTACGATGCGGCCCGACTGGCGGTCGCCTCACTCGTGAGCCACGTCGTGTACGCGGCGGGGCTCGTCGTCTCGTTCGAACGCGGGTGGGGGATCGTGGGTGTGCTCGGCGCCGCGGCGGCCGGGAACGCGGTGGCGACGGCGATCGTGTGGCCGCGCGTGCGCGCTGCCACCGACTTCGACGAGAGCGCGGTAGCGGTCGGGGGCCCCATGCCGGCGGCGTCCGTGACGCGCTCGCGCGTGCTGCGCTATTCGCTGCCCTTCGCCGCCATCGGTATTTTGAACCTGGTGGTGTGGCGTCAGTCCGAGACACTCCTGCTCGCGCACTTTCGGTCGGCCGAAGAGACCGGGTATTTCGACGTCGCCTATCGCCTGCCGCAAATGGTGCTCGAATTCGTGCCGGGGACCGTGTGGCCGCTGGTCATGGCGGGCATGTCGGAGGCGTTTGCGCGCGATCGCGAGAGCCTGCGCCGCGCGGTGGGGAAGTACTACCGGATGCTGTTCGCGCTGGTGGCACCGATTTGCGTGGCGGGAGTGGTGGCCGGCGGGCGCTTCGTGGACGTGCTCTACGGCGACGCCATGCGCGCCGCCGCCGTGCCCACCCAGCTCTTCTTCGCAATTTTTACGGTCTCGTTCCTGTCGACGCCACTTTCCATGGCGCTCTACGTGCTGGAACGAACGCACGTCAATCTGCTAATCTACGTCCTCCTCGCCGTCATCAACGTCGGCCTGGACCTTGTGCTGATACCGAAGTTCGGTGTGTACGGCGCCATCGTCCCGGTCGCCATTGCGATTCTCCTACAGCCGATTCTCTACTATCGTGTGGTGCGGCGCTTCGACGCGGGGATAACGATTCCGTTCGCATTCGTCGGGCGCTGTTTCTTGGGCGCAGCGCCGGCGATCGTCATGGTGCCGATACTAGCGGGAGTGGGCGGTGCGGTCGGGTTGTTGCTCGCGTCGGTGGTCGGCGTCGTCGCCGTCGTCCTCGGCTATCGTTGGGCACGCGTATTCGGCCCCGAAGAGTTGGAGCTGCTGACTGCACTCCCGGTACCCGGTGCGGCGCGTATCGCGTCCGTGCTCGATGGGCGCGGTTCGGCGGCGGGCTCGAAGCAGTAATTACCAGGAGGTCCTGATGCATCGCGGACTCAAGATCAGCGTCGTGATCCCGTGCTACAACGAGGAAGAAGGTGTCCGGCACACGATGGGCGGGCTGCCGTCGTGCGTCGACGAGGTCGTCGTGGTCGACAACAACAGCACCGATCGTACCGCCGACGTCGCGCGCTCGCTGGGTGCGCGCGTCGTGCGCGAGACGCGCAAGGGCTACGGGGCGGCGTACCAGGCCGGGCTGCCGGCCGCCACCGGCGACATTACCGTGACGCTCGACGGCGACGGCACGTATCCCGCCGACCAGATTCCGGAACTCGTCGACTATCTGGTCGACAAGCAGCTCGACTTCGTGAACGCCTCGCGCTTTCCGCTGAAGAATCCGCGCGCGATGAACTTCTCCAACAAGGTCGGCAACGGCATCCTGACCCTGGGCATGGCGGTCTTGTACGGCAAGCCCGTGCGCGATTCGCAATCGGGGATGTGGGTGTACCGAACACCCGTGTACAAGAAACTAAGCGTCAAGAGCGACGGCATGGCCTTCTCTGAAGAGATCAAGATCGAAGCCATTCGTCACCGCGAGGTGCGCTTCGGCGAGTACTCGGTCGACTACCGTCCGCGCGTCGGCGAAGTCAAACTCGACAAGTGGCGCGACGGCTTCAAGAACCTTTACTTCCTGGTGAAGAAGCGCTTCTCGTGACCGCGAACGCGCGCGTTCGAGTCGCCGCGGCGCTCGGAGGACTCGCCGCGCTGGGGACCGTCGCGGGGGGATTCCTCGGCGCACGGTCCGCCGAGACACGCGTGCTCTTCGTCCTCTTCGGCGGATGGGTCGTTCCGGCGATCCTCTTCGTTCCGCTCGTGCGCCGCTTCGTCGACGGGATCGGCGCCTACGCGGTCGCGTTCTTCTTCGCATTGTCGATCCACGCCATCGTGTCGGAAGCGTTTCGCTTGGCCGGCGCTTCGTTCACGACGTACTCCAACGCGCTCACGTGGCTGCTGCTGGTCGCGTTCGGCGCGACCATGTTCCTCTCGTGGTTGCGCCAGCACGGTGTGCTTCGGATCGGGCCGCCCGAGCGTCTCGGCGCGCGCACGCTGTGGGTGCTCGCGGCACTCGGCGGGCTGGTCGCGATCGCAGCCTGGTCGCGCGGGGCCTTCACCGTGGCCGAGGACGCGTTCGACCACATCGGTTTCGTGCGGCGCGTGATCGACTACAACTCGATGCGACCCGACGGCGTCCTAGCGTGGCCCGTCGACGCGACCCAGTCGCTCGCACCCGACCCGCGCAAGGGCGCACTGCACCCGACCGTGGCGTGGGTCGCGAACCTCGCGGCCGCGGATCCCGCGGCCGTGTGGTCGCTGCTTCCGTTGGTGTTGTATCCCGCGTTTGTGCTGGCGTTCATCGCGTTCACACGCGCGCTGCTATCGACGCGCGGGCTCGTCGTGGGGTGCGTCGGACTCTTCCTCTTGTCGTACGGTGGCACGGCGTTCCAACTCGCGCACGCAGCGGCCTACGGCCAGAATCTGGCCGCGGCGTGGTACTGGGTGCTGGCAGCCGTCACCTTGTTCCGCGAGAGCGGTTCCACCGGTGCGCGAGTGACCCCACCTCGACGCCACCCGCTATTGCGTCGCGAATTCACGCTGGCCGTGCTCGCCTTCGGCGGGACACTCGCGCACGTCGGCACCGCCTTTCACGTCGTGCTGCTCGCCGTGACCTTGTTCGCGTTCGCGCGTGTGCTCGGTTTCGACTACGGGCGTGCACTCACGCACGCGGCGGTCTTGTGCGGCGCCGCGGGAGTGGCCGCGTGGGTTCGACTCGGGTCGGCGGGGACCGAAGGCAACGCGCTCCACACGCACGTGCAGGGTGTCATGTTCGTCGGCGAGCGCCTCTTCGTCGTGAGCCCCATGGAAATTCTGCGCCAGTACGGAATGTGCTTCTTGGGGTCGCTCGCCTTGCTCCCGTTCTTGATGTGGATCGCGCGTCGAAGAAGCGACGCGCGCGCGGTGCTCGCGCTGTGCGCGATCCCGGTGTGCATCGCCTTCGTGCCGCCGCTCACCACCGCGCTATTTGCGAAGGGGAGCTACATGGTTTCGCGCGGGCTCCTGAACGCGCCCGTGTACGCCGCGAGCGCGATCGTTCTCGCATGTATGATCGACGTGGCGCGACGGCGGGGAACGATCGTGAAGGTGTCGGTTGCGGTCGTACTGGCCGCATGGTCGCTGGTGTTCGTCCGTCCTGCGCTCGACGCGACGCGCGCCGATCTTTCGAAGCGCGCGCGAACGAGCGACGAGGCCGGGCGCTCGCTGGCGGGACGGGTCGCGAATCTACCGCACGACGCCGTCTGCCTGAGCGATCCAGCGACTGCCTATCAATTGAGCGCGTTCACGTCGAACCGCTTCGTGGCGCTGTATGAGCAGCACGCGAACCCGCGCGACGCATATGCACTCGGCCGCCTGGAGGCGGTGCGCAACGTACTGTCGCCGTTCGCGAACGCGCAGGGCGCGGTGGATGCGTGTCGTCGCTACGGCGTCGACTTCGTCATCGTGAGCGCGCAAGCACTTTCCGCCGAACCCGGCTTCATGACCGAATGGGATCCCACGCTGTTTCCGGCCACACGCGCGCGTCTGCGCGGCATCGGCCACCCGTTCTACGAGGTCGCGAGCACGGAGGGCTATTCGATCTTTGAATTGTTGGACACGTCGTCTACGCCCGCCGCCGCGCCCGATCCACTGCGCGCGCCCGTGGTCGTGGAGGCTCCTGCGCTTGCGCCGTGCACGATCGTGGCACCGGAGCGCGCGTTCGAGGTCACGGGCATTTCGGTGACGCCGGCCGTCGTGACGCCGGGGGATTCGGTGGTGATCACGATCGGGTATCGTCGCGACGAGGCGACACCGTTCGGGCTGCCGTTCCTGATTCACGTCCGCTTCGACCACGAGTCGGTGGTCGCAGCCCACGCGTATCCCGGCGAAAAGTACGTGCGTCGTTTCGAAGATCGTCGGGACGGTGTCGTCACGCGCTTTCGCGCCGATATTCGACCCGGCGGCGGGATCTTCGAACCCGACCTGTGGCCGATGGGGGCGCCGCTTTGCCAACGCGTAGGCTTCGTCGTGCCGCGCGCCGCACTTCCGGGGCGCTATCTGGTCGAAGTCCGCGTCGTGCGCGATTCGTTGCTGCCGAACTTCCACGCCCGCGACCTGCTTTATAACCGCGACCACTATTCAGGGACGGCGTGCACGTGGGTCGACGTGGGCGCCGGGGAGCAACCATGATCCGCGTTGTGTACGCGGTCGACGCGCCTTTTTTGGGGGGCGCCGAGCTTTACGTCTCGCGCCTCGCGACCGGCCTCGATCGTCGGCACTTCGCGCCGGCGGTCGTCATGCGATCGAACGACTTGAGTCCGTCGCTCGTGCCGTGGGTTGCGGATCTCGAGGCGCAGGAGATTCCCGTCGCGCGCGTTCCCATGCGACTCCCGTTTTGCCCCGGGGACGCGGTCCGCATCGTGCGCGCTCTTTCCGCGTTCGATCCGCACGTCGTGCACGTCAACATGCCGGGGCCGTACAGCGGACAGACCGCACTTCTGGCGCCGCTGGCGCGGGCAGCGGGCGCGCGCGTGATCGTGACCGAGCACCTTCCGATGGTCGAGCGACTGTGGAAGCGGGCGCTGGTCAAGCGACTCGCGATCCGTTCCGTGGACGTCGCGGTCACGATGAGTCGCGCCAACGCCGAATTATTGGTCGGCAAGCAGGGCTATGCGCGTCGTCGCGTGCGAGTAATCGAGAACGGCGTCCCGCTTCGTTACGGAGCGACGGTCGACGCCGTCCGCGAGCGCGCGAGCCTGGGCTTGGAGGGCGATACCGTGGCGCTGGTATTCGTCGGCAATCTGATTCCACACAAAGGATTGCAGATGACCATTCGAGCTCTTTCGAGAGTCCACGGGCCATCGTGGCGGCTTTTCGTCATGGGCGACGGCCCCGACGAGTCGGCGTCGCGGATCCTGGCCACGGGACTCGGTGTCGCCGATCGCGTGAGCTTTCTGGGGCGACGCGCGCCAGAAGGGGTTGAGCGCGTCGTGGCCGCATCCGACGCGCTCGTGCTGCCGTCTTCGGTCGAAGGAATGCCGTACGTGATCCTCGAAGCGATGGCGTGTGCGAAGCCGGTCGTCTCGACCCACGCGTTCGGAATTCCGGAAGCCGTGGCCGACGGCGAATCGGGGTTGCTGGTCGAACCGGGCGACGTTGAAGGACTTTCGCGGGCCCTGCAGGCGCTCATCAAGGACGCAGCGCTGCGCGAACGTTTGGGCCGTGCGGGGCGCGTTCGCTTCGAGGAGCGCTTTACACTCGAGCGCCAGCTGGCGACCATGTCGGCGCTGTATCGCGAAGTCGCCACCGGGCGCAGGACCGAGTCCGACGCATGAAGCGCGCGCGCATTCTGCTCATCAAACCGGTTCTTCCGTACCCGCCCGACCAAGGGACCAAAGTCGTGTCGATGGGATTGATCGAAGCACTCGCCCCCGCGCACGACGTCACCGTATTGGCGCGCCTGCTCTCTCGCGACGAGGAAACGCAGGTGCCGGAGCTCGAGAAGCACGTTGCGCGCGTCGTCACGGTCACGCCGAAGAATCGCGTGTCGCCCTTCGCTCGTGCCGCCTTCAGGATCGGGTACGGCGCCCGGTCGCTCGTCACGGGTCGCTCGATGAAGAGCCTCTATGATTGTCCCGGTGCGACGGTCGCAGCGGCGCGCGCACTGGCGCGCGAGCACTTCGACCTCGTGATCGTCGAGTATTGGCAGATGTACCCGCTCTTCGACGTGTTCGCGCGCGAGCGCACCGTGCTACTCACGCACGACATCGACGCGCACGTGTACCGCGCACGCGCGCAAATCGAGCACGGCATCGCGACGCGTGTGCGCGCACGGACGACATGGCGCGTCGAGGCAAGGGAAGAGAAGCGCGCGTACGAACGCGCCGGGCGGGTGTGGGCGCTGACACAACCGGACGCGGACGCGGTAGCCGCAATCGCGGCTCGGCGAGCCGAGGTGCTTCCATTCGGATTGGCGGCGGACGCCTTCGTCGACGAACCCGCACCGCGTACGTCGCGCGAAGTCCTGCTGGTCGGTGCCATGCAGTCGGCATTTAACCGCGACGCCATCGACCATTTCGTGCGCGACATCCATCCCGCGCTGGCGTCGATCACCGGCGCGCGTTTCACGGTCGTGGGCGGAGCACTCCCGAGCGAGGTGGCGTCGTTCGCACACGAGCCCGGGGTCGAAATCACCGGACACGCGAACGACATTCGACCGTTTTTGGCGCGAGCGGCCTGCCTCTTGGTCCCGTTGCGCTTCGCAGGCGGTATTCGCATCCGGATCCTCTACGCGATGGCGGCCGGACTCCCGGTGGTGTGCTCGCCGGTGGCGGTCGAGGGGATGGGTTTCGACGCAGGCCGGCACGTCCTGGTCGCCGCCACACCCGCCGAGTACCGGGCCCACGTCGAGCGCTTGCTCGCGGATCCCGGCTTCGCGCAGGGAATGGCCCGCACGGCCCGGGAACGCGTCTGGAAGGCATACGGGCCCGACGCGCGCGGTCCGGGACTGGTTGCCTTCGTCGAGCGCGCGATGGGCGAGAGGCCGTCTTGACGGTCCAAAGTGCCCCCTTGCTCCTCGGCACGGGGGAAAATTGGGGCTGGTAGCGCGCCTTGTAACTGTGCTAGAATCAACCGACTCGCGACAGGGGCAAGGGTCAACTATCCGGGTGTCATCGATGGGTTTTAAGCAGACGGTTCCCTTCCTGGACCTGACGCTGCAGCACCGGGAGCTTCGAAGCGAAATCTCTGCGGCCGTGGAACGCACACTCGACCGTGGCGACTTCATTCTCGGGGCGCCGCTCGAAGAGTTCGAGCGCGAGTTCGCGCGCTACTGCGATTGCGAATTCGCGGTCGGATTGAATTCGGGTACTGCGGCGCTACACCTCGCGCTGGTTGCGTTGGGCGTGGGTCGCGGCGACGAAGTCGTCACCGTGCCCAATTCCTTCATCGCGACAGTCGAGTCGATCCTCTACACCGGGGCCACTCCGGTCCTCGTCGATGTCGATCCGGATACATTCTGTCTCGATCCAACCGAATTCGAGCGCGCGATCACGCCGCGTACCAAGGCGGTCGTGCCGGTTCACTTGTACGGACAGCCCTGCGACATGGAGTCGATCAACGCGATCGCATCCCGTCACGGGATTGCGGTCGTCGAAGACGCCTGCCAGGCGCACGGAGCCACGTTTCACGGCCGCAAGACAGGTTCGCTTGGGACTGCGGCCGCGTTTTCGTTCTATCCGACCAAGAACCTCGGCACCATCGGCGACGGCGGCGCGCTAACGACGAATGATCGCGAGCTCGCGACCGCGGTGAAGGCGTTACGTCACCATGGTCAGTTCGAGCCCAACGTCTTCCCGCGCGTCGGTTTCAACTACCGGCTCGACACGATGAAGGCGGCGGTCTTGGGAGTGAAGCTCGCGCATCTCGATGGTTGGAACGCACGACGACGTGAAATCGCGGAACGCTACCGCGCGCGCTTGAAGGGCACGGAGTTCGTATTTCAGAAGCGCGTGCCGGGGTCGGATCCGGTTTTTCACATTTTGGCGGCGAAGCATCCCCGGCAGCGCACGGTCCAGGAAGCGCTCAATGCGGCCGGCGTCGGTTGGGGGAAGCACATCGTCGCACCTGCGCATCGTCAGCCCGGCTACGTCGACCTGGTCCGCAAGGAAGGGTCGCTGCGGGTGAGCGAAGCGTTGTCGAAGGAACTCGTGTCGCTTCCGGTGTTCCCGGAACTGACCGACGCCCAGGTCGACTACGCCGCGGAGGTTTTGTCCAAGGTCGAAATTTCGGTCTGAACTGAATTGCACCCACCAGCTTTAAGAAGGTCAGCAGCCGTGAAGAAGAACCTTGCAGCGTTCAGATACACCGATCAGAAAGTGATTCCCCTGTACGCGTCCGAAGGTGCCCGTGGCGCCTTTCCTCTGACACCCGCATCGACCGGTTCGCGCTACGCGGGTCTCACCGCGAAGCGTGCCGTCGACGTCCTGTTTTCGTTCGCGGTGATGGTGCTGGGACTCCCGTTCTACGCGTTCATCGCCGCCTTGATCAAGCTCACGTCCGAAGGCCCCGTTCTGTTCGTGCAGGACCGCGTCGGCACGGACGGCCGTCCGTTCAAGTTCTACAAGTTCCGCACCATGCTGGTCGATTGCACGGATGCCCAGCACCGGAACTTCGCCGAGGACTTCATCAAAGGCCGGCTCATGAACGACGAGGAGAACGGGCGCGTGTACAAGATCAAGAACGACCCGCGCGTGACTGCTATCGGACGTTTCCTGCGTCGTACCAGCCTCGACGAGTTGCCGCAGTTCATCAATGTCTTGCGCGGCGATATGACCTTGGTCGGACCGCGTCCGCCCTTGGCCTACGAGCTGGCGCACTACAAAGAATGGCATCGCGGCCGCCTGGCGGTGAAGCCGGGGCTTACGGGCCTTTGGCAGGTGAGCGGTCGCAGCACCGTCCCGTTCGACGAGATGGTGATGCTCGACCTCTACTACATCGAGAATTGGTCGCTAGCGCTCGACATGAAGATCATCCTCCGGACCGTACCCGTCATGGTGTTCGGTCTCGGCGGCTATTGATTCCGTCCTCATCCACAGGAGTACCGCTGCTTTGGTTCGCATCGGAGTCATCGGTTGCGGCTATTGGGGCCCCAACCTCATTCGCAATTTCTCGCACTTGAAGGGGTCGCAGGTCCTGATTTGTTCGGACCTCGGCGAAGACCGGCTGAACCACATGCGGAGCCTGTATCCGCAGATCGAGACGACGACGGACTATCGACGTATCTTGGGGCGCAAGGACGTTGACGCCGTCGTCGTCGCGACACCACCGGAGACGCACGAGCGTCTCACCGTCGAAGCCTTGCGCGCCGGTAAACACGTCTTCGTCGAAAAGCCGTTGGCGCTCTCGGCGATCGAGGGCACGCGCATGGTCGAAGAAGCGGCCAAAGCCGGCCGCGTTCTCATGGTCGGGCACACCTTCGTGTACACGGCCGCGGTCAACAAGATCAAGGAAGTGATCGCTTCGGGCGAGCTCGGCGAGGTCTTCTACGTCAGCACGACGCGCGTCAACCTCGGCATCTTCCAGGAGAGCATCAACGTGGTGTGGGACCTGGCCCCGCACGATGTGTCGATCCTGAACTACATCCTGGACGCGTCCCCCGAGTCGGTGGCGACCCAAGCCAGCTGTAATATTCGCAAGAATATCGAAGACGTCGCCTTCCTGACCCTGCGCTATCCGGGCGACGTGCTGGCGCACGTGCACGTGAGTTGGCTCAACCCCAACAAGATTCGCTCGACCACCGTCGTCGGCAGTAAGAAGATGCTGGTCTACGACGACATCAGTGCCATCGAGAAGATTCGCATCTACGACAAGGGCGTCACTGTCACACCGCACTACGACACCTTCGGCGAGTTCCAGCTGTCGTACCGCTACGGCGACATTCTGATTCCGCGCCTCGACGACGCCGAGCCGCTCAAGGTGGCCTGCCAGCACTTCGTCGACTGCGTCGAAAAGGGAACCGCACCGCGCAGCTCGGGTGTGCACGGATTGAACGTCGTGCGCGTGCTGGAGGCCGCGGTCGAGTCCATCCGCGAAGACGGACGCCTGATCAGCGTCGAAGCCATCGGGAGCGGCCTGGCCGGAACGGACGAGACGTGACCGGCGCGGGGTTGGAAACCCGCATCGCCGTGGTGGCGTCGACGTTCGGGGTCGGGGGTGCCGAGCGCGTCACCGCCGAAGTACTACGTCGACTCGACCGCAATCGCTTCCGCATCGAATTGTTCTTCCTCCACGACGCGGGTGCCGTTGGACGCGAGCTCTTCGCCGAAGGATTCGGCGGGTGCGAGCGCCTCATGAAGCGCCCGCGCGACCGCCGTGCTCTCGCGCGCTTGGTCCTGCACCTGCGGGCGTTTCGGCCGCACGTCGTCTTTTGTTTGGACCACCACGATGCGATGACGCTCGGTCGCTTGGCGGGGTTGGCCTCGGGGGCACGGGCCCTCGTGGTCGCATCGCACGCGACCGGTTTGGTGGGACGCACGCGCGCGTTCGGCGTCACCGATCGACTCTTGATGGAATTCACGCGGCGTGTGGTGGCGGTTTCGTCGGCGCACGCGCGCTACCTGGCCGAGCACGAGGGCATCGAGCGCGATCGCATCGCGGTGATCGAGAACGGCATCGACTTGGAAGCGTGGCCGTTGGGGTCGCGCGAGGACAAGCGGGCCGCGCGCGCGGAACTCGGGATCGACCCCGATCGCGCTATGGTACTGATGGTGGCCGCGATGCGCCCCGAGAAGGCGCACGAAGCTCTGCTCTACGCGGTCGCGCGCCTGAAGGAAAACGGCCGCCGCGTTCTCGCGGTGCTGGCTGGCGACGGGGAACGCCGCGCCGCCTTGGAGGCTTTGGCGGACTCGCTCGGAATTCGCTCGGACGTGGAGTTCCTGGGGGTTCGTCGTGACGTGGCGCGATTGCTGCATGCTGCCGACGCGGTGGTGTTGCCGTCGCAAGCCGTGGTCGAAACGCTCCCGCTGGCCGTGTTGGAAGCGATGGCGGCCGGCACACCGGTGATCGCGAGTGCCGTCGGGCTCGGTGCCCGACGTCGTCAAAGACGGGCAGACCGGATTCCTGATTCCTCCCGCCGATGCCGCTTCGCTCGCCGACCGAATCGGGTATATACTCGATGACACGGCGCGGACCAATCGCATATGCGTGCGCGCCCACGACTGGGTGGCAGCCCGGTACTCCATCGAGGGTACGACGGCGCGCTACCAGAACCTATTCGAGGAGGTGATGGCGGCATGATCCTGAACGACAGCAAGAAGAACGGTCACGCGGTCGGCTATCCGACCGACGCCATCATCGCGCTCACCTATCGGTGCGATGCGCGTTGCGAGATGTGCAACATCTGGCAATTGAAGCCGCAGGAATTTCTTTCGATCGACGACTACGCCAAGGTGCCGTCGTCACTTCGGGATATCAACGTTTCCGGCGGCGAAGCCTTCATGCGCAAGGACGTCGTCGACATCGTCAAGGTCATCCACCAGAAGTGCGGCGACCCGCGCATCGTGGTGTCGACCAACGGATTTCGCACCGAGCAGATCATCGCGGCCATGGAAGAGCTCCGCAAGACGATCCCGAACATCGGCATCGGCGTCTCTCTCGACGGGATCGGCGAAACCCACAACCGCATTCGCGGGGTCAAACACGCCTGGGAGAACGCGACCGCGACGCTGCGCCAGCTCAAGGAGCGCGGCTTTACCAACGTTCGCATCGGCTTCACCGCCATGAACGAGAACGTCCACGAGATGCGCCAGGTGTACGACATGGCGTGCGAGATGGGGATCCAGTTCACCACCGCCGTCGCGCAGAATTCGGATATCTATTTCTCGACCCAGGTCAACCGCGACGTCGCCAACGAGCACCTCTACGACGCGCTCGGCTACGTCATGAAGCACGAGCTCATGAGTTACCATCCCAAGAAGTGGCTGCGCGCGTACTTCGAGAACGGCACGCTCATCTTCAACAAGGAGAAGCGTCGCATTCTCGAATGCCGCGCCGGCATCGAGTTTTTCTACCTGGCGCCCGAAGGTGTCGTGTACCCATGCCTGACCATTCCGTCTCCGATGGGCGACCTGAAGGGCCGCTCGTTCGAGGACGTGTGGGAATCGCCCGAGGCCGACACCGTGCGGCGCGAGATCGACGGGTGCGAGCAGTGCTGGATGATTTGCACGGCGCGGTCGTCCTTGAAAAAGAACCTCCCGCGCGCGCTGGGCTGGATCGCCCGCGAGAAGATACGCGCCCACGCGCACTAGCATCGGCGTCGTCGTTCGCCGTGGTGTTCGCCCCTTCCCAGAAAGTTCTCTTCAACCAACCGCCCCACCGAAGCGCGGAGTCGTCGCGGCCATGACGCGTCGAACCGGCATGCGTCCGTTGCGGATCGCCATGGTGGGGCAGAAGGGCATCCCGGCCCGCTACGGCGGAGTCGAGACCCACGTCGAGAACATCGCGGTCCGACTGGCGGCGCGCGGACACGACGTCACCGTGTTTTGTCGCGCACGCCTGCGCGCCGACACGCTCGCACCGGGTGCCAACGGCAATTTCCGCGGCGTGCATTTGCTCTACCGCGGAAGCCTCAATACCAAACACCTCGACGCGGCCAGCCACACGTTCTTGTCGGCGCTCGAGTCGTCGTACCGCCACCACTTCGACGTCGTGCACCTGCACGGTATCGGACCGGCCGCGTTTGCGCCGGTGGCCGGGCTGTTCGGCCGCAAGGTGGTGTCGACGTTTCACGCCCTCGATTGGCGGCAAGTAAAGTGGGGCGCGCGCGCGAAGTCGCTCTTGCGCCGGGGCGAATCCATCGGCGCGCGTTCCAGCGACGGGGTCATTGCCGTGTCGCGCTTGATGCAGGCGCACATTCAGTCGGCGCACGGGGTCGATGCGACCTACATTCCCAACGGTGCCTCGCTTCCCACGCACGCGATAGCGCCCGCGCCCCTTGCGCGCTGGGGACTCGCACCGGGGGAATACCTGCTGACGGTCGGGCGCATCATCGCGGATCGCGACCTCGATACGCTGCTGCGCGCCTTCGCGCGAGTTCGCGAGCGATACCCGCGCCTGCACCTGGCCGTGGTCGGTTCGGAAACCCCGCGCACCGGGTACTCGGAGAAACTCGAGCGCGCGGCGGGTGAGCGTGTGGTGTTCACGGGCGACGTGTTCGGCGACGCGCTGGAGGCGCTCTATGCCTATTGCGTCGTCTACGTGCTGGCGTCCCGCGTCGAAGGACTCCCGATCACCGTGTGCGAGGCGATGGCGCATGGACGTCCGCTGGTGTTGAGCAACATCCCCGAGAACGCCGAAGTCGGCGGTGACGCCGCGCGCTATTTCGCGTGCGGCGACGATGCCGCGCTGGCGGCCGCCGTCGGCGCCTTGATCGAGGACCCCGTGGGACGCGAAACGCTGGGCGCCGCCGGAAGGACGCGCTGCGAGGCCTACTACAATTGGGAGTTGATCGCGGATCAGGTGGAGTCGTTCTATTACCGTGTCTTGTCCGACGAATAGGCGGGATTTTCTTCTTAGCGTCGGGCAAACGCGGTGGTATGGTCCCGCGTCATGAGGACTGCAACACTCTCCGCGCTCGTCACCTTGTCAATGATCGGTGCCTTGGCCGGCTGCGCATCGGCGCCGCCCGCGGGAACGCCGGCGCACAAGTCGACCTCGGTCGAACGAGGCAGCGACAGCAAGCCGTACGACTTTCGTTCCGAAGGGAAGATTCCGCCGTTGACGCCGGCCGATGCACCCAACGAGCCCGACGTCGAAGAGATGGGGGTCACCGAGACGCCGATCGACGTCACCGACGCCGCGGCCCCACCCGACACCGCGCCCAAGGCGCCGGCTGCGCCCGCCGACACGCTCGTCGACGGGTTCCGCGTCCAGGTCTTCGCGGGTGCCGACCGCGAGATCGCCGAGAACGCGTCGCGGGGCGCAGAGGAACGCCTGAAGCTCCCGAGCTACGTCGACCTGGACGGCGGCATGTATAAGGTGCGTGTGGGCAACTTCACCACGCGGGCGCAGGCGGATCAGGCACTGGGGACGATTCGCGGACAGTACGCCGATGCGTGGGTGGTGGCGTCCAAGGTCCGCGCAACGCGCGCGCCGTAGCCCCGCAAGACCGGCCCCGCGATGGAGTTGACAACGCGCCGCGTGCCGTTATAATGGGTGCTCGTCCAACGTCTCGAGGGCGGGAATAGCTCAGTGGTAGAGCACAACCTTGCCAAGGTTGGGGTCGCGGGTTCGAACCCCGTTTCCCGCTCCATTCTTTTCTAGGATCCCCAGATTGCGTTCTTATCGGGCCAACCTCGCCCGTTCCAGCGCGCATCCCCGGGTGGCGGCATAGCCAAGCGGTAAGGCGACGGTCTGCAAAACCGTTATCCCCGGTTCGAATCCGGGTGCCGCCTCCACTTCTCCGTTAGCGCACAACCCCGAGTTAGGTCCTCTCGAAGCTGGCCTTCGCGGCCCAGAGGGTTTTGGCGTACACTGTCACGGCTTATGAACATCGGCGTCATCGGCGGGGGGCCCGCCGGGCTTTACTTCGCCATCCAAATGAAGCTACGCGACTCCGGCCACCGCATCGCGGTGGTTGAGCGAAACCGTCGCGGGAGCACGTTCGGGTGGGGAGTCGTCTTTTCCGACGGCACGCTAGACCGCCTGCGGGGCGCCGATCCTGTCACCTACCAGCGTATCGCCGAGCGCTTCGTCCACTGGGACGATATCGACGTCTATTACCGCGGCTCCGTGATTCGCAGCGGCGGCCACGGCTTCTGCGGCATCGCGCGGCAAGCCCTGCTCGACATCCTCACCGAACGCGCCGACGAGCTCGGCGTCGACCTTCGTTTTGAAAGCGAAGCCGACGACGAGCGTGCCTTCCCCGACGCGGAGCTGGTGGTCGCCGCCGACGGCGCCAACAGTGCGGTGCGCAAACGCCACGCGGATCGTTTTCGCCCGGATATCGACGTGCGCCGCTGCCGCTACGTGTGGCTCGGTACGAAGAAGCCCTTCGACGCGTTCACATTCTACTTCGAAGAACGCCCCAGCGGCTGGTACCAGGCGCATTGCTACCCGTTCGGCGACGGCTGGAGTACGTTCATCGTCGAGTGTACCGACGAGACCTGGCGCGCCGATGGACTCGATCGCGCGAGCAAAGAGGAGAGTGTCGCGTTCTGCGAGCGGTTGTTCGCTCGTCATCTGGGCGATCACCGACTCGTGTCCAACGCGGAGCATCTGCGCGGATCGGCGGTGTGGTTGAATTTTCCGCGCGTCAACTGCGCGTCGTGGCACACCGGCAACCTAGTTCTCTTGGGCGACGCCGCGGCGACCGCCCACTTCTCGGTCGGCTCGGGGACCAAGCTCGCGATGGAAAGCTCGATCGCGCTCGCCGAGCACCTGCACGAGGGCGGCAGTCTCGACGCGCGTCTGTCCGCCTACGAGGCCGAACGACGCGTGGAGGTCGTGCGCCTACAAAACGCCGCGCGCAACAGCACGGAGTGGTTCGAGCAAGTCGCGCTCAAAGCTAACCTGGAGCCGGAACAATTCAACTATAGCCTCGTGACGCGCAGCCAGCGCGTCAGCCACGAGAGCCTGCGCGCGCGCGACGCGAAGTATCTCGAAGCGTTCGAACGCTGGTTGTGCTGCGCGAGCGACGGACGGCAAGCGCACGGACGCGGTCCCGCCGATGTTTCTCCCGTTTCGTTTGCGTACGATGACGCTCGCGAATCGCGTCGCGTGCTCGCCGATGGCGATGTACAGCGCGGTCGACGGGATGGTCAACGACTTCCATTTGGTGCACTTCGGTGCGCGCGCGCTGGGCGGTGCGGGGCTGTTGTTCACCGAGATGACGTGCCCGTCGCCGAACGCGCGCATCACGCCGGGGTGCGCGGGGCTATGGAGCGACGCGCAGGCGTCGGCGTGGAAGCGCATCGTGGACTTCGTGCACGCGCACGGCGAGGCGAAGTTCGCGCTGCAACTCGGGCACTCCGGGCGCAAAGGGTCGACGAAGGAGCCGTGGCTCGCGAACGATCGCGACGACGCGCCGCTCGACGCCGGCAATTGGCCGGTGACAGCACCGTCGCCGGTGGCGTGGAGCCCCGGCCTGCAGACGCCGGTCGCAATGACGCGCCCCGACATGGATCGCGTGCGCGATGAATTCGTGGCGGCGACGCGCCGCGGGGTCGACGCCGGCTTCGACGCGCTCGAGCTGCACTGCGCCCACGGGTATCTCTTCTCGAGCTTCATCTCGCCGGTGACCAATCGTCGGGGCGACTCCTACGGCGGGACGCTCAGCAATCGACTTCGCTATCCAGTCGAAGTGTTCGAAGCGATGCGCGCGGCGTGGCCGCGCGAGAAGCCGTTCGGCGTGCGCGTGTCGGCCACCGACTGGGTCGACGGCGGCATCGGCATCGAAGATTCGGTGGAGATCGCGCGTGCGTTCAAGACCGCCGGCGCCGATTTCATCGACGTGTCGTCGGGGCAGGTGACGCCGGAGCAGAAGCCGGTTTACGGGCGCATGTTCCAGGTCCCGTTCGCTGAGCGCGTCCGGCTCGAGGTCGGGATCGCGACCCTCGCGGTCGGGAATATCTACGAGCCCGACCACGTGAACAGCATCGTGGCGGCGGGGCGCGCGGATCTGTGCTTGCTCGCGCGGCCCCATTTGTGGGATCCGTTTTGGACGCTGCGCGCGGCGGCCCAGTTGGGATATGCCGACGTGCACTGGCCGGAGCAATATCGTTCCGGTCGGCGCCAGATCGAGACCTTGATGCAGCGCGCGCGGCAAGCGCCGCTCGGCCCCATCTAGAGGAGCATCGTGAGCGAGACATTGATACTGCGCGATCGACACGCGATCATCACCGGCGCCGGCAGCGGTATCGGCGCCGCGATCGCGCGCGAGCTCGCGCGCCTGGGTGCCCACACGACGCTGATCGGACGTCGCATCGAGCCGCTGCACGCGCTGCGCCGCGAGTTGGAGTCGTCGACACCGGGCCGCCCGCTCGCGCGCGTGGCCGACGTCACCGACGCGGACCTGGTAGCGCGCGCCATTCGCGATGCGTGCGCCATGCAAGGCGAACCCTTCGTCCTCGTCAACAATGCGGGCGCCGCATTCTCGGCGGCGTTCCTGGAGACCGACGACGCTGCCTGGCGCGCGATGCTCGACGTGAACGTGATGGGTGCGGTATTCTGCAGCCGTGCGGTGTTGCCGTTGATGCGCGCGCAAGGCGGGGGGCGCATCGTCAACCTGGCGAGCACGGCCGGCCTCGAAGGATATCCGTACGTCTCGGCGTACACGGCGGCCAAGCACGCGCTGGTAGGATTGACGCGTTCGCTTTCGATAGAGTTTGCGCGCGACCACATCACCGTGAACGCGTTGTGCCCGGCGTATACGAACACCGAGATGCTGGGTGCGGCGGCGCAGCGTGCCGCGGCGCGCACCGGGCGTACCGCAGCCGACGTGCGCGCCAAGTACGCGGCTTCGAACGCAGGCGGCCGCTTGATCGAGCCGTCCGAGGTCGCCGGCGTGGCGGCGTGGCTGTGCCGCCCCGAGCAAGCCGACGTGAGCGGGCGCGCGATCGTGATCGACGGAGCAGCGGATCCTTTCGCGAAATGAAGCGCGACACCGGAAAGGCGATCGGTCGTTGAATCCTTCTACGTTCTCACCGACTCATTTTCGCTGGGCCTTCGCGAGCGGCGTGGCGACGATCACACTCGACCGTCCCGGCAAGAAGAACGCGTTGACGTTCGATTCCTACGCCGAGCTGCGCGACACGTTTCGCGCGCTGAACGAATCGCGCGAGGTCAAGGCGGTGGTATTCACCGGGGCGGGCGATAATTTCTGCTCGGGGGGCGACGTGCAGGAGATCATCGGGCCCTTGGTCGGCATGAACGACCGCGAGCTCCAGGCCTTCACGAAGATGACCGGCGACCTCGTGGTCGCGATGATATCGTGCCCGCAGGTGATCGTGGCCGCCGTCGACGGCGTATGCGTGGGCGCGGGCGCCGCCATCGCGATGGCGTCCGACATTCGCATCGGAACCGCCCGCAGCCGCGTGGCTTTCTTGTTCGTACGCGTGGGTCTGGCGGGTTGCGACATGGGTGCGTGCGCGATGCTGCCGCGCATCGTGGGGCACGGTCGCGCGGCCGACCTCTTGTACACCGGCCGCGCCATGGCGGGCGACGAAGCGCATCGCATCGGATTCTTCAATCGGGTCTGCGAGCCCGCGAGCCTCGCGTCGGAGGCGCTCGCGTTTGCGCGCGAGATGGCGTCGGGTCCCACCGCCGCGCACGCGGTGACCAAGCGCATGCTGGTCGACGAGTGGAGCATGGATCTTGTGCCGGCGATCGAAGCCGAGGCTCGCGAGCAGGCCGCCCTCATGCGTACGAAAGACTTCAAGCGTGCGTACGAAGCGTTTCTCCGCAAGGAAACCCCGCGCTTCGAAGGAGACTGATGGCATCGCACCTCGAATGGCCGTTCTTCGACGATCGACATCGCGCGCTCGCGGCGGAAACCGCGACCTGGGCGGCGTCGCACCTTTCCCAGCCATCGCACGCGACGGATCTCGACCGCGAGTGTCGCCGCTTGGTGGGCGCGTACGGGGACGCGGGTTTCTTGCAGCACGTGGTCGCGCGCGACGGCGTCATCGACGTGCGCTCGATTTGTATTTGCCGTGAAGCGTTCGCGCAGTATTCCGGTTTGGCGGAGTTCGTGTTCGCCATGCAGGGTTTGGGAAGCGGCCCCATTTCGCTGTTCGGGTCCGACGCGCTGCGGGCGGAGTATCTCCCGCGCGTCGCGGCGGGGAAGGCGATCGCCGCCTTCGCGATCAGTGAGCGCGACGCGGGTTCGGATCTCGGCGCGATTGCGACCGCCGCGCGCGCCGACGGCGGCCACTTCGTGCTCGACGGCGAGAAGGCGTGGATCTCGAACGCGGGTGTTGCCGACTTCTACGTGGTGTTCGCGCGTACCGGAGAAGGGGGCAAGGGTTTGTCGGCGTTCGTCGTCGACGTGGGCACACCGGGCCTCACGGTGAGCGAGCGCGTCGACGTATCGGCGCCGCATCCGTTGGGGACGTTGCTCCTCGCGAATTGCCGCGTTCCGGCATCGAAGCGCGTCGGCGACGCCGGAAAGGGAATGGCGATCGCTCTCGCCACGCTGGACGTGTTTCGCGCCACCGTGGGTGCGGCGGCACTCGGTCTATCGCGGCGTGCTCTGGCCGAAGCTATCGCGCACGCGAAGTCGCGCCGCGCGTTCGGCACTACACTCTCCGAATTCCAACTGGTGCGCGCCAAACTCGCCGACATGGCGACCGCGATCGACGCCGCCGCTTTGTTGGTGTATCGCGCGGCGTGGGTCAAAGACACGCAGAAGCGTCGTGTCACGCGGGAGGCCGCGATGGCGAAGGCCTTCGCGACCGAGGGCGCGCAGCGCATCATCGACGACGCCGTGCAGATTCTGGGAGCCCTCGGTGTGGTGGCCGGTTCGACGGTGGAAACGCTTTACCGCGAGATCCGTCCGCTGCGCATCTACGAAGGAGCGACCGACATTCAACGCCTGGTGATCGCACGCTCTCTGCTCGAGGAGGAATCGTGATACGCATCCTAACGCCCCAAGGCGGCCAGCGCCCCAGCGGTTATAGCGACGGTATCGAAGCGCGCGGGCGCCTGGTTTTCGTCGCGGGGCAGATTGGTACCACGGCGGGCGGGAAGCTCGCCGGCCCAGACATGGCGTCGCAAACCGAGCAAGCCCTGCGCAACGTGGTTGCGGTTCTGGCGGCGGGAGGTGCCACACCCGCGCACGTGGCGCGCATGACTTGGTACGTGAGCGACATGGACGAATACCGGCGCTCGCGCACCGAGATCGGCGCCGCCTATCGCGCCGTGATGGGCGACCACTATCCCGCCATGACGCTCGTCGCCGTCGCGGAGTTGGTCGACGTGGGTGCCCGTGTCGAGATCGAAGTGACCGCGGTCGTCCCCGACGCCGGGGCGTGACGGGGGTGCCTCGATGAGTGACGCGCGGCCCAGCTTCCCCGAGCGCTTCAATCTCGCCGACTACTACCTGTTCGATCGCGTGCGCGAAGGGCGCGGCGACCACCCCGCGATTCGCTTCGGAAGGCACTCGTACTCCTACGACGACGTGGCGGCGCGCACGCGCGCGCTGGCTGGCTACTTCGCGGCGATCGGTGTGGCGCCGGAAGCCCGCGTCTACATCGTGTTGCCGGATGCGCCGCCGTTCGCGTGGTCGTTCTTCGCGACACTGGCTCACGGCAACGTCGTCACCATGGGCAACCCCGCGTCGCCGCGCGACGACCTGGCCTACGTCATCGACTACGTGCGCGCGGCGGTACTGATCACGGTGCCGGCGGTGGCGGCGGATCTCGCCGACGCGATCAAGGCGGCACCGAGCCTCGCGGGCGTGCTGCTGGTGCCCGACGTGGCGACCGGCGACGATCCCGAAGGAACGTGCGAGGTGCCGTCGTCGTTGCGCAGCGCGCGCATTCGCGTCGAAACCCTGGGCGACGCGATCGCGGCCGGACAGCGGGATTCGCGCCCACTGCCCGACGTGCGTCGCGACGATCCCGCCATTTGGCTCTTCACGTCGGGGTCGACCGGCCGCCCCAAAGCGGCCACGCACACGCACCGCGACTTCGCGTTCAACACCGAGGTCTACGCCAAGCGCACCGTCGGCTATCGTGCCGACGACGTGACCGTGAGCGTGCCGCGTCTGTTCTTCGGCTACGCGACCGGTACCAATCTCATGTTTCCGTTCGCGGTCGGCGCTACGGCGGCGCTGTTCGCCGAGCGCCCGACCCCCGAAACGCTCGCGAGCGCCATCGCGATGTACCGACCGACCGTCGTCACCAACGTGCCCACGATGATGTCGAAGCTCCTCGACCACGACGACGCGCTGCGCGCTCGCGGCGAACCACCGCTCGACTTTCGTTCGATTCGCTTCCACCTGTCGGCGGGGGAAGCGCTGCCGCCCGCGCTGCTCGAGCGCTTTCGCGAGCGTTTTCGCAACGACGTCTACGACGGCATCGGCTCGGCGGAGATGTTCCACATCTACGCGTCCAATCGGCCGGGCGACGTGAAGCCGGGCTCGCTCGGCCGCGTGGTCGCTGGCTACGAGATTCGCATTCTTCCCACCGACGCGATGGAAGCGGGTGCTGCGGAAGTTCCGCGCGGCGAAGTCGGCGTCATGTGGGTGCGCGGGGACAGCGTGGCGATGAGCTACCACGGCGACCGCGACAAGAGCTGGGAGACGTTCCACGGCGCGTGGTGCCGCACCGGCGATCTCTTTCGCATGGACGCGGAGGGCTACCTGTGGTTTTGCGGTCGCGCCGACAGCCTCTTCAAAGTGGGCGGCGTGTTCGTCGCTCCGCTCGAGATCGAAGAGTGCCTGATGGAGCACGAGTCGGTGGCGATGGCCGCAGTAATTCCGGCCGAAGAAGCGGGGCTCGTCAAACCGAAGGCGTTCGTCGCCCTGCGCGACGGCTCCGTGCCAAGCGACGCGGGCGCACGCGAGCGCTTGTGCGCGGCGCTCCAGGAGCACGTGAAGGAGCGACTCTCCAAGCACAAGTATCCGCGCTGGGTCGTGTTCGTCGACGATCTGCCCAAGAACGACCGCGGCAAGATCGACCGCAAGGTGCTTATCGATCGTGAGCGCGCGGGGGAGAATCCATGGCGATGAGCCCGGCCCACGACAACGTCTTCGTCGCGCGCATGACCACCGACGAGCTGGCCGCGCTGGTCAACGCGGGTCGACCGCTCGCGATTCTCGGTGCCGGTGGGGGCCATCGAGCCGCACGGCCCGCATCTACCCCTCGACACCGACCTCGTCATCTCGCGGGCGGCGGCCGAACGCGCTGCGCGCGCTTTGGAAGCGCGCGGCGTCGCCGCGCGGGTGGCACCCGACGTGCCGTACGGAGTCACCAACTTCGCGGAGGGTTTCGCCGGAGCAGTCAGCGTCTCGTCGGTGGCAGTCTCCACGTATTTGCGCGGGGTGGTCGAAGGCTGGCTCGCCACCGGGGCGTCGCACGTGTGCCTGGTCAACAACCACTTGGAGCCCGCACACGACGCGGCGGTGCGCGCGGCGATCGCGGGCCTGGCGCGCGCGCAGGCGTCGGTGGCGAGCCCGCTCACGCGGCGCTGGGCGCGCACGCTGTCGGAGGAGTTCAAGCGCGGTGCGTGCCACGCGGGCGAGTACGAGACGTCGATCATACAAGCCGCGAGTGCGGACGCGGTGCGCGAGGACATTCGTCGCACGCTTCCCGACGTCGACGTCAGCCTCTCCGACGCCATCGCGCGCGGTCTCGATCGCTTTCGCGACATGGGGCTGTCGCGCAGCTACGCCGGCGCGCCCGCGCGCGCGAGCGCCGCGCACGGGAGTGAAATGCTAAACCGCCTCGCCGAGATGATCGTGGCCGAAGTTACCGAGGCGACGGGGTAGCCGTCGTCGCAACAGGGTCCAGTAGTCTGGACGAGACTTCGTGAAATTCGCCTTCTTATCGCGCGACGATATTCGCTTTGTCGCCGCACTTGCAGCGCTGGCCGTCGTCTACCTCTACTTCCTCTTCGATTTTGGCCGGGTGCCGTTCGAAGACGCTGCCATGCTCATGCGCTACACGGAGCACCTCGCGTCGGGCCACGGCATCGTCTGGAATATAGGCCAGGCCCCGGTGGACGGTGCCACGGACTTCCTGTTCATGGTCGCTCTTGCGGGGCTGGTCAAACTCGGTCTGAGTCCCGAGTCGGCCGCCCGCGGCATGGGATTCGCCGCCCACATGTTGACAGTTCTTCTCGTCTACGCGGGCATTGTCCGGTACGCAGGCGGCCGCCGGTGGATGGCGTTCTTCACGTCGGCATTCCTGCTCTTCGGTCCGGGCCTTCGATACGTCGAGGCGTACTTTGGAACTCCCGTGTTTGCGTTCCTCGCCAGTCTCTCGTGGTTTCTCGCTCTGTCGCTCATCACGGGCAAAGCGGGCCGAGGCACATCGTGGTGGTTCGCGGTCATTGCACTCGCCACCGGGCTTACGAGGCCCGAAGGCGTCCCGCTCTGTGTCCTTATGCTCGCTGCCGTCATGTACGCGAACGGGTGGCGGCGTGCGCTGCGCACGGTATGGATTTTCGTGGGCGTGTTTGCGGTCGCCGGGGCACTTTATCTCGAGTGGAGAAAGATCTATTTCGGCTACCTGCTGCCCAACCCGTTCTACGCAAAGGGCGGTGGAACTCTCTATCTCGCGAATCTCACCACCGCGGCCAGGCATTCCCTGACGTTTCTGTTTCCTTTTGTGCCGGTGTTCGCCTGTGCGATCGCGGCTTCTTTCGTTTCGCTCGATCGCAGGGGGCTCATTCGACTCCTGGGTAGTGTCGGCACCGTGTTGCTGGTGTTGGCCGGTCTGGGTCTCGCGCGAACGTCCGATCCGACCCAGCACGCCACCCTCGTGTGGGGACGTTACTCGCCGAGGTACCTGCTCATTCTTCTCAAGCTGCTTGTGAGTGGGATGGCGCTGTGGGGCGCGACGGCCGTCGCGCACTGGCTTCCGGCGCGAGTGATTCCCGGCGAGCGGATGCGCCACACGGCGCTGGGTGATTATCTGGCGCATGCGCGGCGTTGGACGATCATCGTGCTGATCCCCGTGGTCGGCTACACGACGATATGGATTCTAATCCAGGAAGTCATGAATTACCTGTTCCGCTTTCAGTACGCGCTCATGCCCATGGTCTGCATGGTGTGGCCAACGTTCCTGACGGGTGCGGGGCGCGCGTTTTACACGCTCGCGCCGCTCGAGCGTCGATGGCGACCGGCGCTCATTGTGTTGGGTGCCGCCGCCGTGATCGGCGCCGCATCACTGCAGCGGTCGATGATGATCGTGCAGGGTCGATTTCACGACGGGCGCTTCGAAATGGGCGTGTTGCTCAGCAAGTACGCGGGGCGAGGCTACACCATGGCCACCACGGAGGCTGGTCTGCTTCCGTACTACTCGAAGTGGAATGCGGTCGATCTCTATGGGTTCAACGATCGCTGGATCGCGCATCACAACCTGTCCGCCGACTATCTGGATCGTTACAAGCCGGAGATCATCATGATGTCGACCCGCTTTCCGTTGGTCGTGCCGCCCGGCGTTCCCACGGCGTCGTACGCACCACTGTGCGTGGCAAAGCGCTACGCGGAGGAAAACGGGTACGTCCTCGCCGCAGCGTATGGGGGAGGACCGGACAAAGTGCACTACTACTATGTTCGGCGTGGGTTCGCGGACAGCGATGAGATCGTGCGCGAAATCCGTCACCTCGACTACACGTGGTACCTGAGCGGCCACCGCGCCGTGGATTTCGCGTCTCGCGATCGAGTGCGAGACCTCCACCGGGTTGGCCAGGGGCAGTGATGCCATGCGCGAAGAAATTCGTCACGCGCCGGCCGACGTGGGCGGGCGCGCCCTAGGCCACCTCGCCGTGTGACAGCTCGGACAAGTGCAGGTGCGATCGCCACGCGTAGTACAATCCGGTCAGCGTGATGGGGAAGAACTGTGTCGCGTGATACACCGCGGACACCGCGAGCGCCTGGCTGCGCTCGATTCCATACAACCCCAGCCCCAGCACGATCGCGTACTGCATGGTTCCCAGGAAGGCGGGCGCGGACGGAATCATCGACCCCAAAGAAATCGACACGAGCACGAAGATGCTGGCCGTGAAGGCCACGGGGAGATCGAAGGCCAAGACGCTGAAATAGACCCCGAGCGTGGCCGATCCCCACACCACGACCGAAAGTGCCGCGATCGCGATCCCCAGGCGAGGACGCGAGACGACGGCGAGCCCGTCGATGAAGGAGTCCGCGGAGCCGTGCACACGTCGTTGCGTCGTCGTGGGCAAGGGTCGCATCGCGCGCGCCAAGAGCGAACGAAAGCGTCGACGCCACCGGACCATGGCGAACAGTAGCGCGAACAGCGCGACGTTGAAGGCCACCAGGAATTCCGTGCTGCGCTCGAGCCACGCCGGTGCCGACACCGTCACCATGCAATACCAGATCAGCACGATGAGCACGAACACGTCGACGACGCGCTCGTATACGATGGTGGCGAAGGCCGCCGACTTGCTGATGTTCTCCGTGCGCCCGATGGCGATCGCGCGCACGAATTCGCCGAGGCGTGCGGGCAGGAGGTTGTTGACCATGAACGCGATCGCGGTCGCGGACCACAGCGGACGAATCTTGCAGTCCTTGACCGGCAGCATCATGAACTTCCAGCGCACGGAACGGCTGAAGTGTCCGAGCATGGTGAACGCGATGCCGGGAACGAGGTAGATCCAGCGCGTGCGCCGCAGCGCCTCGGCGAAGTCGCTCCACGCGATGCCGCGCACGGCGAGGTAGAGGAAGGCCACGCTAACGATGGTGCCGATGAGCAGCTTTCGTTTCATGCACGATCCCAAGCGGGCAAGATTGTATTCATGAACGCGATTCGCTGACTTCTATGAGGATCGCCTGGAGCACGAGTTGAAATCCAAGGATGAGAGGCAAAGCACTCAGCATCACGGTGCCGGTGGTCGCCGGCTGGCCGGAGGAGATGGAGATACCCCATACCACAAGACCGAATCCGACCGCCCACGCCAGCAGAAGCAACCCGAAGAACCAAAATATGGCCACCACGGAGAAGTCGCGCAGCACGTGGCGCTGGTACACGCGGTAGTAGAAGCGACGAATCAGGTGCGGCGGGAACGTCAGCAGGATGGTACGAATTCGCATCGACGATTCCTCTTCACCGTAGCGCGCGGGGATGGAGACGTCTCTCACGACGGCCCGGGCGATGTTCAGGTGGACCAGCATGTCGTTCTCGAAAAAGTAGCGCCGCGACAGGCGCTCGAGCGGGAGGCGCGACAGCATCGATCCATCGATGGCGAGATACCCGTTTTGCGGGTCGAAGATGTGCCAGTAGCCGGAGGCCAACTTGGTCAGAAACGTGAGGACGAGATTGCCGAACAGGCGCACGCGCGGCATGCGCGCCAACGCAGCATCGTCGAGAAAGCGATTGCCTTTGGCATAGTGGCACTGGCCGCAAGCGATCGGATCGATGAGGTTCGGCAGGTATGCCGGATCCATCTGCCCGTCACCGTCGATCTTCACGACGATGTCGGTGCCGGCGGCGAGGGCCGCTTTGAAGCCGCGGACGGTGGCTCCGCCCACGCCCTGATTCTGGTCGAGTGCGATGACGCTCACACGAGGGTCGTCGATCGCGGCGAGCACTTGCATCGTCTCGTCGCGGGAAGCGTCGTTCACGACGAAGATATGGTCCACCAGAGGAGGAATTCCGCTCACCACCCCGGAGATGTGGGGAGCGACGTTGTACGCGGGTATCACGGCCGCGACGCGCTTGTCCTTATACAGGAGCCGACCTCCGGGAGAGACGTTCCGCGTCGAAGACGCGACCGCCGCATTCAATACAGTCGTGAAGCACGGATCAACTCCTCGTCGGTAGGGGCTGCGGTGGCGAAGGGCAACGCCGCGCGGCACCCGTTACGATCCAATTGTCTCACCTGAATGGCGCCGTCGTCGAATACGATGCGAAAAAGATCGCTTCTCTCGTACAGAGGGGCGGTTGTCGCTGCACGGCCGGAACGAGTGACGATGTACACGGGATCGTCGACGTCGGTGAGCACGCCGAGGGTGGTGGAGTCGAGCGGTGCCTCGCCGAAGAGGGCATGCACGGCGTGCTCGCGCCGGGCCATGTCGGTCCTGGAATATCGCCACTGGCTCGCGTAGTGGAGCGACCCGAAGAGATAGCGGCGCGGACCGGCCACCACGAGCGGGACGCGGTCCTGGTCGTCGATGAATACGGCTCTCCGGGAAGTGTTCTCCCGCACCCAGCGGGCCAGGCGGAGCTCCTCGCGCGTGACTTGGACGCCGTCCGGTGTCGCGTAGCACCCCACCAGCGCAATAGTGTTGCACGGCAGGGCGAAGAGAACCAACCAGAACGCGGCCACCGCGAGGCGGCGTGACCCGGAGCGAGAAGCGCAACTGTCGGCTACCGCGAATCCCGCCACGACCGAGAGCGTCAAGAACACGGGGAACGCGGGCTTGTCGACGTCGTTGGCTCCGGGCAGTCGCACGAGGAGGCATGCAACCAGAGTCACGAGCATGCTGAACACGAGGAAGCGGGTCGGGGGCGATGCGTCGGATCGTACTCTGCGCTCGCGCCAGGCAAGCACCAGAACGAGCGCGCACGGAATGACGATCGACGCGGCACGATCGACGGAGAGATTCAGCAACGACGCACCGCCGCTGTCGGTGCCGCGCGTCACCTCGTACAGAAACGGTGCCGACAACGCCACGCCGACCGCGACGGTGAGTGCGGGAAGGACCGCGAACCGACGGTCATAGCCGTTTACGGTCGAGCGAAACAGGAACAAGGCGCCGCTGGCGCCGAGGAGCGCAGCCACGACGATCAAGCCCACGTAGGTGTGGAAGAAGAGCGCGCCCGCGACGGAACCGGCGAGAATGACCAGTGCGGAGCGCCGCGATGTGGAAACAAAAGAACAGGCCGCCGCCAGGGAGGCGACCATGAGCGACAACGCGATACCGAAGGCCGTGGCGACCATGAACTTGTCGAGAAAGAACTCCGGGTTGCGATAGATGTCCATGAACGCGTAGGCAGTCTGATAGTTGAGCGGACTCAACGTGAACACGCGCGACAGCTCCTCGGTGCCCCTCACGTCCCCCAGCAGTGCTTTCGCGGCCTTGATGGGTAGAAAGAGCCAGAACGCGGCATTGAACGCGAAGAGTGTCGTGGCCACGGCGATGATTCGTGGCGCCGTCTCGGTGCGGAACACTGCTGCCAGGCGATAGGCAGCCACCGCGAGCAGAACGAGGGCATGGGCGTTCACGAAGGCCATGATCCAGAAATAGTCCAAGCCGAGCATGTCGCCGAGGGTCAAGACCATGGCGTGGTACGCCCACATGTACTGGAGCTTGATCCCGGCAAAATACGGATCCTCGGGAGGCGCGCCAAAGTCTCGAATCTGCATGACGACGGCGCCGTGAAACCAGGCGTCCGAGCGGACGCGCCACCATTCGCGGGTAAGCGGCAACGCGGCGACGAGTACGAGCGCAGCGCACACCAGCAGGAGGAACGCCCACACCTCGCGGCGCGGCGGGAGTGAAAGGGGCCCGGATTTCCACAGGCAGGCCGTGAACATCGAGAGTGCTGTGATGACGATCAGCAAGACGCCCGCCGAATCGGCTCTTCCCGACACGAGTCCCAACATTGCCGACGCGGTGAGGATGACCGGAGAGAGGGCCAGTGCCGCGAGCAGGGCCTCGCTTGCGTCCCTGCGGCTGCGCTCGAACAAGAGATACAGAGCCAGCCCGGGGAGGAGCATCAAATGGATCCAGGCCAGAAGCCGGACCGGAACGAGCCCGGGACCGTGGAGAACCTCGCCCCCGGGCCGGGCAGCCAGGGCCGCGACAGTCGTCACGGCGATACCTGTCAGAACCCCCACCCGGACGCGGGGCGAGGGTATCCAGGCATCACGGCTCATAATCGTATGGGTCGAGTCAATGGGTAGCGCGAAGCGTGCTAACGTAAATATGATATATCATTTATGCGAACACCTTCAAGCTGTGCATCAGGCCCCCATCAGCGTAACATCGACTGCACACACCCTCGGGCCCCGCGAATCGAGAAGCACAACGGCGTCCCAACTTCCCAAGTTCATGCCGCCGTCCCGTATGGCGAGTGTGATCGAGTCTGCCACGACGCCGCCGCTCGGATAGCCCGAATCGTCGACGTCGAGACGGTCGATCGGCCCGGTGACGTCGTCCATATTGCCGCGGTCCGTAGACGGCGCCGAGAGGTGGGTACGAACGACCCGCAGAAGATTGTCGACATCTTCGTCGAGTTCGGCGCTCAACGTGAGGCATGAGCCCTCGGACGCAGTGCTCAGAACACACAAGCCGCTGGCGATCCCGCTGGCTTGCAGGAACGCGTTGACGTCGCCCGTGACGTCGGAGAGCGATGCGCCCTCGTCCGTGGCGATGTCCAAGCGCGCGGTCGCGACGATCATCGCGCGATGCCCAATCCGGTAACGGGGGAACGGAAAGCGTGTTGCATGTTTGTCGGCTCCGTCGGATACTAGCGGCCGAAGGTCCTGCGGCCCGAACCACCGAAGCGACGCGCGTTTGGGCGCGTCCGCGTCGACCTTCCGCCGCGATCCACGCGGGACCCGGGCGCGTTGCGTCGCCCGACTTTATCAGAGGAATCCCATGACGAAAAAGGGTTTTCGCCTCCCCTTCGGCCGTCCCGAGGAAGCCGCCGGCGACGAGCTGTCGCAGTTGCGAGAAGAGAATCACCAGCTCAAACGAGCGGTCGAAGAGTTATCGATCCTAAACGAGCTTTCGCGCGCGATCGGGGCGTCGGTCGATTCCGAGGACATCATTCGCAAGATCGTCGACCGCTCGATGCGGGCCGTGCAGGCCGAGCAGACGGTCGTGACGCTGGTCGATCGCAACGCCAACCAGCCCATGAAGACCTTGGTGCGCGCCATGACGAGCTCGGCGGAACACCCGCACTATCACGTCAACGAGAACCTCCTCGGGTGGATGCACCTCTACAAGAAGCCGCTCCTCACCAACGACCCCACCACCGACGAGCGCTTCCGCGGTCTCAAGTGGGACCAAACCATCCAATCGATCTTGTGCGTCCCGTTGATGGTGAAGTCCGAGTTGATCGGGGTCGTCACGAGCTACAACAAGAAGGGGCAGGGCCGCTTCAACGAAGAAGACCAGCGCCTTCTCGCCATCATCGCGGGCCAATCCGCGCAGATCATCGAGAACGCGCGCCTCTACGAAGAGGAGAAAGCACTCGTCAGCATGAAGGAGCAGGTCAAGCTGGCGGCGCAAATCCAACAAGACCTCCTGCCGAAATCGCCGCCCAAGCTCGAGGGCTACGACATCGCGGCGTGCAGCATCGCGGCCCAAATGGTGGGCGGAGACTACTACGACTTCGTGCGCGTGAGCGAAGACCGCTGGGCGGTGTGCTTGGGCGATGTGTCGGGGAAAGGACTCCCCGCGTCGCTCTTGATGGCGACACTCCAGGCCACACTGCGCGGACAGACGGCACTCGACCAGGCTGTGCGCGAAACCATCTCGCGCTCCAACCGTCTCATCTATCAGAGCACCGATCCGGAGAAGTTCGCGACACTGTTCTTCGCCGTGCTCGATGCGAGCGGGGGTGCTTTGGCCTTCTGCAACGCCGGCCACGAGTACCCGATGTTGTTCCGAAAGAACGGCGGTCCGCCCGCGCGCTTGGTGACCGGCGGTATGGCGCTCGGCGTGCTCGAGGAGTTTCCTTACGAAGAGGACGCGGCCCGCATGGACCCCGGCGACACGTTGATCGTGTACTCGGACGGCATCACGGACGCCGTCAACGAGTTCGACCAGCCCTTCGGGGAGGAACGTTTGCAGAAGGTCGTCACAGAGCACGCGGGCGAGCGCGCGGAGGAGATCATGGCGCGTGTGGTGAATGCGGTCAAAGCCCACGAACACGAAACACCGCGCATCGACGATCTGACGCTACTCGTCGTCAAACGCATTGCCTGATCGATCGCGCGCCCCAAGTGATTTCGATTGAAACCGATGCCGGGCCTCGGCGTATCTAGTCCACGGGCAGAGCGACGAACCGTTCGTTTCCGGGTCAATCAACGCATCCCATACGTATGATCGGACAACGCATCCAGCATTATCAGATCCTCGAGAAACTCGGCGAGGGCGGCATGGGGGTCGTGTATCGCGCCCAAGACACGCGCCTGAACCGCGCCGTGGCACTCAAGTTCCTGCACCCGGCGATGGTCGCCAGCCCCGAAGACCAGCATCGATTGGTGCACGAGGCGCGCGCCGCCGCCGGCTTGAGCCACCCCAACATCTGCACCGTCTACGAAATCAACGAGCATGAGGGCCGTACTTTCATCGCCATGCAGTTCGTCGAAGGGACGACGCTGCGCGATCGCGTGCTCTCGGGTCGCATCGAAACCGTCGACGCGCTGCGCTATCTCATCCAGATTGCCGACGGATTGAAGCAGGCGCACGAACAGGGCATCGTCCATCGCGACATGAAGAGCTCCAACATCATGATCACGCCGTCGCAGCGCGCGGTCATCATGGACTTCGGCTTGGCGCGCCCGGCCGGAACGGGCCGCGGCGACGAGCGCTTTTCGTCGCGCGGAACCTCCGCCTACATGTCGCCCGAGCAGGCGCGCGGCGAGTTGGTCGATCAACGCACCGACATTTGGTCGCTCGGCGTCGTCCTCTACGAGATGCTCGCGGGGCGGCTCCCGTTTCGCGGCGACTACGAGCAGGCCGTGGTCTATTCGATCTTGAACGAGCCCTACCGGCCGATCGCGGAATTCCGTTCCGGTCTTCCGCCCGCGGTGACGAAAATCGTCGAGACGTGCCTGACCAAGAACCCGGCCGATCGTTACCAGAGTCTCGACGCTCTCATACGCGCGTTGCGCGGTGCGCTCGACAACTTGACCGGCGGTCGCCGCGGCATCGCCGAGCGCTGGTCGCGCGCGCGCATCGCGGCGGTCGCGGCCGCCGCCGTGGTAACGGTCGCAGCCGGATTCTTCGCCTACGACTTCGTGCGCGGCCGTCGCGCGGGCGGCGAGGAACGCGTCCCCATCGCCGTGATCGACTTCAACAACGAGACCGACGAGGTCTCGCTCGACGGACTGTCCGGCATGCTGATCACGGCCCTCGAGCAATCGCGACGCCTCTCCGTCATGACGCGCTCGCGCATGTTCGACATCGCGAAGACCATCGGGCGCGGCGACGCGACCACCATCGACGAGGCGCTGGGGCAGCGCATCTGCGATGCGGCCGGTGTTGAAGCACTCGTCATTCCCACCGTGCGACGCTTCGGCGACCTCTACACGATCGACTTGAAGGTGATGGACACGCGCCGTCACAACTACGTCTTCACGACCAAGGAAGAAGGGCGCGGGCTCGAGAGCATTCCGCACATGGTCGACGCCGTGGCGCGCGACATCCGCATCGACTTGCGCGACCCCTCCGACGTCGTGGCGAGCACCGCGCACGTGGCCGACATGACCACGACGAACTTGGGCGCCTACCAAGCGTACTTCGAGGGCGAGGAACTGCTCGACCGCCTCCAGTTTGCACCCGCGGGGAAGTCGTTCGAGCGCGCCATTGCCCGCGACTCGACCTTCGCGCTCGCGTACTACCGCCTCGCCTACACCGAATGGTGGTCGCGTCAAAATGCGGAGAAGGCCAAGCGCCACATCCGCTACGCGATCGCTAATCTGGATCGCATTCCGCTCAAGGAGCGCTACCTCGTGCGCGCGCTGAACGTGGCGCTCGACGACGGCTTCGAGGCCCAACTGGCGGTGCTCAAGGAGATGCGGACATTGTATCCCGACGACAAGGAGATGCTCTTCGGCCTCGGCGACGCCGAATTCCACTCTGGTCAGCTCGACTCGGCCGCGGTGCATTTCCGCGCCGCACTCGCCATCGACCCGGGCATGGAGCGAGCACTCCAGCACTTGTCGTGGACGCTGTTCGGCCAGGATCGCTATGAGGAAATGCTCGTGGTGACGGAGCGCTGGGCCAAGGCGACCCAGGCCAGCGAGGCGTACGAGTTCCTGGCCCTCGCCAATTTGCGTCTCGGTCATCCCGACGTCGCCATGAAGGTGCTCGAGGACGCGCGCGCGCGCGACCCGAAGGATTCCAAGCTGGTGCTGCGCGAAGCGTTGGTTCACTACGCGACGCACCAACCGTACGAGGCGTTGACCGCGGTGGCAGACGCCGACCGCATCGGCGATCCCGACGCCTTGGCGCGTCTGCAAAGTGTCCAGATGCGAGCCATGGTGCTGTACCCGTACCTCGGCCGCTACCGCGACTCGTTTCGCTTGCTGCAAGACGCGCGCGCGGTGTCGCTCGCGACCTTCAACGACTCGACCACCGTCGTCAACTTGGCGCTGGCCGAGGGCGCGCTCGGTTACTGGGCGCACCAAGACGTGCGACGCACGATCGCCGAACTGGACCAGCTCGCGTCGGTCCGGAAGAAATTTCTCTCCAATGATTATTATCGCTCGCTGGCCATGTTTCACTTGATCGCGGGCGATACCGCGCAGGCGCGCGTGCTCCTGCGCGCGCACTCCAAGGACGTCAAAGGCATCAAGCGCGAGACCATCAAGGTATTCGAAGCGGCGGCGGGCGGCGATTGCGCGCACGCCGAAGAGCTGTTTGACGCGCTCATGACATCGGAGGACTTCCCGGCCTCGTCGGAGGACGCGCTGCACTACGTGCTCGCGCGTTGCCAACTCGCGAACGGCACCTACGACGCCGCGATCGCGTCGCTGCGCAAGATCGTCGACCGCGAGATCTACTATGCGGACTCGGCGGCCATGATTCCAGTGGCGTGGTTTTTCCTCGGCGAGGCCTACGAGCGCAAGGGCGACGTCGCGGGTGCGACCGCCGCGTACGAGCGCGTGCTCGAGCTATGGAAGACGGGCGACGCCGATCTTTACTGCCGCCGCGAAGCGCGCGTGCGTCTCGACCGGCTAGCCGGGACCCGATCGATGTGATCGCGACCCGCCCCGCGCTTCTTCTCGCGGCGTCGATGGCTCTCGCCGCGACGCTCTCCTGCGGCAGCCGTGAACCCGCCGCCGACCTTATTCTGGCCCACGGCGTCGTGCACACCTTCGCGGATTCATCGCGCGCCGCTTTGCACGCGACCGCGGTCGCGGTGACCGGCGATCGCATCGTCTACGTGGGCGACGACGCCGGGGCGGAGAAGCGTCGCGGCCAGAGCACGCGCTGGATCGACCTCGCGGGGAAGACGGTGCTCCCGGGACTCGTCGACGCGCACGGACACCTCGACAATTTTGGGCGCAGCCTCGAAGAAGTGCAGTTGCTCGGCACCGCCTCGCGGGAGGCAGTGCTCGCTCGCGTGCGCGCAGCGCAACCGCGGGTCGAAAACGGCCAATGGATTCACGGACGCGGGTGGGACCAGAACGACTGGCAGGATTCGAGGTTTCCGACCTGGCACGACCTCGCCGGCACCGAGGCGAATCCCGTCTATTTGGAGCGCGTCGACGGGCACGCCATGTGGCTCAATCGCGCGGCTCTCGACGCCTGCGGCATAACGCGCACGACGGCCGACCCTCCGGGCGGGCGCATCGTGCGCGACCCAGCCGGCGAACCGACCGGTGTCTTCGTCGACGAAGCGGAGAAACTCGTCGAAGCGCACGTTCCCGCTGCGACGGAAGCGGACTACGACCGTCGCCTGGCCCATGCGCTCGCGGAATGCAATCGACTGGGACTGGTGAGCGTGCACGAGGCCGCGACGAGCGAAGCCGTACTCGCTTCGCTGCGGCGTCTCGGCCAACAGGACAAACTCACGCTCAATATCTACTGCTTGCTCGATTCGGACGAGCCCGACTTCGTGCGCGCATGTTTTGCGCGCGGGCCGACCTCGGAGTTCGGCGGCGGCTTGGTCGTACGCGCGGTGAAGCTCCGCGCCGACGGTGCGCTGGGCTCGCGCGGTGCCGCATTGCTTCGCCCCTACGACGACGACCCCGGTAACGTCGGCCTGCTCGTCGACCCGCCCGATTCGCTGCTCGCGTGGACGCGCGCGGCGTTGCACGCACACTTCCAAGTGGCCACCCACGCCATCGGCGATCGCGGTAATCGCGTGACGCTGGACGCGTATCAGCAAGCACTCGCCGACGTCCCCACACCCGACGCGCGCTTGCGCATTGAGCACGCCCAGATCGTCGATGTCGCCGATCTTCCGCGCTTCGCCTCGATGGGAGTGATCGCGTCGATGCAGCCCACGCACGCGACTTCGGATATGCCGTGGGCGGCGACGCGCGTGGGGAATGACCGCCTGGTCGGCGCGTATGCGTGGCGGACGTTGCTCGACTCGGGTGCCATCCTCGCGTTCGGCTCCGACTTCCCGGTGGAGTCGGCCGATCCGCTGTGGGGAATCTACGCGGCCGTGACGCGCATGGACCACGAAGGAAATCCCGCGGGTGGTTGGATTCCAGCGCAGAAGCTCACGGTCGAAGAAGCGGTGCGCGCGTTCACCTCGGGGGCGGCTTACGCGTCGTTCGGCGAGCATGAGACGGGGACGATCGAAGTCGGGAAGCGCGCGGACTTGACCGTGCTCGACCGCGACGTGCTGACGATTGCGCCCGCCGAAATTCTACAGACACGCGCCGCCATGACGATCGTGCGCGGGCGCGTGGTATACGAAGCAGCACCCTAGTCCTCCCACGTTTGTGTCGCCATGTCGACGCGGCCAATCGGATAGGCACCCACACGTCCCTCCGAATACCGAGAGCGTTGGTAGAACCAGTCAAGCACGCGAGCGGGATGGTTCGTCAGCGACGTGTCGCGCTTCGCTTCCTCGAATTCTCGCGCGATCACGTCGTTCTCCCGCAGCATGTCCCGCGCGATACCCTCCATCACGTATGACTCGACATACTCCTTCGCTTCGAACATTGGGTCGAAGAAGCCCCATTGAACCAGCGCATCTGGGGCCTCCGGTTCCAGCAGGCCGGCTACGATTCTTGCCTTACGCTGCCGCGTATCGATTACGACCGTGCCCGCCGGAAACTCTCTTTTCTCGCTGCTGCGCTCGCATGTATACGTGACCACATGACGCCCTTCGAACGGAGCTTCTTTCCACGAAGGCTTGTTCAAGCGATACGAGTGGACGTAAATGCTCTGTGGCTTCTCGAGGCGCGTGAACACGATGCCGTGCATTTCCAAGCGCGCGATGACGTCGGCCCATTGGGGTGGGATGTAGTACTTCAACGGAAGAACCGTGGACGCCTTGACGGTCTGGGTGTGGAAGTATGGAATGTTCCACGTGACCGGGGTCTTACTGTATCGGTACCAGGTGCCGCCGGAGACGTCGCTCTTTGGGGTCTCGAACTCGTAGCCATCGAAGTCGATCATGACGCTGTCGCGGTAGGACACCTCGAACGTGAGCGAAAGCGTGTCGAGATTAGACACGGCGTGCGTCGTTCGTTCGTCTGCAGCGAGGTTGATGCGCCGCAGTTCGGTCGCGTCCTGCCCGACAATCGCTAGCGTGTTCAGCAGCATCGCGTGCGTCCCGCGCACGCGGGTCGCGTAGTCCTTGAACATGTGGGTCTCGATGAGCATGGCCGGACGATTGGCGAGTGCGACATACCCGGTCGAAAAACGCGGTGTCGACGCGGAGCTCTTGATGCCGCTCTTGGGATCGTGCGCGCTCCGAAAGTCGCAGTAATACATCAGAGAGAAGCCGGATGCCTGCATTCGCTTCCATAGCTCGGGAACGCAGCGATCGTTCGTCCACGCGGCGACGCCCGGATCCGCGTTGCCGAAGGTCTCCATGAGGTACGTCACTACATAGCGATAGTCGGCCCCGTCGGTGACGTGGCAGTCGACGAAGAAGTCGGGGTCCCAGTGATTCCAGAGCGATAGCCACGCGCGCGTCTCGGGCGCGTCGGCCTTCATGTAGTCGCGATTGAGATTGAGCGCGGTTGCGTTGGCGCGAAAGCCCGCGTTCTCGGGGCCGACCTGGTTCACGCGGTTGTACGCACGCACGTGCTCGTGTCCGTCGACGTTATAGATGGGAATGAACACGAGGGTCACGTGGTCGAGGAGGCTCGCGCGTTCGCGCGTGATCGCCATCTCGCGGATCAAAATCAAGCCGGCGTCCTTGCCGTCGATCTCGCCCGAATGGATGCCCGCTTGCACGAGCACGATCGCCTTGCCGTGTTTGTGCGCGCGTTCGGCGGTGAAGTCGCCGTCTTTGTCGACGATGAGGAGCGGAAGATCGCGACCCTCGCCGCTCTTTCCGAACGACTCGAAGTGGATCCACTTCGACGCCTGGTCGAGGCGCCGGCAGTACGCGATGGTCTCGTCGTAGCTGCCCGTGCGCAGCCCGTTGGAGCGTTCGAACTCGGTGGTCCAATCCTGCGTCTTGGACGGCGACGCGACCAGCATCAACGTGAGAATGAGTGGGACCATGGCGCGGGAGTATACGGAGAGCGGTGGCCCCGCGCAATTCTTCCGTTGCGAAGGATGCGCGGCCGCATTAACCTGGGAGTACCCCATGCGAGTCTAGAACTTGCGTATGCAGCCCCTGAAAATCCTTCTCGCAGCGCTTTTCGTCGCGTCCCTGGCACTCCCGGCGTCGGCCCGGACGTGGCGCATTCGCGTCGACGGCCTCGGCGACGTGCCCACCATCAATGACGCCGTGCTCGCGTGCCAGGACGGCGACTCGATCCTGGTGGCACCCGGCACCTATACCTGGACCAACCAGGACACCCAACCCAACGACCAATACACGATGATCTGGTTCAAGCGCGGCCGCGAGAACGTGGTGATCGTCAGCGAGGCGGGACCGCTCGCCACCGTTATCGATGCCCAGTACCAGGGGCGCGTGCTCGTCACCGAAGGCCAGAACTATCTCACCGTAGACGGATTCACGCTGCGCGGGGGAAGGGCACCGTCGCTCGGCCTGCCGATCGGGGGCTGCATGATTCTCCATGTGTCGCACGACACGTTCCGCAACTGCATCTTCACCGACAACTCGGCGTCGACGGGCGGAGTCGCATGGGTCGGTGGGTTGGCCGAGCCGCGCTTCATGGATTGCGAATTCATGTACAACAACGCCAACGTTGGCGGCGCGCTCTTCATCGTGAACAGCGAGACGCCGGTGACCATCCAGCGCTGCCGGTTCCACCACAACACCGCCGACACCGGCGGGGGTGCGCTCTACATGGTCCACATCCTCGTGACGGTCGAGGACTGCGTGTTCGCTTTCAATCAGGCGCCGCAAGGCGGTGCCATCTTCATGCGCAGCATGTGGGCCGCGACCATCCGGGGCGCTACGCTGGTGAGAAACGGGGGCTCCGAGGCCGGTGCCTTCTACGTCCTGGCCAGCCCGGCGATTTCGATCGAGCGTTCGATCGTGTCGTATGGGGGCGAAGGCACGCCGTACTACCTCTCGTCCAACAGTGCGGTGACGATCTCGTGCACCGACACCTTCCACAATCCCTTCAGTAACAACCTGCCCGCGGGTGCGATCGACGGTGGTGGGAACTTCACCGGCGATCCGGCATTCTGCGGCTCGGTCGACTCGATGAACTACACGCTGGCCCTCTCGTCGCCATGCCTGCCGGGCAACCATCCCGATGGCTCGTCGTGTGGGCAGATCGGCGCGTACGGGCAGGGGTGCGCTCCGGTATCGGTCCACGAGCGTACCTGGGGTCAAATCAAGGCGATGTACCGCTGACTTCGACCTTCGTGCGAAGTCTTCACGTCCTCGTTCAAGACTATTGACAGCCCGCGGAAGCGGGTCCATGCTGATTGAGTCATATGCGAAGTCCGCGGCGGCGGGCTTCCACTCGCCGTCGCCTTCTTTCGCAGGAAGGAGGCCGTCATGCGCCGAGCCCCACAATGGCTCTTGCCGGTTTCTGGTGTCCTGCTGGTTCTCATCGCTGCGTGCGGTGCTTCGACGTTGCGTCGCTCGAGCGTCGATCTCACCGACCTGGCCAGCCTGCGCTCCGAATACATCGCCCGTCATCCCGGTGGTCCGTATTGCGAGAAAGTCTCCAAAGGCGAGATCGTCAAGGGGATGGACGTTTTTGGCGTGATCGCGGCGTGGGGTCTGCCGCAAGAGCGGGTTCCGGACGGAACGAAGTTCGAGCGGTGGCTGTACGTCGACTTGGACCAGATGTCCAATGAGCAGGTCGGCTACGAGCTCGAGTTCGAAAAGGGAGTGCTGAAGGACTGGGATGTTCAGCGCGCGGGCGTCGGACTGAAGTCGCGCGACACGATCGACCCGACGGCACCTCCCAAGCAGGAACCACCGCACGGCAAGCCTGTACCGACCGATTGAGTTGCTCCGGTATTGCCCACACTGTCGCGGGCCCCTACAATGCGCGCGGGCCGGAGTGGCGTAATTGGTAGACGCAGCGGACTTAAAATCCGCTGGGGGCCAACCCCCGTGCCGGTTCGACTCCGGCCTCCGGCACCACTACATCTGAATCCGCAAGAACCACGCGGGCACGAGTGCCCCCACGAACGACCCCAAGAGAAATACCGAGAGCCAACCGAGTCGCAGCCCGAACACGCGATAGCTCGCCTCGGGGTATGTGACGCGAATCGACTCGAGCGCCGACTGCTCCGGCAGCGCCGACAGCCCGGCGTGCACGAACGAATCCCAGCCGCTCGACGAGCGCTCGCGGCCCAACGCGCGCGCATTCCCATCCGCCCGCACCGGAAAGCGATAGTCGACGTCGTAGACGCGTGCGGTCAATTCATGGACTCCGGTCGCCTTGGGTTCGACGCGCCACACGATCTCGCGCGACGCACGTACGCGCACCGAGCGCGCGTCGACCGCGATGCCGTCGGAACCGCTGAGCGACGCCGACACCACGCGGGCGTCAAGGCCGTGCTTCAAGGTCGCGGTGACCAGCGCGCGCTCGTCGGGGCGCAGGGGACGCGCGCCGAAGCGCGATTCGATTTGGAAGAACACGGGCAGGGCTATGACGGCGAGGATCAGGATCGGCTTGCCGGCCGCGCGGAAGTAGTCGAGCTGGGTGGCCAAGGCACCAAGGAACGCTCGCGTCAGCAACACCGCATCGTCGGGGTAGAGGCGCATCTCGAGCACGCGCGCCTGAAAACGGCTCCGCGTTCGTTTGATGCGCTCCGCGTTCGACGCGGCACGAAACACGAGTGCAAACGCGGCACCGCTCACGATCGATAGCACGACCAGCGCCCACGTGCGGTGGCTCCCGAAAGGAGACACGAGCACGTCGAAGAGGGCTGTTAGCAACCGCGCGAAGGTGTCCACGTCACGAAATGTAGCCCAAGCCCTCGAGCTTCTTCTTGATGTCGGCGGCGTCGGCGCCCGGGCCATCGCTTTCGCTCAACGCCTGCTCGACCACGTGCGCGACGAACTCGTCGACCGACGCATAGCCGGCCTTGGCGGCCGCTTGCTTGGCGCGCTCCAAGAGCCCCGGGTCGAGCACGATGCCTTTTTTCCCAAACATTCGTCCTCCTTCTATCGATTCGAACCGGGGCTCGGCGCGAAAACGTCGCGCCCCGTCATGACCGCCGGCGCATCCACGCCGAACAGTTTCAAGATCGTCACCGGCATGTCGAGCAAGGACGGGTCGCCGATCGCGACGCGACGATTGGCGAGTAGAACGCCCGGCACCCAGCGGTGATCGATGCAATGGTCGCCCGTCCACTTGCCGAGGTTGGGAACGATGACCTCGCTCGTGACGGTCCCGAGCGCCGAGTCGTCGCTGCAACGGTACCCGCGATTGTAACCGACCACGAGGTCGGGCGCGTTCGCGGTCTGGTCGCCATGGTAGATGTCGCGCGTTCGATAAACCGTCGTGACGACTTGCTCACCCGTCTCGGGGTCGCGGAGTGCCAAGAGTCCGCGCGCCAGGTCGTTGAGCAGCGCCTCGTATTCCGCCCCCGGCGTCACGATGCCCTTCGACTCGCGTCCGATCAGGTTGACGTACAGGCCGTTGATGCCGGCCCCGTACGCGCGCGTTTGTCGCCAGAACACGTTGTTGAACAGCGGGTGCTGGCCGATTTCGTCCGTGCGGATCAACGATAAGTACTGGTGCTGATACAGCCACGAGTTCAGGTTGACCTTCTTATAATAGGGCGCGAAGCCGTGGTCCGACATCACGACGACGGTCGCGTCCGACGGGATGCGCTCCCGAATGTGCCCCAGCATCGCGTCCATCCGTTCGTACAACTCGCCGAAGCGATCCGCGAAGGACCCGTCCGCCGGGTGCGCGGGATGCGCGGGGTCGGCGTTGCGCCATAGCGCGTGGCACGACTGATCGATGGTCGATACGTAGAAGAACAAGAAACCGCCGCGATAGTCGTCGAGCACGGCGTCGAGCATGCGCGAGCGTTCGGCGAGCAGCGTGTCGGTTTGCTCCACGAATTCCGCGTCGTCGAAAACGCCGGCCTCGAGCGCCTTGGTGTCCTCGGCGATGCCTTGCGTATAGAAGCGCCCGATGCGTGCGGCGAGTTCCTTCGCATAGTCGCCCGGCGTCGAGATGGGAAGCGCGGGGTCGGCGGGGTCGATGTTGATGGGGGACACGTACAGTTGGACCGTGGGTGCCACTGAACGCAAATAGAAGCGCACCATGCCGTGCAGGTGCTTGAACGGACCCGCCACGCGGAAGGCGACCGGCACCCAGTCGCTCCATTCGCCCGCGTGGAGCAGCGTCTCGTTATCGCCGACCGTGACGCGCGCGGCGTCGTGCTCGGCGTCGACATCGATCGTCATCTCGCACCCGAGCGTCGCGCGATCCTTGCGCAGCGTGTTGCGCGGACCTTCGATCACGGCGCGCGCACGATCGTCGACGAGTGCGATCTCATACACGCGCCCGCCGCTCACCTGCGCTCCGCGCCAGGACTCGTCGTTGGTATACAGCGAAAACGTTCCGTAGCTTCCCAAGAGGTCCGGCGTTCCCATGCCGGATAGCGAGCGCGAATGCGTGGGCGCGGGCGGGTAGTTGGCGGGCACGCGTACAATCGTGCATGGCACGTGGTGACGATCGAGAATCTGCCAGAACGCTTCGCCCTTGCGCAGCAGCACCGTACCGCCCTTCGAGAGCGGCAGCACCCAGTCGCCGATCGAAACCGTGCGCCCCGGCTCGATCACGTCGGCGGCGGAGAAAACCGGCGTGTACGTCGCCGGGTCGCGATGGATGAAGTCGAAGATGCCGTGCCCGCCCGGATCCATGCCGGTAATGAAGTTCGACCACGCCACCGGGCTCTGGGGCGGGATCGACGTCTCCAGGCTGTCGAACGATCCTTCGCGCGCCAGTGCTGCGAAGTTCGGCATGCGACCTTGGGCCATGAACTTGGTGAGCAGCCCCGGGTCCATGCCGTCGATGCCGATCACGACCACGGAAGGAAGCGTCGCCGCGTGAATCTGAACCGCGAGAAAGAGAAGTGCGACGACGAGCGCGCGCGACCCGAAACGATGACGCGTCATGGCGCGACCAGGCTCTTGCCCGTCATGTAGGCGGGCACCGCCACACCGAAGAGGTCGAGCACCGTCGGGCCCAGGTCGATGAGGCGCGTCGTGCCGTCCACGAGCGGAACATTGGTGAACAAGACGCCGGGGACCACGTCGGAGTCCATGCAGTGGTCGCCGCTCCACCGCTTGGTGTTGTCCTCGAAGAGCTCCGGACGAACCGCACCCTTGGCACAGTCCCACGACACGCGGTAGCCGACTTCGTAACCGGGGAGAAGATCCGGCCCCGCTTCGCGGTAGGGCCCGCGTCCATTCTTTGGCGACGTCCAACACGCGACGAATGCAGCGCGTACCGCCGTCTTCGAGTTGGACGAGTCCATCGCCGATGCGGCGCTTCAACGCGTCGACTTCGGACGCCTCGACGATGCCGTGGCGTTCGCGGCCTTTTCGATTGATGAAGATGCCACCCAAGCCCAGCGCATAGGCGCGCGTGCGCGACCAGTCGATGGCACTCAAGTATTCGCCCGGTGCTTCGCCGTCGCGCGTCACCAGCAAACCTTCGCGCTCGAGCCACGCGTTCAAGTTGACGCCGCGCTGGAAGGTCTTGAAGCCATGGTCGGAAATCACGAAGAACGCGGTCTTGTCGTCGACGTGACGCATCGTTTCACCCACCAGCACGTCCATGCGACGATACATGTCTTCGACCGCACTCGCGTGGCGCGTGAGGTCGCGGCCCGCGTTCGCGGGATGTTCGGGGTCGAGATATCGAAAGAACATGTGCTGGAGCCGATCGCTGATGTCGAACACGCACACGGCGAGGCCGCTGCGCAATCGGTCGAGCGTGTGCGACCACATGGCGCGCCGCTCGTCGTGATACAAATACGCCTGGTCGAGAAACCCTTGCTCGTCGATGGCGCCGTCGTTGAGCGCACTCGTGTCTTCGAGCAGGCCCAGCGTGCCGAACGGGCCCAGCAGTTTCGCGAGGTGAATCGAAAATACCGAGGGGTACGACACCGGCATGGCCGGGTGTTCGGGGTCGATCTGGATCGGCGTCATGTACACCGCGATGGATCCGTTGAGCGAGACGGGGAGAAAGCGAACGATGCCGTGCACCGTGACACCGCGCGCGGCGCGAAAGCCGAGCCGGACCCACGGCGAATAGCTGCCTTGCTTGAGCGCGACGCGCTGCTGGCCGGTTTCCAGTTCGAAGCGCTCGCCGCCGCGCTTGGTGACGCGACGGATGGTCACGCGCGCGGTGAGGGTCTCGTTCCGAAGCGGACTTGGCGGCCCCGGAATCTCGACATCGCCGCCGTCCTGGGCGATGGCGACCGTGACGCCTCCGTGCGGTGCGCGCGCGGCGTCACTCGTGATGAAGGTGAACGATCCCTGGCTTCCGCGCAGGTCGGGGACGCACATGCCGGCCACCATGACGCCGTCGATCTTTTCCACCGGAAACGTAATCGGTACGCGCAGCACGGAGCTGAACACGCCGTGCTCGGTGAGGACACTCCAGAAGGTGCGACTGCGACGCAGCCCGCGCACGCCGCCGCCGGCGAGCGGGATCGAGATGGGTCCGATGCGAAGAATGCGCGCGTGTCCGTAGACTTCGCTCGACGACAATTTGGCCGCATAGGTGTGCGGGTCGCGCGCGATGAAGTCGTAGATACCGTGTCGCGACGGGTCGGTGCCGGTTGCGAAGGTGGACCACGCCACCGGCGAGAGCGCGGGCATCGACGTTTCCAGCCGGCGATAGGTTCCCGTGGCGCGGAGCCGGGCGAGATTCGGGAGCTCGCCGCGTTCCATCATTGCTTCGCACAGGTCGGGGTCGAGTCCATCGAGTCCGAGCACGATGGTCTTGCGAACGCGCGCGTGCTGGAGCGAACGCCGGCGGCGCAGGGCCCGCACGGCGGCTCGCACGGGCAGCGTCAAGAACGCGAAGAAGGCGGCCACGAACGCGACCGCGATGGTCAGGAACGACGAAATCAGCGCGAAGCCCGCGCCTGGTCCGACGTACGCCATCGCGACGCCGGGGAACACGAGCGCCGCCACGAGGATCGCGGTATGACTACGATGCCAGCGCATGGACGTCGAGCGTCTCCAAGATCATGCGGGGTACGTCGAGCAGCACGGGCGCGCGATCCTTGGGTAAGAGGTCCGCGCGTGTGGTGGCGACGAACGCGTCTTCCCACGTGTGCATGCCTTGCAGCCGGCGCGGCGCGACCACATCGGCCGCACCCACGCGCCCCTTCAGGTCGAAGCCGGGTGTGGGCACCAAGAGCAGGTCGGGGCCGTTCGGCGCTTCCGGTCCGGAATACACGTCGCGACCGTAGAAGACATGACGAATCACGCGCTCACCCTCGTGGGCGAGCGACGCGAAGCGGTCGGCCAATTCGGACAAGAGCGCATCCTCGCGCTCGCGTGCCACACCGCCGCGCGGATACTTGCCGCGCTTGTGCAAGTAGATGCGCGCCGGGTCGAGAGCGAAGGCGGTCGCGCGCTCGGAGATGGCGTCGATCGACGACGCACCCGGCGTCGCGAAGACGAGGTATCCGTGCTGGACGAGCAACGCGTTGATGTTCACCTCGAAGCGCGTCCGACAAAAGCCGTGGTCGGACAGCACGAAGAAACCCTTCGCCTCCGAATCGGCGGAGAACCGATCGTACACGCGACCGACGAACGCGTCGACCGCGCGGTAGTAGTCGAGGAAGGCCGCGTGGTGCAGGTGCGACTCGTCTTCGTAGGCGTCCATGAGGAAATGATGGAGCCGGTCGGTTCCTGTAATGACCACCTGCATGAGATTCCATTTCTCTTCGTCCCACAACGTGTCCATCAAGCGCTCGCGCACCTTGAGGAGACCATGGAGCCGCGGGAAGAGAAGGTCGGGGCGATTGCGCACTTCCTCGAGGTCCAGGTCGATCTGGTAGTCGAGGTCGCGCACGGTACGCAGGTAACGCGCAGGGAACACCGACTTGTCCAAGTGCACGGCGACGAAGCCGGACACCAGGGCGCCGTGGATCGGCCGCGCGGGATACGTCGCCGGTTGATTGATGACGACACTGCGCATCTTGTGTTCGCCGAGACGATCCCAAATCGTCTCGGTCTTGAGATCGCGGAAGCTGGGGAAACTCTGCGTATACGTCCCGGGGTGCAAGTCGGTAAAGCCGAAGATGCCGTGCTCGCCCGGGTTCTTGCCGGTCATGAACGTCGACCAACTGACCGACGATATCTCGGGGAGGGAGACCGTCATGTCGTGCAGTGTTCCGGCGCGCGCGATCTCGCCCATGCGCGGCATGACACCCGTGTCGACGAAACGTCGAATCATCGAGCACGGAACGCCGTCGAGACCGACGACGCACGCGCGCTGGGTCGGTTGCTGGAACCACTTCGCCATGGGACGCCTAGATGTATCCGAGGTCCTTCAAACGATTCTTGATGGTCTCTTCGTCCGCGGCCGAATAATCGGAGCCGATGCCGCGCGGGATGAACTCCATCACCTCGAGCGTGCGCACGATCTTGGCGACACTCTCGTCGACCGACTCGCGGTCGCTCGCGATCACGATCTCCGCGCGCGGGGGTGCTTCGTAGGGATCGTCGACGCCGGTGAAATGCTTGATCTCGCCGGCCAGCGCCTTCTTGTACAAGCCCTTGACGTCGCGCTCCTTCAGCACGTCGATGGGGCACTGCACGTACACTTCCACGAAACGACCGATGGCCTTGCGCATTTCGTCGCGCACGTCTTGGTAGGGAGAGATGGCGGCCGTGATGGCGACGACACCGTTACGCGACAAGAGCTTCGCCACGAAGCCGATGCGCCGAATGTTGGTGTCGCGATCCTGTTTGGAAAAGCCGAGCCCCTTGCTCAAGTTCTCGCGCACTTCGTCGCCGTCCAAGACTTCGACGTTCATGCCGCGCTCGAGCAAGATTTCCTCGACGCGGCGCGCGAGCGTCGACTTGCCCGACGACGGCAATCCGGTGAACCACAACGTAAACCCTTTCATGCTTCCTCCGTCTTGATGTCTGCTAGAGCGGCCGGCCGATCATGTCGGGCGGCGTGGGGATGGAATAGAAATCGAGAATCGAGGGCGCCACGTCGTAGATCGACACGCGCTCGGTCGAGCGCGCGGACTCCTTGCCGCGGTTGTGCCAGATGAAAATTCCCTCGGGCGCGTGATTGGCGTCGTCCGGTCCGGTGTCATTGTCGAACAAATGAACGCTCGGATTGCCGACGGTCCCGGCGCTGCGCCAATCGAGGTCACCGAGGTAGACAATCATGTCGGGCGGGATGCCGCGGCATTCGCGATAGACGTCTTCGGGGAAGAAGACGCGCGTGCCGATGGGCTTGCCATCCGCGTCGCCCAATGCTTCCAGCTTGGCCTTGAGCTCGTTGCGCACGCGCGCGACGTCGCTCGGCGCGATTTGTCCGTTGGTCTCGCGACCGCGCACGTTCAAGAAGATGCGTGCGTAATACCCGCCGTCGCCCCACGCGAGGGTTCGATTCCAATCCACCATGTCGGCTTTCAGTCGCGTTGGTGAGCTCGGCGTCGACTTGAGGGTGAGATAACCTTCGCGCGCCAGGAAATCGTTGATCGCGATCGCTCCGACCATGCGCTTGGCACCGTGGTCGGAGACGACGATCACGGAGGTGTCGGCGGGAAGGGCGGCGATGGTGCGACCGATTTCGGCGTCCATCTCGACGTAGTACTTCCGCACGACGTCTTCGAACTCATTGCCGCGCTCGTACAGACGATGCGCCGGGTCGATGAAGCGCCAGAACGCGTGGTGGATGCGGTCGGGGCCCATCTCGACCATCATCGCGAAGTCCCAGTCGTCTTCGCGCAGGAGCGCGCGAAACGCGCGGAAGCGCCGCTCCGTCATGACTTCGATCTGGGCCAGCGTCTCGCGCCGGTGCTCGTTACGAAAGTCCTTCACATCGATCAAGTATTCGCCGCCGGCCAGCGTATCGAGGCGCGACTGCAGCTCGGGCGGATAGGTAAACGTCGCGCTTTTGTCCGGCGTCAAAAAGCAACCGACCATGGCGCCATTCAGCGGCTTGGGCGGATACGTCAGCGGGACGCCCACCACGAGCGACCGCTTTCGATTCACCGACAGAATATTCCACACCGTCTTCGCGGTTACATGCGACGCATTGACGGTGAAGATGTCGTCGTACGCGTGCGTCTTGCGATTGCGAAAGCCGTACACGCCGAGCATGCCGGGGTCGTGTGAGGTCATCATCGCCATCCACGCCGGAACGGTGATCGGAGGGATGGTCGATTGCAGGCGACCGTGGATCCCCTCGGCCATCAAGGCGCGGATGTTGGGCATCTCGTCGAGCCACGGACCGAACAGGAGCTCCGGTGTGACGCAGTCGAGACCGATGACGACCAGGCGTCGGCTCATGCGTTGCGCGCCCCCGCATAATGACGCTCGAGGATGGCGGAGACTTCGCGTCGGGTGAATTCTTCCGGCAACGGCGTCCCGCTCACCAGGAGCTCACGCACCTTGGTGCCGGAGAGTGCGACGCGCTCGGCGGCGCCGTGCGGACACGTTTTCTCCGACGCCATGCCGCCGCATCGTCGGCAGTAGAACGAGTGCTCGAAGAAGATCGGCGTGATGCCGAGCTCGCCGGCGTCGAACTGCGAAAAGATACGCTGCGCGTCGTAGGTTCCGTAGTAGTTGCCGACACCGGCGTGGTCGCGGCCGACGATGAAATGACTGCACCCGTAGTTCTTGCGCAAGAGTGCGTGCAGGATCGCTTCACGCGGCCCCGCGTAGCGCATCGCGTAGGGGAACACCGACAGCGACACGTGGGTCGCGGGGAAGTAGTTTTGGGTGAGTGCGAGGTAGCACTCCATGCGTGCGGACGCGGGTACGTCGTCGGACTTGGTCTCACCCATGGCCGGGTGGATCAAGAAACCGTCGACCGTTTCCAACGCACACTTGATGAGATATTCGTGGGCGCGATGGATGGGATTGCGGGTTTGAAACGCGCACACACGCTCCCATTTCCTCTCGGCGAAGAGGGCGCGTGTTTCGTGCGGGTCACGCTCGTGGGCTTCGAATGGCCCCGCCTTCGATCGTTCGATCATCCAGACCTTGCCCCCCAGGTAGGTATCGCCGGTCGACTGCAGGTATTGCACGCCCGGGTGCTTGGCATCGTCGGTACCGAGTGCGGCGCGTGCTTCGCGCGCCTTGTCGGGGGTGTAAACGTCTTCGACCATCATGACCCCGATCACGCTTCCCTCGGGAGAGCGAAGCGCGGCGGCAAAGGGCGCGCGTCGACCCTGGAGGACCGAGGAGGGGACACCGAATGTGACCGGAAGCGACCATGGCAGGCCGGATGGCAAGCGCATCGTGTCGAGCACGGATTCGTATTCGTCGCGACGCATGAAGCCTTCCAGCGGGCTCATGGCACCGATCGCGATCAGCAAGAGATCCGACGCCTCTCGCGCATTCAGGTCGAAAGCGGGGAGCGAAGCCGCGTACGCTCGAAAGGCGGCGCGGTCCGCAGCGGGCACGATGCGCGAGACGAGGGTCCCGCCGTGCGGCGTGATCATGGAATTCGGTCCTCCTTCGGGGGGACGAGGGTCAGTCGAGGTAACCCAGCCGGCGCAACTTCTGCTTGATCGCGGCCAACTCGTCGGGCGTTAATCGGTCGCTCTCACCGACACCGCGCTCGCTCAGGACGTCGCGCAGCACGTAGACGATGAAATCGGTCGGGGAGTTGAACCCGGACTCGTCGATCAACTGCTGCACTTTGTTGTACAGCGGTCGCGGTATCTTGATGGTCACCTTGTCGTGCTTCACAAATAGGCTCCTCGAGCACTAAGATTGGAGTATTATAAGGGTGCCCGGGGACGAGAATCAAGCCCGTCGCGAGGCGAGTTCTTCATGGATCATCGCTCGACATTCAGACGAATCCTGCCGTGGATCATGCCCCTGTTCGGCCTCGCGGTCTTCGTGGCCGTTGTCCAACGCGCCGGGCCTTCCCGAATTGCCGACGTTCTCAGGCGTGCGAATCTCGCCGAGTTGAGGTGGGCACCCTTGCTGGTGGCCGCGATCGCGCTTGCTCGGGGCGTGCGATGGCGCTACGTCGCGACTTCCGTCGGGATCCCGTATGGGTTGTGGCGGGCAACGCTGGTCTGGACGATCGGCTTTTTCGCCTCGTCGATGACGCCGGCCAAGGCCGGCGACGCCCTGCGCGCCGTCTACCTGCGCAATGAATCGGGTCGTTCGCTGGGCGAGTGCTTCTTGACCGTGTTCGTCGATCGCATGTGGGACCTCGGTTTCGTCCTGGTCGCCGGCATTGCGAGTGCCTTGGTTTTCTCGCGACGCTACATCGCGATTCCGTCGGCGCCGCTCTTTATCGCCGGAGCGGTGGTCGTCGCGGGGGCGGCCGCACTCATGACCCACCGCGGTGCGATGCGCGCGCTCTTGAAACCCGCATCCGTCCTGCTCGCACCCCCGCGCTATCGCGACGCGTTGAGCGCGAGCTTTCATACCTTCTATGACGCGCTGCGACAATACGGCGCGAGCAAGCGCCGCGCGCTCGTCATGGCGGCGCTGACCTTGCTCGGCTGGGCGCTCATCTTCGTGCTCGCGATCTGTATCGCGCGCGCCCTCGCAATCCCCGTCAACGCCGGCTTCATCGTGCTCATCATGCCGATCGTAACGTTGGTGGAATTGATTCCATTCACGATCGCGGGACTGGGGACGCGCGACGCCACCGTCGTGTACTTCTTTTCGGTCGTGGGAGTCGGGGGTGCGCAGGCCGTCGGCTTCTCGATCGCCTACCTGCTCGTCGGCACCTACTTGACCGCGCTCATTGGGCTGGTCCTGTGGATTCGATACCCGATTCGCAAGCGAGCGGTTCAGGATACACCGTGACGCTCGCGCCGTGGCAGGAGGCAATCCTGACCGCCGGCGAGCTCTATCGCGTCGGTGGCACCGTTCGTGATCGTCTGCTAGGACTCGCCGATGCGGTCGACAGCGACTTTCTTGTGCGCGGGATTTCGCCCTCGGACCTCGAAGGCCTGCTCGCGCTTCACGGCACGTGGTCGTGCGTTGGAAAGGTGTTCGGGGTCTATAAGTTCACCCCCGCGCACGGCCAAACCGTCGACATCGTTTTCCCGCGTACCGAGTCGTCGACGGGCGTGGGCCACCGCGATTTCGAGGTGCGCTTCGACTGGACGCTTCCGGTCGAAGACGACCTGCGTCGGCGCGATTTCACGATCAACGCCATGGCCGAGCACATTCCCGACGGACGCGTCGTCGATCCCTTCGGCGGCATCGCCGACATCGAGGCCGGCGTCTTGCGCATGATCTTCCCGCGCGCGTTCGAGGAGGATCCGTTGCGTATCCTCCGCGGAGCGCGGTTCTCCGCCCGCTTTGGCCTTCGCGTCGATGGCGATACACGCTCCGCGATGGCCGACGCCGCGGATCTCGTGTCGACGGTCAGCGCCGAGCGCGTGCAGGACGAAATGACGAAGACGCTGTCACAATGCGAGCGACCGAGTCGCGCGTTCGACCTGCTGCACGAAATCGGATCTTTGCGGACGTGGCTCCCGGAACTCGATCGATGCGCGGGCGTCACGCAAAACCAATATCACCCCGACGACGTGTACTGGCACTCGCTGAAAACGTGCGACGCCGCCGCGCGTGATCGGCTCGTCGTGCGCTGGGCGGCATTGCTGCACGACGTCGGAAAGGTCGACGCGCGCCAAGTGATGGTCGAAGATGGGGTGGCGCGCACGGTCTTCTACGGCCACGAGGTCGTCAGCGCGGAAATGACCGAACGCGTCCTCACGCGGCTGCGCTATTCGAATGAATTCGTCGGGCGGTGCCGGCACCTCGTGCGCGAACACATGTACCATTATGAAGGATCGTGGAAGGGGTCGACGGTTCGTCGCTTCATGCGCCGCATCGGCGACGACGCAATCGACGACTTGCTCGCGCTTCGCGAAGCCGATTGTCGCTCCCGCAGCTTGGACGCAGAGCTTTCCGATCTGGCGGAGCTTCGTGCTCGAGTTGATGAACAACGCCAGGCGCGTGCGACGCTGACGGTGAACGACCTCGCGATCAACGGCGGCGACGTGATGCGAGAGTTGGGGATCGCGCCGGGCCCGGTTGTGGGCAGTGTTCTGGAAGAACTACTGGAGCGCGTGACCGACACACCTGGACTCAACACGCGAGAACAATTGATCGGAGCGCTGCGCGCGGAGACGGAACGATGGAAGGGGAAACAGCGAGAAGGATAGAAAAGCAGAAAGCCCGCGTAAGGGGTGTCAGGGGGTCCTTTTTGGCAGGTGCTGAGGACGAATCCTCTTACCAACAAAAAGGTCGAGTAGGTACTGGGGCAAGAACGTCCCTACGCTGGGCTTTCTGCGAGCATGAATTTACCCAGCGCGTTTGGCCCATGTCAATCGTTTTGTTCCGCGAGGTTTTTGAGGAGTTCGACCGGCGTCCGCAAACAAGGCGCGGAATGAATCTGTCAGCACGGCAGCACTGTCGGCCAGCCTGGCGCGTCCTCTGTGTCTGGGCGCGGGCCTCGCGGAACACATAGAACGTAACAAGATGATTTAACATAAGTTACAAATCACCGAGTCCTGGCACGTGACTTGTAATAGAGAGAGCGCCGACCTCTAGCTTATCGAACGTCGGCGCCGAGATAGACAAAGAAAGGAACCACGGTTAACTCACATGGCAAAGACAATCGGTATCGACCTGGGAACCACGAACTCGTGCGTCGCCATCATTGAAGGCGGCGAACCAAAGGTCATTCCCAACCCGGACGGGGCCCGGACTACTCCCTCGATCGTCGCCATTACTAAAGACGGCGAGAGGCTGGTCGGACAACTCGCGAAGCGGCAGGCCATAACCAATCCGCAAAACACGGTATTCTCCATCAAGCGCTTCATCGGGCGAAAGTTCTCCGAAGTGACCCAGGAAACCAAGCTCATCCCATACAAGGTGACCGAGGCGCCCGACAGTTCCGTCGCGGTCGAAATCTCCGGGCAGAAGTATACACCGCCCGAGATTTCGGCCATGGTGCTGCAATACCTGAAGAACGCGGCGGAGTCGTACCTCGGCGAGCCCGTGACCGACGCGGTCATCACCGTGCCGGCCTACTTCAACGACAGCCAGCGTCAAGCCACCAAGGATGCGGGCAAGATCGCGGGCCTGAACGTCAAGCGCATCATCAACGAACCCACCGCAGCGGCACTCGCGTACGGGCTCGACAAGAAGAAGGACGAAACCATCGCGGTGTACGACCTGGGCGGAGGCACCTTCGACATCAGTATTCTCGATCTCGGCGAGGGCGTCTTCGAGGTGAAAGCCACGAACGGCGACACCCATCTGGGCGGCGACGATTTCGATCACCGTGTCATTGAATGGCTGGTGGCTGAGTTCAAGAAGGAGCAGGGCATCGATCTGTCGAAGGACCCGATCGCGCTGCAACGCTTGAAGGAAGCCGCTGAGCGCGCCAAGTGTGAGCTCTCGACCGCTATGCAAACCGATATCAACTTGCCGTTCATCACCGCCGACGCGACCGGACCGAAGCATATGAACGTCAAGCTGACGCGCGCCAAGCTCGAGCAGCTCATCGAAGAATTGGTCGAACGCACCGTCGGTCCGTGCCGACGCGCACTGGCCGACGCGGGCGTCACGGCCAACGACATCGACGAGGTCATTCTGGTCGGCGGCTCAACCCGTATCCCGCTGGTGCAGAAGAAGGTCAAGGAGCTGTTCGGCAAGGACCCGCACATGGGCGTCAATCCCGACGAAGTGGTGGCCGTTGGCGCTGCCATCCAAGCCGGCGTATTGGGCGGCGACGTGCGCGATGTCCTCTTGCTCGACGTGACGCCGCTTTCGCTCGGTATTGAAACGTTGGGCGGTGTCATGACGAAACTCATCGATCGCAACACCACCATTCCGACGCGCAAGGGCGAGATCTTCTCGACCGCGTCCGATAGCCAGACGGCCGTCGACATCCACGTGCTCCAAGGCGAGCGCGAGATGGCGATGGACAACAAGACCATCGGGCGCTTCCAACTCGCGGGCATCCCGCCCGCGCCGCGCGGCATGCCGCAGATCGAGGTCACCTTCGACATCGATGCGGACGGCATTCTGAACGTCTCCGCCAAAGATAAAACGACGGGGAAGGAACAGAAGATCGTCATCAAGGCGTCGAGCGGCTTGAGCGAGTCCGAAATCGAGCGCATGGTGAAGGACGCCGACCAATTCCGCGCCGATGACAAGCGCAAGCGCGAAGAGATCGACGCCCGCAACGCCGCGGACAGCGTCGTCTACCAGACCGAGAAAAACATCAAGGAGTACAAGGACAAGCTCGATGCAAGCGACGTGTCCAAGCTCGAAGCCGGTGTCGAATCGGTCAGGACGGCAATGAAGGGAACCCACGCGGAGGACATCAAGTCGGCGACCGAGCGCTTGAACGCCACGTGGCAGGACGTGGCGCAGCGGATGTACCAGCAGGCCTCGACTGCCGGGGCGTCGGCACAGGGCAACGGCGCGGGTGAAGAGCCGGCGCCGAGTGAAGGTGCCAGCGGGCCGAACGGGGTCGCCGACGCCGAGTTCGAAGTGATCGACGAAAACGGCAAGAAGAGTTAGCTGCCAAACGGGCGGCGGGCGATACCGACTCGCTCGCCGCCTTTTCGCTTGACCTCATGAACGGGCCGACGTACGCTGGCTGGTCTCTAACGTTAACCGGTTAGGGCGATTAGCTCAGTTGGCTAGAGCGTCTGCTCGACACGCAGAAGGTCAGAGGTTCAAATCCTCTATCGCCCACCATTCGCATCTCGTCGCCGCGCGGAGCTAACGCACTCATGGTTCGTGTAACCTTACCCGACGGTTCCAGCCGCTCGTTCGAACAACCCGAAGTCCCCGTCTCCGACATCGTCGCCACCTTGAGCGATCGTCTCCGGGGCGATACCGTCGGCGTGCTGTTCGGCGGCCAGCTGCGCGACGTGTATCAGTCCGTCTCGGGCGAAGGAACTCTGCGTGCACTCAAGGACGACGACGAGCAAAGTCTCTACCTCCTGCGTCACACGGCGTCGCACGTGCTCGCCCACGCGGTGCAAGAATTGTTTCCCGACGCGAAGTTCGCCATCGGCCCTCCCATCGACGACGGTTTCTACTACGACTTCGAAGTCGACAAGCCTTTCACGCCCGAGGACCTCGCGCGCATCGAGGCGCGCGTCAACGAATTGCTAAAAGGCAATCTTCCGATCAGCCGCGAGGTCTGGGACAAGGCCCGGGCGCGCGACTACTTCGGGAAGCTGGGGCAGCGCTACAAGCTCGAACTCATCGACGGAATCCCCGGCGACACGGTGTCGATCTACACCGTGGGTCGCTTCGTCGATTTGTGCGCGGGCCCGCACATCGACTCGGCCAAGCGTATCAAGTACGTGAAGCTGCTCTCGACCGCGGGCGCATATTGGCGCGGCGACTCCAAGCAGCCCATGCTACAGCGCATCTACGCCACCGCGTTCTTCAAGAAGAGCGACCTCGACGCCTATCTGAACCGCCTGGCGGAAGCGGAGAAGCGCGACCATCGCCGACTCGGGAAGGCGCTCGACTTGTTCGACGTCAAGGACGAAGCCGGCGGCGGGCTCGTGTTCTGGCACCCCAAGGGGGCCATCGTGCGCGAGCAGATGGAGCAGTACTTGAAGCGCGAGTATCGCAAGCGCGGCTACCAACTCGTCTATACGCCGCACATCGCCAAAGCGGAACTGTGGAAGACGTCGGGACACCTCACGTACTACCGCGACAACATGTTCATGATGGACGTCGAGGGGCAGGAGTACGTCGTCAAGCCGATGAATTGTCCCGGACACATTCTCATCTACAAGCGCAAGCTCTACAGCTTCCGCGAGCTCCCGGTCCGCATCGCCGAAATGGGGACCGTCTATCGACGCGAACTCTCCGGCGCGCTCCACGGATTGCTGCGCGTGCGCGGCTTCACACAAGACGACGGCCACATTTTTTGCGCGCCCGAGCAGTTGCCGAGCGAGGTCGATAGCACTCTCGAGTTTGCGCTCTCGCTTTTGACGCGCTTCGGCTTCGACAAGTTCGCCGTTGAGTTGTCCGTGCGCGACCCGAACAATCCGACGAAGTACGCCGGCACCGACGAAGAGTGGACCATGGCGGAAACCGCGCTGGAAGAAGCGGTCAAGCGGCGCGGGCTCGCGTACAAGCGCATGGACGGCGAGGCGGTCTTCTACGGGCCCAAGATCGACGTCAAGGTGATCGACGCCATCGGGCGACCGTGGCAACTCTCGACCATCCAGTTCGACTTCAATCTCCCACGCCGCTTCGACGTCACCTACGTGGCCAGCGGCGGCGAGCGGCGGCCCGTGGTCATGGTGCACCGCGCGCTGTTCGGTTCCATCGAGCGCTTCATGGGAATCCTGACCGAGCACTACGCGGGTGCGTTCCCGACCTGGCTGGCACCGGTCCAATGCGTGGTGCTGCCGGTCTCGCCCGAATCACTCCCATTCGCCCAGCGCGTGCACGACGCCCTGTCCGAGCGGGGCATCCGCGTCGAGATGGACGCCCGCGAAGAGAAGATCGGCTACCGCGTGCGCGAGGCCGAGGTCCACAAGATCCCGTATATGGCGGTAGTGGGAGAGCGGGAGGCCAAAGACGGCGTCGTTGCCGTCCGGGCCCGGGGCAAGGGGATGGTCGGGACCCAGGCGCTGGATGCCTTCGTCGCGGAAGTCGTTGACGCGGCGACCGGAGGCGGCTAGTATTCGGCTTCGTTGGTTGGCACCTTTGGGGACCGGCCAGCATCGACATAATCGAACCAAGCAGGGGATTTTCCCCTCACCGGCCGTCCGGCAGTGACGGGCCAGGTTGTTCTCGACTCCTTCGCGGCGACGCGGAGGCAAGCGGATGCCTGGCGTCCGCTATTTTTTTTGTACGTAGGAGGAAGCCCTATCAGCTTCGACCGGAAAAGAGCGCCCCGCATCCGAGCCAACGAGGCGATTCGGGTGCCCGAGATTCGCGTCGTCGGGGCCGACGGCAATCAACTCGGTGTCATGCCGACGCACGAAGCGCTGCGGTTGGCGCGCGAACAAGGACTCGACCTGGTCGAGGTATCGCCGACGTCGCGGCCCCCCGTGTGCCGCATCATGGACTACGGCAAGTACAAGTACGAGCAGAGTAAGAAGACCAAGCAGTCGAAGAAGAAGCAGCACACGTTCCAGGTCAAAGAGGTGAAGTTTCGCCCCAAGACCGAAGAACACGACTATCAATTCAAAAAGCGTCACGCCGAGGAGTTCCTCGAGAAGCACTACAAGGTGAAAGTGACGCTCATGTTTCGCGGCCGCGAGCTCGATCACAAGGAGCTCGGGTATCGAATGCTGGACCGTTTGACCAAAGACCTCGCGCACGTTGCGGTGGTGGAGCGAAACCCGGAATTCGAAGGCCGCTTGATGGTGATGTACTTTTCGCCGCTGTCGACGAAGGCGCCCGCCAAGCCGCGTGCACCCAAGCCGACGCCAACAAAGGAAAAAGACGATGCCAAAATTGAAGTCAAGCCGATCGGCGAGGAAACGGTTTCGTAAGACGGGGACCGGAAAGATCCGTCGCCATAAGGCGTTCAAGAACCACATCCTGACCAAGAAGACGACCAAACGGAAGCGCGGGCTGCGCAAGGCCGCGTTGGTCCACCCGTCCGATGTAAAGCGCATTCGGCGGTTGATACTGGTCTAGCGAAGTTTCACGAACGCAACCCATCGACCCACGCAGACGAGGGCAGGCGCCGCCCGCGTGGGAAAGGGCGCCGCCTTTAAGGAGGATTCGTCATGCCACGCACAAAGAACACGGTCGCCGGACGCGCGCGCAGGAAGCGCGTGCTCAAGCAAACGGAAGGATTCCGCGGCGGCCGTGGGAAGCTCTACCGCACCGCGCGCGAGACTCTCGACCGCGCGTTGGTCTACGCGTACCGCGACCGCAAGCAAAAGAAGCGGCATTTTCGCTCGTTGTGGATCGCCCGCATCAACGCGGCGGCCCGTCTCAATGGACTTTCGTACAGCCGCTTCATGAGCGGCTTGAGGAAGGCGTCGGTCGACATCGACCGTAAGATGCTCGCGGAGATGGCCGTCAACGACGCCGCCGGATTCAAGAAGCTCGCCGACGTCGCCGCCAAGGCATCGGCGAGTCCGAGTCGCTAGTCCCCGTCGCCCGATGGACCCACGGCCCATCGAGAGCTCGCTCCGCTCCGACGTCGCGGCGTGCGCGACACCGGACGAGTTGGAAGCCATCCGCGTCAAGTATCTCGGTCGCAAGGGAACGCTGACGGGGTTCCTGCGCGCGATCGGCGAGACGCCGGCCGAAGAGCGCCCGCGTTTGGGCGCCGAAGCCAATCGCCTCAAAGCGCTGTGCGAATCGCTTCTCGCCGAACGGGCCGCGGAGTTGGGCGCAACCGCCGACGAACTCTACACCGCCCCCGTCGACGGCACGCTGCCCGCGGCCAATGGACTCGTCGGCCGACGCCACGTCATCTCGCAGACGTTTCGGCGCATCGGCGGCGTTCTCGAGGGCATGGGTTATCGGCTCGCGCGCGGCCCCGAGGTCGAACTCGAGTACTACAACTTCGAAGCCCTCAATTTCCCCGACGAGCATCCGTCGCGCGACCTGCAGGACACCTTCTATATCTCCGACGACATCCTCCTGCGCACGCACACCTCTCCCATCCAGGTGCGCTTCATGCAGGAACACAAGCCGCCGCTCAAGGTGTACGCGCCCGGTCGCGTGTACCGCAACGAAGCGCTCGACGCCTCGCACCAGGCCGAGTTCCACCAAGTCGAAGGCCTCTACATCGACACCGACGTCACCATGGCGGACCTGCGCGGCGACCTCTTGTTGTTCCTGCGCGACCTTTTCAGCCCCGATATCCAGCTGCGCTTCAAGCCGCACTTCTTTCCGTTCACCGAGCCCAGCGTCGACGTCGACATGTCGTGCTTCAATTGTCACGGCAACGGGTGTGTCATCTGCGGCCAGTCGGGTTGGATCGAAATCCTGGGCGCCGGCATGGTGCATCCCAACGTGCTGCGCGCGGTCGGCATCGACCCCGACCGCTACAGCGGATTCGCCTTCGGTGTCGGCGTCGATCGCATCGCCATGATTCGCCACGGCATTCCCGACATTCGCATGTTACTCACCAACGACCTGCGCTTCTTGGAGCAGTTCGCCGAGCGTTGACGAACACCCCCGCATGAACGTTTCGCTGTCGTGGCTTCGCCGCTACGTCGACATCCAAGTCGACGCCGCCACCCTCGCGCACGACCTCACCATGCACGGCATCAAGGTCGAGCGCCTCACGAGCTCGGGGCTGACCGAGCGCCTGGTGGTCGTCGGTCACGTGCTGGAAGCCAAGCCGCACCCCGAAGCCGATCGCTTGCGCCTGTGCCGCGTCGACGTGGGACAGGGGGAACCGCTCGAGATCGTGTGCGGGGCCACGAACGTGGCCGCGGGCCAGCGCGTCGCGGTGGCGCTGGTGGGGGCCAAACTCCCCAACGGCGTGAAGCTTCGCAAGAGCAAGATCCGCGGTGTGGTGTCGAACGGAATGATTTGCTCCGAAGTCGAGCTGGGGTTGGGGACCGAGAGCAGCGGCATCATGGTACTCGATCCCGACGCGCCGTTGGGCATTCCGCTGGCCGACGTGCTGGGCAAGACCGACGCCGTGCTCGAGCTCGAGGTAACGCCGAATCGACCCGACCAGCTCTCGCACATCGGTGTCGCGCGCGAGATCGCGGCGCTGTACCGGACGTCGCTGCGACTCCCGGAAGCGACGCCGCCCGCGGAGTCGCCCGACGACACCAACGTCGAAGTCGCGATCGACGACCCGGCGGATTGCTATCGCTTCGTCGCGCGCGTGATTCATGGGGTGTCGGTCAAGCCGTCGCCGGCGTGGCTCAAGAGCGCTCTCGAGCGCGTCGGTATTCACAGCGTCAACAACATCGTCGACGTCACCAACTACGTGATGATGGAGACGGGCCAGCCGTTGCACGGCTACGATCTGAAGGCATTGCCGTCGGCGCACATGGGTGTGCGGCGCGGGCGGCGCGGCGAGCGGCTCGACGCCCTGGACGGCGCCTCGTACCAGCTCGACGACACCCACTTGATCATCACCGCACACGACGAGGCGGTCGGTGTGGCCGGTGTGATCGGAGGCATGCCGACGCGCATCGCCGACGCCACGACGGACGTCCTATTGGAAGCGGCCGCGTTCGACCCCAAGACGGTGCGCCGCACGCGGAAGGCACTCAATATCAGCACCGACGCGTCGTATCGTTTCGAGCGGGGCAGCGACCGCGACGCGTGTCGACGCGCGTCGGATCGCGCGACCGCACTCATCATCGAAGTCGCCGGCGGGCAGGCGGGGAAGCTCGTCGATGCATTTCCTTCCCCGCGCCAGCCGCGCTCGGTGACACTGCGACGCGCCACGGTTCGGCGCCTCCTGGGCGAGAACCTCTCCGCCGATGCCATCGCGGAAATCCTGGGACGGCTCGAATTCGACTTGGTCGGTGCCGATGCCGAGACCGTGACCGTGTCGGTGCCGTCGTTCCGTTGGGACATCGACGAGGAAGCCGACCTGGTGGAGGAAGTCGCGCGCGTGTACGGCTACGAGAACATCGGCAAGGGCTGGAAATATCGCGTCACGGTACCGTCGGTGCCGGACCGTTTCGATCGCTTCGTCGATCGTCTGTCCGAGCATTTGGTGGCGCGCGGGCACACCGAGATCCTGACCACGTCCTTCAGCAACGGGCGCGAGCAGCAGTGGTTCGCGTGGGCCGAGAGCGACCCGCGCAGCCGTGCCCTCGCGATCAAGAATCCGCTCTCGTCGAACCACGCCCAGATGCGCACGCACCTCCTGCCGGGTGCCCTCGACGTGGTGGCCCACAACGTGGCGCGCGGGCGCCGCGAGCTGTACCTGTTTTCGGTGGGACGCGTGTTCATTCCCACCGCCGCCGAGGAGGCACTCCCCGACGAGCCCACGCAGATCCTGGTGGTACGCACGCGCCCGGAAGGGACCGCCTTCTGGCGCGCGCCCGCGACCCCGGTCGACTTCTTCGAGATCAAGGCCGAGGTGGAGTCGCTCTTGGCCACCCACGCGCCGGAGTCGTTCGCCGAATTCGGCTACGAGTTCGAGCCCTCGCACGGCGTCTTTCGCTACTCCGACCGCCGCCGCGCGGTGGTCGAAGGCGGCATCGTGCCCGCGCGCGCGGCGCGCGACCTCGACCTCGCACAGCCGGTGTGGTACGCGGTGATCGACGTGTCGGCGCTCTTCGAGCACACGTCCGCGACACCCGCGTTCCGACCCTTCTCCGAGTTTCCGGCTTCGCGCCGCGATCTCTCCTTGGTGGCACCCTCCGGCATCGCGTGGGCCCAGATCGAAAAACATGTGGTCAAAGTCGGCGGGCGGTTGCTAGAATCCGCACACGTGTTCGACGTGTATCGCGGCGGCACCCTCGGAGAGGGAAAAACCGCATACGGTGTCAGGCTCACGTTCCGATCCAACGAGTCGACGCTCACCGACGCCGACGTCGACGCGCTGATCGCCAAGCTCGTGTCCAAGCTGGAATCCGAGCTGGGCGTCGCCCTGCGGTCCTAGCGATAGTAAGGAGACCGGTCGCATGGAGACCACACCCGCCATCGAGAAACTGTCGATGCTGGAGAGTCGCATCGCGCAGACCGCCGAGCGCTTCGCGCACCTCAAGGACCAATACCGCGCTCTGCAAGAGCAGCGCAACTCGCTCGAGCACGAGCTCGACAAGCTCAAGAGTGCCAACCGCGAGTTGAACGAGAAAATCAATCATCTCAAATCGAATCACGAGAAAATATTGAGCTCGTTTCACAAGGAGGAAGTCAGGAAGCGTATCGACCGCGTGCTGGAGAAGCTCGGAGAGCTGCAGCTATAGCGGGTGCGGGCGACTTGACTAGGTGTTGAAAACGGAACTCGGCGACGGATAGGTCGAGATGGAAACTGTCAAGGCAACCACGGTAGAAATCATGGGACGCGAATATCGCATTCGCGGCGCGACCGACGAGCAGTACGTCCGGGAGGTCGCGCGCTACGTGGATGCGAAGTTGCGCGAAGTGTCGCACGGCTCGTCGTTACCGGCGTCGGACCGCGTGGCGATCTTGGCCGCGATGAATATCGCGGACGAGTTGTTCCAGCTGCGCCGCGCGTCGACCGAAGAGATGTCGACCATCGCGCAAAAAGCGGAGAGCTTGCTGGGCTTGCTCGACGACAGCCTGACCGTCGACGAATGAGAAACGACATGGCAACGGACGCGTGGGGACGCGCCGAAGCAACGATGCATAACGAAAATTCCCTACCATGTTCGTGATGAAGTAAGGTAATTTTTGAGCCAACACCTTATTCAGGGACGCCTTATTCGGATCGCGCTGTAGCCGCTTCGGCGGCAGAACAAAACGATTCGTGCGGGTATCCACGTGGACCGACTGGTTCATGAGTTCCCTTGCACACGGCATAGCGTGGGGAATTTTCTTTTCTTCCCGGCCTCCGATCTTCTCTCCTTCCTGACTGGGCGATTCGTCCCATCCGGCGTTCGCGGATGGCTACCCGTTTCGGCGCACCGCACGGTGCGTCGAGGGCGCCACGGGAGGCTCCCGTGCATCCAAGTTGGATACTCGCCCTGGCCGCGGGGCTCGCTGCGGTCGCACTCGGCTTCGGATTCGGTATCGCCGCCGCGCGCCGTGTCGTGCGGTCGGGGATGGCCAAGGCCGAGGACCATTCGGAGCGCGTCCTGGCGGACGCCGCGCGCGACGCCGACGCCATCACACGCATGGCGGAAGCCGGAGCCGCGCATGAGTTGGCGGAGCGCAGACTCGAGATCGAGCGCGAAATGATGACGGCGCGCGAAGAGCTGCGTCGGCGCGTCCACGACGCCGATGCGCGCGAGGTGACGCTGGCCAAACGCCTCGAGGTGCTCGATCGCAAGGAGACAGCATTGGGCGAGCGCGGGCTGGCACTCGATGCCAAGCAGAAAGTGCTCGAAGAGCATCTCAAGGAATCGCAGCAGCTGATCGCCGAAGAGAACGCACGCCTCGAGCGCATCGCGGGGCTGCGCAAGGACGACGCCAAGCGCATGCTCATGAAGAACCTGGAAGACGAGGCGCACGTCGATGCGTCGCGGCGGGCGCGCGAGATCCGCGACGAGGCGGAGCGCTGGGCCCAGCAGGAGAGTCGCAAGATCATCGCACTCGCGATGCAGCGCTACGCGGCCGAGCATTGCGTCGAGACCACCGTGTCGTTGGTCGACCTGCCGTCCGAAAGCATGAAGGGGCGCATCATCGGTCGCGAGGGGCGCAACATCCGCGCTTTCGAGAAGGAGACCGGCGTCGACGTCGTCATCGACGATACTCCGGGTGCGGTGCTGATTTCGAGCTTCGACCCCGTCCGGCGCGAAGTCGCGCGCCTGGCGATGGAGCGCCTGGTACAAGATGGACGCATCCAGCCCGGACGCATCGAAGAAGTGATCGCGGAGGTGCGCACCGGCGTCGACGCGCACGTGCGCGAGAGCGGCGAGCAAGCGCTCCTCGACCTCGGCATCAACGGGATGGCGCCGGCATTGGTCGAATTGGTCGGGCGTATGAAGTTCCGCACCAGCTACGGTCAGAACTGCCTCGCGCACTCGATGGAGGTCGCGTACCTGGCCGGTGTGATGGCCTCCGAGTTGAACCTCGACCCCAAGGTGGCGCGCCGCGCCGGGCTCTTGCACGACATCGGCAAGGCGACGTCGCACGAGGCGGAAGGCTCGCACACCCAGGTCGGCGCCGAAGTCGCGCGACGCCACGGCGAGCCCGAAGAAGTCGTCAACGCGATCGCGGCGCACCACGGCGACGTCGCCGTGACCTCACTCTATACACCCATCGTCGCGGCCGCCGACGCGGTCAGCGGCGCGCGACCGGGTGCGCGCCGCGAGTCGATCGAACACTACGTGAAGCGGCTCGCCAAACTGGAAGAAATCGCGGACGCGTTTGCGGGTGTCGAGAAGTCGTACGCCATCCAAGCGGGGCGCGAGATTCGCGTCATCGTGAGCGGCCGCAAGGTCGACGACGAACAGGCCAAACAACTCGCCTTCGACATCTCGCGCCGCCTCGAGAAAGAGATCGAATATCCCGGACAGATCAAAGTGGTCGTGATCCGCGAGACGCGCGCGATCGAGTACGCCAAGTAGAAAGCGGTCGGCACATGATCCTTGCGTTTTTGGGCGACGTGGTGGGAAAAAGCGGCCGGCGCGCGGTCGCGTGGTGCGCGCCGCGCATCCGCGAGCGTCACGGTGCCGAGCTCCTGATCGCCAACGCGGAGAATTCGGCCGGCGGTTTCGGCATCAACCCGACCGGTATTGCCGAGATGGAGGCGGCCGGCATCGCATTTTTCACGACCGGCAACCACGTGTGGGACAAGCGCGAAGGAATCGCGCTACTGGCCGACAAGCCCAACATCGTACGTCCCGCTAATTATCCCGACGCCCCCGGGCGCGGCTCGGCGTTGGTTCCTCACACCGAGGGACGCGTGGCCGTGATCAACATCCAGGGTCGCGTGTTCATGCCGCCGCTCGACTGTCCGTTTCGCACGGTCGACCGTCTGCTCGCGGAGCTGCCCGCGAGTGCCAAGATCATCCTGGTCGATTTCCACGGGGAAGCCACCAGCGAGAAGATCGCGATGGGGTACTATCTCGACGGGCGTGCGTCGCTGGTACTCGGCACTCACACGCACGTCCCGACCAAGGACGCGCGTATCCACGCCGGCGGTACCGGCTACGTTACCGACGTCGGCATGACCGGTTCGAACGATTCGATCCTCGGCGTGCGCAAGGAGGACGTGATCGAGCGCTTCTTGAGCATGCGCCCGACGCGCTTCGAGGTGGCCCGGGACGACGTGCGGTGCGACTATGTGGTGGCCGACATCGACGACGAAACCGGGCGCACGCAGCGCTTCGAACATCATCAGATCGCGCTGGAGGATTAGATGCAGCTTCTCGACGGCAAGGCCTGCGCAGCGAGCATCAAGCAGGAAGTAGCGGCGGAGACCGCGCGGCTGGCCACGGCGCGCAAGCCCACGCTGGCACTGGTGCGCGTGGGGGAAGACCCGGCGTCGAAGGTATATGTCGCGGCCAAGGCCAAGGCGTGCGAAGAATGCGGAATCGAGTCGCGCAACGTCCACCTGCCCGGCGACACGTCGGAGGCGCGCGTGCTCGGCGTCTTGCGCGAGTTCAACGACGACCCCGACGTCGACGGCATCCTGTTGCAGCTGCCGCTCCCGCGCCAGATCGACTCCGACCGCGCCATTGCGACCATCAGCCCGGAGAAAGACGTCGACGGTTTTCACCCCGAAAGCTTGGGGCGACTCGCGGCCGGCAACCCGCGCTTCGTGCCGTGCACGCCGCTTGGCATCCGCGAGCTCTTGGTGCGCAACGCCATCGCGACGGCGGGTGCCAACGTGGTGGTACTCGGGCGCAGCGTCATCGTCGGCAAGCCCATGGCATTGTTGTTGTCGCTCAAGGGAAGGGGTGGCGACGCCACCGTTACCATGTGTCACAGCCGCAGCCGCGACATCGCCGCGCATACCCAACGCGCCGACATCGTCGTGGCGGCGATGGGTGTGCCGAAGTTCTTGAAAGGCGACATGGTCAAGGACGGCGCGGTCGTGGTCGACGTCGGCATCAATCGCGTCGATGACAAGTCGTCGCCCAAGGGCTACGTGCTGGTCGGCGACGTCGACTTCGACGCCGTGGCACCGCGCACGTCGTACATTACCCCGGTGCCGGGCGGCGTGGGACCCATGACGGTCGCCATGCTGATGTCGAACACGCTGACCGCGTTCCGCATGCGGGCGGGCAAGTGACCATGCACGGCGAATCCACCGTCTTCTCCGTCTCCGAGCTCAACGCGCTCGTGCGCGAGCTGCTCGAAGGCGACTTCGCCGAAGTCGCGGTCGAGGGCGAGACCTCGAACGTGCGCGTGCACGCGTCGGGCCACGTGTACTTCAAGCTCAAGGACGCGACGGCGACCTTGAACACGGTGTGTTTCCGCAGCGACGCGCGCCTGCTCGACTTCGACTTGAGCGACGGCCAGCGCGTCGTGGCACGCGGGCGGCTCACCCTGTACGAGGCGCAAGGCAGCTATCAGCTCGTCGCGCGCGCCATCGAGCCCGCCGGTCGCGGCGACTTGGAGCGCGCGTTTCGCCTGTTGGTCGCAAAGCTCGAAAAAGAAGGACTCTTCGACGAGGCGCGCAAGCGGGCGCTCCCGCGCTACCCGCGCACGGTCGCCGTCGTCACCTCGCCGACCGGTGCCGCCGTGCGCGACATCTTCGCCACCCTGGCGCGACGCTTTCCGTGCGTCGACGTGCTCTTCGCACCCGTTCAGGTGCAGGGCGAACGGGCACCATTCGAGATCGTGCGTGCGCTCGACGCGTTGTCCGAGCACGACGTCGACGTCGTGATTCTGGGACGCGGCGGCGGGAGCATCGAAGATTTATGGGCCTTCAACGACGAGTCGGTCGCGCGCGCGATCCATCGCAGTCGCTCACCGGTGGTGTCGGCGGTCGGCCACGAGAGCGACGTCACCATCGCCGACTTCGTCGCCGATCGACGCGCCGCCACCCCGACCATGGCCGCCGAGATCGTAGTTCCGGATCGCGCCGACGTCTTGGGCCGTGTCGCCGCGCACATCGAGCGCGGTGCCGCGCGCACGCGGGCGCGCGTCGCCCTCGAAACGCGGCGCGTCGGAGAGCTGGTACGTAGCTACGCACTGGGACAAGTGCGCGGGCGCGTCGAGCGCAGCATGCAAGCGCTCGACTTCCACATCGAACGCCTGCAGCGGGCGGCGGTGGCCACGACACTCGCGCGACGGGCGGTGGTTGATACCGCGTGCGCGCGCCTGACCGGCCTCGGCCCGCGCGAAGTCTTGCGCCGCGGTTACGCCGTCTGCCACGACGCGTCAGGCGCGCATCTATTGCAGGGGGCAGACGAAGCCGTGCGCGCCGGACGCATGCGCGTCACCTTTCACGACGGTGTCGTGGCGGCCGCCGTCGAAGGCGTTGAGATTCCCGCTGCCAAGGAGGCCGCATCGTGAGCCAGAAGCAAACCCCGCAACCTTTCGCCGGCGGCGACGAGCCGGTGTCGTTCGAAGACGCGATGGCGCGTTTGGAACGCATCGTGGCCGACCTCGAAGGCGGTCGTTACACGCTGGAAGAGTCGCTCCAGAAATTCGAAGAGGGCATCGCCCTCGGCAACCGGTGCCGCAGCATGCTCGAGCGCGCCGACCTGCGCGTGCGCACCCTCGTGGAAGCGGGGGACCGCTTGGTCGTTGCGGAGCCGAAGCCGGACCTCGACGAGGACGCACGCGATCGCTAGCATGCCGACGTCCTTCGACTTCGAACGCGCCATGGCCGTCGATCGGGAAGAAATCGACCGGCGCCTGGGCGCTATCGTCGACGCGCGCGCGTCGCAGCACGCCACCATCCACGAGGCGATTCGCTACGCGCTTTTGGGCGGGGGCAAACGCGTGCGACCGCTCTTGTGCTTGTGGACGCACGACGTCTTCGCGCGCCCGCCCGGGGCGCCCACGCGTGCCGCCGCACTCGACGCCGCGTGCGCGCTCGAGTGCGTGCACACCTATTCGCTGGCCCACGACGATCTCCCGTGCATGGACGACGACGACCTGCGCCGCGGGAAGGCGAGCCTGCACCGGCGCTTCGACGAAGCCACCGCTGTATTGACCGGCGACGCGCTGCTCACAATGGCGTTCGAGATACTCTCCAGCATCGAAGCCCCCGCCGGTGTTGCGCTCGATGCAGTGCGCGTGTTGGCGTCGGCGGCCGGAACCGGCGGCTTGATTACCGGACAGGCACTCGACCTCGAGCACACCGGCAGCAGCGCGCAACAGCCCCTGGCTCTGGTCGAACGGATCCACGAGTTCAAGACCGCGCGTTTGATCGCGGCCTCGATGGAGATGGGCGCCGTGTTGGCCTGGAATGGGGACGTGCCGGCCGGCGACGCGCGCGCGCGCGTCCAGCGCGCCGGCCTTTTCGCCGGCAGCGCCTTCCAGATCGTCGACGATCTCTTGGACGTCCAGGGCGACGCCGCCACTCTCGGCAAGACGCCGCGCAAGGACGCGGCGCGCGGCAAGCTCACGTATCCGGCCGCGGCGGGCATCGCCGCGACCCGGCAGGCCGCCCGCGAGCGAACCGAAAAGGCGCGCGGGTGTTTACCCGAAGCGGCATCGGCACCGCTCCTTGCGCTCATCGGTTTCGTCGCGGAGCGACGCTCTTAGGAGACCACGGTGTTCTTGCTCGAAACACCCCTGGCGCGGCCGCTCGTCGTGGGCATCACCGCGGGGCTGGCGGCACAGGCCTTCAAACTGATCTCTTTCCTCGTGTTGGAAAAGCGGATAAACTTCCGGCGGCTCGTCGAGACGGACGGAGCCCCCAACATGCACAGCGCGGCGTTCGCCGGTTTGACCACCGCGATCGCCCAGCAGGACGGTCTGGGGTCGCTCGAGTTCGCGTTGGCCGCGAGCCTGACGGCGCTGGTCACCGTCGACATATGGAACGTCAAACACGCCGCGTCGCGACAAGCGGACGTGGTCGACTCGATCGCGCGCCGGATTCGACCCGACCTGGCCGGAGCCGAGCGCCGCGAGCTTTCGTACACGGTGTTCGACGTTCTCGCTGGCACGGGTGTGGGAGTGGCACTCGCGTGGCTGATCCGTTAGCACCGTAGTTCAAGGGGCGGCATCGCATGAGTATTCTCGACGGCATCCACTATCCATCCGATCTCAAGCGCCTCCCGGTCACCGACCTGCCCGAAGTCGCGCGCGACCTGCGCGACGAAATCCTCATGCAAGTCGGGAAGACGGGCGGGCACCTGGGTGCCAGCTTGGGCGCGGTCGAGCTGACCCTGGCACTGCACTACGTCTTCGACGCACCGCGCGACCAGATCGTGTGGGACGTCGGCCACCAGGCCTACGGGCACAAGATCATCACCGGGCGCCGCGAGCGTTTTCACACGCTGCGCCAGCGCCACGGCATCAGCGGGTTTCCCAAGCGGGACGAAAGCGAATACGACACCTTCGGCGTCGCGCACGCGTCGACCGCGATCAGCGCGGCGCTGGGCATGGCGACCGCGCGCGACCTCTCGCACGAGAACTTCAAGGTGGTCGCGGTGGTCGGCGACGGGGCGTTGACCGGCGGGATGGCGTTCGAAGCCCTCAACAACGCCGGCATGCTCAAGAAAGACCTGATCGTGGTCTTGAACGACAACCGCATGTCGATTTCGCACAACGTGGGAGCGCTGCATCGTTACTTGACGCAGATCACGTCGGGGAAAGTCTACAATCACTTGCAGGCCGACGTGTGGGAGCTCCTGGGACATTTGCCGCGCGGCGGCGGCAAGGCGCGTCGCGTCGCGCGTCGCATCAAGGAGAGCATCAAGACGCTGGTGGTGCCCGGTGTCATTTTCGAGGAGCTCGGCTTCCGATACTTCGGACCCGTCGACGGGCACAACGTCGAATTCCTGGTGCAAACGTTCCAGCAGATCAAGGACCTGAACGGTCCCATCTTGGTGCACGCAATCACGCAGAAGGGGAAGGGCTATACCTTCACCGAGAACGATCCGTTCTGCGCGCACGGTGTGACGCGCTACGACAAGATCCCGGGCGACATTCCGGCCAAGAAGGGCAATCCGTCGTACACCGGCGTGTACGGCAAGACCATTCTCGAGATGGCCAAGAGCGACGAACGCATCGTCACCATCACCGCCGCCATGCCGGACAACACCGGCTTGACCGAATTCGCGCGGGTACTCCCCGAGCGCATGTTCGACGTCGGCATCGCCGAGCAGCACGGCGTCACCTTCGCGGCGGGTTTGGCGACGCGCGGCATGATCCCCGTCGTCACCATCTATTCGACGTTCCTGCAGCGTGCCTACGACCAAATTATTCACGACGTCGCCATTCAGAATTTGCCCGTGCGCTTCGTCTTGGATCGCGGCGGCATCGTGGGCGAGGACGGCCCGACCCACCACGGCGCCTTCGACTTGAGCTACCTGCGCTTGGTTCCGAACTTCGTCGTCATGTCGCCCAAGGATGAAAACGAGCTGCGACACATGATGAAGACGATGATCGACTACGACCAGGGTCCCATCGCACTTCGCTTCCCGCGCGGCGAAGGCGCGGGCGTGGCACTCGATGCGCAACCCACCGCGATTCCCATCGGCACCGCGGAAGTGCTTTCGGAAGGCCGCGACGTGGTGTTCGTCGCCATCGGTGCCATGGTGCGCCCCGCGGTGGCGGCGGCCGAAATGCTGCGCGCGCGCGGTGTGGACGCCGGTGTGGTCAACGCGCGCTTCGTCAAGCCCCTCGACGGCGACGTACTGGATCGCATCGCCGCCACCGACGCCTTGGTTTTCACGGTCGAGGACAACACGCTGTTGGGCGGCTTCGGCTCGGCGGTCAACGAGCACTGGATGGCGCGCGGCTTCGACGCGTCGGGGGTTCGGAACCTCGGGCTGCCCGACCGCTTCGTCGAACACGGCGACCGCGACGGCCTCATGGCCGAGCTCGGGCTCGACGCCGCCGGGCTCTTCGAGGCCGCTCTCGACGCCGTCCGCGCGCGCCGCGGCAGCGCCCGCTCGGTCGCGTCGTGACCGCGCGCAAGCTCGACGCCACCATGACGCTGCCACCGAGCACGCCTGCGATGCGCACGGTCGGTGTCGCCGCCAATCTCCAAAAAGAACACGTTCGACCGCTCCTGCGCGAACTCGTCGCCGGACTCGCCGCGGCCGGATTCCGCGTCGGGCTCGACGAGGATCTCGCGAGCGAAGCCGCCTCACTCGCCCCGGCCGCGCGCGGGATTCCCGACCCGTGCGACGTTTTGATCGCGGTTGGTGGCGACGGCACCATCTTGAAGATGGCGCGACGCTACGTCGACCGCGAGATTCCCATCGTCGGCGTCAAAGGCGGGCGCCTCGGTTTTCTCTCCGAGGCGACACCGGAGCGCGTGGTCGCACTCCTACGGAACGGACGCTTCACGACGCAGCGGCGCATGCGTATTCGCGGCGAGGTGCGCGCAGCGGGGGCAGCCGTGACGCTGAGCGCTCTCAACGATCTCGTGATCCACAGCACCGGCTACTCGCGCATGGTGAGGCTTCGCGTCGAAGTGGGGGGCAAGCTCCTGCGCGAGTTTTCCGCCGACGGATTGATCGTCGCCACCCCGACGGGGTCGACGGCGTACTCGCTCTCGGCCGGCGGGCCCATCGTCGAGCCCACCCTCGACGCCATCGTCTTGACCCCGCTCAATCCGCATACGATGAGCATTCGCCCGCTGGTACTCGACGCCGCCGAGACGGTGTCGGTCCGTGTCATCTCGGCACCGTCGGGTGTGATGGTGACGGTCGACGGGCAGGAAGGCGTCGAGTTGGAGCCCGCCCACGCGCTGGAAGCGTCGCGCGACCCGCGCGTCACCCCGCTCCTCGTCGCCGACGACTACGACTTCTTCGCACTCCTGCGCGAGAAGCTCTAGCCCCTCGCTCTGTACAAGCGGCCTCCCGCGCGCTTACCATGGCGGCGTCATGCTGCGCCGTCTTCGCATCGAAAACCTGGCCGTGGTGGAAAACGTCGAGGTGGAACTCGGCCCCGGCTTGAACGTTCTCACCGGGTCGACGGGTGCGGGGAAATCGCTCGTGCTGGGAGCACTCAATCTTTTGTTGGGCGAGAAGGCGGACGCGTCGATGCTGCGCGAGGGATGCGACGAAGCGCGCGTCGAGGCGGATTTTGCACCGCCGGCACTCGACGCCGGTCTCTCGCTTTCGCTGTCGATCGAACCCGGTCGCGCGATCACCGTCGCGCGTCGCGTCACGCGCGCGGGCCGCTCGCACGCCTCGATCGACGGCCGCGCGGTCGCGCTCAAGGACGTGCGCGCGCTGTGCGCGACCTTGATCGAACCCCACGGGCAGAACGAGCAGTATCGACTGCGCGATCCCGCCACCCACGTCCAGTACGTCGACGCTTTCGCGCAGAACGCACCGGAGCGCGCTGGCTTCGCCGAAGCGCTCGCGGAGCTCAAGCGCGCACAGGCCGAGCTCGCGCGCTTCGAGGTCGAGGTGGCGTCGGCGCGCGAACGGCGTGAGCTGTTGGCGCACCGCCTCGACGACATTGATCGTATCGCGCCCAAACTCGGCGAGAAGGCATCGCTCGAAGCGACCGCGCGCGTGCTTGCGCACGCCGAGAAGATCCACGCCGCCATGGCGGAGGCGATCGCACTCCTCTACGACGACGAAGTCTCCGCCACCGCCCTGGTGGGGCGCGTCGATCATCACGTCGCACCGCTGTCATCGCTCGACGCGCGGATCGCCGAGATGGCCGCGTTCCTGGCCGAAGCACGCGCCGCGCTGGATGAAGCCGCCGCGCGCGCGCGCGCGGTGATCGACGGACTCGACTTCGAACCCTCGGAGGTCGAACGCTTGCAAGAACGCCTCGACGCCTTGACGCGCCTCGAGCAACGCTATCGCATGAACGCCGACGCGTTGATCGAGCAGGCGGCCGAGTGGCGGCACAGTCTCGAACACCTCGAGGACGCCGACGATCGCCGTCGCGAATTAAGCGCCGCCGTGGTTCGTCGCGCCTCCCTGGTCGCGCAGGCGGGCCAAGCGCTCACGCGCACACGCGTGCGCGCGGCGGGCGAACTCGATCGCCGCGTCACCGCCGAGATCGCGCACCTGCACATGCGGGGGGCTACGTTTCGCACCGTCGTCGAACACGCGACCGACCCCACCAGCCCCGTGCGCGTGGGTAACGAAGCCGTGGCCGCGTTCGACGACGGGCTCGACCTTGTGCGCATGCGCGCGCGCACCAATCCGGGCGAAGCGGAAGGCGGGGTCGAATCGATCGCGTCCACCGGCGAGTTGTCGCGCATGGCGCTCGTGATCAAGTCGCTCACCGGGTCGGGAAGTGCGGGCACGACCCTCGTGTTCGACGAAATCGACGCGGGCGTGGGCGCGGATTTGGGCGACGTGCTGGCGGAGAAACTGCTTGCTCTGGCTGCGCGGCATCAAATATTGTGTATCACTCACATGCCGCAGATCGCCGCCAGAGCCCCGGTGCACATCGGTGTCGAAAAAGAAGTCGAAGAGGCCCGCACCCGCGTCAAGCTGCGGCGCTTGCAAGGCGACGAACGCACGCGCGAGATCGCGCGCATGCTGGGTGGGGACGGGGGAAGTGATCGTCGTCTCGCGCTGGCGCGGGAACTCCTCGCTTCCGCGCCGAAACGACCTGCAACGTCAACTCGCGTGCGCCCGTAGCTCAGCCTGGATAGAGCACTGGCCTCCGGAGCCAGGTGTCGCAGGTTCGAATCCTGCCGGGCGTACCATTTCTTCGCACAAGGTTCCGACGTGATTGGCTGGATATTTCGACTGCTCTTCACCCTGTTGGCTTCGCGCCTGCTGCTCATCGGAACGCGGCGGATGCGCGGGGGACCGCCACGACCGGCGGGAACGCAGTCGTTTCACCCAGGCCAGCCGACCGACCGGGCAAAATCGCCCCGACCCGACGCCCTGACGCCGCACCCGATCGAGGACGCCGACTACGAAGAGCTGCCCCGCTCGTCGGTCTGACCGTGTTTTTCACCCCCAAACGGCGCCCGAGCGCGCATCGACTTCTGGGCAATCGGGGCCGAGACGACCGGTCCCGTCGCGAGCATAGAACCGCTCTGGCTGTGACGGGAATCATCCAGGCCGCATTGGCCGTGGCCCTCTTGGTGGCGGGCCTCGCCGCCTTTCGCGCCGTCCAGGCCCACGCCCGGGACGTCCAGGGCACACTTCGGTTCGGGCTGCCGGGCCTGTTTGTTGCGGGGGCCCTGGTTACCGCGCGAAGTGCTGTCCGCAACCTGCACATGGCGAGGCTCGAGCGGTCCGTTTCGAACGACGACCAACCGCGCACGACGTGAGCCACGCGGTCTTGGAGCGGTCCCTTGGCTTACCTAAGTAGTCGCATTCACAGCAAGTTAACCTAGCCGATGGCATGCGACTTGCACCTATTTATGGGGCCTCTCGGCGCCCCTGTATCCTTCACGTATCAGACGAGGCACGACGCGCAATATCCTGTCATGAAGAAGATTATCCGACATCGAGACGTCTTGTTCTCGACCCTCTCCGAGATCACGAGCCTGATCGTCGCGGGTCACGACAAGCGCATGATCTTCCGGCGCGTCCTCGACTGCGCGACTCGTGTCCTCGACGCCGAGAAGGTCCACCTCTTCGAGCTCGAAGGGAACCAGATCGTCCGCTACACGCGCGACCACGCCTCCGCGGACGCCGAACCCAAGGTTGAGTTGTTGAAGGAGACCGCCGGACTCTTGGGCTGGATGATCAAGGAGACCGAGCCGGATCAGTTCACGCCGGGACGCGAGCTTGGACTCGACGTCCCTATGCTGGCGCAGAGCCTGGGCGACGAAATGTCGAACCGGGTCATCATCAGCGCGCCGCTGGTCGCCAAGCGCTCGATGTTTGGATTGCTGATCGCTATTCATCGCGACGGCGCCATGTACCGACCGGACGACATCGAGCTTCTGACGCTGCTCGCCAACCAGGCCGCGATTGCGGTCGAGAATGCGCTCTTGTATCAGAAGCTCGAGAAGGAAGCTATCACCGACGCGCTCACCCAGGTTTACAACTACCGCTTCCTGATGTCGTCGCTCGAAGGCGAGATCCGGCGCGCGCGCCGCTTCAAGCAAACGTTTTCGTTCGTCATGCTCGACGTCGACAATCTCAAGTCGTACAACGACCGCCACGGCCATTTGAGCGGGAGCCAAGTGCTGCGCGAGGTGGCCGGCATCATCAAGACCAATTGCCGCGAGATCGACTTCGTCAGCAAGTACGGCGGCGACGAATTCGGGGTGCTCCTCCCGCAGACCAAGTTCGGCGGGGCCGAGAAGGTGACGCAGCGCATCATCGACGCGGTGCGCGAGCACAAGTTCGACGGCAAGCGCAAACGACTCATCACGTGCAGCGCGGGCATCTCTTCGTTCCCGCGCGACGGCCAGACCGCGCAAGAAATCATCGACGCCGCGGACAAGGCCCTCTACCAAGCCAAGCGGACGGGCAAGAACAACGTCGTTACGACGGAGAGCTTGATCGAAGAAATGGCGTAGACTCCGTCGCGGCGCCGTGCGCGCCAAAATGGGGCTTGTCGGTCGAGCGTAGGTCCGTTTAGGCTCGCCGCGTTCATCATGGAAAGGACGGCAATGTCTCTCATCGAGCGAATTCGGGCCCGCAACGCCACCGTTGGGGTGATCGGGTTGGGTTACGTCGGACTGCCGCTGGCGGTGGAACTCGCGCGCGCGGGCTTCAAAGCGGTCGGCTTCGACGTCGTGGAAGAAAAGGTGCGCCGCGTCAATGCGGGCGACAGTTACATCAAAGACGTTCCTTCCGACGTCATGGCCGAGTGCGTCAAATCGGGACGCCTCGTCGCCACCACCGACTTTTCACAGTTGAAGTCGTGCGACACCGTGAACATTTGCGTGCCGACACCGCTGCGCAAGACGCGCGACCCGGACATTTCCTACATCGTCTCGGCGGTCGAAGAGATCGCGAAGTATATCCACAAAGACATGCTGGTCGTCTTGGAATCGACGACCTACCCCGGCACCACCGAAGAGGTCATCTTGCCGATGCTCGCGCGCGACGACTTCAAGGTCGGCGAGCAGTTCTTCTTGGCGTTCTCGCCCGAGCGCGTGGATCCCGGTAACCCGCGCTTCAACACGAAGAACATCCCGAAGGTCGTGGGCGGCATCACGTCCGCATGCACCGAGGTCGCGTGCGCGCTGTATGCGAGCTCGCTCACCACGGTCGTGCCGGTCACGTCGGCCAAAGTCGCGGAGACGGTCAAACTGCTCGAGAACACGTTCCGCAGTGTCAACATCGGGTTGGTCAACGAGATCGCGCTCATGTGCAACAAGATGGACATCGACGTGTGGGAAGTGATCCGCGCGGCCTCCACCAAGCCGTTTGGATTCATGCCGTTCTTTCCCGGCCCGGGTCTGGGCGGGCACTGCATTCCCATCGATCCGTTTTATCTGTCGTGGAAAGCCAAGCTGGCCGGCTTCGAAGCGCGCTTCATCGAGCTGGCGGGGCAGATCAACGGCTCCATGCCCGAATACGTCGTGAGCCGTGTCGCCGAAGCGTTGAACCGACGCAAGAAGGCGCTCAATGGCTCGCGCGTGCTCGTCGTCGGCGTTTCCTACAAGGCCAACATCGACGACATCCGCGAGTCGCCCTCGCTCGACGTCATGCGGCTGTTGAAGCGCGCGGGTGCCGAGGTCGTATACCACGACCGCTTCGCCAACGCGGACGATCCCGAGCTCGCGCACGCCGAAGCGGAGTCGATCGAGTTGACCCCCAAAGCCCTGGCCGCGTGCGACTGCGCCGTCATCGTCACCGGCCACGACGGCGTGGACTACCCGGCGCTCCTGGCCGCCGTACCCGTCGTCGTCGATACGCGTAACGTTTACGCCGGCGTCGCCTCGGACAAGATCGTGCGCCTCTAGGAAGCAGGGAAGCGAACACTATGTCGACTTATCTGGTAACGGGCGGCGCCGGTTTCATCGGTTCCAACATCGTCGACGAGCTCGTGCGCCGCGGAGCGCGCGTGCGCGTGCTCGACAACTTCTCCACCGGTCGGTCCGAGAATCTGCGCGACGCCGTCGACCGCATTGAACTCATCGAAGGCGACGTGCGCGACATGGACGCGGTCGAACGCGCGGTGCGCGGTGTGGACTTCGTGCTGCACCAAGCGGCACTCGCGTCGGTACCGCGTTCCATCGCCGACCCGGTGTCGAACAACCAGGTGAACGCCCAGGGGACACTGAACATCTTGGTCGCCGCTCACCAGCACCACGTCAAGCGCGTGGTGTATGCCTCGTCGTCGTCGGTGTACGGGGACAGCGAAGAGCTGCCCAAGGTCGAGACCATGACGCCCAATCCGAAGTCGCCCTACGCGGTGGCCAAGCTCGCCGCGGAGCACTACTGCCGCGTCTTCGCCGACCTGCACGGCATGACGACGGTGTCGCTGCGCTATTTCAACGTGTTCGGCCCGCGCCAGGACCCGAGCTCGCAGTACAGCGCGGTGATTCCCATTTTCGTGCGTTGCCTGCTGACCGGGCAGTCGCCGATCATCCACGGCGACGGCGAGCAATCGCGCGACCTGACCTACATCGAGAACGTGGTGCGGGCCAATCTTCTCGCGTGCGAGGCGAACGTGTCGGGCGGACGCGTGTATAACATCGCGTGCGGCGGCCGCTACACCATCAACCAGGTATTCGAGGCGCTGGAGAAGCGCATCCGCTCGGGTGTGAAAGCCCGCCACGACGCCCCGCGCGCCGGGGACGTCAAACATTCCATGGCCGACATCACGCGTATTCGTCGTGACCTGGGGTACGAGCCCACGATCGGTTTCGAGGCAGGCATCGACGCCACCGTGCGCTGGTACCAGGACGCGGGCCTGAAAACGCTCGGTTAGTCGCGGAGACGAAACGATGGAGTTCACGTCGAGATTTCTTCGCACGCGGGCGGGGCGCGCGCTGTGCGCCTTCGTCGCGGTCGCGTACACCAGCGCCGCCTTCGGTGTTTCCGGCGCGCGCGCGCAAGCCCCGGCGCAACAGCAGCAGGCGCTCCCGGCCGACTATCGCGTCGGCCCGGGCGACGCCATTTTTCTCTCGGTCCCGCAACGCACCGACCTGAACAAGGACCTCGTGGTCGACGCCAACGGTAACGTCAACCTGCCGCTGATCGGCAAGGTAGCCGTCAAGGGGATGAACGACAGCGAAATCGAGGCGCGCCTCCTGCAGGCGTTGCGCGAGTACTACCCGAGTGTCAATCGCGTCGAGGTCAGCATCACGCGCGCGTCGAGCAACGTGATCTGGGTCAGCGGCGAAGTGAAGTTGCCGGGCAAGTATTCGTTTTCGCAGCCCGTGAACGTGTGGGAAGCGATCCGCGAGGCGGGCGGTCCCAACGCGACCGCGTCCTTGGACGCCGTGCGCATCATCAAGGATCGCTCGCGCGGCGGGAGTACGACTGTGGTCGACGTATCGGCGGCGATGGAGTCGGGCTCGGTCGAGAAGCTCCCCGGCCTCGACCCGGGCGACACCATCATCGTACCGGCCAAACAACAGGAGTACACGGGCAGCCAGGGCATCAACGTATTCGGCGGTGTGGAGAAACCGGGCGTGTACCCGATGCAAGGACGACAGGATCTCATGACGGCGATCCTGCAGGCGGGCGGCCCCAACGACCGCGCCAAGCTGGACGAGATTCACATCATTCGGCCGCGCGCGGACGGAACCGCCGAGGTGTTCCAGATCGACTTGGACAAGTTCATCAAAGACGGCGACCTGGGCAGCAACCCGCCCTTGCGCCCCGGCGACACCGTCAGCGTGGCCAAGAAGGGCTTCACGAGTCAGGAGCTCACCACCGTCCTGGCGGTCATCACCACGCTGGCGACGTTGACGCTCTTGTTCTTGACCATCCAGGACGAGTTCAGCCAGAACAACACCGTCGTCCTTCCGACCCAGTGACGCGCCGGTAGTAGACGTGCGCAAGATCAACGAAAACCAGCAACCGGAAGCCGGCTTTCGCCTCAATATCGGCGACTACGCCCGCATTCTGTGGCGTAAGAAGTACTTTCTCTTGATCCCGCTGGTCATTTCGGTCGCGGTGACGGCGATCGGGTCGCGCTTTCTCGTCCCCGAATACGAATCGAGCTCGATCGTTCGCATTTCGACGTCGCGCGACATGGGCGAGATGGAGCGCTTCATCGGCGCTGCGCGCACGCGCGACGACGAAGTGGGCGCGCAATTGGAAGCGGACCTCCTCGGCAGCGCCTTCCTCGACGAGTTGATCCGCACCATGGGCATGGACAAGGACCCGCAGCTCATCGAGGTGGCGAACTACCAGCGCCAGAACCTCTACCCGGGTATCACCACCGACGAGCTGGTGATGCGACGGCTGCGCAACTTCCTCAAGCGCCACATCGGCATCCACCGCGAGGGACCGAGCATGTGGAGTTTGTCGTACGCGGACGCGAGCCCGGAGGCGGCGTACGTGATCGCCGACGGGATGACGCGGCTGTACATCGAGCGACAGCAGCGCAACACCATGAAGGATCTCGCCGCCGTGAGCCAGTTCAGCGAGGAGCAGCTCGCCGTCTACAAGGAGCGCCTCGACCGATCCGAGCGCGAGCTGGAGCGCTTCCAGGAGCAGAACGCGTCGCGCGTGGCGGAAGCCAACCCCGTCGGCCAGTCCAACGTCGCGCTGGCCGAGAAGGCCAAGACCGACCTCGAATTCACGATACGCAACGCGGAGTCGACGCAGCAGCGCATTCGCGAGCGCCTCGTGGGCGTATTGGGCGGCGTTCCCAGCGGCGAACGTATCTTCGCCGACCCCGAGATTCGCAAGCTCGAAAGCAACTTGGGCGCGCGTCGCGAGGCGGAGCTGTTGTCGGACCTCGTGTCCACCACGACGACGGCGCCGTTGAACGAACCGGACGATATCGCGGCCAGCGAGCAGGCGATTCAGCACCAGCTCTCGACCTTGGTGACCGAGAGTTTTCCCGACGTGCCCGTCGACTATCGTCCGCTCGTGGTGGAGTATTTCTACCAGCAGATCCAGATCAGCGCTTACCGGCAGAAGAGTACGCGTCTCGCCACCTATATGCAGGCGTTTCGCTCGCAGGTGGCACTCGCCCCGCAGATGGAAACCGAGTTGGCGCGCTTGCGACAAGAAGTCGAAGAGAATCGCCAGACCTACAATACGTTCCGCGGTACGCAGCGATCGGCGCAAATCAGCGAGGCGGCCCAGAGCACCGAGCTCGGCGCCTCGGTCACGTTGGTGGAAGGTGCCACCAAGCCGCTCGAGCCGGTGCGACCCAACAAGGTCAAGATCCTCGCCCTCGCGTTTTTCTTGGGCTCGGCCATCGGCGGCTCCGGCCTCTTGCTGACCGAATTCTCCGACGCGTCGTTTCGCTCGGTGGAAGACGTCGAGAAGCAGCTGGGCTTGAAGGTCCTCGGCACGGTGCCGCGCTTCGAGAAGACGCGCTGGTTCCACGACTCGGCCCGGAAGCGCGCCGTCATCTGGACGATCGTGTGCGTGGTCGCCACCGCGGCCGCCTTGTCCGGCTTCTACTTCTTCGGCAAGTCGACGCGCGAGCAGTTGATCGAGCTCGACTTGAGCAAGGCCGCCAGCACCCAGGAGAAACAGCCGCAGCCATGAGTACCGCCGCACCCAAGAAGACCGGGACCATATTCGAGCTCTACGACGGCGAGTCTCCCGTCGCCACCGAGCTGCGGCGCCTGTATCACAACGCCAAGCGGCGCGAGGACGGCGGGCAAAACCGCACGTTTCTTGTCACCAGCTCGAATCGCGGCGAAGGCAAGAGCACCATCTCGTCGTGGTTCGCGATGACCATTGCGCAGTTTCCCACCAAGAAGGTCGTCATCGTCGACACCGATTTGCGCCGTCCGCGCATCCATTCGATCTTCGGTCTCAACAACACGGTGGGATTCAAGGACTGCCTGGCCGACAACGTCGACCCCATGAACGTCTTGAAGAAGACGCCGCTGCCCAACTTGCACGTGATCACGGCGGGGGACCGCACCCCGCAACCCGGGAAGCTCTTCGAGTCCGAACACCTGCGCGACGTGTTGAACAAGCTCGCGTTCTATTTCGACATCGTGATCGTCGACAGCGCCCCCGTGCTGGCGGTCAGCGACACGCTGTTCCTGTGTACCGAGATCGAATCCGTCTTGCTGGTGGTCTTGGCCGGCATCACGCCGCGCCAAGTCGTGATGCGCGCGCGCAACGTGCTGCTGGATTCGAACGCGCACATCGGCGGAGTGATCCTGAACAATGCCTCCGAGGCGCTTCCTTTCTATTACGACTACAAGTACTACGGCGCGCAGCGGGAGAAGTAGTCGGTGGCGCCGGAAGTTGGTCACCGCGTGGACACGACGCCATCGAGACCCGACGCAAGCGCGCGGCGCCGGCTGCGCGTGCTGATATCGTCGGGTATTTTCCCCAATCGCGTGCTCGTGAACCGGGGCATCTACAATCTCAAGGCCGCGACCGCTCTCGCGCGCTACTGCGATGTGCGCGTGGTGGCACCGGTGCCGTACCTGCCGCCGTTCGTGAAGGCACCCGGCTACGAATGGTACGCCCAGGTCCCGCGCCGCGACGAGGTCGGCGGCTTCGCGGTCGAGTACCCGCGCTACTTCGTGACCCCCAAGGTCGGCCGCACGCTGCACGGCGTCCTCCTTTATATGTCGGTGCGATCGTTCTATCGGGATGTGCTCAAGAGCTTCCAGCCCGACGTGATCCTGGGGTACTTCGCGTATCCGTACGGTTTCGCCAACGTGCTCCTCGGACGCGCCGCGCACATTCCGGTGGTCACCTTTTGCCGCGGCAGTGATATTCACAGCATCGCGCAGAAGCGCTCGCAGGCGCGCGTCATCGCGTGGGCGCTGCGTCGCTCCGCTAAGGTGTTCGCGGTGAGCGAAGCGCTCAAGGCCGACGTGGTGGCGTTGGGTGTCGATCCCTCGCACGTATCGGTGATTCCGAACGGCATCGAGACGGAACGCTTCGCGCGCATCCCGCGGGAGTCCGCCCGCAAGCGCGTGGGACTAGAGCCCGAAGGACGCGTGGTGGTGTGTGTGAGCCGCTTGAGCCATGAGAAAGGAATCGACGTGTTGATCGACGCCGCTTCTCACATGCGCACGAAGGACGCGTGCATCGTGGTGGTGGGTGATGGCCCCGAAGAAATGGCGTTGAAGGAGCAAGCGCGGCGTCTCGGTGTCGCCGACCGCGTCGTCTTCGCAGGTGCCCGACCCCACGACGAAGTGCCGGCGTGGATCGCGGCCGCCGACGTGGCCGTCCTGTCGAGTCGCAAGGAAGGTCACCCCAACGCACTGGTCGAGTACCTCGCGTGCGGCCGCCCTGCGGTCGCCACACGCGTCGGCGGCGTTCCCGAGATTCTCACCTCGCGCGAGTTGGGCACGATGGTGGCGTCCGAGGACGCGCCCGCCCTGGCGTCGGCCCTCGACGACGCGCTCGCGCGCACGTGGGACGAAGAGGCCATCGCGCGCGCCGGTAGCGCGCGCGACTGGGACGCGGTGGCGCGCGAGATGCTGGCCGAGTTCGAACGCATCGTCGCCGCGCGCGCGGCCCGCGAGGTGAACGCGTGACGACGCCGGTGCCGAAGCTCAAGGTCGCCATCGTGGGCTGCGGGAAGATCGCCGACGCCCACGTCGAAGAGGTCGCGAAACTGGCCCACGCGGACGTCGTCGCCGTGTGCGACCGCGAGGCGTTGATGGCCGAGCAGTTGGCCGCGCGCTACGGGGTCGCGCGACACTTCGCCGATTTTGCGGCCTTGCTCGACGAAATGCGCCCCGACGTCGTCCACATCACCACACCGCCGCAATCGCACCTGGCACTGGCCGTGCAATCGATCGACGCCGGCTGCCACGTCTATATCGAGAAGCCGTTCGCGCTCACACGCGCGGAGTCGATTCGGGTCATCGAACACGCGACGCGGGCCGGGCGCAAGGTGACCGTCGGGCACTCGTTCGCCTTCGACCCGCTCACGATCGAGTTGCGGCGCCTGCGCGACGAGGGCTTCCTCGGCGACGTCGTCCATGTCGAGAGCCACCTCGGATACAACCTCGCGGGTGCTTTCGGCGCCGCGTTGATGGGCGATCGGGCCCACTGGGTGCACGGCCTGCCTGGGAAGCTGTTCCAGAACAACATCGACCATGTACTGCACAAGATCGAAGACTTCATTCCCGAGGATGCACCCCGCATCTTCGCGCACGCCACGCGACGGTTGCCGGCCGGTTTCGGCGACGAGCGCGACCAACTGATGGATGAGCTGCGTGTGCTGATGGAAGGAAACACTGCGACGGCGTTCGCGTCGTTCTCGTCGCACGCCGTTCCGGTGCGGCACTACGCGCGCGTGTGGGGAACACGTAATTCGGTGACCGTCGACTACACGTCGCGCGTGCTGGTAGTCGAGCAGGGCGAGAACCTGCCGAGCGCCATCGGTCGCTTGCTGCCGGCTTTCGCGCAGTCGCGCCAGTACCGACGCGGTGCGATGAAAAACGTGCGGCGTTTCATGAAGTCCGAATTTCAATTCTTCGCCGGCATGAACGAGCTCTTCGTTCGCTTCTATCGGAGCATCCAGGAGAACACCGATCCACCCATCGCCTACGATCGCATCGTGCGCATCGCGGGATGGATGGACGAAATCTTCGCCCAGGTCGATGCACAGGTCGCGCGCCGCGGGGGCTCGCGATGAAGCGACTCGTCACCGGCGGCGCCGGATTTCTGGGGCGGGCCGTCGTCGAGAAACTCCTGGCACTACCGAACGCCGACGTTCGCGTTCTGGTGCGCTCCTCCGCGCAAGCCGAGCGCCTGCGTGCCATGGCCGCCGCGCACCCGGGCGCGCGCGTGGAAGTCGTCGTGGGAAATCTGCTTTCGCGCGCCGACGCCGCGCGCGCGGTCGACGGCGCCGACGTCGTGTATCACTTGGCAGCGTCGCTCAAGGGCTCGCCCGCCGACATCTTCATGAACACCGTGGTGGCGTCGAACAACCTACTCGAGGCACTGGCCGCGACACCGCGCACGATCGTGATGGTGAGCTCGATGGGCGTGTACGGAACCGCGACTCTGCCGCGCGGGGCCGTGGTCGACGAACGCACGCCGCTCGAACCGCATCCGGAGCGGCGCGACGTCTACTCGCACGCGAAGTGGCGCCAGGAGAAACTGTTTCGCGACCGCTCTGCACAAGCCGGGCACCGCTTGGTCGTGATTCGCCCCGGAGTCATTTACGGGCCCGGCGGGTCGCCCATGTCGGCGCGTGTCGGACTGAATCTGTTCGGCTTGTTCTTGCACTTGGGCGGAGGCAACCGCATTCCGCTCACCTACGTCGACAATTGCGCCGACGCCATCGTGGCCGCGTCGGAGAATGCGGACGCGGTCGGGCACGCGTTCAACGTGGTCGACGACGACCTGCCCACCGCGCGCGGGTACCTGCGACGCTACCGGCGCGAAGTGGTGCGCATGCGCTTCGTGCCCGTTCCGTACGCCGGCATGGTGCTGGTCTCGCGCTCGGTCGAGTGGTACCACCGCCACTCGCGCGGGCAGCTACCGGCGGTCTTCACGCGCTACAAGACGGCGACCTTGTGGAAGGGCACGCGCTTCGACAATACCAAGCTCAAGTGTATCGGCTGGGCGCCGCGCGTCACGACGCGCGAAGGGCTTGCGAAGAGCTTCGCGTACTTGCGCGAGCAGGCGAGGAACTGACCCGTGGCGGGGCGGAACGTGGGCGCGCCCGTGCGCGTCGCGCACGTCGTGCAGAACTTGGCCATCGGCGGGCTCGAACGCGTGGTGCTGAATCTGGCGGCGCACGCGCATCGCGATCGTTTTCTGCCGTCGATCGTGTGCCTGGGACCCGGCGGTCCGTTGGTCGACCAGGCGCGCGCGGCGGGCATCGAAGTTTGGATCGTCGACCAGAAGGCGGGGTTTCGCCCGTTGACGGTGCTCGCTCTCGCGCGACGCTTTCGTAGCGAGCAGGTGCGCGTAGTTCACTGCCACAACGCGGCTCCGCTCGTGTACGGTGCGCTCGCCGCACGCCTCACCGGGGCGGCCGTCATTTATACCGCGCACGGCATGAAGACGTCGGGGACGCGACAACCCGTAACCCTCGATCGCTGGGGCTTGGTCGACGCCTTCGTAACCGTTTCCGACGACGCGCGCCGCATCGCGCTCGCAGCGGCGGGCGGGAACCCCGCGCGCGTGCGCACCATCGTGAACGGCGTCGACACGCGGGCGTATCGACGCGCCGAGACCGACGCGCGCGCACGCGTGCGTCGCGCGCTCCAGCTTCCCGACGACGCCTTCGTGTTCGGCATCGTCGCGCGCTTGTCGGCCGCGAAGGATCACGCCAATCTTTTTCGCGCCTTCGCAGCGCTGGCCGCCACGGATGGGCGCGCGCACCTGGTCGTGGTCGGCGACGGCGAATTACGCGGCGATCTCGAACGGCTCGTCGACGAGCTTGGCATGCAGGAGCGCATCCACATGATCGGAAGCCGCGACGACATCGCCGAACTGGTGGGTGCTTTCGACGCCTTCGTGCTGTCCTCGTACACGGAAGGTCTTGCGATGACGCTGCTGGAGGCGATGGCGGCGGAACTGCCGATCGTCGCCACGAGTGTCGGCGGTAACGCCGAGGTCGTAGTCGACGGGGAGACCGGGCTCGTGGTGCCGCCGCGCGACACCGCACGTCTCGCGGACGCACTACGATGGGTTTCGTCGCACGCCACCGAAGCCCGCGCCATGGGCGCGCGCGGTCGCGAGCGTGCGGTCGCGCGCTTCAGTATCGAGGCGATGGTGGCCGCCTATGAGGAAGCCTACGACCGCGCGCTGGCGAAACAGCGCTAGGAGACGGAATGCTGCGCGACCAACAGATCGTCTATATCGGCAACGATTGGTTCGCCGACAATCGCACCAGCAGCCACCAGATCGCCCGCTTGTTGTCGCAGCACAATCGCATGCTGTACGTGGAGGCGGCCGGGCAGCGCGCACCCACCGCGTCCAAGCGCGACTTGGCCAAGATCGTGGCCAAACTCAAGAGGGCGTGGGCCGGCCCGGCTCGGGTGGACGAAAACGTGCACGTGTACTCGCCCTTGATCCTGCCATTCCACGGCTCGGCGCTCGCGCGGCGCGTCAATCGTCTGGCCTTGGGTGCGTCGCTCCGGCGCGCGTGCAAGAAGGTGGGCTTCGAAAAGCCGATCTTGTGGATCATCCTCCCGCACTACAGCTCGATCGTGGACACCGTTCCTCACCAAGGCATCGTGTACTACGTCGTCGACGAATACGCGTCCATGCCCGGTGTCGACGCGGATCGCATTCGCGCCATGGAGGGCGAGGTGCTCGCGAAGGCCGATGTCGTCTTCGCCATTTCCGAGCAGCTCGCGGCGACCAAAGGGAAAGCGAACCCGCATACCTACTTCAGCCCGCACGGTGTGGAGACGGCGCACTTTGCGCGCGCCTACCACGAAGCCCTCGCGCGACCGCGCGAATTGGAGGGGATTGCGAGCCCCATCGTCGGCTTCTTCGGCCTGATCGAGGACTGGCTCGACTTCGATCTCTTGGAGTACCTGGCCGCACGAGCGCCCGCAGTATTCGTTCGTGATGGTGGGGCGGGTCGCGCGCGACATCTCGCGCTTCGCGCGACTGAAGAATGTCGTCTTCCTAGGTAAGAAATCTTACGAAGACATCCCGTCGTTCTTGCGCGCCTTCGACGTGTGCCATATACCTTTCCAGCTAAACGACGTTATCCTCCATTCGAGCCCCCTGAAATTGAAAGAGTACCTGGCGGGAGGAAAGCCGGTGGTTTCGGTGGCCATTGACGAGGTCACGAAACTCGGCGACCTCGTGTACGTCGCGAGCGATCACGCGGGGTACCTGGCCGCGATCGATCGCGCGCTGGCCGAAGACTCGCCCGCGCGCGCCGCGGAACGCGTCCGCGCCATGGAAGGCGAGTCGTGGGAGTCGAAAGTGGAGACCATCTCGGCGCGCGTCGCGGCCCACATTCCGGGAGCGCGCAACGCATGAGCGGCGCCAAGCTCGCATTGCGCACGGCCGGGGGCGTTTCGAGGCGAAATCGCAGTAGCCTAAGTGTGGGGTCTCGTGTATCTAAATCAATCGCCCCGTTTGTTGTTGACGCGGATATCCGGTCGGAGCGCGCCAACGGTATAGGACTTGCTGAGATTCACTCGGTAAATCCCTGTCAATTAAGAGTTAAGATGATAAGGCCTGCGGGGCAATGGGGCGCACCGAGTTCGTCCGGGGCGGCACGTCTCGTGGGTGTTGTATCAAGGAGAGGGCGATGAGACCCATCACCAACACGTGCAAGCCGCTGATTCTCTGGCTCTTCGCTGCCGCCTCGCTGGCCCCCGCCGGGCGCGCGTTCGCCACCGCGTACTACATATCGCCGTCGGGTAACGACTCCAATAACGGCGGGGCCGCAACTCCGTGGCGGACCCTCCAGAAGGCAGCCAATACCGTCACCGCGGGCGACATCGTCCACGTGGCCGACGGCACCTACGCCGGCATGAACCTGACCCAGAGCGGGACCGCCGCGTCACCCATTACGTTCAAGGCCGACGGCTCCAACGCGCTCGTCAACGCGCGCAACGCGACCACCGACGACAACATCAACCTCGAGGGCGCGAGCTACGTCGTCATCGACGGTTTCGTGGTGGAAGATTCACCGCGCGCCGGCATTCGCGTGGTCGAAGCCACCGGCGTCGTCGTCAAGAACAACCGGATCGCGCGCAGCAGTCACACCGGCATCCTGACCGGCTGGACGCCCGGCATTCAAATCATCGATAACATTAGCTACGGTGCCGTGGCACAACACGGCATCTACATCTCCAACAGCCGTGTGAGTCCCGACGACGTCGTGATTCGCGGCAACGAGTGCTATGGGAACGGCCAGAACGGCATCCAAGTCAACGGGGACTGTTGGGAGGGCGGCGACGGTATCATCGAGAACGCCGTCATCGAAGACAACTTCGTGCATGACAACAATTGGAAGGGTTTCTCGCTGATCTCGGTGCAAGGGTCCTTGATTCGCAACAACGTGATCTGGGACAACGGCATTTCGGCCGGCGCCGGCGGCATCCACTTGGTCGACCAGCCCGACTGCAACAAGCCCAGCAACAGCAACGTCGTCGTCAATAATACGATAATCGAGCCGCGCATCGCCGGCATCCGCATCTCGCTGGGATCGGTCGCGAACGTCATCTTCAACAACGTCGTGGTGGCGGGCTCGTCGGACTACACCATCGTCGACGAGGTGACGGGGAACTGGATCGACACGTCGTCGAACATCGTGCGCACGTCGTCGACCGGACTGTTCTTAAACGAAGCCAACCACGACTATCACCTCGCCGACGGATCCGCCGCGATCAGTGCGGCGCGCGCCGGCTACCAGAGTGCCAGTGCTCCGACCATCGACCACGACGGCGCCGTGCGTCCGCAAGGCGGAGCGTACGACGCCGGCGCCTACGAGAAGTCCGGCAGCGCACCGCCGCCCGACGCCACCCCGCCGACGGTGAGCGTCACCGCGCCGACCGCCAACGCCACCGTGTCGGGAACTCTGACCATGGCCGCCAACGCCACCGACAACGTCGGCATTGCGGGCGTGCAATTCCTGGTCGACGGGGTCGCGCGCGGCGTCGAAGACGTGCAAACGCCCTTCCAGGCGGCCTTCAGCACCACGACGCTGCCCAACGGCCCGCACTCCGCGACCGCGCTCGCGCGCGACGCGGCCGGCAACACACGCACCTCCACGGGGGTGTCGTTCAACGTGAGCAACGCACCGCCCACCAACGGTATCCTGGCCGACCACCCGCGCCTGGGCATCAATCCGACGCGCTTGGCGGAAATGCGCGCGGCCGCCTGCTACGACGCCAACGGCAACATCATCCCGAATTGCACGCCGTCGCCGCAGTGGGTCAAGCTCCGCGACTACGCGAATCTGTGCTACAACACGCCCGGCAATTGCTACTACCTGGAGGCGAGCGAGTTCGCGCTCGCTTACATGATCAGCGGCAATATGAACTGGGCCAACCGCGCCATCAGCATGGTCGACGCCATCGTCGCCGCGGGCTTCGGCCCGGCACGCACGAACTTCTATTTGCACGCCGACGACAAGATCGCGGACATCGCTTATGCGTACGATTGGATGTACGACCTGTTGACCCCGGCCAAACGCGCCGGCTACATCGACTACATGAACCGCATCGTCCAGGAGATCTACGTCGAGGACGAGTACAACAACCCGTTCTACGAGGGCGACCGCTGGTCGCGCAACGATCCCGGCAACAACTACTACTACGCGCAGATGTTGTGCGCGTTGATGGACGGCCTGGGGACGTACGGCGAAAACGACTTCACGGTCCCGTTGAATGGGCAGAACGTTCCGCTCGAGCTGTACTTCCACCAGGAGAGTCGCTCCTACAACGACATCATGCAGTTCGTCACCGACAAGCTCGAGCGCGAGGCGCAGGCCGGGTGGATCACGCCGCGCGGCGCCGGCGGCGGCTGGCACGAAGGCAGCGACTACGGCACCGCGGCCAAGAATCAGATTTTCGCGATCTACCTGTACTACCAGCTCGCGGGCGGCAAGGACTACTTCACGACCACGACGTTCCCGCGCGCGGCGGCCTTGTTCCACATCTACGCCACCCAGCCGGGCGGCGACGTGCGCTACAACGGCGGCGACTCCGGGCGCGACAAGGGCGTGCCGATGTCGCCGTTCGAGCGCGAGACCGCGATCCAGCTCGCGCGCGGGTTGCACGGCACGGTCGAGAGCCAGTACCTGCAGAACTGGGCGCGTCGCATCATTCCCGACATGCAGTCGGGCTGGCAGTTCATGTACGAAGCCGACATGCTGTGGACCGACACGCACTATCCCGAGTCCGACTACACGGCGCTGCCGCTGTGCTACCTCGGCGGATCGACCACCTCCGACGCGGGCCTGGGCTTCGTCAACAGCCGCTCGAGCTGGGCCGCGGACGCGGTGTCGGTGTCGTTCGTGTGCGGCGACCGTGTCCAGAGCCACCAGCACAAGGACCAGAACTCATTCGTGATCTACGACGGGCAGGGCCTCGACGGGTGGCTCGCCATCGATGCCAACTTCTGTTCCGAGTCCAACGGCCTCACCCAGGACGGCCCCGTGCACAACATTCTTCTCGTCAACGGGGAAGACCAGCGCTTCGCCGACTACAACGGAAGACCGGTCAAGCACGAGTTCACCAACGAGTACAGCTACGCGCGCGGCGACGCCGCCGACGCCTACTGGACCAACCCGGGCGGTTACCGCACCGGCGACGAACCCTATTTGAAGACCTACTTGCGCGAGCTCGTGCACGCCATGCCGAACTACATCATCGTGTACGATCGCGTGACGCCGCTCGCGAAGTTCGCGAACGTGCCCATCACGTATCTGTTGAACACGCGCAACGAGCCCAGCATCAGCGGTAACACGGCGACGGCGGTGAGCGGACCCAACAAGCTGGTCCAGAAGACGCTGTTCCCGTCGAGCGGGATCACCTTGACGACCGCCAACAGCATGGGCTGCCGGCGCCTGCGCATTCAGCGCAGTGCACCGACCCCCAATACGCAGTTCCTAAACGCAATCTGGGTGGGGCCGTCGACCGGCACCATGGCGCAAACCGACCTCGTCACGAGCACCACCAACAACATGGTGGGCGCCCACATCAAGGAAGCGGGCCGCAACATCGTGGTGATGTTTTCGTCGGAGCCGACCGGCGACGTACCGCCGAGCAGTGCCACGTTCCAGCTGAGCACCGTCGAGAGCACCACCAATTATCTCTTTGGCTTGTTGCCCGAAACCGAGTACAAGGTCGATGTAAGTTGCGCCGAGGGCCGCCAGACCATCGTGGTCGAGCGCGGGCGCGGCCATTTGACGTCGCCGCAGGGGACACTCCGCTTCGAAGCCGAGTACGCTCCGAACGCGCCCGTGCAAGCGGTGTTCAGGAAATAAGAGGGTATGCCAGGCATCGTGGGACTCGTGCAGTCCGATGGAGCGGACGTCTCGGAGATCGTCGCCGCCTCCGCCCGGAAGCTCTTGCACCTCGATACTCTCACGATGCGTTCGGGCACCTTCGACGGTGTCGGGCTGGCCCAAGTCTGGCGCGACGAACCCCGTCCCGATCGCGACTGGTTCGACGAAGGCGACGTCGCCGTCCGCGTCTCCGGCCACGTCCTCGTCGACGGTCCCTCGCCGCGCCGCGTCGACGCGCGCGCACTGGCCGATGCCTACCGCCAACACGGGCGCATTCCCGCCGAGGACTATGACGGCGCCTTCGTGGTCGTCGTGGTCGATCGCCAGCGCCGCCGTGTCACGGTAACCAACGACCGCATCGGCGCATTGCCGGTTTACTTCGCGCGAAACGGGAGGGCATTCGCGTTCGGGCCCGAAGCCAAGTCGGTCGTCGCCGCCGCCGGTCTGACACCCCGGCTCGACCCCGACGGTGTGGCGAGCTTTATTATCTTCGGGTACTGCATGGGTGACGCCAGCATGTTCGCGGGCGTGCACCATCTCGATCCCGCCTCCACCCTGACCATCAACGTCGATTCGCTGGAGCACCAGTCGGCGCGTTATTGGAATCTCCGCTTCCACGCGTCGCCCGCACTGCGCCGACGCGCCGACGCGGAGAACACCCACTACGAGGTGCTACTCGCGTCGCAACGATTGATCCTGTGCGACAACCCGGCGTCGTTTGAAGTTCTGCTGTCGGGTGGCCTCGACTCCCGCGGTGTCGTCGCGTTGAGCAAAGTGCTGGGGCGCCCGCCCGCGGTTGCGTTTACATGGGGAGCGCGCGATCCCCAGCCCAATACCGACGCGTTTCTCGCCCGACGCGTCGCCGAATACTTCCAGGTACCGCACCGCTACCTCACCTACGAGAGCGGGGACTTCGTTTCCAACGCGCATGACTGGACCTATATCTCCGAGTTGGCCAACGATAACGTCGGCTGGTATTCCGAGGGCCAGCCCACCTTGGCGCGCGTATATCGATCGGGAGCCACGTTCGCCATCGCGGGGGACGTAGCCTGGGACTCAGGCGGTTACGCATTCAACGAGATGCAAATGCGCCGCGGCGTCTTGCCACCTGGATTGCCGCTCCCGCTCATCGCGAGCTTGCGGACGGCCCGCGTCGACGACTACCAGCGCGTCTATGACGCCACCATCCAGCGCGTCCTCGCCACCTGCCAAAACGACGATCTCACGGATCGTAAGGAATACCTGTATTTGAACGGTCGTATGGCGCGCTACGTGCTTTCTCTGGGCTACTACCGCGAACACGCGATCGAGGTCCGGCGCCCGTTTTTGACCAAGGCTGCGCTGGAAATGTTCGCGTCGATGCCGCAGAAGTACCGCGTCGAGAAGAATGTCTACATTTCGATGATGCACCATCGATTTCCGCAATTGATGGCGATTCCCGACCAGTCGGGTTGGAGCCTGCCCGATTGGGAGACGGAGCTGCGCTCGCCCACACCGCTACGTGAGCAATGGTTGCGGTACACGGATCGCGAACGAGTCCAAGCGGGCGTGTTGGGAGAGGTTTTCAACCCGGATGCATTCGCGGCGCGACGAACGGCGTTCTTCGAAGCCGAACCGGTTCCGCCTTGGGTGCCGCCGTTGAAGGCGCGCTTTCCGCTTCGCTCGAAGGTGCTTCCGTATATCCAGCGCAGCAAGACGCTCGATCGCTTGAGCCGCATCGTCCGCACGGGCCCGGGATTTCTGCCGCGTTCCGACTTCGACTTGATGCGCTGTGCGGTTCTTGTCACCATGATGGAAGAATCGTTGGACCGTTTCGGCTCCACACGCACGCGTTGACAACCGGCCGCTCGACGACGGAAGCTCGTGCCATGTCCCACGGCGTTCCCGTCTTGATGTACCACAGCGTCGGACGCGTGCTACCCGATTGGCACTGGGCGGTGTTGTCGCTGGTCGCGGCGTCGTTCGAGAGCCACTTGAAAGCGCTGGCGCGCGGCGGCTACACGACGGTGGGATTGCCGGAGCTGTACGAATACGTCGCCGGACGGCGCCCGCTGCCCGAGCGCGCCATCGTGCTGACACTCGACGACGGCTACCTCGACAACTGGACGTACGTCGTCCCGCTCTTGCGACGCTACGGATTCACCGCCACCGTGCTGGTCACCCCGGAGTTCGTCGACCCGTCCGACGTCGTGCGCCCGACACTCGAGGACGTGTGGGCCGGGCGCAGGCAGGAAACCGATCTCGAGGTGCGGGGTTTCATGTCGTGGCGCGAGTTGGCCGCGGCCTCCGGGGACGGAACGCTGTCGGTGCAGTCCCACGCGCTGACACACACGTGGTATCCAACGAGCGCCGAGATCGTCGACTTCCATCATCCCGGCGACGAGCACTACTGGCTGGACTGGAATGCAGCACCGGACGACAAGCCGTACTACTTGAACCATCTCCATCGAAGCCGCGTGGCATGGGGCACGCCCGTGTACGCGCACGTGAAATCGCTCCAGGCCGTCGTGTATCGCCCCGACCCGCTCGAAGCGGAATACGTCGCGGCGCGCGCGGCCGAAGCCGGCGGCGAGCGCCTGTTCGAGCGCGCCGACTGGCGCGACGTCCTGCAGCGTGCCGTCGCCGACTACCGCTCGCACCACGGTATCCGCGGCGAAGTCGAGAGCGACGACGAGCGGCGCCGCCGCTTCGAGCGCGAGCTCGTCGAATCGAAGCACGTCATCGAGTCGCGCTTGGGGAAGCCCGTGCGCCACTTCGTGTGGCCCGGTGGCGGCTACTGCGACGAGTCCCTCGCGATGGCCCTTTCCGTATACGACTCGGTGACGTGGAGCGGGACCGACCGTTGGCAGCTACGCAATCGCCCGGGCGAAGACCCTCGCTTGGTAACGCGCCGCGGCATCCACTACGTGCAAGCCGGAAACGAGCGTGTCTTCACCGGCGGGCGTTACCTGTCGTGGTACCTGGACGAATACGCCGGACGCGGCGGCGCACGCCTCACGCGTCAAGCCTGCAAGCTCGCCGCCATCGCCGCGCTCCACGCGCGGGTGTGGCCCCGCGACGCAACCCGGCGCATCCCCGTGGTACCGCGGGCGCGCGCGGTGGGTGACGAATGAAGAGCGCCGACGCGAGTCGCTCGGATCACGCGCGTGCCGCGGGACCATCGGAATCGCCCGCGTCGCCGCGCCACCTTCTCGTCGTCACCTATCACTTCCCGCCGATTCAATCGGCGGGCGTGTACCGTTTGGTCGGACTCGTGAAGTATCTGCGCGCGCGCGGGTGGCGCATCACGGTATTGACGGTGCGTCGCTCGACGCAAGAGGGAAGCGACGACGCATCGCTGGCGTTGATTCCCGAGGGCGTCGAGGTCATTCGGACCGACTCGGCGGAGCCGGCCGCGCAACTCTTGCGCGTCGCCGGTGCGCGTAACGCGGCGACCGTCGCGGCTGCACCCGCGAGCACACCCGACAGCGCGTCGCGACCGCGGCACCGCCATCCGCTTCGCCGCGCGTTGGGAGCACCCTGGCGCTCGCTCGTGCGCGCATTGTCCTACCCCGACCACCAGATCGGTTGGGCGCCGCGCGTCGCCCAAGAGGTGACGGCCTTCGTGCGCCGCCATCCGGGTGCGGTGGTGTTGAGTTCGACGCCGCCGCACTCGACCCAGATCGGGGTGCGCATCGCGCGATCGTTCGTGCGCTTCGGATGGGTGGCGGACTTTCGTGACCCCTGGACGGCGCCGCTGCGAATTCCGAAGGGTCGTGCGAACCTCGCGTTTCAGCGGGCACTCGAGCGCTGGGTGCTCTTCGGCTGCGACTGCGTCATCGCCAACACGGCGGGGAATCGCGACGCGTTGCTGGCTTCGTTCACGCGCCTCGACGCGTCGCGCGTGCGCGTGGTCCCGAATGCATTCGACACCGAAACCATGCCGGAGGCGGCACACCCCGACGACCCCGCGCTCGCGTGCGACATCGCGTACTTCGGCGAGGTCTATCCCGGGATGTTCGACGCCTACCTCGAAGCCGTGCGCGTATTGGTGGCGCGCGATTCCGCCTTGGCGCCGCGACTGCATGTCTTCGGCAAGGTGACCCCCGACGATGTGCGTCGCGTCCAACGCGACGGCCTCGCGTCGCACGTCGTGTTCATGGGTGTGGTCTCGTACACGCGCAGCCTGGCGTTGATGCGCTCCGCCCGCTCACTCCTGCTGCTCTTGCCCGGCGGGGACGTCATGGCGACGTGTGTGCCGAGCAAGCTCTATCCGTACTTGTTCACCGGACGGCCGGTGCTGGCATTGGTCCCGCCCGGCGACGCCGCGCGCGTCGTGGCGGAGACCGCGGCGGGCGACGTGATCGCACCGGGCGATGCATCGGCCAATGCCGCGCGCATCATGTCGTTCGTCGAGCGCGTGCGCCGCGGCGAATGGACAGGGCGCTCGGGGTCCGACGAACGCGTGGCGCCGTACGCGATGGAACGCGTGGCGCTGAGCGTGCACGAGGTGCTGGGGGAGGTGGCGACGCGTGGCTAGCCAGCGCATCGTCGTCGCGGCCACCATGGTGGTGGTGTGTCTGGCCGCCTTCGGCGTTGCGTACTTGCTTCTGCAAGACACGTCGTTGGGAATGGCGGCCGCGGTGGCCCTGATCGGCATCACCGTGATCTTCGTGGATCCGTTCGTGGGGCTCGTGACCTACCTCTTGTTTCTGTACGCGCGCCCGCAAGACTACGTGCCCGCGCTACGAGAATCTGCCCATCATGATCGCGCTCAGCATCGCGACCTTCGCGCTCATGGTGCTCCACATGGCGGTGCGCTACCGCAAGATCATGCTGACACGCGTCCCGCAAAATTTCCTCATGCTGTGGTTCTACGCCGCCATCATCATGTCGCACGTGGTGTGGGCCGACCCGCCGGGTACCATCGATGCGGCGATGGAGTTTCTGCCGACCCTGGTGATGTACTTCTTGGTCGCGACCCTGGTGTCGTCCAACGGGAAGCTCAAGTTCACCGTCAACCTAGTCGTGATGGCGACGATGTTCTTGGCCGTGACGGGCTTCGTGCAGTACTTCACCGGCAAGGGTTTGGGTGGAAAGGAAACCTACGAAGGCCGCATCCAGTCGGTCGGAATCTTCGCCGACCCCAACGACCTCGGGCTGGCGCTGGTGGTGGTGCTGCCGTTTTTCTACCTGAAGCTGACCGAATTCTCGCGCCTGTGGCAAAAGCCGCTCGCCCTGGTCGGCCTCGGCGCCATCTTGTATGCGTTGTTCCTGACGCAATCGCGCGGGGGCATCTTGGCGCTGGGTGTGATTCTGGTGCTCTTGATGACGCGCAAGCTGGGGAGGACATTCGGGCTCATCGCGGGCGGCTTCGTGTTTCTCGCCATTCTCGCCCTGGCGCCTCGCATGGGCACCATCTCGACCGGGGAAGCGTCGGCGCACGGACGCGTCGAAGCCTGGAGCATCGGACTTGACTTGTTCCAGGCCTACCCGTTATTCGGTGTGGGCGCCAATAATTTCACCGAGTATCATTTTCGCACCGCGCACAACTCGTTCGTCTTGTGCGCAACCGAATTGGGAATGTTCGGGCTGTACCCGTGGATCATGCTGATCTACCTGTCGATTCGGAACAACGAATTCATCGCGAGTGCGGCGCGCGGGATGAACATGCGCGACGTCGCGGTCTACGTCGACACCATTCGCTACGGCCTGATCGCCTTCGCGACGGGGTCGTATTTCCTGTCGCGCACGTACAGCGAAGTCTTGTTTCTCTTGCTGGGCCTCTCGGCGGCGGTCTCGAATATTTTCATCAGCAATAGCAGCGATCGCTTCGTCTTGCTCGAGAAGCGGGACTGGATCAACGGATTCCTGTGGACCGCGGGCGCGTGGTTCCTCACCAAGGTGTTCCTTTTGACGGCGTGGTAGGCACGATGCACCTGGCAGCCATCATTCGCGTCTTACTCTCGGCCGTGTTCGCGGCCGGGGGATTGCGGGTCTATCGCGTATTGGCGCGCAAGAATGTCGACCGTATTGCGCGGGCCGCGTGGTCACGCAAGAAGGAACCGCCTCTGGGCACCACCCACCTCTTCGTGTGCGTCGCGGACCACTTCGAGCCGTATTGGCTGGAGGCGCACCAGGACGTCGCCCACGAGCGCGTGAGGCGCTGGCTCGAACGCTACCCGCGCGCCATGGACGGCATCCGCGACAACGGCGGCAACGCCCCGCGCCACGCCTTCTTCTATCCGCAAGAGGAGTACGACCCGCGCTGCATGGACATGCTGGCGGAGCTTTCGCGCGCGGGCCTGGGCGAAGTCGAGGTGCACTTGCACCACGACCGCGACACCGCCGAGGGCCTTCGCGACAAGTTGGTTCGATTCACCGATACGCTGCACACGCAGCACGGTCTCTTGCACGTCGACCCCGCCACGGGGCGCCCGGTGTACGCGTTCATCCACGGTAACTGGACGCTCGACAACTCGCATCCGCAGGGGAAGTATTGCGGTGTGAACGGTGAGCTGAGCATTCTCAAGGAGACCGGGTGTTACGCCGATTTTACGTATCCGTCCGCGCCGCACCCGACACAGCCTCCCGTGATGAACACGATCTACTACGCCACCGACGACCCCAACAAGCCGCGCTCGCATTGGAGCGGCGTCGACGCATCGTTCGGGCACGCGGGCAACGGCACGCTCCTGCTCATTACCGGGCCGTTGTGCGTGAACTGGAAGCGCCGGCGTCGCCTGCTCCCGGCCATCGAGAACGGCGACATCACCGACTTGAACCCAGCCACGCCGTCGCGCGTCGACGCGTGGGTTCGCACCGGGGTCCACGTGCGCGAGTTTCCGCGCTGGATATTCATCAAGGCCTACACCCACGGGGGACAAGAGCCCAACGCCGAGCTATTGCTCTCCGATCGCCCGGGCAGCCTCTCCTCGCTGTATCGCGACCTTCTCGCGCGCTACAACGACGGCCAGCGTTACGTGGTCCACTTCTCCACCGCGTGGGAGATGGTGGGTGCGATTCGGGCGCTCGAAGCGGCCGATGGGGCAAGGATTCGCGCCATCGAAACGTTCCAGCACCGCTTCGTGTGAGCGATCTCACACCCGCGTCGGATACCGCCGGAACGAGGCCGCCACGACGCGATATTCTGCTTGACCAAGGCCCCTTCGATCGCCAAACGTACCGCAGTCGACAATTGACGACGCGGCCCGGCCGCCGTGCACGGTTTTTGCAGCCCCACCGTCACGAATCCTCATCCGTATTTCGTTGGTACCGCAGCTTTCGGGTCGAGCCGAGTCGATGTGGAAGCAATCCGCTTCCGGGAGTTGATTATGGTCCGTCATGGGTTCGCACTCATACTCGTCACAGCGCTCTTGACCGGCGCGAATCCATCCCACGCGGCGGAGCCGGCCAAGAAAGCCGCACCCAAGAACGGTGCGATGGCGGGCAATACGCAATTCCTGATGTTCGGCATGCAGCCCGCAGGGAACTATGAGGTGCGACAAAACGGATCGCTCGACGGGAATGTCCTCGCGAGCCCCTACGGGGGCGTCGATCGCGACGACTCCTTCGCCTCCGGAGATCGCTACACCTTCACCTTGACCGGCGTCCAGCCGGTCACGCCGACCGAGCCGTCCGGCTTCGCCGCCACCGGAACCACGACCGGCTGCGCGTCGCTCTCTTGGGACGCGCCCCCGGCCGCGGAGTACGTCTCCGACTACATGCTCCTGTGGCGTCGTAGCGGAACCGTCTTCACCGACTCGGCGCAAGTGACGCTGACCGACATCGTCCAGTCGGGGAGTCGCTGGAGTACCACGCGCTGCGGCTTCGCGAATGGGACCTACACCTTCGCCATTCGCGCGCACAACGCCTTCGACTTGTGGAGTGGCCGATCGAACACGGCCAGTGCCACCATCAGCAACGAGAACACGCAGGGCCCGCCGCCGCCGACCAATGTCGCCGCGAGCGAGAGCCCGGTCGGTTGCTTGCGCGTTACGTGGACGCGCGTCGGTGACCCGACCGTCACCGGCTATCGCCTGTACTTCGCGACCCACCCGCACTCGCAAGGTGCCTACACCGACTCGGTCGACGTCGGCGCCGGATCCGGCGTCGCGTCGCAGTGCGGCTTGTCGGCGGGGACGTACTACGCCTCCGTGCGCTCGTTCACGGGGCTCGGGCTCATGAGTGCCTACACCCGCGAAGTCACCGTTACCTTGCAAGGCCCCGACGTCACGGCGCCCGCCATCAGCCAGCGCGATCCGGCCGGCGGTGCCACCAACGTCGCGCGCAACGCCGGCATCTTCTTCGTAATTACCGACGATCGCAGCGGTGTGAACTTCTCGAGCATCATTGTGCGCGTCAACGGGGTGCAGGAGCCCGCGCAGGCTGCCCCCATGACGTCCGGGTACGCGGTGCAGGTCGACCCGGCGTCGGACTTGCCGGCCAACTCGACCATCACCGTACAAGTCACGGCCTCCGACAAAGCCACGACGCCGAACCAACTGAATACCTCGTGGACGTTCCAGACCGGTTCCATCTCCAACAACGACGTGACGCCGCCTAGCATCATTGCCGCCTCGCCGCTCGTGGGTGCCACCGGAGTCGCTGCCAACGCCACCATCGACGTCGACATCGCCGACGCCGGATTGGGTGTCCAGTTGGGCTCGGTCGACTTGGTCGTCAACGGCACCAGCGTCGCCTACACCGTGCAAGGAACGCCGGCCAGTGTCCGCATCAGCTATCGCCCGTCGACCCCGTTCGCTTCCGGCTCGGACGTGTCGGTCCACGTCGAGGCGTGCGACCGCGCGTCCACACCCAACTGTGCCGCACCTCTCGACTACTCGTTCACCGTCGGTGGTTACAGCTCCGTCGCGACGACCGGCGACATCGTCCCCAACGGTTACTGGAAGGGCGATCCGTCGAAGCCACTCGAAGTGCGCAATCTGCCGTATGCGTGGGAAGTCCACATCTTCGACGCCGCCGGCTTTACCGTGCGACGTTTCGACAACGGGCAGACCGACGGCTACGACTGGACCTGGGACTTCACCAACGACGGGGGACAGCGTGTCGCCCCGGCTCTCTACCTCGTGCGCGTCACCGATGCGTCCGGTGCTACCCAGCGAACCGCGCGCTTCCTCGTTCAGTCGAGTCGATGACGACCGCGGCGATTTCACCGCGCCGCCGTTTCGGAATTCTCCTTCTCGCCCTTCCGCTCGCCCTCGCGTACGCCCCGGTGTTCGCGGGGCTCGTGCGCCAGTGGGCCGACGATCCCAACTACGCGCACGGCTTCTTCGTGGTCCCAATGGCCGCCTGGCTGGCCTGGCGTCGACGCCAAGCCTTCCTGGCCGCACCGCGCGAGCCCGATGCCGCCGGCTTCGCGCTCGTGACGCTGGGGGCGCTCCTGTATCTCGCCGGAACCGCGGCCGCCGAGCTGTTCACGGCGCGACTCTCGCTCGTGGTGGTGTTAGCCGGCCTGGTGTGGGCGCTCGAAGGCCGCGCGCGGGCCCGCGCGATGGCGTTTCCGCTGGCATTCCTTGTGTGCATGGTTCCGCTTCCGTACGTGGTGTATTACCAGTTCACGTTCCCGCTCCAGGTTGCCAGCTCGCGGTGGGCGGCCGGCCTCCTCGGGCTCGCCGGGATGCCGGTCGTGCGCGAGGGCAACGTCTTGAACCTCGAAGGCTATTCGCTCGAGGTGGTGACGGCGTGCAGCGGTCTTCGTTCGATCATGACGCTCGGGACGATGGCGCTCTTTCTGTGCGACTTCGTGCGCCTCTCACACCCCTCGAAGGCGGTCTTGGTGGTCGCGTCGATCCCGGTGGCGGTGGCGGCCAACGTCGCGCGACTCGCGATCACGGCCGGTATTGCCGCGGTCGGCGGGGCCCGCGCCGCCGAGAGTTTCCTTCACGAGCTTTCGGGGCTCGTGGTATTCATCGGCGGGCTCATCGCTCTCTTCGTCGTCGGGAAGGGGTTGGAATGGATCGAACGCGCGCGACGGTAATCGCGGCCGCGACTCTCTCCGCGATGGCGCTGGCCGGTCACGTCATTCGCGCCGGCGAGCCGGCGGGCGATCGCAACCTCGGGCTCGACGGCGTCGCGGTGGGGGAGCGCGCGTTTGTCGCCGACACGCTCGACGCGGAGTTCCTCGACGTGCTGCGCGCGCGCGAGGTCCTCTTTCGCACCTACGACCCCGACGCCGACGAGCCGGTGTGGCTCTTCCTGGGTTACTTCGACCGCCAAAAGGAAGGCTCGCAAGTGCACTCGCCGCGCCATTGCTATCCCGGGTCCGGCTGGACCATCGAACAAGAATTGACGGTCCCCGCGACGTGGCGCGACGGCGTGCTCTCGACCCTGGTGGTCAACAACGGCAGCGAACGACGCGTCGTGTGTTTCTGGTATCAGACGCCCTTCGGTATCGAGGCCGACGTGTTCCGGCTCAAGTTGGCGCTGACCCGAGAGGCCCTCATGCGACGCCCGCAGGACGTCGTGTTCGCGAGTGTCTCCACACCGCTGGGCGGCGATGTCGGTCGCGCGACCGCGCGCGCCGCCGGTGTTGCGCAACAAGTCGAGCACGAGATCGCTCGCCTCTACGCGCAGAGGAAGGCCGGGGCGTGAACGTCACCCGCGCCATCGACGATTATCTCGACGCGCTCGCCAACGCGCGCCTGGGACTGCACAGCCCCAGCATCCTAGTTCCGTTCCTCGCCTTCGGACTCTTGCAAGGCGTACTCGTGACGCTGCTCGCTTTCTGGACCTCGGGCCCCGTCGCGGGCTTCATGCCGACCGTGGTCGCGGCCTTGGGCGGCGACGCGTCTCTCCACTATCCGACCCACTTCGTTCTGCTCCCGGCGGCGTACCGCCGGCTGTACTTGCCGCTCGTCGCCACGGTCGGCTTCGCCCTGTGGTCGCTCGGCGTATGGTCGGTGGTCGCGCACCACGAAGAAGCGACGCGCGTCGGCCCGCGCTCGTTTCGAAAAACGCTGCCGAGCCTCGTCGTGGTCGGGATCGTGTTCGTCGTGGTGACGGTCGCGGCCGGGCGGGGACTCGGCCTGGTCGCGGCGAAGCTCCCGGGCGGTCTGGTCGCCCGCGCGGGAACCATGGGGGTCATCGCCACGACCGCCGCGGCGCAAGCGCTCCTCGTGTACGCGCCGGTGGTCCTGCGCCTGCGCGGCGGCGGACCGCTGCGCGCCCTGCGGGCGAGTGCGCGCTACGCGCTCGCCAATTTCGGGGCCACCGCGTTGCTCGTCGCGACGGTGCTGCTGGCGAACTTGCCGCTCGACGGGATGATCGCGAATGCCGACGGGATTGCGGGGCGCTTCCATCCCGAAGCCGTCTACCAGCTCATGATCGGCTCCGTCGTGCTCGAGACGTTGACCGCCTATCTGCTCTTCGCCGGCGCAGCCGGACTCGCGCTGCGCGAAGAGGGAGGGATGCGATGAGGAGTGCCCGCGTGTTCGCTTTGGCGGCCGTCCTGCCACTTTCCCTCGCGTGCACCGACCACACCGACGTGCTCGCGCGCTACCGTCTCGAGCAGAAGCTCTGGCGCGCGCAGTTCTACCAACGTCGCATCAATATCTCCGTGGCGCGCGCGTCGCAGAAGGACACGCGCTTCGCCATCGCGGCGTTTGACGCCGTCCTCTCCGACGATCCGCTCTCGTCGCCGGCGGCCGCTTCGTGGCGCCCCGACGTCGTGGCCGACATCAAGCAGATTCACCTCTCGTCGCGCTTGGCCCTCGCGAGCTTGTATTTTTTGAGCGAGCGTTATGCGGACGCGGGCCAGATGTACGAGCGCACACTCGACGCCGCCGATTCGCTGGGAAGCGCGCTCGACGCGCGCCTGGGTGCTGCGCGCTCGATGTACCTGGCGGGCGAGAACACCGAAGTGATGCTCCAGTGCGCGGAGATATTCCGGCAGATATCGACGTCGGAAGAATTCTGGTCCGGCCACTTCGTGCCCGACCCCGTCTTCGTCGACATGCCGGTGGTGCTGGTGCGACTCTACCGCGAGTCGGGCGACGCGGCCGCTTACGCCGAGTACCGCGGTCTGGCAAGCGACTTCTACCGCCGTGTCGCGACCACGTGGCCGGGCACACCGATCGCGTGGCAGGCATCCCTCGGCGACGTGCAGCTGCGCCTGGTCGACAAGGATTGGCAGGGAGCCGTGACGCGCATCGAAGCGATTCTTGCGGCACCCGACCCGAAGCAGGATATCGAAGGGCTCCGTTTGCTCTTGGGCGAAATCTATGCCTTCGCCCTCCACGAGCCCGCACCGGCCCAGGCCCTCTTCGACCAAGTCGAGGCGAAAGCGCCCCGCTCCGCGCTCGCGTACGCGGCGCGTTACGACGGGGCCGCACTCCAGCTCGAGCGCGGCGACGAAGAAGGTGCCATGGCGGCGTTCCGCGCGCTCGAGCAGGACGAAGCCGCCCCGGGCGACGTCGCCGCGCGCGCGATGTTCGCGCGGGCGACGGTGCTCGAACGACGGGGCGCCTGGGACGAGGCACTGCAGCTCTTGCATCGACTCCAGCAGATCTACCCGCACGCGGCGCCGTCGATCGAAGCACCCATTCTCATCACACGGCACTACATGGCCACTGGGGAGCACGCCCTGGCCGCCCGCACGCTCGAGCGTGCGCGCGAGTACTACCTCTCGCTGATCGACCGCGCGAGCCCGTACGCGGGGGATCGCATCACGGTCCAGGACGCGCTGGCCGAGAGCTACGAATCAGCGGGTCGCGCGGCCGAGGCCGCAGCCCTCCTGGGCTCGGGTTCGTCGTCGTGGGACGACGCCAGCGCGGGGGCGGGCTTGCTCAAGAGCGCCGACGTTTACGCGACGGTCCTTTCCGACACGACACACGCGTGCGAAATGCTCAAGAAATGTATTGAGCGATTTCCGGAAACACGTTATTCGAGGTTAGCCCAGCGTCGGCTGGAGGAGATCGAGAGTCGACGCAGTCCTTCGGATCGATCCCCCTGACCGATGGCTGTTCTCTGTGAGTTCGGTTACAGCGCCCCACCTGGTGTTCTAGTCACATTTCGCGGCACGACTCGCATGCGAGCCGTGCAGATTCGAACCCGTTTCGAGACTCGGCGTGTCTTCGTCGAATCTCGTGACATCGCGCCCGCGGCACGCCAGGCCATTCTGGGGCACGTCCCAGCGCGTTGTGGCGTGGCGACGCACCGCGCACGTGCTTTGGCCTCTGGTTTGCTGGTTGTGCAGGGAATCCAACGACTTGAAAGACCGTCCGTGTTTCGTACGCGGCCGAGATCGGTAGCATGAGACGTATCCGACCGAACTGGCGATCCGCTTCGTTCCTCGTCCTGGCCTTCGCGGGCCTGGGCGGGGCGCTTGGGGACGCCTATGCCCAGACGGGTGCCGGAACGTACGCAGCGCCTTTCTTGAAGATTCCCGTCGGGGCTCGTCTGATGTCGTCGCCCGACGTCGTCGCGGGCCTGTCGCCCGATGCTACCCTGATGTATTCGAACCCGGCCTTCCTGGCGGCATTGCCGCACGCCGAAGCGTTCATCACCACCAGCGAATGGCTCGACAATATGGTGTTCACATCGGCAGGGGTGGGTCTCCCGATCGGGCACGGCGGGACCGTCCTGGGCATCGGAGCGACGTTCCTCTATTCGGGGGCCGTCCAGGGCTACGACTCGGGAATGAACGTGGTCGATCAAGAAAGCTTCTATGACATGGGGCTCGACCTCACGCTGAGCCATGCCTTCCGCGGTACGGGGCTCTCGCTCGCCGCCGGGACGACGATCATTCAAGAGCACGTGCTGCCCAACGACGGGACGGGGTACGCCTTCAACGCTGGGGCCTCGTACTGGACCGGCCCGTACCTCTTGCATGCCGCGGCGCGCGACCTCGGCGGTACCGTTACGTTCTATACGGAGAGCTTCAGTGTGGCGCCCGAGTATATGTTCGGCGCCGGACGCGTGTTCGCCTCGCGGGTGGGGCAGTTCTTCGCCGGTGCGCAGGTCGCCGAATCCGACGCCTACGGCACACGTGTGCAGCTCGGCGTCGATTACGAGTTCAGCCAGGCGCTCACCCTGCGCAGTGCGGTCAACAACAACCTCGATAACAGCCAACGCGGCAGTCCGTTCAACGCCGGCTTCGGCCTTCACTACGGGGTTGTGACCCTCGATTACTCGTACACGCCACAAGAGTACTTCTCGAGCGTGCACACATTCTCATTGTCGTACGCCTTCGGCGGGGCGTCGCGTGGGTCGGGCTCGTCCGTCATCGTCCCGTCGGGCGACTATGCGCCTCCGATCTCCGACTCGGAGCCGGTGCCCCCCGTGCACAACGTAGGGCCGAAGGCGGCGGCCCCGTCGCGATCGGGCGGCTCGTATGTGCTCTTGGCGGGTTCGCACGCGTGGCTCGAAAGCGCGCGCGCTGAAGTCCGTGCGCTCGAACTGTTGAAGATTCCCTCCAAGATCGAGTCGAACGGGTCCCGCTTCCGCGTGGTCGTCGGACGCTACAAGAGCGCCGACGATGCCGAGGCCGCGCGTCGCGAATTTGCTTCCGAAGGACACGCCTTCACCGTTCTCGAGGAGTAGTCCTCCAAGTCGTCGTTGTCGTCGTCGCGTGCGGCCTTTTCCCCAAAGACGTGTGGTCGCTGTGTGAGGGTGTAACTATCACTTTTGCAGTTGGTTGCAAGCTTGACCCACCGTCAGCGTGGGTGAATTCCCCAATCCTACCCGCAAAACCCCCGCATCGTCTTTCTCAAGGCGTTCGAGTCAACCCTGTGTCAACGCCGTTAACACCCAGTTGCCATGTCGATTACGTACGTCCTGTACACGACGTGAGGATTGTGAGAAGAGAGCACGCAGTGGCACCAAACCTGCAGATTGCGTTCGCACGGCGAGGTAGGGGTACGCCCCTGGAGCCCCAACGACGGGCTCGATCACTCCGAATCGCCGGGCCGTCAACCCGAACCCAATGCGCCCCGAATGAACGATTTCGCGCACAGATTCGCCCGCAAGCCCGAGTTCGTGATCCCGTGGTCGTCGCGTCCGGCGAATGCGTTTCGGTCACAGCGGGCCGAGCGCGTCCGCCATCCGTTCGACGTGATCGGGCGTTTGGGATGGAAGCGCGTGCTGGATATCGTCCTCTCGTTCATCGGCCTCGCACTCACCTCGCCGATCATGCTCTTGGCTGCAATTCTGATTACGAGCACGTCGCCGGGCCCCGTGTTCTATCGCCAGGAGCGCGTCGGAATCAACCGCCGCCAACGCGATCGCCGCGATGCGTCGGGGCGCGCAGACGCCGATCGTCGTCGTCGCGATCGCCGCGTGCTGGTCAACTTCGGGCGGCCGTTCACCATCTATAAGTTCCGCACCATGGTGGTCGACGCCGAGCGCGGAACTCCGCCGATGTGGGCCAAGGAGCGTGACCCGCGCATTACGGCGGTGGGTCGCGTGCTTCGCAAGGCTCGTATCGACGAACTGCCGCAGTTCTTGAACGTGCTTCGCGGCGAGATGAGCATCGTGGGTCCGCGTCCCGAGCGCGCGTACTTCATCGGTCGTATCGAGAAGGACCTCCCGGAATTTCAGCTGCGGCTGCGCACGAAGCCGGGCATCACCGGGCTGGCTCAGGTTCAGTTGGGCTACACCAACACCGACGACGGCCTGCGCGACAAGCTGCACTTGGACCTCGAGTACATTCGACGCTTGAGCCTCTGGACGGACCTCAAGATCCTCTTCCGGACCGTCTTTGTCGTCTTCACAGGGAAGGGCGCGTGCTAACGCACGTCCGCCCCGAACTTCCATAGACCCGTATCGTGAACCCCGTACCGCGTCTCCCCGCGGCACGTAACTTGCTTATTTATAATGGTCTAGCTCATAGCGAGGCCGTTGCACTTGCCGCCGTCCAAGCGGCCAGTGCATTCTGTGCGAGAATCAGCGAACCCAAACCCACGATCGTGGTAGCCCAGATGTCGACCGGTGCGACCCAACCGAGAGTCAGCGTTGCGATCCCCGTCTACAACGGGGAGGAGTATTTGGCACAGACCATCGAGTCGATCTTGGGACAGACCTTCCGCGATCTCGAGCTCATCGTCTCCGACAACGGCTCGACCGATGGCACGCGCGACATCGTCGAAGGGTTCGCGACGCGCGACCCACGCGTCCGGTACGCTCGCAGCGAACAGAACCGCGGTGCTGCGTGGAACTATCGGCGCTCGTTCGAGCTCGCACGCGGCGAGTATTTTCGATGGGCGCCCGCCGACGACTTGTTCGCGCCCGATTCGGTCGCAACCTGCGTTGCGGCCTTGGACGCCCACCCGGACGTCGTTCTGTGCTATCCGAAGACCGACCTCGTCGACGGCGACGGCAAGGTGATTCGTTCTTACGACGACAATCTCGATTTGCGTTCGCCCGACCCGGCCGAACGCTTCGGCCGCGCGATGGAACAGATCGGATTGGTCAACGTCATCTATGGACTCATGCGCACGCAGTCTTTGGGAAAGACGCGCTTGATGGGGACCTGGGTCGGAGCCGACGAGGTGTTGGTGTTCGAGCTCGCCCTGCAGGGAAAGTTCTTGGAGCTGCCGACGTCGCGATTCTACCGGCGCATTCACGAGAAGGCCTTCAGCCAGATGAAGACGCGCGACGAGAAACAGGCCTTCTTCGACCCGCGCACGACGGGGCGCTTCTCGTTGCGCCTGTGGCAGCATTATCGGCAGTGTCTGCTCGGTATCCTGCACGCGCCCATTTCGGCGTCGGCCAAGTCGCGCGCGATCGGTGTCCTGGCGCGCTCCGCGGTTTCGGTGCGACGGGACCTGTGGCGCGAAGCGCTGGCCGGGACGCGCCATCTTCTGCGGCCGAAGTTGCTCTCGCTGTGAACGACTGGTTCGGAGGTAACGCGTGGTAACGCGAATCGAAGGGGCCCGTGTGGAGCCCCTGAGCGAGCTCTTGAATCGGGACCTCGACTACGTGTCGGAGGGGCTGCGCGACGAGTTCGCCGCCATGGCGGGCAAGCGCGTCCTCATTACCGGAGGCGGCGGGTTCCTGGGCTACTACATGGTGCAGGGTGTGCTGCATTGGAACGATCGCGCCAAAGAAAAGGATCGCATCCACGTCACCGTGTTCGACAACTATGTGCGCGGCGTTCCCGCGTGGATCGAAGCACTGCGCGGCCGCAACGACTTGACACTCACGCGCTTCGACGTGCGCGATCCGCTGCCGGACCCGATGCCGGAGTTTCAGTACATCGTCCACGCGGCCGGCATCGCGTCGCCCATTTACTATCGCCTGCATCCGCTGGAGACGATGGACGCCAACATCGACGGCCTGCGACGTTTGCTCGACTATGCGCGCGCGCGCGTCGAAGCCAAGCGCGACTTCGGCGGCTTCATTTTCTACTCGAGCAGCGAGATCTACGGCGACCCGGCGCCCGACCGGATTCCCACACCGGAAGACTACCGCGGCAACGTCTCGTGCACGGGACCGCGCGCGTGCTACGACGAGTCGAAACGCTACGGTGAGACCTTGTGCGTCGTATTCGCGCGCCACTACGGTGTCCCGGTCAAGATGGTGCGACCTTTCAACAATTACGGCCCGGGCTTGAAAATCAGCGACCGGCGCGTGATCCCCGATTTTGCGCGCGACGTGATGAACGGTCGCGACATCGTCATGCTCTCGGACGGGAAGCCCAAGCGCACGTTTTGTTACGTCGCCGACGCCGTGGTCGGCTACTACAAAGCACTCGTGCGCGGCGGGGTGGGCGAGGCGTACAACGTCGGTGTCGACAAACCCGAGATTTCGATGCGCGAGTTGGCGGAGAAAGTCGTCGCGACGGCACGCGATCTGTTCGGATACGGCGGTCGCGTCGTGCTGCAAGCGCCCAAGGAGTCCGACTACCTGGTCGACAACCCTAACCGGCGTTGCCCGGATCTGACCAAGTCGCGCGCCCAGCTCGGCTACGACCCCACTATTCTGGTCGACGAAGGCCTGCGCCGCTCGCTGGTCTGGTACCACTACCATCGCGAAGCGGAGGACGCCTAAATGCGGGTGTCGATCATCGGGGCGGGCTACGTCGGCATCGTGACCGGCGCGTGTCTGGCCGAAAAAGGGCACAGCGTCGTGTGCGTCGAAGTCGACGCTTCCAAGGTGGAGCGCATTCGCCGCGGCGAACCTCCCATCCACGAGGACGGGCTCGCGGAGCTCTTGCGCCGCCACACGGGCACGACGTTTCGCGCAACGACTTCGCTGGAAGAAGCGGTCAACGATACCGACATCACGTTGATTGCGGTCGGCACACCGTTCGACGGCAAGGCGATCGATCTCGCCTTCGTGCTCGGCGCCGCAAGACAGATCGGTGCAGTGCTCGCGAAAAAGTCGAAGCGCCACGTCGTGGTCGTGAAGAGCACGGTGGTACCCGGGACCACCGACGGCCCGGTGCGCGAGGCCCTCGAAGCCGCGTCGGGCAAGCGAGCCGGTGAGGGCTTCGGGTTGGGCACCAACCCCGAATTCCTGACCGAAGGCACCGCCGTCGCCGACTTCATGCACCCCGACCGCATCGTGATCGGAGGCATCGACGCCTCCACCCTCGACGCCCTGGCCCAGCTCTACGCCGGCTTCCACGACGTCCCCGTCGTGCGGACGAATAATTCCACCGCCGAGATGATCAAGTACGCATCTAATTCATTGCTCGCGACGATGATTTCCTTCTCGAACGAGATCGCCGACTTGTGCAGTGCCATCGGCGGCATCGACGCCCGGGACGTCATGACCGGTGTACACGAGTCGGCCTATCTCAACACGACCGCGCAGGGCCAGCCGCGCACGCGCGCGCCCATCGCGAGCTTCCTGGAGGCGGGGTGCGGCTTCGGCGGGAGCTGCCTACCCAAGGACGTGAGCGCTCTAGTGGCCCACGGCACGACACACGGCGTCGACATGCGCGTTCTGCGCTCGGTGCTCGACGTGAACCGCGAGCGGCCGGGTCGCGTGCTGGAGTCGATCAAGCGCCAGGTACCGTCGCTCGAGGGGAAGGCGGTCGCCGTGCTCGGGCTCGCGTTCAAGCCCGACACCGACGACGTGCGCGAGTCGCCTGCGTTCCCCATCATCGAGCGCCTCCTGACCGCGGGTGCGACGGTGACCGCCTATGACCCGGTCGCCACCGAGCCGGCCCGTCGCGCGCTCGCGGGGAAGCCCGTTCGCTACGCGGAGTCGTTGCAGCAGGCACTCGCCGACGCCGACGTGGTGGTGCTGGTGACGCGCTGGCGCGAGTTCGCCGCGGTCCCGGAATTGCTCCGCAAGCACAAGCGCGCGCCGTTGGTGTTCGACGGCCGGCGCATGCTGGACAAGAACGCAATCGACCGCTATGACGGAATTGGATTATAAGGAAGTTGCCGCGCACATGCGCGGACGGGAGTCGCGATGAAAGTCGTCTTGTTTTGCGGGGGGCAGGGGATGCGGATCCGGGAGTACTCGGACGAGATCCCCAAGCCGATGGTGCCCATCGGATACCGTCCCATCCTGTGGCACGTAATGAAGTACTACGCCCACTTCGGGCACAAGGAGTTCATCTTGTGCCTCGGGTACAAGGCCGACGTGATCAAGAACTACTTTCTCAATTACGACGAATGCCTGTCGAACGACTTCACGCTCTCGGGCGCGGGAAAGGTGGAGTTGGCCAACAGCGACATCCACGACTGGAAAATCACCTTCGTCGACACCGGTATCAACACCAACATCGGCGGGCGTCTGATGGCGGTGAAGAAGTACGTCGAGAACGACGATGTCTTCCTCGCCAATTACAGCGATAATCTGACCGACCTGGCGCTGCCGGAGATGGTCCACGACCTCGAGGCCAACGGCCGCGTCGCCAGCTTCCTCGCCGTGCGACCCAGCCAGAGCTTCCACATGGTCGCGTTCGACCAGAAGCGCGCGGTCAGCGGCATCACCCACGTGTCGCAGTCGGAGGTGTTCATCAACGGCGGATACTTCGTCCTGCGCAAGGAGATCTTCGACTACATGAAGAACGGCGAAGAGCTGGTCGAGAAGCCCTTCGAGCGCCTGATCGCGAAGAAGCTCCTTTCGGCCTATCGCTACGACGGCTTCTTCGTCAGCATGGATACGTTCAAGGAGCGCCAGTCGCTCGACACCATGTACACGCACGGCGAGGCGCCGTGGGAACTGTGGTCTACCAAGAAACGCTAGATGAAAACACTCGCACTCGGAAACTTGCGCTCGATCTTGTGTCTGGGCGCGCACAGCGACGACATCGAGATCGGGTGCGGTGGCACCGTGCTGAAGCTCGCCGACGCCAACCCGGGCCTGGCGGTGCATTGGGTCGTGTTCAGCGCGACGGGGGAGCGGGGTGGCGAGGCGCAGGCATCGGCGGCGCGCTTCCTGGCGCGGGCCGGGACCAAGTCGATCGAGTTGCACCAGTTCCGCGACGGTTTCTTTCCGAGCGAGCACGCCAAGATCAAGACCTACTTCGAGGAGCTGAAGTCCAAAGTGCAACCCGATCTCGTCTTGACGCACACGCGCGCCGATTTGCACCAGGACCACCGCATGGTGTGCGAGCTGACGTGGAATACCTTTCGCGACCACCTCGTGCTCGAGTACGAGGTGCCCAAGTGGGACGGCGACTTCGGAGCCCCCAACTTCTTCGTACCGCTCGATGAGAAGCACGCGCAGGAAAAGATCGCGATTCTCCTGGAGTGCTTCGCGACCCAACGCGGCAAGCGCTGGTTCGACGAAGAGACCTTCGCGGGCTTGATGCGCCTGCGCGCGATGGAGTGCAACGCGCCCTCACGTCGCGCGGAAGCGTTTTACGCGCGCAAGGTGGTCGCATGAACGCGGTGCGACCCGTCGCCGTCGAGTGGCTCTCCGAATTCGTCCGCTACCGTGAGCTGTTCTTCTTTCTGGTGTGGCGCGACGTCAAGATTCGCTACAAGCAGACGCTCCTGGGCGCGTCGTGGGCCGTCTTGCAGCCGTTCTTCTTGATGGTCGTGTTTACGTTCATCTTCGGTCGCATCGCCAAGGTGGACACCGAGGGAGTGCCGTACCCCGTTTTTAGCTACGCGGCGCTGGTGCCGTGGACATACTTCCAGTACGCGGTTCCCTTGGCGGGGAACAGCCTGATCTCCAATACCGGACTCATCAGCAAGGTGTACTTTCCGCGCGCGATCATTCCTGCGTCCTCCGCGCTTTCCGGCATCGTCGACTTCGGTGTCGCGTCCGTCATGCTCATCATCATCATGATCTACTATCACATCCCGTTCACGGTGGAGATGCTGCTGTGGCCCGTTCTCTTGCTGCCGCTGATCGTCTTCACGACGGCGGTCGGCATGCTGCTGGCGGCGCTGAACGTCAAGTTCCGGGACATCAAGTACACGATTCCGTTCCTCATCCAGGCCATGTTGTTTCTCTCGCCGGTGGCGTATCCCGCGGACGCGGTTCCGGAACGCTGGAGCTTCCTTCGCCACGTCAATCCGCTGGCGGGCATTCTGGACGCGTTTCGCGCCAGCGTCTTGCCGGCGCGGACCATCGACTGGGGCGAGCTGGGGATCTCGATCGCCGCGACGATGGTGTTGTTCGCACTGGCCAGCGTCTACTTCTACCGGACCGAGCGGTCCTTCGCCGACATCATCTAGGGAGTCCATCCGTGCGCGAAGCCATCCTTGTCGACCACCTGACCAAGCGCTACCGCCTGGGCTCGTTGCGCCACGAGACGATGCTGCGCGAAGTGATCATCAATGCGTTTCGTCCGCGCCGCACCAAACCGCCCGAAGAGGCCATCCTGGCCCTGAACGACGTGAACTTCAAAGTCGAAGAAGGCGAAGTCGTGGGACTGATCGGGCGCAACGGCGCGGGGAAGAGCACGCTCTTGAAGCTCCTCTCGAAGATCACGTATCCCACGTCGGGGCGTATCCTCGTCCGAGGTCGCGTCGCGTCCTTGATCGAAGTCGGCACCGGCTTCCACGACGAGCTCACGGGTCGTGAGAACATTTACTTGAATGGCTCCATCCTCGGCATGCGCAAGAAGGAGATCGACCAGCGCCTGGATCAGATCATCGCCTTCGCCGGGGTCGAGAAATTCATCGACACGCCCATCAAGCGCTACTCTTCCGGCATGCGCTTGCGCCTGGGCTTCGCGGTGGCGGCCCACATGGACCCGGATGTTCTTTTCGTCGACGAAGTGCTGGCCGTGGGTGACGCCGACTTTCAGAAGAAGTGCTTGAACGCGATGGACGACATGCGCTCCGGCGGACGCACGGTGATGTTCGTATCGCACAACATGGCGGCGATCGAAAATCTATGCCCGCGCACGATCTGGATCGACGCCGGCACGCTGCGTGAAGACGGCCCCTCCGACCAGGTCATCGCGGCCTACCTGCGGACTTTCTCGGACGCGCAGCGTTCGGGCTACGACCTCGAGCACGTGGCCAATCGCCACGGGAACGGAATGGTCCGCTTCACGCGCATCGAGTTTCTCGACCCCCATGGCGAACCCACGTCGGTGTTCCGCTCCGGCGAGCCGATGCGCGTGCGCTTCCACTACAAGGTCAACGAGCGCGTCAAGAATCCCGACATCGCGCTGGCCATCCATTCCGACCTGGGCACGCGCATCACGACCGTGAGCACCTGGCAGGCGGGCTACTACATTCCGTCCGTGGAGCCCGGAACCGGCAGCATCGACCTGTTCATCGACAACCTGGCCCTGCAGCCCAACCGGTACTATCTCTCCATGTGGATGTCGGCCGTCGAAGAGTGGTTCGACGTCCTCGACCACTGCGTCGCCATCGACGTAGAAGAGTCCGACGCGCACAACAACCAGGGGCGCGGCCTCCACGCCAAGTGGGGGTTGGTGTACACGCCGTCGCGTTGGAACCTGGGGCCGCCCGTCGTCACGCGTTAGCCGGGGCGGCCCGCGCAAGGGACCATGAAAATCTCTGCGTACATCCCTCGCCGCCGCTTCCTCGCCGCCGTCGCCCTCTTGGCGACCGCACTAGCGCTCCTCGCGGTCGTCTTGCCGTGGTGGGTGCTCGTCCCGATCGCGATCGTTCTGTGCCTCGCCTACGCCACCCGCGAATCGATTTCGGTGCGCGATCGCTACGAAGGCGTCCTGGAGGGAATCCGCAAGATCCACGGCGACGCCATCGGCGAACTCTCCCACGTGCGCCCGGGCGAAGTCGACGCGGCGGTCTACAAGGCGTTGAAGGAGATCGCGACCGAGCTCGAGCGCAAGAACTTCCAGCTGGTCGAGAAGAACATCCAGCTTTTGAGCATCAAGGAAATCGGGCTGACGCTGGTGTCGTCGTTGGACGAATCCAAAGTCGTCGACGCCGTGATCAATTTTCTCTCGAAGGGATTGGGTTACCGCGAACTGTTCGTCGGCATCTTCCACCCCGACGACGAGGCCTTCAATCTGTACGTGTTTCGCGACACCCCGGAAGGGCACGTGCACGCCCAGGTGCAAGTGGGACTGGGTGTTCTCGACGGACTCTTGCGCAAGTCGGTGCAGATGCACCAGTCGGTCTTGATCCGCGACCCCGAGATGCACCCGGTCGGCAATGCGGGCGGGGCGCCGCTGTTTCGCGATTCCACCATGAGCTCCTACATCATCGTCCCGCTCATCAAGAGCGGGGCGACACAGGGGTGCGAGTCGCGCGAGGACTGCGTCCTGCGCATGACGCAAGTGCGCCGCGAAGCGGCTTCCATCGAGCACGGGTTCCGCTGCCCGGCGTGCGACCGCATTCCCTTGTTGGGAGTGGTCGGGGTCACCGACGGGTTCAAGGCGGCGTCCTTGTCGCGTGTCGACTTGGTGTCGGTGGAAACGCTCGCCGTCCAACTGGGCACGATGCTCGAGAACAATCGCTTGTTCGCGGAGCTCCAGTACGAAGAGAGCTTCCGCGACAACGTCATCAACAGCATGATGAACGGCCTCATCACGGTCGATGAACGCGGTCGCGTGCTGTTCGCGAACGCGCTGGCCGAAGAAATCACCGGGTACGGCCAGGCCGAGTTGAAGCAGCTGCGCGTGCAGGATTTGTTCATCGACAGCCCCACCGGCACGGGGGAGAACCCCGTTATGCGCACCGTGCGCAGCGGACGTCGCGCGTACCAACAGGAAGCCTGGCTGGTCAAGAAGGACGGGACCAAGGACCCGGTCGTGCTCAACACGACGCTCCTCCTCGACGAACGCAAGCAACCGCAGGGTGCCTTGGCCGTTTTCAATGACATCACGCGCCAGAAGCGCCTGGAAGAACAGATCGCCCACCTCGACAAGCTGGCGGCACTGGGGCGTCTGTCGTCGAGTATCGCGCACGAGATCCGCAATCCCTTGACCGGCATTGCGGCCGGCATCCAGTACCTCCAGCGCGCGGGGGAGGTGGCCGACAGCCAGCGCGAGAACATCGAGTTCATCTTGGAAGAGGTCAAACGTATCGACCGGCTGATCGGTGACTTGATGTCGGTCGTGCGCGTGAGCGATTTGATCTATGGAGAGACCACGCTGGAAGAGCTGATTCGCAACGGCATCGCCAGCATGTCCGACTTGGCCCAGCGCAAGGCGGTCACGGTCGCCACCGAGTTCCCGGGCGACTCGCGCCCTATCGTGGTGGACGCCGACCGCATCACCCAGGTCATGATCAACTTGCTGAAGAATGCCATCGAGGCCAGCCCCTCCGACGCGAGTGTGACCGTGTCGGTGTCGTTTTCACCCGACGCGCGCGACGTTCTGTTTGACGCGGTGGGTGATTTTGCTATCATCCGCGTGCGCGATAACGGGTTGGGGCTCACCGAGGAAGACAAGCAGCGCGTCTTCGAGCCGTTCTTCTCCAAGAAGACCGGCGGCACCGGGCTGGGCCTGTACGTCACGCACAGCATCATCGAGCGCCACGGCGGCTACATCTACGTGGACAGCGAGTACGGCGTGGGAACGACGTTCTCGGTCTATTTACCCGTGAAGCAGGTGCACCATGGAGACTCCCGTGAAGTCGGTCATCCTATTGGTGGATGACCAGGACACGATCCGCTTCTTTCTCGAAAAAACGCTCAGGCAAGAAGGCTACGAAGCCGTCACGGCGCGCACCGGGGCCGAGGCGATCGAGAAGGCGCGCGAGGTCGTGCCCGACTTGGTCCTGCTCGACCTGAAGCTCCCGGACATGGACGGGCTCGAAGTCCTGCGCCGGATCAAAGAGGTATTTCCGGAGATCGGTGTCGTCATGATCACCGCCTTCGGCGACATCGAGACCGCCGTCATGGCCATGAAGCACGGCGCCTACGACTTCGTCTCCAAGCCGATCAACCTGGACCAGCTCCTGATGGTCATCCGCAAGGGCTTGGACAGCGAGCGCCTCAACCGCGAGGTGCTAACCCTCAAGCGCCAGATGGATCCCGAAGTCGGCTTCGACTACATCCTGGGCGAGACCGGATCCATGAAACGCGTCTACGAGGTGATTCAGCAGGTGGCCAAGAGCGACACCACCACCGTGTTGATCGAAGGGGAGAGCGGAGTGGGTAAGGAGATGGTGGCCCGGCTCATCCATCGCTATTCGGGCCGAGCCAACAAGCCGTTCATGGACATCAACTGCGCGAGCCTGCCCGAGCAGTTGCTCGAAAGCGAGCTGTTTGGTTACGAAAAGGGTGCCTTCACCGACGCCAAGAACCAGAAGACGGGGCTCCTGGAGCTCGCCAACCGCGGGACGTTGTTTCTGGATGAAATCGGTGAAATGAGCCTCACCATCCAGGTGAAGCTCTTGCGTGTGCTGGAACGCATGGAGTTCCGTCGCCTGGGTGGAACCCAGGACATCCACGTCAGCGTGCGCGTCGTCAGCGCCACCAATCGCGATCTCCAAAAGGAAGTAGACGAAGGACGTTTTCGCGCCGACCTCTTCTATCGCTTGAAGGTGGTCCCGCTCTACATTCCGCCCTTGCGCGAGCGCAAGGAGGACCTCCTCAAGTTCGTCAATTACTTCATCAATATGTTCAACGCGAAGTTCACGAAGAACTTCAACGAAATCTCCGACGAAGCCCGCCACGCGCTTCTGTCGTACCCCTGGCCGGGGAACATCCGCGAGTTGAAGAACGTGGTCGAGCGCGTCGTGTTGCTCGAGACGGGACCCGTGTTGAAACGCGAGATGCTCCCGTTCGCGAGCCAACGGTCCGACGAGGGGAGCATCGGCCGGCGCATCGACGCGATTCTCTCGGCGCCGCTGCCCGAAGAGGGTGTGGACTTCGAGAACCTGGTGGGGGACTTCGAGCGCGCGTTGATCCTCAAGGCCTCCGAGGAGTCGGGTTGGAACCAGAGCAAGACCGCGCGCCTTCTCAACGTGAAGCGCGACAAGCTCCGCTACCGCATGAAGAGCTTCAACCTCGGCGATGAAACCGAAGAAGTTCCGTCGACGACGTAGCGCCGCGATCGCGCGCATGGCCCCCGGGGTGGCGGTGTTGCTCGTGGTTGCGTGCGGCTACAGCACGACGTCGCGCACGGCCAAGGACATCAAGTCGATCTACGTGCCGTTCTTCGAGAACCAGACCGCCGAGCCCAACCTCGAGATTTCGGTCACCGAGCGCGTCATCGACAATCTGGTGCGAGACAACACGCTCAAGGTCGTGCCCGAGAACGCCGCCGACGCCGTGCTCGACGGCAAGATCGTCGGCTTCGAAAACAAGCCGTTCTCCTTCAACCAAGACTTGAACGCCGAGGAATACATCGTCGTGATCAAGGTGGTGGCGACCCTTTTCAACCGCCGCACCAACGAGCCCATCTGGCAGGATCGACCGTTCCAAGGCGACGGCTCCTATTTCATCGAGAGCGTGGGCGAGGGGCGAACCTTCAACGACGCCGTCAACGAATCGTTGCGCGAGATCACCGAGCGCATCTTGAATCTCACCGTGCAGGACTGGTAGCGATGGCCGGACGTCTCGCGGCATACAAGCGGCTCTTCGAGGACGTGCGCCAGGGGCGTGTCAAGCCGCTCTATTTCCTCCACGGGCCCGAGGAGCACATGAAGCGCGAGTTCGTGCGCGAACTGGTGCAGGCGGCCCTCCCGGAGGCGGAGCGCACGTTCAACCTCGACATCCTCCACGGCGACGAGTTCGATCCGCAAGCTTTCGACGACCGCATGCAATCCTTCCCGTTGTTCGCCGCGCGGCGTGTGGTCGTCTTGCGCAACTTCGACGCGCTCTCGGTGGCCAACCGCGAGCGCGTGATCGAGCGCGCCGGTGCGGTGCCCGACGCGATGACGCTGGTGGTCGAGTCGAACGACGAGAAGCTCGACACCGCCGCGCACAAGAAGCTGGCCGCGGTGGCGGCACAGAAGGGTGTCGAGTTCGCGTTCGTGTACCTCGACGAATCGGAAACCCTCGAGCGCGTGCTCGCGCGCTTCCGCCGCGAAGGGGTCGCCATCGAACCCGACGCGCTCGACTTGCTGGTCGAGAGTGTGGGCACACAGCTCATGGACCTCACCAACGAAGTCGACAAGATCTTGCTCGCGGCGACCGATACCAAGTCGGTGACGCGCGAGGGTGTCGCGAGTGTGGTAGGGAAGTATCGGACCGAGAGCCTGTTCTCGCTCTTGGATGGTGTGGGCGTCTCGGCGCCCGCGACCACGTTGTCGCGGCTCTCGTCCCTGGTCGATGCCGGCGAAGAGCCCGTGTTCGTGGTGGCGATGATGCTGCGTCGCGTGGTGGCACTCCTGGAGGTCCGCCACGTCGTCGCCGAACGCGGCCGCGCGGTCGCGACCGACCGCGCGCTGGCCGAGTCGATCGCCGCCACCCAGAGCCCCTTCTTCGCCGGCAAGCTGCGCGAGCAAGCGTCGCGCACGACCCCGACGAAACTCGAGACGCTGCTCACGAATCTCCGCTGGGCCGACCTGAAGCTCAAGACGACGAGCCTCGATCCCAAGTGCCTGGTCGAAGAGGCCGTGCTGGCCGCCGAGGTCGGGAAAGCGCTTGCCAGCCCCGCAGTGGCACCTTAAAGTGGGCGCCTTGGGCCGCGCGGCCGGGAGACCGTTCGGCACTGCCAGTAGATTCTGAAGGTATAGTCTCAACATCCTATGGAGCAAGAAGTTCGAGTCAACGCGCGCGGACTCTCCGTGCCCGGTCCGCGGCTTATGGTCGACGCCGTACTCGATCGGGAGACGCCCGTGCTGATGCGGGTCGTGGTCAGCGGTCTGCCCGCCGCCGAAGACGTTCGTCGGTACCTCGAGGGCCGCGGGGCCGCGGTCGAGATCGACACCGTCGGCGACGAATTCCACGTGCTCGCGCGTTTCCGGCGCCCGTAGTCGCATCGCGACCTCCATTGTCATGGCCAAGTATCCCCACGCCGAAATCGAAGCGAAGTGGCAGGAGCGTTGGGCCCAGGACGGGCTCATGCGCTGCGACCTCTCGCGCGTCGATAAGAAGTTCTACTGCCTCATGATGTTTCCGTACCCGTCGGGCGAACTGCACGTCGGCCACGGGCGCAACTACGTGATCGGCGACTCGCTCGCGCGCTTCAAGAAGATGGAAGGCTTCGAAGTGCTGGCCCCGATGGGCTGGGACGCCTTCGGGCTCCCGGCCGAGAACGCCGCCATCCAGCGCGACATCCATCCCGCCCAGTGGACGCGCGACAACATCGCGCGCATGAAGGAGCAGTTCTATCACTGGGGAGTGGTCTACGACTGGACGCGCGAAGTCGCGTCGTGCGAGCCCGAATACTACCGCTGGACGCAGTGGCTCTTCCTGGAGCTCTACCGCGCCGGACTCGCGTATCGCAAGGCCGCGTCGGTCAATTGGTGCCCGAAAGATAGAACCGTGCTGGCCAACGAGCAGGTGGTCGACGGGCGCTGCGAGCGCTGCGGCACCGTGATCGAAGAGCGCCACCTCGACCAGTGGTTTTTCCGCATTACCGCCTTCGCGGATGCGCTCCTCGACGATCTCGCGACACTGGCCGACTGGCCCGAGCGCGTGGTCACGATGCAACAGAACTGGATCGACAAGAGCGAAGGAGTGGAGATCGACTTCGAGATCCAAGGACTGTCGGGGGTGGTCGGAAATCCTGTGACCTGCTTTACCACTCGCCCCGACACAATTTTCGGTGCAACGTTCCTGGTCCTCTCGCCGAATCATCCGCTCGTCGAACATCTGGTCGCGCGCTCGTCGCGCACGAGTCAATTGCGCGAAACCATCGCGCGCTGGACGGCGGACCGTTTGAGCGGCAAGGAGCGCGTCGAGCCCAGCAAGGAAGGCGTGTTCCTCGACACGCATGCCGTCAATCCGATCACGCGCGAGCCGATCCCGGTCTACATGGCGCCCTACGTTCTGATGGAGTACGGCACCGGCGCTATCATGGCCGTCCCCGCGCACGACGCACGAGACTTCGAATTCGCGCAGCGCTACCGACTCCCGGTGCGCGAGGTCGTGCGCGCGTCGTCGGGAGCCACCACACTGCCGACGTCGTCCTACGCCGGCGACGGGACCTTGGTCAACAGCGGCGCCTTCGACGGGCTCTCGCAGCGCGACGCGTTCGCGAAGATCGCCGCCGAGCTCGAGCGCGCGGGAAAAGGGAAGCGGCGCGTGCACTACCGCCTGCGCGACTGGCTCATTTCGCGCCAGCGCTACTGGGGCGCCCCCATTCCGATGATTCACTGCCCGAAGTGCGGTGTCGTGCCGGTCCCCGACGATCAGCTGCCCGTGCGGTTACCGGACGACATCGACTTTCGCCCGCGCGGCGACGGCAAGAGTCCGCTGGCCACCAGCGACGCGTTTCGCAAGGTCGTGTGCCCGCAGTGTGGCAACGCTGCCGAGCGCGACACCGACACCATGGACACCTTCGTGGATTCGAGCTGGTACTTCTTGCGTTACTTGAGCCCGCGCGACGACACCCAGGCGTTTCGCAAGGACGTGTGCGACGCGTGGCTGCCGGTCGACCAGTACATCGGCGGCGTCGAGCACGCGATTTTGCATCTACTGTACGCCCGGTTCATCGTCAAGTTTCTACACTCGCGGGGACAGGTGTCGTTCCAGGAACCGTTCGCGCGTCTGTTCACGCAAGGCATGGTGTGCAAGAACGGCGTCAAGATGTCGAAGAGCAAGGGCAACGTCGTACCGCCCGACACCATCATCACACCCATGGGTGCCGACACCATGCGGTTGTACATCCTGTTTTGCGGCCCGCCCGAGCGCGACACGGAGTGGAACGACGAGAGCGTCGAGGGCTGCTACCGGTTCTTGAACCGCGTGTGGCGTTTCTATGAGGCCAACGCGGCAGCTTTGGCGAAGCCGTTCGTCGAGTCGATCGACTACGCGTCGCTCGACGACGCCGAGCGCGTGCTGTTTCGAAAGGCGCACCAGACCATTCGACGCGTCGTCGCCGACATCAACGACCACTTCCATTTCAATACCGCGATCAGCGGGCTCATGGAGCTCTCGAATGCCATGGGCGATTTTCTCGACGCGTCCGGCGGTCGGGCTTCGTCGAGTGCGTTCCGGTTTGCCTTCGACGCGCTGGTGCGTCTGTTGGCGCCCATGACGCCGCACCTATCGGAAGAGTTGTGGGAGCGAACCGGTCACACGGCGAGCGTGTTCACTATGTCCATGCCCGCGGCGATCGAGACCTACACGCGCGACGAAACCTTCGACCTCGTGATCCAGGTCAACAGCAAGATCCGCGCGCGCGAAACCGTTCCGGCCGACACCGACACCGAGCGCATGAAGGCGATCGCGCTGGCACACCCGCGCATCCAAGAAATCCTCGAAGGACGTCCGCCCAAGCGGGTGGTCGTCATCCAGAACCGGCTCGTCAATATCGTGATGTAGAAGGACTCGGCTTGGCCCGGCCCGCACCCACAGAGCCCCGAGGGGCAAGTTAACATAATGTATCTTATGCGCCACATGCTGCCCGGCGCATCGGCCCCGGCGGCCACTTGGGATGGCTCCTCCCCGCAGGCCAATAACGGTTACGACAGCGGCGGGATCTTCTCGCGGTACGGACCGAAGAACGGCATCTCCCAGCGTTCTCCGAACAGCGCTTTCACGAAGCCCATCACGGATAGAAACAGCGCCGTCAGGTAGACAAACACCTGTGCGATTACCACGACGATGAGCCCAAGAAACGGCAGTCTCCCCACCGTGCGGTCGATGATCGCGATGGCAACGAAGGCGACACATTCGGAGAGGAACAGCAGGAATGCTTGGCGCGCGTGGAAGCGGACGAAGCGGCTCTCCTTCGCTTTCCAGAGAGCCAGGAAACACATGAAGAATAGATAGCCGACCGCCGCGAACCAACGCTCCGCGTCGGTCGGGGTGGTTCGATCCGAAGAAGACGTAGTGGGTGCCGCCACGCTCGATTTCCGAGGGACTTGGTCTCGCGGGCGCGTCGCGCGCGCAGTGCAACGCGACGGGGTCCGCTACTGGATCAGTTCGACGGCCACGGTCGCGCGCGCTTTGACCTCGCCGGTCCCATGCTCGGACGCCAGCTTGTAGTACGTGAGCGCATCGCGCGTATTACCGGCGACGGTATAAAGGTCGCCGGCCGAGAACGCAGCGTCGCCGTAGCGAGGGTCTTTGGTGTCCAACTTCGCCACCGCGGCTGCCATCGCAGCGGCGGCTTCGGGGTAGTTCTTCAATCCCTCGAGGCATAGCGCCTTACCAACCAAGGCGGCCGCCTCGAACTCCGGGTACTTCGACGCCTCGGCCAGGTAGGCTTCGTAGTCCGCGAGCGCCTCCTCGAAGCTCCCTTGCTTCGATTCGCATTCGGCCTTCAAAAAGCGTGCGGCGATTGACTGCTTGCCGCTCTTGCGCTCGGCCACCTGCTGGAAGCTCGCTTTGGCCGACGTGTAGTCGCCCTGCATCATGAGGCCCATCGCGGACCCCATCATCTTCTCGGCTTGGCGCGCGCTGTTTTCGCGGCTGTTGGCAGCGAACACCAGAATGGCCACCACCGCGACCAACACCACGATACCGACCACGACCTGATTGAAGTGGGTCTGCGCCCACTCGCTGAACCGGACGGTCGTGGTGACCAGTTTGTCTTCACGCATGTGCTTTCGGGTTACTCGTTTTGCGGTGGCACTCATGTAGGAACTTCTCTCCTCTGCAAGGTGACGGTAATTCGTTTAGATTCGGTACTCTAGCACAGCCAGGGCCACGCGACAAGGGTGTCGTCCGCGGCGGCGCGCCATGCCAGCGCCCGCGAAAGACGTTGACACCCGCTGGACGGCGTCCGCAGGCTATAGTCTCGATTGGGTTCCGCGGCTTCCGGAGGCACTATGGCGAAGCATCCCCCCCATGACGCGCGAAGGCGATCCCCCGTCGCCGGCGACCGAGCCGCGCTGTGGACTCGCGTCGTTCTGTTCGTCTTCGTGCTCGCCACTGTCGTGCTCGCGTTCCCCGGTGCTCGCGAGCGCTTTCAGTCGCCCTATTCCGGCATCCAGGCGCGCAATCTCGTGGTGCAGTCGGTTCGTGCCGACGGCCCCAACGTGAACTCCGACCTTCGGCCTGGAGACGAGCTGTACGCCATCGACGGCGAGCGCGTGCGCAATGGCGCGCACTACCAGCACGTCGTGGCCGCCAATCGCGCCTTCAGACCGCAGTCGTACGAAGTCCGCCGCCACGGCGTCGTGCTGCAAACGTCGATCGAATATCAACCGCTTCCGCGCGTGATGGCGGCCGAGCGCGTGGTACTGATCGTGCTGGCCCTCGCCTTTCTCGTCGTCGGGCTGTGGGTGTACTTCCGGCGCAGCGACGTGTTGGGGACGCTGTTCGCCTTCAACTCGGCGATACTTGCGTCGTTCTTGACCGACGGCCCGTCGACCAGCAGCCCGGCGCTCCAAATCACGGGCGAAATCCTCGGCGACGCGGTCATTCTCGTGTTCCCGGCTACCCTCCTCCACTTCTTTCTGCGCTTTCCGGACCGCGGCTCGCGTGAGGGAAAGCGCAGCCACGCGGCGTGGCTATATACGCCGCCGGCTCTCATCCTCGCCGTGAGCGCTACGGTGTCCGCCCGCCGCTTCCTCTTCGGCGTCGCCGGCGAGATCGAAGAGCAGGTCGTACTCGCATCGTCGACGGTCTACTTCGTGGCCTACGTGCTGGCGTCGTTGATCGTGTTCGTGCGCGCCTATCGCGCGTCGGCACGCGCGCAGAAGCAGAAACTGCGCGTCGTCATCGCGGGCACCGTCGCGGGGTTGTTGCCCTTCGTGGCCGCGACCGTTCACGCCAGCATTCGCCCCGAAGGGGGTTCGATGAGCTTCACGCTGCCCGCGGAGCTATGCCTCGGGTTCGTCCCGCTCGCGTTCGCGTACGCCATCTTGAAGCACGGCGCCATCGAGCTCACCGCCGTGGTTCGCAAGAGCCTCGTGTACGCGGCGCTGACGGGGCTACTGGTCGCCGGGTACTACGCGCTGGTACAGTCCGCCGGCGCTTTCCTCTCGCGCGAGTTCGGTGTGAGCGAAGCGGTGTGGGTGACGATCACGGTCGTCGTGCTCGCGATCACGTTCGCGCCGGCGCGCGAACGCGTGCAGGGCGCGGTCGACCGGCTGTTCTACCGCACCGAATACGTCTACAAACAAGAGGTGATCGACTTCGGGCGGCGCGTGGCACGCACGCTCACGCGCGAGGAGATCTTCGATCATTTCATCGGGCGCTGCGACGCCCTACTGCACCCGTCGTTCGTGGTGGTCTACCTGCGCGGCCAAGACAAGGACCTGGTACTCGAACGCGTGCACGGCGCGGGGCCCGAGGTGCCCCCCGCCTTCGCGGCCGATTCGTTCATGGGACGCTATCTCACGCGCTATCGCACCCCGCTCTTGGTCGAATTCCTCGATCGCTCCTGGGAGCGACCCCACCTCGACCCCGATGCGCGCCGTCTGCTCTCCACAGCGGGCCTGGCCGTGCTCGTGCCCATCGCGGCGCCCGACCGGCTGCTCGGTGTTGCACTGCTCGGCCAGAAGCGCTCCGGCCTCGCGTATCGCCGGCCTGACTCCGAACTGCTGGAGACGTTCGCCGAGCAACTGGCGCTCGTCATCGAGAACGCCGACCTGATCCATTCATCGATCGAGAAGGAACGCCTGAAGAGCGAAGTCATGCTCGCGCGCGACATCCAGCAGGCCCTGCTGCCCGCGACCGCGCCGCGCTTGCAAGACGTCGAGATCATGGGCCAGATGATCAGCTCGAGCGAAGTCGGCGGCGACTATTTCGACTACTTCATGCTCGACGACAGGCGGATCGTGGTTGCGATCGGCGACGTCATGGGCAAGGGTGTTCCGGCGGCGATGCTGATGGCGTCGTTGCAGGCCGTGTTCAAGAACCGCGCGGCCAAGGGCGGGCTGGCCCCGCACGAGCTCAACGCCGAGCTCAACGACTACTTGGTCGAGCACGCCAAGCCGGGCCAGTTCGCGACCTTCTTTTGCGGTGTCCTGGACCTCTCGACCTCGACCTTCACCTTCTCGAGCGCCGGCCAGTGCCCCGCCCTTCTGGCGACCAACGGCTACATCGACCGCCTGGGGAACGGGGGCACCGTCCTGGGGGCCAACCGCAACCAGCAATTTGCCGAAGGCTCGGCCGCCTTCCACCCCGGCGATTTGCTCCTCCTGTACACCGACGGGGTCATCGAACAGATGAATCCGGAGGGCGAACCCTACGGGGAACAGCGGCTAGTCGACTTTCTGGGGGCGAATCGAAACCTACCGCCTGACCGACTGCAAAACGCACTCCTACGCGACGTCCTGGATTTCGGGGCGGGCCATCAGCACGACGACATTACCAGCGTAATTGCGGTCCGTAGAAGCGCTTAGAGCCTTCTGGCTCCCCCTTCCACCCCACCGTTCCGGCCCAGGGCACGCCCTATGCACGATCCACCTCGACGCCCCGCCAAACCGGCGAGGCGCCGATGGGTTGAATCCCGTGACTCCTCCGAAGGGGGTGCCCAACATGCGGATCGAACTCGTCGACCTACTCTGGTGGCTTAGAAAGCGGTAACTCGCGCGGTGTTCCTGGATGCCCGTTTCGCGAGCGTGACACCTGGGAACACCGCCCGCCACCTTCTCCCCCAACTCCCCCGCCACAACTCGGAGGCATTCAAGTACTACTAGAATCTAGCCGTACCTCATCCTGTCTAGGCGCCACAAAGTACTTCGGTCAGCCCGTTGACAATCTTCGAAACCCGCGACTATACTAATTCCCAACGAGAGTCCTCCCTCTTCTGTGCGTGCGCTTGCTCTCAAGCTAGTGGATAGCGAAGCGGTTGCCGCATGGGCCTCTGACGGGCGAAACAGCGGACGGCAGTTCGGGGGCGAACTCTCGTTTTTTTTACCCGCCCCATCCGTCATCATTCCCTTCCGATGCGCCGGTCCATCGTTATCGTCGTCGCGATCGTCGCTGCCGTCGTCGCGGCCGTGCTGCTCTTTGCCCGTCCGATTGAGCACATGGTCGATCGACGACTGAACGCGCCTACGCAGCCGCTCGCGCCCGTTTCGACACACGCCGCGGAACTACATAGCCGCCTTTTCATTGCCGACCTCCACTGCGACGCGCTCCTGTGGGATCGCGACCTTCTCCAGCACTCGGCGCGGGGGCTCGCCGATCTCCCGCGTCTACGCCAAGGCCACATCAGACTACAGGTGCTCTCGATGCCCAACGCCTATCCGCTCTTCGCCAATTACCAGCGCTCGCCGTCGTTTCCCGACATCCTGGGCTTCGCTGCCTTCGCGAACCGGTGGCCTCGCGAGACGTGGGTTTCTCCCGAGGAGCGGGTGCTCCAGCAGTCAGTCGTTCTGGGCAGCGCCGCTGGGCGCTCGCACATGTTGGTGATTATTGCAAGAGACACCGGGCCGTTGAGCCTGGCAGGCCGCTCCCACGAAGGCGTGCTCGCCATTCTCGCCGTTGAAGGGTTGCATATGCGCGACGGCGACGTCGACGCCGTCGACCGGATGTTTCGCGCCGGCGTGCGCATCTTCGGGCTTGCCCACATGAGCGACAACAGCGTAGCCGGCTCGGCGCACGGGTGGCGCAAGTACGGGCTCACCGACTTCGGCCGGCGCGTGGTCGCGCGCATCGATTCAGTGGGAGGGATCATCGACCTGGCGCACGCGTCGGAGGCCACTATCGACGACGTACTCGCGATGCCCACGGTGCGCGTGATGGTGTCCCACACCGGTGTCGACGGGACCTGCCCGGGCGAGCGCAATCTCTCCGACGATCAGTTGAAACGCATCGCCGCGCATGGCGGCGTAATCGGGATCGGTTTCTGGCGCGGGGCGACCTGCGGCAACGACGTCGACGCCATCGTGCGCGCACTGTGGCACGCGACCGAAGTCGCGGGCCTCGACGCGATCGCACTCGGCTCCGATTTCGACGGCGCTGTGCGCACGCCCTTCGACGCGGCGGAGATGTCGCAGCTCACGGAAGCACTGGTGCGCGCCGGCTGGGACGACGAAGCGATCGCGCGCGTGATGGGCCTAAACGCGCTCGAGTTCTTCCTGCGCGCGCTGCCGACGGGTGTGGCGCCGCCGGGCTACTAGTCTGACGGCTTGACGCCTTCGGCCCAGAAGGTGCAGTACCAAATGGCCGCACCCGGCGTTCGGCTCCAGTGGTCGTAGGCCGCCAGCGCCTGATCGAACGCATCCGCCGACAATCCGCCGTGCTCGAGCACCGACGCGCGTGCGCCCGACATCACGCCGCGGCAATTCGAGACCAGGACCGAGAAGTTGGGCGAGCCCGCGCACGCCCCGAAGAAGAGCCAGTCGCTGGCACTCGGCGTGGCACCGGCTTCGACCAGAAGGGCCGGGAGCTTGCGGCCGATCAGTGGATCGTTGCCCACCGCCTCATAGGCCCGCATGTACGCGCGCCACGCCGTTTCGAATTCCGGTATCGCAGGATGGAAGCGAAGCACGTCGTGGTCATCGTCCTCGAGGACGATGCGACCGCCCGGGCGCACCGCCTTGACCATCGCGCGCACCACGCGCGCAGGATCCGCCACATGCTCTAGTATGAAGCGCGCGTGCGCGACGTCGAACGTGCCCCATTCGTCGTCGCGCAGCGGCGGATCGGCCGCATCGCCCTCCCGTACGTCGACGAGGCCGGCTTCGCCGACGGCACTCGCTTGCCGTCTCCCCTCTTCGATCTGGGCGCGTCTGCGCTCGATGCCGACGACGCGGCCGTTGGTCCCCGCCGCGCGCGCGATCGCGCGCGACAGTTGCCCCATTCCGCATCCGACGTCGAGCACGCGCGCACCGCGCTCGATGCGCAAGCGCGCGAGCGATTGCTCGTTCAATAGTCGGTTGAGGCGGGAGAGTCGTTCCTGCTCGGTGGCGTCGGTCCCGTGAATGTAGGAATCGCCCACGGGGGTTCGACTAAGACTTGAACAACGACTTGAGTACGTAGCCGGCGATGGCGGGATTCTTACGCAGGCGGCGCACCGAGTATGGGTACCAGTTCGGTCCGTACGGGACCGCGACCCGCACGGGATGGCCCGCGTCACGAATCACGGTCCGCAGCGGCGCCAGAACTCCCAACAGCATCTGAAACTCGTAACGATCGCGCGGAACGCCCAGCCGGTCGACGAGGCGCGCGCCTTCCCACACCAGCCGCTCGTCGTGCGTGGCGATCGCCACCGGGCAGCCGGCGCCGAGCAATTCTTCGGTGAGGCGGACGAAATTGCGACTGATGATTTCGGGGTCCGTGAACGCGATCGAAAATGGCTCGATATAGATGCCCTTGCACACGCGCACGTTGGCCTTCACCTTGGCCAGTTCGCGCACATCGGCCAGGCTCCGGCGCATGCGCGCTTGTATCACGACGCCGACGTTGTCGAAGTCGGGGCGAAGCTGGTAGTAGAGGTCGAGGGTGTCGTCGGTGCACGGCGAGTCTTCCATATCCATACGCACGAACAGCCCCTGCCGGCGCGCCGCGACCAAGAGCGCGCGCACGTTCTCGAGGCAGAACTTCTTGTCGAGCTTCAAACCCAAGTGGGTGGGCTTGACGTGGATGTAGCCGTCGAGGCGCCGCTCGCCCATGCGCGCGAGTAACGCCTCGTACTCGTGCACGGCCGCCTCGGATTCTTCGCGACGCGTGACGAACTCGCCCAGGATCGCGGCGGCCACGCGATAGCCGTCGCGATTCAACCCCTCGCCGATGCGCAAGAGGTCGTCCACGTGCTCGCCCGCGATGTACGGGCCGGCCACGCGACGCACCACCGGTTTGGGGACCAGCGGCAACGAGATTGCGACGACACGATCGAATACGCCCATGGGAATCGAGAGTGCTTTCTAGGTGGTTACCGTGATGAATTCGGACGACGGCTTCGCATTATACAAGGGACCGCACCCCGCCGCAAAGCACGCTTCGAAGGCGGCGCGATGCGTCACTCCCCGGCCTGGAAGGACGCGCGCGCCAGCGGAAGACTCTGCCCCACTTCGAGTACGTGCAGCCGTCCGTCGAGCACTCGCGCGAGCGTTTCGCGGTCGCGCGGGTGCTTGTTCCCGCCCACGAGCCAGTACTTGAATCCTCCCCAGTGGATCGGAATCACAACCGGCGCACCGCACGCCCACGCCGCCCGCGTGGCGTCCGTCGACGGCAGGTGCCCGTTCACATTCAACAAAGCGATGTCGGGGTGGAAGGTCGAACCCACGTTCGAAAATCCGGAGAAATAATCGCTGTCGCCGCTGTAGAAGATGGTCGCGGCCGGAATTTCGATTACGTAGCCGAGTGCGCGCCCGTCGGCAACGGCGTGCGTGCTCCAACGCGTGCCGGGATGGTGCGCGACGACGGCGCTGACGCGCACGCCCTCGATCTCGAACACGTCGCCGGGCTTCATCGGGCGCACGGTGCGCCCCACCTTCTCGAGGTACTTCGCGGCCGGCACCGGGCACAGAATGACGATGTCCTTGGGGAAGGTGCGCAACGTCTCCGGGCTCAAGTGGTCGTCGTGCGCGTGCGAGATGAGCACCACCCGGGTCGCCGCGTACGACGCCGGCGGCGGCGCAGGAATGCGGCGCGTGCGCGTCCAAATCGATCGCTGGAACACGGGATCGGTGACGATGCCCACCCCACCCGCGTCGACGTAGGCGCAGGCGTGGCCCCAGAACGTGATGGCGTCGCGAGGGGGCGTGGGAAAGAGCTCGGGGCTGGGAGTCGCGAGTCCGCCGCAGCCCGCGCATGCAAGCACGCACGCGATCGCGGTGACCGCGCGGATGGCGCGGCTGGAAAGCATCAGTCGACGTCGAAGGCGGCCGACAATCGCAGCTCCGGCGCGCTGACGTTCACGTCCGGATAGTCTTTGTAGTTGCGGTTGGCCGCGTAGAAAAGATATTCGACGCCGAGCTTGAAGTAGGTGTGGATGGGAACCTCGAAACGAACGTCGGTCATGAAGATGAAGTGGTCCGCAATGTTGCCGTCGATGGCGTGGAGCCAAGTGGCGTCCTGCTCGAAGTACAAGAGCGGGTGGTGGTCGCGCTCCAGGGTCCATTGGAACTCCGCGGCCAAGCCCGGGCCGTAGTCGTAGTCGCGGCCGGATATGTTCGTGTAATCCGAATACGCCGCGCCCAAAAGAATCGCGTTCAAGTGTACCGCCGAGCTTGCGCAGTACTTCTCTCCCAACTTGTAACGGTCCAAGTAGGCGGCGCCGAATTCCTGCGACCCGTACTTGAACACCTCGTTGGAATAGTAATTGAAGTGCGAGAACGCGGCCCAGAAACTCCCGACGCCGTCGGCGTCGTACTGGTTCGCTCCGAACAACCAGCCTTCGGCGTCGATCTGTGCGATCACGTCGCTGCTGTCGTCGCTGGCACCGCCGATGTTCATCTGGAAGTCGAAGTTGAAGGTGTCGAACGGCTTCTCGAGCGCCTCTCCGAACGGGTCGCCGTAGTTGAGCGCGAGGGCGAGAAAGGCAGTGGTCTCGTTGTCTTCCCAAATGTGGTGAGTACCGATCGCGCGCGCGCCGGCCTTGAAGGCCCCTCCCAAGTGCTCGGGTACGTGACCACCCGGGTCCTGGTGGACTTGCCACGCTTCGCCGGTGGCGATGCGGTTGACGAAGCGACCCGGGCTCAAGATGCCGCCGCCGATTTCGTGCATCACACGACTGAAACCGGTGGCACGGTTGTCGAGTACCAGCGTACTCAAGCGAAACAACGACTCGCCGAAGCTCATGCCGCCGTAGGTCGTGTTGATCCAGTCGTTGACGGCCGGGTGATTGTTCTCGCCCGCGTACTCCCAACCGGCGCTGCCCAAGGCCGCGAACAGAATCGACTCGTAGAATGTGTAGTCGTTGGCGCGCGCCGCCCCAAAGTACATGGCACCGTTGTAGGGGTGCGCGAAATGGTTGGTGTGGAATTTGTTGTCGTCCCACTCGAAGCCGTTCTTCATGTTCTCGGAAATCGTGTCCCAGCCGATCTTGAATTGATCAACCTCTTCGCCCGATCGCACGATGTAGCGATTGAACACCCACTGCATGCGATTCAAGAAAATGACTTCGAGCCACGTGCGCGCCAGCCGATGCTTGGCGACGTACGACGCGTGCGTGCGCAGGGTGTCGTCCCCCGCCAATGCGAGCGAGGGAGCGATGTCGAGCGGAAGCGTCGAGGAAGGAAGTGTCGACGAAAGACCCGCGCCCAGCGGCGGGTGTTCGAGCGGTCGCGAACTCGTCGCCCCCGCGTGTAACAGCACGGCGAGCGCGACGGCCCGGAGGACGATGGCGCGCGGCATGCGCGGTACACTACGCCGCTGCAGGCATGTCGGCAAGTGCGATTCCGCGTTAACCGTCAATTTTGGCCTTTTCATCGGCGATCGGCCTCGCGTAGGATGCGTGCATGCGCATCGCTCCCGCCCGCTTCCTTGTCGGCGCGCTTGCTGCCAGCTTCTTCATCGCAGGCTTCGCGCGCGATTGTCACGCCCTCAAGTACTACGCGCGCTCGAATTGGATGGTCGGCATCGGCTGGAGTGTGGGACCCGGCAATGTCACCAACGCCAATCCCCTGCCCGACACCGATCTGGCGGAATTCGCGGGACAGTCGGACGGCTACAAGGGCGGTGCGGCGCCGTCGGTGCGACTCGGTCGCATGATCAATCCGCACTTTCAAGCGGAAGCGTACTGGGGCGACTGGCTGGTCGAATTCGGCGAGGATCCGGTCAAGATTCGTCGTACGTTCCAAAGCCTCGGACTCGCGGTGAGTTTATATCCTGGTGATCCGCTGGGACCCAGCGGCGGCATCTATCTACGCGCGGGCGGCGGCATGGGCCTGGCGGGCACCGGTGCCAAGGAAGCGGAACAAGGGACCGCGCAACAGCGCGGCGATCGAGCCGACGACTACGGCTACTCGTTGTTCGCCGAGGGCGGCTACGAGTTCTGGATCACGCCCAACTTCACGGCCGGATTGAACGTCGCGGGCTATTACTTCGGCATCGACGGCGACTACGTCGACACCGGCTACTTCACGTCCTTCGGTCTCCAGCTCAACGTCCACTTCTAGTCGCGTAGTCGCGCACGCGCGCGCTTCCCGCTACAGGCGCTTGCGCCGGAAGATGATCACGCTCGCGGTCAAGAGCACCACGGAAATCAGCGCGAGCGACACCACTTCGCGCAAGAGGTCGTGGAACGTCGCTCCGCGGATGATGATCCCGCGCGAGATGGCCACGAAGTGCGTGGCGGGCAGTACTTGGGAGAGCAGTCGCAGCGGACCCGGCAGCGACGACAACGGAAAGATGTAGCCCGAGAGCATGATCGACGGCAGGAGAATGCCCTGTGCGGCCTGGGTGGCTTCGATCTGTGTCGCCGAGCGCGCCGAGATCATGAGACCCAACGAGAGAAGCGACGTCAAATAGATGAGCGAGAGCCCGGCTAACAACAGCACGCTCCCGTGAATGGGCACCTTGAAGAACACGTTCATGCAAAACAGGACCAGGACCAGCTGCACGAACGCGAGTGCCAGGTACGGCACCAGCTTCCCCGTGATCATCCCGGTCGAGGACACCGGCGTTACCATGAGCTGCTCGAGTGTCCCGCGTTCGCGCTCGCGCACGATGGCGTAGGCCGTGAGCAAGGTGCCGGAAAACGTCAGCAGGATCGCGATCAACCCCGGAATGAGGAGATTCGCGGTGCGGGTGTCGGGGTTGAAGAGGATCTGCGGGCGTGGAGCGATGGGAAGCGCGGCGAAACCGGTCCGCTGTTGGAGTTCTTGGAGCGATTTCGTCAACGCCCACCCGTCGATCGCGGCCATGCTCTGCGACGCAATCGTGTTGTCGGAACCGTCGATCAAGGCCAGGAACGTCGCCTGGGTTCCATCGAGTCGATGGCGGCCGTAGTCGGGCGGAATCTCGAGGCCCACCTTCGCGTTCCCCGCCACGATGGCGTCGCGCAGTGCGGCCCGCGACGACACGTCGCGCGCGATGCGAAACGTCTTCGTCGCCACCAATTCATCCAAGAGGGCCCGGCTCTCGGGGCAGCGACACTGGTCGAAAACCGCGGTCGGCACCGACGTCACGTTGGTGTCGATGGACCCGAAGAGAATCAACTGGAAGACGGGAATCCCCAGGGCCAGTCGCAGCGTCCCCTTGTCGCGGCGCATGTGGATCGCCTCTTTGCGCAGCACGGCGAGAAATCCCCTCATGACGCGGTCCCCTCGGCGCTCGACGCGCCGTTTTCCTGCAGTGCCGTCAGGCGCACGAACACGTCCTCCAGCGAAGGTGTTATGGATCGAATCGACACCGAGCCGCGCGCTTCGGCCGACAAGTCGCGCTGGATCGCATCGTCGCCGAGTGCGGCCGGCACCAAGAGATGCAGGCTATTCCCGAAGATCGTCACTTCCTGCACGTACGCGAGCGAGCGCGCGCGGCGCATGACCGGTGCCGGGTTGCCGTCGATGGCTGCTTCGACGCGGCGCGTTCCCGCAGGCGTGATTTCGGGCAGGCGCACCAGATCTTCCGGCTCGCCGTCGACCAAAAGGCGAGAGAGATACAGATAGCCCACGCGGCTGCACCGCTCCGCTTCATCCATATAGTGCGTCGACACCAGGAGTGTGACACCGCTCGCGGACAAGTCGAAGAGCAGGTTCCACAACTCGCGGCGTGCTACCGGATCGATGCCGGCGGTGGGTTCGTCGAGGAACACGATGCGCGGCTCGTGCATCAAGGCCGCACCCAGCGAGAGGCGCTGCTTCCACCCGCCCGACAACTGGCCCGCCAGGCGGTCGCGATAGGGTGTGATGCCCGTCAACCCGATGACCCATTCGCGCCGCTCGACCAGGCGCTTGCCCTTGAGCCCGTACACGCGCGCGAAGAAGTTCAAGTTCTCGAGTACGGTCAGGTCTTCGTACAGCGAAAATCGCTGCGGGACGTAGCCGATGCACTTGCGCACGGCGTCGGCGTCGCGGGTCACGTCGATGCCGTCGACGAAGGCGTGCCCCGACGTGGGGCGAAGCAGTCCGCACAGAATGCGGATCAAGGTCGACTTCCCCGACCCGTTGGGCCCCAACAAGCCGAAGATGGTCCCGCGCGCGATGGAGAGGCTGACCTCGCGTAGCGCCCGCACCGCGCCGTAGTTGTGGGAGACCGCGCGCACCTCGATGCCGAAGCGATCGTCGGCCGGTGCTACCGCGCGATCGTCGGCGTGCGGGTTCATTCGGAAGGATGCTCGTCGAAGCGAACCGTCGCCGTCATGCCGGCCTTGAGCTCGGGCGACGGCGCGACGTCGAGCTTGACCGCGAACACCTGGTCCTCGCGCTGCTCGGCGGTCTGGACGTTGCGCGGCGTGTACTCCGCGCGCGAGCTGATGGAGATGACGTGCGCGGGAAACGCGCGCTCCGGGAACGTGTCGATGAAGACGCCGGCCGCTTGCCCAACACGCACCCGCCCCAGCCGCGTCTCGGGCACGAATACGCGCACCCACAACTCGCCGGGCTCCAGCACGGCGATGACACCCTGGTTGGGCGCCACGATGTCGCCGGGCCGCAGGTCCATCGTCTGCACGATGCCGCGCGTCGGCGAGCGCACTTCGGTCTCGGCGAACTGACGTTGCAGGTACTCGAGGCCGTTGTTCGCCTCGTCGAACGCGGCGCGAGCTTGGCGCTCGTCCTCGCTGCGACTGCCGGCGCGCAGCTCTTCATAGGCTTGGTAGGCGGTTTGGGCGCTCGCGGCCGCGGCGTCGTAGGCCTCGTCGGAGGTCAAGGATTGCGCGAGAAGCGCCTCCTGGCGCTTGCGCTCCTTCTCGGCGCGATCCCACTCGATGCGGGCGCGTTCGATCTGTTCGCGGCGCGGACCGCTCACGACGCGGTCGAGGTTGGCCTTGGCTTGCGCGACCCGTGCTTCCTGCTCACGGATTTGGGCCGCGAGCAGATCGCCGTCGAGACGCACGAGAACCTGGTTGGCCTCAACCGAGTCCCCTTCTTCCACCAAAACCGCGACGACGCGCCCGCCCACCAACGAGCCCACACGCGCGTCGCGCGCTTCGATGGTTCCGGAATAAACGGATTCGTCGCCGCTTCCGCCGCGCAGCACGAGCCACGCGAAGATGCCGGCAACGAGAAGTAGTGGAAGAATAATACGGCGCATGCGGAGCGACCGACCGTCGGTCGGACGCGACGCCGAGTATACCACACGCGCCGATGCGCGAGAACCGCCGGGCCCTCGCGGGCCCGGCGCTTCTCGCACGCGGATTGGTCGAGTTGACCTACTTGATCATGACCATCTTCTTCGTCTGCACGAAGGAGCCGGCCTTGAGTCGATAGAAGTAGACGCCGCTCGCGACGGTGGTGCCCTGCGCGTTGCGGCCGTCCCACACGATCGATTGACGCCCGGCCGGTTGCCTCGTGTTGACCAGTTCACGCACTTCGCGCCCGTTCACGTCGTACACGATCAAGCGCACGTCCACGCTCACCGGCAAATCGTAGGCGATGGTCGTGGTCGGGTTGAACGGGTTGGGACGGTTGGCGAGCAACGCGAACTGCGTCGGAATCTCGCTCGGGTTGACACCACTCGCGTTGGCACTCCCGTCGACCGACAACGTCACCGGCACCACGACTGCGGGTGTCGCGGGGTCGTTGCTCAGGATCGTGATTTCCGCCGCGTAGTCGCCGCCCGGCAGTCCGGTGGCATCGAACGCAACCGAGAGGTCCGTGTTGGTGCCGCCGAACACAGAGCCGCCCAACGGACTCACGTCCAGCCACGCGGGCCGGCCGATGAACTCGATCGCGTAGTTGTTCTCGATGATGGACGGGTCGATGTACAGGTCGCCGGTTCCGCCGTCGCCCATGCCATACGTCTCGTCCGGGCTTTCGATCCCAAACGCCACCGGGTCGTTGCTCACGAGCTGATACTGGAAGCGGACCGCGTTGGACCCTTCGATGAAGATCACCTCGAAGGTCTTATAGTTCCCGCCGCCCTGGTCGGGAACGTTGTTGTACTCGATCACGAAGCGCCGACTGGGTGCGCTCCCCACCGTCAGGTAGCGAACGTATGCGGCACCCGCGGGATCCAAGTCGCGCGCGTACGGCGCGATCACGCCCGCGTAGTTGTCGAGCTGCGGTACGGCGTTGGGGAACCCGTTGCCGGATCCGTTGAAGCTCAGCCAACCGTCCGCTGCCACGCCCACCGTCGTAAAGGTGAAGCCGTAGAAGTCGAAGGTGAAGCCGAGCGGGATCCCGGTCGTGAATCCGTTCGCCGTGAGCGGGACGTTGGTGCCGCCGCTCGCGTCGACCCAGGCGAAAGTCGGTCCGCCCGGTTCGTTGCTGTCGCGCCAGCGGTAGCCGAAGTAGTCCGGACCACCGCCGCCCGAGGTTGCACTTCCCGGTCCGATCGAGACCGCGAAGTTCATGAGGTTCGCACCCACGTTGGCGACGTTGAGCACTTGCGTGCTCGTGCCGCCCGTCAACAACGACTCGGTGAGCGACGTCGGTGTAACCGAAATCACCGGCGGGTCGATTCCCTCTCCGACCATGAACACGGCGAGACTCGCCTCGTCGGGGTCGTTGCTCGAAATGGTGATCGGCGCGATCAACTGCCCGTTCGCGGTGGGCGAGAAGCTCACCACCACGTTCTGGCTTTGCCCCGGCGCCAACGAGAAGCTCGTGATGTCGGTGCTGTACGCCGGATTGGCGGACGCGATGTTGCTCACCACCAACAGATCGGTGCCGCTGTTGGACACCCCGAGATTCATCGTGGCGCTACCGCCCACGAAGACTTGCCCGAAGTTCAGGAACGGATTCGACACCCCGATGTCGGGTGCCCCGATCACGTGGAGGTGCGTGGGCACGGTGACTTCAGGCGACACCGGGTCGTTGCTCGCAATCACCAGGTCGGCGTCGAAGTCGCCGCCGGCAAGTTCGCCGGCATCGAAGGTGACGTTCACCGGCGCACTCGCCCCGGCCGGAATCGTACCCGACGCGGGCACAATGCTGATCCAACCCGGCGACAGTCCGAGCGCGTTCAAGAACGCATTCATGATGCCCAGCGTCGCCGTGTTGTCGACGTAGCCCCCGTTCTGCGACGCGTACAGCACGTAGTAAATGCGCTTGCTGGACGAGAGATTCGTCGCACGATGGTAATCGTCGTCGGTATTGGTGGCGAACTCGTGGTTCGCTCCCGGATTCTCTTCGACCAGAATGATGTGATTCACCGACGGGTCGAACGCGTTGTACACGCGCTTGACGAAGCCGCGGAAGTCGATACCCGACACCGAGGCGTCCAGCACCGCGCCGTCGACGTTGCCGCCCCCGTCCGCCCCGAGGTTGCCGAAGGTCTCGAAGTACTCGACGTTGTCCATGTCGGCGACGAGCACCCACAAGCCGGGATACTTCCGCGTGAAGTAGCGGCCGCCGGGCCCGAACGCCGCGCTCGACACGATGACACCGTCCGAGTACGAAAGCCCGCTGCCCATGTTCGTTCCCACGAAGTTCCCGCCGTCGTACATGTCGTTGCCACCGTCGCCGATGTTGTTCCCAGTCTCGCCTTCGGAGAAGTCGAAACGATTCGGAATCAGCGACGTCACCGACGCGAAGTTGGCGTCCAGGCTCGCGAGGACATCCTCGAGGCTGGTGCCGGCGGCTGTGACCGGAGTCGACGAACCGTGCGGCGCAAAGGCGAAGATGCTGCTCATGTCGGGCCGCGTGGCCGCAAGGTGCGGTTTCTTCGCGTCCTTCTTGAGATCCTTCTTCGCGGCACTACTCGCATCCGCGAGCGGTCCCGTCCCGAAGGTCGGACTCGATTCGATCACACTGCTCGCGTTGCCAGAGACCTGGGCCGCCGCACTCCAATACAAGTTCGAACCGCCGGCCGAGTTGTCGATGTTGAGCACCCGCGTCACCGTACCGCCCGAGAAGAGTTCCTCCGACATGGAGGGCGGCGTTACCGCGATCACCGGCGGCTCGACACCCTTGGCGGTCAACGAGACGTTGATCAGCCCCTCGTCGGGGTCGTCGCTGGCGATCGCGAGCGTCGCCGGCGCCAATCCGACCGACGTCGGCAGGTACGACACGTTGACGGTTTGACTCGCCTTCGGTGCCAGTGCCACGCTGCTCACGTCCACCGTGTAGTCGGGGTGGCTCGTGGTGATGCTGCTCACGGTCAGAAGATCGGTACCTTCGTTCTTGATCACCACGGGAAGGCTCTTCGTCACTCCCAGGAACACTTCGCCGTAATCGAGCGCAGTCTGCGATACCGCGATGTCCGGGGCGCCCGTCACATGCAGGTGCGCCGGCACCAGGACTTCCGGCGAGATGGGATCGTTGTTCGCGATCACCAGGTTGGCGTTGTAATCGCCGCCGTACAATCCGGCGGCGTCGAACTTGACCGCGACGTCCATCGACGTCCCCGGCGGCACGACACCCTGGTTCGGATCGGCGAGGAGCCAACGCGCTCCGCCCAACCCCGGTATCCCCAACCACCCGAGTTGCACGAGGCTACCCGGATTCGTGGCACCCAGGACGCCGATCAGCGCCGTCGCACCGGTGGTCCGGTCGGCGACGCGCAGCTCGGCTTGGAACGTGACGTTGTTGAACGCGGCCAGGTACAACTGGCCCGAGTCCTTGTCGAACGCCATCCCCTGCCCGTAGTTTGCATCGAATCCCAACGACCCGATGGTCGTCCCAATACCCGTCGTCTTGTCGATCGACACCAACTCGTCGGTCACGATGTCGTGCGCGAACATCGCCCCGGTGTCGTCCACCGCGAGCGCGATGATCCCCGGGAACCCGATGGCCCCGACGCGCGTCGCCGACGGTACGGTCACGTCGATCACGTACAACGAGGACTGGAAGATGTCGGTGCTGGTCGCGTACATCAACCCGTTGCTCGGGTCGAAGGCCATGCCGGTCCAGGTTTCGTCGCTATACGGCACGATGGTGCCGAGGATCGTCTCGGCCCCCGACGTCGTATCGATCTGCATGAACTGGTTGCCGTCGTTGACCGCGTAGGCGAACGCATTGTCGTCGCCCCCGAAGTCGCCGGCCCAGATGAACGACGGCACCGATCCCACGAAATTCAAGACTTCGGGTGTGTTCAGATTGAAGCGGGTCGCTTGGCCGAAGGACGCGTCGGTCGAGAAGGCCGAGCCCACCCCCGCTTGCGGCGTGGGCGTGCTCGTCGCCGACGGTCGTCCGCTTCCCGTGCCCGGAGCCTCGCGGAACGACGACGCCGCCGTCCCTCTCGGGAAGTCGCCCGAGCTGCGCGGGATCGAGATGCTCTGCGTCACCGTCGCGCGGACGGTGTCGGTCTCCTTGGTCTTGATCGAGAACTCGAGGTTGTTGCCCCCCGTGTTGGAGATCGTCATCGTGTGCGTCGCGGTCTGCCCGGTCAGCAGATCCTCGTCGAACGAGGACGGCGCCACCGAGATGACGGGCGCTTCCAGACCTTCACCCTGGAGGAAGATCACGACCGATCCCTCGTCGGGGTCGTCGCTCGTGATCGTCAAGGTGCCGGTGATGGGAGCCACCGTCGTCGGAGCGAACGACACCACGACGTTCTGCACCCCCTCGGGCGGCAGCGAGAACGAAGCCACGTCGACCGAATAGTCGGGGTTGCTCGAGGCCACCGAACTCACGTTGAGCATGTCGGTGCCGTCGTTCTTGATCACCACCGTCTTCTTCTTGACCCCGCCCAGGAACACCTGGCCGTAGGCAAGGACGGTGTCGGCCACCGTGATATCCGGTGCGCCGGTGACGTGCAACGTCGCCGGAACCACGACCTGCGAATTGAGCGGGTCGTTGTTGGCGACGACCAAATTGGCCGCATAGTCTCCGCCGTACAGACCCTCGGCGTCGAAGTTCACCGCGAGGTCCATCGACCCGCCCGGCGGCACGGTGCCCGCACTCGGCTCGACCGCGAGCCAGCCCACGCCGGCCTTGGTCAGCGAATACGCCACCGCGTTGCCGAGCATGGCACCCGCTTCGTAACCGAACCCGTACAGGAACTCCCACGTCATGCCGGTCGCGATGACCGTGCCCGACCCGAAGTCGTACTCGACGGTAGTCGGCGTGTGCGACCCGCTGGTCTGGGTGATCACCGTCGTCCCGCCTGGCAGATTCGAGAGCGTCGTGTGGTTGGCCGCGTTGCCTTCCAGCAGCGGCGGCAAGCCCGCGACAATCGGATGGCTCGGCGCCACCACGTCGTTGAAGTTGTCGATGTCGCCGAACGTGATCTGTGCCCCGCCCACCAGCGAGACGTCGTCCCCCTGCGTCGCCAGTTGGTACTGCACGACGCCGCCGTGGTGCACGTAGGTCTCGAACTTGCCCACGTTGTTGGTGAGCGCGTCGTAGTACGCGGAGGTCTGGTCACCGCACGTGATCACGAGATCGTACCCGCTGAAGTCGGTACTCACGATCTGATTCGAATTGATCACCGTGGCAACCAAACCGAAGTTGTCATAGATGAACGTCGCCATGTCGAGCCCCCAGGACGAGAAGTCCTGGATCACCAGGATGGCGGGGTCGGCAGCCGCCGGCGCGTGGGTGGCGCTGGCAATCGTTTGCTGCGCATGCGACCCGCGCGACGTACTACCCGATCCCGCCTTGGCCTCCACACCGCCCCCGTGCAGTGTGCGATCGAGCCACGGGCGACCACGCAGCAGCACCGCGCGCGACGCGGCCGCCGACGTGGTCACGTCCTCGGCAGAGATGTCGAACTGGAGGTCGCTCGCACCCGTGTTCGAGATCGTGAGCGTGTGACTCGCGGTCCCGCCGGTGAAGAGATCCTCCGCGAACGACGTCGGGTTGACGCCGATGATGGGCGGCTCCACACCGGTGCCGCTGAGCGCCAGCGTCACGGTGGCTTCGTCCGGGTCGTCGCTGGCGATGGTGAGGGTTGCAGTACTCGGGCCGACCGACGTCGGCGCGTACGTCACCACCACGTCCTGCGACGTAGCGGGTGCGAGCACGACGTTGGGCACGTCGACCGAGTAGTCGCCGTGGTCGCTCGATATCGACGAAACCGTGAGGACGTCGGTCCCCGCGTTCTTCACCTTGATGGTCTTGTGCGACACACCTCCGATGAAGACCGGGCCGTAGTCGAGTGACGTCTCCGTGACCGCGATATCCGGGGCACCGGTTACGTGCAGGTGCGCCGGCAGCAATACTACCGGCGTCAAAGGATCGTTGTTGACGATCCCCAAAACCGCCTTGTAGTCGCCGCCGTACAATCCGGCCGCATCGAATATCACGGACACGTCCATCGACGTCCCCGGCGGTACCACACCTTCTTTCGGATCGGCGACGAGCCAGCGAACGCCTGCCAGCCCCGGTATCCCCAACCACCCGAGCTGCACGAGACTGCCCGGATTGGTGGCACCCAGGACGCCGATCAGCGCCGTCGCACCGGTGGTGCGATCGGCGACGCGCAGCTCGGCTTGGAACGTCGCGTTGTTGAACGCGGCCAGGTACAACTGGCCCGAGTCCTTGTCGAACGCCATCCCCTGCCCGTAGTTCGCGTCGAATCCCAGCGATCCGATCGTCGTCCCGATACCCGTCGCCTTGTCGATCGACACCAACTCGTCGGTCACGATGTCGTGCGCGAACATGGCCCCGGTGTCGTCCACCGCGAGCGAGATGATCCCCGGGAAGCCGATCGCACCGAGGCGCGTCGCCGACGGCATCGCCACGTCGATCACGTACAACGAGGACTGGAAAATGTCGGTGCTGGTCGCGTACATCAGACCGTTGGTGGGGTCGAAGGCCATGCCGGTCCAGGTTTCGTCGCTGAACGGCACGATGGTGCCGAGGATCGTCTCGACCCCCGACGTCGTGTCGATCTGCATGAACTGGTTGCCGTCGTCGACCGCGTAGGCGAACGCATTGTCGGCGCCCCCGAAGTCACCGGCCCAGATATACGACGGAGTTGAACCGACGAAATCCAGAACCTCCGGCGTGCTCAGGTTGAAGCGAGTCGCTTGGAAGGAAGACGCGTCGGTTGAGAAGGCCGAGCCTACCGCCGCTTGCGGTGCCGTGCTCGACGCCGAGGGCCGGCCGCTGCCGCTGCGCGGCGCCGCATAAATCGACGGTGCCGCCGTCCCGCGCGGGAAATCTCCATCGCTGCGCGGGATCGAGATGGTTTGCTTCACCGTGGCGTGGAGGGCTTGGATCTCCTCCGTGTCGATGTCGAAGGTGAGGTTGCTCGCTCCCGTGTTCGAGATCGTCATGGTGTGCGTCGACGTCTCGCCGGTGAACAGACTGTCTTCGAAGGAACTCGGCGCCACCGAAATGATGGGCGGCAAGATGCCTTCTCCGTCGAGTGTCACGGCCAGCATGGCTTCGTCGGGGTCGTCGCTCGCGATCGACAACGTCCCGCTGGCGACACCGGTCGACGTCGGCGAATACGACACGACGACGTTCTGCGATCCACCCGGCGACAGGGTGGCACTGCTCACGTTGACCGAAAAGTCCGAAAGGTCGGACGAGATCGACGTGATGTGCAGCATGTCGGTGCCTTGGTTCGACAACACCAGCGTCTGGTTCTTGATCCCGCCGATAAATACCTGCCCGTACGCGAGTGCCGTCGCGGACGACTCGATGTCCGGAGCACCGGTGACGTGCATGCTCGCCGGTACCACGACCTCGGGAGTGATGGGGTCGTTGCTGGTAACGTGCACATTGGCGGCGTAGTCCCCGCCGTTCAAGCCGGCCGCGTCGAACGTCACCGCGACGTCGAGCGTGTTGCCCGGCGGCACCACACCTTCGGTCGGATCGGCCGAAAGCCAGGTTGCACCCGCGCTCCACAAGGCTGCGTTGTGCAGAATGAGTGCCACGTCGCCCGACCAGAACCCGCCGTCGGCGACGAATACGTTGGCACCGACCACGTGATCGCCCTTGGTGGCAATGAAGGGCTGGCCGTTGTCCCAGTCCGCCACCCACTCCGCGCCGGAGGTGAGTGTGGTCGCGCCGAGAAGATCGCCCATCGCCGACGACACGCCGGCCATGATGGGATGACCCGCGTTGAAGTTCGCGAGGTTCGCGGCACCGAGCGGCCCGCTTCCGAGTGCAAAGGGAGAGTAGCCGTCGTCCGCGAAGCGCCCGCGAATGTCCCAGCCGTCGATGAACGACGCCAGCGTCGTGATGACGCCGCCGCCCGCGTCGACGTAGTCCGCGAGCACGTTGCCAATCGCAACGGGATCGCCGAACGGGAAATTGTTGATGGTTATGACGGCGTCGTACGGCGTCAAGTTCTCCAAGGTCGGAGTCGCCGACCCGCCGTCGAACACATCCACGATGGCGACGTCCGGGTACGCCAAGAGGAAGGCCTGCATCTCGCCCACACTGCCCGCGGCGAGCAAGAGGATCTTGAGGTCGCTGGCACTCGTAATCACGGGTGCGGTGCTCGTAATCGTGCGATTGCGCGCGCCGGTGTGTCCGGCCGCGAACGCCTTGCCGTTCGGTTTGGCTTTCTTCCCCGCCGGCGTGATGTCGCGACCGCTATCCGGCGTTTGGCCCGCGGTTCCCAGGTGCAAACGCGCCGCACTGCTGCCCTGGTCCTCGATGGCCAGCGAGAAGGTGAGATCGCTGCCGCCGTTGTTCAAAATCGAGAGCGCGTGCGTCGCGTTGCCCCCGGTGAACAAGTCCTCGGAGAGGGAGGGCGGGTTGACCGAGATCTCCGGTGGGGCCGCGCCTTCGCCGAACAACTTGACCTTGTACGTCGGATGGTCGGGATCGTTGGTGGCGATGTTGATCATGCCGTTGCTGCGCCGCGGGAACGAGCGCGGCAACCCCGACAGGTTCTCCGACGAGGGGCAGAAGGAGACGACGAGGGTTCGGCTCTCGCCAATGCCGAGCGAGAAGCCCTCGGACTCGACCGAAAAGTCGGGATTGATCACGGAGATTCCGCTGACCGACAGCGCCGAAGTCCCGACGTTGCGGACCACGAGGTCTTGGTTCGAGCACGTGCCGACGAAGCGAACGCCGTAGTCGAGCTCGAGCGGCGAGGTGGCGACGTCGGGCGCGTTGGTCACGTGGAGTGAGACGTAGAGCGGTGCGGACTCCTGCGTGTGGTCGTTCGTGGCGAACATCACGGTCTCGTTGTAGTTGCCGCCGTAGAGACCGGTCGCATTGAATACCAGATGGACCTCCATGCTCTCGCCCGCGTTCACGCGCCCCGCGGGCGGGTTCGCGTGCAGCCACGACGGCAAGAGCGACGGCGAGACCGCCATCGGTCCGCTCTGCATGGCACCGGTCGGGAAGCTAAAATCGAGCGTTCCTTCGCCGGTGTTTTGGATGGTGAGCGTCTGGGTGTCGGTTCCGCCGGTGAGCAAGTCGGCCGAGAAGGAAGCCGGCGCGTACGCCAGGTGCGGGGCACCCAGCGTGGTTCCGTTCGGGCTGTTGGAAACACCCGACCGATTGTCTTGCTCGTCGGCGACGACCAGCGCGAAGTAGTACTGCGTGTTGTAGTCGAGGCCCGAGACTTCGAACGACTCCGCTCCGCCAGCCGCCTTCGGCGCGGGCGTTCCCGGCACCGGTGTGGCCGAATCGAAGTTGGTGCTGTCGATGGGAGACGTCGAGTAGCGCAAGTCGTACGACGACGCCGTCCCGACCGCACCGTCGTCACCGGTCGCCGTCCACGCGAGCACTGCCGTGGTCGAACCGGTCGACTGCACGGCGAGATCGCTGACCGCGTCGGGCGGGGTGTCGTCCAAGCCCGCGAGCATGGTGTACACGTTGAGTCGCCCGCCCGTCACCGTGCGGCCCTGCAAGGCCGGGATGACGTCGACCGATTGCATGATGATGGCCTTGGCTTCCAAACCCGTGAGTGTTGGGGCCGCGGCCAACAATAGGCTCACGGCACCCGAGACGTGCGGGGTCGCCATCGAGGTGCCGGAGATGGTCCCGTACGTGTTGCCCGGGAACGTGCTCAAGATGTCGGTGCCCGGCGCACCCAGATCGACCGTGGTCAAGCCGTAGTTCGAAAAACTGCTCAGCTGGTCGCGGCGATCGGTGGCCGCCACCGCGATGACGTTGTCGAGGTCGTAATTCGAGGGATAGTTCGGAGTGACGTCGTTGTCCGAGCTGAAGTTGCCCGCCGCGGCTACGAACAGAATGCCTTGCTGGCCGGCCGCCGCGATGGCGTCGTACAGCCCTTGCGAAAAGCCGCCGCCGCCCCAGCTGTTGCTGGTCAGGCGCGCGTGCATCATGGTCGCGTACTCGACGGCGAGAATCGCGTCGCCGGTATTGCCGAAGCCGCCCGCGTCGAGGAACTTGAGCGGCAGGATACGCGCCGTCCACGACACGCCCACGACACCGACGCCGTTGTTGCCGATGGCGGCAATCGTGCCCGACGTGTGGGTGCCGTGCCCGTGGTCGTCCATCGGGTTGTTGTCGTGGTTGACGAAGTCCCAACCGTGGACGTCGTCGACGAAGCCGTTGCCGTCGTCGTCGATGTTGTTGTTCGCAATCTCACCCGGGTTGACGAAGATGTTCGTCGACAGGTCGACGTGGTTGTAATCGCAGCCGGTGTCGATGACACCGACCAGCACCGTACCGCCGGTGCCCAGCGACCACGCTTCGGGCGCGTCGATGTCCGCGTCGGGCGTACCGCCCTGCTGCCCCGTGTTGTGTAGCCCCCACATTTCGCCGAAGCGCGGATCGTTCGGGAACACGTCGAGCGCGTGCACGACGTAGTTCGGCTCGATGTAGTCCACCCGCGGATCGCCCTTGAAACGCTTGACCGCGTCGGTCACGTTGATGCCGCTGATCACCCACAATTCCGCCCCGATGCTCTTGAAGCGCTGCTTCACGGTCGCGTGCAAGCTGGATCGAACCGCCTCGGCGTCGGACGCCGGTGTCGCGGGATCCATCTTGATGATGACCTGTTGCGGGACGTAGCTCGGGGGTTGCTGACCGCCCGCCGCAACCACCCAGGTGGCGATGATAGCGAACGAGGCGGCGAACGCGGCGAAACGGAGATAGCGTTTCATCATGACGATCCCTCACATTATGATGAAGGTGGAACTGCGTACGGCTCACGCAGTTGATTCGGGAAGGGACAAGGCTCGAGCGAACGCAGTGGGAGTAAGGTCGCGGCGCAGGTTCGGACGCGAGCCAGTTCGGTCGACCCGGGGATAGGCAGGTCGAGACCTTGATACGGGACAACGGAGGTACCGGGGGCAAGCCGTACTGCCTTCACGTAGACTCCTTTTAATAGTCGGTGAAAAGCGAGGCCTGGTACTCCGCCGGTCAGTATACAGATGTGCTTTATAGATGTCTAGCCGTTCGTTGACGATTCTCCTATACTGCGACGAGTCCCGAAATCGCAGTCCTCTATTCGGGTTTGTTGCGCGCCCGAAGCCTTGCCCGCCTTGGTGTGGCCCCGTAGCTCAGATGGATAGAGCAGCGGTTTCCTAAACCGTTTGTCGCGCGTTCGACTCGCGCCGGGGCCACCACTTATTCGAAGCGGATCATCGCGTAGACGGGGATGTCGGCGAGCCGCTCGCGGCCTTTCAAGAACGCGAGCTCGATCAAAAAGGCGAGCTCGATCACGTCGCCGCCGGTCTTCTCGACCAGCTTGCACGCGGCTGCGGCGGTGCCGCCGGTCGCCAACAGGTCGTCGATCACGAGCACGCGTTCGCCGCGGCGAATGGCGTCGGTGTGGATCTCGAGGGTCTCTTCGCCGTACTCGAGCGTGAACGACTCGGCCAGGGTGGTATGCGGGAGTTTGCCGTGCTTGCGCAGCGGCACGAAGCCGGCGCCGATTTCCGCCGCCAGCGGTGCCCCGAAGATGAAGCCGCGCGATTCCATCGCGGCCACCTTCTGGATGCGCATGGGGCGGTAGCGTTCGACGAAGACGCGCACGACTTCGGCGAAGAGCCAGGGGTCACCGAGGACCGGTGTGATGTCTTTGAAGAGAATGCCCGGCTTGGGAAAGTCGGGAACCTCGCGGATAGCGGCACGGATTCGTTCGACGGCACCCGTGACGCCGCTCAATTGGTACCTTCGCGCGCCGAACCTCCCGCGCGCTTTCGACCCGACAAGACGAGGTTGAGCTTTTGCAGCGCGCGCTTTTCGATCTGACGCACGCGCTCGCGCGACACCCCCACCTCCCGCCCCGTCTCCCCCAGCGTGCGCGGCTCCCCGTCGTCGAGGCCGTAGCGGAGGGTCAGGACTTCCTGCTCGCGCGGATTCAAGCAACGTTCGAACAAGGTCGACATTTCCTCGTTCTCGAGCTGCAACGTCACCAGCGATTCCGGCGAACCGTTGTTGCGATGGTACGCATCCGACGCGAGTTGCTGCAACGCATCCGCACTCGCGAGCGGGTCTTCGGAGCGGATGCCCGTGATCAAGGTGCGGATCAGTTTCACGCGCCGCACACTGACGTCCAGCTCGGCCGACATCTTTTCGTCGTCGAGCGACTTCCCGGCGTGGCGGTCTTCGACTTTGAGATACTTGTTGATCAAGTGATAGATATGGACCGGAATGCGAATCGCGCGCGACTGGCTCGCAATGCCGCGCTTGATCGATTGCTTGATCCAGTACGACGCGTAGGTGCTGAAGCGAAATCCCTTGGTGTAGTCGAATTTCGCGGCGGCGCGAATCAGGCCCAGGTTGCCGTCTTCGATCAGGTCGAGGAGATTCTGGCTGCCGCGCTGATAGCGCTTGGCGATGGTGACGACGAGGCGGAGATTCGCGATGATGAGTTTGCGCTTGGCGTCTTCGCTGCCGGCGGCGAGTTCGCGACCGAGTTCGACTTCCTGCTCGGGAGTGAGCAGCGGATAACGACCGATCTCGGCGAGGTAGCGCGCCTGGATGTCGTAGGAAGGTTCGGAGCGTCCTTCGTCGTGAGGGCGATCGTTGGTCATCGTCGTCGTGCCCCGCGACCCCGCGAAGGCGCGGGGATGGAATGGTCGGGGCGAGAGGATTCGAACCTCCGACCTCCTGCTCCCGAAGCAGGCGCGCTAACCGGACTGCGCTACGCCCCGACCCAAGCCCATACAAGACTTCGCCCGCACCCTTGAACCGCTTGTGATGGTGCGGCCGGGCGAGGCTCTAAGTTCGTTTATCGTAACACGCTTTGGCGACGAATCAACCCTAACTTCTCAGGAACCGGAGACTCCCGACTCGGCCGGCTTGGTGCGGCTCTTGCGACGCACGTCGCGCACCATCGGAACGAACGAGCATTCGATCAGCCGTTCGATTTCGACTTTTCCGCCGCGACGAATCAGTCGCACGATCTCTTGCTTGCCGTCGGCGCGAATCACAGGCCCCAGCAAAAAGCCGGTGTCGGACAACTGCGACAGCAACGCGCGCGGCACTTGCTGCGCGGCCGCGGTCAACAGCACGCGGTCGAAGGGAGCCTTTTCCGGCCAGCCTTTCCAACCGTCGTCGATCTTGACGTCGACGTTGGAGAACAACAAATCGCGCAAGGTCGACTGCGCGCGTTCGGCCAGCTCGGGCACACGCTCGACGGTGGCGACGTTCTTCGAGAGTGCGGCCAAGACCGCGGTGTGATAGCCGGAACCGGTGCCGATCTCCAAGACCGTCTCTTCGCCCGAAAGGCGCAGTTCTTCGGTCAAGTACGCGACCATATACGGCTGCGACATCGTCTGCTGGAAGCCGATCGGGTACGAATGATCCGCGTACGCTTCGACTCCCGAGTCCTTCCCGATGAAGAGGTGGCGCGGAACGCGCAGCATCGCTTCCAGGACGCGCGGGTCGCGGACACCGCGATTGTAGACGTGCTCGCGCACCATGCGCTCGCGCGCGATCTTGTACTGACGCCATCTCATCGGGGCAACCTTCTCACAATTCGAACCGCCAGCGTTCCATTTCGACGATCGCCTTGTAGTGCGTCGGGTCCAGGTGCAGCGGTGTCACCGACACGTAGCCCAAGCGCACGGCCGAGATGTCGGAGCCGTCGTCGTCGCGCCACACCGGCTCGCGACCGCCGATGGTGTAGCTTTTCTGCAAGGGTCCGCGCCCCGGATCGATGAAATTCTCGTAGTGGCGCGAGCCGAGCTTGGTGATGCGAAGTCCCTTGATCGGTGCGACGTCCGGATTCGGAATGTTAACGTTGAGCAGGACGTCCTTCGGCAGGCCCTCGGCCAGCGCGCGCTCGACGATTCTCCGCGCGAACCCCCCGTTGACCTCTTCGTTCGCCACCGTTCGCTGGAGGGCCGAGATCGCGATCGAGGCGACACCCAAGATCATCCCCTCCGAAGCGGCCGCCACCGTTCCGCTGTACTGCACGTCTTCACCCATATTGGGTCCGTGATTGATGCCCGAGACGATCAAGTCGGGCTTGCGCCCCAAGAGCACCTGGAGGGCCAGCACGATCGCGTCGGTCGGTGTGCCCACCACACGGTAGTGGTGGTCGTCGACCTGTTTGACGTCGATCGGGCGCCGCACCGTGAGCGAGTGGCTGCTGGCACTCTGCTCCGCATCCGGGGCGACTACCGTGATCTCCCCCAGCGGCGCCAGTGCCCTTTCGAGGACTTGGATGCCGCGCGCGTCGAACCCGTCGTCGTTGCAAATCAGAATATGTTTGGCCATCTAACCGCGCGAACCCGGAGGGAGCATGCATTCTACCAGAAGAACGACTTTCCGACCATGCGCAAAAACCGCATGGTGTCGACCCACGGGTTGATGAAGCTGGCCTCCCCGGCATAGATGGTTTCGATGGGTACGGACGCGAATTTCCCCCCCGCCCGGCCGGCCCGGATGATCATTTCCGACTCGATCTCGTAGCGCGAGGTGGTCAGGGGGAACTTCTTGAAGTGGTCGAGCCGGATCAGCCGGTAGCCGTTCTGCGAGTCCGCCACCCGATGCCCCGCCAGGAGCGACACCACGGCACTCGTCACGTGGTTGGTGGCTTTTCGAAGCCACGGCATGTTGGCCGGGTTCTCGAGCCGGTTCCCGACCACGACGTCGGCGCCAGTCTCCTTCTGGCGCGCGACGAAGGCCGGAATCTCGTCGGGGCTGTGCTGCCCGTCGGCGTCGAGCATGATCGCGAGCGGAACGCCCAACTCCTGCGCACGCGCGATCCCGGAGCGGATCGCCGCTCCCTTGCCCCGATTCTCCGGGTGCACGTCGACCACCACTCCCGCCTTCTCCGCCACCGCGCGCGTGTCGTCTTTAGAGCCGTCGTCGACCACCACGATGCGATTGCGCGGCACGTACCCTTCAACCCGGTCGATGACGGCCGCGAGGTGCTTGCCCGCGTTGTAGGCCGGGATGATGGCGGCCAAGTCGGTGTAGGGCGTGCTCATTTATAGGGTGGTTTTCGAGCCAGTTCGCTTCTACAAGGCGGTTTTCGAGCTATTGCGCTTCCGTGCGAACGATCGGCATGAAGTGGAACCACTGCTCGCTGTGCGCTCGAATCAATCTCTCCAAGTCGCGCAGACATTCTTCCTGCAAACGCTCCAGCTTTTCGAACTCGTCGTCGTAGTCCCCGGGGAAATGCGTCCCGCCGTGAACGTACCGGAAGCGCTTCGGGCCGTCAAACACCAGTACGCCCGTCATGACCGGGGCATTGCTGCGCGCCGCCAGGACGAGGTGCCCCAAGCGGAAACTCCGTCGGAACGCCGAATAGGGTGAAGCGCTTCTTCGCTTTGCCGTAGGCGCGGTCGATCATCAAAGCCACCGCTTCGCCGCGCTTGATCGCCTCGCGAAGGATCGTGATGCTCCCCGCCTGCTGGTGCGCGTGCACGCCCGACGTACGCGCGTCGATCGCTGTAGAACTTCGTCACCTGCGCGCTCCGGTGATCGAGTGCGACCGTGTGCACCGTGTACCCCATGTGGGTGAGCGCGAAGCCCCCCAACTCCCACGGCCCCAAGTGCGCCGTCGCCACGATGAGCGCTCGCTTCTCACCCAACTTCTCGAGCTCGGCGCGAAACGCCGACACATCGATGCGCGCGAATAGTTCTTCCGGGTCGAAGAACGGCAATTGCAGAAACAGCAGAATGCTGTTCGCGAAGTTGTGCACCACTTGCCGCGAGACTCGCCGGCGCTCCCGCTCCGACCACTCCGGGTGAATGATGCGCAGATTCTCGCGGACCGTCCGTCGCGTGCCCGGCCGAAGGCGCCAGTTGATCTCCCCCAAGGTCCACGTGATCCCGCGGCAAAACCAGTCGGGGGTGAATCGACAGAAGAAGGCGCCGAGGTGGTACGGAATGGCCTGCAGCATGAGGTCAACCGACGATACCCCGGTTTTGCCACCCCATCAAGGCGAGGTTCAATTAGCCGTTTTGGCTCGAAACGGCGCACATTCCTCTGAGCAATCCCGCCGACCGACGGGAGACTTGGGATCATGCTAAGGGCAATTCTCTCCGCCGCGTTCGCGGTGGCGTTTTCGTGCGGTTCGGTGTTCGCGCGAACCACGGGCACCGAGCCTGTTCGCACCAGCTCGCCGCTCGTCGAAGCCGGCGCGACCGACGGTTCGCTTTCTCCCGATACTCGCTTCGCACTCGCGGCGACCAATACCACACTGCTCGCGAGCTTCTCCTTCGATGTCGGCGCGACGTGCTCGCAGCAAGGCTGGACCGTCGTCGACGCCACCGCGCAAGTCGGCGAGTTCTGGCACGTCGACGACTTCGTCAGGTGCCAACGTCAACCCCGGCGACTCGCTTGCGGTATTGGCCGGCACGAAGTCGCTCTGGTGCGGACTTCGCGCGGCGACGAACGGTCTCGCGTGTTCGTACCTCCTCCTCCCCGGTTACGGCAACAACTGGAACCAACTCTGGCAAACGAAGTCGTGCATTACGGTAACCGGAACGTTGGACGTCTCGTTCCTCCTAGAGACCGACTCCGAGTATAGCTACGATGCCACATTCCTCGAATTCACAACCGATTGCATAGCTCCCTTTAGGAATTGGACAACGCTCGACGGGGGCGTCGGCGTTTGGGATGGGAGGCACGGACCGTTGTCAGCCGGGGGTTCGTACGCAGGGACTGGCAGCCCGGTCAAAGTCCGCATTCGCTTCGCATCGGACGGCGGTTTCTCCGACGAAGATGGCAACTTCGACAGTCATTCGGGACCCGTAGTCGTCGACAATCTCGTCGTCGAAGGACTGCCGCTCGAAGACTTCGAAGGCGACGCCATCAACGCGACCGAGACACAAGACTGGGAAGCCGATGTGGTGCCCGGGTACGGCGCGTCGTACATGGATCTCTTCCGCGGCGGCACGTTGGTTCAAGAGGACGCGTGCGCGAAGAACTTGAGCTGCATGTGGGCCGCCATTCGCGGGTCACCCTACAACTACGCGTGCGGCGGATTCCCGTCTGCAGGCCGCGGTACCCAAGGGCAACGGCGAAGGCCAATACATCAACGCCGAAATTTGGTCACCCGCCTTTCCGCTTGTTGGGACCGGCACCGTCACCAACCTGCAGTTCACCGTGTATCGCGACATGACTCTCGACGCACTCATTTTCTACGTCTGGGACGTTCGCTCGATCAACGCGAATGGATGTGCGGTCCATGGCGCAGTCGAGGACTTCGTGTACTTCGGATCGCAGAAGGACTGGTTCGTCGAATACGTTTCCGGTCGGCGACTCTGGTCAACTACGCGAATCCCCTCATGCAGGTTCGACTCGGCGTCATCGATCAATGTGGCGTGTGGTGCGGAGTCTGGGAGAGCGGTTGTCACAGTCACGCTCCGCTTGCTCGATAATGTTCGCGTCTACCGCGTCGACATCGTCGGACCCATGTGGAGCGCGCGCGACATCGACATGTTCCAAGACACGTTCCCGTCCGACGGCAGCGACACCGGCATTGGTCGCGCGGATGCGCGCTTTGAGCATCACGGCGTCCGCGAGTTCTACCATTCTTGCCCGGCGACTCCGCGCGCATCATCGTCAACGATCCCATCACTGCCGTCGTCGGTACCAACCCGAGCGGCCTCGATACCGACGACCTCGGCGGCACCGGCAACCAGTCCGGCACCAACGGCAACAAGGCATGCTACCTCTACGTCCATGTGATCGACAGCGGTGTTCCGAGCCCGACCAAGACCGGCGCAGTGCTCTCAGGCGGTCCGCAGTATCCATTCAAGGACACGATCGTGGCCGACAACAAGACGTGGACGCGTATCCAGTGCTGGTTGCGCGTGCTTTCGAACAACACGTTCGTCGTCGACTTGAACGACAACCTTTTCGAAGCCGGCGACGTGATCGAGTTCTTCTTCGGTGCGACCAACACGAACGGACAGACGAGCTATTGCTCCGGCCCGTCGTTCAATTACGTACAGAGCGACGTCGACCTGGCCGCGGAAATCGCGGCCGAGTTCTCGATTCTCCCCGTCAACGGCGGCGACGACGACCGACATTCTCTACGTCGACGGCATGGACGGACGCGGCGCGCAAGTCTATTGGGACACCGCGTTCGAACAACTCGGGATCACGCCCGACCGCTACGACGTGCGCGGGCCGTCGTCGAGCGTGTCGAATCGACCCAGCTCTCGCGTGAAGAACGTCGCGAATCAGCTTGATGCACACTACCGCGCGATCCTGTGGGACTGCGGCGATCTCACGCAGGGTTTGGGCGACGGATCCGGCGCGCCTGAAAAAACGAACGACTACGCGATGGTGAATTCGTTTCTCGCCGGTTTGTCGACGCCGGGCGGCATCTACCTGTGCGGCGACGATCTCCCGCAAGGATTGAACTCGGCGGTGGGATCGTCCGCGGTCACGTTCAGAGACGACCTACATCCGTACACGCTGACGACCGGCAATCACCGACCGATGTTACGGCATCTCTCCGCTGGCAACCGGCATCGGCGGCGGTGCCTTCGCGGGCGACACCTGGATCATCTCGGGCGCGTGCCCGCTGATCAACGACTTCGATGTGATGACACCGGCCGGTGCCACGGTTCCGCAGTCGCGCTACGGTGCTCCGGCGCTCAACAACGACGCCGAGATCGCGAAGGTGACGGGCAACGCGCACGTGATGCTCGCGGGCTACAGCTTCATCTACATTCGCGACGACGAGCAAGACGGCGTCATGGATCGCGCGAAGCATCTCGCGGACATCTTGACGTATCTCGGCAATGCGCACGAACCGCCCACCGCGGCAACGCCGGTGACCGTGAATCGTCTCGAGCAGAACTACCCGAATCCGTTCAATCCGCAGACCACGATCGCGTTCTCGTTGAAGCAGCACGCACGCGTTCGTATCGATGTGTATTCGGTCGACGGCGCACTCGTGCGCACACTTCTCGACGAGACGCGCGCGGCGGGTTCGTACACCGACGTGCGTTGGGACGGAAATGTCGCGGATGGGACGCAGGCTGCCAGTGGAGTATACTTTTGTCGACTCACGGCCGCCGGCTTCTTTCAAACCCGCAAGCTGGTGCTGTTGAAGTAGGCCCCAGCCGGCCACTGGAGGCATGGCGATGTTAAGGGCAAACCTGGTCATACTCCTCGTGCTATGTCTCGCCGTGGGACCCGCCGAGGCGCGAAAAGCGCCGGAGCCGGTCCGGACGTCGGAGGCCCCCACCAACATCGGTCCCTTCGACGGTTCTCTCGCTCCCGATTCTCGCTTCGCGCTCGCCGCGACCAACACCACTCTCCTCGCGAGCTTTTCGTTCGATGTCGGATCGACCTGCTCGCAGCAAGGTTGGACCGTCGTCGACGCCACGGCGCAAGTCGGAACGTTCTGGCACGTCGACGACTTCGTGGGCGCGAACGTGAATCCAGGCGACTCGCTTGCGGTGTTAGCCGGCACGAAGTCACTTTGGTGCGGAGCGCGCGCCGCCACGCCCGGCGTGACTTGTGGTTACTTGACTCTACCTGGATACGGAAACCGTTGGAACCAAGCCTGGCAAACCAAGACTTGCGTACCCGTCACCGGGATGCTCGACGTCTCTTTTCTCATCGAGACCGATTCCGACGAGTGGTACGACGCGACCTTCCTCGAGTATACGACTGATTGCACGGCTCCCTTTTCCAATTGGACCGTCCTCTACGGCGACGACTGGTATGCGTCATGGAGTGGAAAGTCCGATCCCATGCCGGTCACCTTGTCGGTCCCGATCAATGCGCAGACCGTGAAAGTCAGACTGCACTTTGATTCGTCGGACTTCGATTCCGACGAAGATGGCGATTTCGACAGCCACGCAGGTCCCGTTATCATTGACAATCTGGTCGTCGAAGGTCTTGCTCTGGAAGATTTCGAAGATGAAGCCGTGGGCGCCGTCTCGTCGGAGGACTGGGAAGCCGACGTCGTTCCAGGCTACGGGGCGTCATTCCTGGCGCTGTTTCGCGGTTCTTCACTCGTCCAACAGGATATGTGCGCTCGAAATCTGAGCTGTGTCTGGTCGGCGGTTAGCGGATCTCAACAGACCTACGCATGCGGCGGCTTTCCTCAACAAAAAGCCGTACCCATGGGCGATGGCACAGGGCAGTATCTGTGCGCCGAGATTTGGTCTCCTTCGATCCCACTCGTCGGAACTGGAAATGTCGTCAACTTGCAATTCACCGTCTATCGCGACATGACGCTGGATGGACTTGTCTTCTACGCATGGGGAGTTCGCTCCGATGCCCAGGAGGGATGCAGCAACCGCTGGCGCAGCCGCAACTATGTCTACTATGGCTCGCAAAAGGACTGGTATATGACGACTTTCCCGGTGGGCGACCTGCTCGATCTGTCGAGTGCGTCAGAGATGCAGGTGAAGCTAATCATTGTCGACGAATGCGCCTCATGGTGCGGCGTCTTCGGAGCCGCATCGTGTCACAGCCACGCGCCACTCTTCGACAACGTGAAAGTGTATCGCGTCGACATCGTGGGTCCCGTCTGGAGCACGCGCGACATCGACATGTTCCAAGACACGTTCCCAACCGATGGATCGGACTCGGGAATCGGTCGCGCGGATGCGGCGCTTTCGATCACGGCGAGTGCAAGTCATACGATCCTCCCGGGAGACTCGGTGAGAGTTATCGTGAACGATCCCATCACCGCAACCGCTGACAATCCGAGTGGTCTTTCGAACGACCTCGGGCTGGGAGGTAAGCAGGTCTACCTCTGGGTGCACGTTATCGACAGCGGCGTCCCGAGTCCCACCAAGACCGGAGCCGCCCTCACGGACAATCCCGATTATCCTTTCACGGACACGCAAGTCGCCGACGGCAGGACGTGGACGCGCATTCGCTGCCGCTTGGTTCCACCCACGCCGGTAAACACGAACTTCCGTTTCGTCGTCGACTTGAACGACAACTTGTTCGAAGCGGGCGACGTGATCGAGTTCTTCTTCGGCGCTACCAACACCAACGGTCAAACCAGCTACTGTTCCGGTCCAGCGCTCAACTACGTCCAAAGCGACGTCGATCTCGCGGCCGAGACGGCGGCCGAGTTCACAATCTTGCCGTTGAATGGCAACGGCACCTTCGGAAACGACATTCTGTACATCGACGGCATGGACGGTCGTGGCGCGCAGGTCTACTGGGACACCGCGTTCGAGCAGATGGGACTCGCGCCGGATCGCTACGACGTACGCGGTCCGTCCTCAAGCGTCTCAAACCGGCCGGGCACGCGCGTGAAAGACGTCTCCCAGCAGCTCAATGGCAACTACCAGGTGATTCTGTGGGATGCCGGCGACCTTACGCAGAGCCTGGGCGACGGAACCGGCGCTCCCGAGAAATCGAACGACTACGCGATGGTGAATTCGTTTCTCGCGGGGTTGACGACGCCCGGCGGCATCTACATTTGCGGCGACGATTACTTCGCCGGACTCAACGCGGCGGCGGGGGCGCCCGCGGTAACGTTCAAGTCGACGTACCTCACCTACTCGTTCGTCACGGGCAATCATCGGCCCAGCTTCGGGATCTCCCCCGTAGGCACCGGCGTTCCAGGTGGAGCGTTCGCAAACGATACGTTCGCGGTCAGCGGAGCTTGTCCGCTGATCAACGATTTCGACGTCGTGACGGCGACGGCATCGACGATTGCGCAGATGACTTACGGCACACCGGCGTCGAACAACGGCGCAGTCATCTCGAAGACGACCGGGAACGCGCGCGTGATGGGGTCCGGCTTCAGCTTCATCTACATTCGCGACGACGACGCGGATGGTGTCATGGATCGCGCGGATCATCTGCGCGACATCCTGAGCTTTATGGTCGGCAACCAGAATCAACTGACTGACGTTCCGCGCGTCTTCAGCAATCGTCTTGAGCAGAACTATCCGAATCCGTTCAACCCGCAGACCACGATCGCGTTTTCGTTGAAGCAGCACGCGCGCGTTCGCATCGACGTCTATTCCGTCGACGGGGCGCTCGTTCGAACGCTCGTCGACGAGACGCGTGCCGCCGGTTCGTACACCGACGTGCGTTGGGACGGCAGAAACGCCGACGACGCTCCGGTGGCCAGTGGGGTATACTTATGTCGACTCATGACGGACGGGTTCTCGCAAACCCGGAAGTTGATGCTGTTGAAGTAGGCCCCAGCCGACCACTGGAGGCACTGCAATGCTAAGGGCAAACCTGGTCATACTCGTTCTCACCGTGCTCGCGGTTTCGGCGGCGGACGCCCGTCGGTTGCCCGAGCCCATTCGCACATCCGAACTACCGACGGCCGTGGGACCGCTCGACGGTTCCCTGCCCGGCACCAACGACACGCGCTTCGCGCTCGCGGCCACCAACACAACGGTGCTCGCGAGCTACTCCTTTGATGTCGGCGGCACGTGCAACGCGCAAGGCTGGACGGTGGTCGACGCCACTGCACAGATCGGGACGTTCTGGCACGTCGACGATTTCGCGGGCGCCAACGTGAGCGTCGGCGATTCGTACGCGCCGCTCGCCGGATCGAAGTCGCTTTGGTGCGGCGCGCGCGCAGCGCCTACGGACTTCTGCAGCTACGTCGCACTTCCCGGCTATGGCAACAATTGGAATCAAACCTGGCGGACGCAGGCGTGCATTCCCGTGAGCGGGGATCTCGATGTCTCGTTCCTCATGCAGCTCGACTCCGAAGAGGGGTACGACGCGACGTTTCTCGAATACTTGACTTGCGCGGGCCTTTTCATCGACTGGCAGCCGCTGGACGGCGGCCTTTCCAACTGGGACGGATCGCGATCGCTTGCGCACTCGGCGAGCTACGTCGTTGTGGGCGAGTACGTGAAAGTGCGCCTGCGCTTTGCATCGGACGCTTCCTTTTCAGACGAAGACGGGGAATTCGACAGTCACGCCGGCCCGGTCGTCATCGACAATTTGCAAGTCGAAGGCTTGCCGCTCGAGGACTTCGAGGACGAAGCGTTGGGTGCGACCTACACGAACGATTGGGAGGCTTTTGATGTCCCCGGCTACGGGGCATCGTACATGGCGCTATTTCCAGGCGCCGCGCTCGTGCAGCAAGCGGACGTGTGCTCGAGAGATTTGAGTTGCACGTGGGCGGCCATCGCGGGATCAACAGCGACTTACGCGTGCGGTGGATACCCACAGCAATTGGCGGTCCCTTACGGCAACTCCGAAGGTCAGTACATCAATGCGGAGATTTGGTCACCAACGATTCCACTCACGGGATCCGGGTCGGTCATCAATTTTTCATACTCGCTTTACGACGAAAACAGCCTCGACAACCTGATTGTGAGTACGTGGGGCGTTCGATCGGTGGTCGGTGGATGCTTGGGTCGCTGGCGCGATAACAACTTCTTCATTCCGTTCGTGAACACGGGTTGGTCACGGCCGACCCGACCGATCGCATACCTGATTGATGGGGCCGCAACCCACATCCAGGTCAAGCTCGGCGTGATGGACATGTGCCCCGTATGGTGCGGCACCTTTGGAAGCGGCGCGTGTCACACCCACACACCGCTATACGACAACGCGAAGGTGTACCGTGTCGACATCGTGGGGCCGATCTGGAGCGCACGCGACATCGATATGTTCCAGGACACCTTCCCGAGCGACGGGAGCGACACCGGGATCGGTCGCGCGGATGCGGCACTTTCGATCACGGCGAGCGCGAGCCACACTATTCTTCCTGGCGACTCGGCGCGCGTCATCGTGAGCGATCCGATCACGGCCGTCATCGGGACCAACCCGAGCGGCCTCGCGACCGACGACCTAGGCGGCACCGGCAATCAGGCCGGCACCAACGGCAACAAGGCGTGCTACCTCTACGTGCACGTGATCGACAGCGGTGTGTCGAGTCCCACCAAGACGGGCGCGGTGCTGTCGGGAGGCCCGTCGTATCCGTTCAAGGATACCGTCGTCGCCAACGGCAAGACGTGGACGCGGATACAGTGCTGGCTGCGCGTGAACAGCTCAAGCACGTTCGTCGTCGATCTGAACGACAACCTGTTCGAAGCCGGCGACGTGATCGAGTTCTTTCTTCGGTGCGACGAACACCAACGGTCAGACGAGCTATTGCTCGGGCTCGCGCGCTCACGTACGTACAGAGCGACGTCGACGTCGCGGCGGCCGCGGCGTCGGAGTTCACGATCCTGCCGCTCGACGGTTTGAATCAGTTCCTGTACGTCGACGGCATGGATGGACGCGGCGCCCAGGTGTATTGGGACACGGCGTTCGAGCAGACTGTCGTCTGACGCCGGATCGCTACGATGTGCGCGGTCCATCGTCGAGCGTTGCGAACCGACCGAGCACGCGTGTGACCGACGTCGCACAACAACTCAACGCCAACTACAACGCGATCGTGTGGGACTGCGGCGATCTCTCCTCGGGTCTGGGCGACGGAAGCGGTTCGCCCGAGAAGTCGAACGACTACGCGATGGTGAACGAGTTTCTGGCGGGCCTCACATCTATGGGCGGGGTGTTCATCTGCGGTGACGATGCGGCGCAGAGCTTGCTCGCGGCCACGGGGGCGTCCGCAGCGACATTCAAGGCGACCTATGTGACCTTTGCGCTGACCACCAACAACCACCGTCCGAGCTTCGGTATTTCGCCGACGGTAGTCGGTGTGGGCCCCGGCAGCATGTATGGAAGCCAGAGCTTCGTCGCCTACGGGGGCTGCCCGTTGCTCAACGACTTCGACGTCATGACGCCGACGGGGGGCACCAATATGCAAATGACCTACGGTGCGGCCGCCGCGACCAACGGCGCCGTGATCTTGAAGACGACGGGAAACAGCAAGGTCGTCTTGGCCGGCTTCAGCTTCATCTACATTCGAGACGACGACCATGACGGGGTCCTGGACCGTGCCCGATTCCTATTCGATACGCTGAATCCGTTCAATGTCGACGGAGGCCCGCCCTCGGATGCGCAACCCGTCACCGTCAACCATCTCGAGCAGAACTACCCCAACCCGTTCAACCCGCAGACCACGATCGCGTTTTCATTGAAGCAGCGCGGGCGCGTTCGCGTCGACGTGTTCACGTCGCCGGCGCGCTGGTGAAGTCGCTCGTCGACGAGACGCGCGCGGCCGGTTCGTACACCGACGTGCGTTGGGACGGAACGAATGATGTAAACCAACCGGTCGCGAGCGGCGTCTATTTCTATAGGCTCGTGGCGGGGGAGTTCGCCCAGACGCGTAAGATGGTTCTCCTCAAGTAACCCTCCCCCAGACAGGCGGGTGCGGCATCAAAAAGTTTGCAGCACCCGCCCGTTTGCGCTATCGTCCCGGCCGTGTATCTTATGGAGCGGCTGGAGCATCCATGTAAATGGGGCCGTCCATCCGACTCTTTATAGTGCGGATCGGATCTCTCCCACACCGCGGGGCCCTGGGCCCGAATCGATGCGGCGTTTATCCCCCACGCCGAGAAAGACTTGCAGGAGGCTTTTGGTGGGACGCATTCCTCTGTGTGTATTGGCCGTCGGCCTGCTTGCGCTCTTCGGCGCCTGCGCTTCCGACACCTTGAGCGGCGACCACGTCGAGAACCAGCCGCCCACGGTGTGGCTGGCCTCGGGTCCGCCCGAAGGCTCCACGGGCACCTACACCGTCCAGCTCTTCTGGGGCGGATGGGACCCCGACGGTGAGATCCAATTCTACGAGTACCTCGTCACCGACAACGTGACCGGTGTCTTCGACCCGGCCGATACGGTCGGCGTCGCGTGGTCCCCGGTCGTCGGCAACGATTCCACCTTCACCTTCTCGGCCGATTCGCTGCAGGATGCCAATCCGAGCAGTCAAAAGGCGATCTTCGCGCGCTCGCACACGTTCTTCATTCGCGCCGTCGACGAGGATCATCTTCGTTCGGCCGAGCCGGCGTACCGTTCGTTCACCTCGCGCACCATTTCGCCTGAAGTCCGCGTCACGATTCCACGCGCGGAGCTCGGCATCACGGCGGCCGACATGCCGCCCATCTCCACGATCTCTTGGCTCGCGACCGACTACATCGACGACGACATCAGCAAGCAGGACCCGGACTCGGTCCAATGGGCCATGGTCAGTACCAAGCTCCACAACAACAGCTACGTGGAGACAATCTCATACCTTCGCACGCTGGCGTCGGCCGCGGACTGGTACCCGTGGTCGTGGTATCGAGCACCCCAGGACTCGGGCAAGTCGTGGACGACGCCACCGCTCGAGTTCGGCGACTACGTCTTCGCGATTCGTGCCAAAGACGAAGCCGGCGCGGTAACGCCGGTCCTTACCGAGCCGGTCAACGTGCGGCGCATCAAGGTGGCCGCGCGACTCTCCGGTCCGACCTTCATCATCACGAGTCCCCTGATCGGCAGCATCATCGCGGCGTCGTGCGACTACCCGCTGACCATCGTCGACGTCCCGTCGGGTGTCGACCTTTCGTTCATCTTGAGCGCGTGCGCCGAGCACTACGGCGGGACGGTCGCCGGCTATCGTTACGGCTGGGACATCTTGGACTTGAACGACCCCGACCAATGGGAGGTCGACTACACGCCCTTCGTGGGTTCGGTGGCCACGACACCGCCGCGCACGTTCAACTTCGGCACGCACACGTTCAGCGCGGAAGTGATCGACAACTCGGGCTTCTGCTCGCGCATCGAGGTCAAGATCAACATCGTTCGCTTCACGGGCGAGCGCAATCTGCTCGTGGTCGACGATTATCGCCCCGACGAAGTGCCCGGGCAGTCGGGCTGGTCCGCCACCAACGGCGGTGTCCCCAGCGACAACGAGCACGACGGCTTTTGGGTCGACATGGTGTCGGATTTGGACGCGTTCGACCCCGGTCGCGACGTGATCGCGAGCTCGGTGGACCGCGAGCTGCCGCTCACGACGATCGCGAGCTACAAGAACATCATCTGGAGCGTCTTCAGCGACGTGAACACGCGCAGCACGTCCGACCTGCCGCTCCTCTACACCTACATCCAGTACCGCTCGAAGCGCCCGCCCGCGAACACGAGCGGTGCGTGCAGCCCCACCGGTGGCGTGTCCGGCAAGGTCCTTCCAAACTTTGTGGGCCTCGCGATGCAGGCGGGCGTGCACGTGTTGATCGCCGGCAACCATCCCATACAGACCGCGCTCTCGCGGACGGTCAGTCCGTCGGTTCGGTGGCCCGCGATCCCGTTGTACGAATTCGAGCGCGGCAGCACGCAGACCGGCAGCGGTCCGCAGGACGCGTCGAATCCTCCGGGCGACTTGGGATTCTCGTACAAGGACCTCTGCCTCGAAGTAATCGACTACGGTTACCAGACCGCGGGACGCTTGCGCATTCGCGGGGGTGGATCGGTTAACAACCAACGCTACTGCCCGGTCACCGCGGCCTGGCGCTTGCCCGACACGAATTCACGCCGCGACGACGGCATGCGCACCGGCATCCCGGCCGATCTCAATTTTCCGCCGCTGGCGCTGCGCCCCGAGGTCGCGAATCCGGGTCGATTGTTCGCGCCCAGCTCGCAGTCCATCGACGTCGAGGTCTACAACCCGGCCTACTTCCGCCAGGGTGCCGCTTGCCAGTACGTGCCCGGGCCGCGTCCGTGCTTCGAGCCGATCTACTTGCTGGGTTGCCTCGATACCGCTGAAGCCACCTATCAGCAGCCGGTCGCGTTCTGGACCAGCACCTACGCCGACGTCGTCTCGGAAGACATTCCGGGGGCAGTCGGCGCGCGCAGTGCCGTGTTCGGTTTCCCGCCGGTGTACTTCAACCCGGGCGACGTGAAACCGGCCATCGAGTACATTCTTTTTAACGAGTGGCAGCTTCCGCGCAAGCCGTTGGACACCACGAGCCAAGCTCGACTTGACGGAACGGCGGGATCGCCCTAGGATAGCGGCATGGCGTAGCACGAGCCGTCGAGCGGCTCGCAACTCGAGGTCATTCATTCGATCCGAACACCCACTTCGTGACATCGTCCCCCGTTAGCGGCTCCGCGCGCGCACGCGAACGAGCCGCAATTCTTTCGCGCATCCTGTCCGAACGCATCCTCATCCTCGACGGAGCGATGGGGACGATGATCCAGCGCTACCGCCTGGACGAAGCCGCCTTTCGCGGCGACCGCTTCCGCGACCACCCCAAGGACGTGAAGGGCGACAACGACCTGCTCTGCCTGACGCAGCCGCAGATCATCGGCGAAATCCATCGCGAGTACTTCGAGGCCGGCGCCGATGTTGCCACCACCAACACCTTCAACGGGACTTCGATCTCGCAGCACGAGTACGGGCTCGAAGCGTTCGTTTACGAGATCTCGCGCGAGGCGGCTCGCATCGCGCGCGCCGAAGCGGACGCGTCCGAGAAGCGCGATCCGTCCCAGCCGCGCTTCGTGGCCGGGTCGCTGGCACCCACCAACCGCACGGCGTCGATCTCGCCCGACGTCAACGACCCCGGCTTTCGCAACGTCTCTTTCAACCAGCTGCGCGACGCCTATCGCGAGAACGCGCGCGGGTTGATCGACGGCGGCGCCGACATCCTCTTGGTCGAGACGGTGTTCGACACGCTCAACGCGAAGGCGGCGCTGTTCGCGATCGAAGAGGAGTTCGAAGCACGCGGCTATCGTCTTCCGGTGATTTGCTCGGGTACGATCACGGATCTCTCGGGTCGCACACTGTCGGGACAAACACCGGAAGCCTTCTACGCCTCGGTGTCGCACATTCCGCTCCTCGCGGTGGGACTGAACTGCGCGCTGGGTTCGGCGCAGATGAAGCCCTTCCTCGCCGCCCTCGCGAGTGTGGCACGCGTGCCCGTGAGTGTGTATCCCAACGCCGGACTCCCGAATGCCTTCGGCGGCTACGATGAAACCCCGGCGGAGATGGCGGCGAATTTGCGCGCCATGGCCGACGACGGGTGGGTCAACATCGCGGGCTCGTGTTGCGGCTCGACACCGGAGCACACGCGCGCGATCGCGGAAACGATGCGCGGTGTGGCACCGCGTCGGGCGCCGGAGCGTCCGCGCTACACGCTGCTGTCCGGCTTGGAGCCGCTCGAGATTCGCCCCGATTCGAATTTTATCAACGTCGGCGAGCGCACCAACGTCACCGGCTCGGCGCGTTTTCGCTCGCTCATCAAGGAGAACAACTACGAAGCCGCTCTGACCGTTGCGCGCCAGCAGGTCGAAGACGGCGCGCAGATCATCGACGTCAACATGGACGAGGGACTCCTCGACTCGGAAGCCGCCATGCGGCGCTTCTTGAACTTCGTCTCGACCGAGCCCGCCATCGCGCGCGTCCCGATCATGATCGACAGCTCCAAGTTCAGCGTGATCGAAGCCGGCCTCCAATGCGCGCAGGGCAAGTGCGTGGTCAATTCAATCTCCCTCAAAGAGGGCGAAGCGGCTTTTGTAGAGCACGCGCGCCGCGTGCGGCGCTACGGTGCCGCCGTGATCGTGATGGCCTTTGACGAGAAGGGACAGGCCGACACGACCGAGCGCAAGATCTCGATCTGCGAGCGCTCGTATCGGATTCTGACCGAGCAGCTCGACTTCCCGCCCGAGGACATCATCTTCGACCCCAACATCTTCGCCATCGCGACCGGCATCGAAGAGCACAACGGCTACGCGGTCGAATTCATCGAGGCGTGTCGCGAGTTGAAGAAGCGTTTTCCGCTCTCGCACGTGAGCGGCGGCGTGAGCAACGTCTCGTTCTCCTTCCGCGGCAACGAGCCGGTGCGTCAAGCCATCCACGCCGTGTTTCTCTACCACGCCATTCGCGCCGGCATGGACATGGGCATCGTCAACGCCGGCCAGCTCATGGTCTACGCCGACATCCCGAAAGACTTGCTCGAGCGCGTCGAAGACGTCGTCTTGAACCGCCGCCCCGACGCCACCGAGCGCTTGCTCGAAGTGGCCGAGTCGCTGCGTCGCGGCGCCGACCCCAAGAAGAAGGACGACGAGGCGTGGCGATCGCTCCCGGTGAACGAGCGCTTGACGCACGCGCTGGTGCACGGGCTCGACGCGCACATCGTGAAAGACGTCGAAGAGGCGCGCGTCGCCGCCGCGCGTCCGATTCACGTCATCGAAGGCCCGTTGATGGACGGCATGAATGTGGTCGGCGACTTGTTCGGGAGCGGCAAGATGTTTCTGCCCCAAGTCGTGAAGAGTGCCCGCGTCATGAAGAAGGCGGTCGCGCACTTGATTCCGTTCATCGAAGCCGAGCGCGCTCGCAACGCCTCCGGCGAGGGCGCCGGCAATGCTATGAAGAACAACGGCACCATCGTGATGGCGACCGTGAAGGGCGACGTCCACGACATCGGTAAGAACATCGTGGGCGTGGTCCTACGCTGCAACAACTACGAAGTGATCGACCTCGGTGTGATGGTGCCCTTCCAAACCATCCTCGACACCGCGCGGCGCGAGAAGGCCGACGTCATCGGGCTGTCGGGATTGATCACGCCGTCGCTTGACGAGATGGTGACGGTGGCGCACGAGATGAAGCGCCAAGGCTTCGACCTGCCGCTCTTGATCGGCGGAGCCACCACGTCCGTCGCGCACACCGCCGTCAAGATCGACCCCATGTATGACCGCGAGGTCATTCACGTGGTCGACGCCTCGCGCGCAGTCGGTGTCGTGAGCCAGCTCTTGGGCGAAGACACGCGCGCGCACTTCGCGGCCAAGACCAAAGACGAGTACCGGCGCATTCGCGAAGCGCGCGAGGCTTCGTCGGCGGAGGCGAAGCTGTTGTCGATCGAAGAGGCGCGCGGCCGCCGTGAGCGTCTCGACTTCGGGCAGGCCGCACCCGCGCCGACGTTCCTCGGGGCACACGTGCTCGACGACTATCCGCTTGCGGAACTGGTCGAACGCATCGACTGGACCCCGTTCTTTCAAACCTGGGAGCTGCGCGGGCGCTACCCCGCCATCCTCGAAGACGCGGTGGTCGGCGAGCAGGCGCGTTCGCTTTTCGCCGATGCGCGCGAGATGCTGGACACGTTCGTGCGCGAGAAGCGCTTGAAGGCGCGCGGTGTCGTCGGCTTCTTCCCCGCCGCTGCGATCGGCGACGACGTCGAGCTGTACGACGACGCGACTCGCGCGCGCGTGCGCACGACGTTGCGTTTCCTGCGCCAGCAGGCCGCGAAGAGCGATTCGCGACCCAACTTCTGCTTGGCCGACTTTGTGGCGCCGAAGGGCTCTGGAGTCGCGGATCACGTGGGGGCGTTCGTCGTTACCGCCGGCATCGGCTTGGACGCCATCGTCGCCGAATTCGAGAGAGATCACGACGACTATCGCGCCATTCTGGCGAAAGCGCTCGCGGACCGACTGGCGGAGGCATTTGCGGAGCGACTGCACGAGCGCGTGCGTCGCGAGTTTTGGGGCTACGCGAAGGACGAGGCGTTGTCGAACGAGGAAATCATCAAGGAAGGCTATCGCGGTATTCGCCCCGCGCCCGGTTATCCCGCCTGCCCCGACCACACCGAGAAGCGCACGCTGTTCGAACTCGTCGACGGCGAGCGCACGAGCGGTGTGACACTCACCGAGTCGTTCGCGATGTGGCCCGCCGCGTCGGTGTCCGGGTGGTACTTCGCGCACCCGGGGTCGCACTACTTCGGTGTGGGCCGCATCGCGCGCGACCAAGTCGAAGACTACGCGCGCCGCAAGGGCATGACCCTGGCCGAAGCCGAGCGCTGGCTCGCGCCGAGCTTGGGATACCGGGCGTAATCCTCGTCGCGACGCCGACTCTACCCCACATACCCCTGGATACGCCTCGCGCGGGCGTCTATACTCTATTCCTCGCCCGTTCGCGACCGTGGTGCGCGTCTCAGCGAAAGAGGGACGTCATGCGACTCTCCGACTTCCGATGGCTTATTGCCGTCTGCCTTTTTGCCGCGTGCAGCACCGAGAGTCCCCCCGATAGCGCCGCTCCCAACCAGGCACCTTCGGTGTGGGTCCAAGCCCAGCCTCCGATTGGCTCCGACAATTCCTACTCCATGCACTTCGAATGGGGCGGCTCGGATCCGGATGGCAAGATTTCACACTACGAATTCCTTCTTCGTGACAACGACGGCGTTATGCTCGACCCGGCGCACGTCGCGGGCACGTGGACGACGGTGTATGGGGACGACTCGACTTTCGTCTTCCAAATCGATCCTTCGCACACGACCGAGTCGGGATCCACGGTCGCAACGTTCCTCGTTCGTGCAGTGGACAACGAAATGCTGGCCTCGACGGAGCCGGACTACATTTCCTTCAGCCCGAAGAGTCTCGCACCCGGTGTCCGGATTACCGTCCCGACTGCGAACCTGGGCCTCACGCCCGCGACCATGCCTCCGGTCGCGACGTTCGAGTGGGGCGAGAATCCTCCGCAGCCGCAACCGGACTCGGTGCAGTGGGCGATGGTCAACACGCGGGAGCACAACGACAACTATTCCCAGACCATCGCCTATCTCCGCGACCCCGCGTCGGCCCCGGATTGGTATCCGTGGGTGTGGTTCGACGCCCCCGCCGGCAAAGGCAAGACATGGACAACCCCGCCGCTCGACTTCGGCGACTACGTGTTTGCAGTTCGCGCGAAGAACGTCGTCGGCGCGATGAACCCGGTCTTGCAGGAACCGGTGAACGTGCGTCGGATCCAGGTGCTCCCTCCGGGCGAGGCGGGGCCCACCCTTGTCGTTCAGAATCCTCGCTATGGATATACCATCGGGGCTGGGTGCGAATTTCCTCTCACCATCGCGGACATGGCGGCGCACGTTCCGATATCGTTCACGTTCGGCGCCTGCGCCGACAATTATGGTGGCACCGTGGCGGGCTATCGCTACGGCTGGGACATCCTCGACCTCGATGATCCGGAACAATGGGGGATGGACTACACTCCCTTCCCCACGCCGACCGTCACGACGGCAGCTCGCCGCTTCAGCTTCGGCACTCACGTTTTCAGTGTCGAAGTAATCGACAACCTCGGTAGTTGCTCGCGCATCCAGGTGAGGATCAACATCGTGCGCTTCACTGGCGAACGGGACCTGTTGATCGTCGATGACTACCGAGCGGACGAAGTCCCCGGGCAATCCGGATGGAACGCCACCAATGGGGCCATGCCCAACGACGCCGAACACGACGGGTTCTGGCTCGACATGGTGTCGAACGTCAACCAATTCGATCCGGCCGTCGATATGATCGCCACATCGACGGATCACGTGATTCCAATCGCAACACTTTCACAGTACAAGAACATCGTGTGGAGTGTTTTTGGTGACGTCGACGCTAGAATTATCAGCGATCTTCCCTACCTCTACACGTTCATCCAGTATCGGGTCAGTCGTTTTCCGCTGAACACGTCCGGTTCATGCTCGCCGACGGGGGGTGTCAACGGTCAGACTCGTAACCAATGGACTTGCACTTGCCATGGAGTCGGGCGTTCACGCGCTGATTACCGGCAATCACCCGGTGCAGAACGTGGTGCCGCGCTTGGAACGTTCGTCGTCCGCTGGCCCATGATTCCACTCTACGAGTTGGAGCCTGGCGCGACTCAGACGGGCACGCAGCCGACGTATCTCCTGGATCGACCGGGCCGAAACGAATTCGCGTACCGAGACCTCTGCCTCGACGCGATCGACTTCGCGTACCTGAACGAACCAGCGTGCGCGCCTTAACGGGACTGGGATCGAACAGCCGCTACTGCGGCATCAGCGGCCTGCGCGACGCCAACGCACAATCGCGTCGCGACGACACCATGCGCGCGGGGACGCCATCGACCCGAATTTCCCCGCGATCTCGCTCCGGCCCGAAGCCGCCGGCCCCGGGCGCTTCTATCAGCCGTCCGGGCAGGGCTCTCGACGTCGAGGTCTACAACCCGGCCTACTTCCGACAAGGCGCCGCGTGTGCGTTCGTTGCGCCGGCGCGGTCGTGCTTCGAGCCGATCTACGGCGTGGATTGTCTGGACACAGCCGAGCTGACGTACCAACCAGCCGGTCGCGTTTTGGACGAGTCGCATTCGACGGACGTGATCGCGGAAGACATCCCGGGTGCCGTCGCGGCGCGCAGTGCGGTGTTCGGATTTCCGCCCGTCTACTTCAACCCGAGCGAGATCAAACCGGCCATCGAATACATTCTGTTCGACGAGTGGCAGCTGCCGCGACGGCCGTGAGCGTCTCGCGCATCGGTGGCGGACTGAAACGAAAACGGGGGCCGATTGACTCGGCCCCCGTTCTCCAAAAAAATGGTCGGGGCGACTGGATTCGAACCAGCGACCACTTGCACCCCATGCAAGTGCGCTACCGGACTGCGCCACGCCCCGACCAGATGCTAGACTAACAGAGGCGCGGGTGTCGGCGCAACCGTCGCGTCACACTTCCGCGAGTTCGTCGACCACGTCGTCGGTCAACAGCCCGCGCAACTCCTCCAACTCCTTCTTCACACTCAAGAGCACGTGGCGCGCCTGCGGATCGCTGAACGGAATCTGCATCTGCTTCAAGATGGGATCCGGATTCCCGGAGGTCTCCTGGAGCTTCTTGCGCGCGCCGTTGATCGTAAACTTTTCTTTGTACAGCAGGTCCCGAATGGCCAAGACCGACTTGATGTCGCGCGGGCGGTAGCTTCGGTTGCCGGCCCGGTTTTTCTTGGGGCGCAGCGACGGAAACTCCGTTTCCCAGTAGCGCAACACGTGGGGCTTGACCGCGGTGATCTCGGACACCTCACCGATCGTGTAGTACATCTTCCCCGTTGTCGTCTTATACCTCACCCGCGTCCTCCTTTCGCGCGTCCGGAGGTCTCGCCGCTCGCCTCTGCGCGCGGCGGGCGCATCATGAGCGCGGTCACGGCTTCCTTGGGGTCGTGCGCCTCGAAGAGCACCCGATGCACCATTTCGATGATCGGAAGCTCGACCTTATGACGCCGGCCCAACTCGACGGCGGCGCGCGTCGTGCGCACGCCCTCCGCCACCATGACCATGCCCGCGAGCGCCTGCTCCAACGTCTCGCCGCGACCGATCGCTTCCCCCAAGTGTCGGTTGCGGCTGTGGCGACTCAAACAGGTAACCACGAGGTCGCCCACCCCGGCAAGACCGGAAAAGGTCTCGGGCGAGGCTCCCATGGCGACACCCAGTCGCGAAATCTCGGCCAGTCCTCTCGTGACCAGGGCCGCCTTGGTGTTGTCACCGAAGCCCAGCCCGTCGAGAATCCCGGCCGCGATCGCGATCGAGTTCTTGAGCGACGTCGCGATCTCGACCCCGACCACGTCGTCGTTGGTGTACACCCGAAAATACGGTCGAACGAACGCCTCTTGCACCGCGGCGCACGCGGCGGCATCACTCCCGGCCGCGACGATCGAGGTCGGCACGCGGCGGCTCACTTCCTCCGCGTGGCTGGGGCCGACCAGGCTCACGATGCGGCCCGGCTCGAGGCGCAGCTCGTCGCGCAACACGTCGCTCATGCGCGCAAGCGTCCCCTCTTCGAGGCCTTTGGTGGCGCACACCACCAGCGCCTCGGGGTCGAACGTGCTGGCGGCGCGGACACGCTTGGCCGTCGCGCGTGTCGCGTGCGAGGGCACCACGAACACGACCAGCTCGGCGTCGCGCAGAGCGGCGTCGAGGTCGTTCGTAATGGCGATTCTGGCCGGAATCGGGACACCCGGCAGGAATTTGGTGTTCACGCGTTCGCGCGCGACGTCCGCCGCCAGTGCGGCGTCGAACTCCCACAACGCGACGTCGTGGCCATTCTCGGCGAGGACAATCGCCAGTGTCGTCCCCCAGCTTCCCGCTCCCAGCACGGCGACGCGCATGCTCATCCCTTCCGGCGCGCGAGCGCCGGCTCCGTGCCGGCCAGTAAGCGCCGGATATTGCCCCGATGTTTCACGATGACGACCAACATCACCAAGAGCGTCATCCACCAAACCGACATGTAGCGATGCCCGAGGCCGAGTCCCGGTGTTACGAACACCGCGATGGGCAAAGTCACCGCCGCGGCCAGACTCGCGAGCGACACGATGCGCCGCGCAGCGAACACGACCGCGAACACGCCGAGTGCCGTCGCGAACGCCCACGGTGCCAGCCCCGCAAACGCGCCGGCCGAAGTCGCGATGCCCTTGCCGCCCGAAAACTTCAAGTAGGGCGAAAACAGGTGACCCAAGATCGCACCCGCCGCCGCGGCGATGGCGTGAAACGGCTCCGCGCCCGGCGCGTCGAAGTGCCTCGCCACCAGCACGGGAACCAATCCCTTCGCGACGTCGAGTATCAAGACCACCAGGGCGATGCGTCCACCCAAAATACGATAGGTGTTCGACGCCCCCAGATTGCCGCTGCCGTGCTCGCGCAGATCGATGCCCTTGGCGAGCTTGCCTGCAATGTAGCTGAACGGAATCCCGCCCACCAAGTACGCGGCCAACGCGACCATCGCGATCGACATCACGACGCCGCCCGCTTGCGCCGACCGCTCTTCTTCAAGCGCGCACGACGCGTGGCACGCGGCTTGTCTTCCTTGCGCAACGCGGCGCGTGCATCGCGACGCTGTTGCAACTCGATGCGAATATCCGTGCCTTCGAAACCGTACGCGCCGCGCAATTGGTTGCTCAACTGGCGCATGTAGTAGCGGCCGAAGTGCGCCACACGATTGACGAACAGATTGAACGTGGGTGGGGCCACGTCGACTTGCGTTCCGTAGAAGATCTTTCCATTGCCGCCCGCGTGGTACGGCGGCGGCGTGCGTTGGGTCGAACGCGTGAGGAACTTGTTGAAGTCGGCGGTCGGCACGCGGCGGTGGCATTCTTCGCGCACGCGCCACGCCGTCTCGAGCACCACGTTGACGCGCTGGTGCGTCTTGGCCGATATGAAAATGATGGGCGCGTAGTTCAGGAAGCCGCACTTCTTGCGGAATTCCTTCTCCCTCTCCACGTAGGTCTTGTCGCCCTTCTTCGCCACCGCGTCCCACTTGTTGAAACAGACCACGACGCCCTTGCCGGCGCGGTGCGGATAGCTCGCCACCTTGACGTCCTGATTGCTGATGTCGCGGGTGGCGTCGAGCATCACCACGGCCACGTCGCAGCGCTCGATCGACTCCAGGCTCTTCATCGTGCTCAGTACGTCCAGGTCTTCGGTGGTGCGCGCCTTGCGTTTGATGCCGGCGGTGTCGACCAGCGTCACCTTCTTCTTCTGCCACATGATCGACGTGTCGATCGAGTCGCGCGTGGTGCCGGGGCGATCGTCGACGATGCTCGCGTCGGATCCGACGAGGGCGTTGACGAGGCTCGACTTGCCGACGTTGGGCACGCCCACGATGGCGAGTCGCAGGTCGGCGTGCAAGGCTTCCGCGGAGGCGCGCGGCAGGAGCTTCACCACGTCGTCCAAGAGGTCGCCGATACCTTCTCCGTGGAGCGCGCTGATCTCGTACAAATTGTCGAAGCCGAGTTTGTGGAATTCGCCCGCGCCGAGGTGGCTGACCTGGCGCTCGGTCTTATTCACCACGAGCAGCACGGGCAGATTCGTGTCGCGCGCGCGCTTGGCGACGTCGGCGTCGGCGGGGGTGAGCCCCGCTTCGCCGTCGACCACGAGCAGGATCACATCGGCGCCCGCCGCAACGCGCATCGCGCGCTCTTCCACTTGGGCGACCAGCGGGTCGGCGATGCCGGAGAACAATCCCCCCGTGTCCACCAAATTGAACGCGATGCCGTTCCATTCCGTCTGGCCGCGTTGCGCATCGCGCGTGACCCCGGGCGTTTTGTGCACCAAGGCACGCCGCGCCGACGTGATGCGATTGAACATCGTCGACTTGCCGACGTTGGGCCGTCCCATGATCGCCACCGTGGCCGTGCGTTTCATTATTTGTTCCTGGTAAATCCCCAGGCGGCATGGTCGCACAACGACTCGACGAACGAATCCGTCGGCGCCACAACGGGCGCCCCAGTTTCCTTCGCGAGGTCGTCGACCGACATCTCGTCGATGGTGACGCCATCGTAGTTGAGGCAGTTGGGAGGTATGAACGTCGTCTTCGGCACATCGCTCGCCTTCACCGCGTTCACGATGTCGCGACCGACCAACAAGCCCGAGCAGGTCACCCCAGCGCCGAAATAGTCGTTCTCAACCACGGTGATTTCCGGAAGGCCGCGGAGGCCGCGCGCGGTCAACAACGGAAATACGTAGCGTTCGAAGACGCGCGCGGCTAGTTTCCCGGTCGCGATACGAATGGCGCTGGCGTCGGCAGGAAGCTCGAACGAATCCAGATCGGCTTCGATCTCGCGCAAGAAATTCCGAATCGACCCCACACCGTTGTCGAGCTGCGGAAAGTCTTCGTAGCTGTCATAGCCGGGTGCCTCGCGCGCGGCACCCACGTACCATTCGTCGCTGGCAAACACGAAACGGGACTTTCGTTTCTCGAGGAATCGGTGTTGGTAGGATTCCACGAGATCGATGACGGGCGACATTTCGTCGTCTCGGTAGGAACGAATCGTCGACAACCCTTCGCGGTGTTTGGTCAATCCGACCGGGACCACCGCCAACGTCGCGACGTGTTCGCCGATTCCTTCCAAGGTCTCGATGGTCTCGCGCAGGTAGTCGCCGTCGTTGCGCCCCGGCACGATGACGGCCTGCGTGTGGACCTTGATGCCGCCGTCGGCGAGTGTCCGCAGCGTCTGCACGATGTCGCGCTTCATGGGCCGCCCGAAGATGAAGCGGCGCATGGCGTCGTCGATCACGTGTACCGACACCCACTGGGGCGAGTTGCGCTGCTCGATGATCTTCGCAATTTCCTCGTCGGTGACGTCGTTCATGGTGGTGAAGTTGCCGTAGAGGAAGCTCAAGCGGAAGTCTTCGTCTTTGACGTAGAGTGTGTCGCGCATGCCTTTCGGCATCTGGTCGACGAAGCAGAACGGGCACTTGCAGCGACAGCGACGAAAGTCCATGGCCTCGAACCAAATCTCGAGTCCCGCCACCGCGCGTGTGGGCAGCACGATGCGCTCGCGCGTGCCGTTGGCGCGTTCGACCAGAATCGACACCGACTTCCCGCGCGAGGCGTGGAAGTGGAAATCGAGTTGGTCTTCGGCGGGCTTCCCCGCGACTTCGACGACGGCGTCGCCGACGGCGAGAGTGCCCGGCGCCAACCCGAAGTCGGCGGGGTCCTTCATCGAAACGATTTTGAGAGCACGGTCGGCCATGGTTCCTTACTTCGTCGTTACGGTGCGAATGCGTTCGAGCACCGCGAGCCCTTCTGCGCCCGACACCGGCGCCGTCATGCGCGCCGCCGCGCGATACCCGCCCGGCATGATGCGGTCGGCCTCTTTGGCGTGGCCCGCGTCGCTGAGAATGTGCGCCGCGACGACGTACAGCGACGCGTGCGTCACCGGGTCGTCGGAGTGGTCGCTGCCGTCGGCCAACGCCGGCATCCACCCGCGGTGTTCGAGCTGCGTGATCGGTGTCGGTCCCGACGGATCGCCCGGCGCACCGGCGAGAAACAGTCGCACGACCGCCCCCGCGAGCTGCCCGCGTGTCAGCACGTCGGTCATGTGCAAGCCCGACGGCTTGCCTTCCACGTACTGCTTCAACACCTGCAGATACGCAACACACGGCCCGGTGTCGCCGAGTTGGACGCCGCGCGTGAAGGCATCGATCGCGTCGTCGGTTTCGCCCAGCGCCATGTGGGCGCGCCCCAGGTACGTGTACGCCTCGCGGCGCACGGCGTCATCGGGAGCCGCCGCGATGACCGCATCGAGTTTCGTCACGGCACCGCGGTAGTCTCCTTCCACGAAGGCATCGACAGCGCGGTCGAGATCGTGTCGCGCACTCGGCGGCGCCGACGCACACGCGAGCATACCGGCGAGCCAGACGAACGCCGCGATTCGAAGGCCGGTGTTGGGCAGCGTTCGACGCATGATTTCAAGGGAGATGGAGCGGGCAACGGGGCTCGAACCCGCGACCTTCAGCTTGGGAAGCTGATACTCTACCAACTGAGTTATGCCCGCTCTCCTAACGTGCTGTGATAAAAGCATCTTAGCCATGATGTGTCAAGTTGTTATTGAGGCCTGGACGCGCCCCAGACGAGGCCGAGAAAGGCGCGCACACGCGCCACGATGTCGTCCTGCCATCCTTCGCGCGAAACGTCGATCCAGACCGCGTCGCGCTCGCTGCGAAAGAATGTCTCTTGCCGCTTCGCGTAGCGCTGCGTCTCCGTGATCACAAGGTCGAGGCACGACGCCGCGTCGCTGGCCGTGTGCGAGCGCGTTCGCGATCGCGCGATACCCGAGCCCGTTCATCGCCGGGGCATTCGAAGGCACACCCGCCGCCAACAGACGCTCCACTTCGGCCGGCCATCCGGCCGCAAAAAGCGAACGCGTGCGTGCGGCGATTCGTTCGCGCGCCTGCGGGCGCGGGAGCGACAAGACGAGCTTCAGGTACGCGACGTCGTCGCCCGCGCGGGGTTGCCGCGCGTAGAGCTCGCTCGGACGGACCCCGGTGTAGTCGAACAGCTCCAACGCGCGCGTGATGCGCACGCGGTCGTTGGGTGAGAGCTCCTGCGCGCGCACCGGGTCGGCGGCTTGCAACCGATCGTACAACTCGCGCGTGTCGCGCCCCGCGAAGCCCGCGCGAATGCGCGCGAGCTCGTCGCCCGGAATGGTGACGTCGACCAGCCCGCCGAACAGCGCTCGAAAGTAGAGGCCCGTCCCGCCGACCAGAATCGGGATGCGACCGCGCGCCGCGATGTCGCGCGTGGTGCCTTCCGCGAGCGTCGCGTGACGCCCCGCGCTCCACCGTTCGGTGGGATCGGCGACGTCGATCAAGTGGTGCGCAACCCGCTCGCGCTCCTCGCGCGACACCTTGCCGGTGCCCACGTCGAAGCCGCGGTACACCTGGCGCGAATCCATGGAGACGATCTCGCCATTGAATGCACGCGCGAGCGAGATCGCGAGCGCCGACTTGCCCGTCGCCGTGGCACCCATGATCGCAATCGCTCGCAGCGGGGTCGCCATGTCGATCGTCGCGTCGCTCAAGAACGCGTGGGGTCGCGCTAACGCCGGTGGAACCAGCGCGCGACTTCGTCGACCGAGAGGCGGTGAATGGTGGGGCGGCCGTGCGGGCACGAGTACGGGTGGTCGGCCGCGAACAGTTGATCGGCGAGGAGCTTCATCTCGTCGACGGAAAGCTTCTGCCCCGCCTTGATCGCACTTCGGCACGCGTAGCTCGCGACCAGCTTCTCGGTCTGCGTGTCGCCGGGGGCGCGGTCGGCGAGTATGTCGTCGAAGATCTGCAGAAGCAGGCGTCCCTCGGACCAGTTCTTCACCCCTTGCGGATAGCCCCGCACCAGAATGCTGGTCCCGCCGAACGGCTCCAGCGTGAAGCCGAGACGATTGAATACCTCGCGCGACGTCTTGAACACCTCGAGCTCGCGCAGCGACAGCTCGATCGGAATGCTAAACAGAATCTGCTGCGAGGGCGGCGACGACCCTTCGAGTTGGCGCATGCCGCGGTCGAAGAGGATGCGCTCGTGGGCCGCGTGCTGGTCGATGACGACCACACCACCGCGCACCTGGATGAAAATGAAGGTGTGATTGAATTGCCAGTAGAGTGCGTCGTCCGCCGGTGCGACGTGCGGTGCCGCTTCCGCGACCACGGGCGTTTCGACGCGGCCCAGATCGAGTTTCTGCTCGTTCGCCTCGTGGGTCGCGGGTGCGAGTGAGCCGCGACGCGCGACATAGTCGGCAAAGGCGTCGCGAATACGTTCGTTGGCGCTGACCGCTCCTTGCATCCCACCGGAGAAGCCGACGGGGCCCGTTGCCGCGGGGGCGGGCTTGGTCTCCGATACGGACGACGCCCATGCACCCGCCCGCGGCGAAACCACGCCGACATCGTCACCCGCGCGCGCCGCGCGTGCCACCGCCAGCACGGTCTCGCTTTTCGACGTCAACGACGACTTGATGGCTTGCCGCACCGAGGCAAACACCGCGCGCTCGTTCTGCACGCGCACTTCGAGCTTGCTCGGGTGCACGTTGACGTCGACTTCGTCGGGCGGCATCGAAAGCGACAACACCGCGACCGGATAGCGCTTGTATGGGATCACGTTTCGATACGCATCCTGGAGCGCGTGCACCAGTGTCCGCTCGCGCACCGCGCGCTGGTTGACGTAAAAGAACTGGCTGAAGCGATTGCCGCGCGTGTAGGACGGGAGACTGACGAAACCGTGGACGCGCAACGATCCCGACGGGAGTTCGACATCCACCATGTGGCGCATGACGTCGGTCCCCAAAACCGCCGCCACACGCTCGCGCCAGCTGGGCGCGGGCAGGAAATCGAGGACGTGGCGGCCGTCGTCGATGTAATGGATCTCGACGTCGGGCAGAACGAGTGCAAAGGACAGGATCGTCTCCAGGATGCGCCGCCGCTCGGTGATCGACGATTTCAGGAAGCGCTTGCGCGCGGGCGTATTGAAGAAGAGGTCGCGCACGCGTACCGTCGTACCGCGCGCGTGGGGTGCGGGTGCGCTTTCGACGATCGATTTCCCTTCCACGCGAACGCGCCAGCCTTCGCCCGTGTCGGCCACGCTCGAAATAATCTCGAAGCGCGACACCGACGAGATGCTGGCGAGCGCTTCGCCGCGGAAACCGTAGCTCGAGATGCGATGGAGATCGTCGGCGTCGTGGATCTTGCTGGTCGAAAAGTTGCGCGGGGCGAGCTCGACGTCCTCGCGCACCATGCCGCTCCCGTCGTCGCGCACTTCGATCAGGGCGTCGCCGCCGCCCGCGACCGTCACCGTCACCGACTTGGCCCCGGCGTCGACCGCGTTCTCGAAGAGCTCCTTGACCACGGAGGCCGGGCGCTCGACGACCTCACCGGCCGCGATTCGGCGGGCGACGTCGTCTGGAAGTGTTCGAATGACAGGCATTTAGAGTCTCCGCTGGAAGTAACCGCGCACACCTTATCACGGCTTGCGCTACGCGGCAACGGTGCCCTCGCGGTCCCAAGAGGAATTGTGGGGATAACGCCCGCGCGGCGGGCGCGTCAATCCGACGTGTGGGGCTTTAGCGTTCGCTCGGCTTCTTGGAACAGAGCGTCGGCCGTGCGCGCGGCGCCCGGATAGCTGGAGGCACCCACCCACACGTCGCTCGTGGTCCGCTCGATGCCGGCGGACGCGAGGTCCTTGATGAGGTACGCCACCAGGCGCGTGACGAGGAACTTGATGCGGCGCGTCCCTTCCAGGGACAGCATCGCGTAGGTGTCGCGCTTGACCCAGCAGCCGTAGTCGCTGCCGCGCGTGCGGGTCTGGAAGCCCTGTCGGATGTCGTCGGCCAGCGAGAGCGCCTTGGTCTCGTCATGCTGGAAGAGATCGCCGAGCGCGGGCACGCGCACGAGCAAAAGCGAGAACGGGTGGTGATAACGATCCGCGCGCGACATCTCCGCGTCGGTGATGCGCGAGAGTCGGTGGACGTTGCCCACCAGCATTTCGTCGTACGCGGGGCGCGCGCCGGCGTCGGACGCGGAGAGTGCTTTCACGGCCGGGAGCGCCATCGCGATTACCTGGCCGACCACCGACTCGTCGTGGGCGGAGAAGGCCGCGTCTTCGACCGCGGTGGCGGGTCGCTTGTCGTAGCAGATGACGCCGCCCAGAATACCCGCCTCGTGCTCCCCGCTGGTGATCGGAACCGCCAGCACCGAGTGCGGCGCGCGCGCTCCCGTCGTGCTGCCGTCGAAGTGTAACTCCGCGGTCTGGAACGACGCACGCGTGCGCTCGAGTTTGGAGAAGGCCTCTTCGTCCTCTTCGAGCCAGGACTCCTGCAAACGCCCCTCAGCATCGTAGCGCGCCAGCGTCCACGGCACGCCGGGCTTCGCGCGCACGCGCATCGACACGCGCTCGCACGCGAGCGCGTCCGCGACCACACGCACGATCACGTCGACCAGGTCCTGCATGTTGCGGCACGAAATGAGGGCCGGAGCCGCTTCCGACACCTTCGCGAGTGCGGCGAGCTCACTCTTCAAACGACGCTCGCGCCGCTCCGAGGTGATGAAGCGCGCCAGTTCGAGCGCGACCGAGTCCTTGACGGCGATGAAGTCGTCGAGGCGCGCGCGGTCCGCGAACTCCATGGTCAGAACACCCACGACTTCCTTGACCACCAAGGGGACGAACACGAACGACGAGGCCAAATCCACCGACATCGGATCGACGGGCTCGGTCAAGATGATCGCGCGCTTCTCGAGGAACGTGCGGGCCAAGGCACCGCGACCCACGCGGATGAGTTCCGGCTCGTTGGCCACGCGTCGATTGGAGCCCCCCAAGACCAGCCACTCGCCGCCGGGCGCACTCACGAACACTTCGACCGACTCGGCACCGGTCAAGCCCGCCACCAGCGACGCCAGCAATCCGAACTTCTCCGCCGTCGTCCCCGGCTTCTCCGCCAATTCGCCCACCGACTGGCGCAGGTTCATCTCGCCCGAGCGCAGCTGGACTTCCTGCAGCTTGAGCGCTTCGGCGAGCACGCGCGCCATACGACGGCTCAGGCGTTCGAGTGTCGCCAAGTCCTCCATCGTGAGTTCGCGTGCATTCTTCATCGCCGACACGTTGAGCACGCCGAGCAGTCGCTCGCCGCCGTCCTCGGGGTCGAGCAGCGGCACCGAGCACGCCGACGCAATGTTGACGCGATCGCGCGCGGATTCGTACAAGGCACCCACCGCCGTTTGACGAATGAGCTTGCCCTTGCGATCGCGCGCGACACCGCCCGCAATGCCTTCGCCGATTTTCTGGCGCGTGTTCTTCACGACCCGCTCGCTCAAGCCGGTGGCGTACGCGATGTACAGCTCGCGCGCTTCCGGCGAGTACAGCATGATGGAACCGTTGGTAGCACCCGTGGTCTGCACGGCGACATCGAGCAGGAACTTGAGGAGGCGCTTGCGATCGAACAGCCGCTCGAAACCGGCCAGCGCGTCGTCGATCGAATACGGATCTTTTTCGGATGCACGCGACGGCTTGGCGTCGACGTGCGTCTTCGGTTGCGGTTGCTTCGCGAGGCGCGCGAGTGCTTGGGTGTGGTCGAAGATTTCCGCCTCGCCCATGAGCTCGAGCTCGCGCGCGAAGCGGTCGCGGGGTTCGCTCACGACGACCGCGTCCACGGGCAGGAAGGCGGCCAGCTCGTCGGGGCTGGAAACCCGCGGCACCCGGAGGATTTCGGCGATTTCCAGGCCCACGGCGGCCGGATACCGGTCGTAGACGAATGCGATCTCGACGTCTTTGCGCTTGTGGAGCTCGCCAAAGACGAACAGGTCGCCTTCGCCGCCGCCAAATATGGCGCAGCGTATACGCTTTGTACTCATCGTGTTAGATATGGCACTTCGAGTGCTTTCGACGCCAAGCCCGGGCCCGGGCGGAGGCGTCCTCAAGGGGAGAGCAAATCGCGGACCATGATTCCCCGTCGTGCCCAGGGATTGCTGGCCTCCGAGCGTCCCGCGGCGGGTGTCGCTCGTGGGGCCCCCGCGGCGCCAGGCCGCGGGGTGACGAGTGACAGACCCGCCGCGCAGCGTTCCTAGCGTGGTCGGTCTTTGAGGCGGCGAATCAGGTTCAGCGCATCGAGGGGCGTGGAGCGGTTGACATCGAAGGCGTCGATCTCACGACGAAGTTCGCCGTCGTTTGAACTGGCGGGGTTGAACAGACTCATCTGGTCGCGCGCGTCTTTGCCGTCGACCGGATCGATCCCACGCGCGACGAGGTTGCGTCGCAGCTCGAGCGATTCCAAAATCTCTTCCGCGCGTTTGATGACGAGCACCGGTAGCCCGGCAACCTTGGCGGCATGAATGCCGAAGCTCCTGTCGCTCGTGCCGGCGACGATTTTCCGCAGGAACACGATGCCGCCTTCCCATTCCTTGATGGCGATCTTCAAGTTCACCAGGCGCGGATACGTCGACTTGAGCTGGGTCAACTCGTGGAAGTGGGTCGCGAACAATGTGCGCGGGCGCGCGACCACACCCTGCAGCAGATACTCGGCCACCGCCCACGCGATCGCGAGACCGTCGTAGGTCGACGTCCCGCGACCGATCTCGTCCAAGATCAAGAGGCTGCGATCGGTCATGTGGTGGAGGATATTCGCGGTCTCGTTCATCTCGACCAAGAAGGTCGACTCGCCGCGGCTCAAGCGGTCGGAGGCACCCACACGCGTGAAGATGCGATCGACGAACCCGATGCGCGCTCGATCCGCGGGGACGAACGACCCCATCTGCGCCATCAAGACGATGAGCGCGGTTTGGCGGAGGAAGGTACTCTTCCCCGACATGTTGGGGCCCGTGATGAGTGCGAACTGACGGCGCTCGGGGTCGAGGTGGAGGTCGTTGGGGACGAACGGCTCCGAAACAATGCGCTCCAAGACGGCGTGGCGGCCACCCACGATCTCGATGGTCGACGCGTCGTCGACGACCGGGCGTCGGTAGCCCTGCGCGCGCGCGACCATGGCCAGCGACTGCACCACGTCGATGGTGGCAATACCTTGCGCGGCGCGCTGGAGCGCCTCCGCGTGCGACGCCACCTTCGCGCACAGCGCGTCGAAGACGCGGTTCTCTTCGCGCACGCGCCGCTCTTCGGTGCGCAGGATCACGTCCTCACGCTCCTTCAACTCGGGCGTGAAGTAGCGCTGGCCGTTGACGAGCGATTGTTTGCCCACATAGTCGGCCGGTACCGACTTCTTGTGCGCGTTCGAGACCTCGATGAAATACCCAAAGACCTTGTTGTAACCGACCTTGAGCGCCGCGATCCCGGAGCGTTCGCGCTCGCGCGTCTCGAGGCCCGCGATCCAGCGCTTGGCGGCTTCGCTCTCGTCGATCAGGTGGTCCAAGTCGGCGTCGAAGCCGCGTCGAATCACACCCCCGTCGCGCAGGTGCGACGGTGGCTCGGCGACGATCGCGCGCGAAATCGTGTCGACGAGTGCGCCGTGATCGCCGAGCAGAACGCCCGCGCCTTCCAACAGCGCCGCGCCGGCGCCGGCGACGGATGCGGCCAATCCGGGAATCTTCTCCAGCGAATCGCGCAGTGCGTTCAGCTCGCGCGGGATGGCCTTGCGCGCGGCGATGCGCGACGCCAGACGCTGAATGTCCGCGATGCCGTTGAGCCCGTGCACGATCGCCTCCGCGCGGCCCGTGTCGGCGTAGACGCGCGCGACGGCGTCCAGGCGCGCGTCGATCTGGGCCACGTCGCACAACGGCTGCTGGATCCAGTGGCGCAGCTCGCGCCCGCCCATCGGTGTGCGGGTCTGGTCGAGGGTCTTGAGCAGAGTCGCACCCGTGACGCCGCCGCGCAGCGGCTCGAACAATTCCAAGTTGCCGATGGTCTCGTCGTCGAGCGACATGAACGCAGTAGCCCCGACGCGCGTGACACCGACCACCTGCGGCATGGCACCCCCGCGCATGGCAACGCAGTGGCCGATGAGAGCACCCGCTACCGCGCGCTCGCCGGGTGACAGCGCGGAGGCAATCGCATCCGCGCGCTCGCCGAATTGCTGCGCGAAGGCGGCGCGTGCGGACGCTTCGTCGAAATTCGCATCCGGCAGCTCGGCCACGAACGGCTGCTCGAGATGCTCACCCAAGAGCCTCGCGACCGGCGTCGAGGTCGAGCGCGCGTACAGCAGCTCGCGAATGCGTTTGCCCTGCACGAGGTGCAGGAACGCGGTCTCCTCCGCTTCGCCGCACACGCACTCGCCGGTGCCGACGTCGATCCACGCCAGCGCCATGCGTCCCTCGCCGCTCGGATGCACGCACAGGCAGTAGTTGTTCTCGACGTCGGCCAATACCTGCGGGCCGAGTGAGGTGCCCGGAGTCAACACTTCGACCACGTCGCGACGCACGAGTCCCTTCGCGAGCGCGGGGTCTTCGACTTGCTCGCACACCGCGATCTTGCGGCCGGCCGCGAGCAGGCGCGGGATGTAGGTGTCGGCGGCGTGGAACGGAACTCCGGCCAGCGGGATCGGGTTGGGCTTGTTCTTGTCCCGGGTCGTGAGCGTAATGTTCAGGATCGACGACACGTCGACCGCGTCTTCGTAGAAGGTCTCGTAGAAGTCGCCGACGCGAAACAGGAGGATACAGTCGCCGTACCGATTCTTGATGTCTCGGTACTGCGACATGAGCGGGGTGGCGTCACTCATCGGCGGCTCGCGTCACGGGCATGACGGTGTAGTGCTCGTCGAGTTGCTTCGCCATGGGCTCGGCGGCGGCGGCGGCCTCGTCGCGCGTCGCGTACTGGCCGAAGCGCACGCGGAACACTTCGCGATAGTTGACCAGCTCGCTGTCGATGCGGACACCGGGGTACACCTTCTTGATCTTCGACTGGAGCTTGATCGCGTTGGCGCGGTCCGCGAACGAGCCGAATTGAATGGTAAAGCCGGTACCGCCGAGCGCGGGCTGGCCGTCCGCATCGGTGGGCAGCGCTGCTCCGCTCGGGTTCGACGCGCCCGCCAGCGTGGGTGGGGGCGGCATCAGCTTCGCCGCCGCGCGCACCGCCTCCGGCGCGTACGGGAACGCGTCGGCGAGGGCTTCGTACTCGCGCTTGGCCCCCTCGGCGTCGCCCGCCTTCTCGAGGCATTCCGCGTGTCGAAGCCACGCCGTCGGATGGACGCGCGCCCGCGCCAACGATGCATAGCTCGCGCACGCCGCGTCCACCTGTCCCATGCCCTCTTGTGCCTCGGCGAGTGAAATGGTTGCCCACGTCTTGTCGCGTCCGCGCCGGACGCGCGTCAAGGACGCCGATGCTTCGTCGTAGTGATGGAGCATGACGGCCGCCATGCCGTCGAACACGCACGCCTCGTCCGACCACGCGCATAGATCCCCGCCCGCGAGCACTTCGCGCGCACCCTCGTAGCGCCCCATCGCGAACTCGATCTTCGCCAACTCGAGCGCTGCCGGCTTGCCCCACTCGCCGTCCATGAACTCGTCGACGATACTCCGATAGAGGGATTCCGCGACGGTGCCGGAACGCACCACGCCGGCGCGCAAGAACAACGCCTCGGCGCGCTCGTTGCCCTGCGCCATCGCGGCCGCGCGCGCGAAGCCGGAGTCCGCGGCGACATAACGACCCGCTTCGGCGTCCTTCTTGGCGCGTTTCATGAGGTCCCCGGCGTCGTCGCGCGCGACCGCAAGCGACGTGGCACCGGCCAGGCACGCGGCCGCCAGGAATGCCCTAGTCGAGGCTGCGAACAAACGTGTCAAAACGATTGCACCTCGGACAGTGCCAGCGCATCTCGCGGGCTTCGAAATTGCAGGCCCCGCACCGATAGCGATCGTCGCGCGCGAGCATACGGTCGCTGCGATCGAGGAAGGTTTCCAACTCGTCGGTGTCGCCGCGCGCGGCGTAGATCGACGACAAGAGCACGGTCCCCGCCACCGTGGTGGGGTTCGACCCGCGATAGTCTTCGAGCAGCTGCATGGCGTCGTCCATGCGCCCCTGCTTGCGATAGAACGACGCCAGCCCCAGGGCGGCGTGCTCGTCGTTGGGCCGATTCTCCAATACATCGCGGTAGACCGACTCGATCTCGTTGAAGGTGCCGCGCTGATAGAGTGCGCGCTCCAAGCTGCGCAGCGCCACGGGAGCCAAGTCGGCCGAAAGGCGCGCCGCCTGTCGCCACAAGCGAATCGCGTCGACCACGTCGTCCGATTGTTCTTCCAGTCGGCCCATCGCGACCATGGCCGGGGCGCACTCGGCGTCGTGCCGAAGGGCCCGCTGGAGCGTCTTCTTGGCGTCGCGCGCGCGACCCTTCTCCGCGTCCTTCTCGGCGACCGTCACCAGATACAGTGCGATCTCACGGTCGCTGGTGCCTCCGGTCTTCTTGAGCTCCTTCAAGTGCTCGTAGGCTTCTTCGGTCCGGTCGAGCGCGTGGCACGCGCGCGCCGCGATCGCGGTCAGCTCCGCGTCGCGAAGCCCCGTGCGCCGTGTCGCGACTTCGACCGTTTCCAGCGCGCGCTCGTGGTGGCCCATGGCGGCGTAGTCCTCGGCCACGTTGGCGTACACCGCTACCTTTTCCTCGCGTGTAAGATCGGCCTTCACGGTGAGGCTCTTGTGGACCTGGAGTGCTTTGGCGACGTCGCCATTCTCGCGCAGCATGCGGCCGATGCGTACGTAGGCGTCGGCCGGCGCCGCACCCGCCATGATGGCCTGCTGCAAACGCACGAACGCTTCCGGCTTCTTGCCGTCGACCAGGAGCTTCAGTCCTTCGATGTAGGGATCGGTCGCGCGCTCCACACGACGCGATTGCTGGTCGCGTCGCACAATCCAGCGCGCACCGACGATCATGAGGGCGACGGCGACACCGGCGAGAAACGGGATTACGGCAGCATCACCCATGGTGTGCGTCGGAGACGGTTAGAGGTGCGATCCGCTCTTGATTCCTTCCGTGTCTTCCAGCGGGAGACTGCGGAGTGCCGCGATCTCGCGGTCCATCCGGGTAAGCTCGCGACGCGTGAGTGCGAGCTGTCGCCGCAGTGCCAGCTCATTGATTACCGAAATCAAAAAGGAGAACACCATCCCGGAGACGAACACGAGCAGCATCAAGAAATTCAGATTGAGCCCGGGGTACTCTTTGGTGAAGAACGTGAAGTTCACGGTTTGCTCCGCGTTCTCCATGCCGAGCCAGAGGAAGGCGATAACGCCGACCAGTATCAAGAACGACCGGATGAACCACACGGCGGGAGCCTCCTTCCCGGAACATAACTGCAAGCGGCACCCCATGATGGACGGTGGCGCGACGAGCGTCAAGGGCGGCTTTCCCGCCCCCACAAACGAAGAAGGCCGGTCGTGCCGACCGGCCCTCTTCCATTCAATTCTCTTCTCGCGACCTAGTCTTCGGAAGACGTCTCGACCGCGTCGCCGGCCCCGAGGTCGGCATCGTCGATGTCATCGCCTTCACCCGACGGTGCGGGCACCACGAAGTCGCGCTTGGGATGGGCCGCGACGAACTCGCGCAACGCGTCGTCGCCGCGCGCCTTCAAATAGGCGCTGATGGAGAGCACGATGCGCTTGTTCTTGGGATCGACCTTGATGACCTTGAGCGGCACGTCCTCGTTGGGCTGGAAATACTGCCCGGGGTGGACGATGTCGTCGAAACCCATCTGGCCGACAGGTACGAAGCCCTCGACGTCGTGGCGCAACTCGACGACCGTCCCGCGGTCCAAGATGCGCGTGATCTTCCCGGTCACTTCCGTGTCCGGTCCGAATTCGACGGCCAGGCGCTCCCACGGATTGTCCGTGAGCTGCTTCATGCCGAGGCTGATGCGCTTCTTGTCCTGGCTGATCTCCAAGACCACCACGTCGACCAAGTCGCCCTTCTTGACGACTTCGCTCGGGTGGCGCACACGCTTGGCCCAGCTCATGTCGGAGATGTGCAAGAGGCCGTCGATACCTTCTTCGATCTCGACGAAGGCGCCGAAATTCGTGAGGTTGCGGACGATCCCCTTCAAGCGCGTGCCGGGCGGATAACGACGCTCGATCGTGGTCCACGGATCGGGCTCGGTCTGCTTCAGGCCCAGCGAAATCTTCTGCGCGTCCTTGTCGACCTTCAACACGACCGCTTCGATCTCTTGCCCGACCGAAAGAATCTTCGACGGGTGCTTGACGTGTTTGGTCCACGACATCTCGGAGATGTGGATCAACCCCTCGACGCCCTTCTCGAGTTCGATGAAGGCGCCGTAGTCGGTGATGCTGACCACACGGCCCTTGACGCGTGTCGTCACCGGGAAGCGCTCGTTCACACCCTCCCACGGGTGCGGCGAGAGCTGCTTCAACCCGAGCGATATCTTCTCCTTCTCGCGGTCGAAGTCGAGTACTTTGACCTTGATCTTCTGGCCGATCTGTACGACATCCGACGGGTGGCCCACACGGCCCCACGTCATGTCGGTCAAGTGAAGAAGGCCGTCGACGCCGCCCAAGTCGACGAAGGCGCCGAAGTCGGTGACGTTCTTGACCACGCCTTCGCGAATCTGGCCCGCTTCGAGCTCACCCATCAAGCCCCGCTTCAACTCTTCGCGCTTCTCTTCGAGCACGACGCGACGCGAGACCACGATGTTGCGGCGACGCTTGTTGATCTTGATGATCTTGAAATCGAGGGTTTGGCCCAGGAGATCGTCGAGGTTGGGAACTTGGCGGAGTGCAATCTGGCTGCCGGGCAGGAAGGCGTCGACGCCCAACAGGTCGACGACCAAGCCGCCCTTGATGCGACGCTTCACACGGCCCTGCACGATCTGATTCATCTCGTGCGAGTCCTTGATCTGTCCCCACACCTTAAAGAAGTCCGCCTTCTCCTTGGAGAGAACGACCAGGCCGTCCTGGTTCTCGAGCTTCTCGAGATACACGTCGAACGGCATGCCGACCGCGAGATTGTCGATGTTGCGGAATTCCTGCGCGGGGATGGTCCCTTCGCTCTTGAAGCCGACGTCGACGATGACTTCGTTCTCGCGGATTTCGGTCACGACTCCGCGCACGATCTGGCCTTCTTCGAAGGTCGTGATCGTCGCTTCCAGTCCCGGAATGAGCATCGCTCCCGCCGGGCGACCGGTGGCTTCTACCGCGGCTTGCTCGGCGTCGATGTGTTCGAACAGCGCATACGCCGGCGAACGCAGACCCGCACCTCCCTTCGCATGGGATCGTTGGGTCTCTGACCCGGAGTTGCGGACTTCATCGAGCATCAAATCGGTCTCTCCTTGTAAACTGAACGGACGACACTCCGCACCATGCGGGTCGCCGTGGAAACCGGCATCATACCGGCTTCACCAATTGCTTGCAACCGGAATCTAGGGAACGAGTTTCGGGCGCGGCGAGGTCGGCCTACCGGCGCCACTCCTTCAAGGCCTGGATGGCGGTCATGACCATTTCGCTGTGGCGTCGGTAAAGGGCGCGGTCATCCTGGGAGCGATACTCGTCGAGCAAACCGGCCGGAATGCGGATGGGCGGGCCGTGGATCACGCGCACGCGGGCCTTGCGGAAGAAACAATCCCGCAGGCGATTGGTACCTTCGAGGTAGGCCGGCACCACGGGAGCGCCGGAGCGAATCGCGAGGTAACCGACGCCGCTGCGCGCACTCCCCAATTCCCCGCCGGCGACGCGACCGCCTTCGGGAAAAATGAGTACCGACTGGCCGCTTTCAAGGAGCGACAACGCGGTCGCCATGGCCTCGCGGTCGAACATCCCGCGCCGAATCGGAAACGCGTTCAAGAACCGAATCAGGGGCCCCAACCACCAAATCTTGAATAGCGAGTCCTTGGCCACGAAGTGCACCTCGCGCGGCAAGGTGATGCTGACCGCCGGGGGATCGAAGTACGAGATGTGGTTCGAGGCGAAAAGATAGTGTTGCGCCGGTTCCGGCTTGAAGAGACTCTTCCAGCGCAGATCGAACAGCACGAAGTACAGGGAGCGCACGAAGAGAATCACCGCGTAGTACGGGACGCGTTGCCGCTGCGACGGGGTCGTGCGCCGCATGGCGGCGGCGCGCTCCTCGGCGGCTTGGCGCGCGAGTGCCACCACGCGTGCGACTTCTCCTTCGATGGTGGCGTTCGAGGTGTCGACCAGCCACGCGCCCACCGGCCGCACGAGCGGGCTGTCGGCGCGCGAGGCATCTAGCGAGTCGCGGCGCTCGAGGTCGAGTGCCACGTCGTCGACGGTGGTCCGCACGCCCGCGCGCGCGAGTTCGGCGTAGCGTCGCTCGGCGCGCACGCGCACCGACGCGTCGAGGTAGATCTTCACGTCGGCCCACGGCAGCACCACACTCCCGATGTCGCGCCCCTCGAGGATGACCCCGCCCCGCTGCGAGAGCTCGCGTTGGCGTCGCACCATCGCGGCGCGCACCGAACGATGGGCGCTGACCGCCGACACCGCGGCGGTGACTTCGGGCGAGCGCACGGCTTCGGTGACGTCGCGTCCGCCGATGCGGACACACGGCTCGCCGCGCTCGTCTTGCTCGACGAAAATCTGCAACTCGCTTGCCACCCCGCCGAGGCGGTCGGCATCGCCCAAGTCGACCCCGCGCTCGACCGCGACCAGCGTCACCGCGCGGTACATCGCCCCGGTGTCGACGTGGCGCAGCCCCAATTCCTTCGCTACCAGGCGCGCGGTGGTCGTCTTGCCGGAGCCTGACGGCCCGTCGATGGAAATGGAAAAGGTGCGGAGCAGCTCCTCCGCCGTGCGCGGCGCGCGACTCAACTCGAAGCGGGCCGCGTCGCGGCGGGTCGGTGGTGGAAAACGGCGTGGAGGGCGTCGATCAGTTGGTCGTTCTCGGTCGGGGTCCCGACCGTGATGCGGTAGGTGTTGCGCGCGGAACCGAATTGACCCAAGCGACGCACGACGACGCCGTGCTTCATCAACTCCGCGAACAAATCGAGCGTCGACGTCCCCAAGTCGACGAACACGAAGTTGGCCTGCGACGCCGGGCATACGATCCCCAGCTTGGTGACCGCCTCCCGCACGCGCGCGCGCTCGGCGATGGTCTCCTGCGCGTGCGGCCGCAACTCGGCCGCGCACGCGAGAGCACCCAGACCCGCGGCCTGCGCGAGCCGGCTCACGTTAAACGGCTGCCGCACCTTGTGGATGGCGTCGATTACCGTGGGGTGCGCGATCGCGTAGCCCACACGCACGCCGGCGATGGCGAAGTACTTCGAAAACGTGCGCAGCACGACGACGTTGTCGCGCGTGCGCCGCAATTTCAAGGAGTCGGGATAATCGGGTGCGTCGACGTAGTCGATATAGGCTTCGTCCATGACCACCAGCACGTCGTCGGGGAGGGCTTCGATGAACTCGCCGACTTCGCGCGCGGTGACGTAGGTCGAGGTCGGGTTGTTGGGGTTGCACACGAACACCATGCGCGTGTCGGCGTCGACGGCCGCGCGCATGGCGGGCAGGTCGAGCCGATAGTCGCGACACGGAATGCCGCGTCCCTCGCACCCGCAGATCTTCGGAATCAACCCGTAGACGATGAAGCTCGGCACCGGATACACGACATTCTCGCGCGGCTCGACGAACGCGCGCACCAAAAGGTCGATGATCTCGTTCGATCCGTTACCGACCGCGATCTCGTGTGGCCCTACCCCGTGATGCGCGGCCAACGCGCGCGTCAGTTCGGGACTACCCGATTCGGGATAGCGGTTGCATGCGTGCAGGGCCGCAGTCACGGCCGCGACGATCTTCGGGTGCGGCGAGCGCGGGTTCTCGTTCGACGAGAGCTTGATGGCACCCGGGTGGTCTTCGCCCGCCTCGTACTGCTGAATCCCGCGCACGTTGGGTCGCACGCGCTTATCGATTCCCACCGAGTCCTCCCACCGCTGCTTCGAGGCGGTCCAATTCGCGCTGATCGAGCGGGCGAATCGCTCCCTCCGGGAGTTTGCGCACCGAGACAGGTCCGAAGCTCACGCGCTTCAGAGAATTCACGCGCAGCCCGACCGCTTCGATCATATTGCGTACCTGCCGGTTGCGACCCTCGAGGAGCGTGATCTTGAGGATGGTCTCCTTCGGGAGCTTGGCCACCAACTCGACTCCCGGCTTCGAGCGAAGCTTTGCGTGCTTGCGGTGTTCGTGCGTGCCCTCTTGCGCCATGCGCTCCAAGCGCCGCTGGGTGACGTCGTCGAAGCGTCCGCGCACGCGCACGTGGTAGACGCGCGGGATGCCGAACCGCGGGTGTGTGAGTTTGTAACACAAGAGGCCGTCGTTGGTCATCAGGAGTGCCCCGGTCGTGTTGACGTCGAGCCTCCCGACCGGAAACAGCCGTTGATTGCGAAACACGCGACGCGCGAGATCCGCCACGGTCGGGCGCCCTTCGGGGTCGGTGACGGTGCTCACGATTCCCTTCGGCTTGTGCATGATGAGGACGAGCCGCTTGGCCGGCTTGCCGACTCTCACTCCGTCGACTTCGATCACGTCCAGTTCGGGGACGACGCGCGTTCCCATTTCCTTGACCACACGCCCGTCGACGCGCACGTGACCGGTCGCAATGAGCTCGTCGCACGCGCGACGCGACGCGATGCCGACCTGGGCGAGGAAGTGATTGAGGCGAATTGCCTCGCTGTGCTTCTCGGGCGCGTGCGCCTTCGCACCCACCCGCGCCGCGCTAGCCGCGCGCGTGCTCGTCGTCTTCGGCGTCGAGGTCATTCTCATCCTCCTCGTCCACCGCGTCGTTCAATTGCGCCGTGACTTCGTCGTACAAAGGACGGTTGACGGGCTCGTCGACGCGCGGGCCCAGCGTGGCACTGGCCGTGCGGGCGGGCAAATCGTCGTCGACGCCCGCTTCGGCCGAGGTCGCGACCAGCTCGCTCGCGTCTGCCGGCGGGGCCGCCGTTTCTTCGCCCTCGATCGCTTGCTCTCCGGCTTCGCGCGCGAGCAGGGCTTCCAAGTCTTCCATGCTGGGGAGATCCTTGAGCGAGTTCAATCCCAGGTACTCGAGGAACGCGGGGGTGGTCCCGTAGAGAAACGGCGCCCCGAGTACTTTCGCTTTGCCGGTGATCTCGATCAACGATCGCTCCATCAGGTTCGCAACCACCGAGCCCGCGCCCACACCGCGGATCGATTCGATCTCCGCGCGCGTGATGGGCTGCTTGTAGGCGATGATGGCGAGCGTTTCCAGTCCCGCGCGCGACAGCCGGAAACGACGGCGCCCTTGATAGAGGCGCGACACATAGGGCGCGTACTCCGGCCGCGTGGCCAGACGATACCCGCCCGCGACCGGCTCGATCGCAATGCTCCACGACTCCGTATCGGCGCGCGCGTTCAAGGCGTCGATGGATTGCTTCACATCCGCGGTGGTGACTTCTTCGATCGTCGCCGCGATCTTCCGCGCGGAGAGCGGTTCATCCGCGGCGAAGAGAAGTGCGAGGACGATGTTATCGAGGTTCGGATTCTCCATCTAGCTCTCCTTCAGTGTCCCCCGCCACGTCGTCGAAGGCGGCGCCCTCGGGCATGCCTTCGTTCATGTCGACCGGCGCCGTCACTTCCACCGGCTCCTGGATCTCCGCGCTCCAGTCGGAGACTTCGCCCATCGGCCGCCCGAAGTTGTCGCCCTTGTAGATCCAGATCGCACCGAACGACCCTTCCTGCTCGACGCGCGCCTGACCGTGCTTCAACAACTCGAGAATCGCCATAAAGGTAACGATGACTTCGAGACGCGACCGTGAGCCCGAAAACAAATCGGCGAACATGGCGGGCTCGCGCGCTTCCAGCGCCGAACGAACCCGGTCGATCTTTTCCTCGATCGTGTACGCCTCGAGTTCGACTTCGCGCACTTCGGCGCCCTCGAACTGCGTCATGACCTCCTGGAAGGCGCGCATCAACTGGAAGAGATTCAGGTCGATCACGACTTCGCCGGTGACGGCGTCCTTTTCCGCCTGCGGCACCGGGCGCGTGAACACGCGCATGCGCTCGTCTTCGAGGTCCTTGAAGCTCTTGGCCGCCTCCACCATCTTCTTGTACTCGAGGATACTCTGCACCAATTCCTGGCGCGGGTCTTCGTCGGTGTCGTCGTCCTTGCGCAAGAGCATCTGAATCTTGATGCGCATCAAGGTCGCCGCGAGAACGAAGAACTCCCCCGCCAACTCGATCGACATATCTTCCATCAGATTCAAGTAGTCGAGGTACTCGCGCGTGATCTTCGCGATGGGGATGTCGTAGATGTCGAGGTTGTCGCGGCGGATCAGATACAGAATGACGCCGAGCGGCGCCCGAATTCCTTCGAGCTCCGTGGTCCAGGGCGTCGGCGTATGCCGTTGTGCTTCACCCAATGTGCATCCGCTCCCTTATCTCCGCCATGGTATCGGCGGCGGCACGGCGCGCCTTGGCGTCGCCGGCGTGGATCACTTCTTCGACCGCGCCCTTTTTCGCTTCTAGCGCCGTGCGCTTCTCGCGCAGCGGTGCCAGGTACTCCGCGATGGCCTTGCCGACGCGCTGCTTGCACTCGACGCATCCGAGCTTGGCGGTGGTGCAGCCCTCGTAGATCTCGGCGTGCTTCGCTGGGCTTGAACTTCTGCCAGTACGTGTAGATCAAACACACTTCCGGTCGCCCGGGGTCGGTGCGACGCTTGCGCTGCGGGTCGGTGAAGGCGGTCTTGATCTTCTCATTGATCGCTTCCGGCGAGTCGGCCAAATCGATCGTGTTACCGAGCGACTTGCTCATGCGACGCCCGTCGAGGCCCGGGAAACGCGCGAACTTGGTCAGCTTCCCGTCCGGTACTGGGAATACTTCGCCGTAAAGACGGTTGAACTTGCGCGCGATCTCGCGCGTGATCTCGATGTGCGGCAGTTGGTCTTCGCCCACCGGGACGACGTGCGCACGATAGATCAAGATGTCGGCCGCTTGCAGCACCGGATATCCCAGGTGGCCGTAACTCATGCCCTCTTCGCCTTCGTCGATCTTCAAGTCGCGCACCTGCTCCTTGAGCGTCGGGTTGCGTTCCAGACGCGCGGTGCTGATCAGCATCGCGAGCAACAGGTAGAGCTCCGCGTGCTCCTTGATGTGCGACTGCACGAAAATAGTCGACGTCTCCGGATCCAGTCCCGCGCTAATCCAATCGAGGACCATTTCGTGGGTGTTGCCGTCGATCTGGGCCGTGTGCTCGTAGTCGGTCGTGAGCACGTGCCAGTCGGCCACCATGAAGTAGCAGCGGTACTCCTTCTGGAGGGCGACCCAATTCTCCAGCGCCCCGGTGTAGTTGCCGAGGTGCAGGCGGCCGGTCGGCCGGTTGCCGCTCAAGATGATCTTCTGCGCTACCGTTTGGGGGGTCACCGATGCTCCAAGCCACGCCGTGACACGGCGTTTTGCCGCATTCTAGGCGGCGGTTTCGAGGGGTGTCAAGGAATGTCGGGGCCTGGGTCAGCGCCCGCGTGGGTGGAACGCCCGGTGGGCTTCCAGGATATGGCGCGTGTCGACGTGGGTATAGACCTGTGTGGTCGCGATATCGGCGTGGCCCAGGAGTTCCTGCACCAGGCGCAGGTCGGCGCCGCCTTCCAGTAGATGCGTCGCGAAGGAATGCCGCAGCACGTGCGGTGAGACGCGGCGCGCAATGCCGGCCGACGCGGCGTGGGCCTTCAAGTTCTTGAAGAATCCCACGCGCGAAATGCGCCCGCCGCGCGCGTTCAAGAATACGTGGGGCGAGAGGCGGCCCTGGAGCAGGAAGGGCCGGCCGGCGTCGAGATAGCGCGCGATCGCGCGCGACGCCTGTCGACCGAACGGCACCACGCGCTGCTTGTCGCCCTTGCCGCGCACCCGTACCAACTCTTGCTCGAGATCGAGCTCCTCGGTCGTGAGTCCACACAACTCGGTGACGCGCAGCCCGGCGCCGTACGCGAGCTCCAGCATGGCGCGATCGCGCAGGCCGAGCGGCGTCGACGTGTCCGGTTGCTCGATCAACGATTCGATCTGCGCGAGGGTCAGGACCGACGGCAACCGTCGCGCCAGCTTGGGACGGACGACGTCGCGCGCGACGCGCTCGCTCCCCCATCCCTCGCGCGCGAGAAAGCGGTGAAATTGCCGGAGCGCCGAGAGCTTGCGCGCGCGCGACGCGGGTGCCAGGCCGTGTCGCGAGAGGCGGACGGCGTGGAGTTCGATGGCTTCGTCGGTGATGCGGGCCGGCTCGGTGACTCCCGACTTCCTCCAGCGTCTCGACGTAGGTGCGCAGGTCGCGGGCGTAGGCGTGGATGGTGTTGGGCAAAAGGCCCTTCTCGACCACGAGATAGTCGAGGAAGGCGTCGACGGAACCGTCGAGGGTGTGTTTCGCGGACTTGGCCACGGCTTAGAAGCAGGGTCAATCGAGCGCTTGACGGGGTGCCCGCAACCCTGGTACATTCCTTCGGCTCATTATTAGGAGGACTTCTGAATGCCACAACATAAATCGTGTGAGAAGCGGATCAAGCAGGACGTCAAGCGCACCGCCCGCAACCGCGCCGACCGCGGCAACTTGCGGACCGTCGTGCGTGCCTTCCGCGAGCTCGAAGCCGGCAAACGCCCGGCCGAGTATTCGCAGTTGCAGTCGCTCCTGGACCGCGCGGTCAAGAAGGGGATCATCTCCAAGAACCGCGCTGCCCGCTTGAAGTCGCGTCTCGCCCCGAAAGCCGCATAGGCGTCGACGGGACAGAATTCGACGCAACGCCGTCCATCGAAAGATGGGCGGCGTTTTCGTTTGTGCTGGATGCGAATTCAGCTCGCGACTGATCTACTTGAGCGGCATCTCTTCACGGTAGCCCATGCCGATCATCGTCTCGACGTCCTTCTCACGAACGGACAGGTACAGCGTATGCCCCTCCGGACAATTGCACGCGAGACAAACCTCCTCGTACTTCGGCCGTGTAATTGCGTCGAACACGACCACACCCTGTCGCGCGTAGTACTCCTTGATGATCTCCAGCTCTTCCGGGGTCAATTGGGTCGGGTACTCTCTCGGATACCCTCCGTAGTCGTCATTGTGTCGGTCGAGCCAATCGCGCTCCCACGGATTGGTCAAGCATTGCGTCGGCTCGATAGCCACCCAGGCGTGGGATCCCACCGAGGCGAGCCGCGCCTTCTCGGGCGCCGAGGGATCGTCGCTCGAACAACTCGTGAGCAAACAAGCCAAAATGGGCAGCAACACGATCGCGCGGGCAGCGGGTCGTTGCACGCGGAAAGTCGTCATGGCGACACCTCCGAAAACCCAGGGACGCGGCTCGAGTATACACGCGCGAGCCTTTGAAGATGAATCCGCCCCTTATTTCTTTTCTTGTTTTCGCCCGATCATCTCGAGCTCTTCTTCGATGCGATCGCGCAACTCGGGTTTCGTCTTGATCCCGAGATACGGCTTGCCGTTGACGAGGATGCCCGGCACCTTGGTGAATCCGCACCGGACTCCCTCCTCCTTCTCCCGATTGATCCGATCCCGAAGCTCGCCGAGTTGCAGATCGGCGCGATATTGCTCGAGGTCGACACCGATCTTCGCCGCGCACGACGCAAGTGCGCTATCGCTCAACTCTCCTTCGTGCGCAAACAGCGCGTCGTACATCTCCCACCCCAGTCCCTGCCGCTCGGCTGCAAGGTACGCGACGGCGGCGGGAATCGCGCGGTCGTCTTGTGCGAGCGGATAATTCTTGAACCACAGCGAAACTTGCGCCGGCATTTCATTCGCCAACTCGCGCAGAGCAATCGCCGCCACCTTGCAGTAGGGACAATCGAAATCACCGAACATGACGACGCGCACGGGCGCGTCGACGTTCCCCGCCGGCGTGAGCGCCGAGAGATCGACGTCGCATGTCTGGTCCGGGGAACGCCGACAGCTTGCGGTTCGTCACCGACGTCAAGATGCTATTGACGGAACGACCTCTCCGCCGCCCGTCGCGCGACAAAGTTGGCCAGGCGGAGCGCGGTGGCGTCACCCGTGCGCAGGCATTCGAGAATCGTACCGGTACAGGCGCCGTAGCTATGCGCATTGGAGAGAACGTCGGCCGCGACTGCGCGCTGCGTCGCGTCGAGCGTCCTGGGCATCTTTGATTTGGTCCCATGGAACGTCGGCGGCGCGCGGCGACGATGACAACAGGACTGCCCGCGCGGTCACCGCACCGGCCTTCGGCCAGTCGAACCGATCACCACAGGGTGCGAGACTATCGCGCGTAGTAGGCCTTGACCTTCGACACGACGTCCCCCAACGCCACGATCTCCGTCTTGTCATCGAAACGGAAGTAGACTTCGCAGTTCCCGTCCTTGAGGTTGCGCTCGCCGAGCGTCACGCGCACCGGGACGCCGATCAACTCGGCGTCTTTGAACTTCGGACCGGGACGTAGGTCGCGGTCGTCCAACAACACGTCGAAACCCGCCTTCAAGAGATCCGCGTACACGAGCTCCATGGTCGACACCGTGGTCGGGTCGTTCAGATTGAGCGGGGTGACCACGACGTGAAACGGCGTCAGTGACTTGGGCCAACGAATGCCCTTCTCGTCGTGGTGCTGTTCAATTGCGGCCGCCACCGCGCGCGAGACGCCGAAGCCGTAGCACCCCATGATGAAGGGCCGTTCCTGACCATCCTGGTCGAGGAACGTCGCACGCATGGCCTTGCTGTACTTGGTATCGAGTTTGAAGATGTGGCCGATCTCGACCCCGCGCTGGAGCGCTAGCTCACCCTTGCCGCAACTCGAGCAGCGATCGCCCGCGATCGCCATCGATATGCGCGCGGCCTGCGCGGCGGTGAAGTCGCGTCCGATCTTGACGCCGCGCAAATGCGCGTCATTCGCGTTGGCGCCGACGATCATGCCATCGTACGCACTCAACAACTCGTCGGCGATGATGGTCGCTTTCAATCCCACCGGCCCCGCGAACCCGACCGGCGCCCCGGTGAGCTTCTCGATTTCCTCGGGCGTCATGGGACGCGCGTCGGGGTCGTCGAGTGCTTTGGCCAGCTTGATCTCGTTCAACTCGCGATCGCCGGGCACGAGTGCCGCGATGTCGCGCCCCTTGCTCTTGTAGAGCAGCGTCTTCACGAGCCGCTGCGGCGACACATGGAAGAACGCGCTCACTTCATCGACCGTGTGCTGGCCGGGAGTGGCCACCTTCTCCATCTTGGAGGACGGTTCCTTCTCTAGCATTGCTGAACCCGAACTTACGGCGCGCTCGTCGTTGGCGGCGTAGCCGCATGAGGAACACCGGAACAACGCACTCTCGCCCGCGTCCGCCAGCACGATGAACTCTTCGTTGATGTCGCCGCCGATCGCTCCCGATTCGGCCTGCACTTGCACGGCGTCGAGACCGCAGCGCTCCAAAATAGCTCGGTACGCCCCCGCCATCGCGGCGTAGGTATCGTGGAGGGATTCGTCGGACGCGTGGAAGCTGTAAGCGTCCTTCATCATGAACTCGCGCGCGCGCATCACACCGAAGCGCGGGCGGAATTCATCGCGAAACTTGACCAGAATCTGGTAGAGGGTCTGCGGGAGCTGCTTGTAGCTCTTGATCTCCGCGCGCGCGATGTCGGTGACGACCTCTTCGTGGGTCGGACCCAGCGCAAACACGCGCCCCCGTCGATCCTTCAATTGAAACAGAATCTCGCCGAAGTTCTTCATGCGCCCGGTCTCTTCGTACAACTCGGCCGGATGCAGTACCGGCATTTGCACTTCTTGCGACCCAATGCGGTCCATCTCCTCGCGCACGATCGCCTCCACGCGGCGCAGCACGCGGTATCCGAGCGGCAAGAACGAGTACACACCCGCGGTGAGCGAGCGGATCATCCCTGCGCGCAGCATCAGCTGGTGGCTCGGGATTTCCGCGTCCTTCGGCGTCTCTTTGTAGGTGGGCAGGTAAGACTTGGACCAACGCATCGTGAGTGTCCTTAAAGTGAGGGACGGTCGCCCGTCGATGACCGTCCCGAACTAGTAGTTGTAGCCAATAAACAATTCGAAGCCCGTGTTGCTGGAGATCGTATCGAAATTCGTCGGCCATGTAAAGTTGACCCGCATGATGGGCGCGTAGCCGAGATTGAGCTCGATGCCCGCACCCAGGCAGCCCAACCACTCGGTATCGAGGATGGAGAACTGGTTGCGATAGGCCTTGCCCGCGTCAAAGAAGAGCGAACCCCGGAACATGGGAAACTCGATGGGCCCGAACGGCAGCACGATGCGCAGGCCGTCGAGCAGCGGGAAACGCAACTCCGTGTTGACGAGCTGCACCGATTTTCCGAAGAACTCGTTGTACGGATACCCGCGCAGCGTCCACGGGCCGCCCAAGTAGAACACCTGCTCGTCTCCGCCCCACGCGTTACGCGAGATGTAGCGCACCGCAAACGCTACCCGCGAGGACAGCTTCAAGTATTTGCGCACGTCGAGCTGGAAGAGCGTGTTGTCGAATCCGTTGCCCTGGAAATCGATGGTCTGGCCGCCGGTCAGGTAATAGCGCCATCCCTTGAGCGGTCCGCCGATGGTCCACAGCGTGTTGTCGCGCACATAGCTGAAAAACAGCGAACCCGTGAAACTGCGCTTCTCCAGGCTGTTCAGGGTGAAGAAGTCGGTGCGACTGATCTCGCGCAGCACCAGCGAACTCTCGATGCGCTGGAACTTGTCGAGCGGATAACTGATGCCGAAGGCACCGCCGATGCGCTTCTCGCGCTGCGCCAAGAGGCGCAGGTCGGAATCCGTATTGAGATGGAAGAAGCTCATCGAATAGTTGATGCGGTGGGCCAGGTTCAAGTACGCGAAGGCTGCGTTGAAGTCGTCCCAGAAATTGCTGAACTCTTCGGTGGTGGTGCCGAACACGAACGAAATCTGATGATTCCCCAGCACGTCGGTCATGACGAGCTGGCCGCCGTTGCCGATGTCGCCGGCCTCGGGGTCGATGGCGACACCGGCGCCGATGAAGTCGATCGAGAAACGCGTCTCGTAGGGTTTGGTAACGAACGCGGAGTCGGGCAGGTCGGCGCGCGACCACGGTACCACCAAGTCGTCGGGCGGGCGCGCGCTGGCCAGCACCGGCGGGGTCTCGCGCAGGGGAAAGTCGTACAGGTGGAACTCGCCGGATTCGTACACCGCCGCGACGAAGCTCTTGCCATCCGGAAAGAACGACGGGACGGTGACGCCCGTGACGACGTGGGTCTGCTGAATCACCGTGTCGCCCTGGCGAAGATAGATGTTCGAAATGCCGTCGCGGTCCGACGCGAACAGGAACGAGCGTCCGTCCGGTGCCCACTCGGGGTTGGAGTCCGCGTCGTCGCCGCCCTCGAACGCGGTGATCTCGCGCGTCTCCAAGTCCATCTGATAGATGTGCGTGCGATCCTTGTCCTGCCCCGCGCCGCGGTCGGAGGTGAACAGGATCAGGTCATCGTACGGATGATAGTCCGGGTCCTCTTCGCTGAAACCGTCTTCGGTCAGTCGCTCCAGGCGCCCGGTGGCGAGGTGGACCAAGTACAGGTCCATGATGCCGCGGGTGTCGATGGCGCTGAACACCATCTTGGTGCGGTCGCCGGACACCGTGGCCGACTGCAAGATGGAGAGCTTGTCGAATTCGAAATGGGTGATTTCCTTCTGCTCGCGCGCGCTCCAGAAATAGATGCGGTCGCGCGAGCTGCTCTTCGACACGAACACCAACGTATCGCCCAACACTTCGATCTTGCTGCGGAACGCGGGCAACGACTCGAGCGCACGTTTGGTGCCGCCCCGGACGATGACGTCTTCGTGCCACGGCATGTCGGCGACCGACGTGACACCCTCGACGCCCGGTGTGGCGGGGTTGACCCGTTGGCTCCCGCGACCGCGCGTCAGCACGACCACACCGTCCTTGCCGGTGAGCGAGTAGACGATCTTTTCGTGCGTGGCGGCACCGCTCGAGTCGGGCATTCCGGGTTCGAATGCGCCCACGGGGCGGCTGTGGAAGCTGTGCGACGGCGTCAACTGGAGGCCCTCGTCGGTGGCGAATTGCGCTCTAAGGATGGACGGATAGTACTTTCGCTTCACGTACTTCATGAAGGCGGCGTTGAGCTCGAAGAGGTCCATGTTGATGGTGTTGGCGAGCACGATGGTGAAGTCGGGCGAGGTCCACCACGCTTCGAGAATACGCACCACCGCGTCGCGCCCGAAGTTGGTCGCGATGAAGTTGATCACCGCCTCGCCTTCCTTGTACATCATGAACGACCCCTCGATGCGCCAGATCTCGTCCAAGTCATAGAGGCGGCCGTTCAAGAGGGCGTCGCGCACGAACATCTCGCCCTGGGCGTTCGGCGGCGAGTTGGCGAAGTACTCCGCCATTCCTTCCACGAACCATAAGGGCGGTTGCGAGTAGGTGTACTTCCCCATCGCGTGCATGTCGTTCTGGAGTTTCTCCAGCATGAACGCGTGCACCATCTCGTGGCGCACGACGTGGCGCAAATTGGAGTAGGACCCGTTGAACGGGACCGCTATGCGACCCTTCATCAAGTCGGTGAAACCACCGGTGTACTCCGAGATCAAGACGGGCAGGATGTTGGTCTGCTGGAAATCGTAGTGCGTCGCGTAGAAGACGAACGGCAGCCGGCGACGAAAGTCGACGCGGAAGGTCTTGCTGTACTCGAGGAACGTTTCTTCGACCAGGGGTGCGAGGTACAGAATCAGGGTCGAGTCGGGCGCGTAGTGATAGATGTCGACATGCTGCGTCTCCAGCACGCGCCAATCCCTACCCTGATAGATGACCTTGTTCTTGCCGAAGGGATACTGCGCGTGCGCCTTCCCGGCGAGACACACCGCGATCGCGACCACTCCGAGGGTGCATAAGCGCTTCAGCATGTGGAACGGGTCAGACGTCGGCCCACCCGTGGAAGTTGACGGCCGCGGGACCCTCGAGGGCGACGTTCACGGCCCCCGTCGGGACCAACTCGAAGCTCGCGGTCAATTCGTCGCCGCTGTGTTGAACGATTTTCGTGGGGCTCTTCAGTCTTCCTTCGTGCGCGAATAGCACCGACGCCGCCACCGAACCGGTCCCGCACGCGAACGTCTCCGCTTCGACCCCCTTCTCATAGGTGCGCAGGTAGACGCGGCCGTCTTTTCCGATGGAGGCGAAGTTAATGTTGGCGCCTTCGGGCGCGAAGGCGGCCTCGTGGCGCAACGCGCGCCCCCACTCGAAGACCTGCGCGGACGTCATGGCGGCGGCGTCTTCGACCGGAACGACGGCGTGGCGCGTACCCACGGTCATGAAGTGCACGGCACCAAGCGGCGTCTGCGCGCGCGTCGCGAGGTCTCGCCGCATCTTGGCGGCGTCCATCATGCGCATCCACGCGCGCTCGCCACGCACCCGCGCCTCGATGGGCCCGGAGCCGGTCATGAAGTCGAGTACCACCTCGGCGTCGCTCTTCTTGCCGATTCCCAACTCGGCCGCGAAGCGCGCCGAACAGCGCGCACCGTTTCCGCACATCTCGGCTTCGGTGCCGTTGCTGTTGTAGAAGCGCATGAAGTAGTCGCGACCTTGCGCCGCCACACCGCCTTCGATGGCAATAAAACCATCGGCGCCCGCGCCGCGACGCCGGTCGCACAGGTGCGCGATCTGGGCGCCCGTGAGGACCACGTCGCCGCGACGGTTATCGACCAGAATGAAATCGTTGGCCGCCCCGTTCATCTTGATGAATTCGATTCTCATGGCAACTTCTCTCGACGCTTGAGTGTGAGCTTACCTGCATTGACCGTCGCACCCGGGCCGACCACGATCGAGTCCGGCAGCGCGACCGACGGCTCCGCGCACTTGCCGAAGGCACCGCAGTCGTACTCGCCGCGCAGGCTGTCCGCGTGCACGTCGAGGAACGCCCACAGACGATACGCTCCCGGCGTCACCTGCGGAAACGCGAAGACTCCCGCGCTGTCGCACCGTGCGAGGTAGCGCGCGCGCGTCGTGTCGGTCGGCGCATACAGCGCCACCGTCGCGAGGACGCTGTCGATCCCGGTCTCGTTCGCCACCGTACCGCGCACGATTCCCTTTTCGTTGGGGTCGATCACCTTGATCTGCACCCCCGCGAACTGGGTCACCTGCGGCGTGAGTGTAATCGTGTCGGGTAACACCGCGAACGGTTCCGCCTTGTCGAAAGTCCCGTTGCCATTCTGGTCGACGAACGCCATCAGGACGAAGCGCGCGTCGTTGGCGGGCAGATACTTCACCTTGAAGGTACCGTCGCGCGCGGTCCCGGTTTCGCGGTCGGGGCGCGCCGCTTCGGGTTGAAAGGTCGAGTCGCGCGGGACGCGAAACGCGCGCACCACCGCCCTGCCGCTCGGCTCGCGCTTGAACAGCACGGTACCGCTGATGTACGCGGTGTCGAGCGCAGCGCCCGTCGCAAACGCAAACTCGCGCGACGACGTCCCCACCACACCGTGCTGGTCGCGGTAGCCCGGCTTCAATCGCACGACGTAGGTCGTATCGCGCTGCAACTCGCCGCGCGGCTGGATGACCATGGTGTTGCCCTCCCAGCTCACTTTGTCGAATTCGATCGGGGGCTGGATACTCACCAGTCGTTCGACGCGCTGGCGCGTCATGTTTTCGCCGAAGGTAATCGCGATCGCACTACCGGGGTCGACGCCGGTCGAATCCGCCCGGGGCGTCGTACCGACGACGGCCGGCGGCGACTTGTCGTCGGGACCCCCCGACGGCGGCACCTGCACCGCGCACGCGAATGCCAGCACCGCCATGGCCGTCGCGTAATACGCAACACGGCTACGCACGCGGGTGCGCCTTCTTGTAGACCTTGCGCAGGTGTTCGACCGACACGTGGGTGTAGATCTGTGTGGTCGACAAACTCTCGTGACCCAAGAGCTCCTGCACCGCGCGCAGGTCGGCGCCGTGGTCGAGCATGTGCGTCGCAAAGGCGTGCCGCAGCACGTGCGGCGACGCCTTCGTCACCGACGCGACACGCTTCAAGTGTCGCGACACCACGCGCTGCACGGTGCGGCGGCTCACGCGCGTCGTTTTTTCGCCTTGGGTTCGCCCCGCGAACGCGGGTGTTCCCATGAACGCTTTCAGCGATGCGTCCGTCGCGCCCTTCAGATTGAAGCGCGACGCCCAATAGGCCAGCATGCTCTCGCGTGCGCGCCCCGCGAACGGAACCACGCGGCGTTTGTTTCCTTTTCCGTGCACGACGACACGGTCACCGAGCGGGAGGAAATCGCCCACCGTGAGCGCCACCAATTCGCCCAGACGCACGCCGGTTCCGTACAGGAACTCGAGGATGGCCCGGTCGCGGACCCCCATCGACGACGAGACATCGGGCAGGTCCATCATGTGTTCGAGGCGTTCTTCGCTGACGATGGTCGGTACCGAGCGGCGCGCCACGCGCTGCGCCAGGTGCAGCGTCGGGTCGGACGAAATCGCGCCGCGCTTCTCGAGGAAGCGGAAGAACGAGCGCATGGCGGAGACGCGCCGCATCATCGAGCGGCCGGACAGTCCGCGCGACACTTCGGCGGCCAGGTAGGCACGCAGCGCGGCCGCATCGACCTTGGTGATTTCGACGCGGTCGTGCGTGCGCTCGGCGAGGAAGGCGGAGAGCAGCGCCAGGTCGCTCGCGTACGCCTCGACGGTACGCGGCGAGAGTCCGCGCTCGTGGGCGAGGTGGGTCCGGAACCGTTCGATGGCAGCGTCGAGAAGCATCGGAAAGACAACCCTTCGCCGGCGGGGCGGCTGCCGGACGTTGCCACGAATATAAGGGTTGGCGCGAAAAGCGGTTAAGCGAAATCTGGGGCGGCGGGCCGCGACCCCGCGGCGTGCTACGGAAACAGCCCGGCGTTCTCGCGGCGGTAGGATTCCATCGCCGAAAGCGCGGCTCGCGCAGCGTCTTCGTGGCGCGTTTGGCGCGAGCGACGTCCGCCGGTGCCGAACGTCGGCAGGAGCCCGAAGTTTGCGTTCATCGGCTGAAAATTCTTACGCGTCGTGTGGACGTAGTCCATCAACGAGCCGATCATGGTTTCCTTGGGGAGCGGCGGCATCTCGTGCCCCTGCGACGACGCCGTGATCGATAGTGCCACCACGATCGCGCTCATGATCGACTCCACGTAGCCTTCCACACCGCAGATCTGCCCCGCGTAGTGGAGGCCGGCACGCGTACGATCGCGCAGGTACGGGTCGCACAGGGACGGAATGTCCAAGAAGATGTTGCGATGGATGGTCCCGAAGCGCAGCACCGACACGTCCGAACACCCCGGCAGCATGCGCAGCATTTCTTTTTGGCAGGCCCACGTCATGCGGGTTTGGAAGCCGACCAAGCCCATCAGGCTCCCGGCACGGCTCTCTTTGCGCAGCTGCAGCACGGCGTAGGGATCGCGCCCCGTGCGCGGGTCGGGGAGGCCCTTGGGCTTCATGGGTCCGAAGCGCAGCGTGTCTTCGCCGCGCGCGACCAGCACTTCGATCGGCAGGCAGGCTTCGAAATACTTCTCTTCTTCGAACGCGTGGGATTGCACGTACTCGGCGCCGCGCACGAATTCGATCAGCTTGCGATAGGCCTCGCGGTCGAAGGGGAGGTTGAGATAGTCGGCCTCGCCCTTGCCGTAGCGGCTGGCCCAGTACCCGACCGACGTATCGACGGTGTCGCCGTCGATCGACGGCGCAATGGCGTCGTAGAAGTACAAGTGGTCGCGCGTGCAGTGCGACACCAGCGCCGACGACAGCGCTTCCCCGGTGAGCGGCCCGGTCGCGATCACGGCCGGTGTGGGAATGTCGAGCGAATCGACGCGACGGCGCTCGATCGTAATGTTGCGGTGTGCGGCCACGCGCTCGGTGACGGCAGCTGAGAACAATTCGCGGTCGATGCCGAGGGCGTGACCCGCGGGCACCGAGTTCTCGCGCGCGACCGGCACCAGTCGACAACCGAGCACGTCCATCTCGGCTTTGAGAAGACCGGACGCGGTATCGAGCAGGGTCGACTTGAACGAATTGGAACAGACGATCTCGGCCAGACGGTCGGTCTTGTGGGCGCCCGTCGGTGTGTCGGGGCGCATCTCAAAGAGGCGGACGCGGAATCCACGATCGGCGAGTTGCAATGCGGCTTCACAACCAGCCAAACCTCCCCCGACAATTGTCACCTCACCCATGCTGGAAACCCTAGCGCGCGCTCACGCGCGCGTGCCTACTCGCTCGCCATTTCCTCTTTGCACTTCGGACACTTGAGGAAATCGCCGCGCGTCTTCGATGACTTGTGGACCATGTACGGGTTGCCGCAGTTCGAGCACTCCTCCGCAACTGGTTTGTCCCAACTCGCCCAATCGCAACCCTGCTTCGGCTCGCCCTCTTTGGACGCGCGGTAGTTGCTGCAGCCGTAGAAGGTCTTGCCGCGCTGGGTGCGCTTCTCCACGATCTTGCCACCGCAACCTTCGCGCGGGCACTTCATGCCGATCGGGAACGCTTCCGTGTGCTTGCACTCCGGATAGCGCGCGCACGCGACGAAGCGACCGTAGCGCCCGCTCTTCGCGACTAGCTGCGAGCCGCACTTCGGGCAGTTGCCTTCGACGGTGACGTTGGCGGCCGGGTCCGCGATCGGTCGCGAGAACTTGCATTCCGGGTAGGCCGGGCAGGCGAGGAACTGGCCGTTGCGTCCCCACTTCTTGATGAGGAGGCGGCCACACTTCTCGCACTTGATGTCGGTCTCTTCCTGGAGCTCGCTCTTGAGTTTGGTTTTCTTCTCGTCGATGTGCTCGAGCGATTCCTTGAACGGCTGATAGAAATCCCTCACCACGTTTTGCCAGGTGAATTCGCCGCCCTCGACCTTGTCGAGCTCTTGCTCCATTTGCGCGGTGAACGACGTATCGAAGACTTCCGGGAAGAAGCGCTCGAGCGTCTTCCACACTTGGCGGCCGAGTGTGGTCGGGCGCAGGCGTCCCTCTTCCTTTTCGACGTACTCACGGTCCTGAATGATGGACACGATGTTCGCGTACGTGCTCGGGCGGCCGATGCCCTTGTCCTCCAGATCCTTGATGAGGGTTGCCTCGGTGTACCGCGGCGGGGGCTCGGTGAAGTGCTGGATGCCGTCGATCGACTTGACCGTGAGCGCGTCCTTCTCCTTGACCGCCGGCAATTCGCCGCCCTCGTCGCCGAGGCTCTCTTCGTAAACGGCGAGGAAGCCGGGGAACGTCATCACACGGCCGTTGGCCTTGAGCGTGTACGCTCCCGCACCCACCAGAACTTCGGTGGTGTCGTAGCGCGCGCTCTCCATTTGCGAGGCCAGGAAGCGGCGCCAGATCAGGTCGTAGAGAGCGTACTGATCCTTCGTCATGACCGCCTTCAACGACTCCGGTGTGCGCTCCACGTCGGACGGGCGAATGGCTTCGTGCGCGTCTTGCGCCTTGGCCGCAGTCTTGTACGCGCGCGCCTTCTCGGGACTGTACTCTTCGCCCCAGGTCTTCGTGATGTAGTCGCGCGCCGACTCCTTGGCCTGCTCGGCCACGCGCACGGAGTCGGTTCGCATGTAGGTGATGAGACCCACGCGATCGCCGCCGCCGACGTCGACGCCTTCGTACAACTGCTGGGCCAGCATCATGATCTTCTTGGCCGAGAAGCGCAGGCGTCGCGCCGCGTCGCGCTGCATGGTACTCGTGATGTAGGGTGGCTGCGGGTTGCGCTTGCGTTCCTTTTTCTCCACCGACGTGACCGCGTACGCGGCCTTCTTCAAGTCGGCCAGCGCAGCGTCGGCGTCCTTCTGATTCTTGAGTTCGATCTTCTCGCCATTCTTCTCGAACAGCTTGACCGGCAGCTCGCCGCCGCCGGGTGTCGCCAGGACGCCCTCGATAGTCCAATACTCGACGGCGGTGAACGCTTCGATTTCGGATTCGCGCTCGCACACCAGGCGCAGTCCCACGGTTTGCACGCGGCCGGCGCTCAATCCGTAATAGAAGATCTGCCACAGGATGGGGCTGATCTTGTAGCCCACCAGTCGGTCGAGAATGCGTCGCGCCTGCTGGGCGTCGACCTTGTTCATGTCGACTTCCATGGGGTCGTCGATGGCGCCCTTGATGGCGGGCTTGGTGATCTCGTTGAAGATGATGCGCTTGACGTTCTTCTGCACGGGCGCGATGTACTCGCGGATGTGCCACGCGATGGCTTCGCCCTCGCGGTCCAAGTCGAGCGCGAGGTAGACCTCGTCCGCCGCCTTGGCGTCTTTCTTGATTTGATCGAGGATCTTCTTCTTCCCGCGCGACACCACGTATTCCGGCGAAAACCCGTTGTCCAGGTCGACGCCGAGGCGGTTGGTGGGCAGGTCCATCACGTGTCCGACCGAAGCGACCACCTTGAAGCCCTTACCCAGGAACTTCTTGATGGTGTTCGCCTTGGCCGGCGATTCGACGATTACCAGTGCGTTGTTGGCCATAGTTTCCCTAAAAACAAAATCGCAAGATGGAAAATCTTGCGTCGTGGGAGGAGTCTGTCGGTCGCGTGTTTCGCTAGACCGGAGCGCCGTCGGTGTCGAACCGATCGAACGCTTCCTCGTCGACGTCTCCCGTTTCCCGGTTGAATATGACGGAGCACGCGATGCCCTTGACGTCCTCGACGTGCACCTTCTCCGCGCCGACCGGGATGGCGCGGGCTAGAATCGTTTCGAACTGCCGTCCGTCGATGATCCCGAGGTTCCGGAGGCGGAACAAATAATCGTATGCCTCCGTGCTCAGGCTCATGCGCTCGAAGTCGCTCAAGACGCGCATCGTACGGTTGGGTCGAGTTGCCACTCGGCTCGCTTCCGGTCGCGAGGAGATCCAGAACACCGCGTGTTCAATCTCTTCGCTCGAATAGCCCCGTCGCGTGAGTTCCTTGTCGAGCTCGACCGGTCGCCGGTCGGCGCTTCGGCTCATCTCCGCGACGAGCATCACCAGATCCATCAGTCTAGTCCACATCGGGCTTGCCTCCGTTTCGTGCGGCGTCTGCAAGAGGCGTGCACGCGGCGAAACGGGCCTCGAAACATAAACCAGCCTGGCGGGACCGACAACCATCAATTTATGGAGGGTGTCAAGCGGGGGCCGTCTGGAGCAAGCTAACTGCTTATTCCGTGGCACTTTTTGTACTTCTTCCCGCTCCCGCAGGGGCACGGGTCGTTGCGGCCGACTTTGTCCTCGGCTCGCACCACGGGGGTGGTCGACCCCACGCCGCGCAGGACCCGGCTGGTCGCTTCCGTGGCCCCCATGGGGGCCTGACCGCCATGTGCCGGACGATTCGGGGCCGGTGCCATGGCCGGCTCCGGCGCGCTCGGCGTCCCCAGGGGCGTTGTGCTCGGCGCCGCCGGCGACATGACCGAAGCCGCCTCGCGGTGGACGGCGCGCGCCCGCGTGAGGTCGGCCGCCGGCCGCGGTGCGGCCGCGATGCGGGCGTGGAACATCGCGTGGAGCGCGTCTCGGTCGATACGATCGTTCAAGTCGGCGAACAACCCGAACGCCTCGCGCTTGTATTCGACCAGCGGGTCCTTCTGCGCGTAGGCGCGATAGTGGATGCCTTCCTTGAGTGAATCGAGCTCGTGCAGGTGGTCCATCCACTTCTCGTCGATGACTTGCAAGAGCACGAACTTCTCGAACTCGCGCACGAGTTCCGGATTGTTCAAGTCGCGGGCGAGCAGGTTCTCGCGCGCGCGCAGCGACTCACGCGCCTGCGCCTTGGCATGCTCACGAAGCTCCTCGACGGAATGGGCCTTGTCGGTCGCGAACGGATACATGAACACGTTCTCGAGCTGTCCCAACAATTCCAGGCGCTGCGGCTCCTCCGGAACCTGCGCGTTCTCGAGCGTCTTCTCTATGGTGGTGTCGACATAGTCGTCGATGATGGTCTCGATGATCGCCTTCAGGTCGTCGGCATCCATCACCTCGTTGCGACGTCCGTAGATGACTTCGCGCTGCTTGTTCATCACGTCGTCGTAGTCGATCAGCCGCTTGCGAATCTCGAAGTTGTAATTCTCGACGCGCTTTTGCGAGCGGGCGATGCTCTTGGTGACGAGCGGATGGGTGATGACCTCGCCTTCCTTCACACCCAGGCGGTCCATGACGCCGGCGATGCGCTCGGGGCGGAACAGGCGCATGAGGTCGTCTTCGAGCGAGATGAAGAAAACCGAGGCACCCGGGTCGCCCTGGCGGCCGGCACGACCGCGCAGCTGGCGGTCGATGCGCCGCGATTCGTGGCGCTCGGTGCCTATAATATGGAGGCCGCAGGGGACGTCCTTCGAGCATTCGGTGGTGTCGACCGTCTTCGCGTCCTTGGTCGTCCAGTCCTTGCGCCCGGTCCCGATCCCGCACTCGTTGCACTTCATGACGGTCGACTCCAGCTTGATGTCGGTCCCGCGTCCGGCCATGTTGGTCGCGATGGTGACGGCACCGGCGCGCCCCGCCTTGGCGACGATCTCGGCTTCCTGCTGGTGGAACTTGGCGTTCAGAACGTTGTGCACGATGCCCCGGCGCTTCAACATGCGCGAAAGCGTCTCCGATACTTCGACGCTGATGGTGCCGACCAACACGGGGAGCTTCTGCTCGTGCAGGCGCGCGACCTCGTCGATGATGGCGTTGTACTTCTCGCGCTTGGTCTTGAAGACCAAGTCGTCGTAGTCGACGCGGCGCACCGCTTCGTTGGTCGGGATCACCTGCACGTCGAGTTTGTAGATTTTGTGGAACTCCTCCGCTTCGGTCTCCGCAGTGCCGGTCATGCCCGCGAGTTTCTCGTACATGCGGAAGTAGTTTTGGAGCGTGATGGTGGCGAGCGTCTGCGTCTCGCCTTCGATCTTGACGCCCTCCTTCGCCTCCAGCGCCTGATGGAGGCCGTCGGAAAAACGACGCCCCGGCATCAGACGGCCCGTGAATTCGTCGACGATGAGGACGCGGCCCTCTTGCACCACGTACTCGTTGTCCTTCTGGAAGAGCGTGTACGCGCGCAATAACTGGCTGAAGTTGTGGATCGCCTCCGAGCGCTCCGCGTAGGCGCGGTGGGCCTCATCCTTGGCGCGCACGCGGTCGGCGGGGGTCAGCGCTTCGTCGCCGTCGATCGCCGCGACGGCCTCGCTCAAGTCGGGCAGCACGAATTGCTCGCGGTCTTCCGGCGCGAGCGCGTCGCGACCCTTGTCGGTCAGATTGATCGAATGGCCCTTCTCGTCGATCGCGAAGTAGAGCTCCTCGTCCAAATCGTTGAGCACTTTGTCGCGCATGAGATCGACTTCGATGCGCTGGATCATGCGCTCGGTGCCGGGTTCGGCCATGAGCTTCATGAAACGATTGCTCTTGGGCGATCCGCGCTTGACCTTGAGCAGCGCGCGCGCGACCTCTTCGGCCTGCTCCTCGTTGTCCATGTTCTTCTCGATGAACGCGATCAACTCGTTCACGAGGCGATTCTGTAGTGTCACCACACGCTCGACCTTGGGCTTCAAGCGCGCGAACAAGTCGGACGACGTGCTGTGCGACACCGGCCCCGAAATGATCAGCGGCGTGCGCGCTTCGTCGATCAAGACGCTGTCGACTTCGTCGACGATGGCGTAGCCGTGTCCGCGTTGGGCGCGATCGTCGGCCCGCGTCTTCATATTGTCGCGCAAGTAATCGAAGCCGAATTCGTTGTTGGTGCCGTAGGTGATATCGCAACCGTAGGACTCTTTGCGGGCCTGGTTTGGCATGTCGGACTGGATGACGCCCACGGAGACGCCGAGCACCTCGAATAGCTTGCCCATCCACTCCGAGTCGCGGCGAGCGAGGTAGTCGTTGACCGTGACGAGGTGGACGCCTTTGCCGGTGAGGGCGTTCAAATACAGCGGCATGGTGGCGACGAGGGTCTTGCCCTCGCCGGTCGCCATCTCGGAGATCTTGCCTTGGTGCAGAACGATACCGCCGACCACCTGCACGTCGTACGGCACCATTTCCCACTTGGTGGGAATGCCGACGACGTTCCAGGTCGTGCCGACGAGCGACTGACACGCCGCCTTCACCAGCCCGAATGCTTCGGGCAAAAGGTCATCGACGGTCGCACCCTCCCGGATGCGGCGACGGAACTCCTCGGTTTTCGCACGGAACTGCTCGGGCGTGAATCCCTCGTACTCGAGGGCGCGTTTGTTGACCTCGTCCAAAAGGTCACCATGTCGCTGAAAGTCCCTCTGGGACTTAGGCTTGAAGAACTTCTGCAGAAGACTCATAGGGTCGATTTACCTCTCGTGAAATCCGATGCAAGGTAGCAAATACGTAGCGGTTGACGCAAGGCGGGCCTTGACCCGTTGCGTCGCGGGTACTCGACGACTACGAGTCGCGCAGATTCAGACAGAAGAAGCGGCCCGCGTTGTTTCCGAAGTAGACCCGGTCGCCGTCGACGACCGGCGAAGAGAAGATCGCCTTCTCGGTGTCGTAACGATCCACCAGCTTGCCGTCGCTCGCGTCGAGCGCGTACACCGATCCGTCATACGACGTCACGAGAACTCGGTTCCCGTCGACGAACGGACGCGAGAGCACCGCACCCGACGTCTCGAAGCTCCACACCAGCTTCCCCGTGTCCGCGTCCAGGCAGTACACGCGCTCGTCGCCGCTGCCCGCATAAACACGCCCGTCCTGTACCAGGAGCGCCGAGTTGACCGGACCGCGCGTCGCGAACGACCACAAGCGCTTCCCGTCGGCGATCGCGTGCGCCACGACGGCGCCCCCCGCCGTCCCCACCACGACGCGCTCGCCGTCGGCGAACGGCGTCGACGCGACGGGGCCACCGAGCGCCACCGACCAGCGTTTGCGGCCCGTGTCGTCGGCGAGTGCGTACAGGCGTCCGTCGTGCGACGGCACGAAAAAGGTGGCCCCGGCGTGGGCGATGCCGCCGCGCACCGGTCCGCGTGCGACGAACTTCCACAGTACGCGCCCGGTCTCGAGCGAGAGCGCGTAGACGTTGCCCTTCGTCGTCCCCACCGCGAGGCGTTCTCCCGTCGATGACGGCGTGCTGACGATGCGCTCACGCAGCGCGCGCGTCCACGCCACGCGACCGTCCCCACGCGCGAGCCGGTACACGTTACCGCCGTAGTCGGCGACGATGACGGCGTCGCCGCGCACCACCGGCGACGCTCCGACACCCCCCACGGCCGTGTGCGACCACATCTTGTCGCCGCTGTCGCGGTCGACCGCGTACACGCGCCCGTCGCGCGAACCGAACACGACGCCCCCGCCCGCCAAGGACGGCGACGACGTCACCGGCTCCGCGTACGTCTGCTCCCACGCGAGGTCGAAGCGCGGGCGTCCCTCGTCCGACGCCCTCTGCGAATCCGTCGCCACCTCGAGGTGCTCCTCGACGGGAGCTTCGCGCGTCATCACGGGAGTCGGCCGCGATTGGGTCGCGCGGGCCTCACGCGTATTCGCATCGTCGCGCGCGTTCTCGGGCCGTTCGAAGTCCACGCGCGTCGCGATCAAGGCGACGACCGCGACGACGGCCGCCAGGACGCCGGCGGCCGCGACCCCGCGGGTCCATGCCAACCGCGCGCGCGGTTGCGCGGTGCGCGTCGCGACGTCGCCGCTGCGCCCCTCGCGCCGGCCGTCGAAACGCAGGTAGTTGAGCGTGCGCGCGACGCGATCGCTGGAGATCGTGGCACCTGCTCCGCCGCGCACGTCGAGTGCGTCGAGGGCGGCCGCCAAGTCGGACGACGACCCGCCGACCAGCAGTTCGAGCTCGGTCCCTGCTTCCGGTCGCGGGATGTAGAACAAGCCCAGCGAATCGGGCAGCGTTTGCGCGAATAGGTCGTGCTGGGCCCGCGTGGTCTCGATCGGGATGTCGACGACACCGCGCTGCGTGCGCGCCTGCGCGGAGTGCAGAGCCACGAACGCGCCGTGGACGCGAACGCGCGCGGGCGCGTCGCGCATGCACAGGAGATAGAACGCGCCGGCTTCTTCGATCAGAAGGTAGATACCCAGCCCGCGGAAGTCGTCGACGCGCGTCTCGACTTGAATCGACAACGCGTCGAGCACACCCACCGTGCGACGCAGGAAGGCGAGCGCGCCTTCGATCGTCGATGTCGACTGGTAGCGCGCGACGGCGTCGCGATACGCCGCGGAAAGGAAATTCCGGCGCTCGCCTTCGGGACGCGCGGAGACGTCCTGCATGAGCACGTGCAGGCTACGGTCGCGGCTCACGCGCTCGTGGTAGTCGAGATCGCTGGCGACGCGCTCGAGCGGCTGGATGATGATGGTTTCGTTCATGGCCCGGCGCGCGCGGAAGATAGACCGCGGCGCACCCGAGCCTAGGCGGGCGCGTTTCGAAGTGTCAAAGGTTTGTTTGGATGCGAGCGGGCGTTACTTGCGCGGCGGACGCCCCGGCGGGGCTTTGCGAGGCCCAGCCCCGACCTTGGCCTTCTCGTCCGGCTTGTCGGATTTCTTGAACAGGCCGAACAAGCCGCTGGCCTTCGACTTGCCGTCGCCGTTGCCGAACATCGGCTTGCCGTCCTTGCCGCCCTTCATGTAACGCAATGCCACCGGGTGTTCGGGATCCCACTTGAGCGCCTCTTCGAAGCACTCGATCGCCGTCTTCGCCAGGCCCGCCTGCATGTACACGAATCCCAAGTTGGCGTGGTAGTCGGCGTTGTAGAACTCCATTTCGAGCGCCTTCTTGCACGCGTCGCGCGCTTCGTGGAGCTGGGTACGCAGGACCCCGAGCGAGAACCCGTACCAACTCAAGTAGGCGGGGTTGGTGTCGTCGTACTTGATCGCGGCCTTGAGCAGCACCGCGGCCTTGTCGTAGCGATTCTGTCGCATGGCGGCGCGCGCCTGGTCGTACGAGAGCTGCGCCGAGCGCTTGTCGGCTTCGCGGCGTTCGGCCGGAGTCCCCGTCTTACGCTTGAGCTTCTCGTCGAACTCGCGGCGCTGCACGGCGTCGCTCAGCACCGCGAAGGCTTCGTTGATGAGCTTGAAGTCGACGCCGCCCTTGCCCGCGGCTTCGCCCACCACGTCGGGATGGTGAAGCTTGGCGAGCTTGAAATACGCCTTCTTGATGGTGTCGGCGTCGGCCGTCGGCCAAACGCCCAACACCTCGTAGTAGTCGACGAATTTGAGGTTCTGTTCCATGCTCGCCCTTGACGTCCGCGTCCCGCGCGTGGGCTCCCCTACTTACCGAACTTTCCGCTGCTCACGGCCCGCAGTTCGTTCAACAGATTGTTGGCGAGCTGATTGTCGGGCTGCACCTTCAGCACGTGATCGATCTGCGCCTGCGACTCCTCGAAACGTGTGTTCTCGTAGTAGAGCAGGGCGAGATTCAACCGTGCCTTGGCGTAGTACGGGTTGATCTTCAAAGCGACTTCGAACTCGTGCACCGCGTCGTCGACCATCCCGCTGTTGCCGTAGGCGATGCCGAGGTAGTTGTGCAAGTCGGGGTAATCGGGTTTGAGCGCGATGGCCTTCTTGAGCTCGCGGATGGCTTCGTCCATGTTGCCGTTCTGGATCGCTTCGACCGCGAGTTCCTTGCTGATCTGCGCCGAACTGGGGCGCTCTTCGATCATCTCGGAGAACAAGCGGTCGATCTCCTCTTCGTTGTGGGTACGCAGGGCCACCACCAGCGCGTCGAGGCTTTCGCGATAGAAATTGGGACAGCTGAGCTTGGAAGCGACCGTTTCGCGCACCGCGGCGTCTTGGTCGCCCAACTCGCGCAGCACCTTCGCGAGGTAGATGCGCGAGCGGAAAAACTTGTTGTTGATGTCGAGCGAGTTGCGGAAGCAATTGCCGGCGTCTTCGAGCCGGCGCTTGCGCACGTAGAGTGCCCCGAGCTTGTAGTGAAGATCGGCGAACATGGGCTTGATGGCGACGGCCGCTTCCAGCTCGCGGACCGACCCGTCGAGGTCGCCGGCCTGGTCGAACTCCTTGGCCAGAGCCACGTGCGCCTCGCACGTGTACAAGTCCAGCGTGGCGCGGTCGATGTCGCCCGATTGCCCCGCAATGGCCTGGATCTCCTGAAAACGCCCGAGCGCCTTCCGGTACTCCCCCGAGTTGAACAGGTTCAGCGCCTTCGAAAACTCGTCTTTCGGAATGAACGCGAACAGTCGCTTGAGAAACATGGCCTACCCCTGCAGGAACCGAGCAGCGAGTTGCATCGCAATGCCGCTGAATATCGGAACCCGCATGTTGTCGTCCAGAGGCGACGGCATCGCTTCCGCCAAGGTCGCGGTCACGGCGCCTATCACCGCGAGTTCGGGTGACCGCAACAGCGGCCATCCGAGTGCGAGGCACACGACGAAGCACGCGATGCTGCCCTGCAGACTCTTGCCCCAGTACAGCGGCTTGCCGAATCGTTTGCCTACGATCGCAGCCGCCGCGTCTCCGAGCACGAGGAACAAGAGCGCCGCGATGGCAATCTCGTGATCGAAGACGACGACGCTCAAGAGCGCCGCGATCATGTAGTGCGTCGACCCCAGCAAGTGCTCCTCTTCGTGTCGCCGGATGAGCGGCCGAAACAACTGGAGGAAGAACCGTCGGAGTCGATGGTCGCTGAGTCGCATGAGATCGACGGCGACCGTCGCAAAGGTAGCAATAATGAGGCCAAGGAGGGCCGGGGTGTGAGGCAGGAAGTACACCCCGATGGGCACGACGATCATCGCGAGATGAAACGACTTACGCTGCAACTCGCGGCGCATCGGCTGGGGCTTCGGGGCGTCGGGACGTGGGGTCTCCATCGGAACCGAATGGTAGCCGACGGCGACGCCCCGACACAGAAATTTCTGCATCGCCGCGCCCGCACCGGCGCTCGTGCAATCTGCGAATGATTAGCGGGGCGAATTCTTCGCGCCGGAATTGCCGAAGTAGAGCGACTGGTAGACGTTCGCCGATTCGACCACGCGCTTCACGTAACCGCGCGTCTCCCGATAGTCGATCGACTCGACGGCCGTGATGGCGTCGTCGCCCGAGACTCCCGCCGGAAGCCAACGCTTGGCCGCACCCGGCCCCGCATTGTACGCGGCCAGCATCCACGCCACGCTTCCGTCGCCCTGGCGCAAAAGGTCGGACGCGTACCACGTACCGATGGCCACGTTGACGCTGGGATCGTCGAGGCGACTCCCCACGTCGGGGCCCAATTCCTTGCCGCGCGCGATGCGTCGCGCCGTTTCCGGCATGAGCTGCATCAAGCCCACGGCACCCGCGCGCGACACCGCGTCGGTCTCGAAGCGGCTTTCTTCGCGCATGATGGCGTAGATCAAGTGCGCCGGCACTTCGCCCTGCGCTGCGGCGTCGAACACCTGCGCCGGGTACGGGAGCGGATACATGAGGTAGCGAAAATCGTCGGCGTACTCACGGCGCGTCTCCCACGGCATTCCGACGCGCGCGCGCTCGAACGCGCGCATGCTGCGCCACGGCATCGCGTACTCCTCGTAGGTGCGCGCGAGTACGAGTGCCAAATCGGGCGAGATGCCGGGGTGGCGTCGCACGACTTCGAGCTCGCGCTCGGCCCAATCGCGGAACCCCGCGTCGAGGAAGCGACGCCCGCGCTCGAGTGCTTCGCGCGCCGCGAGGTCGTCGGTGGTTCCGTCGCGCTCGCTTTCGGCCGCGGCGATCACGCGCTGATACGCGCGGTCGCGCTCGCTGGCCGTGCCCGCGAGCCAAGTCGACAACGAGCCCGCGCCGTCGCGTTCGATGGATCCGCTCGCGTCGCGCATGGGTCCGCGCGCACCCGCACCGACATCGGGCGTGACGTAGAAGGAATACGGGTTCATGCGACGCAACTCGTCCATGAGCATCGAGGCGTTCTCACCGGCACGCTTCGATTCGAGCTGTGACAAATAGAACAGCGCCGCTTCGTCGGTGCGGCGCGAGCGCGCGAGCCACTGCTCGAAGATGTCCGCGGCCGCGTCGACGTCGCCGCCCTTCTCGAACTCCTGTGCCCGCCGCATGGCCGCGGCCCACCCGTGGAACGACGACGGGTACGAGCGCCGCAACTGGTCGAGCAACTGCTCGCTCTCGGCGATCTGTCCGCTCTCTTCCCGCAGCGACGCGGCCGCGTAGAGCGCTTCGGCCGCGATGGTGTCGTTGGGGAACGCGAGTACGAACTGCTCGTACACGCTCGCCGCATCGGCCTTGCGACCCGCGCCGCGCAACGCGCGCGCGAGGAGCAGGTTGGAGCGTCGTTTGTACGTCGGGTCCGCATACGACGGACGCGCCAGCGCGATGGCACGCGAGAAGTTGCCCGTCTCGTAGTGGTATTCGCCCCACGACAAACGCAGATACTCGGCGTCGGCGCCCTGCAAACCGCGGGTGTCGAGTGCGCGCAACACGCGACGCAGGTCGTCGGGTCGTTCGCGCGCGGCGAACACTTCGGCGCACGCGAACAGGAGTCGCGTCGACGCCGCCGATACGCCCGACGCACGCAAGGGCCGCGTGACTTCGAGCGCGCACGCCTGCGCCTCCGGGAAGCCCTGGTATTCTTCGAGCAGTGCCAGCGCGGCCCTCGACGCCAAGGCGTCGTCGCCGGTTTCGAGCGCGACCTCGTAGCGCTCCGCGAGCAAGCGTCGACGCTCGGGTCCGTCGACGGCGTGCGCGATGCCGTCGTCGAGGGCCGCGATCGCCTCGATGGAACGGCCCAGCGCGCGCAGCACCTTCACGCGCTCGTCGTCGATGGGCGCCGCCAGCGCTTCGGGAGTCGACGGCGTGCGTGCGCGATCGAGCGCGGTCGCCGCGGCCAGCGCGTCGCCCTTCTTCGTCAGCGCCTGGGCGCGCACCAATTCGACGTAGGCGCCGAGCGGTTCGCTCGGGGGACAAGAAACCGCGGCCAAAAGCTCGAGCGCTCGATCGGGGCGACCTGCGTCCAGGTTCAAACGCGCCCGCTGGAGGTAATACCACGTGGCCGCGCGATCGCCCTTGAGAGCGGCATCGCGCGCGAGGAGGCTGTCGGCCTGCGAGAAGCGGCCCAATTCGGTAAGGAGACGAATGGCGAGGGCGGCGTCGGCGTCGGTCCGCGCCGGGCCGGCGTTGCGAAGCTCGTCCCACGCCAGGCGCGGCTCGCCGTGGCTGGCGAGAAGTGCTGCGCGGCGCGACGGCCCCCCGTCCGCGGGCGAACCCGCCCACGAGGCGGCGTTCGCCGAGACCAGGCACGCGGCAGCCGCGGCCCCTATCACCCAGCGACGTAGCATGAATCAATTATAAGCCGCGCCCGTGAACCGGGGCAACGACTCAGATACCCAACTTATTCCCACTCGATGGTGCTGGGGGGCTTCGAGCTTATGTCGTAGACGACTCGATTCACGTGGGAAACACGGTTGATAATGCGGTTGGAAACTTCGCAGAGGAATTCGGTCGGCAGTTCGGCCCAGTCGGCCGTCATACCGTCGGTGCTGGTCACAGCGCGCAGGACGATCGGAAACGCGTACGTGCGCGCGTCGCCCATGACACCGACACTCTTGACCGGCAACAAGACCGCGAGCGCTTGCCATACATTGTCGTAGAGTCCGAACTCGCGCAGCGCGTCGATGAAGATGGCGTCGGCTTGGCGCAGAATCGCGAGCTTCTCTTCGGTCACTTCGCCCAGCACGCGTACCGCGAGACCGGGCCCCGGGAACGGGTGGCGGCTCAATTGGTCGCGCGGGAGTCCCAACTCCGCACCGACCGCGCGCACCTCGTCTTTGAAGAGCAGCGCCAGCGGCTCGATCAATTTGAAGCGCATGTCCTTCGGAAGCCCGCCCACATTATGGTGCGTCTTGATCGTCACCGACGGCCCGCCGGTCGAAAAGCTCTCGATGCGGTCGGGGTAGAGCGTTCCTTGGGCCAGGAATTCGAACGGGCCCTGCTTGCTGCTGACCTCTTCGAAGATTTCGATGAAGAGATTGCCGATGCGCTTGCGCTTCTCTTCCGGGTCGTCCACACCCTGCAAGCGCTCCAGGAAGCGCGCGCGCGCGTCGACCACTTCGAGCGGCGCCGACAAGTGCGATCCCAACAGCTCGACGACACCTTCGCGCTCGCCCGCGCGCAGGAGTCCGTTGTCGACGAACACGCAGTGGAGCTTCTTCCCGATCGCCTTGTCGATCAAGCACGCGACCACGGAGCTGTCGACGCCGCCGCTCACCGCGCAAATCACGCGGCCGTCGCCGACGGTGTCGCGAATCTCCCCCACCATCTGCGCCACGATGGCACCCGCCGACCAATTGCGCTCGGCCTGGCACACTTCGAAGAGAAAGTTTTCGAGGATGGTGTCGCCGAAGGCGGTGTGGTGCACCTCGGGGTGGAATTGTACGGCGTAGGCGTTCTTGGCCGGGACATGGAACGCGGCCAGCTCGCCTTCGTTCGACGTGGCCAGCACGTCGAGTGCTGCTTCGCCGCCACGCACCGTGTCGCCGTGACTCATCCACACCGACTGCTCGGCGGGCGTGTTGCGAAACAGCGGATGCTTGGGGTTGGCGCGGATGCGCGTGTGCCCGTACTCGGCTTTGCCCGCTCGTTCGACGGACAGTCCCAAGTCGCGCGCGACCAGTTGCATGCCGTAGCAGATGCCGAGCACCGGCCGGCTCCACGACCAAATGTCTTTGGGTATGGTGGGTGCGCCCGCTTCAAAAACGCTGGCCGGACCACCCGAGAGGATGACACCGCTGGGATCGTTCTGGAGGATGCGCTCGCGCGACGCGTTCCACGGCAGCACCACCGAGAAGACGCCCTTCGAGCGAATGCGGCGCGCGATGAGCTGCGTGAATTGGGATCCGAAGTCGAGTATGACGATTCCGCGCGCCGGCATGTTCACACGTGTCGGAAGTGACGCCTCCCGGTGAAGAGCATGGCCAAGTTCGCCGCGTCGGCGGCGGCGATCACTTCTTGATCGCGAATCGAACCGCCCGGCTGCACGACGGCCGCGATGCCGACCTTCGCGAGTTCCTGGACACCGTCGGCGAAGGGAAAGAACGCGTCCGACGCCGCCACCGCACCCTTGACGGTCAAGCCCGCGCGCTCGGCCTTGTGCGCGGCCAGGTGCGACGAGTCGACGCGGCTCATCTGTCCCGCGCCGATGCCGACGGTGCCATCGCCGTCGGCGGCGACGATCGCGTTCGACTTGACGTGCTTGGCCACGATCCACGCCATGCGCAACGCGACGCGTTCGCGCTCGGTGGGCTTCCTGCGCGTGACGGTCTCGGCGCGTTCCCATTCGGGGAAGCCCGCGTCGTCGTCTTGGATCAGAGCGGCGTCTTGCACCCACACGCCCATCAAGCCCGGCTTGCCCGCCTCCCAGTGCGCGGCGGGGATCGTCACGACGCGCACGTTCTTCTTCTTTTCGAGAACACCGCGCGCCGCATCTTCGACGCCGCGCGCGATCACGACTTCGAGGAAGAGCTGGCCCATCTCTTCGGCCAGCGCCGGTGTCACGACACCGTTGACCGCGACCACGCCGCCGAAGGCACTCACGGTGTCGGTCTTGAGTGCGCGACGCCACGACGCGAGCGCGTCGGGAAGCCACGACGCGCCGCACGGATTGTTGTGCTTGATGATGGCGACACTGCCCGGCCCCAGATCGCGCACCAGCCCGAACGCGCCGATGATGTCGAGGTAGTTATTGAACGAGAGTTCCTTGCCCTGGAGTTGCGTCATGGCCACCACGGGCGAATCGACCACGGTGCGATAGAGCGCACCGCGCTGGTGCGGGTTTTCGCCGTAGCGCACGTCGGTCACCTTGGTCAACCCGATGGGAAGGCGTTCCGGCAGCTTGTCGGTCGAAAGCGCGCCGCGGAACGCCTGCGCGATGGCGGCGTCGTAGGTGGCGGTGAGCGCGAACGCCTCGGCCGCGAGGCGCGCACGCGTCGCGGGGCTGGTTGCGCCACGCGCCTTCAACTCGGCGATGGCGGCCGCGTACTGCGACGGATGCGTCAACACGGTGACGTGCTTGTGATTCTTCGCCGCGGCACGAATCAGCGTGATGCCGCCGATGTCGATGAACTCGATCAACTGTTCCGGCGACAAACCGGCTTTGAACTTCTCTTCGAACGGATACAGGTTCACGACCACAAAGTCGATCGGGTGGGTCGCCTGCTCGTCGAGTGTCCGCACATGATCCGGGTTGTCGCGGTCGGCGAGAATGCCGCCGTGGATCTTCGGGTGCAGGGTCTTGACGCGACCGCCCAAGATCTCCGGACTCTTCGTGTAGTCGGAGATCTCGCGCACCGCGATGCCCTTCTCTTCCAGAAACGTCTTCGTGCCCGATGACGCGATGATTGCAAGACCCGCGTCATGCAACGCCGCCGCCAACTCGGGGAGCCCGGCCTTGTCGGTGACACTCACCAATGCCGTAGCGGTGTGGGTTTTCGCGGCTTTGCTCACAGGTATCTGTCCACCTTGCGATTCGGGAACAAGAGGTCGTGTGCTTCCTTATACCGAGCGATGGTGCGCGTGACGACCTCTTTCGGGAGCTCGGGTCCGGGCGGGCTGTGGTCCCACCCGCTGTGATCGAGATAGTCGCGCACGAACTGCTTGTCGAAGCTCTCCTGCGCGCGACCGGGCGCGTACTTGTCGGCCGGCCAGAAGCGCGACGAATCCGGGGTGAGCATCTCGTCGATCAACTTGATCTCGCCGTCGATCATGCCAAACTCGAACTTGGTGTCGGCCAGAATGATGCCGCGCGTGCGCGCATAATCGCGGCCGCGCCGGTACAGGTCGATACTCTTCTCGCGCAACGCCTCCGCGTCCTTACGCGGGACGATCGCGCACATTTGCTCGAAGGAAATATTCTCGTCGTGGCCGCTGTCGGCTTTCGTGGCCGGCGTGAAGATGGGTTCGGGCAGCTCGGCCGACTCGGTGAGTCCATCGGGGAGTCGAATGCCGCACACGGAGCGATTGCGCTGGTACTCCTTCCAGCCCGACCCGCTCAAGTAGCCGCGCACCACGCACTCGACATCGAAGCGTTCCGCCTTGGCGACCAACATGCTGCGACCGGCGAACGCCTTGACGTTCCGAAACGGCCCCGGATACTCCGAGATTTCGGCGGTGAGGAAGTGGGTGGCGAGCGAGCGGCCGAAGTGCTCGTACCACCCGAGTGTAATCTGTGTCAGCAAGACGCCCTTGCCGGCCAAGCGCGTCGGCAGGACGACGTCGTACGCGCTCAAGCGATCGGTGGAGACGATCAGGAGTCGATCGCCGAGGTCGAAGACATCGCGCACCTTGCCGGCGCGATCCGGTCGAAACCCGAGCTCTTGTGTGCTTCCAATGGCAGTGGTCATGATGTTTCCGTCCCTAGAACGCGCCGACCTTCGATCCTGAGTCGTCCGCGCGCGAACAATTCGACCGCGCGCGCCACCACGCGATGTTCCGCCTCGAGGATACGCGCCGCGAGCGCTTCTTCATCGTCGCCGTCGCGCACCGGCACCGACGATTGCAAGATGATGGGTCCGCCGTCGAGCGATGCGTCGACGAAATGCGCGGTGCACCCGGCCACCTTGACGCCGTGCTCGAGTGCCTGTCGCTGCGCGTGGAGCCCTTTGAAACTCGGGAGCAACGACGGGTGAATGTTGATCACGCGACCAACGAATCGATCCAGCAGTCCGCCCGCCCCCGCTTCGAGTATGCGCATGAATCCCGCGAGCAGGACCAAGTCGACGTGCGACGACTCGCAGCGTGCGACGATCTCGACTTCAGCGCCCGGCTGCAAACGACCGCGCTTCTCGCCCGGGTCGACCCAGTGCCACGCGATACCGAACGCACGCGCGGTTTCCACCGCGGTGGCGGTTCGGTTGTCGGTTATGAGGCAGGCCACTTCGGCCGGAAACGCCGGGTCCTGGCAGCGCTCGACGAGCGCCCTGAAGTTGCTTCCGCGGCCGGAGGCCAAAACGGCCACTCGGCATCGTCCGGTGGTCACGATCACCTTCCGCTTCGGTTGCGGCGCACTATAGCACCCCCTGCGCGCGCGGGCGAAGCAAAAATCGAAACGGGGTTTTGCCGCATAGCAACGCCATTCAAGGCCCTCCCACGATGAACGCCAATGCGATCCCCGTCGCGGCAACGCACCACGCCCACGCACGTCGCGGCCGCGCGCACACCACCAAGACGGCCGCGTAGTACACGATACACTGTGGCTCGGGGATCGCGACCGGCTTCGGCGCGAAGCTCCCCACACCCACGATGGCGTCGCGCGTCGCACTCGAGGCCCACGCGAGCGACATCGCCAGTGCGTCGGACACCGGCGCCGGCCAGCCGATCGACGCCGCCAGCGCCAACCCCTGCAACAGCGTCACGGGAAACGCGAACACGACCGTCGCCAGCGGACCCACGACACTCGCGCGTCCGAAGTGATGCAACTGGAGCGGCGCGATGAACACTTCCACCGCCAGACTCACGAGAAACGCCATCGTGCCGCCCTGCACGCAGCGCACGACGACGCGTCGCCACGCGGGCAGTGACGCCGCCGGCGACCGCAGTAGTCGCGCAGGCAAGTGGCCCAGGCACCACAAGACGGCGAGTGTGGCCGCGAACGAGAGCTGCAATCCCACCGACAGGATCGCTTGCGGGGCGCACAGCAACATGAGCCAGAGCGCCTTTCCGAGCGCATCGATGGGCTTCGGCGGGCGTACGAGTGCGCGCGCCGCAAGAATCAGGAGCGCCATCACGTAGGCGCGCGTCAGCGAGTCGACGTTGCCCACCATACCCACGTAGAGCGAAAGCGCGAGGGCGACGGCGGCGTCGCGACGGCGCGGCGTCCAATGGGTGGCGAAAACCGCCAGCGCCGCGATCATCGTGAGGTGCATGCCCGACAGCGCCAGCAGGTGGGTGATGCCCAGCGCGCGCACCGCGTCGTAGGCCCTTCGATCGAGCGTGCCGCGCTCCCCGAGCAGCAATCCCACCGGCAAGGCCGCTTCGCCGCCCAACGCACGCACAAGCCGCGTGCGCGCCGCGCGGTGCATCGGCCAGAACACCTCGCGCATGAGCGGGCACCCGCGTACCCGGCCGATCCGACGCACGTCCTCGAAACGAGCGCGCGCTTCGCCGGCCACACCCCGTGCGGTCAAGAACGCCGACGGAACCCGCGCGTTGGTTGCGAGACGCGCGTCGACTTGAAGCGAGTCGCCGTAGGCAACGTCGAAGGTATGCGATCGGATCGACAAGCGCAGGGGCCGGCCCTCTAGTTGTGTGGCGAGCACAAAGGTCGAACCGTAGGGACCCGATTGCGGGAACTCGTCGACCCAACCGCGCAGCACAACCGGACGGTCGCGCGCGCGGTCGGCGACTTCGGCGACGACGCGACGGTCGGCATCGGCGCGCGCCGTCGCACCCCACCCGATGAACGCGCACACACCGGCGAGCACAACGGCGATCCACGCCTGCGTCGCGCGCAGAACGACCGCGCGCGTCAGCATGCATACGAGTACGACGGCAAAGAGAGAAATCGAACGATAGACGCCCGCGACGATTGCCGCGGAGAAAAGCCACACCACCCCGCACCACCTCCACCCTCACCCGATCCCCTACCCGCCCGAGTACAGCACCACCTGATTCTTGCCGCGCTGCTTGGCGCGGTACATGGCCTCGTCGGCCTGCACGAACAACTGGTCGGCCGACTTGGCGGTGTCCGGATACACCGCCACCCCGACACTCACCGTGATCTCGCGCGGGGTGCCGCGTACATCGCGAAAGCCGCGATGCTGCTGGATCACGCGCCGCAGTCGCTCGGCCGTATGCACGGCTTCGAACTCGGGGGTGCCCGGCAAGAGTATCACGATCTCTTCACCGCCGTAGCGAAACGCGAGGTCGACCTTGCGCAGATTCTTGCGGATGATCTCGGCCACTGCGACCAGCGCTTCGTCGCCCTTCTTGTGCCCGAGTTCGTCGTTGACGCGCTTGAAGTCGTCGAGGTCGAGCACGAGCATCGACAACGCACTCCCCGATCGCATGGCGCGCTCGATTTCGACCGGCATCTGGCGGTCGAAGAACTGGCGGTTGTAAATGCCGGTGAGCGCGTCGATCGAAGTCAGGCTTTCGAAATGGTGGTTGAACTCGATGGCTTGTCGAACCACACCGGCCGCGAGATCGAGATTGGCGTCCATTGTCTCCGGCGAGGCGCCACGCGGGAAAAACACCGACAACGCCCCGACCACACTCCCCAAGGCGAAGATGGGTGCCACTCCGAGGGCGTCCCATGCGGCGGGCGCTCCCATCGGGTCCGCACCGGCGTCGCGCCGGTCCACGATGCGACGCGTCCCCGATTCAATGGCGCGTGCGACCGATTCGTTCGCGCGCAGGGCGTCGTCGGCCACCGCGTGCACGCGCCGGCCCTCGGCGCCGCCGCCGATCAGGGCTTCTTCGCTGACGTCGAGGCGTGTCGCGGCGAAGCCGAGCCAGCGTTCGAGCGTCTCGAGCAACACTTCGAGACGCTCCCATACCGGCGTCGAGCGGTCCGAAATCGCGAACGAGCGAATGATATCGGGGAGTAGTGTCGAGGGTTCGGACGAAACCGCCGCCGTTGCGGTCGACGCGCGTCGCGTGGTCACGAACGGCGCGGGGGCTTCGACCGGTCGTTCGACGCCGGAGAGCACGATTTCGGGCGCGCGCGGCTCGTCGTCCAATTCGTCCCACTCGTCGCGCGGGAGGGCGACGCTGAGTTGAAAACGTCCCCCGCGTTTGCGGTATCCGACCACGACGGTGCCGTCGTCGGCCCGGACCCCGGTCCGCTCGAAGTACGACGCCTCGCACAACTCCTCGAGCGCCCGCACGGATTCGCGCCGCAGGACCGCGGCGTCCCCGCCCCGAAGCGCCCGATCGACGTCGCGCCGGAGGTCCGGCGAGAGTCGGTGTTGGGGCACAAGGTTGACGAGAAGGTATCGGAAGTCCCTATCGTAGATGCGCATCGCGGTCGGTACCTTCGTCCCGTCGCTGGTTAGTTTCCTACCGCCTTGATTTTATCGTATGCTTGTAGGGGTGTTCCAGGGCTTTCGTAGGCCAACTTCTCCCCATCGCTCCCCCCGGGAGAATTTGGCTTGCAAGTTGCTCCCTAGTGACCCGATATTGCCCAAGTCGTTTCAGCGACCCAGCATTCGACCTCGAGGAGGCTCCGGTGCGTTCGAGAATCGAAATTTACGCCGCCGTCCTGTGCTTGTGGGCCGTCCTCGTGGCCGGCTGTTCTTCCAACGGCGAAGGACGCAACGCGAGCCAGCGCTCGCTCTCCAATCGCAACCTCGATGCTCGTTCGGACTACGGACGCGCTATCTCCGATTTCGGCGCGCGCGTCGCCGCGTCGCGCGAGCTCTACGCGCAGAACGACGTCACGCGCTTCCTTTCGTCGCGCGACTCGCTCTTGACCGACGTCAACGACTTCATTCGCGACAACCCGCGCGCCGAGACCGACCCGGAGTTCGTGCGCCTGCTCAATTCGTTGAGCGCGCTCGACACGCTGTCATTGAACCAAGTCGGCACGCACGAATACGAGGCCGTCGATGACAGCCTGGCCCTCGCGGCGCGCCCGTGGCCGGAGACCGACCCCGCCGCCGGCGAAGAAGCCCGCCTGTTCGCGGCCAGCGATTCGCTGTTCCCGTTCATCGAGAGCAGCCGCATCGATTTCTGGATTAGCTACTTCACCGGCCCGGGCCGCGAACGCTTCGAGCGCGCGATGTATCGGATGGAGATCAATCGCCCGACCGTCGAAGCCATCTTGGCCGAAAAGGGATTGCCGCACGAGCTCATCTGCATCGCGTTCATCGAGAGCGGCTTCGCCATGAAGGCGACCTCGCGAGCACGCGCGGTGGGGCCGTGGCAGTTCATTACCGGCACCGCGCGCCGCTACAACCTGCGCATGAATTGGTGGTACGACGAGCGCTGCGACATCGTCGCCTCGACGTACGCCGCGTCCAACTATCTGACCGACCTCTACGGCATTTGGGGCGACTGGTTCCTCGCCTTCGCCGCCTACAACTGCGGCGAGTACCGCGTCGCGCGCCAAGTCGCGCGGCAGAAGACGACGAATTTCTGGCAGCTCGATCTGCCGACGCAGACCGAGCGTTACGTGCCGAAGTTCCTGGCCGCGCTCTACATCATGCGCGATCCCGAGAAGTACGGGTTCACGATCCCGACCGTCGAGCCCAACACCTTCGACATGGTCACCGTCAACGTCCCGACCGACCTCGACGTGATTGCCAAGTCGGCGAGTACCACCACCGAGGTCATTCGCGACTTGAATCCACAGTTCAAGCGCGGTGCGACACCTCCCATGATGGAGGTGCACGTGAAGGTTCCCCAGGGCGCGGGCGACGCGTGCTCGCTCGCACTGACCAACCTGCCCGAGTCGGAGCGCGTCGCGTGGACCGAGCACAAGGTCAAGCGCGGCGAGACGCTGTCGCAAATCGCCGGCGAGTACGGTACGTCGGTGGACGCCCTGCGCGATACCAACGGCCTCAAACGCTCGAGCATGCTCAGGGTCGGGCAGATCGTGGTGGTGCCGGTTCCGGGTGGGAGCTACGCCGAAGCCGCCAGCTCGAAGCCTTCGTACATGAATCCCCGCGAGTCGGGTGTGGACCGCGAAGCCCTCGAGCGTTACGCGCAGCGCGCGGCCGCACTCCCGTCGGGCGAGAAAGTGGTTTATCGCGTCAAGAGCGGCGACACCTTGAGCGAGATCGCCGCGCGCTACGGGACCAGCGTCACGAACATTCGCTCGTGGAACGACCTAAATCGCCGCCGCCATATCTATCCCGGCCAGAAGCTCGCGATCTACACGCGCGGGAATCACGCCCCGCAAGTCGCGGTTGCGGCCGCGCCGACGGTGTCGACCCCGGGAGACGACTACACCAAGCTCACGCACGTGGTGGCGCGCGGCGAATCGTTCTTCTCGATTAGCCGTCAGTACAGCGTCGGTGTGCAGGAGCTCATGGCGTGGAACAATCGCGGGAGCTCGATGATCAAGGCGGGCGAAACGCTCGTCATCTATAAGCCGCGCGGTTCCGTCACCGAGACCGGCGCGCGCTAGCGGATTCCCCTAGAAGCTCGCGAGCAGCGAGACGCGGTGGGTCGAGTCGAACGCGTCGTGGTGCAGGTACGCGTAGTCGAGGCCGAACACTCCGAAGTAAATTCCCGCGCCCGCGGTGGGATTCTCGGCGTCAAGTCCGCCGCGAATCATCACCTTCTCCTGGAAACTCAACTCCAACCCGAGGCGAAGATCGGCGCTGACCGTCTCGCTCCAAAACTCCGAAGCGGTCTGGCGGTCGTCGAAGAAGACGTCGGCGTCGACGGCGAACAGCACGGAGCCGTTGAGCGAGGCGGAATCGATACGGTAGGCGCTGCCCAATTTCAACGACGGCACGATGAACTCGTTGGTACCCGTGCTCCAACTGATGTAGGTGCCCGTGGCATCCGCCAGCTTCGCACCGACCGACAGGTTGTGGGTCAAGAAGTCGCGACGCAGGAAGCCCAAGTCGATGCCGATGCCCATGCTCGACTCGCCCGCGAGGTAGTCCTGATAGATCAGCTTGAGCGTCCCGCCGATGCTCCCCACACTGGTCTGGAGCGCAAACGACCCCAGCCCCGCGAAGCTGTTGTTCGACTCGCGCGGGATGGCGTCGTAGTTCACGCGATTGCCGTTGTGATCCACCAGGTAGAAGCTGCCGTTGTCTTCGACCATGGTGAACTGGTTCGTCACCACTTGATCCGGGTCGCCCATGTGAATGAGCGCAAAGCCGAACGCGGGCTTGCGCGCCTCGTCTAAGAGCGAGGTCGGCTGCACGTAGGCCCCGAAATTGTAATTCAACAGATCGCCGAACTGCTCGGCGTGCATGGCCAGTATTTGCCGCTTCTCCATGCCGGCGAGACCGGCCGGATTCCAATAGACCGTGGAGGCGTCGCAGGCGACGGCCGCGAAGGCACCGCCCATCCCCAGCGCCCGCGCTCCCCCGCCCGGCGCCATGAACTCGCCTGCCAACTTGGTGGCGTGGACCGGACCTGCAACCAACAATCCCATTGCACACAGACCGACGGTGCGAAAACGCATGATCATCCTTTGGGCCGAATCGGGGTGGCAAACGCGACGATACTTCATTGGATCGGGATCACAGGGGAGGGCTTCGCCAACAATTATACGATCGGGCCGGTGGCCGCGACAACGCCGTTTTTGCGACCTCAGGCCAGGCCGTACTCCTTGATCTTACGGTACAACGTGCGCTCCGAGATGCCCAGGCTGTCGGCCGCGCGCCGACGATTCCCGCCCGAACGGTTCAGCGCCTCGCGGATCGCGGTGCGCTCGATGTGGTCGAGGCTCAAGCTCGGGGGGGTGTGTGCCGCCCCTTCGGGCTGCACCTCGCGCATGCCTTCGAAGGGCCCCGGTTCGCCCACCCCGCGCGCGCCTTCCTTCACGACGCGCAGGATCTCGCGCACATCCCGATGCAGGGCCAGGATCGACGCGTACAGCATTTCGCGCTCGGCTTCCTCGCGGCTTCGACCCAACGCCACCGGCAGGAGGGGCGAACCGCCGGCCGGCTCGCGTTCGCCCAGGTGCGCGTCCACCAGGGCGCGCGTGATACGCGGCCCGGGTGTCAGCACGACGAGTGTCTCCACCAGATTCTTCAACTCGCGAATGTTCCCCGGCCACGAATGCTCGACTAGGCGCCGCATCGCGTCGGCCTCGATGCCGCGCACGGACTTTTGGTGCGCGCGATTCGCCTGGGCCACGAATCGCTGCACCAGGATGGGGATGTCTTCGCGACGCTCGCGCAGCGGCGGCAGAAAGAGGCTCACACCCTTCAGGCGATAATAGAGGTCCTGTCGAAACACCCCCGAGCGCACGGCCTCGGCGAGATTGCGGTTGGTCGCTGCGATCACGCGCACGTCGACCTTGAGCGGTGTGCCGCCGCCGACGCGCATCACGTCGCCGCTCTCCAGCACGCGCAGGAGGCGCACCTGCATGTTCGGGCTCGTCTCGCCGACTTCGTCCAAGAAGATAGTACCGGTGTCGGCGCGCTCGAACATGCCCGCGCGGCGCGCGACCGCGCCCGTGAAAGCGCCCTTCTCGTGGCCGAACAATTCGCTCTCGAGCACGCCTTCGGCGAGAGAGCCACAGTTGATGGCTTCGAACGGTTTGTCGCGACGACGGCTGGCGTGGTGAATCGCGCGCGCGACGATGTCCTTGCCGGTACCGCTCTCGCCTTGAATCAGAATCGGGACTTCGGTGGGTGCCACGAGCAAGACCGACTCGAGGAGCTCTTCGATCGATGGCGAGCGCCCTACGATGCCGCCCCCGGCCTTGAGCGCAATCAAGGCGAAGCGGTGGCCGAGTGAGGCGCGCACCGCTCCGGCGTCGAGCGGTCGCTCGAGGTAGAAATCGACGCCTTCGCGGCGCTCGTCGAGTTTGACGGGATCGGATTTGGGCCCGCCGACAACGGTGGCGTCGATCGCGGGGGCGGTCTTGCGGAGACGCTTGATGAGGGCGACGTAGGCCGGCTCGCTGGCCTCGTCGATCAGAACGCCCGCGGTCGACTCGGTCAGCGCTTCGACGACACCGGAGGGGTCATCAACCTGGTCAATGCGCCAGCCCTCGCGGGGAAAGAGTCCCGCGAGGGCCTGGCGGATTGTCGCGTCCAGCGTTAGAACAACGTAGTGTACCTGCTGTGAACTCAAGCGGTTTCACCGCAGGTGAAGCTAGCCTAGCAACTGCCAGAGTGTCAACCCGATTCGGAATTCGCACCCACCAGCGACGCCACCTGATTGCGATAGTCGCGCAGCTTGTTGCGCAGTGTCCGGACACTGATCTCGAGTGACTCCGCCGAGCGCGTGCGGTTCTGATTCAACCGGGCGAGCCGGTCCAGGATCATGAGCCGCTCCATGTCGCGAATCGATCCGCGACGGAACACATTCTCGACCACCTCGCCGCGTTCGCGCGCTCCGTCGTCCCCACGGTCTTCGGTCGATGCGGCGCCGGTGGGAGACCACGCCGGTGTGACGGCGTTGCGCAAGGCCAGCGCCGACAACCGATCCGGGATCATGTCGGGTGCTTCGGCGCCGATCAGCACGGCGTCGCACGAACGCGCGCCGAGAAACGCCAGCGCTTGCGCGAGACTCTCCACCGCGACGAACTCCAGGTTCTCGTTCGAACGGGGGAGTGTGCCGGCGTCAACACCGGGGATCCCCACGAAGAGCACTACCATTCCAGGTCTCCTTCCTCCGCGACCAACACGTGGACCGCGGTGCGATCGGATTCGCGGCGCCACCCGGCGACCGCTCCCAGTACCGGCGCGCACGCCGCGACGTACGCGAGCCCCAGGCCCGCGTGGTCGCGCTTGCACGTCACGAACGGACGCCACGCATCGTCGGCATCGAACGCGGCGGCGAAACCCTCTCCATTGTCGGCCACGCGCACGTGGAACACGCGCGTCGCCCCGACGCGACTTTCGTCGACGCGCACGCGCACGCTGCCCCCGCGCGGGGCCGCTTCCACCGCGTTGCGGACGATCTGGAACAGCGCGCGTCCCAATAGCTCGGCGCGTTGTCGACAGGGACCCTCGGTGCGATCATTGGCTTCGATGGTGCACGTACCGAGGTCGGCGCAGCGCGCCGCCACGCGACCCAACACGTCTCCCCACTCGACCCGCGAAGGGCGTTCGTTCGCGCACACCCGCAGTGTCCCGAAGCGCGTTGCGAATTCGTCCAGGTCGTGGGCAGAACGTTCGATCTTCGCCGCCCACAACGACGCGTTGGCTTCGTGTGCGTATCCGTCGGCGATGAGCGACGCGTAGGCGCGCACACTGCCGACGGTGTGGCGCGCGGCGCGCACACACTGCGACACGAGCGCGTCGACGTCGTGGAGGCGTTGCCGATCGGTTTCGGATAAATCCGGCGCGGGTCGCACACTCATCCGGCGCAGGCGGTCGGCGAGCGCAAGACGCAGCGTCGCGCGGGCGGCTTCGGTCGAATGATGCGGGGCGTGGTCGGTCACGACGAAGCCAGATGGCAAGCGTCGTGCCCCGCGCCCCCGGCGCGTGCTAATCGTTTCTGGAGGCTCGGCTTAGGCGGAAATGTCGAATCCGGTCGCCGCGGACGAGGCGGCAAGAAATTCCCCGCTTCGACCGCTCACCGGCATGCGACCGGAACGGGAACTGGCCAGTGACGCGATCGGCGCTACGCGTCGTCGCCGGCGGCTTCGCCACCGTGGAACGACTTGAGCTTCTCGCGCAGCGTCTGGCGCGAGATGCCGAGGATCGCGGCCGCGCGCGACTTGTTTCCGCGCGTCTCTTCGAGCGTGCGCTCGATCTGGACGCGCTCGACGTCGCGCAAGGTCTTCGGGAAGAACGACCCCGTGACGACCGCCGCCGACGCCGCGCGCACGGTCGGAATCTCCACTCCGGCGTGACCGCGAATCTCGGACGGAAGGTGCGACACCAACAACTCGTCCTGCGCGTCCAACAGGAGCGCGCGCTCGATGACGTTGCGCATCTCGCGCACGTTGCCGGGCCAGTCGTAGCGCACCAAGAGGTCCATCACGTCGTCCGACGGAACCGGGACCTGCTTGCCGAGCTCGCGATTGAACCGCTCGATGAAGTGGCTCACCAGCAACGGGATATCCTCGCGTCGCTCGCGGAGGGGCGGAATGTGGAGCGGAATCACCTTGAGCCGGTAGTAGAGGTCCTCGCGAAACAGCTTGTCCTTGATCGCAGCACCCAAATCACGGTTCGTCGCCGAGACGATGCGCGTGTTGACGGTCAAGTCTTTGACCCCGCCCACGCGCCGGAAGGTCTTGTTCTCGAGCACGCGCAGGAGACGCGACTGCAGCATGATGCCCATCTCGCCGATTTCGTCCAGGAACAGCGTCCCGCCTTCGGCCAGCTCGACCAGGCCTTTCTTGCGCGTCTTGGCGTCGGTGAACGCTCCCTTCTCATAGCCGAACAATTCGCTCTCGAGCAGCGTCTCGGGCACCGACGCGCAGTTGATCTCCATGAAGGGGCGCGGATCATCGTGACTGCACGCGTGAATCGCGCGCGCCACCAGTTCCTTGCCGGAGCCGCTCTCGCCCGTGATGAGGATGGTGTTGGCCTTGCTGCGGCCGATCTTCTTGATCTTGTCGAAGATCTCCACCATCGCCGGGCTGCGCCCGATGAATTGCTTGAAGAACGTGTTGCCGGTGGTGTTGGAGCGCAGATACGCGATCTCGTTCTTCAGACGCTGGTTCTCGAGCGCGTTGGAAATCGTGACGCGAAGTTTGTCGACCGAGTAGGGCTTGGCGACGAAATCGTAGGCGCCGAGCTTCATCGCTTCGACTGCGGTCTCCACTTCTGCGTAGGCCGTCATGATGACGACGGGCACGGCCGGGTCTTCGGCCTTGACCATCTTCAAGACGTCGAGACCCGACCCGTCGGGAAGCTTCATATCGAGCAGGACCAAGTCGGGCGACGCTTCGCGAAACTTCGCCAGACCCTCGGCGGCCGTCTCGGCGTCGACGGTTTCGTACCCGGTCGCGGCGATCGCCTCGGCCAGCGACCAGCGAATCGTTTTCTCGTCGTCGATAATGAGGATCGTCTTCGGCATGAACGGCTCCTTCTGGCTTAACTCGATGAACCGACCCCGGCGCCCGCCACCACGGGCAAGGCCGGCAATCGCACGGTGAACCGCGTCCCCTTTTCCAGGAATTCGCACGCGATGGTTCCGTGGTGGTCTTCGACGATCTGGCGGCAGATCGCGAGCCCCAGCCCGGTTCCCTGCGTCTTCGTGGTCACGAACGGATCGAACAAACTCGCGCGCACGTCATCGGCGACGCCGGCACCGGTGTCGGCCACTTCGATCGCCACCCAGACGTCGTCGCGGCGCGCCGCGACCGACACGCGATCGGACGTGGCACACGCCTGGACCGCGTTCAACACCAAGTTCAGAAGTACCTGCGTCAGTTGCGACGCGTCCGCGAGGCACAGGGCGTCGTCGTCGACCGCCGTCGACACCGTCACCCCGCGCGCCGTCGCCGCGTCGGCGGACAGCAACGTCACGCGCGCCGCCACGTCGGCGACGCTGCAGCGCGACACCTGCGGCTTGGGCGGCCGGGCGAACGCGAGCAGGTTCTTCACGATACTGTCCAGGCGCTGGATCTCGTCGAGCATGGCGTGGATGTAGCGCACCTTGTCTTCGTCGCCCGCGAGTTTCTCGCCCAGCACCTCGGCGGTGGTGGCAATGCCCGCCAAAGGATTGCGAATCTCGTGCGCGACACCCGCCGAGAGCTGGCCCAGCGCGCGCAACCGGTCGTTGCGCCGCATCGCTTCTTCCATGCGCTTGATTTCCGAGAGGTCGTCGAAGATGGCAACCAGCACCGTGCCGTTGACGTTGTCGTCGTGCATGCGCGTGACGCGCAAGCGGGCCGGAAACGGGGCCCGCCCCCCGTGGCACGTCACCTCGAACGGCTCCGCGTCGTCGGTAGCGTCCATCAAGCGACGGAACAGGTTGTCGGTGTGGAGATCGTGCTGGAACAATTGGTCGAGATGGACGGTGCCGGCCGCTTCGCGTCCCCGCAGCCGCGGACACATCTCCACGGCCCACGCGTTGGCAAAGCGGATGACGCCGTCCAAATCGGTGGTGACGACACCACTGCGCAGATTGTCGAGCACCTTGTGGTTGAAGCGGCTCAACTGGCGGAGCTCGCTGATATACGACGCGTTCGCGATCTCTTCCGCGAAGATCGTCTGCAGCGTGCTCAAGAAGTGATAGTCGCCCTCGAAGTCGGCAGCACCGCGGTAGGCCTTGTCGAGGATCAAGAATCCAAGCGCGCGCCCGCGGTGGCGCAGCGGGATCACGGTCGTGCGCCAGGGCGCCGGGCGCTCGAGGCACGAGGTGGCGCGTGCCGACCCATAACTCTCGAGCGCGTGAATCTCGGCGCCGCGCGCGTGTTGGCTCCACCCGTCGCGAATGGTAACCATGGCGTGCGCAACGTGCGCATCCTCGAGGTGGAAGACGGCGCGCGCGGACAGCGAGCGCTCGCCGTCGCTCAAGAGCAAGAGCCCGGCACCGTCGGCGTCCATGAAGCTCACGAGCGCCATCAAGAACCGATCGAGCGCGTCGCTCCAGTTCTCGTCGCCGCCGAGGTCGCGCCCCATATGGTAGAGCGTCTTTAGCTGCGCGGCGAGCGGGCGCAGGCGCTCGCTGTCGCGCGGCGCCTCGGCGATGGGGGCAGGTCGAGCGGCGGGACGAGCGCGCGAAGTCTGCTTGGCGGTAGCGACGCGGCTACCCGCCCGGGACGGCGACGACGCTGCACCGGCCTTCTGATGGGTCGGAGGGGACACCCGCGTCGTTCCTACAATCTTTTTTTTCACAATGGGTTACGGGGCCTCGACGCGTCGACGACGTCGGAGGTGGTAACACGCTTACCACAGCCCGTGAAAAGTGGGCAAACAAAAAAGTGGCCGGCTTTCGGCCGGCCACTCATCTTGCGACGCATTCGCGAGCGTCGATCAGAATGGAACGTGGCGCAGGATGTACGACTCGAGCCGTTCGCGATCGCGATCCGAGATGTCGGTGAAGTAGCACGCGACTTGGTAATCGTCTTCACCCGCGGTTTCGGCCTCGGGCTCGGTTCGCACGACCACGCCGTCGCACGTCACGCGCGACGGGTTGGCGCTTTCTTCCGGCAACTCGAGCGTGATGCGAAGTTTCGTCAGGAGAGGAATGAAGCTGGTGGAGGCGAAGTAGACGCCGTTCGCGCTGACGTTGAGTGTCTCCGCGCGCGCGCTTCCGCCCCCCAGCGTGATCTCCATCGCCAAGCGCGCCGGCACGCGTGCCGCGGATCGACGTTCTGCTCGTGTCATCGCTTCAGCCTTCCCTCCGGCGCGTTGGAGCGCGCCGCCATCCGGTGAAAAAGCGCCGCGGCGGTCACCATGGACCGCCGCGCGCCTAACTAACGGATTCTCTTCTTGTGACGATTCTTCCGCAAGCGCTTCTTGCGCTTGTGGGTGCGAATCTTCTGTCGTTTGCGCTTACGTCCGCACGGCATTCCTACTCCTCTCCTCGCGCCACCGCTCGATCATGCATTGGAATCATTGACCCGCGACTTCAATTCGTTCGATGCCTTGAAGAACGGCACCAACTTCGCGGGCACTTGGACGCCGTCCCCGGTGCGCGGATTGCGCGCCTGCCGCGCACGGCGTTCCTTGACCTTGAAGCTGCCGAAGCCTCGCAGTTCGACTTTGTCGCCCTCCGCGAGTGCACGGCAGATATTGTTGATCACCTCGTTGACGATGATGCTGGTGTCTTTCTTGTTGAGCCCGGTGACCCTCGAGATCTCCTCGACCAAGTCTGCTTTCGTCATGGCTCTCTCCCAGTTAGGAAACTCGACACGCGCCCGCGTCCATGCCCGGCGCCGCGCGACTTCACCGCGCTCGCGATCTCGCACAAACCGGCGCGCGCCATGCGTCCGCCGGACGACGAGACGACCGTCGTGGAAGCTAGCATACGCCTGGAAGCGCTGTCAAATAAGAATTTACAGGGAGGGACGGTGCCTCGAACGCGGCCGCAGGGTTTCGGGCGGGAAATAAAAAGGCGCCGCCGCGCCGTGTGCTTGGTCTCGGGAAACGCAATGTCCTTGAGGGAATGGGCCCACGCCGAAGCAAGACACGGGCGAAGCAGCAGCCTTGCCCGTATACATCAAGTCACATGCCACGGCGCGCGCGTGCCCGCACACCACACCATTACACGCTGTCATTGTGAAGGTTGAGTCGCGTCTTGAGCGTCGACGGAGGCCTATCGCGAGGTCGCGCCCATGCGCGCTACCACCCGCGCGTTCCACCTGCGTTCACGCATTCGTCGAAGCCTGGAAACGAGTTAGACCGACACGCACGCTTGCGTGATCGCGCGCGCCGCGAGGTAAGCATGTAGCCGGTGATCGCTCGACGTGGAGCAAACGGCCGTGTCGTGCCGCGCGATGTCGCCGCGTCAGGCGTTCCGACCGCTCTGCGCGACGATATCGGCGACGCGCTCGAAGAGCCGTCGATGGGCGTCGGTGAAAATGATACCGCGCCGCTGCATGACGACAGACGCGGTCTGCATCGCTTTCTCGACGTCGTAGGGAACCATCACCCGGCCGTGCCCCCACGAGAAGCTCGGCACGAAGGCGTCCGGCATCTCGCTCGAGTACAGGTTGCAGTTGAAACCAACCACGGTGCCGGTATTGAACACGGCGTTGATGCCCGTCTTGGAGTGGTCCCCCATGAGGAGTCCCAGGAACTGGCGGCCGGTGTCGCGCACGCGCCCCGCGTTCCACATCCGCACGGGACCGTAGTTGTTCTTGAGGTCGCTGTTGTTGCTGGCGGCACCGATGTTCACCCACGTGCCGACGTACGAGTGGCCCAGGAATCCGTCGTGTTGCTTGTTCGAATAGTCGCCGAAGATGGTTTCGTCCACCTCCCCACCCACCTTGCACACGCTCCCAATCGACGTTCCCGAGAGAATACGGGCCCCCGCCCTCACCACCGAATCGGCGCCGATCACCACCGGTCCCACGACGGTGGCGTTGGGCATGACGATGACGCGCTCGCCGATGAGCACCGGCCCGTCGGTGGCGTCGATCACGACACCGGCACGAATCACCGACCTGGCACCCACCGCCACGCGCGCGGCTTCGACGACGTACACGCCCTCGTGCAACGTTGCGTCCTTGGAGACACCGCGCGCCGCGCCGCGTTCGAAGTCGTCGCGGATGCACACTGCGTTGTGCTCGATCAGTTGCCACGGGAACTCCAGCAGACGCGCGTCGGGAAGATCGACGCGGCGCAGCCGACGCGTGTCGACGATGCGCGCGAGCTCGGACGAGGGCGCGGGGTCGGGCGCTGCTTCGGTCGCCGCGCCGACGCGCGCCTTGAGCAGCGCGCACGCGGCCACGACCGCGATATCGGACACTTGCGCGCGCAGGTACGCCGCGAGCTCGGACGCGGCCGCTTTTCCGACGTGCGCCGCGACGATGCTTCCGCCCTCAATCGCGATGCTGTTCTCGGGAAGGCGCGCGAGGAACGCGTCGCGCTCGCCCGCGAGACACAACCAGCGCGCGTTGACGAAGAGCGTCTCGGCGTCGAGAGGCGTGTTCACGGCGACATCGGGCGCGGTCAATCGGAGCATGTCCGCGAGGTAGTCGCGGCAAATCAGATGAACGCGCGCCGACGGATCGCGGTCGACCCAGCGCGAACGCAGCGTTCCCGCGCCGATGCGCAGGTCGAACACCGGCTGTGCCAGCGACACCGGAAAGAAGTCGACGAAGCGGGCGTCCTCGAAGATGCAGATCGTGCGGGACACGAGAAACCTCGGGGCGCTACTTGCTCGAACGCCCGCGCGGGCTGCGCGGGCGGTCCACCGTTCGTGCGATTGCAGGAGGATGATTCAAAAGATGGTGGAGTTGACGGGGATCGAACCCGTGACCTCTTGACTGCCAGTCAAGTGCTCTCCCAGCTGAGCTACAACCCCGGTGCGTTCTACCATAGCAGAAGACCCCGCGCGGTCAAGCGGAAAGTCTGGACTTCGGCGCGCGAATGCGATACATAGTATGCGCTTAGCTGCTTTGGGTGCCGGAGTGGTGAAACTGGTAGACGCACGGGACTCAAAATCCCGCGGAGGCAACTCCATGTCGGTTCGATTCCGACCTCCGGCACCAATTCACTCCACCGCCGTGGCGGGCGCCACGACTCTCCACCTTCCCATCGTTCTTGTGAATCGCTAGGAGACGTTCTCGACTTCTCGGTCGAGGTAGAGATAGGCGTGCCACGCCTTGGGAGGACGTCGGCTCGCGAAGCGGTTCTGGACTCCCCACAACCACGTGGGCTGCGCTGGATGTCGGATCAGGCGCAGGCCTGCTTCGGCCGGCGTGCGACCGCCCTTGTGGCGATTGCAGGGAACGCAGCACGTGACGATGTTCGACCATTCGGTGCGACCGCCGCGCGAGCGCGGGATCACGTGGTCACAGGTCAACTCTTGCGCGGGCGGTCGGTCGCCACAGTACTGGCAGCGAAAATCGTCGCGGGTGTAGATGTTGCGGCGCGAGAACTTCGCCTCGCGACGACGGAAGCGGACGAACGACGTCAGGCGGACCACCGACGGCACGTGCATGCGCGTCGAGACGGAATGGACTTCGTGCGCGGAGGCTTCGACGATCTCCGCTTTTTCGAGCACGACGAGCTTGACGGCGCGTCGCCACCCGATCACGTTGAGCGGCTCGAAGGAGGCGTTCAGCAAGAGGACGTGTTCGAAGAGATTCTCTCCTAGCGTTGCGGTGCCCACGATGCTTTCGCTGGAATCTAGCAAATCGGGCCTCGGGCGTTCAAATGCATTTCCAGATCCGACGGACGCTCCGGGTGACCGGTTCGCAGCCATTCGCGACGCGATTCGAGCCGTGGTTGCAAGCAGCGTACCCGACGCACCCATCGCTCCGGCTCCCCCCGTCCCCACAGCGCCGCTGGCGATTCTGGCGCACGCACGTGCGCCAAGTTTCGCAGCCCCAGCGCGCTCACCGGCGGCGACGCGCGCGCCGCAAAGTTGCAACTCGCCGTTGCAAGGATGCCCCCGCCACCGGCGGGAATTGCCGCGCCAGGCGGGAATTCTCTGCCGGGCCCGGTATGCACCTTGCAGTTCCCGGGTGTATGCCGCACAAACTGGACAATCGGGTCATTGCCCGTTTTCTCGACGGAACGCTGGTGCGCGGGACGACGTTCGACTTCGCGCCGACCAAGGTCAGCTTCCACGTCGACGACGGCCACGGCACGCGCGAGATCGACATCGGCGACCTCAAGGCCTTGTTCTTCGTCCGCGATTTCGACGGCGACGCGGGCTACCACGAGAAGAAAGGCTTCTTTTCTCCCCACGCGCACGGCAAGAAGGTGATGGTCGAGTTTCTCGACGGCGAGGTGTTGTTCGGCTACACGCTGAGCTACACGTCGCGCGGGCTTGGCTTCTTCGTGTTCCCGGGCGACCCCGAAAGCAACAACGAGAAAGTCTTCATCGTCCACGGAGCGACGCGCCGCATCAAGCTCCGCACGGCGTCGGGCAACAATCTTCCCGACTTTCCCTACGCGCGCTGAACGCTTTTCGCTCTTAACGTTTTGACACCCGCGACGGCGGTTGGCTATGATCCCGCCGCCCATGGGTCACCGACGCCTTGCCTTCGTCGTCATCGCGCTTGCGCTCGCCGGGCTTCCCGCGTGCCAAGACGCCGCCCTTAGTCACTACAACCTCGGCGTCGATGCACTCGAGCGCGGTGACACCACCACCGCCGTCACCGAGTTCGAGCGTTCGATCGCGCAACGCGGCGACGACCCCGACGCGCACTTGAATTTGGGCGTGGCGCTGCTCGGCCGCGGCGACGCGGAGCGCGCGCTTTCCGAATTCCAACTCGCCGCTCAGTACGCGCCCGACGACGTCGATGTCCACCTCGACCTGGCCGAAGCCTACCGCGCACTCGGTCGCACCCAGGCGGCGCGCACCGAGTACGAATGGGTGCTCAAGCACGACCCCGACAAGGTCGCCGCACTCACCGGTTACGGACAGCTGTTGATGGATGCCGGCTCGACCGAGCTGGCACAGGGTCAGTTCACCAAGGCGCTGTCGATCGACCCGAGCAACGCGCCGTCCATGTTCCACATGGGTTGGCTCTATCTCCACACTGACCGACCGACGGAAGCCACCCACTACTTCCTGCGCGGGCTGCAGCTTGCGCCGAAGTCGAACTACGGCCGGCTTGGATTGGCGAAGGCTTACGAAGTGCGCGGCATGGACGCGGAGGCGTTGGTGGAATTCCAGAAGGCGTTCGTGGTCGATTCTACCAGCGTGGACGCGATGGAGGGCATCGGCGCATGCCAGATTCGCGCTGGAAACTACGCCCCGGCGGAACGCATCCTCGAGAAGGCGCTGTCGCAGGCCCCCGACGACCCCGCGGTCTTGACGCTGCTCGGCGACGTGTACTTCGCGCGCGACCGCCGCGCCGAAGCGGCGGCGCACTACCGACGCGCGATCCAACTCGACGAAGACAACGCCGACGCGTACTTGGGTCTGGGGACGGTGCTCGAAACGTCGGGCGACCTCGATGCCGCCGAAGAGGCGCTGCAGGCCGCACTGTTGCACGCGCCCAAGAACGCCGCCGTCATGTACCGACTGGGAATGGTCTACCTCGACAAGAACGAGAAGTCACGCGCACGCGCGTACTTCGAGATGGCGATGGATGCCGTCGGCGACGACGCGGCGCTCAAGACCAATATCCGCACCGGTCTCGACGAAACCCGCTAGCGTTATTTTTTCCCCGGGTTCGATTGGTAGAGCTTCGGGCTCGACATGCGCAACAGCCCCTTGTCCATGCGAATGTCCAGGCGCACGATGTCGCCCGAGTCGACCGAGAAGGTATCGAAGTCGAGCACGAGGTTGAGCGGCGCCGGGTCGAAGCTGTCGTGGAACGTGTCCGGATCGCGGTTGCGAACCACGAGCTTGCAGAGGTGCTTGCCGCCGGGGACCTTCACCTCGAAGTCGGCCAGCTCGGCGTCGTTCTTGATCTGCTTTTCCTGCCCCATATAGATGGTCTTGTCCATCGTCGTATCGGCCTGGCTGTAAACCACGGCACCGTCGACTACGAACTCCACCACGATGTCGTTCGACCGTATCTTCTCGTCCCAATTCTTCTTCTTCTCGATGGTGATCTTTGTCGACACCTTGCGATCCTCGAATTTCACGGCGATGGTTCCCACTCCCGCCGGGACGACCGCCGGCACGGCGGGCACCGCGCGCACCGGGTTGGTCGACATCGAGTCCGAGAAGACGATCGATTCCACCTGATCGCGATGCACCTTGATGGGTGCGCCCACACTCAACCGGATGGTCAGCGTGTCGCCCTCCACCTTGATCAGGCGGCCCTTGAGCGTGGACCCGTCCTTGAGGCGCACCACCTCGCCGGGAACGACGGCGGGCAGGAGCAATGCCAGCGCGGCGGCCGCGCACAAGACCCGCCCGGCGCGGCGACCGGCCGGTGAAAACCGTTTTGTAGACACCAATAACCTCCGGAGTGGGTGGGGTGAGGGCCGGCGCGATCATAGCGGGAGCCCCCAAACCGGCACAAGGCGAATGGCGGGCTCGGCCACCCTATGGAGAACTTCGCGTAGCAACGCCACAAACCTCGACAGCCAGGGGCGTTTCGTGGTAGCATAGGGACATCAATTCAACCACAGGATGTCCGTGACTTCCCCGGGGAACGGTGCACCGCCCGGGGCGACCAGGGAACGTCCTGTTTAGCGATCGATCAACGACCGTATTGGCATCTTCGACATCACATCAGGAGGTCGATCCCTCATGAAACGGTCTCACTTGTTTGCATTTGTTGTTCTCGTTCTCGCCGCTGTGCCGGCGTGGGCCGAAGGCCCCACCGCCGCCAAAGCGGTGAGAGGCACGGAGGACGGCGTCACCACCCTCGCGATCACCGTCGCGTCCGAGGGTGACGAAGTCTACGGCGTCACCATCAAGGGCGCGAACATGGAAGACATTCACGCGCCCAAGGGCTGGGTCGGCATTTCGTCCGGTTCGAGTGTTGTGTTCCGCACCGGCGACAATCCCGTGAAGTCGGGCAACTCGCTCGCCTTCAAGATCCAAACCACGGAACCGTCGGCCGCATTGACGGTCTCGTTCCGCGGCAAGGAAGACGTCGTCGGCACGCCCGTGAATCTCTAAAGCTGGGGGCCAGGGTCCCGCGCGCGGCGCGGCGGCGAAGCAATTCGTCTCCGCGCCGCGTCTCTTTGTGTAAGCACCCCGGCTTCCCGGGCACGATCGATTCTTCCCGCCCCGCGCCAGCGGGTCTATATTACGAGTGCCGTCTTACCCCGCGAACACGGCATCGAGTTCTAACCCATGTCGTCGCATTGTTCCCACGCTCCGCGCTTCGTCGCGCTCCTCGGGGTCGCGTGCTTTCTTTCTTGCGCGACCACCCCGCGCGAGGTGCCGCCTCCCACCGCCAAGGCGGAAGCGCATCACGCCGAGCCCGACCCGGCGACGACGGCGTCCGCGCTCGAAGCCGCGGGCGCGCGTGACGGCGTCGACCCGGTGGCCGCACGCCAACTGGGTCGCCTGTACCGCGACCGCGACACCATCCAGGGCCGCCTCCTGTCGCAAGGCGTACTGGAGAGCGCTCACGCACGCCACCCCGACGACGTCGAGGTGACGATGGAGTTGGCGTCGACCTACTTCGCGCAGAGCTTCTACCCCGACGCGTTACGACTGCTCCGCACCGTGCTCGCCACCGACCCGAGCCGCTGCGACGCCCACCGGCTCATGGGCCTCTATCACTATCAGAATTGGAAGCGGATGAACGAGTACACCGACGACCTCGGCGACGCTCGCCGCGAGCTGCGCACCGCACTCGCGTGCGACCCCGGCGACGCCGACGTGGCGCTGCGCGCGCTGATCGCGGGGTACGCGCGCGGCGACAGCATTCGGGCCGAGTGCGACGATCTCGTGGCGCGCTTCCCCGCGCAACCCGAGTTTCGCATGATGCGCGGCACGGTGGCCTTCGAAACCCAGCATTATGAAGCGTGCGCGCGCGACTACGCGGCGGGTATCGATCTCATGGACGACGCCACCGCGTCGGTGTATCGCAACTTGACCGACGTGCTCGCGGCCAACGACGACGCCCACTACCGGAGCTCCACCGACGACATGCGCGAAGACTTCCAGCGCGGGCTGTGGTTGGTGGTCGATCCCGACCCCACCACCGACGTGAATCCGCGCGCGCTCGAGCACACCTACCGACTGTTCGTGGCGGATTGTCTCTATTCCAACGAGCCGACCGACAAACGCGGTTGGGAGACCGACCGCGGCGAGGCCTTCGTGCGTTTCGGCCGCCCGATGGACATCGACTACACCATGGGCGACGTCTTCGCGAGCGGCAAGGTGGAGACGTGGTCGTTCAACACCAACGGGCTGTTCCACCAGCTCGTTTTCGTCGACGAGTTCTTGAACGGCAACCCGCGCATCCCCTACCAAGCCGACATCACACTGCATTTCATGCGTTACTCGCCCGCCGCCACGACGCTGGTACCCGACGCCACTCCCGTCCCCGGTTTCGTGGACGCGTACGCGTTTCGCGACGAAGCGATGGCCGGGTCGATCTACCTCGCGATGGCGGTGGATGCCGACGCGCTTCGATCCGTCGTCGACCTTTCCCAGGTGAATCGGTTCCACATCCGCGGGGCGTACTTCGACGCGACGTGGGAGCGCGAGGGCGGTTTCGCCGACAGCGTGTCGACGTCGAGTGTGATCGAGACGCGCTCGACGCGCGGTCGCGCGTTCGAAGTCGTGCGCCGCGTGCAAGTGCCTTGCGATCGCTACCACTTCGCCATGGCGTTCGAGGACCAGTTCGCGATCGCACGCGCGGTCGGGCGTCGCGACGCCGACGCGCGCCGATTCGTGAGCGACGAGCTGGCGTTGAGCGACGTGCTGTTGTACCGCGCGGAGGCACCACAACCCGGCGAGGCCGCCATCGAGCGCGGCGGCGCGCGCATGCGTCCCAACGTCGAGCGTCAGTGCATGCAGGGCGAGCGCCTGCGCGCCTATGTCGAGATTTACAACCTTGCACTCACGACCCAGGGCAGCGCGCGCGTGTCGTCGTACGATCTTCGCTACGCCATCTTCCCCGCGCCCTCCGATACCGACCCCGCCTGGGTCGACTGGGGGCGTCGCGCCATCGAGTGGGCGGGGTTCGGCGACGACGAGGACGCCGCCATCGCCCAGACCTTCCGTCGCGAGGGACGCGCGCACGACGACCGCGAATCGATCGCCATCGACGTCGACGCGCTGGACGACGGGCGCTACGAGCTCGTGGTGGAAGTCACGGATCGCAAATCGGGGCAGCGCGCGCTCGTGCACGCGCCGTTTTGGAAGGAAGCCGGCCCGGTGGCCGAGCGCAAGAAGTGAGACGTCGCTCTAGAACGGGTCGGGCTTGGTGCCGCCGCCGCCGGAGGGTTGGTCGGGATCTTTCTCGATGAACACTTTGATGATGAAGAAAGCGACGAGTGCCGCGCCCACCACCCACGCGGCGATGTCCCATACCAGCTTCCTCGTGTTGTGCTCTTCGGGTAGGAATCCTTCGTCGGTGGTGTCTTCGGGCGCGGACGCGAAGCCCGCCGACGGCACCGCGTCGCGCAAGAAATGCGGCTGGGTCGGAATCGGGACGGTGTCGCGCGTCGCAGGGGCGCCGGAATCGAGCGGAGCGGCGTGTGCCGGCGCCGCGGCGGGCGACGCCGCGCGAGCTGCACGCGGCCACGGCGCCGCGACCGTGGTGACGCACAGCACGATCGCGAGTACGCGTCCGCAACAACTCTGGATCATGGAAAGTGAACGCACCGCAATGAAGATAGCGTCCGCGCGTCGCCTTGACAATGGCTGCGGGCTCCCCTACCTTGGACTTGCTACCAGCCTAACCATGGTGTTGTGTAGCGCAAAGTGGGTCTGCTCCTGGTCGGCGGCAGGCCCCTTTGCTTTGGGTCCACCGGGCCACGTACGTTCACGAATTGGCCGCGACACGGTGTTCTTCCGATTCGCGCGGCGGGTCACACGGGCCGGCGAGCTTCCAATCGATCACGTAGGCCGCCGCCGACGCATACGAGAGGATGAGAATGACCGCCAGTGCCACCCCGACCATGGCTACCGGAACCACAACGCCCGCGAGATGCGTGCCCCCCAAGATCCCCAACCCCACGACGCTCTGCACGAGCATCTTCGTGCGACCGAGCGGGCTGGCCGGGATGTAGCGCCCGTGTCGACGCAGGCTGTACGCGCGAAAAACGGTCATTGCGATCTCGCGAGCGGTGACCGCCGCGATCAATCCCCACACCAGCGACGACGCCGCGTCGACGCCCACCCAGCCGTACACGACTCCCATCAACACTTTGTCGGCGAACGGATCCATGTGCTCACCGACACGCGACACCTGCCCAAACGAGCGTGCGTACCACCCGTCGAACACGTCGAGAAATGCCGCCGCGATGCACACCACCACGGCCGCCTGCGCGCCGCCGGGGCGCGTCGCGAGCCAACCCGCGCCCAACGCCATGACGATGCGCAGCGCCGTAACGAAATTCGGAAGTGTCATACCGCGTTGCATGGATCGAGTCCCTTGCATTCCCGCTCACCATATCATACGAACCGCGCGACTGCCACGCGCGCGCACGCGCGAAGGGGTGGGGCGGCGTGACGACGAGCGAGCACCGCGACACACGCCGACGCTGGGCCGTCGCGGCCACGGCCTCGCTTCTGCTCCACCTCTCACTCTTGCTGTGGTGGCGCGGCGTCGACGTCGCACCCGGCGGCGGTTCGTCGGGAGGACACGCCGGCGGTCGCGGCGGAGTGCAGGGCTTCGGCCCCGGTTCCGTCATCGATGTGCAGATCGACGTCGACGCCCCCGTGTCCGCGGGTACACCGGTGCCGGCGGACGCGGTCGCGATCGAGTCGGCTCCGATCGTCGTCGCAACGACTCCGCACGACGTTCCCGTCGGCACCGCGACTCCGGATTCGTCGCGCGCGGGTCCTCCTTCGAGCAGCGGTGTCGGGGGCGGCGACCAATCCGGAGCGGGAACCGGCGCAGGATCGGCAGGAACGGGCGAAGGCTTCGGGAGCGGCGACGGTGGTACGGGGGGTGGAGCGGGAGCCCGCACCGGCACCGGCCACGGCTCCGGCGTCGGCGCTAGCGGCGGCACGGTGCCGCCGCGCCCCATCGAGATCACCTGGCCCGACACGCGCAAGTTATCGCATTGTGTCGGCCTGCGCATCGACGTGCGCATTCGCGTCGACGAACTCGGGCGCGTCGAGCGCGTGGAACCGGCGTCGACGGGACTGCCCGACGACTGCGTGCGCGCCGCGCTCGAGACCGCGAAGCGCATCAAGTTCACGCCTGGAACGGTCGCGGGAAAACCGGCGACGCTGTGGTCGCTGGTGACGATCGACTTCGAAAAAGGAAAGTAGCGCTACCAGACCTCGCGCGCACGCCACACGTCGTAGATGCGAATCGTGTGGTCGGGGAACTCGCCCACCACGTCGGCGTAGCCGTCGCCCGTCATGTCCGTGAGCGCGATCTTGTCGCCGAACGGGTCGGTCTGGAGTTGAATGTTGTAGAAACGGCCGTCGAAGATCTGGCCGTTGTTGACCACGATTTCGAGCTGGGGATCGTCGTCGACATTGCCCACGGCCATGTACTTCCCGAATACCTTGGTCGTGCTGTTCCACTGGATGGTACGGTTGTAGCTGTCGAAGATGAACATCATGTCGTCGGCGAGGACAATGACCTCGAGCTGGGGGTCGTTGTCCAGATTCGCGACGGCGGCGTAATCGACGCGGCTGAAGCGCTGCTGGAGATTCTCCCATTCGAGCTGAAACGACTTCACATCGTAGATCAACAGACGGCCGTTGATGCTGGTCAAGGTGAGCTTCTGCTTGCCGTCGCCGTACAGGTCGGCCACGATCAGCGAAGTCGCGCGCGAACCGAGCGTGGTCACTTCCCACTGTCTTTGCAGCGCGCCGTCGGTCATGCCGTAAACGTGCACGTGCGCCGACTTGTCGGCGTAGAAGAAATGGTAGTCGTCCGCACCCGGCGTGCCGAGCTCGGCGGTGAGGTAGAACCTCCCCATCGTCTTGGAGAACGATTGCCAGTCGGTTTCGGTGGTCACTGCGCGGCTCGCGCCGCACGCCACGGCCGCGGCCGCAGCGAGGGCGACGAGAATCGATCGTTTCATCAGCCGGCTCCTTCGAGGGGTGGTGCAACCGCCCGCGTCTACAGCGGGAGGGACTTCGACAGCGAACGCACGTGATCGACCGACACGTCGAAGAGCTTGCGCTCGTCGGCGGCGAGCTGGATCTCGATCACACGCTCGACTCCGCCCTTGCCGATCACGACCGGCACGCCGACGTAGAGCCCGTCGACGCCGTACTCGCCTTCCAAATACGCCGCGCACGCCAGCACGCGTTTCTTGTCTTTCAGGTACGACTCCGCCATGGCGATCGCGGCCGCCGCCGGCGAATAGAAAGCACTTCCCGTCTTCAAGAGCTCGACGATCTCGCCGCCAGCGAAACGCGTGCGCTTCACGATGCGGTCGATTTGCTCCTGCGACATGAGGGTCGGGAGCGGAATACCCGCCACCGTGCAGTAGCGCGGCAGCGGCACCATTTCGTCGCCATGACCGCCCAGCACGAACGCGGTCACGTCCTCGACGCTGACCCCGAGTTCCATCGCCACGAAACAACGAAACCGCGCCGAATCCAACACACCCGCCATCCCCACCACGCGCTCGCGCGGAAATCCGGTGATCCGCTTCATCGCGAACACCATCGCGTCGAGCGGATTCGAGATCACGATGACGAACGCTTGGGACGCATGCTCTTTCACATTCGTCGCCACCGTCTTCATGATCTCGATGTTCATCTTGAGAAGATCGTCGCGGCTCATGCCCGGCTTGCGGGGAAATCCCGCCGTGACGATGACGACGTCCGCGCCGCGGATGTCCTTGTAATCGTTGGTGCCGACCACATCGACGTCGTAACCGTCGACGGGCCGCGACTCCATGATGTCGAGTGCCTTGCCCTGCGGCATCCCTTCGAGCACGTCGAAGAGGACCACGTCACCGAGCTCGCGCTGGGCCGCCAAGAGTGCTAGCGTCCCACCAATCTGTCCACCGCCGATCAGGGCGATCTTCGGACGCGCCATAACCCCGCTGCCTCCCTACGTTTCGGACCGATCGACCCCCAGATGAGGGTCGACTTCTCAACCGGGTAAAGAACGACGCCCCTCAAGCACAGGGGCGCCCTCGCGGGCCCCAGTATACAAGGTGGCCGGAGCGGCCGACTAGCCCCCATTCGCGATCCCGTTTGCAGCAATCCTCCGTCCGCGATATATTTCCAAGCAATTACCCCACAAAAACACCCGTTCACCCGATCGAGGTATGCACCATGATCCACCGGCTTCGGTCACTCCGCGGAGTTCGCTTCACGATGCCCGCACTCATCGTTGCCTTGGCGATGTTCCTCATCGTTCCCGCGTGCGGCGACGACAACCCAACCGACACGGGCGGCGGCGCGTTCGACGGAACCATCACGCTGTCGGGTACCAGCTTCTCTCCGAGCAGCGCAACCATCAAGGCCGGTGAAAGCGTCACGTGGGTATGGAGCGGCGGGACACATTCGGTAACGAACGGGACGGATCCGAACTTGCCGGAAACACGTTTGTTCGACGAGGGACCGAAGTCATCCGGCTCCTTCACGTTCACGTTCAATACGCCCGGCACCTATCCATTCTTTTGCCGGCCGCATTTCACGATGGGAATGAAAGGGACGATCACGGTCACGAACTAGTCCGGCGTACACGCGACGATTGACGGTGCATCGAAGTGTCTGATAAAATGATGTGCAGTTGACCGCCGAACTGCGCGTTGCCTCGGCGCGCAGTAACTCACCCCCAGGAGCCAATGATGCATTCCTGTCGCCGCACGGTTCTCGCGTTGTTTCTTTGCTCCGCGGGCGTCTTCGCCGCGTGCTCGTCGGACAACACCGTCGTTCCCCCGCCGAATAACACCGTGGCGTGCGCGGACCGCGAGGCGGTCCCGCTCCCGGTCGAAACCGGCCCCGTCGGCACCATTCGCACGTTCGTTGGCGACGGCCAGCAAGCCTACGACGGCGATTGCTACCCGGTGCTGGAATCGTCGTTGTACTGGCCCGTCGACATCGAGTTCACACCCGACATCGGCACGTACATCGTCGACTGGAACAACCACCGCATCCGTCACATCACCGACAAGGGGCGCCTCGAGACCGTGGTGGGGACGCCGACCATCGGTGACGGACCCAAAGACGCATCCGACATCACGCCTCCGGGCGCACCCGGTCTTTTGTGTAATCTGAATCACCCGACCGACGTGTTCGAAGACGTCAATGGCAAGCTCATCATCGTCGCATGGCACAACCACAAGCTGCGCGAGTGGGATCCGGCGACCGGTCTCGTGGTCGTCACGATTGGACGCGGGCCCGGGTGCACCGGCGACGGCGGCCCCGCTTCGGCGGCGAAACTCGATCAGGCGTGTCACGCGGTCCAGGCGCCCGACGGCTCGATCTACATTCTCGACCAACGTAATCAGTGCATTCGCAAGATCGACCCGGCCGGCATCATTACTACCGTGGTGTCGACGCCCGCGTGCAGCATCTACAATACAGGGGGATTTTCGGGCGACGGCGGCGACCCCAAGCTGGCGACGATGAGACAGCCGACCGGAAGCAACCCATCGTTGCCCGGCGGCGGTATTACGATCGACGACCAAGGTCGCGTGTACTTCGCCGACACCAACAACCATCGCATTCGCCGCGTGGATTTCGTCGCCAATGTGATCACGACGGTGGCCGGTAACGGTACTGCCGCATACGCGGGCGACAACGGCGATCCGACGGCGGCGTCGCTCAAGAATCCGCGCGACCTCGAATTCGGACCCGACGGCCGGCTCTACATCGCGGACGTCGGCAACAACGTCATTCGCGCCGTCGATTTCAACACCAACCAGATCGTGACCGTGGCCGGCACCGGATCGTTCGGTTTCAGTGGCGACGGGGGTCCGGCCATCGACGCGCAGCTCGCCACACCGCTCGGCGTCGCGTTCGACGCGAACGGTGACCTGTACATCGCCGACACCTACAACAACCGCATCCGACGCGTGAAGATGAACTAGGAGCGACGACCCCATGCACACCTCGACTCGTATGATCCCTTCGGCCCGGGCACTCGCATTCCTCGGGTCCTTCGGCGCGCTCTTGCTCAGTTGTAATTCCACCGATACATTCGCGCCGCCGGCGGCGACGTGCGACGAACGGAACTCCGGCTCGTTCACGATCGACAATCCGGAGGTCGGTCACGTCTACGTTTGGGGCGGCACGGGCCACCCGGGAGCCGGCGATCTCGGCCAATTGCCGGGGGCCACGAACTTGTACTGGCCGATCGACGTGTCCTTCGAACCCGCGACCGGCAAACCGATCGTGCTCGACCACAACAATCACCGCGTGCTGGGGATCGACGCGAACGGAAATTTCGAAAAACTGATCGGGCAGTATTTTGGCGAACCCAACCCGATTGAGGATCCGCTGCCCAAGCTCGGCATCAACACGGCCCTGAATCACCCGACACACGTCTCCTTCGCGCCCGACGGCCGGATGATCGTGAGCGCCTGGCACAACTCCGTGGTACTCGAGATGGACATGTCGACGCGCATGGTCAACCTCGTGTGCGGAACCGGCGGTCGCTGCTTCAACGGGGATCCTCACGAACCGTTGACGTCATGTCTCGATCTTCCGGTCTGCGCGCAGTTCCACCCCATCACGGGGGAACTCTATATCAGCGACCAGGCCAATCAACTGATCCGCAAGATCGACTCCACCGACACCTTGCGCGTCGTGGCCGGAACACCGCCGACCCCCAACGGCGCCGGCGGATTGAACTACTACTTGGGTTACAGCGGCGACGGCGGGCCCGCGGTCGGGGCCCAGATGAACTTCGGGCGCGGCCAGACCACGAATCCTAATGGGCGCTTCTGTTTCGACGCCGCGGGCAACATCTACATCGCCGACACGAACAACAACGCGATTCGCATCATTACCGTCGACGGCAACATCGACACGTTCGCCGGCTTGGGACCCGGCATGGCCGGTTACTCGGGCGATGGCAGTCCCGCCAACATGGCGCAGTTGAACGCACCGCGCGACGTCGTGGTGGACACCGACGGCAGCGTCTTTATCGCCGACACCGGCAACCACGTGATTCGCAAGGTCGCACCGGATGGAACCATTAGCACGGCCGTCGGCGTCTTTCGACCGGAGACCGCCGCCGCGATTTCGGCGTGCGCTCTTCATGGCGAACAGGGCGCGCTCCCCAACGAAGTGCACCTGACACTCCCGTGGGGTATCGAGATCGACCCGCAGGGTAATCTTTGGATCGCGGACACCTACAACCAAGTGATTCGCATTCTTTATCGCTAGCGCTGCGCCGCGAAGACCTCCCCGCGTCTCTTGGAAGGGCGCGCTTGCCGGTCCGGCGGGCGCGCCCTTAGTATTCCCTCCATGTCCACCGCGGCGTTCAATCGCGTGACCCCAGCGCTCGTCGACCGTCTGCGCGCAGTTCTCGGCGCGGACTGCGTGCACGTCGACGAAGACTCGCTGCTCGTAAACGCCTCCGACGAAACCGAAGACCTCGTGTTTCGGCCCGAAGTCGTGGTCGAGCCGCGCACGGCCGAGGCCGTCGCGGACACTATGCGGCTCGCTACCGAACACCGCGCTCCGGTCACACCGCGTGGTGCGGGCACCGGCCTCTCCGGCGGTGCATTGCCGGTACACGGCGGCATCGTGCTCTCGACCAGGCACCTCAATCGCATTCTCGAAATCGATCGCGAGAACTTGATGGCGGTAGTGGAGCCCGGCGTCATTACGCAAGTGTTTCAAGAAGCCGTCGAAGCGGTCGGGTTGTTCTATCCGGTCGACCCCGCGAGTCGCGGAAGTTGTTTTCTCGGCGGCAATCTGGCCGAGTGCTCGGGCGGTCCGCGCGCGGTCAAGTACGGCGTCACCAAGGATTTCGTGACCGGCATCGAGGCGGTGCTGCCCGACGGGACCCTCGTGCATCACGGCGGCAAATTATTGAAAAACGTCACCGGTTACAACTTGACCCAACTGATCATCGGCTCCGAGGGGACACTGGCCGTGATCACGAAGATTTATTTTCGACTGATCCCGCTGCCCCGCCACCGCACCATGCTGCTCGCTCCCTTCGCCTCGCTGGAAGAACCGGCGCGCGCCGTCCCCGCCATCATGCACGCGGGCGTCGTACCGTCGGTGCTCGAGTTCATGGAGCGCGACGCGGTCGAAATCGCCGAGCGCCACCTGGGCAAGTCGTTCCCGAATGCGACGGCGACCGCACACCTCATGATCGAGCTCGACGGCAACGACGAGTCGGTGATCCAGCGCGAAGCCGAGCGCGTGGCTGAAATCCTGCTCGAGCACGGTGCTACCGACGTGCTCGTCGCCGATACCGACGCGAAGATGGGCGAGCTATGGGCGATGCGGCGCGCATTCGGCGCCGCCGTCAAGTCGGAGTCGATCTATAAGGAGGAAGACACCGTGGTGCCGCGCAATCAACTCGTCGCCCTGCTGGTGGGCGTCAAGGAGATCGCGGCGCGGCACGGCCTGCGCACCGTGTGCTACGGTCACGCGGGCGACGGCAACCTCCACGTCAATATTCTCAAGATGGACATGTCGGAGGAACGGTGGACGAAGGCGCTCGACCCTGCCATTCGTGAGATCTTCACGCTCACGGCAAAGCTGGGCGGGCTCATTTCGGGCGAGCACGGAATCGGGTACGTGCAGAAAGGCTACATGCCGATCGTGTACTCCGCGGAAGAGCTGGCGCTGATGCGCGCCATCAAGCACGCGTTCGACCCGCTGGGAATCCTGAATCCGGGAAAGTTGCTGCCGCCGGCGGGCGCCGACTAGTAGATCGCTTCGCTGATGGGGCTCTTGCCTTCGGGCTGGTTCTTCATCAAGTAGTCGATGTCGAGGATCTTGACCGGCCCTTCGAAGTACGCGTCGGTGATCTTCCCCGTATCCATGCGAATCGCGTCGCACGGGCACGCTTCCACGCACAACCCGCAGAAAACGCATTGCAGGATGTCGATGTCGAAGCGGATCGGGTACTTCTCCACACCGTCATGGCCGGTATCGGCACCCGTGATCTCGATGCAGTTCGCGGGACACGCGGTCGCGCAGCAGTTACAGGCTACACAACGCGGCGTTCCGTCCGGCCGGTGCATGAGGCGGTGCTCGCCGCGAAACAGGGCCGGCAGCGGCTTGGGTTCTTCGGGCCACTGGTAGGTCATTCCCACGCGGTTATTGCGCAGGTCCGCCAGGTTCTTCACCATGTGCGTCATCGTGATCCCCAAACCACGAAATACCTCGCCGAGGTAGGTTCTTTCCCACCACGAACGAGGTTGGTCGAGCGCTGGAGTAACGACGCGAGTGGCCATGTTGGTTTTGCGATGGGAGCCGTTCGCCCCGTGCAACCGGCCTAATCTACCCGAACCCCCGGGATTGTCAAGGGCTACCATCGGCTCCGATGCGCCGCGCGCGAGAGCGTTTTGACGACTCCGCGCCGAGTCGTTATGATGCGGGGGTTCCACAACGACGGGGGTCTGAATGGGCGAGAATCGCGAAATTCTGGAAGTCGATGTTCTCTTCGTCGGGGCCGGCGCCGCTTCGCTGTCGGGAGCCCTGCGGCTCCAACAATTGGTCGAAGCGCACAATGCGCGCGTGGCGCAGACCGGGCAAGGCGCGGCGCTCTCGCCCATGATCGCCGTGGTCGAGAAAGGCAGTGAGGTCGGCGCGCACTCGCTGTCCGGTGCCGTACTCGATCCGATCGCGTTGCGCGAACTCTTGCCCGACTACGAAGCGAAGGGTTGCCCGATCGAGAAGCGCGTCGAAGCCGAAGACGTCTACTTCCTCACTTCGAAGCACGCGCTTCGTTTTCCCGTGACGCCGCCGCCGCTTCGCAACCACGGACTGCCGATCGTATCGCTGGCCCGATTCAATCGTTGGTTGGGCGGACTCGTCGAGGCGACGGGCGTCAACGTGTTCGCCGGCTTCGCGGGTGTGGAAATCCTGGAAGAGAACGGCGCCGTCGTCGGTATTCGTACCGGCGACAAAGGTATCGATCGCCACGGACAGCGGAAGCCGAACTTCGAACTTGGGATCGACCTGCGCGCGAAGCTCACCGTCTTCGGTGACGGTCCGCGAGGCTACTTGTCGAAGCAACTCATCGCGCGCCGCAACTTGCTCGCGGGCAAGTCGATCCAAGTCTTCGAGACCGGCGTCAAAGAGGTCTTCGAGCTGCCGGCCGGTCGCACCGATGTGGGTCACGTCATACACACCATGGGATTTCCGTTCCGCGCCGACTCGGTCGGAGGGACGTTCATCTACACCATGGCCGACAACCTGGCCGCGGTGGGGCTCGTGACTCCGCTCGACTACCGCGATCCGTTCATCAATCCGCACGAGCAGCTCCAGCAGTTCAAGGAGCATCCGACCATTCGGAAGTTCTTGGCGGGCGGAAAAAGTGTCTATTACGGAGCGAAGGTGATCAGCGCCGGCGGCTACCATTCGATCCCGAAGCTGTACACCGACGGCGCGCTCTTGATCGGCGAGGCAGCGTCTCTGGTCGACATGGCGCGCCTCAAGGGAATTCATCTCGCGATGAAGTCCGGCATGCTGGCCGCGGAGACCGCGTACCGGGCGCTGGTCGCCGACGACTACACGTCGCAGACGCTTGCCCCTTTCGAGCAGGCGGTGCATGCCAGCTATGTCGGCAAGCAACTCTTCAAGACGCGCAATTTCCATCGTGCGATGTCGCTGGGGTTGCCGCGCGCGCTCTTGCACGTGGGCCTGCAGCAAGTGACCGGGGGGGCCGACGTCCTGGGGCCCGCGCACGAGAAAGAAGATCGCGACACGTTCAAGAGTGTGGCGGAGTACTACGGCGTCGACATCGATCTGCCTCCGCCGCGCAAGTACGACGGCCGCGAGTTTCTCGACAAACTTCAGGACGTCTACTTGTCGGGGACCATGCACGGCGAAGACCAACCGTCGCACTTGCTCGTGCTCGACACGAAGAAATGCTACGACACCTGCGTGGCGACGTATCGCTACCCGTGCAATCGGTTCTGCCCGGCCAACGTGTACGAGATGTTGGCGAGCGACGGGGGCGCGCTGCGTCTGCAAATCAATTTCGCCAATTGCGTGCACTGCCAGACGTGCGACATCAAGTGTCCGCTCGACAACATCCGTTGGACGCCGCCCGAAGGCGGGCAGGGTCCCAACTACACCGTGCTATAAAGAAAACGCCGCCGGAGTCCCACTCCGGCGGCGCCATGACGCGACGTCTGCGAATGTCATCTACGTAGACGGAGAACCTTCCAGCGGCCGCCGAACGTTGCTATCGGCGTCGCGGATCGACCGCCAAAACTTGACCGTGTCCTCTCCACGCTTCCAAGACAAGTAAACTACCGTGTTGCTCTGGATCGAAAAGAAGTCCACTAGGCCTTTCTCTTCGTCCTTCAAGATGCAGCCGGCGTCGCGCACGGAGCCGCGCGCCTTGTCGATCTCCGCTTCCACAGCTTTGAGCTCGTGAGTTTTCTCTTCCAGGTCGACCGTGTCGCGATTCGCCTCGTCGGCGCCGCATTCGACGATCAACTTGAGGATCGCGATCTCCTCCAGCAGCCACAGGTAGCGCTGCCGGTTTCTTCGGATCCGTTCGAGCGAGTTCTCCAGGAAGCCTATGAGGGCGTTCGCTTCCTCGACCGTGAAAAACTTGGGGTTCATGCGAACTCCTTGAACTACGGGACACACCGCTCCCAGCGGCGCCTAACCAGTGCCGATTTAGCCCTTAGCGTTTCCCCACACACCCTCTTTTTTCTTTCTATTCCCATACGTATCCCGATACTCCCGGAAAAGCAAGGCCGATTTCCCCATACCCCATGTGCATTGTTTCACGCGACGATTGTCGCCTCCGGACGCACCCAATCGCGCACGTTGACCGCCCCGCGACGGGCTGCTAGCCTCCTTCGATTCGCCATGCCAAACTCCCCCGATCGAACCGCCGACCGCGTCGCCCCCGCCTTGTGGGCTGCCAACCGCCCCCTCGACCTGGGTGCTATCGACGCCGTCGGGTTCGACCTCGACCACACCCTCGCGCTCTATGACGACAGGGCGGTCAACGCGCTGGCGATGGCGGAGGCACAGGATCTGTTGGTGGCCCGTCGGGGATACCGCGAAGGCGACGTGGCCGTTTCGCCCCACGCCGGCGATGCGTATGCGGCGCGAGCGCTTGCGCTCGACCTGGCCCACGCGCACGTCGTCAAGCTCGACGCCCATGGCCGCGTTCGCGTCGCGCGTCACGCCGGCGTTTGGATCGCGAAGGAAGATCTCGATCGGGTTCATCCCCACCGCGTGTCGGAGCACGACGACGGCGTCCACCCGCTTTCGTCTCCCTTCGACGTTCCCACCTTGTGGCTTTTCGAAGCGCTGACGCGTGGGTACACGAGTGACAGCGGGGCGCTCGCAGCCGGATTCGGTCCGGCGCGGGCGTGCCGCGACGCGCGCGAGATGCTCGACTGGTCGCACACGCGCGGCGAACTCAAACGCCATTTGGTGCGAGACCTCGCGCGTTTCGTAGCACCGGTCGAAGGCGTCGCCGCGTACTTGGCCGAATGGAAAAGCGCCGGCAAGCGCCTGTTCGTCGTCACCAACTCGGAACTCGCGTACGCGACGGCGGTCTTGGATCACGTCATCGGTCCGGAGTGGCGTATGTTGTTCGTCGCGGTCTCGACGTCGTCCGCCAAACCGCGCTTCTTCGATCGTTCGTCGTCGGCACGCGGCGGGCAGCACGCAACGCCGGCCCACGGCGTCGCGGCCGTGCTCGAGGGTGCGCACGCCGGTGCCATGGAAACTCTGGTGGGCGCACGCGGTGAGCGCGTGCTCTACGTGGGCGACAACGCGCGCGCCGATGTCCGTGCGGCTCGCGCGTACGGATGGAAGACGATCCACGTCGTCGCGGAGTTGGCGGGCGACGGTGTTTTGAGCGAGCGTTGGGGCTCGCCCTTCTGGGCCGGTGACGACCCCAGCTGGTTCGCGCGCGTGGTCGCAGAAACGGCGGATGCCGTGTGCGATCGCGTCGACCGGTTCTTGGCCCGCGACCCCAACCAGCGCATCGAGGTTACGGGCAAAACCACTTGACACCACCGCGGTACGGCGGCGAACATACGGCTTCTAAATGCGTCGGTTGCCCGGCGCGCTTCGATAGCCCATGAATCCAAGAGCCGACATGACCCTGACCGCCGATGCCCAGGCACTCGCGGCGACGCACTCGCGAGCCTCGCGCGTTGCTGTCGGTGTGGCGTGCGCGACGCTGTTCGCGGGCCTGACCGCGCTGGGTGCGAATATCGTCATTCCGATCGAGCCCGTGCCGATCACGATGCAAACACTCTTCGTGTTGCTCGCGGGCGCGTCGATCGGACGCGGGTGGGGATCGTTGAGCCAAGCGATGTACGTGGGACTCGGCGTCGCCGGTGTTCCCTTCTTCGCGGGCGGCGCAAGCGGACTTGCGATTCTCGGCGGCCCCACCGGCGGCTATCTGATGGCTTTTCTGATTGCGCCGTGGATCGTCGGGACTCTGATGCGGCGCTCCGACCGTTTGGCTTGGCAGGCAATCGTGTTCGCGGTCGGGATGGTCGTCATTCTCACCCTGGGTGTCACGCATCTGACGCTTTTCTACACCCACGACCTCGTTCGCGCGATCACGGTCGGGGTTCTTCCCTTCCTCCCGGGCGACGTCTTCAAGATCGTCGCTGCGCTGTCGATCTATCGGTCGTCCAGCGCCCTCGTTCGGCACTACCGCTCACGTCCGCGTTAGCCCTTCCGGCGCGTCCGCTGGCATGCGAATTGCCCCATTTGGGTGCATGTCGTCCGCCTATTGGAGAATTCACGAGCCGGCGCTCTGGGTCGGGGCTCTCTTGGCCCTGTCCGGTTGCAGCGCGTCGTCGGGCTCCGGGCATTCCGGAACCGACGCCTCTTCCAAGAACGTGTACGATCGTAGCGGGAAGCTAGTGCCGTCGGCCGAGATCGCGCGCTTGCGCCTCGAGCGCGACCGACTCCAGCAGGCCAACCAATTGCTCGAACAGGAGCTCGCCGAAACCCACGAAGACTTGAAGCTCGTCGAACAGCAATTCGCGATCTACGAAGAGCGCCTCGCTTCCGACCAGGGTAAGGCAGCCGCGGTAGCCGCGTCGGCGGAGGCACGCATTCGTTGCGAGAAGCTCGAGCGCGAGCGACCGAACGTGCTGGCCGACTCGACGGCGCGCTACATCAAGGAGCTCATCGAATCGTCCGACCGTTTGATCAAAAAGCAAAACTACGCCGCGGCGCAGTTTTTCGCCGAACGGGCGAACCACACGATGAGCAGTGCTGAGCGACGCGCGACCATCGAGGGTAGTGCCACCACTCGCACCGTCGCCGTCGACGCCGCCAACGTGCGCGAAGGGCCCGGGCAAGGCTACTCCGTCGTCGAACGACTCGCGACCGGCGCCACGCTATTGTGCTGGGGTTCGGCCAACGACTGGTATCACGTGCGCACACCCAACGGCGTCGAGGGATGGATCCACGCCTCCCTGGTCCGCTAGTCTCTTTTCCCTGACGAAGATCGATGGTGGAAGAAACGCTACGCGAGCGCGTAGTGGACGCAGTTCTTTCCGGCCGCTTTCGACTTGTAGAGCGCGCGGTCGGCGGCATTGAAGAATTCGCGGCGGTTGCCGCGGAACACCGACACGCCGATCGAGACCGTCACCTTCAGCGTGATGTCGGTCTCGGGGACGTTGAAGCGAATCGCCTCGACCGCCGCGCGGATCTTCTCCGCCACCTGCTGGACGCCGCTCTCGTCGGTGTCGGGCAGGAGAATGGCGAACTCCTCGCCGCCGTAGCGCGCGACGATGTCGGTGTCGCGGACCGTGTCCTTGAGCACGGTCGCCACGGTTTGCAGCAAGAGATCCCCGACCGCGTGGCCGAACTTGTCGTTGACGCGCTTGAAGTCGTCCAAGTCGAGGATGGTCAGCGCCAGATGGCCGCGATGCAGATTGACGCGTGTCAGCTCCGTGTTCATCAGGTTCCAGAAGTGCCGGTGGTTGAACAGTCCCGTGAGCCCGTCGGTCACCGACAGCTTCTCCAGGCGCTCGTTCATGTCCTGCAGCCGGTCGTTCTGGGTATTCAGCATCTTGTTCTTGTAGTGCAGCTCGGCCTGCCAGAGCGTGATGCGCGACGCCATCTCGTTGAAGGTGTCGATCATCATGCCGACCTCGTCGTCGAAGCGCTTCGGAATCTTGACGCCGACCAGGCCTTCGTTGATGCGTCGCGCTCCGAGCTTGAGCTCGTTGATGGGCTTGAGCAGCGACTGCGTGATCTTGAGCGCGGCCAGGATCGCGATGGCGCCCACCGCCAGCACCGCCACCCAAATACGCCGCTGGGCCTCGATGACGGGCGACATCGCCGCCGCATAGTCTTCCTCGTACACGAGCCACCAGCCCAGTGCGTCGAGGTGCACCTGAGCGTGGAATGCGCTGCGGTTGTCGTAAGTGTCGCGACGCTCGACCACGATGGGCCCGGTTTGGCGCGTGGGAACCTTCATCGCTTCCGCCCCGACCTTCGGTCCGATTGCCTTGCGCGGTTGGGTGAGAAAACGGCCTTGGGCGTCGAGCAGGAACAAGTCGCCTCCCGAACCGAGCTTCACCTCGTCGAGGATCTGTCCGCACTGCGCGAGATCGACGCGCGCGGCGAGCCAGGTTTGCTTCGACGCCGCGATGGTGCTGTCGCGAGTGGTGACGAAGAGCCACTGGTGCACGGCGTGGTCGCCCGTGATCGGCCGCGAGGCACCCTGCTCGAAACCGGTCTCGCCGAGCTCGAGCCACGCTTCTTCGGCCGCACCCGGAACCGCGGCCGCCGCCGTGCCGGCCGACGCCACCGTTCGGCCCGTGGAATCGAGCACCAAGAGATCTTCATAGCTGGAGTAGTTCTGTCGCACGAGTCGCAGGTAGTGGGCGAGCTCTTCGCGCGCGTCGGCCGATGCGGCCGGGCTGCTCGCGCGCGCGTACCGATCGACATTGTCGCGCAATGCACCCGCCTGCGCGAGTCGCGACAACTCCGCGAGCTGGCGGTCGTGCCAGAGTCGCAGACGCGTCGAAGTCGTGGTGAGGGTCGACGGGAACTGTTCCTTCAGCTCCTCGGTGAGAAACTTCCCCGTGCTATGGGTGGTCGCCAACCCCACGACGAACGACGTCGCGATGACACTCGCGGCCACCAAGAGGGTAATCTTGGCGGAGAAGCTCTGCTTGATCTTGTTGAGCGGCTTGAATTGCATCTTCGACGACTCCCGAATGGGAGTAAGTGCAATCAAGTGAGCAAGAAGAGTACACAAACATGACCGCGTGGGCGGTCACCCACTCGGAAAATTCTGCCGAGCGGCAACTGGGAAGAATGAAGAACGGCGAGGTCGACGGAGAAACCGGCGCTCGCGCAGCTTCCCTACGCGAACGCGAGCTTGATGAGGGCTCTTTGCTCGAGGGCGTGGGCCTTGGCCGATCCGGTCGCCGGGCTCGAACTCTCGTAGCGCTTGATGCTGGTGACGTGGCGTCCGCCCACCACCGACTTCAGCCGCGGACGCACGTAGTTGAGGGCACCCATATTGGCAGGTTCTTCCTGCACCCACACGATCTTGGCCGTCTCCGGGAACGCGCGCAGCGCTTCGGCCACGGCCGCCTCCGGGAACGGGTAGAACTGCTCGATGGTCACGATGGCGCGGTCCATCGCTCCCTGCGCAGCGCGCTCGGCGCGCAACTCGTGCGCGACCTTACCCGAACACATGAGCACCGCGCGCACGTTCGTCGCCTCGGTGTCGCCGATCACCGGCCGGAACGACCCGTCTGCCAGATCGCCGATCGGCGAGCAAGCGGCGTCGGCGCGCAGCATGCTCTTGGGCGTGAAGACGATCAAAGGCTTGCGCCACGCGCGCAGCGCCTGGCGTCGCAACAAATGGAAGTACTGCCCCGCCGTCGACGGTTGGCAAATCTGCATGTTGTCGTGTGCGGATAGCTGGAGGAACCGCTCGACGCGCGCGCTCGAGTGCTCCGGACCCTGGCCCTCTTGCCCGTGCGGCAGGAGCAGCACGAGACCCGTGAGGAGTCCCCACTTGTCTTCGCCGGCGCTCACGAACTGATCGATGATGATCTGGGCGCCGTTCGCAAAGTCGCCGAACTGCGCTTCCCACAGTACGAGCGCATCGGGAAACTCGCGACTGTAGCCGTACTCGAACCCCATCGCGGCCGCTTCCGAGAGCGGGCTGTCGACGGCGACGAACTCCGACTGGCCGTCGGCGACGTGGGCGAGCGGCACGTACGCGTCGCTGGTGCGAACATCCATTAGGGCGGCGTGGCGATGGTTGAAGGTGCCGCGACGCGAATCCTGTCCCGTTAAGCGAACGCGCACACCGCCGGTCACGAGCGAGCCGAACGCAATGGCCTCCGCCATGCCCCAGTCGACCTTGCGCGTTCCCGCGACCATCTCCGCGCGCTGCGCCAAGAGCTTCGCGATCTTCGGGTGCGGCGTGAAGCCGTTCGGCACCGAGGTCAAGCGCGCGCCGATCGTGCGCACGCGCTCCATCGGCACCGCGGTCTCGACTTCGTAAGCCGGGTCGTACGGCCCGCCCACGTAGCGCCCCCAGAATTCGGGCAGCTTCCAGAACACCGGACGTTTTTGATATTGCCGTCCCTTTTCCTGTCCCTCGCGCAGCCCTTCGGTCACGCGCGCTTTCATGGCTTCGATGGCGGCCGCGTCGAGACCCAGTTCCTTCCCATAGACTTCCCACGCGAGTGGGTGCTTCGAAATCTTCTCGTACAGCGCGGGCTGCGTGATGGTCGGGTCTTCGATCTCGCTGTGGCCGTAGCGACGGAAGCCGATGATGTCGATCAGCACATCGCTGTGGAAGCGGCGACGGTATTCGGCCGCAATCGTGCCGGCCCACCAGACCGCCCCCGGCGCTTCGGCGTTGACGTGAATAACCGGCATCGAGACGCGCTTGGCGGCTTCCGAGGAGAAGCGCGTGCTGTGCAGCGCGATCGGCTCCGCCGTGAATCCAATCAGGTTGTTGACGATGACGTGGATGGTCCCGCCGACTTCGTAGTGCGGAATGTCGGCGAAGTTCAAGGTCTCCGACGTGATCCCTTGCCCCGCAAAGGCGGCGTCGCCGTGCAGCGTCACCGGCAAGATGCGTTGGACGCCGCTGCTACCCCAGCGTTCCTGGCGCGCGCGCGCGCGTCCCATGACCACCGCGTCGACGGCTTCCAGGTGACTCGGGTTGCTGGATAGATGGACTTCGATTTCGCGCCCGGAGTGGGTTTGGTAGCGCCCGGTGGCGCCGATGTGATACTTGACGTCGCCGCTGCCGAGAACGCTGCGCGGGTCGACGTCTTCGATGCCCGCGAAGATGTCTTCGATCGGCAGGTTGACGATGCTCTTCATCACGTTCAAACGGCCGCGATGGCTCATGGCGATATACAGGTATTCAGCACCCAAGGCGCCGGAGGCGTCGAGGATCGAGTCGAGCAGCGGAATGACCGCCGCGACTCCCTCGACCGAGAAGCGCTTGCTGCCGACGTACTTCGTGTGCAGGAACTTCTCGAACAGCTCGGTTTCCATGAGACGTTCGAGGATCCAGAGCGTGTCGGGAGCGGGCGGGCCAGCCTCGATCGTCTCGCGTATCCAGTCGACGCGCTCTTTCTCCACCATGTGCATGAACTCGAAGCCGATCTTGCCACTATACAACGAGCGCCACGCATCGACGTCCTGGGCGTTCGCACTTGCACGCGCTTCGGTAATGTCGGGGTGCTCGTAGGGCGCAATACGACCCATCGGGTCGAGGTCCGCCTGGAGATAGCCCCAGCGTCGGAACGCGTCGGCCAAGGGATCGTGAACGGAAAGGGCGATGGGGTCGTGCTGGATTGGAGAGGTCGGTCGTTGATTCATGCAGTGATACTCTCTGTTCTTGCCGGCGAACGTCGGCGACTCTAGGGTGTCGCACCGACGCCGCACTCACGGCGCTCGCGGCGCCCTTGCGCGCCGCTGTTAATTAACACGGGGCATTTTCGACTGTCAAACACGGCTTTCAGCGACGGGGAGAAGGGCCGGCTCCGGCTCACCGTCGAACGCAGAAGCTATTCTATCACAACGGGATAACGAGGCAAGACAAAAACGAGCTTGATCACCCTGGGGACGCGTGCTATTGTATCGCTCCCTGCACTATGGCGTTCAGTTCCTGAGCGCTTAAGAAGATCCCGGGTTTCGCCCGGGATCTTTTTTTGTGCCGACTTCTTCCCCTTAGCTTCCCGCCAGCACCCGATCGATGTCCCGCATTACCTCGGAATTGAGCCTCGGCACGACCCCGAGTGCCCCCAGGTTCTCTTGCACCTGCTCGCGACGTGTGGCACCCGTGATCACCGAGCTCACTCGCGAGTTCTTCAAGCACCACGCGAGTGCCAACTGCGCGCGCGTGCAACCCAAATGGTCCGCGATCGGTGCGAGCTTCTTCACCTTCTCGATCTTGGGACGCGCCGATTCCCCGACCAGTTCCTCACGCAGCCATTCCATCCCGGGCAGCTCGGCGCGCGTGCCGCGCACGGGGCCGTGGTCGTATTTCCCGGTCAGAAGACCGCTCGCGAGCGGGCTCCAAATCGTCAACCCCAGCCCGATGTCGTCGTAGAGGTGCGCGTACTCCTTCTCGACGCGCTCACGGTGAAACATGTGGTACTGCGGCTGCTCCATCGTCGGTCCGATGAGGTGTTCGCGCTCGGCGATCGAGGCCGCTTGCGCGATCTCGTCGGCGCTCCACTCACTCGTGCCCCAGTACAGCACCTTGCCCTGCGCCACGACGTGGTTCATCGCGCGCACAGTTTCTTCGATCGGGGTGGCCGGGTCCGGACGATGGCAGAACAACAAGTCGACGTACTCCAGTTGGAGGCGCGAGAGCGAGCGATCGGTGCCCTCGACGATTCGTTTGCGCGAGAGCCCCAGGTCGTTGGGCCCCTTGCCGCCCCAAAACAACTTGGTCGAAATCACGAGGTCCGATCGCTTCCAGCCCGCGCGTCGGATCACATTGCCCATCACCTCTTCCGCCTTGCCCGACGCGTACGCCTCCGCGTTGTCGAAAAAATTGACGCCCGCCTCGTAGGCTTCGGTCATGCACGCGTAAGCCACGTCTTCGCCCACCTGCGACCCGTACGTCACCCACGCCCCCAGCGACAACGCCGACACCTTCAAGCCCGATTTGCCTAGCCGCCGATACTCCATCGCATCTCCTTGCTGCCTTCGATCATTTGACGAATCGTCGTGCCTCGTCGATACTCCAGCGCATGGCCGCTTCCCCCCGCATCGTGGCACTCGCCGCCAGTCTGCGCGAAGGATCTTTCAACCGGCGGTTGGTGCGCGTGGCGGCCGACGGATTGGAAGCCGCGGGTGCCAGCGTCACGCGGCTCGACTTGCGCGACTACCCGCTTCCCCTCTACGACGCCGACCTCGAGAAGTGGGACGGCCTGCCGCCCAACGCCCTCGCGTTGAAGGCCGTGTTCGCGTCGCACCATGCCATCTTGTTCTCGCTCCCGGAGTACAACGGCAGCATGACGCCGCTGTTCAAGAACACGATCGACTGGGCCTCGCGCGCCGCACCTGCGAAGAAGGACGGACTCGACTGGGCGCGCAACAAGCCGGTGGCACTCGTGTCGGCTTCCAACGGCGCCCTGGGAGGATTGCGCGGTCTCTATCACGCCCGCTGGACGTTGCAAACGTGCGGCATGATCGTCATCCCGCAGCAGAAGGCGCTCTCGAAGGCGGCCACTGCATTCGACGAAGCCGGCCTCTTGATCGATACCAAAGAACGCGACGCGGTGTACGCGGTCGCGAAATCGCTCGTCGACTTGGCCGCGGCACTCGCGCGCTAGACCGCGAACGCCTCCGCACTCCATTCGATCCCGAGCTCGCTGGGCGGGGCCATGTAGCCCACGAGCACCGACGCCGTTACCACCGACGGACTGGCGAGGTAGCCTTCGCCGCCCACACCCATTCGGTTCTGCCAATTGCGATTGAACGACGTGATCGCGCGCTCGCCCTTCTTGAGCGCATCGGGGCCCTGACCGAAGCACGGGCCGCACCACGACTGCCGAATCTCCGCCCCCACCGAACGCAATACGTCGGCGACCGATTCATCGCCCAGGCGCGCGTCGGCACGCTCGATCATGCGCTTGACCCCGCCCGAACCCGGAAACACGATGAAGGGCTTGGTCGCCCGCGTGAAGCCGGCTTCGCGCGCGCGCTTGACCACCAATGCCGCTTGCAGCAAGTCGTCGTAGCTCCCGTTGGTGCACGACCCGATGAACGCCTTGTCGAAGCCGATGCGCTCGCGCGCGACCTCCTCGGCCGGGAACGCGTTGCCGGGGCTGTACGGCTTCGCGACCATCGGCACCACTTTCGAAAGATCGAGGACTTCGTCGATCGCGTAGCGCGCGTCGGCACCCGGAGCGAGACGCGGGTACGGGAGCTCGCCGAATCCTTTCGACGCGTACCACGCGTACGTGATCTCGTCGGGTGCGAAAATTCCGTTTTGCGCCTCCGCCTCCGCCATCATGTTGGCGATGGTGTTGCGGTACGCGATGGGCAATTGGAGGTTGGCGTCGACCAATTCGATCGACATGCCCTGCGACTGCTTCGCCCCCCAACCTTCGAGCAACTTCAATACGACGTCCTTGCCCGTCACCCACGGTTGCAGTTTGCCCGTGAACACGACGCGTCGCGCGCGCGCGGGTGTGAAGTACACGTAGCCCGTCGCCCAACCGAAGCCGAGTGTGGTGGAGCCGACGCCGATGCCGACGGCACCATAGGCGCCGTACGCGCGTGAGTGCGAATCCGCGCCGGGGATGAATTGTCCGGGATAGATGAGGCCCTGCTCGGGAAAATAGAAATGAAAAATGCCGTCGCCGGGCGTGGCGTAGTACGGCTTTTCGAGCGCATTCTGCTCGGCGAACGCGCGGCCGATGCGCGTCTGCTTATCGTCCGCGTCGGCGCCGGTGAACACGAAGTGGTCATTCGCGATCGCGGCCTGGCGCGGGAATATGGCGCCGCGCGCGATTTGATTGAAGGTATGGATGGCGAAGGGCGCGGTTCCGTCCGACGCCGGCAGAAGGTCGGCGAACACGCGCAGGGTCCGCCCCGCCTCCACGCGCGCGTCCTTGTCGACGCGATGCGCCCACGCGATCTGCTCGGTGGTGGTCAGACCGCGCGCGGTTGCTTCGTCGGGCCACTGGGCCGACGGCGTGCGCGCAATCGATTCGCGAAACTCGCGGCGCCCCATGGCGAAAATCCCGCCCGAGCGCCTGATCTCGTCTTCCTTCGCGGACAGCGGCACCGGCTCGTAAGTCTTCTTGCGCGTCTCGTTGGTCAAGCGACGCGTGCCGGGCACGTACGAGAACTCGTCGCCGTCTTGCGCGTCGGCCACCGCCTCCGTGCTCTGCACGACTTCGAGGCCCAGGTTGAGCGCGTTGCGTCGAAAAATGTCGCCGACGTTATGTCCGCACACGATCACCATCTCGAGCCCCGCCTCCTCGGCGATGGCGCGTAACCCGGCCGGGCTCATCTCGCGCGACGACCCGATCGCGAAACGATCGCCGGCCACGAGGAACGTCTGGCCGTGATGGACGCGGGCGCGAAAGTCGGGCATGAGGAAGCGAAAGGCGCCTTCCTTCCAATTCTTGTCGAGGGCGTCGAGGCTCTCGGAAACGCAATCCCTGGCGGGCGTGATCTGGTCGGTGTCGATGGCGTCGAGTTTGTTTCCGGGACGCTTGGGGTCCCAGAATATGAGCGCTTGCCCGCGCACGATGCGGTTTGCATCCGCGGCACCCGGGGTGGTGTCGAGCGGGCGCTCGACTCGGTCCAGCGAGACCCCGGGCTTCAACCTCGCCGGCCGCATGCGGTGTGAATCCTGTGTGGCCATCATTACCTCCGCGTGTCGGCTCGTGGCGCAGTATACACGATTCCAGGGCGCGTCGCCGTTGTGGCGTCGGGTGCGACCTCTCCTTATACTCGCGACCATGCAGGACCGTGCCGTCGACCCCGCTGTAGCCGTCCCCGATCACGATCGTATTCTCCTCGTCTCGTGCTACGAACTGGGACAGGAGCCGCTGGGTCTCACCGTTCCCGCGGGCGTTCTCGCGCGCGCGGGCTTCGAGGCACGCCTGCTCGACCTCGCGGTGTCGCCGATCGACATGGACGCCCTGGCGCGCGCGGACGTCATCGCCATCTCGACGCCGATGCACACGGCACTCCGGCTGGGCACCCAGCTCGCGACCATCGCGCGCCGCGTCAATCCGGACGCGCACGTTTGCTTCTTTGGGTTGTACGCGGGGCTCAACCAAGCGCACCTCGCCGGGGTACTCGCGGATTCGGTGCTCGGCGCCGAGTTCGAGTCCTCACTCGTGTCGCTGGTGCGTCGCGTCGTAGACGCGCGCGCGGCCGGATCGCGTCGTCCGCGCGACGTCGCCCCCGAGCACGCGCGCGACAACACCGCTCGCTCGTCCGGTCGCGCGCTCGATCTGACACCGCGACGCGACGGACTCTCGCACCGCGATCGCTACGCGAAGCTCGCCCTCGGAGACGAGCGCCGCGACGTCGCCCACGTCACCACCACCCGCGGTTGCAAGCACGTGTGCCGCCATTGTCCGCTGCCGCCCGCGTACGGCGGCTCGTTCTACGCGCTCCCGATCGACGCGGTCATGGACGACATCGCCTCCCTGGTCGCGCGCGGTGCCCGCCACGTCACCTTTGCCGACCCGGATTTCTTGAATGGCCCGACGCACGCGCTGCGCGTGGCGCGCGAGCTCGCGCACCGCTTCGCCGGCCTCACCTTCGACTACACCGCCAAAATCGAACACCTTCTTCGCCACGACGACGTGGTCGGCGAACTGCAGTCGCTCGGCAATCTGTTCGTGGTGTCGGCGGTGGAATCGTTCAACGACGCCGTGTTGGCGGCACTACGCAAGGATCACTCGCGCGCCGACGCGCTCTCGGTGTTTCGACGCTTCCGCGCACGCGGTCTGGTGCTTCGGCCCACCTTCGTTCCGTTCACACCGTGGGAGACGCGCGCGAGTTACGCCGAACTCCTCGACATCGTCGAGGGCGAGGACTTGGTCGACCACGTCGACGCGGTCCAATACTCGATTCGATTGTTGGTGCCGGAGGGATCGCTGCTCTTGAACGCCGACGAAATGCGGCCGCACTTGCGCGGGTTCGACGCGGCGGCGTTTTCGCACCGGTGGACGCACCCCGATCCGAGCATGGACGACCTCCAACGCGCGGTCGCCGGTGTCGCGGCGAGTGCCGCTGCTTCCGGACTGAGCGCGGACGACGCCTTCGCGCGCGTGCGCGCGCTCGTCGATCCCACCCGATCGATGGCACCGCGAGCGCAGCGGCGCGGTGTCGCCCCGCGCCTGACGGAAGACTGGTTTTGCTGAGCGGAACCCACCGAGGGCCAGTTGGGCTCTCTGCACGCATGGACACGACACGTCGATACGGGCGGCGACGGAGCGCTTGCGTGATGCTCCCGCGTTGCCTATCATGCGGGGGTCGTCATGGATGAAATCACCCTCAATTTCGAACTCCCGCAAGGCCGCTCGGTCCGCATCACCGCGACCCCGTCGATGGCGCACCCCGAGCAGTGCACGTTCACGACCAGCGAGCCGGTGTATCCAGGTCACTCGGCGTTTTTCAACGATCGTTCGCAGTCGCACGATTCCGTGCTGGTCGACCGCTTGTTCGCGATCGACGGTGTCGCCGACGTGCTGGTGACACACGACACCGTACGCGTGACGCTGGCCGGCGACGCCGACTGGGAGACCAAGGTGCCGAAGGTCGGCGCCGCGATTCGCGACGCGCTGGCCTCCGGAACCGCCATCTCCGAAGCCGTCACCGAAAGTTTGCTTGCGCCCGAAGAGGTGCAGCGTCGCGTGCAGCAAGTGCTCGAAACCGTCATCAATCCCGCGGTCGCGAGCCACGGCGGCTTCGTGAAGTTGCTCGACGTCGTCAACAACACCGTGTTCCTCGAGTTCGGCGGCGGGTGCCAAGGCTGCGGGATGGTCAGTGTCACGCTCAAGTACGGTGTGGAGCGTACGATCCGCGACGAAGTCCCCGAAGTGGGCGCGATCATGGACACCACCGACCACGCGGCCGGACGCAACCCGTACTACGCACCGTCCTCCAAGTAGCGAGCCGCGCGTACCGACGTTCTGGTGTGTAAGCGAGGCCGTTCATGCGAGACTCGGCGACCCCGGAGCGAGACCATCGCGAACCGGACCCTTCTGCCACCGCCATTCTCCTGACGCGCGCGCGCGCGGGTGACACGTTCGCGCGCGAAGAGCTGTTTCAGCGCTTCTTTCCCATTTTGCGGCAGTGGGCCCACCGCCGTCTCCCCGGCGGAGCCCGGGACCTGAACGACACCCTGGATCTGGTTCAGATGACACTCCTGCGCGCCCTCAACCGCCTGGATCACTTCGAATCGCGCGGCGAAGGCGCGTTCCTCGCCTACCTGCGCCAGATTCTTCTCAATGAGATTCGCAAGGAATCCAATCGTGCCGCACGACGTGGCCCGCACGAAACACTCGACGAAACGCTGGTATCGCCGCACGCGTCCATCGTGGAGCACGTGATCGGCGCGGAGCAGATGGAGCGTTACCAGCGGGGCCTCGAACAGCTTTCCGAGGAACAGCGCGTGGCCGTGTTGCTTCGCCTTGAGTTCAACTACACCCATGAGCAGATCGCGGAAGCGATCGGCAAGACGAGTCCCGATGCGGCGCGCAAGATGGTGGTGCGCGCGGTCGCGAGGCTCGCCGGGATTATCGACGGCCATGGACGATGAACCCCTGATCGAAGAAGCGTCCGCGATCGTGGACCGCCGGCCCGTGAGCACGACGTCGCCCTCCGAGGGAATTCGCCTGCTCGACCGCCTGGCGCGCTTGTTCGGCGCACCCGCTCCCGCGAGCCCGGCGTCGACGGGAGACGTGCTCTTCCTGTGGGGACCGCTCGAAGTGCGACGTCTCCTGGGCGCAGGATCCTTCGGCGAAGTGTACGAGGCGTGGGACCCGACACTTCACCGCGAAGTGGCACTCAAGCTGCGCGACCCCGAGATGGGTGCACTGCGCTGGCTCGGCGAGGCGCGCAACCTCGCGCGTATCCGTCATCCCAACGTGCTCACCGTTTACGGCGCCGACGTCCTCGACGGCCGCGCGGGCATCTGGACCGAGCGCCTGCTTGGACTCACGCTGGAAGAGGAACTCACCACATCGGGGCCGTTCGCGGAGAAGGAAGTGGTGCGCATCGGGCGCGACATTGCGTCGGCGCTCGCGGCGGTTCACGCGGCGGGGCTCATTCACGGCGACGTCAAGACGAGCAACATCATGCTCGAAGCGGGAGACGCGCGGCGCCGCGTCGTACTGGTCGATTTCGGAAGCGCGGATCGCATGCCGGGCGAAGACGACGTGCCCATGTACGCAATGGGCACACCGCTCACGATGGCGCCGGAGGTGCTGGACGGAAAGCCGGCGTCCGCGGGTGCCGACGTGTACGGCCTCGGCGCAACGCTCTTTCGTTTGCTCACCGGACACTATCCTGTCGAGGCGGCGTCGATCGAGGAGATACGGCGCGCGCATCGTTCGTCGGAGCGTGCACACGTGCGCGCGTTCGCATCGCAGGTGTCCGCGCGTCTTGCCCGCGTCGTCGAGCGTGCGATCGAACCAGACCCGGCGAAGCGCTGGCCCAACGCAAAAGCATTGGAGCGCGCGCTGGCCGACATCGCGGATCCGACGCGGCGCATTCGCATGCGAGCGGCGGCCATCGGCGGCAGCGTCGTGGGAGTCGCCGCGCTGGCCTTCATCGCCTATCTCTTCCTTCGACCCGGTGGCGGGCCGATTTCGCGCGCGCGACTCGCGGCACCGAGCAACCCGAATGCGTTCACGGTAGCATCCCGCCAGTTCGGACCCGAGGAAGAAGACGGATACGGCTGGGTGGCTGCGATCGTCGACATGGACCACGACGGCAAAGGCGATGTCGTCGCCGCGCAGGCGTTCTGGAAGAGCGCGGATGGCGTGGCGCGCGGTCGCATCATGATCTATCGCGGCGGAGCGGAAGCGTCCTCGTCGGCTCCGTTCATGACGATCGACGGGGATCAACCGCACGGGGAACTGGGATACCAGTTGTGTAACGCGGGAGACACCGACGGCGACGGATTCGACGAGTTGTTGGTATCGCACGAGGCACGCGAGACGGGTGAAATGCACTCACGCGTCCATCTCTACGCGGGGCAAACGGGTGGCGGGCCGCCGGTCCAGGTCTGGGAACTGGTGGGTAAGTCGCGCGACGCGGGGCTCGGACGAGGCATGAGCAGCGCGGGCGACGTCAACGGTGACGGTTACGATGACGTGCTGATCGGTGAATCCAGCGCACCGGATCTGCTGTATGGCGAAGGACGTGTGTTGTTGTTCCTCGGCTCCCGCGCGGGGTTGGCACGAACTCCTGTGTGGAGCGTGCGCGGCGGTCAGTCAAACGCGTGGATGGGCCGCTTTATGCGTCCGCTTGGCGACGTCAACGCCGATGGTTTCGATGACGTCCTTGTCGGCGCACCCATCTGGGATGGCACGGCCGGTCCGGACTGCGGACGCGCCATGCTCTTCCTCGGCGGCGCAGGAGGTCCGTCCGATCGTCCTGCGTGGACGTTCGAGGGCGCCAACGCCAACGCCCGCCTCGGAACCACCGTGGCTGGCGCGGGAGATGTCAACGGCGACGGCTTCGACGACGCGCTCGTCGGCGAGCCGCAGTATTCCGATCCGGCCCGGCCCGAACGCGGGCGCGCGCTCGTGTTCCTGGGCGGCCCGAACGGCCTCGCGTCTTCGCCCGCGTGGCAGGCCGTGGGCCCGGTCTCGTACGCGCACTTCGGATCCAGTGTCGATCGCCTGGGCGATGTCGACGGCGACGGATTCGATGACATCGCGATCTCGGCACCGCAGTACACAGAGGGCACGCGCACGCATCTGGGCATGGTGGAAGTCTATCGTGGCAACCGCGATGGGTGCGAGGCGCGACCATTCTGGCGCGCGGTCGGTGATGCCGCGGACGAGAATTTGGGCTGGGTCGTGATTACCGGAGACATCAACGGCGACCACGTGCGCGACCTCGTGGTAGGAGCGCCGCTCTGGAGCGACAAGATGACCGAACGCGGGCTCATCGCCACCTACCTCGCGCGTTCCCCTGGCAAGCACTCCATTTCCCCAAAATAGTCTGTCCGTTTTCCCTCGGGACGGGATTTGTCCTTCATGAAGGCACCATCCGCTCCAACCGGAGGACGCCGTGGATCGGTGGTGTCTCCGCAACCCCTGGAGGTCCCATCGTGCGGACGATTCTCGCCATTACCCTCGGTCTTCTGGTCATCGTGTTTGCGACCCTCTCCCCGGCCCAGACGCCGGAGCACCTCTGGAGCAAGGGCCTTGGCGGCTTCGGCAACGATGTTCCCTTCGGCGTTGCGGTGGACGCGTCGGGGAACGTGGTGGTGGTAGGAGATTTCCAGAACGCCGTGGACTTCGGGGGCGGAACCTTTGTGAGCGCGGGCAGCAGAGACATCTACGTGGCCAAGTACGATGCCAACGGGTTGCACCAGTGGAGCAAACGTTTCGGGAGCGCCGGTGATGATATCGGATTAAACGTTGCGGTGGACGCGTCGGGGAACGTATTCGTGACCGGTTGGTTCGCCGGCGCTGTGGACTTCGGAGGCGGGAACCTCGTGCCCTCAGACGGTTCTTACGACATCTTCTTGGCTGAGTACAACGCGAGCGGAGAACACCAGTGGAGCCAGCGCTTCGAGAGTGCGGTCGGTTGGGCAGGCCCTTTTGGGCTCGCAGCGGACGGGTCGGGAAACGTGATCGTGTCAGGAGATTTCAAGGGTACCGTGGACCTCGGGGGCGGAAACCTCGTGTGTGCGGGAGGCTACGACATCTTCCTCGCCAAGTACGACGCGAGCGGGACACACCAGTGGAGCCAGCGCTTCGGGAGTACGGACGATGAGTTCAGCCCTGCCGTTGCGGTGGATGGGTCGGGGTATGTATTCGTGACCGGTGGGTTCACTGGCACCGTGGACTTCGGGGGCGGGAACCTCGTGAGCTCGGCGAGCGGTGACGTCTTTCTGGCCAAGTACGATGCGAACGGAGTGCATCAGTGGAGTAGGAATTTCGGGGGTCCGGCGAGCGGCTCTGCCCTCGCGGTGGACGGGTCGGGGAACGTGGTCCTGACCGGAGGCTTTGAGGGCACCGTGAACTTCGGGGGCGGGAACATTGTCAGCGCGGGGTCCACGGACATCTTCCTGGCGAAGTATACCGGGAACGGCGTGCACCTGTGGAGCAGGCCCCGTGGCGGCTCCGACTTTGATTTAGCTCGTGGTGTAGCGGTGGATGGGGCGGGGAACGTGCTGTTGACGGGGGAGTTCCGTGGCACTGCGAACTTCGGAGAGACGGACCTCGTGAGCGCGGGGGAATCCGATATCTTTGTCGCCAAGTACGGCGGGAGTAGCGGGGCGAACACGTACCGACAGCGCTTCGGGGGTGCGGGATATGATGCAGGCCGCGCCGTCGCAGTAGATGGGTCGGGTAACGCGGTGGTGGTGGGGCATTTCCAAAACGCCGTGGACTTCGGAGGCGGGTCCGTCGCGAACGGAGGGGGCTATGACATCTTCGTGGCGAAGTACGGCGATAAGCCGCGGATTTCCAAAATAACAGACGTCCTGTTCGACAATGGGTTACACGTCAACATCAATTTCTTCCCTTCGGGCCATGATGGCTCCGGGTTGGATCCGTTGGTGACACAGTACGAGGCCTTCCGTCGAAATATCTCGCCTGCCGGGCCGCCATGGGTGTCGGTCGCGCAGATTCCCGCGACGATGGCAGGCGAGTACGAGATGCCCGCGCCGACCGACGCCGATTCGACGTGTGGGTCGGGGCAGCACTACTCGTACTATTTCATCCGGGCCCATACGGCGACTCCTGGTGTCTTTTTCGATTCTCCCATCGACTCCGGCTACTCGGTCGACAATCTCGCGCCGGGAATCCCCACGAACCTCACGTACGCAGCGGGCCAGCTCTCATGGGACGCATCAACCGCCCCCGATTTCGATCACTTCTCGGTCTACGGCTCCAACACCAACGCGTTCGGGTCCGCGACATTCGTCAACAACACGGTGACACCGGGGATGAACGTCGCCCCGCCGCTCTACGCGTTCTACTTCGTGACCGCGACCGACCACTCCTGCAACGAAGGAGGCCCCGCGAGCGTCGGCACCGTCACGGGTGTCGGCGGAACGCCGGCGAGCTACGTGCTCTCCATCTCGGCCTATCCGAACCCGTTCAACCCGGAGACGACGATCCGCTATACGTTGCCGACCAAGGAGCGTGTGATGATCGACGTGTTCGATGCGCGCGGCGCGCACGTTGCCACCCTCGTCGACGCGGTGACACCCGCAGGCGCGTACACGGTGACCTGGAACGGCCGCGACGATCGCGGGATTGCGGTGGGATCGGGGGTGTACTTCGCGAGGCTTGCGTCCGGAGCGGGTGCGCGCAGCTATAAGATGACGTTGCTGAAGTAGGTGTTGGGTGCGTGCGGACCCGGGCGTGCACGCGATCCGACGAAATGCGCGATGGTGGCGTCCTCCGGCTGTGGTGCTAGAGGTCCGGAGGACGCCCGACCACATTTCCCAAAATAGTCCGTCCGTTTTTCCCCGGGGCGGGATTTCTCCTTTTGAAAGGGCGCCGACCCCTTTTCAGGAGGTCCCACGATGAAAGCCCACGCGGTTTTGCTGCTCGTTGTCTCATTCGTACTTCACCCTAGTGTCGGCCGTGCGGCATGGCAACCCAGGCACCGGAGTTGCGATCGCGGCCGAAGACCAAGTCGGGCCCCAGATCATTTCGGATGGGGCGGGGGGGACGATCATCACCTGGCACGATGCCCGAAGTGGCAGTTACGACATCTACGCACAGCGACTGAATGGAGCGGGGTTGGCGCAGTGGGCGCCGAACGGCGTGGCTCTCTGCTCTGCGCTCGGCGATCAGACGAATCAGCAGATTGTCTCGGACGGCAGCGGCGGGGCGATCGTGGTGTGGGACGATGCTCGAAACGGCAACTTGGACGTCTACGCCCAGCGAGTCGACGGCGCGGGGGGTGTGCAATGGACCACGGACGGTGTGGTCCTATGCACCGCCGCGGGGATTCGGCGTATGTTCTGGGGAGACCCGAGTATCGTCTCTGACGGATCGGGAGGCGCGATCGCGACATTTCAGGATTCGCGAAACGGCAACCTGGACATCTACGCACAACGAGTCAACGGCTCCGGGGTTGTGCAGTGGACCGCGGCCGGGGTGGCGCTCTGCGTCGTGGGCGGCAGACAGTGGACGGCCTCGATTGCCTCGGACGCCGCCGGGGGAGCAATCGTGGCGTGGACTGATGAACGAAATGGCGCAGACATCTACGCCCAGCGAGTGAACGGGTCGGGCGTGCCGCAATGGACAGCGAATGGAGTGGCTGTTTGCTCCGACGGCGGCTTTCAGACCAGGCCGACGACTATCCCGGATGGGAGTGGTGGTGTGCTAGTGGCGTGGCAGGACGATAGAAGCGGCGATCCCGACGTCTATGCACAGCGGTTGAATGCGTCGGGCCTTGCACAGTGGACCTTGAACGGTGTGGCTGTTAGCACCGGCCCGGGCTATCAGTACATCCCGGCGCTTGTTTCCGACGGAGCTGGCGGGGTAATCGCGGTGTGGACCGACGGTCGAAACGGAGTCGATACCGACATCTACGCGCAGCGGTTGAATGCGTCGGGCCTTGCACAGTGGACCTTCAACGGTGTGCTTCTGTGCACCGCCGCGGGCGATCAGGCCAACGGCGGCATCGCTGCGGACGGAGCGGGAGGCGCGTTCGTGACGTGGGCGGACGCGAGAAGTGGCGTCAGTGACATCTACGTGCAGCGGGTGAATGGCAACGGAGTGGCGCTGTTGGCGCCGGACGGCGATGCTCTGTGCAACGCCGCGGGCGTGCAGGACGCCCCGGCGATCACTTCCATTAGTAAGGGTAACGCGGTCGTGACGTGGGAGGACGCCCGAAGCGATGCTGACGATGTCTACGCGCTGCCGGTTCCGAACACCGGGATCGGCAATAACGTGCGATACATTCCGATCCCCTACCTGTTTCCCGGACCGCTGTATCCGGTCGGCCTCTTGTTCGATCACGTGGTCACGGCGGGATTCACGTACCTGGACATCACACCGGCCGGGCCATCACTTCCCCCGTCATTCGTTCTGGGCGACGGGCGGTACTACAACCTCAGCACGACGGCGGGGACCACGGACAACATCGATGTGTGCATCAAGTTTGACCCGGCCGCGCTACAGCATCCCGCGGCCGCGCTCCGCATGTTTCAATACAACGTCGCCGGCCCGGCGGGCCCCACATGGCTTGACGTCACGACGGGGGGCGCGGCGGGTGACTCCATCTGTGGTACGACGACAACTCTTTCAACGTTCGTGATTGGCTTCCCGAGCGTTACCGGAGTTGGCGATACGCCGGCTCCGGCGAGCTTCGCGCTGCATCCCAATCTCCCCAACCCGTTCAACCCGATCACGACGATCCGTTACGACGTCCCCGCTCCCGGCGCAGACGTGAATATCTCGGTCTATGACGTGACGGGCCGGTTGGTGCGCGAGCTGGTGAAGGAACACCGCGGTGCCGGAGAGTGGTCCGTGCAATGGAACGGCGACAACGATCGCGGGCAAGGCGTCGCCTCGGGTGTATACCTCTACCGCATGCGCGCGGGGCAGTTTGACAGGACAGGAAAGATGATCTTGCTGAAGTGAACCTCGGGCGAAGGCGAAATCAACGTTGTTCCCGCCTCGAGAAATCTTCGTTCGGTTTCCCCGGATCGGCAGTTTCTCTTTCTGAAGGGGCGCGGACCCTTTTAAGGAGGTCCCACCTAACCGATCCTTTCCGGGAGGTCCCACGATGAAAGCCCACGCAGTTTCGCTGCTCGTTGTTTCATTGCTACTTCACCCTTGTGTCGGCCATGCGGCGTGGCAACCCAATGGCACCGGCGTCGCGATCGTGGATGGATTTCAGGATGTGCCCCAAATCATTCCGGATGGGACGGGGGGGACGATCATCACCTGGTCCGATTACCGAAATGGTTATTCCGACATCTATGCACAGCGACTGAATGGGCTGGGGGTGGCCCAGTGGGCGCCGAACGGTGTGGTTCTCTGCTCTGCGCAGGGCGATCAGCTGGGTCCGCAGATTGTCCCGGACGGCAGCGGAGGTGCGATCGTGGCGTGGGACGATCTTCGAAACGGCAACCGGGATATCTTCGCCCAACGAGTCAACGGCTCCGGGGTGGTGCAGTGGTGGGCGAACGGTGTGGCTGTGATTGATACCGGCCCGAACGACCGGGGGATGTACGGAACAATCCCGTCTCTCGTCTCTGACGGAGCGGGGGGCGTAATCGTGGCGTGGACCGAAAATGAAGGCTTTTCCGAATGGGACAACATCTACGCCCAGCGGATGGACGGTTCCGGGGTGAGGCAATGGGCTGCGGAAGGGACGTTTATCTGCCTCGCCTACGACAATCAGGAAGACCCCACGATCGTATCGGACGGAGCGGGCGGCGCGATCATCACATGGGACGACCATCGAGGACTCAACACCGGCATCGATGTGTACGCCCAACGAGTGGACGGGGCGGGCGCGCCCCAGTGGGAGCCGGATGGGGTGGCTGTTTGCACGGCCGCCGACGACCAGGCCCACCCGGAGATTGTCCCGGATGGGGCCGGTGGTGTGATCGTGACCTGGGACGATCGTCGAAACGGAGCCGATACCGAGATCTATGCGCAACGGTTGGATGCGTCGGGCGCTGCACAGTGGACCTTGAACGGTGTGGCTGTGTGCACCGCCCCGGGCGATCAGATCGCTCCGGAGCTTGTCTCCTCCGGGGCCGGCGGGGCAATTGTGGCGTGGGCCGACCAACGAAGCGATCCCGGCGACATCTACGCCCAGCGGTTGGACGCGTCGGGCGTCGCACAGTGGACCTTGAACGGTGTGGCTCTGTGCACCGCCCCGGGCGATCAATCCTTCTATCCCCAATACCCTGGGATCGCAACGGACGGAAGTGGAGGCGCGTACGTGACGTGGGAGGATACGAGAAGTGGCGACACTGACATCTACGCGCAACAGGTGAACTTCAACGGGCTGGTAAAGTGGACGCCGAGCGGCGCCGCTCTGTGCACCGCAGTGGGCGTGCAGGACCGCCCGACGATCACTTACGTCGGGGGTGGTACTGGCGCAGTCGTGACGTGGGAGGATCACAGAAGCAGGGCGGATAACGATGTCTACGCGCTGCCGGTTCCGAACACGCGGATCCTCCGGTTCAGGCTTTACCCGTACCCGAACGGGATTGTACTTCCACCGGATCCTAGTCTCTATCCGGTCCACCTCTTGTTCAATAACGTGATCACGCCGGGATTCACGAGCCTGGACATCACGCCGGCCGGGCCGACGCTTCCTCCCTCATTTGTTCTCGGCGACGGGCGGTACTACAACCTCAGCACCACGGCGGGAACCACGGACAACATCGATGTGTGCATCACGTTTGACCCGGCCGCGCTACAGCATCCCGCGGCCGCGCTCCGCATGTTTGAATACAACGTCGCCGGCCCGGCGGGCCCCACATGGCTGGACGTTACGACGGGAACCGCGGCGGGGGATTCCATCTGTGGCACCACGACAACTCTTTCGACGTTCGTGATCGGCTTCCCGAGCGTTACTGGAGTTGGAGACACACCCGCTCCGGCGAGTTTTGCACTGCATCCCAATCTCCCCAACCCGTTCAACCCGATCACGACGATCCGTTACGACGTCCCCGCGCCCGGCGCGGACGTGAACATCTCGGTCTATGACGTGACGGGTCGGTTGGTGCGCGAGCTCGTGAAGGAACACCGCGGTGCCGGAGAATGGTCGGTGCAATGGAACGGCGACAACGATCGCGGGCAAGGCGTCGCCTCGGGTGTATACTTCTACCGCATGCGCGCAGGGGAGTTTGACAGAACAGCGAAGATGGTATTGCTGAAGTGAACCTCGGGTGAAGGCGAGATCAACTCGCACTCGCGCGTTTGTCCTTTTCGAGGGCCACGGATCGCCGTGGCCCTCTTTTTCACCCGAAAAATCTTTCCAACATCGCGTCCGGTTCGTCCGGTTCCGGGATTTCATATATAGCCGGCCTTTTCAGGACGTCCCAGGTAGCCGACCGTTTCCGGAGGTCCCACGATGAAAGCCCACGCAGTCTCGCTGCTCGTTGTTTCATTGCTACTTCACCCTTGTGTCGGCCACGCGGCGTGGCAACCCAATGGCAACGGCGTCGCGGTCGCAGCGGGATTTCAGGGATTGCCCCAAGTCATTCCGGATGGGACGGGGGGGACGATCATCACCTGGGCCGATACGCGTAACGGCGATTTCGACATCTATGCACAGCGATTGAATGGCGCGGGAGTGGCCCAGTGGGCGCCGAACGGCGTGGTTCTCTGCTCAGCGCCGGGCGATCAGACATCTCCGCAGATTGTCACGGATGGCAGCGGAGGTGCGATCGTGGTGTGGCTGGATTCTCGAAGCGGCAGCACCCGGGATGTCTTCGCGCAGCGAGTCGACGCGTCGGGCGTTGTACAGTGGTTCCCGACCGGTATGCGGCTGTCCCTCCCGTACCCCAAGGGTTCTTTGCGCGCATCCCCCGACGGAGCCGGGGGCGCGATCGTGGCGTGGACCGACAATCGAAACATCGGCGGCCCCGGCTCGGGCATGGACATCTACGCCCAGCGGCTGAACGGTACCGGGTATACACAGTGGACTTCCGAGGGGTATGAGGTCTGCGTTGCGTCTGGCGATCAGGATCATCCCGCGATCGTCTCGGACGGAGCGGGCGGCGCGATCATCGCATGGGAGGATCCCCGAGGACTCACCAGCGGCTTCGATGTGTACGCCGCGCGACTGGGCGGATCGGATGGCGGGATTATCTGGCACGCCGATGGCGTGGCGGTTTGCACGGCCGCTCACGACCAGCTCAACCCGGAGGTTGTTTCGGATGGTAGTGGTGGTGTGATCGTGGCCTGGGACGATCGTCGAAGCGGAGCCGATGCCGACATGTACGCGCAACGGTTGAATCCGTCGGGCACGGCACAGTGGACCTTGGACGGACTGGCTGTGTGCACCGCTCCGGGCGATCAGATCGCTCCGGAGGTTGTTTCCTCCGCCGGCGGTGCAATCGTTGCGTGGACCGACCAACGAAGCGATCCCGGCGATATCTTCGCCCAGCGGTTGAACCCGTCGGGCGCTGCACAGTGGATCTTGAACGGTGTGCCTGTGTGCACCGCTCCGGGCGAACAATCTTTCAATCCCCGATGCTCCGAGATCGCAACGGACGGAGCTGGAGGAGCGTTTGTGACCTGGCAGGATGCGAGAAGTGGCCCCACTGACATCTACGCCCAACAGGTGAACTTCAACGGGCTGGTCCAGTGGACGCCGAGTGGCGCCGCTCTGTGCACAGCAGTAGGCGTGCAGGACCATGCTTCGATCGCCTACTTCCCAGAGGGTGGAACTGGCGCAGTCGTGACGTGGGAGGATCAGAGAACCGGGGTCGATGTCTACGCGCTGCCGGTTCCGAACACGCCGATCAATCCGCTCGTGAGGTTGGTGCCGTACCCGAACGGAATTATTATTGCACCGGACCCCCATATCTGGCCGGTCCACCTCCTGTTCCATAATGTGATCGAGGCCGGATTTACGTACCTGGACATCACGCCTGCGGGGCCATCGCTTCCCCCATCATTTGTTCTGGGAGATGGGCGGTACTACAACCTCAGTACCACGGCGGGAACCACCGACAACATCGAGGTGTGCATCAAGTTTGACCCGGCCGCGCTCTCGCACCCGGCGGCCGCGCTCCGCATGTTTGAATACAATGTCGCCGGCCCGGCGGGGCCCACATGGCTTGACGTCACGACGGGGGCTGCGGCGGGTGACTCCATCTGTGGCTCGACGACAAGTCTTTCGACGTTCGTGATTGGTTTTCCAAGCGTTACTGGAATTGGTGACACGCCCGCTCCGGCGAGTTTTGCGCTGCATCCGAATGTGCCCAACCCGTTCAACCCGATCACGACGATTCACTACGACGTCCCCGCGCCCGGCGCAGACGTGAATATCTCGGTCTATGACGTGACGGGCCGGTTGGTGCGCGAGCTCGTGAAGGAACACCGCGGTGCCGGAGAATGGTCGGTGCAATGGAACGGCGACAACGATCGCGGGCAAGGGGTCGCTTCCGGGGTGTACCTCTACCGCATGCGCGCGGGGGATTTTGACAGGACGGGAAAGATGATCTTGCTGAAGTGATGCATCGATCTACCTACCGAGGCAGCAACATGAAAAACGTCGCACTATCGCTTCTGGTCCTATCGAAGCTGGCGTCCTCCGGTTGTGGTGCCAGAGGAGAAAGACCGGGGACGCCCGGATCGGCATAGCGGCGGGCCCCCGCTTTTCTACGTTACTCGTCACCGGTGAAAGGATATCCTTGTGTGCAAGCGAGGATCTCCATGCAAGACCCGGCGATCCCGGAGCGAGACGATCGCGCACCGGATCCTTCTGCAACCGCCATTCTCCTGACCCGCGCGCGTTCCGGTGACACCGACGCGCGCGAAGAGTTGTTTACGCGCTTCTTTCCGATTCTCCGGCAGTGGGCGCACCGGCGGCTGCCGAACAACGCGCGCGACCTGAACGAGACCATGGACCTCGTGCAGATAACACTCCTGCGCGCGCTCAATCGTCTCGATCATTTCGAAGCGCGCGGCGAAGGCGCCTTCCTCGCCTATCTCCGTCAGATCCTGCTCAACGTCGTTCGCGACGAAACCAGACGCGCCGCGCGCCGCGGCATGCACGAGACTCTCGACGAAACCCTCGTCGCGCCCGACGCGTCGGTGGTCGAACGCGTCATCGGTGAGGAGCAAATGGAACGCTACCAGCAGGGCCTGGAGGGTCTCACGGAAGAGCAGCGCCAGGCGGTGCTCCTGCGCCTCGAGTTCAACTACAGCTACGAACAAGTCGCGGAGGCCATCGGCAAGCCGAGCCCCGACGCGGCGCGCATGATGGTGGTGCGCGCGATCGCCGCCCTCGCGGAGATCATCGACGGCCATGGTAGATAATCGCCTGATCGACGATGCCTCCGCGATCGCCGATCGCCGCCCGGCGGCGACGGTGTCGGCTTCCGAAGGGATGCGGCTCATCGATCGTCTCGCGCGCCTCTTCGGCGCGCCGGCGGCCCACAAGAAGGAGAGGGCAACCGAGGCGTTGTTCCTGTGGGGCGCACTGGAAGTGCGCCGGCTCCTCGGCGCGGGCTCGTTCGGCGAAGTGTACGAAGCGTGGGACCCGACGCTGCACCGCGAGGTCGCGTTGAAACTGCGCAGGCCCGAGACCGGCACACTGCGCTGGCTCGACGAGGCGCGCAACCTGGCGCGCGTCCGGCATCCCCACGTGCTCACGGTACACGGCGCCGACGTGCTCGATGGACGCGCCGGCATCTGGACCGAACGCCTGCTCGGTCACACGTTGGAACAGGAGCTCACCGCGTCGGGGCCGTTCACCGAGACAGAAGTGTTGCGCATCGGGCGCGACATCGCGTCGGCACTCGCGGCGGTCCACGCGGCGGGGCTCATCCACGGCGATGTGAAGACGAGCAACATCATGCTCGAGGACGGCGACGCGCCCCGCCGCGCCGTACTCGTCGATTTCGGGAGCGCCGATCACCAGCCCGGCGAAGACGACATCCCCGCGTACGCGATGGGCACACCGCTCACGATGGCGCCGGAAGTGCTGGACGGAAAACCGGCGTCCGCGGGCGCCGACGTCTACAGTCTCGGTGCGACGCTCTTTCGTTTGCTGACGGGGCGATATCCCGTCGAGGGCGCGTCGATCGATGCGATTCGGCGCGCGCAACGTTCCGGAGAGCGCGCGCGGGTGCGCGGGTTTGCGCCGCAAGTATCCGCGCGTCTGGCGCGCGCGGTGGAACGCGCAATCGAGCCCGATCCCGGGAATCGCTGGCCCACCGCGAAAGCGTTTGGTCGCGCGCTCGACGAGGCGGCCGATCCCACGCGTCGCATTCGCACGCGCGCCGCCGTGATCGGAGCGGGTGTCGCGGGGCTGGCCGCGGTGTCGTTCCTCGCGTTCCTCGTGTTGCGCCCGGGCGCGGGACCGATCTCACGCGGGCGGCTTGCCGTCCCGCGCGATGCCAACGCGTACCACGAGGCGTGGCGGCGCAGCGGACCGGAGGAGAAGAGTGATTTCGGCTACTACGGCACCACCGTCGATCTCGATCACGACGGATACGCCGATGTGGTGTGCACCGAGCCCCACTGGAGCGGGCCGGACAATAAACAGCGCGGGCGCATGCTCATTTTTCGCGGCGGGCCCCATGGTCCGGGCCAGGAACCGTCGACGATCATCGAAGGTGACGTGCCCGACGCGTCCATCGGATATCGGCTCTTCGGTGTCCCCGACACCAACGGTGACGGCTTCGACGATCTCCTCGTGTCGCAGGAAACTCGGGTGGACATCGCGACGCCCTTCGCGCGTGTCCGCGTGTATGCGGGCGCACCCGCGGGGCAACCGATCGTGCCGATCTGGGAACACACCTCCTACGGGTTCGAACCCGGGTTCGGGCGCGCGATGACGGACATGGGTGATGTCAACGGCGACGGCTTCGACGACATCGCGATCGACGAGTTGAACGCCCCCGATCTGCAGTCGCAGGAGGGCGCCGTGCTTCTGTTTTTCGGCGGGCGCAACGGACTCGCGAAGGAGCCGTCGTGGATCGTGAAGGGCGACCAGCCCGGCGCATTCATGGGTTCGTCGATGCACCGGTTGGGCGACGTCAACCAGGATGGATACGACGACGTGCTCGTCGGCGTGTACGCATGGGACGGCGCGCAGAAGCTGGACTGCGGCCAGGCGCGGCTCTACTTCGGCGGTCCCAATGGACCCGGTGACAAGCCGGCGTGGACGCTGGAAGGTGCGGGGACCAACTCGCATTTCGGCACCGAGGTCGGAGGCGCGGGCGATGTGAACGGCGACGGCTACCCCGACGCGATCGTGGGCGAGCATCTGTACTCGGACACGAAGTATCCCGAGCGGGGGCGCGCGGCCGTGTTCCTGGGCAGAAAGACGGGATTCAATTCGACACCCGACTGGGCGGCGACCGGCCCGGTCGCGTATGCGCAGTTCGGTCTCCGTGCCATCGGCATCGGCGACATCAACCACGACGGGTTCGACGACATCGCGATCGGGTCACCCTATTACACCGACGGGAAGCGCGTGCACCTCGGCATGGTCGAGGTGTACCGCGGCTCGCGGAGCGGCCTCGAATCCACCCCCGCGTGGCGTATGCTGGGTGACGGCGACGACGACCACTTCGGCTATCTCCTCACCTCCGGCGACGTGAATGGCGACCACATCGCCGACCTCGTCGTGGGTGCTCCCGTCTGGAGCGACACGACGTTCACCGAGCGCGGTCTGCTCCTCGTCTACCTGGCCCGCACGTCCCGTAAATAGTCTCCAAAGAATTCTGTTCGGTCCCCCCGGGGCGGTCGTTTCTCCATGTGAGAGGAATTCCCAACGGAGAGGTTCGCCCATTTCGGAGGCCGATCATGAAAACCACCCTTGCCCTGCTCCTCGTCGTCTTTCTCCCCGCATCCGCATTCGCGCAATGGACGCTTAATGGCTCCCCGATCACGACCATGGGGGGCGATCGCAACAGCGTCATCGGCGTGAGCGATGGCGCGGGTGGCATCATCTCGACATGGAACGACACCCGCTACTTGAACAGCGACGTCTTCGTCCAGCGCGTCACCAGTGCCGGGGTGGCGGCATGGACGGCGAGCGGTGTCGCAGTCTGCAACGCGGCCACCGATCAATACGTCTCCGGCATCACGAGCGACGGAGCGGGCGGCGCCATCATTTCGTGGTGGGACGCGCGCAACGGCACCTACGACATCTACGTGCAGCGCGTAAACGCGAGCGGCGTGGCGCAGTGGGCGGCGAACGGTGTCAACATCTGCAACGTGGCCGCCGACCAGTCTTCCCCGCGCATCGCCGCGGACGGCAGCGGCGGCGCCATCGTGGTCTGGCAGGACGCGCGCAGCGGCAACATCGACGTGTACGCGCAGCGCGTGAACGCGAGCGGCGTGGCGCAATGGACCGCCAACGGTGTCGGGTTGTGCACGGCTGGCGCGGACCAGGATCAAATTCAGATCATTTCGGTGGGCGGCGGCGGAGTCATCGTGGTGTGGCGCGACTTCCGCTTCGGAAGCTCGGACACGGACATCATGACCCAGCGCGTGACTCTGGCCGGATCCCCCGCGTGGGCGGCCAACGGCGTGTTTGTGTGCGGCGCGACCAACAACCAGCGGACGCCCGCACTGTGCGCCGACGGGGCCGGTGGCGCGCTGTTCTCGTGGGCCGATTTCCGCAACGGGAGCAGCAACGACATCTACGCCGAACGGATGGATAGCAACGGGAATCAGCTGTGGGCCGCGTCCGGCGTGATCGTCAGCGGGGCCTTTTCAGATCAGGCGAGCCCGTTCATGATTTCCGACGGGGGCGGCGGCGCAGCGATCGCCTGGATGGATTTTCGCTCGGTTTCCACCTACGACGTGTACGCGCAGCACATCACCGCGGCCGGCGCCAACATGTGGACGAACGACGGCCTCGCGGTGTGCGTCACGTCGGAAGACCAATACTATCCGACGATTGTCACCGACGGAGCGGGCGGCTACATCTTTGCCTGGCAGGATGAGCGCGGCGGTTTCTTTCAGGGAGATATCTATGCGCAGCGGTTGAGCACGACCGGCGCCGCGCAATGGGCCAACGATGGGATCGCGATCGAGGCTGCCCCCGCCGTGCAGGTGACGCCCGTATTGATTCCGGACGGCGCCGGCGGAACCGTAATGACGTGGACCGACTATCGCGGCGGATACGGGCAGATATACGCCGGGCGTATCGACAATGTGTACGGATATCCCGGTCACCCGGAACCGATCATCACGTCGGTGAAGGATGTCGGCCACGACCAGGGCGGCAAGGTGGCGGTCAACTGGACCGCGAGCAGCGACGACATCATCAATCCGCGCACGATCGGTTCGTACTCGATCTGGCGCGCGGTGCAAGCGATTCCCTTCGGCGCCGAGATCGTCACGCTCGACGACCTAAAGAAATCCTCGCGCGCGCAGACATCCGAACCGCTGTACCTCGCAACACCGGGCTACTACTTCGAACGCATCGGCACGCAGAGCGCCCACGGCTGGCCGGGCTACTCGTTCGCCGCGGATACGCGCGCGGACTCGTTGCTCAACGCCACCAACAACGAGGTCTTCATGGTGGCCGCGCATTCCGTCTATGACGACTTCGTTGCGTTCGCTTCCAACGCGGTGAGCGGACACTCGGTCGACAATCTGGCACCGCTTCCCCCCCTTTCGCTGATCGCGATGCGGGTCGGACCCGACGTGCAGCTGAAATGGAATCGCGTCCGCGTTCCGGACCTTCGCGACTACGCCGTGTATCGCAAGACCTCTTCGGGTGTGACACCCGTGCCGATCAATTTCCTGGAAAGCGCGAGTGACACCATCGCCGTGGACGCGAGTGCGCCGACGTCGGCGCTCTATTACATCGTGACCGCGTACGACGCGCACGCCAACCAGAGCGCGCCGTCGAACGAGGCCAACGTCAACGCCGTCACGGGCGTCGGCAATACGCCGTCGCTCACCGAACTTCGTGTGCTCCCCAACCACCCGAACCCATTCTCGCTGTCGACGCAGATCGAGGTGGGCCTGCCCAGGGCGTCCGACATTTCGGTCGAAGTGTTCGACGTCACGGGGCGCAAAGTGGACGAGCTGGTGGTGCGCGGCGCGGACGCGGGCTGGCGCACGATCTCACTCGTTCCACGCGACCGCGACGGTCGCGCGCTCGCGAGCGGCGTGTACTTCTACCGCGTGCACGCCGCGGGAACCACGATCCAGCGGAAGATGGTCGTGACGAAATAATACGCGGACCGTTCTCTCCGACCATCGATCGGCGGGATCAGTAACCCCTGGAGGTCCGATCATGCGGACGATTCTTGGCATTACTCTCGGTCTTCTTCTTATCGTGTTTGCCACCCCGTCCTCGGCCTCGGGGGTATGGGGCGGCCAAATCCCGGAGCACCTGTGGAGCAAGGGCCTCGGCGGCTTCGGCAATGACGCAGCTCAAGGCGTCGCGGTGGATGCGGCGGGGAACGTGGTGGTGGTGGGGACCTTCCAGAACGTTGTGAACTTCGGGGGCGTTGGCCTCGTGAGCGCGGGGGGTACCGACATCTTCGTGGCCAAGTACAACGCGAACGGGGTGCACCAGTGGAGCCAGCGCTTCGGCAGCATGGGCGCTGATGACGCTTATGCCGTGGCAGTGGACGGGTCGGGGAACGTATTCGTGACGGGGATCTTCAGTGGAACCGCGGACTTCGGGGGCGGGAACCTCGTGAGCGCGGGAAGCACCGACATCTTCGTGGCTAAGTACAACGCGAACGGGGTACACCAGTGGAGCAAGCGCCTCGGGGGCACGGGCGGTGAGATCTATCCCGCCGTCGAGGTGGACGGGTCGGGGAACGTGGTGTTGACGGGGGGATTTGGTGGCACCGTGGACTTCGGGGGCGGGGACCTCGTGAGCGCGGGGACCGCTGACGTCTTCCTGGCGAAGTACAACGCGAGCGGGGTACACCAGTGGAGCAAGCGTTTCGGGTCTGCGGATTTTGAGATAGGCTACGGCGTCGCGGTGGATGGGTCGGGAAACGTAGTGGTGACGGGGATCTTCAGTGGCACGGTGGACTTCGGGGGCGGAAACCTTGTGGGCGCGGGGGACCTTGACATCTTCGTGGCCAAGTACGACGCGAGCGGTGTGCACCAGTGGAGCCGGCGTTTCGGATCTGCGGGGTTTGACGAGTGCACGGACGTGGCAGTGGATGGCTCGGGAAACATATTCGTGACGGGGGACTTCGAGGGCACCGTGAACTTCGGAGGCGGGAACCTCGCGAGCGCGGGTCTCGGTGACATCTTCCTTGCGAAGTACGACGCGAACGGGGTGCACCAGTGGAGCAAGCGCTTCGGGGATCTGGACGAAGATGGTGGCACAGGTGTCACGGTGGACGGCTCGGGGGAGGTGATGGTGACGGGGAGATTCCAGGGCACCGTGAACTTCGGTGGCAAGGCCAGCTGGGTAGGCGCAGGGGACGTCGACGCCTTCGTTGCCAAGTACAGAGCGACCGGGGTGCACATTTGGGGCCGCGGCTTCGGGAGTACGGGCAATGATAGGGGCAGCGGCGTCGGGGTGGACGGGTCGGGGAACGTATTCGTGGCGGGGTACTTCCAGGGCACTGTGAACTTTGGAGGCGGGGCCATTGCGGGCTCGGGGGGCTTTGACATCTTCCTGGCGAAGTACGGTAACCCTCCGGGCATTCTGCACATCGCTGACTTCCCGTCTGACGTGGGGAAAGTAGTCGGGATCCATTTCATGAGTTCGGCTCATGATGTCCCCGGACTGGATCCGCTGGTGACGCAGTATCAGGCCTTCCGATGGACCGACACGCCCGCCGGCCCGGGATGGGAGTACGCGGCCGAGATTCCTGCGACGCTGGAAGGTGAGTACGTGATGAACGCGCCGACCGACGCGGACTCGGCGTGCACCTCCGGGCAGCACTGGTCGAAGTTCTTCATCCGGGCGATGACGCCGGATCCGGCCGTATTTTTCGACTCGGACATCGACAGCGGCTACTCGGTCGACAATCTCGCGCCGGGAATTCCCACGCATCTGGTCTATCTGTCGGGTCAGCTCTCGTGGGATGAATCAACGGCCCCGGATTTCGACCACTTCTCGGTCTATGGCTCGAATACCAACTCGTTCGCCTCGGCGACGCTGGTCGACTATACAGGGCACACGGAGATGAACGTCGCCTCGTTGCCCTACGGTTACTACTTCGTGACCGCGACCGACCACTCCTGCAACGAAGGGAACCCTGCGAGCGTCGGCACCGTCACGGGTGTCGGCAGAACGCCGGCGAGTTACGTGCTCTCCATCTCGGCCTATCCGAACCCGTTCAACCCGGAGACGACGATCCGTTATACGTTGCCGGCCAAGGGACATGTTACGATCGATGTGTTCGACGCGCGCGGCGCGCACGTCGCGACCCTCGTCGACGCCGTGACGCCCGCAGGCGCGTACACGGTGACCTGGAACGGCCGCGACGATCGCGGGATCGCGGTGGGATCGGGGGTGTACTTCGCCCGACTCTCATCCGCAGCGGATCGCCGCAGCTATAAGATGACATTGCTCAAGTAGTCCGCGGCGCTCCGGCGTGAGCACGATCCGATGAGCCGCGCGAAAGGCGGCTCCTCCGGATGAAGCCTCGTTTGCTGCTGCTCGTTCCCACGTCGACGTATCGCGCCGAGGCGTTCATTCGCGCGGCGCAACGCTTGCCGATCGACTTGAGCATCGCCTCCGAAGCGCCCAATTCGCTCTCGCACCTGCACCCGGTCGATCTGCCCACCTTCGACTTCTCGCAACCCGCCGACGCCGCCGCCCGCGCTCTTGCACTCGCGCAGACGCACCCGATCCACGCCGTGGTCGCCGTCGACGACCAAGCGACACTCGCGGCGGCCGTGATCGCGGAGGCACTGGGACTTCCCCACAATCCGCCCGACGCCGTGCGCGCGGCCCTCGAACAAGTTTCGCGCGCGCGAACGCATGCGCGCCGCGGGCATCGCGCAGCCGGCGTATCGTTTGGTTCCCTTCGACGGATACCTCGACGCGGCGCGCGCGATTTCGTATCCCGCCGTCGTCAAGCCGCTCGCGATGGCGGCGAGCCGTGGTGTGATTCGCGTCGACAACGCGTCGCAATTCGTCGATGCGTTCGCGCGCGTGGCCTCGCTGGTCGCAGCCCACGCGCGGCGCATGGACGAAGACGCTTCCCGTCACCTCCTGGTCGAGTCGTACGTGCCGGGTTGGGAGGTCGCGGTGGAAGGGCTGGTCGCGAAAGGGCGCGTCCATGTGTTCGCGATCTTCGACAAGCCCGACCCGCTCGAGGGCCCCTACTTCCCCGAGACCATGTACGTAACGCCGTCACGACTCGGGGCGCACACCGTCGAGCGCATTCGCGGCTTGACCGCCGCCGCCGTGCGCGCGGTCGGACTCACGCACGGGCCGTTTCACGTCGAGATGCGCGGACACGGCGGCGAGGTCATGCCCATCGAAGTCCATGCGCGCTCGATCGGGGGCTTGTGCTCGCGCGTGGTTCGCTTTGCGGATGGACGTTCGTTGGAAGACGTGATCCTCGCCGACGCGCTCGGGCTATTGGGCGAGGTCCCGCCGCTCGAACCGCGCGCGGCCGGGGTGTGGATGATGCAGTCTCCGCGACGCGGTCGTTTCGAAGCGATGCGCGGGGTGGCCGCGGCGTGCGAAGTCCCCAACATCGAGGAAGTGATCGTCGCGGCTCGGCCCGGCCAGTCGATGGAGCCGTTGCCGGAGGGGTTTCTCTATACGGGGTTCATCTTCGCGCGGGGAGAAACTGCGGAGCAAGTCGAGCACGCGCTGCGCGCCGCGTTCGCGCGTCTCACACCGGTCATCAACGGGCCGTCGGAAGCGGCCACGGCTTAGCGCAACAACACCAGTTTCAGCGTCTCGTCGGCGGACGCGGCGCGCACGCGCAGGAAATACACGCCGCTGGCCGCTTCGCGTCCGGCGTGGTCGCGCCCGTTCCAGGCTAGGGTATGTTCGCCGGCCGGCAAGACGCCCGTCTCGAGCGCGACGACGAACCGCCCGGCGGCGTCGTAGATGCGTGCATCGACGCCCCCTCGCGACGGGGTCGCGAACGCAATCCGCACCGACGGGTTGAATGGATTCGGAAACGCCCGCAGTGCCAGGCCGTCGCGAGGTACGGGTGACGCCACGTCGGTCGCGGAAACGCGGACGAGGTAGCGACCGTCCAATCCGGTCGGAACCACTTCCCCATTACAAACTACTTCGCTGACACCGTCGCCGAGAATGCGAAACTCGGCATCGGGCCGGTCGATGGTGACACGCGTGCCATCGAACGCAACCGTCGCGGTGCCGTCGAGAATGGTCACGATGTCGCTCGACGCGCACGCAATCGATCGTACGTCCACCGCGAGGTATCGCGACACGCCAGCACCACCCAAGCGCACGACGGCCAATTCAGCATCGATCGAGATGGGGCCGCACCCCTCGCCGTCGGGAAAGTCACCCGGCGGCGGCGGGGCGATCGGTCCGACGTGGTTCCCGCGCGCGAACACGACGTCGACCGCACCCGTCGGCGACCGTACGACGCTCATGGTCCCGGCCGGAAACGTCGACGAGTGCACCACCGTCGGCGGGTCGCTCGCGCGCCTCGGCATCAGGAGCAGCGCGAACTTCGGATTCACCGCGAAGGACGTCAACATCAGCACCTTCGAATCGGGATCTTCGCACTCGTTGTCGAAGGGGTTCACTTGAACGCCCGGGAGCGCCGGCTTGGGCGGATAGAGCGTGTGGACATCGAGATGTGCACTGCCCACGTCGACCGTGATGGGACCGGCGGGGATCGAAGTGTTGACGGTGGCGGCGTCGGGGAAATGCGCGGACCAGTCGTAGCGATGGACGCTGCCGTCCTTCTGGATGTCGTCTTGGACCACAAGGTAGGTCGGGAAGCCGTCGCCGTGTACGACGATCACGCGGCGCAGCGCCCACTCGACCGGGTTCTCGCCCCCGTAACCCCACGACCAATCCGTCCACGGATACGGGACGCCGGGATCGTTGTACTCGCTGTGCGTCGCATACGCGGCGGTGGCGTCGCCGCACAGGTAGTCCGCGAAATCCGTGAGCACCGACTGCGTGATGCGACCGTCGGTGCCGATCGAACCGCCGGCGTTGGACTCTCCGGCTTGGTCGACGCGCACGAGATTGTGCGCTTCGGTCGTCCGTGCCTTGCCGCCCGAGCCATGGTCGATCACCAGCTTCTCGCCGAAAGCGGTGAGGGTGAATTGATTCTGGTCCTCCTGCGCGTGCCCGCCGCGAAACTCGCCCGAGTAGAAACTGATCGAGATGTCGTCGGAGGAGGCCCCCGTCGCCCAACCGGACCGGTAATAGTAGAGCCCGCGCGATTTCCACAGCGCACTCTCGGGAAGAATGGTGCCGGGATTGACCGAGGGGACGTCCTGGTGCCAGAGCACCGTCGCGGCCTTGTCGTTTTCGTCGCCGAGATCGACCCCGAGCGGACCCGACGCGCGGTCCCAAATGTAGCGCGAAAGACCACTCCCCCACTCCGACATGGCCCAGTCGAAGTACGTCGTGTGGCGCGCGAGGGGGAGAAAGTAGTCCGTCTGGTCCTGGATGTTGTTCAAGCGCGCGCCGCCGCGCGGGTCGAGTTCGTACGCGAACCACCGCTCGAATTCGCGCAGGGCCCAGTCGTTCGAATACACGGTACCGTCGTAGCGTTTGCGCGCCTCGAAGAAGTAGACGAGATTTCGAAAACTCCACGCGCCGTAGAGCGATCCCTCGCGGTAGCACCCGTCGTCCGCGAGGTGGGTGTCGCGCCAGACCGCATACAGCGCATCGGCGCGCGCCAAGGCCGCCGTCGTGAGTGAAGGCGCGAGTTCGCCCGCGAACGATATCGCGGCCAGCCCCAATGCCGCCGCGATCATCGCGCTCTTGTTGCTGACGTACGGGCGGTGGAGCCAAACGTCGTACGACATTTGGGTCGTGAAGTACGCGATGTAGCTCGCCGCCTCGGCGCGAACTTCCGCGCGTTCCGCGGGCGTCGCTGCGCCGAAATAGAGGTCGTAACCGATCGAGAGCTGGCGCAACCGGAGTGCGGACTCGAAGGCGTCGTCGTCCACGTCCCAACTGCGCGCGATGTAGAGTGTGAGCTCGCGCCCGAGTTGGAGTGCGGCCACATCGACGGGGTCGCTCAAGTAGCCGACCAGACCGAGGTTCACGATCGGTTCCTGGGCGAAGTCGTTGTCGATCAGGGTGTCGAACGGCACGGCGACGTACCTCGTATGGACGACGTCGCGAATGAAGGCGAACGCGTCGGCGACGGCACCGGGGCTTGCGACGCGAGCGCGCAGCGCGGGGACATCGCTCGGGCCGAACAAGAGCGACGGATGGCGGGCGAGATAGAGAGAATCCGGGTCTTCGGATGCGCGTGCGGGCCCTGCCACGAGCACCACGCCGACAATCGCGAATGCGTACAGAAGCAAGCGGAGTGGCGGGAGGATCCGAAGCATGATTGGCGGCTTGCTGCGAGGCAATCCGGCCGTGCGCCGGGCCCTTCGAATAGAGTACTTGATGGCCCACGGACCGTCCCCCAGCGGTCCGGTAACCGTTGTATCGTAAGCCAGTTTGGAAGCGCGGTCAAAGCAAAACAACAACCCTAGGACCGTCGAAACGCGAAGTACACCGCCCCCAGCAGACACAAGCCCGCCCACAGATAGTCGAGCCGGGGTCGCTCCTTCATGTAGTGAGGGTCGTCTTCACGTGCGAACTTCTCCGAAGGTTGCGTCGTTCGCGAGCGTGGCAGCCGCGACGGCGTCGCGCTCGAAGCGATTATCTCGGTAATAGTGTCCACCGCGCAGTGCCACCGCGAGCGAGGCGACCACGTACGCCGGGACGAACAGCGGTCCCCACCGTTCCGTCTGGCGAACGTGCGCGCGTTCGTGGGCGCGCGTGCGCACGAGTGCCTGCGAGTCGCGGCCGACCACGACGTGCCCGAGCGTCATCGCACTCGCACCCCCGCGCAGCGGCACCCATCGATGGAGCAACGGGTCGAGCAAACCGCCGTGCGCTTCCACGACGCCGTCGACCACGGCCGCGCGAGCACCGGTGGCCATGGCGGCCACCACCAGGACCAAGCCGACCGCGGTCGTGGGCGACGCCCATCCGTACGCCAGCACGCGCATGGCACCCCCGCTTCGCACCGACGAGCGCGGCGTCACGACAAAGGCACCAACGCCGCGGGCCCCAGCCGGATCATCTGTCGCTCGATCCACCACGCCCGCCGCTCGACGTACTTCGACGGATGGTCGACGTGAAAGCGCTTGGGGTTGGGCAGCACCGCCGCCAACAAGGCGCTCTCCTTGCGCGACAAGCGCGCGGGCGACTTGTGGAAGAATTCACTCGATGCGGCCTTGACGCCGTAGACGCCGTCGCCGAACTCCGCGATGTTCAAGTAGACCTCCAGCACGCGCCGCTTGGGCCACAACACTTCGATCAACACGGTGTAGCCGGCCTCGAGTCCCTTGCGAAACCAACTCCGCTCCGGCCACAGGAAGAGGTTCTTCGCCACTTGTTGCGAGATGGTGCTGGCGCCGCGCAAGCGCCCGCGACGACGGTTGTGCTCGCGCGCCTTCTCGATGGCTTCGAGGTCGAAGCCGTTGTGCTCGACGAAGCGCTGGTCCTCGGCCGCGATCATCGCGAGGCGCGTGTTCTTGGAGATGCGATCCAAATCGACCCATTCGTAGCGAATGGTGACGCGGCGCGCGGGGTTCACCAAGCCTTCGACGCGCCGCTGAATCATGAACGACGACGTCGGCGGGTCGATCCACCGGAATGCGACGACGGGCGCCACCGTGCCCACGATCCACGCCACGAAGCACCACGCCGCGACTTTGAGCACGCGCCGGGCGCGCCCGAGCGGCGATGCGCGGCGCTCGACGAAGGGCGCGGGTGGCGTCGACGCGGGGTCCCCGCGAGCGGAGCCGCGGGGTGCGGAGACGATAGGACCCGCGCCGCTCGCTTCTACGTCCCACGTCGCGCGATCGGCCTCTTCGGGGAGTGCGACCACGTCGAGACGCGGCCACTTCGCAAGGTCGTCGCGCGCCAGCGCTTCACCCACGGGGCGCGCCCCGCCCTGGTAGCGGTGGAGCGCATAGCCCGCGTTTTTCAAGACGTCGAAGAGCTCGTGGCGCTCGGTCGCGTCGAGCTTCTTGTGCACTTCGCACACCACCACGGGGCGGAATTCCTTCAGCACACCCCGCAACGATTTCAGCACGTCCTTGTCGTAGCCTTCGCAGTCGGTCTTCACGAACGACAGTCTCGGCAGGCGATCAGCAAAACTCGTGCGCAACAGGCGCTCGAGGTTGCGTCCCTTCACGCGCAGCGGATAGCGATGCCCGTGGCGCTGGTTGTGCAGCCGCGAGAGATAACCGCCGTTGCCAAACGACGCATCCCAGTAATGAAACTGATAGTCGCCGTCGTCTTCGGTGGCGGCGAAGTTGAGTGGAACGATGTTGGTCTTGTCGAGGTTCCTGCGCGCGTTCTCTTCGAGAATCTTGAACACGTGCGGGTTGGGCTCGAGTGCCACGGTGAGTCCGTCGGCGCCGCACGCCAAGGCCATCGGCACCGTGGTGTCGCCGGTATGGGCGCCCACGTCGATGGCGGTGTCGCCCTTGCAAATGAAACGGCGCAGCCCGTCGACGTCGTCCTGGACCATCGCCTTCGGCTTTTCGAAGGGATGCTTCCACTGCGCGTACTCGACCTCACCGTCGCGCGGCAATTGGAAACGATGGACGTCGAAACCGTACTCGCGAAATGTTCGCCGTGCGCGGTGGCGTTGCACCTTCCGCGCCAAGTAACCGATCATGGATGCCGCAACCGCCTCACTTGATGAAGCCGGTCTTGCCGAGCGCGCTGACGACGGTACGCGCGTAGTCGCGCATGCCTTCGGTCATCTTGCCGGTGCTCGTGGTCGCGGAGCGCGCGCCCCATACCAGCTTGGCAGTCGAGGTCTGATAGAGGTGCGTCTCGACCATCGCCTTCTCCTCGCGCGATGTGTACGTGTTGGCGGTCATGCTGCCATAGACGGCGCCGTAGTAGCCGCCCCACGTGGAGTATCCCGAGTCGGGAATGTAGTAGGCGTTGCCGCAATCTCCGTCTCCTCGGTCTTGACCCCCATCGAGCGCGCGGTCAGCACGGCGTCGAAACCCGCTTTGCGTATCACCGCGAGCGCGGAGTCGGGACTCGATATGAGCTTATCCGGCAGAAACGTGTGCCCCGCGACGGCGTCGTTGCCGCGATCCTTCAATTCCTGGCTGAACGTGTCTTCGAACAGGCGCCGCGTGACGTCGTCGCCGCTCAATCCGACGACGACGATGCGCTTGGCGGGCGCGGGCTTGATCGAGGTGTCCGACCACGTGTCGAGTACCTGGGTGTTACCGCACGCGCCCACGATCGCCGCGACGGCGAGGCCCAGCGCGATCTTGTTTGAAATTCTCATCGGTCCTCCATATCTAGGGTGTACGTCGATCGGCCGCGGGCGCGTCCCCCAAATTCCATTTTGCCTTCGGCACCAACACCGGCTCCGACGGTTGACTCTCGAACGCCGGCGTCATGATCTGGATGCCGGCGGCGTTGAACGCATCCTGGACGTTGGCGTGTAGATTCGATAACACCACCAACCGGTCTTCCGGGTTCTCGATGGTGGCGTTGATCGTGTAGTCCACGCAGAAAGTGGACAAGGCTCCCTGGCGTACGAAAGGGGCCGGCTCGTGTCGCAGCCCCGGGGTCTTCAACGCGGCTTCGATCAAGATGCGGTGCACCGTCCGCCATGGCGCGTCATAACCGATCCCGGCGGACGCGTACACGATCAGGCCGTGTTCTTTCGCCATCCGCGAGTAGTTCTTGGTTGTGCTCGAGACCAAGGTCGCGTTGGGGATGTTGATCTCTTCGTTGCGCTTGGTCCGCACCTTGGTCGAGAGTGCCCCGACTTCGGTCACCGTTCCTTCGTACTCGCCGACCACCACGTACTCGCCCGCCTTGAGCGCGCGCGAGAATACCACCACCATCCCGCTCATGGCTTGGTTGATCACACCCGACGAGCCCAGCGAGATCATCAAACCCACCAGCACGCTGATGCCCTTGAACGCGTCGCTGCTCGAACCCGGAATGAACGGGTAGGCGACGGCGATCCCGAACACCCACACCAACGCGGTAACGATGCGTCGCGTCGCGTCGGCGGTGTCGGGGTGAACACCGCGCAGCTTGACCTGGCCGCGCTCGACCGCATCGAACAGCGTCGATACGAGTCGCACGAACAGGCGCGTCACGAACAAGACGAGGACCACCATGATCATTTCGGGAATGCCATGGAGAATTCCCAGCCCAATCTTTTCGGCGGCCCCCAACAGGAATCCCGCCAGTTCGTCGCCCCAGGGCTCGGTGAGCGGGAATTGCTTCAAGCAGTACGTGAGCCACAGGTACAAAATGACGAGACCGGCGATCGCGGACAGGGCGCCGACCAAGATGTGCAGGAACTTCACGGCGGCACCGCGCATGTCTTGTCCAAACAAGGTCACGTGGCGCTTCTCGAGAGCCCGCTCGGCGCGCGACGGCATCAAGCGCATGAGGCGCCGCCGCAGCCACGCCAACACGACGAAGAGCACGAGCGCGATCACGCTGGCGATCAGCACACGTGTGACCCCGTGCACGATCACTTCCGGCCGACGTTGCTCGGCCCACGACGCCATGGCCGCATTCAGGCTTTCGGCCGCGCGTTCGGCCACCGTGTCGACGGTCTCGCCCGCGCTGCGATCGACGTCGTCGGGTGCTATCCCCACGATGAGGCGGTCACCGATCACGATCGCGCGCAGTTCATCGTAGGGGATGACCGTCGCTCGGTGTCGATAGTCGCCGGGCTGGGTCCGCGCCAGCCGATCCATCGCGGCCTGCGCGCGCTCTTGGGGCGAGAGCGGCCCCATGGTCGCCCGCAAGGTCACGATGTCGCGGTTCTGGAAGTGGACCGTCGCGGGTGGATTCGCTTCCTCCGCGAACGACGAAGCCCCCGCCAGCGTGAGCCACGCGAGAATCGACCACGCGAGCCATCTCGCGCCTGAAGATCGGGATTGCATCACGTTCGGTCGCGTCCTTTGGGGCTGCAACTCCGTCGTTGCAGCCGGTTCGGGTTTGGCCTATATTACGTCGCCCGCGCGAGAAAGCGCAACCACACCATGCCGAACCAAAAACGACGCAAAGACGTCCGCAACATCGCCATCATCGCCCACGTCGACCACGGCAAAACGACCCTGGTCGACGCGCTCCTGAAGCAGACGGGTGCTTATGCCTTCAAGGAAGGCGAGGTTACGATCCTCGACTCCAACCCGTTGGAGAAGGAGCGTGGCATCACCATTTTTTCCAAGAACGCGTCCATCCGTTATAAGGACCTGACGATCAATATCGTCGACACCCCCGGCCACGCCGACTTCGGGAGCGAAGTCGAGCGCATTCTCCGCATGGTCGACGGTGTCCTGCTCCTCGTGGACGCCTTCGACGGCCCCATGCCGCAGACCAAGTTCGTCTTGAAGAAATCGCTCGAATTGCACCTGAAGCCGATCGTCGTCGTCAACAAGGTCGACCGTCCGCACTCGCGACCGCACGAAGTCGCCGATTTGACCTTCGACCTGTTCTGCGAATTGAACGCGACCGACGAGCAGCTGGACTTCCCCATCGTGTACGCATCCGGCAAGCTGGGCTGGGCCACCATGGATTTGGACGAGCCCGCCACCGACATGAAGGCGCTGCTCGAGACCATCGTGCACCGCGTCCTCCCGCCCGTCGCGGAGGTCGACCATCCGTTCCAGATGCTGGTCACCATGCTCGACTACGATTCGTACGTGGGCCGCATCGGCAGCGGACGCATCTACCATGGTGCCGTCAAGCTCGGCGACCCCGTCATTCTCATCAAGCGCGACGGTGCTACCGCGCGCGCGAAGGTCACGCGCATCCTGCGCTACACCGGCTTGAAGCGCTCCGAAGTCCAGTCGGCGCTCGCGGGTGACATCGTTTCCATCGCGGGGATCGAAGACGTCCACGTCGGCGATACGCTGGCCTCACCCGAGCGACCCGAGGCACTCCCGCTGATCAAGATCGACGAGCCGACCATCTCGATGTTTTTCTCGCACAGCACGAGCCCGCTCTCCGGCCAAGACGGCGGCCGCTTCCTGACCTCACGCCACATTCGCGAGCGATTGGAGCACGAGGCCATGATCAACGTCGGCATCCGCGTCGAAGACGTGGATGGCGGCGAGCGTCTCAAGGTGTCGGGTCGCGGCGAGCTCCATTTGGCGATCTTGATCGAGACCATGCGCCGCGAGGGCTACGAGATGGAAGTCTCGCGACCGCGCGTCATTCTGAAAGAAATCGACGGCGTGGTCATGGAGCCGGTCGAGGAAGTCGTGGTCGAAGTCGACCCTGGCTTCGAAGGTGTCGTGATCGAAGCCCTCGGCAAGCGCAAGGGCGAGATGAAGTCGATGGCGACCAGTGCGGTCGGGACCATCCGCATGGAGTTCATCATCGCCACACGCGGCCTGATCGGCTTCCGCAGCGAGTTCCTCACCATGACGCGCGGCACCGGTGTGATGTACCAGAACTTCTACGAGTATCAGCCGTACAAGGGCGAGATGCCGTCGCGCAACAACGGCGTCCAGATCGCGCTCCACCCCGGGACCGCGGTCGCGTTCGCGCTGTGGAGCCTGGAGGAACGCGGCGAGATCCTCATTCACCCCGGCGACCCGGTTTACGAAGGCATGATCATCGGTGTGAACAACAAGGGCGCGGACTTGGTCGTCAACGCGATCAAGGAAAAGAAGCTATCCAACATGCGCTCGTCGGGCGCCGACGACGCCATTCAACTGACCCCGCCGCGCGAGATGACGCTCGAGTTCGCGCTCGAGTTCATCGAAGACGACGAGCTGGTGGAAGTGACACCCGAAGTCGATTCGCCTGCGCAAGAAAATCCTGAACGATCAAGAGCGCAAGGTCGCGTCCAAGCGACCGGCGACGGTGTAGACCGCCCCTTCAATGGGACGCTAGTTTCAAACCGGCGATCCCGACCACGATCAGCCCGACGAAAAAGAAGCGCGCGAGTTGCGCGGGCTCTCCGAGTAGAAGTATTCCCAGCACGAATGTCCCCACCGCCCCGATGCCGGTCCACACGGCGTAGGCGGTCCCGATGGGAATCGCGCGCTGGGCCAGGAAGAGCAGCCACCCGCTCAATAGAATAGAGACGATGGCCATGGGAATGGCCCACACGCGGTGCTGGGGCTGCGACGCGAACTTCAAACCGATGGGCCAGCCCCACTCCATGACACCCGCGAAGAAGAGAAAAACCCAGTGCATGGTTGGGGAGCCTAACGCGGTTCCGAGCATCGACGCAAGCGCGACGGGTTGAGTCTGCGGCGCCGGCGTGGTACAATAGGGCCTTCGCTTGGCGACCGTTCCGACTCCCATCGTCTAGGAGACGCACCCCCGATGCTGCGCCGAACCCTCCGTGCATCGCTCGTGGTCTTGTCGTTGGTCTTTTCGACGCCGGCACCGCGCGCCAACGACCTCACCCATTTCGAAAGTGGACCCGTCCACCCGGTCGAAATCTCACCGAGCGTCACCCGTCTTTTCGTGGCCCACACCGCCGACCACCGTCTGGTGGTATTCCAGACCAACGCCGACCCGCTGCACAAGATCGCCGAGGTCATGGTGGGGCTAGAGCCGGTCACGGTGCGCGCGCGCTCGGAAAACGAAGTCTGGGTGGTCAATCACGTCTCCGACGACATCAGCATCGTCGACGTCCTCGGTGCCCGCGTCGTGCGCACGTTGTTGGTCGGCGACGAACCCACCGACGTGGTGTTCGCCGGCGACCGCGCCTTCGTGTGCGTGTCGCGCGAAAACAAGCTGCGCGTCTACGACCTGCTCGACTTGAACCAGCCGCCGACCGACGTTGCGCTGGCCATGAGCCAACCGCGCTCGCTCGCACTCTCGCCCGATCACTCGACGGTCTACGTGTGCGCGCTCGACAGCGGCAATCACACCACGTTGGTGCCGGCCGACACCGTGCAAGCGCACGGCGGGCTTCCGTCGCCGAACCCGCCCATGAATCCCGAGCTCGCGGCGGCACCGCGCGTGGGCCTCATTGTTAGGCACGACGGCGTGCATTGGCTCGACGAGATCGGGCGCGAGTGGGACGCATACCTTCCCTACACACTGCTCGACAACGACGTGATCGCCGTCGACGCGGCGTCGCTCGCGGTGGTCGCGAGCTATCACGGCGTCGGGACGACCCTGTTCAACATCGCCGTGCATCCGTCGGGCGCTCTCTACGTCACCAATCAAGAGGCCATCAATCAGACGCGCTTCGAGCCCAACGTACGCGCGAAAGTTCGTTCAGAACCGCGTGACGGTGATCGATCCGCTGACCGGCACTCCCTCGACCCATCATCTGAACGCGCACATCGACTACGACACGCCCTCGGGCAACGCCGGCGAGCGCGCGCTGTCCATGTGCATCCCAACGGACATCGCGATCTCGAGCAATGGCCAGAACGTGTACGTGGCGGCGATGGGATCGCGCAAAGTGGCCGTGCTCGACGCGGGCGGAAACGTCACACGGCGCATCGCGGTCGGCGAAGGCCCGGGCGGCTTGGCCATCGACGAAGCCCAGAATCGCCTGTACGTGCTGAATCGGTTCTCGAGCTCGCTGTCGGTGGTGGACCTGTCGAATGACGCGTCGGTCGAAGTCTCGCTCGGCTTCGACCCCAGTCCGTCCTTCGTGCGCGACGGCCGCAAGTTTCTCTACGACGGCGAGATTTCGTCGGCGCACGGCGACTTGGCGTGCGGGACGTGTCACGTGTTCGGCAACATGGACGGCATCGCGTGGGATTTGGGCGACCCAAGTGCCGCGGCGATGATCCCGGTTCCGCCCGGCCAGACGCCGGGGCTACCGCTGTTTCATCCGATGAAGGGCCCGATGGTGACGCAATCCTTGAAGAGCCTGTCGGGCACCGAGCCGTTGCACTGGCGCGGCGACCGGCAGACGCTGGCGGATTTCAACGGCGCCTTCATGAGTCTCTTGGGTGCCCCCACTTCCTTGTCGCCGGGCGACATGACGACGTTCTCGCAGTTCGTGTTCAGCATGCGCTACGCCGCCAATCCGTACCGAGAGCTCGACGGCTCCCTGCCGGCCACGTTGAACGGAGGCGACCCGTCCCACGGGCAGTCGCTGTTCGCGACCGGCGGACTCTTCAGCGGCGGCCAATGCGTCTTCTGCCACGCGCTGCCGACGGGAACGAACGATAAGATCATTCCGGGCTCGGCGCTCTTGCAGGACGAAGCGCGCAAGGTTCCGCAGCTCCGCAATCTCTATCAGAAGACGGGCCTCGATCGAGCGGGGCCCACCAGTGTGCGCGGCTTCGGGTTCACGCACGACGGCGAGTTCGACACCATCTCTCACTTCTTCGGGTTTCTTCTGTTCACGTTCGCGAGCGAGCAGGACAAGCACGACGTCGAAGCGTTCATGCTCGCCTTCGGAACCGAAACACCGCCCGCGGTCGGCGCGCAGTGGACCATGGACGGGACCAACGAGGCGGAAGGCATCGCGCGCTTGAACACGCTGCAGTCACTGGCCGACGTCAACACGATCGGCTTGGTGGCCAAGGGCCGCATCGGAGTGCAGCCGCGCGGATGGACCTACATCGGCGCCGGCACCTATCGCCCGGACAAGGAAGACGACCCCGATGTCTCGCAGCTCGCGTTGCTGTCGATGGCGGGTGCCGGGACCGAGATCACCTTCACCGGTGTGGTCGAAGGCTGCGAGGACCGTCTCGGCGTCGACCGCGACCAGGACGGCTATCGCGACGGCGACGAGCTGGACGCCGGGTCCGACCCGGGAGATCCCAATTCGATACCGACCGAGCCGACCGCCGTTCGTCCCCACCAAGGCGCTCCGGCACTTCTATGGATCGCCGGCGAGAATCCCACCTCGCGCGCCGCGACCCTGGGGATCAAAACCGAACGCGACGGACCGCTGCGCATCGACGTGTACGACGTGCGCGGCGCCCGCGTTCGCACCGTCTTGGACGAGGCTCGTAGTGCCAAGGGGATTCGCACCACGACGTGGGATCTGCGCGGCAATCGCGGTGAGCGGGTGAGTTCGGGCGTGTACTTCGTGCGCATGCAGGCGGCGGGCTCCGTGCTGACGCGCCGCGTGACGGTCGTGCGCTAGCGCGTCGCTTTGGTTACGAAGCGGCGAGGTGGGCCACGACCGCCGCGTGCACCCAGCCGTTGGTCGAGACCAGACTCCCGCCGTAGATCGTATCGTCGCCCGCGATCGTCGTCGCGCGTCCGCCCGCTTCTTCCACCACAATTTTCACCGCGGCGATGTCCCACGGCTGCATCTTGAAGTCGAGGGCCGCTTCGCCGGCACCTTCCGCCACCAGCATGTGTTGATAGAAGTCCCCGAAGCCGCGCGTGCGTTCGACCGCGCGAAATAGCGCCGGCAAGTTCGACGGCACCTTGCCCTCGCTGCGGCCGCTCAAGTCGCCGTGAAAGATGTGCGCGCGCGAAAGATCGGCGATCGTGGATACGCGCAGCCGCCTCGTGCCCGCGAACGCACCCGCGCCGCGCGCCGCGTGCCACCGTTGCTGCAATGCCGGCGCGGATACCACACCCGCCACGACTACACCCGCATCTTCGATGGCCAGGAGCGACGCGAAGATGGGAATGCCGCGCACGAAGTTGCGCGTCCCGTCGATCGGATCGATGATCAAGCGCGCGCCGCTTCGCGACGCCGACTCGCCTTCCTCTTCGCCGAAAACGCCCAGGTCCGGCACGCGTGTCGCCATGAGGTCGCGCGCCATCGCTTCGATGGCGCGGTCGGCTTCGCTGACCGGCGAGCCGTCCTGCTTGTCGTCGACGCGCAGCCCACTCGTGCGAAAATGCGAGAGCGCGATCGCGTCGGCGCGGTCGGCGAGGTCTTGCAAGAGTGCCAGCCAGGTTTGGGCGTCGCGCGCGGACGTGGGTGTAGCGCTCATTACTTCTTTATCCCCAGGTTCCACATCACGAACGCGTACTCGAAGGCGACGTCGCGCAAACGATCGTAGCGCCCCGACGCACCGCCATGCCCGCCCGGGTCCATGCGCGTCTTGAGCAAGAGCAGATGGGTGTCGGTCTTGTTCGCGCGCAACTTCGCGACCCACTTGGCGGGCTCCCAGTACATCACCTGACTGTCATTGAGCGAGGTCCGCACCAGCATGATTGGATACGCCTTGCGCGTGGTCTGATCGTAGGGCGAATAGCTGCGCATGTAGTCGTAGGCCGCTTTCTGATTGGGGTCGCCCCACTCGAGGTATTCCTGCGTCGTCAAAGGGAGTGTCGCGTCGAGCATGGTGTTCATCACGTCGACGAACGGCACGGCGGTGAAAACGACCTTGAACAAATCGGGACGCATGGTGACGACGGCGCCCATCAAGAGCCCGCCCGCGCTGCGCCCGGTGACGGCCAGTTGGTCCTTCGACGTGTAGCCCTGCGCGATCAAGTGCTCGCTGCACGTGATGAAGTCGGTGAAGGTGTTCTTCTTGTTCATGAGCTTGCCGTCGTCGTGCCACTTCTTCCCCAGTTCTCCGCCGCCGCGAATGTGCGCGATGCCGTACACGACGCCGCGGTCGAGCATGCTCAAGCGGTTGGACTGGAAGTAGGGCTCGCTGGAAACTCCGTACGACCCGTAGCCGAGCAGCAAGAGCGGACGGTTGCGCGGCCGCTCGCTGCCGCGGTACACGAGCGAGATGGGAATCTTGGTGCCGTCCGACGCGGTCGCGTAGATACGCTCGGAGCGGTATTGCTTGGGGTCGAAGCCGCCCAGCACCGGCATTTGCTTGAGCATCATTCGCTGGCGCGTCTTCACGTCGTAATCGAACACCGACTCGGGTGTCACCAGCGACTCGTAAGTGAAGCGGAGTGTGGGGGTGTCGAACTCGTAGTTATCGCTCAACTCGACCACGTACACCGGCTCGGGAAACTCGACGCGGTACGACTGGCCCGACTTGGCGTCGATCACGCGCAGTTGCGGGACGCCGGCTTCGCGTTCCGTCAGCACGGTGAAGCCCGCGAACGCGTCGACGTCTTCCAGCATGACGTCGTCGCGGTGCGCCACCACTTCCTTCCAATTCGCTTCGCCCGGCGAGGCGACCGGTGCCGAGACCAGGCGGAAGTTGCGTCCTTTGTCGTTGGTGCGAATCAGGAAGTGGTCGCCGGCGTGGTCGAGGTAGTACTCGTGCCCCTCGCGCCGTCCCGCAATCGACTTCATGGCCTCCATCGGCTTCGCGGCCGGGATGACCCACATCTCGCTGGTGGTCGAACTCGAGCTGCCGATCCCGATGTAGGCCCCGCTCCGCGTGCGGTACACCCACGCGTCGTACTGCTCGTCTTTCTCTTCGTACAGCAACTCGTCTTGGTCGGCGCCGAGGACATGGCGGTAGATGCGGTACCAGCGTTTCGTTTCAGGGTCCTCTTGCGCGTAGAAGAGCGTCTTGTTGTCCGCCGCCCACGCAATAGCCGTGACGCGCTCGGCGTGGTCGGGGAGAATCTGGCCGGTGCGCAGGTCCTTGACGCTCAGGCTGTATTGGCGAAAACCCGTGCTGTCGGTGCTGAAGGCCAGAAGATTGCCGTCGTCGCTCACCGTGTATTCGTCGACGCTCAAGAAGTCGTGCCCGACCGCCATCGCGTTCAAGTCGAGTGTGACTTCTTCGGGCGCATCTAGGCTCCCCTTCTTGCGACAGCGAAAGGCGTACTGCTTCCCTTCTTCGGTGCGCGTGTAATAGAAATACCCGCCGCGACGGTACGGGACCTCGACGTCGGTCTCCTGGATGCGGGCCAGCATCTCCTTGTACAGCGTCTCTTGGAACGCCAGGGTGGGCGCCATCATCGCGTCGCAGTAGGCGTTCTCGGCTTCCAGATAGTGGAGCACGTCGGGGCTCGTCTTCTCGCGCAGCCAACGATAGTCGTCGCGCAGGGTGTCGCCGTGGGTCACGGTCACGTACGGGTGCTTGTCGGCCACGGGCGGCTGGGGTGTCGTGGCCAGGGCGCTGGATGCCCACGCCACGCCGACGACGGTCAGTGCAATCCGGTGCATGGTAGTTCCTCTCCGTTGGTTCATGTACGCCGCCCGCGTGACTTCGATCGACCGCGCAGCGATTCTTTCTCGAGTTGGCGCTTCGCCTCCGCCAGCTCCTGCTTCTTCTCCGCGCCGACGCGCGGAAACGCCACGTGGAGGTCGTCGAGCGCTTCCACGACCGCGTCCGCCACCACCAGACGCGTGTACCACTTGTTGTCGGCCGGGACCACGTGCCACGGCGCGTACGGCGTAGCGGTGTGACGAATCATATCGTCGTAAGCCCGCATGTATTCGTCCCAGTGCTCGCGCTCGCTGACGTCGCCGGCCGAAAACTTCCATTGCTTCGATGGGTCTTCGATGCGGGCCAGGAAGCGTCGCTTCTGCTCTTCCTTGGAGACGTGCAGGAAGAACTTCAGCACGACGGTGCCGTTGCGGGTGAGGTAGCGCTCGAATGAGGCGATGTCTTCGAAGCGGTGCTTCCAGAGGTTGCGCGTGACGAGCCGGCCCGGCAATCTCTGGCGCTCGAGGATCTCGGGGTGGACGCGCGCGACCAGCACCTCTTCGTAATACGAGCGATTGAAAATGCCGATGCGCCCGCGCTCGGGGAGGTTCTTGCTCGTGCGCCACATGAAGTCGTGGTCGAGCTCCTCGTTGGAGGGCGCCTTGAACGAAAAGATCTGGCAGCCTTGCGGGTTCACACCGGTCATCACGTGCTCGATGGCGCCGTCCTTGCCCGCGGCGTCCATGGCCTGGAAGATCAAGAGCACGGCCCAGCGGTCGTCGGCGTACAGGCGTTCCTGCGCGTCGCGCAGTCGCTTGATGCCGCGCGCGAGCTCTTTCTGCGCGCGCTCCTTGCTGGCGACGGTGCCGGTGTCGCGCGGGTCGTGATCGGCCAGGCGAAAACGCCCGCCGTCTCGCACGCGGTGACGTCCCGCCAACGTTCCAGCGCGTTTGGCCATGCTACTTCGCCACCAGATCGATGACGTTCCCGTCGGGGTCGGCCGTGCGCAGGCCACCTTCGTCGTCGCCGCGCACCGGAACCGTCGCGTCGCGCAAGCGCGCTTCCAGCCCGGAGAGCGCGCTCGCTTCGGGAACCACGACGCTGTACGACATCAAACCGTGCGCATCCGAGGGCGGGCGCGGACCCCCTTCGCTGTGCCACGCGTTGGTTCCCACGTGGTGATGGTAGCCGCCGGCCGACATGAACACGGCCCCGGGGAGCGAGCGCTGGGTCACGTCGAAGCCGAGCACACCGGAGTAGAACGCTTCCGTGCGCTCGAGGTCGGACACGCGCAGGTGGATGTGCCCGACGTCGGTGCCGGGATCGATTCCCTCCCACGTGCCCGGCCAGTCGGCCAACTCGCGCATGAGGTCGTCCAAGTCGAGCGGTACCGTGACCATCTCGACGTGTCCGCCGCGCAAGGGCCAGGTTGCACGCGGGCGATCGCAGTACACCTCGATGCCGTTGTTCTCCGGGTCGGAGAGATAGACGGCTTCGCTCACGTCGTGGTCGGCGAATCCGTCGAGCGGCCACTGCGACGCGCGCAGGTGTGTGATCGCCAGCGCGAGTGCCCGGCGATTGGGGACGCGAAACGCGACGTGATAGAGACCCGACGCGCGCGGAGGACGCGCGGGCGCGTCCTTCTTCTCGGTCAAGACGAGCAAGCCCGGGCCGCGCCCGTTGGCCGAGAGTGTGGTCGTGTTTCCGCCGCTCACCACCTTCAAGCCCAGGACGTCGACATAGAACGCGAGCGTGCGCTCGAGGTCGCGCACGCGCAGGTGCACGTAGCCGATGTGGGTCGCGTCGGGGAGGCGGAACGTATTCATGGATGCCGGAGTGTTCAGCGCTCCCACAGGGGCGCGGCCGCGTGCGCACACGCTTCGACCCATTCCACGTCGCGGTCGTCGAAAGCACCCGCGCGCTCACTGGCCACGTCGATGGTCCCGACCGCCGCACCGCTCGCGCCCAACACGGGGACGATCATCTCCGCGCGCGTCGCGGCGAAGGTCGCAAGGTAACGCGCGTCGGTGGCGACGTCGTTCACCACCACGCTCTTTCCTTGCGCCACCGCGGCCCCGTTGAGCCCGAGGGTCCGCGCGAAGCGCGGGTTCGCGGGCGCTTCGTCGCCGGTCCAGGCGACGACGGCGATCTCTCCGGCGAGGACGTCGTAGAGGCCGACCCAGCGATAGCCACGACCCTCGAGAAGCGCCTGCGCAATCTCGCGTGCGCGCTCGTCGCGGGGACCGTCGGCGACCGTCGCCAGGGCGATGCGGTTGGTCGCGACCACCTTGCTAAGTCTAAACGCGGCAGATGGATCGCGCTCGACATTACGGTAGTACTGAAGCGCTCCCGACGGGCACTTGTCGATGGCGTGGGCCACGCGATCGGCACTCGCCGCGTCGGCGTGGATCCAGCGCGCGCGACGCACGTCGAACACGTCGGGGAGCGTCATCAAGCACACCCCGGAGTGCTGGCACAGGTTGGGATCGAAGGTCACCGAGATGCCGGGAGCCGGATACACTTGCAGGCGCTTCATCGCCCCGAAGGTAGCGAATTACCGCGCGTGGCGTCCAGGGGTTCCCTCGGCCGGCCCCGGGGGTCCGTTGCCGCGCGGCGCCAAGGCGCGTCGCGCGAGCGCAACCAAGAGCACGATGGTGGCGATGACGAGGAGGAAGGCGACCACGGGGACGACGACCGCGAGTATCGACGTCACCGTCGATGACGCCGTCTCGCCCGTCGACACGAGCGGGTTGGCGACACCCGCAGTGGTGATCCCCGACTTGAGTCGCACGAGCACGGTGGAAGCCTGGACGGCGCCGGCGACGCCGCCTCCGCCGACGATCGCGATCGTCCAGCGCAACGTCGGGGCCAAGTCCGATACCACCGCCGCACTGGCGATGACTCCCGCCACGACCGCCGCCGGAGTCGCGATGACATCGAGCGCGTGGTCGAGCCACGGCACGTAATACGCCGCGATCTCCATCACGGTCGCGGTGGCGAGTGCAATCAGGGCCGGTGTGGTGGCGATCCACGCGAAGTCGTGCGCCAGCGGTACCGCGCCGAGAGTGGCGGCAATGCTCAAGACGAGCAGCGGCACGAACACGCGGAAGCCGCACGCCGCCGCGAGCCCGACACCCGCGAAGATGCTGGTGACGGTGTCGACCACGGCTACCGGCGACGCGGCTTCTTGGCCGCGCGTTTGCCGGTTCCCTTCGACGCCTTGCGCTTCGCCTTCGGGTTGGGTGCCGCTTCGGGTTCGCCGAGCGACCTCCGATACTGCACGATGCGCCAGGTCTCTTCGAAGCCGAGGTCGCTCCAGAACTGCTGCGCGTCGGTGTTCTCGATCTCGGCGTCGGTCGCCATGTCCCGACACCCTTGCGCGCGGAACCACTCGGCGGCGGCTTCGATCATGCCGGGACCGAGGTCCAAGCCGCGCCAGCTGGGCACGAGGTAGATGCCCTCGATATAACCGACCGGCCCGCCCAGGCAACCGTCCACGACGTTGCGCAAGGAGACTTCAATGAAGCCTACCGCGTCGTCGTTGGGGGCGCGCACCAACAGGCACGCGCGATCTCCGGAGTCCAAGATGAGTGCCATCTCGAACTCGTTGAAGGCCTCGTCGAGGCCGGAATAGAGGTCCGCGCGCATCGCGCGCCACACGTCGACGTCGCGACGCGTCGCTTCGCTCAAACGGAGCGCGCCTTCGCCGGCGGCTTCGGGGGACGACTTGGGAGCGGTCTTGCGTCTTGATTTCATCGGATCACCGTATAAAGGGTTCGAACGCTCAGGGCAATGATCAAGATGCCGACTGTGATCATGAGTCCGCGCGTCGGCACGCGCTTGGTGAGTTGGGCCGCGATGGGTGCGGCGACGGCACCGCCGATGGCGAGGCCGACGATGGCGGTCCAGAACGAGAGGCCGATCGTCACGAAGAAAGCCACCGACGCCGCGGATGCGACGAAGAACTCGGCGAAGTTCACCGACCCGATCGAGTAACGCGGATGATTGCCGCGTGCCACTAGCGTCGAGACGACGATCGGGCCCCAACCACCACCGCCGATCGCGTCGAGAAATCCCCCGCCCAATCCGAGCGGGATCAAGTGCGACCGCACTTCCCTGTGTTCCATCACGCGACGCAAGCCCTTCCACACGATGAAAAGTCCCATCGCGCAAAGATAGGCCGCGACCAGGGGCTTGATGCGCTCGCCGGGCACGGACGCGAGGATGTAGGCACCCACCACGGCACCAATCATCCCGGGGATGACGAGGCGCTTGACCAGATAGCCGTTCACGTTCCCGGAGCTCCAGTGCGAGAGCCCCGAGACACCCGTCGTGATCACTTCGGACGCGTGCACGCTGGCACTCGCAACCGCGGGCGACACACCCGCCGCGAGCAAGAACGTGGTGGCGCTCAATCCGTAAGCCATACCGAGAGTCCCGTCGATCATTTGGGCAATAAATCCGACCACGATGAACGTCGCGATGTGGTCCATCGGCGCATTATACGACATGCGCCGCGCGCGGGGTGCAGTGCAATTCCGGGCCTTGGGGGGTGGGCGTCTAGACGCGGCGCGCGATGATCTCGACCATCGACGGCGTCCAGAAAAACGCGTTGGGGTCTTGTGTGAGCACCTCCCAGTCGCGCTGCATCTCGCGCCAGTCGCTCTCGCTTACCAGGCCTTGCTCCACCAAGCGCGGGATGAAACTGGCGAAGAACGTCGTGGGCCATTGCCACAAGGGATCGGTCGAGCGCGCGATGCGCTGGAGCGGAAGCATCGCTTCGACGCGAAGCCCATGCGATGCCATCATCGCGGGGAGCTTCCCGCCGACTTGCCAGTCGCCGCCGTGGTCGCGCCAGCTCTTCCCCACCGACGGCATCACGCGCAAGAACGCATCGCTCTTGGGAGAAAGGGAAAGTGCCCCCCAGTTGATGTAGTCCTGGACGGCGAAGACCCCGCCCGGCTTGAGGGCCACGGCCACGCGCGCCACCACGTCCTGTGGGCGCGGTGTGAAGCACAGCACCCAGCGCGCGTAGGCGATGTCGACACTTTTCGCGGGCACGTCGAGCGACTGCACGTCTTGCACGCGTGTTTCCACGTGCACGATGCCGAGCACACGCGCGCGCTCCTTGAGATGAAGCAAGAACCGCTCGGATTCGTCGACCGCGAGGACGCGCCCCGTGCGCGTCACCAACTGCGCGAGGTCGAGGGTCGCGAACCCGGGCCCCGCCCCCACGTCGAGGACGGTGCGGCCCGGTGCGACACCCGCACGCTCCCAGCATGCAAACGCTTGTGCACTCCACAACCGGTGCTGCAAACCGAGGCGCACGAGCTCGGCGTCGTCGGTACCGAGGACGTATTCGTTTTCGTTCGATGTCATCGAAATGCTATACTCCTTGCCAAGCGTCGAGGTGCACTATGAGATTGGCCATCGTCGTCGGGTTGGTACTTGCTGCGTATCTCGCGACCGCGCGAGCCGCGTCGGATGCCGACAGCACGCGTGCCGCGGCGAGCCGCGTCGTTTAGCGCTGCACCGCTGTCGCAGGGCCTCCTCTTGTCGAAGTACGCCGCACACGATGCGCGCGACCTTCCGACACCGAACGCGCTCACGTTCTCTTTGAGTCCCTTCACCACCCAACCGTACGTCCCACAGTCGTTCTTCGATGCCGCACTCTACGGCGCCGGGACGGCCGGCACACTCGCCATGTTCATCGGTGCCATCGGCAACACGCTCGGAGCCTTTGATGAAGACACGACGTGGATCATGACCGGGGCCGCGGCCGCCGCGGGCGCCCTCTACAGCGTGTCGCATTTCAACGTGCGCATGTCGCTCGGTCCCGACGAATGGACCCCGCGGCCGCCCTCCGATCGCTAGCTGTCGCCCAACGGCCCCTTCGTCAGCTTGATGTCGTCGACCCACACGGTCCCCTTGCCGTCGATGACAAGGTTGAGCTTCACATTATCCGGGTTCTCGCCTTGCTTGAGTAAGAACGGCGTCTCCTGCGACGTCCACTCGGTCGTACCCGTGATCGGCGACTGTAGCGCCCGCGAGAAAAACTCGCCTTTGCCCGCGAACGAGCACCACATCTCCAGGTAGACCTTGCCTTCGACGCCCTCGGTGCGCAGCCTCGCCTGATAGATGAGGCGGCTGTTTTCGACGTCGAGGTCGCCGGTTTCGTACAGGCGAACGGTGGTGGGCCCGTCCACGTGAACGCGGACAGCCCCGTTGCCGTCGGAAGAAATCGCGTCGTCCAGTTGCGCGACGTCTTGCGAGAGCACGTCGAGCGACCCGGTCATCGGATACGCCTTCAGGACGACCACCGACGTCTCCGACGACTTCTTGCTGCAAGCGACGACGACACACGCCGCAAGCACGAGCACGAACCACCCGGACCGATCGATTCTCATCGCAACCTCCTTGGCTAGTGCACGAAGCAACCGCAACCGCCCGGCATGTAGCCCATCGCGTCGCTCTGCCACACGAACGCGTCGCTGGCGCCCGGCTTCTCCCAATAGAACGGCAGGCGCTTCTTCGGGTGGTTGCCGATTTCGTCCATGGTATGCGCGTCGTATAGGCGACCGTTCACCATCGTGTAGCGCACGGTCTCGCTGTTGTGAATGTCGTCGAGCGGATTGGCGTCGAGCACGATCAGGTCGGCGAGCTTCCCCGCCTCCAGCGAGCCGAGATCCTTGTCCATGCCGATATACCAGGCGCCGTTCGACGTCGCGGCGTGCAACGCCTCCATGTTCGACATGCCGCCCTGCGTGAACATCCACAACTCCCAGTGCGCGCCGAGTCCGTGCAGCTGCCCGTGCGCACCGAGTTGGATGCTGACTCCGGCGTCGTGGAGCTGCTTCGAGTTCTGGGCCAGCGCGATGTGATTGAATTCGTCGTCGGGCGACATGGTGCGACGGCGCGAGCGTTCGTCGATCACCGCGCGCGGCGTGAACGTGAGCAGACGTTTGTTCTCCCACACGTTGGTCTTCTGGTACCAGTAGTTCTCGCCCCAGATGCCGCCGTAACCGACGATCAAGGTGGGGGTCGAGCCGGTCTTGCTGGCACCCCACAGCGTCGTCACGTCCTTGTAGATGGGCGCAATCGGAATGGTGTGCTCAATGCCGGTGTGACCGTCCAGGATCATCGACATGTTGTGGAAGAAGAACGAACCGCCTTCGGGGACGACCATCATCTGCAGCTCGCGCGCGGCCTTGATGATCTGCTGGCGCTGGTTGCGCCGCGGCTGGTTGTAGCTCTTGACCGAAAACGCACCGACCGCCTTCATGCGACGCAAATGCGAGCGCGCGTCGTCGAGCGAATTGACGACGGCCTTGAAGTCGCCATCGGCGCCGTACAAGATGGTTCCGGTCGAAAACACGCGCGGACCCACCAACGTGCCGGCCTTCACCATCTCCGAGTTCGTGAACACGTACTCGGTGGGGTTCGACGGGTCGTGCGTGGTGGTGACACCGAAGGCCAGGTTCGCGAGGTACGGCCACGCCTGCGTGGGTGTGATCGACGGGAGGAAGATGTGGGCGTGCACGTCGATCAACCCGGGCATGATGGTCTTGCCGGCGCACTCGACGATGAAGGCACCGCGCGGAATCTCGACCGCGGACGCTGGACCGACCGCCTGGATGCGATTCTTGTCCACCACCAGCGTGCCGTTCTCGATCACTTCGTCGCCCTTCATGGTGAGGATGCGCGCGTTGGTGAACGCCACCACGCCGCTAGGGACGTCGGAGTCGAGCTTCAGGCCGATGTCGATGCCGCTCGTATCGGGTGGGGCGATCGAATCCGCGGCGCCGGGGACGAACGCGAAGCTGTGCGCCAAGTCGCGCGTGAAATACTGGGCGCCGATGGTCCAGTGGAGCTTCTTGCTGTCGCTCGACCAGTGGAGATAGCTGCCCGCGTCGCGCGTGACCTGTTTGATGGGGACCGCCTTCTCCTTGGCACTCAGGTCGACTTCACGACCCGTCTTCGGGAAGGGGACGATGTAGGCCTGGAACAATTCGGTGAACGCGAGCCACTGTTCGTCGGGGCTGGGGACGAATTGGTTCGCGTACTTCGACGTGAAAATGACGCGCTCGTCGCCGCCGTCGAGGCGGACACTCTTGAAGGCACTCTTGTTGTCGGGCGCACCGTCGACGAAGTAGATGCGCTCGCCGTTCTTGCTGAAGCGCGGGAGTTCGCCGTCTTCGCGGATGAAGGTCGCCTCACCGCCTTCGGACGACATCCAGTACAGCCCCGGTTCGGTGCCGTACGAAACCCCGAGAAGCACGTTGCCGGTGCCGCGCTGAAACACGATGCGCTTGCCGTCGGGCGAGAAGGACGGCGAGTAATAGAATCCGGGGCGCGTCGTGAGCTTCTTCTTGCCGCCGCCGTCGAGCTTCACCTTATAGATGGAGCCGGCCGCGTCGTCGTCCCACGTGGTGTAGACGATCCACTTGCCGTCGTTCGTGAACGACGGCCAATACTCGTGCTGCGCGTCCTTGGTGACGCGCGCGGGGATACCGTCGGGCAGCTTCTTCTTCCATAACTGGCCGACCGCACTGAACACGAACCAATTCCCGTCCGGCGAGGTGACGCCCTGGCGGATCATCTTGGCCTCGAAGTTGGCCGGCGCCGGATTCTGCGGGAAGCGAAGCGCCTCGTTGATTACGTGCGTCGCGTGCACTTCGAAGGGAATGTTGGTGGCGGCGCGCGTGGCGACGTCGACCTTCCAGAATCTTGCCCTTCGCCCACACGACGAGCGACTTGCCGTCGGGCATCCACTGGTAATTCGGATACACACCGAAGGTCGCCCACGTCTCCATCTGGTCCTTGCTCAAGCCGTCCCACACCGGGCGCTGCTCGCCGCTCGCCAAGTCCTGCACGAAGAGAACGGTCTTGGTGCGAATGCGGTGCACATAGGCCAGGCTCTTGCCGTCGGGCGACACCTGCGGACGCACCGCACCGCCGGGGCCTTCGATGATGTTCTTCACTTCGCCCGTCTCGCGATCGGCACGCCGGATCACGTAGATCTCGCCGTTGGGATCCTTGTTGTACTGGAAGTTCGGCCCCGGGCTCAAGTCTTCGCTGAAGAAGACGTAGCGTCCGTCGCGCGAGACGCACGGCTCGCCCACGTCCTGCTGGTCGTTGCGGCGTTTGGTAATTTGCAGTCCTTCGCCGCCGCTCTCGTGGTAAAGCCACATCTCGCCCGCACCCAGCGAGCGCGTGCTCGTGAAGTGCTTCTTCGCCACCAGGAATTGTCCGTCGGGCGTCCACACCGCGTTGTTGACCAAACGAAAATCTTCCTTCGTGACTTGCTTCGGGTCGGAGCCGTCGCGCTTCATGATCCAGATGTTGTCGGCGCCGTCCTTGTCGGAGGTGTAGCTGATGCGGGTGCCGTCGGGCGAGAAGCGCGGCTGCACTTCGAATGCGGGTCCTCCGCGCAACAGCGTCGCTTTGCCGCCCGCGATCGGGATCACATAGATGTCGCCCAACAGATCGAACACGATTTCTTTTCCGTCGGGCGAGACGTCGAGGTTCATCCACGTCCCCTCGTTGGTGTCGAATTCAACGGTCTTGGTTGGACCGAGCGGGGCTTCGACGTCCCACTTCTTGTCGTCTTTCTTCTTGGGTGCGTCGGCGGCGAAGACGTTCGACGCGACGATCAGCAAGGTGCATGCGACGGCGAGACACTTGGCGGACATGACGGCTCCTTGAATGGGTGGTTCCTCGAACGTTGGGCGGGATTGTAGTGCAGGTGCGGCAGGGTACGCAAACACGGCCGCGGAACAAGAGAAAGGGCCGCACCCGTCGCACGGACGGATGCGGCCCTGGAAAGACCGGTGTTACCTCGAGGCCGGCGCTAGCCGCCCGAGTGCGCGCGGGCCGCGGCCTCGATCTGGGCCTTGACCGCTTCCAAGTTGAAGCTGGCACCCTTCTGCATGGGTGGGTACTCGATGGCCGTCTTGGCGAGGTCGCCCACCACCTGCTGGACGAACACGAAACGCCAGAACTCGTACTGGAACCACGAGAAGTATTCTTGCGCTCCGTCGAGCGTTCCGTTGGCCGGCCAAGTCAGGCGCTCGAAGGGATCCAAACGTAAATTGATGAGCGTAGGCACATCGACGTGGTCCTTACCGCCGATCCAACCCATGGGCTGATCGATAAAGCGATACTTGAAGTCGTCGACGCGTACCGCGCCGAGCGAACTCTCTCCAAAGTAGAAGATCTCGTGGCGTGTCGACGGCCCCTTGCCCGTGATCATGTCCATCTGATTGTAGGAATCCAAGTGGACCTTGTAGTTCGTGCCGCCGATTTCCTTGCCGGCTGCGAGTTCGGCGGCGATGTTCGGATTGCCCGCCGCGGCGACGAAGGTCGGGAACCAATCGAGGCCGGAGATAATACCGTTCTCCACCTTGCCGGCGGGAACGTGACCGGGCCAGCGAACCATCGCCGGGGCGCGGAATCCGCCCTCGTACGTGGTGCCCTTCTGTCCCTTGAAGGGCGTGTTGCCTCCGTCCGGCCACGTAAACGTTTCCGTGCCGTTGTCGGTGGTGAACACGACGATGGTGTTCTCGTCGACGCCCATATCCTTGAGCTTCTTCATGGTGGCACCGACGATGTCGTCGAGCTGCGCCATGCCGGCTTCGTGAATGGTCCAGCCGTTTTGCGAATTGCGCATCGCTTCATACTTGGGTGAGAGATGCGTCACGATGTGCATGCGCGTGGGGTTGAGCCACAGGAAAAACGGCTTGCCGTCCTTCTTGGCCTTGTCCAGAAACTTGAAGGCGGCGGCTTGGATTTCGTCGTCGACGGTCTCCATCCGCTTCGGATAGAGCGTCCCCGCGTCTTCGATCTTCTGCTTGCCCACCTTGCCCCAGCGCGGATCCACGGTGGCGTCGTCGGTATCCGAGGCCCAGCTGTGGACCATGTTGCGCGGCCCGACTTTGCTCAATAGTTCCTGCGGATATGCCGGGTGCGCCGGGTCTTCCATGGCGTCCAGGTGATAGAGATAACCGAAGAACTCGTCAAAGCCGTGAACGGTCGGCAGGAACTCGTTCAGGTCGCCCAGATGGTTCTTTCCGAATTGTCCGGTCGCGTATCCCATCGACTTCAAGACGCCGCCGATGGTGACCGCCTGGGCCGGCAACCCGACGGGAGAACCGGCCTGGCCGACCGTCGTCATGCCGGTGCGAATCGGCAATTCGCCGGTGACGAAGGCGGCGCGACCCGCCGTGCAACTGGCTTCGGCGTAGTAGTCGGTGAACAGCATTCCCTCGGCCGCGAGCTTGTCGAGGTTCGGCGTGCGCCCGGCCATCATGCCGCGGTGATACGCGCCGATATTCCAAATGCCGATGTCGTCACCCATGATGACGACGATGTTGGGTTTGGTGGCGGCGGCGGGCTTCGCGGCGGCGGATTGCGCCGGCGCGTGTGCACCGACGAGCACCACGCCCGTTGCCAATAGTAATGAGACGGAATGTAGGAACCGTTTCATGCGGGTTCCCCTTTCGGTGAAGAAATTATGTGTGTGGGCAAACTCGCGGTGCTGAATTCTGAGATGTCGGCAAAGGAGGTGTTCAGGCGGGCGAGCGAGACCGTCGAACCGAACGCATGCTACGACAGACGTTGCCGGTACGCAATGGCAAAGAATACGGGCGAGAAACTATCCGCGTCCTTACGCACCAAATGTCCAATCGGGTGGCGCGCTCGGCCACGACTCTGCTAGCCCCACCCACTCCATGGCCGGTTCGAGCGCTCGAAAGATCTCGAACTGCTTCGGGTCGGCATCCATGTAGAGACAGAACATGCGCGCCAAGCCGTACGCTTCGTCGGACGGCACGGCGAATGCGCGCCGCGCGTCGCGCGGGAACGGGATTGTCTTGCGCCACCGCGCGAATCGCCGCACTGGTCAATAGAATTGCGCTTACCGATAGAAAGCTTCCGACCTGCCGAAGGCTGCGATCGAAATTGGGATCGGACTTGAGCGTATCCGCGTGGGCGATGATTTCGTGGTCCGACAGCACGCCCCACGCCCGTGAAAACACGATTCGATTGCGCGCGTCGATCAAATAGGAAACCGGCATGGAATCGCTCCTGTGGATCGGAATCCGAAATCATCCCCGCGAACTAGCCGACCGCCGCCGCCTCGAGCGCACCCATCAGGGATTCGAAGTCCCACGGTCCGTCGTGGCGGACGCCGTTGATGAAGAACGTCGGCGTGCCGTTGACACCGCTGCGCATACCCGAGCGAAAGTCCGCATGCACGCGATCGGCATGGACGCCGGCGATCAATTCCTCGGCGACGCGCGCGGCATCGAGACCGAGCACCTTCGCGCGCATCACCAGGTCACTGTCCTCGAGCGCACTCTGTCCTTCGAACAACGAGTCGTGCATCTCCCAAAACTTGTTCTGCGCCCCGGCCGCTTCGGCGGCCTCGGCCGCGTGCTCGGCGTGCGGGTGCATCTGCGCGAGGGGAAAATTGCGGAATACGAATCGCAAGCGCGAACCCATGGCGCGTTGCACCTCTTTAACGATCGGGTAGGCGCGCCCGCAGTACGGACATTCGTAGTCCCCGTACTCGACGAGCGTCACCGATGCGTCATCGGGGCCCGCCCGATGGTCGGATTCGGTGACCGGGAGCTTGAGAGTGCTCACTTGCCACCTCGCGCGGCGTCGAGCATATCGAGCGCCTCGAGGATTCCGTCGGCCCCCGGATTGACGCCAATCGGCGACACGTAGGACCACGCAATCTTGCCGTCGGCGTCGATGACGAAGAGAGCGCGCTCGGAGGTGCCGCTCGCGTCGTGATACACGCCGTAGGAACGAGCGACCGCGCCCTTGGGCTCGAAGTCGGAGAGGAGCGTGAAGTGGAGGCGGCGCGCCTCGCGGAAGGCACTATGACACCACGCGCTGTCGACCGAAATTCCCACCAACTCCGCGTGGTGTCGTCGAAACTCCGGCAACACTTCGTTGTAGAGCGACATCTGGTCGCCGCACACGGGACTGAAGTCGTTCGGATAGAACGCGAGGATGACCGGGCGACCCCGCAAGTCCGACAGGTTCAATTGTTGGTCGGGAGTCGAGTTGAGCCGGAAGTCGGGTGCAACCGACCCAGGGGATAGTGCGCCCATGGCCTCCTCCTTCGGTGGCGGTCGTCGCCTTGGATAATAGACGATCTCTTTTCCTCTGCCCAGCCTCCGAAACCGTCAACGCCCGGCGGTGGTTCCCATATAAACGACGCGCACCGCCATGCGGCTCAAGCGGTCGGCCAGCCGTCGCTCGCCGACGATCGGCCACCAATCGTAGAGGAACGTCTCGAGAGGTCGCCACATCGCGACCCAGCCCCCGATGACCAGACTCTCGCGCACGAGCGGTCGTAGCGCCTCGGCCGCGAACCGCGTGACGGACGCGCTCGCCACGAAAGACGCCGTGAGAAAGGCAACGCCGATGACGAGACTGATCCATCCGCGACCGAGCAGTCGTTGCAACCGACGTCTCGCGTACGTCGACTCGCGCAAGAAATACTCGCGAACCGCGTCGCCCACGATTCGCCCTTCGTCGGGATGTCCGGGCGTTTGGTCCAGATGCAGCACCAGCGCGATCCGCGCGCGGGAAGGTAGGTCCTGCGCGCTCGCGACGATGTACTCCGCAGCATCGGGGTCGAGGTCCTTCTTGTGGAACGGCGACGGATCCATCGAGTCGAAGAGCTGACTCATCTCCTCGAGGTGGACCTCGATGATGCTGCAATGTGCGACGTCGTCGCCGGAATGAGGGTGTTCGGTCACCCCGTTACCCTAGCACAGACCGCTGGCTATCGAGTAGGTGCCGCGCTACGAACCGGTGGCCGTCAGCCCACGACGCTCGAGTAGCGGACCGATCTCCGGCTCGCGACCGCGGAATTTCTTGTAGAGCACCATCGGGTCGTCGGTACCGCCGGCCGAGAGAATGTATTTCCGGAAGCGCGCCGCGGTCTCCTGGTCGAACAACCCCTTCTCCTTGAAGGCCTGGAACGCGTCGGCGTCCACGACTTCGGCCCAGATGTAGCTGTAGTAACCGGCCGAGTATCCACCCGCGAAGATGTGGCGGAAGTAGGGGCTCCGGTAGCGCGGCACGATCTCCGGAATCAATCCGAGCTTGTCCATGCGCGACGTCTCGAAGCCGATCACGTCCGTGGGCGCTTCGCCCGTGAGCGTGTGCCAGTCCATGTCGAGGTACGACGCCGCCAAGTACTCCACGGTCGCGAAGCCCTGGTTGAAGAGTTTCGCGTTGTTCATCTTGGCGATCAAGTCGTCGGGGATGGTCTCGCCGGTCTTGTAATTCTTCGCGTACATCTTCAAGACTTCGGGCTGTGTGGCCCAGTTCTCGAATACTTGCGACGGCATCTCGACGAAGTCGCGCGCGACGTTGGTTCCCGAGAGACTCCGGTACGTGACGTTCGAGAGCATGCCGTGCAGCGCGTGACCGAATTCGTGGAACAGGGTGGCGACTTCGTCGAGCGACAACAGCGCGGGCTCGTCGGCGGTCGCGCGCGATACGTTGGCCACGTTGACGATGACCGGCGTCACCTTTTGGCCGGCCACGTTCGACTGGCTTCGATACTCGTCCATCCAGGCGCCATTGCGCTTGCCCGGGCGCGGGTGATAGTCGACGTAGTAGACCGCCAGGTGCGAGCCGTCCTTGTCCTTCACCTCGAACGTGCGCACTTCGTCGTTGTACTTCGGCAAATCGAAACGCTCGGTGAAGGTGATGCCCCACAGCTTGGTGGCGCAGTCGAAAGCACCCTGGCGCACGTTGTCGAGCACGAAGTAGGGACGCAACACGGAGTCATCGAACTCGTAGCGCTGCTTCTTCACCTTCTCCGCGTAGTACCACCAATCCCACGACGCCAGCTTGAAGTTGCCGCCTTCGGCGTCGATCATCTTCTGCATGTCGTTGCGCTCGGTCACCGCGCGCGCCAGGGCCGGTGTCCACAACTGATCGAGGAGCTTGAACACGTTGTCCGGTGTCTTGGCCATGTTGTCTTCGAGCTCGTAGGCAGCGTGACTCTTGTAGCCCAACAGTTGCGCGCGCTTAGCGCGCAGGGTCGCCTCTTCGCGTAGGACTTCTTTGTTGTCGAGCTCGCCGCCGTTGTTGCCGCGCTCGCAGTACGCGCGATAGATCTTCTCGCGCAGGTCGCGCCGCTGCGAGTAGGTGAGAAACGGCTCGATACTGGGACGATGGAGGGTGAAGACCCACTTCCCTTCCATGCCAGCCTTGGTGGCCGCTTCGGCGGCACCCGCCACCACGTTGTCGGGGAGCCCCGCCAAGTCGGCCTGACTCTCGAGCACGAGTTTGTAGTTGTTCTCCTCGGCCAGGATGTTTTCGCCGAACTTGAGCGACAACACCGACAGGCGTTCGTTGATCTCGCGGAACGTCTTCTTGTCGGCTTCCGAGAGATTCGCGCCCCCGCGGATGAACTCCTTGTGCTGTTCGGTCACCAGCCGCAGTTGCTCGGGTGTGAGCTTGAGCTTGGCGCGCTTGTCGAAGACCGCCTTGACGCGGGCGTAGAGCTTGGGGTCGAGGTAGATGTCGTCGTTGAGTGCCGAGAGCTTCGGTGCGACGTCGCGCGCGATGGCCTGCATGTCGTCGCTGGTCTCGGCCGCGTTCAAGTTGAAGAAGACGTTGCTCACGCGCGTGAGCAATGGCCCGCTGGTTTCGAGCGCCTCGACGGTATTGGCGAAGGTAGGCGCCTCTTTGTTGTCGCGAATCGCTTCGACTTCCTTCTTCTGCTCGGCGATGCCCTTGTCGAAGGCGGGCATGTAGTGCTCGAGCTTGATCTTGTCGAACGCGGGGACTTCCCACGGGGTGTCGTAGGGCTGATAAAACGGATTCTCCTGGGCGCGGGCGATCGTCGGAACGATCGCGGCGACCAGCGCCAGGCACGACAACATACGAATGACGTCGGTCTTCATCACGGCTCCTTCGGATCTTGGAAGTGGGGTTGGGCGTACTACGGCGGATTGTAAGGCAGGGTTTCCGCCGACGCCACGATCGATTGAATTCCCCGCAACATTCAAACGAAGAGGGCCGGCGCAGGCTGCGCCGACCCTCGCATGACTCGCTCTTGCTCGAGCGGCGTTCTACCGCGACGAATACAGGCTCTTGATCTTCCCCCACGTCGTGGCCTGCGTTTCGAGAGGTCCGGTCACGAACTCGCCCTGCGTCATGGTTTTCAACATCGGCAGGTTGGGATCGATCTGGACTGGGCCGGGGTTGACCTCGAGCTCCACGAAGACGTCGAAGAAGCTATCGACTCCCGGCTGATGCACGATCGACAGACTCTTGAAATGCAGGCCTGGTTGCGTCTCGCCGTGAACGTGGAGGACATCGCACCCACCACCGGGACCCACTTCGACCTGATACGTGATGTCGAAAAACGAGCCCTCAAAAAAGATGTCGAAAAAGCGCGCGGGGTCGTTGTCCGGGATGGCCGGGTGCAGCGGTGTCAAGTGCGACGGACCGGCACCGGGAATGTCGATCTCATAGAAGATATCGAAGAACGAGTCCATCGGCCACGGCGCACCACCCGCACGGTCGATGTCGTAGAAGACATCGAAGAACGAATCGACGCCCCACAGTCCATTCCCGGCCGGCAGCTCATTCTTGGAAAGCAGCTCGCACGGGAGCGGGTTTCCTCCGGGACCGCCGTCCGCGATCTGCTGGACGTTCGTGTGATGGATGAGGTCTTGAACGACCACGGCCCCGCTCATGTGCCCGATCCCCTGAACGTGGGACGGATACGGCGGACCCATGGTCGGCAAATCCGTGAAGATGTCGAAGAACGACGACGTCGCTCCGGCGGGAATCGCGAACAACATGGGAACGACGGCGAGGGTGAGTACGACGTGAGGCAAACGGTTCATACGATCCTCCAAGTCCATACTGCGTGGGAGATCGGTTCGCCGGCTCCGCAGAGGAGGGGGCGGACTGGGATCGAAAGTAGCAGAACCAATGGTACTGTATAGGTGACGGCATCCGCAAGGCTCGCGGGACCCTCTTCCGACGTGCCCTAACGGGTGCCCGCGTGTTATTGCGGGGGAATGGCACCCGCGGCCGGCCAGTCGCTATCGCCGACGCGCGTCAAGTTCATCTCGAAGAAACGCACCGTCGGCTGCCCGGTCGCCATGCGGTCGCCGACTTCCTTCCACGTGCCATCCTTGACCACGGCGGTGTAGCGGATCGTCATGGGTCCGGCCGGGATGTCCCACGTATAGCCGTCGTCGGTGGGCTTCATCTCGAAGTCGCCCACGAAACCCATCGCGTACGAGTGGAGCGTGTATTTCTTCGTGTCGCCATCGTAGGAAATTATACCGAACGCGTTGAAGCTGACCTTGCCATCGGCGTCGTAGCCGCGCCCTTCGATCACCTTCACCGATCCGTCGAGGAACGGGCCGATGCGCTCGGTCTGCACGATGGCGTGCTTCTCGCCCGATGGAAGTGTGGTCGACGCGGTACCCCGCCACACACCGTCCATGTAGGCGAGGGGCTTAAGGCCCTCGCGTTGCGCCGCGATGAGGGCCGCGGAGTCGGGGCGTCCTTGCGCGAACGAGGTCGTTGCAACCGAAGCCAGTGCGATCAATGAAGCGAGAACTTGTTTGGTCATCTCGAATCCTCCTTGGAATGTGTGCCGATTGAACCACACGAGCGAGGGATTGAAAAGTTGCGCCTTCGGAATCATCGCCGGCACAAATTGCCCCTTGACACCCTGCCGCGCTATGCTATGCTTATCTAGGTATGGCGAAGGAACCTCTACTGAGCGGGCAAATCGACATGCTGCTGCTTTCGCTGGTGGCACGCGGGCCGCTGCACGGCTACGCGATCATCGAACAATTGCGGCAGCGAAGCCGCGGCGTCTTCGACCTCCCGGAAGGAACCGTCTACCCCGCGCTCTATCGCCTCGAGGCCTCGGGGCTCCTGGAGAGCGACGCGCGCGAGGTGTCGGGCCGCGTGCGACGGACCTACCGCGTCACGCGCGCCGGACGCGCGGCGCTCAAGGAGCGCGAGAACAGCTGGCGTGCGCTGGTCAGGGGCGTCGACGCGGTTCTTCGCGGCACGGCACCCGCGACCGATTCGTGAGGCCATGAGTCCGATCGAAAATTATTTGGCGACGCTCCGTCGCGAGCTGCGATGCAACCCCCTGCTCGCCCGGCGCATCATCGAAGAAGTCCGCGACCACCTCGCATCGGCCGCGGAGGAAGAAAGGAAGTCGGGTATGAGTGACCACGAAGCTGAAAACAAAGCCGTCCATCGATTCGGCCCCGCGAGCCAATTCGCGCGGACGTTCGATCGTTTCGCAACGCCGTTTCGGATTCTGCTGCTGCTGGCGTCACTGGCGACCGCACTGGTCGGCGCGTGGCTCGTCTTCGTCATCTTGGTCGTGCTGCCCTCGCGCGACCCGGGTCACATCGCGTTGTGGCGCACGGTCGCCGTCGCGTTCTTCGCCTACAGCGCGTTGTCGTGGACGTATCTCGTAAAAGGGCCGCGCGTCGTGTGGCTGCGCACCATCGTGCTCGTCATGTCGGTTGGCGCCATCGCGGCCGGACTCTACGGCATCGTCAATATGATCGGCGTCGCCAAGTCGGGCGGGCACTTCGAGGGGTACATCATCCTGATGGGGCTCATTATCGGCGGGCACGGCCTGAGCGCGATCATGTTCACCGTATTGTCCAATCGAATCGCACGCAACGTGCGGGCGGCGGGCTAGGTCGCCCCTACCCGCCCGACGCCTTCCCGTGTTTCATCTCTTGCCCGCGCACGATGACGACGGCGATCAGCGTCACCGCGAACACCACGAGCAGCATCCAGGCGGTGCTTTGCAGCGTTGCGATAACGGTCCGATACATCTCGAGTAGCCAGCGATCCGAATTGAGCACGATGGGTGCTTCCGTCTCGGTGCGCGGTGTGATGTACTTCTCGATCTCCCAGATACGCACGCCGCCCGACACTCCGACCACGTAGATCGCGAAAGTGAGATAGCGATTCCACGCCCAGGCCAATTCGGGCGACAGGATTCGATTCAGGATGTTACGAAGCGGCGTCCGAAAAAGCGCTGACACGCCGAATGAAACCACGACGGCGATCAGGAACGTAACCAGGAGCAACGAGAGAACCATGGATTCCTCTCCATTCACATGTAACGCAACCACGGATCGCTGCGCCGCCCCTTGAGGTCGGAAAACCAGCGACATGCGAAATACAGAATCACGATCGCCGCGGCCCACACCGCATACAGTAAGCCGAGGCTCCACGTGTAACCGGCCGGCGCGGGCGGGTTCCCCATCGGATGATTGGCGAAGAGCCACGGGCTCACTTGGCCGAGACGAATCTTCGAGACCACGAGTGCCATCGCGTGGATCAACGGAATGTGGAGCACGTAGAAGAAGAACGGCACGCGTCCGAAAACTACCAACCACCGCGCAAGCGCGCCCCGCGCGTGCTCCAACGCGGGAATGAGCACGATCGTGGGGCCGAGCGTCATCAAGAGAAAGCAGAGCGACGCCGGATACTTGGTCGTGTTCAAGAATGCGAGCAGTGCCGGCATCGGCGGGGCGCCTTCCGGCGCGGGACGCCACGGGTGCGGGTCGCCGTAGAGATTGAACCCGCGCAGCACGAGGAAGAGCGCGATGCCGCCCAACCCGATCGCCCAAGAGATGCGGTCGCGTCGTGCGGGCTCCAGCGTCATCACGTATCCGAACGCATAGCCCACCGCCATGACGTCGACCCACGGGACGAGCGAGTACAGTACCGTTAGATAGGGACCGTTCGGGCCGAATTGAATCGGACCGGCGTAGAATCCCACGTAGACAATCTTCCACCACCATCCGAGCGGTCCATTGGCCGCCACGAAGACCTTGTCTGCGTGCGCATCGAGAACATTGTGCCCCGCGATGACCGCCAGGCCCAGGACGGCGATTACGCGCAACGGCAGCTTCACCAGCACCGCCATGATCATCATGCCCCACCCGATGACCCAGATGACACCCGCCATCTCGTAGTGCGCGAAGTCGAAGTTGAAGGTCCACGCGACGCGAAGAATGGTGAGTTCGAGAAGCACCAGCCACGCGCCGCGGGTCAAAAGAAAGCGCGACAGGTCGGCGTGCTTGCGACCGTAGAAGTACGCGCTGGTTCCCGCCAGAAAGATGAACGCGGGCGCGCAGACATGCGTGATCCAGCGCGTGAAGAAGATTCCGGGTGTGGGTCCTCCCGGCGGCAAGCCCGAGTAGACGCGCACGTGATCGATGGCCATCAAGACCATGACGGCGCCGCGGATCAAGTCGATGGACGCGACGCGGGACGGTTGCGGTTCCTTTCGCGTCATCGGTGTTCTCTTCGAATCACGAGTTTGAGACCCGACCACACCTCGTCGACGGCGCAGACTTTGACATCGACAAAGCCCAGTGGAAGTGCCAATTCTCGCACGACGTCTTCGGTGATGTCGGTGGGAACCTTCGCGGACTTCTTCGGCCATGAGACCCACACCGTCGCATCGGGATCGATCGCCTTGCGGTAGCGTGCGAGCGCGAGAGAGAGTTCGGCTTTCTTCGTGCTGAAGATGTGGACGATGTCGGTTGACGCGGCGAGCTTCGACACGAACTTGACCGACGCGGGCAGCGGTTCGAGCAGCGCACGATAGTTCTTCGGCGCTCCGACCACGAAGACCTTCGAGCCTTCGTCGATGCCGAGTTTCTTCGCGAGCGGTGTGCCCGAATAGCCGGCCACTATCCCTCGTACGCCTGTTTCAACTTCGCGATGTCGATCTTGTCCATTTGCAGCATCGCCATCATGACGCGATTCGCTTTCTTGGGATCCTTGTCTTGCAACAACTGGCCGAGAAGGGGCGGCACGATTTGCCACGACAACCCGAACTTGTCCGTCAACCAGCCGCATCGATTCGGGGTTCCGCCCGCGCCCAACTTCTCCCACATCTCGTCGATCTCCGGCTGCGTCTCGCACTTCACGAAGAACGAAATCGCGGGCGTGAAATGATACTGCGGGCCGCCGTTGAGGGCATTGAACTCCTGCCCGTCCAGGATGAACGTCGCCGCCATGACGCTTCCCTTCGGTCCCGGCCCCGCGTCGCCGTACCGGCTGACACTCACTACTTTCGAATTCTTGAAAATGGAGACGTAGAAATTCATCGCCTCTTCGGCATTGCCGTCGAACCACAGGAATGGCGCGATCTTTTGCATGGTGTCTCCTTTTGTTCCAAAGTTGTGATCAATGCAGGCCGATCAGATTGTGATCTGTTCTTCACGGTGTGTACCGCTTGGCCGACACCTTGCGCAGCGCGTCACCGGAACCATTGACGACGCCCCCTACGAGACCCGACTTCTCGACACGAAACCACCACTTGCATGTGGGGCACGTGGGAGCACCCACATCGTAGGTCCACGTGCTCTCCGCTCCCGCGTACTCGAAATCCATTTCACCCATCGTTTCGTATGCCCCGGATACCAGCTTGTCCGCCACCACGTGATAGGTGTTGGTGCCTTTCGCCGGTCCAGTGAAGACATACCGAACGATCTCATCCTTGCACGCGGGTAGGAGCTTGCGGTTGGTGCAGATCGAAGTGCCCCGCCATTCGCCCACGATCCGCCCGCCGGCCGGGTCGGTCGGTTTTGCCGCTGCCAATACGGCCATCGCCAGTGCGAGTGGTATGACGAGTCGCCGCGCGGAATCGTGTGTCGAAGGATTCATGGAGAGAGCCTAGCGCAGATAGTCGATCGGTGTGAACCGGCCAATCTCTTGTTCACCGATGGTCCACGCGGCGCACTTCGCGTCGAGGGCGGTGAACTCCGTCGAGAATCGGGAGCGAAAAGTCCCCCAGGCCGCTTCGGATTCCCAATAATCGATGGTGACGTATCGGTTCGGCTTCTCACGGTCGCGATGGAGTTCGGATCGAATGTAGCCGGACGCGCGACGGAAGAGTTGGACCCATTCGCCATCGCGGCCGTACGCCTGCTCGAACGCGTCGACGTGCTCGGGTGCCACGATGAACTCCCAGAGGTAGACGTATTCAGCGCTCAATCAAACCTCAACCCCTCGTGCCTCCCCGCTTCGGGGACCCCAAAATAAAGCCTCTTGTCAAACAAGACAATTGTCTGTTTACTGTCCTTCGTCAGGTCGGACGGGGTGGCGCGCCAATGGGGTCGCGCCGGAGAAGCCGCCCGCGAGAGGAAGGAAAGCATGTCTCCCAAAACTCCTCCAGGCGAAACCCGGGAATCGATCTACCAGTTCATGCGCGACCGGCTGCTCGATGGAAAACCGCCGACGGTTCGTGAAGTGCAGGCGAGGTTCGGATTCAAAGCCGTACAAACGGCCCAGGCGCACCTCGAGCAGCTGGTCGCCGAAGGACGCTTGAACAAGGAGCTCGGCGAATACAAAGGCCGCGCGCGGGGCTACTCCCTGCCCGAGTCGAGTGTCGACTACGCGAAGCCCACCGTCTTCGCCCCACTTTTGGGTCATATCCAAGCCGGTGGTTTGCAAGCGGCTATCGAGGACCGTGAGGGCATGGTCCCCGTGCAACGCGGGAGTCGTCGCGCCGGGAGCGAGCAACTCTTCGCCCTGCGCGTTCGCGGCGAAAGCATGACCGGCATCGGGATTCTCCCCGACGACATCGTGGTCGTGCGCTCGCAGCCGACCGCCGAAGCGGGCGACGTCGTGGTGGCGTTGGTCGGCGACGAAGCCACCGTCAAAACGCTCCGCAAGCAGCGCGGCCAGATCGTGCTGCAACCCGAGAACCCAAGTTTCGAACCCATCGTTCTCGATCCAAACGAAGTCACGATTTTGGGCAAGGTGATCGAAGTCAGGCGTTATCTCGATTAGACCAACCACGTGACGCGCGCGTCCCTCGCCGGTCCTTCCCTTCTGCACCACACGGCGAGGGACGCCGCGGCCGCGGTCTTGAAACCAACGTCGCGAACCGACACACGAACCGACATATAAATGAGCAGCCATGTTGACCGCCAACGTTCTCTCCTCCGCACCATTGATCCACGTGCTGTCCCGGCTGGGAATCCGACAGGGTCTCCCAGCCGGGACTCCCACCTCGCCCGACGAAACGCGCGAGTGGAGTTTGCAAGCACTCGCGGGTCGTATGGTGGAAGTGTCGAGCGACACCGCGGGGGCGTCACTCACGGCGGCCACCTCACTCGTCCTCGAAGCGCAAGACCACGCCGAGCCCGTCGCGTGGATCGAAGCAGGCGGGTCGAGCTTTTACCCTCCCGACGTCGCCGCGTCGGGAGTCGACTTGAACGGGCTTGTCGTCGTGCGCACGGATTCGACGTCGAAGGCTGCGCGCGCCGCGGATCACCTCTTGCGATCGGGCGGCTTCGGCCTCGTCATCATGGATCTCTCGCACGACGCCAACCTCGCGATGTCGGTGCAAAGCCGGCTTTCGGGACTGGCCAACGCGCACCATTGTGCCGTCGTGTGCTTGACGCGCAAAAAGAGCGACGCCTTGTCGATCGGTTCACTCATATCGATCCGCGGCGAGACCGCCGTCGAGAAACAAAGCTTCGATCACTTCGCGTGGGAAATCCACGTGATTAAAGACAAGCGACGCGGCCCCGGCTGGCAACACGCCGGCGTCTGTCGCGGGCCGGAAGGTTTGCATTGAACAGCGCGCGTTGCGGGATTCCCGACGCGAACTTCCGCAGCGCGTTTCCAACAAATTCACGCGCGAGGACTTGAGAGCGGAGGGAACCCGCGACGCGCGTATCGTTTGCAGAAAGGACGCTCCCATGACCCCGTTCAACGATTTGACCGCACGCAAGATCCGCAACGCCCTCGACGGCACCCCCGGTGTTTCCGAGCGTCAGATCATCGGCGGTGTGGCGTTTCTGCTCGAAGGCAACATGTGCTGCGGCATTTTCGACGAGAAGCTGGTCGTGCGCGTCGGGCCCGACGCCTACGACGACGCGCTGCGTGAACCCCACGCGCACCCGATGGACTTCACCGGCCGGCCGCTGCCCGGCTTCGTCTACGTCGCGCGCGAAGGCTACACGTCCGAGGCGGCATTGCAACAATGGATCGACCGCAGTGTCGGCTTCGTGAGCTCGCTCCCGGGGCGATAGAACTCGAGCGCGACCCTAACCGTATGCAACGACCCTATGCGCATCGCGTGTGTGAGCCTGCCGGAATTCCCGCTCCAGCTTCTGCTGCGTCGGCACCCAAACTGGAGCGAGCACCCGGTCGCAGTCGTCGACCACGACACCGCGCAGGGTGTGATCCTGTGGTCCAACGAACGCGCACGGGCGAGCCGCGTCCTTCCCGGTCTCCGTTACGCGGCCGCCCTTTCGCTTGAGCCCAACCTCCACGCGGGCGAAGTCCCCGCCTCCGACATCCGACACGCGATCGACTCGCTCACGGAAGCGCTTCGCTTCTACACACCCGACGTCGAACCTTCCGACGCGGAGCCGGGGGTGTTCTGGCTGGGGGCGTCGGGGTTGTCGCTGCTTTATCCGTCGCTGCGCAAATGGGGCTCGTGGGTGGGCGACGAAGTCGCGCGCCTGCACTTTCGCGCCGCGGTCGTCGTGGGATTTTCGCGCTTCGGCACGTATGCGCTCGCGCGTTCGGATCCAAGACCGCGCGCCGACGTCGTCGACACCGAATCCGAGGAACGCGAGCGCGCCGGCGGCGTCCCGCTCGACCGCCTCGGCGTCGACCCGGACGTGCGCGAAACACTCGCCAAGCTCGGAGTGACAACCCTGGGAGATTTTCTCGCCCTCCCCGCCAACGGAATCCGGACGCGCTTCGGCGCCGATGCGCACCGCTTGCACCTGGTCGCGAGCGGTGCCTTGGCGACACCGCTGCAGCCGCGACCCGCGCGCGAGCCGGTGGCGTCGACGGTACACCTCGATTATCCGGAGGGCGATCTGGAACGATTGATGGCGGTGGTGGACCGGAGTATTCAAACGTTGGTGCGGACCCTCGACGAGCGCGGCGACGTGCTGCGCGCGATCGCGATTCAACTCGAGTTTGACGACGGCACCAAAACCGCCGAGCGCTTGGAGCCGGCGTCGCCGACCCTGGACCTGTCGCAAATCGTCGAGCTGGTGCGCTTACGATTGACCGGTGTGCTCGCCGCGCGCGCAGCCGTCGCGACCACGCGCGCCCGCGGGGTCACCGACATGCGCGTCGAGATCGAAGGGGTGGCGGCATCGCACACGCAACCGGATTTGTTCGCGCAGAAACCCCGGCGTGACGTCGCCGCGGCGGCGCGTGCCATCGCGCGCGTGCGCGCGGAGCTGGGGGCGAATTCGGTGGTGAAAGCGGTGCTGCGCGACGGCCATCTTCCCGAAGCGCGCTTCGACTGGGAGCCAGTGGTGTCGCTCGCGACGCCGCAACCGCGTGCGGTGCGTCAACCGCCGCTCGTGCGCCGCATCTTCGCGCGACCGATTCCCTTTTCGCCCAGCCGGCGTCGCGACGCGCAAGCCGAGCTCTTGAAGCATATCGACGAAGGCACGGTGCGCGAGACCTTCGGACCTTATATCGTCGCGGGTGGATGGTGGGCGCGCGAGGTGCAGCGCGAGTACTACTTCGTGCGCACGTCGAACGACCGCGCACTCTGGATGTTCTACGACCGGCGTCGCGGGGGCTGGTTCATTCAAGGCGAAGTCGAATAAAAAGCGGGCGCGCCGACGTCGCGCCGGCACGCCCGCTCGAAACGGGCTGGCTAGTCGCCACCGCCGCAGCAACCACCACCGCAGCCGCAACCGCAGCTACACGAATTCATACGCATGGCGCACCTCCTTCTTTGTTGTTACTACCAACTATCGGACCCAAAATTAGACCTCGACCGCCAGCGTCAGACACATGAGCGTCGCCGACTCCGGACACGCCTGCGCGAACTCCTTCGACGCGCGAATCTCTCGCGGCGCACCGTCTCGCGCCACCGCGACGAATCCATGGCGCGCGAAGTACGGCTCCGCCGTCGTCGTGAGGAGATACAGCGAGTGCATCCCCGTCAATCGCGCCCATTCGATCCGGTCTCGCACCAACGCCGTCGCCACACCGCCCGCGCGCCACGCCGTCGCCACCGCGACCGAGCGCAAGAGTCCAAAGCGCCCGCAAACTTCCACGCCCGCAACTCCGATCAGTTGGCCGCCGAATTCGCCGATCACGAAGTGGCGCTCGAACTGATCCTCGAGGCCATCCACCGGGAGCCCGCACGCGGCCATCAATGCGCGCGCGGCGGTCACATCGTCCGCGGTCGCCGCGCGCAGGGTCCACGACCCCGCCGTTCCATACCATGCCGCTTCGCGCCCTTGGGTCATATGTTCACGCCTCGCAGGCCTCGGGTGCACAGCACCCGCGACGCTGGGCCGCCAAAGTCGCCAGCTTGCGCACGACATCGACGGTCGCGCGACGCACCTCGGCCGGGAGATCTTCGATCACGGCGCTTTCTTCTTCGAGCAATTCGCGACGGATGGTCTGGTGCAACGAGCGCCCGCGCGCGGTCACCGACAGTCGCACCGCCCGCGCGTCGCCGGGGTGTGTCGCGCGCTTGACGTAACCTTTGCGCTCCAGCGTTTCGACGACACGGCTCATCGTGCTCTTGTCGAGCAGGAGCGTGCTCGCGAGCGAGCCCAGCGTCGTTGCTCCCCCGCGCACGAGTGCGTCCAATGCATAGCATTGCGTCACCGAGATGTCGTGACAACAAATTAGGTTCCGGTCGCGGAATTGATAGACGCGCACGAGGTCGGTCAGGGCCTCGTAGAGATCGAGCGTATCGCGCTCGAGGACCGAGTCGTGGGGGCGGGTCGGAAGTGCCGTCTGGGTCGTCATGGTCTACGCTCCATTAGTTGTTAGTACCAACTATATCCCCGAGGCGGCCTCGGGGCAAGAGCTTTTTTTCTTTCGCCGCCACGACTCTGCTAGCCTCGAAACGCCATGAACCGCCTATCCTCCCCCGCCCCGTACGCGCCGCTCTGGTGCAAATCGAACTTCTCCTTCTTGGAAGGTGCGAGCCACCCCGACGAGCTGGTCGAAGAAGCGGCCCGCGTCGGGATTCGCTCGCTGGCCCTGACCGATCGCGACGGGGTCTATGGGATCGTGCGCGCCTTCGTCAAGGCGCGCGAACTCGGCGTGCAATTGATCACGGGCTCGCAGATCACCGTCGAAGATGGTTCGCACGTCGTGCTCCTGGCCGCGGATCGTCGCGGCTACGCGAACCTGTGCAATCTGATCTCCGACGGCCGCCTGCGCTCACCCAAAGGCGAGAGCGTGGTACGCTGGCGCGAGGTGTGCGAACGCGCGCCAGGATTGATCGTGCTGTGGGGCGGCGACGGGAGTCTGCTCGCGGGTGCGGCCGACCCGCTGTTCGTCGCGCGCGATGTGAAAGACGCGTTCGGCGACCGCGCCTACGCGATGGTGACACGGCACCGCAACGCGCAGGACGTCGTCACCGAGAGGCGCGTGCGCGAACGCGCCGCGCGCTTCGCACTCCCCACCGTGGCCGCGATCGAGGTGCTGTATCACACCCGCGCGCGCCGCGACCTGCAGGACGTCCTCACGTGCCTGCGCCACGGTGTGTCTCTTTCGACGGCGGGCCGGCTCACGCGGTCCAACGCCGAGCACGCACTGCGCTCGCCCTACGCGTTTCATTTGCTATTCGACGACGACCGCGCGTCGGTGGAGCGCACCGAAGAGGTCGCGTCGCGCTGCGCCTTTACACTCGCGGAGATTCGCTACCGCTACCCGCTCGAAGCCCTCCCCGACGGAACCAGCGCCTTCGAGCATCTGCGCCGCCTCACCTTCGAAGGTGCCAAGGAACGCTATCCGCGCGAACGCTTCCCCGCCGGCATTCCGCCCGAGACCGCGCAGCAACTTACCAAAGAGCTCGACGTCATTCGTGAGCTCGAGTACGAGGGCTATTTTCTCACCATGTATGAGCTCGTACAGTTCTGCCGGCGCAACGGCATTCTGTGCCAAGGACGCGGCTCGGCGGCGAACTCCGCCGTGTGCTACTGCCTCGGCATTACCGCCGTCGACCCGGTGCGCATGGAATTGTTGTTCGAGCGCTTTCTGTCGAAAGAGCGCGCGGAGCCGCCCGACATCGACTCTGGACATCGAGCACAATCGCCGCGAGGAAGTGATCCAGTGGGTGTACGAGAAATACGGTCGCACGCACGCGGCCATGGCGGCCAACGTGGTGCGGTACCGCGCGCGCTCGGCGGTGCGCGAAGTGGGCAAGGCGCTCGACATTCCCGACACCACCCTCGACCGCATCGCGCGCCTGCTCTCGCACTACGACGAAATCACACCCGACGCTCTCGCGCGCGCGGGCTTGGACCTCGACGACACCCGCGCACCAGCACCTCGTGCGCTTGACCTCGGAGATCCAGGATTTCCCGCGGCATCTGTCGATCCATCCCGGCGGGTTCTTGCTTGGCCACGAGCCGGTGCGCGACTTGGTCCCGATCGAAAACGCGACCATGGAAAATCGCACGGTGATCCAGTGGGACAAAGACGACCTCGAGTCGATCGGTTTGTTCAAGGTCGACCTGCTCGGACTGGGCATGCTGACCGTCGTCAATCGCGCCTTCGACTTGATCGCCACCCATCATCGTCAAAAGCTCGACATGGCCGCCGTTCCCGCCGACGACGAGCGCACCTACGAGATGATCCGCCGCGCCGATACCGTGGGCGTGTTCCAGATCGAGAGCCGCGCTCAGATGGCCATGTTGCCCCGCTTGAAGCCGCGCAATTACTACGATCTCGTTATTGAAGTTAGCATCGTGAGGCCCGGCCCCATCACGGGTGGGATGGTGCACCCGTATCTGCGCCGACGAAACGGCGAAGAGACGGTCGTCTACCCGCACGAATGCCTGGAACCCGTCTTGAAGAGAACACTCGGCGTTCCGCTCTTCCAAGAGCAGGTGATGAAGCTCGCGGTGGTGGCCGCCGACTACACGCCCGGCGAAGCCGATCAACTGCGACGCGACATGGCGGCCTGGCGAAGGAGCGGCCGACTCGAGCGCCACCACGACAAGCTCATCTCACGCATGCGCGCCAAAGGCATCGAAGCCGATTTCGCCGAGCGCGTGTTCGAGCAGATTCGCGGCTTCGGCGATTATGGATTCCCCGAAAGCCACGCGGCCAGCTTCGCACTCATCGCGTACGTGTCGGCGTGGCTCAAGCGGCATTACCTCGACGCCTTCACGTGCGCCATTCTGAATGCACAGCCCATGGGCTTCTATTCCCCCGCGACCATTATCGACGACGCCAAGCGCCACGGGTTGCTCGTGCTGCCGGTGTGCGTTGTGTTCGAGCGACTGGGATTGTATGATGGAGCACGCGCCGTCGTCGCTGCGCGCGTTGGGTCGACGCGACCCGGGTGACGTCGGGGTGGCGTCGTTCGCGGTGCGCATGGGACTTCGTTACGTAAAGGGATTGCGCGAAGACTTCGCGGCGCGCCTGACGACGGCGCGCGCACAGCGCGCGTTCGTTTCCGTCGACGACTTCGTGCAGCGCACCGCCTGCGACGTGGCGCTGCGCACGCGGCTCGCAGAGGCGGGTGCCTTCGAAGCGCTGGAGAGCGGGCGGCGCGAGGCGCTGTGGCAAGCACGCGGCGTCCAGACGGCACCCTCCATCGAACTCGCGGGCGCCGAGCGCGAGGTCGCGTTTCGCGATCTCACCGAGTTGGAGACGGTGGTGTGGGACTACGAAGCCACCGGACACAGTCCGCGCGGACACCCGTTGGGAGCCTTGCGCGCGAAGCTCTCGGCCTTGGGCCTCCCCGACGCGCGCGGGGTCGCGTCGATGCGAAACGGCCAGCGCGTGCGCTACGCGGGCTTGGTCATCGTGCGCCAGCGCCCGGGCACCGCGAAAGGAGTCGTCTTCATGACCCTCGAGGACGAGACCGGCTTCGTGAACCTGGTGCTATGGCAAGACGTGTTCAACCGCTACGCGCTGGTCGCGAAGACGTCGTCGTTCTTGGGTGCCACGGGCAAGATCCAGCGCGAATCGAACGTCGTGCACGTGGTGGTGGAATCACTGTGGGAGCCGGAGTCGCTCAAGCGCAGCGCCCCCGTGCGCAGCCGGGACTTCCATTAGCGCAGATCTTCGTGCGCGCGCAACACCCACGCCGAACCGTGCTTCGTGAAGCCGAGCTTCGGATAGTAATCGACCGCGGCCGGTGCCGAGAGCAGCACGATCATCGAACGCGGACCCATCTCGGCGCGCGTGCGCGCGATGAGCTCGCGACCGATACCGAGCTTCTGGTGCGTGTCGCGCACGGCCAGGTCGGCGAGATACGCGACGTAGGTGAAGTCGGTCAGCGAGCGCGAAATGCCGACCATCATGTTTCCCTCCCACGCCGTCACCACCAAGTTGGCGTGGCGAATCATGTCGGCCATGATCGCGCGGTCGTCGACGGGCCGTCGCTCGCCCAAGGTCGACGCACGGTATAGATCCAACACTTGATCGAGATCGAGGTCGTTGCCGACGCGGTACGCGATCAATCAGTACCCCTCGCCCTCGCGTGGTGCGCTGGCCTTCCCCGCGTGAACGCGGAACTGGATCGCGAAGTAGACAATCACCAGCGGAATCCCCACCAGCCACCAGCGCGTCGCGGTGCGCAGCCCGTCCGCGTCGTTGCTTGCCTCGGTGGCCAGCATCGAAACACCCTCGCCGATGCCGCGCAGCATGATGGGAAAGATCGATACCGCCGTCGCGGCCATGAGGCCCAAGAGAAACGCGGACGACCCGAAGAACGCGCGTCGGTGCGAACCGCGTCGCAGTCCAAATAGAACACCCGTGAGACCGGCGAGTGCCAGCGCGGCGCACGCCCACGCCAGCGGGCGCGTCGTGAAGTGCTCGAACAAGAGCGGATTCACGCGCACCGTCACGAAGGTCATGACCGGCCACAACGCCGTGACCGCCAGGGCCGCGACGTAAGCGAGGTTGCAGCTGCGCGCGCCCACGTCCCCGTCGGTCTTCCAGGCCAGATACGCACCGCCGTGCATCGCGAGAGCCAGGAGCGCGTACACGCCGACCAAGACCGTGTACCAATCGAGAATCCCGACCGGCATGCGCGCGGAGAAATCCGTGAACAGTGCCAGCGAGAACCAGCCGTTGCTGTCGAGCGGGAGCCCGCGCAAGAGGTTCCCGAGCGCGCAGCCGAAGAAGATGCACAAGAGAATGCTCGCGACCGCGAAAGTCGCGTCCCAGAACGCGCGCCACATCGGCGCGGTGACGTGGCTGCGAAATTCGATCGCGATGCCACGCAGGATCAAGCACCACAGCACGAGGAAGATCGCGAAATAGAAGCCCGACAACCCGGATGCGAGCACTTTCGGGAACGCGACGAAGAGGGCACCGCCGGTCGCGAGGAGCCACACTTCGTTGGCGTCCCAGTACGGCCCGATCGCCGCCAGCACCTGGCGCCGCTCCGCGTTGGTGCGCGCGACCAAGAGGTGCAGCACGCCGGCACCCAAGTCGAATCCGTCCATGACGACGTACAACGTGAGCATCACGGCAACGATGCCGAACCACAACTCAACCATGCTGCGCCTCCGCGTGACGCGCGTCGTGCGACGTCGGACCGTGCGCGATCTCCTTCGCCACCAAAAACAAGAACAAGACGCCGAGCACGAAATACAGCCCGCAGAATCCGATCAGCGTAAACAGCGCCGTGCCGGAATGCACGACGGGACTCGAGGCGTCCGCGGTACGCAAGAGTCCGTACACCACCCAGGGCTGACGCCCGAGCTCGGTCGTGAGCCAGCCGGCGGTGGTCGCGATGTAGGGAAACGGAAACGCCAGCATGAGCATCCACAACACGGGCCGGGTGTGATCGAGTCGCCCGCGCCAGCGCAACAGATTCGCGAGCAGCATCACGGCGATCATGATGGTCCCCAGGCCGGCCATCACGTGGAACGAGTAATAGAGCAGCTCGATGTTGTCGGGCCAGTCGCTCTCGGGGAACTCGTTCAAGCCGGCCACGTCGCTGTGGAAGGTACCGTAGGCGAGGAAACTCAAGATGCCGGGGACGGCGACGGGGTTGTCGAGTCGGCGCGCGTCGACGTTGGGCTGGCCAATCAGCGTGATGCCCGCCCGCGGTCCGCTCTCGAAGCGCCCCTCCATGGCGGCCAGCGCCGCGGGCTGGTGCTTCGCCACCAGCTTGGCTTGCCTGTCGCCGGTCGGGAACGCCACCAGGATACTCGCGAATAAACCCGCCGTGATACCGACGCGCAAGAACGCGCGCGCGGTTTCGACGTGGCGCTTCTGCAAGAGATAGTACGCGCCCACGGCCGACACCACGAACGACGCCGTGACGATTGCGGCCACCATGGTGTGCGCATACTGCGCCAGCGCCCACGGGTTGAGCACGAACGCGCCGAAGTCGGTGAGTCGCAGCGTCCCGTCGAGCGCGTGTTCGAAGCCGACGGGCCGCTGCATGAACGCGTTGGTCGCGATGATGAAATAGCCCGAGAGCCAACTCCCGATCCACAGCGCGAACGCGGCCAGGAAATGCCCGCGCGGTCCCACACGCTTCTCGCCCCACACCAAGATGGCAATGAATCCCGACTCGAGGAAGAACGCGAATAATCCTTCCATCCCCAAGGTGTGCCCCACCACCTTGCCGGCGTACTCGGAGAAGCGCGCCCAGTTGGTGCCGAACTGGAACTCCATCGGAATTCCGGTGACGACACCGACCGCGAAATTCAGCCCGAAAATGCGAATCCAGAAGCGCGCGGCGTCGTTCCAGCGTGCTTCGCCGCTACGAAGCGCCCGCCACTTCATCACGACGATGAGGAACGCGAGCCCCATCGTGAGCTGGGGAAATATGTAGTGATAGACGGCGGTGAACGCGAATTGGAGACGATGCCAGAAGAGTGCGTCGGCCATGATAGCTTTGAGTGCGTGCGGCCCTGATCCTACCGGATCGACCGGCTGTCACTCGAACCATTTCTAGAGCGCAAGAAAAAATACTTGGAGAATCTGGTTCCCTCCCAAAGACGTGCAGTGCTACAATGCTCGCGTCATTACCGCGATAGCCACTTCCGGCGCATCTGCCCCTGATCTCGCCTGACACCGCGCCGGTACCGCACACATGTTGCGGCACTTCTGTGCACCCGAACCACACGGCGTCCTTTGGCGCCGCGCACGGGAGGTCTCTCCTCTATGCACGACATCCGTCGACGTTCTCATCTCATGCGATTCATCACCCTCGTTGCGATCGCGTCTGCGGCCGTATTGGTCGTGTCCGCAGCGCAAACGAGCGACAAGGGTCCCGTGACGGGCGCGCCCGCGGGCCTCACGAGCACCACAACCACGAGCGATGCCCCCGAAGCGGCCGTCGTCGCCCCGGACGCGGTCGCCGCGCCGGCGTCCGACGAAGCGAAGTGGGTCAACGGCGAGTTGATGCCACCGCTGCCCCAGGACAAGACACGCCGCAACCAAGCACTGGATCAAGCGCTCGCGTCTGCGATGGCGCGTCCCAATACGGGTACGCCGCACACCACGGGCGGACCGGGCGGTGGCGCGATGCCGGCGGGCTCACGCTCGACGCGCGATCCGCTGCCGAACATCATTCCCTACGTTCCGGATGAGGTGAAGCACGGCAGCCGCACGTGGAACCTGAGACTTCCCGACACCTTTGTCGCTCCGGCGGAGGCCGTCCTCGGGATCGACCCCGCCACCGGAAAGGCGCTCCCGCAGATGAAGCAGGACGCCGCGGCCACGGCGGCCCTGGCGCCTGCGCTCAAGCAGACGTGGGACAGCATCAGTCAAACCACGCTCACGCCGCCCGATTGCGACGTCTCGGTGGGACCGACCAACGTCGTCGCCGTCGTCAACGCCCGCATGGCGTTCTACGACAAGTGCGGCACCAATCAATTCGAGACCAACATCGCGACCTTCGTCGGCGACGCGACCAACTTCATCTTCGACCCGAAGGTCGTCTACGACGTTTGGGATGGGCGCTGGGTCATTACATGCTGCGTCAACAACAGCGCGACACAGGGTTCATGGATCCTTTTGTTGGTATCCGATGACAGCGATCCCAACGGAGGCTGGTGCTACTACTACTTGGACTTCAGGTTGAACGGTGGGACGCCCACCGCGTTCTGGGCCGACTATCAGGACGTCGGCACCAGTCCCAGCGGCATTCACATCACCGCCAACATGTTCAACTGGGCCAATCCGGCGGTGTTTCAGTACGCGAAGATCCGCAACATCGACAAGTCAGGCCCGTACACATGCGGCGGTGTCTGCTGGTGGGACTTCTGGAGTCTCACCAACCCTGCCGACGGTTCGTTGGCGTTCTCGCTCCGCGCGGCCGACATGAATTCCTGGCCGGGCGAGTACTTGTTCGTCAACTCGGTCAGCTTCGGCGGGAATTTCCTCACGGAGTGGCGTCTCGTGGGTCCGCCGTGCGCCCCGACGTCGTTGACGTCGGTCAACCTGCCGGTGGCGGTCTATGACAACCCGCCGGCGATGCAGCAGCCCGACCTCACCTTCCTCGACTGCGACGACGCCCGACTGCAAAACTTGGCGTACTACTCGGGAAACATGTGGACCGGACACGGGATTCGCATCAACTGGGGCGAGCCCGCGGATCGATCCGCGATCCAAGTATTCCAGATTCAGCCCTTCGTGCCGGCGGTGTCGTTCCAGACCTCCTTCGGCGCGTCGGGGTTGTACTACGCCTATCCTGCGGTCGACTTCGACCTGTCGTTTAGCGGGATCGTCGCGTTCTCGCGCGGCGGACCTACGGAGAACCCGGGTTCACGCTACGTCGATTTGCCCAACGGCGGCCCGTGGGGTGCTAGCGGCTCGCTGCGCGCCGGACTCTCGAGCTACAACGGAAGTGTTAGCGCGGGTACGCCTGCCGACCCCTTCCGATGGGGCGACTATTACGGCTGCGACCTCGATCCATTCGATTGGCAAACACTCTGGTTCTACGGTGAAGCCACGGTCAATCCGTTCGCGTGGGACACACAGGTGGGAGCGACGGCACCGGTGGGTGCGGGACTCTTGTCGGTGACGCCGTCGCCCGGCTTGATTTCGGGCGGCTTCCAAGGCGGACCGTTCGACCCCCCGTCGATCGCGTACACGGTCTCGAACACGGGTTCGTCCGGGCTGACTTGGACGCTTACCGGTTTGGCGGCGTGGAACACGGCGTCGTCGCTCGGCGGAGAGTTGGCCGCGGGCGGGGCTACCGTCGTGACCGTGTCGATCAATGCGGCTGCGAACGCGTTCGCCCCCGGCGTGTACTCCGACACATACTCGTTCACGGACTGCTACGCCAACGTCGCCTCCAATCGTTCGACGACACTGCACGTGGGGGTCGACGGGAGTTGTGACGGTTCGAAGCTCGTGCTGACGCCGAGCACGCCGCCGCCGAACTTCGGCGCCGACCCCGTAACCTTCGAGCGCGGCGTATACGTCACGGCGATCAAGGACTTCGACCTGTGCGCGATCAGTTACAAGATGGATCTCGCAACCCTGCCCCAGGCCCTGACCGCTCGTATTTACGCGGCCAACGGCACGACGCGGGGTGCGCTTCTCGCCAGCAACTCCATTGCGGCGGTTCAACTCGCCAACGTGGTCACGTCGATACCCATCACCTATACCCTGCTCGCGTGCCAAGACTACGAAATCGTCGTCGAAGTGCCGGGGGGTGCGGCGTGGGAATGGTGGGATGAGAATCTGATCGCGGAGCCGTTCGACATCGGCGGCGCGATTCGCGTCCGCGACGGCTCGTCGGGCGGGGGCGCGGCGAATTTCGCGCTACCCCACTTCGAGCTGTCCGGACACGCTGCGGGGTCGCCCAATCTCACCGATCTCGGTGGGCCGGGAGCCGCCCCCAACCCGGCATCCGACGACAACCAACAGCGCGGCGTCTACATTCACATGCTGGATACCGGGCGGTTGTGTGGATTCGGGTGGGAAGCGGACTTGGTGGCCGGCCAGACGCTCACCGCGAATGTTTACGAAGCGGTGGGTGTGGTCCGCGGCGCCTTGGTCGCGACGGGTACGTACGTCGTCCCGTTGGCCGGAATGCGATGGCACGACGTTCCCCTCAACGCGCAACTGCTGGAGGGCAAGGATTACGACGTCGCCATCACTTTCGGCGCCACCAACAATTGGCAGTGGTGGGACGAGAACGCCACCCCGCCCCCGTTCACCAAAGACATCTTCGTGATGAACACGTCGGAGGCCTTTGGCGACGGGACCAACTTCGCACTGCCGCACTACCGCGCCCACTGGGAGGAAAAGGCGGGCGGCATGCCGTTCAACCTCGCCAAGTTGGCGGGGCCGAATCCGCCGCCGAACTCGACCGGCCAGGACAACTCGCAGTACGGAGCCTACATCACGTCCGTGGTCGATCAGCAGATCTACAGCCTGGGCTGGATGGCCGACATCCCGGCCGGGCAGCGGATCACCGCGCGCGTATACAACGCCGCGGGAGTGGTGCGCGGAACGCTCATCTCCGAAGGCACCGCCTACTCGAGCGGCCCCGGCATGCGCTTCCATGACGTCCCCGTCTCGGCTCACATGACGGCAGGCGGCCAGTACGACATCTCGATCGAGTGGGACACCGTGAATCTGTGGCGCTGGTGGCCGGACACCTCGGGACTCCCGTACACGAGTTACGGCGTCATCACGGTGCGCGACGGTGAAGCCAACGGCGGCGCCGGCAATACCGCGCTCATCAACATGCGCGTGTTCGGTTGCACGGAGACGTTCACGCCGGTCGAAGACGATCACCCGCAGCGCACACCGATGTTCCTCGCGGTGCCCGCGCCCAACCCGGTGTCGTCGTCGTCGCGGCTGAACTTCGCGCTCGAGGAAGCGGGCCCGGTGAGCATCGTGGTCTACGACGTCGCAGGGCGTCGCGTCACCACCCTCCTCGACGGCCAACGCCCGAAGGGATGGAGCAGCATCGACCTCGATTCGAGCAAGATGGCGAGCGGCGTCTACTTCCTGAAGATGCAGACGAGCATGAAGTCGCTCACGCGCAAGTTCGTCGTGACCCACTAGCGGGCGCGGCGAATCGCGGTTTCGTGTTCCCAAGGGGGCCGGCTTGCCGGCCCCCTTTCTTTTCGCTGTGTTATTCTGTCGCTCTTGGGACCAGGAGGCACTCTCGTGCAACAGATGACGAAATGGTTGGATCGTCGCTTCGGTTACGAACCGTCGGCAGGCGAATTCCCGGCCATCGTCGAACGCTTGCGCGGGACTCCGGCGCGCGTGGAGGAAAAGGCGCGCATCCGGGAGGTCGCGCGTCTGCACAAGCCCGGCGACGGTTGGTCGATCCAGGAACACCTGGGTCATCTCGTCGATTTGGAGGGATTATGGGCGCGGCGAACGCTGGAGCTCTTGAGCGGTGCCAAGGAAATGTCGGCCGCCGACATGTCGAATCGCGCCACCGGCGAAAGCCATCATAACGCGCGCGCCATCGCCGCCATCGTGGCGGAGTTCCGCGTCGCGCGCGGGCGCTGGGTCGACCGGCTCGACGCCTGCTCCGACGACGACGTGACGCGCACCTCGCTCCATCCGCGCCTCAAACGGCCGATGCGATTGATCGACCTGTGCTTCTTCGTCGCCGAGCACGACGACCACCACCTCGCGGTCGTGACGCGGCTCGCTCTCGAGAATCCGCGCTAGCGACTACTGGAACGCCGCCGGGTGCTTCTCGTCGAAGTCGGTCGCGTCTTGGTAGGCGTTGGCCACTACGAGCAGGGTTCCTTCGCCGAACAGACGTCCCATGAACGTGATGCTGGTCGGCGTTCCCTTGTCCGTGAATCCGTTCGGCAAGACGACGCAGGGCTCTCCGGTCAAGTTCGTGAGCAGCAGGTTGTCGCCACCGAAGGTCGGTGTCACGTAGACGTCGACCGGCAACTGTTCCATCTCCGCCATCAGGAGCGAGCGCACGCGGTTGGCCTGGATGTATTCGACCGCGGGAATGAAGCGCCCGCCGCGCAGCACGTTGGGCCAGGCATTCTTGATTTGTCTTACCAAGAGATCATCGCGATTCGAGCGCGTGAGGTCGTCGAAGGCGGCCGCGGCTTCCGCGGTCAGAATGCACGAAAGCGGCGCAATCGGGAGCTTCGGCAACTCGATCTCCACCAACTCGGCGCCCAGCGTGCGCAATTGATCCAGTGTGGCCGCGTCGTGCGCCTTGTTCGGATAGTCGGCGTCGAACAACGCCTTGATGTATCCGATGCGCATGCCCTTGAGCCCTGGCGCGGGTGCGTACTCGAAGTTGGCGTTCACCGCCGCCGGGTCGACACCGTCGGCGCCGCGAATGGCGTCGAACACGATCGCGCAGTCATCGACGCTCCGGCAAATCGGTCCAATCTTGTCCATCGACCACGAGAGCGCCATCGCCCCGGCTCGGCTCACGGCACCGAAGGTGGGACGAAGCCCCGTCGTTCCGCAGCGCGTCGACGGCGACACGATCGAGCCCCACGTCTCGGTGCCGATCGCGAACGCGACCAGCCCCGCGCTCGTGGCCGACGCCGAACCGGCCGACGAACCGCTCGAACCCTGCTCGAGATCCCACGGGTTACGCGTCATGCCGCCGAACCACACGTCGCCCCACGCCAGCTCACCCAAGGTTAGCTTCGCGACCAGCACCGCACCGGCGGCGTCGAGCTTCTGAACGACGGTCGCGGTTTCGTCGATGGTTTGGTCCTTGTACGCGGCCGATCCCCACGTGGTCGGATATCCCTTCACGGCCAGGAGATCTTTGGCGCCGTACGGAATTCCGTGCAGCAGGCCGCGGTACTTCCCTTTCTTGATTTCCTCGTCGGCCGCTCGCGCCTCTTCCATCGCGCGCGCTTCGGTCAACGTCACCACGCACTCGAGCTTGGGACCGAATCGCTTCAAGCGATTGAGATACATGGTCGTGAGCTCGGTCGACGTCACCTGCTTGGTGCGCACCAACTCGGCCAAGTCGCGCACCGGCCAGAACGCGACCTCTTCGAGATTTTGCGGGCGCTTGGTATGCGTCGGCTTCTCGAGGCGGAGACGTTGCTTCGACGACGTCGTCGCGAGTGCCACGTCGGTCGCAGCCCCACGCGCGCGAAACACCAGCGCGGGCGGGACGCTGTTGGCCACCGCCACGGCGCGCACGGCTTCGTAGTTCTTCAGATTGTCGGCCAGGTCGCCTTGCATGGAGTCGCGCTCGGCGTCGGTGAACGTGAGACCGTCGAGTTTTTCGGCGCCCGCGATGTCGTTCTTGGTGAACGGGAGTTCTCCTTCGGCGACACCGAGCACGAATCCGACCGCCACCGCCGACACGACCAGCACGATCACCTTCCACGAAGCTCCATAATTTGGCCGACCACGCATTGCGATCCTCCTTCGAAACAACTACGAACGGCTCGCCGCCGACAGCATCTCGTCGACGTCGACGAATTTCTCGCGGGGCTTGCCCGCCGCGACACCGCGCGCGACTTCGGCCGCGTCGATGGCGCGCCACTGCGCGTAGCTCACGACGCGCACCCCGCGCGACGACAATAGATCGAGCACGGCGTCGCGCGACGGCTCCGCGCACGACGGCAAGGACGCCTCGTCTTCGAGCAGGTGCTTCACCGTCTCGGCGGCGTCGGGCTTGTTGGTGCCGATGACCCCCGACGGCCCGCGCTTGATCCAACCGACCGCGTACAACCCCGGCACCGCCTTTCCGTTCTCGACCACGCGCCCCTCGACGTTGGGCATCGTACCCGCGCGCTCGTCGAACGGGACGCCGGCAATCGGAAGGCCGCGGTAGCCCACGCTGCGAAACACCGCCCCGCACGACACCGGCTCGATGCGACCCGTGCCCGTCGCGCGCTGCGCGCCGGGTTCGCCCGTGAGCGCGTTACGCTCCATGAAGATTTCTTGGACGCTCCCAGCGCCGCGCAGGTCCTTCGGGCTTCGGTAGAAATCGATCGCGAGGCGGCGCGAACGCCCGCTCGATGTGCGCGCCGCAAAGCCCGTCAACAAGTCGACGTTTTTCTTCGCGTCGCGCCACTTGAGCACGTCGATCTCGGCGCGACTGGCGTCGTTGAGAACCAAGTCGGCGGGGTCGACGAAGACGTCGCAGTCCGCGAGCTCTCCCAATTCCTTGAGCTCGACCGGCGAAAACGCGGCCTGCACCGGTCCGCGGCGCCCCACCATGCGAATCTCGCGGATCTTCGATTCCGCCAGCACCTCCAGCGCGCGTGCGGTGATGTCGGTGTCCTTGAGCTCGTCGATCGTCTTGGCCAGGATGCGGGCCACGTCGACCGCGACGTTGCCTTGGCCGATGACGACCGCGCACTGGCACGAAAGGTCGAACGCGCGGTCTTGATAAGCGGGGTGTCCGTTGTACCACGCGACGAATTCCGTGGCCGTGTAGCTGCCGGGAAGGTCTTCGCCGGGTACACCGAGGCGTCGGTCGGTCTGGGCACCACTGGCGAACACGATCGCGTCGTAGAAGCGTTTCAATTCGTCGACGGAAAGATCGCGTCCGACTTCGGTGTGACCGAAGTACGCGAACGACGGATGCTCCGCCGTTTTCTCGTAACGCGCGATGATGTTCTTGATCTTGGCGTGGTCGGGGGCGACACCGTAGCGCACGAGGCCGAACGGCGCCGGCAAGGCTTCGAACATGTCGACCTCGACCGACGCACTCCCGGCGAGCAGCGACTCGGCGGCGTAGAAGCCGCTCGGGCCGCTCCCCACGACCGCGACCCGCAGCGGCCGAGCACGGGTCACGGTGTGCTCGCGACGGTCTTCAAGTAGCCCGCTACCGCCTTGCCTTCGCGCTCGCGCAGATTCAGGCAGTCGGTGATGGTGTCGGACACCTTGGCCAGATTGGCATCGGTCCCGTCGACGTTGTGCGCGGGCACCGCGAAGAATTTGCGCGCGGCGTCCAAGCGCTGCTCGGAGCAACCCGTCACGAAGTACGGCATGTAGGCCACGAATTCGGGCGGCATGCGTCCGGCGAGGCGATCATAGTTCTTCGTGATCCACGCGTAGAGCTTGTCGCGGCCCGCCTCGGTGTCGAACATTCCCGACACCACCTGGAACATCTCGGTTGGGCGCACCTTGTCGGTGAGCGTGTAGTCGAGCACGGCGTCCTGCAGCTTGGGGTCGTCGAACTTGCCGAGTGCCGAAAGATAGCGGCTGCGCTCCGCCGGCACCTTGGTGGTCTCCGCTTTCTGCTGGTACTCCTTGAACATTTCCGCCGTGCCGTCGCTGGCCGACACCCCGAGTACCGCACCCGCGATGGTGACGTCGACCGAAGTGGGGTCGTTCAGGTAGCGCTGGGCCGCGTCCTTGCAGAACGCGCGCACGTCGGGGTCCTGGCCGTCGTCGCCGAGCCACGTGATGAGGCCGGGCCGGATCAGCTTGACCGCTTCGGTGTCGTCGGCGCGGGGCTCGACGCCGAACTGATCGCGCGCGGGACCCAGCGTGCGACGCACGTAGGCTGCGAAAGCCACCCGGAGGTCGTCGGTGACGAACGGCATCTTGAGACTTCCCAGGTCCGCCATCAGTGCCGCCACGACGTCGGGGTCCGGGTTCTTCGAGAAAGCGGCCGCGAGTGCCAAGTATTCGTCGCCCGTGATTTCGCCGCCGTTCAAGAGAGCGCGTACGTTACCGAGGTAGCGCGCTCGTTCGCGCGGCGACATGGTCTTCTCCGGGTCTTCGGCGAGTTTCATCATCATGCCGGCCGGCACCACCCAGCGGTAATAACCCACACCGCCCTCGTCCGGCATCACCCACGCGACTTGTCCGTTTACTTCGACGCTGGTCGACGGCTTGTCCAACATCACGACGCGCGTCTGCACGTCCTTCCCATCGGAAATCTTGAGTCGAACGGGAACGCTCCACTGCTGGTCGGCGGCCTTCACACCCGCGTTGAGGAACCGCTTCTGCGAGACGGTCAACAGCCCATTCGTATTGACGTCGACTTTCACCAGCGGGTAACCGGGTTGGTCGAGGAAGCTGGCCAGAAGCGGCTCCAGGTCCTTGTCCGCCGCGCGCGAGAGCGCCGAGAACAGGTCCTGTCCGACTGCATTCCCCCACTTGTGGTGATCGAGATAGTCGCGCACACCGCGCTGGAAGGCGTCGGGCCCGATGAAGGCCTCGGTCATGCGCAGCACGGTGCGCCCCTTCTCGTACGCGAGCCCCAGATCTTCTTCGATATCCGCGCCCGAATCGACCGGCCGGCGCACGGCCACCGTCGACGGTCGCGCGTCGGTCAGCATGATCTGGTTGACTTCGCCGACCTCGGTCGTCTCGTAGCGGTAGTCGGGAAACATCTCGGGCATGAGCTTCATCGCGAGCCAATCCGCGAACGATTCGTTGAGCCACAGGTCGTCCCACCACGACATCGTCACCAGGTCGCCGAACCACATGTGCGCGAGCTCGTGTGTGGTCACCATGGCGACACTCCGCTTCTGCGCGAGGCTGGCCGCCGCGGGGTCGATCAGAAGAATCTTGTCGTTGAACGTCACTGCACCGGGGTTTTCCATGGCACCGTACCAGTACTCGGGAACCGCGATGAGGTCGAGTTTTTCGAACGGATACTTCGTTCCGAAGTAGTTCTCCAGGCCGGCCAGGATTTTCGGCGTGACCGACGCCGCGTGCTTGGCCATCGCCTTGGAGCCCTTCACCGTGTAGATGCGCCCCGGAACCGACAAGCCCGCGATGGCCACACTTTCGAACGGCCCCACCGCAATCGCGATCAAGTAGGACGAGGTCGGCGGCATGCGCTTGAACACGAGCGTCTTGGTGGAGGCACCCCGCGTCTCCTTCTCGACCGGCGCGTTGCTGATCGCTTCCTGCTGGAGCGGAACGGTGAGCGTCACCTGCCAGGGAATCTTGTAGATGGGTTCGTCCCAACACGGGAACGCCTTGCGGCAATCGAGCGACTCCATCTGCGAGAACAAGTAGCTCCGCCCTTCGTGGTGCACGCGATACAGCCCGACCGCCTTGGTGTTGTACGGCTTCGAGAATTGGATCGTCAGCGCGTAGTCGCCCGGGGCGAGGTCGCCCTGCGCGGTGGCACGTCGCGTGCCGCGATCGCCGGCGTCGGCGACCTCGATCGCGATCGCACCGGCCTTGCCCTCCAATGAGGCCTTGTCGATCGTCATTTCTTCGGCGTGGAACAAGAAGCTGCGCGTTGGTTTGGCAATGCGCACGTCGATGCGCACCGAGCCGGTGTAGGCCTCTTGGTCCGCGTCGAGGTTCAGATTGACGGCTTCGAAGGTCGGCGCAACGTTGGGATCGAGACGCGGTTCGTCCGCGCGCACCGGCGCCACGCCGAAAAGCACACCCGCGAGTAACCCAAGTCCGAGTCGCGCGTAGCGACCCTCGATCGATTCACGAAGACGCATGGATGATCTCCTCCAAGAATGACGGCGACACTGCTAGCGTGGGCGGAGTCTAGCATACGGCGCGGTTGCCGTGCGGGTTGCGCTCAGCGCCCGCGCAGCGCCCGCGCGATCCACACCGTGCGGTGCACGGATGTCCACACGGTGCCGAGCGCGATCACCACGACGACGCCGGCCACCAGCGACCCCGGCTGCCAACCGAAGCTCGCGCACAGTCCGGGGTCCAGGATCGAGCCCAGGCCCAAGAGGATCATGCGCTCCGCGCGCTGCATCAAGCCGACCTTGCACAGAACGCCCAGACTCTCGCCGCGCGCACGCGTGTAGCTCACGAGCAGCGACCCGCCCAAGGCGACCACGATCGCGACGGCGATCCATCCCGACGAGAAGTAGAACGCCAAGCCCGCGAAGGCCGCGAATTCGGTGAAGCGGTCGAGGGTCGAATCCAAGAAGGCCCCGCGCGCGTCGGCGGTGTGCGTGCCGCGCGCGACTTCGCCGTCCATCACGTCGGCTATGCCGCTCACGAACACGAAGAGGCCGGCGGTGGGAAAATGGTCGGTGGCGTACGCCACCATGCTGCAAAGCCCGCACGCGACGGCGAACAAATTATAGAAGAGGGGGGTCAATCCGATCGCGATGGACGCGCGCGTCACCGGCCGAATCAACCAGTAGAACCAATTGCGAACCCAAAAACCCATGACGAACGACCCGCCGCGCCCCGTCAGGTCGCCGTTGGACGTACGCGCCGCCGTCGCCCGGTAGACGGGCATGGTGGCGAGCGCGAAAGCAACCACCCCGACGAGTACGGCCAGCTCCGTCCTCACGTGTCGCCCCGCTCGGCGGCGGCCGGCTTGGGTGGAGTCACCGCGCGGCTGGCCTCCGATGAGCGCATCGCGCGGATCACGCGCACCGCTTTGGGCCACAAGAGAATCACTGGAAAGCGTCGCTCGCTCTTCGTCAAGTCGATGCGCACGCCGGAGCGTCGCTCGACCTTGCGCACGATGTAATCCAGCCAGTCGTCGAAGGTCAGCATGTACTTGAACCAGCGCAACGTCGCGCGCGCCTTGGAACGGCGAAAGAAGCCGGCCCAGCGCCGGCGCTCGCGCCACGACGGCTTCTTGGCCAAGCGAAACCGATCGCCGTCGACGACCAGGCGGCCGTCGCGCGCGGCGTCCTGCAACACGCGACCGTACACGAGGCGAAAGAAGCTCACTTGCGATTGAAACACTTCGAGCACACGCGCGCGCGCTTCGGGCCGAATCTCGCCGGCGTACGAAACCTCCATCATGCGACGGCAAAAATCGAGCACGCCGAAGGAATCTTGCGGGATGTAAATCGGCACCCAGTCGACGGTCAGCCGGCGCGCCAGGTCGATGCGACGCTCGAGTGCTAAACGGTCGCGGTCGCTCCGCGCGTACACGATGTGGACGCGCTGTGCCAGTCGCCCGCGAAAGAAGTGGTCCTTGGCGTCGGCGGACAGTGCCAGGCCCAAGTCGTACTCCGTGATGATGAAGCACTTGGCCCCGGCGCGCAGCCCTCCGGGGTCGTTCAGGTAAATGATGTTCGGGGGGAGGGCCCGGTTGAGTGCCGCCATAATGCCGCTGTGTCGCGCGGCCGGCAGCCGCGACCCGATCGACTCGTAGAAGCGCAGGTAGTTCTCGACCACGATCACCAGGTCGGCGGCACTCTCTTCGCCCGGCGAGGTACCGAGTAGTCGCGAGCCGAAGAACACCACCGCGACCAAGTCGCGACCGCACGCGTCGCGCAGGAGATCGACGATGTCGCGCACTTCGGGCGGGACCTGGTCGGGAGCCGTGGCACCGGCGCGCGGAAACGGACGCACGACGGCGCCGCTTGGCTCTGAATCTCGCCGATTCTCCGTCATGGATTCCCTGCCGGCCGCGTCGGGGCCGTCTCGTCGCGCGGCCCGTGCGCGCGCGCGCCCACTTGGCCGCGCGATGTGCGCCGCATGTCGGAGAGCTTATCACACATGACCGCGCGCATCCGTTCGATGAACGCATCGTGCGAGGCGCGACCGCTCCCGTCGTACTCGAAGGCGCCGGCGCTTTCGACCCGGCAGTGGATGCGCGTCAACGTCCGCACGAAGTCGGGCAGGCGCGCCGCCTGCCAGAGCCCGTCGACGACGATCACGTGGACCGTCCACGCGCGCGCGGATAGGAACGCGTCGAGCGCACCCCGCTTCCACGGTCGAATCTCTCCGTCCTGGGTGCGATGTCCTTCCGGGTACAACACGATGGGATGTTGCGAGGTTCGTCCGGCGTCGGCCAGGCGATCGAAGTCGGCCTTGCCGGTCCGGCCCGGATAGACCGGGATCGCGTCCAGCATTTCGATCATGTACGACACGAGCGGGATACCCTTCGCGTACCGATAATGCGTAACGAATCGCGGATGCCCGTCGGGCACGAGCAACGCGGCCACTGGGATGTCGAGGAGCGACTGGTGGTTCATCACGATGAGAATCCCAGCCCGGTCGGGGACGCGGGCCGCGATATCGAAGCGGGCCCGGCCCACCCCGCGAAGGATGAGAAAGATGGAGTCCCGCATGGCGACATAGTGGGCCCGAAGTACGGCCTCGCGGCGTTTCGGGAATAGCTTCCCGAACGGCTCCACCACCAACCGCCCCCACAAGTCGCCCGCCACGAAGACGACCGACACAAGCAGAAGCGAAAATGCGCCAATGAGTTGTCTAACGAAAGTCATGTTGAGCGTTAAGTCGAGCCCGGTGCGCCCCAGGGGCGGCCGTCGCGCCGGGCTAAATCGCTTGACGAGCCCACGGCGATGCGGCAGAGTAACGTACCACTGCTTCGAGGAGGAGACAAAATCTCTATGTCATCCAGACCGTTACGAGACGGGGCGTCGCCTATTCCCGATGTCCCCGCGACGGGTTCGCCGGCGCCGAGCGAGACCCCCAAGCCTCTCCCGACACCCGCGGTGCCGGTGCCGTCGACGGCGAACGACCTCGACTACAGCAACTTCTTTTGGGGATCGGGTAAGGATCCCTTCGACATCCTGGGGCCCTTCGACGACTGGTTCGACGAAGCCCGGCCGGCCGGCTACTACCTATTCGGCCAGCCCATGTCGAGTGCGCCGCGGACACGCATCGACGTCGTCGAGCAGCTCCACAAGGAGCGCCTCGGCGGGCTGATCAACCTGGCCTCTTACAACTATCTCGGCCTGTCGTACCGCCCCGAAGTGATCGAAGCTGCGTGCGACGCGATTCGGGCCTACGGCACCGGCTCGAGCGGCTCCCCCATCTTGAGCGGGTTCACAGAACTCCACGACGAGCTCTCCCGGACACTCGCGCGCTTCAAGAACAAAGAGGAATGCCTCCTGTTCCCCTCCGGCTACAGCGCCAATCTCGGCATCATCGCCGGGTTGATGCGCTCCGGCGACTTGGTCGTCACCGACCAGTTCGCCCACGCCAGTATCGTCGACGGCATCATTCTCTCGAAGGCGCAGGTGCGCTATTTCCGTCACAACAACGCGGCCGACCTGGAGCGCAAGCTTAAAGACTTCCCCGGTCGCAAGCTCGTCATCGTCGAGGGCGTGTATTCCATGGACGGCGACCTCGCCAATCTGCCGGAGATCGTCGAAGTGGCCAAGGGCAACGGCGCTCGCATCATGATCGACGAAGCGCACTCGGCGTTTCTCTTCGGCCCCAACGGGCGCGGTGTGGCCGAGCACTTCGGCTTGGACGACGAAATCGACATTCATTTCGGTACGTTTTCGAAGAGCCTGGGTGGCCAGGGCGGCTACGTGGTGGGTTCGCGCAAGTTGATCCGCTACCTCAAGGGCTTCGCTCGGTCCTACGTGTTTTCGTGCGCGCTGGCACCCGGTGTCGTCGGCGGTCTCTTGAAGGCGTGCGAAATCGCGCGCGACGAACCCGAACTGCGCGAGCGCCTGTGGACCAACACGGCCTATCTGCAGGAGCTCTTGCGCGAGCGCGGTGTGGACATCGGCGACTCGCAGTCGCAGGTGATCCCGATCATGATTCGCGACGACGATCGCGTGTTCAAGGTCGCCGAGGACATGATCCACCACGGCGTGTACCTGAACCCGGTGCGCTACCCCGCGGTCGGCAAGCACCGCTCGCGCCTTCGCATCTCGGTGACGTCGACGCACACGATGCCGGAGCTGCGCGAAGCGGCCGACATCATCGCGAAGGTCCTCGATCGCCACGGTCTTCTATGCCGCTGACGCGCTACCACTTCAAGAACGCCGTCAACGGTTTCTTCGAGATGTCGCGCGAGCACGCGAAGCGCATCGTGCCCGCCCACCTCGAGCCGATGGAGCTCAAGCACAGCATCGGCGTGTTCGCCGTGACGGCCTTCGACTTCACCCAGAGCGAAGTCGGCCCCTACACCGAGTTGGTCATGGCGGTCATTACCCCCCCGCGCATCGGTGTGGGCGGCGAGTTCCCGCGTTCGGCCTTCTATCCCTTCGTGGTCGCGACCAGCACGGAGGCCGCCCGCTTGCACGCCATCGAGCGCTGGCACTTGCCGCACTACATGGCCGACATCGCCGTCGACTTCCACGAAAAGGATGGAAAGATGGTCGTCAACGCCCACGAAAACGGACGCCCCATCCTCGACCTCGCGGTCAGCGCGCACAAGTGGACGTCGGTCAATCATCTGTACCAGGCGTTCACGGTGGATGCGCCGCGCCGCTTCAAGGCCGATATCCACATGGAGGGCTCGTTCACCGAGCACGAAGAAGAGACGGGCGACCTCGTGCTGCACCCGCACCCGATGTGCGAAGCCGTCATGAACGCCGACGTCGCGTCGTTTCCGTTCCGCGAGCTGTGGATGCGCGACGGCGTCCAGACGTTCGAAGAACTCCAGACGATCTAGCGCCTAGATACTGCGTTCGACGGACACGATTGTCCTCCTCCGCTCATGCTATCGCGCGAGTATCTGCAATTCGGTGTCACATTCGCGCGATAGAAATCGCGTCGAAGGATCAATCGCGTCCGCCTCATGTCTCCTAGCCATTCCACCTTCGTACTCGTCAATCCGGCCGCCGGTCGCGGACGACGTCGAGCGCGTGTCGACGAGTACCTGGCACTGCTCCGGCGACACCTCGGGGACTTCGAACCCGTCGTCACGTCGCACGCGGGCGCAGAGAATGTCCTCCTCGACCGCGCGCTGGCCGAGTCGATCGACTTGATCGTCGCGGTGGGCGGCGACGGCACCTGGGGGGCGGCCGCCAATCGCATCGTCGCCAGCGGTCGACGCGACGTGGCGCTGGGCCTCTTGCCGACCGGCACCGGCAACGATTTCGGCAAGTCGCTCGGCATTCGACACGAACGCGCCGAGGAAGTCGTGCGCGCGATCGTCGAGCGGACCACGACCACCATCGACGTGGGTCGCGTCGACGGGCGCTATTTCTTGAACGTGATCGGCTTGGGCTTCGACATCGCCGTGATCGACGACGCCCTTCACACACCGTTTTTGCGCGGCGACCTCTTGTATCGCTTCTGCGCGCTCAAGCAGTTGTTCTCGTTCCCCGGCCGCGAGATCGAGATCGAACCGTTGGGAGAAGCGCCGCAACGCATGCGCGCGCTCATGCTCACCATCAGCAACGCCAACTACTTCGGCGGATCGTTCCACATCGCACCCCGCGCGAGCCTCTGCGACGGCCGCTTGGACGCGGTCGTCATTCGCGACGCGGGCCCGCTCACACGCGCGCGGCTGTTTTCGACCGTGTCGAAGGGCCGGCACGAAGGCGACCCGCACATCGTCGCACGCCAGGCGCAGTCGTTCACGATTCGCTTCGAGGGCGAGCTGCGTTACGAAGCCGACGGCGAGGTGTACGCGGCCGCGGCGTCACCGCTGGTCGTCGAATCGGTGCCGCATGCGCTGCGCGTGTGCGCGCCGTGCGCCGCGGAGAAGTCCGCGTGAAGGCGGTCGTGTTCGACGGCGCGATCCCCCGCTACCTCGCGACGCGCGCGGCCGGTGCCGTGTCGCATCGATGGCTGACCGGCGCCGGTCGCTGCACGCGGCTCCGCGACGTTCCCGCGCCCGAGCTCCCCAACGATCACTGGGTGCGCGTCGCCACCCGTTTGGGAGGCATTTGCGGGAGCGATCTCAATCTGGTCTCCTTGCACGTGTCGCCGTCGGCGTCTCCTTTCTCGTCGTTCCCGTTCGTGATCGGCCACGAGAACGTCGGCCACGTCGTGGACCTCGGCGCCGCCGTCACGCGCGTCTCCCGCGGCGACCGCGTGGTGGTCAATCCGCTGCTCGCGTGTCGCACGCGCGGCATCGAGCCGGTGTGCCGTCATTGCGCCGAGGACCACCCGTCGCGCTGCGAGCACTTCACCGACGGTGCGGTGGCACCGGGCATGTTGCTCGGGACGACACGCGGCCTGGGCGGCAGTTGGGGCGAACAATTCGTGGCGCACGAATCGCAAGTGCTGCGCGTCCCCGAGTCGATGTCGGATCGCGTCGCCGTGTTGGTGGAGCCGCTCGCGTGCGTCGTCTCCCCCGTGCTCGAGCACGGCGTTGCCGACGGCGCGCGTGTGCTCGTGATCGGCGCCGGTTCGATGGGCCTCCTCGCGGTCGCGGGCTTGAAAACGCTCGCACACGCCGATGTCACCATTCTCGCCAAGCACCGCTTTCAAGCCGAGCACGCCGAGCGCCTGGGTGCGGATCGCGTCGTCATGACGCGCGAGGGTGATTATTTCACGACCCTCGCACGCGCGACCGGCGGTCGACTGCTCAAGCCGATCCTCGGCCCGCGCATCCACGTGGGCGGATTCGACGCCACCTTCGTGTGTGTGGGCACCGACACCGCGGTGGGCGACGCGCTTCGCTTTACGCGGGCCGGCGGGACCATCGTTCTCTTGGGCAACGTCGCTCGACTCGCGCGGGTCGACTGGACGCCGCTGTGGCAGAAGGAACTCCGGATATTCGGAAGCCTGTGCTACAACGGGCATCGTCACCACGGTGTGCGACGCGATGCGTTTGCAGCCGCGCTCGAGCTTGCCTCCGGCGAACGCGGTCCTGCGCTCGAGCCACTCGTGACCCACGTCGTTCCGGTCGAAGACTTCGACGAGGCACTGGCGATCGCGCGGGGCCGCGCGGGGCGCGCGGCCGTCAAGGTCGCCCTCGCGGGCGGCGGAGGGGCGTCGGCGTGAGATCACAACTGTCTATTGCATAGAGCGTTACAAACTCGATTGTCAGGTTTTGGGGACCCGTGCTATAAACGCGTCAATCGCGGGAGAGCTTCTGGTCTCGAAGCAAACACCGCTCCTCTATTATGCTCCCAACCCAAGGTGGTGATGTTGATGCTTTCGTTCCCACGCGCGTTGGCGGCCGCATTGACGGTGGTCGTCCTCGCTGGTTCCGTCGTCGCGGCCCAAGCCGCTAATGAAGCGAAGAAGCGGGCTTCCAAGTACCAGACTTCGGAAAGCGACAAGATCTACGACCTGACCGTGCCCTGGCCGTTCCGCGACACCACACCCCCGGGCGATTTGGACGGCGACGGCGTCCTCGACGAGAAGGACCGCTGCCCGAGCACTCCGCGCGGCGCCATCGTCGATGCGAACGGCTGCCCCACCGACTCCGACCACGACGGTGTTGCCGACGGCATCGACCGCTGCCCCAACACCACGCACGGTGCCAAAGTCGACGCGACCGGCTGTCCGGCCGACGCAGATCGCGACGGCATCGCCGACGGCATCGACCAGTGCCCGGGAACGCCCCGCGGCGCCACTATCAACGCCCAGGGTTGCCCGAGCGATGCCGACAACGACGGCGTCTACGACGGCATCGACCGGTGCGCAGACACGCCGCGCGAGTACGCCGTGGACGACGACGGGTGCCCGATTCCCATCGGCGAAGTGGGCCAGCGCTTCCTCGACGAGAAGTCGGTCGCGTTCAACATCGAGTTCGCATCGGGCAAGGACGACATCCTCCCCCAGTCGGAGGCCGACTTGGACCGGGTGGGCGAAGTGTTGTCCGATTGGCCGGAGGCCAAAGTGGAGGTGGCCGGGTTCACGGATTCGCAGGGTGCGGAATCGTCTAACAAGTCGCTTTCCAAGCGCCGCGCGGATGCGGTGAAGAAGTACCTGACAGACAAGTACTCCAAGATCATCCCCGGCAACCTGACGACCAAGGGCAACGGCGAGTCGGATCCGGTCGCGGACAACAACACCGAAGAAGGCCGGGCGCTCAACCGCCGCGTCGAGTTCACGCTCAAGAATGCGAAGGAACTGGGCAAGCAAGAAGTCGACACGCGCCGGTTCAAGAAGCGCAGCAAGTAGACCCCTCGGGGTCACCTATTTCGGAGAACGGTGCGGCGAGGAATCGTCGCACCGTTTTCTTTTCACTCGACGGCGGTTCGCCCGGAATTCTAATATGGGGGCGGAAATTCGTCGCAGCGCCTTCGTGCGCGGCAAGTTACCGGAGGTCGAGAACGGTATGCAGAGAGACTCGATCTGGACCGCCGTCGTCGGTACGGGCAGCTACATCCCGGAACGGCTGGTCGCCAATTCCGACTTCCTGGGCAACGAATTCTTCAGCCCCGACGGTACGAAGCTCGCGGCCCCGACGCCGGAGATCGTTCGCAAGTTCGAGACGATCACGGGTATCGGGGCGCGACGATACGTTTCCGATGACTTGTGCACCTCCGACATTGCGACCTTGGCCGCGGCGGACGCACTGGCTTCCTCGTCGATCGACAAGGAGAGCCTGGACTACATCATCGTGGCTCACAACTTCGGTGACGTCGCCGCGAACAACCGGCGCTCGGACCTGGTTCCGACACTGGCGGCCCGCGTGAAGCAGCGGCTCGGGGTCGTCAATCCTCGGACGATTGCATACGACCTGCCGTTCGGCTGCGCGGGATGGCTGCAGGCGGTCATTCAGGCCGACTACTTCATTCGGTCCGGCGACGCCAAGCGCGCCCTGGTCATCGGTGCGGAGACCCTCTCGCGAGTGTGCGACCCGCACGACCGCGACAGCATGCTCTATGCCGACGGCGCCGGTGCCTCCGTGCTCGAGGGCATCACGTCCGATGCGCCCATCGGGATACTGGCGCACTGCACGCGCTCCGACGCGCACGAGCACGCCCACCTGCTCCGACTGGCTCGTTCGTACAATCCCCACTTCGACGGACACGATCTGTTTCTCAAGATGAACGGGCACGTACTCTACGAGTACGCGCTGCGTTTCGTGCCGCGCGTGATCAAGGAATGCATTACGAAGGCCGGCCTATCGCTGCGCGACGTGTCGAAGATTCTGATTCACCAGGCCAACGCCAAGATGGACGAAGCCATCCTTCGCAGGTCTTACGAACTCTTCGGGACCGACCCGGTTCCCGAGTTGATCATGCCGATGACCGTCTCCTGGCTGGGCAACAGCTCGGTGGCGACGATCCCAACGCTGCTCGATCTCTTGCTGAAAGAAAAACTGGAGAATCAGCGGTTGAAGTCCGGGCAGAAGATCGTGCTCGCGTCGGTGGGTGCCGGGATGAACATCAACGCACTCGCCTACGGCATTCCCTGAAGCGACTCCCTACCCGCTCCCGGGGCGCCACAGCACCACGACCGACGTCACCTCGACGTCGGACTTGCGAGGTCGAACGGTGACGGTCGTGAGCGGCTCCGCCGACGCGTCCAGTTTCGCCTCCAGTGCGACGACGTCGGCCGCGAGGGCCGCGTCGAGCTCAGCGCGGCGCGCTTGCAGTGCTCCCAACGAATCCTCCGCACGATCGACGTCGCGCCCTTGCTTGGCCGCGCGGTCGAAGCCGCGCACGGAACGGGCGGCGTCGCCCATCGCGGTGCGCGTCACCTTGCGGCCCAAGAACGCGGACAAGAGGGTCGCACCGGCCGACACGGCCGCCGTCACACGCTGACTCGACGCCTGGTCCTTCTCGCGCGCGACGGCCTGCTCGGCGCGACGAATCCGATCCTCGAGTGCGGTGAGCTTGGCCGCGTATTGGCCCCGCAGTGCCTCGACTTTGGCGTCGCGATCCTCCCGCGAGAGATCAGCGATGCGAATGCGAAAGTCGCGCTCGTTCTCGCCCGGCTTCGACACGAGTCGCAGTCGCTTGCACTCGAGAAGCTCCACGGTGGCACTTCGATAAAGCGAATCGGCGAAGGCGTCGCTCCATTTCTTGACCGTGCCGGCTTGCCCGGCCGCGCGCGGGAGCGCCGCGAAGGTCGCGCCACTCGGCGGCGCGTCGGAAGCCGCGGGCTCGGAGTCGATCTCCGCGGCCGTCGACCAGTCCGGGCCCACGCTGTCGCCCGGCAGGGGTGCCACCCGGACCCGGGTCGCGGTGTGGATTCCGCCCCCGGGCAGTGCGACGTGAACGCGCGCAACGCCGAGGACGGACGGTATGAGCGCACTCCCCGCTTCGAAGCGTTGCGGTAGATCGGGCGGCAACACGGGAGCTGAGGCCGCCGCGCTACGCGGCAGCCCGGACACCGCAACACTCGGCGCCGGCGACGCGGGCGACTCGGTGCGCGCGGCCGCGGCGGCGCGCGGCAGCCGTCGAATCTGTTCGCGCGTGAGCGGACCCGCAAGGTAGGACATGGCCCAGCGGGTTTGAAACACGACCGGCTTCGCCTCGTGGGTATTGTGGAGGAGGAATACGCGCGGCTCCAGGGCCCCGATGGTCTGCGCGAGGTCGTCGCCGACGTTGCCCGCCGATGCGCTCGCGAGGCCGTCGGCCAGGCGCTTCTTGTCGCGCTCCGTTTGCAGACGACCGATGAACCACGTGCCCGCGTTCGAGAGCGCTTTGTAGTCGAGGTCGACGGGGTTCTGTGTCGCCAGCACGACGCCGACGCCGAACGCGCGCGCCTGCTTGAGCAGCGTCAAGAGCGGCTTCTTCGACGGGGGTTCGCCGACCGGCGGCAGATACCCGAACACTTCGTCCATGTAGACCACCGCACGCAGGCTCGAGGTCCCCGCGCGCGTGCGCGTCCAGCCCACGACTTCGTTCAGCAGGAGCGACACGAAGAACATGCGCTCGGCGTCGTCCAGGTGGGCCACCGAAAAGATGGCGACGCGCGGCTTCGCGTTTTCGCCGTACAGCATGCGGTCGATATCGATGGGCTCGCCGGAGAGAAACGACTGAAAGCGCGGTGCAGCCAGCAGATTGTTGACGAGCATCGCCAGCGCGAAGCGGTCCTGGGCGGGAAAAAACGATTCCAACTCCATCACACCGACGCGCGCCACCGGCGGCGACTGCACCGCTTGCACGAGGCCGGCAAGGTCCAACCCCTGCTTCTGTGACCACGCGCTTTGCAGAATCGTCGTCAGGAGAATGTGTTCGCGGCTGCGGACCGGGTCGGCGTCGATGCCCAACAGCGAGAGCAAGCTCGACGCCACACCGCTCGCGCGTTCCGCGAGCAGGTCGGCCGACGATTCGCCCTTCGGGAGTGCGAGCGACGACAACACCGAGACCGGCGTCCCCGCGTCGCTGCCGGGTGTGTACACGACCACGTCGGCGGCATCGCGCAAGCGCTGGATGCGCGCGGCGTCCTGCCCCCAGTCGGAGAGGCCGTTCGTCCACTTGTTGGCTTCGCTGGCGGCGAATTCGTCCGCGCTCATTCCCTGCGCGCGCGCGGAGTCTTCGTTCACCCACGGACGAAACGACGCCGCGTCGAGACTTGGAAACGCGAGTGCCAAGTCGACCAAGTCGCCCTTGGGGTCGATGACGATGGCGGGAATGCCGTCGATGGCCGCTTCCTCGAGGAGCGCAATGCACAGACCCGTCTTCCCGCTGCCGGTCATGCCGACGCACACGGCGTGGGTCGTGAGGTCTTTGGAATCGTACAGGACGAGTGCGTCGGTCGGCGCGCGCCGCGCGAGGTCGTACTCGCGACCGAGATAGAAGGCACCGAGCTTTTCGTATGGAGCGGTCATCGTGGAATGGCTTGGTCTAGCATAGAGTGCCAAGATTACCGAACATGCGACCGAATTGGTACCCTCTTTCTGTTCCAACCTTCGTCTTCTGAGCACGGTTCTTGCCCTCGCTGAGTCGACCATGCTCACACGCACGTCGCTACACCTGGTTGGGTTGATCTTGCTTCTCCTCGATGTCAACGACTACCCCGAAGTACGCGTTGATATCCCGGGTGGGCTCGCAATCTACCCCGCCGTTGCGACCAGCCCGTTGGGACACTCGCTTGTTGTCTGGCAGGGTGCACTGGGTATCGACAGCAACGGGATCGTTGCCAGACCGCTCGGGTTCGACGGCAGGCCCACAGGGCCGGAGTTCAGCGTGAATGAAACCGTGGCTGGCGTTCAATGGAGCGCGTCCATCGCCACTCTAACTCGCGATCGCTTCGTCGTGGTTTGGGAAAGCCCAGACAGCGTCGGCACTGGCGGGATATTCGGTCGCGTTATCAATGGCGACGGAACTTACGTCAGCCCGGAATTCCACGTGGATCCTGATGCGGCTGGTCACCAATACGAGCCTTCGGTTGCCGCCAATTCCGACGGACAAATCGTCGTCGCGTGGGCCAGCAATGAGGCAAGTCAATCGGACGACAACGTCTATGCCCGACTGTTTGACGAAACTGGTATGGCCATGGGTCCACAGCTCCGAGTAAACGATGACATCACCGGGCGCGAATCAGATCCGGACGTTGCCGTGGGCATGTCTGGGGACTTCGTTGTCGTATACGAGAATGATCTGCGCGTTTATGGCCAACGATATGACCACAGCGGTGTCCCGTTGGGCGCAAATTTCCCGGTTTCCACTGGCGTCTTGACGCAGAATTGGCCGCGAGTGGAGATAGACCATGAAGGTCGTTTTGTGATTGCGTGGCAAGGTTACGACGTCGACGGAGACGGCGGCGGAATTCTGGCGAGGCTCTACAACCGTGAGGGAGTAGCTGAATCGGCCCCGTTCGTGGTCAACTCCGACACCGTCGGAATCCAAAACGCACCCGACGTCGCCATGACCAGCACCGGTGAGTTTCTGATCGTTTGGGCAAGCGGTGCACAGGACGTTCGGGGCCAGCGATTCGATCGGCTCGGTAACCCCGAGGGCGCCGAGTTCAAGGTCAACGAGTCGGGATCTCCGCATTCCCCGCTAGTGTCAGCGGACTTGCTTGGTTATGAAGTCACATGGTTCAACTCTAATGTCGGTATTCGCGCTCGTCGAATCGATGTGGTTCCGACAAGGATTGGTGACACAGGCGAAGTCTGCAAGATTGTTTCCCGCGCGTATCCGAATCCATTCAATCCGATCGTCACAATTGATTTCACCGTACCCCGTGCGGGTCGCCTCAGACTTGTGGTCTTCGATGTCCGAGGCGAAGTTGTGAAACGGTTAATCGATGGGTTTCTGTCGGAGGGGCCAAGTCGAGTGGTGTGGGACGGACGTACCGAGGAAGGAACGCAGGCGCCAACCGGTCTATACTTCTATCGAATTGAAGTCGCAGGTTACCAAACGTCCGGAAAGATACTCCTAGCAAAGTAGAAGACGGAGACCGAAAGAACGAACGGATCCGCGAATCAGCCGATCGAGGCCCCCGTGGAAACCACGAGTCGGAGATCGAGCGCTACGGGGGCGAGCGATGATCGGGTTCGACGTGGAGCCGCATTACGTAGAACAACGCGAGTCCGCTCAAGTAGACGAATGCGAGCGCCCACAGGACGTCGCTCAAGAAGTGCATTCCTTGTTCCATTCGCGCCCATCCCATCAGCGCCCCATACGTGAGACCGAGGCCCACGAAGAACAGCGCCCACGCCTTCGATCGCCGGCGGAACAGGAAGTAGGGAGTGAGGAGGTAGAAGGCCATGGCCGCGTGCCCCGATGCGAATGAATTTCCGTTCTCGGAAGCACTCTTGACCCACGGTTTGACGTACGCGCGGTCGCCGTTGAATTCCACCAAGTCGCGCGGCCGGGGTCGTCCCCAGTTCTGTTTGAACACGGTGTTGGTCAAGAGCCCGGGACCCACCACCATGACCAACACGAGAAAGAGCGCGGCGCGCCGGTGGGGTCGGATCTTTCCCCACCAAAACGAAGCGACGAAGGCCGCCAGAGCGGACAAGGCGACCAACCACGCGGGGATCAGTCCATAGTGGTAAAGGAGGTCCCACGGATGATCCCCGCCGTGCGCCCAACCCGCACCGGGAGTGTAAAAACGCGAGGCCGTCGCGAGATCGAGATCGGTCGTCCAAAACGGGACCGAGAGTCCCACCAAGACGACGAGCGCCAGCGACCAATCGAGGAGTGCCAGACGGCGTGTGCTCATCGTGACCATCCGAAATCAGATACGCGCCTGGTAGAGATATAAGTCGTGGTAACGCCCGCCGCGGGCGATCAAGTCGTCGTGCGCGCCGCGTTCCACGATGCGCCCGCCTTCGAGCACCAGAATCTGCGTCGCGCGACGAATCGTAGAAAGCCGGTGCGCGATCACCAAAGTCGTACGTCCCGCCATCAGACCGGCCAGGCTCTCCTGAATGAACGCCTCGCTCTCGGTGTCGAGGCTCGACGTTGCCTCGTCGAGAATCAGAAGGCGCGGGTCGGCGAGCAGCGCGCGCGCAATCGAAACGCGCTGGCGCTGACCGCCCGAGAGTTTGACGCCGCGTTCGCCGATCAGCGTGTCCAGCCCGTCGTCGAAACGATCGGTGAACTCGTCCACGTGGGCCGCGCGGACGGCGGAGGTCAGCTGCCCGTCGCTCGCGTCCGGGCGCGCGAAGAGAATGTTCTCGCGGATGGTTCCTTCGAAGAGGAATTCGTCTTGGAGCACGACGCCGAGGTGCCGGCGATAGCTGTCCAAGCGGACGGTGCGCAGGTCGTGTCCATCGATGCGCACAACACCGCGCGTGGGGATTCTAAACGAAGCCGCCAGCCCGGCGATGGTCGACTTTCCCGAGCCCGAACTCCCCACCAGTGCGGTGACGGAACCGGCCGGCGCTTCGAAGGTCACGTCGGTCAGCACTTCGTTTTCTGCGTAGGCGAACGACACGTGCTCGAAGACGATGTCGCCCTTGACCCGCTCGAGCACGACGGTGCGCCCCGCCTCCTCGCCTTCGGTCTCCATGCGCAAGATTTCCTCCATGCGGTCGAGCCCTGCGAACGCCTCCGTAATCTGCGTTCCGATGTTGCTCATCTGGATGATCGGCGCCACCAAAAAGGCCAGGTAGAGCGTGAACGAGACGAACTCGCCGACCGTCATCTGACCGCGAATGATCATGGTGCCGCCGATCCCCATGATGATGACGCTGCCCAGTCCCATGAGCAGTGTGGCCAGGCTGGTGATGAGACTGGTGGTGGTGAGCGACTCGCGCACGTTCTGAAAGATGCGGTCGGTGCCGGTCGCGAACACCTTGTACTCCTGCGGCTCGGCGTGAAAGCCCTTGATGACGCGAATCCCGTTCAGCGTCTCGGTCAGCCGGCCCGTCACTTCGGCGTTGATCGCACCTCGCTTGCGGAATATCGGCCGGATGTGGGCGAACGCCTTCATCGAAATCAGCCCGAAGATCACCAGCGGGACGAACGCGTACAGCGTCATCTGCGGGCTGATGCGGATCAAGAGCACCAGTGCCACGACGGCCGTCAACAGGCCGCCGACCAGCTGCACCAGCCCGGTGCCGACTAAATTGCGCACCCCTTCGACGTCGGTCATGATGCGCGACACCAACGCACCGCTCTTGCTGTTGTCGAAAAACGAAATCGGCAGGCGAATGATGTGCTCTTGCATCTGCGCGCGCAGCACGGAAATCAAGTGCTGGGCTTCGACGCTCAAGAGGCGTGTGAGTAAGTACGACGTCAGCGCCTGCACCAGGATAGCCCCGCCGACGACCGCGAGAAGAATCTTCAAGAGCCCGGTGTCGTGGTGCGCGATGACGTTGTCGATCAGGTATTTCGTCGAACCGGGGAGGACCAAACCCGACAGCCGGTTGATCCCGACCAGCAAGAGCCCGACGAGGACGAGCCTGCGACGCGGCCACACAATGGTCCAGAACGTGCGCCGCACACTCGCTAGGGAGACGGATTTCTTGGGTGGATTGCGATCGGACATCGAGTTTTCCCGGAAGCGGCTATTCTAGCGCGGGTGGCACCCGCCGCCGAAGGGAAAACCGAGCGCGAAGGACGCTATTCGTAGCGCAGCGCGTCGATGGGATGGAGTCGCGAGGCCCGAATGGCCGGGAGCAGCCCGAACGCAACCCCGACGGTCGAGCAAAACACGAGGCCGATCACCGCCCATTGCAGGGGCACTTCGACGGCGAACGAGGTGAAGAACGTGATCACGTTGCCCAGCCCGAAGCCGATCACGATTCCGAACAGACCGCCGATGTTGCACATGATGACGGCTTCGAGGAGGAACTGCGCCAGAATATGGGTTGGGTTGGCTCCGAGCGACTTACGAATACCGATCTCCTTGGTTCGTTCCGTGACCGACACCAGCATGATGTTCATGATGCCGATTCCCGCCACCACAAGTGCTATGATACCGATGACGAAGGCGGCGATCTTCACCTTGGCCGTCATGGTGTTGAACTGCGTGATCAGGCTCTGGCTGGAGAAGAAGTCGAAATTATCCTCCTCGCCCGGTTTCAGGCCCCGTTCGCGGCGCATTACTTGGCGCGTCTCTTCCATGGCCTCGTCGACCAACTCCGGGGTTCTCGCGTGCACGGTAACGTTCACCGAGCGCGGGAATCCGTCCTTGTTGATCATCCCGTAGGTGTCGAGAAACGCCGTGATCGGAATCAGCACATAGTTGTCGAAGCCCGATCCGAACGCCGACTTCTTCTCGTCGAAGACACCGACCACCTCGTACTTGCGGCCGTCGACACGGATCTCCTTGCCGATCGGATCGGTGAACGGAAACAGCTTTTGCCCGATGGCGTAACCGATCACGGCCACGCGCCGCCCGGCCTTGACGTCGATCTGCGAGATGTTGCGCCCCAGCCCGACGTAATGTGTGTTGTTGGGGGAATACTCGGGGGTTCCGCCGCAGATAGCGCAGTTGGGATTCGTGGCCTCACCGCGATACTCGACTTTATATCCGAAATCCCACAGCTCGCTGCCCACGATGTCCACGGTCGAGACCTGTTCGCGGATCGCGTTCGCATTCTCGATGGTGACGGGCGGGCGGCGCATTGCTTTGTGCCGCTCGCGGTCGTTGGAGAAACCCGACGGCCACTTCTGCACCTGGAACACCTGCGTGCCCAGAACGCTCATCTCTTTCTCCATGGTCGACTGCACGACGGCAATCGCGGTCATGACCGCAATGATGGAGGCGACACCCGCCACGATGCCCAACAGGGTCAGCGACGAGCGCAGCTTGCTGCTCCAGATCGCCGCCGCCGACATGCCGATCAAGTCCGGTGTGCGCATGCTGCTCCCTATTCGTAGCGCAGCGCGTCGATGGGGTTCAAACGCGCGCCCTTCAATGCGGGCATCAGACCCGCAACCACGCCGACCGCGAGTGATACCACCACCGCGGTGATGAGAATGCCGATGGAGACGCTGGCCGGCATGAGCACAGCATTAATAACCAAGGTCAGAAGCCACGCGATGGTGATACCGATAATCCCGCCGGTGAGACAAATGGCCGCCGACTCGAAGAGAAACTGCAGCAGAATACTGTGCGGTTTGGCGCCGATGGCCTTGCGAATACCGATCTCGCGCGTGCGCTCGGTAACCGAGACGAACATCACGTTCATGACACCCACGCCTCCCACGAACAGCGAGATGCTCGTGATCAAGAGACCCACCAGCAACACGACGCCCATGATGTTGTTGAAGGCGCCCACCAGCGTATCGAGCTTGTTGATGGAGAAGTCGTCCTTCTCGTTGGGGCGCAGCCCGCGGATGGTCCGCATCTGCCCGATCACTTCGTACTCGAGATCGCCCAGGTCTTCCTGTGATCGCGCTTTGACACCCAAGTTGACGTCCAGGCGCTTGCCGCCATAGGCGCGAATATAGGTCGTGATGGGCACGTAGACTTGACGGTCCAAGCTGGGGCCGCCCAAGAATCCACCGCCTTGCTTCTCCATCACGCCCACCACGCGAAACGCGACGCGTCCGATCTTGATCTCTTTCCCGATCGGATCGGTGCCTTTGAAAAAAGCCTTCTCGATTTCGGTCCCGATCACGCACACGTTCTTCTTGTACTGCACCTCAAAGTCGGTGAGGAAGTGTCCCCGATCCGCCTGTCCGCTCGCCACGAGCGTGCGCTTCTCGGTCGTGCCGACGATGCTGACACCCTCCATCACCTCGTCGTGATACTTCACGTCCTGCTGCCCGCCCATGGTCGGGTTGACGATGGCTTTGCCGCGCAGCCGCTGCGCCAGCTCGTCGGCGTCGCGCAGGTCGAGCGCGGGGCGGTTCCGATACTCGAAGAAGTCGTTCATCATGATCCACGGAAAGCGGGAAACATAGATGACGTCGGAGCCGATCGCGGAAAAGCTCTGGCGGAACGTGGTCTGGAGGCCGTTCGCGGCCGTCATGGTAAGAATGACCGCCACGATGCCGATGATGATGCCGAGGGTCGTGAGGACACCGCGGGTCTTATTGGCGCGCAGCGCCCCTAAGGCGATGCTGAACGATTCCTCGAGGTCGATTCTCCAGCGCATGGCGTGTCAACCCGCGCGCGCCGCCGTAGGCGCGTCGCTCTCGATAACCCCGTCGCGCAGGCGAATGATGCGGTGCGCGTGCTCCGCGATGTAGTCTTCGTGCGTCACCAGAATGATGGTCTGACCGGCGCCGTGCAGCTCGTCCAGCAGGGTCATGATCTCGTCGCCGGTCTTGCTGTCCAGGTTGCCGGTGGGTTCGTCGGCCAGGATGATCGAAGGATTGCCGACCAGTGCGCGCGCGATGGCCACGCGCTGGCGCTGCCCGCCCGAGAGCTCGTTGGGTTTGTGCCGGACGCGGTTGGCCAACCCCACCCGCTCGATGGCGCGTTCGACGCGCTCACGGCGCTTCGCCTTGGCGACACCCGCGTAGATCAGCGGCAGTTCGACGTTGTGAAAGATGTTCGCGCGCGGGATGAGATTGAAGGTCTGGAACACGAATCCGATGCGCTGGTTGCGGATGTCCGCGAGCTGATACTCCGACATCTCGGCCACCGGCTGCCCCTCGAGCGAGTAGGAGCCCGACGTCGGGACGTCGAGACAGCCGATGACGTTCATGAGCGTCGATTTCCCCGACCCCGACGGGCCCATCACCGCCACGTACTCGTTCTTGTGGATGTCGAGCGACACGCCGCGCAGGGCGTGTACGGTGTCCGCCCCCATCACGTACGTCTTGACGACGTCGCGCAGCGAAAGCGTAGTGCCGTTGGTGGCCGGCGCGACGTCACTGTTTCGGTGCACCTTCGTGCTCCATCTTCTCGGGCTTGACGTCGTTGTTGATCGTCACCACGGCACCGTTCATGAGGTCTTTGGAAATGGCCCGGTAGCTCCCCGTCACGATCTCCTCGCCTTCCTTGACCCCTTCGAGTATCTCGATCAGATCGTCACTCTGGATGCCCGTCTTGACCTGGCGCGCGACCGCCTTGCCCTGGTCAACCGCAAATACGATCTCGACGAAGCCGTCCTTGTCGGCTTTGTAGGCCCCGGTGGCACCCGAGTCCTCGGCCGCGTGGGCGTCCTTGGGCTCCTTGTCCGCCTTCTTCCCCTTGTGCTTGTGCCCCTTCATCGCGAGCTGATCCACCGTGCGCACCGCGACACTCTGGATGGGAACGCTCAGGGCACTCTCGTTGGTCTTGGTGAACACGTCCGCGGTGGCAGTCATGCCCGGGCGCAGCGTCTGCGGGGGGTCGGTCACCGCGATCTTGATCTCGAACTCGGTCTTCTGGTCGGCCGTGCCGACACCGGCCGAGTTGGCGCTGTTGGCGATCTCGCTCACCACACCCTTGAGTATTTGGTCAGGCAGCGCGTCGACCTCGATCTCCGCCTCCTGCCCCACGGCAATCGAGATGATGTCGTTCTCGTCGACGTTGACCTGGGCCTCCATCACGGAGAGGTCGGCGATGACGAGAATGACGTCGGGCTGAAACTGCGATCCGATCGCGATTTCACCCTGCTCCTTGTTCAGTTCGCTCACCGTCCCGGACATGGGGGCGTAGATGGTCGTCTTGGACAGGTCGTCGCGCGCCTGCTTGAGGGCCGCCTGGCTCTGCGACACCTGGTTCTTGGCGGAATCGTAACGAGCGACTTCGACCTGATACGCCGCCTGCTTGTCCTCGAAGATAGACTGGGACTCGAGATTCTGGTCGACCAGCTCCTTGGATCGCTTGAACTCCTTTTCGGTGCGGACCATGTTCTCGTGGACCAGGGTCGCGTTGGCTTCGGCCGAGCGCACGTTCGCCTCCGCACTCTCGACCAAGGCGAGGTAGCGCTGGCGGTCGAGTTCCAGGAGGAAGGTCCCTTTCTCCACCCATTGCCCTTCGACGACGGCCAGCTTCGTGATCTTGGCGCTGACGTCGGCGCTGATCTTGACCTGGACCTTGGGTTGGATCTTCCCGGTGCCGTTGACCTTCTGCACGATCTTCTGCCGCGACACCTTCGCGGTCTGGACCTGCAGGGGCTTCTCGCCGCGGCCGCGCATGGCGCCGACCCCGACGAATCCCGCCACGACCACCAAGGCCGCCGCACCTATCAGAATCGGTTTCTTCTTCATCTTCATCGAGCACATGCCTCCATCATCGAGCGGGCCCGGGTCTTTGGATCGACGCAGTAAGACCTGGCAATACGAGAAACGCCCCCCATTTGTTCGCGACCCGGATGATAGCACTCGGGGGGTCGTGGCCTGGGAATTTGGGAAAAAATGGCGTCCCCAACGGGACTCGAACCCGTGTCGCCGCCGTGAAAGGGCGGTGTCCTAACCGCTAGACGATGGGGACGTCGAAACGACGCTGAGCTAGAGGAGCAGTGAAGGAGAGAGGCTACGGCCCGGGCCGGGCGGTGTCAAACGAAAACGCCCTCGAGCGGGCCTGGAGGGCGTCGGAGGCCCCGAAGACGGCGTTCGCGGCGCGCGGTAGGGTCCAAGCGCGCCGCGTCCACTCGTTGGGGCGGAGAAGTTTGGGGCGAGACGCTTTAGCTCACGACGCCGACCGGATCAACCCGACCACGCGCCCGAGAATCTGAACCTGCGGTCCTTTCGAGTCGATCTTGATCGGACCCATCGTCGACACCAGGTACTCGTTACCTCCGCGCATCTCGTAACGCTTGACGGTCACCTCGCTGCCGACCTTTGCCACCACGACGTCTCCGCTCGCGGCCGCTCGATCCGGTGCAACGACGATCAAGTCTCCTTCCAAGATGTGCGCGTCCACCATGCAGTCGCCTTCCACCTTCATGAGGAAGTTTCCGTCGCCCCCGAACAGCGCGCGGTCGACGTAGTAGCTCGAACCCTCGGCTTCGCTGCCGTTGACGGCGAGGCCGGCCGCGACGTGCCCTTTCAAGGGCAGTGCCACGGTTTGGTCGGACCCGTTGGGGCCCAGCGACTCAGGACGGTGCAGAAAACGAATCGCGCGCGATTTGTCCCGCCCGCGGTGGATGTAGCCTTTTCGCTCGAGAGCCTGTAAATGCTGGCTCACCGAACGCGGCGACTTCAACCCCGTGGCCCGACAAACTTCTCGGACCGTCGGCGGGTAACCATAATCGCGCGTGTGCGCACCTAGATACTCAAGGATCTCCTTTTGACGGATCGTCAGGGGAAGTTTCTCCATGACCATTCCCTCCTTCAGCGACTACGATCTCCAGCGCATCGCACACCTTTCTTCCATCGCGCAATCGAACCTTGCCCTTCACGATCACGCGATACCCGTCGCTCAATGGCTCGCCAATTCGAGCGACGCGCTCCCAGGGTACGAAGACGCGCACAGACCCACTGGAGTCGAATAGTTCGAAGAAACCAACCGATGTCCCTGAACTGGTCTTGAAGTCTCGGAAGTTCCGGATGCGCCCGGCCAGTTCGACTGGGGTGGCGCTCGGGTGGGGATAGAACTCCGATAATGAAGCGACTACGCGAAAACCGTGCCGCGAGTTGCCATCTTTCTCGACCGACGGCACTCGGGCAGGGGAAGGACCAGAGGGAGACGGCCCTTCGGGCACGGTACCCGACAGAGCCATATTCATCTGTTCACTCGCCGCAGACGACACAGAGACGGGTCGGGTAGAACCCGCACCCGTCTTCCCTATCCCCGCAACGCTATCGAATGCCCCTGCCCGGATCAGCGCATCGATCACGTCCAAATTAATGCCCGCATTCAAAGCGGCCAAGCGGAATTCCTCGTCGGAGATCCAGCGCGACAGTCCTCTCATACGGATGATGGTGTCGGACGCATCGCGCGAGACGCCGTCCACCGTCCACAACGGCGCGCGCACGCGGCCGCCTTCGACGGCGTGTCCCCGCGCGCTGGCGCGCACGTCGGCCGGAAGCCACATCCCTTCGCTTTCGAGCGCCGACCGGTAGCGCGCGCGTTTCTCGGCGTCGATCGGTGCGTCGAGCAGCCGTGCCAAGAACCCGGCGCGATCGCGCGCCTTCGCCTCGAGGCAGCGTCGCACCACGAGTGCTTCCGCGATGACACGCTGGCGGTTCTGAACGTCGCGCGTGTGACGCAAGAGGCGCGTGAACCACGCCGTTGCGTCTTCGAAGGAAATGCCCGCTTCGACCGTTAGCGACAGGAATTCGCGGCGGAGCGTGGCCAGGTTGCCCGGGGCGTGGTCGCGAAACTGCGCCGCCAGCGCCGTCGCCTTGGATGGCGACAGACCGGTCAAGCGCGCGACCACGTCGCGCATCTGGTCGTCGAACAAGAGCAGTCCGTGCGTGGACGCGAGTACGCCGCCGACCTTGTCCGCCGCGGGTAGCGCGCGGTCGGCGCTGCGAAACGTCGTCACGCGCTCGGCCAGCGACGCGCCTGTGCGCCGCTGGCGCAAGAGTGCGACGAAATGAATCAAGTCGGTGAACGATTCGATCCCGAATGCGGTCGCGAGTCGCCCCGGCGCCCCTTCGAGGAGGTACACACCTTCCAGGTCCGCGCGCGCGACGAGTTCGAACGCCGCTCTCTCGTCCGCGCGTTCGTCATCCCAGGCGTCGCCGACCACCGCGAGCACCTGTAGCGTCGCGATGTCGACGCGACCGATGTCGCCGACCGGGAACGAGTCGCGCGTCGCCTGCACGAAGCGCTCCCCCGTCTCCGGGTCGACGGTGAAGGCGAAACTCGCGCGCAGCGGCGTCGGCGACACGATGACGCTGCGCTTGGTGCGCGCGAATCCGAAGGGGAGGCCTTCGATGGCGGCCGCGTGCGAGACCACGTCGCGAAACGCCGCGCTCTTTCGATACGACGCCCCGAACAAGCGGTTGTCTTCCGACAACTCGCGTAGCGTTAGCCCGTGCTGGCGCGACGCCACCTTGATGGCGTCGTCGAGTTCGGGCGGCACCTCGCCCAGCCGCTTGGCCACGATGCGCAGTGCCCGTGCGGCTGTGATGTGCTCCACCGACGGAACGTAGCCGATGCCGGCGCCGTCGAACACGCGATTCAGCGTTCCCAACACGCGCGGGCGAAACTCGGGGGCGGTCTGTATTTCGAGAATGCGCGCGGCGTTTCCCATCTCGAAGGAGGCGCGGAATTGCGGATCGACGCGAACCGGGTCGAAGGCGGAGAGCCCCAGGAGGTACGCGCACGTCGATTGCAGCGCAAGCCCCGTGGCCGGGCCGACGACCACACCGGCGCGCCGCAGCGTTCCCACCACGTCGGCGAACTGCACCATGGTTTCGGCCAGCCCGGCGCGTTCGATCGCGGACAACTCCTCTTGCAGGGCGTCCTTCCGCGCGGCCACGTCGTGGCACCCGGCGAATCGCTGGTCGAAGGCCGCTTGCACGCGCAGGCGCAGCGCGCGCGACGCCTCGCCCTCCAGATCGAACATATCGGCGTGCGCGGGGGCTTCCCGGCCTTCGAGATGCTCCAAAAGGTCGGGCTGGACCAACGCGGCGATGAGGGCAGCGTTCGAATGCGCTTCGGGGGCGTCGTCGTAGGCCTCCGACATCTCCGCGGCACTGCGCATGCCGTGGTCGACGTGGGCGTCGCCGACGCGCGGGTCGCTGAACACACGGTGCTCGAACGCGCGTTCGGTGGCACTCGCTACCAGGTCGATGAGCTGGTGGCGCACCGGTCCTACGAAGCGAACGTCTTGCACCAACACGGGGGGGACACCGATGGCTGACGCCTCGGCGACGACGCGCGCTTGCGCGTCTTTCCTCTCCTCGATGAAATCGTCGCGATATTCGACGAACAGTCGCTCGCCGAAGATGTCGCGCAACGCGGAGAGGTAGTGGCTCGGTGACGGACCGTCGGCGGGTGCGGCGAAACCTGCGATCGCGACCACACCGTCGCCCAACGCTTCCAGGTCGGATACCGTCACGACTTCGCGGCGCTCGCGGCGCGTGGCGGAAAGGGTGGCGGCCGCGCACACGTTACGCAGGCCCGCGCGGTCGAGCGCCAACAAGACCAGAGTTTGGACGGGCTCGCCGATGACGGGTGACTCGCCCCAGTCGAGGACCAGGAGGGTGCCATAGATCGGCTTCACACCGACCTCGCGCGCCGCGCGGTGGAACTCGACGAAACCGTGCGTACCACCCACGTCCGTCAACGCGACGGCATCGAAGCCGATGCGGCGCGCATGACGACACACGTCGGCGGGGGCCGAGAGGCCGTGGCCCAGGCTGTAGGACGAAAGCACCCGCAGGTGGACGAACGGTCTGACGTTGCGGGTCGACATGATCGAGTTCCCCGTCGTGGCGTGCGGATGGGGCGTTACATCGGAGGTCGACGGGAACTCACTCGGAAAGCGCGTAGGAGTTCACCCTTGCGCGCAGAGTGGTGGACGGAGACCCCGATGTAGCGCCCCCCAAGGTGGAGGAAAGAATGGTGAGCCGCCCGGGACTCGAACCCGGTACCACCTGCTTAAAAGGCAGGTGCTCTAACCAGATGAGCTAGCGGCTCGAAAGTCGTGCGAGTAGCGTCACGCGCCCAGGACCGAAGCCGGCCCGCGCGGCATCCGCACCATGGCGGAGCGCTCCGGGCCGAGCGAAACCAAGTGGATCGGGCACGCCACCAGCTGTTCCAAGTGTCGAATGTATTCCACCGCCGGTCGCGGCAGGTCTTCCAGGCGACGCCCCGCAGTCGCTTCCTTCCAGCCCGGCAGCGTCTCGTACTTCGGCACGACGCCCTCGACGTCGCGCGCATCGGCGGGAAAGACATCCAGCGTGCGCTTCCCGCTTCGATACGCGTTGCACACCTTCACCGACGCGAACGTGTCGAGCACATCGAGCTTGGTCAGCGCGATGTCGGTCATGCCGTTGATCTTCACGACCGTGCGTGCGGCCACCGCGTCGAACCAGCCGCAGCGGCGCGGACGACCGGTGACGGTGCCGTATTCGTGCCCGAGCTCGCGCAGGCGCTCGCCCACGCGGCCGGTTTCTTCGGTCGGGAACGGTCCGTTACCGACGCGCGTGCAGTAGGCCTTGTAGATGCCGACGATCCGTTCGAACGCCGACGGCGGCAGCCCGGTCCCCGTCGCCGCTCCACCCGCGGTACACGATGACGAGGTCACGTACGGGTAGGTGCCGTGGTCGATGTCGAGGAGCGACCCTTGCGCGCCTTCGCACAACACGCGACGTCCCGCCGCCACGGCGTCCCACAACACGGGGCGCGTGTCGGTGATCAGCGGTGACAGGCGCGCGCGCACCGCGAGCATGTCGTCGACGACTTTCTTCGGTGCGAGCGGCTTCATGCCGCGCACTTTCAAAATCTTGTTGTTCTCGCGAACGCGATCGCCCACGAGGTCGCGCAACTCCGCCGGCTTGCGCAACAAGTCGGCCATGCGAATGCCCTCGCGCCGCGCCTTGTCGGCGTAGGCCGGGGCGATGCCCTTGCGCGTGGTTCCAATGGCGCCGTCGGCGCGACGGTCCTCGGAATCGCAGTCCAGAAGCACGTGATACGGGAGCACCAGATGCGCTTGCGCGCTCACGAGAATGCGCCCGCGCACGTCGACGCCGCGCGCCACGATGCGGTCGATTTCCGCCACCAGCGCCATGGGGTCGATGACCATCCCGCCGCCCAGCACGCATGTAACCTTCGGGTATAAGATGCCCGACGGGACCTGCTGGAATGCAAACTTCTCGGTGCCCACGACCACCGTGTGCCCCGCGTTCGCGCCGCCTTGGTAGCGGACGACGAAGTCGACGTCGCGCGCGAGGTAGTCGATGATCTTCGCCTTACCCTCGTCGCCCCATTGTCCGCCGACGACCAACGTAACCGGCATTTGCGACTTGCTCCTTACCGCACCCGTCGGTGCGCACAAAAATCCGCCCTTGGGAGGCGGTGCCATTCAACCCTGCCCGGCGTCCGCGGGCGCTTCGGGACCGTCATTATAGAAGGCAGGCGGGGAGCGGTCAACTCGTCCAGCGCGCCGCTATCGCGGCGCGTTGACGGCGTCGCGGATCTCGCCGCGCGCGAGTGCCAATCCGATCGATTCGGCGACGTCGGTCGCGACCCGGCGCTGCGCGTCGATGGTCGCCGCTCCCAAGTGCGGAGCGAATACGGAGCGCGGGTGCCCTAGCAATCGATTCGCCCCCGGCGGTTCTTTCTCGAACACGTCGAGTGCCACCCCCGCGACGTGTCCCGCGTCCAGCGCGTCGGCCAAGGCGTTCTCGTCGACGATGCCCCCGCGCGCGCAGTTGACCACGTACACACCCTTCTTCATCGCCGAGAGCTCGCGCGCGCCGATCAAGCCGCGCGTCGCGGACGAAAGCGGTGTGTGGACCGTGACCCAGTCGCTGTGCGCGATCAGGGCTTCGAACGGGACCGGCTCTGCACCCAGCGCGCGCACGTCGGCGTCGGCGACGAACGGGTCGTGGCCGAGCACCGTCATGCCGAACGCGATCGCGCGTTGCGCCACGGCGCCGCCGACGCGACCCAGTCCGATCACGCCGAGCGTTTTTCCAAATAGCTCGACGCCCTGGAAACTGTCGCGCTCCCACTTGCCCGTCGTCACATTGGCGTGCGCGCGCGGGACTTCGCGCGCCAACGCCAGCATCAGGGCGAAGGTCTGCTCGGCGGTCGAGATGGTGTTGCTGCGCGGCGAATTGATTACCACAATGCCGCGCTGTGTCGCGGCGGCGACGTCGATGTTATCGACGCCGACCCCTGCGCGCCCGATGAAGCGCAGCTTCTTCCCGTGCTCGATCACCTCGGCGGTGACGTGCGTCGGGCTGCGTACCACGACCGCGTCGAAGCCGGGAATCAGGCGCAAGAGTTCCGCGGGCGACGGCGTCCCCATCGCGACGGCTTCGATGCCGCCGAAGGTCTCGAGCACGCGAACAGCGTCGGCCGCGATGTGGTCGGTGAGAAGAACGCGGCTCAACGCGCGCTCCGCGTTTGGTACGAATTTCGAAGCGCCGCCACCCCGGCGCCGAAGTTCTTCGCGAGCCCGAGGTCGTTCAGCGTCGCTTCGAACGCCGACACGAGCGTGTACATGTCGGTCTCGTCGTAGTAGCCGAGGTGTCCCAGGCGGACGATCTTCCCCTTGAGCGATCCCTGCCCGCCGGCGATCTTGACCCCATATCGCTTCTCGATGTGCTTCGTGATGGCACCGGCCGAGTCGCCGGGTGTTATCACCGCGGTGGCCGCGTTGGACGGAATCTTCGCCAGCAGCTCCAACCCCATGGCCGTCACCGCCGCGCGCACCGCGCTTCCGTTGGCCTCGTGGCGTGCCACCACGTTCTCGATGCCTTCCGCGCGCATCATGGCCAGCGCGCACTCGAGTGCCAGCACGAGCGTAATCGCCGGCGTGTAGGGCGTGTCGCCCTTCTCCGCCGAGGTCACCGCTTTCAACAAGTCGAAGTAGTACACCGGGTGACGACCCGAGCGCATCTTTGCGACCGCGCGCTGCGAGAGCGCGACGTAGGCCAAGCCGGGCGGAATCATGACGCCTTTTTGCGAACCACCAACGACCGCGTCCAGGCCCCACTCGTCGGTGCGCACGCGATGCGCACCGGCACTCGTGATCGCGTCGACAGCGACGAGCGCGCCGTGTCGCTGTGCCACCTTCGCGAAGGCTTCGACGTCTTGCAACGCCCCGGTCGACGTCTCCGAGTGCGTCGTGAACAGCACGCCGGCACCAGGGTTCTCCTGGAACGCGCGCTCGACGGCCTCGGCTGAGGCGACTTGGCCGTACTCCGCGCGCACGACGACCACGCGCACACCAAATACTTCCGCGATCTCACGCCAGCGTTCGCTGAACTTCCCCACCTCGGTGACGATCACGGTGTCGCCGGGCTGGGTGAGGTTGACGACCGTCGCTTCCATGGCACCGGATCCGGAGGCGGTCAAGACGACGACCGGATTGCGGGTCTCGATTACATACTGGAGCCCCCGCATCGACTCCGTGAGTGCCCTGCGAAACTCCTCGGTGCGGTGGTGGATGAGCGGGCGGGCCTGCGTTTCCAGGACTTCGGCGGGCACGGCGGTGGGCCCGGGGGTGAACAACTTCGGCGATCTCATGTTAGTCGGTCTCTCCGGTGATTGGGTGCTTGCGGCTTTCGGTCGCATTATACGGCGACGGATGCCGCGCGCGAAAGGACGATCCGGCCCGCGCGTCAGCGCTCGAGGTGAGTTTCAATCCAGGCCCACAGCTCGTCCTTGCCTTGGCCGGTCACACTCGAAAACGGCACCACACCGGTGTCCGCGCTCACCTCCAGACGAGCGAGCGCGCGCGTGAGTGTTTCGCGCAAGGACGATTTCGCCACCTTGTCGGCCTTCGTGAACACGAGGCACAGCGGCCGGCCCGAATCGCGCAGCTGCGCCACCGCGTCGACGTCGAGTGCCGTGGGCGGATGACGGGCGTCGATCAGTTGCACCAGCGCGTTCTTGCGGTCATCGGCGTCGATGTACTGGTCGCGCAGGCGGCGCAGGCGTTCGATCTCGGACTTGGAGACCTTCGCGTAGCCGTAGCCGGGCATGTCGACCATGACGAAGTCTTTGTTGATCACGAAGAAATTGGCAGCGCGCGTCTTGCCCGGTGTCTTGGAAACGCGCGCGACGCCGCCGCGACCGATCAGCGTATTGATGAGCGACGACTTGCCCACGTTGGAGCGGCCGAACAACGCCACCTCCGGCCGCCGCGGGTCGGGAAGCGGGCCCGGATAGCCGAACGACCCCATGAATTCGACGGATTGGATTCGCATAGAACGCGCTTTGCGGTTGGAAGCGTCCGCGCCGCGCGATTATAATGTCGCACCGACGTTTCGTCGCTATCGTTGTTCGTTCGTCCCGCCATGACCCGACCGACCGCAGACTCTATCGCCGCCGCCGGGCTCTCCGGGGCGCAAGCCGCCCTCGTCCTCGAGCGCTACGACGTGCTCACGGCCGGCCGCGACGCCCCCTTGGCGTGGCGGCGCGTCGCGCGCGACCTGCTCACTCCCGAACACCCGCACGCGCTCCATCGTCTCCTGTACGACGCGGTCTTCGCATCGTGGCCCGCCTCGAGCGGCCCGCGCCCGGCGTGGACGCCCACCGAGGACGAAGCGCGCGCCACCCACATCGCGCAAGCGTGCGCACGTCGCGGCCTGCCCGACTATCGCGCATTGCACCGCTGGTCGGTCGAGCACCGCGACGCGTTCTGGAGCGACTTCATCGCGGTGCGCGGGGTCGCCTTTCGCACCCCGCCCGAGCGCGTATTGGACCTTGCCCGCGGCAATGAATTCCCGCGCTGGCTTCCGGGTGCCCGCATGAACATCGCCGACAGCTGCTTTCTCGCTGCGCGCGACGCCACCGCGATCATCTATCAACGCGATGGTCGTCTGTCGACCGTGACGTACGCCGAGCTCGACGCCCTCGCGAACCGCTTCGCCAACGCGCTGCGCGGCTTCGGCGTCCAAGAAGGCGGTGCGGTCGCCATCGCCATGCCGATGACGATCGAGGCCGTGGTCGCCTACCTCGGCATCGTCAAGGCGGGCGGTGTGGTGGTGTCGATCGCCGACAGTTTCGCGGCCGACGAGATCCGCACGCGCTTGCAGATCGCGGGTGCGTCGATCGCGGTGACGCAAGACGTCGTGGTACGCGGCGACAAGACCCTCCCCATGTTCGAGAAGGTGGTCGCGGCGGGTGCCCGCGCGTGTATCGTGGTATCGCGCGAACGTGCATCGGCCGTCAAGCTGCGCGATGCCGATCGCGCGTGGAACGCGTTCCTTGCGCGCGACGACCGCTTCGAAACGGTGGCGGCGGAACCCGAACGAACCACCAACGTGTTGTTCTCCTCCGGCACCACCGGCGAACCCAAGGCGATTCCGTGGTCGCACTCGACCCCGCTCAAATGCGCGATGGACGGCTACTACCACCACAATATCCGTGAGGGCGAAGTGGTGGCGTGGCCGACCAACTTGGGCTGGATGATGGGGCCGTGGCTCATCTACGCGAGCCTCATCAATCGCGCGACCATCGCGTCTGTGCGACGACGCCTCCAACACGCGCGCGTTCTGCCGCTTCGTGTCCGACGCCAAGGTCGGGATGCTGGGTGTCGTGCCGAGCCTGGTCAAGGCGTGGCGCGCGCAACGAACTGACCGACGGCGCGGACTGGTCGGCGTTGCGCGCGTTCAGTTCCACCGGAGAGGCGTCGAACGAGGACGACTACCTGTGGCTCATGGCGCGCGCGCGCTACCGGCCTGTCGTCGAGTATTGCGGCGGCACCGAAATCGGGGGCGGTTTCATCACGCAAGCCTTGACCGAGCCCGCGTCGCCGGCGACGTTCTCGACCCCGTCGCTCGGGCTCGACGTCGTCATTCTCGACCCCGACGGACACCCCACACCGCACGGCGAGTTGTTCGTGATGCCGCCGTCGATCGGGCTCTCCCTCTCGCTCTTGAACCGCGACCACCACGAGGTCTATTACGCGGGTACACCGCCGGGTCCGCGCGGCGAGCTTTTGCGACGACACGGCGATCAGTTCGAAGCCTTGCCGAACGGCTACTCTCGCGCCCAAGGCCGCGCCGACGACACCATGAACTTGGGCGGCATCAAGGTGAGTGCCGCGGAGATCGAGCGCGTGCTGGCGAACGCCGGCATCAACGACGCCGCCGCGATCGCAGTGGACCCGCCGGGCGGCGGACCCAGTTTGCTGGTGGTGTACGCGGTGGTCACGCCGGGTGTGGATCTCGCGTCGCTCAAGCAAGCCGCCCAAGAGGCCATCTCGCGCCGCTTGAATCCGCTCTTTCGCGTGCACGACGTGCGCGTCGTCGACGCACTCCCGCGCACCGCCTCCAACAAAGTGATGCGGCGCGTTCTGCGCGACCAATATCGATCGGGATAACGGGCTAGACCGGTGCCGGGTGCGGCGGTCGAACCGCTGCTTCATCCAGCGCGCCGCGGGAACCAGGCGCTTGGGGACGCGGTCGCGCAGCCGTCGCTCGCGCAGCCACGCCGTGGCGTCGCGCGAAGCCGCGCGCACGCGTGCGTCCCGCCGCGCGGGGCAGTTGCGCAAGAAGATGCCGAAGGTCGACCCGCCCAACTTGCGCGCGTCGAAGTCGACGCCGCCTTCGCGCAGCGACTCCAAGATGGCCGCGATGGCGCGGTGGACGACGAAGGCGTCGTGGAAGCAGATGGCCGCGTCGGGTGTCGACAGGCGCAGACACGCCGCGAAGTCGGACAGCGCCGCGGCGTGCGTGTGCTCGCCGTCGATGAAGCAGAAGTCGGCGCGCTCGGCGATCGACGCCGGGTCGAGCGCGGACGCGTCGCTGTCGTAACACCGAAGCTTGCCGAGCCCGTCGGGTGCGACACGGCGCAGGTTCTCCAGCATGCGCGCGGTCGAATTCCCCTCGTAACGAACCACGCGCCCGCGGTCGTCGGGCAACGTCTCGGGCCGTTTGTCGATCGACACGATGGCACGGCACCACGGATCGACGATGTGTTGCTGGATACTGCCGCCGAGGTGGGATCCGATCTCGAGGTACACGTAGCCGGACGAGCGGCGGATCGCGCGCTGGATCGACAACCACGCGCGGCGGTCGTCCGGGGTCGACTGGCTCTCGACGGCTTGGAACAGGCCCACGTCGAGCGCTTCCAGCCGTCTCGAGAAGTTGCGATCGTCAAACCGCATGGATTGCTTCGGCCACGTTCCTTACACCGCGCGCGCTAGTGCGCGACGTGCGATTCGATGTACTCGAAATACCCGGGGCGCTCGCGCTCGCCTTCGCGCCTGATCGGCCGCCGCGTGGAGCGCGGCAGCGGTCGCTCGAGGGCCACCTTGAGCACGTCCCGCAAGGTCTCCGCGGTGTGAATCTTCAAGCCCGTGCGAACCTCGCGCGGGAGCTCGCGAATCATCTGCGCCGAACCCTTGGGGATGATGACTTCCTTGATCCCCGCGCGCAGAGCCGCCACCGTCTTCTCGTTCAACCCGCCCACCGGCAACACTTCGCCCTTGAGTGTGAGCTCGCCCGTCATGGCGACGTCGCGTCGCACGGGAATGCCGAAGAAGTTCGACACCAACGCCGTCGCGATGGAGACACCCGCACTCGGCCCGTCCTTGGGGATCGCACCCTCGGGGACGTGGATGTGGACGTCGATCTCGTGGAAGAAATTCTTCTTCAGCGGCAGCACCCGCGCCATGGCGCGCGCGTACGAGAGCGCGATCTGGGCCGACTCCTGCATGACGTCGCCCAGCTGTCCGGTGAGGGTCAGCTTGCCGTTGCCGGGCATGAACGCCGCTTCGATGCGGAGAATGTCCCCGCCGAAGCTGGTCCACGCCAGTCCCGTCGCCACCCCCACGATATTCTTCTCGTGGATTTCTTTCTCGGTGAACAACGGCACGCCCAAGTAGCGCTCGAGATTCTTCGACGTGATCTTCACACTCGACACGCGCCCCGTGCTGGCGACACTCTTGGCCACCTTGCGCAGGATCTTGGCCAATTCGCGCTCGAGGTTGCGCACCCCCGACTCGCGCGTATAGGCCTGGATGATGCGGCGCACGGCCGAGTCGCTCACCTGCACGTCGGTCGGCTTCAAGCCGTGGCGCGGGAGCATCTTCGGGAGAAGATGACGGCGCGCGATGCGAACCTTCTCGGTCTCCAGGTAGCCCGGGAGTCGAATGATCTCCATGCGGTCCTGGAGTGCGGGCGGAATCGTGTGCGTCACGTTCGAGGTCGTGATGAACATGACCTCGCTCAAATCGAATTCGACCTCGAGGTAGTGGTCGCTGAAAGAATGGTTCTGCTCGGGGTCGAGGACTTCGAGCAACGCCGCCGCGGGATCGCCGCGGAAGTCGCTCGACATCTTGTCGATCTCGTCGAGCAGCATGACCGGGTTCTTGGTCCCCGCCTTGATGAGCGACTGGATGATGCGCCCCGGCATCGAGCCGATGTACGTGCGACGGTGACCGCGAATCTCGGCCTCGTCGCGGACACCGCCCAACGAGAAGCGCACGAACTTGCGCCCCATGGCGTCGGCGATCGACTGCCCGAGCGAGGTCTTGCCCACACCCGGCGGCCCCACGAAGCACAGGATCGGCCCCTTCAGCGTGCTCGAGAGCTTCATGACGGCGAGGAATTCGAGGATGCGCTCCTTCACCTTGCGCAAGCCGTAGTGGTCTTCGTCCAGTTGGCGACGAACCGCCGCCAGGTCGACGCGCTCGTCGGAGCGCGTGTTCCACGGGAGCGAGAGCATGGTGTCCAAGTAGTTGCGTACGACGGTCGCTTCGGGCGAGAGCGCGGGCATGCGACCGAGCCGGTCCAGCTCCTTGTTGGCGACGTCGCGCGCGCGCTCGGGCATGCCGGCGGCTTCGACGCGCTCGCGCAGGTCGTCGATCTCGTTGGCTTCGTCACCGCCGTGACCGAGCTCCTTGCGAATCGCCTTGAGTTGCTCGTTGAGGTAGAACTCCTTCTGATTCTTTTGCACCTGGCTGCGCACTTCGCCCTCGATCTTCTTTTCGAGGCGAAGGATTTCCAATTCTTCGGCCAGAATGGCGGCGAGCAAGCGATAGCGCTCGTCGATTCCGACCGCTTCCAAGAGCGGCTGCTTGTTCTCGATCTTGGCGATCAGGTGCGAGCCGATCGAGTCGGCGAGGCGGTCGGGGTCTTCGATAGGCAGCACCGAGCGCAGCACTTCGTCGGGGATGCGCTTGTTGAGCTGGACGTACTCGGTGAACTGCGACGAGACGCTGCGCACCATCGCTTCCATCTGATTGGTTTCGACACTCGACGCCGTCACCATGCGGACGTCGGCGCGCAGGTATTTCTTGGTTTTGTGGAAGCGGAGTGCTTGGCCGCGCGAGACGCCTTCGACCAGGATGCGCATGGTGCCCTCGACCAGGCGCATCAACTGCAGAATCTTGACCACCGTCCCCATCTCGTAGAGGTCCTTGGGGGCCGGGTCGTCGATATTCATCTGCCGCTGGGTCAAGACGAGCAGGAGACGATCGCCCTTCATGGCTTCGTCAAGTGCGGCCAGCGAGCGCGGGCGCCCCACCAGGAGCGGCGTCACCATCCCGGGGAAAATCACGACGTCGCGCAGCGGTAGTACCGGGACGCTCTCGGGGACGCGGACGATGTCTTCTTGTTCCATAGCTGCCATAGCGAACCCTCCTGGGTCCAGCCTAAGCGGAAACCGATCGATGTGGGAACCAAAAAAGGTCGGCGAAAGGGGCCGGGCGGCGCCCTTTTTCTAAGCTTCTTTGACGCGGCGGTCGCGTTGCACCACGATCTCGGGCTCCACGTGCTTCATGATGGTGTCTTCGGTGATGACGACCTTACGCACGTCGGTTCGCGAAGGGATGTCGTACATGAGGCGCAGCATCGTCTCTTCCATGACGGACCGCAGGCCCCGCGCGCCGGTCTCGCGGCGCTTGGCGATGCGCGCGATGGCGCGAATGGCGCTCTCGTCGAATACCAAGTCCACGTCTTCCATCTGGAAGAGCTTCTTATACTGCTTGGTCAGTGCGTTCTTGGGACGCGTGAGAATCTCGATCAAGGCCGCCTCGTCCAGCGGATCCAAGATGCCGACGATGGGCAGGCGCCCTACCAGCTCCGGAATCAGTCCAAACTTGATCAAGTCCTCGGGGGCGACGTGGCGCAACACGCGCGAGCGCTCGTCCTTCGTCGTGCTCTTGTTGTCGCGGCCGAAGCCCAAGACCTTGCGTCCCGTGCGCTGTTCGATGATGCGGTCCAGTCCTTCGAAGGCACCGCCGCACACGAACAGAATGTTCTTGGTGTTGATCTCGATGTAGTTCTGCTGCGGGATCTTGCGCCCGCCCTGGGGCGGCACGTTCGCCACCGCACCCTCGAGCATCTTCAAGAGCGCCTGCTGCACGCCTTCACCCGACACGTCGCGCGTGATCGACGGGCTGTCGGTCTTGCGCGCGATCTTGTCGATCTCGTCGATATAGACGATGCCTTTTTCCGCCGCCGCCACCGACGAGCCGGCGTTCTGGTACAGCTTCAACAGGATGTTCTCGACGTCCTCGCCAACGTAACCGGCTTCGGTGAACGCGGTGGCGTCGACGATGGCGAAAGGAACGCGCAGGAAACGCGCGAGCGTTTGCGCCAAGAGCGTCTTGCCGGTGCCGGTCGGGCCCAAGAGCAGAATGTTGCTCTTCTCGATTTCAACCTCGTTGGTCGTACGTTCGTGCATGATGCGCTTGTAGTGGTTGTAGACCGCCACCGACAGCATCACCTTGGCGTCTTCCTGGCCCACGACGTACAGGTCGAGGAATTCCTTGATCTCCTTCGGCTTCGGGAACTCGTCGGAATCGAACAGGACCTGCCCCGAGATTTCGTCGTCGAGGATGTCCTTGCACAGCTTGATGCACTCGTTACAAATGTAGACCGACGGACCCGAGATCAGCTTGGTGACCTCGTCTTGCCCGCGCCCACAGAACGAACAGCGCAAGATGTGCGGGTTTCCGATCTTCTTCTTCATGCGACGTTGGCCTCTCTATGATCGTTGTTCGTCGAGGGCCGGTTCACGAAGATGTTGTCGATGATGCCGTATTCCTTCGCTTCGTCGGCCGACATGAAGTAATCGCGGTCGGTGTCCTTGGCGATCTTCTTCACCTGCTGGCCGGTGTGGTCGGCGAGAATCGCATTGAGCCGGTCGCGCCAGCGCAGGATCTCCTTGGCGTAGATCTCGATCGACGCCGCCTGGCCTTCGGAACCGCCGGACGGCTGGTGAATCATGACGCGGGAGTTCGGGAGTCCGGAGCGCTTGCCCTTCTGCCCCGCCGAGAGCAATACCGCCGCCATGCTGGCGGCTTGTCCCATGCAGATCGTCGCCACGTCGGGGCGAATGTACTGCATGGTGTCGTATATGGCCATGCCGGCGGAGATGTGTCCACCGGGGCTGTTGATATAAAGGTAGATGTCGCGCTCGGCGTCCTCGGCTTCGAGGAACAACATCTGAGCGACGATCAAGTTGGCAACGGTGTCGTCGATCGGGGTGCCCAGGAAGATGATGCGATCCTTGAGCAGACGCGAATAGATGTCGTACGAGCGCTCGTAGCGACCCGTCTGCTCGATCACAAAAGGAACCGGAATGTGGAGTCGTTCCGACATTTAATAAACCTCGTTGGGTGTCGCGGGCGATTCGGAGTGCCCGCCGTCGCTGCCAATATAATCTACCCCGCGCGAGAACCCCAAGTCCAAACCCCTAGCCCGACTTCACCGCCGCCCGCTCGCGCAGAAACGCCATCGCTTTTTCGTCCAGGAGGTCGTTTTCGAAGCCCCGACGCCTTCCCGGCTGTTCGAGGGCCCGGCGCACGTCCTCCTCGGGGCGGCCTAGGTGCTGGGCCATGCGGCGTATCCGTTCCTCGACGTCCGCCGACGTCACCCCGATGTTCTCCTGGCGCTTGACGGCGTCCAGGACGAAGTACCGACGAATCATTCGCTCCGCCGACTCGCGGAACATCTGCCGGATCTCCTGCTCGCGCGCCTCGTCGCCGGCTCCGCCGTGGTGTCGGCGATCCTCGTCGACCAGCGACGCGAGATAGTTCTCGACCATTACCTCGGGAACCTCGAACGGATTCTCCGCGATGATCGCGTCGACGATCTTGTCGTCGACCTCGCGACGGTGGCGCCCTTCTTCTTCGGCTTCGAGCTCCTTGCGGATACGAAGCCGCAGGTCCAAGAGCCCCGCGCTCGCCGGGTCTACGCGCTTGGCGAACGCGTCATCGACCTCGGGAAGGAGCTTCTGCTTCACCTCGGCCATGCGCACCTGAAACGTCCGCGACTTGCCGGCCAGATCGGCGTCGCCGAAGTCGGCCGGGTAGACCACGCGAATCTCTTTCTCGTCGCCCGCCTTCATCCCGACCAGGCCGGTGCGAAATTCTTCCAGCAGGCTTTCGCTCGCGAGCGAGACCGCGTAGCCTTTGACGCGCGCCTTCTCGTCGGGTTGCCCCGACTCGTCGAGCGCCACGTAGTCGATCGACGCCGTGTCGGACGACGTCGCGGGTCGCTCGACCGTCTCGAAGACCGCGAGTCGCTCGCGCACCGACGCGACCGCGCGGTTGACGTCCTCGTCGGCCACCACGCGCTTGGGTGCTTCGACGTTGACCCCCGCGTAACCTTTCAGGACCACGTCGGGGCGGACCTCGATGGCCGCGTCGAACCTAAGAGCGCCGTCGGCGAACTCCACGTTTTCGAAGCGCGGGTCCCCGAGCGGAAGCAAGCGCTCCCGGGCCAGGCCCTGCTCGTAGACCACCGGAAGCATGTTTCGGACCGCATCGGTCGCGATCACGTCGGCGTAGTTCTTCTCAATGTAGCCGGCCGGCACTTTGCCCTTGCGGAAGCCTGGAATCCGCAATTCCCGCCGCAGTTCCGCGCGCACCGCCGCCCGTTCTTTTTCCATCTCCTCGACCGGGACCTGGAAGGAAAGCACCCGCTTGGTCGGGCTGGGACTCGCGACCGAAACGGCAAATTGCCGTTCGGGACCGTGATGGTGGTGGTGCCCGTGGTCGTGATCATGGTCGTGGTCATGGTCGTGGTCATGATCATGCTCGTGGTCGTGCCCATGGTGAGCGTGTCCATGATCGTGGCCATGGCTATGGTCGTGTTCGTGCTCGTGCTCGTGATCGTGCGTGTGCGCCATTCCTACTCCATCGGTGGTGCGAGAGGGGGGAGTCGAACCCCCACGAGTTGCCTCACTGGATCCTAAGTCCAGCGCGTCTGCCAGTTCCGCCACTCTCGCACAGACAATGACGGTTCCCGTCCGGACCTCGCGTCCGAACCGGCCGGTTTACTTCAAGTATTGAAGCACGATGTCGGTGTACCGACTCGTGCCGATCCCACTGCTGGTCGAGAGCGAGCGAATCTCTCCCGACGTCAGCGCTTTCGTAATCGCGGCGTCCACGCGCGCCGACGCCTTTTCGTGCCCGAGAAAGTCGAGCATCATCTGCGTGGCGCTGAGGGCCGCGAGCGGACAAATGACTCCCTTGCCCGCGTGCTTGGGTGCGGAGCCGTGGATGGGCTCGAACATGCTGACCCGCCCGGGGTGGATGTTCCCCGACGCCGCAATACCCAGCCCGCCCGAAATGGCCGCACCCAAGTCGGTGATGATGTCGCCCATCATGTTGCCGGTCACGGCCACGTCGAACCATTCCGGGTTCTTCACCATCCACATACAGGCCGCGTCGATGAAGGCGTGGTCGCGCTCGACGTCGGGGTATTCGCTCCCGACCTCTTCGAATGTGCGCGTCCAAATCTCCATGGCGCCGATCGCGTTGACCTTGTCGATCAGCGTGAGCTTCTTGCGCTTGTTTCGCTTGCGCGTAAGATCGAAGGCGTAACGAACCGCGCGCTCAACGCCCTTGCGCGTCATGATCATCTGCTGGATCGCGACTTCGTCGGGTGTTCCCTTTTTGAAGAAGCCACCCATGCCGATGTACAGATCTTCGGTGTTCTCACGCACGAACACCATGTCGATGTGCTCCGGCTTCTTGTCTTTCAACGGGCACAGATACTCGGCGTAGAGTTTGATCGGACGCAAGTTGATGTACATGTCGAGGGTCCAGCGCACGCCGCCGATGATGGCGCGCTCCAAGATACCGGTCTCGACGCGCGGGTCGCCGATGGCGCCCAACAAGATCGCGTCCATCTGCTTGAACTCGTCGAGCACGCCGGCCGGCATGAGCTCGCCGGTCTTCAAGTAGTGCTCGGCGCCGAACGGATACGGCACCGTGTCGAATTGGAGCCCGTCGATCTCGCTCACGCGCCGCAACACGCGCAGCGCTTCGTCGATTACTTCGGGGCCGACACCGTCTCCGGGAATCACCGCTATGGTTGCCATTGCTTCCTTCTTTCTACACCGAACATCGCGTCGCTAGACGCGCCGAATCAACATCGCAATCCCTTGACCGCCGCCGATGCACGCGCTCGCGACACCGTAGGTCTTCTTGCGTCGCCCGAGCTCGAGGGCGAGGGTCAAGAGCAAGCGCGTGCCGGTAGCCCCGAGCGGGTGCCCGAGCGCGATCGCGCCGCCGTTCACGTTGACCTTGTCGCGATCCAGGCCCAAGTCTTTCTCCACCGCGAGATACTGCGCGGCGAACGCTTCGTTGATCTCGAACAGGTCGATGGCCGATAGCGCAACGCCCGTCTTCTCGAGCAACCCGCGGATCGCGGGCGCAGGCCCGATTCCCATCTCCGACGGTTCGACGCCGACCACGTGCCAGCCCACGATCTCCGCCAACGGCGAGAGGCCGTCGCGCGCGGCGGCATCACCGTCGGCGATCACCAGACACGCCGCACCGTCGACCATGCCGCTCGCATTGCCGGCGGTGACGGTGCCGTCCTCGCCGAACGCGGGCTTGAGCTTCGCCATGCCTTCGAGGGTCGCGTGCACGAAAAAGTGGTCGTCCCTGTCGACGTGGATCGACTTCGGTCCGCGCTTGACCTCGACCGGAACGATTTCTTCGGCGAACACGCCGCTGGTCGCGGCCTTCTCACCCAGGAGTGTACTGCGCAACGCGTAGGCGTCTTGTGCTTCGCGCGGGATGCCCAGGCGCTGCGCGAGTTTCTCGGCGGTCTGCGCCATCAAGAGGCCGCAGTACGAGTCCTTCAGTGCGACCAGCAACGAGTCTTCGAGCTGGCCCTGGCCGAGCTTGAAGCCGGAGCGCGCGCCGCGAATCACGTGCGGGGCCTGGCTCATGTTTTCCATCCCGCCCGCGAGCACGTAGTCCTCGCCTTCGCCGACGATGTGCGCGCCGTTGATCACGGACTGAATGCCCGACCCGCACAAGCGATTGACCGTGAGGGCCGGAACCTTGATCGGCACGCCCGCCTTGAGCCCGACGTGGCGCGCGCCGTAGATGGCATCGCCGCTGGTTTGCAGCGCGTTCCCCATCACGACGTGACCGATGCGATCCGCGGGCACCTTGCTCTTGGCCAAGGCACCCCGCGCCGCCACCGCCCCCAGATCGAGCGCCGACACGGTATTGAAGGCGCCCCCCGACTCGCCGTCGCCGCGCTTTCCTCCCACCCATTCCGCCATCGGTGTGCGCGCGCCGCCTACAATCACCACTCGCTTCTTCGACATTCCGTTTCCTTTCGTCTATTCGTACGCGGGAATTCCCGTGAGCTCGTGACCCACCACCAAGGTGTGGATCTCGTAGGTGCCTTCGTACGTGTCGACGGTCTCGAGATTACACATGTGCCGCATCGACTGGTATTCACCCGAAATTCCATTGGCGCCCAGGATCGATCGCGCGGTGCGCGCCATCTCGAGCGCCTTGCGCACGTTGTTGCGCTTGGCCATCGAGACGTGCGGGAACTTGAGCTTGCCTTCGTCCTTGAGTCGGCCGAGTTGGAGACACAGGAGTTGCATTAGAGTCAGCTCGGTCGCCATGTCGGCCAGCTTCTTCTGCGTCAGTTGGTAGCCGGCGATGGGCTTGGCGAACATGATGCGATCCTTGGAGTACTCGAGTGCCTCGTGGAAACACGCCATGGCGGCGCCGATGACACCCCACGCGATGCCGTAGCGGGCCTGGTTCAAGCACATGAGTGCCGCCTTCAACCCGTTCGCCTCCGGCAAGCGGTTGGCCTTGGGTATGCGCACGTCGTCCAAGATCAACTCGGCGGTGTCGCTGGCACGCATCGACAACTTGTACTTCACGGGGCGCGCGTCGAAACCCTTGCGCTCGCGCTCGACCAAGAAGCCGGTAACCTCGCCGTCGAGTTTCGCCCACACGACCGCCACTCCCGACCCGACACCGTTCGTAATCCACATCTTGCTGCCGTGCAGCACGTAGTCGTTACCATCGGCGACGGCGGTCGTGAGCATGCCGCCCGGGTTGGAGCCGAAGTCCGCTTCGGTGAGGCCGAAGCATCCGATGACTTTGCCCTTCGCGAGCTCGGGCAACCAGCGCGACTTTTGTTCTTCGCTGCCGAAGGTGTAGATGGGATACATGACGAGTCCCGATTGCACCGACGCGAAACTGCGCAACCCGGAGTCGCAGCGCTCGAGTTCCTGCATCATGAGCCCATACGCCACATTATTGAGACCCGCGCATTCGTAGCCGTGGAGTGTGGCACCGAAGACGCCCAACTCGGCCATGGGCTTCACGAGCTCGGCCGGGAAGGTTCCCTTCTCGTAGTGCTCCATGAACTTCGGCAGCGCCATCTCTTCGACGAAGGAACGCACGGTGTCGCGTACCATTTTTTCGTCGTCGGACAGCCGCGCGTCGATGCCCACAAAATCGAATCCTGCGAATCGTTTCATGTCGTCGTCCTTTACTTGCCCTTGAAGTCCGCTTTGCGTTTCTCGAGAAACGCGCTCAGGCCTTCCTTCATGTCGGACGTCGCGCACAGGAGACCGAACAACTTCGCTTCCATGCGACACCCGTGATCGAAGCCGACGTCGAGACCGTGGTCGACCGACTGCATGGCGGCGCGCACGGCCAAGGGGCCGTTGCGCAAGATGCGCAGTGCCGTCTTGCGCGCGGTCTCGATCAAATCCGTCAGCGGAACCACCTGGCTCACGAGGCCGATGCGGAGTGCTTCGGCCGCGTCGATCGCGCGCCCGGTGAGAATCAAATCCATCGCGACGCCGCGCCCCACGATGCGCGGCAAGCGCTGTGTCCCCGCGTAGCCGGGAATGACACCCAGCGTCACCTCGGGTAAACCGAGCTTCGCGTTGTCGGACGCGATCCGGATCGTGCAGGCCATCGCGAGCTCGCACCCGCCGCCCAACGCGTAGCCGTTGACGGCGGCGATCGACGGCTTCCCCATCGTCTCCAGGCGGCGAAACACGCGCTGGCCGAATTCGGCCGTGCGCGCGCCGGCAGTCGGGTCCACGTTGGCAAGCTCGGCGATGTCGGCGCCGGATACGAACGACTTTTCGCCCGCGCCGGTCACGATCAACGCGCGCACAAGGTCGTCCGCTTCGGCCGCCGCGAGTACCTGGTCCAACTCACGTATCGTCTGCGCCGAGAGCGCGTTCAGCACGTCGGCGCGATTGATGGTGACGGTCGCGACCCCCTCGGCGACTTGATAAAGAATGTGTTTCAGTTCCACGGCGTCACCTACTTCTTCGCGTAGTCGTAGAATCCGCGGCCCGTCTTGCGCCCCCAGCGGCCCGCCTGCACCATGCGACGCAAGAGTACCGGTGCTGCGTACTTCGGCTCGCGGAACTCCTCGTACATCACGTCCGCGGCGTGGCAGGTGGTATCCAGACCGACGTAGTCGAGGAGTGTGATCGGCCCCATCGGATAGCCGCACCCGTGCACCATGGCCTTGTCGACGTCTTCGGGTGTCGCGATGCCGTCCTGCACCATGCGCACGGCGTCGAGCAGGTAGGGAATCAAGAGTTTGTTGACCACGAAGGCCGGCGTGTCGGGGCACGTGATGGGTTCCTTGCCGAGCGAGAGCGCGTACTCGCGGCTCGCCGCCACGACCGCGTCGGTGGTGGCAAGACCCTTGATGATCTCGACCAGCTTCATGATCGGCACCGGATTGAAGAAGTGCATGCCGACCATGCGCTGCGGGTTCTTGACCACGGTCGCGAGCTCGGTCACCGAGATCGAAGATGTATTCGTCGCGAGAATACAATCGTCGCGCACGATGTCGGACAGCTGCTTGAACACTCTCTTCTTGAGCTCGGTGTTCTCCGTGACGGCTTCGACCACGAAATCGCAATCTTTCAAGGCACTCATCTGCGTCGACGACGACAGATTCTTCTTCACCGCGGCGATTTGCTCGTCGGTCACCTTGCCGCGCTGCTTGCCCTTTTCGAGAAAGGACTCGATGCTGGCCAGGCCTTTCTTCAGAATCTCGTCGTTGACCTCGACCACGGTCGTCGCGTAGCCGTTCAGGGCACTCATCTGCGCGATGCCCGATCCCATCAATCCGCAACCGACGACTCCGACCTTCTTCATCTTGCTTCCTTTCTGCTACTGATCCCGCCACCGCGGCGGTCGCTTCTCGAGAAACGCGCGCAGACCTTCGTCCGCGTCCTTCGACTTCATGAGCGAATTGAGATACAAGGCTTCGATCTGCTTCAGGGCCGCGCCCATCTCGCCGGCGCCGATGCGACACGCGCGCTTGACGTGGCTCGCGACGACGCGGCTCATGGTGCGATAGCGCTCGACGGCCTCTGCGACGGCGGCGTCGAAGCGCGCGCGCGGGACGACACGGCTCACCAAACCGGCCGCCTGCATGGCGTACGCGTCGACGCGCTCGCCCGTGAGCAGCAGGTCGACCGCGCGAACGTACCCGAACGCACGCGGCCACAGCACCGACGCCACCGGCGGGAGTACCCCCACCTGCGATTCGGGCTGGCCGAATTCCGCGCGTTCGCTGGCGACGACGACGTCGCACAAGCACACGAGTTCGCAGCCCCCACCCAGCGCGGCACCGTCGACGGCCGCCACCGCGATGCCGTCGAATTCCATCAGCGCGTCGAACACGGCGCGGAAGCTGCCAATCATCTCGGCCGCGTGCGGCTCGCGGTGCTCGCCGACATCGACGCCGGCGCTGAACACCTCGCCCTCCGCGCGTATCAAGATCACCTTGGCGCGCGCCGACTCGCGAATCGCGAGCGCCATCTCGCGCAGCATCGCCACCGTCAACACGTTGACGGGCGGGTTGGCGATCGTGATCGTCGCCACACCGTCGTTCATTCCGTGTTTGAGCATGCGGGTTCCGTCTCCGGGCCTACACCCGCTCGACCAACATCGCCATGCCCATGCCGCCGCTCACGCACAAGGTCGCGATCCCGAGCTTCGCACCCGAGCGCTCCATCTCGTGGACCAAGGTCACGACGACGCGCGTCCCCGAACACCCGATGGGATGCCCCAGGCTGATGGAGCCCCCGTTGCGATTCACACGCTCGCGGTCGAAGCGAAGCTCGCGCTCGCACGCGATCACTTGGGCCGCGAAGGCTTCGTTCAACTCGATCACGTCGATGCGCGCGAGATCCAAGTCGTTGCGCTCGAGCAGCTGGCGCACGGCCGGGACGGGCCCGATGCCCATGCGGCGCGGTTCCACACCGGTGGCGACGAAATCGCGGATCCACGCGAGCGGCGTCTTACCCGATGCGCGCACCACCTGCTCGGACGCCAGCACCACCGCGGCGGCACCGTCGGTGATGCCGGACGCGTTGCCCGCGGTGACGGTCCCGTCCTTCTTGAACACGGGTGCCAGCTTGGCCAGGCTCTGCGCCGTCACACCTTCGCGCGGGTGCTCGTCGCGATCGATCGCGATCGCTTCGCCCTTGGGGCCCGCGATCGTCACCGGAACGATCTCGCGCGCGAAGACGCCGGCTTTGCTCGCGCGTTCCGCGCGATTCTGGCTCATCGCGGCCCACGCGTCTTGCTCGGCGCGCGTGATCTTGAATTCGTCCGCCAACACCTCGGCCGTCTCGCCCATCACCATGTCGCACAGCGGGCACAAGAACCCGTCGCGATACATGTCGTCGACGAGCGGCGCGTGCCCCAGGCGATAGCCTTCGCGCGCGCGGTCCAGGAGAAACGGGACCTGCGACATGTTCTCCATGCCGCCCGCAACCACCACCGACGCGCGCCCCAAGCGAATCGAATCGGCGCCGAGTGCGATCGACTTCAAACCCGAGCCGCACGCCGCGTTGATGGTGAAGGCCGGGACCGTTTCGGGAACGCCGGCGCGAACGCTCACCTGGCGAGCGGGATTGGGGCCGTTACCCGCCTGGCGGGCGTGGCCGAACCAGACCTCATCGACGTCGCCCGCAGCGATTCCGGACGACGCGATCGTCGCTCGTGCGACGTCGGCACCGAGCTTCACCGCGGAGTGATTCCGAAATGCACCGAGGAACTTGCCGATGGGGGTCCGTTTTGCATCGAGAATGGCGACGCGCGAGGACACGATCCCCTTCGAGTCCGGCTGGACGCAGTGAGTGCGACACCCCGGACTTGCAGATTAACGACTGCAATCTCAATAAGTTGCTCGGCCCGTAGCCTATCCGAAGGGTGCAGCGAGGTCAAGAAAAACTGAGGTCGCCAGGTCGGGTTCGGTGCGCTCTTTGCAAGGCGGCCGTGGGATGCCTGCATCCCGGCGTAATCCCATGATTAAAAAGACACTTGGAAACTGGGTACCTGGCGCGTTGGCGAACCGCCTCGCGCGCATTGCACCGCTCGTGCGACAACTCGTGTTTGCACGGGTCGCGATCACGGTGCTCATGATCCCCAGCGGGGTCGCCGCCGACTCCGCCCAACCGCCGGTTTCCGTACCGCTGAGCTCCCCGAGGTCGACCACCGCGCGCATTTCGGACCCCACCGCGCGCGCCGTGGAACTCGACCTCGGGGGCGTATTCTTGACCCAGAAGGACACCGGCGCATACGCGTTCAGCGACGCGCACGCCGGTGTTGCCGCGCTTCCGCTGATGGCGTCGATGTCGCTCGACGCGTACTACGCGATCGGCAACAAGAGCACGCTGAGCCAGGCCGCGTATTCGGTCGGGCGCTACTACACCTATCTGCTCGGGGCACAAGACCGCGACGGCGATCGTCTGATCGAATCGGCGGCGCCGTGGGGTGGAAAAGACGCCCGCGCCGAAGACCCGGCCTATAATTCCCTCCTCGCCGTCGACATGCGCTCCCTGGCGCGCGCCAACTTCGAGCTTCGCCGGACACTGCCCGCGCTGTACTGGTACGACACCTCGCGCACGGTGGCGCGCGCCGTCGTGGCCGGTACCTTCGACGGCGACGCGTGCTACTTCTTCCCCAACGACGCGGCCACCAACCGCAGCGTGCGCCAATGGAGTGCGCTGGCATCGCTGGCCGTCGTGTTCGACGAGTTCGTCGGGCCCAACCACGCCGACGAGGTGATCACGCGCCACCTCATGCGCTGGGCCACCGACTTCGCCGCGCGCGGCGACGACACCGAGGTCGGCCCGACCCAGCGTGCCGTCGAACGGCTCGTGGGCGTGGCCGTCATGCGCGCCACCAACCACGCCGCGTCGGCCGACGCTTTGCGCGGACTGCGCGTGCTGTCGAACGCGACGGTCGAGTCGATCGCGCTCTATGCCACCGAGCGCGCGATGATCGACCGGCCGCTACGCGACCCCGACCTGGCATTCGACTTGTTGTACGCCATCGTGCGTTCGTCGCAGAAATTCACCGACCCCGAAGTGGTCCGCATCGAGAAAAGCCTCCCGGATGTGCGCGACCTCGCGTCCGGGTCGCCCACGGTGCCGCTCGAAGTCGGAGAGCAGTCGGTCCGCACCATCTACACGACGGTTTCGCAACTGCGCGACAAGTTGCGCGCGAGTTCGTTTTTCTCGGCCGAGGATCGCGCCGCGTTCCCCGGCGCCGACGCCACCATCGCCACCTCGCGCCTCTTGGACGACGTTTCCGCATTGCTGCGACGCGCGGAAAACACGCTCTACGTGCAGCGCTTCGGCGCTGCCGGGTTGCACATCGCGACCCAGTTTCCCAAAGACGGGGCCGTGGTCGGCGAATACGCGATACTGAACTGGGAGTTGAGTTCGGCCGCCAAGGCGTTCGACATCAACTCCGTGATGGCGGGAGTGTACGGCGAGGTACTGGCACCGGTGAACGCGGGCAAGCCCTTCTCGGTGACCCCCGCCGCGCCGAAGCGTTTCGCCGCGCGCCACCTGCTCAAGGGCAACGCTGGAACGTTGCGGCTCATCACCTACATGATCACGATCGAGGATGCGGTTGGAAATCGCGCGCGCTACTACGTCGAGCGCTCCGTCTACGCGCACCCGCCGGTCGGCATCCTGGCGCGCTTCCCGCGCGGTCGGGTGATGGATGGCGCGCGCGTCCCCATCGAGCTCGACATGACGCGGCGGGCGCGCAATTCGGAGACGACGCGCTACTACTGGTTCAGCCCCGCGGGGTTGCGCTTGGCCGAAGGCAACCAAGGCGCCCTCGCGTTTGGCCCCGAGGACAGCACGGCGGTCACACTCAACGTCGAGATTCCGTCGCCGTGCCGGCCCGGCGTGTTTCCGTTCACGCTCAAGTTCATCACCGGCGAGCGCGAAGCCGGGACCATCCAGGCGAGCCTGTTCAAGCCGTACCAGTGGGCGTTCCTGGGCCCGTTCGCGGGCGGCAACCTCGACAAGAAATTCCCGCCCGAAAACGGTGTCGCGCTCTTGAGCGCGTACGATGCGGGCAAGCGCAAGATCCAGTGGGCGCCGGTACCCGCGAGTGCCACCGGTCCGCGCGGTGACGTCGTCATGCGCCGGCTGATCGACGAGCCGGGTGTGAGTTACCTCTACACGGTGGTCGCGGTCCCCTACGAGACCGACATCGGCGCGCGCCTGGTATCGAATTGCCCGGCGGCGCTGTTCGTGAACGGCAAGCGCGTGCTCGTGAATACCGCCGCGGCCGGCGATTCCACGGCCGCCAACGTGCACTTGCACGGCGACAAGAATCATATCCTCGTGAAGATGGTGGGAGACGCGAGTGCCACGGTTGCATTCGGGCTCGGCAACGACGACAACATCGCGGCCGACGAGTTCAACAACGACCTCGCCGAGTTGGTCGAAGGCTATCAGGAGTTGCTCGCGCGCTCGGGCGCGAGCGAAGAAGTGCCGAGCGAGGCGCGGCGCCTGGTGACGTTCACCTACGAGGACCCGGCCGCCAACGCGGTCTCGGTGGTGGGAAGTTTCAACGGATGGTCGCCGGAAACGCACCGGCTGCAGCGGACGACCGAGGGTCACTGGGAGCTGACGCTCTCACTGGCGCCGGGGCGCTATTCGTATCGCTTCCTCATCGATCAGAAGAAGCAAGTGTTGGATCCGTCGACGGCCTTGACGGAACCCGACGGCTACGGCGGGCAGAACTCGGTCGTGGTGGTGAATCGGTAGGGACGTTGGCCGATGCGATCGTCCCTCTCCGCTCATGTCCTCGCGCGGAGACGTGCAATATCGTATTAGATCGCGCTGCGGAAATCGCGTCGAGGGATCGATCGCATCGGCCTCACCCGCGCCTATTTCAGCAGCAGCATCTTCCTCGCGATCGTGCGCCGCTCCGTCACCAGTCGATAGACATACATTCCCGACGCGACCGGCTGCCCGTGGGCGTCGGTGCCGTCCCAATCCACCGTGTGCGACCCCGCGTCGAAGTGCCCGCTCGCGAGCCGGCGCACCAACGCGCCGTGCACGTCGTAGACCTGCATCTCGACCGAACCACGCTCCGGCAAATAGAAGCGAATCGAAGTACTCGGGTTGAAGGGATTGGGATGGTTCTGCTCGAGAACCAGTTCGCGCGCGGGTATCACCGCGATGTCGCGGTGCAGCTCGCGCGCTTCGCCGCCCGCCACCGACTCGAGCAAGTAGTAGTAGGTCTTTCCCGCCTCGACTTTCGTATCCGTGAATTCGTAGAGGTCGCCGTTGGTGGGTACGAAATCGTCTTCGATAACGACCCAGCCGCCGTCCGCGCGCGTCGAGCGATAGAGCCGCAGCACTTCGTCGGCGTCACGACCCAACAGCTCGTAGCGCAATCGCACGCCCGTCTCCGACCACGTCGATCGCCGCGGACAGGAGCTTCGTCGCCACGATGAGATTGAGCGTCACGGCATTGGCGATGGTGACGGCTTGTCCGTCGGGATTGGTGACGACGAGGTCCCACAACCCCGACGCCTTCGAGTACACGTTGACGGTACCGCGCAAGAGCGTCGCGTCGACCCATTCGAGCGAGGTGGGGATGACGTCGTCGCTGTCGCGCGTGCCCTGGGTCACCCGCGTCCCCGCCTTGACGAGCCGGAAGGTGGCGCCGTAGCGGAGGCCCGTGCCCGCGATGTCGACCACGGCCGCCACTTGGTCGTTGTCGATGACATTGGGCGTCACCGTGGACGCGGTGGGCGCGGGATCGCCCGCGCGCAAGGTCGCCGACATGTTCGCGGAGGGTGCCCCGATGTTGGTCACCGAGATTTGCGTCGTGCGTCCCGTGTTGTCGTGGCTATTGGGCGTGGTCACCGAGTTGAACGTCGTCTTGGCGAGCGGACCCGGGAAGACGTCTCCCGCTTCGCCCGTGTTGGAATTGATGCCGTTGTTCAAGTCGAAGTCGCCGTCGGCTTCTTCGAGTACCAAGCCGCGCGTGTCGCTCGGCGTCCCGTTGTTGACCTGGAACGTTGCATGGAGCACTTCTTCGTCGACGTGCCAGATCAGGAGCCCTTGGTCGTGCAATCCTTGGTCGAAACCGACGCGGCGCCGATTCTCGACCAGCCAGTATTCGGAGACCGGATTCTCAGCCGGATCCTGATGCCAACCGCCGGCGTTCGCTTCGAAGTTGTTGGAGTAGTTTTCACCGCCGCCTGTGACACTTATGTTGTCGACCGCGAAGGCGCCGCACGTCGACGGATCGCCGCCGTCGGCATCGTCGAAGGAGACGTCGCTGATCACGCGGAATTTCAGCGTGTAAGTGCCGCCCGCGCCGGCGAGCGGAGACAGCACGGTGCCCAGCGGAACGACGGCCGTCCCGCCGCCCGTCCCGGTGTGCGGAAGCAGTACCGTCTCGACGCCGTTGACTTCTGCGATCGCGTACGCGAAATCGTAGCCGGGCTCGAGGTCGAACGTGCACGTGAACTGGAACGTGACCGGTCCCGATCCGCTGTACGTGAAGTCGCGTTCGACGGTCTGATACCAATTGCTGCCGTATCCCCCCGTGGGACCGGGCGACGCCCATCCCCGTGCGGTTCCTTCCGCCACCGGCAACCCGCAATACAGCGAGTACGAACCGTTGATGGCGCACGCGGTGGAGCGGCGGAAGCGTTCGTCGGTAAAGGGCAGCTTGAACGCCGTCGCGGTGCTTTCGATGGCGGGAAGACTCGCGAGCGTCGGCTGCCAATTGATCTCGGTCGGAACCAACCAGCCGAGCTCTTTCTTGCACCACGCGTCGAAGTGCGCGGGCGTGTCGGGCGTGTTCCAGTTGCCGGAAGCCATAATGCTCCAGTCGCCCGCGCCCTTGTCACCGGTCAAGCCTCCCGTCGCCGGATTGATGCCGTAGAGGTCGGGCAGCCCGAGTCCGTGACCCAGTTCATGACACAAGGTTCCGATTTCGATGATTTCGTTCGGCGTGTTGCAGCTCAAGGCGGGCGTGATGTCGTAGTCGTCGACCTTGATGAATCCGCCGCCGAAGCGCGCGTCGTTGGTCGTGTACGGCGCCCCACCCGAGACGGGCCAGGCCGAATAGCGCCACGAGTGAGACTGAATGTTGGCGGTCAGTCCGCATTCCGCGCCGCGAAAACTGTGCATGACGCACAGCACGTCGACGAAGCCGTCGTCGTCGCCGGAGTTGGGCACGCCGTCGGGGCCGTCGTTGTCGTAGAGGCCGAAATTGACTGCACCGTCGCGCGCGTCCAGCAGTTCCTTGATGAGATTGCCGGTGCGCGCATCGCCGGGTTCTAGGCCCTGTGTCGCCCCGGCGTAGTACGGATTGTTTTGACTCAACTGCGTCCATCCGTAGACGGTGCCGGCAATCGTGAACTGGCCGTACGACACCTCGGTATAATAGTCCGACACCGAGCCCGTCGGGTTCGCGCCGAAGAGTTGGGTCTGGATCTGCGCCTGCGTGATGGGCGACGTCGGGGCGGACTGGTTGTTGAAGTACCCCAAGAGCACCGGGACGTTCATCGTGCCGGTGACGGCCAGGTCGGCGGGAAGTGGTGTGGAGAGGGACGCAAAGCCCGGTCGCCCGGCCTCCGCTTCGCGCGCTTCCTTGGCCGCGCGCGCCTTCTCGACCCATGCGTGCCGGTTGCGGTAGGCGTCGGCGTCTTTGGACATGACGCGGGTCGCGACCGGGTTCACCGAACCGTCGCGCGGCGCCGTTAGTGCCAGCGCCGATGTCGACGCACTCGCGACCACGAACAATGACAATGCCCCGGACAATACTCTGCGATTCATGTTGAAAACCTCGGGATGCAGGACCGTGGGAAGTCGCAGCCAATAGTTGCGAGTGTGTTCTACTTTCTCTTCAAGATCGCGGAACCGATTCCGGAAGGCGCGAGCTGAAAGTCACAAGTCGAGAAGCCGACGAACGGACTGCCTTGGGGGTCGACCCCGTTGAGAACCTTGACCTCGCCGCCCATGAATCCTGGGTCGGCGACGCACAAATACTCGACCAGTCGGAAGCGACCGGACGGCTGACACTCGTACGCGATCTGATAGTTCTCGTTCGGGTCGCCCATCGAAACCGACTTCGCCGCGAGTTCGGCGACCGACGTCACACGGACACCCGGCGGAAGCTCGAGACGATACTGCGCGGCATTGGTGGTGTACGGAGACGCCGTCTCCGCCCACACACCGATCGAGAATTTCTGACCGACTGCCACCGATGTCTCCGCGACCGTCCCGGCGTCGTCGAAGTACGGCTTGATGAACAAGCCGGCGAGTGGTTCCACCACGGGCTCGGTGCCGATTTCGTTCCCCGGTTTCGCCGTCACATCCGCGGGCGGCAACTGACCCGCCGCGGATTGGTTTTCTTCTGTCGCTTGGCCGCTCGTCGTCGCGGCCGACTCCCCGGATTTGTCCCCACCACATCCCGCCACCCCGAACAAAAGCAGTGCCCCTAAAAAGAAAAGCAGCGAGCGCAACTTCTCCTCCCTGCCGATTGTGCGACCCCCCATGAGCCGCGTACATCTCTATGATATCAGCAATTACGCGCAATCGGCAACCGAAAAGATTGACGCCTTCCCGCCTTCGCGCGTAGAATGCGCCGAAAGTAAGCGCTTGCCAGAACGACGGTTGCCCCGCGTTCGGCGCGGTACACGCGTCCACCAGACACCATCCTCAATGCCCAAGCGTCACGATAAGTTGAAGCAGCTTCGCGACCTGCGCGCGTCGGCCGAGGCCGGCGGCGGTGAGGAGCGCGTGGCCAAGATCCACGACTCCGGTCGCCTGACGGCGCGTGAACGCATCCATCTTCTGTTCGACCCCGCCACCTTCCAGGAACTCGGTGTCTTCGTGACGCACCGTTCGACCGACCCGGGAATCGCCGACAAGAAGTTCTTGGGCGACGGTGTCGTGTGCGGCTACGGCTCGATCGCGGGCCGCTTGACTTATGCGTTCGCGCAAGACTTCACGGTCTTCGGCGGAACCCTGAGCGAATCGAACGCCGCCAAGATTTGCCGCTTGATGGACCTCGCGGTCGAAAACGGGGCACCCGTGGTGGGACTCAACGACAGCGGGGGTGCCCGCATTCAAGAAGGTGTCGCGAGCCTCGGCGGATACGCGGAGATCTTTCTGCGCAACACGCTCGCTTCCGGTGTGGTGCCGCAAATTTCCGCCGTCATGGGCCCGTGCGCGGGTGGTGCCGTGTATTCGCCCGCCATCACGGACTTCATCGTGATGGTCGACCAGACCAGCCACATGTTCGTCACCGGTCCCAACGTGATCAAGATGGTGACCAACGAAGAAGTCTCGTTCGAAGACCTGGGCGGTGCCTTGACGCATTCGTCCAAGAGCGGCATCGCGCACTTGATGGCGCGCAACGACCAGGATTGCATCCTACTCATTCGGAAGCTGCTCTCGTTCGTGCCACAGAACAATCTTTCGGAGGCGCCGCGCCAGACCGCGACCGACGACCCCGGGCGCCGCGACGCCGCGCTCAATTCCATCGTCCCCGACGACCCCAAGCTTCCCTACGACATCGTCGACGTGATCCATCGCGTCGTCGACGACGGCGAGTTCTTCGAGATTCAGCCGCTGTACGCGACCAACATCGTGGTCGGCTTCGCGCGCTTGAACGGACGCAGCATCGGTGTCGTCGCCAACCAGCCCAAGTCGCTCGCGGGTGTGCTCGACATCAAGTCGTCGCTCAAGGCGGCGCGCTTCGTGCGCTTCTGCGACGCGTTCAATATTCCGCTGGTCACGTTCGAAGACGTGCCCGGATTTCTGCCCGGCACCGAGCAGGAGTGGGGCGGCATCATCAAACACGGGGCGAAGTTGCTGTTCGCGTACTGCGAAGCCACCGTGCCCAAGATCACCGTCATCACGCGCAAGGCTTACGGCGGTGCCTACGACGTCATGAGTTCGAAGCACATCCGCGCCGACTACAACGTGGCCTGGCCGACTGCGGAGCTGGCGGTCATGGGCGCCGAAGGTGCCGTCAACATTCTCAACAAACGCGAGATCGACGCGGCGAAGGATCCGGCCGCGGAACGCGCGCGACGCATCCAGGAATACAACGAGAAGTTCGCCAACCCGTACGTCGCGGCGTCGCTGGGATACGTCGACGACGTCATCGAGCCCGCCGACACGCGCCCGAAGATCATCGCGGCGCTCGAGAGCCTCGTGAACAAGCGCCAGAGCCTGCCGCCCAAGAAGCACGGCAACATCCCGCTCTAACGGACGGGTGCCACGTCCATGTTCGCCAAAATCTTGATCGCCAATCGCGGCGAGATCGCCGTTCGGGTCGCGCGCGCGTGCAAAGAGATGGGCATCACACCGGTCGCGATCTACTCCGACGCCGACCGCACCGCACTCCACGTCGCGCACGCCTACGAAGCCTACCGCGTGGGTGGGCCTGAGAGCCGCGAGAGCTACCTCAATATTCGCGAACATCCTCTCCGCGTGTCGTGAGAGCGGCGCCGACGCGGTCCACCCCGGCTACGGCTTCCTGGCCGAGAACGCCGACTTTGCTCAAGCCTGCGCCGACGCCGGTGTCACCTTCATCGGCCCCAGTGCGTCCGCGATTCGCGCGATGGGTAATAAGCTCGCGGCGCGCGCCGCGATGAAAAAGGCCGGTGTGCCCACCGTACCCGGGAGCGACGGCCCTGTCGCCGATGCGAAAGAAGCCGCCAAGGTCGCGACGTCGATCGGATATCCGGTCTCTGCTGAAGGCGGCCGCGGGCGGCGGTGGCAAAGGAATGCGAGTCGTTCGCAGCGAGAAAGAGTTCGACGCCGCGCTCAAGCTCACCACCGGCGAAGCCGGTGCCGCCTTCGGCGACGCCTCGGTGTACATCGAGAAGTTCGTCGAGCGCCCGAAGCACATCGAGATCCAGGTGATGGCCGACGCGCGCGGCAACGTCATTACGTACGGCGAGCGCGAATGCTCGATGCAGCGCCGCTACCAGAAAGTGATCGAAGAGGCTCCGTCGCCGATCGTCACACCGGAGATGCGCGCTGCCCTCTCCGACGCCGCTCGTAAGGCCGCCCTCGCGGTCGGCTACGTGGGCGCGGGGACGGTGGAGTTCATCGTCGATTCACAAAGGCGCTTCTACTTCTTGGAAATGAACACGCGCCTCCAAGTCGAACACCCGGTGACCGAGATGGTGTACGGCGTCGACTTGGTCAAGCAACAGATCGAAGTCGCGTGCGGCGCCCCACTGGCACTGCGACAAGAAGACGTCGTGCCGCGCGGACACGCTATCGAGATGCGCGTGTACGCCGAAGACCCGGCGCATAATTTCATGCCGTCGATCGGGACCATCAAGCGGCTGGTGCTGCCGCAGGGGCCCGGTGTCCGCAACGAGAACGGCGTCTACGAAGGCTACGAGATTCCGATCTACTACGATCCCATGCTGGGCAAGCTGGTGGTGTACGCCGACACGCGCGAAGAAGCGATCCAGCGCGCGCGCCGGGCGCTGCGCGAGTACCGCTGCGAGCCGGTGCGCACCAACGTCGACTTCTTGCTATGGGCGTTGAACGAACGCGCCTTCGTCGACGGGACCTACGACACCAAGCACATCGAGTCGCATTTCGACGCCTCCAAGCTGCACCAGCGCGACGCCGAGGTAGAGCTGGCCGCGGTCGCGGCCGCCATCGCGGCCTACGAGTACCGCAGCACCGTGCGCTACGCGACGCTCGACGAGTCGAAGGACGGCGCGTGGCGACGCGCGGCGCGCGCCGACGCCACCAAGCGGTGGTCGCGATGAAGCTCATCGTGCGCGTCGACGGCACCGAGAAAGTGCTGCACGTTTCCCGCGACGGTGCTAACTATCGCGTCGACGTCGACGGCCGCGTCTTGAGCGTCGACTCGCGCAATTTCGGCGACAAGGACGCGTTCTCGCTCCTGATCGACCACAAGTCGTACTTGGTGGAAGCCGCCCCGGTGCATCCCGAGCGCGGCGAGTACTTCGCGCGCGTGCTGGGTCGTCACTACGACGTCGAAGTGCTCGACGAATTGCTGGTGGCCGTGCGCGACGCCGAGCGCTCGCGCGAGCACACCGGGGCCTTCACCGTGCGGGCGCCCATGCCGGGTCTGGTGGTGCAGGTGCGCGTCGAGCCCGGCGCGCACGTCGCCGTCGGCGAACCGGTCGTCGTCATGGAAGCGATGAAGATGCGCAACGAATTGGCCAGCGAAGTCGCCGGTGTCGTGAAGTCGGTGGTGGTGGCCGCGGGCGACAAGGTCGACTCGCAGGCGCCGCTGGTCACGATCGAGAGGGAGTGATGGCGTCGAAGAACACCAAGACGTGGCGTGAGAAGGTCTACGATCCCTCGCTCAAGAAGAGCCCGGAGCGCAAGAAGCGCTTTCGGACTTCGTTCGGGGATCGAAGTCGAGCCGTTATACGCGCCAGACACCGCACCCCCTGAGAACATCGGCTTCCCCGGCGAGGCGCCTTTCACGCGCGGTGTGTATCCGTCGATGTATCGCAGCCGCGCGTGGACGACACGCCAGTACGCGGGCTTCGGCACCGCGCGCGAAACCAACCAACGCTTTCATTCCTTATTGAAGCGCGGACAGAACGGTCTCTCGGTCGCGTTCGATTTGCCGACCCAGATGGGTCTCGACTCCGACGACCCGCTCGCGTTGGGCGAAGTGGGCCGCGTCGGGGTCGCGATCGACACCGTCGACGACCTGGCGACGTTGTTCGAAAAGATTCCGCTCGAATCGGTCAGCACGTCGATGACCATCAACGCCACCGCGTCGATTCTGTTAGCGATGTACTGTGTGGCGCACGAGGAACGCGGCGGTAAACGCCGCGACCTCACGGGCACGGTACAGAACGACATCTTGAAGGAGTACATCGCGCGCGGCACGTATGTATTTCCGCCCGCGCCGTCGATGCGCATCATTACCGACATGTTCGCGTGGGCCGCGCGCGAGATGCCCAACTGGAATCCCATCAGCATCAGCGGCTACCACATTCGCGAAGCCGGTTCGACCGCGGCGCAGGAGATCGCGTTCACGCTGGCCGACGGAGTCGCCTACGTCGAAGCCGGTGTTGCCGCCGGCTTGAAGGTGGACGACTTCGCGCCGCGGCTCTCGTTCTTCTTCAACGTGCACAACAACCTGTTCGAAGAGGTGGCGAAGTTCCGCGCGGCGCGGCGCATGTGGGCGCGCATCATGCGCGAACGCTTCGATGCTAAGAGCGAGGACAGTTGGAAGCTTCGCTTCCACTCGCAGACCGCGGGCAGCACGCTGACGGCACAGCAGCCCGAAAACAACGCGGTGCGCGTGGCACTCCAGGCGCTGGCCGCCGTACTGGGCGGCACGCAATCCCTCCACACCAACAGCCTCGACGAAGCGCTCGGGCTGCCGTCGGAGGCCGCGTCGCACCTCGCATTGCGCACGCAGCAGATCATCCTCGAAGAGACCGGCGTCGCGGACACCATCGACCCGGTGGGCGGCAGCCATTTCGTCGAAGCGCTGACGGACGCGGTCGAGGAACGCGCCGCGGCCATCATGGCCGAGATCGAACGGCGCGGCGGCATGATCAAGGCCATCGAAGCCGGCTACCCGCAGCGCGAGATCGAGCGCGCGTCGTACGAATTCCAGAAGGCGATGGAAAGCGGTGAAGAGAAAGTCGTGGGGATGAACGTGTACACGGACGGCACCGGTGTCGAGACTCCCGTTTTCCGCGTCGACCCGAAGTTGGAGAAGGAGCAAGTCGCATCACTGGCGGCGAGGCGCGCGAAACGTGACGGCGCGCGCGTGACGAAAGCGCTCGCCAGCATCGAAGCGACCGCGCGCGCGGATAGCAATCTCATGCCCCACATCGTCGAAGCCGTCTCCGCGCGTGCGACCATCGGTGAAATCTGCACCACACTCGCGAAGGTGTTCGGCCGCCACCGCGAAGGAGGGCGCCGCCCATGAGCGACACCGCCATTCGCGGCATCGATCACGTCGCCATCGCGGTCGAGAACCTCGACGCCGCGATCGCCGTGATGGAATCGGTGTTCGGATTGAAAGCGCACCACCGCGAGGAGATCGCGGGCTTCGGCGTCGTCATCGCCACCCTCGCGACCGGCGACACCGAGATCGAATTGGTCCAAGGCACCACGCCCGACTCCCCCATCACCAAGTTCGTCGCGTCGCGCGGGCCCGGGCTCCACCACATCGCCTTCGAAGTCGGCGACATCGACGGCGCACTGCGCAAGCTGGCCGCGAAAGGCATTCCGCTGATCGACACCGTCGCCCGCCCCGGCAAGCAAGGCTCGCGCGTCGCCTTCATTCACCCGAAAGCAACGAGCAAGGTGCTGTGTGAATTGGTGGAGAAAAGAAAAGCGCGGTGACGGAGTTGACGGCAGGCCTAGCCTGCCGCGACCGGCGGGTTCAGACCGGAGTCATGAGGAATCGCGACCAGTTTGCTGCCCTGTCTTCACTTGGCGGAGACGACTACGCTCCCGCTCGAGTATCTGAACGAGATGAACGGCCTGAATCGTATTGCTGCGGTCCTTTGGCATCTCTGTGAACGGGGGAAGATCAGAACGTTCACGGGTGTAATCATAGAAGAGTGCCACGAGACTGTCTTGCTGAGATCTTGTCATCTGGGTGTCCGCGTACGCCCGTAGCATTGCGATCACCGCGTCTTCTTCGGGGCTTTCAACTGAGACCGCACGCGTTCCCTCAACACCCGGGTATTGAGCCCCGATGTGGAGAAGTCCCGCTGCGTCCGGCGGCTTCGAGTCCATTCGCCCATCCAAGGCGAAAGCGAGTGTTGAGCCAGTGGCGTCCCGGATTGAAACGCCAATTGAGCCTCCGTCAAGGTACGTCTTGATAGAAGTAACGGTATAGGGATACTCAAGGCCAAACACATCTCGCACTTGCTGGACGACAGACGGATCTGCAGCGGCCCCCTATCTGGGCTCGATCCGCATGCCACTGATACGTGCGCTACGATGACGCTAACAAGTCGAAGAGAAGAAGGGACGCTGCGCGGCATTCGACGTCTCCGCAGATGCTTCGGCGTGGCACGCCGATCACGTTTTCGCGTACTCGTAGAATCCCCGCCCGCTCTTTCGACCCAATCTTCCTCCCGCCACCATCTTTCGCAATAGCGGGCACGGGCGATACTTCGAGTCGCCCAGGTCGCGGTGCAGGACTTCCATGATGGCGAGGCAGACGTCGAGGCCGATCAGGTCGGCGAGGGCGAGCGGTCCCATGGGGTGCGCCATGCCGAGCTTCATTACGTCGTCGATGGCTTCCTTCGTCGCGACACCTTCCATCACGCAGAACACGGCTTCGTTGATCATCGGCATCAAGATGCGATTCGACACGAAGCCGGGGTAGTCGTTCACTTCGACGGGCGTCTTCCCCATCCAGCGACACAGATCGAGGGTCGCGGTGGTGGTGGCGTCGTCGGTCTCGAGGCCGCGAATGACTTCGACCAGCTTCATCACCGGCACGGGGTTCATGAAGTGCATCCCGATGAAGCGATTGGGCGACGGCACGGTCGCGGCGAGTTCGCTGATGGAGATCGAGGAGGTATTGGTGGCGAGAATCGCGTGCTCGTCGACGCGCGTCGCGATCTCCTTCCACACCTTCTTCTTCACGTCGACGTTCTCGCTCACGGCTTCCACCACGAGTTGGCTGGCGCCCGTCGCTTCGAGAGTGGTGTCGGTGCGAATGCGCCCCATGATCTCGGTCTTGGTAGTGAGCGGGATGGTCTCCTTCTTGACCAGACGATCGAGGCTCGATTCGATGGTCGCAACACCGCGCTTGATGAGCTCGCTGCTGACGTCGATCAGCTTGACGGCGTGGCCGCTGGCGGCGAACACCTGCGCAATGCCCGCACCCATGGTGCCGGCGCCGATGACGGATACGCGTTCGATCTTGCTCACGGCAGCGAGACGCTCATCGCGACGGCGTTGCCGCCGCCGAGGCAAAGCGAAACGAGTCCGCGCTTGGCGCGACGCTTGCGCATGGCGTGGATCAGCGTCGTCAAGACGCGCGCGCCCGATGCGCCGATGGGATGACCGAGGGCGACGGCACCGCCGTTCACGTTGAGTCTCTCGGGCGGAATCTTGAGCTCGCGAATCAACGCCACGCCTTGCACCGCGAAGGCCTCGTTCAACTCGACCAGGTCGTAGTCGGTGATGCGGGTCTTCGTTTTCTCGAGCAACTTCCCGACCGCCTTCACGGGCGCCATCATCACCCACTGCGGCTCCATGCCGCCGGTCGCGTAGGCGTCGACGACGGCGAGCACCTCGAGACCGAGTTCCTTCGCCTTCTTCTCCGACATCACGAGTAGCACCGACGCGCCATCGTTGATGGTGCTCGCGTTGCCGGCGGTCACGGTGCCGTCCTTCTCGAACGCGGGCTTGAGCTTGCCGAGCTTCTCTTTCGTCGCATCCGCGCGCGGGCCTTCGTCGACCGCGACCGCGAGCGCTTCACCCTTGGGCTGCGGGACCATGACGGGGACGATCTCGTCTTTGAAGTCGCCGCGCTCCGCTGCGGCGATGGCTTTCTTGTGACTTTCGACCGCGAACTCGTCCTGCATCTCGCGCGAGATCGCGTACTTCTTCGCCACCAGCTCGCCGGTGTTGCCCATGTGGTAGTCGTTGTAGCAATCCCACAGGCCGTCGTTGATCATGGCGTCGATCAAGCGGCCGTGCCCGAGTCGCTGCCCCGCACGCGCGTCGGGCAGGAGATACGGCGACAGACTCATGCTCTCCATGCCGCCCGCGATGACGATGTCGGCATCGCCCGCCTTGATCGCTTGCGCCGCCAGCATGACCGACTTCAATCCCGAACCGCACACCTTGTTGATAGTGACCGCGGCCACCGACGGTGCCACACCGCCGAAGATCATGGCCTGGCGCGCGGGCGCTTGCCCCACACCGGCCTGCAGCACGTTACCGAGAATCACCTCGTCGACGGTTTCGGTGTCGAGCTTGGTGCGCGCGATGGTTTCCTTGATGAGCCCCGCGGCTAGACGCGGAGCCGGCAGCGTCGACAAGCCGCCCATGAAGCGTCCGATGGGGGTGCGAAGCGCCGATACGATGACCGATCGTTCCATTTTGATGCGTCTCCTTGTTTACTCGTCGCCGAGCGTCGCGCGCGCGATGATGATGCGTTGAATCTCGCTGGTGCCTTCGCCGATCTCGCCCAGCTTGGCGTCGCGATAGAAGCGTTCGACGTGATACTCCCGGCAGTACCCGTAGCCGCCGTGAATCTGAATGGCTTGGTCGGTGACGCGCATCGCCATTTCGGATGCGAACAGCTTGGCCATCGACGCGTAGCGCCCGAACTCCTCGCCGGCGTCCTTGCGGCGCGCGGCGTCGTGGATCAGCAGGCGCGCGGCGTGGATCTCGGTCGCCATGTCGGCGATCTTCATCTGGGTGGCCTGGAACTCGGTGATGGGCGTGTCGAATTGCTTGCGGTCCTTGCCGAACTTGATGGCCGCTTCCATGGCGGCTTGCGCGATGCCGAGTGAGAAGGCGCCGATCGAGATGCGGCCCGCTTCGAGCGTCTTCATGAAAGTACGGAAGCCGCCGCCTTCGGAACCAAGCAGGTTCGCCTTGGGGACTTCGCAATTGTCGAACAGGATCTCGAAGGTCCCCGACGCGCGCAGCCCCAGCTTCTTTTCCTTCGAACCGATCACGAAGCCCGGAAAATCGTTCTCGACGATGAAGGCACTAATGCCCTTCGAGCCTTGCGACGGGTCGGTCATCGCGGTGGCGACCAAGTAGCGCGCCCACCCGCCGTTGGTAACGTAGATCTTCGTTCCGTTGAGGACGTACTTGTCGCCCTTCAGGACTGCGGTGGTTTTGGTATTCGACGCGTCGCTGCCGGCGTGCGGCTCGGTCAGACAAAAGGCGCCGATCGCCTGGCCGCTCGCGAGCTCGGGGAGATAACGCCGCTTCTGCGCCTCGCTGCCCATCAAGAGAATCGGGCCGCACGCGAGCGAGTTGTGCGCCGCGACACCGAGGGCCGTCGAGCCACACGCGCGCGCGAGTTCTTCGATCACGATCGCGTACGAGACGGTGTCGATGAAGGTCCCGCCGTACTCCGCCGGGACGATGAGCCCCAAGAAGCCCAGGTCGCCCATCTTCTTGAAATTCTCGACCGGGTATTCGCAGGTCACGTCGATCTCCGCCGCGCGCGGCATGAGCTCCGCTTCCGCGAAACGCCGGGCGGTTTCCTGGATCATCTGCTGTTCTTCGCTCAAGAGGATTTGCGACATGCGGCTACTTTCGATGGGTGAACAATGACTGAATGAATGCGACGACGTCTTTGGTGCTCGTTCCGGGTCCGAAGATGCCGGCCACACCGGGGAGTTTCTTTAGAGCCTCCGCATCGGCGTCCGGGATGATGCCGCCGGCAATCAATTGAACATCGCTTAACCCGCGCGTGTTCATGAGCTCGCGTACGCGCGGCAAGAGCGTCATGTGCGCGCCCGAGAGAATGCTGACCGACACCACGTCGACGTCTTCTTGCAGGGCCGCGTCGACCACCATCTCGGGGGTCTGGTGCAAACCGGTGTAGACCACTTCCATGCCCGCGTCGCGCAGCGCATTGGCGATGACCTTGGCCCCGCGGTCGTGCCCGTCGAGGCCCGGCTTGGCAATGAGTACTTTGATCGGTCGATTCATGCGTCGGCGTCCTTCGCCGCGTCTCTAATGGCTCCAGAGGTGCGCCGCGAGGTCGCGCGCGGCCCGGTACGGCGACGTGCGCCCACCGACGACCGCCTCCAAGATAGCATCAAAGCGCTCGCGGAGGGTAGGGTCTCGCCATAGGTCCGCGCGCACGCATTCCTCGAGCAGCACGCGAACGCGCTCGCGCAGCGCTTCGCGGCGGCGCGCGTCGCGGCGCCCGCCCTCTTGCATGTGCGCGCGGTGCGAGGCGAGGGCTTGGTCCAGCACGTCGATGCCCTTCTCTTCGGTGGCCGCGGTCTGTACGACCGGAGTCGCCCAGCCGTCGCGCGGCGCGCGCAGAGCCGTAACACTCTGGAGGTCCGCGGCCAACGCGTCCGCGCCCGCGCGGTCCGACTTGTTGACGACGAGGATGTCGGCGACTTCGAGCAGCCCCGACTTCATCGTCTGCACGTCGTCGCCGGCTTCGGGCGTCAACACGACCACGACCGTGTCGGCCATGTACCGCACGCGCGTCTCGACTTGTCCCACGCCCATACTCTCCAGCACGACGACGTCGCGGCCGAAAGCGTCCATCACATCGGCCAGCTCGCCGGCCAGCGCGCTCAATCCCGTTTCGCTCCCGCGGCTCGCGAGCGAGCGCACGAACACGCCCGCGTCGCCAAGTGCGTGCGACATGCGCACGCGGTCGCCGAGGATCGCGCCACCCGAGAACGGGCTCGACGGATCTTCGGCCACGACACCGATCGTACGATTGCGCGCGCGTTCGCGCGCGATCACGCGATCGATCAAGCTGCTCTTGCCCGCGCCACCGGGACCGGTGAACGCGATGCGCCACGCGCGCCCCGTCTTCGGGTAGAGCGCGTCGAGCATCGCTTCCGCGTCGACGCCCCCGCGCTCGATGGCCGACATCACCCGCGAGGCCGCGAGGACGTCGCCCGAGTCCATGCGGGAAAGGATTTCATCAAGCTGGGAACCCATTATCGCGACTCAAGTTATTAGAAGGCCGTCGCGCTGTCAATCCTGCTTCCCGCCCCCCACCGGCAACGTCGGGGCACACAGTGAATTGACTCTTAGGACAACCGACTAGAACCGCGCGGCCGCTAGCCGCGATACAACGCCTTGATCGAACCCCACGTGGAGGAATGCGTGGGGGTCGGACACGACGGCTGCTGGCCCGGCGACGGCGCACAGCCGCTCGGTGTGGGCGGCTGCGCTCCCGTGTACGGGTTGAGCGCGTCGAAGATCACCCAACCGCCCGTGCCTTGCGGCAAGCGCCCCGTCGAGCGATCGTCGAGCACTTCCGCCGCCGCGTACGTGCGCGTGTCGTCGACCGTGATGTCGGTGCCGTTGACCGCGTAGAGGAACACGGTGTCGCCGGCGTTGTTGAGACTCAGTCCCAACTGGCCCACACCGTTCGCGGCCTGCCACGCCACCACGTCGGAACCGAAATACACCCGCACTTCGCCGGGACCGATCATCCCGGAAAGTGCGAAGCGAAAATCCGTCGCCGCCGAAGCGTCCGAGAGACGGAACTTCGACAGATCGACTTGCGACGTACCCGTGTTGACGATCTCCACCCACTCGTCGAGCTTCGAGTCGACATTCCCGTCACCGTTCCAATCGATGCCGGGGTCGGCCAGAATCTCGTTCAAGCGGATTTGCGCCACACTCGCGGGTGCGAGCGAGACCACCACAAGCAAAGACAAAAGAAAAAAGGCAACGTACTTCATCCTCACATCCTCCTCCCAACGCCCCTTCCGTTGCCGGTGGAATAGGCGGGAACTAACGCCGCGGACTATAGCATGGGGGGCGAACGGCGCGCAAGAGCGGCGGCGGGCGATGCTACCTCGTGTGCGTGCGCGTCTCTGTCGCCGTGCGCACCTCACGCCGCACGTCGTCGTCGGTGAACGCCGCGAACAGAAACGGCTGCGATTCGAGGAAGTCGGCCAGGTCGCGCAACGTCAGGCCAAGAGCCGACAGCCGGTCCATATCGACGAAGATCTGGCAGTTTTCCCCGTCGAAGGCTGTAATCAGCTGTTTCGCGTCCGGATCGAACTTCTCGTGCAGTAGGTCTATAAGCGACGGCGCCAGGTGCCGTCGGTCCGGCGACGACGGCGCCGACGGCATGCCGTGGTCCGCGGTCACGGCGAGGAGATAGTCGTCCCCGACCTTCGCCTCCAGCGCGCCGAGTATCCGCGCCAGTTGACGGTCCATTTCGCCGAGTGTCACGCGGAGTTCATTTGAATCCGGGCCGTACTTGTGGCCCACGAAATCCGCGCACTTGTAGTTGAGCAAGATGAGATCGGTCACACTGTCTTCGCCCACCGGCTCGTGCTCGATCATCTCGGTCATCGCGTCGGCCTCGAAGGCCGGAAACAGCGCCGAAAAGCGCACCGCGGAGGGCGAGTCGATTCGATGCCCCATCCACTCCCCATCGGCAGCCCACAGTGTTCTTGCATTTCGATCCTTCAGATACGCAGGCAGGCGGAAACAGTCCGGGTTCGTGTGCCAGTCGCCCGTCTGCTGATCGTAGCTTGCGAGCACGACCGTCGCCCCATTCAGCTGACACGCTCCGTGCCCCGCCAGCGGTGTCGCAGCTCGGTCCATGCTGCCCTGCGCCAAGATGACCGCGCGGCCGTGGGTCTCGAGCTGCCAGACGTCCGCCAGCGTCAACGCCATCAGATCTTGCGGCGACGCTCCCGCAAACGCGTCGTGGCGCTCGCCGTGCACGTGATCGTACACACTCAAACCTGTGATTCCGTGCACGCTGGGGTCGGTTCCGGTTGCGATGGTCGAATGCCCAACCGCCGTGTTGGTCGGTATAAAGTTGATGCGCGCTTGATTGAACCAGGCGCCGCGCTTGCGCAGAGCATCGAGCGTTGGCATGAGCTGTTTGTATCGATCGAAGTAATCCCGGCGCATGCCATCGAGGACGATCAGCATGACAGCCCGAGGTCGCGCGACGCCCTTGCGAAAAACCGGCAGTACGCGGCCCGTCGCGGTCGGGGGCATCGACACACCCAGTGCCGCGGCCAGCGTCGGTGCCACGTCCTGCTGCGCGGCCGGCACCGAGTACACCCCATTTTTCACGGCCGGGCCCACGAACATCAACGGAATCGAGACGTCATACGGCCACGGCGAACCGTGCATGTACGCGTAGTCGGGGTCAGGCCGCGTGATGAAATCACCTTCACGCGGCACGATCAGAAGCTGTCCCGTTCGCCCCGGATAGTATGCCCGCGCGAACATCTCCAGGAAGCGGTGGCGGTCTGCGGATTCGGCCCGCGTTGCACGCCGGCTTCGAGGCGCGTCGCTCTCAGAAGATCGCTTGGCCTCCTGACCCGAAGCCGCCTGAGCCAGTACGACCAGCGATAAGCCGACCAGGACGGCACCGCACGCGGTCATCCTTGAGGAAATGTGAGAGAGCCGACCGTGGTACTCGCCTGCTTGTGAACTCATCTACTAACTCCCAGACTGGCGGTAAACAATCATCCACTCAGGTCGCGACACAATCCTACGCTCGCTCTTCGATCATCGACGGGCTTCGAGAAGTCTCTTCAGAATTCCAGTCGCAACGGCGGCGTTGGCTTTGCCGCGCGTTCGCTTCATCAACTGGCCGACGAAGAACTGCAGCAATTGCTCTTTGCCGGCGAGGTAGCGCGCGACTTCGTCCGCGTTCTCCTCGAGGACCACGATCGCTTCCTTCTCGATCGCGGAGTCGTCGCTGATTTGCTCGAGACCTTTCGCCTTCACGATGGCCGCAGCGCTTTTCCCCCCCGCGAGCATCTCCTGAAAGACGTCTTTCGCGGTGGTTGAGTTGATCTTCCCGCTGGCCTGCAGCGTCACCAACTCGGCGAGGTTTGCGGCGGGAACCCCGAACTCGCCGATGTCGATGTGGCGCTCGTTCAACTCGCGCATGACTTCGCCCATGACCCAGTTGCTGGCAGCCTTGGCGTCGGCGCCGGCTTTGACGACGGCTTCGTAGTAGGCGGCAACGTCGGCGGAGCCGATCAAGACGTGCGCGTCGTAGGCGGGGATCCCATATTCCTTCACAAAGCGTTTCTCTTTCGCGTCCGGGAGTTCAGGAAGTTCGCCGCGAACGCGTTCGATCAGTTCCTTGCTCGCGCGCAGCACGCGCAGGTCGGGTTCGGGGAAGTAGCGATAGTCGTGCGCTTCTTCCTTGCTGCGCATCACCGATGCGCGTTTGGCCGCGGGATCCCACAGCAAGGTGTCTTGCGTCACGCGGCCGCCGCTTTCGAGAACCTTGGTTTGGCGGTCAAGCTCGAACTCGATGGCTTGTTCGACTTGCTTGAACGAGTTCAGATTCTTGACCTCAGCCTTGACACCGAGTTCGTTCGATCCGGTTTTTCGCACCGACAGATTGACGTCGCAGCGGAGACTCCCCTCTTCCATGTTGCCATCGCAAATGCCGAGGTAACGCACGAGCGAACGAAGCTTCTGCAAATACTCCGACGCCTGTGCGGGTGTGCGAATGTCGGGCTCGCTGACGATTTCGACTAGCGGGACGCCGCTGCGATTGAAGTCGACCAGGCTGTGGTCGGCGCCATCGACGTGGATCAACTTGCCCGCGTCTTCTTCCAGGTGGATGCGGCGGATGCGAATATGCAGCGCGTCGTTTTCGATCGAAAGATTGCCGTTCGTGCACAACGGCGCATCGAATTGTGAAATCTGGTAGTCCTTCGGGCAGTCGGGATAGAAGTAATTCTTGCGCGCGAAAATGCTCTCGTTCGCAATCGTGCATTCGGTGGCGAGTCCGAGTCGCACGGCGTATTCGACGGCGCGCGCGTTGACGACGGGCAGCGCACCGGGGAGGCCGAGGCACACGGGACACACGTGCGTGTTGGGCTTGCCGCCGAACGCGGCCGAGCAGCCGCAGAACATCTTGCTCTTCGTGGAGAGCTGCGCATGCACTTCGAGCCCGATGACGGCTTCGTAATTGCTCACGCGCGACCTCCCTTGGAAGCAGGAGCGACGGTGCCGCGCGGGAAGTCGGCGACGCGCTCCATGCCGGCCGCGACGCGCAAGAGCGTCGACTCGTCGAAGGCGCGACCGATGAGCTGCATCCCGATCGGGAGCTTTTCCGGGGAAAGACCGCACGGCACCGAGATGCCGGGTAATCCCGCGAGGTTCACGGGAATCGTGAACACGTCGTTCAGGTACATGAGAATGGGATCGTCGGCTTTCTCGCCCAGCTTGAACGCGGGTGTCGGCGCGGTCGGGAGTGCGATCACGTCGCAGCGTTCGAACGCCGTCGCGAAATCGTTGATAATGAGCGAACGCACGCGCTGGGCGCGGCCGTAGTAGGCGTCGTAGTAGCCCGCACTCAACACATAAGTACCGAGCAACACGCGCCGTTTCACTTCGCGCCCGAAGCCTTCTTCGCGCGTCTTGGCGTACACGTCGTAGAGTGACGACGCGCGCGGCGAGCGGTGACCGTAACGAATGCCGTCGAAGCGCGCGAGATTGGCACTCGCCTCCGCGTTGGCGACGATGTAGTAGGCCGCGAGACCGAAGTCGGCGTTGGGCAGTGCCACTTCGACGACTTCGGCTCCTTCTTTCTTGGCCGCATCGATGGTCTTGTCGAACGACGCGCGCACGGAGGCATCCACATGGGAGCCGAGGAACTCCCATGGGATGCCAATGCGGACGCCCTTCAGACTATTATCCAACTTGGCGGTGAAATCCGGCACAGGGACGCTCGCACTGCTCGCGTCCATCGCGTCCTGGCCGCAGATCGCATTGAGAATGAGCGCGGCATCTTCGACGCTGCGCGCGAAGGGGCCGATCTGATCGAGCGAGCTCGCGAACGCGACCAATCCGTAGCGTGACACGCGCCCGTAGGTGGGCTTGACACCGACCACACCGCACAGCGCGGCCGGCTGACGAATCGAGCCTCCGGTATCGCTGCCGAGTCCCGCCGCCGCCATTCCCGCCGAAACCGCGGCCGCCGATCCACCGCTCGATCCGCCGGGTGCCCGTGAGACATCCCACGGGTTGCGTGTGGGACCGAACGCGGAGTTCTCCGTCGACGATCCCATCGCAAATTCGTCCAGGTTCGTCTTCCCGATCACGATCGCACCCGCGTCTTGCAAGCGCGCGACGGCGGTCGCGGTGTAGGGCGGTTGGTAATCCCCAAGGATCTTCGAGCCGCACGTGGTCGGGGTTCCTTCGACGCACATGTTGTCTTTGATGGCGACGGGCACGCCGGCGAGCGGCAACGTCTTCGACTTCCCCGAAGCCGCGAGCGTACGCGCGCGTTCGCGCGCGCGTTCCGCGTGTACGTCCAAGAACGCGTGCACGTCGCGGTCGCGCGCGTCGATCTGCGCCAGTGCCGCGTCGCACGCCTCCAGCGGAGTCACTTCGCCGGCCGCAATACGACGGCGCAATTCAGCGATCGAAAGCGCGTGCAGACTCATTCGCCCTCGCCCTTGTCGATGACGCGCGGCACGCGGAAATATTCCTTGGTGGCGTCGGGGGCTTGTCCCAAGACGACGGCGCGGTCGAGCGACGGTGTGGTGACGTCGTCGCGCACGCGGTCGCTGGCTTCGTGCGACATGGCGCGCGTGGGTTCGACGCCCTCGACGTTGGCCGCTTGCAGCTTCTCCACGAAGCCGACGATGCGACCGAGCTGCTCGGTGATCATCTCGACCTCGTCGGGCGAAAGGTCGATGCGCGCCAGACGCTCGAGGTGATGCACGACGTTGCGATCGATTTTGGACACGTGAGCCTCCCGCGAACTACAACGGACGCATGGGTGCATAGTGGACGAGGAACTTGCGCTCGCTGCCGGCGTCGAAGATCACGGTGACGCGCGTCTCTGCGCCCTTGCCCTCGACTTTCCGCACGATGCCGGCACCGAAGCGATCATGGCGAATGCGCATCCCGACTTCATACGTCGGGTCGCTCGCACCCGAGGGTGCCTTCGACGACGGTGTGCGCGCCCCCGCAGGCGTGCGCGGATCGGCCCCGACCCCTTCCTGCGAGTACGATTCCTCGGGCTCCGGCTGTGCGAACTCGTCGCGCACCGCGCGCGCGAAGTCGCGGCGCGGCGACCACGATCCGCCATAGAGTGTCGGTGACGCGATCGGCTCGACCGGAGCTTCGAGCGTGCGTTCGGGCAGCTCATTCAGGAAACGCGACGGGACCCCGCCTTCCATCATCCCCATGCGCCGGCGCATGCCCGCGAACGTGAGGTACAGCCGCTGGCGCGCGCGCGTCATGCCGACGTAGAACAAGCGCCGCTCTTCTTCGACCGCGGTCGGGTCGTCGATCGAGTTGTAATGCGGGAACAATCCCTCTTCCAGGCCGGTCACGATGACGGCCTCGAACTCGAGCCCTTTGGCGTTGTGGATCGTCATCAAAGTCAATTGGCCGGCCTCCAAGTCGAGCGTGTCGACGTCGGCCACCAGTGCCACTTCTTCCAAGAACGCGCGCAGCGACTTGTCCTCCGCGCCTTCCGCGTAGGAATGCGCAGCCGATAGCAACTCGTCGACGTTCTCGATGCGCGCCTCGGCGTCGGGATAATTCTCCTCGAGGTGCTTGTGGTACTCGGTCGCTTTCAAGATGGCGTCGATCACGTGCGGCGCCACCTGAATCTCGGCACCGCGCCGCAGCTCGTCGAACAGCGCCAAGAACGCGTGGCAGCGCGCCGCCGCCGCCGCCCCCAGCGTCGACTCGGCCGCGCGCATGGCGTCGATCAGCGTGATACCGCGCTCGGTCGCGAGTGCTTCCAACTGGTCGATGGTGGTCTTGCCGATGCCGCGCCGCGGCACGTTGATAATGCGCTTTACATTGATCGAGTCGGCCGGGTTCACGATGGCCTTGCAGTACGCGAGGACGTCGCGCACTTCGGCGCGCTCGTAGAAGCGCACCGAGCCAATGATCTGATACGGCATCGAGCCCATCTTGAAGACATCTTCGAGCGCTCGCGACTGGGCGTTGGTGCGATACAGGATCGCGATCTGCTTCAGGCTGGTGCCGCGCGCGACCTCGCGCTTGACCAAGTCGATGACCGAAAGGGCTTCCGATTCTTCGTCGAGACACGCGATCACGCGCACCTTGTCGCCCACTTCGCCTTCGGTCCACAAGGTCTTCCCCTTGCGACCCGTATTGTGCGCGATCACCCCGTTGGCGGCGTCCAAGATGGTCTGCGTCGAGCGGTAGTTCTGCTCTAATCGTATGACTTTGGTTGCTGGATACAGACCTTCGAACTCGAGGATGTGTTCGACGCGGGCACCGCGCCAGCTGTAGATCGACTGGTCGTCGTCGCCCACTACGAACAAGTTGCCGTGCACCGACGCCAGGCCGTCGATCATCGCCATCTGAATCGGGTTCGTGTCCTGGAACTCGTCGACCAAGACGTAGCGGAAGCGGCGCGCGTAGAGCTCGCGCGCGTGGTCGTCCTGGGCGAACAATTCCACTACCTTATTGATCAGGTCGTCGAAGTCGAGGGCGTTGGCCTTGCGCAGGTCGCGCTCGTACTCGGCGTACAATGCGGCGATGCGCTGTTCGCCCGCCGACACCGCGCGCTCGGCCGCATCCGCCGGTGTCACGAGGTCGTTCTTCATGCGGCTGATGCGATCACGGAGGACGCGCGGCGACTTCACGAAGCGCGCGTCGTTGGGGTTGCGGGAGAGGATCGCCTTGACCAGGCCGGTGCTGTCGTCGGTGTCGTAGATCGAGAAGTCGCGCCGCACACCCGCGCCTTCACCGTGGCGGCGCAGAATGCGCACCCCGGTCGCGTGAAACGTTCCCACCCACAGCATCTCGGTGGAACCGGGGTGCGCGCGCTCCAAACGGTCCTTCATCTCGCGCGCGGCCTTATTGGTGAAGGTGAAGGCGAGGATCTCGTACGGCGACACGCGCAGATCGGCGACCAAATGCCCGATGCGCTCGGTCAGCACGCGGGTCTTGCCGCTGCCCGCCCCCGCGATGACGAGGACGGGGCCTTCGGTGGTGAGGACGGCTTCGCGCTGCCGGTCGTTCAGGTTCGTGGTGTGTGACATGGCGTGGCGTGTGACGTGCCAAAGTTAGCACACGACGCCGCGAGCCGGGAGCAAGATTTTGCTGTGCGCGGGGCCTAGAAAGTCGGGCCGAGGTAGAAGTGGAATTGCATGTCGTTGCTGATCGTGCTGACGTCGGTCGGCCACGCGAACTGGAAGCTCATGAGGAAATAACCCATGTACATGTAGACCCCGAAGCCGATGTCGGAGTACGCGTCGTCCAGCTTGTTGTCGACGAAGAAGTCGGGGATGCCGTGGTCCCACGCCTGTCCGACGTCGAAGAAAGCGGTCCCGCCGATGTTGGTGAAGCCCCAGCGACCCGGCCAACCGAAGATGAGGGCGTCGAACAACGGGAAGCGATACTCGAAGCTCCCGTACCATATGCGCGAACCGTCGATCTCGTCCCACTGGTAGCCGCGCAGCCGCGTGGGTCCGCCGAGGAAGAACAGACGCGGGTCCTCCCCCACGCTCCCCGCACCGCTGAAGCGCAGCGCCAGCGAGTTCCGCCAGAACAGGGTCCGGTACCAGCGCCAATCGAGGTAGCCCGTGGTGCGCGAGATGTCCTGCTGCTCGAAGGCGACACCGCGCGCGAGCGAAATACGCCAGCGCGACCCGTCGACCGGGCCGAACATGCCGTAGACCGACGAATCGTGGACGAACGCGAGTGAGGGCTCGATCAGGCGCACCTTCGACTCCTCGACGGTCCGGAAGCGCTGGTGGACCGTCGGATCGATGTCCTCGAAGAAGGTGCGGTCGGAGTAATACGCCTGCAGGTCGATGTCCATCCGGTAGAATTTGTTGAACGGCACACTCATCAATCCGAAGATGCCGTAATTACGCTCGCTGAAGGTCCGGTACGACGAGAAGCTCTGCCCCACCGACGAAACGCGGCTGTCGTAATACCCGCTCACCTGATACGCCCCGAAGGAGAAATCGACGCGTCGCGGCAAGTAGGTGTACGCGACCAGGAAGTCGGAGTTGGCGATGTCCTGGTACAAATTGAAGGCGAAGGTCAGGTGTTGGTCGCCGAGCATGTCGGAGAGCGAGATGCTGTTGGCGATGCCGAATCCGAATCCTGAGGAGAAATACAAGCCGCCGCCGCTGCCGATGAAGTCGGGAGCGAGCTTGGTGTGATACGGCTGCACCGTGGCCCCGCGGAAGATGGGTTCGTCGGCGCCGATCTGGTTGGCCAACCCGACGCCGGGCTGACGGACGCCGAGAGACGACGGCGATTCGACCGTCGCCGGCTCGAGCGGGCGAATCGGCGGCTGGTACGTCGCGGTGTCCACGTTGGGGAGTGTGGCGAACGTCGAGTCGGCCTTGGTGGGCGCCTTCATGTCGACGACGTGCAACGAATCCGTCGACGTCGAGTCGTTGCTCGACAGGAACTCCTCGACCCCTGACGAACCCCTCGTCGAGTCGATCATCGAGGCGACGTATTGCGCCACGGCCAACGAATCCGGGGTCGTCGTCGAAACCGCCGCCGTCGAATCGGTGGTCGACACGGCGTTCGGCGCCGCCGCCGCCGAATCGGTCTGGGTCCAGTCCATCGTCGGCCTGGCGTTCGGTACCACCGTCGAGGCGTCGACCGCCGTCCAGTCCATCGTCGATTTGACGTCCTGTGCGACCTTCGACGAGTCGACCGCCGTGGAATCGGTCGGTGGCGCGACCTTCTGTGTAGCCATCGACGAATCGGCCGCGATCGAGTCGGCTTTCAGCGCGACGGTCCCCACGACCGCGTGCGAGGAATCCGCCGCTGGCGGGGCTTTCGCTGCAAACTGCGCGGCCGCGTGCGACGAATCCGCCACCGCTTCGGCTGCGGCCTTAGCACTCTCCGCCAACTTCAAGTCGTTCGTGGCGACACGCGGGTCGTGCGCCAAAATACTCTTGGCCGGCGCGGCGTAATGACGGGTCAGCATGGTCTGCAGGTCGTCGGATACGTAGATGTCCCAGCCGCCTTTGACGAAGGCCGAGAACGCGATGCGTCCCTTCTCTTCGTGCACGGTCGGCGTGAACAAACCGCCCAGGACGTCGGTGAAGCGATACGTCTCGCGCGTCTCGATATTGCCCGCGTGCAGATTGTTGACGCCGGACTCGTCGGAGGCGTAGATCAACGTCTTGCCGTCGGAGAGGACGATCGGCTCGGTGTCGTCGCCGGGCGACTCCACCAACGGACGCTGCTTGCCGGTCGCCACGTCGAATTCGTAGATGTCGTAGGTGGCGTCGGTACGCACGTTATTCGGATTCAAGAAGTCCATCTCGCTCAACATGGTCCGGTTCTCGGCGTCGAAGTTGGCCGGGACCGGAATCGTCACCTCGGGATAGTAGACGAACACGATCTTCTTCCCGTCCGGGTAGAAGCGCGGCGTCAGCTGGTCGGCGGCGTCGTCGGTGAGGCGCTTGGTGGTGCCGTCGTCCAGATTGAGGAGCAGAAGGTCGGTCTGGCCGTGATACGTGGCCGACATGACGATCTCGTTGCGCGTCGGGTGCCACGCCGGTGCGGTCAGCCCCTGCGACTTGATCTCGTAGGTGCGTTCCTCGGCGGTCTTTATGTCGCGCACGAACAGCGCGTCGTGGCCCTTCGACTTGGCCACGAAAGCGACCTTGGTCCCGGTCGGGTCGAAGCACACCGAACTCGTGAGCAGGTGCAGCGACTCGTACTTGTTGGAGCGCGAGTCGGTGACCACGTTGGCTTCTTCTTTGCCGTCGAGGGCGGAGATCACGCGCACCTCGATCATGCCGGAACGATCGGTGAAGAACACGATGTGCTCGCCGTCGGGCGACAGCACCGGCTTGGTGTTGTAGTACGCGTGGTCGCTAACGTGATCGGTCAAACGACGGCCGATGTCGTCGAGCTCTTCCTTGTCGGGATAGAGCGGCCAGTAGTGTTTGCGCAGCGACTTCGACCACTCGTCGAAGAGCTGTTCCTCGGTAAGCCCGAGCGTGCGCTCGAGCGCGCCCTCCGCGTTGCGCGTTCCCGCCAGGGCGTTGAAGAATTCCAGAACCTTCTCGTGGCCGTAGGTGTCGGCGATGTAGTTGAAGACCGACTGCCCTTCCTTGTACACGTAGAACCCGCTGATCGCGTAGAACGGGTACAAGTAGTCCTGGATGACGGCGTCGCGGATGAACATGTCGGCATCGGCGTCCCAACCCTCCGAGAGATACTCGGCCGAGCCCTCCATGATCCACAGCGGCAGCGGGAACAGGTAGTTGCGCGTGAACACGTTGTCCAACATCCGATTGTAGAAGATTTGAAACGTGAACACGTGCGCCAGCTCGTGCGTGGCGGTGTGCTGGAATTCTTTGAATGAACTCGTGAACGGCAACACGATGCGTCGACGCGACGGCTCCGCGAACGCCTGCACGCCTTCGCTCAGTTGCCCTTCGGTCACGTTGGTCTCCATGAAGTCGGCGTGATTGGAGTACAAGATGACCGGCACTCGCCACGGCAGAACGATCTTGAGCTTGTAGGTGTACTCGTCGTAGCCGTCTTCGAGCACCAGCCCGGCACGGACCGCGAAGGCTTCCGCACCCTCGTAGTAATGGATGTCGAAGTGGGGCGTCGAGAGGACGTGCCACTTGTAATCGTTGTATTGGATCTTGTTGCGCCCGAAATACTGGGCGGAGGAAATCGACGGCACCAAGACTCCAAAGAGGAGTCCGGTCACCATGGCCACAAAAGTTGAGGGTCGCTTCATCGATACTGCCTGGCGCTGCGCTTCGGCGGGGGCTGGGGCGCCACTGCCTCAAGGGGCGGACGCCCTTAATTATAAGGAGTGCCCGCACGTACCGACAAGCGATTCTTGTGCCTAGTATTCCCAGCGGTACTTCAGATCGAGGTTGAATTCGTCCGTATTCTGCCCTGCGATTCCCGCCCGGTTCCTGCGGGAGTTATAAATGAACTGCGAACGGAGCAAGAGCTTGTTGCTCAAGCGGTATTCGACGTTGAATTCCTGCTCGCCCCCCACCGACAGACCCCGCCGGTACTGCAAATAGATGTCCTCCCAGAGGTACTTCCCGACCCCGATGACGGTCTCCTGCTCGGCGGGCGAACCGGTCGCGTTTTCCGTCGTGCTCGCGCGCGATTCGACGTCGACCGTGAGCCCGCTCCCCATCTGCGCGTTGATCGCACGCTCGAGCGTGTTCGTCGCTACACCGGTCGTGATGTTACCGCCCAACATGCGCCAGATGTCGGACTCCGAATAGCCCGGCTCGTCGTACGAGAGCGAGATCTGCGGCTCCAACTTGTCGTACGGCCACGACAAAACGAGGTAGATGTTGTGCGACGTGCCTTCGCCGCCGCGGTACGGCGTGTAGGCCTCGATGTGCATGGACGGCCGCAGGGTTTCCGAGGCCGAGAAGTCCATGGTCCCGCTCGTGATCGTGAACTTGTTGCCGTAGAGCTTGTACGATCCGCGCAGAAGGGTCAACTCGCCGCGGAAGTACATCCCACGCTCGTCGCGCATGAACACGACACCGTCGCCGCTCATTTCCACGTTCAAGTCCGGGTTTCGAATCCACACGTTCTTGGGCGCGTCAATGTCGATGCTGGCCAGCCAATCCGGCCGGTCGGTGGGGAGCGCCAATTCGGACCCGGCGCTCCCGCTCGAAGACGCCAGGTCTTTCGAGATGATCGCCTCGCGGATCGCGATCTTTCCGGTCAGATTGGGGATCTTGGTTCCGTCGCGCCATACTTTCGGCGCCGCCGTCACGTTGCCGCCGAGGGTGACCTCGACGTCGGGAATCGAGTGGAGCGGAAACTCGTGCGCCGCCATGTCGACTTTGTAGTCCACCAATTTGTAGTTCGACACCCGCGCCCACCCCGACCCGACCAGCGATCCCTTCTTCCCCGACGACGCCGTCAAAGACGTGAGACGCACGACGTCGTCGACGAAGTCCACGCGCATGGCGATATTGCTGGCACCCTCTTGCACGCCCGCGACGTGAAGTTCGCCGCGCGAGAACGCCAGCGCACCGGTCAGTCGCGGCTGCGCCGGCGTTCCGCTCGCGTCCACGCGACCGGAGACCACACCGCGCAAGATCGACACCGCCTTCACGTAGGGGCTGAAATCGGAGAGCGCGTCGTCCGCGAGCGGCTCGATCTCGATGCGCGCCTCCATGGGGGCGTCGGTCTCGATGCGGACCCCTTCCCGGAACGAGAAGTGCATGGGGATGGTGCCGGTTGCGTGCGCGTTCATGAGTTGCGACACTTCGAGCTTCGCCACGCGCAGCGCACCGTCGCGTAACGCGGCGTCGACGGCCGTGGGCGGAATCGGGATGCCGTCGCCCGTGAGCGGCAGAAACGTTCCCTGCACGCGCAGCTCGGGTGTTTCGAGGGATCCGCCCACCACCACCGAGCCGGTGAACGTCGACGCGACGTCGAGCCGGTGGTGCATGGCGCGAAACAGATCCGACAAGTCGTACTGGCGCACCTTCGCGCTAACCGAGATGGGATCACGCCAGAAGGACGTGGGTCGATCAGCGCGCGCGAGCAAACGCGGTGAAATATCGCACGCCCACTCGCCCGTGGCCGACAAGGTGTCGTCACCGGATTGCATCCACAGATCGTTGAGGCGATAGCGCGTGCCGTCGTAACTGGCGTTGGCGCGTAGGTGGTCGACTTCGAGACTGTCGACCTTGCCTTTGGTGATCTCCGCCGACAGGCGCGCGCGCGGATTCACTTCGTTGCCCTCGAGACGCAGGTCGAAGGTGCTGCGTCCTTCCAGCGCGATGGGCATCTTCAAGGCGTCGCGAAAAACTTCCAGGCTGACGTTGCGACCCCACACGTGCGCGTCGATTTGCTTGGCGCGGATGTTACGTGAACCGCTCAGGCCGAATTCGCCGCGCCCGGACGCGAGCACCAGCGAGTCGACTTGGATCGCGTCTTCGCTGGTGTAGATGGTGGCCGGCGCCACCATCTCCCACTGCTCGTTGGGCGTCACCAGGGCGGCGCGCTTCAAGTCGATGCGCGCGTTCTTGCCGCGCGTCACCACGTCGAAGTCGGCCACGAAGGTCGAATCCATGCGCGTCACCTTGACGTTGTGGACGTGCACGGCCGAGGTGTCGACGTCCATGAGCAAGGTCGGGTTATCGGCCGCGTAGTCGTAGATGCGGGCGTGGCGGCCGGCCAGGGACACCGTGACTTGTGGCGCCGGCGTCCCCACGTGTCGTACTTCGGCCTGCACACTCCCGCTGTCGACGCGCGTGAACTCCCACGCGAGCTTGCGCACGCTTCCGTTCACGTTGACTTGGAAGTCGTCGAGCGGGCCGTCGAGGCGGCCGGTCAGAGCCATGGCACCCCCAATCGGCGGCAGCTTGAAGTGGTTCCAGAAATATCCGAGGTCGGTGCCGTCGGCCTTGAATACGAGCTTGGCCGGCCCCTTGTCGGCCACCGTCCCCGACCCTTCCACGCGGTAGCCGGGACGCACCGTCGAGAATCGATCGAGGGTCAACCCGGTCCCATCGACCCAGACACCCGCCGCGCTCACGTCGAAGGTCTCGTATCCGTCGACCACCGCGCGCTCGAGGTCGCCGCGCCACGCATAGCGCCCCGCGGCCTTGGTGTGTTCGACCCACACGCGACCCGTGAGCGACATGGGCGGCAACTCGGTATCCTCGATGAATCCGCGCCCGAGATCGAGGTCGTCGCAACGCCCGTCGAAGGTGAAGTCTTCGGACTTCAGATCGATCCGAAACCGGCCGTCGACCTGGGAACCGAACACGCGCCCGTTGATGCGATCCAGGTCGAGCATCTTCGGCGTCACGCGCCCCGCAAAGTCGACGTCGTCCAATTGGACGCCGAGGCCGTCGCCCGAAATGGTTCCCTTGACGGCCAGCGAGTCGACCGTACCCGAGAGAGAGATGTGCGCGTCGAACGTCCCATGCTTGTCGGGAATCAAGCCCAGTTGGTGGAGTTCTTCGAGCTTGATCGGCTTCAAGACCAAGTCGACGTCCTGGAGGCGCCCCTCGCGGAACTCTCCTTTCGCCATCACGAAGGAGGTGTCGAGCTTGACCGCGAAATCGTCGACGAAGATGCTGCGCCAGTCCGAGCGGGCGTTCAACCGCACCGCCGACACCGTGGTCTGCGAGTCGATCAGGTACGCGGCACCCTCGTCGATGGTCAGACGCCCCAACCCGTGGTCATAGGCGAAGGCACCGTCCAAATTGACGTCGCGCACGGCGAGCTGAACTTCGTTGCCGCCGAACGTCATGGCGAGTCCGTCGATACGAAAGCGACGCACGTCGATCACGGGCGAGATCTTCTTCTTCTTCGCCCCCGGCTCGGGGACGCCGGTGCCGGGCAAAATGAGACGTCCCTCGGCGTCTTCGCGCAAATGGATGGCGACGTTGTCGAGCTGGACGTCGTCGACCAACAGGCGAAACGCAAACACCGGGATGAGCTGGTAGGTGACCGAAATACGGTCGGCGCGAAAGACGTTGTACGACGCTTCCTCGGAGGAGTAGCGGAGCACCGGGTTCTTGAGGGTAATGCGGCGCACGAACGTCCCCGATACGCCGTCGAGCGAGAACTCGAAGGGCGTCCCGGCCAGGTAGTGCCGGTTGACGTAGTCCGCGATACGCTGGGGCAGAATCCGGCTTTCGTGGTAAATGACGACCGCCAAGACGATCGTAATGACCACCGCGATGATCGCGGACACGCGCCGGACGCTGATTCGAAAGCGCGCCGGGGTAACCTGATTCTCGTTATCGGCCATGGCTAGAAGATTTGACCCAAGCTCAGATAGAAAGTTCCGCGATCGTTGCTGTTGTCCGGGTCGAAGCGATCCGGCTTGAGGGGATAGCCGTAGTCGACGCGGATGGGGCCGATCGGCGTATTGTACCGGATACCCAAGCCAATTCCGTACCGGAAGTCGTCTACGGTGGTCTCGGAAACGTCGCTGGTCAGGCGAAAGTTGCTCCCGTGGACGTCGGAGGCGCTGGCCCACACGTTGCCGCCGTCCAAGAAGAACGTACCCGCGAAGTTCCAGCGCCCGAAAAATGGGAGCGGATAGCGAAACTCGACGTTGGCCAGCAGGATGAAGTCGCCGCCGTCGACCGACGACACGCCGGCATCGACCGTGCGCGGTCCTAGGCTCGCCTCGGCGTAGCCGCGCACCGAGTTGCCGCCGCCCAAGTAGAAGCGGTCTTCGACCGGTACTTCGTCCGAGCGTCCGTACGAGTCGGCAAAACCGGCGCGCGCGCGCCACGCCAACACCGATCCGCCGCGCGCGTGATACATCTGCTCGTTGGCGGTGAAGACGTAGAAGTCGTTGAGGCCGCCCAGAATCCCGCCCGCGATGCTGGCCGCAACCACGCGGTACTCACCGCGCCGCGGATTCAGGACGAAATCGCGCGTGTCGCGGCTCAAGGAACTCCCCAGAATATTCGAGCGCGAGTCTTCCTCCGGCAAGCCCAACTGCCGGCGCGTGATGTTTTCGAGTGAAAAACTCAACACCAATTCGGTGTCGTAGCCGAAATCGGGGCGCGGTTTGCCGAAGTTGTGCGCCACGCCGAACGTCGTACCGATGGTCTTTACCTCGAGGTCGGGCACGGTGTTGTCGTTTTCGATGAACCCGTTGACACCGGCACCGAGCTTCATCCCGAGGACGCGTCGCTGGGTGTAGACCGCGTCGTAGCGGTAGTACGTGTTGCTGAAATTGATATTGTCGAAATCGATCTGGTCGCCCTCGAAGATGTCGAAGGCGTATTGGGCTTTCAGACGCAGCGTGCGCCCGTAGCCGAAGAGATTGCGCGTCCCCCACTCCGCGAAGACGCGGCTGCCGAGAACGTTGCCCACGCCGAAACCGGTCTCGACCCACGATTCCTTGCGCTCGCGCACGCGTATGCGAATGTCGACGGTGCGCTTGACGGGGTCGACGTTTTCGGGCACCACGTCGACGACGTTGAACAAGCCGGTCTCGAACAGATTGCGCTGCGTCTTCACCACTTTTTCGAAACGGCACACGTCCCCCGTCTTGACCTCGATCTCGGCCTCGATGACACCGCGGCGCACGAGCTTGTTGCCTTCGATGGTAATGGCACCGACGTTGAGCGGCAGGCCGGGATCGATGGTAAAGACGATGTCGACCTGGCGTCCGGTGACGCGCGTGGAGTCCGCGATCAAGACGCCGAGATAGCCGAGGTTGAAGTACTTGCTCCGGATGGTGAAGACGTCGGTGCGCAAGAGCGCTGCGTTGAACGGCGAACCGGGTTTGAGCAGGAGCCCTTCGCGGAGATCGTCGTCCTTCAACACCAACGCGCCCGCGAACCCGACCGACCCCACACGAATCGGCTCGCCTTCCACCACGCGAATGGTGATGTCCGCGAAGCGGCCGTTTTCGAGATACTCGACCTTTTCGACGCGCACAGTCGCGTCCGGGTAGCCGATGGCGTGGTAGTAGGCTTCCAGCTGGGCGGCGTCGCGGTCGACTTTTTCGCGGTCGAATTTGGGCTTGTTCCAGATCGAAAAAAACGACGGTTCCTTGGTGCGCATGCGTCCGCGCAGCACGTCGGAGGAGACGTTTTCGTTTCCCACGATCGCGATGCGATCGACGAACACGACCCGCCCCTCTTCGGGCGGGGTGGTCGTCGTTTGCGCATGCGCGCGCTCCGTCGCCACCGTGCCCGCGAATAGTGCGAGCGCCGTCGCGCACGCGCGAATCCACACGGACGCCTTGACACCGCTTCGTCGCACGGTGTATCTAACGAGCGACCGGTACCCAAACCCCATGACTGCGCGCGACGTTCGACCCATCGTCCCCTGTGTGAAGCTCCGGCCGTTGGTGGTCGCCGCGGTACTCGTGCTCATCGCGGCCTGCCACACGAAGGATAAACCCCCGAACCCGACGCTCTCGCCCGACGAGAAGTACCTCGTCGAATCCTATGTTCGCGTGCGGCGCGCCGGTGCCTTGTATCCGTACCAGCGCGTTCTGGCCGACAGCCTCCTCGACCGCCTCGCCGGCGAGGTCGACACCGTGCGTGTGGCGCGCACGACCGCGGCCTTGAACGCAAACCCCGAGCGCTGGACCGTCATTTTCCAATCCATTGAGGACCGCATGGGTGAAGCGCGCGCGCAACCTTCAGAATCCACCCGCGGCTGATCCCGCGCAGCGCGAGAGATCCAGCACCAGCACGAGCAACATCAGCAAGATGATGAGCACGAACCCGCCCTGCGCGAGCCAATCGCGCACGCGCCGGTTGATGGGGCGCCGCATGACCCCCTCGATGGCGAGAATCGCGAGGTGGCCGCCGTCGAAGGGCGGCAGCGGGATCAGATTGAACACGCACAGATTGATGTTGAAGAGGGCCAAGAATCCCAGCAAATAGTCGAAACCCCAATCCGCCGAATCGCCCGCCATTTGATACACCGTGATGGGGCCGCCCAGCGTACGCACGCCCATCTTGCCGGTGAAGAGCATCCCCAGGTACTTGACGGTTTGCGCCGTCAAGACGTTCGCGGTCACGAAGCCGTCGCCGATCGAGGTGAAGAATCCCTCGTGACGACGCTCCGAAAAGGGGTGAATGCCGATAATGCCCACCGTCGTCAGCTCCGAGCTCGACCCCGGCTTCAAGACTTGCTTCGGTTCCGGCACGATGGTGTCGGCGTGCGCGAGCCCGTCGGTCGACCAGCGAACGTAGAGCTTGTTTCCCGCGTTGGCGTTGATGATCCGGACCAAGTCCCCATAGGTGGTGACGGTGGTGTCGTTGATGGCCTCGATCACCGAACCGGGTGCCAGCCCCGCACGATAGGCGGGCTTGTCTTTTTGCACGCGACCCACGCGCGCCGACTGAAACGCGAACATGCCGAGCGACACCTGCCGGTGTTCGACCTTGGGATCGAAGGCGACGTCGCGGTCGCGACCGTCGCGGCGCACCACGATGGCCTTCTGCTGCGACGGCTTGTCCACGAGCGCGCGCTCGACGTCGTACCAGTCGCGCACCGGCGTACCGTCGATGGAGACGATGGTGTCGCCGGGCGCGATGCCCGCGCTCGCCGCCGGTCCGTCCGCCGTCACCTCGCCGACGCGCGTGGTCGGGACCACGTTGACGCCCTGCACCACGTACACGCCCATGAACAGCAACACGGCGGTGACATAATTCATGAACGGACCCGCGAGCAGAATGGCGGCGCGCGTCCAACCGCGCTGCGACGTGAAGTAGCGCGCGCGCGGAATCTCGGCGTCGGGGGTTTCGTCGAGCGGCCCGCGCGCCGCGTCGGGGTCGGGCTCGGGCAGGTCGGTGAGCTCCGACTCCCCCGCGAACTTGACGTACCCGCCGAACGGAAGCATCGAGAGCGCGTACACCGTTTCGCCGCGACGCCAGCGCAGGAGCTTCTTACCGAAGCCGATCGAGAACACCTTGACGTAAACGCCCGAGAGCTTGGCCACGGTGAAATGGCCGAACTCGTGAACGAAAATGACGACTCCGAGAACGAATATGCCGGCCAGGATGGTGGTGAGCATCGATGCCTCGTGGTTCTAGCGACCGTCTCCGCGGGTCGCGGTAGCGTGGTGTTCGCGTATCCAGCGACGCGCCTCGCGGTCCGCTTCGACGACGTCGTCGAGCGACGTCACCGGGCGCGCGGGCAGCGCGTCGAGCGCGGACGCGATCAGGTCGGAAAATGCCGCGTACGGGAGCTTCTCCGCCAGAAACGCTGCGACCGCGACCTCGTTGGCGGCACTCAAGACGGTCGGGGCGGTCCCGCCCGCCTTGGCCGCCGCCAGCGCGAGGCGGAAACATGGGTAACGACGCTCGTCGACGGGCGCGAACGAGAGCGCGGGAAACTCGAGCACATCGGCGCCCAGATCGGACTTCAGGCGATTCGGATACGCGAGCGCGTACAGAATCGGGATGCGCATGTCGGGAGTCGCCATCTGCGCGATCATCGACCCGTCGATGAAGCGCACGACCGAATGCACGATCGATTGCGGGTGAATCACGACGTCGATCTTGTCGTACGGCAGCCCGAACAGCCAGTGCGCCTCGATGATTTCGAGTCCCTTGTTGACGAGGGTGGCACTGTCCACGGTGATCTTGGCACCCATGCGCCAGGTCGGATGCGCCAGCACGTCGCGGACGGATACGTCGGCCAGCGACTCGGGGTTCCGATCGCGCAAGGCACCGCCCGACGCGGTCAGGATGACGCGCTCGACGTCGGCGCGCGCAGCACCGGCCAAACATTGCGCGATGGCGACGTGCTCGCTGTCGATCGGCACCAGTTCGACGCCCGACTTGCGCGCCGCGCGCAGCAAGAGTTCTCCGCCGGCCACGATCGATTCCTTGTTGGCGATTGCCACCGGAATGCCGGCCTCGAGGGCGGCCAGTGTGGGTGCCAGACCTACGAAACCCACCAGCGCGTTGACCACCAAGTCGGCGTCGCTCGCGCGCACGAGATCGAGGAGGGCCGCTTCGGTCCCGCCCGCGAAGCGCGCGCGACGCGCGGGGTCGCTCGACATCTCGGCCGCCGCTCTTGCGTCCGTCATCACGAAGCGCGCGTCGGGATGGTCGACGCACTGCGCGCGCAGTAGATCGACGTTACGATGCGCCGCCAAGCCGACCACCCGGAATTGGTCCGGGTGCTGTCGAACGACGTCGAGGACGTTGCGACCGATCGAGCCGGTCGAGCCGAGAACCAAGATTCGTTTCATGATCGCGTGGGCGCGCCTCAAAACGCCGCCCCAGTGACGTAACCTATTGAAAAATCACGAACTTGAGGAAGTAGTATATGAGAGGGGCGGTGAAGAGTAAACTGTCAAATCGGTCCAAGACACCCCCGTGGCCGGGGATCAGTTGGGAGGTGTCCTTGATCTCGGCGTCGCGTTTGAGCATCGACTCGAAGAGGTCGCCGAGGAGCCCGACCAGCGACGCCAAGATGCCCATCACGACGCCTTCCCACGCCGCTAGGTAACCCGCGAACGTCACCGACGCCAGCCACCCCGCGACCGCGGCGAAGAGGACGCCGCCGAACGCTCCCTCCCACGTCTTGTGGCGCGATACGCGCGGCAGGAGCGTGTGCTCTCCGAACAGCGAGCCGATCGTGTAGGCACCCGTGTCGGAGGCCCATGTCACGGCGACCACGAGGAACACGAACGAAGCCCCCTGCTCGTACGGCAGACCCGCTGCGTTGGGCAGCTCGCGCAGAAGCACGAAATGCGACGCCAAGTAGGCGATATAGATGATCCCGAAGATGGTGGTGGAAACGTGGTACACCGCGCGCCGGTTGTCCTTGCGCGCCAGCTCGAGTCCCATGAGTGCGATCAGGATGAACGTGAATACGAAGTTCGCATATTGGCCGCTCTCGAAAAAGATGTACGTCGAGAGCGTGATGCCGGAAATGACACCGATGGTGCGATACGGGTGCATCCCCTTCGCGCGCATCATGCCGTAGAACTCGAGCATGCCGAGGACGATGACGAGATCAACGAGGGCCAGGAATGCAAAACCGCCCGCGCGCGTAATGATCACGAACAGCGGGATGAACACGACACCGGCGGCGACGCGCTGGAAGGCGGTACGACGGTACCACGCCGGCATCGTGGTGACGGGAGCGGTGCGGGCGTCGACGCGGCGGCGTTTCGGGGGCACGGGTACTCCGGCTACGACGAATGGAGTCCGTAGCGGCGGTCGCGCTGTTGGTAGGCGCGAATGCCTTCGATAAGGTGCATTTCGGTGAAGTCGGGCCACAGCGTTTCGGTGACCCAGATCTCCGCGTACGCGATTTGCCACAAGAGGAAGTTGGAGACCCGCAGCTCTCCGCTCGTTCTCACCAAGAGGTCGGGGTCGGGTAACGACGGGTCGTAGAGTCGGCTGTGAAAGCGCGCTTCGTCGATTTCCTCCGCACGCAACTTCCCCGCCGCCACGTCTTCGCACAACCGGCGGGTGGCGTCGACGATTTCCGCGCGCCCGCCGTAGCTCAATGCCAGCGTCAACTCCAAGCCGCGGTTCTTGGACAGCTTGTCGATCGCGCGGTCGAGTGCGGAACGCGTGGCCGACGGCAGCATGTCGAGGCGCCCGATGGCGTTCAAGCGCACGCCGTTTTCATCGAGCTCGAGTGTTTCCCTGCGCAGCACTTCCTCGAGGAACACCATGAGGCCCGCCACTTCGGCCTTGGGGCGGCTCCAGTTCTCCAGCGAGAAAGTGTAAAGCGTGAGATATTCGATGCCGATGCGCGCGGACGCACGCACGCACTTGCGGACCGGCTCGGTGCCGGCGCGGTGCCCCGCCAGGCGCGGCAGGCGCCGCTTCTTGGCCCAGCGGCCGTTGCCGTCCATGATGACGGCGATGTGTCTCGGTAGGTTCTGTGCGCCCTTGAGCGACTCGATGTGAGCGTCGAGGTCGGTGCTCACAACTCGAGGATTTCCTTTTCCTTGGCGGCCACGGCCTCATCCACCTTCTTGACGAAGGCGTCGGTCAGCTTCTGAATCGCGTCGGTCTTCGTGCGCATCTCGTCTTCCGAGATGTCGTGCTCCTTCTCGAGCTTCTTGATGCGCTCGTTGGTGTCGCGGCGCACGTTGCGTACCGCCACTTTCGATTCCTCGCCGATGCGCTTGACCACCTTGACCAGGTCGCGGCGCCGCTCTTCGGTGAGCTGCGGGATGGGCAGGCGGATGGTGCCGCCGTCGTTCTGCGGGTTCAATCCCAAGTCGGAAGCCTGGATGGCCTTCTCGATCTCGTGGATCAGCGAGCGGTCCCACGGCTGAATCGTGATCATACGCGCGTCGGGCACGGCGATGTTCGCCACCTGCTTGACCGGCACGTGCTGGCCGTAATAGTTGACCTTGATGGTGTCGAGGATGGCGGGGCTGGCCTTGCCGGTGCGAATGCCGGCCAGCTCGTGCGCCAACAGCTCGAGCGTCTTCTTCATATGCTCTTCGGTCTTCTTGAACTGTTCGTCCAACATAGCGACGCCTCCTAGCGAGCTAGGACACGATGGTGCCGACCGGCTCGCCGCGCACCACGCGCAAGAGGTTGTTCTCGCCCGTGAGCTTGAACACGACGATCGGCAGTTTGTTCTCCATACACAACGAGATGGCGGTCGCGTCCATGACCTTGAGCCGGCGGTTCAGGACGTCGATGTAGGCGAGGGATTCGAAGCGTTTGGCCTGGGCGTCCTTCATGGGGTCGCCGTCGTAGACGCCGTCGACCTTGGTGCCCTTCATGACGACGTCGGCTTCGATCTCGATGGCGCGCAGCGCCGCGGCGGTGTCGGTGGTGAAGTAGGGGTTACCGGTGCCGCCCGCGAAGATGACGACGCGGCCCTTCTCGAGGTGGCGAATGGCGCGCCGCTTGATGTACGGCTCGGCCAGCTGTTCCATCTTGATGGCCGTCAGGACGCGGGTGTCGACGCCGATGTGTTCGAGCGCACTCTGGAACGCGAGCGCGTTGATCACCGTCGCCAGCATGCCCATGTAGTCGGCGGTGACACGGTCGATGCCGTGCTCGTTGGAATTTCCGCGCAGGATGTTGCCGCCGCCGATGACGATCCCGATCTCGGTGCCAAGGGCTTTGACCTCGGCGATCTGCTTCGAGTAATCGGCGAGCTTGTCGAAATCGATACCGCCGCTCTCGTCGCGCGCGAGAATCTCGCCGCTGAACTTGAGCAGGATCCTCTCGAACCTCAACCGGTTCAGAACGGTACCTCCCGAGAAACGGCTACTGGCCCAACTGGAAACGGGCGAAGCGCGCGACCTTGATATTCTCGCCGAGCTTCGAGATGGCCTCGTTGACGAGGTCGGCGACTTTCTTGTCGTTGTCTTTGACGTAGACCTGATCCATCAAGGCCGACTCGGCGAAGAACTTGTCGATGCGGCCCTGGACGATCTTGTCGACCACCGCGGCCGGCTTGCCTTCCTCCAGCGCCTGCGCGCGAAACACTTCCTTCTCTTTCGCCAGCAAATCCGCCGGAATATCTTCGCGAGTCACACCGAGCGGAGCCGCGGCCGCGATGTGCATGGCCAGGTTCTTCACGAGGTTCTGGAAGTCGTCGGTGCGGGCGACGAAGTCGGTCTCGCAGTTGACCTCGAGCAGTACACCAACTCGGTTGCCGGGGTGGATGTACGACACCACGAGGCCTTCGGACGCTTCGCGACCGGCCTTCTTGGCGGCCTTCGACAGCCCGTGGATGCGCAGGAACTCGATCGCCTTTTCGACGTCGCCCGCGCTCTCTTCGAGGGCCTTCTTGCAATCCATCATGCCCGCGCCGGTTCGCTCACGCAGGTCCTTCACCAAAGTCGATTTGATCTCCATTGTCTTCTCCATGTTCTCACTTCTTGGGCCGTAGATTCGGCCGATGCAATCGTCCCTCTCCCTCGACGATGAACTTACGCAACGGACTTGGCGCTCTCGGGCTCGTCGCCACTGGATACGTCGCGGCCTTCGGTGAAGCGCAAGCGGCCCTCGATGCACGCGTCGGCCACGACGCGCGCGAACAGCCCGATCGCGCGCATGGCGTCGTCGTTACCGGGCACCGGATAGTCGACTTCGCCCGGGTCGGCGTTGCTGTCGACCACGCCGACGATCGGGATGCGAAGGCGGCGCGCTTCGTTGACGCCGTTCTGTTCCTTCTTGGTGTCGACGATGAAGACCAAGCCCGGGAGGTCCGACATATTGCGCACGCCGCCTAGCGTCTTCAGGATGCGCTCCTTCTCCTTCGCGAAGCCGGAGACTTCCTTTTTGGAGAACTGCGCGATGGTCCCGTCGATCTCCATCTTTTCGAGGTACTGGAGACGGCCCAAACTGCGTCGCACGGTATTGAAATTGGTCAAGGTGCCGCCGAGCCAGCGCTCGGTGACATACGGCATGCCACAGCGCTCCGCTTCTTCCTTGATCGCGTGCTTGGCTTGCGGCTTGGTACCGACGAACAGCACCGACTTCCCCGCCGACGCCACCTCGCGAATCGCGTCGCGCGCGGAATTCAGCAACGAGAGCGTCTGCTCCAAGTCGATGATGTGGATGCCGTTCTTCTCGGAAAAAAGATAGGGCTTCATCTTCGGGTTCCACCGCTTGGTTTGGTGGCCGAAGTGAACGCCCGCTTCGAGCAATTCTTGCAGGGTGAGCTCACCCATGATAGTGACCCCTTTCGTAGTTTTCGGTTGAACCTCCACCGCGTCGAATCGCCGACCCCGGCCACGACCGGGGCACCGAGGCGATCCGCTTGGGTCGCGGTGTGCGACGTTATCGAACTGCACGCGCTCCTACGCGCACGCGGCCGATGTCCATCGTGCCCAGTGGTTTTAAAATTTCGGAGGCCCGCGGCACCGGCGTTACACCGATCACCGCGCAGTCGTCAGCGCTTCGAGAACTGGAACCGCTTGCGGCGTCCCGCGAGGCCGTACTTCTTACGTTCTTTCATGCGCGGGTCGCGCGTCAGAAGACCGCGCGACTTGAGCATCGGATGATAGCGCTCGTCGATCTTGACCAGCGCGCGCGCGATGCCCAACCGAAGTGCGCCGGCCTGACCCGTCGTTCCGCCGCCATCCGCGGTGGCTTCGACGTCGAACTTACCCGTCGTCTCGGTCGCTTCCAGCGGCTCGCGCACCAACAGCACCAACGTCTCGCGACCCACATAGGCGTCGAGGTCCTTGCCGTTGACGGTGATCTTGCCCGACCCGGGCATCAAGAAAACCCGCGCCACCGCCTCTTTGCGACGCCCGACGGATCCCGTCAGCGCCGTCTTGGCTGCTTCTGCTTTCTTAACCATGTCGTTCCTTCGTGTGGAAACTGTCAGTAACCCGTCGGCGGCATGCTCTGCGGCTTCTGCGCGGCGTGCGGGTGCTCGGCACCGGTATAGATCTTGAGCTTCTTCAACATCTTGCTCCCCAGTCGCGTCTTCGGCAACATCCGCCGCACCGCCATGTGCACGATGCGCGTCGGATCCTGATCGATCACTTCGCGCATGCTGCGCATCTTGAGACCGCCGGGATAACCCGAGAAGCGGTAGTACAGCTTCTTCTCGCGCTTGTCGCCGCTGATGGCCACCCGGTCCGCGTTGACCACGACGACGTGATCGCCGAGTGAGAGGTGCGGCGAATACTCGGGATGATGCTTGCCACGCAACACGCCGGCGATCTCGCTGGCGAGTCGACCCAGGGGCTTGTCGGTCGCATCGACGACGTACCAATGCTCCTGGATGTCCGCGGCTTTTACGGTATGGGTCTTCATGAACATAACGAAACCACCTGCGCGACCACTCGCGCGCCCCGAAAGCAGTCAAGCTGTTGGGGAAAAGTCGTTAAGATATAGCAGCGACCGGGCTTTCCGTCAAGCCCTGGTTTCCTTGGCCGGCCGCCGGGGCCCACGCCCTCCCCTAGTGCGAATGGGCCGGCTGGTGAGCCCTTTCCACGTGCACCTCGGCTGGAACCCGCAAGAGCAGGTCGTAGGAACGGACCGTGCTCGCCGTGAAGAAGGCCAATAGGGCGATCAGGATCACCAGCAAGGGAACGCTCACCGTCGCCACCGGGGCCAGCATGAGCCAGAACATCAAGGTGATGCCGGATAGAACCACCAGCGCCAGCCCCGAGGTCACCCACGCGTTCGTCTTGTTATTGCGGCGCAGCAAAACCGCAAACGGGATCACCCACACCATGGTGAAGATCAAACGCGCCTGCAACCAATAGTGCGTGTGGTATCCGATACGCTTGGCCAGATACATCGTCTCTTCGGGAAGGTTGCCGTACCAGATCACGATCAACTGCGAAAAGTAGAAGTAGGCCCAGAAAGTGGCGAAGCCGAAGATCAGCCCGCCGAGCGATTTCTGGATTAGTTTCGCGGGGGCGTCGACGCGCCTCCGCCAGCCGAACACGACCAGGGTCAGGGCACAGATCCCCGACAGGAATGCGCTCACAACCACGAACGCGCCAAACAGCGTCGAAAACCACGGCCGCTCAATGGTCATGAACCATTCGATGCCGATCATCGAGAGGTGGATGACGAACAGCAGGACATAGAGCACGGCCCAGAATCCCCGCTTCTGCCCGCCCCGAATCGCCTCCCCGACGAATTTGCGCGCAACCAGGAATACGATCGCGAACAGGGCCACGTGCCGAACGATGAACACATTCTTGCTCAACCAGCCGCTCGGCTCGTCGGCCCATGGATAGATCGAGAGCTGGGGAATAATGCCCCCCACGAACAGCAGGGCACCGACCGGAATCAGGTAAATCAACGACGCCGCACGCGGCAGTAGCGCCCGGTGCCAGTGACCGTCGGAGAGCTCCGCGCCGGCCATCAGGCACACCGCGCCTTCCGCGAGTCCAAGGAACAGCGTGGTCGCCACGATCAAGGCGCCGCCGGCCGCGGGTTCGAGCAGATAGTCGGCGCCGACGGCGATCGCCGCCACCACCACCGCGGCCAGCATCCAACGCGTCATCGTGAGTCGAATACCCATGCTAGCCCTTCCTCACGTGGATCTCGAAGGTGTCGCGGAACTCTTCCTGCGAGATGATCGTTCGCACTGCGGGCATGCGCGACGTGATGATGAAACCCAGGAACGCCGATAAGCCGCCGAAGAGCACCATCAACTCGAACGCAATGACGGTAAAGGTCGGAATGCCGACGATGGGCTTGTTGCCCACCGGCAGGCGCCAACTGAGCGCAGTCAACGACGTGAACAAATAGCCCGTCGCCGCGCCGGTGAGCCCCCCGATCAGCGCAAAGGTGCGCACGAAGCTCGGCTTCATGGCCAGGATCTCCTCCGCTCTGTACACGGGGTGCGGGGCGTAGATCTGGATGTCGCGCGGATTGACGCCGCTCTTCACCAACTCTTCGAGCTTGTGCAGGAAGTCGTGCTCGCTGCCGAATACCAAGGGCTCGCTCAATGCACTTCCTCCTTCTTCTCCGTGATCGCGACCACGGGCAAGAACTTCGCGAACAACAGGAACATCATGAAGAAGAACGAGAAGGTTCCAATCATGATGCTGATCTCGACCCACGACGGTTTGTAGTTGCCCCACGCGTACGGGACGAACTCGTGCGACAGGGACTGGATGATGATCACGAAACGCTCGCACCACATGCCGATATTGACGAAGATCGAGATGACGAACAGCCACGCCAGGCTGCGGCGCACCTTCTTGATGAAGATCGGCAGCGGCGAAATGACGTTGCAACTCACCATGAGCCAATACGCAACCTTGTAGTGGCCGAGGGCGCGGTCCTTGAAGACGCCGAACTCATACACGTTGCCACTGTAGTAGGCGAGGATGAACTCGGTGATGTATGCGTAGCCGACGATCATCGACGTGAAGAGCATGGTCTTGGCCAGCTTTTCGAAATGGTCGATCGGCATCACGCGTTCGAGCTTCTGGATCTTACGCATGGGAATGCACAAGGTCAGCACCATCGCGCATCCAGAAAAGATGGCACCGGCCACGAAGTAGGGGGCGAAGATGGTGGTGTGCCAACCGGGGACGATACCCATCGCGAAGTCCCACGACACCACCGAGTGTACGGACAGCACCAGTGGGGTGGCGAAGCCCGCCAATAGCGCGTAGAGCATGTTGTAGTTGCGCCATTGCTGCTTGCTCCCCACCCAGCCCAGCGACAACGCGCTATAAATGTGACGGCGAAAACCACGCGTGTAGCGTTTCACGATCGCGAAGTCGGGAATCAGTCCGACGTAGAAAAACACCACGCTGATCGTGAGGTAGGTGCTGATCGCGAATACGTCCCACTCGAGCGGCGACTTGAAGTTGGTCCATAAGAGGCGCTGGTTGGGATACGGGAAAAGCCAGAATGCATACCACACGCGCCCCAAGTGGATGAGCGGGTACATGCCCGCGCACATGACCGCGATCACCGTCATCGCTTCGGCGGCGCGGTTGAAGCTGGCGCGGAACTTGGAACGGAACAAGAACAGCACGGCGCTGATGAGTGTCCCCGAGTGCGCGATACCGACCCAGAACACGAAGTTGACGATGTAGATGCCCCAGTGGACGGGGTTCAACTGACCGCCGACGCCGATCCCCTTGTAGATCTGATACGCCCACGCGCCCAGCAGGCACACGCCGAACCCGGTGGCGAAGAGCCCGACCAGGCCCCAATACAGGAGTCCCGGGCGCTGCATCCCCGAAATCACGTCGCGCTCGATCTGGAGGCGAGCGAGCGAAGATGGATGGGCCGCCGCTGCGGCTACCGCGCTGTCATGCTCCATTGTGGCCCCCCTTCTTCTTCAGGTAGAAGACAGCCGGGCCGGTGCCGAGCTCTTCCAGCATGCGCGACGAGCGCTCGTCGTGCGCCCACTGGTGCACCTGCGACTTGTCGTCGAGCAGATTCCCGAACGCGATGGCGCCACCCGGGCACGCCGCCGCGCACGCGGTGGTGAAATCGCCCTCTTGGATCTGACGGCCTTCGTCCTTGGCGGTGTCGCGTGCCTTGCGGATGCGCTGCACGCAGAAGGTGCACTTCTCCATCATACCCTTGCCGCGCATCGACACGTCCGGGTTGGTCATCAAGTTCATCGGGTGCGGGCGATGCTCCCACGAGAACCAGTTGAAGCGCCGCTGCTTGTACGGGCAATTATTGGCACAATAACGAGTGCCGACGCAGCGGTTGTAAACCTGGACGTTCAAGCCCTCGTTGTTGTGATACGTCGCGTACACCGGGCACACCGGCTCGCACGGCGCGTAGTCGCACTGCTGGCACATGGTGGGCACGACGTCGAGGCTCGACCCGTCGTCCGAGTAGTAACCCTCCAAGCGAATCCACGACAGCTCGCGTCCGCGCAGGTGCTGCTCGCGTCCGCTCATGGCGACGTTGTTCTCGATGTAGCACGCCGCCACGCACGCCGAGCATCCCACGCACTTGTCCATGTCGATGGCCATCGCCCAGCGGTAGGTCGGATAATCCGGGAGCGGATAGAACGAGACTTCTTCGTGCTTGTGCTCCTCGCGCACGTGCTTCTGCTCGGCCAGCAACTTCTCGTGGGCACCGAAATGCGCGGGCTCGTGGCCCGGCACGACGCCGCGTCCCTGTTCGGTCAAGGACGACGACACGATCGTGGTCGGCACCTTGCGCCCGGTCGGCTGCACGGCGACGTCGGCGATGATCGAGTTCGCTTCGCCGCTCGTGCGCGCCCAACCCACGGGCGGGTTCGCCACCCCGCGCTGAATCACGAATACGTCGCGCGCGAGTCCGGGCTGGCGTCGTGCGGGCAGTCGCGTCGACCAATCGCCCACGCGCACGTCGAGCTCGTCGCCGTCGCCGATGCCGAGTGCCGCCGCCATCTCCATGCCGACCGACACCCACGGATCCCACGTCACCGCCGAGAGCGGGTCGGGAATCTCTTTGAGCAACTCGAGCTCGGCGCTGCGGCCGTCGTACCAGCGCACCGACGGTGCGATCACCAGCGCCGACGGCTTGGCCGGAGTGGCGTCGAAGGTGTAGCGGTGGTCGGCGTCTTTCAGGCCCAGCGACGGTGCTGGCGCCGTCGTCTCGATGTACCCCTTCTTCACCAAGTCCGCCGCCGCGGTCCCGTAGTCGCGCGCCCAGCGATCCATCACATACTGTTGGTAGGTCGTCTCCGTGGCCACACCGGCGTCGACCATGATCTTGAGCAGCACGTCGCCGTCCGAAAGTGTGTCGAAGAGCGGCTTGATGGCGGGCTGGATCACGTTGACGACTCCCACCACCGGCTCGACGTCGCCCCACGATTCGTACGCGTGCGACAACGGCAGTACCACGTCGCACTGCGCGAGGGTGGCGTTCATGATGTCGCCGACACCGACCAAGAACGACGCCTTGCCGAGCGACTTCGCGAAGGCGTCGCCGCCGGGAATGCGATCCACCACGTCGACGTTGAACAGGAACGCGGTGCCGATCTGGCCCGCGTCGAGGCGCGACTGCAGGCGATCGACGTCGGCCATCGAACCCACGCGCGCATAGTCGGTGGCATTGGTGAAGTCGATGGTCTTGCCGTTCATGCCGGCGATCGACTGAATCAGCGCCGCGATGCGCGCGACGTCGAGGCCGCTCTCGTGCCCAACCGACACGCCGCCCGCGACCAAGAGCGGAGACTGAGCCGCCCCGAACGCCAACGCGATTTTCGTAAGAACCTCGCGCGGCATGCCGGTGGCTTCGACCGCGCGATCCATACTCACCGCGGGGACCGACGAGACGTGCGCGGAGGTGCGGCTGTCGAGCGCGCGTCCGTCGGCGATCGCGTGCAAGAGGAATGCGAGGAAGTACGCTTCGGTACCCGGCTTGATCGACGCGCGCTCGGTCGCCTTGAAGCCCGTCATCGACGCGTGCGGCTCGACGTGGTACCACGTGAAGCGGCCGCCGGCGTCGTGCAACTTTTCGAGCCCGCGCGCGAAGGCGACCGGGTGTCCGTACGTCTCCAATACATCCGCGCCGACCGTGACGATGACGTCGGCGCGCTCGGGGTGGAGCGACGGGATCGTCGCCGCGCCGAACAGCGAACGATTCGCTTCTCGAATAGCCGCGTACGAAAACAATTCGAACTCGGGGAGACGGCGCACGTCCAGGCGCTGCGCGAACTCGTCGATCAACACCGACAACGAGCCCGACGTGCGGCCGGAGAGGAACACGTTTTCGCCGCTGGTATTCTTGACGGCCTGCGTGACTTTGGCCAAGGCCTGATTCCACGTGGCCGGCACCAAGTTCCCACTCCCGTCTTGCAACAGAGGCTGGCGGATGCGCTCGACGTTGTACAAACGATTGAGCGACGCTTGCCCGCGAATGCACAGGGCGCCGTCGTTGACGGGGTGGCCCTTGGTGCCGTCGACCTTGACCGGCCGCTCGTCGCGAATGCGCGCCGTGACCGAACACCCCACGGGGCACTCCGTGCACGACGTGGCGATGAACGTCGCCTCACCGGGGATGACGCCGTCCTCGGGGGGGACGAGGTACGGGATCAGCTTCTCCGACTTGCGGGAAAGGTCGCAGCCCGCCAGCACGGACGCGCCGGAAGCGACTCCCATCCAACGCAAGAATTCTCGCCTGTCCATCGTGTGCGGTTCCTTTCCTCGTTAACCCGTCTTCACCGCGTCGTTAGCGGTGGCAAATCGTACAGTCGGTCGGCGCGTCGTTGGCTTCGTGACACGAAACGCAGAACCCCATCTTGAACGAGCGCACCTGGCGCACCTTCGCCATCGCGGACAACTGGCCGTGGCATTGCTCGCACTTGACGCCTTTTTTCACGTGGCGTTTGTGCGAGAAGTAGACGTGATTGCGAATGCGAATGCGGTGCACGCGATTCCAGGGTATCGGCTCTTTGTCGTTCCAGTACTTCGTGAGCTTCTGGATCTCGGGACGGTCGGTCTTGACGGCGATGTGACACTCCATGCACCGCGACACCGGCGGGACACCCGCGAAGGTCGACTTGTCCGCCGTCTGGTGGCAGAACAGACATTCGAGGTTCAACTTGCCGACGTGGATCTCGTGGCTGAACGCGATCGGCTGGTCGGGCGCCTTGCGGTGCACGTTCCAACGGAAGCCGAGCAACAGGATCAGCACCATGAAGAGTGCGAAGTAGCCGAAGATCGCCGCGCTAATGATTCGTTTGGCCACGTGGCTACCTCTCAAGGCTTCGGCACCGCCGGCTCGGCGGGCGTGGTCTGGGTTTCCGCGGGCGTCGTCGCCGCTCCGCTGGTCAGGCTCGCGTAGTGCTCGAGCTCATAGGCAGCCACCGCCGTCGCCTGCGCGGGCGTCAGTCCCGGGTTGGGCATGGGCGGATATTCCGGGTTCATCTTGCTCGGATTCAGGATGAAGGCCTTCAGCGACTCCGCGTTGTACTTACCCAACACCGTCTTGAGCGGCGGGCCCACCAACTTTTCCTCGAAGCGATGGCATTGCATGCACACTTTGGTGAACGTCTCTTCGCCCAAGTTCTTCCCCGAGGCCGCCGCCATCGCCGTTTCCAACTCGACCTCGCGCTCCATCGCGGCCTTCTCGGCCGCCTGCTCGATGGTGCGCCGGTGCTCGCGGTTGGCGTTGTCCATCGCACGCAAGTCGTAGGAGTTCGCCAGCACGAACACCATGATGAACAGCGTGAAGACGGTGGCGCCGAAGCGCGGCCGGCCCGACCGCAGCGCTCCGAAGAACGTGTACGCGATCAGCATCGAGACGAATACCACCGCCGTCGCGATCAAGTAGTTCTTGTTGTCGAACGCGACGTCGGGCGAGGTGAACACATAAAACAGATAGAACACCGGGAGCGCGAAGCAGAACGCGAGCCCCAGCCCGGCTCCGAACTTGCGCGCGAACGCGCGTATTCGGCATCGCCCGTCGTGCGATCGCCCGACCAGCGCAGGAGGAAGAACAAGATCAAGGCACCGGTCATCGCGAACGCGAGGTGCACGAAGAAGAGGAACTTCCAGATCACGTTCCAATTCAACAGGAGGATGACGATATTCTTGACCCGGAACCACTTCTCGGGGTCGTGGAGGCGCGCCACCGTGCTCAACAACACGAAATACGACGCCATCAAGATGCCGAGACCGGTGGTCCCCAGTCCCATGTGGACGAGGAAGTTGTTCTTGCGCTCGGCGAACGACCCGCGATAGAGGCCCAGCATCACGAAGCCGACGATCACGCCCGGAATCGCGAACACGATGTATTTGAGCGGTGCCAGTGGCTCGCCCACGAACCACTGTCCGTAGATGAACGGCAGCACGAACAGCGGCAAGACGCCGAGGATGAGCATCGTGAAGCGATTGCCGAGCACGGCCTCGATCAAGTCGCCGGCCAAGCGTGCGAAGCGCGGGTTCGGAATCTCGTGGTCGGAGAACGAAAGCCACATCGAGACCGCCGTCGACCCGATCACCATGGCGATGTACGGCAGGTGAATCACGTACGTCACGACCGCGAGGAACTCGAGCAGCTTCATGTGCTGCGCGGTGGGCGGAATGATGTGCTGGGTCAAGAAGTCCATCGATTGCCTCTTCTACTTCAGACGAGCACGCTCAAGGACAACAGCATGATGACGAACAACGCGTACACGTTGATTTGGTGAAAGGCGAGTCTCTCGCCGTTGCTGCGCACCATCGTGGTCGCATGCCAGCCGAGCCACAGCGAGGCGGCGGCCAGCCCGGCGAAGGCCCACACCGGCGACGCCACCCCGAACATCGGCAGCGAGACGCACGCCACCGCCGTCGCGATCATCCATACGTACACGATGCGCGCGAGCTGGCGGCGCGTGAACACGCGCGTGAGTGTGGGAAGCCCGGCCCGCGCGTAGTCGTCGCCGATGCGCAGGAGCAAGAGCCAGAAATGCGGCACTTGCCACACGAAGAAGAAGAACGCCACCGCCAGGATGCGCGGGTCGGTCGGATTTCCGCCCGCCGCCGTCCAACCGATCAAGGGCGGCACCGAGCCGACGACACCGCCCGGGATGGCCGCGAAGGCCGACACGCGTTTCAACGGCGTGTACACCCCGTTGTACCAGAGCACCGTGAATAGTCCGAGCAACATCGCAATCGGATTCGAAGCCAGGCACGCGGCCCCGAGTACCACGAGCGCGAGCGCGATCGCGAGGGCCGTGCGGGCGCGCATCCGCCCCGACGGAATCGGGCGGCGCATGGTCCGCAGCATGAGCGCGTCGAGGTCGCGCTCTTGATACTGATTGAGCGCGCCGGCGCCGGCGGCGAGCAGAAATACCCCCGCCACGACGGGCAGCATGGCGAACGAGAACGACCGCGACGCCAGAAGCCAGCCGGTGGCGGTGGACGCCGTCGACAACACGGCGATGCGCACCTTGCCCAGCTCGAGGATCATGCTCACGGTTGCTCGCAAACGCGTCATTCCTTATTGCAGCGTCTTGATGTAAGCGGTCAGCGCCTTGATCTCGGCGTCGGTGACGAGACCCTCTTGCGACGGCATGAGCGGCTGGAAGCCCTTCACGACGTCGTCGGTCGGCTTCAAGATCGAATGCCTTATGTAGTCGTCGTCGACGGTGACCTGGCGCTCTTGCCCGCTGGTCAACACGGTTTCGGTCTTGCCGTAGATGCCCTTGTACGATGGGCCGACCAGCTTCGAGCCGTCGATGCTGTGACACGCAACACAGCCCTTCGACTTGGAGAGCGCTTCGCCCAGAATGTGGAGACCGTCTCCCTCGCCCGACTCGGCCGCCTTCTGCATCTGGGCCACCTTCGCGCCCTCACCCGCGAGCCACGCGTCGAAATCTTCCTGCGTCATGACGTGGACCTTGCTCCACATCTTCGAGTGGCCCAGCCCGCAGTACTCGGCGCAGAAGACTTGGTAGTCGCCCACCTGGTAAGCCGAAAACCACAGGAACAAGCCGGGAACCCCGGGGACGGCGTCCTGCTTCACCTTGAAGGCCGGGATGTAATAGCTGTGAATCACGTCCTGCGACGCGAGGTTCAATTTCACCGGCTTGTTCACCGGGATGTAGAGCTCGGGGCTGGTGACACCGTTCTCGTATTCGTGCATCCACGACCACATGCGGCCCGTCACCTTGATCTGCATGGCGTCGGCGGGCGGTGTCTTGATGTACTTGTACCCTTCCCAGCCGTACCAGAAAAACCCGAAGGCCAGGACGGTCGGGATCACGGTCCACACGATCTCCAGCACGCGGTGCCCGTGGATGTCCGTCGCCACGGGATTGCGACGACGATGGTAACGAATCGTGAAATAGATCATCACGGCCGTGATGCCGATCAGCATCACGAGCGACGTGCCCGCGATGAAGAGAATGGGGCCGTTTACCTTGTCGGAAACACTGGAGAGCCGGCTCAGCATACGCCTACCTGAACAACGTGTCGGTGAAGGTCAACCCGATGAACACGCTCATGGCGAAGATCACGACCCAGATCAAGCGATGAAACAGCGAGTCCTCGTACTTGAGGTGCATGAACAGCCACAGCACGATCGAGGCCTTGATGAGTGCGATGAACAACGCCACCACGACGCTCATGCTCCCGAAATGCATCCCCGCCGCGGTCACCGTGATGGCGGTGAGAACCAACAGCGAGAACCAGGTCAGGAAGTAGACTCCGTAACCGGCGGGTTCGTGGTGTTCTTCGTGCTCGTGATCGCTCATCACAGCCTCCGGTCCTTACGTGATCAGATAGAAGAGCGGAAACAGGAAAATCCAAATGATGTCGACGATGTGCCAGTACAGCCCGGAGTTCTCCAGCTGATTGAAGTCTTCGACGCGGAAGCGCCGTTTGACGGGCCAGTACTTGGTCTTGACGTCGATGCGCTCCACGGTGCCGTCGACTTCGTCGCCCTTCCATACCACCTTGTCGTCCGCGTCGACGAACGCGATCTTGCACCCTTCGATCTCGCCCAACCCGTGCCCCGCCACAAACGCCACCTTCGCGTTCGGTTGCTTCGACACCTTGATGAACATGACGGTCAAGAGGATCATTCCGACCAGCACGTGGATCCCGTGGACGCCCGTCATCACGAAATAGAGACCGAAGAACAGGATCTCGCCCTTGGGATGCGCGAGCAAGAATTCCGAACCGGGATAGAGGTGGTGATGGAACTTCGCACCCCACTCGAAATACTTGTTCACCATGAAGCCCGCGCCGCACAACACGGTGATCGCGAGCATGATGAGCGCGAGCTTGCGATTGCCGTGGTGGGTGGCAGCGATCGACAGCGCCATGGTCAAGCTGCTCGTGAGCAGGATGAGCGTGTTGATGGTTCCGACCAGCGTGTTCAGCTCACCGGCGGCTTGGTGGAAGTCGTGCGGGTACTCGGAACGATAGATCGAGTACAACAGGAACATCCCGCCGAACAGCGTTATCTCGGTGATCAGGAACAGCCAGATACCGAACTTCGAACCGCGGTAGTCCTTGTGGGCCGCGAGTGCGATCGAATGGCCGCTCATTTGTGCTCCGCTTCGATGTCGTAGGGACCGTGCGTAATAATCGGTATCTCGCGGAAGTTTTCGAGCGGTGGCGGCGAAGGAACCGTCCATTCCAGCGTGCGGCCACCGCCCCACGGGTCGAGCTCCGTGCACGGCTTACCCGTCTTCAGCGAGCGCAGCAGGTTCCCGAACATGAGCAGGATCCCGCTGATGAGGATCCACGAACCCACCGTCGAGATCACGTGCCACTTCTGGTACTCGGGCAAGTAGTCGTAGTAGCGGCGCGGCATCCCCAGCCACCCCATGATGAACATGGGCAGATAGAGCGTGTTGAAGCCGACAAAGGCCAAGAACCACGCGATCTTCGACGGCACCTGGTGGTACATCTTTCCGAACATCTTCGGATACCAATGGTGCAGAGCGCCGAAGAGTGAGAACCCGAGCCCGCCGAAGATGACGTAGTGGAAGTGTCCAACGATGAAGTACGTGTCGTGCACGTGCACGTCGACCGACAGCACACCGATCATCATCCCCGTGAAACCGCCGATCATGAACAAGAAGATGAACGCGAGCGCGTACAACATCGGCGTCTCGAGCTGGATCGATCCCTTGTACAAGGTGGCGACCCAGTTGAAGACCTTGATCGCGCTCGGGATGGCGACGACCATCGTCAACAGCGAGAACACGAAGTTCGCCACGATGCTCTGGCCGCTGATGAACATATGGTGGGCCCACACGACGGAGCCGAACACCGCAATCGCAACGCTCGACATGGCGATGAACCCGTAGCCGAAGATCGTGCGCCGCGTGTGCACGGCGATGATGTCGGAGATGGCACCCAGCGCCGGCAGAATCATGATGTAGACGGCGGGGTGCGAATAGATCCAGAACAGGTGCTGGTAGAGGATGGGATCGCCGCCCTTGACGGGGTCGAACACCCCGATGCCGAACGAGCGCTCGACCATGATGAGCACCAGCGTGATCCCGACCACCGGTGTGGCCACGATCTGCAGCCACCCCGTCGCATATAGCGACCACACGAACAGGGGCATCCGGAAGAAGGTCATGCCGGGCGCACGCATGCGGTGGACCGTCGTCACGAAGTTCAAACCGGTGAGGATCGAAGAGAACCCGAGCACGAACACGGCGAACGCAGCCAGCGTGACGTTGGTGCCGGTGCGAACGCTGTAGGGCGCGTAGAAGGTCCAGCCGGTGTCGGGTGGGCCGCCGCCGGTCAACAGCGCCGTGACCGCGATCAACGCGCCGCACACGAACAGCCACCACGAAAACAGATTGATGCGCGGAAACTGCACGTCCTTGGCGCCGATCATGATCGGCAAGAAGAAGTTGCCGAGCGACGCCGACATCCCCGGCACCACGAACAAGAACACCATGATGACGCCGTGCATGGTGAACAGGGCGTTGTAGGTCTGCGCGTCCATGATGGTCCGGCCCGGTGCGATCAATTCGAGACGCATCAAGAATCCGAGCGACATGCCGACCGTGAAGTAGGTCAGCATGAGCGCCAGGTACATCAAGCCGATACGCTTGTGATCGGTGGAGAAAATCCACGAGAAGATCCCGGACCAACGACCCTTGGCCTCGTAGAAACTCACGTCGGCCGCGTTCGGCACCGTACCGTGGCCGACCGGGGCGTCGTGACTCCCGGGTGCGGCGTAATTGGCCATACTAATGCACCTTCTTTTCGCGGCGTCGACTTGCCGCGCTGACGAACAGCACGATACCGGCCACACCCGCGAGCGTGCTCAAGCCGACGATACGCGTCGTCTTGAGCACGAACTTCTCGCCACTGGGGTCGTAGCTGAAACAGAACTTGTAAAACTTGACGATGGTGGCACCGACTCTCCCTTCCCGAGCTTCGATCAAGGCCATCTTGATGTCGAGCGGGAGATATTCTGAACCGGTGAGGTAGCGCGTGATCTTCCCCTCGGGCGAGACCACGATGAGCGTCGTCGGGTGCGCAAAATCGGTTTCGGCGCGTTGGAATCCGAAGCCCACCGACTGCGTGAACGCGGCGATGGTGGCCGAGTCGGCGGTCAGGAACGTCCACGCGTCGCGCGGGAATCCATTTGGGAGTTTGGCGTAGGTTTCGCCTTTGAGCTTGACGGAGTCTTCTGGACGGTCGGTGTTGTCGAAGCTGATCGTCAGCAGACGGTAATCGCGATTGGGCTGCATGTCGACGGCCTGCAACTTGGGGAGCATGTCCGCCACTTCGTTGAGAAGCGGACGACAAATCGATGGGCAGGTATAGTAGACGAGCGAAACGAGTGTGGGCCGGTCGACGAGGTCGCGCAAGAGGACCGTGTCGCCGTTTTCCGCCACGAAGTGAAGATCGAGGTTCGCGCTTTGCCCGAGGTGCTCGGTGAGCCCGATCTTGAGCGGGTCGAGCTCTTTTTTCGGGGACCGCCACGCCAAAAGCACGGTCGCCATCAAGCCGAGAGCGACGCACGTGAGGAGCGTGAGGCGAATGGTTTTCGGGGTCCGTTCCAAAGCCACCCTCGCCGGGGTGCCCAAGCGGAAGCCGTTGATTTAGTTAGAATTATCGTTACTGGGAATCGCTTTGTGCGAGGATTCACAAAGCGTCGGGGCGACGATACCGTTTTTCGAAATTGTGTGTCAAGGGGAACCTTGGGCGCCTAGCGAAGGTCGGCCCCGAGACGCACCAAGACGTCGCGCGGATCCGTCGTCGGCAGGTCGCAGGCGAAATTTCGGCACACGTACGCCGTCGCTTCGCCGCTGATCGCCACCTGCTCGCGGGTGTACGGAGCCACGGCCGCAACGGGCTTGGGGTCTTCGCTCGGGCGGAACACGACCACCTTATTGGGGACGAACGCGCGGTCGACGGCGGCCAGCATCGCGCGCGTGTCGTCGGAGCCACGCGAACCCGCGACCACCACTTCGAAGGTCGGCCCAACCAGAAAGTCGACTGCGGTCATCGTGAACGCGTGCGCCATCGGAATGCGCGACGCCTGCGCGGCGAAGGCCGCCCCCACCGCGCGCGCCTTGGCGTCCCACTTCATGTCGCCCGTGAAACGCGCGAGGCGCGCCAGGTTCAACATCGCCACCGAATTGCCCGAGGGCACCGCCCCGTCGTAGCTCTCCTTCGGGCGCACGATCAAATCGCTCCCCTGCGCCGTCATGAAGTAGCCGCCGCGTGGGTCTGCGAAGCGCTCGTCCATGCGCTCGGTGACGCGGACCGCTTCCGCGAGATACGACACGTCGAACGTGGCTTCGTACAACTCGAGCAATCCCCAAGACCAGAACGCGTAGTCGTCGAGCATGCCCTCGATCGCTGCGTCGTTGTCGCGGTAGCGATGGAGGATATCTCCGCGCTTGCCTGCCAGCTTCTCTTCGACGAAGCGCGCCGCCGTTCGCGCCCGCTCGATATGGTCCGGCCGCTCGAGCACGCGACCGCTGTGCGCGAGTGCTGCGATCATGAGACCGTTCCAGTCGGTAAGGACCTTGTCGTCCAGGTGCGGGCGCACGCGGCGCGCGCGCGCTTCGAACAGGCGAGCGCGTATCGACTCCACGCGCTCGCGCAGCGCGTCTGCGGACAAACCCGCCGCGCGCGCGGTTTCCGACCACGGACGCGGCAGGTACAGCACGTTGGCGCTGGAGCGATGTCCGCTCGCTTCGTCGGCGAAGTTGCCGTCCTCCTCCACGCCGAACACCGTCGCCGCCAAGTCCGCGTCCGCGCCGAGGACGTCGCGCATCTGCGCCAGCGTCCACACGTAGAACTTGCCCTCCTCGCCCTCGCTGTCGGCATCCTCGGCCGAATAGAAACCGCCCTCGGGCGACGAGAGGTCGCGCATCACGTACTCGGCGATCTCGAGCGCCGTGCGGCGGTACGATTCGTTGCGCGTCGCGTGATAGGCTTCCGTGTACGCGAACAGCAAGAGCGCCTGGTCGTACAGCATCTTCTCGAAGTGCGGCACCAACCACTGCGCGTCGGTGGAGTAGCGGTGAAATCCGAAGCCGACCTGGTCGAACATGCCGCCACGCCGCATGCGATCGAGCGTCTTCTCGACCATGGCGAGGGCCGCGTCGTCCCCGGTGCGCTTCCAGTAGCGCAAGAGGAACATCAGATTGTGCGGCGACGGAAACTTGGGACGACCGCCGAAGCCGCCGTAGGTTGAATCGAAACTGGCGACGAAACCACGATAGGCGTCACGCAGCGTTTCGAGCCCGAGCTCGTCGCCGGCTTCGGGCACGACCGCACTCGCGAGCGCCTTCGTCACGCGCTCCGAGTCCGTCAGGACCGAGTCGCGGTTGTCGCGCCACGCCGCCTCCACGCGCGGGATGAACGACAACATGGATTGCTTCGGGATGTACGTGGCGGCGAAGAAGGGTCGTCGATCGGGGGTCAAGAGCAGCGTCAACGGCCAACCGCCGCCACCCGTCATCATCTGGCACACGGTCATGTAGATGTGGTCGATGTCCGGGCGCTCTTCGCGATCGACCTTGATGCACACGAATACGCGATTCATGAGGGCCGCGACCTCGGCGTCTTCGAACGACTCGTGCTCCATGACGTGGCACCAATGGCACGTCGAGTAACCGATGGAGAGAAAGACCGGCTTGTTCTCCGCGCGCGCCTTGGCAAAGGCTTCGTCGCCCCACGGATACCAATCGACGGGATTGTCGGCGTGTTGGCGCAGGTACGGACTTTTTTCGAGTGCCAAGCGATTCTGACCCATGGGAACCTCGGCGCGATGCGGCTTCTCGCACGAAGCGAGCAGCAGCAGACCCAGCGCAATGCACGAACGAAAGACGGAGGCCATAGTGTGGCCGCGCGATGTCGACGGCGATCGCGACGATAGCACGAATCAGAACGCGCGCGCGTTGCGAATGACGTGGCGCCCGGCGGCGACGGCCACGTCGTCGAAGGTGATCGAACCGACGCGGCCGCCCGGTCCCAGCAGCTCGGCTTCGATGCGATAGCGCCCGGCCGGGAGATCGAGACGCGCGAGGTAGACCTGGCTCGGGAGCGTCGACCAGCTGCGCGTGTCCGCGGTTTCGGTGACTATTCCGAGAATGTTCACGAGGGCCCCGAGACCCTCGTCCTTCTTGTCGGCGGTCTCGTGCGCGAGATACTTCACCAAAGCGCGCACGATGGCGCGCACGAACATGGTCGACTCTTTCTCGCGAAACGCCTGCTCGGCCAGCGCGTCCAGGTTCGACGCCACTACCGCGCGTACTTCGCGCGCGGCCGTGATACGCTCCGCGGCCGCACCTCCGCCTTGCGGAATCGCCCGCACGATCACGCCGGTATAGCGCGGGGGCAGGACTTCGAGCGCCGGCAACGCCACCTTGAGCCAATACTTGACGTGCGCCTCGCGTCCGTAGTGGACGCCGTTGCGCGTCTCCAGTTCGTGCGCGAAGCGTTCGTTATCGGTCCAGCGATCGCTCTCGAAGATCGGCAGCACCACACTCGCCTCTTGCTTGCGGACGATTTCCCCGCAATCGAGCAGAATCGAAACGCGACCGGTGTCGGCACCGACCGCGCAGCCCGCGCGCGACGGGTAGCTTGCGGCTTCTTCGCGATCGCCGCGCGCGCGCGCGTTGGCGGAGGCGTCGCAGTAGAACGACGGCGGCAGCGGCGCCACGGCCGCAAATTCGCCGCCGCCGTAGAGCTCGGCGGCCACGCGGAAAGACACGCCGGCTTCGTCGCGCTCACCGCCCATTTCGTACACGAGGCCGGTCAGGTACTGCATGAAGGGATCGTTGGTGAAGTACGTCTCGCCCCCGTCGTTCAACATCTGCAACTTGCGATTGACGCGCCGGCACTCGACGACCGCGCCGTCGATGTCGCCGCGTCCGAGGTAGTTGAGAATCTGGTAGTAGTTCACGTAGATGGCTTCGAAGGCGTCGCCGCGATACTGGGCGATGGTCTCGGAAATCGCGAGCGACGCGGCCTCGCGCGTGATGCTACGCGTGTAGAGGTCTTCGAGGACTAGCTCGGATTGCGAGAACGCCGCACTGGAACTGTCGAAGACACCTTGGCAGTGGAGAACGAGCCCCTTCTCGTACAGGTACAGGAGCTTCGAGTTGGACTGGTTGATCTCTTCCACCGCGGAGAGCGCGCGGCCGTAGTCGGCCGACACGAGTGCCTCGCGTATCTCGCCGGAGCGCGCGACGTAACTCGCGCACGCCGCGAGCAGCAGCGCGACCAGAGCCGTCGCCGCGAGGCATGTTCTCGCTCCACCGCTGCGCGAGTTCCGCTCGCAACATGCCTCACAACGACGGCTCATCCGTCGACGGCCCGTTCGAGTCGAGCAGCCGAAGCCCATGTCGGGGTCAGGGCTTGTAGGCGTCCCGACCGATGAACTTCTTGATCTTCTTCTGGCCCTGCCAGACCTTGGTGTTGGACTCCAGGTCGATCAGGTTCAGGTCGACCTGGTAGAAGACGACCGCGTTGCCCCCCTCGGAGTCTTCGATGCTGTTGATGACGCCCGACAGCATGTAGTCGGCGCCGTGCTCCTTGCCCCACTGCTTGACCGACTCTTCCGACGAGTACTGCTGCTGGTCGGCCCGCTCGCCGCGAATTTGCTCGCGCTCTTCGGCGCTCGCCACCATTTCGGCTTCGCCCGAATTGATGAACGCGCGCTCGATGTCGCCGATGAACGTCCCGACGGCGATGTGCTCGCTCGACTTGTTGCGGATGTCTCCCACGATGATGACGGGGCGCTTGCCCTTCTTGTCGATGTGCTGAGCCTTCCACGGGCGCGACATGCAGTCCGAGATCATGGTCTCCGACACCAGGCGCGAATCGGTGTCGTTCCAACGACCGGACAGGTCCACCGTCTCGTCGGGGTCGATGCGCGTCACTTGTTTCCCACTCGAACAGCCGAAGCCCGTCGCGATCACCGCGAACACGAACACGAGTACGTACTTCTTCATGCCACGATCCTCCTTGTCGCTCAAATCGTTGCGCAGCGCGTGGCAAGAAGAGTGCGTCGGAGGGGCCGGATTGTCAACAAACTCTAGCGGGTGGGATGGACGAGCTGTTGCAGGGGGACGGGTGCGAGGGCCTCGGGGAGGTCGTAGACGTGGCGCGTGGTCTTGTAGGGATAGGTGCGCCCGCTCAAGCCCATGGCGATGACGTCGTCCTTGGTGATCGCAACTTCGGTGCGGCGCGAGATGACACGGATGGCAGGGTCGCGAAGGTAATCGACCGCGTAACACGGGAGCATCGCGAGTCCGAGGAGCGTCGACGCGTGCCAGCGATGGTGCCCGTCCAGGATGACGCGCGTGGCGTCGTCGATCAGCACCGGCGGGTAGAAGCTCGCGGCGAGTCGAATCTCTTCGGCCAGCGCGCGCACGCGGTCCATGTCGACGTCCTCGTGTGGTCGTAGGGCGCCGGGTTCAATCAATCGTAACGTTCCCTGCACGGCGGAACGCTACCGCCAGGGAACGGCCAGGTTGAGGTCGGTCAACTTGCCCTCGAGCTCTTCGCGCTCGCGGTTTCGTTTCCACCCGCCGCTTCCCGCCGGCTCGAGCCAACCGCGCTCCTCGATCAGCGCGCGCGCGCGCGCGAGGTCGCCCTGGGCGACGGCGCGCACCACTTGGCGCTCGATCGAAGAGAGCGAAAGCGAGTTCATGCGATAGTCGACGAACGCCTCCCACGTGAAGGGCACCCACTTGGCGACGACGTCCTCGCCGATGCGCTTCGCGTATTCGCGAATCTCGAGCTGCGAGTGGTCGTCCATGCGCAGCGCCAGGAAGTGGAGCAAATTATGGAGGTCGATCTTCCAGTAGGCCTCGGTGTACGTGGACAACGGCAAATCTTTGCGCGCCTGCTCGCGAGCGACTCCCTTTTCGATGCGCGCTTCGTAGATGCGGCGCGAGTCCTGGTGCAACGCGGCCTCTTCCTTCGACAGCGCGGCGCCGGTCGCGGGGTCGAGAAAACCCGCGCTCCCCTGCCGATTGCCGGCCGACTGCGCGCGCCACTCGCCGGGGGCGGTGGCTTGCGCGGCGTCGATCGCGATCGAATAGCGCGTGCTGTATTCGTTGACCGAGGCCGAGCGATGCCGGATCCACTGGCGCCAGCAATCCATCGGAACGCGCACGTGCAGTTTGATCTCGCACATCTCGAAGGGTGTCGTGTGGCGATGACGCAAGAGATAGCGAATCAGCCCGCGATCCTCGTGCACCTTCTTGGTCCCCTTGCCGTACGAGACGCGCGCGGCTTGCACGATCGATCCGTCGTCGCCCATATAATCGACGACGCGCACGAAGCCGTCGTCGAGGACCTTGAGCGGCTCTCCCAGGATGCGATCCAAGGCCTCGACGCGCGGGCGTTCGAGGCGTTCGGCCGGTCCGGTTTCGATTTCGTTCGACATGGTACCTCCATTAAACCGCAACGAAGCGGTGCAAAACAAGGTGGAACTCGGCGCGCGCCGTGCGATAACGTGGCCCCGTGAAACGCGACGCCAACCTCTCGCGCCTGCGCGACGCCACGACACCCTGGGACGTCGTGGTGGTGGGCGGCGGCGCCACCGGCCTGGGTTGCGCCGTCGACGCCGCGTCGCGCGGGCTGGCCACCGTCCTCTTCGAACGCTTCGATTTTGCGTCCGGAACCTCGAGCCGCAGCACCAAGCTCATCCACGGCGGCGTGCGCTACTTGCGCGGCGGCCAAGTCGGATTGGTGGCGCAGTCGCTGCGCGAGCGCGAGCGCTTGCGCAAGAACGCGCCGGGATTGGTGCGCGAGATCGACTTCTTGGTTCCGACCAAGCGCATCGGATCGCGCGCCTTCTATGCGATCGGCCTCGGCGTGTACGACGCGCTCTCCGGCGGCGCGGGGGCGACGCGCGTGTTGTCGCGCGCGGGTGTCAGCGCGCGCATGCCGGGCCTGGCGATGGCGGGACTGCGCGGCGGTGTCCTCTACGAAGACGATCAGTTCGACGACGCGCGTTTGGCCCTCGGGCTGGCGCGCACGGCGGCCGAGCTGGGCGCGGTGGTGCTCAACTATACGGCCGTGGAAGGACTACTCGCGCGCGACGGGCGTATCGCCGGCGTGGTGGTGCGCGACCGCGAGAGCGGCGCCGTGCTCGAAGTCCCCGCGCGCGTCGTTATCAATGCGTGCGGGGTGCACGCCGACGCCCTGCGCCGCATGGACGATCCCTCCGCCGCGCCCATCATTCGCACCAGCCGCGGCGCGCACATCGTCCTCGAGCCCGCGTTCCTCCCCGGCGACACCGCCGTCTTGATCCCGCGCACCGACGACGGCCGCGTCGTATTCTTGATTCCGTGGCGCGGACGCGTGCTGGTCGGCACCACCGACACGGCCGCCGACGTGATCGACGACCCCGTCGCAACACAGAATGACGTTGCCTTCTTGTTGGCACACGCGACGCGCGTCTTGGCGCGCGCACCCTCGCTCGACGACGTGAAGAGTGCCTTCGCCGGACTGCGTCCCCTGCTCGCGCGCGGGAGCGGCGGCACCGCATCGCTCTCGCGCGACCACCGCGTATTCGTGTCGACGCGCGGCCTCGTGACGATCGCCGGCGGCAAGTGGACGACGTACCGCTCGATGGCCGAAGACGCCGTCGACCGCGCCGTCGAAGCGGGCCGACTCTCGGCGCCGCGCTCGCGCACCGCCACCCTCGCGATCCGCGGCGGCGAGACCGACGCGTGGTCGAACGATCCCCTCGAACGAACGGCGATGGGCGAAAACGCGGCGGGAATCGAAGCCTTCGTGCGCGCGGCGGTGCGCGACGACATGGCGCGCACGGTCGACGACGTACTGTCGCGGCGCTCGCGTGCGTTGTTCCTCGACGCGCGCGGGAGTGCCGCACTCGCGCGAACCGTGGCGACGACGATGGCTTCGGAGTTGGGCCGCGACGCGGCGTGGGTGGATGCGCAGACCAACGCGTTCACCGCGCGGGCCGCGGGCTGGTTGCCGGCGCGCTAGCGCGTCAATCCGGCTCGACGACCCCGCCTGTGAGCGGATTCTCGACGATGAGGTATTCGGCGACGGGCACGCCGCCGATCAAGTGCTCCTGAATAATGCGCTCGAGCACTTCGGGCGTGCACCCGCGATACCACGCGCCTTCCGGATACACGACGGCGATCGGACCGCCGCGACACACGCGCAGGCAATTCGCCTTGGTGCGCGCGACTCCGTTCTCCGACAGCCCCAGTTCCTTCAGCCGGCGCTTCAAGTACGCCCACGACTCCAGCGAGTCTTCTTTTCGTGAGCACTTGGGCTCCGTCTGATCCGCGCACAGGAAGATGTGGCGGCGCACCTGGCCGATGCCGACGGCTTGGGCGGCGATGAGAATCTCGGCGTCGTCGCGCGTCGAGTCGGCCATTCGCGTCACTTCGTCTTTCGATCGATCAAGGTCGGGCTGCGCTGCGCGGTCGGCGTCAGCACGAGGCGCGTCACCATGACGTGCGGCGGCGTGTTGGCCACGTATACCACCGCGTCGGCGACATCTGCGGCCGAGAGGGGCTGGAAGCCGTCGTACACCTTCTTCGCGCGTTCGTCATCGCCATGGAAGCGCACACGCGCGAACTCGGTTTCGGCCGCGCCCGGGTCGACGCTGGAGACGCGCACACTGGTGCCGAAGAGGTCGACGCTCATGGCCTCCGTCAACGCGCGCACCGCGAACTTGGTCGCGTTGTAGACGTTTCCTTTGGGATAGATCCAGTAGCCCGCGACACTGCCGATGTTGATCACGTGGCCCGCGTCGCGCGCGACCATGGCGGGAAGAATCTCGCGCGTGACGTAGAGCAGGCCCTTCACGTTGGTGTCGATCATCGCGTCCCAGTCGGCGAGGTTTCCTTCGTGGACGGGGTCCAGGCCCGACGCCAAGCCCGCGTTGTTGACGAGCACATCGACGGGACGCTCGCGCTTGGCGAGCGATTGAGCGGCGACGCGAACCTGGTCGCGGTCGCGCACGTCGACTTGCTGCACGCCCACCTTGACCTTGTACTCGGCTTCCAATTCGGTCTTCAAAGCTTGCAATCGGTCGAGTCGCCGCGCCCACAATTCGAGGTGCGCGCCCTGCGTCGCGAACGCGCGTGCGATCGCTGCGCCGAAGCCGGCGCTGGCGCCGGTCACGAGTACGTGCTGGTTCTGGAGTCGGTTGGTCATAGCGGCCATGGTAGCAGACGCTCGCCCTCGGCACCTAGCCTGTATCTCCCCACCGCGCGCGCGCGCTGCCGCCGGTGGCGTCGAGGAGCGCTCGCTCCAAATCGTCGCGGCGATCGTCGGGAACGCGCGCCGTGAGCACGACGTCGGCCGCGAAGGCTTCGGCGACGATCGCGCCCCCCGCGCGTTCGATGGCACGGCGCACCGCGTCCGCGTGCGCATACGCGACGGCCACGCGCAACTCGAGCATCGACACGCGCTCGATGGTTTCGAGCACGCGCAGCGCGTGCTGCACGGCACCGGTATACGCGCGCACGAGACCGCCCTTGCCGAGCTTCACACCGCCGAAGTAGCGCGTCACCACCACCACGATCTCGCCCACGCCCGAGTTCAGGAGCACCGACAGCATCGGCCGACCGGCGGTGCCGGCGGGTTCGCCGTCGTCGCTCGATCCGATCGCGGCACTGCTCCCCGGCGGCCCGGCGACGTAGGCGAAGCAATGGTGGGTGGCGTCGGGAAATTCGGCGCGCAGTGAATCGACGAAGGCGCGCGCGTCGTGCGACGACTCGGCGCGCGCGACACTGGCGATGAACCGGCTCTTCTCGATGCGGTCTGCGACGCGGACGCTGCGCGCGGGCACGCGATAGCGCCGCGCGTGCGCGTCAGTCATCGTGCTCGACGGGAAAACCGGCTTCGTTCCAACCGCGGAATCCCCCGTCCATCGAGACGACGTGGGTGTATCCCATGCGCGCGAGATTCTCGGCCGCCAGCGCGGAGCGAAACCCGCCGCCGCAATACAGGATGATTTCCGCGTTCACGTCGGGAATCACACTCTCGATGTCGCGCTCGATGACACCCTTGCCGAGGTGAATGGCACCGGGCAGGTGCCCCTTGTCCCACTCGTTGTCTTCGCGCACGTCGACGAGGTAGAAGGTGTCGCCTTTTTTCTGCCGCGCGCGCACGGTCGGGACATCGGTCTGCTGCACACGGCGCTTGACGTCGTTGACGATCGCGAGGAAACGTTTCGAATGCTTCATCGGTCTATACTCCTTGCACGACGCGCCGCATCCACGCGGTCGTCGTGTCGCGAATCTCAGCCATGACCTCGGCCTGCGTGCGGCCGCTTCTCTTCAAGACCTTGAACGAATGGTCGCCGTCTGCGACGACGTGCAGCGTCGCGCGCGCTCCCAAGGATGCGCACACGTCGCGCATCAAGTCGAGCGAAGCGAGGTCGTCGCGGGTTCCTTGCACGAACAGCATGGGTACCTTCACCTTCGACAAGTGGGCCGCGCGCGTGATACTCGGGCGACCCGGCGCGTGCAGCGGAAAGCCGAGGAACACGAGCCCGCGCACCCCGGGGAGCGGCTCGCGCGACGCGGCCTGCGACGTCATGCGCCCGCCGAACGATTTCCCGCCCGCGAAGAGTGCCATTCCGTCGAGTTCGCTCGACGCGGCCGCCACCGCCGCCACGACCGTGCGCTCCGCGACGGCGGGCGGATCGGGACGATGCGCTCGCTTCTCCATGTAGGGAAACTGATAGCGCAGTGTCGCCACTCCGGCGTCGAACAAATGCGTCGCGACGTCCTCCAGAAACGGGTGTCGCATGCCGGCGCCGGCACCATGCGCAAGTACGTAGCCGGCCCACGCGCCGCGCGGCTCTGCCACGAGTGCCGAGACGTCGCCGGCCGTGTCCGACACGTGGATCGTGTGCTCGCGCGCGTCCATGATAGGCGGTCCGCGACGGCTCCCGGTTAGCGCACGTAGCTGGCCGCGTTGACGTCGATCGACGTCCCCGTGCAATGGTCGGCGAGTCCGCTGGCGAGAAACACCACCAGGGGTGCGATGTCGCGCGGCTCGGTCATGCGATCGAGTGCGATGTCCTTCATCGCGTAGGCTTCGCCGTACTTCGCGATGAAGTCTTCCGCCATCTCGGTGCGCGTGAAGCCGGGTGCCACCACGAACGACTTCACACCTTGCTTCCCGAAGCCGCGCGCGATCGAGCGACTCAGCGCCACCATGCCGCCCTTGGAGGCAGCGTACGCGAGGTATTCGGGGGTGTCGCCGCGGAAGGCCGCGCGCGAGGCGATGAACACGATGCGCCCGCCGCCGTGCGCGGCGAAGTGGCGAACGGCTTCGCGCGACAGAACACCCGACGCGGTCAGGTTCACCGCCAGGGTGGTTTCCCACGCGCGCAGCCACTCGTCGGTCGAAGCATCGAGCGGAGATTCGAGGGCGATGCCGGCGTTGTTGACGAGGAGATCGAGACCGCCGAGTACGTCGGCGGCACGCGCGACCAGATCCGCGGCTGCGCGACCGTCCGCGAGATCCGCGGCGAGCGCGACCGACCCGGTGCCGCGCACGATCGCCTCGGCCCGCGTGCGCTCCGCGCGGTAGTGCACGGCGATGCGCGCGCCGGAGTCCATCAGGGCCTCGGCGATCGCACGGCCGATGCCGCGGCTCGCACCCGTCACCAACGCTCGCTGTCCGGAAAGGTCGACGTTCACGAGCGCATGGTAGCGCAAGCGCGGGGGTAGTGGCTACTGCGTGCCTTAGAAGTCGAGTTCGGAATCGTCGATCGAAGTGTCGCCGCGTCCCATTTCGGCGCGCTGGGCCGGGGTGAGCGCCTCCCGGCCCTGATAGCCGGCGTCGATCTCGTGCCAGTGCGTGATCTCGCGTTCGCCGACATGCCAGCACAGGTACACCCAGCGCCCGTCGTACGTGGTCGGGATGTCGACCAAGCCGTCCTCGATCCCGCCCATCGGCAGTCGTAGCCCCAGCGCCACCACACCCTCTTGGATCGAGCGCTGGATGCCGCGTAGCGATCGGTCGACGGTCTCGCGCAGCTTCATGAACTCGGCGTGGTCGGGATTGGCGGGGTCGCGGAGGGCCGCGCCCCACAACAGCTCGAGCACTTCGATCTTCTTCCCCGCTTCGCGGATTTGGTACTTGTGCGCATCGATCTCGCGAAACGTCTGTGTGAGCGCGGGCACAAGCGCGTTGGCTTCTCCGACGGTGAACGACTTGTGGGCCATGGGTTACACCAGCCCCGCGGCGAGCAACGCCGCGATCACGAACAGCATCACCGTGACCAAGCGACGAATCGCGACCATCGAGACGTGCGGCAGGACGCGCGTCGAGAGCACCACGCCCAGGGCAGCGGAAGCGATCGCCGCGGTGACGAGCGGCCAACGCTCGCGCACGATGGCGAGGTTCATTTCACGCCCGTACAGAATCAAGCGCGCGGCGTCGACCAGGCACGCAATCACGACTCCGGTGCCGATGAACACTTCCTTCGACAGACCGCTCTTGACCAAGAATGCGCTCCGTAGAGCGCCTTGGTGTCCCGACAGGCCGCCGAAGAACCCGCTCAATCCCCCGCCCACCGGGAGAAATTTCGGGTCGAAACCGATGCGTGCGAAGCGTGGCACCGCTTCCCAGGCGGCGAACACAGCGATGAGCAGCCCCAACACGAGGCCGAGCGGCGTCACGTCGTGCAACGCACCGAATAGCGAATAGCGCGCCATCGGCGCGTCGCCCGCGAGATTGATCAATAGTCGCGCGCCCAAGAAGCTCGCGAGGAGCGCGGGAATCCCGAAGCGGCGCACGACCGCGCGGTCGGCCAGGCGCCCGAACAGTGCCAGCTTCACCAGGTTGTTTCCGAAGTGCACGATGGCGGTGATGGCGACGGCGATCGTGGTCGGAAAGAAGATCGCAAAGACCGGCAGCAGAATCGTCCCCAGCCCGAACCCGGAGAACACCGTTAGCGTGGAAGCCAAGAATGCGGTGACGCAGATGACCACGAGTTCGATCATCGCGTCGCCCCGAAAGCGAAGGGCGGGCGGTAGACACCACGCTCGGTCACGATGGCATCGATCAGGTCGGCCGGTGTGACGTCGAAGGCGGGGTTGTACGCCTCGATTCCCTCGGGTGTGGTGGCGAGGCCGCCGAAACGAACCACTTCGTCGTGGGCGCGGTGTTCGATCGGAATGTGGGCGCCGTCGACGAGCGACGCGTCGATGGAGCTCGAGGGTGCCACGACATAGAACGGAACCCCCGCGCGTCGCGCGAGGATCGCAAGCCCGAGTGTGCCCACCTTGTTGGCGACGTCGCCGTTGGCTGCGATGCGGTCCGCACCCACCCACACGCTCGCCACTTTCCCCGTCGACAGAAGCGATGCGGCCGCGCCTTCGACCAACACCGTGACGGGGACGCCGCGCTGGACGCATTCCCATGCCGTCAAGCGCGCGCCTTGCAGAAGCGGACGCGTTTCATTGGCGAACACGCGCACGTCGTAACCGTTGGCCGCCGCCGCGAAGACTGCACCGAGTGCCGTCCCGCCGCCGCCGGTAGCGAGACCACCCGTGTTGCAATGCGTCAGCACCGCGTCGCCGCTGCGCAAGAGTGTCGCACCGTGCGCGGTCATGGCGACACTCATCGCGAGATCCTCGTCCAGGATGGCGTCGGCTTCGCGCGCGAGTCCCGCCGCCAGCGTGCGCGCGTCGTCGTGGCGCGTCCACACCCCGCGCATGCGTGCGAGCGCCCAGGCGAGATTGATCGCGGTCGGCCGCGTGGCGCCGATGCGGGAGGCCGCTTCTTCGAGCCGTGCGCGCATGGCCGCGACATCGCCGCCCGGGCGCGACTCCGCCAGTGCTACCAGAAGGCCGTACGCTCCCGCGATCCCGATGGCCGGGGCGCCGCGCACGCGCAGCGCGCGAATCGCTTCGCATACCGCGTCGAGGGTCGCGAGCGAGAGGATTTCGTAACGCGCCGGCAGAAGCGTCTGGTCGATGATGCGCAGGCGGCCGTCGGCGAAGCGGACGGTGGGAAGTGCTTCGAATCGCGCCATTCGTTCACACCTCGCGCAGCATGTCGAGCAGGAGGGCGACCGGCAGACCGACCACGTTGAAAAAGCAACCGTCGATGGTGCGAATGAGACCCGCGCCGACGCCCTGGGCCGCGTACGAGCCGGCCTTGTCGCGCCCTTCGCCGGTCTCGACGTAGCGCGCGATCTGGTCGTCGGAGAGGTCGCGAAACGTGACGAACGTGCGTGCGCTCTTTTCGAGAATGATGCCGCGCTCGGGGACGCGAATGGCAAGCCCCGTCACGACCACGTGGGTGCGCCCCGCCAGGAGACGCAGAAACGCGCGCGCCTCGTCGTCGTGGGACGGCTTGTTGAGGATGCGGTCGTCGATGATGACGACGGTATCGGCTGCGATGACGAGTGCGTGCGGCCGACGCTCGCTCACGTGCGCGCACTTGCGCGCCGCCAGAAGCTGCGGGACCGCGAAAGGATCGTCGTGGGCGAGGTCGTCTTCGAGGTGCTCGGGCGCGGGGTCGATTTCGAATTCGAAACCCAAGCCGCGCAGGATTTCGACCCGGCGCGGCGAGCGCGAGGCGAGCACGATGCCCTGCTGTCGGTCGGCAGGAAGAAAGGGGTTCACGACTTCTCCACCAGGATCGTCACCGGGCCGTCGTTCACGAGCGAGACGCGCATCGACGCCTGAAACTCGCCGGTGTGGACGCGTCCGGGAAGCAGCGCGCGCAACTCCGCGACGAACTGCTCGTAGTGTGCGCGCGCGACGTCGGGCGGCGCACTCTCGTCGAAGCTCGGACGCGCGCCCTTGCCGACGTCGCCGTAGAGTGTGAACTGCGAAACCACCAGTACCTCGCCTCCGACCGCGTTGAGCGGCAGCGACATGCGACGACCGGTTTCGTCTTCGAATACACGCAGCGAGGCGACCTTGCGCGCGGTCCATTCAATGTTGCTAGGGGTGTCCGATCGCGCGAAGCCCGCCAGCACGAGGAATCCCGGGCCGATGCGCGCGACGTCGCGGCCGTCGACGGACACACTCGCTTCGATCACGCGCTGGACCACCGCGCGCACGTCACTCCACCCGCTCGCGCGTCGCCAGGGCGCGCGCGTGCGTCGAACCCGCCGTCATCAGGTCGACCAATCGCAACTCCGGGTACACGGCACCCATGTAGGCGTGCTTGCGCACGCGCACCGCCAGGTCGAGCGCGCGGCCGTGGAGGTCTTCGGGCGAGATGGGCCGGTCCCAGCCGAACGCGATGGCCGACGCGCGGGCACCGTGGGCGTCATGGAAGAACAACTTCAAGTGGCCGTCGCCCACCAGCGAAGTTTCGCGCGCGACCTGGACGTCGCGGATGAGCCACACCGGCTCCTCGTTGCCGGCGCCGAAGGGCTCGCAGCGCGCGAGGAAATTCAACAGGTCCATGTCGCACTCGGCGATCTCGAGGGTCGTGTCGATGCGCAGCGGCAGGCCGCGCTCCGGTCCCATCAACTCGCGCAGGCGTTCCGAGAATCCGCTCGAGAACTGCGATAGCCGATCCGGTTCCATCGTGAGCCCGACCGCTTGCGCGTGCCCGCCGTAGCGCACGAAGCTCTCGCGAAAATAATCGAGCTGTGCTTTCAAGTCGACGCCGGGAACGCTGCGGCCCGACCCCTTCAGCAAACCGCCGCTGGCACCCATCAGGATGGTCGGGCGCCCGAATTGCTCGGCCAGTCGTGCGGCCGCGATGCCGAGCACGCCTTCGTCCCACGCGTCGCTCGCGATGACGAAACCTCCGCGCGCGTCGCGGTCGTGCAAGTCGGTGATGACCGCGGTTGCTTCGTCTTGGACTTTTTGTGTCAGCTCGCGACGGCGTTCATTCTCTGCTTCCAAGATCCCTGCCAACTGAAACGCGCGATCCTTGGCGTCGACGCAGAGAATCTCGAGTGCAGGTTTGGGACGCGACACGCGCCCGGGCGCGTTCAAGCGCGGCGCGAATGCGAACGACAAGTGGCGCGCGCTGATCTCGCCCGCCGCGAGCCGCGAAAAATTGCGCAGCGCTTCGACACCGGCGCGCGGCGCCTTGTTCATGCGCTCGATGCCGAGGCGCACGAAGTAGCGGTTTTCACCGATGAGCGGTGCGACGTCGGCCACCGTGGCGAGTGCCACCAAGTCGACCAGAGAGTCCGCGCTCTCGGCGCCGCGCACCCCGCTCGCTTCGAGTGCCTGTACCAACTTGAACGCCACACCGGTTCCGCACAACGACGCGAACGGATAACGCTCGCCGGGGCGCATCGGGTTGAGCAATACGCCCGCGACGTCGCCATCGACGGGAAGCAAATGGTGGTCGCACACGATGACGGGGATACCGGCACTCTCGAGCCGGCGCAAGCGTGCCGCGTCGGAGGTGCCGCAGTCGACCGCGATGAACAGGCCGACCTTCTGCTCGAGCGCCCATTCGATGGCGCGCTCCGCGATGCCGTAGCCGTCTTTGCGACGATCGGGCACGAAGCGCAGGATGTCGGAGTCGCCGCGATGCAAGTAGCGATACAGGAGGGCCGCACCCGAGATGCCGTCGACGTCGTAGTCGCCGTGCACGAGAATGGGGCGCTTATCGAGCAACGCGGTCTGCACGAGCGCGACCGCGTCGCGCATGCGCTCGAAGAGAAAGGGATCGTGCGCGTGGTCGCGCGAGGGATCGAGGAACGCGGCGACTTCGGCGGGATCGGTGAAGGCACGCGCCGCGAACAAACGCGCCGCCGCGAGCGGGATGCCGAGAGCGCGCGCGAGAACGCCCGCGTCTTCCGCGCCCTCCTTCACCACCCAGCGGTACTTGTTCATGTGTCGCGAAATAGAAAAAAAGTCCGAGCGGGACGTAAGCCGAGTTCTGTTCCCCCGAAGGAGGACGATCATTTATCTGGGATGCCCGTTACCGGACACCTCGAGCAACCAACCCGAGAGTCTTGGCGAGTCGGAGCGCCTCTGCTCTCCTATTTGGTCTTGCACCGGATGGGGTTTACCGTGACAGCCGTCGTCACCGACGGCCCGGTGAGCTCTTACCTCACCTTTTCACCCTTGCCGCCCGGTTACCCGGGGTTGGCGGTATTTTTTCTGTGGCACTGTCCCTGGAATCGCTTCCGCTGGACGTTATCCAGCATCCTGCTCCGCGGTGCTCGGACTTTCCTCGGCGCGGTTCAAGACCGCCCGCGATCGTCTCGCCCGCTCGGACCGATGGCAGTATAACAAGGTGGGCACGTTCGCGCAGCACGACTATTTCAGCAGGACCATCTTTCGAGTCAAAGTTTGGCGGAGGGTCGTCAGACGGTAGAAGTAAATGCCCGAGCTCACCTGAGCGTCGTCAGCGCCACGTCCATTCCATGGCACCTGATTGCTTCCCGCATCGACGTTGCGATCCAGCAATACGGCTACCATCTTCCCGCTCACATCGTAAACCACCAGGCGTGCGTGCCCGGCCACGGGCATCTGGAAGGAGATGACCGTCGACGGATTGAACGGGTTGGGTCGGTTCTGCTCCAGCGCGAGCGGGAGCGTGGAAATCGGCGGGATCGCCGTCGCACCCGAGACGACGGACACTGTGCTTTCCTCGGACACCGCGCGTGACCCGTCGAGACCGCGAATGACCACACGGAAAACGTAGTCGCCGATTTCGTCGGTAGATTGAAACGTGTGGCTCAGCAGCCACGGCGGCGCCTGGAGAGGCGCCGATAGTTGGTCATCCTGCAACCACGCGCTGCCGGACTTGCGCTCGAGCGCAACCACAGCGGCATTCGAATAGTCATCCCCGGTGCCGACGTTGAACGTGAGCAGGCAGCCGGTCTCGCAGTTCGAAAGAATCACGGCCTCGGGCTGGTGGGACTGGATGTCCGGCACGGCGCATGTCGTCGTTCGAGCGTAATGCCACACCCCGCCACCCGAGGTGTAGAGCTGGTTCCGGTCTGATGGATCAATCGTGATGTCCCGGAGCCCCGACGATGGAGACCCGAGCGGATTCCATGACTGTCCGTCGTCAACCGTGACGAAAACTCCCGGAAAGGCCGCGGCGTACACGATGTGTGCGTCGGCCGGGTCGATTGCGAATGCCCATAATTGCGTCATGGGGCTCGTGAGGTGCGACCAGTTCGCCCCGCCGTCTTCGGTCTTGTAAGCGCCCTGGTGGGACGTGCCGCAATACACCGTTTCAGGATCGGTCGCATCGATCACCAGGTCGAGGACCGTCCCCGATGCGGGATTGTTCAGCCCGTTGTTGATGGTCGCCCACGTGGTGCCACCGTCGACGCTCTTGACCACGCCACCTGCTCCACCGGCATAGACGATGTTGTCATTCGACGGGTGCACTTCGATTGTCGTGTTGATCGAACTGGAAATATTGGTCCACGTGCCGCCCGAATTCACGCTCCTGAAAACCCCGCCAACGGAAGGCTGGTCGAGACCGCACGCGTACACGATCGACGGGTTGCTGAGTGCCACCGCCACGTCGTTGATGTACTTGTTCGCCAGCGACACCGACCATGTGTCGCCCGAGTCGATTGATTTTGCGACGCCGCCGTTTGAATAGGCCCCGTTGTAAAGAACGCTCGCATCGAGCGGATCCTGTACGACGGCCGCGCCGAAATTGGTGTTCCCCAGAGACTCCCACGAGCTGGCGCCGTTGGTGGTGCGATAGAGGCCGCGTCCGGTTGCGTACAGCGTGCTGCCGTTGGTTCGGTCGACGAGCAAAGCCTTAATATCAACTGGCTCCACGCCCCATTGCTTGAAGTTGGCGCCCGCATCCTCGCTAACCAGCACTCCGCGACTGCCCAGCACGAGTACGTCGGTGTCGGCGCGCAACAGGTCGATGTCGCTGATGTCATTGATTATCGGAGTCCATGACGCGGCCGCGTCGTTGCTCACATAGAGGTTCGACCAGACGATTGCATACACGCGGTTGGCGTGGAGTGGATCGATCACGACTTCGCTCACACTCTCGTCTGGGAACCCGGCCTGGACCCACGTCGCGCCACCGTCGATGCTCTTGAGGACGCCGTTACCGCTGTACGTTCCACCGCCGTCGGTGGCGCAGAACACGATCAGTGGGTTCGCCGGGTCGATGGCAATGCTAGTGACGTTGCCGTGCAGGATGGGCGGCGTGATGTTCGTCCAGCTCGAGCCCGCGTTCGTGCTCTTGAACAGGCCTTCACCCCCGTAGTCCCAGCTGCCGTATGTGCCTGCGTAGACAGTATTCGAATTCACGGGACTGACGGCAATCGCACCCACGCCAGCATAGACGGTAAACGTCGTAACCGGCGTCCACGACGCTCCGCCATTTGTACTCGTGTGCATCCGGTTCGAATAGAGTTCACCCGCATAGACCCGGTTGGGATCGTTGCCCGCAACCGCCGCCGAAGCGGGGTAGAACGTCGATACCTGGCTCCAGGTAACGCCGGCGTCCGTCGACTTCTGGAGATAGGTTGACAAGCCATACACCGTGTTCACATCGACGGGATCGAAGAACATGCGGTCGACCATGATCGGCAGCTCGGAATACGTCACGCCGCCGTCCACGGTGCGGTACGTGCGAGGCGCACCGTTCAGATAGCCGGAGAGAAGAATGATCTGTGAGTCGGTTGGATGAACGGCGACGCCATAGACGTCACCGGCCTTGGGGCCGATGGGCTGCCAGGAGTCAGCAGCCACCGGTGAGACGAGAATGCCGAGAAGAACGCTCGTGACGACCAGTGTGCGGAGCGACATGGCGCACCTTGCCCTTTCGGTCGGCTCACAACGATTATAACCGACAGCGCGAAATTCAGTCCAGCTCTTTGCCGTCCAGCGCAGCGTTGACGAGGGCATCGGCGACTTTGTTCTCCTCGCGGCGCACGTGTTCGAGGTCGACCGACTCGAACGATTCCAATTGCGCGCGAACTTTCGCGTGCAGCTTGGCCAGCTCCGCGTGTTTCACCTTGTAGCGACCTTCGATCTGGCGCACGACGAGTTCGCTGTCCAAGCGAAGTGTGACGGCGCGAGCACCGAGTTCGCGACACAGATCGAGTGCCAGCAAGACGGCTTCGTACTCGGCGACGTTGTTGGTGGTTTTCCCGAGGAGTCGCGCGCGACGCAGGAGCTCGGCACCGTCGGCGTCGCAGATCAAGGCCGCGCACGCTGCCTTGCCCGGATTGCCGCGCGAGCCGCCGTCGGCGTAGGCGACGAGCCAGAGTCCGCCGGTCTTCTTCGACTTCGACTTCTTTTTGGCAGGTTTCTTCTCGGGTGCCGTCGCTTTGGTGCGCGGATCGGCGGGTTCGTCGGCTTCGCGCGCACGCGCCCATAATTCCCGATCGAGCTCTTTGACGATGCGCTCGATCTCATGAGCGCCCACACCGGATTCGGCCGCCGCCACCGCGAGCGGTTTGCCGTGCGCAACTTTCTTCAGAACCGCTGCGAGCTTGGTCGCGAGCGCCGGGTCAATCCGCATAGTGGATGAGAATGCGCCCGCACGCGGGACACATGATGAATTGGTCGCCTTTTCTCACTTCGACCGCGAGCTGGGGCGGGAGCTGCTGGCCGCAGGCACCGCAGTGCTCGGCCACCACACGCGTCACGGCGACGTCGCGGTGTCGTTCGGAGAGTCGCTCGTAGCGTTTGAGAAGCGGCGGGCTCACTTCGGAGAGGATCTTGGGCTTTTCGCGGGAGAGGCGTTCGACTTCGGCTTGCACCTTCGCCTGTTGCGCTTCCAACGCAACGCGTTCGCCGGCGCGTTTCGCGCGCTCGCTCTTGACAATATCGCTGGCACGCGCCGCCTCCGTCTGCGCAGTCTCGATGCGGTCCATCAGGAGGAGCAACTGCTCTTCTTCTTCGCCGATTTGACTCTCGAGATTCGAAATCTCCTTCAGCATCGCCGTGTATTCTTCGTTCGTCTTCACCAGCGACTGCTGCCCCTTGGACTTCTTGAGGTGTTCCTCGTGCTCGCGCAGCGACTTCTCGGTGTCGCGACGTTTCTTCGCCAAGTCCTCGAGGGTGGCTTGTAGCGCCTTGTCGCGCGCCTCGAGGTCGGCCAGCGCCTTGTCGATGGTGGCGATGTCGTTCGGGAGCTTTTGGAGCGCCATCTTATGGGCGTACAACGACGCCTCGATGCGGGCGACCGAGACGAGCAGGACGATATCGTGGCGTGGATCGGTCATGGAAGGCACGTTGGAGAATAACCCGCGACGCACGGCGCGTCAACCGCCCGTAGCCCGTGCGTGATCAGCGGTCGATGACGGACATGTTTCCTTCGTCGTGGCGCTCGCCGGCGGCCGGCGTGAGGTTGTTCAGCCGTTCAACCTGCTCGGCGCTCAGCTCGATGCGGTCGGCAGCTGTGTTCTCCTCGACGCGGGCCACCCGCTTGGTGCCGGGAATCGGAGCGATGTCGTCGCCCTGCGCGAGCAGCCACGCCAGAGCGATCTGTGCCGGTGTGACGCCCGCCTCGGCGGCAACGGCTTTGACTTCGTCGACGATGCGCAGGTTGCGCTGGAAGTTCTCGCCGGTGAAACGAGGGTTGGTCTTGCGCCAGTCGCCATCGGCGAGGTCCTTGGGCGAGCGGATCGCGCCGGTGAGGAAGCCGTGCCCGAGCGGCGAGTACGGAACAAAGCCGATGCCCAACTCGCGCAAGAGCGGCAGTAGCTCGGCCTCTGGGTCGCGCGTCCACAAGGAGTACTCCGTTTGCAGCGCGGCAATCGGGTGCACGGCGTGCGCGCGGCGGATCGTGCCGGGGCCGGCCTCGGAGAGGCCGATGTGGCGGACCTTGCCCGCGGCGACCAGCTCGGCCAAGGCGCCGACGGTCTCCTCGATGGGGGTCTTCGGATCGACCCGGTGCTGGTAGTAGAGATCGATGTGGTCGGTGCCGAGCCGCTTCAGAGAGCCCTCGACCGCGAGGCGGATGTTCGCAGCACTGCTGTCGAGGACGCGGGCGCCACCACCTTGGTGCGAGACGATGCCAAACTTCGTCGCCAACACCACGTGATCGCGGCGGCCCTTGATGGCCCGACCGACCAGTTCCTCGTTGATGTAGGGGCCGTAGATCTCGGCGGTGTCGAGGTGTGTGACGCCCAGTTCCAACGCCCGATGGATGGCGCGAATCGACTCGGCGTCGCTGCCTTCCCCGACGTTGTAGTAGCCGGACATCGACATGGCGCCGAGCCCAATGCGCGAGACGTCGAGTCCGCCGATCAAGATGTGCTTCATGGCTTGTGCTCCGTTGATCGACTGGTGTGTTTGCGTTGAGGATCAGAACTGTTTCTCGCGCAGACCCGGGAGTGTGCAGTCTTGTACAAGGTTGGTGGGCCCACCAGGACTCGAACCTGGGACCAGCCGGTTATGAGCCGGCCGCTCTAACCACCTGAGCTATGGGCCCAGATGTCGAAGGGTACTTCGGCCGCGTCCGACCGTCAAACCCGCAGGTTGCGATCGGAGACTGCTGGCTTGGTCTTCCAGCCGGCCAGTCCCGCGGCGGCCACGGCGGCGATGCATGGAAGTGCGGGGATGGTGTATCGCACCTGAACGTAGAACACGGCGTGAATCAGCATGAACAAGAACGGCATCGAGACGAGCCACAGCACGCCGGGATTGAGCGACGCGCCGCGTTTTCTCGCTAGCTGAACGAACGCCACCCAGAACAGCACGTAGAGGAGCACCTGGTCGCCGTAGTGCGGATTCCAAAACTTGAACAGCCTCGCGAACCAACGCCACGCCGTTTGCCGCGGGTGCGACTTGATGTAGTCGAGCGTTGCGTCGACGAACACTTGGCTCTCGTATTTCGGCACCTTCGGCATGATCTCTTGCGGCGGTGTCCGATAGCCGAGTGTTGCGGACTCATTGTTTCCCACGAAGAAATTCAATCCGCCGTTGGTGGTGGCGAATATCCACTCGCCGTAACAATGACGGTTGCGCGCGGTCCAGGGACCCAATACGACGAGCAATCCCACTACGAGCGCAGGAAGCGTCCTTAGCACGTACCGCATGCGACCCTTGAGGTAGAAGCAAGCTCCCAGCAGAAAGAACATCGCGAAGCCGCGCGCCGTCGTGAGTGTCGCGGCGCCGAGTGCGATACCGGCGACGACGAACTGCACCAAGTCCGACTTGGACGGAACGTCGGGCAGGTTCCAGCGATCCGTCGCGCCACCCCGCAGTCGGTAAAACACGAGGAATCCGCAGAGGAATAGGAGAAATGCGAGCGGCACTTCGTATTGGCAGTAAACGGTAAATCTGAAAATGAGGCTCGAGAACGCATACAGACACACCGCGACGATCGCGCCCAAGTATCCAGACACTTCGCGCGCCACCAGATAGACGAGCGCACACGTCGCCAGAACGATGCACACGAGGAGATAGCGAATCGCCGGCACGTCGCGGCCGGTGACGCGATAGAGCGACGCGATGGCAGTCACCCAGGTCGGCGACCAGTAGGCGTGCCAGAAGTTGTCGCAGTCGAGGATATTGCCGCTCAGGGAGACGTCGTAGCCGAGTTGTTCGTAGGTGTGGCCATCGGGGCCGAGGTCCTCGATGGGGGCCTGCCGCACGTGCGCGACCAGCGCAACGGCGACGAGCAAGAAGATAAGCGGAGTAACGATCCTCCGCCGGCGCTCGACGAAATCAGCCAGGTGCCGCAAAGAAAAAAGCCGGGCGTCGCTGCCGACGCCCGGCTCTCATTAGATGATCTCGGTGTAGCCCTTCAGCTTTCGCGCCCGGCTCGGGTGCTGGAGCTTCTTTAGGGCTTTCGCTTCGATCTGCCGCACGCGCTCGCGCGTGACGTTGAAAATGGTGCCGACTTCTTCGAGTGTGCGCGGCGTACCATCGCCCAACCCGAAGCGGAGTCGGATCACTTTCTCTTCGCGACGCGTGAGGGTACTCAACACGCGGTTCAACTGGTCGCGCAGCATGGCGTGCGACGCCGACTGCGCCGGCGAGGCGGCCGACGTGTCTTCGATGAAGTCGGACAGGTTGGAGTCCTCGTCCTCGCCGATCGGTCGATCGAGCGAGATCGGCTCCATGCTCGCCTTCATCACACTCTTGACCTTGTCGAGCGGGTAGTTGAGCTTCTTCGCGACCTCTTCCGGGGTCGGGTCGCGACCTTGCTCCTGCACGAGCTTGCGCTGCGCGCGCGAGACCTTGTTGATGGCTTCGATCATGTGGACCGGGACGCGAATGGTACGGGCCTGGTCCGCGATGGCGCGCGTGATGGCCTGCCGAATCCACCACGTCGCGTAGGTCGAGAACTTGTAGCCCTTGCGATAGTCGAACTTGTCGACGGCACGCATGAGGCCGCTGTTCCCTTCCTGAATCAGGTCCAAGAACTCGAGTCCGCGGTTGGTGTAGCGCTTCGCGATCGCGATCACCAAGCGCACGTTGGCCTCGATCATCTCTTTCTTGGCGCGCTGGACCTGGACCTCGCCGCGGCGGATGCTCTCCACGATCTTGTCGAGGTCCGCGATCGAGATGTTCTCGTCCTTCTCGATGACGCGAATCTCCGTACGCAGCGAGCGCATCTTGCGCTCGAAATCTTCGAGCATGTCGAGCGACCAGGTTCCCTTCCCCTCGACCTTCACACTCTTGCGACGCCCGGCCTTGAGCTTCTTGGTCTGGCCGACGATGTCGTCGTAGCCCAACCCGACGAAGTCTTCGTACTCGGCGAGCTTCGCCTCGTAGTCCTTCAGGCGGTCGCGCTGCCCGCGAATCTTCTCGACGATCTTCTCGAGCTGCTTGGCATTGAGCTGGAGCTTGATGTACTCCTCGAACAACCGCGCCTGGCGCACCTCGAGCGAGCGCTCGAGAGCCGGACGCTTGGCCGCACTCTTCTTGAGCTTGATCTTCTTCTGGAGCTCGACGATTTCCTTGCGGATGGTCGCGATCTTCTTGACGGGACGGAAGCGCGCCTGGCGCTCCTTCTTACCCGTGTACGACGGCGCCAAACCGCCCGTCTCGACCTGCACCACTTCGTCGAGACGCATGTCGCCCTTCTCCACCGCGCGCGCCAAGCGCTGCAACTCGCGGATGGGCGAATCGAGCGAGAACACGGCCTTCGCGATCATGATCTGACCCTGCTCGATGCGCTTGGCGATCTCGACTTCGCCTTCGCGGTCGAGCAGCGGCACCTTGCCCATCTCGCGCAAGTACATGCGCACCGGGTCGTCGTAACGAATGACGGCCTTGACGTCCTCTTCGACCTTCTTCTCTTCTTCCTTCTCTTCGCGCCGCTTGCGCGCTTCGATCTTCAGGCGCGCCTTCTCGGGCGAGTCGAAGAAGTCGATCTTCTCTTCGCTCAGTTTGTCGTAGAGGATGACGATGTCCTCGGGGCTGAAGTCCTCGCCCACGAGCGTGTCGATCTCGTGGTTCAGGACGAAACCCTTCTCTTCCGCGATGCGCCGGATGTCCTCGAGGATGAACTCGAAACGGTCCGGCGGCGTCGCGACCGGCGTACTGGCCGCCGCTACCGCAGTCTTCTTGCTCTTCGCACCCACGCGCCTCACAACTCCTCTTGCGCCTGCCTCAGGCGTTTAAAGTACTCGGCTATCGCAATGGACTCTTCGCTATCGGGCGGCAAATTACGCTGCCGTTCCCGCAACTGACCCAGCTCGTCCTCTATCCGGAGCTTCTTCAACTCCCGCAAGTGGTCTTTGAGAAGGGTGTCGATGTTCCCCGGTGGGACGGAGACGAGGGAGATTTCGTTGGCAAACCCCGCCAGCCCGGTCTCTTCTGCCCGACGTTGAAAGTCGCGACCCCTCAAATCAATATGGGCATCCCGCATCGAGTCAAGCAGTTTGTATAACTTGCGGTTAGCCTCGTCCGAGAAATCTTCGACATCGAGGGAATCGAGCGCGTCGAGCGCCGACGGGGTGCCCTCCATCACCAGCCGGAGAACGAGGCGCTCGAGTGCTGCTCGTTTCGCTCCGGACCGGCTTGTTCCCGCATCAGACCCCGCACGCCGATCCCCGTCGGCCGAACCACCCGCCGGGCGAAGGAGCCTCCGAAGCCCCGCGGGCTCGACCCCGACCACTCGGGCGAGTTCCCCGACCAGGACATCCGCTCGAAGCGGGTCGTCCGCCGACGAAATCGCACCGACGATGCGGCGAATCATCTCTTCACGTTCGCGCGCAGTCGGGTTTCGATGCTGGATAGTATAGTCAAGGTATGCGAAATATTCCACGTGGCGGCCCAAGACTTCCTTGAACTCTTTCTCGGCCATCGATTTACCCGCCGAATCGGGATCGGTTCCGGTCGGTAGCGATACCACCCCGACTTCTACCCCTTCCGCCATGAGCAGGGCTCCGGAGATGAGTGCAGCGCTCGCGCCGGCGGGGTCGCCGTCGGGCACCAGGACCACCCGCCGCGTGAGGCGGCGTATGCGAGCCGCGTGGTCGCGCGTCAGCGCGGTCCCGCAGGTCGCCAGCGAGTTTTCCACCCCGCACAAATGAAGCCGAATCAGGTCGGTGTAGCCTTCGACCAGGTAGGCGAACCGCGCCGCGCGAATGGGGGTCCGCGCCCGATCGAGCCCGTAGAACATCCGCCGCTTCTGAAACAGCGGGCTTTCCGCGGAATTGAGGTACTTGGGCTCGCCGTCGCCGAGGATGCGTCCGCCGAAGCCCACGACGCGACTCTCGGGCTGGATGATGGGAAACATGAGGCGGTCGCGAAAATAGTCGAAGTAGCCGCGTCCGCCTTCGCGGGGCATGACAAGCTTGAGCTTCACGACCACGTCGCGGGACACGTTGTGGGCCAGGGCGGCTTCCGCCAGTGCCTGGCCGGTCGCCGGTGCGTACCCGAGTCCGAAGCGCCGCCACGACTCGCGCGGGATGCCGCGCCCCTCGAGGTAGCGGCGCGCCCTATCGCCGGCGGCCGTCTTGACCAGCGCGTCGTGGTAGAAGCGACCAGCGAACGAGTTCGCCTGATAGAGCGCCTCGTTCTCGGAGCGCGCGTCTTCGTCGGGACGGCTCTCCACCTCGATCCCCGCGCGGCGGCCGAGCTCGCGGACGGCTTCGGGAAAACTGACACCGTCCATCTCCATCAGAAACTGAAAGACGTTGCCACCCTTCCCGCAGCCGAAGCAGTGAAACGTCTGACGATCCGGGCTCACCACGAAGCTCGGCGTGCGCTCCTTGTGGAACGGGCAGAGTCCTTTGTAGTTGGTCCCTGCGCGTTTCAAGTCGACGTACGCCCCGACGATCTCGACGACGTCGGAGCGATCGCGAACTTGCTCGATGACGTGCTTCGGGATGGGCATGGTCGTTATTTGAGACGCGCGAACGTGACCCCGGTGCCGCCCTCCATGGGGTCGCCGTGGCGATGCGAGGTGACACGCGGGTCGCGCGAGAGGGCTTCGCGCACGGCTTTCGCGAGCACACCGGTGCCGAGCCCGGTGACGATCTTCACTTCCGAAAGCCCCGTGAGCACCGCACGATCGATGAAGCGGCTCACCACTTCGAGCGCACTCTCGCGATCCATTCCGCGCACACTCACCTCGGTTTCGCCCAGGGGCTCGAACTGGACGCCGATGCTCGACGGTGTGGCGGCCGCTGGATCGACGGCGGCAGGATACAACTTCCCGATGCGCGCGCGAATTCTTTTGCCGCCGAAGTCGACGGTGACGTCCCTGCGGTCGACTTCTACGACGGTCCCGAACGGGCGCCCGGTCGGGCTCATCGACACGTGCTCGCCGAGCGCTACCCGCGCCAGCGGAGCGGACTGCGGATCCAGCGCCTGCGACTTGCCGCGCACGTCGGACAGCATGTCGTCGACGCGCTTCTTACTGTTGCGAATGACATCCTTGTCGGCGCCGCGCGTGCGAATTTCGCGGACGACGCCTTCGATCTCGCGGCGCGCCGCGATCAGCACTTCCTCCGCTTCGCGCATCGCCCGCTTGCTCGCTTCCTTCTTGGTCAGCGCGTACGCGCGCTCCTTCTCTTCGGCGCTCTTGGTCGACTCCTCGAGGCGCACGCGCGCCCGTGCGGTCGCCTCGCGCTCCTGTTGCAGTTGTTGGTAGCCGGCTTCCAAGCGCGCCAGCGCCGACTCCAGCCGAAACGCATCGCCGCCCAGGATCGCCTCGGCGCGCGCGACCACGGCCGGGTCGAAGCCGGTGCGGCGTGCCGTGTCAAGGCCGCGGCTGCGACCCGCGATCCCCTGCAAGAGCTTGTACAACGGCCGCGAGGTTTCGTCCGCGAAGGCCATCGACGCGTTTGCGACCCCGCGCGCCTCCAGCGCGAAGGTCTTGATGCGACCGAAGTGCGTGGTCGCGATCACCGCAGCACCCGACGCGAGCAGGCGATCGAGTGCCGCGATCGCGATGGCGGCCCCTTCGTCGGGGTCGGTCCCGTCGCCGATCTCGTCCACCAAGCACAGCGAGTGCCGATTCGCGTTCCGCACCATCTCGTCGAGGTGCTTCAGGTGCGAGGTGAACGTCGATAACGAGGACTCGAGCGACTGCTCGTCGCCGATGTCAGCGAATACCTGCTCGAAGATCGGGAGTTCGCTGCCGTGCACGCACGGCACGCGCAGGCCGCACTGCAACATGAGGGCGACGAGCCCGACGGTCTTCAAGGCGACCGTCTTGCCCCCGGCGTTGGGACCGGTGATGATCATCAGCCGTTCGTTGGCCTCGAGTGTCAGATCGAGCGGCACCTGCTGGTCGAAGCGCCCCGCGCGCTCGAGTGCTAGCGAGAGCAGCGGGTGGCGCGCGCGCACCAGGCGTACGCGTCCGCCGGCCGAAATCTCCGGTGCTACGCACCCGAAGCGCTCGCCGAAGGCTTCCTTCGCGCGCACCGCGTCGATGCGGTCGACCACGTCGGCGTTGGCGAGAATGGCGGGTGCCAATGCGCGCACGCGCGCGGACAGCGCCTCCAAGATGCGCGCGACTTCTTCCGCTTCGTCCGCGAGTTGTGTCTCCAGGTCGTTATTGAGTTCGAGGATCGCGAGCGGTTCCACGTACAGCGACCCACCGCTGTGCGAAGCACCGTGTACGAATCCGCTCCCGCGCTTGACCTTGGCGCGCGGGACCACCAGCACGTGGCGGCTCCCGCTCACGGTTGCGTGCGCGTCGGCGCCGAGTTCACCCACCAGCTTGTCGACGCGCTCACGCAGCCGCGTGCGCAGGCCGTGAATCGCGCGACGCAACGCTTTCAACTCGGGGGTTGCGTCGTCTTTGACGGCGCCGTCGGGCTCGAGGGCGCGGTCGGCTTCGGCGACGAATTCGTGGTGAGGCGAAGCTGAGGCCGCGATGGCAGCCAGGCGCGGAAACTCCGCCGTGTTGGCGGCGACCCCGCGGCGCAACGCAGCGATGGCGCGTTCGCCGTCGGCGATGCGGCGCAGCGCTTCGCCGGAACCGCGCCCGCCCTCGGCGATCGCTTCGACGTCGTCGCGATACCCGGTGTCGGGAATCGCGAGGCCGCCCGACGTCTCGCGCAGCACCGCGTATTCCGCGATCTCCTCCAGCGACGCCCGAATCGCGTCGACGTCCGCGGACGGCACCGTCGACACCACCGCACCGCGTGCGCCTTGGTTCACGCAATGCGCGGCGACGAGCTCGAGCACCGCATCGAGCGAGAGCACGCGCGCCGCGTGTTCGAAAGGATGGGGGCGTGACGGCGGAGTCATGGGCCGCGGACGCTACGCGTCGGGGCCCGCGACGCGGGCCATGGCCTCGCAGGCCAGATGCCCACCATGGTCGTGCGGGAAGATGGAGCGGAACAACCAGCCCGCGATCGGTTGCACGAAGGCACCCACCGACGAGTTCTCCACACCGTCGCGCACGCGATCGGACACGGGCAACTCGATGACCACCGACGCCAGCACGCTCGCGACCAGTGTGGCCGCCAAGAGGCCGATCATGGCGCCGCAGGCGCGGTCGACCCAACCGAACAAGGTGGTGTGGAGCAGACGCTGGGTGGAGATGGCCACGAAGTGGAAGGCGATCAGTCCGCCCACGAACACGGCGAGAAACGCCAGCACGAGCGCGGGCGCGTGCGGAACCGACGTATGGTCCGCCAGCAATCTCGCGAACCAACTCGCCAACACCGCCGCCACGAAAAACGACACCACGAGCCCCACCAGCTCGATCACCTGGCGTGCGAAGCCCTTGATCGCGCCGGCGATGGCGCCGATCGCCACGAGACCGACGAGCACGATGTTCACAATGGTGGTGTCGTCCATGCGATTCCGGAGTGAAAATCGAAAGCGGACGACGGCAGCACTACCCGAGCAACTCGCGCACCAACGCGGACACGAGCTTGCCGTCGGCCTGGCCGCCGACTTCCGCCATGACCGATTTCATTACGGCGCCGAACGCCCCGGGGCCCGACGCGCCGGCCGCTTCGATGTGTTTCTTCACGATGGTCCGCAGATCGTCGTCGGACAGTTGCTTGGGCAGATACGACATCGTGATGTCGTACTCCGCCTGCTCCTTGCTCGCGACATCCTCCCGCCCGCCCGCGCGCGCGGCCTCGATGGCTTCCTTGCGACGCTTGGCGTAGCTCGCCAGCACCTTGCGCTGGGTTACGTCGTCCAAGTCGGCCCCCTGCGCGATACGCTCGTTCTTGAGCTCGGAGATCAACATACGCACCACACTCAAGCGGACTTTGTCGCCGCCTTTGAGCGCTGTCTTCATGTCTTCATTCAGTTTTTCAAAGATCATCATTTGCATCCTCCCCACGCAGTGTATGGGGTGCACCCATCCCTGTCAAACGGCGCGGGCCAGTGCTGCGACCAGAACCACTGCGGCCGTCTCGGCGCGCAGTCGGTGCGACGACACCGACGCGCGTTCGGCACCCGCGTCGACGAGTCGTGCCACTTCGGCGTCGGTGAAGCCGGCTTCGGGGCCGACGATGGCGAGCACGTCGCCCATTCGCGACGTTGTTGCAAGCGCGGGTGCGCCGAGGTCGCCCACCACCGCGCGCCCGAATCGTCCCAACGCGACCTCGCCCGCGAGCGAAAGCAACGAGCGCGCGCCGCCGACCGAAGGCAGCCACGCACGACCGGACTGCTTCATGGCCGCGATCGCCACCCGCTCGACGCGCACCGCCGTCGGCTTCGACCATGTCCTCGTGCGGCACTTCTCCGCCACCACGGGAATAATGTCCGTAACGCCGACCTCCACGCATTGCGACACGGCCACTTCGAAATGGGCGCGCGGCAAGAGCGACATCGCGAGCACCACCCGACGCCGCGGTGCTTCGTCTTGCAGCACGCGCGTCACGCGCGCAGCACTTCGATGCTTGTCGACCGACGCGAGGATCGCTTCGAGCAGGAGGCCGCGGCCGTTGGTGGCCGAGACGGTTTCACCCGCGCAGAGGCGCAAGACGCGCGCGAGGTGATGGTGCTCGTCGCCGGCCATGTCGAAAGCGGTCGCCTCCGATGTCAGCGAAGGCAAATAGAATGTGAAGCGATGGGCCGACATCGGCGGCGAGGGGCTAGTCGACCTTGGGCGCGCGCGTGGAGAGCGACTTGTCGAGCTCCTTCAACAATTCTTCTTCTTTCTTGGAGACTTTCTCGGGCACCCACGCCACCGCGCGCACGAGTTGGTCGCCGCGCCCGTAACCGTTCAGGCGCGGGATGCCCTTGCCCTTGATGCGGAACACCTTGTGCGACGGTGTACCGGCCGGGACCTTCAAGAGCACCTTGCCGTCGAGTGTCGGCACTTCGAGCTTGGTCCCCAGCGCGAGTTGGGGATACGTCAGCGGAATATCGATCAAGACGTCGTTGCCGTGGCGCGTGAAGCGGTCGTCGGCTTCCTCTTCGATGACGACGTACAAATCGCCGTTCATGCCGCCGCGACCCGCGGCGTCGCCGCCGCCACGCACGGTGATGTAGTTGCCGCTCGCGACACCGGCCGGAATCTTCACCGTGATGGTCTCGGTGCCGCGCACGACACCCTCGCCGTTGCACTCACGACACGGGTCCTTCACGACCGTGCCGGCGCCGTCGCAGGTGTGACACTCGACCACATTAATGAATTGACCGAGGATGGTCCGCTGAACCTGCTTGATCTGCCCGGTGCCCTGACAGGTTTCGCACGGCACCGGCCGCGAGCCGTCCTTGGTGCCGGACCCCTGGCACGTCTTGCACGGCACCTGCTTGGTGACGCGAATTTGCTTCTCGACGCCGCTCGCGATCTCGGAGAGCGAAAGCGAGACGCGCACCTGGAGGTCGCGGCCCTTGCGCGTGCGCGGTACGCCGCGACCGCCCGCGTCGAAATCGCCGAAGCCGCCGCCGAACTCGCGCATGAACGCGCGCAGGGCGTCGGAGATGTCGAAGCCCTCGAAGCCACCGCCGCCGAAGCCGCGCGCGCCCGCGAACGGATCCTGCCCACCGCCGCCGCGGCCTTGGCCAAACCCCGCGTGGCCGTACTGGTCGTACACGCGACGCCTTTCGGGGTCGCTCAGGACTTCGTAGGCCTCGGTCGCCTCCTTGAACTTCTCCTCGGCTTCCTTGTTGCCGGGATTCTTGTCGGGGTGATGCTGGAACGCGAGCTTGCGGTACGCCTTCTTGATGTCGTCCTTGGCGGCGTCGCGCTCCACCCCCAGAATTTCGTAGTAGTCGCGCTTGGTCATAGTCGTTGGTGAATATAAGACTCGCGTCAATATAAAGCGGCGGACGCGAAAACCGGAAGGACCAAAACGCCCCCCAAAACGAACGCGCCCGGATAGTCTCCGGGCGCGTGCTTCGAACTGGGGCGCGCGCGGCGCGCCGATGCGGGTCGGCCTAACGGAAGTCGCCCGTGTCGGGCGCGCTGTACATGAGCTCGGCGAAGCGGTGCATGATCGACTGGAGTCGGCCCGTCGCCACCTTGAGTGCGGTTACGTCCTTCGAGTCGCCGACGCGAGCCCCGCGCACGTCCGCGATCGCGGACTTGATCTCCTCGAGATCGCGCTGCTGGAAGCGTTCTGCGAAGTCCTTGAGCGTCTGCTCGGTCGAGTAGATCAAGATCTCCGCCTGGTTGACGGCTTCCTGGAACTCGCGCTTCTTCTTGTCTTCCTCGGCGTACTTCTCGGCGTCTTCCACCATGCGACGAATCTCGGCTTCCGAGATGCCGCTCGCGACCTTGATCGCGATCTGTTGCTGACGGCCGGTGCCGAGGTCCTTGGCCGAAACATTGACAATGCCGTTGGCGTCGATGTCGAAGGTCAACTCGATCTGCGGGACACCGCGCGGTGCGGGCGGGATGCCGACCAAGTCGAAGCGCCCGAGCGTGCGGTTGTCTTTCGAAAGCTCGCGCTCGCCCTGCAGGACGTGCACACTCACGGCCGGCTGGTTATCGGACGCGGTCGAGAAAATCTGCGTCTTGCGCGTCGGCACGGTGGTGTTGCGCGCAATGAGTTTCGTCATCACGCCGCCCAGCGTTTCGATACCGAGTGAGAGCGGCGTCACGTCGAGCAGAATGACTTCTTCGACCTGGCCCGTCAGCACGCCGCCCTGGATAGCGGCACCCTTGGCCACGACCTCGTCGGCGTCGACGCCTTTTTGCGGCTCCTGGCCGAAGAATTTCTTCACCGCTTCACGCACCGCGGGCATGCGCGTCGAGCCGCCCACCAAGATCACTTTGTTGATCTGCGTAGTCGCGATGCCGGCGTCGTGCAGCGCCTGCCGGCACGGCTCGATGGTCTTACGAATCAGCGGCTCCACCAGCGTCTCGAGTGTCGCGCGCGTGAGCTGGAGCTCGAGGTGCTTGGGACCGGAATCGTCGGCGGCGAGGAACGGCAGATTGATGGTGGTCTCGAGTGTGGTCGACAGCTCGCATTTCGCTTTTTCCGACGAGTCGCGCACACGCTGCATGGCCATCTTGTCGCCCGAGATATCGATGCCGCACTGCTTCTTGAACTCTTCCAAGACCCAATTCATGATGATGCGGTCGAAGTCGTCGCCGCCCAAGTGCGTGTCGCCGGCGGTCGACTTGACCTGATACACGCCGTCGGCGAGTTCCAGGATCGAGATATCGAAGGTACCGCCGCCCAAGTCGTACACCGCCACGACACCGGTCTTGGTCTTGTCGAGTCCGTACGCGAGTGCGGCCGCGGTGGGCTCGTTGATGATGCGCAGCACGTCGAGACCGGCGATGCGGCCCGCGTCCTTGGTCGCCTGGCGCTGCGCGTCGTTGAAGTACGCGGGCACCGTGATGACGGCCTTCTCCACCTCTTCGCCGAGGAAATCTTCGGCGGTCTTCTTGAGCGTTTGCAGAATCATCGCGGAGATCTCTTCGGGACGGAAGGCCTGGTCCTTGACCTTGATCTGCACCTCGCCGCTACGGCCGGTTTCGACCGTGTACGACACCATCTCGATCTCTTTCTTCACTTCGTCGAAACGCGCTCCCATGAAGCGCTTGACCGAATAGATGGTCTGCGTCGGATTGGTGATGGTCTGGCGCTTGGCGATGTGGCCGACCAGGCGCTCGCCGTTCTTCGCGAACGCGACCACCGACGGCGTCGTGCGCGCACCCTCGGGTGTGGTGACGACCGTCGGCTCGCCGTTCTGGATGAACGCGATGCACGAGTTGGTGGTTCCGAGATCGATCCCGATGACCTTCGACATCACAAGCTCCTTGCAGAATCCGGGTGGTAACCCCGCACGGGTCGCGTCGGTGCGGCGTCCCTGTTGGACGAGGCCGCGGCACGCGACGCGCCGTGCAAAATACTTGTGTTCTCGGACGATCGCCGCCGCTACTTGGCGACGACGACGCGGGCGGGCCGGATGACGGAGCCGTTCAAGGTGTACCCCTTCTCGGCAACTTGGGCGACGTGGCCGGAAGCAACCTCGCCGGTTTCGATTTGCCCGATCGCCATATGGCGGTTCGGGTCGAAGGGGGCCCCGATGGCGTCGATTTCGCCGACGCCGAGCTTCTGGAGGGCGGTGAGCAAGTTGTTATAGATCAGGCGAATGCCTCGAACAAACTCGCTCTCGTCGGCCGCCTCCAACGTCGCGAAGGCCCGCTCGAAATCATCCAACGAACTGAGAACTTCGAGAATGACTTCGGTCTTGGATTGCTGCTTAAGCAATTCCCATTCCTTCGCGGAACGTTTGCGGTAGTTTTCAAACTCGGCGGCCGTGCGTAGCCAGCGGTCCTTGTGGTCTCTCGCCTGGGCTTCGAGGGAAGATTTTTCCGACTCGAGAAGCGCCAGTTGCTTCTCGATCGTCTGCTTTTCCTTGGTCAGTTTGGTGATGGCGGTATTCTTTTCCGCAAAGCGATCGATCACGTCGCGCCGCGAAAACTTGAGCGAATGGCGACCGCGCTTCTTCTCTTCGCCGTGCTCGCCCGCTTCCGGGATCGCTTCGGCCGGAACATCCGCCAGATCGCCGCCGGCCTCGCCGGCGACCGGTGCCGCCGAATCGGAATCGAGATCGTAGATGCGCTCACCGGCAGGCTCGGGGACCTCGGTGACGTCGCGGTCGGTGCCGACCGGTTCTTGTGTCTCTTTGTCTTTCACGACTCGATGGTCTCCCGGATGCAAGTGCTAGAAGCGTTCGTCGCCGATCGCGCACAACTCGCGCGACATCGACTCGACCAGGGCCAGGGCCAGGTCGTAGCGCATGCGCGTCGGACCGATGATCCCCAACACGCCGCGCGCAACCCCCATGCGATACCCCGCGGTCACGAGGCTGAAGGGGCGCAGGGTATCGTCCCGGTGCTCGCGACCGATCGTGACTTCGACGTTGTTCAACCGGCGGTCGGCCAAGATCGAGGTCAAGTAGCCCCGGTCGTGCAAGATTCGGAGCAAAAGTTGGAGTGTGCGGGGGTCGGAAAGTTCGGGCTGCGATAGCATCTGCTCCGACTCTTCGAAGCACAACTCGACCGCCACCGGCTCCGAGAATACGTCGTCGCGCCGCAGCGCCACCTCGCCGGCCACGATGCCTTCGTCGGTGACGTTGTCGCGCATGGTTTCGCCCAGGAGCCGGCGCGCCTCTTCCAATGTCAGCCCCGACACCAAGCGGTTCAGGAGCCGCTCGGCCGCGGCCACCCCTTCCGGGCCGACGTCGCGGCTCAGACGCAACGTAATCGTGCGCTCGTGATCGGGCACCAGGTACACCACCACGACGACTTTGGCGCCCTCGAGTCGCAGCAAGCGCACGGTGCGGACCCGGCTCTCTTGCACGATGGCGCCGTACACGACGGCGACGTGCTGCGAGAGTGCGCCCAACAATTGCGACGCGCGCAGCATGACGCCGTTCAAGTCGAGGTCGTCGCGAAGCTCGTCGCGCACCGACGGGAACCCGTCTCCGCGCGGGCGCACCGCACCGGCTTGTAGCTCGTCGACGTGGGCGCGGTAGCCCTCATCGGTCGGAATGCGCCCCGACGACACGTGCGCCTTGGCGATGAACCCTTCGCGCTCGAGTGTTGCCATGCGGCTGCGAATGGTGGCCGTACTCATGCGGAAACGCCCCGCGTCGCGCACGCGCTGCGAGCTCACCGGCACCGCGTCACCGACGTAGAGGTCGATGATGGTGCGAAGTATGGGCATGTCCTTTTCGTTTAGCATGGCGTTGTTGCAACCAGTCGAAGCACCACGTCATTGAGAACTAGATAGCCTCGGTCGGTCATGCGAACGCGATGTTCGTCCACGCGAACGAGTCCGTCGCCGGTCAAATCCCTGATCGTCCTTACGTCGCACGCTTCGCGTGCGATACCCCGGTCGGTGCGCAAGGCCAGCATCAGAGACTCCAGCCGCGTGTCGCCGCCTTCGTCGTGGAGTCGCGCGGTGAGATGCTCGACGCCGCGTCGCGCGACGTACGCGTCGATGGAAGCCGCGTTCGCGAAGCGTCGGCCGCCGAGCGACGAGTGGGCGGCCGGTCCGACGCCGAGGTAGTCGCCGCCATCCCAGTACACCCGGTTGTGCAGGCTCTCGAACCCGGGCCGCGCGAAGTTGGACACCTCATAATGTCCGAAGCCGGCCGCCGCCACGAGCTCGCACGCCCCCAAGTATTCATCAGCGATGCGGTCCGGGTCAACCGCGCGAAAGAACCGTTCGACCTCTTCCCCAAGGTCGCCACCCGGCTCCAACCCGTACACCGACAGGTGCGTGGGCGCCTTCACGAGGAGGCGACGGAGCGTTTCCTCAAGGTCGCGCGGCTCCGACTTGGGGACACCCAGCAGCACGTCGAAGCTGACGTTGTCCCATTGCCCGCGCACCACGTCGATCGCGCGCTCGTTGACCTCGGGCGCGCAACGCTTGAGTACTTTCTGGCCGACCGCGTGCATCGACTGGATGCCCAGGCTGGCGCGATTCACACCGAGGCCGTGGAGGAAACGCACCAGCGCCGTGTCGACGTCTTCCGGATTCATTTCGACGGTGAACTCTTCGATGCCCTCGCGCGGGACGAAGGACTGAATCGCCGCCAGGACGCGTTCCCATTCGTGCGGTTCTAGCACCGTCGGCGTCCCGCCCCCGACGAAGACGGTCCGCAACGACACCCGCCCGATCTCGGCCAACGCGACCGCGATTTCATCGACTAGAGCGTCGACGAATTTTCGCTCGCGCTCGCGTTCCTTCGGCACGTGATAGAACGAGCAGTACGAACACCGTCGCGTGCAGAACGGAACGTGGACGTATAGAGAAAGTGGTTTCATATCCCCGATGCGCAGTGATCTCGGAGGTCGAGGGGTCGTGACGTCACTTCGCGGCGAGTTCCGCAGCGCGCATACCCAAACCACGCGCGCGCGAGGACTGTCTGAGCAAGCGAAGTGACGTCACGACCCGAACGAGTGCAGAGTTACCGAATCACGTCGCCGATACGAGAAAAGCGAACCGAGTGCGAGCTCGGGTTCCACGAGAAGTAGATGAACATCGCCTTGCCCGCGATCAGCTTCTTGTCGAGCGGTCCCCACGCGCGGCTGTCGGCGCTGTTGTCGCGATTGTCGCCCATCATGAAGATGTCGCCCTCGGGAACTTTGAAGGGGCCGAAGTGCCGGTCGGGTCGCGAACCGAACACGTACTTGGTGAATGCTTCGTCCTGCATGACGCCGTCGACGTAGAGCTTGTTGTCGACGAGCTCGACGGTCTGGCCTTCGACCGCCACACACCGCTTGATGTAGTCGATCTTGGGGTCGTGCGGGTACTTGAAGATGATGATGTCGCCCGCCTTGGGCTGGCGAATCGCCGGCAGCCTCACGTCGACGAACGGAAGCTTGGGTCCGTAGAGCAATTTGTTGGCGAAGAGAAAATCCCCCACCAACAGCGTATCCTCCATCGACTCCGACGGAATCCGGAACGCCTGCACGAAGAAGGTACGTACGAACAGTGCGAGTGCCACCGCGAGCACGATGATCTCGGTGTACTCGCGAATAGCTGATTTCTTGCGTTTTGCCACCGTCAACTCGTCCTCTCGACTTTCAACACCGCCAGGAAGGCTTCCTGCGGGATTTCGACCTTGCCGACCATCTTCATACGCCGTTTGCCCTCTTTCTGTTTCTCCAGGAGCTTGCGCTTGCGGGTAATATCGCCGCCGTAGCACTTGGCGGTGACGTTCTTGCGCAGCGCCTTGACGTTGGTCCGGGAGATCACCTTAGCACCAATGACCGCCTGGATGGCGACTTCGTACTGCTGGCGCGGGATCACTTCCTTTAACTTCGATGCCATCTCGCGCCCCATGACGAAGGCGTTGTCGTGGTGGACGATCATCGAGAGTGCATCCACCGGATCCCCGTTGAGTGCTATGTCCAGACGAACCACGTTGCTCTCGCGGTGGCCGATGTAGTCGTAGTCCAGACTCGCGTAGCCGCGGCTCAGGCTCTTGAGTTTATCATAGTAGTCGATCAAGATTTCAGCCAGCGGCATGTCGTAACGCAGGGCCACCCGGTCCCGGGTCACGTAACTCATCTCGATATACGCCCCGCGCCGCTCTTGGTTCAGGGTCATGATGCCCCCCACGTACTCCGACGGGGTGACCACCTCGACCCGGACGAAGGGCTCGCGCACGTGCTCGATCTTACCTTCCGGCGGGAACAGGGCCGGGTTGTCGACCGTGAGCTCCTCGCCGTTCTTCAAACGCACGACGTACTCCACGTTGGGCATGGTGGTGATGAGGTCCAGGTTGTATTCGCGCTCCAAGCGCTCCTGGATCACTTCCATGTGCAAGAGTCCCAAGAATCCGCAGCGAAACCCGAAGCCCAACGCCACCGACGTCTCCGGTTCGTAGATGAACGACGAATCGTTGAGGCGCAGTTTGTCGAGCGCCTCGCGCAGCTCTTCGTAGTCCTCGGCTTCGACCGGATAGAGGCCGCTGAACACCATCGGCTTCACGTCGACGTAGCCGGGCAAGGGCGCGTCGCACGGGCGCGCGTCGAGTGTGATGGTGTCGCCCACTTTGATATCGTGGATGTCCTTGATCCCCGTGACGACGTACCCGACGTCCCCCGCTTCCAACATGTCGGCGGGGATCATCTCGATGCGGAAGTACCCGACCTCCATCGCTTCGAAGGTATTCCCCTTCGACCACATGCGCACCTTGTCACCCCTCTTGACGCGACCCTCCATGACGCGCACGTACACCACCGACCCCTTGTAGGTGTCGTAGAACGAGTCGAAGATGAGCCCCTTGACCTCGCCGTCGCGGTCGCCGCCGGGTGCGGGCACGCGCGCGACGATCGCTTCCAAGAGCGCTTCGATGTTGAGGCCCTCGCGCGCACTCACCTTGACGATGTCTTCGGACCGAGCACCCATCATGTCGTCGATCTCTTGCTCGACTTCGGGAATGCGCGCCGCGGGCATGTCGATCTTGTTGATCACGGGGATGATCTCCAAGCCGTTGCCGACCGCGAGATACATGTTCGACACCGTCTGGGCCTGGATGCCCTGAACGGCGTCGACCACGAGAATCGCGCCCTCGCACGCCGCCAGGCTGCGTGAGACTTCGTAGGTGAAGTCGACGTGGCCCGGAGTGTCGATCAGGTTGAAGAGATAGTCGAGGCCGTCTTTCGCGCGATAGATCATCCGAATCGGATGGCTCTTGATGGTGATGCCGCGTTCGCGCTCGAGGTCCATGGTGTCGAGCACCTGTGCGCGCATCTGCTTGCCGGTGATGGTACCGGTGTGCTCGAGCAGACGATCGGCCAGCGTCGACTTGCCGTGGTCGATGTGCGCGATGATGCAAAAGTTGCGAATGCGTTCTTGCGGAAAGGTCATGTCGTCTGCTCGCGCTTGCGCGTCACTTTACGAACTTCAAGTTGAATCCGATCGTCACGTAACTCCCGGGACCGCCACTCGACGGAAGCCCCGACGTCTCCGGTTGCGCGGGTGGGGTGTACTCGCGCACGTCGTAGAGCTGCGCGTCGATCCACGAATCGAGCAGACCGACCACCCACACGGCACCCGACCACCACAAATAGGTGCGCGCTTCTTCTTTCCAGAAGTCGGCGCGCTGGTTCTCTTGCTTGTACGCCGAACTGCCCGGCGGCAGCGTGTCGCGACGCGCGATCGAGGCCTCGTAACTGCGCCAGTTGAGCCACGTCCTGCTGAAGTAGTAGTAACTGAAGCCCACCATGAGACCGACCTTGAGGCGCCGCCCGTTGTAGGTCTGTCCGAGCCCCGGCAGAAGTGCGCTGCACAGCATCGCGACCTTCGGGTTCTTCTTTCGCTCCCACTCGGTCGTTCCCGCCACCTCGCTCGAGCCCATCCGTTCCAACATCGCCTTCACTTCTTCGGGGGTCTCCGCCGTCGTCTGCCCCGTGAGCGTCCCCGGAATCCCCAGCGAGTCTTTCACCACGATCGTGTGCAGCGAATCGGGTGCCGCCGCGGCCGAATCGGCCGCCGCCCGCGCGGGGCCGGCGGCGGCGCGCACGACCGGCATCGCAGCACCGGCGATGAGCACCGCGGTCACGACGACGATCTTCGGAGTACGCAACGGCCTTCGCTCGAACTTCGGGGACGTGACAGACGCGACCCGCCGTCGCGCCACGGACTGATGGCGGGAATGTGTGGGAATCGAACCCACCTCGGACGGCATCGCCCGACTAAGGGATTTGAAGTCCCCGAGGTCCACCAGGGCCCATCCATTCCCGAGGCGGTCGTCCCGGCCCAAAAAACGCGACATGCCCTTGCGGGCATGTTCGGTGGGAGAATATAACAGATGGCTGGAGAGGCCGAGAAGCGTGATCTTAGCACTCGCGGGCCCGGCTAAGTCGTTGCGGCCGCGTTTCGAAGAACGCGCTTGCGCGCGTCGGCGCCGGGTGCTTTTCTTAGGCGAAACGCGCCGGCCTAGGGCCCCTCCCCCCGAGACGGCCGGGCCTTGGAGACACGCGCTTCCCCTAAACGAAAGATGGTTTCGATGCAAGTCTTCGTGCCGCCGCTCGCCGCGGCGGGTTATTCGCTCCCGCAGATCCTGGGCGACACGGGTGTTTTCGGGCTGGCGAGTCTCGCGATCCTGACCCTTTCGTCGATCGCGTCGTGGGGTGTGATGATCGAACGCTGGCGCTTCTTTCGCTCGCTCGACAAGAAGGTCCGCGACTTGAAGAACGTGATTCGCACGCGCGGACTATCGAGTGCGCTCGCAGACGCGGAGAGCTACTTGCCGTCGGTGGAAGCCGCCGTGTTGAACGAAGCACACATGTACTTGAGCTCGCGCGGCATCGAAGGTCAACTCGTGATGGAGGACCGCGCCAGCGCCGAAGCCGAACGCGCTCGCTTGCGCGCACTCCTCGACGGACGCGCGAGCAGCCAGTTCTCCGTGATGGAGCGCTACCTCATTCTTCTGTCCACCGTGGCCAGCGCCTCTCCGTTCTTGGGACTACTCGCGACCGTGTGGGGCATCATGCACAGCTTCTTGAGCATGGCGACCGGTGGCGCGGCAACCATCGACGTGGTGGGCCCCGGCATCGCGGAAGCCTTGATCGGCACCATCGCCGGGCTGGGTGCTGCCATTCCCGCTTTGGTCGGCTACAACATGTTCGTGCGCCGCGTGCAGAAGAAGGAATCCGAGATCGACCTCTTCCTGTCGCGCGTGGTCGAGCACTTGGTCGCGGTCCGCGGCGAAGAGCAAGCGGCCCTGGACACCAACGTGCGCCCGTCGCGCAAGTCCCTCGCTCTATAGCGATCCATGAGACGCCGGCGTTTCCATAGTGTCGCGGAGATCAACGTGACGTCGCTCGTCGACATCATGATGGTGCTGTTGGTGATCTTCATGCTCGCCGCACCGCTCATGCAGACGGGCGTCCAGGTGAAACTCCCCACGGCGAAATCGGTCGCGATCAAGGAGGCGGAGGCCATCGTGGTCACGGTCGCGAAAGACGGTGCGTTGTTCGTCAACGGCGCCCCGACGTCGCTCGATGGGATCGGTGCCACGCTCACGAGTCTGCGCGAGAGCGGCGAGGAGCGCGTGTTCGTCCGCGGCGACACCGCCGTTCCCTACGGCGTCGTGTTGTCGGTGATCGGCGAGATCAAGGCGGCGGGCATCACCAACGTCGGCATGATTACCGAGAAGGGTTCGGAGACGAAGACGACGGAATAAGCCACACCCCGTGTCTACTTCGCGCGCCTCACCATCGACGGGCGCGACGTCGGGCATCAACGCGTCGTCTTGGTGCGATAAGAGGGAGTGGCTGCGGGGGGAGGATTCGAACCTCCGATATCGGCATTAACAGTGCCGCGTTGTGCCACTCAACTACCCCGCAGTCTCCGTGCGACTCCCGCGAAAGCGAACCTTCTCGACCCAGTGCGTGTTGCCGTATTGGTCGACGAATCCGACATCCCCGACCACATTGGTGCCCGCCGGTGGTGCCGGCATCAGTACATAAAAGTACGCCCACGCGCGCGTGCGCGCGTTGGGCTCCAGCGTGAACGCACCGTGCGTGCCGCTGGTGCGATCGAGCACGTGGACGAAGCCCTCGACCGCCGGCTTGCGCAGCTTGGCCGAGACGAACGCGACCTTGTGCACGCTCTGGTTGGTCACCGTGAACTCGCCCACCAATTGGAACATCGCACGTCCGTTGACGGCGGACGAGCTCCACGTGGCGCGCGGGCCGGGTACCAGCAAGAGGTCGACGGTTCGCGTCGCGACACTCGGCGGTCGCAGCCACGCGCGCGGACGAGACGCGCGCGGAATTCTTCCGAGCCATTCTAACACCGCATTCACCGTTCCCTTTCGCCCACCGACCGCAGACGCGATCGTGGACACGACGGTGGGGACAGCCCCGGTGTAGCAGTCCGCGCGGCACCCGTCCAGCATTTGTTGGGCGCTTCGGCAGGCCGAATCGGGACCGATTCCCAACCGATGGTCCCCTGTTGTATCCCTCACACTCCCCCGCCTTATTTCATCGCATCGCCTTCACGGCCGTGTTGATATTCGCCGCACGGTAGCGAACGTGCGCGCACACATCGCCCTCTAGTCTCCCCCCGCGCGCCTCGTTCGGACTTGCAGCCCCCTGCCCGCGCGCGGCTCCCCCAGTCGCACGCACCGCCCCGTAAATCGTCCTCCCCTGTTCTGGCTTTCGCACCAGTGCGTGGCCGCCGCATTCCTCGACGCGTGCGGTGACGCGAGGAGTATGCCCATGCATCACGTCGTCCTGCGCGGACGGCGGCGGCGCTTCCACGCCCTCGCCTTCCTCGCGAGCTCATCGGTCCTCGCGTGCGGCGTCGCGGTCGCCGCACCCGCCAAGATACTCGTGTTCGGTGCCAAGCCGAACGCGACCGTCGAAGTCCGCAAGAACGGCAATCATGTTGTCACCACCACGGCGTCGTCGCTCGGCACCGTCGCCGTCGACGCCGACGGCCTCTCCGGCGACCGCTTCGACATCCTCGGCCCCGACCTGGCACCGCCGGTGCCACCCTTGTTCACGTCCCTGTCCATGGGCGCGCCCGGTTGCGCCACCGCCGCGTGGTTCCCCAGCGGCGATCCCACCGTGGTCGGTTACGTGGTCTCGTTCGGGCGACAGTCGGTATCGGACGGTGATGCGCCGCGCTACGAACAGTCGGTCGAAGTGGGTGCGTCCACACTCTACACCGAGTGCGCGCTGTTCCCGTCGACGTACTACTTCGCCGTGCAGGCGCGCAACGCCGACGGCGTCATGAGCATGTACTCGAGCGAGCGCTCGGTAGTGATTCAGATTCTGGCTGTGTTGTTCGCGATGTTCGAAGCATCGGTCGCCGAAGACGGCGTGCGGCTCTCGTGGCGCGTCGAAGCGGACGAAGCGATACAAGGCTATCGCGTCTATCGAAGCGAAAGCGCGTCGACGGAGCGTCTGCTCAACGCGTCGTTGCTCGAGCCAAGCGCAAGCGGCTACGTCGACGCCGAGGCGCGCGCGGGCGCGTCCTACACGTACTTCGTGACGGCGGTCAAGGAGAACGGCGAGGAAGTGCGATCGGCGTCGGCGTCGGTCAAGACACCCGCGCTCGCAACCGCACTCGGGCAGAATTACCCGAATCCCTTCAACCCGGCGACGAAAATCCCCTTCACGCTCGAGGACGCCGGCCCCGTGGTCGTGCGCGTGTTCGATGTGCGCGGCGCCCACATCGCGACGGTCTTCGACGGAACATTGGGAGAAGGGCGCCACTCGCTCGCGTGGTCGGGCCGCGACGACGCGGGCCGGCCGGTGGCGTCGGGCTTGTACCTCTACACGCTCAACGCCGGCAAACGGACGCTGTCGCGAAAGATGCTTCTAGTCAAGTAGCGAACGACTACGCGCTGGTTGCGGGACGCCGCATCGCGATCGCTTCGATCTCGACTTTCGCGTCCATCGGCAGCCGTGCCACCTGCACCGTCGAGCGCGCGGGTGGGTCGTCGTGGAAGAATTCGCCGTAGGCCTCGTTGACAACGGCGAAGTCATTCATGTCGGCAAGAAAGATGGTGGTCTTGATGACGTGCTCAGGCGTCAAGCCGGCCGCCGTCAGGATGGCGCGGATGTTCTTCAGAGCTTGCGTGGTCTGGCCGACGGCGTCCTTGGCCGTGATCTTCCCCACTTCGGGGTCGATGCCGATCTGGCCGGAGAGAAACACGAAGTCGCCGGCGCGAATGGCTTGGCTATACGGACCGATGGGCTTGGGGGCATGGACGGAATGCAGGGGGGATTTCATTCTCGCGGTACTCCTTGTTACTCGACCGTGACACTCTTGGCCAGGTTCCTCGGCTGATCGACGTCGCAGCCGCGCAGCACGGCGATGTGATACGCGAGCAGCTGCAGCGGCAGCACGGTCAGAATCGGATACAAGAAATCGAGTGTCTGCGGAATCGTGATGACGTGATCCGCCATCTCCGCCACTTCTTCGTCGCCGTCGTTGCAAATCACGATAATGCGGCCGCGGCGCGCCTTCACTTCGGCGATGTTGCCCAGAATCTTGTGGTACGCGTTGTCCTTCGGGCAAATGACGACCACCGGCATGTTCTTGTCGATCAGTGCGATGGGGCCGTGCTTCATCTCGGCGGCGGGATAGCCCTCGGCGTGGATGTACGAGATCTCCTTCAACTTCAAAGCACCCTCGAGTGCGACGGGGAAGTTAGCACCACGACCGAGGTACAGGAAGTTGGTGTCGTTGCAGTAGGCCTGCGCGATCTCCTTGATGGCATCGTCTTGGTCGAGGATCTGCTGGACCTGGGCCGGGAGCCGCTGTAAGTGCTCGATCTGCTCCTGGCCTTCGCGCTTCGACATGACGCGCAAGCGGCCCAGCAACAGTGCCAAGAGCGACAATACGGTAATCTGCGACGTGAACGCCTTGGTCGACGCGACACCGATCTCGGGGCCGGCGTGAATGTACACGCCGCCCTCGGACTCGCGCGCGATGGTGGAACCGACCACGTTCGAGATACCGAGAATGCGCGAGCCTCTACGCTTCGCTTCGCGCATCGCTTCCAAGGTGTCGATGGTCTCGCCGCTCTGGCTGATCGCCAAGGTCAGCGTTCCCGGCTCGATGATCGGATTGCGATAACGGAACTCCGAGGCGTATTCGACTTCGACCGGGATGCGCGCGTGCTCCTCAATGATGTACTCGCCGATCAGGCCCGCGTGCCAGCTCGTGCCGCAACCGAGGATCATGATGCGCTTGGTCGCGCGCAGCTCGTCGTCGGTGAGATTCAAACCGCCCAGCTTGGCGATGCCCTCGTCGTAGACCAAGCGGCCGCGCATACCATTACTAATGGTCTCGGGCTGCTCGTTGATCTCCTTCAGCATGAAGTGATCGAAGCCGCCCTTTTCGATTTGTTCGAGATCCCAGTCGACCTGGTGGACCTCTTTGTTGGTCGTGACATTATCGATGGTCTTGGTGATGAAACCGTCGCGACGCACCGTCACCATCTCGTGGTCGTCGAGATAGATGACCTTCTGCGTGTGCTTCAGGATGGCGGACACGTCGGAGGCGAGGAAGTTCTCGTCACTCGCGATGCCGATGATGAGGGGCGAGCCGTTGCGCACGCCGATAATCTTGTCGGGCTCCTTCTTGCTCATGATGACGAGCCCGTAGGTGCCTTCGAGCTGCGACACGGTCAAACGCACCGCTTCCTCCAGCGAACCGGCGGTCTTGTAGAACTTCTCCACCAAGTGCGCGATGACCTCGGTGTCGGTCTGGGTCGTAAAGAGGTGGCCTTCCTTGATGAGGCGCTGCTTCAACGCGGAATAGTTTTCGATGATGCCGTTGTGCACGACGGCGATGTCGCCGGTGCAGTCGGTGTGCGGGTGCGCGTTTTCGGTATTGGGTTCGCCGTGGGTGGCCCAGCGCGTATGCGCCATGCCGACCGTCCCCTTCCACGGGCGCAGGCCGACCAAGCCTTCGAGCTGCGAGATCTTACCCTTGGTCTTCTCGACGGTGAGGTGGCCGTTCTCCATGATGGCCACACCGGCGGAGTCGTAACCGCGGTATTCGAGGCGCTTCAACCCCTCGAGGAGGATCGGCATCGCCGCGTTGTTTCCGATGTACCCGATGATTCCACACATTGGTAATTTCCTCCGATCCCGGAGTCCTCAGTTGGGGCGAATCACCACGACGCGTCGAGGGCGTCGCGCGCAATTTTTTGCAGAGCCGCCGCCCGCTTCGGGTCCGGTCCCTCGGCGATCACGCGCACGAGTCCTTCTGTGTTGGACACACGAAGGTGGATCCATCCATCCGCAAATGTCGCCTTCACACCGTCTTGGGTGTCGAGTGTAACAGGATTGTTGAGCCGGAGTGCATCCGAAATCCGGCCCGGCGCGAACGCCCCGCGCAGTGCCACCTTGTCTTTCGTAATCAAGAGCGGCGGGTAACTGCGAACGACTTCCGACAAGGTGACGTTCCGGCTCGCTAAAAGCTGCAATATCAATGCCATCCCCAACATGGCGTCGCGCCCGGCGTGGATCGCGGGGTAGATGACACCGCCGTTGCCTTCGCCACCCACGACACCCTTCTCCGCCAGCATCTTGTCGACCACATGCGCCTCGCCGACGGGGGTGCGAAACACCGGTACGCCGTGTTTCTTCGCGACGAAGTCGAGCCACGCCGACGTCGACAGATTCACCACGACGGGGCCCTTGTGTTTCTCGAGCACGACATCCGACGCGAGTGCGAGTGTGTACTCCTCGCTGATCGCGTTTCCCTTTTCGTCGACCAACGCCAAGCGATCCGCGTCCGGGTCGGTGGCGAGCCCGAGGTGCGCGCCCGATTTCTTCACCGCCTCCGCGAGGTCCTGCAGATTCTCCGGCCGCGGCTCGGGGTCGCGATAGAAATTTCCGTCCGGCACGCAATTGAGCGGAATCACGTGCACGCCGAGTGCTTCCAGCAACTGCGGTGCGATCACACTGCCGGCACCGTTGATACAGTCGAGTACAATGGTAAACTTCTTACGCTTGATCGCCGTGACGTCGATTACATCGAGGGCGAGAATGGCGTCGATGTGTTCACGCGCCGCGGTTGTGTAGCCCTTGATCTTCCCCGTGCTCTTCCCGTCCGCGAACGAGAAGCGGCCCTCCTTATACGCTGCGTGTAGCTTCGCACCCATGTCCTTGCTGATGAAGATGCCGCGGTGGTCTAGGAACTTGAGCGCGTTCCATTCGATCGGATTGTGGCTGGCGGTGACGATAATGCCGGCGACGGCGTCGGTGCGCTCGGTCACGATTTCGACCGTCGGAGTGGTCGCCACACCGAGGTCGATGACGTCGCGCCCCGTGCCCGTGACGGCACCGACCACTGAATGCGCGAACGACTCGCCGCTGGGGCGCGTGTCGCGGCCGACCACGACGGGACCTGTCGGGAGAATCGAGCAGTAGGCCAGTGTCAGGCGCGTGACGACGTCGGCGTCGATGGTTTGACCGACGATCCCGCGCGCTCCGGCGACGCTGAATAGAAGTTGGGAGGACATGGTTCGGATTCCGACACTAGTTTCTCGAGCGATCGGACCGCCACAATATAGGCCCGGAGGCCGACGCGAGCCAACAGGAAAGGAAATGCGGGAAGCAAGGCTTGACGGGTTCGGAGAGCCTGTGCTAGTTTCGCCGCTTCATGAGTCGGTTCCATTCGACCCATTGTTTCCGCCCCACAACCTATCCCGCCCAAGCCCCTCGCGGAGCCACGATCTTCGTGTGCCTGGGACTGGCGGCGGCGGCGTTGTTGGGAGCGGTCACGGCACAGGCGCAGGACTCGGCTGCTGCGCAAGAGCCGCGCTTCTACGGCGGCGTTCGGCTTGCGTTTTCGATGGGCGACGTCAAGGCACAGCAGGAGTACGATCCCCGCTTCGGCGTGGGCGGCGGCGGCTTCATCGGCATGAACGCCTGGAAGCAAGTCGGCCTTCGACTGGAAGCGAACTACACGCAGAAGGGCGCGGACCTCGCCTTCTCGCGCAGCTCCATCGAGTGGCAGATGGACTACATCGAGATGCCGCTGCTCCTGGTCGTGAACCTCGCGCCGAAGTCCAAGACATCGGTCGAGATGTGCGTCGGCATCTCCTACGCCTTCCCGCTCCAGCGCCAGGTCGAAGTCGGCAACAACATTGGTTACGACCTCGTGGACTACCTCGGCCAGCAGATCTTCGTGAACCCGACCACCAACATTAGAGTCAATAGCGTCGAGGACTTCGACCTGGGATTCGCACTCGGACTCGGGTTGAGTGTCCCGATCGGTGTCGCGGACTTCCTGGTCGACGTTCGCTACGTGAGCAGCCTCACCGACCCGGTGGTCAACGCGGACTTCATCGTGACGACGGGCGAAGGCGCCGAAGCCGTCACCACGACCAACTCGGCCGACTTCGCCAATCGATGCTTCTCGTTCTACTTTGGATTCGCGTTCCCGTTCGGGTCGCGTTCGAGCGCGGGGTCGGAATAGCATGAAGCGATTCGCAGTCGTCATGGGCGCGGCCACATTGCTGATGACGGCCTCGCTTGCGCACGCGGCGAGCTACGCCGGGTTCAAGGGCGGCGTCAATCACGCCTCGTTCACGGGCGACGACGCGAGCGAATTCCCGGGCTCGCGCGAAGGGTTTACCGGCGGCGGTTTCCTCGGCTTCGATTCGGGCAAGCGTCTGGGCTTCCGCGCCGACCTCCTGTACACGATGAAGGGCGCGACCTCGAACGCCGGACCCGTCTCTGCGCCCACGGATACGTTCGTGACGGCGATCATCAAGATCGACTACGTCGAGTTGGCAACGCTGTTCGTCACGCGCTTCGATTTGCCCAAGAATTTCTCGGCGCGCGCCTTTTTGGGCCCGTCGATCGGGATATGGGTCAATGCGGAGGCGGACAACGGCCCCCAGGACATCGACCTCGGCGACGTCGTCGAGCACTGGGAGTTCAGCGGAGTCATCGGTGCCGACCTCGAGATGACGGCGGGCCCCTACGTCTTCCTGCTCGAAGCGAAGTATTCGCAGGGTTCGCGCGTGTTCAAAGACGTGGGTCTAAACGGCGAGCCGCTCGACTTCAAGGTGTCCAACAGCGGCATCGGCGTCATCCTCGGGATGTACGTTCCCTTCTAGCTCGCGGCTAACGCAGCAGCACGACGCGTCGCGCGACGCGTTCTCCCCCGCTCCTCAACACCACGAAGTACACGCCGCTCGGGGCTTGCGCGCCGCGCGCATCCTTTCCCGTCCATTCGATTTCATGGTCGCCCGCGTCGAGGGAGCGATCCATGAGGCGTACCACCTCGCGCCCGCGGACGTCGTACACCGCGACACTCGCGGTGCCCGCATGCGACGTGTGGAAGCGCGCGACACTCTGATATCGAAACGGCGACGGCCCCACCGAGAGCGAGAGCTTGGGTGGCATCGTGGGATGGGTACCGGTGACACCGTCGAAGGTGACGTGGTACATCGCCAAGGGTGCCGTTCGCGGGCGCGACGACACGCGTCCGGTCAGGTCGCGCGCGGTGACGTAGTACTCGACGTCGGTGTTGGTGGGCTGCGCCGGAATCTGCGAGCGATACCAATCCGGCTCGTCGTCGGTCGTGAACGCGACCGGCGCAAACGTCGGCGCGCCGACCTTGCGCCAGTAGAGCTTCGTGGCCGACATGTCGAGGCCGGCTTCGCTGCGGTCGTCGGCGTACATGGTGATGGGAACCGGAACGCCGGCCGACGCGGTCTGGACCGGGTCATGGTCGACGCGCAGCATGTAGCGGTCGTAGATGCCGATGACACGGCAATGGAGCGCGTCGTCGGTGAGCCAGCCACCGCTGAAGCCGAGGACTTCGTAGCCGGGCATGGCGTTACGATATACCTGCAGTGCGGCGGCGTCGGCGGCCGGCAGCCCGAAGGTCGGCACCAGCACCTTGTTGTTCAAGATGAACGAGTTGGTGTAGGCCGCCACATTGCCGCTCGGAATCGGCGGGCAGTTCACGCGCACGACGCGAAACGAACGCCCGTACTTGTCGGTGAGTGCGGCGACGGTGGCCGCGTTGGCTTCGATGCGCGCGTAGTCGACGTGCGACGGGTCGACCTGCTTCATGAGCACGGTTTCCTCGTCGAGGAGTTTCCCCCACGTGTCGATGTGGTGAATGCCCGTTTCGGAAATGTCGGGAATCACCTGATAGTCGTCGACGCCGTAATAATCGAGCCAGAACTGCGCGATTTCTTCGTGCGTGAACATCCAGTTCTCGTCCCACACGAGGTCGGAGGAAAAGGACAGGCCGTGGCCTTCCGTCATGTAGTTGCCGCCCGCGTGCCACATCCCGTGCGACACGACTGGGATGTTCCACAGGTGGCCCAGCACGATCGGGACCACGTCGTCGTCGGGGCGCGGGCGATTGTAGTAGTGGTCGATGATCACCTGGTCGCCGTTACCGTCGAAGACGAACCACGGGCCGTAGTCGCGCGTCCAGATGGAGTTGCTTGGTGCCACGACCCAGTCGACCTTGCTGGTGTCGACTCCGTTGGCGACGAATTCGGAGACCGCGGTTGCGAGCTTCTCGCTGGAGACGATCACGAACACCGTCACGTCTTCCGCCATCTCTTTGATAACGCCGTAGCCGACGCCGAGCGGGTAGCGAATCAAGACCCCGGTGGCGGGTTCGTACTCGGCGACATTGCGAATGGGTCCGAAGGGGGGCGGGTCGTTCGCGAGGAGCGATCGGGAGGGTTCCCCGGCGATCGCTCGCTCGGCCGGGGTGGCGTCGATCGGCAGTAGCTCTTCGCTGCCGTCGGTGGAGCGTTCGGCCTGGACGGTCGCCCCGAGTCCGCTCGCACAAAGCAAGAGCCCGGCGAGGAGGAGCAGGTCGCGTCGGTTCATCCTCATGATGGTAGCACAAGTAAGAGGTTGTTAAACGATCCGCGCGCCTGTATCATGCTGCACGGAGCACCCTGTACCTAACGCATCAAGGAGATGCATCATGCACACCAACGTTATCAAGCAGTTGGGTTCCTGGGCAACGGTCGCAGTTGTCGCGTCGTTAGTCGTCGTGGGTTTTTCGTCCGCGCAAGCGGCCGTGATTAGCTACGACGTCAACCTCGACGGTCCGAGCGAATCCCCACCAAATTTGTCGCCGGCCACCGGCACTGCCGTCGTAGAAGTCAATGCCGCCGCGCACACCATGCGCGTGCACATTTTCGGCTTCAGCGGACTTCTCGGCACGACCACCGCGTCTCATATTCATGCCGCGACTGCAGCACCGGGTTCCGGAACTGCGGGCGTAGCGACGACGACACCGAGTTTCGCGGGCTTTCCCTTGGGGGTAACCTCGGGTTCGTTCGACAACACACTGGATATGACCCTTGCCTCTAGCTACAACCCGGCGTACGTTACCGCGCACGGCGGAAACACGACGCAGGCGGAGACCGATCTGTTCGCGGCTATCGCGGCGGGCAGGGCGTATCTCAACATTCACACGACCGCGTACGGCGGTGGCGAGATTCGCGGTTTCCTCGTTCCCTCAGCACCGGTGCCCGCAGCCACCAGCACATGGGGCAAGGTGAAGTCGTTGTATCGGTAGTTCGTTAAGGCATTCCGCTTTTTAGACAACGACCATCCTCGTTCGCGAGGGTGGTCGTTGTTTTTTTGGGGAGGCGCGATTGCGGAGCCGGAAAAAAGAACCGGCGTCGGACGATAACGGCTAGCCTTCTTCCAACAGCCACACCGCTACCGCTTCCAACGTCGAGTGGACGCCGAGCTTGGAGAGAATGTGCTGGACGTGATTGCGGACCGTCGCGTTGCTGAGCGAGAGACGGTCGGCGATTTCGGGGAGGTTCGCATCCACCGCGAGCAGAGAAAGGATCTCTCTCTCGCGCGTCGTAAGGCTGGAGGACCCGGTCGACGGCAGCTCCGCGCGACTATCCGGCGCTCCCGGCGCCCGATTCACGATCCCGTTCAGGAACCCGCGAATTCGGCGTTCGCGTTCGTCGTCGAGCACGACATGGACGAGCTCTTGCCCACTCGGTGCGTCCACCGCGATCACGACGACGCACACTTCCATGCGCGTGCCGTCTTTCGAAGTGACTTCCAATCGGACCGGCTCGATCTCGCGCCGCGCGTCGGCCTGCGCCCGCACGCGACAGCGCGGACAGCAAAACGGACTCCCGTGCGAGCGCCCCGCGACGGCGAGATAGCAGGGTCGACCCAGCCACTCGGCGAGCGAGTGACCGAACAACGCTTCGGCGCGAGGATTCAGATAGGAGATGCACCCGGTCGCGGCGGTAATCCAGACCGGGACGCCCAACGATTCCACCCAGGAACAGGTGGAACCCGAGGACCGAGCTTGGTTCGAGTGCTCGTGCATGAGGTAGGCGGCCGCGGGGATAATAGCACACGGCGCCGCCCGCGGGGATAGTTGCGGTGTCGGCGCCGTGCAGGTACAACCTTCGACTGGAGTCTAGAAGTTGTTCCTCCAGATCGAAGCGGGCCGCGATGACGCGGTCCTTGACGAGGTGAGATCGGGTCGTCGCGGTTTTCTCATAACGATCATGCGACGTACCCAGAATTCGAACCGGCGAGCGTCCGGCCTTTCGGCCATCCTCAGGACGCGTCGGTGCTCGAACTCCTGTTAGCAGGATGGCCGCAACCCCGCGCGGCATCAATGATGCGATCGCATCATTTTTCTCAGCCCTGGCCCAGCTGCGACTCCAAACGCTGCAACGTGCCGAGCGCCTGCGAGACCTCAGCCGCGACGATATCCAGAACGCTTTTGAGACCTTGCACCTCCGTCTTCATCGTTCCGGTGTCCGACGCGGTTTCGTCGCCCAGCATCGCTTTGTAAACTTCGAGGCTTGCCTTCACCTCTCCGGCCATCGAACCCATCGCGTCGCTCATCCTCTGCATCATCAGGACCTCGGACTTGTCGGCTCCATGGTGAAGCTTCGCGAGTTCACCGAACGACTTCGAGAGGGCCTCTGACTGTGCGATCAGCAGAGCCATTCGCTGCGTCGTGGAATCGATCTGCGTCGTACCCCCGCCCAGAGCCGGTCCGCCAAGTTGGGGCGGTTGTTCATTCGGTTTCGGCGGCGGCGAGCTGACCTGCGGCGTCGGCCGACTCTTGTTGGGCGACTCGTCCTGCGGAAACCCCTTCACCAGCGAGAACCCGCCCGCCACGATGAAGCAGACGATGGCGGCCACTGAGAATACCCTTCTACCGTTCATGATGACCCATCCTCCTAGTAACACCCTTTCAGGAATATGACTTATCTCGTAATTGACGTCTCGCTCACGCGCACGCGTCCTTCCACTTATACGCGGAAAACCGAGGAATATATGGGAGTAAAATATCCGTTTTTCGATTATACTAGTAGGTGAAGCTATCGGAGTGGGGCTTCATTCGGACCCGCGTGGTTTCGCCCCAGCGGTCGCGAGGCCCTGGACTGACTCGATAGAAAGCGGAGCATCCATGACGCTAGAAATCCGGCTTCACGGACGAGGCGGACAGGGCGGTGTAACGTGCGCGAAGATCCTCGCCGCCATCTATGCCCGCCTCGGAAAAAGCGTGCAGACTTTCGGTGATTACGCCGGTGAACGTTCCGGCGCACCGATTCGCGCGTACACCCGCGTCAGCGATGAACCCATCACCAATCGCAACAAAGTCTACCACCCTGATCATCTCTTGGTTCTCGATCCGACTCTGCTGAGCGATGACGTCGTCTCGGGCCTCGTGCCAGGTGGCCTGCTGCTCGTCAACACGCCCGAGTCACCCGCCACCTTCGCCAAGCGCTTCGATGGTTTCCGCGTGGCCACCATCGACGCCACTGCCATTGCGCGCAAGCACGGCATCGGAACGCGGTCGGTGGTGATCGTCAACACGACGATCGCGGGTGCCTACTGCAAGATCGTCGATCTTCCCTACGACGCGCTCGAGTACGCGTATCGAGACCTGCATCTGCACGGCAACCTGCCGGCTGCGAAAGAGGCGTTCGACGCCGTGCTCGCTAGTGAGGTCCAATGCGGCCGGACACTTGCTGCGGGCACGGCTCACGCCGAATCTTCTTCGTCTCTCAAACACGGCACACCCGTCGTGCCGCTTACCGAGCACACACAGAGCCCGTCTAGCGGGTTGAAAACCGGCTCGTGGCGCACACAACTCCCGCGCTACGTCGAACACGTCGCACCCTGCAACGCGTCTTGCCCGGCCGGTAACGACGTCGTGACCTTCGTGCAGACTTTGATGAACGAGGGCGAAGAAGCGGCGGCCAAGGTGCTCGGCCGCACGCAACCGCTCGCATCGGTGTGCGGTCGTGTGTGCCCCGCGCCGTGCATGGTCGGTTGCAGCCGCTCCAACTACGATGGCGCCGTGAACATCCGCGCCCTCGAACGCTGGATCGGCGACCGCGCGTTGCTTGCGCAAAGGAACGAAATCCCTCCCACCGAACAGCGCCGCATCGCCATCGTCGGCAGCGGACCCGCGGGACTTTCCGCGGCTTACGATCTGGCACGCGCCGGCCACGCGGTCACGATCTACGAAGGTGAGACGGAGCTCGGCGGCGTGCTGCGCACGGGCATTCCCACCTATCGCCTCCCGCGCGATGTCCTCGACCGCGAGATCAACGCCATCCTGGGGCTCGGTGTGCAGGCGCGAATGGGAGAATTTCTCGATCGCGATCGCATCCTGGCACTCGGCAAGGAGTACGACGCCGTCATCCTGGCCGCCGGATTCGGCCGGCCGACGAAGCTCGAGGTACCCGGTGTCACCATGGCGGGCGTCGAGGACGGCACCCGCTTTCTGCACCGCGTCAACATGGAAGGCGGTGAAGCGGTGCACGGACACGTCGTCGTTATCGGAGGCGGCAATACCGCGATGGACTGCGCGCGCAGTGCGCTTCGCTCCGGTGCGTCGCGCGTGTCGGTCGTCTACCGGCGCACGCGCAGCGAGATGCCCGCGATCCTCGAGGAGATCGAAGAGAGCGAACACGAAGGTGTCGTGTTCAAGTTCCAGCGCGCCCCGCTTGCGATGCAGGGTAACGGGCGCGTCGCGGCGCTCGTCACCGCGGACGTGGAGATGGGGCCGCCCGACGCGAGCGGACGCCGCCGCCCCCTCGTGACCGACCGCACCTCCGTCACGACGTGCGACCACGTGCTCCTCGCACTCGGCCAGTCAGCCGACCCGGGTCTCTTGCCCGAGCGCGCCACCATCGTACATGGCCGCTTACACATCGACGGAAAGCCGACCCGCATCTACGTGTCCGGCGACTACGCCACCGGCGAAGGTACGGTGGCCCACGCCATCGGCGACGGTCGTCGTGCCGCGGGGCTTGCGCTTGCGGACCTCGGCGAAGACGTGACGGTTTTCGTGCGGCCACCGAAAGTCCAGGCGGTCCCGCTGTCGAGCATCCGGCTCGGGTACTTCGCGCCGGCTTCGGCGGCGGTCGATCGCCATGAACCGGTGGCGACGCGCATCCAGACGTTCCAGGAAACCAACCACGGCATCCCCGATCCGCGCGAAGCCGAGCGCTGCTTCTCGTGCGGTCATTGCACGCTGTGCGACACGTGCCTGGTGTACTGCCCGGAGGGCATCGTCGACCGCGTGATCAAAAAGGACGGCAGCGGTTACGAAATCAACCTCGACTACTGCAAGGGCTGCGGCATCTGTGTGACCGAGTGCCCGCGCGGCGCGATGGAGATGTTTCCACAATGAGCCGGCAACTGATCAGCGCCAATCACGCCGCGGCGGAGGCCACGATCCTCGCCGCACGTGCCAATCGAACCGCTCGCGGTTTTTGCAGCGGTGTATATCCAATTACGCCGCAAACGGAGTGCATCGAGCGCTTGTGCGGTGTCACGATCGAGAAAGGCCACGTGGTGCGGGTGGAGAGCGAGCACAGCGCCATGGGCGTTTGCATCGGCGGTGCGCTTTCCGGCGCGCGCACGTTCACTGCGTCGTCGTCCAACGGGCTGGCGTACATGGTCGAGAATGTTTTCGCCGCGGGATTTTTTCGCCTCCCCATCGTCATGATGGCGGTCAACCGCACCCTCGGTCCTCCGTGGAACATCTGGGTGGACCACGGCGACACCCTGATGCTGCGGGACGCGGGCTGGATTCACTTCTATTGCGAGGACAACCAGGAAGTGTTCGACACCATCCTGCTCGCCTACCGGCTGGCGGAAGATGCGCGCGTCTATCTCCCGGTGATGGTGTGCCAGGATGCGTTCGTGCTCTCGCACACCATGATGATGACCGACGTCCCCGCGCAGGAGCAGGTGGACCGGTTTCTCCCCGCGCTCGACCTTTCGTTCCGCGTCAGCGACCAGCCACGCGTGGTGGGCGGCCTCGACTTTCCCCACCAGACGGAGATGCATCGGGAGCAACACATCGAAGCGATGAAGCGGGTGCCCGCCGTCTACGCCGAAATTCAGGAAGAGTTCGAGAAGACGTTCGGCCGCCGTCCGCCCGACGCCGTCGTGTCCTACAAGATGGATGACGCCGACGTCGCCATCGTGAGCATGGGCACCACGGCTGCGACCGTTCGCACAGCGGTGGACGCGGCGCGCAAGCGCGGCGTCAAAGCGGGAGGATTGCGCGTGCGCATGTTCCGCCCGCTGCCCGAGAACGTCATCGCGACGGCGCTGCGCGGGTGCAAGCGAATCGCGGTGATGGATCGCGATCTGTCCCCCGGCTTGGGCGGCATTCTGTGGGGCGAGATGCGCAGCCTCGCCGATCCGAAAGCGGTCGTGCAGAACTATCTGGTGGGACTCGGCGGCGGCGACATCCGGCCGGAACACGTCGAGTGGATCATCCAGGATGTGACGGCACGCGAGCAAGCCGGCGAGCCGGTCTTCATGGAGGCGGGTGAGTGATGAAATCCGAACCGATCCTCTGCGGCATCGCCAACACGGCGGCCGATCGCTGCGAGCCGTTGCTGCGCGCCGGCAACACCAACTGCGGTGGGTGCGGCATGTCGATCGCCCTCAACATGATGAGCCGCGCCATCGCCGATCGCCCGGTGCAGATGGTCATCCCCGCGTGCTGTGGCATCGTGACGGCGGGGTCGTTCCCCTTCAGTGCGTACGGCGCGCCAATCGTAGCATCGACGTTCGCCGGAGCGGCAGCGGTGGCGACGGGGCTCGCGCGCGTCGCGCAAGCCAACGGCGAAAAGACGCGCGTGGTGTGCTTTGCCGGCGACGGCGGCACTTACGACATCGGCATGGCCACGGTGAGCGGTGCGGCCGAGCGCGACGAAGACATTCTCTACATCTGCTACGACAACGAGATCTACGGCAACACGGGCGGGCAGCGCTCGTCCGCGACGCCGCTGGGTGCCTCGACCTCCACCACACCGGGCGGAAAGCGTCACGAAAAGAAGGACATGCTATCCATCATGGCGTCGCACCGAATTCCCTACGCGGCGTCTCTGTCGCTGGCACACACCGACGACATGATGCGCAAGCTCCGTCGCGCGCTCGATGCACGCGGCTTCCGCTTCCTGCACATCCTCGCCCCGTGTCCCACGGGGTGGAAGTCGGAGCCGGCCGAAGGGATCGAGTTGATCCGCGAGGCCGTGGAGTCCGGTCTCTATCCCGTGATCGAAATCGTCGACGGAACCGAATACACGATCAACGTCGAGCCTGCTTTTTCGGTGGAGGCCCTGCGCGCGTTCATCGCAGGACAGGGGCGCTTCGTGAAGTCGAAGATCTCGGTCGAAGAGGTCTTGGTCGGGATTCGGCGACAGTGGGAGATCCTGCGTCGGCACGTACGCGTGCAGGGACCCTGGAACGCCTCCATCGAGGTCGAGGACTAGCGGCCTCGGCGCATCTGCGCCACGCACGCAGCACTACTTCGCCCAGCGATCGATCCACGCCAGCACTTCGTGGTGCCACTGGATCGAGTTGGCGGGCTTGAGCACCCAGTGATTCTCGTCCGGGAAATAGAGAAACTTGCTCGGGATTCCGCGTCTCTGTAAGAGATTGAACGTGGCCATGCCCTGGGTCTCGACCACGCGGAAGTCTTGCCCGCTATGGATGACGAGCATCGGCGTCTTCCATTTCGCGACGTGATCGATCGGGTTGAACTTCGAGTAGCCTTCCGGATTCTCCCACGGCGTTCCCTTGTGATCCCACTCGGGAAACCACAGCTCTTCGGTATCGAAGTAGGCGAAGTGCTCGTCGAGGTTGCCGTCGTGGCAAACGAAGGCGCGGAAGCGGTCCGGCATCTGACCGGCCATCCAATTGATCATCCAGCCGCCGTACGACGCACCCAATGCCACCACACGATCGCCGTTCATGAACGAGTACTTCGCGAGCGCCGCGTCGAGTCCCTGCTTGATATCCTCGAACGGCTTTCCGCCCCAATCGTCGCGGATCGCGTCGGTGAAGGCCTGGCCGTAACCGGGCGATCCGTGAAAGTCGACGACGACCACGGCGTAGCCGGCCCCCGCGTAGAACTCCGGATTCCATCGATAGTGGAAATGGTTGCTCATCGACACTTGTGGACCGCCGTGAACGATGAGCGCCACGGGGTACTTCTTCGCCGGATCGAAATCGACCGGTTTGACGACCCACGCGTAGACGTCATCGCCGTTGGCACCCTTGAAGGTGAACTGCTCGGTCTCGCCCCAGCGAGCCGCGGCGATTTCGCTGGCGTTGACGCTCGTCAGCGGCTTCACATTCTTCCCGTCGGGCGACGCCGAGTAGATTTCCACCGGCGATTGCAAGTGATCGAGGTCGTAGATAACGCGATTGCCGGCGAGTCCCGCGATCGAGTTGGCCCAGCCTTCCTTCACGATGGTCGTCGCCTTGCCGCTACCCACTTCGATCGCGAACACCGATTGATGACCGAGGTTGGTGGCGATGGTGTAAATCTTCTTCCCGTCGCGCGACCACACGATGGTTTCGGCGGAGCGGTCCCAATCCGGTGCCACCTCGCGCGCCGTTCCGTCGGGCCACGCCCGCACCATCAGCCGGTAGCGATCGGCTTCGTAGCCGGGGCGCGACATGGCGAGCCACGCGAGCTGCTTGCCGTCGGCGGAAAAGGTCGGGCGCGTGTCCCAGGCTTTGTTGTCGGCGGTGAGATTGCGCGGCGGCGCGGAGGCGTCGACCGGTGCGAGGAACAAATCGAAGTTGGTCGACCACGCCTCCTCGCGTCCCGCGTCGCGGGCGGTGAACACGATCGCTTTGCCGTCGGGCGTGAACGTGAACTCCTCGCCGCCGCCGAACGGTTTCGACGGCGAGTCCGCATCCATGGCCTCCATCACGTCGACAGGCGTGCCGCCGACCGCGGGCATCACGAACACGTGCGAGCGACGCCCGTCGGACCAGGTGTCCCAGTGGCGAATGAAGAGAGTGTCGTACACGCGGCCCGACGCCTTGCTGGCCGCGCGCTCCGCGAGCTTCTTCGCACTGTCGTCGATCGACGTGCCCGGGAACACGTCGGCGGAGAACGCGATCTGCTGCCCGTCGCGCGCGACCACGATGTTCGATGCGTCGACGCCAAGCTTGGTCACCTGCATCGCCTCGCCGCCGTCGAACGGAATCTTCCAGATCTGCGACGAACCCGAACGCGTCGACGTGAACCAAATCCACTTGCCGTCGGGCGACCAGCGACCGCCGGTATCGCTCGCGGGATTGCTCGTGAGTTGGCGCGGCGTGCCCCCGTCGCTAGCCACGATCCACAAGTCGGTGCGTCCCTTGTTCGCTTCGAGATCGTTGGTTCGTAGTGTAAAGAGAACCCACTTTCCGTCCGGCGAGACTTGCGGGTCCGAAATCCGCTTCATCGCCCACATGTCGTTGACGCCGAAGGGATGGGTTTCGGCGTGTACCACCGAACCGACGAGGAGCAGTACCAACCACGACGCACATGGAACATGGATGAACCATCGACGATACATGGGGACCTTCTTCTGGAGAGAGTTTAGTCTACGTCCACGTCGGGAGGCGCGCGACGCTCTTCCGCATTGGATTTCACGGTGCGGTACGCTTGGAGTGCGATCGGCACGAGCCACATCACGCGGCGAAGCCACGTGCGCGACGCGAGGGGAACGAGAATCAGCGACAAGCCGGCGGCACCGATGAGGCCCCGATAGCGACTCAACCCGCGCGCGGCTTTGACCACCGTGTCCGCGACCGCGAACTTGCGCTCGAGTCCGCCGAAAATCGCACCCAGCTCGGCGCGGTTCTCGTCCGAACGTGCGAGCAGCGCCTGGCGGCGTTCGGCAATCGTGTCCGACCGCGCGCTCATTTCTTGCCCCGCAAATGATCGCGGTCCTTCTCCAACTCGCGCAAGGTCGCGTCGAAGGGGCGTGGTTTCGCGCGCAGAATCTTGCGAATGGAAACGAACCCCATGACGGCGACGATCAGAAACACCAAGTCCCAGGCCACCCGCGATCACAACGCGATACTCCGCGGGAACGGCGAGTAGGACGGTGATGGCGACCAACGTCGCGCCGACGATCAGCGAAAGCACGCCGGCCAGCGCCCACAACGCCACCCCGATCAGGCGTCCGAGTTCTTCTTCGAGTTCGGTGGTGAGGAGCTCCGCGCGATTGTGGAGGATCGACACCACCGTATCGAACAGCGCTCGCAAAGAGTCGAAGACCCCGCGCGGAGGTTCGACGTGCGGGGTCTCGACGTTCGGATCGTCAGTCATTCACGACTCCGCAATGATTAGCGACGCCGATTGATGGAACCGAGCAGGAAGCCGACACCGACGGCGACGGCGACCGCGGTCCACGCATTCTCGTGAACGTAGTCGTCGGCGGAACGCGCGGCCGCACGGGCACGTGTCCCCAGACCGCCGGTCACGTCGTGCAGGCGCTCGCGCGCGCCGCTCAGCGATTCCTGGGCACGGGCGCGGGCCTCTTCGACCCTCTCGCCCAAATTGCCTTCGGTCGCCTTGAGCAACGCTTCGCCGTCGCGCATGACGGCCTTCAGATCCTCGATAAGAACATCCGTTGTCACGGGTTCTTCCGCATGATTGTGCATTGGTCTTGGCATAATTGGTCTCCTTAATGAAATCAACGATAGAAAGTAAATAATCCGACAAAACAGTCTGATATATAGATATCACTTTCGGTGGACGTTGTCCAGACGCAGAATTGATGCGCCACTCCTTATACAAGCCGCGACTAATCCAAAAGAACCGCAGGATGCCGACATCCGTCTGTGCGTTGACGAAGGTGCGCGGTGTCGCGTACGTTGGTGCGATGAAGGTGACACGACGATATCTGTGCCTCACGGCGCTGCTGCTGGGTTGCGCGGCCAATCGGCACGAGCCGGCGTCGTCGTCGCAACCCGACGCGCCCATCGCGAGCGCTCACCGGCTCCCCACCGGCGTCTATCTCGATCCCTCCGGTTGTTCGATACCCGTCGGCAACATGCCCTTGGGAGCGCTGGCAACGTCCGACGGGCGCTTCGTTGTCGTGAGTCTCTCGGGCTGGCGCGAGCAAGGCATCGAGGTCGTCGATCGCGTCGCGGGGAAGGTCGTACAACGCGTCGCACAGCCGGGCGCGTTCCTCGGGCTCGCGTGGAGCCGCGACGGCCGGACACTGTTCGCTTCGGGCGGTGTGGCCGACGTCGTCTACATGTACGCGTGGAATCCTGTCGACGCCCACCCGGCAACCCTCGTCGACAGTCTCGTATTGGGTCGCGCGAATGCGAAAACGGCGGAGTCGCGTTATCCCGCCGGCATCGCGCTCTCGAATGACGGACGCTCCCTTTACGTGGCCGAAAACTTGAGCGACTCGCTTGCGGTGGTCGATCTGGCGACCAAGCGCGTGCGACAGTGCGTCGGCGTGGGACCGTACCCGTACGCGGTGGTGGTTGCGCGCGACTGCGTGTACGCGTCGGCGTGGGGTGCGGATTTCGTGGCGGCATTCGACGTCGACAGTACCGGCGTGCTGAGAGCGCGCCACCCGATCGACGTCGGGCGTCATCCGTCTGCATTACTTCTGACGCCTGACGGAACTCGCCTGTTCGCGGCCTCGGCCAGCACCGACCGCGTCGCCGTCGTGGACACGCGCACCACCCGCGTCGTGCGCTGGCTCAGCGACGCGCCGCCGGGTGGTGTGGCGGAAGGAAGTACCCCCAACGCGCTCGCACTCTCCGCGGACCACGCGCGCTTGTTCGTGGCGGAAGCCGACGCAAACGCGGTCGCGGTGTTCGAGCTGTCGGCAGAGTCGTCGGGCGATTCGTCGACCACGGGCGACGACGTGCTCGTCGGTCGCATTCCCACCGAGTGGTATCCCACCGCCGTGATCGCGGCCGGCGACTCGCTGTGCGTGGTCAATGGCAAGGGGCGCGGAACCGGATCCAATCCGAGCGGTCCCCAGCCCAGCATTCCGCTCTCGAAAAGCGACCCGCGCGGCTACGTCCTCGGTCAGTTGAATGGGACCCTTTCGGTCGTCTCGACCCCGCGCGCGGACGAGGTCGATGAACTGACCCAGCGTGTCGCGCGCGCGAACGGCTGGGACGCGCCGCCCGCAAAACGTCGCCCCCATTACCCGCCTTTCGAGCACGTGGTCTACATCATCAAAGAGAACCGCACCTACGATCAGGTATTGGGAGACTTGCCGCAGGCGGACGGCGACACGACCTTTTTGTTCTTTCCGCGCGTGGTCTCACCCAATCACCACGCGCTCGCGGAGCGCTTCGGGATCTTCGATCGCTTCTTCGTCAACTCCGAGGTGAGCAATCAAGGTCATCCGTGGTCGACGGCCGCGTACGTCCCCGACTTTCTCGAGAAGACGACACCCGACGACTACCGCCGCAAGCGCCCCGAGCGCGACGAGCCCGGCGAGATCGAGGATCCGGCCGTGGGGTACCTGTGGGACGCGGCCATCCGCAAAGGGATCACGCTTCGCAACTACGGAGAATACGGAGAGACGATTCCGGACGACGCGGCGGGTGCCAAGCGGACGCGCGCGCTATTGGCGTCGCTCGCGCCCTACACCAATCCCGACTATCCGCCCTTCGACATGACCATCTCCGACCAGCATCGCGCCGACTTGTGGATCGAAGAGTTGCGCCAGTACGAGAAATCGGGAAACATGCCCACGCTCGAGATCATGCATCTGCCCGCCGACCATACTTCGGGCGCGCGCCCGGGCCGGCCGACGCCGCGCGCCTACATGGCCGACAACGACCTGGCGTTGGGTCGCATCGTCGAAGCGATTTCGCGCTCGCGTTTCTGGAAGAACACCGTGGTCTTCGTGCTGGAAGACGACGCGCAGGACGGACCCGACCACGTCGATTCGCACCGGTCGGTATTGCTCGTCGTCTCGGCGTGGAATCGCGGCGGCGTGCTGCACCGTTTTGCCAACACCACCGACGTCTTGGCGACCATCGAGGAGATCCTCGGCTTGGAGCCCATGTCGCAGTTCGACCGCTTCGGTCGGCCGCTGCGCGAGATCTGGTCCGACAGATCCGACCTGCGGCCGTACGTCGCGCTCACGCCGTCGCAATCACTGACACAATTGAACGTCGCCACCGGACCGGACGCGCGCGCATCCGAAGCAATGGACCTTACCCGCGCCGATCGCATCGACGACGACCAATTCAACCGCATCCTGTGGCGCTCGATCAAAGGACCGCAGGTTCGCTACCCGGCGGTACAGCGGGCATCCGTGCAGGAATACGTGCGCGGTCGCTAAAAAATCGGCGGGCCGCCGGCCTCTCTAAAGAGGCCGGCGGGGCTAGATGCACCATGCGGTAACCCCTACGGGACCGGGTCGAACTTCGTGACCGACTGGTAGATCACGTCCTTGTTCAGGAATTCGATCGCCGTGATCTCCGGGATCTCTACGTAGCGCAGAGTGCCCGACATATGAATCGCCGGCGGCTGGATGCCGGAACTACCTCCGCGGATGACGATGACTTCGGAGATCGTCTCCTGCGCCCACCCCGCCCCCGCCAGGACCAAACAGAACGCCGCGACGGCAAGCATGCATGCACTCTTCGGCGTACTCATGGTTAGCTACCTCCTGTGTTGTGAATCCTATTGGTAGGTTCCCACTTCCAATGAAACGCCAAAATGATGCACTTGCATCATTTCCCGCGGACGCTACAGCATTGAAGAAGAATGGGCGCGGTGCGACGAAATCGCACCGGGCGAACATTACGGAATGAAACGGAGCAAAGCCTCGCTCACGGTTGCTCGTCCGTATCACGCGCCGCGGTATGGGTCTTCACGGTGCGGTACGCCTGGAGGGCGATCGGTATGACCCACATGATGCGGCGAAGCCAGGTGCGGGACGCGAGAGGCACGAGGATCAGAGACAAGCCGGCGGCACCGAAGAGGCCCCGATAGTCGACTCAACCCGCGCGCGACTTTGACCACCGTCTCGGCGACGGCGAACTTGCGCTCGAGTCCCCCGAAGATCGCCGCCATCTCGGCCCGGTTCTCGTCCGAACGTGCGAGCAGCGCCTCCCGGCGCTCGGCAAACGTAGTCGACCGCGCGCTCACTTTCTGCCCCGCAAGTGATCGCGGTCCTTCTCCAACTCGCGCAAGGTCGCGTCGAAGGGCCGCGGTTTCGCGCGCAGAATCTTGCGAATGGAAACGAACCCCATGACGGCGACAATCAGGAACACGAGTCCCAGGCACCCCGCGATCAGCACGCGCCACTGGGCGGGAATGGCAAGTAGCACCGTGATGGCGACCAGCGTGGCACCGACGACCAGCGAGAGGACACCGGCCAGCGCCCACAACGCCACCCCGATCAGGCGTCTCGAGTTCTTCTTCGAGTTCGGTGGTGAGGAGCTCCGCGCGATTGTGGAGGATCGACACCAACGTGTCGAACAGCGCTCGCAAAGAGTCGAAGACCCCGCGCGGAGGTTCGACGTGCGGGGTCTCGACGTTCGGATCGTCAGTCATGTGCACCTCTCGGACGTGTTAGCGACGCCGATTGATCGTACCGATGAGGAATCCGACCCCCAGGATTCTCGTGAATGTAATCGTCGGCCGAGCGCGCGGCGGTACGAGCGCGTGTCCCCAGGCCGGCGGCCGCTTCATGCAAGCGCGAGTTCGACGTTGTCCATACGCCGAGAGATCAAATTTCGTTCGCGCGCGCGCGTCCGACCGAGACATCAGCTGGTATAGAAGACGATCCCGCCGCGCGCCGTGAAGAACTCGAGGTCCTTACCGCCCGCGAAGAGATGCTGGTAGTTCGCGTCGAGACGCAAACCGAACTTCTCACGGTGGATCAAGGCACCGAGTCCGGCGTGGAATCCAAAGAAGCTGCCTTCGTAGACTGCCACGTTGTAACTCGTGGTCGAGGTTCCAGTCGTTTCGGTCGCGTCGTCGATGAAAGACTTGTAGTACCCAATACCCAGGTTGAAGAAGGGACGCATCGCCTTTTCCGGAGAGCCAAAGAGATAGTCGTTCTCGGTCGTGATGCTCAAGAGGCCCATGTCGCCGCCGGAGAAGGTCGAACCCGGGTTCATGCTAGCGAGATGGTCGCTGTCGAGTGTGAGCCAGGTGTACCCGAATTCAATGCCGCTGATGTAATTGGGCACCACGGCCTTTCGGAACGCGGCTCCCATCGTGAGGCCCGCCTGATACGTATTCTCGACCGGGCCGCCCACCGGCCACGAATACCCAGCGGACACCGTGAAATAACTGGCTTCGTCTCCCGCGGTCGTGGACGTCGCCGGCTTGGATGTCGCCGCTGTGGAATCCTTGGACGCCGTCGCTCCCTGCGCATAGACCAAGCGCGACGAACCGACGAAGAGCAGCAGCAATGCTGTGAACATGGATACCCGTGCAATATGAGAACGCATATGAACTCCTAATCAAGAGCCGAACAGCGGCTGGATGAAATGTGAATGATGGTTGTTGTAGCAGAGTGTGTTGGTCGGCACTCGGGGCGAGTGTATGACGGATGACTCGGGCTGTCCACCGTTGTTGTCGGCGGCGGCATTCCCGTGAGGAACCATGTGAAACAACAGGAAGTACCGCCAGTCGGCGAGTTACTTGCATACAATTCCCTGGGGCTTCTGTGGAGTCCCCAGGCGCCATCCAGATTCGAGCTCGCGAGACGATTCGTGTCACGCGATGTATACGATTGAGAGACGTCCCGCGCGGCCGCGAGCTAGGAACACCGACTGAACCAAGGGGGAACCCCATGCCAGACTCTACGCCCGTTTCCGTCTCTGTTATTTCATCCGGTGAGGTGCGCACACTCGTCGTCATCTGCAGCGACGGTTCCATGTGGCGCCTCGTCGACGATGCGTGGCAGCAAGGCCCGCCCGTACCCGGGACGCGCGCAGATCGTCAACCCGGGAAAGCGACCAGCTGGGTCTTGACTGCGTAGAAGATTGCCGTAGAAATGAAGAGGCCGGCTCACGGCGCCAGGAACGGGGCGCTGAGAGCCTCTATGATGGGCTGCGGCTCTCCGATGTAATAGCCCTGCACACAGTCGACGCCAATCGTGCGGAGCAAACTCGCTGTTTCCGGTTCCGCAACGAACTCCGCCACCGTCTTTTTCCCAAGTCCCTGCGCGATCGTGACGATGGCCTGAACGACAAGCTGATCCATGGGGTTCGAAACGACGCCGCGGATGAACCCACCGTCGATCTTGATGTAGTCGAATGGGAAGTTCTTGAGGTAGTAGAAAGAGCCGAATCCCGCGCCGAAGTCGTCCAGGGCAAACTGGCAACCGCGACTGCGCAGGCGGGTGGCGAAGATCTTCGCTTGGTCGAAACTGGCGATCGCAGCCGTCTCGGTGAGCTCGAAGATCAGACTGGCGGGATCGATTCCTGTTTCATCCAACGCGTCTTCGACGAGCAACGCGAGCTTGGGATCACTGATTGACTTCCCCGACAGGTTGACGCTCAGAACGAGCTGACGCCCAAGGCGTGCTTGCTCGGCGATCAACCGAATCGCGTTGCGTACCACCCAGCCGTCCACCGCCTGGATCAGACCGAAGCGCTCGGCGACGTATAGGAACGCGCTGGGCAGGAGCGGCTCACCGTCCCGGTCGCCAGGGAGCCGCACCAGGATCTCGTAGCTGTGGATCTCGTTGGTCTGGAGGTCAAGGACCGGCTGACCGTATAGAAGGAGGCGATCTTCCTCCAGCGTGCGGCGGATCCTTTCCGCCTCGGCCAGTCGAGCTGACACACGTTCCCGACCACCCTTGGCGGGCAAATATACCGCGAAGCGATTCCGCCCCGCCTCCTTGGCTTCGTACATCGCAAGATCCGCATACGCCATCAGCTCTGTATCCGTCAGACCATCCGAGATGGCGACGCCGACACTTGCCGTGACGACCACCGACTGGCTCGCACTCGCGGCCATCCGCCGGCTCAGGGTCTTGACAATCTCATCGGCCACGATCTCTGCATGATCCGCGGATGTCTGCGGAAGGAGGAGCGCAAACTCGTCTCCACCGAGCCGCGCGAGAACGTCCGCTTGACGCGTGCGCTGCTTCAGCAACCCGGCCACCCCCTTCAGGAGATCGTCGCCTGCTTTGTGGCCGAGACTATCGTTGATGTCCTTGAAGTGATCGAGATCAATTACCAGCACGGCTCCTGGGGTTCCGTACCGCGATGCCCGTTCAACTTCACGCGCCAACTCCCGCTCGAACCACCGCCGGTTGTACAGCCCGGTCAAGAAATCGTGATCGACGAGATACTCGAGCTGTCGTGCGCCCTCCTTGCGCTCGGTGATGTCTTGAACCTGCTTGATGATATGAAGTGCGCGCCCGTGCATATCGCGGACGACCGAAACCGTGAGTAACACCCAGACGTAGTGGCCCCACGCGTGGCGGAACCGCTTCTCGACTTGGTAACTCGGAATCTGGCCCGCGAGGAGCCGCTGGAGGTCGTCCGCAGCAAGCCCGATGTCCTCGGGGTGCGTGATCGCGTCCAGCGTGGTGGCTTTCAGATCGCCCTCGGGATACCCAATGATTTGGCACAGGGCGTCATTGACTTGCAGCCAGCCGCCGTTCATTTCCACGAGAGCCATGCCAATCGGGGCATTGGCGAACCCGCTCTCGAAGCGGTCGCGCACCACCTGGAGACCCTGCTCCATCTCCGTGCGCTCCTTCTCCGCGCGCTCGCGTGCGGCGATCTCGTGCCGGAGCCGGGCGTTGAGCGCAGCAAGCTTTCCTTCTCTTTGCTGGTGGGAACGAATCGTCGACCTGGAATCAGTCATGGCGCACACTCCAAGAACAAATGCTCTGCGGACTAGATTCGTTCGCGACTGTCGACAACGCCTGAATCAGCCGCGCGAATCCCGGCTAAGAACCCACTCAGAACAGGTATCGATAGATTGGACACTAGCTCCAAACTTCAGGGAGAAGCAAGAACTCGGTTCCACCTTCAAGTTGGTGATTAAATGCACAAAGGCGTAGTCTGAGCAGCGGGTTGACGGCCGTCAGTGTGCTAACGGAAGTGTTAGTTGGCGTTCGAGTTGAAGGGCGGGCCGACGTAAACGAGGTCGATGGACTCGTCGGGGACGTATGGAGCTGGTGCGCGGAATCGAACCGCGGATCTCAGTTGACCGGAACGCCCGACACAGCGCTCGCGGGAGGCGACGTGAGCGAATCAAGACTTTGCTTTGACTGCGCGACTGCTTCCGCGGAGAACACATCCGGGTGTCGCAGCACGACCGCTTCAAACGACATGTCCTGCATTCCCATCTTCACGAGCGCTTCATAGCCGGCACTCTCGGTCGGATTCTTCACGATCGATTCCATGGCGACGATGATGCCGAGCTTGGTGACCATCTTCCATTGGCGCGTCGCGCGTGTCTTTCTTCCGCGCTCCAACGTCATGACCCGCTCATAGGCGTACACGGCTTGAAACGAATGCTCCTCCGCCACCGTGGTCGCCTTGTGGGTGGCAGCCTTGATCTCGATGGCTTTGCGCCGCGCCAAAATGGCGAACGCCGGCTGCTTCGCTTCCACATTCAAGGCCACCTGCTCGCAGTCCTCGGGTGTCTTCAAGTGTCCAACAAGCTTTATGATTTTGTCGTCAGGCATGGTTAACCTCGCTGAATTGAGAGGACTGCGGTGCGCCGCGTAGGTCGAACGGAAGCTCCGAAGCAGGCAGGAAGATGAGATGGGAGCTTCCGTTAATGAACACACTCAATATAGCGCCAGAAAGCTATGAGCGATAGGAACATGTTTTGGTCCGGGAGGAGGCGGGCCGGCTAGAGTCCAGACATGAATATCGCGTAGGTTGAGAAAAATGGAGCTGGTGCGCGGAATCGAACCGCGGACCTGCGCATTACGAATGCGCTGCTCTACCGGCTGAGCTACACCAGCTCCGAAAGGCGGGTCGTGGATCGCGATCGGGTAACCCGAAGCGGATCACGGAAGACGTTGTTTATACCACGGCGCGGCATCGACTTTCTAGTGCTTCTTCCGAAACGGGGCCGCGACGCCGCCTGCGGGCTCTTATCCGCGAATCTGACGCCCTCGCCCCAAGACGCGCGAGCGTGAGCAACACGACGGTGAGCAGTCGCATAGATTCCGGGAAGCCCCTGCTGCCGTCGCGGCGGGAATGGCACCCATGAAGTCGATCGGGTGTCGCCTGTTGCAGGATGGCGTAGCAGAGTGCGGTGTGGAGCACTTCGAAGAACTTCCCCGACCGCGTCCACACGCCGAGTGCGAGCGCGAGTGCGGGAATGAACGCGGCCCCGACGCACCACGCGACGAGCGACGCGGTCTCCCCCGCGACCGCGAAGCGCACGGCCACTGCACCGCCTGCCACCACCGCGAGCATCACACCGGCGATCCAGGTGGCGAAGAGTTGTCGCGTCACGGGATGCGGCGCGGAGAAGAAGATGCCTTCGGTTCCGTAGCGCAACTCGCGTGTGCCGAGCTTCGACCATTGGAGCACGGGCCAGAACCACGCGAGCGGAAGGACGATCGCGTGCACACCTTCGAGTGGCGCGAAGATCGACGCGAACACGCACGCGAGCGGTCCGGCGTACCACCATCGCAGTCCGCGCGCGACGAGCTTCCATTCGGCGAGCACCATGGCACCCAGTCGGAAGCCGCGCGCGTTCGCGGGAAGCGGCGTGAGATGAACGGCCGCGTGGCGCGCGACGCTCTCTGGGGTCGCTTCGGATTCGTCGTGCGTGTCGCGACGACGTCGTCTCCGACGCTTCTCTTCGCGCGCTCCCGCGCGCGCGCGACCACGCGCGGGATCGAAGCGATCGAACGGAATCGCGGCCACAGCACCGATGCCGAGCCCGAGCAACACCCACGACAACCGCCAACCGACGCGCTCCGCCGTCCAATCGATGCCGTCCCATTGGAACGTCTTCAATTGCCACTCGCCCTCCGAGCGGACGTTGATGCCCATCGACACCAAGGCGCTGTCGGGCTCGAACTCTGGGTAGGCCGCCTCTGCCGCCGCGTACATGCTGGGGAGTGCCACACCGGCGCCGGTGAGTTCGTTCTTCGGCTCGCGCGATTCCCCGATCAAGTTGCCGGCGAGGAACGCGCCGAACAGGAAGAAGTAGCCGACGTTCCCCAAGCCGCTGCGCAATAGCGGCATGGTCTCGAAGAACACCGCCACCGCCGCGGTGACGAACAGCATCGGCATCGTGAGCAGCACGAAGGGCGAGAACAACTGCAATAGATTAACCGAGCGATCCTCCGCGCGCACGAGCTGCATGCCGACGCACGCCACCGCCACCACCAACGCCATCGCGGCCAGCACGGAAAAATTACTGATGGTCTTCCCGATGGTGTACTGCACGCGCGAAATGGGAGTGGTGGCGAGAATTTGCCCCACGCGCGTGCGGCGGTCGCGCTCGACCGAATTCTTCACGATGTAAAAGCCGATCATGGAGATGAACACGGCGGAGAGGAGTCGCCACCGCCGTTCCCACCCACGCGGAATTGTACACGCCGCGATACTCGCCGAGCTTCAATGTCGCGTACTTGCTGGGATTGGGCGGAAGGAAGGCGTACCCGGCGTACACGCAGAGAGCCAACGTAATCAGGAAGCCGTGGCGTCGCACGCGCTCCAAGAAGTCGGCGCGCGCCAGGTGATAGAGACGATAGCCCGCGCTCACGCGGGAGACTCGGCCGCGGCGGGCGCGATGTGGAGGAGATAGGCGTCCTCGAGTGTGGGTGCCACGCGCTGCGCGTCGGCACTGGGTGCCGCGTCCGAAATGGCGCGCACGCGCACACCGTCGCTGCGTCGCATGGTCGAGGAGATGCGGTGGCGGCGCTTCGCTTCCACCAATTCGGCGCTCGGGATCACCCATTCCCACACGCGACCCTCGACCGTTCGCAACAAGGCCTCCGGCGCTGTCGGACACGACCAGCCGCCCTTTGTTGATGAGCGCGATGTGGGTGGCGGTCGCCTCCACGTCGGAGACGATGTGCGTCGACAGAATAACGATGCGCTCGCCCGACAGCTCGGAGAGAAGGTTACGAAAACGCACACGCTCTTCGGGGTCCAAGCCGGCGGTGGGTTCGTCGACGATGAGGAGCTTGGGATCGTTGAGCAGCGCTTGCGCGATGCCGACGCGCTGGCGCATGCCGCCCGAGAAGCCGCCCAGCGGGCGTCGGCGCGCGTCCGACAGATTGACGAGCGCCAAGAGCTCCTCGATACGCCGGCGTGACGCGCGCGCCTCGATCCCCTTGGCCGCCGCGATGTACTCGAGAAACTCTTGCGCGTTCAAGTTGGGATAGATGCCGAAGTCTTGCGGCAAGTATCCGAGGACCGCGCGCAGCGCGTTCGGTTTCGCCACGATGTCGACGTCGTTCCACGTCGCGCGCCCGTCCGTGGGACGGGTGATCGTCGCGAGTATTCGCATCAAGGTCGACTTGCCGGCGCCATTGGGACCGAGCAAGCCCAGCACACCCGGCGACAACTCGAGCGAGAACTCGTCCAAGCCGCGCACGCCGCCGCGGTAAGTTTTGCCGACCCGTTCAATTGATAGTTTCATGTTTGCTTCGCCGAGAGAGCGTCGCATTGTAGGCCGCGACGACGATCGGCTCAACCCTCCAGTTGCTCCCTCCTCCTCTAACGGCACGCGCGTTGCACCCAGCTTCCCGGGATTCCCAAATCGTGCGGCCGACTCCCCAAGAGCGGCCGACCAAACCGGACGCGTCGGCCTCCTTCGCACCCCATCGAAACGGGTTGCGATGCCGACCATAATCCATTGGACGTGAACGTGATATGACACAATCCAATTCGCTTTTCCGACGCCCGTCGCGGCGCCGCTTTCGCCCGCGCTGGTGGCTCGTTTTGGTCCCGTTGCTGTGGATGCTTTTCGCCACCCTCGTGCAGGCCGGCGAGATCCGCGGCACCGTCCGCATCGTTTCCGACGTGGCGGCTCCGATGTCGGCCGGTATGGACCCGTACGCGGGGACGCTGAATTCGATTGGCGGCGGGTCGCGCGGCGCGCGACCGACCACGCCCAAAGACGTCGTCGTGTACCTCGAGGGCCCCGGCACCCGCGACGTCGTGCGCGCACCCGGCAAGACCCCCGAGTTGTGGCAGATCAATCAGTCGTTCGAGCCGCACGTGCTGGGTGTCCCGGTCGGCGCCACCATCGACTTCCCCAACGGCGATCTCGTCTATCACAACGTGTTCTCGTATTCGAAGCCGAAAAAGTTCGACCTCGGCTACTACGGCAAGGGCAAGTCGAAGAGTGTCAAGTTCGACAAGCCGGGGATCGTGCAGGTGTTCTGCGACATTCACTCGACCATGTCGGCCTACGTGCTCGTGGTCGATACACCGTTCGTCACCCAGCCCAATGAAAACGGCGAGTTCGTCCTGCCCGACGTTCCCAACGGCGAGTACACGCTGAAGGTGTGGCATCCGGACTTGGGTGATCGATCGGTGAAGGCGTCGGTCGGCGACGGTGTGACGCGCGTGGACGTTTCCATCTAGTCGACGATTTCGAGGCAAAGACGCATGCTGCGTTTCGGATCACTACGGACCCGCATCGTCGTCCTGACGACGGTGCCGCTGATCGCCATCCTGGTGACGATCTTGCTCTCGGCCATGCACACGGCCAACGATACCGTGCGCCATCGCGTCAACGAGAGCCTGACCGAAGCCGGATCGGTGTTCGTGCAGATGGTGACGTCGCGCCGCAACGAATTGGTCAGCATGGCGCAGGTGACGGTGCGCGACCCGCGCTTCTTTGCACCCTTTTCGATTCCGCGCGAGGAGCGCGGCGCCGAGTTCGTTCCCACACTGGAAGGCATCGCGGACGACTTCCTGCGCATCACCGACGCCGATTTCATGGAGATGTTCGACGCCGACGGCCACTTCATCACGCGCGTCACGCGCGGCGGAAGCCAGGACCGGCTCGCGCACGTGGCGACGGGTGTCCGCGACGACACGCGTAACGGTCTGGCGGGCATCGACCTCGCCATGCGCGGCTCGACCGTCGCAGACTTCTACGAGTTCGACGGGCGCATCGTGGCGGCCGCGGTCGCACCCGTGTACGTGCTGCACAACTTGGAAGGCGTGATTCGACTCGGGAGCTATTTGAACGACGAGTTCGCGGGCGAAGTCAAGCGCCTGACCGGCGCCGACGTGTGCCTCGCGCGCAACGGGGTGGCGTTCGCGAGCACCTACGCCACCACGCCGGGCGCGTCGGTGGACTGGACTCCCCAAGCCGACGTCGCGACGACGATCGCGCGCGGTTCCGTGACGCTCTCCGACGCGTTCAGCCGCGAGCACGACGGTCGCGAGTACCTGACGATCCACGTCGGCGTGGGCGGGGTTGCGCCCAGCGACGGCTTCGACGCCTTGATCGGCCGCGAGCTCTTGGCCGAGATGACGCCGATTCTGATGCTCGAGCGGCGCCTCGCCTTCGGCGGACTGGCCGCGGTCGTGGTGACCCTCGTGGTCGGCTTCGGGGTCGCGAACAGTATCACCGGACCGCTGTCGCGCATCGTGGCGGCGTCGGTGGCGCTGCAAAAAGGCCAATACAACTATCCCATCGACATGCGCGGCCGCGACGAGCTGGCACTCTTGGGCAAGAACTTCGCGCTCATGCGCGAGTCGCTCGCCACCTACGTGCAAAGCTTGAAAAACATCGACCAAGCCAAGAGCAACTTCATCGCGCTGGCGGGCCACGAGCTGCGGACACCGCTGACCATCATTACCGGCTTCAATGAAATGATCGCGAGCGGTGCCATGGGTCAGCTGCCCGACAAGGTCAAGGAAACGACCACCATGATCACCGAGCAGCTCACGGGCTTGAACAAGCTCGTGCAGTCGATGCTGGACTTGACCTACTACGAGCAAGGGCTGCAATCGCTCCAGCTGTGCCGGCGCGACATGCGCGACGTCGTGCGCGACGCGGCCCTGGAGCGGCGCTCGGTGGCCGAAGAGCGCAAGCTGCGCCTGACCCTCGAGCTGGGCGACGAGGCGCTCTTCGCCGTCATCGACCCGCGTCGCTTCACCGACGCGTTCCTGGCGCTACTCGACAACGCCATTCGCTTCACCGCCGACGGCGGTCAGGTGCGCGTTGCGACGCGCCAGTGCGAGAAGGAAGTCCACATCACCGTCGAAGACACCGGCATCGGTATTCCGCAGCACGAACTCAAGTGGATCTTCGACAAGATCTACGAAGTCGGCGACGTCATGCACCACTCGTCGGGTACTTACGGTTTCGGTTCGAAGGGATTCGGTCTGGGTCTGGCGCTGTGCAAAGCCATCGTCGAAAAACACGGCGGCCGGATCACGGTTACCAGCACGCCCGGTCGCGGCAGCACGTTCGCCATTGCCCTGCCGCGCTCCGGCCCCGCGGCCGCGGCACCCGCGCCGACGCCGCAGAAAGAAGAAGGAGTCTTGGTATGAGACGCTCGATGCACTCGTTGAATTGGGTTCCCACGACGGCGGGCCGGTCGATCGCGCTCGTGACGTTTTTGGCGCTGGCCTTGATCGGCGTGGCCGTGAACGCGCGGGGACAAACTCCCAACGCCGTCCAAGTGCGCGGGCTGGTCGACTTGGTCGCGGACGACGTCGGCAGCCATCGCTATCTCAATACCAACAATACCAACGACGGCAATTTCGACGCGCTGCGCACGCGCCTGTTCGTCGACGGCAAGCGCGGCAACACGTCGGTCTACATTCAGTTCTTGATTTCGCCCGAGAGCTATAACGAGTTTCGATTCTTCGGCGGCTACATCATGCAGCGCGTCCACGAGGAGCGGAACATCTTCATCGAAGCGGGCCTGATTCCCGTGCACGACGGCATCTGGGCCAGCCACACCTATTCGAACAAGAACCCATTGGTCGGGATTCCGCTGCAGCAGTACTGGAAGTCGTCCTTGCCCTACACCATGATGCCCAACAGCCTCGACGACCTTCTGTCGAAGCGCGGCACCGCCCAGGAATACGGTGTGAGCTACTCCGATTCCAACGGCACGCGCGGGTATCGCTACGCGCCCATGCCGGTCTTGTACGACAACTGCTGGAACTACGGGTTGTTCACCCTCGGGACTCTGGGCCGCCTCGAGTTCTCGGTCGGTGCGACGCTGGGCCCGCCGTCGGCGACCGTGCAGGGCACCGACATCAACGACAACATTGCACCCCACGCCAAGCTCGGCTTCGCCTTCACGCCTGGTTTCAAGGTGTGGGGATCGATCGCGCACGGCGCCTATCTCGACCGCGCGGTGGAGCAGTACCTCCCCGTCGGCAAGACTGTGAACGACTACTTCCAGAATCTTTACGGTGTGAGCGTCGAGTGGATGATCTGGAAGTTCGCGTTCATGGGCGAGTACTTCTACAACCACTACGACACGCCGATACGCGCGGAGGGACTGAGCAATCAGTCGATGTACGTGCAGTCGGTGTACTCGGTGGCGCCGGGCTGGGACGTGTGCCTACGCGTCGACGGGCTTCGCTTCGCGAAGGTCCAGGACAGCGCGGGCAATTCCATGACGTGGGACGAAAACGTGTACCGCGTCGAAACCGGTCTCGACTACCACGTCTCGCGCGACTTGGTGCTCAAGGGTGTGGCGCAGATGACGGAGTACGAGAACGACTGGAGTCTGATTCCCGCCATCCAGGCATCGTTCGGTTTCTAGCGGTGGAGATGGGCGTCCGTACGCACTCTGCACCCTGTATAATGGTTTAGCCGCGCCGGCGCGGGGCCGGAACAAATGAGTCCGGTCTACCCCGGGAACCCATGCCACGACGATGTGTGGTGTGATCCGCGCCCGGCGCGGCGCTAAACCCCACCACCGAAGGTCCGCTTCAGTCCGTCGAGCGTGCCGACTCTGGGCGACCAGCCCAGCAACTCGCGCGCGCGGGTGACGTCGAAGGGCCACAGCGGCGTGAGCGAGCGAATCTTGTAGCGCGTGAGCGGAACGTCGCGCTTCATGATCTTCCCCAGGATTTCGATCTTGAACGCGAGAATCCAGAGCCACCACACCGGCCAGCGCATCACGCGCAGCGGCTGCGTGCGCGCCGCCCACTCGCAGGTAGTCGTTCTGTGTCAGCGCGGTCGGGTCGACCACGTTGATCACGTGGCCCCACGCCTTCTCCGATCGCTCCGCGAGCACGAGCGCGTCGACCGCGTCGTCGCGATAGACCAGCGGCAGCATGCGCGTGCCGTTGCCCGCCACGATCCAGCGTCCCGCGATGCCGATAACACCGTTCGGCGTCACGTGCTCGGCGCCGGGGCCGAAGATCTGCCCCGGCCGCACGACCACCGCGCGCAATCCCTGGTCACGCATGGCGTCGAGCACCATCTGCTCGGCGCGAAACTTGGTCTGCGTGTAGACGCCGCGACGATCCGGGTGCGGTTCGTAGGGCGATTGCTCGGTGACGGGGACACCGGTCACGTGGCCCGCGTGATCGGCGACACTCATCGAACTCACGTACACGAGCTTGGCACCGTGGCGCAGGCACGCGTCGACCACGTTGCGCGTTCCCCATACCGTCCCCTGCTCGAATTCTTCCTTGCCGCCCTTCATGGCCGCACCGACGTGGTAGACGACCTCCACACCCTGCACCGCACGATCGACCAGGTCGGGTTGCCCCAAGCTCCCGATCACCACCCCTTCGCTGCTGCCTTGCGCCGGCGCGCGTCGTAACAACAAACGCACCGATTCGCCGTTGGCTTGCAGTCGCTCGACCAGCGCGCGCCCGAGGAAGCCGGCCCCGCCGGTGACGAGGACGCGCGCGTGCGGGAGCGGCTTCGACATCTCGTGCGCGAGCCTCATCGCTTTCTCGTGGTCGGCGTCCCGGCTCGCAAAGTCGATCCACTTCGCCATGCGGCGGCCCTCTTCGGGCGGCACCGGCACGGTGTAGCCGTTGCGCAACGCGATGTGAAAATCCTGCACACACCGATAGATGCCCGGCGAAGGCTTGAGCGATCCCGTCATGAAACGTACCAAGTTGACCGGGACAATGAACGAGCGGCGCGCGGCGTTCCGAAATCCGTTCAGGATGTTGCCGATTTGTTTCGGTCCCGGCAGCACGCGGTTCACGTCGCAAACTTGCAGGAAGCGGTCGACCTTGATGACACCGCGCGTGCCGTGGATTTCGAGTTCGCTCTGGATGGGCCGCGTGTTCCACGAGAGGTACATCGAACCGGTGCCGCGTTCGCACTCGGCGTAGGCGCGCCATTCGTCGAAGGTGAGCATCGGATTGCGACCCGACTCGTAGTAGCGGACCATGAGGTTTTGCACCGGCCCCACGAAGCTCTCCACCAGGTAGAGGCTGTGCACGCCGAGGTCGCGAAACGGATACGACCCTTGTCGATACGGCTGCGGGAGCGGTCCGCCCGCGTAGGTCGGATAGTCCGAGCTGCGAATCGAGTGCACCGCCAGCACGTCGCCGATGGCACCGGAACGCGCGATCTGGATCGCCTGCAAGACGACCGGGTCGAAACGATCTGAGTGATTGATCGACAGCACCACACCCTTTTCGCGCGCGCGTTCGATCATGCGGTCGCATTCGTCGACCGACTCCGCCATCGGTTTCTCGACGAAGACGTGACAACCGATGTCCATCGCTTGCAATGCCAGCGGGCAATGGAATTCGGGTGGAGTGAGAATATGAATGACGTCGGGTTTGGTGCCCGCCATCGAGGAGAGATCCGAATAGACCGCACCGGCGCGGAACTTTCGCGCCAGCGCTTCGGCGCGCGTGCGATCGCGGTCGCAAATGCCGACCACTTCGACGAACGGCAACGCGTTCAGCGCGCGCAAGTGGTGCGCGGCGACGTAACCGGCGCCGATCAAGCCGACGCGAACTTTGGGCGCGATGGGACTACTCATTTATAAGGGTTCTAGCGAGCCGACTGGGGTTGTAGGTACTCCTGCACGTACCGGCGCACGCCGTCTTCGATTTGCAAGAACGGCGCCGAATACCCGGCCTTGCGGAGCTTGGTCATGTCGGCCTTGGTGCGGTACTGGTACTTCTCGCGTATGTTCTCCGGCATGTCGATGAATCGGATGCGCGGTGGGAGCTTCATGGCCGCGAAAATCGCCGTCGCCAAATCGACCCACGTCCGCGCCACACCCGTCCCGCAGTTGTAGAGACCCGAGACCTCCGGATGATCGAGGAAGAATAGCGTCACCGCGACGGCATCGTCCACGTGAATGAAGTCGCGGCGCTGCTCGCCGTCCTTGAACTCGGGGCGATACGACTTGAAGAGCGTGATCTCGCCGTCGCGGAGAACCTGTGCGTAGGCCTTGTTGACGAGGGAGCGCATGTCGCCCTTGTGGTCTTCCCACGGGCCGTACACGTTGAAGTACTTAACACCTGCGATTCTCTTGATGGCGCCCGTTTCCAGCGCCCACATGTCGAACCACTGTTTCGACGCCCCGTAGAGGTTGAGCGGCTCGAGTGTGGGCGTCACCTTGTCGGCGTCGGAGTAGCCCTTGGAACCATCGCCGTAGGTGGCGGCACTGGAGGCATAGATGAAGCGCGCGCCGCTGCGCAGCGACCACTCGCACAGCTCGCGCGTGTAGTCGGTGTTGTTGTCGCGCAGGTAGCCTTCGTCGGTCTCGGTGGTCGAGCTGCAGGCCCCGAGGTGAAAGACCACCGAGACGTTGGGCACGCGATCGGCGCGAAGTCGCTCCCGGAACTCGCGCTTGTCGAAGTAGTCGACGTAGGCCAGGCGTTCGAGATTCAGCTTCTTGATGGGGCTGTCTTGGATGTGATCGACGACGAAGACGTCGTCGTACCCGCGCCGGTTGAGCGCTTCGACCAGATTGCTTCCGATGAAACCGGCTCCGCCGGTGACGATGATGGGGTGTGGCACGCGGGCATTATAGCGGGTCGACCCGAATGGGCCAACACTTACAGGGCGTGCGATTCCGGCTTCGAAACCGCCCCCGGTTTCGACCGCCACAGCACACCTTCCCACCACGCCTTGGTGCGCTCGCCCAGGATGTAGTAGGCCGGCAGAACCAGGAGTGTCAGGAAGGTCGAGCTGATCATGCCGCCCATCAAGGCGCGCGCGAGCGGGTAGTACTGGGCATCGCCGATGTGCGAATTGCCGAGCGCCATCGGGACCAATCCCAGAATGGTCGTGAGCGCCGTCATCACGATCGGGCGCAAGCGCTCGCGACCGCCTTCGATGACGGCTTCGTTCATCGGCATGCCTTCCTTGCGCAGTACGTTGATATGGTCGATCAGCACGATGCCGTTGCACACCACGACTCCGATCAAGATCACGACTCCGATCATCGCCATGATGCCGAAGGACGTCCCCGTCAGTAGCAGCATCCAGATCACACCCACCGCCGCCAGCGGCAGGCATATCATGATGATGAGCGGGTGCATCAGCGACTCGAACAAGGCGGCCATGACCAAGTAGACGCACAGAATCGCCAAGAGCGCGTTGATCAGCATTTGCTGCGCTTGCTGGTTTTTCTCTTCGATGCGCCGGCTGAACGACCACGCGTAGCCGGGCGGGAGGGTCACGCTGTTCATGATTCCCTTGGTTTCTTCCAGCACGTCGTCGAAGCGCTCGCCTTCGTAGAGACCGCGCACCGACACGATGGTGCGCTGGTTGTCGCGCTCGATCTGGGTGGGACCACGCTTCTCCTGGAACGACGCCACCGAACCGAGCGTGATCTCCTTGTCGTTGTTCATGCCGACCATCAAATTGTGGAGGTTGTAGATTCCGACTTGATCCTTGGGGTCCAAGCTGATCGACATGGGAATCTCGCGATCCTCCCCCTGGAAGCGGTCGAGGTCGACGCCGCGGAACGTGAGCCCCATCACCGAGGCCACGTCGTTGGCCGTCATTTGATAGCGCGACACTTCGTCGGGGTCGATGGCGATGTCGATTTCCTCGCGGCCCATTTCGACGCTGGTCTTGACGTCGGTGAGTTCCTTCACGTAACCCAGGCGACGCTTGACTTCGTTCGCGATCTCTTCCAGCACCTGTTTGTCTTCGCCGAAGAGATTCACCTGCAGGAGAGTCGCACCCCCGCTGTCTTCTCCGCTCTCGTCGCCCAGGCGCAGCTTGATCCCGGCGATGTCCGGAATCGTCTCGCGCAGGAGCTTGCGCTTCTCCTTGAGCTTCTCCTTTCCGAGATACTTGTCCTTGAAGTACACCGTGGTCATGGCCTCGTTATCGGAGTAATAGCTGTAGATGGTTTCGATCTCGAGCTCCTTGCGCTTGGATCTCGAGAATGCCTTCCACGCGCTTGACGTACGCGTCCGACTCGCGATAGTCGACGTTCGACGCGAAGTCGTATTGCATGACGATGCGCTCGATCAACAGGGCGTCGTCGTTCTGCGGACCCTTCATCCCGATCAACTTGGCCCCCGCGACGGTCAAGAGCAGCGACGCCGTGACGATGCCGAGCGTCCACTTGGGGTGTTTGAACGTGGTCCAATGCAGCGCCCTCACGTAACGCGCCTCCAGCCCCATGAGGAACTTGGAGCGGCGGATCTCGGTCGGCTTGCGCATGCGTGCGGCGAGGAACGGGATCAGCGTCATCGAGACCAGCAGCGAAAAGATGTGCGCCACGGACAACGTCACACCGACCGACGACAGCCACACGAACAGCTCGTCGGTCTTCGACCCGAACACGATGGGCGCGAACACGATCACCGAGGTCAGTGTGGCCGCGGTGACGGCCGTCGCCACCGACGCCGTCCCGGTGACGGCGGCGTGCGCGGCGTCCTCGCGCTTGAGTTGGTGCTGGTAGATGGACTCCAGCACCACCACCGCGTTGTCGACCAGCATCCCGATGCCCAGCATCAGCCCCATCATGGTCAGCATGTTGAGCGAGTAGCCCGTGAAGTACATGAAGGCCAGCGTGCAGATGATCGAAAACGGAATCGAAATACCGATGATGAGCGTCGTCGAAAGGCGGCGCAGGAAGAACCACAGGATGGCGATCGCGAGCAGCCCGCCTTCGAGGCCCGCTTTGCGCAGCCCGTTGATCCCGCCCAGGATTTCTTCGGATTGGTCAAAGAACAAGAGGACGTCGATCCCGTGTAGGGCGGGGTCGGCCTTGATCTTCTCCATCGCCGCATGAACGCGGCGCGCAACGTCGACCGTGTTGGCGTTGCTGGCCTTCTGAATCCAGAACGCCACCGCCTGCTCGCCGTTCAAGCGCCGGCCGTAGGTCAACTCGGGCGAGCCGTAGTGGACTTCGGCGATGTCTTTGAGGCGGAGTCCCTCCGGACTTACCACCAGGTTTTCGATGTCGTCGATGTCGTGGAAGCTCCCGAGCGCGCGAATGGTGTAACGACGGCCCTGGGCCGTCAGCTCGCCGCCCGATACACTCGCATTGGCACTCTGCAGCAGACGAAACACGTTGCCCACATCGACGCGGTGCGCCTTGATCTTGTCCATCGACAGATAGACCGATATCTCGCGCGGCTCGATACCGTGGATGAATACATTGCCCACACCCTCGATGCGCTTGAGCGGGTTGATGATCGAGCGCTCGAGGAGGTCGTAGCTCCCCGAGAGGTCGCGACCGTGCGCGGAGATGCGCCCTTCCAGGATGGGGATGTCGGCGGTGTCGAAGGTGAGAATCTGCATGTGCTCGACGTCGGCCGGCAGCTCGCTCTTGATCTGGTCGAGCTTCTCCTTGACCTCCATGCGCAAGACACCGACGTCGCGCCCCCATTGGAACTCCACGCCCACGAACGCACCGTCGGGCTGCGTGTTCGACTGGATGCGCCGCACACCGCCCAGGGTCGCGAATACCTCTTCGACCGGCTTGATGATGTGCCGCTCGATATAATCCGGGTGCGAGTTGGAATACGGAATGAAGACGCCGATGAACGGGAATTCGACGTGGGGCAAGAACTCGACCGGCAGCTTGACGGATGCGATGCCGCCCATCGCCACCAGTGTTACGAGCCCGATCATGACCAGGACGGGCTTCTTGACCGAGAGCTCGTAGAGTTTCATGGCGCGGCGATCTCTCAGTCGTCCTTGGCGACCACCGAATAGAGCGCGGGAATCACGAACAACGTCAGCAGTGTCCCGACCGACAAGCCGCCCACCACCGTCAGCGCCATCGGCGTGCGAATCTCCGCGCCCTCACCGAAGCCCATCGCCATCGGGATCAAGCCCAGCACCGTGGTGAGCGTGGTCATGAGAATAGGGCGCAATCGCACCAAGCCCGCCGCGCGAATGGCCTCTGCTTTCGCGGTTCCTTCGCGCCGCAGCGTGTTGATGTAGTCGATCAGCACGATGCCGTTGTTGACGACGATGCCGGCCAGCAGAATGACTCCGATGAACACGATCACGCTGAACGGTGTCCCGGTGAGCAGCAGTGTGAGAACGACGCCGATCGCTCCCAGCGGCACGGTGAACATGATGATGAACGGATGCACGAACGATTCGAACTGGGCCGCCATGACCAGGTAGACCAGGAACACGGCAAGAATCAGCGCCAGCACGAGGCTCTTGTAGGAGCGGGTCAGCTCTTCGTTTTCGCCGCCCAGCTCCACGGTGACGCCTTCCGGAACCGGCGTCGACGCCAGCACCGCCTGGATGTCCTTGGCGACGCCACCCAAGTCGCGCCCCACGATGTTGCCCGACACGATGGCGGCGCGCTGTTGCGACACACGCGAGATCTGATTGACGCCGCTCGCCACCCGAACGTTGGCAATGCTACCCAGGAGGATGGGCGCGCCGTCGCGCTCCGCCACCACCAACGAGCGCATCGCGTCGGTGTCCTCGGCGCGCCACGCGCTGCTGCGCACACGGATATCGACTTGCTTGTCGCGCTCCTTGAACTTGGTCGGCACGTCGCCCTTGATCTTGGTGCGCACCGTGTTGGCAACGTCCTCGACCGCGAGGCCCATCGACGACATGCGCACGCGATCGAATTCGATGTCGAGCTCGGGGTTTCCGAACTCGAGCGACGACTTGACGTCCCTGACGCCGGGGATGTCCGCCATTTTGACCACCAGTTGGTCGGCGAAATCCTTGATCTCGTCCAAGTCGTAGCCGAAGACGTGCACTTCGAGCGGCGTTTGAAAGTTGAAATACGACGGGCGCGCAAACTTCGTGGTCACACCTTCGAGCCGTGCGAACTTGTGCCGTAGCGACGCGATCAGCTGCGCCTCGGCCGCGCGATCGCCTTTTGCTTCCATCACGACGTTGAGCTGCCCGATATTCTCGTCCTTGCTCTTCACGTTGCTGCCGAGCCGGCTCGCCGTACCCACGCTGGTGAAGTAGGACTCGACACCCGGCTCCGCACTCGCGATCTCCTCCATCTCCGCTAGGTGCGAATCGGTGCTTTCGAGCGGCGTTCCCTCCGGCATCTGCACCGCGAAGCTGAACTCGCCTTGCGAAAACTGCGGAATCATCTCGCGTCCCACGAAGCGTCCCGCCGCTAGCGAGGCCACGAACAGCACCAGCATCCCGGCCAGAAAGCGACGCCGATGCGCGAGCACGCGGTCCAAGCTGCGCGCGTAGGCCGCTTCGAAACGCGGATAGAAACGGTCGTACACGATGTGGACGGGTCGCGTGACGACGTCGAACATGCGCCCCACCCAGGCACTCGAGCGCCGCAGCACGCGGAGTACGAACGTCGGAGTCGTGACCGTGATGGCGCGGCCGACCTTGCGCGCCGCGCGCGCGATGCGGTGTCGCGGTTCCGGCGCACTCTCGGCGGCCGGCACCACCGCGGTGCCCGCGCCGAAGTTCATCGCCGACGCGATCGGGATCAGCATGAGCGACACGATGAGCGACGCGATGAGCGAAATCGACACCGTGAGGGCCTGGTCCTTGAAGATTTGCCCCGCGATTCCTTCCACGAAGACGATGGGCAAGAACACCGCGACGGTGGTAAGCGTCGAACCGGTGACGGCACCCGCGACTTCCTTGGCACCGCGCAGCGTGGCCGCCTTGCGGTCCGGGTTCGTCCCCTTGTGGCGCGAAATGCTCTCCAGCACCACGATCGAGTTGTCGACCAACATGCCGACCCCGAGTGCGAGCCCACCCATCGACATCATGTTGAGCGAGACACCCAGCTGCTGCATGATGACGAATGTGAACATGATCGAGATCGGAATCGAGAGCCCGATGATGACCGTGCTGCGAACGTCGCGCAGGAAGACAAACAGGACCAAGATCGCGAGCAAGGCGCCTTGCAGCGCGTTCGACCGCACCTCGTCGATCGAACTCTTGATGAAGCGCGACTGGTCGAACAGCGTGTCGATCTTGATTTCCGGCGGGAGGTGCTTCTTCACGGCCTCGAGCCGCCGCTTGGCTGCGTCGGCCACCGCTACCGTGTTGGCGTCGCCCTCCTTGTAGATGGCGACCTCGACCACTTCTTTCCCATTCAAGCGCGTGATGACGTCGCGTTCGATGTGTCCGCGCGTCACCGAGCCCAGGTCGGCCAGCACCACGCGACGCCCGCCTTCTTCGCGCACGATGGTGTTGGCGATGTCCTCCACACTCTGGAATTCGTTTTCGGTGCGCAGCAGGAACTCGGCACCCTTGTCGCGCAGCCGTCCGCCCGACTGGTTGACGTTGTCCTGGGCCAGGCGCGCGGCGACCAGTGAAATCGGAATGTCGTAGCTGGCCAGGCGACGCTCGTCGATCTCGACCTGGATTTCTTCTTCGAGACCGCCCAGCACCTTGGCACTCGCGACGCCATCCAAGGATTCGAGCTCTTTCTTGACGGTGTAGTCGGCGAGATTGCGGAGACGCACCAAATTGTCGGTGCCCGAAATGCCGATGCGCAGGACGGGGTCGAGCGAAGGGTCGTAGCGCAGAATGACGGGTGCTTTGGCTTCGCGCGGGAGTTGGATCAAGTCGATCTTGTCGCGCACGTCGAGGGCCGCGTACTGCATGTGCGTCTTCCACGAAAACTCGAGTGTGATCTCCGACATGCCCGGCTTCGACACCGAACGAATGGTGCGCAAACCGCTGATCACACCCACCGCCTCCTCGAGCGGGCGCGTGACGAAGTTCTCCACCTCGGCGGGCGCTGCGTCGGCGTACTCGGTCTGGATGGTGAGCGACGGATACGAAATATCGGGCAGGAGGCGCAGGTCGAGGCGCGAAAGGGCGACGAATCCGAATATCACGACGGCGACGAAGATCATCGTCACCGTGACGGGGCGCTTGATGGAGAAGTCGACGATGTTCATGGTGGGGCGTTGGTCGCCGGCGCCCTACTTTTTCTTGCCGGTGGCCTCGGGCTTCTTGGCCGCGGTGGCGACGTCGTCGGGGTGCACGACCTTGATCTTGGTGCCGTCGCGAATGCCGCCGACACCGGCCGTCACCACGGTGTCGCCGCTCGCGAGGCCGTGGGTGACTTCGGCGTGGGTTTCGTCTTCGTAGCCGATACCGACCTGGACCTTGCGCACCGTGTCGGCCGCCGCGATGAAGACGAAGCGGTCGCCCGCGTCGGACACGATGCTGCGGCGCGGAATCGCGAGCACGTCGTCGTGCGTGTCCATGAGAATGCGCACGCGCACGAAGCTCCCCGGCACGCCGCCCGCGTGGGTCTGTGCGGTCACCTTGATGGTACCCGTGCGCTGGTCCACCTCGGGCGCGATGCGCAGCACTTCGCCTTCGAACTCGGTCTCTTCGCCGGTGTCGGGGCGAATCGCGACGCGCTGGCCCTTCTTCACCTGGCGCGCTTCGGTTTCGGGCAGGTACATCGACAACAATAGCGGTTGTGTGTCGGCCATCATGAAGAGTTTGGCACCCATCGGGATATTCTCGCCCGGGTCGACCAAGCGCTGCGTCACGATGCCGCCAAACGGTGCCTTGATCTGCGTGTACTCGTACTTCACGCGCGCCGACTCGTAGCGGTTGTTGGCCAAATCGAAGTTGTACTTGATCTGCTGGTATTCCTTGTCGCTGATGAGACTCTGCGAGCGCATGGTCTCGATGCGCTCGAGCTCCACCTTCTGCTGGTCGCGATTGATCTTCGCTTCGTCGAGTGCCACGCGCAGCTCGTCGTCCTGGAGCTTGCACAGCACGCCGCCTTCTTTGACGAAGTCGCCTTCTTCGACCAGGATCTCGCGCACCTCGCCGGAGATCTTGGTGAGGATGTCGACGCGCTTCTCGGGCTCGAGTGTGGCCGTGGTCTGGTAGTAGGTCGAGATCGCGCGCGGTGTGACCGTCGTCACTTCGATGGGGACGGGGGCGTCGACTTTCTCGCCCTTCTTTTTCTTCTTTTTATCGTGTTTCTTCTTGTCGTCCGGGTCGGAGGCGGCCGCCGTCTTGGTGCTATCCGCGGTCACTGTGGAGTCGGCGCTGGCGCTGCTCTTGACACCCATGCGCGTCTTGGCCATGAAGGCCAGCCCGCCACCGACGACGACGATCGCGATGAGGGAAATGAGGAAGGTTTTTCGGCTCGGCTTCTTCACGTCGTCACTCCGTCGTTTCAGGGTTCCGTGGGGATTCCACCCGCCGCCGGGTCGAAGTTTGGCTGAACTACGCGAACGCCCACACGGATGTTGCAGACGCAGCACCGTGGACGCTTCTAAGACCGGCCCAGGACGGCCGGGGTTTCAGCTTTCAGTGGGATTTCGTTCGAAGCGAAGGAGAAGATGGCGCGCCCGAGAGGACTTGAACCCCTAGCCTTGTGGTCCGTAGCCACACGCTCTATCCAGTTGAGCTACGGGCGCCCATTTCAGAATGATGTCGAAGCTAGACCGACGGCGGCCCCGCGATATCTTGGACGTCGACGGTGAGCGTTACGCCGCCGACGAATCGGGCCGCGACGTTATACAACCCGCCGGCGATGGTCATCACGATGGCACCCAGGCAACCGTAACCGACCGCGATAATCGGCACCGCGATGATCCCGATGACGCCGGAGAGGCGTCCGATGCCGGGCATGTGCTCGCCCCACATCGCGCCGAAGCTTCCGATGAACGCGATGATCGCTCCATAGAAGAGACCGCACACGAAGCCGAGTGTCGCGTACAACACGAAGGCCATCTTGCACAGCGACCAAAGATCGATCCTCTTGACGACGGCGGACTTCATCAACATGGGGGCGCCTCCGCGCGGCGCACGTCCGCATGGAACGGCGCCAAAATGGCGGAGAGGGAGGGATTCGAACCCTCGGTACAGGTTTAAGCCCGTACAACGGTTTAGCAAACCGTCGCCTTAGACCGACTCGGCCACCTCTCCCAATTCTTTCTCTCGAACCGGATCGCGCCAACCGCGACCCGCAAACTGGCGGAGGGCGAGGGACTCGAACCCCCAAGGGCGGTTAAGCCCGACGGTTTTCAAGACCGTTGCCTTACCAGTTAGGCTAGCCCTCCGATCTGTCGACCGGATTGCGCACTATAGCACCGGGTTGAGAGGGGGTCAAGCAACGCGGCGACAGGCTTTGCTACTCTTCCAGCTGCGCGAACTTCTTCCGGCGCTTGAAGTACTGCCGAACGACGACGGCGATGAAAACCAGCGCCGCGAAGCCGAAGAGCGGTCCGTCTTGGAAGACGAATGACTTGCTCTTATAGCGCCGCTCGATGTCGTCCTGGAAGTAGGCGGCGAAGTCGGACGTGGAAAAGCCCCAATACTCCGAAAAACCGCCCCCGAAGCTGCGATTCCTTTCGACCGTCCCCAGAAACTCCGGCAACTTTCCGAACCCCACGCCCTCGAAGAGGTACGTGAACGCGGCGTACGAGATGCGATAGGCGTCTTGCGCGCGCGCTTCGTCGGCCGGGTAGTGGCGAACCAGGTCCACGATGCGCGGCGCACTCCCCGACCACACCCCTTGCATGAGCTGCCACGAGTCGGCCAGCGACCACTCGCGCGCTTGCCACTGCGCCATTCCTTCGGAGAACCAAATCGGGAGGTCGGCGTCGGGCACGCGCTGGCGCACGAGCAAGTGCGAGAGTTCGTGCGGGACGACTTCGTCGAGCGAGTTGAAGGCGCGCGTCGCCTTGTGGACGTCCACCAGAATGCGCTGCTGTTCGAGGATCGCGAAGGCGACACCCCAGTTCGGGAGTTCGGGCGAGAGCGAGCGGTCATAGGCGCGCGCGTCGGCGGTGACGACGATCTCGATGGGCGTAAGCTCGGTGAGTCCGACTTCCGACATCAAGCGCGGCAATTCCGCGCGCGCGATCTGGTCGACCTTCTCGGCCACGCGGCCGTAGCGCGGCGGGTAGTGAATCGTGACCGGAAATGGATCGAGGAGACGAGTTTGCGTTTCGCCCGCGGGCCGAGCGAGCGCGGGGACCAGTGCGAGGAGTGCTACGAGAAGCGGGAGAACGAGCGCGCGGGCGCGCGAGAGCACGTCGTCGCCTACGCCGGCCCGGAGGTCGCGATAACGCCCGACCCCACCACCACGTCGCCGTCGTAGAACGCGATGGTCTGGCCGGGGGCCATGGCGCGCTGGGGCGCGTCGAACACGACGCGCGCGCGGCGGTCGTCGACCGCAAACGACGCCACGTGCTCGGCGGAATGGCGCGAACGAATCTGCGCCGTGAGCGGCCGTGCGTCGCGCGCGGCTTCATCGTCCAGCCAGGCCACGTCGCACGAAAGCTCGCGCGCATACAAGTCCTCGTCGTCGCCGAGGACGACGGTGTTGCGTGCGGCGTCGAGGGCGACCACGTACTGCGGCTTCGTCGCCGCGATGCCCAGGCCGCGACGCTGTCCCACGGTGTAGGTGGCGAGGCCGTCGTGGCGCCCGACCACCTCGCCGGTGCGCGAGACCACGTCGCCGGGCGTCATCTCCACCTTGCCGTCTAAGAACTCGCGCAGTGTCCGCGTCGAGATGAAACAGACTTCCTGGCTGTCGGGCTTGTCGGCGACACGCAGTCCCCCGTCGCGCGCGTGCGCGCGCACTTGGTCCTTCTCGCGATCGCCGAGCGGAAACAAGACGCGGTCGAGTGATTTCGGTTCGAGTGCGGAAAGAAAGTACGACTGGTCCTTGGAGCGAGAGGTCGAGCGCGCGACGTAGTGCCGCCCGGCCTCCGAGCGGAACACGCGCGCGTAGTGCCCCGTCGCGACGTAGTCGAAGTCCATGCGGTCCGCCCACTCGACCAGCGTGTCGAAGCGAACGATGGAGTTGCAGCGCACACACGGGTTGGGTGTGCGACCGCGGCGGTATTCGTCGAGAAAGTTGTGATAGACCTCGCGGCCGAAGAGTTCTTCGGTGCTCACCACCAGGTGGCGAATACCGAGGCGCTGGCACACGGCGCGCGCGTCATCGATGGCTTCGGTCGAGCAGCAGCTGCGCTCGGGGACGGCCGCGTCGCCGTAGCAGTAATTCTTCATCGTCATGCCGACCACGCGATAGCCGGCTTCGACCAAGGTCAGTGCCGACACGGCGGAGTCGACCCCGCCGCTCATCGCGAGCAGGACGTGCGCGCCGTCGCGCGCGGTGTGGCCGACAGAAACGAATTCGCCCTTCATGATGGTTACGGCTTCGCCTCGAGATACTGGCGGAGGAGGCGCACATTCTCCGACGCCGTCTTGCCCAATTCGCCGTCGGGGTCGAGTGCGATGACTCTCTCCCACTCGACCAACGCTTCCTTGAATACCTTGGTCTCCGCGAAGGCGAGGCCCAGGTTGTAGTGCGCCTGGGCACTGTTGGGGTCCAGCTCGAGCGCTTCTTCGTACAGGCGCACCGCTTCGCCGTAATCGCCGAAGCTCGCCTCGACCTGGCCGAGGTGGCAGTAGGCCAAGACGTCCTTCGGATTGACTTCGATCGCCTTGCGCAGCACGCGACGCGCGTCGGCCCGGCGCAGCTCGGCGTCGTACGCGAGACCCATGTTGACGTACGCCTTCGAATACGTGGAGTCGAGTTCGACCGCGTGCTGGTACGCCGTCACCGCGCTATCGTAGTACGCCATCGCGCGGCTGTTGTCTTCCTGGGGCAGCGAAAGGCCGAGCGAATAGTATGCGTTGCCGACGTGGAACGGGACGCTGGCGTCGTTGGGCTTTTCCTGGCCGAGCTTGCGCAAGGTGTCGAGCTGATCCTCCGGCGACATGGCGTCGAGTTGTTGCGCGAGGGTCGGCGTCGACGCCGAGGGCTTCCCCGCCGTCTTGCTCTGCCCGCAACCCGCGAGCAGCGCGATCGCGGCCAGCCAGCCCATGACACGAATGCGGATGATCATGCTAGTAGCGGCTCTCGCGCTTGGTCGACCAAGTTTCCGAGCCCGTAATGCTGATATAGAAGCGCACCTGTCGATCCTCGTAGGTGTTGGTGTCGACCGAACCCATCTTGCCGAATTGCAACGCCGCGTCGAGTTTACCGCGGCCGGTGCGGAACAGCAATCCGCTCCCGAGTGCAAATGAGACGTGCGAAATCTCCTGGCCGTCGGGGAGCGTGTACGGGAGTTTCTCGAAGCGGGCCGACGCACGGATCGGAAAGCGCGAGCCCTTGAAGCGGTACTCGAGCCCGAACGAGGCCACGCGATCCTTGGCCAGGCGCTCGGTCGGAAAGTCGAGACCCGTGAACTTGGTGAAGTCGCTCATGGACGCGCCGCCGTAGACGGTGAAGCCGCGCGCCACGCGCCACGACGCCGACACCGTCCAGCGCTCGGGTTGGGACATGGTCGAGGTGTAGGTCGTGTCGGCGCTCGAGTTGGTGAAGTTTTCCTGGACGTCGACGTCGTAGTCGATCTTGCTTTCGTAGGCGACGCCGATCGAAACCTTCATGAGCGGCCGCACCACCGCGCCCGCCGCGAACGAATTCCCGCGCACTTCGTTGATCTGTTCGCTCGATGCATCCGCCGTGCCGGTGCCCGCGAAGTCGACCAGCCAGCGATTCTCGATGGTGCCGCGCTCGAGCCCGAAGGTGCCGCCGATCTTGGCGCGGCGCCCGAAGTCGGCCGCGACGCTAATGGGCACCGTCCACGTGCCGCCGGCGCGTTCGTACACGTCGCTGTACTCGTCGCCCGTCGGTGTGACACCGGGAATGCTGAAGTCGTAGTCGGGGTCGTAGCGGCCGCGATACCCCACCGACGCGGTCAAGGTCCGCTTGAAGAGCGGAAACGCGAACGCGAAGGTCGAGAACTTGCCCACCACCGTCGTGCGCTCCAGGTCGGAGGACTGGTTGGCGTCGCGCGTCACGTAGCCGGCGGCACCGAAGGCGACGCGCTTGGTCCACGCCAACATGGCCGGATTGAACTGCAGGATGCCGAGCGAGTCGTCGACCACCTGCACGAAACCGCCCAGTGCCGCCACGCGCGCGTCGACCGCATCCATGCGCTCGCCGAGTAGGTTGAGGCCGAATACCGAATCGGCGCGCGCGGCGCGCGGCGCCACACACGCCGCGACGCCCAGTGCTGCAACCCACACGACACGCGCTGCGAACGTCCTCACGGCGACCCCGGATGATAGTCGGCCGGCGTCGACGAGGTGATGTAGATGCGCGGGCGCAGATCCGCGGGCGCGTTCGAACCGTAGAACGCTACCTGGCGCAGGGACGAATTCTCGGCGTCGTAGCGAACGACGACACCGTTTTTGGCGAGTGTTCCCTCGAGCGACAGCGTGATCGCGTTCGTCATGGCGAATTCGATATAGTCCGCGCTGGCTTGGTACGGGAGCGCCGTGACGTTCTGGCCGGAGAGAAATTCCGTGCTCGTGGGATCGCTGGAGGCCGGGATGAACACGATGAGGTTGGGGGGACTGCCCAACTCCGACCCGGGGACGAGATAGAAGCGGACGTGCGCGCTGTGCACCGCCGCCCGGTCCGCCAGTTGGTCGAACGGAATGCGGAAGTACAGGCGACGCACGTAGCCGTCGGAGATCACCAGGTTCGACGAGGTGTTGGTGGGGCGCACGAAGGTGGCGTCGCCGCTGGTCTTATAGATCGCCGAAGTGCCGCCCACGAAGTTGACGACGACCTGCGGCCGGTCCCTCGCCGCCTGCGCGGACTTGAAGGTGGCCACGCGCTCGGTCGCGTCGGTGTACACGACGGCGAGTGCGGTGCGTTCCGTCTCGTTGCGAATCCACTGTTGCACGAGTGCGGGCGGCAGCGCGTAATCGCGCGGTACCGTTTGCAGCGTGCGATTGGGACTGCCGGTGCCCGGATCGACGATCACCGCGAGGGTATCGAGTGTGGGGAGCGAATCCCCTTCCGCGTACGGATCCGTCAATCTATAGAAGCGCGCCGGGAACGTGCCTTCGACATCGTCCGCCGTGAGTCGCAAGAGAGCGCTCTCGACTGTCTTGCTGTTGTTCGACAAGGCACCCACCCAGTTGATCTGGATCACCATCGCGCGCTCGTAGCCCTTGTCCGGTCCGAAGCCGCGGCCGAATTCCAGAAGGCTGTCGGAGGCGAGTGCGGTCGCGTAGGCGTAGCTGGTGTCCGCGATCACGTCGAGCGTGTCCTCGAAGATCACACCGGGGCGACTCCCGATCAGGTCGTCGTCGGAACCCAACGTCGAGCTCGGGTCCGACGAGCACGCCGCGATCGCGAGTGCCGCCAACACCAATACGAATGCGGCGCCGCGGCCCGCGCGCGTCGCGAGGAAGCGAATATGGAATGGGATCATCGGCACCTTGTAGCACACGAATGGGGAAGAATCAAGGCGACCCCTTGTCGTCGCTTGCGCGCTCGTCTTTGCGAATGGGGCGGCCGTCGCGGAAATATCGCACCTCGTCGCCGGGAAGCAAGTAATAAAACCCGAACGTGATCTCGAGATAGTCCTCGGGGAAATGATCCGGCAGCGGTCGAAACGGTGCCGCACCCTTGATGGCGTTGACACTCGAGCGGTGCAGCGAGTCGTGCCCTTCGGTCTCGACCACAGCGAGGTCCTGCATCTTGCCGTCGGGATAGATTCGGAACTTCACCCACGTGTAGCCGTGGATCGCCCCTAGCTGCGCGAATGCGACCGGCGGAATCCACTTCTGCCGGATGCGTCGCTTCAAGTCGAGCAAGTACGGCGCGAAATCCCACTCGGTGGTGTTGAGTGTGATGTTACCGATGGTCATACTGGCCGAACCGCCGTCGCCGAAGTCCGGCTCTTCGGCGGGGATGGCCATGTCGTGCGGCGTGTCGAGTGTCGTCGACCCGCGCGCTTGCTGGCGCACCGCCTCGGTCAAACCCTCTTGGTCGTCGGGGAGATTCTTGATCGGGATTGCGATCACGCTTCTCTTCCCCCGCGGTCGTGCGCGGCTCCTGCTTGGCACCCCCCGGCGGCGTCGGCTCCAACATCTGCACGCCGTGCGGCACGTCCGACTTCGTGTCGCGCGCGTCCAAGTCGCTCGCCGCCGACGACACCGTCGACAAGTTGCTGCTCTTCTGATCGGTGGGGATCGGACGCTCGGGCGGCTCGACCAGGGAAACTTCGACCGGCTGCTCTTTTTGATCGCGCGCGCGCGTCAAGTCGACGGCGAGCGCCTGCTCGCGCTTGTAGAGCCCGTATCCGAGCACGGACGCGTGGATCAGGATCGAGATGATCACGGCCCACGTGAGTGTCCGATCGCGTTCCTCGGGCACGCGCATCGCCGTCAACAAAGAGGCGACGCCGCTCATGACACACGCTCCAACCGGCACGTGACGAAGCCGGTCACCCACTCGCGCAATCCCGGAACGCGCGTCAGCGGGGAGAGTACCCGAAACTTGGCCGGCTTGAGCACGAGTTGCGACACCCGCACACCCGGCGTGCGCGCGACGATCTTCAAGAAACGGTCGATGCTCATGTGATTCAAGTCTCGGTCGTACGATTCCATGATGGCGCGCACGCGCTCTTCGACGCTGCCGTCGCTCTCGCCCCGCATGCGTTTCCGCAGCACGGCGCGTATCGCGCGCTCGAGCTGCGCGCGCGTGAACAACAAATGACACCAGGGGGTGTACACGTAGTCATACAGGTGCGAGCCGAGCGGCGAGTAATGGGGTGTGAAGAACACCCAGATCGCACCTCCCGGGCGCAGCGCACGACGCATCTCGGACAGCGCGCGCTCCGGTTCTGCAAAATGCTCCATGGCGTCGTTCGCGACCACGGTGTCGAAGACGCCGTCGCGCACCGGGAGGGCCGCGGCGTCGGCGACGAAGAACTCGATGGCTTGCCCCTGCGCGTACGCGCGCGACTGCTCCACGTTCGCTTCTACGATATCGGTCCCGACGGCGCGCGCCCCGGCTTCGGCGTAGGCCACCGTCTTGCCTCCCAAACCGCACCCGACGTCCAATAACCGCTTACCCGCCAAGTCCCCCGCCGGTTCCATGAAGCGGCGCGCAAACTCGCGCCCCCAATGGTGCTCCCAGCGCGAGTAGGCCTCGGCCGACTCGCGTCCCGCCACGTTGGGCGGGCGAAAGACACGGTTGAGCCACAGGATGATGGAGGTCATGCGGGCGCTTCGGTGGGTCCGCGCGCCGCCGCGGGCTCGTCGGCCGAACCGACGCGCCGCCCCGAGTCCTTCCAGAAGATATGCATTCGATCGAGGTCGAGAAACACCGGAGTCTGGCCGGACGGGTCCTGGGTGAACTCGCGCGTCCCGCGCGCGACCCACTCCGCGGGGCCGACGCGCAGGTGAGTCAGCGTCTCGTGGCCCAAGGGCTCGCGCAGTACCACCGATCCGCCCAGGCGCGCGGCGTTCTCGACGTCGGCGCCGGCGGGCCGCAGGTCCTCGGGACGAATCCCCACGCGCACCTCGGCACCGGCACGCGACGACGACGCCCGCGCGAGCGCGCGCGGGATCGGAAGCCGCGTGCCGCCGTCGATCACGACCGTTTCGCCGTCGACTTTTCCGTCGGCGAAGTTCATGGCCGGGCTGCCCAAGAACGCCGCGACGAACGTGTCGGCCGGCTCGCGGTAGCACGCTTCGGGACTTCCCACTTGGTGCACGCGCCCGCGATTCATCACCACCAGCACGTCGCCGATGGTCATCGCTTCCACCTGGTCGTGGGTGACGTAGATCGACGTCGTGCGCAGGCGGTCGTACAAGCGGCGGATGGTCGTGCGCATGTCGGTGCGCAGGCGCGCGTCCAAGTTGGACAGCGGTTCGTCGTAGAGGAACACGCGCGGCTCGCGCACGATGGCGCGCCCGAGGGCGACGCGCTGGCGCTGTCCGCCCGAGAGCTGCGCGGGCTTGCGGTCGAGGAGTGAATCTAGTTCCAAGGTTGCGGCGGCTTCCTTTACGCGGCGTTCGATCTCGGCGCGCGGCGTCTTGCGGATGCGAAGCCCGAAGCCGAGGTTCTCGGCCACGGTCATGTGCGGATAGAGCGCGTAGCTTTGGAACACCATCGCGATGTCGCGATCGCGCGGAGGAACGGTGTCGAGGCGTCGTTCGCCGAGGTGGATTTCGCCGCGCGTGAGGGTTTCGAGGCCCGCGACCATGCGCAGCAGTGTGGTCTTGCCGCAGCCCGAGGGACCGACTAGAACCACCATGCGCGGGTTGGGCACCACGAGCGAGAAGTCCTCGACGGCGACGACACCGCCGTCGAACTCCTTGCGCACGTGCTTGAAGATGAGGTCGGACATTTAGCGCTGTGCCGTGGGGTCAGGCCGATGCGATCGATTCCTCGACGCGATTTCCGCAGCGCGATACCACACGATATTGCGGTCTTCGCGCGAGGATCTGAGCGGAGAGGAACGATCGCGTCGGCCCGCTCCCCCCTTGTACTAAAGCACCTGGCCCAGCGACTTGTCGAGGATGGCGATGCCTTCGTCGACCTCGGCCTTCTTGAGGTTCAAGGGCGGACGGAAGCGCACCGAGCGCGTCCCGCACCCGACGATGAGCACGCCATTCTCCTTGGCCTTGGCGAGGAACTTGGAACGGGTCTCCGCGTCGGGCAAATCGAAGGCGTTCATGACGCCCTTCCCGCGCGTGTTGGTGACCTTTCCGTCGTACTTGTCGCGCAGACCGTGGAGCTTGCCCAGCAGGTAGTCGCCGACCACGCGTGAATTCTCGACCAAGCCCTCTTCCTCGATGACCTGGAGGTAGCGCGTCGCGCGCACCATGTCGACCAGATTGCCGCCCCAGGTCGAATTGATGCGGCTCGGCACCTTGAAGACGCTGTCCACTTCATCGACGCGCGTCGAGCACAGGAATCCGCACACCTGGAGCTTCTTCCCGAAGGTGATCATGTCGGGAACGATGCCGGCGTGCTGGTAGCCCCAGAACTTGCCGGTGATGCCGACACCCGACTGCACTTCGTCGATCACCAGCATGATGTCGTGCTCGAGTGTCACCTGACGCAGGAACTGGAAAAATTCGGGGCGGAAGTGGTTGTCGCCGCCTTCGCCCTGGACGGCTTCGATGATGAGGGCGGCGATGTCGTCGCCGTTCACTCGGATCGCTTCCTTGATTTCTCTCTTCGCTTGTTCTTCGAGCGCGACGACTTGGTCGACATGCTTCTCGAGCGGGAACGTGACCTTCGGGTTGACGATGCGCGGCCAATTGAATTTCGGATAGCTCTTGATCTTCACCGGGTCGGTGTTGGTCAGGGACATGGTGTAGCCGGTGCGGCCGTGGAATGCTTCGCGGAAATGAATGACCTGCTGGCCGACGTCCTTGGTAGCGCCACGCTTGTAGTTCTTCTGCACCTTCCAATCGAATGCCGTCTTGAGCGCATTCTCGATCCCGAGTGCTCCGCCTTCGATCAGGAACATGTGCGGCAGCTCGCGCGGAATCGCGAAGCGATCCATCGCCTCGACGAACTCCGCCATCTGCTGGCTATAGAAGTCCGAGTTGGAGGGCTTGTTCACGGCGACGGCGCCTAAGCGTTCGCGAAACGCCGGGTCGGTCAGCTTGGGGTGGTTGATCCCGATCGGCAGCGACGCGAAGAATTGGAAGAAGTCGAGGTAGGTGCGCCCGTCCGCCTTGTCGCGCAGACGAATCCCTTCGCTCTTCTCGAGGTCGACGACGATAGGAAAGCCGTCGACGAGCATGTGACGGCCGATGGTCTCGAGCACCTTCTTGGGGTCGACGTGGACGTCGGTCCCGGCCCCGGTCGCGTGCGCCATGGAGAACTCCTCTTTTGATGATGAAAAAATGGTGGCGACTTCGGTCGTGCGCGCGGCCTTCCCCGCACCCACCGCAGTAACCCGCTGTTGGGACCTAAGCTAAGGGATCGAGTAAGGGGGTGTCAAGGACGCAGGACGCAGCACCGACGCGCGTCGAATTGGCTTTTCGGCAGGAAGTTACAGACCACCCTTCGAGTGGCGTCGCGGGTCCGAAGACGGCGCGTGAAACACCTCACGACCCTCGGCGAACGTGGCCTCGACGCGCAGGCGATCGGTGTCGGCAAGGAGCGGATTTCCGGACAGCACGACCAGGTCCGCCACGTCGCCGGCCTCGATCGCGCGGGGAGGCTTTCCCGCGGTCCACATCGCGGCGACCGAGGTCGTGTAGCGACGAAACGCGTCGATAGCACCGATGCACTCACCTTCGACGGCGTGGTGGGTCGCACCTTTGAGTCCGAAGAGCGGACCGGCCGGCATCCCGTCGGAGCTGAACACGACCCGCACCCCGGCGCGCGCGAGGGTGGCGAAGGGATTGTGGCGCAGCCAACGCGCGCGACCCAGCCGGCGCTCGTAGAGGCCGCCTTCCCCTCCCCAGTTGCGCACGAAGTTGGGCTGCATGACGAGCGGGACTCCGAGTCGAAGGATGCGCTCGATGTCGCGCTCCGCGATCACCTCCGCGTGCTCGATGCGCACGCGCGCGCGCGTAGCGCGCGTCGTCTCGATGGCATCCAAGACCGTCGAGAGAGCTCGGTCGCCGATGGCGTGGATGGCACACGCAATTCCTTGCTCCGCGCACGCAGCGACCTCGGATGCGAGCTCGTGCGCTTGCACCAGAAGATCGCCGCGGGTGTCGGCGTCGGCGTAGGATTCGTGGAGGGCGGCGGTGCGGGCACCCATCGATCCGTCGGAGAAGATCTTGATCCCGACCGCACGCACACGCGCCGGGTCGATGGCGTCGAAGCGCGCGCGCGTGTCCTCGAACGCCCGCGCCGAAAGATGCAGGTAGGCGTCGATGCGAAGCGGGCGCTGCGTTGCGCGCAAACCGGCGCCGTACACCTCGATGGTGTCGGGGTCGACGATGTCGTGGATCGCGGTAATCCCGAGGGCGTGGAGGTGTGCCACCGCCCCGTCCATCGCAGCCGCGACGGCCCCGTCCTCCGGGCGCGTGAGCCGGTTCGCTTCGAACACGGCCGTTTCCGTGATGCGCCCGCTCTCGCGGTCGACGAAGCGGGCCGGGACGCGCGGTGCGAGGAGGTCGAGCAGCGCGTCGTTGGCGACACCGACGTGACAGCACACGCGCCGCGCGTACACGGGCTGCGTGGCGCTAACGGTGTTCAGATCGGCGCGCGTCGGGAGCGCGGCGTCGCGCCAGTCGCTCTCGTCGAAGTCGACGCCGACGAGTGCGGCGCGCGACGCCAGTCGTGCGACCACGTCGCTCGCACTCGTCGCCGCGCTCAAATCAACGCGGAGCGACTTGTTCGCGAGTGCGACGAGGTGAAAGTGGGCGTCGACGAAGGCGGGACACACGAATTTGCCCACGGCATCGAACACGCGCACGTCGGGACGGGCCCCGGCCAAGGGCGCGGTCGCTCCCGGCAAGACTTCGACGATGCGTCCGTCGCGAATCCAGATCGTACGCGGATCGAAGCGAATCGATCCCGCACCGTCGTCGGTCCACACACGGGCGCCGGAGATGACGAGCGTCGACATGGCGGGCATTCTACCAAAAAAAACAAGGGGGCCTTGTTCTTGGAGGAGGCCCCCTTGTCCCAACCCGTCCAGTCACGGACCGAACGGGCAGTCATCGCCGCACGCGATTTTAGTTATCGCAATCGTCGCACTGGACCGCTTCGTCGTAACCCGCGACGTCGCGCTGGTAGGCCCACGAGCGCCGGTGCTCCACCGCGACATCGTGCGTCTCGAGCAGCGCGCCACACTGGTCGAACACGAAGACGAGTCCATCTTCGTAGTACGTCCACGTCATCGTGATGCGTCCCGCTTCGTTGGTGCGCACGCGATGGGGCGTATAGCCGTATTGGTCGTACACGGCCTTCATGTCGCCCGAGAGATTCTTGATGTACAGGTAATGGCGAACGAACTTGCGTTCTTTCTTCCCCGTCACCTGCGGCGGGTAATAGATCTCGTCCGCGATTGCCGGCGCTGCCATCAGCAGCGACAGTGCGAACATCCAAACGAACTTCTTCATGCCCCTACTCCTTATAGATGCTAACGCTAGTGATGCATGGAGCTTACAATTGTTGCTTATTGTATCACATTCAACCCGGAAAGGGCAAGTTGGGAGGCATCGTGACCGGTCGTGGAGGGTCATTGCCGAGAGCGGAACGGGAAGTCTTAAGCGGCTGGTATACGGTCAATTACCCGGAGGAGAAGGCGAGGGAATGAGGGGAGAAAAAAAGTAGGGCCCGCTCGCCGGCTGTCGCTTGAGTTTGGAACAGGGGCAACAGCGGGAAGACAAGCAGGGCCCTACAAGTTAAAAGTCGCAATCAACGCATCGCGACGCCGGGCAGTATACCATGCCCGAGCGCGCGGCACACACTCCCTCGCGTTAGCGCGAACCCGCGCTGTCCGTCGGCCGTCGCGGAAGCTGCCACTCGTCGAACAAGATGTGTTCGATCGCGGGCTTCATCTGCCCCGGATTGAAGTACACCGGCGGGAAGCCGAACACCGCGCTGCGCGCCGCGACAGCCCCCGGAATATCTTGCGCAACGACGTCGGCGTACACGCTGGTCCAAAACGCCACCGGCTGCAAGTACGTGCGCTCTCCGGTATCGCGGCACACGAGTCCATAGATCGGCTCGAAACACGGCCGCGGAGACGGGACGAACTGACACGCCTGCCCCGCCTGGAAGTACGAGGGATTGTAGACCTCGGCGTCGATGCCCTGCGTTTCGGGAGCATACGCGCGTCCCGGGTTCGCGACTTCCGGTCGCAACGACAGAGCCGGAAAGTCGGGATCGAGCGGTTGCGCCTCGCGCATGGTGTCGTCGCGCGTCGACGCGGAGCCCGGTTGCCGGTAGCCGGGCGACACCGGGCAGTAGCGGCGATTGCTGCCGCTCCCCGGAAGACGCGCTCGCGCCGTGGGCAGATAGCCGTAGTCGATCGCCTCGAGGCAGAGATCCTGATACGCGAAACCGTGGTCGCCGGGCGGGTCGCTTACGTCGGGCGACCCGGTCTGCGGGTCCTGGGTCTCGTAGAGCGGGATCATCGGCCAGCGCACGATGAGGTCCGCCCGTCGCGGCAGCACGTTCTGAATCGGCTGCTGCCCCGCGATCAACACGTGCGACCCGGCCTGCATCGCCAACGCGATACCGTTGGGCACCACCTTTCCCGAAACGCCGGCGGCCGCGTTGCACGCTCCGGACCCGGTGGCGGATTGCGTGGATCGGAACTGAATGTACTGATAGAGGAGCGGCAACCGCGTCGGGTTGGTCGTGGTGAGGTCGCCGAACACGCTCCACACGATCGCCTTGTAGCTGGCCAGCGTCGTGAGGGGAATCTCGCGCTCGGTGCTGGTCGAGATGACGTCGCGCGCCGGATCGAAGTCGGCCACGTTCGACACCATGTCGTTCCAGAAGGCGTCGTGCTCGGCGTCGTTGGGTACACTCCCGTTGGTCAGCTGGAAGCCGGAAAAGCCGGCGTTCTCGTCGGCCCCGTAGTCGTCGACGACGAGGAGGTTGCGCTCGCCGGTAAAGCGGACGATGTTCACCTTCACTTCGATGCGAGAGCAGAAACCGGAGTTGTCGATTACTTCCGCCGTGAAAGTATGGGTCCCGAAATTGAACGTCCGCGGCGGCACCACGGCGAACGACCCTACGAACGGCGTATAGTCGGTTTCCCACTGACCGGGGTCGTTTAGGTCGAGAATGTCCCAGCCGTAGCGATACCCCGACACGGTGCCGCCGTAGTCGTCTGCGCACGCGCTCAAATTGAACGACATGCCTACGCCGGCGACCATGTCGAGGATGGTCAGCGGATAGTCGCACGTTGAAGCTACCACGCTGCCCACGTACTGGTTGGTGACGGTCAAGCGAGGTCCGGTGGTGCGACGCGACACCTTGATGCGACGGACGTTCCTGTGTTCATCGAGCACCGGTGTCACCGCACCGGCCTCGTCCTTGGCACGCATCGCGAACACGTAGTCGCCGAATTCCATGGGCGGCGTGGTCCAGGACTTCCCGCTGTCCTGGGGTGCCTGGTAATAGACCCAGGGCACCCACACGGAGGCCGAGGCTCCGCTCCGCAGATAGTCGAGGGTCTCGGTGAAGCTCCCGTGGTGATTGGTCGTGCTCTCGAGCGCCCACTGCACGGACTCCGGCTCTTGGTGCGTCATCATGTCGTCGACGTAGTCGACGGCAACCCACTCGTAGGTGGCGATGGGCGGCAGCTCCGACGGTGTCAAGCCCAAGGCCTGCCGCGGTGTCGTAATCGTGATGTCGGGTGAGAGGGTCCGCGCCGTGAACGAACGATAGGCGGGTTCGGCCGAGCGCAGCCCCTGGCGATCCACCGCACGAATGAAGAACGTGTGCGAGCGTGTGAACACCGCCGATTGCTGTCCGGGAATCGTCTCCGCGAGCGAGTCGGCGGAGAACGTAAACGTCGAGTCGTTGGCGATGACGGGCACCCATCCCGCGCCGACCGTGTCGGCCGGGGCGAAGGTGCCCGTCTGGTTGTCGGTGATCAGATATTCGTAGTGGGAGATTTCGCCGTCGGGGTCCCAACCGCCCCAAAAGAGCTGCACGAAGTAGCTGCTGGTCGACCCTTCGGGTGGGGCCGCGGCGATCCAGATGGTCGGGGCTTGATTCTGGGTCGGCGTACCTTCCAATTGGTTGTTGGCACACGCGGCCATCAGAGTTGCGCATGCGAGAACGAACGCGATGCTTGGCTTCATGATGTTGCCTTCTTCTAGATTCGGCGCCGCGACGGGGCCGCACCTTTCGGCGCGGCCCCGCCCTTCGGCGCTACAGCGTCGTCAAGAAACTCCCTACTTCAGAAGAACCATCTTCCTCGTCTGCGTGAAGTCACTCGCGACCAAACGATAGAAATACACGCCGCTCGACACGGACTGACCCGCGTCGTTGCGACCGTCCCAGCTAACCCGGTGCAGTTCGCCCGGCGCGCGATCGCCTTCGAGCAGCGTACGAACGAGCTGCCCGGAGACGTCGTAGACCTTCAAGCTCACGCGCGTGCGTTCGCGCACGGTGAACTCGATGGACGTCGACGGGTTGAACGGATTCGGATAATTCTGGGACAACGTGGTCTGATGCGGGATCGGCGGGGTGCCGGTGGGCGCGTCGACGCTATTCTGGAGGAACGTGATCACGTCGTAGAGGTGATGCACGCGGTCCATGATACCGCCGTTGGCGCCGGCACGGTCGTCGCGGATCAGGTCGAACGAGAATCCTTCCATTACCACGCGGGCGCTGACACTCGACGCATTGGTCGTCGTCTGCGAGATGACCGCGCTGTAGGAGGGATTGCCGTTGTACCGCATCTGCGATACCGCCGAACCGGTCGGAGTCAGCACGTCGAACTTGTTGATCGCCAAGCAACCGCCGAAGGCGATCAACGTGTCCGGGCCGGAGGCGTGCGAGAAGGCACTGCCGCCGGCTGCGATGACTCTCGGGTTGATGCCGAGACCGAGGTCCTTGTGATCCGCGGTGAGCAGGTTGAAGTTCATGTACACCGACCGCACGTTGGTCGCGGACGCTGCACCGGAATTCGCCCAGTCCTCGGCGATGCCGTCGCCGTTGATATACAACCCCGGCCCGCGGGACGAGTTATTGAGGAACGAGAAGAGCAGCGCAAAGTCGTCGCCCTTCTCCGACGAGCCGGTACCGTCACCGATGGTGCCGTCGTTGAGTTCCTCGGAGTTCCAGATGATCTTCTTGTAGTAGGGCGTGATCTGTGTGAGCACGTCGGTGACGCGCGCCCCCGGCCCGTTGCCCAACGAAGACGACGGGGCTCGCACGTCGTAGCGATCGACACGATCGAGGATGCCCATCATCTGGAAGGCCTGGTCGAAGAACGGCTGCACCGAGCGGCCGTCGCCGTCGTCCACGTACAAGATGTCGTTCTGCGCTCCCTTGAGCGCCGCCGCCGGCAAGCAGGTCATCTCCATCGGATTCGCGTACGCGACGTTGATGTCCGTCGTGGTCACGATGGCTCCCGACGCGTCGAAGTTGTCGAACGCGTGGTAGCCGCCGAAGAAGTACGACTTGGCTCCGCCCACCGACATGCCCTCGTAGAAGTACTCGATGGTGTCACCCGGCGTGAACAGGTTGTCGTTCAAGTCGACGCAGTACACGTCCGGAACAATGGTCGTGTTGTTCTGCGTGCGTGCGTTGTCGAAGCGCACCTTGTACCAGGTGTTTCCGTCCGGACCAACGACCGAGCCGACGACCGGCCAGCGCGTCGCGTTGTCCGTGAGGGCCGCGCCCGATTTGCTGGCCTGCCCTTGCGGGAACACGGCCACGTAGGCGTAGATCGCAGGACCCACACCCGTCACCGGGTCGGTGGCGATACCGACGACGGGATCCACCACGGTGGCGGTCGCCGAATCGGCGGGTAGGATGTGCGAATTCGCCACCGGCAGAATGTCGTTGGCGGCGTCGATGCGAACCTTGCCCGTGACCGTTCCGTTGCTCGCGAAGTTGTCTTGCAACAACTCCCAGCCGCTCAGGGTCCACTGCGGACCGTTGATGGCGACGCGCTTGACGGTCAAGTTGTCGATCATCGGCGAGTGGCTATGGCACGAGCCGCTTCCCACCGTACCGCAGTAGACGCCGCACAGATCCCACGCGCCGATCGCGATTTGGATGCTCGTCGCGGCGGGGTCGATGTAGGGGCCGATCGCGGCGATCGACTCGAGCCAGTCGAGTTCGTCTCCGTAGTACACCGTGTTGTCGTCGAGCCACCCTTGTGCGCAGCCGCCGACCGTCGAACGCACGTGCCATACGTAGAACACGAGGTTGTCGAGCGGAAGGTCGCGATACACGGAGAACTGCAGGATCGCTTCGGTCCCGGTGCCGGTCCAAGCAATCTGCGGCGACCATACTTCGTTGGTCAGGTACTGGCCGAGCGCGTTCCCGAACGGGATCGCCTTCACGGCCGGGAAGCCGCCGCAGCTATAATTCGCCGTCGAACCGTTGAAGAAGGTCCACATGCACGAGATGTCGCGCGCGCACGGGTCTTGCTGCAGAATCGAAATGCCCGGGAGCAAACCGGCATAGTTGCCGTAGCCCGCCTGGTTGCAGCTCGCCCAATGCGCATCGACGGTGCCATGCGCGCCCACCGCTTCGGCTTCGAACGTCTGGTTGGTCTTAACACCGGCGCCATCGGTGATATTGAGGTTGTCGACGATGAAGGCGCCGTCGGTGTCCCACAGGCCGTCCGAATCCGAATAGCCCGTATCGGCGATGAAGTTGAAGCGAACGCGCGCGCTGCCGCCGTGCTGCCCAGCGGTCAGAACGAACGACTCGGCCGTCGAGCCCTGCTGGGCGTCGTAGGAACCCTGGCCGCCGTTGACGGTGCCGACGGCAGTCCAGTTCCCCGAGCAACCCGCGTCGTACTCGACATAGGTGAAGTCGTAGCCCGGCTCCGAATCCCACGAGGCGAGGTAGGACACGGTCGCGTTGCCGGACAATGTGAAGCACTTCGAACAGAGCAGCTGCTGCCACGCGTTACCGTAGCCCGGCAGTGAGGCGTAGCCGCACAGATTCGGGTCGGCGCCGTTCGCGCGCGCCCCGATCCACAGCGACTTTGCCCCCGCCAACGGGACCAGGATCCCGTAGGTGCCGCCGGCCAAACCGGCGAAGTTGTCGACATGGACGTAGTCGCCGGACTGCAAGGTTAGGTCCTGCGTGACCCACCCCTGCGTGACGCAGCTCGCGCCGGTGTTCCACTTATAGGAAGCCAGCACGGTGGTGTTAGCCGCCGCGATGGCGTGACGCGCGGGCGCCATACCGCCATCGATGAACCCCGGCGTCTTCATCGCCGTCTGCTTCATCTTGTGCAGCGGTTCGTTTGACACCTTGCGCGCGTCGGCCGCGGAAACCCACGCGGTCCCGATACACACAGCAAGAGCGAACAGAACGAGTTTTTTCATGATCGTTTTATCTCCCGATGTTGCTTGCGATGCAATCAACGGTCTCTCGACATACGCGCCGAAAGGCCGCCTGTTTCATTTACGGGAGCAGAGGCCGTAACAGTGAACACGCGTTTCCCGAGGCAAATGAAGCATCACCTCCGGTGTCGCCATCGGAAAAGTTGGTACTGCATTACCGTCGATATTCGCCCGCGGCGAGTGTCGGGTCGCCGCAGGTCACGACGGTCGGTCGGCAAGGTGGTCGGCTTACGGCACGACTGGTGGGAATCGTGCACGCTTAGGAAGGCACTACGAACTTGCGGGACGCCGCGCGAAGCGACGCTGCAACTCATAGCCCTTTGCCCCTGTTCCAAGATCAAGTATTCGGCGCGCACCACGGAGTGTCAATTGCGAACTTAATTTTGCATCGTGCGCGCGCGAGATTTTTGGAACGGATGTGTGTCTTATCAACGCGCGTAGCGTAGCGCGCACGCATTGCGTGACACACGCGCGTATGGCATGGTACGGACATTGCAGCGTCTCCCTTGCCACCCGCGCGCTGGCCGATTTGCATCCACACCAGCGCGGGTGCCGCAACGAAAATGAGCAACCCCGTTCGACCGAAAAGCTCCGGTGCCGGCGGCGCGACCACCGCGCACGCCGACGACGCCTTCGCGCTCGCCGTCGTCTTGACCGCGCTGGGCGAGCGCAAGCTCTTGGGCGTCGACGAGCTCGCGCAGCTGCGCGCCGGCTTCGCCGCGCATCGCGACGCCATCGCGGCCGCCATGCGCGCGCGCGGCGACATCGCCTCGCCGTTCGTATCGCCCCTCGAAGTCATCGCGGACTTCCATTTCCCGAGCCCGAATCCCAAGCGCGAGTGGCTCGACGAAGAGGAGTTGTGCCGCGCCTTCTCGGACTACGCGGGCGTTCCCTTCTCCAAGATCGATCCGCTCAAGCTCGACGCCCGCACCCTCGCTTCGATCATCTCGAAGCCCTTCGCGCTCAAACACCTCGTGGTGCCCATCAAACTGGAGGGCGACCGTTTGGTGGTCGCGATGGCGAATCCGTTCGACAAGCACGCGATCCACAACCTCGAGCACGCCACCGGCTATGCGGTCGAGCCGGTGCTGGGGTTGCGCGTCGAAATTCTAAAGACCATCAACGAGATATTCGCGTTCGAGCGCAGCGTGCAGAAAGCGGAGCGGCAGCGCACCGCCGCCGTCGACCTGGGCAACCTGGAGCAATTGGTTGACGTCGCCGCCGCCACCGACGCCGAGCATTCCGACCAGCACGTCGTCCGGGCGGTCGATCTTCTCATGCAGTACGCCTTCGACCAAAGGGCGAGCGACATTCACATCGAGCCCAAACGGGAACGCTCGGTGGTGCGCCTGCGCATCGACGGGCGCCTCCACGACACGCACTCGATCCCGCGCCAGGTCTATCCCGGCTTCGTGTCGCGCATCAAGATCATGGCGCGCCTCGATATCGCCGAGAAACGACGCCCCCAGGACGGCCGCATCAAGGTGGCTTATAAGGACAGCGAGGTGGAGCTGCGCATCTCGACCGTGCCGGTCGCGTTCGGCGAAAAGGTCGTCATCCGAATATTCGACCCGACGATTCTCTTGCAGGACATCCAGTCGCTGGGTCTGACACCGGAACAGCGCGCCTCCTACGAGCGCCTGATCAAGCGACCGCACGGCATCATTCTGGTCACCGGTCCCACCGGCAGCGGCAAGACGACCACGCTGTACACCTCGCTCCAGTGCTTGTCGTCGCCCGAGATCAACGTCATCACCATCGAGGACCCGATCGAGATGGTGCACGAGCCGTTCAATCAGATCGCGGTGCAGGAGTCGGTGGGAATCTCGTTCTCCAACGCGCTGCGCAGCGTCTTGCGCCAGGACCCCGACGTCATCATGGTGGGCGAGATTCGCGACACGGACACGGCACAGTACGCGGTGCAGGCAGCTCTCACCGGCCACCTGGTCTTCTCGACCCTCCACACCAACACGGCGGTGGGTGCCATCACGCGCTTGGTCGACCTCGGCATCGAGCGCTTCTTGATCGCGTCGACGGTGATCGGGCTCCTGGCCCAACGCCTGGTGCGGTTGGTGTGTCCGTCGTGCGCGGAGGCAACCGAAATCCCGGAGGCCACGCTGACGGCCTTGGGCCTGTCGGGAGTCGATCTCGATCTGTCGCGGGTACGGCGTGGCACGGGCTGCGATAAGTGCCGCAAGACGGGTTTCTTCGGCCGCGCGGCGGCGTTCGAAGTGATCGAGATCACTGACGCCATGCGCGCGATGATTCGCGACGGCGCCGACGAGAGCGACATCGTTCGCGCCGCGCGCCAAGACGGTGCGGAACCGCTGATGTCGAACGCGGTCCGCAAACTCCTCGCCGGCCGCACCACGGCCGAAGAGATCCTGCGCGTGATCCCGGCGTCCTGGTAGCTCTTTATTGGTCGGTTGGCGTGAGGGACGTTCCAGCGCCAATCCCGCAGCGCGCAATACCGGAACCACATCGCGCGCGAGGACGGCGCCAGAACGTCCTTCACGCCAACCGCGACCCGCTCAAAACAAAAAAAGGCGCCCGCTTGCATGCGGGCGCCTTTGTCATGGCTGCCAAGTCGAGCGGTGGCCTAGGCGTCCCAGGTCTTCACCTTTCCGTTCTCGAACAAGACATCCTTGGTTTTCCCCACGGTGGGAGTCGGGTAGCGCCAACGCTCCTGTACGACACCGTTGCGTTCCGAGCGCTCGACCTTGGGCGGCTTGCCCCACGAGTCGCGCGCCGCTGCGGGCGACATCCCCGCGAACAATTCGTGGTTCATGATCGCCTTGGCGGTGTCCTTGCCGTACTTGCGAATGAATGCAACGTGACGCAGCGTCGGGTCGTCGAACCAAAAGAATTCGGTCAGCGACGAGTCGATCTTGGCCTTGGTGAGCGGCTTGTCCAGGTTCAAACCCTGCACGACGCGGTTCTTCTTCTTTAGAGTCTCGACCGTCACCGAGCCGGCCTTGAACATGCCCACGTCGACGATCTTGACCTTCTCGTCGCGCGGAATCGTACCGCCCTCGCCCAGGTCTTGGATGGTGACGCGCGTCCACACGTAGCGGTCCTTGTACTCCTCGAGGATCTGTTGCTGAACCTCGAGCGGCAAGTCCTTCGAGACGACATGCGTCACCGACGAGCACGCCGCGGCGGACATGGCCACGACGACGATCGGCATGAACTTTCTCATTCGCTACTCCTTGATGCGGTCTTCAAACGAGCCGGTGCGGGCTCGTGACGCGTGGGGTATTCTCGATTGTCCTTCTACGTGACGCCGACATAGTGCTCGACCGTCATGCGGTCGCCGGTTTCGTCCACGTCGATGGTAACGACATCGATGCGCGGCGAGCCGCCTCCGCCCATCTCGCGCACGAGGCCCGACAGCGCCACCCGCAAGCGCGCGAGCTTGCGCTCGTCGATCGCTTCGACCGCCGCGCCAAACCGCCGACCCCAGCGCAGCTTCACTTCCACCGCGACGATGGCACTGCCGTCGCGGGCGACCAGGTCGACCTCGCGCCGTGCAACGCGCACGTTCGCGTCCACGATTCGGTAACCCTTCAGTGTCAGGAACGCGGCTGCGATCCGCTCACCCAATTCCCCGCTGGCTCTCGTATGCATCCTCCACCTCCGCCTCCACCCACCCAGCCCAACCGCACGCAACCGCGGTAATAATTAGAACATCGACGGCTCGTTTGCAACCACTTTTCCCAGGAACGACCGCCGGTGCACCACCGCCGCGCCGTGCGACGCGATGGCGGCAAGGTGGTCGCGCGTACCGTAGCCCTTGTTCTGATCGAAGTGGTAACTCGGAAATTCGCGGTGCAACCGGCGCATGAAGCGATCGCGAGCAACCTTGGCCACGATCGAAGCGGCCGCGACACACAGACTCTTGGCATCGCCCTTGATGACGGGAACCACGCGCCCGGACCATTGGATCGATTCGCGGCCGTCGATGAGAACCAAGTCGGGCTTGAGCCGGAGTGCGTCGACCGCGCGGTGCATCGACGCTAAGGTGGCGCGCAAGATGTTGTCGCGATCGATCACAGCCGGGTGGCTGAAGGCGATGCCGACCGAGATCGCGGACGCGACGATGTCTTGGAAGAGGGATTCGCGGTCGTCTTCTTCGACCGCTTTCGAATCGTAGATGCGGATGAGGTCGCAGTCGTCGCGGAGGATGACGGCCGCCGCTACCACCGGGCCGGCCAAGGCACCGCGGCCGGCTTCGTCGACGCCGGCGATCGAGACGTAGCCGCGCGACGAAAGCTCGCGGTCGAACTCGAGGAGCGAGCGAAAGCGCGCACGGAGAGCGGCCTCGGCACGAGCGCCGTCGTTCGCCTTCTTCGCCGAACGCGCCTTCGGCGACGCGGCCGGATCGCGGTCGGGCCGCTTACTCGGCCTTCTCTTGCTTTTCTTGGATTCGGGCCGCCTTGCCAACGCGCTTCCTCAAGTAATAGAGCTTCGCGCGACGCACGCGCCCGCGACGCATCACTTGGATCGACTTGATGTTGGGCGAGTGGATCGGAAACACTCGCTCGACGCCCACGCCCGAGCTGACCTTGCGCACCGTGAACGTCTCCGCGATGCCGCGGCCGCTCTGCTTGATGACCACACCCTGGAACGCCTGCTCGCGCTCCTTGTTGCCTTCGACGACGCGCACCATGACCTTTACCGTGTCACCCACGCGGAAGTCATGCACCTTTTTGGAGAGACTTCGCTGGTCGATTCGGTCGATGATGTTCATAGCACTTCCTCCTCGGGTTTTTCTTCGATCAAGTCCGGGCGAAATCGCCGCGTTCTTTCCAGCGACGATTGACGTCGCCATCTTTCGATCTCGGCGTGGTGCCCCGACATCAAGACGTCGGGAACCTTGAGCCCACGATACTCCGCGGGGCGGGTGTACCACGCACAGTCCAAACGACCTTCGCGGCCCGCCGCGAACGAATCCGTGTGGGCCGAATCGTCGTCGCCCAGGACCTCGTCCACCAACCGCACCACCGCCTCGATCACCGCCGCCGCCGCTATTTCGCCGCCGCTCAGCACGAAGTCGCCGAGCGAGATTTCTTCGGTCACGACCAGCTCGCGCACGCGCTCGTCGACGCCCTTGTAGCGCCCGCAGATGAAGGTGAGCTCCTGCTCGTGCGAGAGGCGCTCGGCGTCCTTCTGCTCGAAGCGCTTGCCCGAAGGGCTCATGAGCACCACCGGGCTTTCGGGCGCGCGCTCCAAGCTCTCGACCGCGTCGACGATGGGTGGGGCCATCATCACCATGCCGGCCCCGCCCCCGAAGGGTGAATCGTCCACGGTGCGGTGCGCGTCGTTCGTGAACGCGCGCGGGGAGACGGCGCGAAACGCGACCAGCCCCTTCTTCTTCGCCACCGCCAGCATGCCCGCCGCGAAGAACGACTCCATCGTCTCCGGGAATATCGTCACGACGTTGATGCGCATCGCGTCACGCGTCGATCAGGCCCGGGATGACCCGGATCACGATCTCGCGCTTTTCTTCGTCGCGCGATATCACGAAGGCCGGCACCACCGGAATCAAGGCCACCTTGCCTTCGTCGCTCGTCACTTCGTAGACACTCTGCTGTGGGCCGTACATCACACTCGTCACTTTGCCGATGACGCGTCCTTCGTCGGTCGTGACCGTCATGCCGATGGCTTGGTGCGGCCGTTCGCGCTCGGGCCGCGGGACGTCGATCTCGGTCCCGTCGATGAACAAGTCCTCGCCCACCAGCTCTTCGGCGTCGTTGCGATCGTCGACGCCCTCGATCTTCACGATGTACTGGCCGCCGTGCGGCTTTCCGTATTCGAGCACCACCGACCGCTCGTTGTCCGGATCCGATTCGCGCGCGATGAAGAGCGCCTGCGAGTCGAACGCCTCGGGCCAGAAATCGTCGGAGGCGTAGAGCTTCAATTCGCCGCGGATGCCGAACGCCTTGACGAAGCGTCCCAGATGGATCCGGTCGCTCATTCCTTGATCTCGAAGATCACTTTCTCGCCCGCGTGGCTCGCGGCGGCGTTGACCAGGGTACGAATCGCGCGCGCGGTCTGGCCGTTCTTCCCGATCACCTTGCCGAGGTCCTCGGGATCGACGGTGAGCTCCATGACGACGTAGTTCTCCTTGGTCGCCGGCGTCACCTTGACCGACTTGGGGTCGTCGACCAACGACGTCGCGACGTACTCGACCAACGCCTTGATGGATTCCTTGCTAGCACCCGCCACGTCGACCTCGCCGGAATTACGCGCTCTCGGCGGCGCCGGCGGCCTTCTTGGCCGCGACCTTCTTCGAAACCTGCTTCTTCCGGAACTTGGCGCGACGCGCGTCGGGGGTGAGACCCTTGGTCTCCGCTTCCGTCATGGTCGCGAGCTTGGCGTCGACCTGGTCGGCCGGAACACCCTGCTTGACCAGCGCCCATTTCTTCAAAGTGCCCGTGCGACGCAGCAGTCCTTCGACATTCTCCGACGGAATGGCGCCGTTACTCATCCACTTTATGATCGACGCTTCGTCGATCTTGACGTTGGCCGGGCTCGTCAATGGATCGTAGTACCCGAGTTCTTCGATGAAACGGCCGTCGCGGCGATTGCGCGAATCCGTCGCCACCAAGCGATAGAACGGGCGCTTCTTGGTTCCCATGCGCTTCAATCTAATTTTGACCGACACTCTTCTAACCTCCGACGAGATATTCACTCACTCAAAATGGAAGCCGCTTGCGTTTCATCTTCTGCATGCGCCCCATGGTCTTCATCATTTTCTTCATCTGCTCGAACTGACGCAGCAGCTGATTGACATCCTGCACGGTGGTGCCGCTGCCGCGCGCGATGCGCTTCCTGCGGCTGCCGTCGATGAGCTGCGGCCGCGCGCGCTCGGAGGGCGTCATCGAACAAATGATCGCTTCCGTGCGCCCGAGCTGCTTCGGATCGACCGCCGCCCCTGCGGGCAGCGCGCGACTCATGCCCGGGATCATCTTCATCACGTCTTCCAGCGGCCCCATCTTCTTGAAGCGACGCAGCTCTCCAAGAAAATCCGACAGGTCGAAGACCTGCGACCGCACCCGGCGCTCGAGCTCTTGCGCCTGGTCGAGATCGATCGTCTCCTGCGTCTTCTCGATGAGCGACATGACGTCGCCCATTCCGAGAATCCGCCCCGCCATGCGGTCGGGGTGGAACACTTCCAAGTCCGAGAGCTTCTCACCGACACTCGCGAACTTGATCGGCACGCCGACCACGGATCGCACCGAGAGTGCCGCACCGCCGCGCGCGTCGCCGTCGAGCTTCGAGAGCACGACCCCCGTGAGCTGCAATCGCTCGTGGAAGGTGCTCGCGACATTGACGGCTTCCTGCCCCGTCATGCTATCGACCACGAGCAGGATCTCTTCGGGTCTTGCGACCTCGCGCAAGCGCTGCAACTCGCCCATCATCTCGTCATCGACGTGGAGTCGCCCCGCCGTGTCGAGGATGAGCGTGTCGCAAAGCTTGTCGCGAGCCACATCGCGACCACGATCGAACAGTGCCAGCACGTCGGTCTCGCCCGCTTGTCCGCGCGCCACCGGTACCGCGATCTGTCGCCCGAGAATCTCGAGCTGTTCCATCGCCGCCGGACGATACACGTCGAGGCCGACCAGCAAGGGCTTGCGACCGCGCTTGCGCAAGTTGGCCGCAAGCTTGGCCGAAAACGTCGTCTTGCCCGACCCTTGCAGCCCAACCACCATCACGATGCTGGTCGGCTGCTTCAAGTGGAACGGTGCTACCGCTCCACCGAGGAGCTGGGTCAACTCCTCGTTCACCACCCGAATGATCTGCTGCTCGGGGGTGAAGCTCTTGTGGACTTCTTCACCGATGAGCCGCGTCTCTACCCGCGCGACGAAGTCCTTGACGACGCGGAAGTTGACGTCCGCTTCGAGCAGCGCACGACGCACTTCGCGGACGGTCTCGCGCACGTCGCTCTCCGTGAGCTTGCCGCGCGAACGAATCGCCGCGAACACGCGTTCGAACTTCTCGGTCAGGCTCGTAAACATGAAGTGCGCGGGGAGCGGACGGGCTTCGACCGGACGGAGGAGGGTATCAAACGGGGCCGAGTGTGGGCAAGTCCTAATTGAGACGGCTGGTTAGCCCCGCAGGGCGGCGATAGCGGCGGCGTAGTCCGGGGTCCCAAAGATTGCGGTTCCGGCCACCAGGATGTCGGCCCCGGCATCCCGGGAACGAGCGGCGGTCAACGGGTTCACCCCACCATCGATCTCGATCGCGAAGGTAAGTCCAAGCCGGTCACGGAGCTTGGCCGCTCGGGCGAGGTCCGGGAGGACGGAGTCGATGAACGATTGCCCCCCGAACCCGGGTACGACACTCATCACCAAGAGAAGGTCCAACTCCTCGAGGAACGGCTCGACATTCGCAAGCGGCGTGTCGGGGTTCAGCGACAGCCCCGCCTTCTTCCCGCGCGCGCGGATGGCGCGCAGGTCGCGGCGTGGGTCGCTCGACGCCTCGACGTGGATCGTGAGGATGTCCGCACCGGCGTCCAGGAACGACCCGATGTAGCGGTCGGGGTGCTCGATCATCAAGTGGGTGTCCAGCGGAACGGTCGCGAGTTTGTCGATCGCCTTCACCAACACCGGCCCGAAGGTGATGTTGTTGACGAAGTGGCCGTCCATCACGTCGAGGTGCAAGAACTCCACGCCGGCCTTTTCGACTGCGCGGATCTCTTGCCGAAGGCGTGAAAAATCGCACGCGAGCAAACTCGGTGCCACGGCGTCGCGCGCCTGCTTGCGCGGCGGCGACGCGCATTCAGTTCGAACTAGATGCGACCAGCTCAACCGATTCCCCTTCGCTGATGCGTGCGCCCGCTTTCGGAAGTTGATCGACGATGGTGTTGGGAAACACTCCGTCGCGCGCTTCGTAGCGAACCGACGCCACTCGAAATCCCAATTTCTCCAGTCGCGCGCGCACGGCGAACAAGTCCTGTTGCGTCAAGTCCGGCATGAGGTAGCTCGGTCCCCCGCCCGCGACCGCGATCACCAAGTCGACGGCTTCGCCTTCGCGCAGATCCTCGCCGGCGGGCGGGTTCATGGCGATGACGGAATCGCGCTCTCCCCCCGCGCGCTTGACGCGCGAGATGCGCCCCACCGCCAGACCCGCGTGCTCGATGACGCTGCGCGCTTGCCGGAGCGTTTGCCGGGTCACGTCGGGGACGCGTTCGGTGCGCGGGCCAAGGCTCGTGACGAGAACCACGGTGCGGCCGGTCTTGATGCTTTCGTTGGCGCGCGGGATGTGCGAGACGACGTAGCCCTTGGGAACTTGCGGGTCGTACTCGCTGTGCCCCACCTTAACCTTGAGACCCAGGCGCACCAGCGACTCCTGGGCTTGCGCCTCGCTCGAGTTGTGAAGATCGGGCACGATGACCGCGTCGCGCTGGTGCACGAGCATCGGCATGACGACGAAGTTGAACGCGAGCACGCCGGCGGCGAACAGGCCGGCCAAAAGGAGGATGCGCGTGATCGCGCGACGGGCGTCCACGCCGCGACTCTATCCCGCTGGCGACTCGTTTTCGTCAATCGCGAGTGAGCACGTCGCCGACGGCGACGCGATGCCCGGCGACGAACTCGCGCGCCGTCATGGTGCCTTTGCCTTCGGGACGCACCGCGCGCACCTCCAGGGCCCCGTCGCCGGTCGCGACCCGGAGCGGTTCGAGCGAAACGATCGCTCCCGGTTGGCCATTCTTCCCCGCGACCGCCGTCGCCTCTTCCACGATCAGTCGTACGTCGCCGCGGAAGGTGTAAGCCGTCGGCCACGGCGACATCGCGCGCACGTGGCGCGCGAGATACGCCGCGTCGAGCGACCAGTCGATCGCCCCGTGTTCCTTCTTGATCTTCTTGGTGTGGGTGGCAAACGCGTGGTCCTGCGGCTTCGGCTTGCACACTTCCGTCGATCAATCCATCGAGCGTCTTCACGAGTAGTTTCGCGCCGATATCCGCGAGTCGATCCGAGAGCGAACCGGCCGTGTCGGTGTCGTGGATCGGTGTGGCTTCTTGCAAGAGCATCTCGCCGGTGTCGACACCTTCGTCGATATGCATCGTGGTGCAGCCGGTGGTCGCGTCGCCCGCGAGGATGGCCGCTTGAATCGGTGACACGCCGCGATACTTCGGGAGTAGGGACGCGTGTACGTTGATGCACCCGTGCTTCGGAAGGTCGAGCAGGTCGCGGCGCAGAATGAGACCAAACGCCACCACGACCACGATGTCGGGCTTGGCGTCGGTGACGGCGCGAACACCGGCGCCGTACGTCTCGCGCGACATCGTGATTCGAATCGATCCCGAGATCGATCGCGCGCTGGCGCACGGGAGTCGGCGAGACTTCTCGCCCGCGTCCGCGCGGTCGGTCGGGCTGGCTCACGACGAGTATCGGCGCGAAGCGCTTCGACTCGACCAATGCCTCGAGCGACGGCACCGCGAAGTCGGGGCTGCCCATGAAAACGATTCTGTGGGCGGGCGTCGCCACGTTATCTCTCCACCGCATACACGACGACCGTCTCCGTCGATTCCAACACGACGCGGGTGCAGCGATTCGATCGCTTTCAAGGATGCGTCCGCGCCGTCAAGAGTCGGGTAATGCAGGAACAGAGCGGCACTCGTCGCCGCGCGCAGCGGCGAGCGGCTGGACACCGCGATCCAGAAAGTACTCGCTCACTTCGGTCTGCGACGAATAGACGGGTGTCGTGGCCGGATACGACTTGACGACGTCCCACGCGCCCGATTGCGTCCAGCGTGTGCCCGCGAACTGCGCCGGGTCGCGGCGCGCCGACCACGCGTGCACGGCGGAATCGCTCGCAAGCAAGACGAGCGACACCGTCAACACGCCCACCAACGCCTTCGTCGTCGACGACCACGGTCGTGCGAACACGGGCGCCCCCGCCGCCGCGAACGCGATCACCAACAGCACGTAGATCGGCGACAGCATGCGCACGTCGAAATTCACTTCGATAATCGAAGAACATCATGGTCACGAGCACGAAGCCCACGTACGCCGCCACGCACAGCCCGACCAGTAGGCCGAAGGCATCGAGCTGCGGGTCGCGCGCGCTGCTCTCTCTCTTCGGAATCCGTCGAACCGCGACGACGACCAGTGCCACCACGAGCGCGAGCCATGCCGCGCGCATTCTCAGCCCGAGCCCATTCGGCAAAAGCCACTGCGACACCGCGTCGATCGCCGCGCGCAGTTGGTCGAGGCCGAGGCCGCTCGGCTGGAAGGGGCGGTCGTGCGCGTGACGAGTCGTGAAATAGTTGCGCGCGAACCAGAACACGGTCGGCGCGCACGCGACGACACCGAAAGCGAAAAGCCGCGCGAAGCGGATTATGCGTTCCTTCCTCCAATCCCACAGCACAAGTGCGAGGCCCGCGCCCGCGATGAAAGCGGCGCCGGCGTAGCGATCGATCGCGGCCAGGCCGAGCCACGTGCCGGCCGCAACTACATCGACGATGCGATCGCGCGTCGCGTAGTCGAGCATCTTGACGAGTCCCGCCAGTACCAATGGCACGAAGAGGGTCTCGCTCCACGTCATCAAGTGATTGTGCAGGATCGCGGGCGACGCTAGGACGAAGACCATCGCGACCACGGGCGCCGCGCGCGACGCGGGGACAAGTCGGCGCACCAACCAACCCGTGAGCCACAGCGTCGCGAACAACGAGAGCATGTTGACGACACGCACCGAGTTGGTCGCGGATAATCCCGCGACGATGGGGCCCGCGATGACGATGCTATACAGGGGCGGCCAGTGGGTGACGCTTTCCCGTTCCCCCGTGTGCGAGATGACGGAGTAGCCGTCGCCGCGCGCGATGTGTTCCGCGCCGCGAAGGTAGCGCAGCGAATCGCGCGACGCCCCGGCACCGTGGCCGGTACCGAACCACACCACCATCGCACCCAGGAGCGGAATCAGAAGCCACCGGAGCGTTCGACCCGGCGGTTCTTTCACGAGGCGTACTTCTCCGCGATCTTCTTCAGGCGAGGCTTGAGCAGCGTCTTCTCAGCCGTCGAGAGGTAATCGATGAAGAGCTTGCCGTCCAAGTGGTCGATCTCATGCTGCACGACGCGCGCGAACATGGCTTCGGCCTGCACGGTGTGCGTCTTGCCGTCGACGTCTTGGTAGCGAACGGTGACACCCGCGGGACGCGTCACGTCGCCGCGAATACCGGGGATGCTCAAGCAGCCTTCTTCGAACTCCCACGTCTCCGGCGAGCGCTCGATGATCTCCGGATTGATCATGACGATGGGGTCGACGTCGCTGTCGTCGGGTGTTTCCATTTGCAGCGCCACTAGGAGGCGTTTCTCGAATCCGACCTGGGGTGCGGCCAACCCCACGCCCGCTTCGTACCGCATCGTATCGATCATGCCCTCGGCTTGCTCGCGCAGCTCGGCGTCGAATACGCGGACTTCGGACGCTCGCTTGCGAAGGATGGGGTCGCCGTAGTATCGAAGGTGCAGCTTCATACTGCGCGCGCGCGACATCGCTCGCGCCTTAGCCCTGACTCCCCACGACGGCGGTGACGGCGTTCTTGAGCATCTCGACCTTGACGCCGTCCGCGATCTCGACCACGACGACGTCGTCGCGCATGCCCGCGACGGTGCCATAGAGCCCGCTCGCCGTAACGACGCGGTCGCCCTTCTTCAGGGCGTTGATCATCTTCTGCAGTTCCTTCTGGCGCTTTTGCTGCGGCCGAATGAGCAGAAAATAGAAAATCACCAGCATCCCGAGAATCGGGAGCAGCATCGAAAACGGACTCGGTCCGGCGCCGGTCGGATCGGCGGGCATCATCGCGAACAACGTGGCAGTCAAGAGGTCCTCCTTGGTTAGGTTTCAGCTTTCATGCGCGCCGCGGACTCGCGTTCGCCGCGCGTGAATCGGTCGACAAAGGCACGACGCCAGGCGTCGAAGTCGCCGCCCACGATGGCCGCGCGCGCGGCGCGCATCGTGTCGGCGTAAAAGAACAAATTGTGCGACGTGGCCAGCATGGCCGCAAGCATTTCGTTCGCCATGAACAAATGCCGCAAGTACGCGCGCGTGTGACGGCGGCACGCGATGCACGCGCACTCGGCATCCAGCGGCGACAGACTCTCGGCGTGCGCGGCGTTCCGCAGCACCACTTTACCGTCGCGCGTGAACACGGTCCCGTTGCGCGCGTTGCGCGTCGGCAAGCACGCAGTCCAACATATCGACACCGCGCGCGACCGCGTCGATTAGGTCCAACGGCGTACCCATTCCCATTAGGTAGCGCGGCCGATCCGACGGCAGACGCGACGTCACCGTCTCGGCGATGTCCCACGTGGCCTCCTTCGACTCGCCCACCGACAATCCGCCGATGGCGTAGCCGGGAAAGTCGAGGGCCGCGATTTCGTTCGCCGAACGTTCGCGCAGATCCGCGTACTCCGCGCCCTGCACGATGCCAAACACGACCTGTTCGTATCCGTAGCGATCGAAGCGCGCTCCGATCGCCTGCCGACCGCGCCGCGCCCATGCGGTCGTGAGCGCCACCGACCGCTCGGCTTCTTTGCGCTCGCACGGAATCCCGCCGAAGTAGTCGAAGCTCATCACAATGTCGGCGCCGATGCGCGCCTGGTACTCCATCACGCCTTCGGGCGTGAATTCGTGCAGCGACCCGTCGATATGCGAGCGAAACTTGACCCCTTCGTCGCCGACTTTCATGAGCGACGCGAGCGAGAACACCTGGTAGCCGCCGCTGTCGGTGAGAAGCGCCCCGTCCCATCCGATGAAGCGATGCAATCCGCCCGCGCGCGCGATCATGTCGACGCCGGGACGAAGGTACAAATGATACGCATTGCCGAGAATGAGTCGCGCGCCGGTTTCCCAGATGTCGCGGCTGGTGGCAGCCTTGACCGCACCCTGCGTCCCCACCGGCATGAACACGGGCGTCTCGATGGTCCCGTGGTCGGTGGTGAGAATTCCGGCGCGCGCGCCCTGCGCGCGCGACTCGACTCTAAATGCGAACGGCATGGCGCTACTGTACCACGCGCGCGGCGAACCACGCCACCCGCGGACGGCTAGTGCTTGGTGGTATCGGGCTTCGCGGGCGCGGGTGTGGTCGGCGCGGGCTCCTTCTTCTTGCCGAGTCCTTGCAGAAGTCCCTTCACGGTATCGGTCGCCTTCTTGTTCAAGTCTTCCTTGCCTTGCTGGGTGAGTCCCTGCTGCAACTTCGCCTGAATCGCATTCGCGTCGACGCCCACGTTGGGCTTCGCAACACCGCCCGAGAGCTTGATGGGCAGCTCGAAACGCCCGCCCGAGTTGAGCAGGTACTTCGCCATCGGCACTTCCGCCACCAAGTCGCCGGTGAGCTTCTGCGAGAGTGTCAAGGTCGTGTTGAGGTCCATCTCCTTGCCGAAAGAAAACCAGCCGCCACCCGCGATATCGAAGTCCGACGACTTGAGCTTCAAGTCGCCGGTGTTGATCTTGCCGTCGGCGATGGTCACCTTGCCGGCCAGATTCTGGAACGTGGTCTTGTTCTCCGCGAACAACTTCGGGTTCTTGGCCTTGATGCGGTCGGCGAAACCCGGCGGCACCATCGGCATGTTCTGCACCGACGCGAACAATTGCTGCACGAGGTTGACGTTCAAGAACGCACCTTCGATGACGAGTGCCCCGCCCTTCCCCGCCAGCGTCTTCTGCAATTCTTCCCACGTCTTGCCCTGGCCCCCGATGTCCAAGTCGGCGTCGATGCGGCCCACCAACACGTCGGCCAGAAGCGGCGACTTGTAACGGAAATATTCCGCGAGGTTCACTTTCTCGACCTTGGTGGAGAGATCAAATTTCGAAATCTTGGGCTCGAAGGTGCCGGAGCCGCTCACGGTACCGCCCATCGCCTTGGCCGAGAAGCGATCGATGATCGACTTCTCCGGTGTCGCGCGCACGACCGCTTCGGCGTCGGTGTAGTCGATGTTGGCGGCGATACCGCTCTTCGACGTGATGGTCATCGTGTTCTCGATTGCCTTCGGCGCCTTCTCGACCGCTTCGCCCTTGACCACCACGTCGCGGAAGACTTCCGGGCGCGGGAACGGCTTGGCGTTGGGTGCCGGCGCTTGCACGTCCAAGCGCGCGACCTCGGGTGAGGTCACCGTGTAGGTCGCGTGCATCGGGGCGAGCGACGGAATGTCGGCGTTCACTTTGAACGCGCTCTTGCCGATTAGGAACGACGCGTTGGGCACGCGCGCGGTCTTGGCCGAGAACTCGACCGTCGCCGCCCCGTTGCTCAACGGCTTCGGTAGGGCGGGAAGTTGGGCACCGAAGTTCGAGAGCGTCGCGGTGCCGTTGATCGTGGGTTCCACACCGGGCTTGGGCGCACCGCTCACGCGGACACTCACCTTGGCGTCGCCGGTGGGCGACATCGGCGCTACTGCCGGGAGCAAATCTTTCCACGGCGCGATCGCGGTCTTGCCGTCAAAGGAAAAGTCCATCGACTCGTGGCCCTTGAACGGCACCAACGTTCCCGATCCGCTCGCGGTCAGTGTGTGCAGTACGACGTCGATCTTCGAGAACACCACCCCTTGGTGCGGCAACCCTTGGGGCGTGAAGGTGCCGCGGAAGGTCGCCTTGGCGGGCACACCGGCCGCCTTCTTGAAGGCCTCGGGAATTTCGTAGGTCGCGTTGGTGGCGTCGATGTCGCCGTCGAAGACGATGGCACTCATCGCACCGTCGAAGTTCGCGTGCGCGGTGGCGTCGCCGCCGAGCTTGGGCAGCGGCTTGGACTTGTCCTTCTGCGTCAACTTCACACCGGACAGCGGCATCGGCCCCGCGGTCACGTCGCCCTTGATGCGTGCGTTGGCGAACACCAGCGTCGAATCGGCCACCAGATTGAACGGGCCGCCCGACGCGGTCAGCTTGACGTTGGGCTCGACGGCGTCCATCAGCGCCACTTCGACGCACGGCTTCTTCCAACATGGCGGCACCCACGGTGCCGCCCACCATCACCTTGGCGCGCACGTTGCCGGGCAGCGGCGGGCGCGGCCGCCTTTCCGTCCTTGGGCGCGGGTGCGAACGCTTGCAACGCCGCGAAGGTCGTCGGCTCCACGTCGAACTCCGCCGACAACGGTGCCTTCGCGATCCCCGCCGGCGACGTGTCCGCCCCGATGGGACCGAGTGCGGCGTCGAGGTGGACGTCTTGCTCTTCCCCGAACACCGCGGCGTCGAGCGTTGCTTTCATTTCAGAGCCGACGCTCACGTCCTTGGCCGAAAAGTCGATGTCGCGAATCGTCCGGTCGAGCCCGGTCACGCGGTCGACGTAGCGCACGGTCCCGTTCTCGATGTCCGCCACCGCAAGCACGAACGCCGCCTGCGAATTCTTCGCCGGCTCGCCGCCGCCTGCGCCACCCGACGCGGCCATGGTCTTCTCGATCAGGCTCGTGAAGTTGAAACGCTTCGCGTCCAGCTTGATCACGGTGATGGACGGCTCGTTCAGGATGAAGCGCTTGACCTCGACCTGCTTCTTGAACAGCGGCATGAGCTTCAAGCTGACGCGAATGTCCTTGGCTTCGACGAAGGGCTCCTTCGAAGTCGTGGGCGACCGTGGGGTCTTCGCCCACCACGACGTCGGCCACGCGCACGCCGATGCCCGGCCACAGCGACACGCCGACTTTCCCGACCGAAATGTCGCGCCCGGTGACTTGCTTCGCTTGCGCGAGCAGATCGCCCTTCTTGCTGTTGACGATCTTGTCGAGGTTGGCCGCCACGATGGCGATCACGACGATCACCAGTGCCACAACGATTCCACCGGCGATGAGAATTTTCTTTTTCATTTGAGACTCCCGGTCCAAAGACGCGGAGAAGTTAGCAGGGGTGCCCTCAAATCACAAGCATCGCGTCGCCATAGCTGTAGAAGCGGTACTCGCGTGCCACCGCCTCCTTATATAGCGCCAGCGTGCGATCGGTTCCCAGGAAGGCGCAAACCAGCATGAGGAGCGAGGACTTGGGCAGGTGGAAGTTGGTCACGAGCCCGTCGATGACGCGGAATTCGAAGCCGGGATAGATGAAAAGGCTGGTTTCGCCGCGACGATCTTCGAAGGGGGCGACGAGCCAGCCGCGCGCTGCGGCGGTTTCGAGCACGCGCGTGGTGGTGGTGCCGACGGCGATCACGCGGCGTCGCTCTCTCTTCGCGACCGCAATCGCTTCCAGGGTGGCGGCGTCGATTGCGAAGGCCTCGCTGCCAAGCGGTTGTCTTCGACCACGTCGTGCTCGAGCGGTTGGAACGTACCCGGTCCCACGTGGAGAACAATGCTCGCGCACGTCGACGCCGCGCGCTTCAATGTCGCACAGCAGCGACGTCGTCGAAGTGAAGCCCCGCCGTCGGTGCCGCCACCGAGCCGCGTTCGCGCGCGAACACGGTCTGGTAGCGCTCGCGGTCTTCGTCGACGTCGCCGCGATGAATGTAGGGAGGCAGCGGGACGTGGCCGGCTTTCTCCAACAATTCGTCGACCGTGAGCGCGCCATCGACTATTTCGAGCTCCGCCTCGCGCTCCGCTGCGCGACCCACGAAGCGTATCATCGCCTCGCCTACGTACAACAGAACGCCTTCGTTGAGCTTGCGCAGGGGTCTCGCCCACGCGACGAAATGCGTCTCGTCGAGAGAGCGCACGAAGAAGACTTCGATCTCGACGCCGTCGTCGCGACGCGCGATCAAGCGCGCCGGCACCACACGCGTCCGATTGACGACGAGGACGTCGCCGTCGCGGAGGAATTCGGGAAGTTGTGCGAAGGTCGCGTGTCGGGCAGGTACTTCACCGCGTCGTGACGCCACGAGAAGCCGGCTCGCGGTCCGTTCGCACGCGGGCTCTTGGGCGATCAGCGATTCGGGAAGGTGATAAGAGAAGTCGTCGACGCGCAATGCGACACTTCCAGCTACAACAAGCGCGTCTCGGCGTCCGGCTGGCCCGACGCCGTGAGGCCGAGGTGCGTCAGTGCTAGCGGGGTGGCGATTCGGCCGCGCGGCGTGCGCTGCAGGAAGCCCTGTTGGATCAGGAACGGTTCGTAGACATCTTCGAGTGTTTCCTGCTCTTCGCTGACGGCGACCGCGAGCGACTGGATGCCGACCGGCCCGCCGCCGAACTTCTGCACGATCGACATCAAGATGCGCCGGTCCATTTCGTCCAAGCCGCGCTGGTCGACGCGCAGGCGCCCGAGTGCGAAGTCGGCCGCCGCGCGGTCGATCGAATGTCTTGCCCTGCACTTGCGCGAAGTCGCGCGTGCGCTTGAGCAGGCGATTGGCAACGCGCGGTGTCCCGCGCGAACGGCGCGCGATCTCGTCGGCGCCGTCGTCGGAGATTTCGATTTCCAAGATGCCCGCCGAGCGCTTGATGATGGTGCACAGCTCGGCCGGCGTGTAGAAGTCCAAGCGCATGACGACGCCGAAGCGGTCGCGCAGCGGGGCCGTGATCATGCCGGCGCGCGTGGTGGCGCCGATCAGCGTGAACGGCTCGATATTGAGTGTGTAGTGCCGTGCATTCGGTCCCTTGTCGACGATGAGCTCGCACTTGAGCGCGTCCATCGCTTGGTACAAGTGCTCTTCGAGGATGCGCGGGAGGCGATGGATCTCGTCGATGAACACGACTTGGTTGGTCTCGATGTGGCTCAAGACACCGAGTAACTCGGCGGCGTTTTGGAACGCGGGCCCCGACGTGGTCTTGATTGGCACTTCCAACTCGTTGGCGATGATGTGTGCGAGCGTTGTCTTCCCGAGGCCGGGTGGACCATAGAGGAGCACATGATCCAGCGCCTCTCGGCGCTGTTTCGACGCGTCGATGAAGACGCGCAGGTTTTCCTTCAACTCCGTCTGCCCGACGAAGTCGTCGAGCTTGCGCGGACGCAGGAGCGCGTCGCTCTTGGCGTCGTCGGGGGCGAAGAGCGGGGTTGGTCAGTCGCTCGGTCATCTTATCCTCGGCTCGCGTATTTCAAGGCTTCGCGCACGATGTCTTCCACCGATGCCTCGGTCTCGGGCCGCCAGTCCATCCGATCCACTGTTGCTTCCGCCGCGGAGCGCGTCATGCCGAGCGACGTGAGGGCGAGGATCACTTCTTCGCGCACACCACTCGACGCGACGACTTCGGGCTCGTCGGCGCTCGTCAAATCGTCGAGCTTGTCCCTCAATTCGATGCCGAGCCGCTCCGCCGTCTTCTTGCCGATGCCGGGAATCTTGGAGAGAAACGCGGCGTCGCCCTTCTTGATCGCGGTGACGACACGCGCGGCCGGGTGGAGCGACAACACGGCGAGTGCGAGCTTGGGCCCGACCCCGGAGACTTCGATCAGTTTCAAAAACAACTCGCGGTCGTCGCGATGCAAGAAGCCGAACAGGCTCAAGCGATCCTCGCGCACGACCAGATGGGTGTGGAACACGACTTCGGAATCCGTCGGCGAGAGCGCCTCGCGATCTTTTTCGGGAATCGCGACCTCGAAGCCGACACCGCCCACTTCGACCACGCAGCGCGGGTGCGCGCTGACGACGCGGCCGCGCACGCGCGCGATCATGCCCCACCCCAGTCGCGCCGCTTGAAGGCATGACACATCGCGATAGCGATGGCGTCCGTCTCATCCATGCGCTCAGGTGTCGCGGACAGTCCCAACAATTTGACCAGCATGTAACTCACCTGCGTCTTGTCCGCCGCGCCGTTGCCGGTCACCGACTGCTTCACTTCGCGCGCGGAGTATTCGAACACGGGAATATCTGCCAGCGTCGCCGCGAGAATCGCAGCGCCGCGCGCTTCCCCGAGCACCAGAGTACTACGCGGGTTCTTGCTGTAGAAAACATCTTCGATGGCGAAGTGGGTGGGCTGGAGGTCGCGGATCACCCGTGCTATGCCGGAGTGGATGGCGCGCAAGCGCTCGTAGCGCGATTCCTTTTTCGGCGGCGCGATGGTTCCCGACGAGACGTACGCGACGTGGTCGCCGTGGCCCGACACCAAGCCGTAGCCGGTGCAGTTGCTGCCGGGGTCCACGCCGAGTATCCGGTACATCGCCCCTCCCGGCGCGGCACTTGGGCGGCGCCCACTAACCCTGCTGCAGGATCTCGTCCGGAATGTCGAAGTTGGCACTCACGCGCTGGACGTCGTCCAAGTCTTCGAGTGCTTCGACCAGCCTTAGCACTTTTCGCGCATCATCGCCGTTCAATTTGACGAAGGTCTTCGGCACGCGCTGGACCTCCGCCGCTTCGTACGGCACGTTGGCCTTCTTCAGCGCCTCGGCCACGGTCGACAGCTCGGTCGGGTCGGTGTAGACCTCGAAGAGGTCGCCTTCGTCGCTCACGTCGGTGGCCCCCGCTTCGAGTGCCGCCGCCATCAGAGTTTCCTCGTCGACGCGCTTCTTGTCGACATTAATGACGCCCCGGGTCTCGAAATTCCACGCCACGGAGCCGATTTCGCCCATGTTGCCGTGGTTCTTGGTCAGGGCGTGGCGCACTTCGCCGCCGGTGCGGTGGCGGTTGTCGCTGACCACGTCGATGATGAGCGCCACACCGGCCGGGCCGTAGCCTTCGTAGAAGAATTCTTCGAGCGCCTGCCCTTCGAGTTCTCCGGCGCCCTTCTTGACGGCGCGCGCGATGGTGTCGTTGGGCATATTGGCCTCGCGCGCGGTCTGGATGGCGAGGCGCAGGCGCGGATTACCGCCGGGGTCGCTCCCGCCCTGGCGTGTCGCGATGGTGAGCTCGCGGATCAGCTTGGTGAAGACCTTGCTGCGCTGCGAATCGGTCTTCGCCTTCTTGTGCTTGATCTGCGACCACTTGGAATGTCCGGACATCGTGACTCCTCTAACTACTTGTGTTCGGCGGCGACTTGCGCCTTGTGCTCGGCGATGATCTTCTCCGCGATTTCGCGCGGCACTTCTTCGTAGTGCGAGAACTCGCGCGTGTGCGAGCCGCGCCCCTGCGTCATCGAGCGCAGGTGGGTCGAGTACTTGTAGAGCTCGGCCATGGGCACTTGCGCGTTGATGACGGCGAAGCGCCCGTGGTTCTCGGTGCCGGAAATCTTGCCGCGGCGCCCGCTCAAGTCGCCCATGACGTCGCCCATGTATTCGTCGGGCACTTTGACCTGCAGATTGACGATCGGTTCCAAGAGAACCGGGTTCGCTTTTTCGACCGCGGCTTTGAACGCGAGCGAGCCGGCGGTCTTGAACGCCTGCTCCGACGAGTCGACGGTGTGGTAGCTGCCGTCGTAGATGGTCGCCTTGACGTCGACCATCGGATAGCCGGCGATGACCCCCATCTCCATGGTGGCGACCACTCCCTTTTCGACCGCGGGGATGAACTTGTGCGGAACGACACCGCCGACCACACCGTCGACGAACTCGAAATGCTGGCCGCGCGGCGCCGGTTCGATCTTGAGCCACACGTCGCCGAACTGACCGCGTCCGCCGGTCTGCTTCTTGTGGCGACCTTGCGCTTCGGCGGGGCGGCGGATGGATTCGCGGTACGGAATGCGCGGCTTCTCGAGTGTCACATTCACGCCGAAGCGCTCCTTCAAGCGATGGACGATGATCTCGAGGTGCAGCTCGCCCTGACCCGCGATAATGGTCTGATGCGTCTCCGCGGTCGGCGTCACTTCGAAGGTCGGGTCTTCGTCCATGATGCGATGGAGGCCGGTGCCCATCTTCTCGTCGTCGCCCTTGGCGACCGGTGCAATCGCGGAGTTGATGGACGGCTTGGGCAACTCGGTCGGCTTGATGACGGTGCCGCTCTGCTTGTCGCCCAGCGTGTCGCGCACCTTCGTCACCTTGAGTTTCACGAGCGCCCCGATGTCGCCGGCTTGCAGCTTGTCCGCGTCCTGGCGGTTCTTCCCTTCGAGCACGAATAGCCCGCCCAGTCGTTCGGCGGTGCTGCGCGACGTGTTGTGGACGTCGGTCCCGGGGGTCAACGCACCGTGGAAAACGCGCACGCACAGCATGTCGCCCACGTGCGGGTCGGAGATGTTCTTGAACACATACGCGAGCGGCGCACCGGCGGGGTCGTTCTTGATCAGCTGGCCGTCGCTGGTGGCGCACTGGCCCGTGTCCGCGCCCGGCAACAGGCGCACGATGGCGTCGAGGACGAGCGAGGCACCCATGTTGTGGGCCGCGGACGCGCACAGGACGGGAAAGATTTGCGCGCCCCTGACACCCGCCGCGAGGCCGACACGGAACTCTTCTTCCGAGAGAGACTCCGTTTCCAGGTACTTCTCCATCAGTTTTTCGTCGGACTCCGCGGCCGACTCCATCAATTCTTTGCGGAGCGCGTTGGCTTTGTCTTTCAAGTCGGCGGGAATGTCGATCGGCTTCACCCCCTTGCCGTCTTTCTCGAATTCATAGGCCTTCATGTCGACCAAGTCGACCACGCCGCGGAATTTCTCGCCGGTGCCGATCGGGACCTGCAGCGCGTGCACGCCGGCGCCGAAGTGTTCGTGCAAGAGGGCGAGGCAGTTGTCGTAGTTGGCGTGCTCCTTGTCCATTCGGTTGGCGAGGAAGAGCGCGGGCATGCCGCGGTCTTGGACGAAACCCCACACGCGATCGGTGCCGACTTCCACACCGGCGTCGGCGCGCAAGACCACGATGGCGCCTTCGACCACGTCGAGCCCGAGCAGCACGTCGCCCACGAAGTCTTCGTAGCCGGGAGTGTCGATCAAATTGATCTTAGTACCCGCGTGCTCGAGGTGCGCGACACCGGAGTGGATCGATATGCCGCGCGCGATTTCTTCGGAGTCGTAATCCATCGTGGTGTTCTTGTCTTCGACGCGACCCAAGCGCGGAATCGCGCCCGCGGTGAAGAGCAGGGATTCGGAGAGCATGGTCTTACCGGATTCCTGGTGTCCGACCAGGGCGACGTTGCGAATCTGGGACGCGGGAAACTGCTTCACGTGAGCCTCCTCCTATTCCGAATCGCCTTGAGAGAACGGCTGCAACCTCAACGTAGACTTGGGGTTGGGTTTTGCATTCTACCAAAGGCACGCGGTGCGTGTCAAACGCTGGACGAGCCGCGCGCCGCGCGCATAGGATGGCGCGGTGCGAAACCCGCGTCGATTCGGATTCCTGCACGATGTCGCCATCAGCACGGGTGTCGCACTCGTGTTGTGGGCGGGTTGCGAAGCAACCCTGCGCGTGGCGCGCCCGCAAGTCTCACGCACCGAAGAAACCGACGGGCTCGCGCGCGCCGTCGAGGACAGCGTCCTGGGGCATCGCTACCGCCCCGGCACGCGCGCGATCCAACGCACGCCGGAGTTCACCGCGGAATACCAAATCGACGCCGACGGCCGTCGCGCGGGGTTGCAGCACGCCGACTCGCTCGGCGTGCGCGTGCTGGTCCTGGGCGACTCGTTCGCCTTCGGGGTCGGTGCCAAGCCCGACGACGTTTGGACCTCCGTGCTGGTTCGTTCGCTCGCGGCGCGCGGGTTGCGCGTCGACCTGGTCAACGCCGGTGTGGAGGCCTACGACACCCGCTCCGAGGCGCATTACCTCTTCGAGCTGGCACCGGTGGTCCGGCCCGACATCGTGCTGCTCGCGTTCCTCGCCAACGACGTCTACACCAATCGGCCGCTCGAGGCGGCGCCGCGTCGCTCGTCCGGAGAACAACGCGGCGGGGGCTTCGAGCTCCATTCGGTCGCGTGGGCGAAGCGCGTCGTCATGCAGAGCGATTGGCTGTACACGGTTCTCTTTCTCGTGACACCGCGCAAGGAATACTACGCGACACCGGCCACCGGCCGCGTGACCGAGCAACTCGGAGTGACGCGCGACTTGATCGGGGCGATGGAGAGTTACTGCCGCGAGCGCGGTGTCGACTTCGCGGTGGTGTCGATTCCGCAGCAATTCGGGGTGATCGTAACCGCCGACGGCTACCGCTTCCGCGGCGTCGACCCGGAGTTAATCGACGAAAACCTGGTCGGCCTCGCGCGCGAGCGCGGCTTCCCGTGGATCGCCATGCAGCACCCGCTGGCCGATGCGTATCGAGAGACCGGACGCGACGCGTACTATCGCGTGGACGGACACCTGACCGTCGAAGGCAACCGTCTGGTCGGCGAGGCCGTCGCCGAAGGACTCGCGCCCCTCATCGAACGCCGCTCGCGGCCGTAGACTCGCTATCCGCTCATCCCCCCGAACGATTCGCCGAGAATCACCATGCCCGCGTAGAGAATCCACAAGAGCACCGACACGCCGATCGCCTGTCCGCGCTTCATGCCGAAGACACGCATCAAGCCCATCGCCAAGAGAACCAGACTCCAGATGGCGAAGAACTCCACACTGCCGAAGAGACCGCGCACGACCGGGTTGTCGGGTGCCAGCGCCCGCAGGCTCAAGGACATCTGCGCGTCCTCGGGGCTCGCAATGTTGTCCAGCCCGCGTGCGCGAATGATGATCGACGACACCAGCTGCCCCATCATACCCACGATGCCGGTGAAAAACGAGAGGGTCAGGTACTGCTTGAACGTCGCCGCGCGCGTCGATAGCGTCACCGCGATGTACGAAATCCCCGCCATGATAAAGGTGATGATGAGCAGGCCCGCAGGAGCGAGGACGACCCACATGAAGCCGAAACGGTCCATCATGTCGAGTTGTGCGTCGATCTGCTCGCTGGTGAGCGTGGGATGGACTTCCAGGACGGCGCGCTGGATCGGCATCGCGATCCACGTGATGACCATGTAGATCAGCGACGCGATTATCCAGGGCTGAACCCAGGTGACGCGCCGCTCGCGGATGTCGTCGAAGACCTTGTTGGGCGCGGAGAAGATCCAGATCAGGCGCTTGAAGAATGTCATGACGCCTCCTTGCTAGTGGATGGCCGCCCGCGCGGCTCGGCGCCCAGTGTAGCACGCCTATGCGTTGCCGATCACGCGCCAGAATTGGGTCGCGATGGTGTTCCAGTCGTGCGCGGCGGCGATGGCGGTGGCGCGTTCGCGCATACGCATGCTCGTCGGCGCGACGGCGCGCGCGTTCGCGAAGATTTCGCACGCCTTCACGAACGCGTTGGCGTCGCTCCCCACCGCGACCACGATCCCGTCGTCGCCCGGCGACCCCGCATAGTGCTCGACCTCGGGCGAGAACGGTGTGGCCACCGCCGGCAATCCTACCGCGAGGTATTCGTAGAGTTTGTTCGGATTGACCGCGGACGTGAGCGAGGTGCGTCGAAACGGAATCATGCCGACGGTGAAATCCGACAGAATGAACGGCACCTGCTCGTGCGGAACGGCCGGGTGATGGCGCACGTTGCCGAGCGTTAGGAGTGCGGCGAGATCCATTTCGACACCGCCCAACACGGGCCCCACCAAGTCGAAGGTCCAGCGCGGACGCGCGCGGGCGGCGGCGGCGATCAGCTCGAAGTCGAGCCACGGCGCGATGGCACCCAAGTAGCCGACGCGCACGGTGTCGTCGCCCCGGTCGCCGGCGCGGGCGCGTGCATCGGCCACACGACGAAACGCGGTGAAGTCGACGCCGTTGCCGATCACGTGTACACCCGACTGGGAACCGCGCGCGCGCACCGCGTCGTCGCGCAGGCGCTCGGCGCTCACCACCACCGCGTCGGCAGCGCGGAAGGTTTCGTCGCGATACTGACCCGCCCACGCGGGAGCACCCGGAAAATCGCCGTGGGCGTCGTTGCAATCGTACACCAGGCGCGCAGGCTCGAGCGCACGCGCGACGTGCAGCGCGTAAATGTTGGAAACGACGAATACGCTCTCGGGGGCGGCGACGCCGGCGGCGGCCAGGTGGTGCCGCACGCGGCGCACAGCGATCGCATCGACGGCGCGACGCACCAGCGTGCGGTCGACGAGCGCGCGCAGCGCACCGCGACCGGGTATCGATTTCACGAAGGGGATGGTGGCGACGCGGATGCCGTCGACCGACCTCAGATCGTAGCGATTCTCGCGCCCGCGCACGTACGGTTCGAAGAACACGACCTCGACGCCGTGCGGGCGTCGCAGCACGAGCTGCTGCTTGCGCGTGCGCAAATACTCCCATTTGATTTCCGCGAACCAAACGACGTTCATGCTTCTGGCCTCGGAATGCGCACGCGCGCACTCTATCACGCCCTCGCAAGGCGCCCAATAGTTATGTGGCTGTCGCGCGTCGCGTGGCCTAGAATCCCGGCATGGCGTCACGCACTCCCACGGTGGGCTTCGTCATCGACGACCTCGGGCACGGGGGCGCGCAGAAGCAATTGGTGCTGCTCGCGAGCGCACTGGCGTCGCGCGTCGCCGTGCGCGTCTATGTACTCTCGTCGATCGACGAACCGCACGGGCGAACTCTGCGCGCGCGTGGTATTCCGGTCACGACCCTCGCGCGCCGATCGGGCCTCGACGTCGCGCGTTTGCGCGACTTGACGCGCGCGCTGAAAGGCGATCGCGTCGACCTCGTGCACGGTTTTCTCGACGCCGCCGACGTGTACGCATTCGCGGCCGGCCGTCGCCTCGGCCGGCCGACCATCCTCTCGCTCCGCAGCCAGCGCCTGCGCTTGGGCGGGGTGCGCGGACGCGTGCTGCGCTGGATGCTGCGCCGCGCGCCCGCCGTCACCGTGAACTCGGAGGCGGGACGCGCGTTTCTCGTGGATCGATTGCGCGTCGCAGCCGAACGCGTCCATCGGATTCCCAACATCGTCGTGGCACCCGCAAGCGCGCCCACGCCGGACGCATCGCGGATCGGTTGCGTGGGGCGGCTGGTGGCACTAAAGCGCTTCGACGCAGTGCTGCGCTCACTCCCGCTCGTCCGCGCGGCCGTGCCGGCGGCCCGTCTCGAAATCGTCGGCGACGGGCCCGAGCTCGGGGCCTTACATGCGCTCGCTCGCGAGCTGCGCGTCGACGACGCGGTCGATTTCGCGGGTGCGCTCGACGACGCGACACCGCGCATCGCACACTTCTCGTGTCTGGTGGTGGCGTCGGAATTCGAGGGGCTTTCCAACGCCGCGCTCGAAGCGATGAGCCTCGGTGTCCCCGTCGTGGCACTCCCGGTCGGCGACATGGCTTCCATCGTGGTCGACGGCGTAACCGGCGTGATCGTGCGCGACGTGTCGACCGCGTCCTTGTCGACGGGCGTGGTGCGCGCACTCACCGACGCGGCGCTGCGCGCGCGCGCGCGCGACGAAGCGCCCCGACGGGTGCGCGAGCGCTACTCGGCCGACGCCGCGCTGGCGGCACTCTTGCCCCTCTACGAACGCTTGGGCAAACAAACGGGCGCCGCCGCCTGCGAGGCGACGACGCCCGTTCTTGGAGAGTAGGAATTGGGTTTCGCGTTTACTCCGATACTCTTCCTGAGATTTCAGCTATCGTCGTGGTCGAGCTTCTCCTTCATCTCCTGAATCTCTTTCTTGAGCTGATCGATCTCGTCCTGCATCGAGTCGCGGTGGTACATCATGTGCGGCGTGCCCGGTGTGCGCGGCGCGCGCGGGGTGCGGAACTCGCGCCACATCGGCAGGTCGCCGCCGCTGTGGAATGAGAACTCCTGCTCGTCCATGGTCGCCTTGAGCGACTGCGTCTTGCCGTGGCGCAGCACACCGATCGTGAACTCGTCGCCTTGGTCGAAGTCGCGCACGGCGTCGCGCAGATCGCCGACGTCGCCCACCTTCTCGTCGCCGATGGTCTGGATGACGTCGCCCGCCTTCACACCGGCCTTGGCCGCCACCGATTCATCGTCGACACCCAGCACGAGGACCCCGGACTTCGCACCGAAGTACGAACCCAGCTCGTCGTTCTCGATCTCACGCGCGTCGATGCCCAGGCGTGGTCCGCCGAACACGGCGAAGGCGCGGTGCATGTCACCCATGCCGTGCATTTCGATATTCGGCGACACGAACGTGAACGCTTCGTGCTCGGGACGCTCGCCGATCGTCACGGTGATCGTCTGGGTCTTGCCGTCGCGCACGAGTTCGAGCTTGGCTTTCGAACCCGGCTGGAATCCGCTGACGGCGTCGCGCAAGTCGTCGGGTGAGGCGACGTCCTTGCCCGCGAAGGAGACGATCACGTCGCCTTCCTTCACGCCGGCTTCGGCGGCGGGGCTGTCATCTTGGACGCCGCTCACGAGGACGCCCTTGTCGACCTCGAGGTCGAGTCCTTTGCGGACGTCGCTGGTGAGATCCTGCATGTACACGCCGATGTAGCCCGACTCGCTCTTGCTCTTACTATTGCTCTGAGTCTTCTCTTCCGTGGCTTTGGGGGCCTTCTTGTCTTTGGCGATGGCGTCGACCGCAAGGGTCGCCGCGAGTAGCGCGGCGACGGCCCCGGCCGCCGCGGCCATCCGTCCCATGTTCCTTCTCATTGCATCCTTCCTCCCATCAGAAAGTGGGAACCCGTATCCGCCCGAATCGTGGGCGCGTCGTTCGTGGGTCTTGTACGCAGGGAGCGCGGGTCGGGTTCCCGCATGTTCAATTAGACGGGGGTGGGAAGGAAAACGTTGCCGTTTTCGGGCTAAGCGCCCTTCTCGACCCGAAGCATGTTGCCGATCACGAGACCGGCCGCCACGGGAACCCAAAGGGCGTAGCGGAACGACATGGTGGCAAACCCGGCGCTCAATCCAATCGAGAGCGCCGAGAGCATGACGTAGAACGAGAGCGAGCGCATCCAGGCCGGGTGCGCCTTCCAATGCCGGCGGGCACCCGCCACGGCGTGCCGCAGCCCGCCGGCCAGGATGGCGATGAAAGCGGCCAAGCCGGCGACGCCGGTACCCACCAGGATCTCAAGGTACGTATTGTGGACGACGATGCGAACGAACAGCCGGTAGGCCGAGGACCCCATGAAGTTCCCCAGCCCCACACCCGTTACCGGGTGGTTCAGGAACATCTCCCAGCCCGTTTGCAGCGCCAGCATGCGGGTGTAGACCGACCAGTCGAGGGTCGCGGTCTTGAGTGCCCCCGGGAGCGTCATGACGCGGTCCCAGTAGTAGCGCGGGGCGAGCAGCACGCCGAGCGTCACCAACCCCACGACCGAAAGGATCGACCGCCGACTGCGCAGCTCGAAGATCGCGACCGCGATCAGGATGACGGTGAGCGGAATAATCGCACTGCGTGAAAACGTCGCGAAGATGGCGACCACCAGAACCACCGACCCGAGCGTGAAGCCGATACGCGCCGCCCGGCTCGTACAATTGCGCGCCGCAAACAGCCCCAGCGGGAGCGCCGAGCACATGTGGGCCGCCGCCTTGTTGGGATTCTCGTGCGCGCCCGTGAACCGCATGATGTTCACACCGCCGATGTAATTCTCTCCCGCCCCCTCCAACCCGAGCGCGATCCCCAACACGCCGAGTAGCACGGTGGCGACCGCACCGATGAACACCGCGTAGCACAGCCCACGCAATTGCTCCGGCGTGCGAATCAGATGCGTGATCAGGATGACGATCAGTATCATCTTGCCGAAGGATCCCAGGTCACGCATCGACGCCCCGATGTCGCGCGCGAACAACATCGAGAACAACGCGATCAGCGTGAATACGGCGACGGCACTGCAGAAGTACGCGTCCGGCAGAATGGGGCGCTCGCCGCGAACCCAATCGAGCAACACGGCGGCCAGTACGATCGTGATGGTCGGTGACGCGAGGTTGAACGGGAGGAAGAGCCCCACACCCGAGTAGATATAGATGAGGAGGAGGTAAAGTCCCCAGCGCGGCCGCAGGAATAGCACGCTGGCGCCGGCCACCGCCGCGAGCCCGACGGCACCGAGCCGCGCCAGCTTCATGTATCCGAGGAAGCGCAGCGCGACGAAGACGAGCACCGGAAGCAGGCCGAGGCCGGCCAAGCCGGCGCGCTGGCGCGCAGCCGCGAACGACGAGTTCACGGTTTCTTCACCCGATGTCGAACGCGCGCGACGTCGTTCGCCATGGGCGCAATCAATTTCCGCAGCACGACGACGTTCCCGCGGTTCTCACGCCACGCGGTGGTGAACAACGCCACCAGCGAGCTCCAACCGAGACCGAGCAGCAGCCCCACCAGCACCAGCAGCTTGCGTTTGGGCCGGCTGCGCAACTCGGGCGGCGACGCGGTATCCAGCACCTGTACGGTCGGTGTGTCGCGCGCTTCTTCGATGCGCGCCTTCTCGTACTCGCTCACCAGCATCGTGTAGACGGTGGTCTGGACTTCGACCGCGCGCTTCAAGCGAATGTATTGGAGCGCCACGTCGGGCACGTCGTCCAACGCGGGGATGAAGGAGCGCACGAGATCGTCGTCGCCACCGTCCTTGCCGGCGGTCTGGAGTTTGGCCAGTTGGCCCACGACTTCTTTGTACTCGGCCTCCTTGCGCTGGTACTCCTCCGAGTTCTTCGACGTGTAGTTCGACATGATGTGCATCTCGGTCTCGAGCGCGATGGCGCGCGCCGACAACGAGGTGATGATGTCCATCGCCGCACGCAGCTGCTCGTCCATGTCGACCGCGTTGTGCACCTGCTGGAACGTCTTCAGGTCCGTCTCGGCCTGGGCCAGGAGCAGTTGCCGCTCGTTCAACTGGCGCTCGATGAATTCGCGCGTGCGGCCGGCGCGCGAGATCTTCAAGTCGCGCGTGGTCTGGTCGAGCAGCTCGACCATGCGATTGGCGATGGCCGCAGCGCGCACGGGGTCGCGATCCTCGAAGGTGACGTTCAAGAGGCCGTTCTCGAGCAGGGTGAAACCCAGGTGCGAGTGGAGTTCACCCAAGCAGTCCTCCATGCGGGTGGTACCGTAGTGATTCATGAGGTCGAATTCGGCGACGACTTTCTCGCCCACGCTACGGCTCTTCAGCATCTCGATGTAGATCGTCTCGGGTGCAGCGCCGGAGGCAACCGGCCCCAACAGCGGCGCCGACAACTGCTGCACCAGCTCGGCGTACATCGGCATGGCGACGGTGGGCTCGGGCGGGAAGATCGACGTCTTGGCCGTGTACCACTGGGGCAAGACGAAGCTCACCGCGCCCATGATGACACCCGACACGAGCGCGCTCGCGAGGATGAACTTCCGCCAGGCAATCAGCGTTTGGAAGAAAAACAGCATGGAATGAAAACGAGGCCTATTTCTCGACGACGCGTCGGCGCGCGCCGCGTTCCCCCGCCGCCACCGGAATGGAGCCGACCCCGCCCGACTCGAATCCGCGCGCCGGAGTGGCGCGCGTGCTGGCCGCTTTTTCCCACGTCGCTTGGCGACGCCCCGCGACGAAACCGCCCAGGGCCACGAGTGCGGCGGCGTTCACCATCGTGAAATAGAACGGCACATAGAGGAGGCGCGGCACGTTCTCGCGCCGGCGCACGAACCATCCCGCGATGGCCGCCGCGTAGCACGCCAGCTGCAGCGCGAGGAAACCGGCCCACCACGGCGAGTGCCGCGCCAGTGCGACACTCGACGCCAGCAAGACGGCCAGCATCGCGCCGACACTCCAGCGCAACAGCTTGTGACTCACGAACTGCCACGCGCGCAGCCCGCGAATGCGCTGGTTCAGGCGCGTGAACCCGGTAATCCCGCGCAATACGATGCGAACCTTGCGCCCGAATTCTTCTTCCCACAACTCGGCGGAGCGCTCGACCGCCACGGCGGCGGGTTCGTATACGATCCCCGCGCCCTGGTTGGCCACGTCGAACGGAATCTGGAAGTCGTTGGCGACGTCGAAATAGAGCTCGCGCACGAGTGCCCGCCGCGCGGCGAAAATAGAGCCGTTCGCGACCAGGACGCTTTCCAAACGACTCTCGAGCTCTTTGACGCGCGACTCGTAGCGCCAATACAAACTCTCGCCTTGTCCGACCGTGCTGGCGTCGCGCACGTACTTGAGTTCGCCCACCACGCAACCGACCGCCGGCGAGCGAAAATGCTCGGCCAAGCGCGCGACGGCATCGGTCGCGAACAACGCGTTGGCGTCGGTGAAAACGACGACATCCTCGCGGCGCGCGCGCAACACGTCGTTCAACACCGCACTCTTGCCGCGCCGCACCGGCCAGTGAAACAATTCGACGCCGTGGTCGTGGTATTCGCGCGCGATGGCGTCGGTGCGGTCGGTGGAACCGTCGGAGGCGACGACGACCGAGAGGCGGCCGTCGTACGTCAGGGCCAAGCTGTTTTCGATCTTCTCGCGGATCACGGCTTCTTCGTTGTGGGCCGAGACGATCAGGCACACCGACGGAAGCGGTGCGTCCGCCGCCACGGGCACCGGGCGACGACGCCAGCGACCGAGCACGGCCAGGATGGCGGGATAGCCGGCGTAGACGTAAATGAGAAGGGCGAGGCTAGCCCAGAACAGCAGCGACCACATCGATACTCAACTCCCGCGAAGGGAAACCCTTGGATGCAAGCTCGGCATCGCCGCACGCGACGACACGCCTCATGGAGTCGATATCAGTGGCTCTTCGCTGACCTCTTCTAAGGTTGAGGGGTAGTATTGATATTAGCACAGGCCGTCAGACGCCACCAACGCACTTTTCACGGGCACCCCGCCCGCGGGTGGCTTCCACGACCGTCACCATAACTCACGTATCGAAATAACCGAAACACCATCTTCGGCAAACCCGATCCAGAGCCGATCGCCGTCCAGGGCCAGGTCGGCCACCTCGCTGCCGCCGATCCCGTCGGCGGCGGAAAGCCAGTGGACCCCCTTCGGGCTGCACAGCGCCACCCCTTCGGTGGTGCCGACCACCAGGCGTCCCTCGGGGTCGAAGTCGATCGCGCGAATGCGGCCGCGCAACGGTCCCAGCCCTCCCGGCGCGGATTTCCACTCGCGGGTCGGCACCCACGCTCCCTTGGCCTCGTCGAAGAGGTACATGCGCGTTTCGGTCGCGACCACCCACGTGTCAGCCGGCCCCCGCGCGAAGTCGACCACAGTGGCATTGCTGTCGATGCCGGCGTAGCGACGCCAGCCGCCGTCGTGGCTCCGGGCCGGGCGACCTCCCGTGACGGCCCACGCGCCGCTGTCGGCCGCGCGAACTTCGGCGATCGCGCTCGCTGTCGACGCGCGCGCCAGTCGCAGCCAAACGGTTCCGTCGTAGCGATACAGTGCGCCCGTTCGCGTCCCCACCCACGCGCCCATTTCGTCCACGAAAAGCGAGGTGTAGGCCGGATCCGCTTCGACGACGTCGGGGCGCAGGTCGACCCAGGTTCCGCCGACGCGACGTCGCACGGTCCAGCGCCCGGCGGTCCAGGCCTCGCCGCTTGGCGACACCGCGATCGCGCGCGCGTCGCGCGGCAAGTCTTCGGCGACGAATGCGCGCGCTGTTGCGTCGACACGCAAGAGACTGCCGTCGCACACGAGCCACGCGCTGCCGGTTCCGTCCGGTGCCAGCGACTGCACGCGCGGCGCGGGAAGCCCGCCCGGCAACGCGACGCGAAACGCCCCGCCGCGCCCGAGTGCCACCACGCGACCGTCGCTCGAGCCCACGAAAGCGCCCACACCGTCGGCGACCACCACGCGCCAGCGCGCGCTCGCATCCGCGGCCGGCACCGGCGAGCGCGTCCACTTGCCGCCGCGGCGCGCGCAGACCCACCCGTCGCCGACGGCCCACAAGGTTCCGTCGGTCCCGAAGGAAATCGACGCCGCGTCGCGCAGGCGTACACCCGCGGGCGATTCGACTTCGACCGCATGCATGCCGTCGAAGCGGAAGACACCGTGGTTCGCGATGAGGAGATAGAACGCGTTGCGTTCACCCGGAACGATGGCGCGAACTTCGCCGCGCGGAATCCCCGCGCCGGCCTGGAAGGAAACGAAGCTAGTGTCGTTCATCTGCGCGCACAATCCGACCGCGGTCGCGAAGTAGCGCGTCCCGTCGGCGCGGTCGGCGATGGCAACGACTTTGTCTTCGAGAAGCGAATCACGGCGCGTGATGGTGTAGCCACCGTTGGCCGTGATGACGCCGGCGCCGTGGCCCGACGTCGCGAGCAAGATGTCGCCGTTGGCCCCGACCGAAATGCCGGCGATGCGCGAGAGCGGAACCGCACCGAGCGGCCCGGGCGACGCCGGCGTGAACACGAGCGACTCGAAGCCCGCCATTTCATCGGCGCGTCGAAACAGTGCGAGTCCGGCGTCGGTGCCGACGAAGACGCTGTCGCCCTTGGCCGCGATGGCGCGCACCGGCGTCGACGGGAGTCGGTTGCCCGCGCTCGCGTACGCGAGGGTGGCGCCGTTACGAAGATCGACGAGGTACAGGCCGGCCGCGGTGCCGATCCACAGCACGTTGCCGGTGTGACACAAGGCGCGAACGTCGGGTGTGGGGCCGACGTGCCACACGTCGGCGACGGGCTCGGCGGCGATGACGGCGCGAGAGACGAGTGCGAGGACCAACGCGCATGCGAGCGCGCGCCCGCGATTCCGCTTTCGATCACGGCGGCACTCCGCTAGCCTCGGGTCCGGTCGCGACACGCCCGTGTCGTGACGGCAAACTATGCGGGTAAGTTTCATAGCCAACCCCACCGCGGGACGCGGGAGAACGCGGACCGCCGTCGAGCGATATGCCGGCGCGGTGCGCGGGGAGTCCCGCTTTCTATGGACGCAAGGACCGGGCCACGCTCGCGAGCTGGCGCGCGCCGCCGCGCGCGATTCCGAGGCCGTGTGCGTATTCGGCGGCGACGGCACCGTCAGCGAGGTAGTCAACGGCCTGATGCCGAATCCGGTCCCGATGGTCGTCGTTCCCACCGGATCCGGCAACGACTTTGCGTCGCTGGTGGACTGCCCCCGCTCCCCCGACGACCTCGCGCGCATGCTCGAGGCGGGCGTGGGTGTCAGGCTCGACGTCCTCGACTGCGGCGATCGCTACTGTGCGAACAGCATCGGGATCGGCTTCGAGGCGTTGGTCACCTACCACAGCCTTTCGATTCGCCGGCTGCGCGGGCTCCCCCTGTACTTGCTCGCCGTCGTGAAGGCACTCGCACAATACGAGTCGAACCACTTTACACTCGTGCTCGACGGCGAACGGCACGTGGACGGCGAATTTCTCTTGGTTTCGATCGGCAACGGTGTGCGCGCGGGCGGCGGTTTTTATTTGAACCCCGGCGCATTCCCCGACGACGGCCGCCTCGACGTGTGCACCGCCGAACGCATGCCGCGCGCGCGCATGCTCGCACTCTTGCCGAGCACGATTCGCGGTCGCCACGTCGGCCAGCGCGGGGTCGCGATCCACACCGGCACGCGGCTGCGCGTGTCGGCGGAGCGACCGTTCCCGATGCACATCGACGGAGAATATCTGGGAAGGCGCGAGACGCCGCTCGACGTGACGGTCATCCCGCGTTGTTTGCCGGTACTGTCGCGCGCGGGCGGAAGCGCGCGCCACGTCCATCCGATGGAGAAGATACTGGGGTAGGAGAAACTACTGCCCTGGCTGTAGCCGCGCGGCACCCGGCGTCGACAGCGAACCCGCGTTGAGCGAGCGCGGGGGCGTCACGCGATACCCGATCCATCCTTGCACGCCGTGCTCGGCGCCGACGAAGATCGTGTCGTGCGCGATGCGCTCGCGGTCCGCGGCGGACCACGGCCCCAAGAAGAGGTCGAGAACGCGTTCGCTGTCGAACAAGAGATCGATGCGCGCGGTGCGCACGTAGTCGGGCAAACGACCCGCGCGCATCGCCGCGAAGGCCTCTGCGTTCACCTTGCCGTCGAGATTGACGACGTGCCGGTGCGACAAGTAGCCGATGGCCCCGCCCTGAAACACCCCGATCGTCTCCGAGGGGTCGGTGTGCGTCGACACCCAGCGCGCCGCGTCGTAGAACCCGTACACCGGTGTCGTGCGGAATCCGCTCGTGTAACCCATGAAGAGGAGTGCCGCCGCGTATACGCCGCTCGCGACCAGCGCCGTGCGCTGCACGAACACCGGGCGCGCACGGACCCACGAGATGGCGTCGTCCAGCGCGAGTCCGGCGAAGATCATGCCCACGAAATAGAGCGGGTAGTAATAGCGCAGGAAAAAGAACACGCCGAAGATGTACGTCGAATAGGCGGCGATCATCGCGACGGAGAAGAGCAATAGGAAGTCGAACTCGTGCGCGTCGGTCCGAGCGCGACGCCGCAGCCACCACACCAGGAAGCCGACCATGGCGAGCGCGGCGAGCACGTTCGTCACCATGTCCGCGTTACCGAACCGTTCCGCCAACTTGCGCACGCCGCGAAATATCGGATGGACGGCGGGCGTTACGCGCAGCGTCATGAGCGAGCGCTCCAGGTGGTGCGCCATGAAGTTGGCGTCGGGGCCGTGCGTGAGACCGGAAGCAGGCGCCAGGTCGAAGAAGGGCGCGTAGGCGATAGCGAGGTAGCGCGTCGCGCGACCGCTCTCGGAGACCGGCGAGCCCACCGACGCGATACCGTACACAGCCCACGGGGCGCACACGAGCGCACACGCGGCGGCCGCGAGTGCCAGATTGCCGCGCCAGCGTGGGTGTGGTTGCGCGGCTCGCGTCCGCGCTCGCACCACGACGAGGTAATCGAGACACATCGCGAGTGCCAAGAAACCGAGGTCGACCCGGGCCAGTATCGCGAGCCCGAGGAACACGCCAAGGGCCGCGAAAGTGCGCCGCGACGGGGCTTCGATCGGGCGCACACGCGCAAGGTAGTAGTCGACGGAGAGCGCGAACCAGAACAGCGCGAGCGCGGTCTCGAGCCCGTTGGCCGCCTGCTTGATCACGATGGGAGAGAACGCCCACGCACCGGCCACCATGAGTGCGGCGACTTCGCTCGCGCGACGCGCGACGATCCGGTGCAAGAAGAAAGCTGTCGCGACCGTGAGCAACGCCGAAATGACGAGTGCGAGGTGGACGGGGAGCGAGGCGTCGTCGCCCGCCACCCAATACAGCGGCACCAACACCGCGACGTAGAGCGGCTGGAATCCGTTGGTGGCGTGCACACCGTCGAAGGTGGCACCCGCGCCATGCGCGATGTTGCGCGCGATCTGGAAGTCGTAGAAGCTGTCGTCGTAGAGGAAGCCGTTACGCGCGAGCGTGCCGAAACCTTGCACGGCGACGGCCAAATGGACCGCCGCCGCCGCCGCGAGCACGACGAACAAGCCGGGGCTGATTCTTTTCAAGGGGAGGAGCCGTTACCAGTGGTTTCGAGTCGTTACCTCTCGTGTAACTAGGTTGATTTATCGTTCCTTATGCTACCCTCACGCTTCTCGAATGTCAACCTCGGTGCCTTCGACGACGCCTAACACTCCCCGCGGCAGCGCGTTAGCAGCGCCCTTCCCCCGCCGGTCGCAGTGCGATATGGTGTCCCGACCATTGAACGGCGATCACTCCCGATGAACAACGAAACCACACGCATCGTCTTCGCCTACACCGGCATGTGCATCATCTGGGGATCGACCTGGATGGCGATCAAGATCGGATTGGAGGGCGCCCCGCCGCTCACCAGCATCGCGGTCCGCATGGTAATCGCGACCACGGTGGTCTTTGCGATCGTGCGCGCGCGACGTATTCCAATTCCGCGCGAGAAGCGATTCGTGCGGCTCGGTCTGTTTCTCGGAATGTTCCACATCGTGCTGCCATATTCCTTGGTCTACTTCGGCGAGCAGCGCATTCCCTCCGGACAAGCCGCCGTGCTCTACGCAACCCTGCCCTTGATGGTAGCGATTCTCGCCCGCTTCATGCTCGGCGACGCGCTCACGGTGCGCAAGCTCTTCGGCATCGCCACCGGCATCGCGGGCGTCAGCGTCATTTTTTCCGACCGTGGGCGCGGCGGGGTGGCGCCGGCGGCGAGCGCGGCCACGGGAGTTCTGTGCGTGATGGGCAGCGTGTTCGCGTCGTCGGTGGGATCGGTGGCGACGAAGCGCTGGAGTGGCGGCTACCACCCGGTGGCGTCGCTCTTGATTCCCTTCGCGACCGGAGCCGTGGTGGCGTCGTGCGGCGCCCTCTTGTTCGAGCGCGTGAATCCGCTGCGCTTCGACGGGACCACGTGGGCGTCGATCTCGTACTTGGCGGTGGCCGGTTCGTGCGCCGCCTTCGCGCTCTTCTTCTACGTGATTCAACGCCTCGACGTCACCGTGGTGTCGTATCAAACGTTCATCATTCCGATCATCGCGGTGCTGATCGGCTACGCGATCTTGGGTGAGACGGTGTCGCCGCGCGTGGGTGTGGGCGCCGCCATGATCCTGGCCGGCATCGCGGTGGCGACGTTCTGGTCGACGCCGGCTTCCCGCCGCGCGGCCCGCCCGTCATGACCGACGCGCTGCGCGAGGCGGCCGACCTTCTGCGCACGGCACGACGCGTGGTCGTGACCACCGGGGCCGGCATGTCGAAGGAAAGCGGCATTCCCACCTTTCGCGACGCGCCCAACGCGCTGTGGGCCAACTACAACCCCGAGGACCTGGCGACGCGGGCCGGCTTTCGCCGCGACCCCGCGCTGGTGTGGCGCTGGTACGCCGAGCGCCGCGCCATGATCGCGACCGCCCAGCCGCACGAGGGCCACGCGGCACTCGCGCGCTGGGAGCCGCAGTTCGACGCCTTCGTCGTTCTGACCCAGAACATCGACGGATTGCACGTCGCAGCCGGGTCGAAGAACGTCGTCGAGTTGCACGGAAACATTTTTCGCTACAAGTGCTTCGATCGCGACCACCCGGCCCGCGGCCCGTTTCCTCCCGACGAAGCCCCGCCGCGGTGCACGTGCGGCTCCTTCTTACGACCCGACGTGGTGTGGTTCGGCGAGTCCTTGGACCCGCGTCATCTCGCGACCGCCGACGCCGCACTTGCGCGTTGCGACGTGCTGCTGGTGGTCGGAACGTCGGGGCTCGTGTATCCGGCCGCGGGGTTCGCAGAAGTCGCCAAGGAAAACGGTGCGCGCGTGATCGAGATCAACCCCGAGCGCACACCGCTCTCGGCCCTCGCGGACGTCTTCGTGGCGGGCGGAGCGAAGACGATCCTGCCCGCGCTGGCGGCGCAAACCCGTTGACCGCGGTCGCGGCGGCGTGATATTTCTTATGTACACACCCCTCGAGTTTCAAGGTCGCCCACGTTGACGCGTTTCCGCATTACCTCCGCCGCCCGAGCATTCCTGTGTGCCGTCCTCTTGGCCGGCGGCCTCGGCGTCGATGTCGCGCGCGCACAGATCGTGACGCTCTTCGACGTGCAGGGCGTGCTCTCTCCCGACGGCGACGGCAAGTCGGACGCGTCGCGCGTCCGCTATACGCTCTCCGCGCCCGCGTCGTTACTGTCTCTGATCGTGTTCGAGGCCGACTCGGTAACGGCGGTCGACACCCTGCGAGCTCCCTTTCCGGAAACCTCCGGCGGGCCCAAGAGCTTCAATTGGAACGGGCACCGTTGGGACGGCTCGCTCGCCGCGGAAGGTGCCTATGTGGTGACGCTGTTCGCGCGCGGTACCGCCAACCCCGACTCGATCAAGTCGCTCCCCGTCTTCGTCGACGTGACCCCACCCATGGTGCAAATCGTGAGCGCGCTCCCGAATCCGTACGCGCCCGGCGCACCGGGGTCGACGACCTCGGTGAGCATCGCGTTCACGGTCTCCGACGCGTCGCCGGTATTCCCCGGCCGCGCTCCCGACGAGTTGAAGAGCGCGTTCGCGAATCCGAGCGGCGCCGCGCTGACGCCGGTCTCGCTCACCACGACACCTCCCTTCGTGGGCGCGAACGGCTCCTACGTGCTGGCGTGGAATGCGACGGCCGAAGCCACCACACCTCCCGACGGCGAGTACCGCGTGACGCTGACCGTCAACGACGTGGCCGGTTACACCGCGACGTCGGTCTATCATTTCGACGTCGACACCAAAGCGCCCGACGTGAAGATCACCAGCCTGGCCGAAAATGCGTTTGTGCGCGTCGTGCCCGACAGCCTGCGCGGATACGCGTTCGACAAGCACGGCGTCGACTCACTCGAAGTCCGTTACGCGGCCACGCGTCCTTACCAACCGGTCGCCGCGACGTGGCTCGCGGGCGACACGTTGCGCTTCTCGGTGCCGCTCGCCGATTCGTTCGCGACCGAGGGTGCCCACCGCGTCGACTTCCGCGCCGTCGACGTGTTCGGGCGCGCGACCACCCACTTCCTGAACTTTCGCTACGACGCCACCGCACCACCCACTCCCGTCCTCGACCCGGTCGTGAGCGGCACGTGGAAGACCAGCACGTACCCGCTGTCCGGCCACGCCAACGACGGCGGCGACCAGGCTTCGTTCGTGCGCGTGTATCGCAACGGTGCCTTGGTGGATTCGGTGTCGACGTTCGTGAGCGACGACTTCGCAGTCGATGTCCCGCTCGTGTCGGGACGCAACGACATGACGGCCGTGCTGCGCGACGGTGCGATGAACGCGAGCGCTTCGTCGAACCCGGTGACGGTGACGTTCGATACCGGGGCGGGTGTGTTCGTCCCCGCGCCGTTCGGCCCCGGCGACGTCTTCGACGTCAACGCCAGCCGCACCGCCACGCGCTGCACGCTGCGCGTGTTCGACCTCACCGGCCAGGTCGTGGTCGTGCTCGAAGACGACGGCACCCGGCAGTTCTATTCCATCGCGTGGAACGGAATCAACGGCAGTGGTATCGACGTGAAGAAAGGTCCGCTGGTCGCAGTCGCGTCGGTCGATTACGAAGACGGAACGCACGACGTGTTTCGCGAAGTATTCCTGTTCGACCCGCACGCCCCATGAAAACACGAGCCGTGCTCTTGATAGCGGCCGTGGTGGCGGCTGCCTTCCCCGCGACGCACGCGCGCGCCGAATCGTCGCAGGGCGGCGCCTTCCAGCTGCCGGCGTATGGCGCGCGCGGGTGGGGCATGGCGGGTGCCTTCGTCGTGCGCGTCGACGACGAGAGTGCCGTCGACTGGAATCCGGCCGGGCTCGCGGTCGCCTCCCGCGTGGCGGGCGCGTCGTACCTGCAACTCGTCGAAGGGTTGTCGGTCGGTCAATCGCAGATCGTCTTCACGACCCCACTTTCGCGCGCGCGTAACGAGACGGGAGGAGCGCGCCACGCCATGGGTGTGATGTTCACCAACCTCTCCGCCGACGTCGCCGGAGGCGAGTCGTACACGGAGAATCACGTGCGCGTCGCGTACGCGTTTACGCCCGAGCCCTTGGTATCGTTCGGGATGGCGGCGACGGGATTCGTGTCGAAGAGCGGTGTGACCGGGTTCGACGCGTGGGGGACGAGCTTCGATTTGACGGGGAATCTCTCGTTGTCGCGCGCGTGGTCGATGGCGGTCGTCGCGCGCGACGTGTTCTCGCGCTACACCTACGACGACGGGCACGACTACGACAAGGAACCGCAGTACATCGTGGGGCTGGCGTGGATCGGTCCCTCGCGCGTGGCGTTCGAGGGCGACGTGGTGCGCAGCTACGGCGGCTGGACGCGCGCATCGCTAGGCGCCGAGACCGAATACTTCTTCTCGCACGTGGCGTTGCGCGGCGGCCTCGCGTGGCTGCGGGCCGGCGAATCGCGAGCGGTGCCCTCGTTCGGGGTCAGCGCGCGCGCGCGCCGTCTCGTACTCCACTACGGCGCGACACTGGACGAAGAGGACGCCTTCGGGCACACGCAGCGCGTGTCGCTCGCGGTCGGCTTCTAGCGGCGTCGCGGGCGCCACGGCCCCGTCGCCATCACGGCGGCGAACATACATATCACCGGCTCGAGCGGTATGCGCGTGCGCAGCGATCCGAAGAAGATCGCAGCAATCGCGGTGTGGACGACGATCACGCCCGTCACGAGCGAGAGTTCGCGCCAGCGCGCGCGCGTCATGATCCATCCCACCACGAAGCACGGCATCACGAGCACCGCGTAGACGAAGCCGACGTCGACGTTCGCCGCCAGGCGTCCGAGCGTCGAGTCCTTGTTGAACCACCACCCGCTGCGAATGCCGCTCAAGCCCATGTCGCTCTGCAAGCGCCAGAAGCGAACCATCTTCCAGAACACGAGCCTGGGCACGTCGAGCGGATTCGCGCGCAGATAGTCCTTGCCCAATTGCCACGCGAGCCGATCGCGCGCGAGTTCGTCGCGACGCGAAAGATCGTCGAAGCGCGGCAGCACCTGCAACGGTGCGGCCCCGCCGCGCCACTGCGGCACGCTCGCGACTTTGTCGTTGTTGCCTTGCAGGAACGTGATGCCGCCGTGCGTAGTGAGAACCCACCCGCCCACGACGGCGTGGTTACGCGCGTACCACGGTAGGACGACCAGCGCGAAGGCGATGGCCGCCACCACCGCGCCGCCGACGCGCACACGCCACGGCACGCCCGCGAGCAGCAACACCGCGGCGAGCATCCATTCGAACATGGGGAGTCCGCTGGGGCGCGCGAGTGTCGCGAGACCGAGCAAGAGGCCGACCGCCATCGCGCGGTTGCGTTCCCGCGCGAGTTCACGCGGATCGCGCGCGAGCAGTAACGCCGTCAGTAACAGCACCAAATAGAGATTTTCGGTGAGAAGATAGCCCGAGATGAAGATCAGGAACGGATTGACGGCGGCGAGGGCCGCGGCGACCAAGGCCGTGGTGCCGTCGAAGTAACGGCGCGCGAGGGCACCCGTGAGGGCCACGACCGCAACCCCGAGGATCACCTGGGCGATGCGGCCGGCGCGCGGGCTATCGCCGGTGACGGCGTAGAGAGCGGACAGGAAGGCGGGATATGCGGGTGGGCGTCGCGCGGTCGCGCGACCGTCGTCGCCCGCGAAGCCGTCGCCGTGGCCGAGGCTCACCGCGATGGCATGGTAGTCGGCTTCGTCGGCCTTGGGCGGCGTGTCGAAGCCGACCACCGCACCCGCGAAGACGAGGCGCGCGATGGTGGCCGCGATCCACACCGCGGCCCACGACGCGCGACGACGGCCCGCCGCGGCGTCGCTCACCGGATCTTTTCCGACATCGTCTTGGCCTGGGTGAACAAGAGCAGGTAGTCGCGACCGCCGGCCTTGCTGTCGGTCCCCGACATGTTGAATCCCCCGAAGGGGTGAACGCCGACCAACGCCCCCGTGCATTTTCGATTGAAATACAGATTGCCCACGTGGAATTCGCGGCGCGCGCGCTCGAGGTGATCGCGGTTGTTCGAATACACGGCCCCCGTCAATCCGAACTCGGTGTTGTTCGCGATGTGCAGGGCGTCGTCGAAACTCTGGGCGCGAATCAACGCCAGCACGGGGCCGAAGATTTCTTCCTGCGAAATGGTAGCGTCGGGTGCGACGTCGCCGAACACGGTGGGTTGGATGAAGTAGCCGTTCCCCGCCGCGCGAAAGCCGCCGGTCAGAAGCTTACCCTCCGCTTTGCCGGTCTCGATGTAGCCCAGGATGTCGTGCGCGGCTTTCTCGTTCACCACCGGCCCCAGGGTGTTGTCTTTGGATTCGTAGGGTGCCCCCTGCTTGATCGCGTTCACCAACGGGACGAGGCGCGCGACGAAGGCGTCGTACACTTTCTCATGGATGATGGCGCGCGAGCAGGCCGAACATTTCTGCCCCTGGAACCCGAACGCGGACGCGACCACGCCCTTGACCGCATCGTCCAAGTCGACGTCCTCGTCCACCACGATGGAGTCCTTTCCTCCCATTTCCAACACCGCGCGCTTGATCCACAACTGGCCCTTGCGCGGTGTCGCCGCTTCCTGATTGATGTGGAGGCCGACTTCCTTCGAACCGGTGAACGCGATGAAACGAATCTTGGGATGCGACACTAAATAGCCGCCGACGTCGCGGCCGCCGCCGGGGACATAGTTGACCACACCCGCGGGTAGTCCGACTTCTTCCAACACTTGGACGAACTTGGCCGCGATCACGGGCGAATCGCTCGACGGTTTCAGCACGACGGTGTTGCCCGCGACGATGGCGGCCGACGTCATGCCGGCCATGATCGCCATCGGGAAATTCCAGGGCGGAATCACGACACCGGCTCCGAGCGGGATATACACGAGCGCGTTGTCTTCGCCGTCGATCTTGGTCACGGGCTGATCGGACGCGTAGCGCAATGCCTCGCGCCCGTAGAACTCGAGGAAGTCGATGGTCTCGGCCACGTCGGCGTCGGCTTCGGCCCAACTCTTCCCGACTTCGTACACCAGCCACGCCGAGTAATCGAACTTGCGGTCCCGGATCACCTTCGCGGCCTTGAACAGATACGACGCGCGCTCTTCGGGGGCGACGTGCTGCCAGGTCTTGAAGCGCTCGAGTGCGGCCACGAGCGCGCGCTCGGCGTGCTCGCGGGTTCCTTCGGCGACCTTGCCCACGACGTTGTCGGGGTTCGATGGGTCGATGGACACAATCGACTTGCTCGTCTTGACCTTCTGGCCGTCAATGACGAGCGGGTAGTCGCGGCCGAGCTCGGCGCGCACGCGGTCCAGCGCCTGTCGCATCTTGGAGGCAACGGCGGCGTCGCCGAAATTGACCAGCGGTTCGTTCACGAATGGCGTTGGCATGGGAACTCCTCGAATTTCGATCGGTAGTAATCGATGTTTGAATAGCAGTGCCCTCTACTATATGCAACGGGCCTGGCGCTGTAAACCGGCTTTCTGGTAACGTGGCCGCGATGCGCGCGCACGTCGAAACGATTTCGGTTCGCTACGCCGAAACCGACCGCATGGGTGTCGCCCACCATTCGAGCTATCTTCTGTGGTTCGAGATCGGCCGCACCGGTCTCCTGCGCGAATCCGGCCACGCCTACCGCGACCTGGAGTCGCGCGGCATTCTCCTCCCGGTGGTCGAGTACGGCGCGCGCTTCTTGAAGGGCGCCGACTACGACGATGCCCTGCGCATCGAAACCACCGTGCGCGAGATTCGCAGCCGTGTGGTGACCTTCGACTATCGCGCGCTGCGCGACGGCGAGGTCGTCGCGGAAGGCTTCACGCGCCACGTGTGCGTCGACGCCGATCGCCGCGCACGCCGCCTTCCCGACGAGCTGGTCGCAGCCGTGGCGCCGTTCCTTCGTTAGAGTCTGGGCCGATGCGGTCGTCCCTCTCCGCTCATGCCGCAGCGCGAGACGGACAATAGGGTGTTGCATTCGCGCTGCAGAAATCGCGTCGAGGGATCGATCGCATCGGCCGCTAGTGCATCAACGAATCTCGAAGCCCACCGCAGCGTCGGCCGGCGCCGACTCCCATAGCACCTCGACGCGCGCGACGCGCGCACGCGGCGGACCGACGTGCAGAAACGCGAGTGCCTTCTCGCACGCGGCGCGCGGGCCGACGAAGAGTACCTCGACACGGCCGTCGGGGAGATTGCGTACCCATCCCGAGAGACCGAGGGTGAGCGCTTCGCGTCGCGTCGCGTCGCGAAAGAACACGCCCTGCACGCGTCCGCCGACCCAGGCACGGAGTGCCACGCGGTCGCTGGTCATCAGACTCGCAAGCGCGCGGCCACTGGGAAGCGCCGGCCGACGCCGAACGCCTTCGACGTCACCTTGATGCCGGGTGCGGCTTGCTTGCGCTTGTACTCGTTCTTGTGCACGGCCGCGATCACCCATTCCACCGTCTTGCGCTCGAAGCCGCGCGCGACGATGTCGTCGATCGAAAGCCGGTCTTCGATGTACGCGTCGAGAATGGGGTCCAAGATTTCGTACGACGGGAGCGTGTCGGTGTCCTTCTGATCGGGACGAAGTTCCGCCGACGGTGCGCGCGTCAGCGTGAACTCCGGGATCACGCGCCGCGTTTCGTTCACGCGCCGCGCCAGCGCGTACACCGTGGTCTTGGGAACGTCCGAAATCACCGCGAGCCCGCCGCTCATGTCGCCGTAGAGCGTGCAGTAGCCGACCGCCAGCTCGCTCTTGTTGCCGGTCGAAAGCACCATGTGGCCGAACTTGTTCGACACGGCCATGAGCACGTTGCCGCGAATGCGCGCCTGGATATTCTCCTCGGCGACGTCGCGCGGACGGCCCGCGAACAAGCCGGCCAGCACGCGGTCGTAGGCTTCCATCGCTTCCCGAATCGGGACGATGTCGATGCGGACACCGAGGTTGGCCGCGAGCGCGCGGGCGTCGTCGAGACTGTGTTGCGACGAATACGGCGACGGCATCGCGACGGCGAGCACGTTCTCGGCGCCGAGGGCGTCGACGGCCAGGCACAAGGTCAGCGCCGAATCGACTCCGCCCGACAGTCCCACCACCGCGCGCGCGAAGCCGCACTTGGCGAAGTAGTCGCGGATGCCGAGCACGAGCGCGCGGTGGATGCTGTCGAGCTCGGGGAGGGCGCGATAGTCGATTGCCTCCCCCGGCGCTTTCGTGTCGATGACCTGCATCGCTTCCTCGAACGCGGGCAGTGCCACGCGCACGGATCCTCCGGCGTCGACAAAGAGGCTGCAGCCGTCGAACACGAGCTCGTCGTTACCGCCCACTTGATTCACCATGACGAAGGGAACGCGGTGCCGGCGGGCGTGGCTTTGCACGAGCTCGGCGCGGAAGGCTTCCTTGCCGACCGCAAACGGCGACGCGGAGATGTTCACCATCAGGGTGGCGCCGGCCTCCGCCAGCATGGCAATGGGGTCGACGCGATAGAGCGGCGGGCGACACAGCACGGGGTCGTTCCATGCGTCCTCGCAAACCGAGATGCCGAGGCGCTCGCCGCCGAAGTCGACCGGTACTGCGATTTCGCCCGGCTCGAAGTGGCGCGCCTCGTCGAAGACGTCGTAGGTGGGGAGCAGGAGCTTGTCGTGCCGATGGAGGATGCGGCCGCCTTCGAGAAGGATGGCCGCGTTGGCCGCGCGCTTCCCCGTCGGCGTGCGCGACGGCAGGGGCACGCCCACCACGATGCCGGTCCCCGGCCAGCGCTTCGACGCTTCGCGCAGGCGCTCGAGGGCCGCTTCGCAGGGGGCGAGAAAGTCGCGGCGTTCCAGCAGGTCCTGGGGCGGGTAACCGCTCAACACGAGCTCCTGGAAGACGACCAGATCGGCGCCGCGGGTGCGCGCCTCGTCTACGCGGCGCAGCACGCGCTCGAGGTTCCCTTCGAGGTCGCCGACGGTGGGGTTCGATTGAACGAGGGCGATTCGCATTCGACCGGAGTATACAACCCCGCTCCGCCCTCGGGAAACCCGCGCGAACCGGCCAATATAGGTGGGCTAATCATTGACCTGGGGACAAGGAAGCCCTAGGCTAATTCCATCCCGAACCCTGCGACATATAGACGTCGGCGCTTGAAAGGGCAGGCGAACGTCGTCTGGGAGGCTGATTGAGCGGTACGATCGAGGCTTTGTCCGACACCTGCCGGGGCATGTTGCTCCACATGAAGGAGCGAGGCGGCGCCACCATCGCCGAACTCGCCGCGCACATCGGAATATCCGACGAAGGCGCTCGCCAGCATTTGCTGCGCATGGAGCGCAAGGGCTGGATTCGACGCCGCGAAACCCGCCCGACGGGCGGTCGCGCGGGGCGGCCCGCCGCCGTCTACGAAGTCAGCGCTGCGGGCGAAGCCTTCTTTCCCAAGCGCTACGACGAGCTCTCAATAGCGCTCGCCGACATCCTCCTCGAATCGCACGGGCGGGTCGCACTCAACGACGCGCTAGAGAAAATCACCGACACATGGGTCGGCGCGTGGGAGCCGCGCCTCGCCGGGAAGTCGCTCGACGAGCGCTTGGTGCTGCTCAAGGATTATTACTTGCCCGGCGACCCGTTCATCTCCGTCGAGCACAACGGCCACGTCTCGCTCGTCGAGCACAATTGCCCGTTCCTCAACGTGGCCCAGAAGCGCCCCGCTCTGTGCAGCATCACCGTGAATGCGCTGACGCGGCTGCTCGGGCACCGCGTGGAACGACTTCGCAAGTTCCAAAACGGCGACGGCTGTTGCGAGTTTCGCGTGCTCACCGACCAACCGGTCGACGCCAAGCACCACACCTTCGCGCTGGAAACCAGCGAATCCAAACCCTAGCAAGTTGCACGGTGGAAACGGCTCGCCGGTCCGCGACCAAAACCGCCGACCGTATAAGGTTGTTTTTGCCGTGTCGGCGAGCCGCATTCCCCCGCTACCTGACTCGAGGGGATGTGCGCCGTTTTCGGGTCGAGCGGCTAACGAAATTTCGACTTTTTTGAGGAAATCTTCTCTACCGCGCCGGGTTCGACACCGCCTCGAAGCTGCCCGCCGGATCCAGCGGTCGGCCCGGACGCATCCCGATGCGGTCCGTGTTGTGCGGCTGCAAGTTGAGCCGCAGCCCGCAGCTCACCCGTTCCCACCAAAAATAGAAACCGCCCCCGCGCACGACGCGCTCGGTGTGGGCGCCACCCAGTCGCTCGCCGTCGCCGGGTGCGACCGGCAGCTGATACGAGCCGTACCAATCGCGCGTCCATTCGGTGACGTTGCCCAACACGTCGTGGAGGCCGAAGGCATTGGGGGCGAAGGAGCCGACCGGCGACGAGTCGACGAAGCCGTCGTCCCACTCCGCGTAGCGCCAGCCGCCGGGACGTCCCGGAACGCGCGCGGCGAAGTCCAACAAGTTCTCGGTGCGCGCGAGGCACTTCGGATCCCAACCGCACGGAAAGCGCGCGGTCGAGCCCGCCCGCGCCGCGTACTCCCACTGCGCCTCGGTGGGAAGGGTCAGGTCGACGTCGAGCGCGAAGTTCTCCGCCATCGACCAGTCCAGGTTCTCGACCGGGTGGCGCAGCGACGTCACGTACATCTTGTACTCGATGCCGGGCTGGATGCGGCTCGGGTTCTTCCCCGTCAATCGGAGGTACTGCGCCTGCGTCACTTCGTACTTCGAGACGAAGAACGGATCCAAGCACACGCGGTGGACGGGAACTTCGTCGTAGCGCGCGAGCGCGTTGCCGCTCGGCTTCTCGGGATCCGGCAGCTTGTCCTTCGACATCCCCATCCAATAGCAACCGCCCGGCAACAGCACCAGCACGATGCCCGTCTCTTCCGCCATGATCAGACGACCGTCGGGCGCGCGCTCAGGTGCCACACCGCTGCGGATGTGCACGAACTCCCACAGCCCCGACTTCGGATCGCGACCGATCGGCACGAGGCCCAGCTGCGGCGCGATGACGAGACCGCCGTAGCGCGGGCACTCTTCTATGTTCGAGATGGAGCGAATCGCTTCGTTCCATACGCGACGTTTCGAGGTGATGCTTTCGCCCGCGACCGAAGTCGCGAAGGCGAGCCGGTCGCGCACGCGCGCGATCGCTCCCACGTGCGGATCGGGATCGACAAAGCGCTCCAAGTCGGCGACCAGCGTCGAGAGATGGTCGTAGTGGAACTGGTCTTCTTGACTCGCGAACGAAAGCCGTGCGCCCTTGTCGCCCGGCGGGGCCGGACCGAGCGCGTTGGCGCGCAGTGCCTCGAGTGTTGCGCGGTGGGTGGGCAAGCGCGACGAGAGCGACTCCGCTTCGGAGAGCCACTCCTGCATGGCGGCGACGTGGTTCGGGTCCGGCGGGCGCAACTCGTCCACCGCGGCGACCAACTGCGCGAGTACGTTGGCGTCGGAGAGGCGCAGAATCTGATCGCGCTGCGCTTCGGCCACGCGCCGCGAGGCGCGGTTCTCGAGAAACAACGTCGTGCTGGCGATCAATCCCAGCACCACGGCCAGCGCCACCGCGGTACCGGCCAGCACCGACACGCGGTTGCGACGCACGAATTTTCGCACGCGGTACGCGCGTGTGGGCGGGCCGGCCAGCACGGGCTCGTTGGCCAAGTAGCGACGAAGATCATCCGCGAACTCGGAGGCCGTCGGGTAGCGCCGCGTGCGCTCTTTCTCCAGCGCCTTGACCGCGATCCAGTCGAGGTCGCCCTTCAACTGTTTCGAGAGCGAAGCGGTGTCGCCTGTGCCGCGCTGCACGGCGATCGCCGCCCCGTCGGCACCCTGCAGGCGCCGCACGCACTCGCTCATCTTCACCGGCTCCTCTTCGCGGATGCGGCGTTGCACCTCCGCGTAGCCGGTTTGCTCGATGGTGGGCGCGTCGATCGGCGTCTCGCCGGTCAGTAGTTCGTAGAGCACGGCACCCAACGCGTAGATGTCGGTGCGCGTGTCGATCTCGAGCAGCCGGCAGTCGGCTTGTTCGGGGCTCATGTAGCGGAAGCTCCCGACCACTACACCGAGTTGTGTAAACATCGTGTGCTCGGTCAAGCGCTGGTTCATGGCGCGCGCGACACCGAAGTCGATGATCTTCGGCGTCGGTTCGGTTCCCTGCGTCGACACCAGAATGTTGGAAGGTTTCAAATCGCGGTGGATGATGCCCTTCTGGTGCGCGTGCTGGACCGCGTCGCACACGGTGGCGAACAGTCGCACGCGTTCCGCCACCGATAGCTTGGCGTGATCGCAGAACTCGCTGATGGGACGCCCCGGCACGTGCTCCATGGCAAAATAGAGGCGGCCGTCCTCGGTGGCTCCGGCTTCGAACACGCGCGCGATGTTGGGGTGATCCATGAGCGCCAGCGCTTGCCGCTCCGACTCGAAGCGCCCGGTGGCGCGACGCGAGTCGACCCCGAGCTTGATCACCTTGAGGGCGACGCGGCGCCGAATCGGATGGGTTTGCTCCGCCAAGTACACGATGCCCATCCCGCCCTCGCCCAAGACGTCGATCAATTCGTAGCGCTCGCTGCCGTTGGAAAGCGTGCGGGCGTTTTCCGGAGCGCGCGGCGGTGGCGCGGGCCGCCCGGCCCGCGCGGGGTCGTCGCCCGGCGTCCAATCGTCGGTCGCGTGGTGATCGATAAGCGACATCACTTCCTGGAAAAGTGACCAGTCGTCGCGGCACGACTCGAACACGAAGCGCTCGCGGTCGCGCGCGGGCGCGTCGAGCGCGGCGTGGAAGACCTCCTGAACCTTGCGGAAGCGATCGTTATCCACGGCCACCCCCGCGACGGCCCTCCGCGACCGCGCGCTGCAGCCACGCGCGCGCGAACGACCAATCGAGCTTCACCGTCGCCGGCGACACGCCCAACTTCTCCGCCGTTTCTTCCACGGTAAAACCCACGAAGAAGCGCAGGCGAACCACGTCGGCAACACGGCGGTCGTGCTTCTCGAGCTCGTCGAGCGCGTCGCTGATGGCGAGGATGTCGTCGGCGGCCACGTCGACGGCCACGTCGTGGTCCTCGATGCTGAGTCGCACCAGGCCGCCCCCGTGTCGCAGGCGCTTGCGACGACGCGCCCGCTCGATCAAGATGCGTCGCATGGCTTCCGCCGCCGCGCAGTAGAAATGGGCGTCGCTGCTCCACGGCGTATCCCCGCCCGCCTGCAAGCGCAGGTACGCCTCGTGCACGAGCTCGGTGGTTTGGAGCGTGTGCCCCTTGCGCTCCGACAGGAGGCGACGGTGGGCGAGCTCGCGCAGCGCCTCGTAGACGGTGGGAAGAATGCGCTCGATCGCCGACGAGTCGGCGTGGCTATCGAAGTCGTGCGTCATGAGTTGGGCTCGCCGACATTCAGTATGGCATCGCCGCGCGAGGGGCCGCAAGGGGCCGCCGGCGGTGACGACGCGCGGACTCACGCCGCCAGGGCGGCGTCGAGCGTATTCATGACCAGGCGGTCGGGACGCAGGTAGCGCTGGTAGTAAGCGGCGTTGTTCTCCATGAGCGCGCGACGGAGGGCGTCATCGTCCAGGAGTCGAACGGCGTTGTGGACGCACGCATCGACGCCGCTGAATTCGAGATAGTGGCGACCCGCCGCCAGGTCGCCGGTGACGCGATAAAGAAGCGGTTCCGCGACGATCGCCTTCGAGAAAGCCACGTACTCCGCGAACTTCCACCCGATAGAACCGTGGATGCCGGTGGTCGCGATGCACACCGGATACGCGCGCAAGTGATCGATGTATCCCCCCTTGGTTCCCTTGCTCTTCTCGGGCGCCAAGACGTCGGGGTAGCGCTCCTGCGCGTGCGGCGAATGCACGAACCCCCCGTAGAAACGATCCCCCAGCTCGCGGCGCAGGGCGCGGATGAGTTCTGCGCGCGCGTCGTTCAAGGCGCGACGCTCGTCGACTTTGTCCGGCGACCGATCCGCGCGGTCGTGCGGGTCGAAGGCCCGCGTCATGAACAATACGCGCGGAGGGGACGCGAAATCGGGCGGGCTCGACATCACGCCGACGCGCGGCGTGAACGCGAAACGATCGGTCAGCGCGAGCGAGCGCGCCGCCTCTCGGAGCCGAGTTCTTCCGTGCGAGAACCGCAGGCTCCGCGCCCATCCGAAGCGGTCGACGCCGCCGGGAAACACGGCGTAGTTCAAGCCCAGCGGACGCAGCTTCGCGCGCGCGTCCGCGTCGAGCGTCGCGAAGCGTTCGGGCGCATAGCTGCGCTTGAAGTAGAAATCCGAATTCGCGAGACGGCGCTCGTCGATCTCCCAGCTGTCGTGGACGTCGTACTCCAGCCGGACGCGGTCATTCACCACCACGGAGAGACGGCAGTCGGGCGCGTCGAGCAAGTGTTGCGGACTCGCGCGCCGTTCGACGTCGCGCACGATGCGCTGGCGCACGCGAACGCGGCCGCTGCGATGGAGCATCGCGAATCCGGTGTAGATCTGCTGGAGGTGGGTCGGGTTGGAATGCGAAAGCAGCTCGCACGTGATGATCGGCATGGTGCGTGTTTATGCAGAACGATGCGCGGCGTGGACAGAAAAAAAAGCGAGCCTGCCGGTTTTGGCCGGCAGGCTCGATAAAATCGGCGGCGTCCTACTCTCCCACCGGGTCGCCCCGGCAGTACCATCGGCGCTGTGGGGCTTAACTTCCGTGTTCGGAATGGGAACGGGTGTGACCCCCACGCTATGGCCACCGAAACTCTTAAACCAAATTCGTGCGCGCAGTATAGCCACGCGCGGCGGTGTGTGTCAAGCGCCAACCCGAGGCTCGAGCCGATCCCAGACGGCCATTCGCTTGCCACGCTATCACGTTGCACCACAATGTGATACGGCGCTATCGGGGCCGCGCCTCAACCGCGGCGACGGCGCCCTTTCGTGACCGCATTTCCGACCGGCCCCAACCCGCACAACGCGAGCCCGATCCACGCACGCGCCTGCCACGGCCACGCCACGATCGCAGCGCGAT
>CAVTNQ010000002.1:0-882500 GCA_963736125.1 Candidatus Latescibacterota bacterium | reverse complement strand
TTTCCAGACTGTTCGACTAGTCGTCGCTTTTGTAACTCTCCGACCCTCGCAGCACTCGGGTCAAATCGGGTCCCACGACACCCGCTGCACAACACATGCTGGTTTACATGCAACTGGGTTTAGGCTCTTTCCCCTTCGCTCGCCGCTACTGAGGAAATCGAGGTTTCCTTCTCTTCCTGGGGCTACTTAGATGGCTCAGTTCGCCCCGTTGGCTCGCATCAACTATGAATTCATTGAAGCGGAACGCGTTTTTAACGCGTTGGGTTCCCCCATTCGGAAATCTCCGGGTCAACGGTCGTGTGCACCTCACCGGAGCTTATCGCAGCTTACCACGTCCTTCATCGCCTACCGACGCCAAGGCATCCGCCATGCGCCCTTAGTAGCTTTACTCAAAGCATTCTAAGGAAGATACCGCTCTCTTACCCTACAGATTGTCAAAGATCGTGTCTGGCGATCAGCCAGAAATCCCGTTTGGTGGAGATAACCGGGCTCGAACCGGTAACCTCCGCCTTGCAAAGGCGGCGCTCTCCCAATTGAGCTATATCCCCAAACTTTATGGGATCGTCTCCAGAACCTGGTGGGCCTAGATAGATTTGAACTATCGACCTCACGCTTATCAGGCGTGCGCTCTTACCAACTGAGCTATAGGCCCGATAAGAATCTCGGTTCTTAAATGGAAACCAGATTAAAACGGATAGTGTGGTGAGCCAAGCCGACTCGATATGTCGACCTAGGAGTTTGTGAATGGCAATCTTTGTACAAGATCGCCCTTCAGTCGCTCTCCTTAGAAAGGAGGTGATCCAGCCGCACTTTCCAGTACGGCTACCTTGTTACGACTTAGTCCCTCTCACCAAGCACACCTTCGGCGCTTTCCTCCCTTGCGGGTTGGTACGGCGACTTCGGGTGCACTCGACTCGGTTGACTTGACGGGCGGTGTGTACAAGGCCCGGGAACGTATTCACCGCAGCCTGCTGATCTGCGATTACTAGCGATTCCGACTTCATGCAGTCGAGTTGCAGACTGCAATCCGAACTGAGACCGGTTTTCTGGGATTCGCTCACTCTCGCGAGTTCGCAGCCCTCTGTACCGGCCATTGTAGCACGTGTGTAGCCCGGGACGTAAGGGCCATGATGACTTGACGTCATCCCCACCTTCCTCCGGTTTATCACCGGCAGTCTCTCTAGAGTGCCCAGCTTAACCTGATGGCAACTAAAGACAAGGGTTGCGCTCGTTGCGGGACTTAACCCAACATCTCACGACACGAGCTGACGACAGCCATGCAGCACCTGTGCAACAGTCCCGTGAGGGACGAGTGTGTTTCCACAAACTTCTGCTGCATGTCAAGCCCCGGTAAGGTTCTTCGCGTATCATCGAATTAAACCACATGCTCCACCGCTTGTGCGGGCCCCCGTCAATTCCTTTGAGTTTCAACCTTGCGGTCGTACTCCCCAGGCGGGGCACTTAATGCGTTAACTGCGGCACGGAAGGGGTCGATCCCCCCACACCTAGTGCCCATCGTTTACAGCTAGGACTACCAGGGTATCTAATCCTGTTTGCTCCCCTAGCTTTCGCTCCTCAGCGTCAGAACCGGTCCAGAGATTCGCCTTCGCCACGGGTGTTCCTCCTGATATCTACGCATTTCACCGCTACACCAGGAATTCCAATCTCCTCTCCCGGCCTCAAGCTCCGCAGTTTCGAAAGCGTTTCCACGGTTGAGCCGTGGTCTTTCACTCCCGACTTACAGAGCCGCCTACGAGCTCTTTACGCCCAATGAATCCGAACAACGCTTGCTCCCCCCGTGTTACCGCGGCTGCTGGCACGGAGTTGGCCGGAGCTTCCTCTGGTGGTACTGTCAAGCCACTCGGGTATTAACCGAATGGTATTTCATCCCACCTGACAGGGTTTTACGATCCGAGGATCTTCATCACCCACGCGGCGTCGCTCGGTCAGGGTTTCCCCCATTGCCGAAGCCTCTCGACTGCTGCCTCCCGTAGGAGTCTGGGCCGTATCTCAGTCCCAGTGTGGCCGACCACCCTCTCAGGCCGGCTATCCATCGTCGCCTTGGTAGGCCGTTACCCCACCAACAAGCTAATAGAACGCGGGATCATTCTAGAGCGAAAGCTTGAAACAGAGGCCTCCTTCAACCATGAAATCATGCGACCCATGGCATCATGCGGTATTAGCAGTCCGTTAGAACTGTTATCCCCCACTCTAGAGCAGATTTCCCACGCGTTACTCACCCGTTCGCCACTTTACTCGTGCCGCCGGATTGCTCCTTAAGCACTTTCACGTTCGACTTGCATGCCTAATCCACGCCGCCAGCGTTCGTTCTGAGCCAGGATCAAACTCTCCGTTGTAGAGATTTTTGAATCCATAATCAGAAACACGACTCGACTGCATTTGAAGGCGCGACGGCGTTCTTGCGAACGACGCAGCACCCACCGCGACAGCACGAGCCGGCTCATTGATTCTATCTAAATTGTAAGACCACGCATTCGCATCGCTGCAAGCAGCGATGCACGCAGTCTCAAATCGAAATCAACTTGAGCTCACGCACACTATCCGAATTGTCAAAGAACATGCGGGCATGGAGACAGTGCTCCGTGCCCGAAAGACTTTAGGAATTCGATCCGAGATTGAAATCGGGATGAATTCGCTGAGGTGCCGCCCAATATACCCCGGCTTTGCGAGGGGTGTCAATCGTCAATTTTGAAGAAAAATTGAATCGGCGGCAGAATCGTTGAGCGACGGTAACTGGCTGTTCTAATACCCGTTACCGACGAAGTAGCGGGTCGGTCCGGAACCCCGTTACCGCCTCGGCCAGCAACTCTCCCACCAGTCGGTGCCCGCGGTAGTTCCAGTGGGCCCAATGAAGGGGCTCCCCGGTCTGCCGCCAGCGCGCCGAAAAGGCCTCCGTCAGCGGCACGAAGGCGAATCCCGAGGTGTCGGCCATGGCCGCAAGGTCACGATCGAAGTACGCCGGATCGAACGAAGCATCGAGATCGCGCAACTGCGCGATCTCCGCATCCTGGTACACGAGCGGCACCGATGTGAGAACGAACGCGACGCCTCTCGACGCGCAGTCGCGCGCCATTCCCGCCATGACGCGCTTCACGAGTGCATAGTTGGCGAGATAGGTCGAATCGGGATGCTCCGTCATGAGCGTCTGTTCGGGTTGCAGCCTCGAGAGCGGTTCGTGACCGTTTGCAGCCGGCGTGGTGAGTCGCGCTGCGCGCGACGCGTTGTATCGCTCCGCGACCAAGGAGACCAGCGCGGAGTGCTGCTTGAGTGGATTCGTGAGCGCGCGCACGCGATAGCCCTTCGTATTTCGGAACGACGAGTCCAGGACCAACGAATCGCGCTCGTTCACGCGATAGAAAGGACGCAGGACGCTGGTAGTCGCCGGGTTGATTTCCGCAACGTCGTTGCCCGGCGTGAACACGAGCACGACGACGTCCGGAGCGCACACAAGCACATCGCGTCGTAAGACGATGCTCTCCTCCACCGATCCCATCCCCGAACGCCCGAAGCTCATGAACTCGTAGCGGAGCTTTTCCCGCGCGACACGGGCGTTCGCTACGCGCTCCGCGATGGAGACGAAAGTCGAATCAAGCTCGACCTGAAATGCTTCGACGTAGCTATCGCCGATGACAGCGACGCGGATATCCGCGTGCTTCGTGCGCTCGCGCTCGCGATCGCGCCAGCCGAGCCCGTTGATGCGACCGGTGATCGCGTGGTCGTTCTCTTTGAAGAACCAGTATTCGCGTCCCGGTTCGAAGCGCCAGCCGATCTCCGGGTCGGGCTCGGTCCACGACCGTCGCGCGCCGAACGCGTGCGTCGCGCGCAGCGCGAGCTCGGTCGCCCCCAACGCGATCAGGAGCGCGCACACCGAGAGCAGCAGGTTGCGCTTCACGCCGTCCCCGCCTGCGCGCGCGCCAGCCCGGTCTTCGCATAGAGCAGAACGAGGAAGCGCTCCACGGCCGCGTCCCAGTCGAAGCGCTCCACTTCGCGCAGCGCGTTGGCGGCCAGCGACGCGCGCAGCTCCGGCGCTTCCACCATGCGCGCGATGGCGGACGCGAAGGCGTCGACGTCGCGCGCCGGGACGACGAGCGCCGTCCTTTCGTGGAATGCGAAGTCCGCCACCCCGCCGATATCGCTGCACACGACCGGTGTCCCGCACGCCATGGCTTCGATCACCGGATTGTTCCAGCCCGCGTGCCACTGCGCATCGACGAAAAGGTCGGCGCGCGCGTAGCACGCCGCCATGTCGGACTGCGCGATGCCGCGGCCGTGGTACGTCTCCAGCACGACTTCGGGGTGCGCGCGCTGCAACCGCGCGACGGCTTCGAGGATGGTCGGCGTTCCCTTGTGCTCGCGCGGGTCGCCTGAGCACAGAAGCGTGAAGGTAAGCGTGGCGCGCCGCGCGCCCGGCACGGGATGAAAGAGTTCGCGATTGACGCCACCCAGCACCAGTTCGCTCTCGAGCGCCAAATGATCGGCGAGCCACCGTTGGATCCACGTGGCATTCGCCACCATCAGAAACGGCATCTGGAGCGCGCGCTTGAGCGAGAGCATGCGACCCTTGCGCGGCCACAGGATCTTCGGATTCCACTCGCGCAGGCGATCCTTGTCGTAGAGCTCGAGGACGTAGAACACCTTCAGGCGTGCGCGCGCGCGTCGCACCAAGCGATAGTCGGGGGGATCGTTGAAGATCACGACGTCGAAGTCGGATCGAAACAGCTCGACGGTCGGGCGCACACGCGCGCGACATTCCATCCACGTGCAGGGCGCCCCGCTGGGGTGAAACACGGTGACGTCCTCGCCGCGATCGACGAATCGGTTGGAGAATTCGAGGATGCGGCGGATGCCGCCGTAGACGCCCAGATGCGGCTCGACGAACGCGATCTTCATATTGGTTGCACGTCGTGCACAAACACGAAGGGGCGCCGCGATGCGACGCCCCTTCTCAAAAACTGCACCGGTCTCGTTACCTCGAGAATACCTTATCCAAGAAGCGGACGTAACCGATGTCGACGGTCCCGCACACGTGGTTCTTTTTCCGGTAGTCCCACGGCTCGATGTCGGCATACGTCACACCGCCGGCGAACGTCTGCCCGGTGCGATTCAACACGCGCAGCATGATCTCCAGGCTCGGGCGCGGTGTCCGGATGCGCAGCTTGGGAACCTGTCCCCACACCGTCTGCGACGAATCTCCCACCAACATCCACGACGTCACGCTGTCTTCTTGCACCTGCATCAGGTGCGCTTCCAGCGTGTACTTGTTGCCGATCATCTTGCGCAGGTTTTCGGTGTCGTTCCATCGGAACTTGATCATCTCGGAGTTCACGTAGTCCGGCGGCGGCACGAAATTGGCGGCGTCGGCGGTACGCGGAAAAGCGATCGGCTTGTCGGTCGGGATCAGGATCGAGTCCGTCTCCGTCACGATGCTCATGCACAGGAAGTGCACCATGGGGCTGAACTGCTTGACGACGTTGAAGGTGAGACTTTGCTTGCCGAGCGAGTCGACCTTGGCGGCGATCCCGTTACCGGCGATGAACTCGGTCATGTTCGACTGGCGAACGACCAAGAACTCGCCCAGCCCGTCGACGATGTCGGGGGCGATGATCTTGTACTTGAAGTCGGGACTGATGACCTCGCCGTAGACCGCCTCGCGCAACGAGGCCTCCGCGTACGGGTCGACCGGCCCTTCCTTCTTGTGGCATCCGACGAGGGACACGACCGCGACGATCGCGCACGCCGCACACAGCTCTCGCATCATCGGTGAACCTCTCCTAGCCGAACAGGGACAGCTTTTCCCGGGCCGTGCATCCGCGGGAGAAAGCGCCAAAGGGTGTTTCGATGGGTCGCCGGTGGGCGGTTTAGGCGACCAGTAGCGCGGAACCTTAGCACCGGGTCCAGCGGCTGTCAATCGGCATCTCGTTCCGGGGATTGACTTACGGCGTGCGGTCGACTAAGTTCGAAGGCGCGGCGATCGCTCCTTCGCCACACCCCCATTATCGACGTTCCGATGTCCAAGACCCAACGACGAGCCCGACGGGCGGGCTAACCATGGAGGCTTCGAAGCGTCGGCCCAAGCGTTTCTTCGTCTGGGTCGCTTTCTATACGATCGTCATCGCCGCGGTGTTCGTGATCCGCGGGCAGCAGGAACATCCGGGACTGGGAATACGACTCCCCTCGGAGAGCGACACCGTCACCACCATCACGGCGGCGGGTCGTGAGTTGGCTCCCGATTTGATGTCGCAACTCGTCGAAAAATATCGCGAGCAGTACCCGCAGCTGCACGTCCTCTTAGAGGACGGCGGCACCGTGCGCGCGCTCGAAGGTCTTGCGAATCGCCGCGCGCAGGTCGGACTTCTGTATCGTCTGCCGAAACCCGACGAGCGTGCGGTTGTGCGCTCTGCGGTCGGCGACTCGGTCTTGTGCTTCCCGATCGCGCTCGGCGGTATTGCCATCTTGGCCAATTCGCTCTCCGGGGTCGAATCCCTATCCATGAACGAGTTGCGCGCGATCGCGCGCGACCAGGCCAACCCGCACTTCGACCATCTCTACGCGCCCGATCCGAATCAGGGCTTGTGGGACGCGTTCCGGCAGGGCCTCGGTGTCGCCGAGGACGTCGCGCATCCGGCGCCGAACGCCGCACCCGAACTCGCGCACATCGTATTCCTGAAGGACGAGGCGGCTGTGATCGAGGCCGTGCTAGCCGATCCGCGCGGGCTCGGGATCGCGAGCACGCTCAGCATGCCCGACAGTCTCCCCGACGTCGGAGGGAATCGTGCCGTGCGCGCGGTGCCGGTACTCCCCGACACGGGGCTGGTACCGGTGGCACCGGGCTACGAGCAGATCGGTTATGGGGAATATCCGTTGTATCATTATCTGTACGTCGCGTGCCTTGCGAACGGCAGTGTGCGCGGCTCGATGTTCGTGACGTATTTGACCAGCAACCGTGGCCAGCGCCACGTCGAACGCGCCGGTTATTTGCCGGCGCGGCAAGCTATCCGTGAGATCTATCTGACCCGCCACCCGGTGGGTGCCAAGAGCAACTAGTAGACCCCGTCAAGGAGGCCCGATGTCCGTGCTTCGTCAACTCGCGATCGCCGTCGTGCTCGTTCAGTGCTTGGTTGCCTCATCGAGCTGGGCGCAGAAGAGCTACACCTATGAGACCGACCCGATCCGCGTGGGCACCAAGGCCATGGAGAAGAACGACCTCGCGGCGGCCAAGGCCGCATTCGAAGAAGCCGTCGCGAACAGCTATGAGCTGCCCAAGGCCAAGGTGGGATTGGCCGATATCGCGGCTCGCAGCGGGCGCTTCGACCAGTCGGAGACTCTCTACCGCGAAGCGCTCGACATCCAGGGGCGCGAGGGCGGCAAGGGGCTCCCCGAAGCGGAAGCGGGGCTTGGCATTCTGCTCGTCGATTCGGACCGCTGGGACGAGGGCGGCGAGCACATCAACAAGGCTTACAAGCTGAACTCGGGATACTGGCCCGCCATCTACGGCGAAGCACGCCTGGAGATTCGCAACAAGAAGTGGGACAAGGCCAAGTCGTACCTCGACTGGGGCGCGGCGCGAAAGGGTGTGGGGCAAGGCGAGGATCTCTACCACCGCGGCATGGCTCTCTACTACATGGGTCGCGGCGACCTGCAGAGCGCCGAGAAAGAGGCGCTGACTGCGTTCCACATGAACCCCGCCGACACGCGCCACGGCGTGCTGGTGGCACAGGTGTACGAGAAACGCAACGTCCCCGCGTCCGCCATCGCGGCGTGCGAAGAAGTCTTGCGCACCCCCGGCGTCCAACCCACACCCGCGTTCATTCATTTCCTCGGCACGTTGTACCAGAAGGCCGGTCGTTACAACGACGCGCGCGATCAGTATCTGAAATCGGTCGACATGGATTCGACCTACGCGCCGGCCATGAAGGACCTGGGCGACTTGTTCGTGCTGGCCAAGCAATACGACAACGCATCGAAGGTCTATCTGCGTTATCTCGTGCTGGAACCCGACGACATCGCGGCCTACATCGGACTGACCGAATCGCTCGGCGAGTCGGGGCGCTACGCGCAAGCGCTGCAAACCGCCAACAAGGCCATGGCGCTCGACAGCACGCGCGCCGACGTCCGCCTCGCCTACGCGCGCTCGGCCCTGCGCAATCGGGACAAGGCGCTGCGCGCGCGCGGCGCGGAGATGTACACGTCGCTACCCGACAGTGTCAAGCTCGGGGCCGAAGACCTCGTGCTCTTGGCGGGCTACGAGATCGACAATAACAAGCTCGACGAAGCGCGCCACCATTTGAACCTAGCCACGAAAGCGGACTCGTCGTACGCGGACGCGTATTTCCAGCTCGGGCTGTTGTCGTTCAAGAACAACGCCCCCGACTCGGCCGCGATTCATTTCCAGGAGGCGATCAAGCGCGATCCGAAGGTCGCTCTGTATCACTTGAATCTCGGCGTCGCGTACTTCCAGGCCAACCAACTCGACTTGGCCAAGCCGGAACTGCGACGGGCGATCGCACTGGACAAGCGGCCCGTGATGGGTCGCGTGCTGCTCGGTCAGGCGCTGGTGGCGTCGGATTCACTGGAGGCCGCGGAAGCGGAGTACCAGAAAGCACTCGCACTCGACCCCAAGAACGCGCGCGCGCTGCGCGGACTTGCGTTCACCTATTTGCGCACGCAGTCGTTCGACAAGGCCGCGGAGACGTACAAGGCGGCGACCGACGCCGACCCGCGCAACGCCGACGGCTGGGCGGGATTGGGTCAGTCCTACTTGGGACTCGGTGATCTGGCGAGCGCGGAAGACGCGTTCAACAAGGCGCAGTCGATCGACCCGAGCAACGCGTCGCTCAAGCGTGGGCGCGACCTCTTGAACAAGGCCCGCAAGGGCGGATAGGAACGCTAAGCCGGTTTTTCGTTTGACGATAGTCGTTCGCGCCAGTAAACTGCTTCATTCCCGCGCCGGTTTTTCTTAGGGGCGCGGGCTTCGCGCCGAAGCAGCTCGACAGCGGGCCCCACCCGCACCGGATCTTGGAAGGAGAGAAATGAAAAAGTTCATATTCATCCTGATTTTCTTTGTCTCGGTGGGTGTGTCCTACGTGATCTGGGACAACTCGCCGAGCTACCTGAAACAGGGTGGCCCGCTGCTTGTCCTCGGTTTGACCTTACTGTTCCTGGTGTTCACCTTCACCGTCGAGCGCGCGTTCGTGCTGTGGCGCGCGGGCGGCAAGGGCGGCCTGTCGACGTTCATTCGTAACGTGAAGTCAGCCGTCCAAGAGGGCGACATCGACAAGGCCGTCGACGCGTGCCGCAAGAAGGGCGGGAGCCTGGGCAATGTGGTCGGCGCCGGACTCGAGCGCTACTCGATGGAGCGCGCGAAGACTCGAGATGAGAAGTTGCTGCTCGAAGAAACCAAGCGCGCCATCGAAGAAGCGACGGCACTCGAAGCACCCATCCTGGAGCGCAACTTGAGCGCCCTGTCGACCATCGCGTCGATCGCCACCATGATCGGGCTGCTCGGCACTACCATCGGTATGATTCGCTCGTTCCATGCCATGTCGCAGGCGGGCGCCCCCGACGCTGCCCAGCTCGCCGTCGGTATTTCCGAAGCACTCGTGAACACCGCGCTCGGTCTCACGACGGCCATCATCGGCATCATTCTCTACAACTACTTCGCGACGCGCGTCGACAACTACGAGAGCGCCATCGAAGAGACCAGCTTCGAAGTCATGGACCTGCTCCGTCACGCGCACGGCAAGGAGTAAGGCGTGGCCGGTCGGCGACTCGGGATCCGCATGGACATGACGCCCATGGTGGACGTCGCGTTCCTGCTGCTCATCTTCTTCATGACCACGACGCAGTTCAAGCCGCCCGAGAGGGTCGGCGTGCAGCTGCCCGGCTCGAAGTCCGATATCCACGTCCCCGAGACCAAGACCATTATCTTGACCCTGAACGCTGCGGGGGAAATATTTATCTCGGACGAGGATCTGTCGCAGACCCAGCAGGTCGATTTGCCGAACTTGGTCAGCGCGATCACGACCTGGCGCGCCAAGAACCCGGCTGCGGTCGTCGTGGTCAAGGGCGACAAGGAAGCGGACTACGGTACCGTCGCGGACGTGATGAATGCGCTCGCCGAATCGAACACGCTGCGTTTCAATTTGATGACCGACCTCAAGATGGACAAGAAAGCCAAGAAGAAGGGCGCAAAGGGGGGACACCACTAGGCCATGGCCGGCGCAGCACCAGCACCAGAACCCAAAAAAGGCGGCGCCAAGACTGCCTTAGGCATTCGCAAGCGCAAGCGTGTGGGCGTCGGCGTCGACATGACGCCGATGGTGGACGTCGCCTTCCTGCTCCTGATCTTCTTCATGGTGACGACCGTGTTCCGTCGCCCGCTGGCGATGGAAGTCAACATGCCCGAACCGGGTGCCAAGGTCGAAGTCAAGGAATCGAACGTCATGATGCTGTACGTCCGCGAGGACGGGACGATGGTATACGACGTCGGCAAGCGCGGTGCCACACCCGTGACCTGGGATGAGCTGCGCGAGGTGCTGGTGCTCGAGGCGGACTACAACCCCGAGTTGATCGTGTTGGCTAAAGTCGACCGCAAGGCGCGCTACGAAAACATGGTGGATCTCCTGGACACGTTCGACGACGCTCGCATGGAGCGCTTCAGCGTGATTCCGATGACCGACGAAGACAAAGCGTTCGTGGAGGGTATGCAATGAAGACCTTTTCACTCGTGAACGCCCCACACCTACCGGTGACTGGTGAATCGCATCCGTTGATACAAGAATCGACACGTTGGCTCACGACCGGCAATGCGGTCGCACTGCTCGGCGCGATGCTCGTGTTCGGCGGATTGTACGCGTGGTCGCAGATGAACCCGGCGCAAGCGGTTATCGTTCCGCCCATGGTGACGAATCCGACCATTATCAATCCGGGTCCGGATATCATGCCGAAGAACCCGACCTACGGCGTCGCACCCAAAGTCGACACCAAGGGCGTTTACGAACCGGCTCCCGACGCCATCCCGTCCGATGACGATGCTGTCGCAGGACCGGGCAGTACCCCGGGCGTGCCGGGCGATCTTGGCCCCATCACCGACGACCCCTTCGACATGCCGGGTTTCATGCCGCCCACGCAGACGGCTGACACGCTTTTCGCCTTCGACGAGCTCCCGCAGTTGTTGAGCATTCACGCGCCGGTCTATCCAGAATTGGTTCGTCAGGCCGGGATAGACGGCACGGTGTTGGTCAAAGTGTTCGTCACGCGCGCCGGCAAGGTCAAGCAAGCCGTCGCGATGGATGGTCCCGAAGCACTATGGGACGCGGCGGTCGCCGCCACAAAGACGGCGCTCTTCGCGCCGGCTAAGCAGGGCGACAACCCGGTAGACGTTTGGGTCATGATTCCGGTCACGTTTACGCTCAATCGGTAGTCAGGAAGAACCGTGAAAAGCTTCTCACTCGCAAACGCCACGCACCTGCCGGTCACCGGCGACCTGCACCCGTTGGTGCGCGAGTCGACGCGCTGGCTCTCCACGGCCAACGCGATCTCGCTGGCGGTGGCCATCGCGCTGTTCAGCGCGTGGTACGTGTGGTCGCACTCGAAGCACCAGGACGAAGCCCCCGGCAACGCGACCATCGTCAAGTACACCGAGCTGGGCGTTCCGCCTTCCATTAAGGAGCCGTCGGCGCCGCAGGTGAACGTCGCTGAGGCGATCACGCCGCCGTCGATCGGTGTGCCCGAGCCGGTACCCGACGCGGAAGCCACCGAGTCCACCATCGCGACGCAGAGCGAAATGTCGGAAGCATTGGCGCCGTTCACCGCCGAGGACCTGGGAGGCAGCGGCGACTCGATCGTGGTCGACACGGGGCACACGCCCGGCATGGGAGAATTCGTCGCGTTCGACGAACTACCCGTGCTCCTGACGATTCAGCCCCCGACGTACCCGGAGTTGGTGCGGCAAGCCGGCATCGACGGAACCGTGTTGGTGCAGGTGTTGGTCGGCAAGGACGGGAAAGTCAAACAGGCGGTGGCCGTGGAAGGTCCGGAGCCGTTGCGTCCGGAGGCCGTGCGGTCCGCCCGGACCGCCGTGTTCAAGCCCGCACTGCAAGGCACCAGCCCCGTGGAAGTTTGGGTTCAGGTGCCGATCGTCTTCACGCTGAACAAGTAGCACGGGCGCCGCGCCGACGCCCGCATGCGCGTGCGAGTGAGCACTCGTCGCGCCGCCGTTCTCTACGAACCGTCCTTCGACTTCCCCGCGACCGCCTCTTCGACCGTCTCGAACGTGTCGAACACCAGCACGAGCTTCGTCACCAAGAAGATGGCGTTGATGCGCGTTCCCACGCGGGCCAGACGAAACCAGCCCTCGCGGTTGTTGCACGTCGTGCGCGCGCGCACCAACGAGCCCAGCCCGACGCTGTTGACGTACGAAATCTTCCCGAGGTCGACGACGACCTTGGGTGATCCCTTGCCCGCGAGATCGTCGATCGCGGCCAACAGGTCCTGCGTCTCTTCTTTTCCTACCAGATTCTTCTTGGGCGCGAGCACGTGCACGTCGCCGACCGTGGTGTGGTCGAAAGTCATGCGATTCTCCTTTGCGAAAGTTCGCGATTATACGCACGAAGGGCGGAGAGCGTCAAGAAGTTGCGCCTGCGCAGGCGTCTCTCGCCGCTCGGTCGCGCGTCACGACACGACGACGTCGGCGAAGCCGCGTTTGCCGACTTGGATGGCGTAGGGTTCCTTGCGCGCCGCGAGGCGAAGATCGACGTCGGATATCTTCGCACCGTCGACCTTGACCGCACCCTGCTGAATCATGCGCCGCGCCGACGACGAGCTCTCGCACAGCCCCGCTTGCGTGAGTACCTTCGCGATCCAAATGGCACCGTCCTCGGCCTCGACTTTGACGCGCTCGGTTTCTTCGGGACGCCCGTGCTGGACGAACAAGCGGTTGAAGTGGGCCTCCGCGGCCTGCGCGGCTTCGGCGTCGTGGAACTGGGTCACCAGGTCGCGCGCGAGTTCGCGCTTCACGTGCGACGGATTCGCGGCGGGGTCGCGCAAGCGCCGGCGAATCTCGTCGATCTCTGCCGGCGTCTTCGTGCTCACCAACTCGAAGTACTTCAGGATCAGCGTATCGGGAATCTTCATGGTCTTGCCGAAGATCTCTTCCGGCGGATCGCTCACACCGATGTAGTTCCCCAGCGACTTGCTCATCTTCTCGACGCCGTCGATCCCTTCCAGGATGGGAAGCGTGATGATGACTTCGGGCTCCTGCCCGTACTGACGCTGAATCTCGCGCGCCATCAGCAAGTTGAATTTCTGCTCGGTGGCACCGATCTCGATGTCCGCGTTCAGGGCCACCGAGTCGTAGCCCTGCGCCAGCGGGTATACGAATTCGAGCAGGCTGATCGGCTTGCCTTCCTCATAACGCTTCTCGAAGTCGTCGCGCTCGAGCATCTGCGCCACCGTCTGGGTGGCCGTCAAGCGCAGCACGTCGGCGAACTCGAGCTTCGCGAGCCAGCGGCTGTTGTAATCGATGACGGTCTTCTTGGGGTCAAGGATCTTGAACGCCTGCTCGGTGTAGGTCTTGGCGTTCTCGACCAGGACCTCGTGGTCCAGGCGCTTGCGGGTCTCGTGGCGTCCGCTGGGGTCGCCGATCATGCCGGTGAAGTCCCCGATCAAGAACACCACTTTGTGGCCGAGGTCCTGGAATTGGCGCAGCTTTCGCAAGCCCACGGTATGCCCGAGGTGGATATCGGGCGCGGTCGGGTCGAATCCCTGCTTGACGACGAGGGGTTCGCCGGTCGCAAGCGATCGCTCGAGCTTTCGACGGAGGTCGGCTTCGGGAATGATCTCGACCACCCCCAGCCGAATGACGGCCAGTTGGGCGTCGACGCGGGCGGGGTCGGCCGCAGGTTTGCGGGTCATCTCGGGTGGCACCTCTGCCGGATCGGGGTATAACTTCCGTCGAATTGGGCGATTATATCAGCGGGTGTAAGCTTCCGTAAAGCGTGGCCCCTCCCGCGGACCCCATGCTATCTTGCGGAGCGAAAAATCGACCGCCAAAGACCATGACAAACGATCCTAAGAATCCTCCCGACGAGCCGAAGCCTGCGCCGGAGCACACGCCGGCCTACACACCGGCCGACACTCCCGATGAAGCCACCGGGCCTGGCGGGCGCCCGCCGTTTTGGCGGCGCTTTACGCCGCGCCAGTTCGCACTGGGAGGGTTGGTGCTCGTCGCCGGTGTCATGTTCGCCGCCTACCAGTACTTCGCGAGCGACCTTCCCAGTACGTCGCGCCTGGAGATGATCGAGCCGACCTTGAAGACCGTCGTCTACGGCGCCGACTCGAGTGTGGTGGGCGAGTTCTTCGTCGAGGACCGCGAGCTCGTTCCTCTCGCCGACCTCCCGCCCCACTTGGTCGACGCCTTCGTCTCGGTCGAAGACCGCAAGTTCTACTCGCATTGGGGTGTGGATCTGTTCGGCATCATGCGCGCCGTGGTTCGCAACATCATGGCCGGAAGCACGGTGCAGGGTGGTAGCACCATCACGCAGCAGCTCGCGCGCAATCTCTTCGACATGTTCGAGGACACACTGACGCGCAAGATCAAGGAAGCGCTGCTCGCGATGCGCATCGAGCGCGCGTATTCCAAGGACGAAATCCTGGAGATGTACTTGAACCAGATCTATTTCGGCGGGGGTGCCCACGGTGTTGAAGCCGCGGCGCAGACGTTCTTCGGGAAATCGGCGCGCAACCTGACGGTCGGCGAATCTTCGTTGCTCGCGGGTCTGCCGAAGAATCCGAGCCGTTACTCGCCAATCAATCACCTCGACAACGCGCTGCAGCGGCGATCGGTCGTGCTCAACACGATGGTCGAGACCCACAAGCTGACGCGCGCGGAAGCCGATTCGATCGACGCGTCGCCCGTCAGCATCCGCCCCGGCAAGGCGGGACGCAGCGAGTTCGCCGCCTATTTTCTCGAGGAGATTCGGCAGTACTTGGAGGAAAAGTACGGCGCCGACCGCGTCTATCGCGACGGCCTCAAGGTGTACACGGGCTTGGACCCGGCGATGCAGCACGCCGCCGAGGACAGCATGGAGTCGCACTTGAAGCGCATCGAGACCGCGCGCGGCTACAAGCAGACCAAGGCGCGCTACGAAGCCGCACTCGCGAAGGGCGAAGAGTTGGGGCCGCCCAATTACCTGCAGGGCGCGGTGGTCGCCGTCGACGTGAAGTCGGGTCTCGTGCGCACGATGGTGGGCGGGCGCAGCTACAAGCACAGCAAGTTCAACCGCGCGGTGCAAGCCAAACGACAACCGGGCAGCTGCTTCAAGCCGTTCATCTACTGCGCGGCGATCGAGAACGGCTACACGCCGGCCGATATTCTCCTCGACGCGCCTATCGTCCTCGACCTCCCCAACGGCGACGTGTGGAAGCCGCAGAACTACTCCGGCACCTTCGAAGGCGAAGTCACCCTGCGCCACGCGCTCAACTCGTCGATCAACATCGCTGCGATTCGATTGCTGATGGCGATGGGCCCTGGCGAAGCGATCAACGTCGCGCATCGACTCGGCATCAAGTCGGACTTGGAGAATGTGTACTCGCTGGCTCTCGGTGTTTCCGAATGCACGCTGCTCGAAATCACCAACGCCTACGCCAGCATCGCGGCGGGCGGCATGCGCGGCGAGCCGATTCTCATCTCGCGCCTCGAAGACCGCGAGGGGCGCGTGCTCGAAGAAAACTCGATCTTGCGCGAAGAAGTGCTCGACCCCAAGGTCAACTACATGATCACGAGCCTGCTCGCGAGTGTCATGAACGAAGGCTTCGGGCGGGGGGCCCGCATCGCGGGGTTCAACGAACCCGCCGGCGGCAAGACGGGAACCACCGACTTGAACACCGATGCGTGGTTCGTCGGCTTCACGCAGGAGATCGCGGTGGGTGTGTGGACCGGCTTCGACGAGAAGAAAACGATGGGCGACGGGATGACGGGCGGCGCGGTCTCGCTACCGACGTGGACCGCCGTGATGAAGACTGCCTATCGCGACGGTCATCACGCGCCGGCGTTCCCGGTGCCCGAAGGCATCGAGTCGCGCGTCATCTGCGAGCTGACGGGGTTGCTCGCGACCGAAGCGTGTCCCAAGATCCGCCGCGAGGTGTTCATTTCCGGCACCGAGCCGCAGCGCGCGTGCGACCGCCACGGCTCGGCCTCTTCGCGCCCAGTCCAAGATCTACAAACTCTTGAGGAGATCGACCAGCAGATACTGGATCAGCATTGACGCGACGCCTGCGTCACACGGCCGCGTGATTCGGAAGCACTCCCAGTAGCGACTTGAACGTCTCCACCTTGCCACGACGAAAATACGTCCGCGGCACGCGCTTCGAAATCCCGCACATCACTTCGTAAGAGATGGTGTCGCCCCACGCGGCCAAGTCGTGGAAGGTGAGGGTGGCACCGTTCTGCGTTCCTACCAGCACGACTTCGTCGCCCGCGCGCGGTGTTTCCGCCAAGTCGGTCAGGTCGACCATGGTCATGTCCATGGTGACGCGCCCCACGATGGGTACGCGGTGGCCGTTGACCAACATGGCGCCGCGCCCGGAGAGATGAAACGGATAGCCGTGCCCGTATCCGACCGGCACGACACCGATCACCGACGCCCGCTCGGTAACGAAGGAGCGTCCGTAGCTGATCGACTTCCCCTTCGGCACGCGACGCACGCGCACGATGCGCGACTTCCAGCTCATGATCGGCATCACGTCGACGCCGGGCTTTCCGCCCGACGGGTGCAGTCCGTACGCGAGCAGCCCCGGCCGAATCAGGTTCATGTGCGACTCGCGCACACCGTCGACGGCGGCGCTGTTGGCGCTGTGCACGGTGGGGACGACCACACCGGCGGCGCGCAACTTCGCGATCAGTTCGGCGAAGCGCACGACCTGCGCGCGCGTGTAGTCGGGGTCGCTGTCGGAAACGGGAAAGTGCGTGTACACGCCTTGCAGTCGCACCGCCGGTGTGGCCGCGATGCGCTTGATCTCTTCGAACGCGTCTTCCTCGGACACACCGGTGCGCCCCATGCCGGTGTCGACTTCGACGTGGACGGGAATCGGAGCGACCCCCTGGCGCGCGATGGTGTCGGAAAAATCGGCGCCCGAGAGGGTGATGGCGAATCCGTGGCGCGCAACGGCCGCGATCTCCGTCTCGAGAATCGGACTCAAGATCAAGATCTCGTTCTTGATGCCGGAGTCGTGGAGCTCCACCGCTTCGTCGACGGTGGCGACACCGAAGACTTTGACACGCGTGTGGGCGGCGTGCGCGACTTGGACGGCACCATGGCCGTAGGCGTCCGCCTTGACGGTGAGCAAGATGCCGACGTCGTCCCCCACCCAACGCTGCAGGTTTTCGAGGTTGCGATCGAGGCAGTCGAGATCGATCTCGAGCCACGTGGGAAGGCGCTTCATGCTGGGGACGCTACCGCGCGGGAGGAAAAGCGGTCAAGCGCGCTATTTCGAGCCCGACGCAGTCGCGCCGGCCCCGTGGTCGATGCGGGCCCAGAAGGTCGCGAAGTCGAAGTCCGGCGTCTGGTCGGCGGTGTGGCAGCCGCGGCACATCGTGTTGGCCACCGTGTCGGTCTTCGTCTTGGGGTCTTTCACGTGCGCGGTCCCGTTGCCGTGGCAGGCTTCGCACTGGACGCCGACGAGCTTCGGCGTCGCGGTCGCGTTGACGAAACCGCCCTGCTTGAAGAAGCCGGTCGTGTGGCATGGCGTGCAGTCGCGGTCGAACTGGCGATCCTGCGACGTGAGCTCTTCGAAGGCGTGGGCGTGGCGCGTGCTCTTCCACTTCTCGAAGATCGGGGCATGGCACGATTGGCAGGCGTCGGCGCCGGTGAACGTGACCGCCACACCCGTCGGGAGTGCCGCCTTTTCGCGCGCCATCACCGTCATGTCGTACGACTGGAAGAGCTTGGCCACCGCTTCGTCGTCGCCGAACTGCTTGTCGAGTCCGACCACCGAGCCCGTCAGGTGCGCGACGCGCTTGTCTTTCCCGAGTGTCGCGTTGGCAACGCCCACGTAGAGGCCCTTCGCGGTGACTTGCAGGAGATAAGGCTCTCCCCAGCGCTTGATCTTGCGCACCGGGACGCCGTCGTGACCATTCACCACCACGTCGACCCCCTTGAGTGCCTCCGCGAGGCGCTGGGCTTCGCCGCGTCCCATGTGCGCGAGGACCACCACCACGTCGACGCGCGGCCGTATCGCGTCGACCGTCGCCTGTACGGAAGCGAGCGGGTCGCGAATGTCGAGCGAGCCCGGTGCCACTTGCGGCGGCAGCTTGATCGCCGGGCTCAATACACCCACCAACCCGGCGCGCAGCCCCGAACGCAGTGTCACTTCGCGCGACGCCGGAAACACGAGCGAGTCCGTGCCGGCGGTGAAGACATTCGCCGCCAACACTGGCAGCCCGACCGCGCGCGTACGCGTGCGGAAGTAGTCGAGGCCGAAGCCGAATTCTTTCTCCCCCGGCACCACACCGTCGTACTTCATGAGTGCCATCGACTTCATCGCCAGCTCCGCTTTTTCTTCGCCGTAGTTGATGCTGGCGGAGAAGAAGTCGCCGGCGTCGACGAGGAGCACGTCGGCTTGGGTGGTGTCGCGAAATACGGTCATGAAGGTGGCGCGCCGACCCAGGCCACCCAAGTCGTGGGTCGCACACCCGCACGAGCGAATCTCCCCGCGCACGTCGTTGGTGTACGCGATCGCGAGACGTTTCGGCTGGCTCTTGAAGACCCCGCACGCGGCCAGCAACGCCGCGGCTGTCAACAACGCCCAGAGGCGAAGCGGGGTCCAATGGGTGCGTTGGAGGCGGTTCATGGCGTTTGCAGCACCGTATCTTACACGAAGCCGCGTGCCCGGTGCCATGCACCATCCGTGTGGGTCCGACAATCCTCTTGACCTCGAAGCGGCGAGGTGGCATCAATAGCAAGCGGCCCCACCCCGACACTGGGTCGGTCTTTCCCACCTCGACCCCTTCTCCCCACCACCGAAATAATCCGTCGGCGTCCCACGGCCGGCACGACGAACCCCACGTTTGCTAACGAACCGGAGGAGTCTGCATGCGCTTCTTCCGACGGGTGCGTAGCGTCGTTCTCGTGCTCGCTTTCTCGATCCCGGCGGTGTCCGTGGCGCGGGTCGACGCGTCCCATCGAAGGGCTAGCCAAGGGCCCCGGCGGACCCAATCGCGTTCTGGTGATCGACGGATCGACCGTCCACAACGTGGGCGAGTTGCAGATGCACATCATCAATTGGGGCGCCTTCGGATCCTATCCGGGGTTCCCGTTCCCGTTTTCCGAACAGCCATCGGCGCAATGGCCCGCGGGCAGCGGCGTCGAGTACCTCTTCATCGCCGGCTTATGGATCGGCGCCATGAAGGCCGGTGTTCCCGCCGTTACCACCACCGCTTTCGCCAATGAAATGCGCCCCTCGCAGGACGCGCGCGACACCGTGTATCGCGCCGCCGAAGGCGACCGTGGCGGCGCGCGCGCGCCCGCCGCCACTGCCGACGACGACAAGGATGGCCAGGTCGACGAAGACTGGCTCAACGGCTACGACGACGACCTCGACGGACGCATCGACGAAGACTTCGCGGCCGTGTCGAAACAGATGTTCACCTGCCAGTACACCGACTACGGGCCGCAGTCGATCCAACTGTTCCCCAATCACAACCCGCTCAACCTGCACGTGCGTCAGGAAAGTTATCAATGGGAAGAGGACCGCTTCGACGATTTCATCGGGTGCGTGTTCTACATCACCAACCGCGGCAACACCGTGCTCGAAGACATGTACATCGGCTTCTTCGCCGACGGCGACTGCGGGAGTCGCGACACGGATAACTACGCCGACGACGACGGCGCGGCGCTGTATCGAAATCCGGCCGCGTGTACCGACCTGGGCCCGGTCTCGCTCGACATCGCGTTCTGCTACGACATCGACGGCGACGAGGGACAAACCAACGGTTACTTCGGCATCATGTTCTTGGACCACCCGGTGGACCCGACGGGCGAGAACGGCCCCGACCACGTCGGCATCGTGACCTATGCCAACTTCGCGGGCCGGAACTCGTACGAAAACGGCGGCGATCCAACCGACGATTTCCAGCGTTACGAACTGATGTCGTCGCAGACCATTCGGCGCGACGCCACCATCGGGCGCGACTACCGCATGCTGATGGTGGGCGGACCGTTCAAAGAAATTCCGCCCGATTGCACGATGAAGATCCAAACCTGCTTTGTCATCGGAAACCGCGGACCGGGATTGGAGCTCAACGGATCGGCGGCGGTGCTCACGTTCGAGGGCGCGTGGTTCAATTTGGTCGGCGACGATCCCGTTCCCACCGGTTGGGGCGGTCGCGAGACGCGCGTCGACGGACCCGCGAACGTCCAGGTCGACACCTGCCGCTTCGGCCCCACGCGTCCGCCCATCGACGTGCCGCGCGGGACGACCATCTACGTCAACAACGATTGCGGACAGGAGGAATTGTTTCGCGACGCGTGCGGTTACTCGGACGAGGACAGTGCCAAGTTCATGACCGGTGTCGGCGGCGCGGAGACGCAGATCTTCTGGATCGTCGGCACGGCCCCACCGCCGCCGCACATGCGCATCGACGACACCTCGACCGGTGGCGTCACCATCTATTGGGACAACTTCAGCGAGACGCAGCCCGACGTAAAGTCGCTCGCATTCGATTTCGAGGGCTATCACCTCTATCGCGCCGACAATTGGAATCGTCCCATCGGCACGAGCGCCGCCAACGGCCCCCCGAGCGAATTGTGGAAGCTTCTCTTTCAAGCCGACGTGATCGACAACTTGGGCGACGATACCGGCTTGAACGCGTATCGCTACGAGCCGCTCACGAAGATTCTCCCCCAAGCGACGCGGCGCGCGATGATCGAGACCATGAAGAGCTACATGACGGAACATCCCGAGCAGACACCGCCGTGTCCGTCGGGGGTCACGACCGCCGTGTGCGACTCGCTGTTTCGCATGGCGGCCTTCGAGCTCGGAGATCTCGAGAACGGTCGGCAGTACTACCGCTATCTCGATCGCTCGATCCATCGTGGGAGGCCGTACTTCTACGGTGTCGCCGCGACCGACTACGCCATCGACCCCGACACGGGACGGCGCTTGGAGGGCAAGACCGGCGACCCGGCGTCGAACTTCGCGTACGTCGAGCCGACCTCGCCGTCACAACGCGACTACGCGTATGACGAGCAAGACGTCTACGTGGTGCCAAATCCGGCCACCACCGCGTCGATGCAACCATGGACGCTTTCGCCCAACAACGACGATCCGACCGGGCTCAAGGTGGAGTTTCGCAACCTCCCCGCCGATCGCGGCACGATTCGCATCTACACGCTTGCGGGCGACTTGGTGGAAGAGATCGGCTTCGACGGTCGCAACGGCGTCGGATCGGTGAAGTGGGACCTCGTTAGTCGAAATGGGCAGGACGTCACGAGCGGGGTGTACTTGTACTCGATCGAGACCGACACCAACACCGCGTTCAAACGTAAAATCGGGAAGTTCGTCGTGATTCGGTAGGCAAGGTCCGTTTGGGCCCCAGGGATGGGACAAATTCCTTGACACATCTGGGGGAAACGTGGTTCATTAATGGCGATCCCACCACTCGCTTACCATACGTAACGTTTGACCAGCAGCCCGGTATCCAATTTCGTAGGTCGGTCTTCCCAAAGAAGGAAGGGCACCGGAATGAGAATGCGTAACCTCTTGTCCGTCGCCATGTTGACTTTGGTGACGGTGACGCCGTCAGTATCCCTGGCACACCTGGACAACGCCGACGAAGGTCTGACCAAGGGCAAGGACGGCCCCAACCGTGTCCTCGTTCTGGACGGATCGAACGTCCACAACGTGGGCGAACTCCAGATGCACCTCGGTAACTGGGGTGCCTTCGGCTCGTACCCGGGCTCAGCCAACCCGTTCTCGGAACAACCCTCGGCCCAATGGCCGGCCGGTAGCGGCGTCGAGTATCTGTACGTCGCCGGTCTGTGGATCGGCGCTCTCAAGGCCGGTGTCCCCGCCGTCACGACGTCCGCGTACGCCGCCGAATTCCGACCCAACCAGTCCGAGCCGCGCGACATCGTGTATCGCACCTCGGAAGGTCAGCGTGGCGGCTCGCGGGCACCCGCACTCACCGCCGACGACGATCAAGACGGCCAGATCGACGAAGACTGGCTCAACGGCTACGACGACGACGGAGACGGGCAAGTCGACGAAGACTTCGCCGCCGTATCCAAGCAGATGTTCGCCTGCCAGTACACCGACTACGGCACGGCCTCGATTCAGATTTATCCCAACCACAATCCGCTCAACCTGCACGTGCGCCAGGAGAGCTATGAGTGGGAGGAAGACCGCTTCGACGACTTCATCGGGGCCGTGTTCTACATCACCAACCGCGGCAACGACGTGCTCGAGAACATGTACATCGGGTTCTTCGCCGACGGCGACGCGGGCCCGCGCGACGTCGACAACTACTACGAAGACGACGGCGCCGCGCTGTATCGCAATCCGGTCGTGTGCACCGACCTCGGTCCGGTTTCGCTCGACATCGCCTACTGCTACGACGTGGACGGCGACGAAGGCCAGACCCTCGGCTACTTCGGCATCATGTTCTTGGATCACCCGACCGACCCGACCGGCGAGAACGGCCCGCAGCGCGTCGGCATCACCACCTACGCCAACTTCTCGGGTAGTGCCTCCTACGAAGACGGCGGCGACCCGACCAACGACTTCGAGCGCTACGAGTTGATGGCATCGGAAACGATCGAGCGCGACGCAACCGTCCCGCGCGACTACCGCATGCTGATGGTGGGCGGCCCGTTCAAAGAGATTCCGCCCGACTGCACGATGAAGATCCAGACTTGCTTCGTGATCGGCGAACGCACCGAGGGCTTGGAGGAGAACGGCTCCGCGGCGGTGCTGACGTTCGAGGGCGCCTGGTTCAACGTCGACAACAATCCCTTGACGGGTGTTGCCGGCCGCGAGACGCGCGTCGACGGTCAGGCAGGGGGGACCACGGTGCAGATCGACACCTGCCTGTACGGTCCCACCCAGCCACCTATCGACGTGCCGAAGGGAACGTTCGTCTACATCAACAACGACTGCGGCAGGGAACGCTTGTTCAAAGAGTCCTGCGGTTACTCGGACGACGATAGCTCGAAATTCATGACCGGCATCGCCGGCGCAGAAGCGCAGATCTTCTGGATCGTCGGAACGGCTCCCCCGCCGCCCGGCATGCGCATCGACGACACCATGTCGGACGGTGCGGCGGTCTATTGGGACAACTTCAGCGAGACACAGCCCGACGTGAAGTCGCTTGCCTACGACTTCGAAGGCTATCGGATATTCCGCGCCGACAACTGGAACCGTCCCATCGGCACCAACGCGTCCAATGGACCGCCGGCCGAGTTGTGGAAGCTCCTCTTCCAGGCCGACATCGTCGACGGACTGGGTGACGACACCGGCTTGAACCAGTATCGGTACGAGCCGTTGGCCAAGATCATGCCCGCGTCGCGCAAGCGCGATTTGATCGAGACCATGAAGCAGTACATGGGCGAGCATCCGGGACAGGACCCGCCGTGCCCGCAGGGTGTGACCACCGAAGTGTGCGACACGCTCTTCCACTTGGCGGCGTTCGAGATGGGTAATCTCGATGACGGGCGCCAGTACTATCGCTACATCGATCGCTCGATCCATCGCGGTCGTCCGTACTTCTACGCGGTGACGGCGGGCGACTACGGCTTCAACGCGGTCGGTCAGCGCGCGCCCGGCAAGGTGGGCGATCCGGCGTCGAACTTCGTGTACATCGAGCCCGGCTCGCCGTCACAGAAGGACTACGCCTACAGCGAGGACGACGTATACGTGGTGCCGAATCCGGCCACCACGGCCTCGATGCAACCGTGGACGCTCTCCCCCAACAACGACGACCCGACCGGCATCAAGGTGGAGTTCCGCAACCTCCCCGCCGACCAGGGCACGATTCGCATCTACACATTGGCGGGCGACCTGGTAGAAGAGCTCCCGTTCGACGGGCGCGCGGGCGCGGGAACGATGAAGTGGGACTTGGTGAGCCGCAACGGACAGGACGTGACCAGCGGCGTGTATCTCTACTCGATCGAGACCAACACCAACGCCGCCTACCAACGCAAGATCGGGAAGTTTGTCGTGATCCGGTAACCCCCAACCAGATTACCGCTTCGCACCGGGCGCGGCCGTTTCGGCGGTCGCGCCCGTTTTTTTTCGCGGGAGTAAATGGTGCGCGGCGGTCAGTGCGACGCGCGCAGCTTCTTCAACTCTTCGGTGATTTTGGGAACAATTTCGAATAGGTCGCCGACGAGACCGTAGTCGGCGCGCTGGAAGATGGGCGCGTTTTCGTCCTTGTTGATCGCGACGATCACCTTCGAGGTGCGCATGCCGACCAAATGTTGAATGGCGCCCGAAATGCCCACCGCGAAGTAGAGCTTCGGATTGACGACTTTGCCTGTCTGTCCGACCTGCATCGAGTGCGGGACATAGCCCGCGTCGACCGCGGCACGCGACGCACCCACGGTGGCACCCAGCGCATCGGCCATTTCTTCGAGGATCTTGAAGTTCTCCGTGCTCTTGAGCGAACGCCCGCCCGAGACGATGATCTCCGCCTCGGTGAGGTCCTTCTTCCCCGTCGATGTGCGTACGACTTCTTTGACGCGCCCGCGAATGTCACCGTCGTTGATCGACAGCGCGACTTCGACCACTTCGGCCGAGGCACCGGCAGCGGCGGGAGCGAACACGTTGGGGCGAATCGACGCCATTTGCACGGCCCCCGTCGCTTCCAACTCGAGGATCACCTTGCCCGAATAGACCGGGCGCTTGACGCGCAGAGTCCCACTCGACCACGCCAGCTCGGTGCAATCGGTAAAAAGCGACGCGTCGCAGCGAGCCGCCGCGCGCGCGGAAAGATCGCGCCCGAGGGTCGTGGCACCGAAGAGCACGACCTTGGCCTCGCTGGCCTTGAGAACCGCTTGGAGTGCCATCGCGTAGCCCTGCGACGAGTACGACGCGAGTGAGGCGTGGCGCGCGACGAATACTTTCGCGACGGGGAGCGCCTTGGCGGCCGCGAGTGCCGCATCGACCGCGGCCGCATCGCCGACCAGGGCCATCGAAATCGGGCCCGCACCGCCCTGCGACAGGCTGGCGGCCGCGGCGACCAACTCTTTGGTGATCGGCTTCAGGGCTCCGTCGCGCACTTCTCCGTAGACCAGAATTCCATTCGCCATTAGATGACCTTCGCTTCCTCGCGCAGCAAGCGCACGAGTTCCTTCGCTTGCGTGGCGGCGTCGCCCGCGATCATCTTGACCGGGGGACGCTCGGGGAGATTGTGGTAACGCACGACCTTGGTCTTCGACCCGGCCGCGCCGACCTCTTCCGCCTTGAGGGCAAGGTCGGCCAAGCCCACTTTCTTGATCTCCTTCTTCTTCGCCTTCATGATGCCGGGCAACGACGCGTAGCGCGGCTCGTTCAGTCCCTTCTCGCACGTGACGAGTGCGGGCAGCAACATCTCGACCAGCTCGTCGCCGCCCTCGATGCGACGGCGCGCGGTGGCGGTCTTCTTGTCGTCGGATAGCTTGAGCTCGGTGACGATCAGCGCCTGGGGAAATCCGAGGTATTCCGCGATCGCGGGGCACACTTGCGCGGCGTCGTAGTCGATGGCCTGCTTGCCGCCCAGGATCAGATCGGCCGACAAGGTGCGAATCGTTGCCGCCAGCACGCGCGCGTTGGCCTGTGCGTCGCCGCCTTCGAAGGCGGGATCGCTCACGTGGACGGCGTCGTCGGCGCCCATCGCGAGTGCGGTGCGCAACACTTCGACCGCGCGCTCGGGACCCATCGACACCGCGACCACGGTGGTGTCGTCCTTCAGGCGTTCCTTGATGCGAAGCCCCTCTTCGACGGCGAATTCGTCGTAGGGGTTCATGATGAACTTCAGCCCTTGTGGGTCGATCGACATCCCGTCGGGCGCGATCTTGATCTTCGACTCGGTGTCGGGAACGCTCTTCACTAGCACCACGATCTTCACGAAATTCCTCCTGAAAGGGCCGCGGTGTCACGGCCGGTGGTCGCGCCCGCGGCCGCTAGCGCAGGTTCTTGAGCAGGTGTCGCGCAATCACGATGCGCTGGATCTCGCTCGTGCCTTCGTAGATCTCGGTAATGCGCGCGTCGCGGAAGTAACGCTCGACCGGAAAGTCTTCCAGATAACCGGCGCCGCCGTGGATTTGGACGGCTTCGCGCGCGGCCGCGTTGCTCATCTCGGAGGCGAAGAGCTTTGCCATGGCGGCTTCCTTGCCGTGCGGCAGTCCCGCGTCCTTCAAGCGCGCGGCGTTGTACACCAGCAAGCGCGCCGCTTCGACCTTGGTCGCCATGGTGGCGAGCTTGAACTGGATGGCCTGGAATTTTCCGATCTGTTGGTCGAAGGCCTCGCGCTCCTCGGCGTACTTGAGCGACGCATCCAGGCACGCCTGCCCGATGCCCACCGCCTGCGCCGCGATGCCGATGCGTCCGCCATCGAGCGTGTGCATGGCGATCTTGAAGCCGAGGCCGATCTCGCCGAGCACGTTCGACGTCGGCACGCGCAGGTCCTCGAACACGAGCTGCACCGTGCTCGACGAGCGCAGCCCCATCTTCTCTTCCTTCTTGCCGACGTGGAAGCCCTTCCACCCGGCTTCGACCAGGAAGGCGGTAATGCCGCGCGTCTTGTGCGCAGGGTCAGTGCGCACCATCGCGATGACGACGTCGGCTTCCGCACCGGTGGTGATGAAGTTCTTGGTCCCGTTCAAGACGTACGAATCGCCGTCTTTGACCGCGCTGGTGACGAGGCCGGCGGCATCGCTGCCGGACCCGGGTTCGCTCAGCGCATAGGCGCCGAGCATCGTCCCGGTCGCGAGCTTCGGTAGGTACTTGTTCTTGAGGGCGTCGCTGCCCCAGTGGACGATGGGGGCGCACACGAGCGAATTCTGCACCGACATGGTGACGCCGGTCGACGCGCAGCGCGATTGACCTCTTCGAGCGCCAAAACGAGTCCGAAGTTGCCGATTCCGTTACCACCGTACACTTCCGGAACCAACATGCCCAAAAAGCCGAGCTCACCCATGCGCTTGACGATCGCCAAGGGGAACTTGCCTTCTCGGTTGTGCTTGTCGGCAACGGGCGCGATCTCGTGGTCGGCGAACTCGCGCGCGGTCTCTTGGATAAGACGCTGCTCGTCGGTGAGCGGAAACTGCACGAACGATCCCTCGCTGGGTGAATGAAAACGACGGCTGGGCGATGCCGCGCCGCGGGGCGGCGCCGAATCAGAAAGCGAAGCTACTGGAGGAAGGGGCGGGTGTCAATCGCGAATTGCCGCACGGGGTTAGGAGAATTCAGTGCCACAGGTGGCTCCGTCGTCAGGCCGATGCAATCGTCCCTCTCCGCTTTAGGTCCTCGCGCGAGACCACAATATCGTGTCAGATCGCGCTGCGGAAATCGCGTCGAGGGATCGATCGCATCGGCCGTGACAAGGTTACTTCAGCATCACCATCTTCTTCGACATCGTGAAGCCCGGCGTCGTCATGCGGTAGAAGTAGACTCCCGATCCCACCGCCTGGCCCGCGTCGTTTCGACCATCCCACTCCACCACGTGCTTGCCCGATCCCTCGCTCCCGCTCACCAACACCCGCACCTTCGAGCCCGTCACGTCGTAGACCACCAGGTTCACGCTCGTCTTCCCGCCCGGCCCCGTCTCCGGCAACCGGTACTCGATCTTCGTCACCGGGTTGAACGGGTTGGGGTAGTTCTGTCCCAGGCTCGCACTGCGTACCGGCACGTACACACCCGCCGTCTCATAGATCAACCCCGCGTCCCCTTCCAACCGGTACACGTACTTCGATCCCTCTTCCACCGTCGTGTCCATCCAGCGAACCATCCCGTCCGACGTCACCGTCACGTCCCCCGACACCTGTGCGAAGGTACCCGGCGTTAATCCCGTTACCTCCGCTCGGTCCACCCTGAAGAGCCCGCCCGCTGTCTCCGGCACGATCCACTGCAACTCCACCCCGCGTGTGACCCGCGCGAACGAGAAGCTCACGCCCCCCACCGGGGTCGGGACGACATAATTCAAACGACCATTGTTGTGCAGGTTCGCATGGAAGCGCGGCCACGGCGCATTGGCCGGATTCCACGTCCCCGCGAAATCCCACACGTACACCGACTTGTCCCAACCCGCCGCCACCAAGTCCACCGACCCGTCCTGATCCAGGTCCGTCACCGTCGGGGTGCTTCGCACAGCATCACCGGTGGACAACGGGAAACCGGCGAGTGCTACACCGTTTCGATTCCACGCCCAGATATACTTTTCTTCGCTGCCGATGAGTACATCGAGCAGTCCGTCCCCGTCGATGTCGGCCACCACGGGCGAAGACTCGGTGTAGGTCGTGCTCGAATACGTGGTCGGAAATCCCGCCAAGTCGGTGCCGGTGTCGGTGAGGCCGTAGAGCTTGCCGTTGGAGCTGGGGATAAACGTCTCCAGCTTCCCGTCGCCGATTACGTTCGCGAGCACGGGCGAGGGCGCGAAGTAGTTCCCGTTTGGAATCGAGCGTGACCACATCATGGTGCCGTTGTGATGGAATGCCATCACCGCACCGGTGAAGCCACCGTTGACGCCGACATTGATCACGATCTCCAGGTCGCCGTTGTTGTCGATGTCGCCGATAGCCGGGCTTCCGTTCCCATCGCCCGGTAAGGCCACCGGGAATCCGGGCACCGTCGACCCGTCGTCGTTGATGGCCCACAACTGATCGTTGCGGGTGGCGACCACGATCTCGTCCTTGCCGTCGCCGTCGATGTCGGCGAGCGCGGGGGTCGGATAGTGCAGCGACGAAATGCCGGGCAGGCGTTTGAGCACGCCCTGGGTGGCCGGGTTGGCGTCCCCGTCGAAGAACTCGGCGCCGTTGTACTTCCAGGCGTAGATGACACCCAATTCGTCGATGCCGACGATCTGGTTCCCGTAGAGGCCGTCCAAATCGCCCACCGCCATGCCCGCGCGAATGTTGTTCTCGACCGACCGCGGCCAGCCCGGGAGCGTTTGGCCCTGCGCGTTGAACACGAACACCTGCTTGGTGTCGCGCGAGGCCGCCACGATGTCGAGGCCGGGCTTCTGGTCGATGCGCGCGAGGGCCACGTGCGAGACGAAGTTCAACCCCTGCGTATTGAGGACGCCCCACGTGAGCGCGTTGTTGTCCCCGTCGGTCATCTCGAAGCCGTCGTCGTTCCACGCATACACGTACTTGTCGCCGACCACGATCTCCAGGTCGCCGTCGCCGTCGATGTCGCCCACCGCGGGCGACGACGTCGTCTCGAGCTCCATCGCGATCGGCCAGCCCGCGAGCTGCGCCGGGTTGGTGCTGCCCGAAAAGACCGCCGACGGCGCGCTTTCGTTGCCCGACTTATCGATGGTCGTGGCACGGTAGTAGTACTTCGTCGTCGCACTCAAGCCGGTATTGACGAACATCGTGTGCGGAACCGGATCGACGTTCACCTTGGTGAAGGGACCGCCGACGTTGGCAGAGCGGTAGATGTTATAGAACGCGACATCTGTGCTGGCGCTCGGTGTGAAGGTGACCTTCAAACGGTCTACACCGAAGCTCGGGTCGATGACGAGGTTCGACGGCGGTGTGGGCGGACGTAGCTCGAAGGTATCGACGTACGCGCGTCCGTACAAGTCGATGAGCGAGAGTCGCAGGCGATGCTCGGTCGCGACACTCGTCTCGACGAGGATGAACCCGGCCGGGTTCTCGCCTTCGGTCTGGGTCGCAATGGCGGGGTACGGGTCGGTGCCGTCGATGATGGTGAAGGCGGCGTCGAGATCGGTCACGGTCGCGTTGCCGGAGGGATAAGCACCCGTGCCGAAGTTCTTGACCCGGTAGAACAATTTGAACTGCTCGCCCGCGTCGACAATGCCGTTGCCGTTGCCGGTCACGGTGTCATCGATGCGCAAGTTCACCAGGGACAGCGAGGGCACGTGCACTTCTTTCTTGAATCCGTCGCGCCACGTGTTGGTGCCGTTGACGCGGAGGTTGATGATGAAGTTCGCCACCGCTTCGTCGGTCATGCTGCTCGCGAAAGCGACGCGCACGCCGCCGGTGGCCACCTTGGTGGCACCGGCCGCGATGGTGCTGGCGATGCTGGCCGTGCTGTCGGTCACCGTAACGCCCGCGGTCGTCGTGCGGAAGCGGAGGTCGAGCGTTCCGCTGGTCGTGGCCGTTCCGCTGTTCTGGAACGTCAGCGCGAAATCGACCGTCTCGCCGGCTTCGATGACACCGTTGCTGTTGCCGCTCGTCCCGCTCGCGTTGTCGTCGTCGATCGTCATGCTCGACAAACGCAAGTACGGACCCGTCCCACCCACCGTGATGCTTCCTTCGTAGCGCTTGTAGTTCAATCCGGTGACGACCACCTTGATCGTTCCCGTGGACTCGGCGCGGAACGAAAGTGTTACTTGCCCGCTCGCGTTGGTGGTGCCGACTTCGTAGTCGTCGTCGCCCTTGGTCAGGCACACGGTGGCGCCCTGCACGGGGTCGACGCCGTGATTCACGGTGACCGTGATGTTGTTCGTTCCCTTGTTGACGCTGGCGACGTGGCTCACCGAGAGAAGCTCCACCGAGCGGTTCCACAGCGGCATTTCGGGATCGCCCAGGCACGTGTAGACGTAATGCGTCCACAAGTCGACGCCGTCGCTCGCCAGCGCGAAGGCGGTGCGCGGCAGACGCGAGCGCGAGAACAACTCGCCCAAGTGGGTGACGTTGTCGACCAGCAAGAGTCGGTAGAATTCCTCCATGTAGTACGTGGCCGCGTTCGGGAAGGCGCTGTCGTTCGCACCCACGGCCGACACGGCGCCGCCGTTGGGATTGCGCAGGAAATGCTCGGCCAGGCACTCGTAGGTGTACGCGAGTGCCGTGCAGTTGAGCAGGTTCAGGTTGAACAGATGGTCGCCGTTGACGAGCGCGTCGGCGTCCGCATTGACCAGGCTGGCGTCACCCACCGACATGTTGAAGCGGAATCCGTGTCCGACGTGGAGGACGTGGTCGGGACCCCCGTTGAGCGAATCGATGGTGGCCTGACGCGACAGCATGATTGCGGTCGGCGGACCCGGGTACAGCGCGGGCGTCTGGTAGAGCGGCCTCACCGCTAGTGCCGGGTCCGACATGGTCGATTGGCGCACGTAGTCGAGTAGATCGGCACCGTTGAGGGAAATGGGGTCACCCGGGCTGTAGTCGGCCGGGAACAACACTTCGCCCAGCAATAGGAACTTGTTCCCGTAGGTGCGATAGACCGGTCGCTCGTAGTCCATCACCTTGTTGATGAGCACGCCGACTTCGGTCGTATTGCGCGTCGGCAAGCGACCGACGTAGACCTCTTCGTAGAGGTCGGCGGCGTCGACCCCGAACTCGCCGAAGATGGCGTCGTGGTCGGCATTCCAGTCGCCGTCCAAACAGCCCAGATACATGTCGACCGGGAGCTGCTTGCCGCCGTTGTAGAAGGCGCTGAACGCGAAGCGCACCGGAATCTGATCCGTGTCGCCGCCGACGAGCAGGTAGGTAATGCCCCACTTCGCGTAGGCCTCTTTGACGAAATTACGAATCGTCTCCGAGAGGTCGGAGCCGTTACGCGCATTGGCCGCGATGTACTCGACGGTACGAATAACGGTCGGGACCCCCTTCTCGGTCTTCCAATCGGCGAGCGGCTGGTAGGAAGCCGCGAGCGCGTCGGTCGTGATGATCAAGTAGTCGACCGCACTGCCTTCGAGCGCCGGAAACGCGGTGGGCTGGAAGCCGTGCGGCTTCGGCACGACGATCTGTCCGAGCGAGTAGGTGTCAATGACCTCCGGGTTGACGACCATCGCCTCGAGCTGCTTGTGCATGCTCTCGAGGAAACCTTCTCGATAGCGCTCGCGGACGACCGGGGTCGTGTCGGCGAGGTGCGTGGGAACACTCACGTCGATGCGATCGAAGACGGAGAGATCGCCGTCGCGCAGCTCGAACGGATACACCGCCACCGTAGCGATGGCGTATCCGTGCAGATAACCGACACCGAGTAGTCGCGCGCGCGCGCCGGGGTAGACCGCACTCGCGTCGAACGACGCGCTCGGCTGGACGACGTCGCCTTCGTTGGTCGCGTAGGGCTCGACTAACGCGGGTTTGACGCCGCTGCCGATGCGACGCGGCGTCGAGGCGGTGACGACGAGGTCGCCGGGCGCCATCCCTTGCGGCAGGAGGACGCGAACCAATCGGAACGGAAGCTCGGGGAAGCCCGGCTCCCGCGCCACGTCCCAGTTACGTTCGTCGACGACGATGCGGTCGCCGGACGGAGTCGCTTCGACGCGCGGGCGCGCCGGTGCGTTCACCGTGAACGACACGTCGGCCAGCGCGGGCAACGGTAGAATCGCGGCGAATACGAAAAGCAGAGTACGAACGGCGGAAAAGACGCGTGCGCGGCGTCGCGAAATCATGCGATGACCCTCCACGGCTGCTACGCCCCCGGCTGGTCATACGAGACCTTAGGACCGCAGGGCGATCACGATTCGGCACACTCTGATATGGATGAACGACTCGTTGTTGGTAGCAGTTCGGTCGTGCGTGGCTCCAGCGGTTGCAATGACCCGAATCGTTGGGGGCCCAGACCTAGGCTCACCGAGGCCCGCGTCGGGCCTCTCTGAAGAAGACACAATCATAAACCAAACGCATGCTCGCGGTCAACCGCGGCGTTTGGAACCAGGGGCCGTCCGGGGTTGCGGATGTGTCGAGGAGGGTCATGCATCCCCGAACGGCCCTGGTTGACTACTTGAGCAACACCATCTTACGGACGTTCGAGAAACCCGGCGTCGTCATGCGGTAGAAATAGACGCCCGATCCCACCGGTTGACCGCCGTCGTTTCTCCCGTTCCACTCCACCACGTGCTTGCCCGACGATTCCTCCCCGCTCACCAGCACCCGCACCTTGGCACCCGTCACGTCGTAGATGATCACGCTGACACTCGTTTTTCCGCCCGGGCCCGTCTCCGGCAACCGGTACTCGATTTTCGTCGTCGGGTTGAACGGGTTGGGGTAGTTCTGTCCCAGGCTCGCACTGCGTACCGGCACGTACACACCCGCCGTCTCATAGATCAACCCCGCGTCCCCTTCCAACCGGTACACGTACTTCGATCCCTCTTCCACCGTCGTGTCCATCCAGCGAACCAGTCCGTCCGAGGTCACGCTCACATCGCCGGAGACCTGCGAGAACGAGCCCGGCGTCGAGCCTGTTAGTCCCGCACGGCTCACCGTGAAGATCCCGCCCGCGTTCTCCGGAACGATCCACTGCAGTTCCATCCCGCGACTCACCCGCGCGAAGGAGAAGCTCACCCCGCCCACGGGAGTCGGAACCACGAAGTTCAATCGACCGTTGTTGTGGAGATTGGCGTGGAAGCGCGGCCACGGCGCGTTGGTCGGATTCCATGTCCCCGCGAAATCCCACACGTACACCGTCTTGTCCCAACCCGCCGCCACCAAGTCCACCGACCCGTCCTGATCCAGGTCCGTCACCGTCGGAACGCCGCGCATCGCATCACCGGTGGCGAGCGGGAAGCCGGGCAGGAGCTGTCCGCTCAGGTTCCACGCGCGGATGTACTGCGACTCGTCGCCCAACAAGACGTCGATGGACCCGTCGCCGTCGATGTCGGCGATCACCGGCGACGACTCCGTGTAGATCGCCGTCGTCGAATAGGTGACCGGCCAACCCGGGAGCGGCACTCCCGTGCTCGTGAAGCCGTGCAGCTTGCCCACCTTGGTGGGGACGAAGATCTCGAGTTTGGCATCGCCGGTGACGTTGGCCACGACGGGCGACGGGTTGAAGAACAGGGGCGGTGATCCATTGTTGACGAACTGCAGCATCTGCAGTGTGCCGTCGTGGTTCAACACGCGTAGATTCCCGACCGCCTCGAAGACCACGATCTCCAAGTCGCCGTTGGCGTCGACGTCGCCCACTACGGGGCTTCCCGCGATCGGAGTCGACAGCACGTAGGGCCAACCCGGCGAAACCGTCGCGTTGTCGTTCAGGACGTACACGCGGTTGTTCTGCGAGCCCACGATGATTTCATCCTTGCCGTCGGCGTCCACGTCGGCCACACACGGCGTCGAATAGTTGGAGCTCATCGGAAGCTGCATGCGGTAGAAGACGCCCTGTGTCGCCGGGTTGGCGTCGCCGTCGAAGAATTCCGTGCCGTTGCGGTTGAACACGTAGACGACACCCGACTCGTCGACCGCGATGACTTCGAGAAAGCCGTCGTGGTTCAAGTCGCCCGCGACGACACCGGCGCGAATCGGGTTCTCGAGGGTCCGCGGCCACCCCGGCACCACTTGACCCTGCGCGTTGAACACGAACACCTGCTTGGTGTCGCGCGAGGCGGCGATGATCTCGAGACCGCCGTGGCCGTCGAGGTTCGCGAGGGCCGGGTGCGACGCGTAGGTGCTGCCCTGGCTCGAGATGGGGCCCCACGTCTGCGGGTCGTTGTCTCCATCGACGAGTTCTTGGCCGTCCCGGTGCCACGCGTAGACGCGGTCGGCGCACACGACGACCTCCAACGTGCCGTCTCCGTCGAGGTCGCCGACCGCGGGCGACGCGGCCGCTTCCGTGCGGAGCGGCTGCGGCCATCCCGTCAGTTGTTTTGGATTCGTGCTGCCCGACATCGTGGCCGACACCGCGCTCTCGTTGCCGGATGCGTCGACCGTGGTCGCACGATAGTAGTAGACGGTGTTGGGTGCGAGACCCGCGTCGACGAACAGCGAATGCGCCACCGGATCGACGGTGGCGAGCGAGAACGGTCCCAAGGCCGACAGGCCGCGATACACGCGGTAGTACGCCGCGTCCAGACTCGTACTCTGGTTCCACGTAATGCCCAAACGATCGCTGCCGAGGCTGGGATCGATCACGAGCGCCGACGGAGGCAACGGAGCGCGCAGCTCGAACGTGTCCGCGTACGCACGCCCGAACGCGTCGACGATGGAAAGCGCGAGCCGGTGCGCGGTGGCGACACTCGCCTCGCTCATCACGAATCCGCCCGCGTTCTCGCCCAACGCCATGCTCGCCACCGGGCCGTAGGTATCGAGGCTGTCGAGGAAGGTGAACGCGCTGTCGATATCGGCGAGGGTGGCGTTGCCGCCCGGGTACGCCCCGGTACCGAAGTCCTTCAAATCGTAGAACAGTTTGAATTGCTCGCCCGCGTCGACGACGCCGTTGCCGTTGCCCGTTCCGGTGTCGTCGATGCGCAACTTCACCTTGGCCAACTGGGGCTCGTGGACTTCCTTCTTGAAGGTATCTTTCCACGTCACGGTGCCGCCGTTCTTGATCCCGAGTGTAAACGGAACCGAGTATTCGTCCACCAGCGTGTCGGCGAAGGCGATGCGCACGCCGCCGGTCAAGAGCACCGATTGCCCGGGGGTCAGCGCGATCCCGCCCCCCGCCGTACTATCGACCAGTGTCACCCCCGGATCGCTCGTGCGCAGCACCGCGTCGACGGTACCCGAGGTGGTAGCACTCCCGTTGTTGCGCACCGTGAGGTGAAGGTCGACCGTCTCGCCGCCGTCGATCTTGCCGTCGCCGTTGCCGGAGGTTCCGCCCACGTTGTCGTCGTCGAGCGTTATCCCGCTGATGGCGACGTACGCAGCACTCCCGCCGACGCTGATGGTGCCGTCGTAGCGGCGCACGTTGTGCGCGGTGACCACCACGTCGATGGCACCGTTGGTTTCGGCGCGAAATGGGATCGTCGCCTGACCGAGCGCGTTCGTCACCGCGACCGCGTAGTCTTCTTCGCCTTTGGACAGGCACACGGTCGCGAACGCGACCGGATTGCCGCCGCTGGTCACCGTCACGGCGATCGAGTTGCTTCCCTTGTTGACGCTGGCCGGATGCGTCACCGCGATCGCTGCCGCCGGCCCCGTCCACATCGGGAGCTCGGGGTCGGCGAGGAGCGAGTAGATGTAGTGCGTCCACAAGTCGACGTTGTCGCCCAACACCGCCAGCACCGTGCGCGGGAGTCGCGAGCGCGCGAACGTTTCGCCGGCGTGATAGACGCCGTCGCTGAACAAGAGGCTGTAGTACTCGTTCATGTAGTTGGACGACGCGTTCGGGAAGGCACTCTCATTGGAGCCGACGACACTCACGGCACCGCCGTTGGGATTGCGCAGGAAGTGTTCGGCGAGGCACGGGTAGTCGAAAGCGACGCCGGAGCAATTCAGGAAATAGAGGCAGATGAGCCGGTTGCCGTTGGTGAGCGCGTCGGCGTCGGAGTTGACCATGCTGGTCGCTCCCACCGACATCGTGAAGCGGAACCCGTGCCCGACGTGGACCACGTGGTTGTAGCCCGAATTGAGCGCAGCCATCGCGGCCGGCTTGTTCTCCGGCACCGAACCGAGGAACAAGTCGTTGGTCTCGTACATGCGCGTGACGCTCAAGCTCGGTGACTGCAGGTCGGCATCGTAGATCGGTTCGGTGAGGTCGGCGCCGTTCAGCGTGATTATCGTGGGCGGCGACCAATTCATCGGGAACAGAACTTCACCCAGGAGCAGGACGCGGTTCGGAAACGTGAGGTCGGTGGGAGTTTCGTACGCGACGATCTTCCCCACCATCATGTTCACCTCGGCCACCGACGCGGTCGGCAAGCGACCGACGTAGACCTCGGCGTACAAATCGGCGTTGTCGAAGCCGACCGGCAGCGCTTCGCCGAAGACGGCGTCGTGGTCTTGGTTCCAGTCACCGTCCAGGCACCCGAAATACATGTCGGCGGGGAGGGAGCGACCGCTGTCGTAGAAGCTGCTCCACACGAAGCGCGCGGGGACTTCGTCCGTGTCGCCGCCCAGCAAGAGGTACGTGATGCCCCACTTGGAGTACGCCGCTTTCACAAAATTGCGAATGGTCTCTTGCGTATCGGAGCCGTTGCGCGTGTTGGCCTGGATCCATTCGATGGTGCGCACGACGGTCGGGACACCCTTCTTGGTCTTGAAATCGGCGAGGGCCTGGTACGCGGCCGCGAGCGAGTCGGGGGTTACGATCAGATAGTCGACCGGGCTGCCCTCGAGCGACGGAAACGGCGAGGCCTGGAATCCGCCGTGCGACTTGGTGACCTCGACGTCGGCGAAGGCGTAGCCGTCGAGTGCTTCCGGGTTGATCACGAGCGATGTAATTTCGTTGCGCGCGCGCGCGCGTACCTCGGGGCGTCGTCGTTCGAGAGTCACCGGTGCCGCGTCGATCGACACCGCGGTCTCGATCGTCAGCTTCAAATGCTCGCTCCAGGCCAGGTCGCCGTCGACCAGCCGCAGCGGAAACACCGCGAAGCTGGCGATCGTGTAGCCGTGCAGCGTCCCCATCCCGAGCAGGCGTGCGCGTTCGCTCGGGAAAATCGAGGCGGCCGTGGCTGCGGAAGTAAGTGCGGCGCCGCGGCCGGCGATTCCGTCCTCGGTGCGCGCCTCGCCGGCCAAAACGAGGTGCACGCCGTACTCCAGCACGCGGTCTCCGCTCGAGACGACGTCGAACGACGCGACGTTGCTGCCCTGCGGCAGCAAAATGCTAACGACGCGGAATGGGAGCGCCGGGGACCCGGCGTCGGAGAGAAGCTCGTAGTGTTCGCGATCGACGGCGACGTGCGTGCCAGCGTCGACCGTGCTCACGCGAACGTCGTCGCGCGGGAGTGTCAGATCGAACGAAAGCGTCGACGCCCGTGCAGACCCCGCCGCGAACGCAATACCGACCCAAAGCGCGACCAACGTCCCGTGCGGCCTCGTCATCGTGTTTCCTCGCTGGTAAGAGCCCTTGCCCAGGGAATAGACCGCACCCGCTCGTCGACCGGGGTGCTCTTCTATTTCACGAGCACCATCTTGCGCGTGTCGCTGAACTGGGGGGTCCGAAGACGGTAGAAGTATACTCCCGATCCCACCGCCTGGCCCGCGTCGTTTCGACCATCCCACTCCACCACGTGCTTGCCCGATCCCTCGCTCCCGCTCACCAACACCCGCACCTTCGAGCCCGTCACGTCGTAGACCACCAGGTTCACGCTCGTCTTCCCGCCCGGCCCCGTCTCCGGCAACCGGTACTCGATCTTCGTCACCGGGTTGAACGGGTTGGGGTAGTTCTGTCCCAGGCTCGCACTGCGTACCGGCACGTACACACCCGCCGTCTCATAGATCAACCCCGCGTCCCCTTCCAACCGGTACACGTACTTCGATCCCTCTTCCACCGTCGTGTCCATCCAGCGAACCATCCCGTCCGACGTCACCGTCACGTCCCCCGACACCTGTGCGAAGGTACCCGGCGTTAATCCCGTTACCTCCGCTCGGTCCACCGTGAAGAGCCCGCCCGCCGTCTCCGGTACGATCCACTGCAACTCCACCCCGCGTGTGCCCCGCGCGAACGAGAAGCTCACGCCCCCCACCGGGGTCGGGACGACCGTGTCGGAGTTGCCGTCGTTGAAGCGATTGCCGTGGAAGCGCGGCCACGGCATCTTCTGCGGATGGTAGGTGCCCGGAAAATCCCACACATAGACCGACTTGTCCCAACCGGCCGCAATGATGTTGACGTGACCGTCGCCGTCGACGTCGGCCACGCATGGTGTCGCGCGTACCGCGTCGCCGAGGGCGAGCGGGAATCCGTCGAGGAGCTGGCCGGATGCATTCCACGCGTTGATGAATTTCATCTCGTCGCCCAGCAGCACGTCGAGTCCGCCGTCGCCGTCGATGTCTGCGATAACGGGCGACGACTCCGTGTACGACTGGCTCGCGTACACCACCGGCCATCCCGGCAGATCGGACCCGTTCCATTGCACGGCGTACAGATTTCGATTCTTGCTCGGGATCACGACCTCGAGCCTGCCGTCGCCGTTCAAATCGCCCAGCGCGGGCGACGGCCCGAAGCTCAGTGAGTTCTGGAAGTAGCGGTACCACATGGTGGAACCGTCTTGGTTGAGCGCGTAGACGTTGCCAGCTTGGTCGCACACGACCATCTCGGGATCGCCGTTGTTGTCGATGTCGCCCACCGCGATGCTGCCCGAGATGTCGGCGTTGAACTTCACGGGCCAGCCCGGCATGTTGGATCCGTCGTTGTTCACCACGTAGACCGAATCTCCCTGCGTCCCGATGATCATCTCGTCGACGCCGTCGTTGTCGAAGTCCGCGATGGCGGGACACGTGTACTGGTACACGCACCCGGGGAAGGTGCGGAACACGCCTTGCGTGGTCGGGTTGTGGTCGCCGTCGCGGTATTCGGTTCCGTTCGGGTGCCAGACGTACAACACGCCCTTCTCGTCCATCGCGATCACTTCGCGCTCGCCGTCGTTGTCGATGTCGCCCGCCACCAGGCCGGCGCGAATCGAGTTCTGCACCGAGCGCGGCCATCCCGCCACCACGTTCCCCTGATAGTTGAAGATGAACACCTGCTTGGTGTCGCGCGACGCGCACAGAATCTCGAGGCCCGGGTTCGCGTCGATGGGAGCAAGGGCCGTGTGCGACACGAACGAGTTTCCCTGTGTGCTCAAGAGCCCCCACGTCTGCGCGTTGCCGTCTCCGTCGACCAACTCGACTCCGTCCGCGTGCCACGCGTGCATCTTGCCGTCGCCCTGCACGATCTCCATCTGGCCGTCGCCGTCGACGTCGCCTACGACCGGCGAACTGACGGTTTCGTACTGCATCGCGATCGGCCACCCCGTCACCTGCTTGGGATTCGTACTGCCCGCGCCGACGATCGATGGCGCGCTTTCGTTGCCGGACACATCGAGCGCGGTGGCGCGGTAGTAGTAGCGCGTCGTCGGCTGGAGCCCGCGGTCGACGAACACGGTGTGATAGATCGGATCCGGCGTCGTCAAGACGAACGGTCCCCCGGCCGCAGTGGATCGATACAAGCGATAGCGATTCACGTCGGTGGAAGCGCTGCCGTCCCAGAATACCTGCAGGCGGTCAGACCCCAGGCTCGGGTCGAAGAGAAGGTTGACGGGCGGCGACGGGGGTCGCAGTTCGAACACCTTGCTCCACGTGCGCCCGTACGCGTCGGTAAGATCGAGGCGCAGGTCGTGCTCGGTGGAAACGTCGTTCTCGCGCAGGAGGAAGCCCTCGGCGTTCTCGACCCCGGTCGCGGTCGCGGCCGCCGGATAGACGTCGGTCGGATCGGTGAGGACGAATCCAACCTCGAGGTCGGTGAGTATCGCCGAGAGACCGTACGCCGCGCCGGTGCCGAAGTTCTTCACGGCATAGTGGAGACGGAAATTCTCCCCCGCCTGGTTGACGCCGTCTCCGTTGCCGGTGGCGGCATCGTCGATACGCAACACCGTGAACTCGAGATCCGGCGCGTGGACGAGTCGGTTGAAATGATCGGAGCGCACGGTGATGCCGAATTGTTTCACCGCCAGCGCAAAGCTGGCCGGCGAACGGTCCGCGATCACGGGGGCCAAGCGCACCACGAAGGGGTCGGCCGCCAACACGGTTTGGCCGCCGGCCACCGTGCCGACGACGGCCGTGCTGTCGATCACGGTCGCGTCGGCCGACGTCGCGCGCAGAATCAGTGACACGTTGGTCGCGTTCAACGAGGCCGTATTCTTGACCGACACGCGCAGACCCACCGTCTCGCCCGCGTCGATCTTGCCGTCGCCGTTACCGGCACTCGGTGCCGTCGAGTCGTCGTCGATCTGGGTGTCGACGAATTCGATGAAGGGACCGGGGACGCTCCCGACCGTGATGCCTCCGATGTAGCGCGCGTGGTTGAACGCGGTCACGTTGACCGCGATGCTCCCCGCCGACTCGGCCGTCATCTGCAGGGTTACGTGACCGGCCGCGTCGGTGGTCCCCACTTCGTAGTCGTCGTCGCCCTTGGACAAACACACGCGCGCGTCCGCGAGCGGACCGCCGGCGTCGGACACGGTGACGGTGATGTTGAAAGTCCCGTAGCCGACCGCGGGCGGGAACGACACCGTCAGGGGTGCCGCGTGCGCGGTCCACAGCTGCATCTCGGGGTCGGCCAGGATGGTGTAGATGTAGTGCGTCCAGCGATCGCCGTTGTCCGCGCTCATCGCGATGGGTGTGCGCGGCTCGCGCGAGCGCGCGACGGCCTCGCCGATGTGCGTGACGCCGTCGTTGAACACGAGGTTGTAATACTCGTTCATGTACGGTTGCGACAGGAGCGGGTACGCGCTCTCGTTGGCACCCACCACCGACACCGCACCCCCGTTCGGGTTGAGCAGGAAGTGCTCGCCCAGGCAGAAGTAGGTGTACGCGCACACCGTGCAGTTCAACAGATACATGTTGGCGAAGCGGTTCGCATTGGTGAGGGCGTCGGCGTCCGCATTGACGATGCTGCCCGAACCCACCGACATGTTGAAGCGGAAGCCGTGGCCCACGTGGTTGACGTGGTCGTAGCCCTGGTTGAGCGCGGCGATGGCACCGGCGGCGGTCTCGCTCACGGCCGGCGGGTAGGGCGCGTAGTTCTCGTACATCTTGTCGACGGAGAGCGCCGGGTCGTCGAGGGCCGACAGCCACAAGAACTCGGCGAACTGGGCGCCGTCCTGCGCGATGCTCTGGCTGCCGTTCCAATCGATCGGGAACAACACCTCGGCCAGCATGAGCGCCTTGCCGGTGTACGACGGGTCGACGGGCGTCTCGTAGTTGATCACCTTGGCCACCAGCGTGTTCGCGGTGGCAACACTGATCGCGGGCAAACGTCCCGTGTACACCTCTTGGTACATGTCGGTCTGATCGGCCGTCTCGCCGAAGAACTCGTCGTGGTCGGCGTTCCAGTCTCCGTCGAGACAGCCGAAATACATGTCGACCGGGATGTCCTTGGCACCCAGGTACACCGAGGCCCCGAGGCGAACCGGAATCACATCGGCGTCACCGCCGAGGAGCGCCCACTCGATTCCCCACTGCTGATAGGCATCGATGATGAAGGTGCGAATCGTCTCCGCGACGTCGACGCCATTGGGATAGTTCGCTTCGATCCATTCGGTGGTGCGAACCACCGTGCGCACACCTTTGGCCGTTTTCCAATCGGCCAAGACCTGGAACGACGCGGCCAGCGAGTCGACAGTGACGATCACGTAGTCGACCGGGCTGCCTTCGAGCGAGGGGGCCGACGTGGGCTGGAATCCGCCGCGCGGTTTCGCGACGCGGCGCTCGGTATCGGCGTACAGCATATCGTCGCCGGGATTCTCGACCAGGGCCGAGAGGCGACGCGCGACGTCCTCGCGAAAACCGTCGCGGAAGCGCGACCGACGCACGACCGTGGCGGCGGTCCCATCGGCGACGGTTCGGACGCGAAGGGTTGCGTGCTCCGCGACTTCAAGCGCCGCACCCCCGTCGACGAGGCGAATCGGATACACGGCAAAGCTCGCGATGGCGCGCCCGTGCAGATAACCGGTGCCGAGGTAGGTCGCGTGCTGGGCCGGGAATTCGCGCGCGTCGGCGCTCCACTCTTGCGACGCGCTCGCGCTCGGAGACGACCCGTCTGTGGTGACCGCCTCCGGAACGAGTGCCACGCGCAAACCGTCGGCGACGCGCACCGCTGCGGATTCTTCGTATGCAAAGTCCCCCACGGTCTGGCCCTCGGGGAGCAGTAGGTTCACGAGTCGGTAGGGCAGCTCCGGGCGACCGGAATCCGTCGTGTAGATGAACTTGGGGGTTTGGATGGTGACGCGGTCTCCGGCCGGCGCACGCTGGATCGCCACAGCGGAGGCCGATACATCGACGGGCTGGGAGACTTCGGCGGAGCGCGCGGGAAGCGCTGCTAGGACGGACAGTAGAAATGGGACGGAGAACGCGAGGCGAAGGCGAAGCTCAATGGTGCGCACGGCCCCTCCGACAATGCTGCAATCGCCGAGATGCACGCCCTTGCCCAGCGCGCACGAACGTCGTCACCGCGTCTAAGCGACCCTGATCGAGTCGACGGTGTTGGTAGATCGATGATGTCTAAACCGATGTAACGATGGAGATAACCGCCCGGTCCCAGGATGGCGGCATCTCCGATTAGCCGGTCATAACCGGCCGACACACCAAACTAGATGGTTGCTGATTATACCGCGTCCGGCCGCGTCGCGTCAACGCGCGCGGTGCCGCGGTTACGCGACCGCGCGTTCGCCGCCGTGGACCACATCGACGTGGAACTCGTGGCCTACGACCGTCACCCGAATCGTGTCGCCGTCGTGCGTATCGCCCGCGAGGATCGCGCGCGCGATTCCGCCTTCGATCTCCTTCTGGATGAGCCGCTTCAGCGGGCGCGCGCCGTACACCGGGTCGAACCCGCGGTGAGCCAGCTCGCGAATCGCGGGCGCGTCGATATCGAGTGCCAGACCGCGCTCGGCCAGCTTGTGCCTGAGCTTGCCGACTTGCAGCCGCGCGATCTCCTCCATTTCGGCCTCGTCGAGGGGGAGAAACACGATCACGTCGTCGATGCGATTGAGGAACTCGGGTTTGAAGGCGGCCCGCACCGCACGCATGACCGCTTCGCGCATTTCGTCGTGGTTCTTGAAGCGTTCCTGCGACGTCCCCAGGTTCGACGTCATCAAGATCATCGTGTTGGAGAAGTCGACGGTACGTCCCTGGCCGTCGGTTAAGCGTCCGTCGTCCAGGATCTGGAGGAGCACGTTGAACACGTCGGGGTGCGCCTTCTCGATTTCGTCCAGGAGAACGACCGAGTAGGGCTGGCGTCGCACGCGTTCCGTGAGGTAGCCGCCCTCTTCGTAGCCGATGTAACCCGGGGGTGCCCCGATCAAGCGCGACACCGAATGTTTCTCCATGTACTCCGACATATCGACCCGCACGATGCGCGACTCGTCGTCGAACAGGGTCTCAGCCAGTGCCTTGGCCAGCTCCGTCTTGCCCACACCGGTTGGGCCGACGAAGATGAACGAGCCCATCGGGCGGTGCGGGCTTCCCAATCCTGAACGCACGCGACGCACGGCTTCGGATACGGCTTCGATGGCTTCGCGCTGGCCGACTACGCGCTCGGCTAGCCGCTCTTCCAACTTCAAGAGCTTCTCGCGGTCGGACTCCATCATCTTGCTGACCGGAATTCCGGTCCAGCGCGCGACGATTTCCGCGATCTCCTCGGCGGTGACGACTTCGCGCAACAGCGCGCCGTCTTTCTGCAGCTTCTCCAGCTCGGCGTTGGCCTGCTCGAGCTCGCGCGACAAGTTTGGGCAACGTGGCGTAGCGAATCTCGCCGACCTTTTCGAGTCGGTTCTCGCGAATCGCGGAGGCCTCCTCGCGGCGGGCGGCGTCGATCCTTTCCTTGCTGGTGCGAATGCGATCGATGACGGCCTTCTCGCTCTCCCAACGCGCGCGCTGCGCCTTGTACTGCTCATCGATGTCGGCCAGGCGTTTCTCGATCTCGGCGCGGCGCTTCTTGGAGTCGGCGTCGGATTCCTTCTCGAGCACCTTCTTCTCGATCGTGAGCTGGGTGATCTTCTCCTTCATCGCCATCAGTTCGACCGGCATGCTGTCGAGCTCGAGCTTGAGGCGCGACGCCGCTTCGTCCATCAAGTCGATGGCCTTGTCCGGCAGAAAACGCGAGGTGATGTAACGGTCCGACAAGCGTGCGGCGGCGACCAGGGCGCCGTCGGTGATCTTGACGCCGTGGTGCACTTCGTAGCGTTCCTTCAAGCCGCGCAGAATGGCCACGGTCTCCTCGACATTCGGCTCCCGCACCATCACGAGTTGGAAGCGACGCTCGAGGGCGGCGTCCTTCTCGATGTACTTGCGGTACTCCGCCATGGTGGTGGCACCGATGCAGTGCAACTCGCCGCGCGCGAGGGCGGGCTTGATCATGTTGGATGCGTCGAGCGAGCCTTCGGCCGCGCCCGCGCCCACCAGGGTATGGAGCTCGTCGATGAATAGGATGACTTCGCCTTCACTCTGCTGAATCGCCTTCATGAGAGCCTTGAAGCGCTCTTCGAATTCGCCGCGGAATTTGGTGCCGGCCACCAGCGCCCCCATGTCGAGCGCGAGCACGCGCTTGTCGCGGAGCACGTCGGGTACGTCGCCGTCGGCAATGCGCTGTGCCAAGCCTTCGACGATGGCCGTCTTGCCTACTCCCGGGTCGCCGATCAACACGGGGTTGTTCTTGGTGCGGCGCGAAAGCACTTGGCTCACGCGGCGAATCTCTTCGTCCCGCCCGATGACGGGATCCAAACGTCCGGCGCGCGCGCGTTCCGTCAAGTCGATGGTGAACTTCTCGAGCGCTTGCATCTTGGCTTCGGGATTGGCGTCGACAACGCTCTCGCCGCCGCGGAGTTCGCGGACGACTTCGAGGACGCGGTCGCGGGTGACACCGATCGAGCTGAAGTACTCCCCGACCGGCGACTTGCGATCTTTCAACATCGCCAGGAGCAGGTGCTCGGTAGAGACAAATTGATCCTTGAGGCGCGTCGCCTCGCTCGCCGCGCCTTGCAACGCGGCCCGGAAGTCGGTCGACGGATAGGACTGACCGCCTTCCTGAGTGGGCAGTGTCGTGAGACGCTGTTCGACGACCTCGCGCACGCGCGCGGGGTCGATCTGCATCTTTTGGAAGAGCGCCGGCACCAGACCGCCCTCTTGCTCGAGCAAGGCGCCCAGCAAATGCCACGCATTGACCTCGGCATGGCCCTTCAGGAACGCGGCCTCGTTGGCGTCTTGGATCGCGGATTGGGCTTTCTCGGTAAACTTTTCGAGTCTCATTGAATCATCCTCCCCAACGACCTAAGGCAGGATCGATGCCAGCCCGGTACAACATTTAACGTATTGATATTAAATACGTTATATAGAAACGGATCTCAACAGCTCCGGCCGACCAAGGCCCGGTGTCAAGATGGCAGCAGAAAATGGCGGAGAGTTCCCGTCACTCGCGTTCGAAACGACGGCAATCCCAACCGCGTGGGAGATGGTAGCTGCACTGCAGCACCGCCATTTCGTCGTTCGTGAAGTGAGGCACCTGAGGGGCGACTCCCCCCACCATGATGTGCCCGATGTCGGTGCTGTGATTCAACCCGAGCACATGGCCGAGTTCATGACGCGTGACCACTTCGAGCACCGATTGCGTCGGCCCCGTGTACGCCGTGCGGAATTCGATCAACCCGCGGCGCGGATACCAGTCGGTGGTCCACTCTTCGATGCCATAGTTGTCGCGCGGCAGGTCGTCGAGGTAGACCGTTTCCACGCCGTTGGTGACGCCGGTCGTGACCACGGTGAAGACCTCATCGCCCAAGATCGCGTTGAACTCGCCCGCCACGCTCTCGATCGTCGCGCGATAGTCGAGCCCCCCCTTGCCGAAAGCGCGCACGTAGAGCGCGATCGGGAGTTGCCAGCGTCGCGTCTGCGCACCGTAGGGGTTGCCGGCGATGTCGGTCATACTCCGGAACCACGTGAGAAAGTCCGGATACTGGGTAGTCTCCAAAGTGACGTCCGGGAGTAGAAACAACTCGACTCGATCGCGGTGGACGACGGTATACGGGAGCGTGTAGTCGTAATAGTTGCCGATCGCCGGGGTCAGCTCATCGCGCACCGTGAGCACGTCGGTTCCACTTCCCAGTTCCGAGAGCGCCCATTCTCCCGCTCCATCCGTCGTCGCCGTCGCGAAACCGAAGCTCACCTGGGCTCCCGGCACCGGCTGGTTGGTCCGTGCGTCCAAGACGACACCGGAAATCTGCATCCCACGCGTCATCGCCGCCGGGCATTCCAGGATCGGCGACTGGTTGCCAAAATCGTCCTCCGCGCGAATCGCGATGTAAGTCGTGCGCGCCGGTTGCAAACCCGTCAGCGTCATCGACATGACCTCGCCGGCGGCCAGGGGCTCCGGCACATCGGGACGCTCGCTGGCGCGGCTCCAATCGAGGTCGTTGAGGATCGGCGTCGGCAAGGTTCGAACTCGATACTGCGACGCGATCCCCGTCATCCCATCTTGTCCGACCGCGATCCATTGCAGATCCACTTCGCCCGGCTCGGTGCCGGTCCCGACGAATACGATGTCGACGCCCGCCGGCGGAATTGCGTCGGGGACTTCCGTCACCTTGAGACGCCATTCGCGTGTCACGGAGTAGACGCCGTCGGAGGCAATCGCCTTGACGGTCTTAATGCCGGTCGCGAGCGCGTGATACGTGAATTGTCGAGACGTGGCGGCCAGAGCGTCGTCGACGGTGAACTGATACGTGATGGGGGCGCCTTCGGGGTCTTCCGCCACGACGCCGAAGTTCATGTCGTTATTGATGACGAGCGTGGGATTCCCTTCGACCGGCTGGGTTGCGGTGAACGACGGCGGCAGGTTGACGGGAGCCTTGCGCTTGAGCTTCCACTCGATGGTCGACGAATACTCGCCGTCGCCGACGCTGCCGAGAACCGTGACCTCGCCGGTGTCGGTGACCGAATACTGGAAGTGCTCGCCACGCGCGACCACGGCGCCGTTGATGGAGTACTCGGTGACGAGCGGATCACGGTCGGGATCGAGTGCCTTCAGGCGAAAGTCGACCACATCGCCCACGAAGGCCGTGAGCGACTTGCTGCCGGGAGAGTACGACTCGACGACGGGGGGCCGTCCGACGCGGGTGGGGTCATCGGATCCACAGGAACCCTGCATCGCCGCAGCGCCCAGCACGAGGGCAAGCCAGTTTCGACATGAGGGCTTCATAAACGCGCGTTTACCCCCGGGGCGAGGGCGTGCGCGGTAGATCGAATATACGCCCCACGCCTGCTGCCCGACAAGCCATGAAGTCGGGTGCCGGCGGCCGACTAGTGGTAGGCGATGGCCGAAACCACCAGCCCGAAAACGAACCCCCCCGCCACCTCTCCCCATGTATGCCCCACCAGTTCCTTGAGGCTCTTGGGGTCGATGTGGTGGGTGTGTCGAAGTTCGTCCACCAGGTCGTTCAAGACGCGCGCCTGGTTGCCGACCTCCTGGCGCAGGCCCGCCGCTTCGAACATGAAGTAGAGACTGAACAGCAAGGTGACGGCAAACAGCGACGACCCGACACCGGCGTCGCGCGCAATACCGATCGTGAGGGTGGTAACGAGTGCCGTGTGCGACGACGGCATCCCGCCGTTGTCGAAAAAGCGCAAGAGATTCAGCCGTCGCGTCTGCGCCAGCTCGATCAAAACCTTGAGCGCTTGCGCGGCGAGTCCCGCAAGCAAGGCCGCGACGGCGACGCGATGAATCATGCGAACCACTCCCGACGCCGCGCGACATCGCGCGGTTTCGTTGGACAGTAAATTGGGGCTTATTTATCCTCGAAACCGTGCGCGAAATCAAGGTCAAAACCGCCGCCATGACGCGCGTCGGCCGGCACGACGCCGACTACGCCACACTCGCAGCCGACGCGGCTGCGCAAGCGCTGGCGGACGTGGATGCATCCGCCGTCGAAGCCGTGTTTCTCGCGTCGTTCGCGCCGCGCGAGTTGTGCGGGCTCGCGGACGTTGGGCGCCTCGTCGCCGATGTGATTGCCGCGCGTGCGCCGTCGTTGCAGGCACCGCTCCACGGACCGTTCAAGACCGGGGGCGAGGCGATGTTCCACGCGCTCGAGTTCATGCGCGAGGGGCGCGGCGATGTCCTCTTGGTCGGGTGCGAGAAGATGACGCACCTCGACGCGGGCACCGCGGCCGGATTGCTGGCACCGCGCGTTTCCGACCCCGTCGAAGAACGGCACGGCGCCACCCTTCCCGCACTGGCCGCACTCGCGACCATCGCCTACGCACGTGCGTGCCGCGTGCCGTCGCGCGCATTCGACGAGGTCGCGGTCAAGAATCACGCGCACGCCGCGAACAATCCCCTGGCCCATTTCCGGCGCGCCGTCACCGTCGACGAGGTACGCGCGAGCCCGCTCGTCGCCGATCCGTTGCGTCGTCACCATTGCGCACCGATGTCGGACGGGGCCGCGGCGTGCGTGCTCTCGCGCGAAGGCGGTGCCGTGCGCATTCTGGGCTGGGGTGAGGGCCTCGACGCGGCGCGCTTCTCCGAGCGCGCGCGCCCGGAGACCTTTCGTGCCGCCGCCGTCGCGGCCGCGGGTGCATTCGCGATGTCGAACCGTCGCGCCGGCGACGTCGACGTGGTCGAGATCCACGACGCGTTTGCTCCGTTCGAGCTCATGAATCTCGAGGCACTGGGCTTCTTCGACGCCGGAGAAGCGTGGAAGGCGCTCGCGCGCGGCGAGCTCTCGCCCGGCGGGCGCATCGCCGTCAACCCGTCGGGCGGCATGAAGGCGCGCGGTCACCCGATCGGCGTGTGCGGACTGACTTCGATCTACGAAGTGGTGGCACAGCTGACGGGTGCGGCCGGGACCCGCCAGCACCCGAACGCGCGGGTCGCGATGATCCAGAGCGCCGGTGGGGTCGCGCCCGATTGCTACGCCTTCGTACTGGAAGCGGCATGATGCGACGTCGCGTCGGCATCGCGGGGGAAGCGACGCTCGTGCTCGTGACGACAGTGCGTATCAATCCATTCGGGTGCGCCGTTTCAACTCGGCGTGGCGGTAACGCGAAGCGGTCGCGCGCGCGTCCTGTGTCGCGTCGAGGGAGCGGTGCGCGGGCTCGGGCATGACCGCGTGCGTTTGGAAGAACGGGACGGCGTGGTAGTGGCGCGCGCGGCGCGCAGACGCTAACGCGGGCAGTCGGGCTGGATGCCCCACGCCGGCAGATTGACGAAGAAGCTGATGGCGCTGGGGGTCACGTTGCAGAAGCGATCATCGAGTGCGGTGATCTCCTTCGGCACCGCGATGAAGGTGTAAGGCTGGTCGTCGTAGACGATTTTCTGGACACGGTTCCACATCGCCCGCGCCGACGCGGTGTCGGTCTTGGTCAACGCAAGATCGATCAGGCGGTCGACTTCGGGGTTCGCGTACGACACGAAGTTGAATCCTTTCGGTCGCATCGACTTCGAGTGGAACAATCCGGTCAAGTCGACTTTGGTGGTCGCTTTCCATTCCACCAAGGCCGCGTCGTAGTCGGTCGCGAGAATGCGATCGATGTACGCGTTGTACTCCATCACGCGCACGTCGACGCGCACACCGATCTTCTTCAAGTACGCCTGTACCAGCGTCACGACATCGACGCGATTCTGCGCGTCGTTGACCAGCAACTCGATCGAGAACGGCTTGCCGCCCTGGTCGAGAATACCGTCTCCGTCGCTGTCCTTGAAGCCGCGCTCCGCGAGCTTCGCGCGCGCGCCGTCGGGGTCGAACGGAATCGCCGCGATCGACGGGTCGAACGCCCACAACAGCGGCACGATGGGGCTGGTACATTCGCTCGCGTATCCTTGCCAGACCGTGCGCACGATCTCGGCGCGATCGATGCCCATGGTCAAGGCACGCCGCACCTCGCGATCGTCGAAGGGCGGGCGCTTCTCGTTCCACGCGATGAAGCTCATGCGCCGCGACGGTACCGTCGCCACGGCCACGTCCGGGCGACTTTGTCGAATCGACGCGAGGTCGCCCGGCTGCACGCCTTCCAACAAATCGATCTCGCCCGCCTTGAGCTGCGACACCAGCGTCACCGCGTCGGGGACGAACTTGAACACCACGCGACTCACGCGCGGTTGGTTTCCGAAGTAACGCGGGTTCGACGCCAGCTCGAGGTATTGCCCCGACTCCCAGCGCGCGAGCGCGTACGGGCCGTCGCCCACCGGCGCGCGACCGAAGGGCGCGTTCTTGAGCTCGGCGCGCGCAACGCTGCCCAACACGTGCTTGGGCAAGATAACGCCGTCGTTCGCGTCCATGACTTGGTAGAGGTAGCGCTCCTTGAAATGGAACACCACCGTGCGCGCGTCCTTGACTTCGACGTCGCGGATCTTCGACTTGATGCTGGCACTCGGCCACGCCACCGTCGTGTCGACCTGGACCTCCCAGGTGAAGCGGACGTCGTCAGCCGTGACGGGGTCGCCGTCGGACCATTTCGCATCGGGGCGCAGATGGAACGTCACCGCGAGGCTGTCCGTGCTCCACGTCCACGACGACGCGAGCTGCGGCTTGAACGACATGAAGTCGTCCTGCTCTTCGAGCAGCTTCAAGAAGATCAAGCCGGCGATCTGGTGGCCTTCCGACGACGTGATCGCGACCGGGTTCAAGGACTTGGGCTCCGCGCGCGTGCCGACCACCAACGTGCGCGCGTCGAGGGCGGCGTCCACTCCCGCCAGCGCCGCCGACGCCGTGGCGAGCACGACGATCGCGAACGTCGCCGCGAGGCAGCCACGAAACTCCCTCATCGCGTTGGCCCTTGTTGAATGGCCCGAATCTTCACGTAGAGAACTCCCCGGTACATGGCCGTGATTGCCGCCAGGAGAAATCCTTCGACGCCCGCGCGCCAGCAGCCCTTCGCCACATAGTAATTGAAGAACGCCCCCGCCGGTAGCACCAGCGGGTCGAGCGCGCGCACGCGGCGGCGCGACGCGCGGTCCTTGGCCTCGAGCGTGGTGTAACGATTGAGGCGTTGCACGCTCTCCGCGATGGTCGGGTGCGTGTAGTGGTTGAGAAATGCGGTGAGGGTTGCGACGGGGCCGTCGACGCGGTAGCTCTCGTGCACCGACACGTCGGCGACCCGCACCGCCTCCTTGCGAAACAAACGCAGCTGCGTGTCGCGCGCCCACGGGCCCGAATCCATCCAGCGCCCGAGGAATTGGTTGCGGCGACGGACGCGATAGCCGGCCGGGGATGTCGTGCGCGCGCCCACCGCCGCGACGATTTCCTGCGCGAGCTCCGGGGTGACTTCCTCGTCGGAGTCGCACACGAACATCCAGTCGTTACGCGCGAGCGAGAGCCCGAAGCGCCGCTGTTCGGCGAAGCCCGGCCACGCGCGCTCCACCACCCGTGCGCCCAGCGAGCGCGCGACGCGCGCGGTGTCGTCGGTGCTCTCCGCGTCGACGACGATCACTTCGTCGGCGAACGAGAGACTGCGCAGACAGCGCGCCATCATGGCGGCGTTGTTTTGGGTGAGGACGATGGCCGAGAGCGGGGCGCTCACGCCGCCTCGCCGACGGACCGGGCCGGAGCACCCGCGTCCTCGGCGTCGGGGACTGGTATCGCGGGCAAGAGGCGCGCGTTGTAGTTCTGCAGGGATTCGACGTGCACCGGGCCGCCGCTGACGGTCTGCAGCCCCAGGACCAGCGCGTGGAATCCGGCCATGGTCGTGATACACGGGACCTTCATCTTGTTCGCGGCCAGCCGGATGAACTTGTCGTCTTCGATCGCCGCCTTGCTCCACGCCATGTTGACGACGAGCTGGATGGTGCCGTCTTCGATCATCTCGAGCAGGCCGTAGTCGCCTTCGCTGATCTTGTGCACCTCGCGCACCGACAACCCGTGCGAGCGCAGCACGCGCGCCATGCCCGGGGTGGCGACGACTTTGTAACCCATCTCGCGCAGCGCCTTGACCGGGAAGATGACCTTGCGCTTGTAGCGGTTGGCGACCGAGATGAAGACGTGGCTCCCCTTCGGCAGTCGATAGCCGGCGGCGAGTTGCGCTTTGATGAAAGCTTCGTCGAACGTCTCGCCGATGCCCATCACTTCGCCGGTCGAACGCATCTCGGGCCCCAGGATCGAGTCGACGCCGGGGAATTTATCAAACGGGAACACCGGTGCTTTAACGGACATGTAGCTCGGCACGATGGTTTCGCCGTACCTGGCCATGTCGAGCTTCTCGCCCATCACGACGCGCGTCGCCAGCTTCACCCACTGCACGCCGGTCGCCTTGCTGACGTACGGGACCGTGCGCGACGCGCGTGGGTTGATCTCGAAGCAGTAGATCTTGTTGTCCTTGATCGCGTACTGCGCGTTCATCATGCCGACTACACGCAACGCGCGCGCCACGCGCACGGTATGCTCTTTGATCTGCTCGATGATCTCGTCTTCGAGTGCCAGCGGCGGCAGGACGCAGCTCGAGTCGCCGGAGTGGATGCCGGCCTCTTCCATGTGCTCCATGATGCCCGCGATGGCGACGTTGTCGCCGTCGCTCACACAGTCGACGTCCACTTCGACCGCGCCCTCGATGAACTTGTCGATCATGAGGGCGCGCGACCCACTCGACTTCAAGGCTGAGTCGACGCTGGCGAGAATCTCGTCTTCGCTGCGCACGAGCTCCATCGAGCGGCCGCCGAGGACGTAGGGCGGGCGCAAGAGCACGGGGTATCCGAGTTGGTTGGCCTCGCGGATGGTGCCCTCGCGCGTCGACGAAAACGCACACGGCGGGTGTTTGATGCCGAGCGACTTCATGAGCTCGTGGCAGCGCTCGCGATCCTCTGCGCGGTCGACCGCTTCCACACCCGTGCCGAGCACGTTGACACCCGATTGCGCGAGGATGTGCAGGAGCTTGAGCGGCGTTTGCCCGCCGAACTGGAAGATGACGCCGAGCGGCTTCTCCTTGGCCACGATCGCCATCACGTGCTCGTACGCCACCGGCTCGAAGTAGAGCCGATCCGACACGTCGAAGTCGGTGCTGACGGTTTCGGGGTTGCAGTTGACCATGATCGACTCGTAGCCCGCTTCGCGCAGCGCCATGGCGGCGTGCACGCAGCAATAGTCGAACTCGATCCCCTGACCGATGCGGTTGGGGCCGCTGCCGAGAATGACGACTTTCGGCTTGGAACCGCGCGCGCGGCGCGTGTCGGTCTCGACGTCGCACTCGTCGTCGTAGACGACGTAGTAGTACGGTGTGCGCGCCTCGAATTCGCCCGCGCACGTGTCGACCATCTTGACCACCGGGAGGATTCCCATGCCTTCGCGCACGCGGATCACGTCGGTTTCTTCGACGTTCCATAATGTCGCGAGTTGGCGGTCGCTGAAGCCAAACCGCTTCGCTTGCTTCAATTCAGCATGCGGTGGCGGAAAGGCGAGCGAAGCGAGCCGCTTCTCGAAGGCAACCAAGGTCCGAAAATTCTCCAAAAACCATGGATCGATCTTAGAGAGGTCGTAAATCTTCTCCGTCGTCCAGCCCGCTGCGTACGCCGCCTTCACGGCGAACAGGCGCATGGAGTTCGGCACGGCGAGAAGGCGTTCCAACTCGTCGGGCGCAAAATCGACCGAGTCCAGACCGTTCCAATCCGATTCGAGCGAGCGCAGCGCTTTCTGCAGCGCTTCGTTGAAGGTGCGCCCGAGCGCCATCACTTCGCCGATCGATTTCATCTGCGATCCCAGCACGTCTTCGACGCCCTTGAACTTCTCGAAGTTCCAGCGCGGAATCTTGACCACGACGTAGTCGAGCGAAGGTTCGAAGGCGGCCGGAATCGTACCCACGATGTCGTTGGGGAGCTCGGCGAGCGTGTAGCCCAAGGCCAAGCGCGCGGCCACCTTCGCGATCGGGTAGCCGGTTGCCTTGCTGGCCAGCGCGGACGAACGCGAAACGCGCGGGTTCATCTCGATGATGACCATACGTCCGGTCATGGGTTCGAGCGCGAACTGCACGTTGGCACCGCCCCAAATGCCGACCATGTCCATGATCTTGAAGGCGGCGTCGCGCATGCGTTGGTACTCGCGGTCGCGCAGCGTTTGCACCGGTGCCACGGTGACGCTGTCGCCGGTGTGCACACCCATCGGGTCCAGATTCTCGATCGAGCACACCACCACGTGGTTGCCGTCGCGGTCGCGCATCACTTCGAGCTCGAATTCCTTCCAGCCTTCGATCGATTCTTCGATCAGGACTTCGCGCACGGGCGATTTCTGCAGTCCGTACTTCACGATGCGCACGAAGTCGTCTTTGGTGCGCGCCATGCCGCTGCCGCTGCCGCCCAGGGTGAACGAAGGCCGGATGATCGCGGGCAAGCCGATCGTGTCGAGCGAGCGCATCGCTTCTTCCAGCGTGTGGACGGTGACGCTCTTCGGCGTGTCGAAGCCGGCTTCGTCGCACAACAACTTGAATTGGCTGCGGTCCTCGGCGCGGCGGATGGCCTTCAAATCGACGCCGATCAGGCGCACGCCGAACTCTTCCAGGACACCGGAGTCCGAGAGCTCCATGGACAGATTGAGCGCGGTCTGGCCCCCGAGGGTGGGAAGGAGCGCGTCGGGGCGTTCCTTCTCGATGATGGCGCGGCACGCGTCGAAGGTGAGCGGCTCGATGTAGGTCGCGTCCGCCATCTCGGGGTCGGTCATGATGGTGGCGGGGTTGCTATTGATGAGCACGACGCGCAGGCCTTCTTCGCGCAGCGCGCGAATCGCCTGGGTCCCCGAGTAGTCGAACTCGCAGCCCTGACCGATCACGATGGGACCGCTACCGATCACCATCACCGAAGAGATTCCGTCAAGACGAGGCATGCGCATCGCCTCCCTTCGCACCCGACGCGGCCCATTGCTGCACGCGTTCGTGGAAGCGGTCGAAGATGACGCGGCAGTCGTGCGGTCCCGGCGAGGCTTCGGGGTGGAACTGCACGCACTCGATCTTGCGATGCTCGTCGACGAAGCCTTCCAGCGTGCCGTCGTTGGCGTTGGTGTACGTGACCGTGACACCGGTGCGGTCGGCGATGTCATCGCTGACCGCGTAGTTGTGGTTTTGGCTCGTGATGAACACCTGGCCACTGCGCTGGTCGACGACGGGCTGGTTGGCACCGTGGTGACCGAATTTCAGTTTGTATGTTCGCGCACCCAGCGCGAGCGCAATAATCTGATGCCCAAGGCAGATGCCGAGCATCGGGATGCGACCGATGAGCTGGTTCACTTGTGCGACCACATCGGGGATATCGGCGGGATCGCCGGGACCGTTGGAGACCACGACGAAGTCGAAGCCGCCTTGCAAGACTTGGTCGGCGCGAAACGTCGTGTCGAAGACCTGGGTGGTAAGCCCGAGCCGGCGCACGTTGTCGACGATGCTCTTTTTCACACCGAGGTCGATCACGGCGGCGCGTCCCCGCTCACCCGCGTGCACCGCGTTCAAAGTACCGGAGACGCTCTCGACCAGGCGCTCGGAGCGGTCGAGCTTCTTTGCGCGCGCGAGAGCGAGCAATTCGTCGTCGGAGGCGTCGGCACGACCGATGGCCGCGATGACCGCACCCTTGTCGCGCACGTGCTTGGTGACCGCACGCGTGTCGACGCCGGTCAGGCCCGGGAGCTTCTGCTCCATCATGAACGATTCCGAGCGACACGCGATCGGGTCCGGGCGAGAAGAATTCCTGGAGGTCGTGGACGACGAGTGCCCGCGCCGCGGTGGTCGGCTTCTCGCTGTCGTCGGCGGTCACACCGTAGTTACCGATCTGCGGGTAGGTCATGACGACGACCTGGCCCGCGTACGACGGATCCGTGATGACTTCCTGGTAGCCGGTCATCGAGGTATTGAAAACGACTTCGCCCCAGGCGGGTCCGCGCCAATCCGGTCGCGCGGCCGCACCGGTCAGGTAGCCTTCGAAGCGGGCGCCGTCGGCCAATATCATCTTGCCGCGAGGACGGTGCGTTCATCGCTCGACCCCGCTTCCGTCGCCGCCGCCAGCGGGCACAAAAAAACGCCCTCCCGTGAATTCCGAGGGAAGGCGATGTGGGCGCATGTCGTGGGCCCCGCATGCGCGCGGGGCGGTTGCAGTGTGCATTCCTTGAGATCCCTTCTGAGCCTCGCGGGGCCCGTTTAAAAGGACGATTGGGTTCACAGGATACGCGGGAGGCGGGGCGTCGTCAAGGGGAACCTAGGGGAAGGCTCCCGCGGTCACACGCTCATGCGAATAACGCGCGCGGAACCGGTCACGGCCGCGGTTCGACCGTGGCGGAGCAGTTCGAAAATTTCCCCCGAGAGCACGTCGATCTCGGTGAACTTGTAGCTCTCTTCCCCGAAGCGCTCGATCGTCTCGGTTTGTCGCGCGAGCATCGAAGCGTCCTGGCGAAAGATGCGCATCGCGAAGGAGCGCAGGATCGGTCGCACCATCCAACCCGGAATCGGGCAGGCGATACGAGAACGCGATGAACAACTTCGTTCGATAGTCCTCGAGCGGTGTGAGCGCGGCCGAGATGCACAGGCCCGAGTCGCCGAGGCGATACTCGACCTGCGCGACCGACGGCAAGAGGAAGCGATCGAAGTGGACGACGTCGCCGCCGCGCGGAGCGAGCAGCTTGGCGACCAAGCCCGGTGGGCGCGACTCTCCCACGTACTCGGCCTCGACCCGGTCTTCGAAGCGCCGCACGATCACTTCGATCTCGCGTCGCGCGCGCGTCTCCGAGCGAAACAGCCCGCCGTGCAGAAACGCGGTGTGGGGGACGTCGAGCGCGTTCTCGGCCGTCGCGTGCAGCGACGCGCGCACTTCCAATTCTTCGCGCGCGGTCGTCCACCCGCGCTCGTCGAGATGCGGGAAGCGAAACGGTTCGCGCGACGGTGGAGCCTCCGGCTCGCCCCACACCCACACGAAGCCGTGGGCCTCGCGGCACGCGAAGGATGTGGCGCGGCGCTCGTGCGCGCGCACTTCGCCGACCAGCCCGGGAATCGCGCGGCACTGCCCGTCGCGACCAAACTCCCAGCCGTGGTACGCGCACTGCAGATTGGCACCGCGCACGCGCCCGAGGGACAGCGGCACGTTGCGATGCGGACAGCGATCGACGAGGGCCGCGACATCACCCGCGACGCGAAACACGACGATCGGGGTCCCGAACAACATCGCCGCGCGCGGCCGATCGCGCAGGCGATCGGCGCGCGCCACCGCGTACCATTCGTCGCGACGATGCGCGATGAATCGATGATCAGTCGCCATCCGCGGGTACGGTTTCGCTCCTACTTCAGCTTGTCACGAAGGCCCGACAGTTTCTTCTCGACGCCCTTCGCAATCCCCGACTCGACACGCTTCATGGCCGTTCCGGCCATCATGCCGGTGGGTGGGTCGATACGCACGCGGTAGACGTCGAGCACGTAGCTTCCCGGGGCGCTCGACGCCGGAACGCCGATGCACACGTCCAGGCCCGCGTTGAAGAAGTGTGTCGCGGCCAGCAATATGCTGGCAATTTCGACGTGCTCGTCGACCCGCACGACCGTGCTCGCGCACAGCGAGATGACGAGTTTGGGAGAGAAGGTGTCCTTTGTCCAGTAGAGCGTGGTGGCAGCACCTTCCAGCGACCCACGCGGGTACGACTCGAGGTAGCGGCTGAAGGCGGGCACGTATTCGAACAGGTAGGGCGAATTCTGGAGGAGCCGATGAAATTCTTCCGCGCGCAACTTCGGTTGATTCTTGTCCACCGTCGTGCCGAGCGCCTCGATGCCGCCGGACTGGTAACTGGAAGCCAGCGCCACCATCATGTCCCGGCACACGCGTGTCGCCTGCTCGGTGGCGTCCGTCGCCGACCAGTCGACGGCGGCCACGCGTTCCAGCGCCGCGTCGGTTAGTTTCACGTCGCACGATCCCGGCCTACATTTCTGGAGGGCGTCGATATCGTCCTTCGGAATCATGAGCGCGCCGACGTCGCCGGCCGCGGGAGGATCCGAAAACACGCCGATTTGCTCGACACCTTCCATGGCACGGAAGCGCTTGGGATCTTTCGCCAATTGTTCGAGGCGATCGAGGCCCGACGTCACGCGCACGATACCGAAAGCGGCGATCTCGCCTGAGTCGGTGGTGGGCAGGAGGCGCGCGACGACCTCGCCTTTTTCCACGGCCGCCAGATCCGCATCCGTGAACTTGATGACGTCGCGCAAGAACTTCTGCAGTTGGGCGGGCGGCTGCGCCTGCACGCCGGCGGCGGCCAAGGTCACCAAGAGCGCGGGTAGCAATATGTGCGGCATCGGCCGGTATCGGGTTTCCATGTCATTCCTCCTCTCGAGGTGATCATAGCATGGTGTCGTCGCGTCGGTCGCATGCTACCCTCGCGCGCATGGAATGGATCCAGAAAGAGATCGCGCTCGCGCCCAAGTCGCGCGGCTTCCATCTGGTGACCGACGAGGTCGTGCGCGCCATCCCGGAGCTCACGCGTATTCGCGTCGGTGTCGCGCATTTCTTCATTCTGCACACGTCGGCGTCCCTGTGCATCAACGAGAACGCAGACCCGACCGTGCGCACCGACTTGGAACGGAGCTTCCACGAACTGGCGCCCGAGAATGCGCCGCACTACGTCCACACCGTCGAAGGGCCCGACGACATGCCCGCGCACATCAAGGCGGCGCTGATCGGCACGGGTGTGAGCGTTCCGATCACGAACGGTCGTCTGCATCTGGGAACATGGCAGGGTCTCTATCTAGGCGAGCATCGCGATCGCGGCGGCTCGCGTCGCGTCGTGGTGACGATCGCCGGCGAATGATGTTCACTGGCCGCGGAGTGGGCGCTGCGTTGTGGGTCGACGGGAACTCACTCGGGAAGCGCGTAGGAATTCACCATTGCGCGCAGAGTGGTGGACGGAGACCCCAACGCAGCGCCCACCAGTTCCTAAGGAGCTTCCGTCGCCGCCTTCGCGACGCGACGGGCACCCGTCGCCGGCAAAAGCAGGAGCGCTCCCACACCGCGATGGCTCCGCACGCGGCCCACAACGCGCGCGGGTCGTGCGCGAAGAGTGTCGTCCCCAACACCGGGCCGAGCACCGCACCCAAGCCCCACGAAATCCCCCACGCGCCTTGATAGCGCCCGCGCATGTCGGGCGGCGAGATGTTGGCGACGTGGGCCGCGGCCATCGGGAAGTAGAACATCTCGCCGATGGTCCACACAACGACGCACGCGGCGAGAAATGGAATCGCGCGGGCAAGACCGGTCAGCGCGAAGCCGCTTCCGAACACCAGCATTCCGATCACCATCACGCGGCGCGGCGGTTGTCGGCGCGTGTAGGTCGTGAGCGGGAGTTCGGTCAGGCAAATGATCACGCCGTTGAGCGAGATCAGCAATCCGAACACGCTGCTCGAGTAACCGAGTGATGTGATCCACAACGGGTAGCTCGATACGTGCTGCATGAACACCATCGACGCCGCCATGGTCGAGCCCAAGAACATGAGGAATTTCGAATCGTGCAGGATCGCTTGCAGTGCGCTGCGCCCCGCCTGCGGCGCGTGGTGTGCCACCACGCGGTTGGGGAAGGCGGCGATCGCGATGCCCGCGTACGCGAGTGAGGTGACGGCGTCGCCCGCGAACAAGAGGAAGAACGACTTGTGCGCCATGAACCCGCCCACGGCCGGGCCGACCGCGAAGCCGGCGTTGATCGCGAGCCGGTAGAGCGCGTAGGCCGTGACGCGCTGCGACGGTGTCGTGACGTCGGCGATGAGCGCCGAGGCGGCCGGACGATACATCTCGGCGCAAAAGCCGGCCAGCACGGTGAGCGACATGAGGAGCGCGTACGCGTTCGCCTGCGATAGCCCCATCATGACGCACGCGGAGAGCACCATCGAGAGGACGATGGTGTTGCGACGCCCGAGGTGGTCGGCCAACCAGCCGCCGACCAGCGACGCGCAGATCGCCCCCACGCCGTAGGCGCCGATCGCGAGCCCGGCCTGGGGTGCCGTGTACCCCTTCCCCGTCAAGTACACGGCGAGAAAGACAAACACGAAGCTCCCGAACCGATTGATCAAGGTGCCGGCGAACAGCACCCACACGGTCCGGGGCATGGCGGCGATATCTTTTCTCAGCGACATAGAAAGTTGGCCTACAATACTCGCTCGGTGACGTCAATGGAGAAGAACTTCGAGAAGCCTGCGCCGCGCGGTCGCGGCAGTGCGACGAATCCCAGCGGTCGCTTCGAGCGCCTCGCGTACGACGACGCCGACCTCGACGTCGTCCAGCCCGACGAGTTCGCCGACGACGAACCGGCGCGGGCGCGCACCGAATACTTCCGCGATTCGTCGGCGTCGATCGTGGCGCGAAACACGAGCCCCGACGTCGGCTTCGACGCCAGCATCAATCCGTATCGGGGCTGCGAGCACGGATGCGTGTATTGCTACGCGCGTCCGACGCACGAGTTCTTGGGACTCTCCGCCGGCCTCGACTTCGAGACGAAGATCTTCGTCAAAGAGAACGCACCCGAGCTATTGCGCGCGAAACTCATGTCGCGCGCGTGGACAGCCGACACCGCTGGCATTGTCCGGCGTCACCGATCCGTATCAACCGATCGAGCGCCGCCTTGCGACTCACGCGACGCTGCCTCGACGTCCTCGCGGAGTTTCGCAATCCCGTCATCGTCGTCACCAAGAATCATCTGGTGACGCGCGACGTCGACTTGTTGGCGGCACTCGCGGAACACAACGCCGCGAGCGTGTTCGTTTCCGTGACCACCCTCGACGCGTCGCTCGCGCGTACCATGGAGCCGCGCACCTCGTCGCCCGAACGACGTCTCGACGCGATCGCGACCCTCGCGCGTGCGGGCATTCCGACCGGCGTCTTGGTGGCGCCCATCATCCCCGCGCTCACCGACGCGGAGATTCCGCGTATCTTGGAGGCTGCCGCGAACGCGGGTGCCACCGCTGCGGGCCACGTCGTGCTGCGTTTGCCGCACGGAGTCAAATCGATCTTCGAACAATGGCTCGACGCGCACTATCCGGATCGCAAGGAGAAGATTCTCGCCCGCGTGCGCGCGCTGCGCGGCGGCGAGTTGTATCGGGCGCGTTTCGGGGAGCGAATGAGCGGGACGGGAGTGTTCGCGGAGCAGATCCACGCCATGTTCGAGGCCAGCCGCAAGCGTTTCGGACTGGCGTCGCGAGGACACGCGCCTGCGACGGCCGCTTTTCGTCGGCCGGCGACCCCGGCGCGCAGGGCGAGCTGTTCGAATGAGCTAGCGGTCGTTCACCGCGCGCACCGCGGCCGCGTACGCGCTCTCGAGCGACGACACCGACGACATCGAAAAGCGAAGGTCGCGCAGGCGCCCGTCGTTCAAACCGTAAATCCACCCGTGCACGGTGAGCGGCTGCCCGCGTGTCCACGCATCCTGCACGATGGTGGTCTCGCACACGTGGCGCACTTGGTCGACGACGTTCAACTCGCACAAGCGATCGACGCGCGCCTCACGGTCGGTGACACCGTCGAGCAGCGACGCGTGGCGCTCGCGCACGTCTTGCACGTGGCGCAGCCAATTGTCGATCAGCCCCAACCGCTCGGTCGAAAGTGCCGCGCGCACGCCTCCGCACCCGTAGTGCCCGCACACGATCACGTGCTTGACGTGGAGGACGTCCACGGCGAATTGGATCACCGAGAGACAATTGAGGTCGGTGTGGACGACCACGTTGGCGACATTGCGGTGGACGAACAGTTCGCCGGGCAAAAGCCCGACGATCTCGTTGGCCGGCACGCGGCTGTCGGAGCAGCCGATCCACAAGTACTCGGGCGCTTGTTGGGAAACCAAGCGTGCGAAGAAGTCGGGCTCGCGCGCGACTTGTCGCGCTGCCCACGCCTGATTGTTCGCGAATAGATGGTCGAGACCGGCCATGCGTCTACGAGATCACATCGAACGGTACGACGGGATTGACGTCGGCTTCGTAGTCGACGCCGGGAAGTCCGAAGCCGAACAGCTTCAAGAATTCCTCCTGGTAGCCCTTGAAGTCGGTGAGGTCGCGCAGATTTTCCGTGGCGAGCTGCGGCCACGTGCGATCGACTTCGGCCTGCACGTCGTCGCGCATCTCCCAGTCGTCCAAGCGCAGGCGTCCGTGGTCGTCGACGGCGGGTGCTCCCGCCGCGTACAGTCGCTCTTCGAACATGCGCCGCGCCTGATCGATGCAGCCCTCGTGGATTCCCTTCGCCTTCATGATCTTGAACAAGAGCGAGATGTATAGCGGCACGACGGGAATCGCCGAGCTGGCCTGCGTCACCACCGCTTTCATCACGGAGACGTAGGCGGCACCTCCCTTCGCGCGCAAGCGGTCGTCGATGGCACGACCCGCGCGCTCCAAGTCTTCCTTCGCTTTGCCGATGGTGCCGTCGCGATAGATCGGCCACGTGAGCTTCGGCCCCACGTACGTGTAGGCGACACTCCTGCACCCGTCCGCGAGGAGCTTGGCCCCGGCGAGGGCGTCCATCCACGCCTCCCAATCGTCGCCGCCCATCACGGTAATCGTGTCGGTGATCTCTTGCGCCGACGCGGGTTCGATGGTGACGTCGGTGACGAGTGCCCTGTCGGTGTCGACGGTCTTGCCGTGGTACGCGGCACCGATCGGCTTGAGCACCGACTTGGCCGCCTCGCCGTTCGCGAGCGTTCGGCGCGGCGCCGCCAAGCTGTACACGACCAAGTCGACGGGGCCGATGCCGCGCACGGACCTCGATGGTCTTTCTCTTTGGCCGCCTTGCGAGAACGCATCGACGTTGAGACTCTTCGCTTTCAGATCCGGCTGCGTGAGCATGCTTTTCGAACGCAGCGGAATTGTACCAGCCGGCCGTGGCCGGCCGGTTTTCTGCCGGCTCGCGCTCCAGGAACACCCCGACGGTGGCCGCATGGCTTCCGAACGCGGCGCCGATGCGCGACGCGAGCCCGTAGCCGGTCGAGGCACCGATCACGAGCGCGCGCTTGGGACCGTTCTTGAGTTTGGGTCGCGCGCGCACGACCTCGATCTGCGCGCGCACGTTGGCGTCGCACCCGACCGGGTGGGTCGTGATGCAGACGAAGCCGCGAATCTTCGGTTTGATGATCATCGTTCGACCGGCTCGCTCCGACGCCGTTCGACTTCGCGCACGATGGCGTCGCCCAGCGAGCGCGTGGTGCCGTCGCCGCCCAGGTCGGGGGTCAGGTGCTGGCGTTGCTCGGTCGTGATGGTACGCACCGCCTTGCGAATGCGCAGGAACGAGTCGTCGTCGCCCAGGTGGTGGCACATCATCGCGGCGGAGAGAATCATCGCGATCGGATTGGCGATCCCCTTGCCGGCGATGTCGGGTGCCGAGCCGTGGATGGCTTCGAACACCGCGCAGTCCAGTCCGTAGTTGGCGCCGGGCGCCAAACCCAGCCCGCCGATCAGTCCGGCCGCGAGATCGCTCACGATGTCGCCGTAGAGGTTCTCGAGCAACAACATGTCGAATTGCGACGGCTTCGTCACCAGCTTCATCGCGAGCGCGTCGACCAAGATATCGTCGAACTGGACGCGGCCTTCGTACGGCTTGGCCTCGAGTCGCGCGCAATCCAGAAAAAGGCCGTCGGCCTTTTTCATGATGTTGGCCTTGTGCACCGCGGTGACACGCTTGCGGTCCCACCGAATCGCGTACTCGAACGCGAACTTCGCGATGCGACGGCTCGCGGTCTCGGTAATGACCTTGATCGACGTGATGACGCCGGGTGCCACTTCGTTCTCGAGACCCGCGTAGAGGTCTTCGGTGTTCTCGCGCACGATGACGAGGTCGGTTTGTCCGTACGGCGTCTCGAGACCCGGGACCGTCTTGACCGGGCGCACGTTGGCGAAAAGCCCGAGCTCTTTGCGCAAGCGCACGTTCGCGGACACGTGGCCGGTTCCGCTGGGTGTTGTGGTCGGGCCCTTGAGGGCGACACCGCAGCGCCGAATCTCCTGCAGCACCTCGGCCGGAAGCGTGTCGCCGTATTTCTCGTACGCGATGGCACCGATCTCGCGCGGCACCCATTCGATCTCGGGGCCCGACGCGTCGACGACGCGGCGCGCGACTTCGACCACTTCCGGACCGATGCCGTCTCCGGGCAACAGGACGACCCGCCGCTTGCTCATCTAATTCCTTTCACGATTGGGAACGCGAACGCTCGATTGGACCCGGCGCGGCCGGGTGAGCGGCATGTTAACACAGGAACGCGAGCGGGAGTAGCCCTGGGGAAAACGGCGGTCGCGCCTACTTCACGCGCTCCCGCTTGGCGGCGTGCGCGGCGATGCGGGCCTTCACGATCTTCCGCACGAGGGTTGCGGGCAAGGGCTTCCCGATCGGAAATCGAATCGTCCCTTTGCTGGTGTCGTATTTCTCGAGCTCGCTCTTGAACTCTGCGATCACGGCACCCGGGTAGAAGGCGCAATGCTTGACGGCGGCGCCGAACGAAACCAACAGCCTCCCGTCGAGACGGAAGCCGGGAATCTGATAGCTGATGCACTCTTCGGCCTTGGGAGCGGCGGCTTGGATGTGCTTGCGCAGATTCTCGAGCGTCTCACGCTGGTCCTCGCTCAACAGAGCGAGATACTCGTCGATGGTCTTGGGGACTCGTTTCGCTTGCATGGCGCTTTCTCTTGTTTTCGTCAACTATATCGGGAGCGTGTCAGTGCTGCTTGCTTGCCGGCCTCTGAGGAAATACCAAAACACAGACGACGATGAAGGCCAAGAGAGCGGCCGAGGCCGTGTAACGGCTGAGCGCCAATCCGCCCTTCGCCACCGGCTTGTCGAGAAAGTCGCCCACCACCGCACCCAACGGTCGCGTGACGACGAACGCCGCCCAGAACAAGAGCGCGCGCGACGCTCGCGTCCACAGATACGCCGCGCCGATCAACGCCAACAAGCTGGCGAACACCACCGCACTCCCGACGTAGCCCAGCCCGGCATTGTCGGCCGTCCAATCGCCGAGTGCTGTGCCCAGCGTTTGCGAGAACATGATCGTCACCCAGTAGAACATCTCCGCCTTGCCGGTACTCACCGTATCGACCGACACCGAACCGAGCGTGTAGTACCAAACCGCGAGCGATGCGACGAGCAGAGCGAACAAGAGCGAAGCACCGCCCGCGTATCCGATGCCGAGCGATCGGTCGACGAAGTCGGCGAGGGTGGTGCCGACGGTGGTGGTGGCAATGATGGTGGTCCAGTACAGCGCGGGATGGAAGCGCTTGGCGATGATCTGCGCGCCGACGGCGAGCAAAAAAATGACGGCGAAGATTCCGGTCGCGACGAGGTAGCCGAGGTTCATCGACATCGACAACGCGTCGCCGCCGGTTTCGCCCAACGTGGTGGCGGCGATCTTGACGATCCAGAAGCCGAGCGTGACTTCCGGTACCTTGCTCAATCCATTCTCTAATGAAGTCTTCATGTTGCGCCATCGCGCGAGCGCGGCGCCAGAGAGTATCGATTCGTTCGCAACGCAACAAGAGAAATGCGCGTGCACGAACGACGCGATTACGTGTGCGAAACAGCGGGTCTAGTAGCCCTTGGGGAAGTCCGCGCTCTTGGTGAGGTAGCCCAGCCACGCTTTGTTGCCCTCGGCCTCCGCGAGAGTTTTGACGCGACGGAAGCCGTCGCCGTAGACCGGGTCGGCGTCGCGCGCGAGGCTGGTGCGGAAGAACGAACTCTCGCGCCCCGGATAATCGCCCAGCACCAGATACGCGGCGTAGTTGCAGCTCCCCTCCGACCACTCGCGTTCGTTCTTGAAGCGCCCGTGGTTGAACTGCCACACGTGGGTGAGCTCGTGCGCGATGGTGTTGATGATTTCCATGCGCGGCATGCCGTAGAGCAGGTAGATGTGCATCTTGCGGTTCTGCGATTTTCCGAACACACGCCAGTCCTCGCGATAGTCGGTGAAGCCGCGCAGACCGTTGGAGTGGTGGCCCGACAGCGTCTGCATCTTGTCGCGGCCGATCAAATGGATCTGAATGCCGTTGTAGTCGACGTTCATCCCGAACGTCTTCATGTGCCCGGCCACTTCGTACACGATCTCCAAGATGTCGTCGACGTCGGTCATCGATTCGGGCTTGCACAGATTGCAGATGAAGCGGCCGTCGTCGTAGTGCGTGCCGCCGCCGGTCAAAGACTCCGAAATGAAGCGGCCGCACGAGTCGCACATGGGTGCGACACCGTCGTGGCGTTTGCAGTACGAGTTGCCCCAGTAATCCTGCAGATATTCGCCGCGCAACACCTCGCCGCACAGCGAGCACTTGAGTGCCACGTGGTCGAAGAAGCAATCGGGGTGATAGACCTTGCCGTGCTGCTCGCTGTAGGTGCCCGTGATGGGCCGTTTGCACACCTCGCACACGAAGCAGTCCGGGTGGTACACGCGCCCCTGGGTATGGAAAGCATCCTTGGTGATGGGTTTGCCGCAGGCATCGCAGATGACCTTGTCGGCGGCGAGCAGGGGCGATGCGAACACGATCAGGAAACCAAGGAGAAGTATGAAGACGCGTGTACGCATGATCCTCGAAGTTAACTGCGTGCAAGGAGTGGGGCAAGGAACCGTGCTACACGACGCGGTCGTTACCTCCATCGACGGGAATCTGCGCCCCCGTGGTGGCTGCGAACAAGCGCCCAGAAAGAGCCACGGCCAGCGCCGCCACCTCCACCGACGTGACCTCGCGCCGGAGCAGGTTCTTCCTCTTATAGCTCTCGACGTCCAGGCCGTACTCTTGCGCCCGGGCCGCGAGAACCTCCGGCGTCCAAATGGCGGTATCGAACACGTCGTTGGGGTGGAGCACATTCACGCGAATCCCCGCCCCTGCCAGCTCCAAGGCGGCGATGCGCGCGAGTTGGGTCAGCCCCGCCTTCGCGACCGAATACGCGGCGGCTCCCTTTCCGGGCGCGGGTACGTTCTTCGACGCGACGAACACCACCGCCGGGTCGACCCCGACCTCGAGAAACGGAATCGTCTTCTGCAACAGCAACCGATGCGCGTCGAGGTTTACCGCGAGACTCCCCTTCCATAGATCGTCGGTGATATCCGCGATGCGCGCCGACTTCGGGAAGGTACCGGCGTTGCTCACCACCATGTCGATGCCGCCGAAGCGCCGCACCGTGTTTTCGATCGCGTAGTCGAGGGCGGTCGCGTCGGTGACGTCGCACACGAATGCCGCCACGCGCGCGTCGCTCCACATCGAGAGCACTTCGCCGGCGATATCGAGTGCGGCGACGCACGCGCCCGCCTTCAAGAAGGCGTCGACGGTGGCGCGCCCGATGCCGCTCGCGGCTCCCGTCACGACGGCGACGCGGCCCGCGTGCTCGGCCAGGGCCGGCGCGCGCTTGAGCTTCGCCTGCTCGAGATCCCAATACTCGACGTCGAAGACGTCGTCTTCGGGGAGCGCCTTCCATCCGCCCAGCAACTCGGCGCGCGCGATCGCAGGTACGGTGTGCGCGACGATATCGCGCGCAATCGAAGCATCGGAGAGCGTTCGCCCCAGCGCGATGGTGCCGCGATGCGGCCACACCACCCAGCGCGGCGCCGGGTCGAGTGCCGTCAACGATCCCTCTCGATTGCGCTCGAAGTAACTCTGATACTCCTTCGTGTACTTCTCGACGCCCGCGTCGAGGTCCGGGCCCGCGACGAAAGCGGCGCGCTTGGTGCGAATCACGTGGTCCGGAGTCAACGGCCCGCGCGACGCGATCCCGCCCACGTCGGAGCGCGACGAGAACGCGACGTGCAAGGGGCTGCCGTCGTGGAGGGCGAGCATGGGTGCGCCGGCCGCCTTCGAAAGTGCCCGCCGGATGCGCGCCAGCGTGACCAAGTCGCCGCGCGCGAGTGTCGTCGCATCCGCGCCATCTTCGTCGTCGGAAGCCAGCGGTGCCTGCATCTCGAGGTAGTCTTCGGCTTCGGTCACCACTTGGATCATGCGCTCGTAGCTCGTGCGAGCGTCGTCGCCGAAGGTGAAGACACCGTGGTTCAAGAGAATGATGCCTTCGACTTCGGCCCAGTCGATGTCCTTGGTCATGCCGTAAACCTCTCTGGCCAGGATGAATCCCGGCATCACGTACGGCACGATGAAGATGCGATTGCCGTAGATCTCGCCGATGCGCTCGACCCCCTTGGGCGTGTTGGTGATGGTGACGACGGCGTCGGCGTGGGTGTGGTCGACGAAGGCGAACGGAATCACCGCGTGCAGGATGGCTTCGACCGAGGGGTTGGGGGCGTTGGGGTCGAGGAGGGCGGCGCGCAGCATCTCGACCATGCGCGCGTCCGTGAGCGAGTGCAGTTCCGCCATGCGCCGCACGACGTCCATGCGCAGCGGGGCGAATCCGCCGCGCTCGATGGTAGCGAGGTCCCACCCGCTTCCCTTCACCCACACGGCGTCGTGCTCATCGCCGAACAGGTCGACGGCCTTGGCTTTCACGGACGTGTTGCCGCCGCCGTGCAATACCAGCGACGCATCTTGTCCGATGAGGCGCGAGGTATACACGCGCAGCGCGAGCGGATCGTTCGCGAATGCGCGCGCGTCGTCGTCGTCCCAGAGGCTTCTCACGCGGGAGACTCTAGCCGCCCGCGTGCTACTTGAGAAGCATCATCTTGCGCGTGCGGCGGAAGCGTTTTCTAGACCTGTTCTTCGACCTCGGGAAACAGGGCCAGCACGTCGTCGACGGGGCGCGAGTCGGGCACCATCTCCAGCACGCGGCGCAGCACGGCGTCCAGGATCGCGTCGGGACACGACGCGCCGCACGTAAGCACGACCGTGACCGGGTGTGGTGCGGGGAGCCACGCGTGCGAGGTCACCACGACCCGCTTCGCGAGAGAGAAATGACGAATCTCGATCGGCGACACCAGGTCCTCGGCTCCCTGGACGAAGTAGGTCGGCATCGCGCGCTCGCACAGCTCGACGATGTGCGACGTGTTCGACGAATTGTGCCCGCCCACCACGATCGCGAGGTCGGCGCCGTGTTCGACCAGCGCATAAGTCGCGTTCTGGTTCTCGATGGTCGCGTAGCAGAGCGTGTCCGACGTGTCGGCGAAGTGCGCGTCGATCTCCGCGGCGCCGTAGCGGTCCGCGAGCGCGCGCTTCAGCTCTTGCGCGATCTCGTGCGTCTCGGTGGCCAGCATGGTGGTCTGATTCACGACGCCGACGCGCACCAAGTCGCGCTCCGGGTCGAAACCGGCCGAGCACTTGTGACCGAAGGTGCGCTGGAACTCGTCGCGACCGCTGACACCGCGAATCACGTCGCCGAGCACCTTCGCCTCCGCGAGATTTCGCACCACCACGGTGGGTGCACCCCGGCGGCTGTGCGAGAACGTCGCGCGCGTCTCTTCGTGGGTATCCTTGCCGTGCACCACCACCGAATAGTGATCGACTCCAAGTTGCGCGCTGCGCTTCCAAACTTTCTCCACGAACGGGCACGTCGTGTTGTAGCGATAGGCGTCGACGCCGCGCTCGGCCAGCTTCTCCTGCATCTCGATGGTGGTTCCGAAGGCGGGGACTACCACCACGTCGTCGGGCCGGACATCGTCCCACGGCACCAATTGCTCGCCCGCGGGGGTGAAGATGAAGCGCACGCCGCGCTCGACCAGATCACGATTCACACTCGGGTTGTGGATCATCTCGGAGAGGAAGAAGACGCGGCGATCGGCGTGCTCGGAGAGTGTGCGGTACGCGATCTCGACCGCGTTCTCCACCCCGTAGCAAAATCCGAAATGGCGCGCCAACGCCACGCGCACGCTGCCGAAATCGAGGATGGTGGGAGACAGGTCGCGCTTGCGCGGGTCCTCGGCCTGGCGAGCCCGCTTGACGCGCGAGATGATGGGGCCGCGGTAACTCTCGGGGGTTTGGAATCGTCTCGTCATTGCTCGTTCCTGACTGGCGCGACCGGAAACCCGTTCAACCCGTCTTTCGCGACGAAATGAACGACGTGAAATAGTCGGGCTCGTTGCCGGGCTTCCATTTGATGTTGCACCCGATGCTCGGCATTTGCTCGACGGGCGCACGACGCCCCGCGATCGCGGCGTCCAAGGCCGCGCGCAGGTCGGCGCCGGTGACCGGCTTTCCGTTCGAAGGCCGGCTGTCGTCGAGCTGGCCGCGATAGAACAGCGCGCGCCTAGCGTCGAACACGAAGAAGTCGGGCGTGCACGCGGCGTGATACGCCTTCGCGACTTCCTGCGTCTCGTCGAACAGGAACGGAAACTTCCACCCCAGCTCGCGCGCGAGGGCGGCCATGTGCTCGGGGCCGTCTTGCGGATGGCTCTCGATGCTGTTGGCGTTGATGGCCACGAAGTCGACGCCTTTAGCACCGTATTCGCGGGCGAGGCGTGTCAGCTCGTCCTTCACGTGGATCACGAACGGGCAATGATTGCAGATGAACATGACGACCAACGTCGGCGCGTGAAAGTCGCCGAGCGACCAGGTCTTGCCGGTCGCGGGCTCGCGCAGGCGAAAATCCGGCGCCTTCGTGCCGATGGGCATCATCGTCGATGGGGTTTGGACCACGTCATTCTCCTTGCTTGGTTTCTTGCTTCACGATTTCCGGCAACAGCGTCGACTGGTACGCCACCACGCGCGGCTTGCCGTCGATCATGGCATAAACCACGGTGTAGCGGCTGTTCGATTGGAACGGCCTTCCCGACGACGTGAGCGATATCGACTGCACGCCCGTGCACACTACGCTTTCTCCGTACACGCGATACGTCGCTTCCTTGACATCGAAGGCGACGTAGCGCAACTCCTTCTTGGCCAGCATCGCGATGACACCCGTCTTGGTTTGGAACAGCCCGTTGGAGTGGACGTAGGTCGCGTCCGCGGCGAAGAGGTCGTCGAGGGCGGCTTGGTCGACGTCGATCATCGCGCGTTGCCGAGCGGCTTCGCGTTGCTTGACGGCGTTCACGAGATCGTCCGCGGTTCCGGCGCGGGCCACACCCGCCGAGAGTGCTACCAGTGCGGCCACCACGACCGCGCGCCTCCACAGCTTCATCCCACGACCTCCTAGGGTTGGAACGGGTTGGACAGATTGGGATTGGTGAGAAAATCGGTGTCCGTCAACGTATTGAGAAACGCTTTGAGCGTATCGAGGTCCGCCGCACTCATGGTCGGGCGCAATGCGCGTTTGTTGATCAACGGATCGACCAGCGGGTCCAGATCGGTGGGCGGCCTGCCGTGAAGGAAGCCGCCGTTATAGTGCGCGAGGACTTCGTCGATGGTCGTGAAGCGACCGTCGTGCATGTATGGCGGCGACACCATGATGTTGCGCAAGGACGGTGCTTTGAACTTGCCCATGTCGGCCGCGTTGCCGGAAATCTCGGCGCGGCCGCCGTCGACGACGATGGAATCCAGGCCCGTGTTGTGGAAACTCGCCGTACCGAAGAGCGGCTCGGCGAAGAGCGGCTCCAAATGACAATGGAAGCAGTCGCCCTTGCCCTCGGTGAGGAAGAATACGTAGCCGCGTTGCTCCATGGGAGTGAACGCAATTTCGCCCCGCTTCCACTGGTCGAACTTCGAGTTGGCCGAGATGAACGTGCGCTCGAACTGCGCGATCGCCTTGACGACGCGCTCCATCGTGATCTCGCTCGACCCGAAGGCCGCGCAGAAGAGGTCGCGATACGCGGGGTCGGCCTCTAGTCGTGCGATGGCGTCGGGCCAGGGGAGGCTCATCTCTTTGGGCTCGGGCACCGGTTTGCTCGCCTGCTCTTCCAAATCGGCCGCACGACCGTCCCAGAACACGCCGTTCAGTAACCACGCCGGATTGATGATCGACGGCGCCTGGCGACGGCTCATGTCGCCGTGGATGCCTTGGCTGAAGCGACGCGAGTCGCCGAACGCCAACGCTTGCGTGTGACACCCGCCGCACGCGAGCGTGCTATCGGCGGAGAGAATGGGATCGTAGAACAAACGACGCCCGAGTGCGACGCCTTCGACCGTGAGCGGGTTGTCGGACGGATTGGGAAGCTCAGGGAAGTAAGTCGGCAACGTCAGCGATAGCGGCGTCGGGTCGGGACACTCGGGCGCAGGCGGTTCGGTCGGGCCGCTGTCGCTCTTCGAGCACGCAGCCAACAGGCACGCGGCGAGGACCACGAGTCCCAGGCGCCAATCGCAACGCAGCATCCCCCATACCACCGGGCGTCTCATGCGTGGCCCTCGAACCTACGAGTCGTGGTGCCCCCCGTGCGCAACCAACGTAGCCGAGAAGCAGAAGCGCCCGTTGGCCTGCAGCTTCCCCTGCGCATCGAGGTTGCCCATGATGGCCTGGGTCGGGTAGTCGGAGAAGTCGTACTCGGTGTCGAGCCCGTCGGCGGCGTCGCTATCCTTGTACCAATCGTTCAGGTTGAAATGGATAGTCAACTCGCCGTGGCCCCCGTTGTGGATGTGCGTCGGCGTCACCGGAAGGCTCACCGCAAAATCGAAATGGTACGGAGTCGGATCCACCACATTCGGGAAATCCGGGTTGGTGCCGTCCAACTGACGCGGCCCCATGTGCGTCGTGTATGGCGACGTCGTGGACGGACCGGTGGCGTAGTCGCCCTCGAGCTGCATGTAGTGGTAACCAAGATTGGCGCCGAGAATCTCCGGCCACTGCATGGCCAGGTGGAACTGCGTCTTCGCGATGTACTTGTCGCGCACGTTGTCGGTGGCGTCGAGGCCGAACGTGAACGAAACGCTGGTCCAATTTGCGTGCGGCAACCCCGTGAACTTGAACGACTGCGTCGACGCATCGGCGAGGTCGTAGTAGTACAGATCCGCGATCTTCGAGGACTCGCCCGCGTCGTCGTGGAGCACGATGTCGGTCAAGACGAAGCGGAGCGTCTTGATGCTGTAGGCCGTGCCGGACGAATTGGTATAACCGAGGTTGTTCAGGATCAGCGGCTGGCCATCGACGTTCAAATCGAAGAAGGTAGTGACGTCGATGGGCTCCGTGTTCGTGGTGGTGTCGCTGCCGCAAGCCAAGGCACCGACCACGCACAGCGTGATGGCCAAGGCGATCAAACGGATGGTATTCATATTCCTCCGCGGACGGAAAAGCAGGGGCAGAAAGAGCGGGCTTGGGGGACCGGAAACGCCCGCATTCGACGCGAGGTAATTATAAGGCACGAACGCGACGGCGGGCAAGGCGAGTTCCGGGCCACCCCCGGCAGGTCTCATTGGGTCTCGCGCTGGAATCGAATCACGCTTCCCACCGCACCCGCCGCGAACATCTGTTCGCTCGAGCGGGCGAACACGGCATCGAGTCCCGCGACGGGCTCCGATGGCTCGGAGTTCCACGAAGTTCCCTCGTAGTGGAGCGCGACGCCGTTTTCGCCCACGGCCCAGATCGATCCTCCGGCTCCCGATATCGCACGCAAGTCGTCGGCGGTACCGGACTCCATGGACTCCCAAACGCCGCCTGCGCGTCGAAGAATCAGTCCGCCCGCCCCGACTGCGAACGCGTTGTCGACCGAGGATGCCCACACCCCGAACAAGTCGACCGAGGGCGACGGCACCGACGACCAGAAGCCGCCGACGCGCTCGACGATCGTGCCCCCGCGCGCGACCGCGAACACCTCGCCCGTCGCGATGCCCCACACATCGGTGTAGTCGGCCGCGGGCGCCGACTCCGGATTCCAATCCACACCGTCGAAGCGCAGGATGGTCCCGCTACTGCCGACCGCGAACACGTTGCCGGCGTCTTGCGCCCACACGCCGCGCAGGTCGGTCGAGACTCCGCTCGTCATCGGTGTCCACGATCCGTCGGCGCCGCGCACGATGCGCCCGCCGTCGCCCACCATGAAGACGTCGAGCGGCGAGACGACGAAAACGTCGCGAAGATTCTCGGCGAGCCCGGTCGCAGAAAGCGACCACGTCGATCCGTCGTTGCGAAGGACCGCGCCGCCGTCGCCGACCGCGTACACGTCGCCGCTTGCTTGCCCATGGATGCCGTGCAGACCCGCGTAGGTGAGCGCGCCGGAGATGATGTCGAACGTCGTCAGCAACGTGTAGCGCGCGGCGAAACCGCCGGCGCCCACGACGTAGGTGTTCGAGCAATGCGCTGCGCGCGCACCCGCGATCGATGTGGCTGCGAGCGGACACAAAGTCGCCCAGATGGCGTCGAGGTGACCGCTGGGGTTCGCGGCGACGGGCCGCCACGCGACTTGATCGTAGAACAGAATCGAGTCTGCGTCGCCGACCGTGAACACAAACGCGCTGTCGCTACCGAGCACGTCGTAGAAGTCGGCGCTCCGCGGCGACGCCATCGGCGTCCAGCCCGCGCCGCGGTCTTGCCAAATTTCGCCGCCGTCGCCGACGGCGAACCAGTCGCCGGGCTTGTCGGCCCACACGGCGTTCATGTCGCGCGCCGTGAACGACGGCTCCGTCAACCATGGCCCGATGCCGTTCTTGCGAATCACCACTCCGCCCGCCCCGACCGCCACCATCTCGCCGTTGACGAGCGCCCACACGCCGTACAAATCCGCCGACGTCGGGCTCGCCACGGACTGCCAACCGCCGCCGTCGTTCGCGATGATGGTTCCGTTGGCACCCACGGCGATCAGATTGCTGGCGGAGAAACCGAACAGCGCGTAGAGGTCGTTGGAGGTCGGACTCGCCTGCGCGACCAGTCCCGGCCCGATGATGGTGCCGCCGTCGCCGACCATGAACACATCGGTGTTGGAAAACGCGACCACGTCGCGGAGCGTGTGGGTGGTGGGAGACGCGACCGCGTTCAATCCGAGGCCCCGATAGTGCGCGACGGCACCGTCGTCGCCGACGGCCCACAGGTCGAACTCGGTCCAGCCGCCGACGCCGTGAAACGCGGCACCCGTCGGGAGCGGGTGCGACCAATGCGGTCGCCACACGGACGTGCTCGGCGGTGCAACGCCGTCGTCGCCGCAGCCCGCGACGCACACGGAGATCATCGCAACGACGAGAGCCCGGCGCACCGCGTGCATGCTAGAACGCCGGCTTGAACACCATGAGCACGAGAGTGATGAGCGGGAGGAGGGTCGCGATGCCGCCAAAGCGGAACCACTTCGCCATGAGCGCGTCGTATTCGGCGGGAATCGGTCCGCCGTGCGGCATCGTGTTCACAAGCAGCGCGAGTCGTCTCTGGACGGGAACCAGCAACGCGCCCCACACGATACCGGTGATTGCGAACAGGGCGACGGACACTATGATCCACGGGGCGCCGGCCTTGAAGAAGACCGTGCCCAGGATGCCGCCATTCAACGCGAGGAGGATGACGCCGGGCACGGTGAAGATGGCGTCCGTCAGGAGAATGCCGCGCACCAGGAAGCGAATCGCTTCCGCGTCGCGGCTGCGCCGGCCCAGGCTCGCCCACGCCGCGGTGACGATGATGTTGCCCAAAAACAACACCCCGCCCACGAGGTGCATGAGCCGGTTCCAGCTGCGCCCGAAGAACGGCACCGACAGCACGACGGCGATGATCGCGCCGACGGTCACAATGCGATTGATGTTCATCGGTGCATGCTAGCGCCGATGTCGGAAGGCCGCAACCGATTTTCAGCGCCCGTGGATGAAGTGCTCGAGCTGCTCGATGATGAACTCTTGCTGCGACAACATCGACTTGACGACGTCGCCGATCGATATAACGCCGTCCAAGCGTTCCCCGTCGAGCACCGGAAGATGCCTGACACTCTTGTCGGTCATCAGCGCCATGCACTCCTCGAGGTTCTGCGACGGGCCGACGCAGAAGAGTTTCGTGGTCATGATGTCGCGAACCGGCGTCCCTTTCGAAGACTTGCCCTCCAGCGCGATCTTGCGCGCGTAGTCTCGCTCCGACACAACGCCGATCAAGCGGCGGTCTTCGTCGAGTACCATCAACGCCCCCACATGCTTCTCGGACATGAGCTCGAGCGCCCGATATACGGGAGCGTCGGGGCCGACCGCGAATACGTTGCGCCCCTTGTGATCGAGCACATCGCGAACCGTCGTCATGGCATACCTCCCATGTTGAACGATTCGAGGGTAGGCCCGACACACGCGCGCGTCAATCGTGTTTATCACTTAGTTACGAGATTCACGAGACGCGCGCGGTTTACGCGACACGGCACAGAAGTCCTTTGAGGTACTCCGATTCGGGGAACGTCGCGAGCACGGGGTGGTCGATCCCCTGCCCCAGGCGGCGGATGATTTGCACGTCGCGCGCCGCGTCGACGCCGGCCCACGAGACCGCCATCGTGAACGCCGCCGCGTCGACCGCTTGCGAGCACGAGAACGTCGCCAGCAATCCCTCGGGTGACAAGAGCTGCATGGCGAGTAAGTTGGCGTCCTTGTACGCGCGCAACGCCTTGTCGACTTGGTGTTGGTTGGTGGCGAACTTGGGCGGGTCCAGGACGACGAGGTCGAAATGGCGACCCGCGTCGCGCATCACGCGCAACTCTTCGAACACGTCCGCTTGCCGCACCGCGACCTCGCCGGCGCCGTTCTTCTCCAAGTTCCATTGTGCGGTGGCGAGCGCCGGGGCCGAAGAATCCACCAGCGAGAGCGACTTGGCGCCCGCGCGTGCCGCGTACACCGCGAAGGCCCCGGTGTGGCAAAACGCATCCAGCACGTCGCGACCGCGCGCGTGCGACGCGACGATCGCACGGTTGTCGCGCTGGTCGAGATAGAAACCGGTCTTTTGTCCGGTCTCGATGTTGACTCGAAAGGTGTGTCCATTCTCGAGCACTTCGACGGTGCCCGTTGACTCGCCGCGCAGCGCACCGACCGCGGCCGGCAATCCTTCGCGCGAGCGCGACGCGGTGTCGCTGCGCTCGAACAGGCACCGCACACCGCGCAGCGACGACAGCGTTTCGACGATCACATCGCGCGCGCCCTCGATACCGGCGGTGAGCAGTTGCACGACCACGACGTCGCCGTAGCGGTCGGCAATCAATCCGGGCAGGAGGTCGGCTTCGGCGTGGATCAAGCGATAGGCGGTGGTGTCGGGGCTTTGAGCTAGGGATTCGCGCCGCTGCGCGGCGGCCTCCACGCGCTTGCGCCAGAAGTCCGTGCCGATGGGGGCGTCGTCCCAAGTCAGCATACGCACGCGAATGCGCGACTGCTCGTTGTAATAGCCGCGTCCGAGGAGTTCGCCGCGCGCGTCGACGACGTCCACGACGTCGCCGGGCGCGGGGTGACCCGTCACCGAGTCGACGCTGGCCGCGAAAATCCACGGGTGACGATGGCGGGTCGCGCGGTCGCGTTTCGGCTTGAGGGCGACGATCGACATCACACGTTGAAGCGGATGGTGAGGATATCGCCGTCTTCGACCACGTAGTCCTTGCCCTTGAGGTAATACTTGCCCGTGGTCTTGAGCTTCTCTTCGCTCCCGGCCGCGATCAGGTCGTCGTACTTCATCACTTCGGCGCGAATGAAACCGCGCTGCAGATCACTATGGATGGCGCCGGCCGCCTCGGGTGCCGAGGCACCGCGGCGCACGAACCACTGCCGCACTTCGTCTTCGCCGACCGTGAAGAACGACATCAGGCCCAGCGCTTCGATGCACTTGGACGTGAGCAGGTGCAGCGCGGGGGTTTCGATGCCCAGGTCGCCCATGAAGTCGGCGCGTTCGGCGGGGTCTTCGAGGGCCGCGATCTCCGACTCGGCGCGCACAGCGATCTGCACCACGCCGGCCCCCAGCGGTTCGTATGCGGTGGCGAGTGCGTCGCGCAGCTTCGTGTCCGCGATCGTTCCGTCGGCCACGTTGAGCGCCACGATGATGGCGCGGCGCGTCAGGAAGGGATAGCTCGAGATGAGGGTGGCGTCTTCGGCGGATACGTCGACCATCCGCAACGGCCGTTCCTTCTCCAGCGCCTCGCGGAAACGCACGAGGAGCGCCCGCTCTTTCTCTGCGCGGTCGTCTTTCCCCTTCTTGAGACCCTTGTCGATGCGCTCCACGCGCTTCTCGATGAAGACGAGGTCGTGCAGCACCATCTCGTTGTGCAGAAAATCGACTTCGCGCTTGGGGTCGGGGTTGCCCCAGATGTGGTACACGGAGTCGTCCTCGAACACACGCACGACCTGGCACAGCGCGTCGACGTCGGCGATTTCCTTGAGCGCTTCGCCCTCGGAAAGCGAGTTTTCTTCCACACTCGGGCACAGCACGACTTCGAGGCGCGCGCGCACCTGGCGCTTCGGCTGGTACAGCGCCACCAAACGATCGAAGCGCGGGTCTTGCACGTCGGCCATGCCGCGCGCCGCCGCGCGCGCGTCGGTGTGCCCGGCGAGGGCCGCCGGTCCGACCAAGAGCGTGAACAACGTCTTCTTGCCGGTCTGTGGGAGACCGATGATTCCGATCCTCATAGTCTTCGTGGATAACGGTTGAAAGGGAATGCTCGCGACCGGCGTGGCGCCGGACGAGCGCGCTACCGGGCGGTCGCCGTCGCCAGACCCAGTCGCTCGCGAATGCCGGCGTGCACGACGTCGCCGCCGTGGGCGACCAGCGTGTCGCGCACGATCTCGTCGTCGGTCGACAGCACGAGTGCCGCGTCCTTGATCATGTTCTGCACGAACGTCGCGACGTTGCGCGCGTACATCTGGCTCGCGTGGTACGGCATCGTGGCCGGCAGATTGACGGCACCTATGACGCGCACACCGCCCACCTGGACGGTTTCGCCCGCGCGCGTGGCGTCGACGTTGCCGCCGCGCTCGGCCGCCAAGTCCACCACCACCGAACCCGGCGCCATCTTCTCCAGCATCTCGCTCGTGATCAAGACCGGCGCCTTCTTGCCGGGAATCATGGCGGTCGTTATGACGACGTCGCTCTCGGCCACCACGCGCGCCATCAGCTCGCGCTGCTTGCGGTAGAATTCTTCGCCCAGCTCGCGCGCGTATCCGCCCTTGTCTTCGGCGTTGCCGGCTTCGACGGGGAGTTCGACGAACTTGGCCCCCAGGCTCTGGATCTGTTCCTTCACCGCGGGGCGGACGTCGTAGGCGTGCACGACCGCACCGAGCCGCTTCGACGACGCGATGGCCTGCAAACCGGCGACACCGGCGCCCACCACGAACACGCGCGCGGGCGTGATCGTCCCCGCCGCCGTCATCATCATCGGGAACATGCGCGGCAGCGCGTTGGCCGCCATGAGCACGGCTTTGTAGCCGGCGATGGTCGCCATCGACGACAGGACGTCCATACTTTGCGCGCGCGTGATGCGCGGCACGAGCTCGAGCGCCATGAGCGACGCGCCCGTCTCCGCGAATTCGCGGATCGCATCGGGTTCGCCGAGCGGGTCGGCCATGCCGACCACGACCTGACCGCGGCGGTAGCGACGCGCGTCGTCCTTGGCAGCCGACCGATTGGCACCGGCCACGCGCACCTGCACGATGACGCCGGCGCGCGCGAACACGTCGTCGCGCGACGCGAGCACGGCCCCCTTGGCTTCGAAGGCCGCGTCGGTATAGCCCGAAGCGTCGCCGGCCCCGCGCTCGACGACGATCTGTACCCCCGCTTTGGCGAGCACCGCCACGACGGCGGGAACCAACGCGACGCGCGTCTCGCCCGGAAACGTCTCCCGGGGAACGCCGATAATAATAGACGGACGGTCAGGCATTTCTTCTCCCATCAGCGGCCGCGTGGTGTGCCGGGCGGGGGCGCTGCATCGACCCGCGATACAGCGCCCCACGTCCTGCCGTCACGTTACCACGCGGCGGCGCGAGCGTCTACAACCCCATCAGGCGCTTGACGTACTTCGGTGCCGGCGTCCCATACGACAGCATCTGGTCGTGGAGTACCTGCAGATCCGGGTTGGGGTGCTTCGCTTCGTACGCCTTGCGAATGTCCTCCATTTCCGCGCTCCCGACGAAGTACGTCGACAGCTGGGTGGATGACAGGCACGCGCGTCGCCACTTGCCGGCCGCTTCGCCGTCTTCCTGGTAGCCTTCGTTCATCATCATGGCCATCGCGTCTTCCTCGGTCATGCCCTCGGTATGGATCTTCTGGTCGATGATGGCATTGATAATGACGCGCAGGCGCATCTTGAGCTGCTGCATGCGCACCTCGTCACCGCCGAAGCCGGCGTCGGCCATGAACTTCTCGCTGTATACGGCCCATCCTTCCGCAAAAGATCCGCTCGCGAAGATGGCGCGAATCAAGGTCGGCGCGTGGAACTGATTCGAATGCGTGCCCTGCAAGTAGTGGCCGGGCATGGCCTCGTGCACGGTAAGATCGTAGAGCATGTAGTCGTTGTATTCGCGGAAGAACGACTGCGTGCGCTGTGGCGTCCACGTGGCGGGCGTGGGAGAAATCGAATAGAACGTCTCGCCTTGCGGCTCCAAAGGACCCGGCGTTTCGCAGTACGCGACCGCGACGCCGCGCTGGAACTCCGGCATCACGATGATCTTCACCGGCTCGGTGGGGACGGTCACGAGCTTGTGGTCACGCACGAACGCGGTCGCTTGTTCGAGCGTCGCCTCCGCCTTCTTCACGATGGTGTCGTTGTCGGGGTGATTCTCCGCCAGCTTGTCGAGCACCGCCTTGTTGACGAGCTTCACGTCGGCCAGCTGGGCGGGGTCGACGACCTCGGGGAAGAGCGACTTATAGAGCGGAAGAGCGGTCTGGTACATCGCCTGCTGCGTCGCCTTCAGGTCGGCCGTCGCACGTGCGTAGATCTCTTCCTTCGAAAGATCCGAATCCAGCGAGAAGCGCAGCTTCTTGCGCCACTTCTCGTCACCCAAACGAAAATCGCCGTTCGAGCGCGGCAACAGGTCCTTCTCGAGCCACGTGCCGTAGTCTTCGAGGGCCGCGACGGCCGCATCGATCGCCGGCTTGAGCTGCGCTTCCATCGCGGGCGCCTGCTGGATGAACGGAGCCAACTCTTCCTTCAACAAGCTCACGTTGCCCTGGTTCTGAATGATCGCGGTTTCGGTGAACACCTTGGGCGGGTTCTGGAGCTGGGCCTTGGCCAGCGCCAACACCGCGGGGATGCCTTCCACCCGCGCCTGCACCGACGCCAGCCGCTTGTCGATGGGCGCGAACTCGCGCGACACCAAGGAATAGACCGCGCCGCCCATATTGTAATAGAGCGGATTCCACTCGTGCTCACGCAGCTCTTCGGCTTGGAAGATGCCGGCTTCGAGATTGATCTTCATGATGTCGTAGTCGACCGCGTTGACGTCGGTCAACTTGGTGGCGTCGATCGCGGCCAGCTTGCCGAGGTACTCCTTATTGACGGCGACCTGTGCGGCGATCGCGGCGGCGGAGCGATCCGTCAACTTGTCGTCGAAGCGATGATCGCCAAGGAGGGTGGCCGACTCGGGATTCATCTGCAGCACGGTTTCGATGTACGCCTTGGCCAGCATCTCGAAGGCGGCGTCGGCCTTGCTGGGTCCTCCCTTCTTGGAACATCCGAAGCCCGCCGCCATCACCAGCAGCGCGCACGACACGAGCACGAATTTTTTCATTCGAAGCCTCTCCTTTGGAATAGGGCTACGCGAGCGAGTTTCTAGTCGGATCGCGCGGGCGGCGTGCGCAGGACGAATAGACGGATCTCCGTCATTTCTTCCATGGCGAACCGCACTCCCTCGCGCCCCTGCCCGCTTTCTTTGACACCACCGTACGGCATGTGGTCGACGCGCCACGACGGCACGTCGCCCACCACCACCGCACCCACTTCGAGACGGTCCCACGCGCGGTGGGCCCGATACAGGTCGCGCGTGAACACGCCCGCCTGCAATCCGTAGACGCTGTCGTTCACTTCGGCCAGGGCCGCGTCGAAGTCGCGAAACGTCGACAGCACCGCCACCGGTCCGAATGCTTCCTTCGCACACACGTCGGCATCCCGGGGGACGTTTTCGAGCAGTGTGGCATTCAGCATGGCACCCGTGCGCGCCCCGCCGACCAATACGCGCGCGCCGCGCTCCACCGCTTGCGCGATCCACCCGTGCAATCGCTCGGCTTCGGCCTCCGAGATCATGGGGCCGATGAAGGTGTCCTCTTGCTTGGGGTCGCCCATTTTCAGGGCGGCCGTGGCTTCGACCAAGCGACGCTTGAACTCGTCGTAGATGTTCTCGTGGACGATCACGCGCTGGGCTTTGATGCAGCTCTGTCCCGATTGATAGAATGCACCGTATACGATGCGCTCCACCGCGTCGCCGAGGTCCACACCTTCGTCGACGATCACGGCGGCGTTGCCGCCCAGCTCGAGCACCACTTTCTTCTTTCCGGCCCGCGCCTTCAAGTCCCACCCGACGACGGGCGAGCCGGTGAAGCTCAACAGGCGTATGCGCGGGTCCTCGGCCAAGCGCGCCGCCTTCTCGCCGCGCACCGGCAGAATCGAGAACGCGCCGCGCGGGAGCTTCGTCTCGGCCAGGACTTCTCCGATGATCAGCGCCCCCACGGGTGTCGCACTGGCCGGCTTCAAGACGAACGGGCATCCCACCGCGAGGGCGGGAGCCACTTTGTGCGCGACCAAGTTCAACGGAAAGTTGAACGGCGTGATAAACGAGCACACGCCGACGGGCACGCGCTTCCACATGCCGCGATAGTCGCGCGCGCGCGGCGAGATGTCGAGCGGCAGGGTCTCGCCCACCATGCGCACCGATTCTTCGGCCGCGACGCGAAAGGTGTCGATCAGGCGCGTCACTTCGCCGCGCGAATCGCGAATGGGCTTGCCCGCTTCGACGCACAGTGCCAAGGCCAGCTCTTCCTGGCGTTCGGTGAAGCGACGCACGCAATGCGCGAGGACGTCGCGGCGCTCGTAGGCCGCCAGAGCGCGCATGGGCTCGACCGCGTCGACCGCGCGCGCGAGTGCGGTGTCCACGGCGTTATCGTCGGCCAGCGCCACGCGCGTCGCCGCCTTCCCCGAATACTTGTCGGTCACGGCGAGGTCGGCGTTCGCGTAGACGGGTGCGTTGGCGACGTAGTAGGGGTAACGATCCTTGAGCGCGTTCACAGCACGTCGGCTTTGATCATGTTGGTGGTGCCGGGCACGTCGACCGGCACACCCGCGACGACGACGACACGGTCGCCGCGCTGGGCGACACCGGCCGCCACCACCGCGTCCTTGGCGGCTTGGATCATGGTGTCGGTGTCGCGCGTCGGCTCGATCTTCACCGAGGTGGTGTTCCAGTACAGCATCGTGCGCTTGAGTGTCGGTTCGTGCGGGCTGATCACCGCGATCTTGGTCGGCGCGCGATAATTCGACACGTACAGCGCGGTCTGCCCCGAGCGCGTGCAGCACAAGATGACGCGCGCGCCGATTTCGATGGCGGTGAAACAGGCCGCGTGCGCGACCGCCTCGGGGACACTCTTGGTGGTGTCGACCGCGATCTGCGCGAAGCGCGCGGCGTACTCGATGCGAGCCTCGCTGGCCTCGGCCACCTCGGCCATGGTGCGCACCGCTTCGATCGGGTACTTGCCGGACGCGGTCTCGCCCGAGAGCATCACGGCGTCGGTGCCGTCGAACACCGCGTTGGCGATGTCGGCCGCCTCGGCGCGGGTCGGACGCGGGTTTTGGATCATCGACTCCAGCATCTGGGTCGCCGTAATGACGGGCTTGCTCATTTCGCGCGCCTTGCGGATCACGTCCTTCTGAATCAACGGCACTTGTTGGATCGGCATCTCGAGGCCCAAGTCGCCGCGCGCGATCATGACGGCGTCGGAGGCGTCCATGATCTGCTCGAGGTTGTCGAGCGCCTCGCGCTTCTCGATCTTGGCGATGATGGGGATGTCGGATCCCTTTTCGCGCAGCACCCAGCGCAGGCGGCGCACCTCTTCCACCGAGCGCACGAAGGAGAGCGCGAAATAGTCGACGTCGTGCGCGATGCCGAAGTCGACGTTGACGAGGTCTTTCTCCGTCGGCACCACCTCGCGCAGTTTGATGCCGGGAACGTTGACACCCTTGTTGGGCTTGAGCTCGCCGCCCACCACGACCTCGCACTCGACGTCGGTCGGCGATTTCGAGCGCACGCGCAATTCGATCTCGCCGTCGCCCATCAGGATGCGGTCGCCGAGGTTGACGTCGGTGACCAGAGGCGCGTAGTTGATCGACACTTCCTTCCAGTCGCCGGGCACCGCGCGGCTCGTGATGACGAAGGGGTCGCCGGCGCGCAGCGCGGCGGACCCGGCCGCGATGCTGCCGATGCGCATCTTGGGGCCGGTCAGGTCGAGCATGATGGGCACGTAGGCGTCAAGCTTCTTCGCCACCGCGCGCACGTTGGCGATCAGGCGCGCGTGGCTCTCGGGATTGCCGTGCGACGCGTTGATGCGCGCCATATTCATGCCCGCGTGCACGAGCGATTCGATCATGGAAGTCGATTCGCTCGCGGGTCCGAGCGTGCACACGATCTTGGTGCGGCGCTCGCGCCCGGCCAATGTGGTGGCCGGCGTCGCGGAGGCACGGGACTTGGGGGATCGCAGGGCGCGGAAGTCGATCATCGGGAGGTGAGCGTTGAGGATACGGCGCACATTGTCAAGGGACAACCCGGCGCGGGCGACCTAGGGTTCCCGAGGGGCGTTGCGAGCGGCCAAGGCGCGCACCGTCAGCATCGACAAAAGCCCCGTCATCGCCCCTCCGGCCACGCCGATAAAGGGGACGAGCATGAAGACGAAAAACTGGAAGTCGAAGCCGGCCGGCTGGTCCGCCATGGCTTCGACCATCCACGGGTTGTTGGCGGCCAGGGCCTTGACGAAGAACGCCTGCACCAGCGTGGACAGAGCGCCGTTGACGAACCCGACGATTGCCCCGTGCTGGAGAGCGCGCGCGGGTTCCTTCTTGGCCACCGTCACCGCGCACGTGGCCACCACGAAGAACCACACGAAGCGGTCGGCGCCCTTCGGGAACACGCCGAGTACGGTGAGCGCGCCGACGACGGGCCCGAACACGCACAGCGCGAGGATGAGTCGCCAGTTCATGCCGACGCCGCGGTGTTACTCGAGGTGCGCGCGTTGCCCAAGTAGATGGCGGCGATCGCGAGTGCGGCACCGCCCGCTTCGACGGCCGTCATCGGGCGATGGAAGAACAGCACGTCCCACACGTAGGTGAGCGCGGGCTGCAGCATCAGAATCAACGCGGCGCGCGAGGCGTCGACCAAGTGCAGCGGGCGCGAGATGATGATCCACCCCAGCGCCTGGCAGAGGATCCCATACGCAGCCAGGATTCCCCACGTGCGCGCGTCGGGCACGTGCAAGGATTCATGGCGCACAACGGCGACCGCCGTCAGGATGGCGGCCGTGCACACGGTCGAAAACGCCAAGTTCGCCACCGCGGAGAGACGGTTGGGTTCGCGGCGCGCGGCGCGCATGCACAGGAGATAGCCCCCGTAGCTCAAGGCGGTCAGGATGCCGTAGATGACGCCGCGGCGGTAGTCGGCGTCGAACGTGCCCCACTTGACTCCCACCAGCATGAACAATCCCAGTAGCGCCAGCGGAACCGACAACAGAAAACGCACCGTCACGCGCTCGTGAAATACCAGCAGACCCGCGGCCGCGACGAAGAACACCTGAAAATTACCGAGGAGTGTGGCCAGCCCGGGGCCCACGTAGAGAATCGCGCGATGCCAGAAATACAAGTCCGCCGCGAAGCACACGCCGGCCACCAGCACCCAGCGAAACGCTCGCATTCCCTTCCACCACGCGTCGCGACGCACGATCACCATCGGCAACAGCGCGAGGGCTCCGAATACGTTGCGATATACCGCCGAGGCTGTCGGGCCCACCGTCACCATCTTGACGAAGATGGCGGAGAACGAGATCAGGACGCTCCCGAGGACGATCTGCAGTTCGGCGCGGCGCGTGGCCCCGTCGTCGCGCTGCGTCATCGTGCCGACGCGTCGACCGCCTGGTAGGTCACGTACGCGAAGCGATAGCGCTCACTCGCGCGCATCGCTTGCGCGACGCGCTCGTGCAGGTCGGGACGCCATTCGGTCCACTTGTCGATGAATGCGTCGGCCGCGCGTGGGTCGCCGGCCGCCTGTACCGCGAGGGTTTCGCGCAGCATGGCGGCGACGGCGGCGGGAAATTGGTCGTAGTGCGCCGAGAGTTTCCCCGTCGCGGCGTCGAACGAGAGCGCGCCGTGGGCGAGGAAGTAGTTCCATTGCATGAGTTCCATGGTCTGGTAGACCTGAGCCCGTTCGGGCTTGTTCTTGAGCAGCACGCGGCGCACGCCGCTCGCGTACAACGAGCGCGTGGCGTCGGACGTGTAGTAACCCATCTTTTCGAGCGCGGGTGCGACGTACAGCGCCACCAGGTCCGCCTTCATCTCTTCCAGCGAGCCCGACGCGTGCCCGAGCGCGGCGTCGAGATCGCGGCCATCGTCGGTGCGATCGACGCCGAGGTAGTGCCCGATCTCGTGCCACAGTGTGCGCTGCGTGTTGGCTTCGGCGGTGAGATGGGTGGCGAATGCGGGCGCCATCGCGGCTGCGTAGGCGACGCGCGTCATCTCGAACAGCCCGGGGTCTTCCATGATGTTGCGGCGCAGAAGAATGGTGCGCCCGAACTTGCGCACGATGTCGGCGTCGTTGGGCAGGATCGAAGCGGTGTTGGTCCCGCGCGACTGCCCAAAGTCCGCGATGACGTCGTACACGCCCACGGGAATGTCGGTCCGCACGCGCTTGTGCGGTTTGCCTTCGTGGTAGGGGAGCGAATCTTCGAAGCGCTGCAGCTCGCGGGTGGCGTTGCGCAACGCGTCGCTCTGCACCTGGTCGCGCAATAGAATGTTGAGACCGAAGTATGTCTTTACCCCGTAGAGCTCGTCGTCGTAGGTCTCGTACGAACCGATTTGCGCGTTCAAACGCTTGAAGTGCCCGCTCACCCAGGCCGAGTCGCCGGGGGCGTAGTCGTTGGTGACGAGGTCGTGCGCACGCGCGCGCAGGTAGCCCGCGAAGGCCGAATCCTCGGTGGCCATCGCGGTCGCGGCGGTGATCAACAACTCGCTCACCTTGGACATCTCGTCCGCGTACGCGACCGCGTACGGCACGGCGTAGAATGCCGTCTCGCCGAGCGGCCGGCGCGACAATCCGATCAATTTCTCACGTAACAGTTTGTGTGCTTCCGTCAACTCTTTGTGTCGATTCATCGCCGTGAGATCGCTATCGATATCGTGCTTGAGTTGCCGCCGCACAGCGGTTCGTGAATCGAGGATGGCCGCGGCCTCCTCGGGGTGCGCGATCATGAACGTGTCCACCTCGGCCTTGGTGACACCCCACGGGTAGACCGCACCGCCCGGTACGGGCGGATCGACGGGCAACACGGGGCGTCGCACGTTGTCGAGCTCGCGTGCGATGGGGCCCTGATTGACGTAGTACAGGACCAAGAGATTGCTCGTCGCGCGCGGGGCGCCCAGATTCTTGTGCAGGTCGGACAAGCGAATATAGGAGTCGGCCGCCTGACGGTGGCGCATGTCTTCGTGCAGGCGCTGGATGATCAGGCCGGCCTTGATGAGCGCGTCCACGGCCGTCCGCTCGGCCGGCGTCAAGGACGACAGGTCGGGAGACAGCTGCACCTGCAGTGTCTTGTCGATCATGGGCTGCGTCACCGCGAGCCCCGCGTACCCTTCCGGTAGATTCTGCGCGAACGACGGCACAGCACCCAGCAGCACCACGGACAGCACGATCCACTTGAACACGGCGAGCCCTCCTATTCGTTCTCCCAATGCCGGTCGACCTCGGGATACTTCTCGAGGTAGCCGCGGAATATCTTCTTGATCTCGTTCAAACGCCCAGGTGTCTTGGCCTCGAAGCGCAGCACCAATTCGGGCAAGTTCGACGACGCGCGCACCAACCCCCACCCGTCGTCGAAGACGACGCGGGCGCCGTTGATGTCAACCACGCGTTCGAAGTCATTCTTCAAGCCGGCCGTCAATCGTTCGACGACACCGTACTTCACTTCGTCGGCGCAGTGCACGGTTATGGCCGGCGTCGACAGATACGTGGGTGTCCCGGCCATGATTTGCGACAGCGATTCCTTCCGCGCGGCCACGTACTCCACGAAGCGCAGGCCGCCGTAGACGCCGTCGTCGAAGCCGTAATAGTTCTCGACGAAGAAGACGTGGCCGCTCATCTCGCCCGCCAGCGCCGCCTTCTCTTCTTGGAGCTTCTTCTTGATGTGCGAATGCCCCGTCTTCCACATGATGGGAACGCCGCCGTGCGCGCGAATGTCGTCCTCGAGCGCTTGCGTGCACTTGACATCGAAGACGATCTTCCCGCCCGGCACGCGTTCGAGCACCTGACGCGCGAGCAGGATCATGTAGCGGTCGGGCCATATGACGTCGCCCTTCTCGTCCACCACACCGAAGCGATCGCCGTCGCCGTCGAAGGCGAGCCCCAGGTCGGCGCCTTCGACGCGCACGCGCTTACCCAGCGCTTCGACCGTGTCGGTGCGCGCCGGATCGGGCTCGTGGTTGGGAAAGTCGGGGTCGAGTTCGGTGAACTGTTCGATCACGTTCATCCCGGCGTCCTTGAAGATGCGCGGCGCGAACGCACCCGCGGTACCGTTGCCGGTGTCGATGACGATCTTGAGCGGGCGCGCGATCTTGACGCGCGAGACCAGGTCGCGCGCGTAATCGAGGGAGATGGTCGCCTCGGCGTAGTCGCCGTGCCCGTCGACGAAGTCCTCGCGCGCGATGAGGTCGTACAACTCCTGGATCTCCGACGCCACCAGCGTCGACGAAAATCCGGCCGCGAGCTTGAGCCCGTTCCAACCCTTCGGGTTGTGACTGCCGGTCACCATGGCACCGCCTTTGACCTTGAAGCGGTACTGCGACCAATACATCATCGGCGTCAGGCACATACCGACCATCACGACGTTGCGACCAGTCGCGCGCAGTCCCTTCACGAGACCATCCTTGATCTCGATCGACCCGAAGCGGCTGTCGTAACCGACCACCATGTCGTCGACGCCCTTGCGTGCCAGCATGGTCCCGAACCCGCGCCCGATCCATTCGGCCGTGCGCGCGTTGAGCTCGTCGTCGGACACGCGCCCGCGAATGTCGTATTCGCGAAACATCGTCTTCTTCAGCGCCGGCAAAAATTCCTCCTACTAGTTGGACTCGAGAGCGAGAGCGGTGATGGTAACACCGGCGATCGCGCCGTACGCGCGCATCAGGTCGCGCTCGCCCAGCGATTCGCTCGCCGCGGGCGCGTGGACGCGCAGTCGAATGGGGTCGAGGCGAAGGTCGAGCGCGTCGAGTGTCCGCCATTCGTCGATGTAGGCTTCGGTCCACATATGGCCCACGAAGGCGTGCTCGGATTCGCCGAACGCGAGCCCCACGACGGGTCGCGCCGGGATCCCGGCCGCGCGCAGGATTGCGACCGTCAAGAGCGAATGCTCGGTGCAATCGCCCGAACGCGAGCGCAAGACGTCGAGTGCGGACGCGTAGCCGTGTTCCATGCTCTTGTCGACGATGTACAAGTTGACCCACTGCGCGATCGCGCGCGCGAGCGGCCAACCGTCGACGTGCGCGGCGGCGCGAATGCTATCGGCCACGGCGCGAATGGCGGGGTTGTCGGACTGGATGAAGCGGTCGGGCTTCAAGAAGGCGGCCAGTTCCGACTTAGTCATGTTCCAGTGATTCACGGTGTCGCGCGTCAACTCGAGCACGACCGAGCGTTCGTCGCGCGAGCGTTCCTTTTGATTGGGCCCGTTCATGGAAGCGACCGGGGGCGCCCCCGGAAACTCGAGGCGCAGCGTCGCGCGATCGACCTTCGACACCGGGGTCGGAAAATTGTCGCACCGCAACATCGACTGGCGAATGATGTCGAAGTCGGGTTCTATTTCGACCTTGGCCAACTCTTCCTGCGAAACCCGCACGATTTCGATCTCGATGCCGAGCTGGCGCACGAGCGTGCGCGTGACCTCTCCCGCGCCGTCGTACCACGTGGTCGATGCGGGCGTGTCGGCGCCGTCGTCGAATTCGTCGACCGCGGTGATGCGAACGCCGTCGGCCGACGTGACGGCACCGCGCACCATGCGCGCGCGGCGAAAATTCCCTTCCGAAACGTCGAAGAGAACCACCGTCGTCTCGGGCGCGGCACCGCCGAGCCACGCGCGCACGCGCTCGTTCGTCACCACTTCGGTGGCCGCGGCCGGATCCCACGCGATGGTTCGGTGCGACGTCGACTCTCCCACCCGCGATTCGTAGCGCACCGAGTCGCCGTCGAGGATCGCCGTCGCGCTGAAATCCGACAAGGAGCTTTCCACGCGCGCACGACGAAAACCGCCGGCGGCGTCCGACATTTCTTCGGTCAGCATCATCATGGAGATGGGTGTGCCGAGCCGGGTAAAGCGAATGTTCATGTGGGCCTGGTAGACCACACCCTCTTCGCCGCCTTGATAACGTTCGGTCGCGGTACCGACGACGGCACCGCCGATGCGCACGATGAACCACTGTTCGTCGACCGGGACTTCCGCCGCGCGCGCGGCAGCACCACCCAGCGAGAGGGAGAGGATGGTTAAACCCAAGAGCCGGATCGCCGTCGGACGTGGCATCCGCCGACTTTACCAGAAGCGGGTTCCGCCACAAAGAGAAAGGGCCCGAGCCTTGCGGCCCGGGCCCATCCCGGCACTCATCGTCCCATCCGACGAGCGTTACGCGACGTCGATCTTACGACCGACTTTCTCGGCGCTCTTGGGAAGCGTCACCGTCAGAATGCCGTCCTCCATCTTCGCCTTGACGTGCTCGCGGTCGATCGCATTGCCGACCGTGAAGGTCCGCTCGAAGCGGGTCGCGCGATACTCGCGGCGCAGAAGCCCCTTCTCTTCGGACTGCTCCGACTTCTCGCCCTTGATGACGAGCGTGTCGCCTTCGATGTTGACCTCGACCTGTTGGCGGGTCAGGCCCGGCATCTCCATTGAGAAGATGTACGAGTCGTCCGTCTCGCGAATATTGGTGCGCGGCAGACGAACCGAGTTCCAGCCTTCCTCGGCAACGTCATTGGCGTCACCGAAGAATCGATCGATAGCGGGCAGTCCAAAGCCCAGCCGATCGAAGACCGCGTCGAGCGGCGATACCGGGGCCACATACTTGGTGATTTTCATTTCGTTCTCCTCCATTGGGGTTCATCAGCGTTTCAATTTGGGTTTCGTGTTTCGGGGTGGCCTCGCCACCAGTCAAACGCTATTGCAGTGGACGTGCCAGTCGTTTGTGGTTATCTAATCGGCTGTCGGAGAACGGGATAGAAGGCACAAGAGCTCACCGACAAGGTAGCGACGAGAGGCTGCTGACAGAGCCGGCTGTCAGCGTGACAGCTCAATCGGAAAGGCTGGCGGGGATAGCGTCAGACTTCGACCGATTCTTCACCGGACCCGACGACGTGTCGTCTCGGCTCCTTGAGGCGGGCACTCGCGACGATGTTGGCCACTGCTGCCAGTCCGCCCACGGCGAAGAGGGTGCGGTACCCGAGGGTGGCAACCACGAGTCCACCGAGAATCGGGCTCAACATGAACGGGAACGAGAGCGAGTTCATGAAGCCGACGTAGAACGGGCGTCGTTCGGCCGGTGCCGATTCGAGCAGGTAGGTTTGGTTTGCGATGAAGCGGCCGCTGCGCACGAACCCGTTCAAGAGAAACGTCGACCCCACGAGTGCGAAGATCCCGGCTTCGACGGCTCCCGGTTTCGGCGCACCGCGCGACGCCAGCACCAGCATCGTGATCGGAGCGACGACGGCCATGGCCGCCGTCGACACGAAGACGATGCGATTGCCGCTGCGATCGAGAAGCCGCCCCCACACCGCGTTCGACAAAACACCCGCCCCGACCCAGATCGACACGAAGACGCCGACGCTCGCCTGGGAGAACCCGAGGCGGGTATAGGCGTAGGTGGCATAGAACGGAAACGCCATCGACGAGAGTTGGTAGAACACGCGCATCCAGAAGAAGGTCCGGTAGTCCGGCGTGCGCCGGAGCATTCGGAAGCCGTCGGCCAGGTACGCGCGTAGCGGCAATGCACGAGAAACGTGTTTGGCGTCGGGCTCGTCGACGAACAGATACGACACCACGCCGCACGTCGAGATGACGGCACCGATGATGATGAGGAGGCCGTAGTCGTGCGGGAATTCGTACCCTCCCCACCCGATCGCGTCCACCACCGAGGTCACCGCGCGATAGGCATGGGTCTTCGCCCACATGTCGCCGGGGTTGCCGCCCAAGACCGCCGCGATGACGAGCCCCGCCGCGATACCGAGGATGCCGCCGACCACGCGACGACCGGCGAAGAAGGCACCCCGCTTGTGGACGGGGACGGTTTTCGACGTGATCTCCAGGAACGGTACCGCGGCCACGCCCGCCGCGAGCGCGTTGATCGAAAGCCCCGCGCACACACAGAAGAGAATCAGGCTGCGATGGACCGGATCGATCAGAAAGACGCTGGCGCCCGCACCCGCAAACCCGACGAACCGAAACGCCGCCGACGCGGTGTAAATCGGCAGCACGCGCTTGCGCGCTTGCGCCACGTTGGCGACGAACACCTGCGGCAAGAACCACCCCGCGAAGAACGTCGCGGAGACGAACCCGACCAGCACCGTCGAACCGCCGAAGGTCGTAATGAACACCGGCAGCACGGTGAACGGGTCGACGAAGGCGTTGCCGAGGTTGACGAGCATCCCGTTGAGGATGCCCAGCGTCGAGTTGCGGCGGGAGGAGCGCGGGTTCATCGAGCGCCCAAACTAGCAAGGGAACGCGCGCGGTAGCAAGCGCCGAGTCGACTCGGCTATACTGGCGCGGTGATTCGCGGGCTCGGCATCGACTCGATCGAGATGGGGCGCGTGCGGCGCGTGCACGCGGAGTACGGCGCGCGCTTTCTCGATCGCATTCTCACGGCCGCCGAAAAGGAGTACGTGGCGCGATGGGCCGATCCGGTCCCCCGCATCGCGGGTCGCTTCGCGGTCAAGGAGGCGTGCATGAAGGCGCTGGGAACCGGCTGGGGCGCGGGCGTGCGCTGGCGCGACATCGAGGTGCGACGGCACGCGAGCGGCAAGCCGGTGGTCGAGCTCCACGGCCGCGCGAAGGAAATCTGCTCCGCGCTGGGCGGCTCCGTCGTCCACTGCACCATCACGCACACCGACGACCACGCGATGGCGGTCGTCGTGATCGAGTGACAGAACCCGCGCAGCGTTAACTCCTCCGCCGCACTCCCAGTCCCGGCCCGCTCGGCAGCACCAGTCTTCCTTCTTCGACGACCACCCCCGCGAACGGATCGCTCGCCAGCAAGAGGTTGCCGTCGAGATCGGCGTAGTCGCACAACGGCGACACGTGCGCAGCGGCGGTGATGCCGAGGGAGGTCTCGATCATGCACCCGATCATCACCGACATGTCGTTCGCACGAGCCGCTTCGATCAACGAGAGCGCGCGTGTGATGCCGCCGCACTTCATGAGCTTGACGTTGATGCCGTGGCCCTGGTCGTGGCGCGGGGCCACGTCGGACGGGTCGACGATGCTCTCGTCTAAGATGATTGGAAGCGGACTCACGCGTTTCAACTGACGAAGGCCATCTTCGTCTTCGTGCGGGAGCGGCTGCTCGCACAGCTCGACGTGTCGCCGGTACAGTTCAAGCGTCTTCTCCATCGCCGTCTCGAGGTCCCAACCCTCGTTGGCGTCGACGCGCACGATCTTGCCGCTGCGCGCGATCACGCGATCGAGAATCTCCAAGTCGCCGGGGAGCCCGACCTTCACCTTGAGAATCGCGTACGACTTCGCGGCGTCCACTTTGGCGTCGATCACATCCGGCTGGTCGAAGCCGATCGTGAACGAAGTCAAGGGTGCGCGCGCGGCGTCCGCCCCGATCAACTTCCACACCGGTTTTCCCTCGCGACGGCCGCGCAGATCCCACAGCGCCATGTCGAGTGCGGCGCGCACCGACGCGTGCGGCCGCAGCATCTCGAACAAGTCGGCGCCCTCGGTGTTCACGTTCGCGCGTGCCATTTCAGGGTCGACGTCGAGAAAACGACCGATCGACTGAATCGCACCGCGCACGCTCATTGAGTTTTCGCCGTAAAACGCCGATGGCGCGGCCTCTCCCAGCCCTTCCACCCCGTCGCTCTCCAGCGTCACCACGAAGACGTCGTAGTGCGTGCGTGTGCTGCGCGCGATCTGGAACGGGTGCGCGGTTTCGATGCGAATCGGTTCGATCGAGAGCTTCATGGATGGACGTCCACTATCCTACAATCCGACGGCCGCGCGCACGGCCGACCACACCGGCGCGACGCCGAAGCGAACCACGTCGCCCGCCGGAAGACCCGTGCCTTGGCTCGCATCCTCGAGCGCGCGGCGCGCATCGTCAATCGAAAGACCACTCGTGTTGAGCGCGAGTGCCGCCACGCGCGAACCCTTGTAGGGTCGCATCAACGACTCGTACAAGGCAACGACTTCGCGCAGAGGCGGAATGGCCGGTTGGAAGCGCTTGTACCGTTCGCGCCCGGCGACGTGTACGAGCACCATCGCGTCGGGCATGACGCCGTACATCAGTCCGAGCGTGACGCCCGCATAACCCGGGTGCGCGACCGCACCTTGTCCTTCGACCACCACCAGATCGGCGTCGCGGCCTTCCTCGTCGACCAAGATCTGCGCCACGCCACCGACGAAATCCGCCACCACGCGGTCGACGGGAACGCCGCGACCGCGCAGCACGATACCCGTCTGGCCGGTCGCGGCCCACGTGGAGCGCACACCGCTCGCGCGCGCCGCGCGCTCCAACTCGACCGCGACCGTCATCTTGCCGACGTTGCAGTCGGTGCCCACCGTGAGCACGACCTTGGCTCCCGTCGTGCACCCGGCGCCGTCCGACACCGCGCGCACCTCCCTGATGCGACGCACGTCCCACACCCGCGCGCCCGATGCGCGCGCAATCGCCGACAACTCGGCGTCGTCGGAGAGAAACGCGTGCATACCGCTCACGACGTCGAGTCCGGCTCGGAGACAGCGCGCAACGGTGTCGCGCATGGACGGATCGAGTTCGCCGCCCGCGGGTGCGGTACCGACGATTGCGACCTCGGGTCGGCGCGCGAGCGCGTCGTCGAGTGTTGCCACGACGGGCGCGTCGCCGCCGAAGCCCAGCACGTCGCGCACCGAGCGACCCGCACGCGCGGCGTCCAGCACGGCGACGACGTCGTGCGCGCGATACATGGCGATGCACGCCGCCGTCTTCGCGTCCGCGGTGGAAAAGCAGCCGTCGGCCAAGAGCAAGAGCCGTCGCCCGGCGATGGAAAACGGCGCCCGCACGATTGCATCCGCTCTGGAAGCCACGGCACTCAGTCGAACTCGTCGACGATGACGCCGACCAAGCGGCGCAGGATATCGTCGAGGGTTGTGATTCCGGCCACCTCGCCGTTGGTCTCGCGCACGACCGCCATGTGACGGCCGCCTTCGCGCATCTGCACGAGGACGTCGGAAAGGGGCGCCGAGGCGGACACGACGTAGGGCGGACGCAACGACGCGCGTAGCGCTTCGCGGTCGGTCGACGTCGCGTATTCGTGGACGGACAAAATGCCGATGATGTGGCCGCGGTCGCCCCGGTACACGGGATAGCGCGAGAAACCTTCGCGCGCGATCACCTCGGCGTACGATTCCACCGGGGCGTCGACGTCGAGCATCACCACCGTCTCGATGCGCCGGACCACGTCGCGCACGGCGAGCTGCTGGAGCTCGATGGCGCGGTCGATCAGTGCGGTGGTTTCGGGGGCGATCAAACCAGCGCTCTTGCTGTCACCGATGTGGAACAGAAGTTCTTCGGTGCTCACGTTCAGGAGTCGCGCCGACGGGTCGGCGGGGAGCAGGCGCGTGAGGGCGTCGCTCAGGAGCGAGAGCGGCTTGGCCAGCGGATACAGGAGCGACGACCCGGCGCGTACCGCGTCGGCGAACAGGACCGCGGCCGGCGTCGCATAATAGAGGAACAAGCTTTTCGGAATGATCTGATTGAACACGAGCCACACGGGAACCAGCACCAACGTCACCACCGTGGTCGCGGAGTCGCCGAACCAGCGCGTCGCGATCGCGGTGCACACGGCGGTGCAACCGACTTCGGCCAGGCTGTAGCTCACGAGCAGCGTGCTCAAGAAGCGCTGCGGATTCGACGACAGATCGAGGGCGTGCGCCGCGCGCTTGCTGCCGTTCGCGGCCAGGTGGCGCAGGCGCAGCCGGTCGGCGGCGAAGAACGCCGTCTCGCACCCCGATGCGAGCACGCCGACCGCGAACGCGACGGCCGCCACCACCAGCAACAAGAGATCGCTCACAGCTTCTCCACCCGCAGTTTGCGAATCCGATTCGGTTGCGCCGAGATGATGTGGAAGCGCAGCCCGTCGGCCACCACGGTCTCGCCCTCGCGCGGGACGCGCCCCACGCGCCCCAGCACGTAGCCGGCGATAGTCTCGTGCTCGTCGTCGCGCAGCGCGGCTTCGAACACCTCGTTGAAGTGGTCGATCTCCATGGTTCCCTGCACGACGATGCGACGCTCGTCGAGGCGTTGGAACGGTTGCGTCTTCGAGTCGCGCGCGTCGCGAATCTCGCCGATCATCTGCTCGAGGATATCCTCGGTGGTGACGACACCCGCGAAGGAGCCGTGCTCGTCGAGTGCGATCGCCACGTGGACCTTGCGCCGCTGGAGCTCGGCGTAAAGCTCCGCGATGGGCGCGTTCTCGGGAATGAAGAACACCTCGCGCAAACGTGCGCGCAGGTCGTCTTCGCTGCGCGCCGCCATCGGGTCGACCAAATCCTTGACGTGCAAAATGCCGATCACGTCGTCCGGCGAGTCGCCGTGGATCGGGACGCGCGAGCGACCACTCGACGCGAACAACGCCAGGAGCTCGTCGCGCGGCGTGTGTGCCGACGCCGACACCACGTGAATGCTGGGCGTCATGATCTCCTTGACGACTTTCTGCCGAAACTCGAGCACGTGCGACAGAATCTCGTACTCGAAGGCGCCGATCTTCCCTTCGCGCCGCCCCACGCGCACGGCGGTCAGGAGCTCATCCCACGCGTAGGAGCGGCGCGCGGTGCCGATGCGGCCGCGCAACGCGTCGATCACGGCGTCGGAAAAGCGCGAGAGCGGCACGCGTACGGGCAAGAGTAGCGTGTGCAAGACGGACAGCGGCAGTGCCACCACGGGTGCCACGCGCGGCGCCCAGTGCATGCCGAGTGCCTTCGGCAGAATCTCGGTCAGCACCATGACGAGGAGCGACATCACGCCGAACGCAAGCCCCAGGCCGCGCGGGCCGAAGGCGTGGAGCGCGATGGCGGTGGCGATGCTGGTGGCGAGTACGTTGACCGAGAGGTTTGACACCAGCACGGTAATGAGCAGCGGTCGCGGGTGCATGAGCAGGTGCGCCGCGACGCGGCCGCCCGGCGAGGCGTCACGCAGCGCGCGCACTTGGCTGCGACTCAGCGAAAAAAGCGCGGCTTCGGAGCCGGAAAAGAACGCAGATAGCAGTAAGAGGACGACGAGCCCGGAAAAATAGATTGCGACTTCGCCCACGGCGGCGAACGACCGGCTATCCGCCGAGCTCGTTCAAAGCGGCGCGAGCCTGCTTGGCTTCTTCGGAGTTGGGGTGCTTCTCGATGAGGGCGCGATAGGCCTGCTGCGCGAGGCCGCGCTCTTCGAGCTCGGTGTACGCGTGACCCATCTTGAGGTACGCGGCGGGAACCTGGCGCGCCTTGGGAAAGTCGCGCACGACTTGCTGGAACTGTCCGGCGGCTTCGAGCCAGCGCTCGTTGGCGTACTCGCACTCGCCCAAGTAGTAGTGCGCCTCGGCCGCGCGCGCGCCGTCGGGATTCTTGTCGAGGTAGTCGCGCAAGGCCGGCGCCGCGAGGTCATAGTTACCGCGCGTGACGTCGAGGTAGGCGGCGCGATACAAGTCCTCCGCCGCCTGCGCCGCCATGGCACTCGAGTCGGGCTTGGCCGGTGCGGTTCCCACGGCGGGGCGCGAACCGCTCGTGCGGTCGCGCCCCCCGCGGTTCAACTGCAACTGCTGGTTGTCGTCGATCTGGCTCGAAAGTGCACGCAACGTCTCTTCGAGATCGCTCAGCGTCGCCGCCATGCGCGCCTGCGACGCCGTGCGTTCGTCGGATTCGGCCGACATCTGTTTCTCGAGGCGGTCGATCTGGGCCGCCATGTGGCGCTGCTCGGCGCGGAGCGAGTCGACCTTGAGGTTCGCCTGCTCCGCGTTGATCGGTCCCTTGGCCCATTTCGCACCCCAACAGCCGGACAACAGCGCCGACCCCAGGGCCGCCAAGAGCAGGATGGCACGCATGCGACGCAACGTGACGACTCCTTCGACTACTTGCCGGTCAAGAAGTGACCGCGACGATTCTTCGCCCACGCCGATTCGTCGTGGCCGGAGTCGAACGGACGCTCCTTGCCGTAACTAATCGTCGTGATGCGCGACGACATGACGCCGAGCGACACCAGGTAGTCCTTGGCCGCGTTGGCGCGCTTGTCACCCAGGGCCAAGTTGTACGCCTTGGTACCGCGCTCGTCGCAGTGACCTTCGATGGTGACGGCCGCGTCGCTGACACGCTTCATCTCGCGCGCGTTCGCTTCCAGCGTGCCCTTGGCCTCCGCCGTGAGATTGTACTGGTCGAAATCGAAGAACACGTCGCTGAGCGAGATCGGAGACACGTCGGTCGAGTGCGTGTCGGGCTGCTCGACGGGCGTGTTCGTCGGCTCCTCGACGGCCGGCGTCGACGCCGAGTTGTCGACGGGAGTCGGCTCGACCGCTTTCTTTCCGCCGCAACCGGCGACTGCCACGAGGGAGAAAATCGTGGCCAGTACCCACAACCGCTTGATCATTCCCATGACCTCCTATTTAGAGTCCGATAAATGTGCGTGACGATGGTGATCGAGTGCGCGTCGCCGGGGCTTGAGACGCGCTAACTATAATCGAATTAAGGGGTCGACCAATCAGGGTCGGAGCCCTGGGCCAATATTCTCTTACCCCCCGTGACGATGTCAACCACGGAAACCGATTCGTCGCGACCGCGTTCGGTGCAGACCAGATGGCGGCCGTCGGCGGCCCATCGGGGGTCCTCGTGGCTGTGGTTATCCTTGGTAATGAGGCGCCCGTCGCGGCCGTCGGGAGTAATGATCGCGATCTGAAATTCCGAGCCCATGCGCGTCGAAAACGCAATCATGTCGCCGCGCGGCGACCACGCCGGCGAGGCATTGTACCCGCCCGTGAACGTCAAGCGGCGCACGTTGCTGCCGTCGCGATCCATGAGATAGAGCTGCGGCGAGCCCGGACGGTCGGAGAGAAACACGATCTCGCGCCCGCCCGGCGACCAGCTCGGGCTGGTGTCGATGGCCTTGTTGAAGGTGAGCCGCTGCGAGATGCGGCCGCTACGCTCGAGCAGGTAGACCTCGGTGTTGCCGTCCTTGGAAAGCGCCGCCAGCAGCATGCCCTGCTTCTGCGACCAGTCCACCGCGGTGTTACTGCCGCTGTAGTTCGCCAGTCCGTGCGATTTGTCTTCGTTCAGCACGCGCGTGAACAAATCGGCCTTGCCGTCGCGGAAGCTGGTGTACGCGACCGCCTGGCCGTTGTCAATCCAGCGCGGAGCCAGGAGCGGGACGGTCTGTCGCACCAAGACGCGGGGGTTGTATCCGTCGTAGTCGGAGACGAGGAGTTCCCACTTGTCGTTCACCTTGCGCGTGTAGACGATTTGCGTCGACGCGACTCCCTTCTCGCCCGTCACCAGACGCACGACTTCATCCGCGAAATGGTGCGCGACGCGACGCGCTTCCTTGTCGGTCACGGTGTATTTCTTCCCGCCCACGAAGTCGCCCGAGGCGATGTCGGTGACGGTCCCTTCAAAGGAAACGTCGGAGCCCTCGTTGAACACGCGCCCGCGCACCACCACCGCGTTGACGCCGGCCACACCCGCGGTGGCCGGCTCTTCGCGCATGATACGAAACAGCCCCGTGAATTGGAGATCTTGTAAGACGATCTGCTCGATACGCTGCGCGCGCGATATGTTCTCGGGGGTACCCGTGAACTGCGGCAGCCACAGCGGGACGACAAAGGCGTCTTCTTTGACGATCGGATCGGGCCACACGTCGGACTGCGCGAGGGCGGTCGCGGGGCAGGTCGCCAAGAGCAAGCATGCGATCCAGTGTTTCTTCATTACGTCAATTACTCCACGCGCGGGCCGTCACCCGCAGGAACGAACTTGAAACTGAAATGCACGCCGACGTACTCGTCGTCGTACTCCCGCGGGAGCGGCGGAAACGGCGCGGCCTGGATCACCGCGCGCTGGCACGATTGGTCGAACAGGAACACGCCCGACGATTTTTCGACCGCGACATGCGTGATGTTGCCGTCGTGGTGCACTCGGAAGTAGACCACCGTGAGTCGCTCGATTCCTTCGATGCCCGCCGGAACCTGCCACGCGGCCGCGATCTTCTGACGCATGCGCGCGATGAACGCGTCGTAGGGGAAGTCGCCCCCGTCGAACGAAATCCCGCCCTGCGGCGACCCGGGGGCACTCGCCAGCGTATCGCTCGTAGTCGCCGTCGAGTCGGTGCCCTTGCTCAGCTGGGCCCGCGGCACTTCCTGGGACTTGGTGTCGTCGGACGGCTTCGGCTTGGGCTTCGGTTTCTCGACCGGCTGCACCAGCTCGTCGGCCTTGGGCTCTTCCTTGGGCACCGGCTTGGGCGGCGCCGCTTCGGGCGCCGGCGCGGGGGGCGTCGGCGTCGACGGCTCCGCCGCCGCCGCCGACACCAGCCGCACGCGATACGTCTCGCGCGGCAGGTACGTGACTTGGCGGAACGATACCGACACGAACACGGCCAGCATGACGAGCCCGTGCGCGCCGAGCGATATGATGACTCCCTTGCGCATCGCGACGCTTACCGCCGCTTCTTCGAGTCGCGCTTCATCTCCGTGATCATGCCGACGTCGTCGATGCCGGCCGCCTTCACTTCGCCGACCACCGACATCACCATGCCGTGGGTCGCGTCCTTGTCGGCGCGCACGAACACGACGTCTTCGCCCGCGGCCTTCAAGGTCGCCAACGTCGACGCGAGCTGTGATGCATCGACGCGATCATCATTGATGAAGATCTTGCCGTCTTTAGTAATTGAAATCACAACCGCGTCGCTTTCCTTGATGACCGTCGACTTGGCGCGCGGAAGCTTGACCTCGATGCCCGCCTGCAGGAACGGTGCGGTGAGCATGAAGATGATGAGCAGCACCATCATGATGTCGACCAGCGACGTCACGTTGATGTCGGCCATGTTCGAGTATGGCGTCCGTTTCAGCATGGCGAACTAGTACGTCGCACCGGTCCGCGTCGGACGGGACTGGGCGCCGACGCCGCCGGGGTTGGCGGCGCGACGCGAGCCGCGCGACACGATGGCGCCGTCCAGCAGGCGCGCGATGAACCAGTCGAGCTCGGTTTCCTTGCGTCGCACGGCGCGCCCGCACGCGTTGTACGCGAAGAGGGCCGGAATGGCGGCGCCCAGACCCGCGATCGTGGTAACAAGAGCTTCGGCGATGCCCGGCCCCACGACCTCGAGGCTCGCCGCTCCTTCCGCCCCCATGCTCAAGAAGCTGTGCATGATTCCCCACACCGTGCCGAGCAATCCGAGGAATGGTGCCCCCGCCGACGTCGTCGACAAGAGATTCAAGTGTCGCTCCATCTCGCCGATCTCGGTCATCGCGCGACCCTCGAGCACGCCCTTCAAGAGGGATCGCTCGGCGGCGGCCTCCGCCGGATCGTCGATGGCCAGAACCCCGTCCGCACCGCGCGACGCGAGGAAGCTGCGCGCCTCGAGCAGGAGCGACGCTTCGATGGCCGGGAGATAGCGCTCTGCTTCGGGCATGACGGCCGCAACGCCGCGCTGCACCATCGCGCGCTTGACCGCGGCCCCGCGCTCGCGCAGTTTCTTGTACAAGCGCGCGCGGTCCCACACCACGGCCCACGTGATCACCGACATCACGAAGGTGATGGTCAGAATGAGCAGGCCGAATCGGCCCGATTCGGCGAGGATCTGCGGCAGGGATCGCCCGATCGCCGCGGGCACGGCCGCGAACATTTCCATATGGCTTCCTTCCTCGATGAGTGTCGTTCGGCCGCGAAACGGACCGTCGCGTCGAATTCGGCCAAAGGTCTAGCACAACCACCATACGTTGCCTAGAAAAAGTGCCCCCTCGATGTGACCGCGCGGGCCCGTTTTGTGCTTACCCCCGGGACGGGGCACGGTTCCGCTGCTTGTGGCCCCGGGCGCGATGGGCTATCATTTCAGTGTCCGATCCGCCCCCCTTCGTCGCGCCGCCCCGGAACTGCCCGTCACGCACGGGAGGTTGTGTCATGAAACTGCGCCGAGCTTCCCCCCTCTTCTTGTTCTCACTGATGGCTGCGACTTCTTCCTTCGCCGTGACGAACGGCCGCGATGCCGGAAGCGGCGGCGTCATGGTACGCGCCAACGTCCCGATGGGGACCGTCGTCGGCACCGGCGATCGCGTGACCTTCGAATATCAGACCCGCGCCGACGCCGCCGTGCTCGTGTTCAACATCGACTCGCAAGGCTACGTCCATCTCTTGTCCCCGGCGGCGGCCCCCGAAATGGCGCGCGCCAATCAATCGTACGTGGTGCCCGAGGAGGGCGCGGAATTGGTGGTCGATTCGCCGACCGGCGTCGAGTTCGTGTTTGCACTGGCGGTCGACGACCCGTCCGCGATTGACACCGCCGAGCTAGAACACCTACGCGGCACCGACACCCGCGGTGCCGAGCCGTATCGCATCGACGGCGACCCGTTCGTGGCCGCCAACATGATCGCGGGCGAACTGGTGCGCGGCGTGTCGCACCGCGGCGTGTATTTCGGCTACACCTACTTCTATGTCAATGATCGCGTCGAATACCCGTGCTACCTGTGCGGCGCGTGCGACGGCACTCCCGACGACCCCGCGTGCACGGATTACCGCGTCGTGCAGACATTCGATCGGCGCGACCCGTTGGCGTATCCGCTCAAGCGCGCGTACGAGACGGTCGCGGGAGACGTCGCTACCGAGGACGGCGCCGATGTGGTCGTGCCCGAAGGCTCCGACGTCGACGTCAACTTCTACCCGTACGGGGTCGAAGCACGCGCGGTCGACCCGTTCTATGCCAGCCTCTGGAACGACACCTGGTGGTACGACCCGTTCTATGGGTATGGGCCGTACTATCCGTATTATGGACCGGGCTGGTCGTTCTCGATCGGCTGGGGTTGGGGATGGGGATGGTGGGGCGGTTACTACTGCTCGGGTTGGTACGCGCCGTGCGGTGGATACAATTCGTGGTGCGGTTCGTACCCGTCCGGCGGATACACGCAACCCGAGAAGTTCAAAGCCAAGTACAAGTCCGACGCGTCGACGTTGGCCGGCAGTCGTGCCGTCGCCCAGCAGCGCGACGGCGAGCTGCGAATTGCGTCGAAGAGCGTGCAGCAGTCGTTGTCGCGACCGGCGCAGACGGGTGTCCGCTCCAAAACGAACTACTATCCCGGGAGTAGCACAAAGGGCGCCATCGACGCGCCGCACACCGGGCGCGTGAAGACGTCGATCGGTGGGCATTCGTCGGGCCAAGTGAAGTCGAATCCGTACGGGACCTCGCGCGGCGGCACGGCGCCGCGGGTGAAGTCGGGCGGTCGCAGCGGCGGCACGTCGTCGCGCAGCGGCGTGAGCGGCGTCCAGCGCGGAGGCGGAAGCTACAAGTCGCGCGCCAACACGCCGGGCTATCGCGGTGGTTCGCGCCCGAGCGGACGAACCGGCCCGTCGTCTTCGCACATGAAGAGTGTGCCGCAGTCGCGATCGTACAACGCCCCCTCGTCGCGCGGCGGCGGTATGAAAAGCAGCCCACCGCGCTCGTCGATGCCCAGCTCCGCGCCACATAGCGCTCCGCATAGCGCCCCGCGCGGTCGCGGCAAGTAGCCAGGCGCGGATCGACTCGTGTGACAAAAAAAGAGAAGGCCTCCCGACGGGGAGGCCTTCTTCGTTTCCCGTTCCACGTGCGTCTGCGAGAGACGCGTCTGGTTAGAGAGTCTTGTAGCTCTTGACGTCGAGGTACTTCACACCGTCGACCTTCTTCACGACGGTCGCGATCTCGACGTTTTTGGTCGTCTTGTCGTTGCGCAAGGCCGACACGCGGTTGCTATTCCATAGCGGGTAGATCTTGCCATCCGCGGTCTTGAACATCGGCGTGCACTCTTCGCTCACACCGACTTCGCAATGCCCGCACTCGTAAACGCCCGTCAAAACGAGGCGCTTGTCCTCGCGATACGGAATCGCGTCGACCGCGGCCGCCGCCGTCTGCATCGACTTATCGCAACCCGACATCCCCGCCGTCTTGGCCGCGGCGTCGCAGGAGTGGCCTGCACCCGCGGTGTGCATCGCAGCCGCTTTGTCGCAAGAAGTCGCACCCGCCGCCGCACCCGCCGACTTCGACTCGCAGCAACTGCCGCTACCCGCCGCCACCGTCGACCCGTTGACACCGGCCGCGAAGGCCGCCGTGTTGAGAGCCGGGCACGCACCGGGTGCAACCATCGCCGAGTGAATCATCGACTTGTGGACGTTGCCGGCGGTCGTGGTCTTTACCGCGCTCTGCGAGCAACACGACGCCGTGTGTGTCGACGCGGCCGTCGCCGACGCCTTGGAAGCGTCCCTGGTGCAGCCCGAAGACGCGGCCGAAGCCGTCTTCGTGGCTTTGTCACACGCGAACGCGGGACCGGCCATAGCAGCCGCCCAACCAAACGCGGCGACGGTTCCGAGCATCATAATCTTCCGTGTCATGTCCAACGCCTCCTGAAGGTGTCTCTATCGAGGTGAAACCCGCCCAATCATCAGCTAAAGGGGGGCCGCCGTCAAGCGGACCGTGCAACTTCTACACCGGCTTCCGGCAGCGGTTTCCCATTGTTTCTCGCTAGATCGAAATTGCCTCGCCGGCCGCGAAACGCTTGCCCTCCTTCTGTATATGGCACGCCTCGAGATGGGCGTCGTGCTCGAAGCACAGCAACCACTTGCCGGCCTCGGCGCGCTCCAGGAGCGCCGCTTTTTCCTCCATGACGGTCACGGGATAGAGGTCGTAGCTCATGACGTAGGGGGTCGGAATATGGTGGTGAGTCGGCAGCAAGTCGCCGCAATAGAACAGAGACCCCGCCCCGCCCCCGATGACCGGCAGTTGCTGCCCCGGGGTGTGGCCGTCGAAGACGAGCAGGTCGAAGCCGGGGGAGAGCGACCACGGTCCGTCGTGCAGTCGCAGCACGCCCTCGCGTTCCATGACGCGCAGCCGGTCTTCGTAGTAGCTCGCCTTGTCGCGCGGGGTGGGAGCGAACGCGTGCTTCCATTGACTCCGCTGCACGTGGTGCGCGGCGCGCGGAAACACGAGTCGCCAGTCGTCGCCGTCGGGGTCGACGATGCCCGCTCCGTGGTCGAAATGAAGATGAGTAAGGAGAATGTCGGTGACGTCGTCGGGATCCACACCGTGCGCGCGAATCGTCGCAGCCAAATGGTCGGTGTCTTCGAACGCGTACACTTGCCGGTTCTTCTCGCTGTGGCCCGCGCCCGCGCCCACGTCGACCACGATGGTCTTGCCGAGACCTTGCACGAGCAGGATGCGCATTACCATCGGAACGCGATTGAACGCGTCGGGCGTGATCAAGCGCTCCCACATCGTCTTGGGCACCACGCCGAACATGGCACCGCCGTCGAGCCGGAACCGGCCCGCGATGCACGTGCGAACGTGCCAATCACCGAAACGCATGTTCGCACTATAGCATGCGTGCGAACGGCGCGGCAAACCGACGGCCGCTACACGTGCTCGATGATGACGGCGGTTCCGTACACGAGGAGCTCGGAGGCTCCGTCGGAGATGTCGGTTGAAGAGAAGCGCGCCGCCACGATCGCGTTGGCGCCGAATTTCGTGGCTTCTTCGCGCATGCGGTCGAGGCACTGCTCGCGCGACTCCGCCAGCAGCTTGGTGTACTCGTGGATTTCGCCGCCGGTGAGATTCTTGAAGAACGCGAGGATGTCCTTGCCCAGGTGTCGCGCACGCACGGAACTCCCCTGCACGAGGCCGAAAACCTTCGTGACGCGATGCCCGGGCACCTCGTCGGTGGTCACGATGATCATCGCTCGACCTCCTTGTAAGGATCGTTCTTGCTCTCGTGATAGCGCTCGCGCGCGACTGAAATGAAGATGACGACCAGGCCCACGAGAATGAGCATCAGGCTAATGCCCTCGTACGTCAACAGCGCCGGCGAGGTGAGGGCGCGGAAGATCGCGTAGCCGAGCAGGGCCAGGACACCGGCCACCAACAGCACGAAGCCGACGCGGCGTTCGCTCCTTCGGTATACGCTCTCCCAGTAGCCCTCCCAGAATTGGTCGTCGGGGGCGCGCAACTTGAGATCGTCGGTCATGCGAACGATGCGGCCCAATGACGAAAGTTCGCGCGTGCACTCGGCGCACTCGCGCACGTGGGCCTGGTAGTGTTCGGCTTCCGGTGCGGACAACTCGCCGTCGAGCCAACGCATGCCGTCGGTTTGATAGCGCGTGCAGGTCGGGTTCAAGAGGCACCCCTCCGATTCGGTTTCATGCTGCTAGCGCCCTCGATTTCCTCGACCAATGCGCGCAGCGCTTGTCGCGCATAGAACAGTCGCGACATGACAGTGCCTAGTGGAATCTCGAGGATTTCGGAGATCTCCTTGTACGAGCAATCTTTGAAGTTTTTCAGCACGATGATCTCCCGGTGATCGTCCGACAAGCGCGCGACCGCCGCGCGCACGATGCGACGGCGCTCCTCGCTCTCGAGGTCTTCGAGGGCCGTCGGCTGCGGGGACGCGATTTCGCGGTACGAGTTCTCGTTATCGATCGAGACCTCGACCCGCCCGCGCCGCAAGAAATTGAGACAGTGATTGCGAAGCACGCGGTAGAACCATGGATAGAAGGGGCGCTCTTCGTCGAATCGGGCCCGCGCCTGGTAGACCTTGACGAAGGCCTCTTGCGACAGATCGCGCGCGTCCTCGGAGTTGCCGACGTAGCCGTACGCGACCAGGTACGCGTCCGACATGTAGCGACGGACGAGCACCTCGTAGGCGCGCTTGTTGCCGCGCTTCCACTCGCGAATGACCTCGCGCTCGTTATCGACGTTCAACGGGAGCTCCGGGACGGTCGGCCCGGCCACGGCCCGCACGCTGGCTTCCATATGCGCACGAGTACAGTCGCGGCCTCGGGAAAATTCGGCGCTATTTTGCGGGCGATTCTACGACCGGGGCCGAAGCGCTTGCCACGAAAACAATTGCCATTTTTGCCCTGGCGGAACCAAACCGGCCTGCGGTAACGTGTCGACCGCCGACCCACCTCGCACCCACCGGGCGCGAGATCCGTTTCCCAACGCCAGGAAGCGCCATGACTGCCATCCGCTCGTTTCTCGACGCCCACGTGGCGCGCATCGAACCGCTCTCCCGCGACGTCAACCTCGCCTATTGGAACGCCACCATTTCCGGCCGCCCCGAGGACTTTGAACGATACGCGAAACTCGAGGTCGAACTGCAGAGGGTCTACACCAGTGCGAGAGAATTCGAGGATGTGAAGAAATGGCTCGACGCCGGCGGCGACGACGAACTGGAGCGCCGGCAACTCGACCTCTTGTACAAGGCCTATCTCCGCAATCAGATCGACCCCGCGAGCATCGAAGAGATGACGCGGCTCTCGAGTAAGATCGTGCAGTCGTTTGGAACCTATCGGGCGCGCGTCGACGGCCGCTCACTGACCGGCAACGACGTGCGCAACGCCTTGAAGCAGAGTCCCGACGCCGGCTACCGGCGGCGCGTGTGGGAGGCCGACAAGGCGGTCGGTCGCGAGGTGCGCGACGAGCTCCTGCAATTGGTGCGTTTGCGCAACGAAGTGGCACGCTCGCTCGGTTTCACCGACTACTACGTCATGTCGCTCGAATTGTCCGAGCAGAATGCCGACGTTCTCGTCGATCTCTTCGACCGGCTCGACGCCGCCACCCGCGAACCCTTCGCGCGCGCCAAGGCCGAGATCGACGCGGTCCTCGCGCGGCGCTATGCCGTGGCACGGGCCGATCTGCGCCCGTGGCACTACGAGGATCCGTTTTTTCAGGAAACGCCGCGGGTCTTCGACATCGACTTCGATCGTTACTATCACGACCGCGACGTCGTGGAAACAGCGCGGCGCTTCTTCGAAGGGATCGGGCTGGAAGTACGCGACATCCTGGCGCACAGCGATCTGTACGAAAAGCCCGGCAAGGAGCAGCACGCGTACTGCCTCGACATCGATCGGCGCGGTGACGTACGCGTGCTTGCCAACGTGCAGCACGACGAAAACTGGGCCGGCACCATGCTGCACGAATTGGGTCACGCGGTCTACGACCGCTACATCGACGCCGGTCTCCCCTTTCTGCTGCGCGAGCACGCGCACGTGTTCGCTACCGAGGCCATCGCGATGCTATTCGGGCGTTTGTCGAAGGACTCCGACTGGATCGACCGCATGATCGGGGTTCCGGCGGCGGAGCGCGAGCAACTCGCGCGAGAGTCGGAGCGCAATTCGCGGCTCTCCCAGCTCGTTTTCGCGCGTTGGTGCCAGGTGATGGTACGTTTCGAGCGCGCGTTGTACGCCGACCCGGACTGCGACCTGAATCGGTTGTGGTGGGACTTGGTGGAGCGATATCAAATGGTGCCGCGGCCGGACGGACGCGTCGAACCTGACTGGGCCGCCAAGATCCACATCGTATCGGCGCCGGTCTACTACCACAACTACATGCTGGGCGAGTTGTTCGCCTCGCAACTCGACCACGCCATCCAGTCGCGCGTCCTGCGCGCGAGCAACGGCCACGCGTCGATCGTGGGTCAGCCGGCGGTCGGCGATTTTCTGCGCGAGAAAGTCTTCACGGCGGGAAAGCGTTGGCGGTGGGACACGTTGGTGCCGCGCGCGACCGACGAACCGCTCAATCCCGAGCACTTCGTCGCGCAGTTCGTCCGCTGACGGCGCTAGCGGTCGTACTTCTCGATGAACTCTTCGGCTTTTTCGACGACGTCGCGGTTGCCGACGAAGACCGGCGTGCGCTGGTGGAGAGCTTGCGGCTCGACGTCGAGGATCGGACCGCGGCCGGTCGAGCCGTAACCGCCCGCTTGCTCGATCACATACGCCATCGGCACTGCTTCGTAGAGAAGCCGGAGTTTCCCGACCGGCTTCTTGGGGTCCTTGGTGTCGGCGGGATAGTAGAACACGCCGCCGGCGAAAAGTGTGCGGTGGACGTCGGCCACCATCGATCCAATGTAGCGCAGCGAGAGGGCCTTCGAATTTCCTTCTTCGCCCTGGAGCCAGCGCGTGTAGCGCCGAACGCCTTCGGTCCAATACTTGTCGTTTCCCTGATTGACGCTGTAGTACTTCGATCGATCCGGAATGCGCACGTTCGGGTGCGACAGCAAGAACTCGCCGATCGACGGGTCGAGCGTGAACCCGTTGACCCCGTGGCCGGTGGTGTAGACGAGCATCGTACTCGAGCCGTACACGAGATATCCACCCGCGACGATCTCGCGCCCGCTTTGCAACACGTCTTCCATGCGCCCCGGCCCCGACTTCGAACGACGCCGAAAAATGGCGAAGATCGTTCCAACGGCGACATTGAAATCGATGTTGGTGGAACCGTCGAGCGGATCGAAGACAAGCACGTAGTCGCCGTTGGGATACGGTTCGGGGATGGGGATGATGTCCTGGGACTCTTCCGAAGCCATACAACACAAGCGACCGGTGTGGTCGTTGAGCTGATAGATGGTGCGCTGCGCGTACACGTCGAGCTTCTGCACTTCTTCGCCCTGCACGTTCTCGTGGCCGGCCGAGCCGAGGATGTCGGCGAGACCCGCGCGCTGGGTGCGACTCGCGATGAGCTTGCCGGCCAGCGCGATGTCGTAGAGGAGGCTGGTCAAAGCGCCCGAAGAATCCGGGAACTTCTCCTGCTCCATGAGAATGTGGCGCTCGATCGTGATGACGCTAGTGGGGCCGATCTTGTTGATTTCGGAGGGCATGTTGGACCTCGGGGTTCGACTGCGGAATGCTAGCACGTCGCGTGCCGTGTCTGTGACCTACCAGTACCAATCGAGCTGCACGGTGAAACCGTAGCCGAAGACGTTGTCGAAGGGACCCGAGTCGACACCGATGTAGACCGCGTGGATCGCGCCGCCCAATGCCATGTGTGCGGTCACCCCGACCTCGTAGCCCATCGCACCCAACACCGACATCCCCGTGGCCGACCACGTGCCGTTGATCGGGAAATCATTCGCCGGTGGCGGCGTGACATCGACCCTTCCCCCTCCGACACCGACGCCACCGCGCAGGAAGAACCCGGTGCTGCCGGGAAAGTAGGTTGCGGCAACGGCGATCGCCCACACGGTCGCTTCGGCGGGGACGTCTTCGGGCGTGCTGCCGATCTCGTAGTCCTTGGCCCACGTCCACATTTCAACGCCGAGCAACAGCTCCTGATTGAAGGCCCACGCGACGCGCGCGTTGCCGGCCCCCGACGACTCGCTGCGACGTTCGTTGTCGGGCCACGTCCACGACACCGTTGCTCCCCCCAAGCCGAATCCGACCGAAGCGCCGTTTCGGACCGGCTGCTCGGCGAACGCGCGCGTGGCGAGCAGCAACGCGCCGACGAACAGGACAACGACGAGCGGGAGGACGCGCATGGGTCTTCGCGCGCCTTCGACTAGAAGCGCAGCATGATGCCGACGGTGATGGTCTGGAAGACCTCGGCCTCGCCCTTGACCGGCGGCGCGCCGCCTTCGGGCGCCAACAGGTCGCCGGGAGCGAACACGTCGCTCTTGCACCTATTATAGGAGTACTTGGCGTATGCGCTCCAGCTGTCGGCCAGCGCGTACTGGATGCCGATCGAAGGCGCGATCATGATACCGCTCGCGTCCTGCATCGAGTTGGTGAGCACATCTTCGATGAAAAGGTCCTCACCCTTGGTCTTGTAGTAACCCACGGCGATTTCCGCAAACGGGTTGGTGCGCGAGTTCGGCACCGCGAGGAAACGCGCCGAACCGGAGAACGTCATCGTCGTGATGAGACCGCCCTCGACGTCCGGCACGCCGACGAAGCCGATGACCGGTTTCGACTTCGTCGGGTTGTTGGACCACGAGGTGTACGTGTAGTTGAAGTTCACATCGAGCCACGGAATCACGTTGATACCGCCGCCGGTGGCGAACAAGAGCGACGAGTTCCAGTAGTTGCTGAACACGCCGGGTTTGGACGGCAACGATCCGCCGAGCTCTAAGTAGATGTGATACTTGTGCGGGATGCGGAAGTACTTCTGCTCTTCCGGCGGGGCACCCACTTGGGCGCGGGCGGAATCCGCCAGGATGCAGGCCACCAGCGTCAGGCTCAATGTCGTCAACACGCGTTTCATCGATTCCATTCTCCTACTGCTTTCGGTCCGACCGATGCACGATGGGTGCATGGCCACCACTCGGATTATTGTTGGATCGGAAGCGCCGGTCCGGGAGCGAACCGGCCCCATGATCGGGGCGTGACCCTCGCACTTTTCCGGGCGCGAAAGCATAGCGCATCGCGGGGCGACCTTGAAGCCCAAAAAAGGCGCGCGAGGGCGTCGTCCACGGCCGTCTCACTCGGCGAACAATTCGAACGCCACGTCGTGCGGCCGTGCAGCGCCGAGCGCGTCGCACGCGCGTCCCCCGTTGACGGCGGCTTCGACCAGGTCCCAACTATCGAGTAACACGATGACCTCGTCCGGCGCGCCGTCCGCGTAGGTGCGCCGCAACGCCCCCGCGTCGACGCGTCCGACGCGCGCGCGCACGCGGCCAAGCTCGGCGCCGAACACGTGCTCGATGACACCGCGCGCAATGTCCGAGATCACGTTGCCGAAACGATCGATGTGGCGCCCGAGGCCGCGTACGCGGCCGCCGTCGATGGTGACGCTGGGAACATCGCGCAGCATGACGACACGGTCCGTGCTGCGCGCGAAGGTCGAAGGCTGTGCGCCGCGCGCGATCGCCGCGGCGACGGGAGCAAACAGATCGCGCCCGTGAAACGTGGCGCCGCGCGGCGCACGACCCGTGGCCTCCTGCGCGGCGTCTTCGTCGATCGATGCGAACCGCGCGGACACACCCGCGGCGAGTAGATCGCTCGCGAAGCCGTTGTCCGGCCCGACCAGAACGCGCTCCCCCACCTCGATCAGCACACCGCGCCGCGTCGTCCCCACACCGGGGTCCACCACCACCACCACGACCGCATCGACCGGCAAGTAGTCGAGGGATCGCGCCAGCACGAAGCTCGCGCGCGCGACGTCGTGGGCGGGAATATCGTGGGTGAGATCGATCACCGTCGACGCCGGCGAAGCCGACGCCATCACCGCGCGCGTGACGCCGGCGTAGAATTCGTCGCTCCCGTAATCGGTGAGCAGGACGATAGGACGGGCCACGCGATTACTCCCCGGTGAACTTACGCGCGATGCGCTGACCCAAACTCCCCGATCCTTCCCACTTCGTCTTGAGGTCTGCGATCACGCGCCGCGTCGCGTCGTAGCCGATTTCGATCATCTCGGCCGCGTGCTCGAAGTCGAACGAGCTGTACGCATCGACGTTGGGATGCACGACGAAGTTCGCCTTCGCCTCCGAGATCGGAAAATTCTTGCGCGCCATCAAGCCCGTTACTTGCACCACGAGCTGGAGGATGTTTTGCGGGCGGCGGTACGTGGGGTCGACGGGTGCCAAGTGCGACGCCATCACGAACTCGGCGCCCATCTCTTGCGCCGTCTCGACCGGCAAGTACTGCGAGAGACCGCCGTCGACGAAATACTCGCCGTCGATCTCGACCGGCAGGTAGATCTGCGGAATGCTGCAGCTCGCGCGCACGGCGCGCGCGACGGGGCCGGTGCGAAACACCTTGCGGTCCCCCGTGAGCAGGTTGGTGGCGACGACACCACACGGCACGGAGAGGTCCTCGAAGTGAAGGCTGCCGATGGTCTCCTTCACGAAGTCTTCGATGCGTTGACTCGAGATGAATCCGAGCCGCGTCAGACGAATGCTGACGAGCTTGCGCCAGCTCATGTTGGAGGCGACTGCTTCCATGGTCGAGATCGGCATCCCGGACGCGTACATTGTTCCGACGATGCTGCCACCACTGGTTCCAGCTACGTACGAAATGGGTATGCCGGCTTCGACGAGAGCCTTGACCACGCCGACATGCGTGACGGATTTCGCCGTTCCCCCGCTCAACGCGACCCCGAAAGTGGGCAGATTCATCGCGCACCCCGGAGAAAATTGCAACGCTTTGTACGCAACCGGCGTCTAAGGGGCATACATCGAAGATCATCGGGAACCGGCCTCCCCGGACCCGCGTATGAAGTGCTCAAGGAGGGGTGATATGAAGAACTTGGTAATAGCTGCATCGGTTGGAACGATCCTGATCGGGTCCTATTCATACGTATATGCGTGCAACAAGGCTCGGTCGACCCACGCCGACGCGGCCGCGAGAACCTCCAAAGAGGTCACCGTGTACGCGGTGAACGCTGCCGGTACGGTTCCCAAGGGCGCGATCGACGACAAAGTGTTCGTGTGCAAGACGGTGGATTCGACGGCTCCCGTGTGCAAGACGGTCGCGTCGGTCGCACCCATTTCGATCGAAGTCGACGTCCCCACCGAAGCGTTCCACATGACCCGCGTGATCCATATTCGCGGTGAGGCCGTGAAGCACGCTGACTCGGTGTCGACCCCCGTCGATACCGTCAAGCGGACCGCGAAGGTCGCTGCGACTCTGGGCCGGGCCTTCATCACGACGGTCGGCGCGGTGTTCGGAACTCTGGTCGACGCGGCGGTATCGGCCACGTCGTCGCTGGTCTAGCACCTATCCGTCCCGCCGGACGCCGTCGGCCAGGAAATGCCGATAGCGCTCGGCCACTTCCACCAAAGGTAGCCCCACTACCTCGGGGACGGCGTAGGGGTGAATCTCCGCCACCCGCTTCGCCAGCGCCGGAAAGAGCTCGCGCGCCGTCTTGACTACCATCATCGCTTCCGACTCTTCCACCACGTCGTCCTCCCACCGATAGACGCTCCGACATTCGGGCAACAGGTTCACGCAAGCCGCGAAACGTTCCTCGACCAGGGCGCGCGCGATGCGCCGGGCGTCGGCCATGGTCGGCGCCGTGATGAGCACGACGATGTAGTCGGAGCTTGCCATTTCTAGTTCAACCCCACGCGACCCATGATCGCGTAAACACCGAAGTATAACAGCACACCGGTCAGCGCACTCAAGGAGTAGCGTCCTTCCGGATGCTGATTGATCTCGGGCATCAGGTCGGTGGCAGCGACGTAGAGCGCGATGCCGCACGAGAGGGCCAGCCCGATCCCCTTTAGCCCCTCTCCCAAGACCGACATCAGCGCCGCACCCGCGAGCGTGGCAGCCGCCAGGAGCATCGCGGCTTGGCGGGCGCTGCGACGATTGCGCCCCGAGGCCAGCATCAGCGACGAAATCGTGACGCCTTCGGGGACCTTGTGCAGTACCACCGCCAAGGCGATCAGCACGCCCAGCGTCGGTGTCACCAGAAATCCCGACGAGATGGCGACGCCGTCGAAGAACGCGTGCAGCGAGAGGCCCACCAAGGCCGTCGTGCTGACCCCGGGCGCGATTGCGTGCTCGTGGTGCGTTTCTTCGCCGAAGTGAAAATGCGACGTAAAGGTGTGTTCGAACAAGTGCGCAAGGGCGTACCCCGCGAGTATCCACAGCGGCGCGGTCGCGACGAGCTCGAGGCTCTCGGGGAGCAAGCTGACGAGGGCCGCCGCGAGGATATACCCGGCGCCGAACGCGATGATGTGGCTGAGCTGCCGATGACTCAGTCGGCCCGGCAGCGTCGCCGCCATGCCGCCCGCCAGCGTTGCACCGGCTGCGAGCAGCGAAAACAATATGACCAGCGTCAAGGAGCTCATGGGGTGCCGATCGACGCGCCCACTGGGGCGTAATACGCTTGTGTCAAATGAGATAGCGCGTCGAGCCGGTGAAGGATACTTTACGCCGGGTGGGACAGCAATTGGAATTCGCGGGGTTTGCTAGCGCACGGCGCGTCGCGCGGGGCTCATCGCCTCGCCGAGAAAGTCGGCGAGCACGTTACAGCACACGACGGTGAGACAGATCATGAGACCGGGGAAGACGGCGATCCACGGGCAATCGCTCAAATAGCTCTGCGCATTTTGCAGCATCGCACCCCAACTCGGCGTCGGCGGCTGCACGCCAAAACCCAGGAACGACAGACCGCTTTCGATGATGATCGCCTGGGCCAGGCCGAGCGTCACGGCGACTAGCACCGGTGCGGTCGTGTGGGGCAAGAGGTGGCGCACGATAATGCGCCGATCCGGAAGGCCGAGGGTTCGAGCGGCGTCGACGAACTCGTGCTCCTTGGTCGACATCACGACCGCTCGCACCAGCCGTGCGACTTCCATCCATTGCGTACCGCCGATCATCAAGCACACGGCGGGAATAGAAATCTTCGGCGAGACGACACTCGACAGGAACAGAATGACGAAGAATACGGGAACAGCGAGCATCAGATCGACCGTGCGCATGAGCACGGCGTCGACCCAACCGCCGTAGTAACCCGCAACACCGCCCGCCGCCACTCCGATCACGAGGGCCACGAGCATCGCCAGAAAACCAACCGCGAGCGAGATACGCCCCCCGTGCATGACGCGCACGAAGATGTCGCGTCCGAGATCGTCGGTCCCGAAGGGATGGTCGAGCGAGGGTGCTAAGTATTGGCGCGTGAGGTCGATCTTGTCCTTGTGGTACGGGCTCATCAAGGGCGCGAACACCGCTCCCAGGACGATCAGGCTCATCACGATGAAGGCGGTGTACGCCAGGGGACTGCGCTTCAGCACCGAGCTGAAGTAGTTGCGCTCGCCGCCGCCCGTCGCGCGCGTGGGGGCGGAACGAAGCGTGTCGCGCAACGGGTGCACCGTTTGCACGACCACCGCGCGGCGGCCAGCCTTAGCGGGCGAGTCTAATACGGGGGTCAAGAAGGCCATAGATCGTATCCGCAACCAGGTTCAAGATTGCAATGAGTGCCGACGCGATGAAGATGATACCCATCAGGCGCGTGTAGTCCTGGCGAAGCAACCCGTCGTAGAACAGGCGCCCCATGCCGGGCCAAGCGAAAATCGTCTCCGTAATGATCGACCCGGTGAAGAGCGCGGGAAGATTGAGCGCGATCACCGTCAGCACGGGAATGGCGGCGTTGCGCACCGCATGGCGAAACACCACGGAGCCGCGCGAGGCGCCCTTGGCGCGCGCGACGTTGATATAGTTCATGGCCAGCACGTCGGAAAGACTCGCGCGCATGTAGCGACTCCAGCTCGCGATGAACAATAGCGACAGCACGAGCGACGGCATCAGCAAGTGTCGCAAGTGATCGAGCACGGAGAACGGAACTCCGAGCGCGAACATGCCCGCCGAAGGCAAGAGCCGCCACTTCACCGTGAACAACATCATCGACATGAGTCCCAGCCAGAACACGGGAATTGAAATGCCGAACAATGTCACCATCATGATGACCGAGTCGAACTTGGTGTAGCGCTTGAGTGCCGCGACGATGCCGCCGGAGAGGCCGAACAAGAACGCCAGCAAGAACGCGGCCCCCATCAGCTCGAGGGTCGCGGGCAGGCGCTGCCAGATCATCTCGATGACCGGCTCGCCGGTGACGTAGGAGTGTCCGAAGTCGCCATGCACCAGGATGCGCTTGAGCCACATCCCGTACTGCACAATCACGGGTTGATCGAAGCCGAAATTGGCGCGAATGCGCGCGACATCCTCGGGTCCCACCATGGGGTTCCCCGAGAGCATTCCGACCGGCCCACCTGGAGTCGCCTGCATCAATGCAAAACAGATGAGCGAAACCAGCAGTACGAGCGGGATGATCGCAATCGTGCGCTTTAGGAAGAACCGAAGCATCGATTTAACCCTATGTAATAGACTCGATTAACCTACTCCGCCGCGGCCGAGTGCCGGGGATCCTCTGCGGAAGTGCGAGTTTTGTACCAACTTGCGTCGCCGCGCGCAGCCGCGGGCGGGTCACCGCGCGGAGACTTGTGGGCCGTTGCTGAGGTACCACGTCGACGCGTTCCACGTATCGGCGGACTGCGTCGCGTTGGGGCGGAAGTTCTGCAGGCGCTCGGTGACCGGGTCGATCGCCGTGTACCAGAACAGCGGGATGACGGGAGCTTCGTCGACCAGAATTTCTTGCACGCGCTGATAGATTGCCTCGCGCTTGGCCGGGTCGGTTTCGGTGCTGCCCTGCTCGAGCAGGCGCGTGAGTTCTTCGTTGCGGAAGCGCGGGTGATTCTGGCCTTGCGGCGGAACGCTGGTGGCGGAGTAGAGCGCCTCTCGTCGCGACGGCTCCGGTGTGGAGAGCCACGCGTACATCGCGATGTCGAACGATCCGCGCTTCAGGATGCCGCCGTCTTCGTAGGTCCCGTAAAGCACCGTGGGACCGTAATTGCGGATCTCCACGTCGACGCCGATCGCACGGTACTGCTCGCGCAGCACGAGCTCGGTGCGCTCGCGGTTGGGTTGTCCGGCACTAGCGGTGAGGAACAACTTGAGCGGCTTGCCGTCGCGCTCGACGATGCCGTCGCCGTCGCTGTCCTTCCACCCCGCCTCGAGCAGCAATCGTCGCGCCGCCGCGGGGTCGAACGTCGCCCGCGCGGCCGCCGAAGCCGAGTAGTAGCTCGACTTGTCGAATTCGTCCAGCGGTGCCGCCACCACCAGCCCGTTGTAGATTCGCTCGGCGATCTCGTCTTTGTTGGTCGCGAAGCTCAACGCGCGCCGCACGCGCCGGTCCGCGAGAATCGGGTTCTCGGTGTTCAGGTCCAGGTGTTCGTACATGAGCATCGGCGTGCGGTAGATGCGAACACCCGGGATCGCGTCGAGCTGCGACATGAAGGTGATGTTCGCGTTGTCGAACGCGTCGATCTCACCCGTCTTGAGCTGCACCAAGAGGGTGTTCTCGTTGGGAATGAACTTGAAAATGATCGAGTCGAGATAGGGCCCCTCACCGTAGTAGTCGGGATTGGCGACCAACTCCAGGTACGAGCCCGGCGTCCAACTCTTGAACTTGAACGGCCCCGAACCCACCGGCGCGCGATGGAACCGCGAGGCGTGGAAGCGTTCCCCCGTCTCGTTGCGCAGGAGATGCTCCGGCAGGACGGGTTCGTCGAAGAAGGTCTCGCCCACGAAGTCGGGATAGGGCCGCTGGAGGTGGAAGACCACCGTCGTGTCGTCGGGCGTGTCCAGCGACGACACCGCCTCCCAGCCTTCGCGCGACTCGACGTTGACCTTCGGATCCATGATGACGTCGAACGTGAAGCGAACGTCGCGACTCGTGAGCGGCTCGCCGTCGTGCCAACGCACCCCCGAACGCAGGTGGTACGTGTACGTGAGATGGTCCGCCGAGATCCCGCCGTTTTCCACCGTCGGAATCACGCGGATCAGATCCGGAATCAACTGGAAATGGTCGTCGTACTTGACGAACTTGGAGAAGATCAAGTTGCAGACCATGTTGTTGGTCGCCATCGAGTTGAGAATCTCGCTCAACATCTCGGGCTCCTGCTGGACGCCGATGATGATGCGACCTCCCGAGACGGGGCCGCGCGACGAATCCGCGGTCACGGTGGTGCTGCGCGCGGTGCGCTCGTCGGTCGATCCGCAGGAAAGCGACGCGGCGACGAGGACGCTCGAGAGAACGACGAGGTACAGGCGGGGCATAGACCGCGGTCGTTGCAAGTTCCACGCCGCGCCGGCTAAGCAAAAAAGGCCGGCCCCAACGGGACCGGCCTTTGCGAGGCGAAGATGCCGGGACGTCTAGCTGGCCAGTATCGCGTTGATCTTGGTGGTCAGGGTTTTCTTGGGCTGGCTGCCCACACCGACGATCTGGTCGACCGGCTCGCCGTTCTTGAAGATCAATATGGTCGGAATGCTCATGATTCCATAGCGCACGGCGATCCCTTGGTTGTCGTCGGTGTTGACCTTACCGACCTTCAACTTGCCTGCGTACTCCGACGAAATCTCGGCCACGATGGGTGCAATGGCGCGGCAGGGACCGCACCAAGGCGCCCAAAAGTCGACGAGCACGGGGCGGTCCGCTTTGAGGACCTCCTGGTCGAAGTTGGCGTCGGTAAACTCGAATTCCTGGGACATCAATTCCTCCTCGAACGTGTTGTCATTCTCAAGATGGCGAGGAGACGGTCAGTCACACGCCTCCCCGGGGTCGACGGATTATCATCGGGCTCCGCGCCTCTGTAAAGATTCTTTCGAACCCCTTTTTCGCACTGGTTTGGACGGGCTCGAGGCGCCCCCCTTACATGCGTGCTGCAGCACCGGGGCGATGCTTGCCCTGGGCGCGCCTGTGGGCTTATGTTGACGAGGGCACACGCGCCGCCAAACCGTTATGACTTCTCGTCCTTACCGACCTCAACCGCCGTTCTCGGGCCCGTCCTTCCTGGACTCGGGCGTGGGTCGCATCATCATCGCCACGGTGGCGATGTTTTTCGTCCAGAATTTGTTTCCCGCGGTCGACGCCTGGCTGGCACTGACCCCGCGCCTGGTCGTCGAGCGACTCTACTTGTGGCAGCTCGTGACCTACATGTTCCTGCATGGAAGCTTCTGGCACCTGTTCTTCAATCTCGTGGTGCTGTACTTCCTCGGCAACATGGTGGAAGGCGCGTGGGGGAGCAAGCGCCTCGTGCGCTACTACTTCGTGTGCGGCATCGGCGGCGGGCTCATGCACATGCTCTTCAACTACGATGCCGGCGTCATCGGCGCGAGTGGCGCCATATTCGGTCTCTACTTGGCCGCTGCCATGCTCTTCCCCGACGCGTACGTGTATCTCTACTTCTTGATACCAGTCAAAATCAAGTATCTCGTCATCGGACTCGCGGTGCTGCAACTGGCGAACGGAGTCGCGGGAAAGACGGGTGTGGCTTACTTCGCCCACATCGGCGGTATGGTGGCGGGTCTACCGTTCTTTCGCGACGAGATCGCGCGCAAGCTGGGCTGGACCACGCGTCGCAAGCGCGGGCCAGCGTGGCGACCGCGCTTCGGATTTCCGAAGCATCGCGCCGAACCCGACGGTGCGGGCAAGATCGACTCGATCCTGGACAAGATTTCCGCCAAGGGATACGAGAACCTCACACCCACGGAAAAGCGCATCCTGGAAAACTACAGCAGGCAGCAGCGGAAAGAGCCGGAGGAGTAGCTCTCTGCGGGGCCGGTACGATTAGTTCCCGTTCTTCTTTGCCGTCGCCAGCGCTTCCTTCTCTTCTTCGCCGAGCGGGCGCGCGGGTTCCCCCGACTTGACTTCGACCGCGTAGCCGCGACTGAAGTTGGTGCCGACCAGATTCGAGATGAGAATGCCGTTCTGGTTTTCGTCGAGCAGGCACAGCGAATAGCTTTGTTGCCCGGCGACACCGTCGAACGCGTTGTAGCGCACGATGCCCAAGCGCTTGAAGTGCGTGCGGGCTTCGACTGCGGCCAGCTTGAACTCGGTTTGGAGATTCTCGATGTCGCGCTGGCTGCCTTCGACCGCCGCCAACAACGTGGGCAGCGTGTCGACGGCGGCTGCATCCTTGCCCGTCACCCACGCGAACCGGCCCGAGATGGCGCGCAGTCGCACGAGCGCGAACACGCCGATGACGATGCCGACGACGCCGAGCGCGCCGACGAGAAGGACGATGGCGTTGCCGTTCAAGCCGCTGGTCTGATCCAAGTTGCCCCCTGGTGTGAATCCCGTGGCGGGTCGAAATCCGCGGCGAATCTAATACGCCGCGCGCGGGGATGTAAACACCAATGTGGCCCGGATCGAGGCGTCCTTACGCGTCGATCTTCGATGCCTAGTAACGGATCTCCGCCGTGTACGTCAGCTCGGCCGAACCCTTCGCTTTGACCGGCACGTCGAAGCGCGCTCGGCTCGAGGCTTCCTTGTCAAACGGGTACGACGAAGTCGTAATCGTCCAGTCCCCGCTCAAGAGTTCGACTACTTGCACCGTGATGTCCTCGGCCTTGTGGTTGCGAAGCGTCACCTTGTACGACGACCGGTACAGGTGCCCGCTGGCCAGGACCTCGAAGGCGGTTTGCACGCGCTCGGCGATCACGTCGAAGGCGTCGCCCATCTTGATGCGAATGGTTTCGTCTTCGGGCGTGTGGTCGATGCGATCCTCGCCGATGAATTGGAGATCGCCCTTGGAGTCCTTCTTGTACACGCGCACGATGCCCTTGGGGAGCGGCATGCCCATGCCGTTCTTCTTCGAGTTATCGAGCGAAACGTAAACGCCGACCTTGGGCTTCTCGACATCGGCCGCGCGCGCGAACCAGTACGAGTACTGCGGCTGCACGACGAAGGTCTTCTTGACCTTCGCACCTTCGGCCGACAAGAGCGAGATCTGCTTGGTCTGTCGATCCTTGACGGTCGCGGGACGCTCGAGCGTGTAGAGGTGGTATTCGAAGAACGACTCTTCTTGGAATTGCGCCTCTTTCGCGATACCGCGCACCGCCATCAAGTCGCCGGTCGCCATCGGCGCGTACTCGGGCTGCGCGCGATGGACGTCGCCCGCGACCAGCTTTAACGACGCGTTCTCGTAGGTAGCACCGCTTTGGTTGTCGATGGTCACCCAACCCGACAGATCCGCCTTGGCGTCGTCGGCCGACAACACGGCGACGTAATCCGACTTCCAGCCGATGCCGCCCGTGAGATAGCTAGCCTCGATGGTGTGCTTGGGCTTGCTGGTGTCGAGCAACCACACCAGCGAAGGCTCCGAAATCAACCCCGCCGGGAGCTCGGGCAGTATCACGCGACCCGGCGGGTTGATCGCGATCTTGCCGTTTTCCAATTCGTAGACGGTTCCGCCTTGCGTGCCGATCAACTTGGCGCGGACGGTCTCGTCGTCTTTGTTCTCGCGCGTCGTTATGAGCTCGACGGTTTGCCCGATGTACTTCTGCATCAGACGCTCGGGCGACACCAAGTCGTACTCGAAGTTCTGCTCGATGACCGAGAGCGCGTTGGGCGCATCGATCGAGCGGATGTGGACCGACGTCGGGTCGATCTGTGCCGCGACCCCTTCGAACCACAGGCTCTGTACGCCGGTCTTGAGTTCGACCGTGCGCACGTCCTTCACCAGGCCGAGGTTGTCATTGTAGATGGTGATGCTGACCGACTTCTGGTTGGCCGGCGTGCTCTTGAGGTCCGCGGCGGCGGCGGAAGCGCCCGCCCCGATACCGCCCATCAGGGCGGCGATGCCGAGGAGCTTCGTGTAGATCATGATCGTCCTCCTGTCTCAAAAACGCCAACGGGACACCCGTTGTGGGCGTCCCGTGGTTAGTCGCTCGAAAGGTGGATTTCGTTTTGGCGCTCGTGGCGCCGCGCGTGAAGTCCGTATCGTGGTTGGTGCCCAGGGCGGGACTCGAACCCGCACAGACTTTCGTCTACTACCCCCTCAAGATAGCGTGTCTGCCAATTCCACCACCTGGGCCCGTGAGCCAATCGTGTTTAGCGCGGCTTGGTCGTGTCCGCTTTGGCCGCGGTCGAGTCCGCGCCTCCCAGAATGTCGTCGATGCTCTTCCCTTGCGGAATGACGTTCTGCTGAGACTCGGCCGCCTGGCGAACCAAAGAACGCGAGGTCGGCGCCGTGCGCCGTGCCGAGAGAAACGCGAGCAAGAGCGAAAGGACCATGAACGCGACGGCGAGATACGTCGTGGCCTTGCTCAAGAACGTCGCCGTCTCCTGGCCGCCGAACATCGTTTGTCCGCCGCCGCCGCCGAACGCACCCGCCAGCCCGCCGCCCTTGCTCGACTGCAGCAAGACCACCAGGATGAGCACGATGCACACGAGGACGTGCAGACCGATCAACAGGTTGAACAGCATCGAAGATTCCTTGGTTTCCGGCGGGCCCGAGTGCCCGCCAAACAAAAATTGCGGTGGGGGTCACCGCGACGGGCGAGCGTAGCAAAGGTGCCTACGAAAGTCAATCGGCGGGACGGACTAGCGCGCGGCCGCAGCCCGCGCGATCCCGAGGAACGACCCCGCGTCGAGGCTGGCGCCGCCCACGAGGAGTCCATCCACTTCGTCGCGCGCGAGGAGATCGCCGGCGTTGGCCGGGTTGACGCTGCCGCCGTACTGGATGCGCAGCGCCTTCGCGACCGGCGGCCCGAAACGTCCCTGCATCCAGGTACGAATGGTCTTGTGCATGGTGACGGCGTCGTCGGGGCTCGCGGTGCGACCCGTCCCGATCGCCCACACCGGTTCGTATGCGATCACCGTCATGCGGGCATCGTCGGCGCTCACCCCGGTGAACGCGACCGCGAGCTGTCGCTCGACCACGTGCGCCTCCAGCCCGCTTTCGCGCTCGGAAAGCGTCTCGCCGACACACAGGATGGGTGTCAGCCCGGCGACCAACGCGGCCGCCAGTTTCTTGGCGACGACGGCGTCCGTCTCGCCGAGACCGTGCCGTCGCTCCGAATGGCCCGCCAGCACGTACATGGCACCCGCGTCCTTGACCATGTCGGCCGACACTTCGCCCGTGAAGGCGCCGCTCTTTTCCCAGTATAGATCCTGCGCGCCCACCCATGCGCGCGCGCCCACCAGTGCATCGACCACCGGACGCACGCAGAAGAAACTCGGGATGACGACGAGGTCGCAGTGTGCGGGGACGGAAGGGAGCGACGCGCGCAATTCACCGGCGAACGCGACCGCCTCGGCGATGGTCTTGTTCATCTTCCAGTTGGCGGCGATGAGTTTGGGGCGCGGCATGTAGGTGTTCGAACGACCTCGCGAGCTATCCCGCGACCTCGGCCACGTCGCACAACGCCTCGATGCCGGGCAACGTCCTGCCTTCCATGAACTCGAGCGATGCTCCTCCGCCGGTCGAGATGTGCGTGAAGCGGTTCGCGATCCCCATCAAGTTGATGGCCGCCACACTGTCGCCGCCGCCGACGATGGTCTTGGCACCGCGATCGGTGGCATCGGCGATGGCGCGCGCGACGGCCTTGGTTCCCTCCGCGAAGCTCGGCTTCTCGAAGACACCCATGGGGCCGTTCCAGAACACCGTCTTGGCACCCGCGATCTGCGCCTTGAACAAGTCGACGGACTTGGGGCCGATGTCGAGGCCGAGCCAGTCTTCGGGGATGTCGGCGATGGATACTTCGCGCGCGGGCGCGTCGTCGTCGATCGACTGCGCGACGATGGCATCGACCGGGAGCAGGAGTCGCCCGCGACCAGGGCGCGTCTTGGCCAGGAGCTCTTTGCACATCGCGAGGTATTTCTCGTCGACGATGCTCTTGCCGACTTCGAGCCCCGAAGCCTTGAAGAAGGTGTACATCATGCCGCCGCCCACCAGGAGTGCGTCGACGCGCTCGAGGAGCGACTTGATGAGGTCGATCTTGCCCGCGATCTTGGCCCCGCCCAGCACCGCGACGAACGGACGCGCCGGTGTGTTGAGCGCGTCGCCCAGCGCCTTCAATTCCTTCTCCATCAGGAAGCCGGCCGCCCGCGTCTGGATGAACTCGGTGACGCCGACCGTCGAGGCGTGCGCGCGATGCGCGGTGCCGAAGGCATCGTTCACGTAGACCTCGCCCAACGAAGCGAGTTCCTTCGAGAACGACTTGGAGTTTTCTTCTTCACCCGCGTGGAAGCGGAGATTTTCGAGCAGCAAGATTTCGCCGTCCTTCAACGACGCCACTTTCTGCTTCACGTCCTCGCCGATGCAGTCGTGCGCGAAGCGCAGCGGGTTCTTGACCAATTCGGCCAGGCGCGCCGCGACGGGGGCCAGGCTCAACTCGGGGTTCTTCTGCCCCCGCGGCCGCCCCAGGTGACTCATCAGGATCAAGCGGCCGCCGCGATCGACGATGTCGCGCACGGTCGGCAGCGCTTCGATGATGCGCGTGTCGTCGGTGATAACACGGTCGCTGTCGAGCGGCACGTTGAAATCGACGCGCGTCAGAACGCGCTTGCCCTTGACGTCACAATCACGAATCGAGAGTTTTTTCATCCGTCCTCACCCTCATCATCCGATGAGTCGCAGCATGTCCACCATACGGCCCGAGTAGCCGTACTCGTTGTCGTACCAGGCGAGAATCTTGAAGAATCGGTCACCGATGGCCATCGTCGACTTGGCGTCGAAGATGGCGGAGTGCGCGTTGCCGATCACATCGACCGACACGATCGGGTCCTCCGTGTATTCGATGATGCCTTTCATGGCACCCTGCGAAGCATCGCGCATGGCCTTGTTGACGGCCTCGATCGACGCAGGCTTTTCAACCTCGAAGGTAAAGTCGACCAGCGATCCGTCCACCACCGGGACGCGCACCGCCGTGCCGTCGATCTTCCCCTTGAGCTCGGGGAGCACCTTGGTAACCGCCTTCGCGGCGCCCGTCGTGGTCGGGATCATCGACACGGCCGCCGCGCGCGCGCGCCGCAAGTCCTTGTGCGGCTGATCGAGCATCACTTGATCGTTGGTGTAGGCGTGGATCGTCATCATGAGCCCGCGCGTAATGCCGAAGTTGTCGTTGAGTACCTTGGCGACCGGCGCCAGGCAGTTGGTCGTGCACGACGCCACCGAGATGATCGCGTGCTTGGCCGCGTCGAATTCCTTGTCGTTCACACCCATGACGACGGTCAAATCGGGGTCGGTGGCGGGTGCCGAGATGAGCACGCGGCGCGCACCGGCCGCGAGGTGCTTGGCGGCGTCGTCGCGCTTGGTGAACAGGCCCGTCGATTCGATGACGACGTCGACGCCGAGCTGTTTCCACGGCAGCTTGGCCGGATCTTTTTCCGAGATGACTTGCAGTGTCTTGCCGCCGACTTTGATCCCCGTCTCGGTGGGGGCGACGTCGGCGGGAAAGCGACCGTGCACGGAATCGTACTTCAACAGATGCGCGAGGATGGTCGGGCTGGTGAGGTCGTTGACCGCCACCACCTCGAAGCGCGGATCGTTGAATGCGTGTCGGTAAACGAGACGTCCGATGCGTCCGAAACCGTTGATCGCTACCTTGATCGCCAAGTCCCATCCTCCTTGTGGTGTCCGCCCGAATGGCGTGCGCGCGCTCGACGCCGATTCCGCGCTCGACCCCATGCGTTCCGGTGTTTCCTCGTCGTTCCCGGCTCGCGGGCCGAGACATCAACCTAATTGAAAGGCTACCGGAGTGGCAAATGCATCGTGGAACGCCGGCTGCGGCGGGCGCGGTTAAGCCATTTTAGCCGCGGCGGAAGTCGTTGTCAAGATTGCAGAAACGCCGGATTTTTGGGACCCGCGCGCGTCGCACGGAAGTCGTCATGGGCGATAGCCGACGCACACGGCATGGACGCTGCGCGCGCCGGCACGCGCCAACGCGTCCGCGCACGCTGCCGCGGTGGCACCCGTCGTCACGAGATCGTCGACGAGTACCACGCGACGTCCCGCGATCGCGTCGGGCGCGACGACCGCCATCACACCCGCCACGTTGCGCATGCGCTCGGCGCGGCCGAGCGACGACTGCGGTGCGGTGGCGCGCGTCTTCACCAGTGCACGCCGTTCGACCGGTAGTCCTTTCCGCGCGCCCAATGCACTCGCGAGTCGCTCGGCTTGGTTGAAGCCGCGACGTCGCTGCGACGCGCGGTCCATCGGAACCGGAACGAGCACCGTGGCGTGGTCGACATCGGACAGTGCGCGCGCGGGCAATCCATCCGCGAGCGCGCGTGCGAGCCAAGTCGCCAGGCGTTCGCGACGCGAGAACTTGAGCGCATGGATGACCGACAATACGCGGTCGTCGGTCTCGAAGGCGGGCCACACCGTCAACGGGCCGACGGCCGCGGGGTCGACCGGCGCGACCAGTCGGTGGCAGCACGCGCCGCACAACGGTCGTGTGTCCACCGTGAGTCGACCCCAACCGATGCGCACGGGTGACGCGAGTGCCGCCGCCGCGGACGCGCGCGGGGGCGCCAGGTGCGCCGACGCCTCCACCGGGCGACCGCACGCGTGACAACGTTCGTCGATCAGGAAATCCGCGAGCGCCTGGACTGCCTTCCCCCACCCCACCCGACACCACCCGTTGCTGTCTATGCCGCCGCGTCGCGCGCCGGCGCCGGCCGTCGCAGTAGCAAGTAGATTCCGATACCGATCAGCACGACGCTGATCACTTGGTTGAAGGAGAGTCCGAAAAGAATGCGCGCGTTGTCTTCGTACATGCGAAAGAAGTCGATCGTGAAGCGGCCGATGCCATACAGCACGAGCAGCAACCCGAACGTCGATCCGCGCTTGGTCAACTTCGGCTGCAGCAGCATGAGTGCCGTGAAAATCAAGAGGCCCTTGAGCGACGAATACAACTGCGTCGGGTGGAGGGCCACGTGGTCGCGGCCCATCTGCTGCGCCAGCGCCGCCGCCGCGGCGCCGGCCGGGCTGTCGGGCGGAAACACGAGGCCCAACGGGCCGTCGGTCGGTTTTCCGTAGCAGCACCCGCTCAGGAAACAACCGATGCGTGTGAACACGAGCCCGAGACCGATCGAGGGCGCCATGATGTCGGCCACGAGGAGAAACGAAAGGCCGTTGCGCTGCACCCACCAGTACGAGGCCGCCATCGCGAGCAGGAAACCGCCGTAGAAGGTCGCACCACCTTGCCACAGCGCGAATACGTCCAGCGGATTGTGATACTGGTCGAGGTGGAAGACCACGTACAGGAGCCGCGAGCCGACCACCGCCGCGACAATGATGATGACACTCAAGTCGAGAATCTTCTGGGGATCGACACCGTACTTCTTGGCGCGGCGACTCGCGAGCCAAATGCCCAGGAGGAAGCTCACGGCCAGCATGAAGCCATAGGAGCGAATTTGCAGACGACCGAGATGGACCAGAATGGGATGCATGGGTTCCTTTACTTCCGAAGGCGACTATGGTTCCGTCGACGCGCTGGAATATAGCGCGTCCGCGCGGGGCTGTCACGTGGAGCGTCGGCGGTCCAGTGCCGCTAGTACTCGCTCCAGCGTACCGCGCAGTTGAGCAGGAGACCCACCAGGAAGCAACTCACCAGCATCGAGCTCCCGCCGTAGCTCACGAACGGGAGCGGAATGCCCGCCACCGGCGCAATCCCCGCCGTCATCCCGATATTGACGAAGACCTGAAACGCGAAGTACGAGGCGATGCCCACGCACAGTGTCGACGCGAATTCGCTCTTCGTCTTTTGCGCGATCATGAGCGCACGTGTGATGAGGATCGCGAAGAGGACCAGGATACCCATCGCACCGATGAAACCCAACTCCTCCCCGAGCACCGAGAAGATGAAATCGGTGTGCTTGGCGGGTAAGTACTCGAGTGCCTTCTGCGTGCCTTCCAAGTATCCCTTGCCGTGGAATCCACCCGAACCGATCGCGATCTTGGATTGAATCACCTGCCAGCCCGAGCCGAGCTTGTCGGAATCGGGATCCAGGAAATTGGTAACGCGGCGCTGCTGATACGGCTTGAGGTGATTCCACAACGAGGGAAGAAAGAGTCCGATCCCCACGTTGGCAACCACCAGCGAGACGCTCTCCACCAAGTAGGCCCGGCGCAGGTACGCCACCACTAAAATCACCACGATGAATATGCCGAACGGCCACGGATTGTGGGTGACGTTCTCGCCATAGATGATCAAGACACTGCTCACGAGCGGCGAGAGCAAGAACAGGATATGGAGGCCGCGAAAGCCGCGCCAGAACAGCACCGGCATCAGGATGCCGGCGAATACCATCGCCGTGCCCAGATCCGGTTGCTTCAGCACCAACAAGAACGGGACGGTGAACAGGAAGAAGATCGGGATCAGTGTGCGCATGCGATTCGGGTCCGCGCGGTGGGTGGAAAGCACGCGCGCCCACACCAGGATCACGGCGACCTTGGTGAACTCGCTGGGCTGTATCGCGAGCGGGCCCACGATGAACCAACGCTGTGTCTCCCCGCGCGACGGCAGGATGAGGACGACGACCAGCATGACGAGACACACCACGTAGGACGCGAACGCGAGCGACTCGAACATGCGAAACGGGACGGCGAACGCGACCAACATGGTGAGGGCACCCACGCCCAACCATAGGAGCTGGCGCGTGAAGTGGGTGCCGTGCATGGCCACCGCCGACACCTCGCCTACCGACTGCGACACCGAGAACACCACCGCGAGCCCGATGAGCGACAAGAGCCCGGCGCACAACACGATGACCCAATCGAAATCGCGTCCGGTCCTCACCGCGTCCCTCCACTCTGTGCCACCACACCGGTGGTGTCGGCTTTGCTTGAGATGCTCGAGACCGCGTGCGCCGCACGACGCCCCGGACGGAAATACTCGGCGAGGAAGTCGCGCGCGATCGGTGCCGCGATCTCCGAGCCGTGCCCCGCGTTCTCGACCAGGATCGCGAGCGCGATCTCGGGCTTGTCGGCCGGCGCGTACGCCGTGTACCACGAGTGGTCCTCGCCGTGCGGGTTTTGCGCCGTCCCGGTCTTCCCCGCCACCGGCAACCACGCAAGGCGCGTCCAGTGCGCCGTTCCGCCCGGAGTTTCGACGACACCGAGCATCGCGCGCTGCAAGAACGAGAGCGTCGAGCCTTCCAGTCCCGGGACGCGCGTGCGCACCGGCACGAGCGGCGTGGCCCCGTCGGTTCGTTCGACGAAGTGCGGCTGCACCAACCACCCGCCGTTCGCGATCGCGGCCGACATGCGCGCGACGTGGAGCACGGTCGCGAGGTACTCGCCTTGCCCGATGGCGTTGTTGAGCATCAGTCCTTGCGTCCAACGTCCCTTGCCGAAGCGCTTGTCGTAGTACTTGCGGGTGGGCACGTTGCCCGACACCTCGATCGGCAGGTCGACGCCGGTCTTGCCGTCGTAACCGAACGCCGTCGCGGCCTGTGCCAACACGTCGACGTCCATCATTTCACCCGCGCGATAGAAGTACACGTCGCAGCTGTTGATGATGGCCGACATGAGGTTCATGGGGCCGTGGCCCTCCTCTTTCCAGCACTTGAAGACGCGGTTGCCGAAGCGATGGGTCCCGTCGCAATACACCAGGATGCGATTGGGGTCGATGAGCTGGTTGGTGAGGATCGCGTAGGCGACGATCAGCTTGAACGTCGATGCCGGGGCGTAGCGCGCTTGGGAGAGGCGATTGAACATCGGCTTGGACGGATCCTCCAGGAGGTCGCCCACCAGCGAAGCCGAGGGGCCCATGGCGAAGGCGTTGGGATCGTAGGCAGGCCGGCTCGCGGCGGCAATGATGCCTCCCGTCTCGACGTCGAGCACCACCGCCGCGGACGGATTCGGCCGACTCGCCAAGAGAGAGTCCAAGTATTCTTGCATGTCGTAGTCGAGGGCGAGGAAGAGGTCGTGACCGGAAGTGGGTGCGGTCGACAGCTCCGAGATCTCGCCCAGTGCGGTGCCGGACGCAGTGACTTCGATGGCACGCTGTCCCGGTGTGCCGCGCAATTGGTCTTCGTACTGGCGCTCGAGCCCGGCCTTGCCCAGAAAGTCGCCCGCCACGAGCACGCCCTCGGGTGCCGCCGCGATCTCTTCGTTGGTGACTTCGCCCACGTAACCGAACACGTGCGCCGCGATCGAATGGTCCGGGTAGCGGCGCCGCAGGCGCGACTCCACCTTCAGCGCCGGGAATTGCATCCAGTTCTCGCGCACGAACGAGATCATGAACTTGTCGGCGTCGGGGAACAGGGGAAAAGCGACGCGGCCGTAACGCTTCTGCCACGCGTCGAAGCGCGCCATGGCCTTGGTGGTGTCGATGGGAATGTAGACGGCCAGGTCGCGGACGGTGCGCTGGGCTTCGTCGCGCGAGCGCCACTGCATCACCACTTCGAAGTGGAGCGCGTTGTCGACCACGATGCGCCCGTTGCGGTCGCGCATGAAGCCCCGCGGACCGGGGATGCGTTCGCGCTGGAGTTGATTGTCGCGCGCAAACTGGGCGTACTGTTCGTGCTGCACGACCTGGAGTGTAAAGAGGCGTACGATGAGAATCAGAAAACCGACGGCGACGGCGAACAGGAGGGTGCGGATCCGAAACGGACCTTCCGCGAGACTCCTACTGTCTCTCTTTGCCAACCCTCGTCACCACCTTCGCTCCCAAGAGCGCCAGCACGCGCTCGACAACGATGCCGGCGAGCGCGGTGTAGAGCGCGGAGGGCAGCCCGTTGGTGAATATACTCACCATGGCACTGTCCACACGGGGCCACAGATAGACGAGGAAGTAAACGACGTCGTGCCCGAAGGCGGCCACAAAAATCACGAACAAGAGCACCAGCGTCCCCGGCGACGCGGTCGCACCCAGGCGCCCGCCGGCGTATCCCACCAGCGACTTGGTGAGCGCGTTCAATCCCAGGTAGCCGGGGTTGCCGAGGTCGACCAAGAAGCCGACCAAGAAGCCGAACAGCGAGCCCTGGATGGGGCCGCGCTGCAGACCGAACAGGATCACGCACACGACGATGAAGTCGGGGGAAATACCGCCGATCGCGATCTTCCCCGCGACCGTCGACTGCAGCCCGAGGAACACGACGATGGTCAAGAGCGGGATCAGGAATTTCATCGTCGCGCCTTTTGGAGCACGTCGCGCATGAGCGACGTGTCGGCTTCGTCGTAGAACAGGGAGCGATCCCACGGCATCTCTTCGGTCATCACGAACACTTCTTCGAGCGACATGAAGTCCACCGGGCTGCGCGCGTCGACGCGCAGCGACAACCCGTCGGTCGACGCGGCGGCGCGCACCACAATAGCAACCGTGAAGCCTTTCGGAATGGTTCCGCCAAAACCGCTGGTCAGGAGGGTGTCGCCCACCGCGACGTCTTCCACCGCGCTCACGTGCTTGAGCTCGAAATTGTTGCGGTACCGCCACTCCAGCACGCCGACCACGCGGCTGCGCTTGTCGATGCAACTCACGGGGTGGTTCTTGCTCGACAACAGCTGCACCCACGCCGACTGCTCCTCGACGTGCGACAAGCTGCCAACCAATCCGTCGTACGAGAACACCGGCATGCGCTCGCGCAGTCCTTCGCGCGAACCCTTGTCGATGACCAGGCTGGTCTGAATGCGATCGAAATCGCGGCCGATCACTTCGGCCGGTACCAGGCGATAGGTTTGTTCTTCTTTGAATTCGGCGAGGCGCCGCAGTCGCTCGCGCTCGTCGCGAAATTGCAGCAGGCGCCCGCGCTCGAGTTCCAAGGTGGCCAGCATGCGGCGCAAGCGTTCGTTCTCCGCGCGCACCGCGGAGTAGTCGTCGATCAAATCCGCGGCGCGCTGGGCGGGCCGCATGACGCGGCCCAGGAGGGCGCGCGCGAAGTCGAGCTGCCGGGTTTCCGGCAGCGACAACAGCCCGAAGGAAGCGGCGATGAGGACGGCGAGAACCGTGCGGTCGCGGTGTTTGTGGAAGACGGCCTCGTACAGCTGCATACGCTAATCGCGCGAGCTGTGCATCAAGACCCGATCGTACTCGTGGATGTTGTCGAGCACTTTGCCCGCGCCGAGCACGACGCAAAGCAAGGGATCGTCCACGACGTTGATCGGCAGGCCCGTCTCCCTCTTCAAGAGTTGGTCGAGACCCTTCAGCATCGCCCCCCCGCCGGTCATGACGATGCCGCGGTCGACGATGTCGGCCGCGAGCTCGGGCGGGGTTTGCTCGAGCGCGTTCTTCAAGGCCTCCACGATTTGCGAGATCGGCTCGCTGATGGCTTCGCGAATCTCCTCGCTGGTGAGGCGTAGATTCTTGGGGATGCCGGCCACGAGGTCGCGCCCCTTGATCTCCATCTCGTAGGGCTTGTCCATCTTGATCGCGCAGCCGATCTTCATCTTGATTTGCTCCGCGGTCTGCTCGCCGATCAGCATGTTGTATGTGCGTTTCACGTAGTTGACGATGGCGTCGTCGAGCTCGTCGCCGGCCACACGGATCGAGCTATCGGCCACGATACCGTCGAGCGCGATGACGGCGATTTCGGTCGTCCCGCCGCCGATGTCGATGATCATGTTGCCGGACGGCTTGTCCACGGGAAGCCCCACACCGATGGCGGCCGCGATCGGCTCCGCGATCAGGAATACTTCGCGGGCACCCGCGTGCTCGGCGGAGTCGCGCACCGCGCGCTTTTCCACTTCGGTGATTCCCGACGGCACCGCGATCACGATGCGCGGGCGAATGAAGTGTTTCTTCTTCTGCGATTTCCGGATGAACTCGCGCAGCATCATCTCGGTAATTTCGAAGTCCGCGATGACGCCGTCCTTCATGGGACGGATGGCGTTGATGTACTCGGGCGTCTTGCCCAGCATGGTCTTGGCCTCGAGGCCGACCGCAAAGACCTTCTTGGTGCGCTGGTCGACCGCCACCACGGACGGCTCGTTCAGCACGATGCCGTTGCCCTTCACGAACACCAGCGTGTTGGCGGTGCCGAGGTCGATGGCGACGTCGTTGGTGAGGTAATTCGAAAGTCTGGAAAATACCGACATTACTAAACTCCCAAAAAACGGAAAACGGACTAGAAGTGCCCCGCTTCTTTGAGACTCTGGAACCGATCCGCACCGATGACGATGTGATCGAGCAATTCGATCCCGATCAGCTCGCCGCACTTCGCGAAGCGGCGCGTGAACTCGACGTCCTCGCGACTCGGGGTCGGATCGCCCGTCGGATGGTTGTGGACCAAGACGATGGACGCGGCACTCGCGGCGATCGCGGGCTTCAAGATTTCGCGCGGGTGCACGATCGACGCGTTGAGCGAACCGATCGACACTGTGACGACCTTGATGATCTGGTTTTTCGTGTTCAGGAACGCCGCCTTGAAATGCTCGCGATCATAGTCCTTCATTTCGTCCATGAACATGCGCGCGATGTCGCGCGGCGCGCGCACGGACGTCCCGGCCGATCGCGACTCTCTGGCGAAGCGCTTGCCCAACTCGAAAGCGGCCGTCAACTGACACGCGCGGGCGAACCCGATTCCGGGCACCCGGCGCATCTCGTCGACGCCGGCCCGCCCCATCACCACCAGATCCCCGAACTCCCCAAGCAAACCTAGCGCCAGTACGAGCGCGCTCTTTTCGCGCGAGCCTCCCCCGATGACGATCGCGAGAAGTTCCTGCAGCGAAAGCTCCGCCGCGCCGCGCGTATACAGCCGCTCACGCGGTCGGTCGCTCGACGGAATGCCCCTCCTTCCCCCTCTTCCCATCCTCCTCCACCTCCCATTTTCCGCCCGCAAACCAACCCATGGACGCGCGCAGGCTACCACCGCGACCGATGCAATGGCAAGATTATTACCGACTTGGGCGGGCGGGCGGCCAGCGGCTAGCCTTGGGTGGCCAGCGAAAGACGTCGGGCGTGCTCGGCGGCGAACTCCGCCCAGGTATCCTCGGGGTATCGAAGCGGGATGGTCTCGTAGCAGGTGCGGGCGCGAGCGAGGTCGCCGCGCTTGGCGTGCAGATTGGCGGCTCGCAACAGGGCGAAGGCGGCCTCCGGGTGGTCGTGGCAGGTCCGTACGAAGCTCTCATACGCGCGAATTGCGACGTCGCCCTTGAGATTTCGCTCGAGTCCGAAGCACAAGTCGAGGTGGCGCCCCGGCGAGAGGACGAACTCCGGCAGCGATCGCGAGGCCTCTTGATAGACCCGTTCGGCGTCGCCGCGTCGGCCGGCCGCGAGGAAGCACTCGCACGCATTCGCGTAGCTCGTTCGCGCGCCGGCGTGGTCGCTGCACTGCACGCGCGCGCGCGCCAGTGCCACGTGTGCTTCTCCGTCCGTCGGACGCGCGACCGCGTAGTGCTCGAGCTCGTCGAGCGCGCCGTAGAAATCGCCCCGGCGAAGGCTGCGTCGGGCCTTGAGCATGTGACCGTCGACGCGTCCTTGCGCCCAGCCGCCGGTCACGACCGCCACCGTCACGCCGAACGTGAACCCGGCGATGTGCGTCACGTAGGCGACGTTCGCCGCCGCTCCTTCGAGTTGCACCAGCCCGCGCACGACTTGGATCAGCACCCACAGTCCGATCGCCGCCACGGCGTGGAGCTCCGACTTGCCCGCCTTGGTGGTGGCGAGCAGGGGAGCGAACACCCAGTACGCGATCTTGACGCGGTGGTGGCGCAGACGCACCAGGAACGCGCCGAGCACGCCGGACACCCCACCCGATGCGCCGATGATGCCGGCGTGGGTGTGGAGCATGTAAACGTTGTACCAACCCTGGAGGACGTTCCCGACCAGCGCAGCGCCAAAGAAAACGAGCGCGAATCCCAACGTCCCCAAGCGGTCTTCCAAGTAACGCCCGAACAGCACCAGATACATGAGATTGGTGATGATGTGCAAGTAGTCGAAGTGGAGAAACGCGGCCGCGACGGCCGGCCCCAAATTCGAGTAACCGGGAAAGTAGATGTAATTGCGAAAGTCGAGCGGGACCGAAGTGGAAAAGAACTTGTGCAGCACGAACACGAGCGTGCACAGCGCGGCGCACGAAATCGTGATCACCGGAATCCGACGCACCTCGGCGTCGATACCGACCGGAAAGTAGTAGAAGAAGTACATGCGATGCATCGCCCGCGGGCACCGAAGTGCTGCGAACGTCCGGATTCGTCATCTCTGGTTGTGCAAGTTCCAAGCCCCGCGCGAGGCCATCGACGAGGAGCGATGAGGAACGACGGGAAGCGCGCACGCGTCGAAGACGCGCGGAGTCGGGGTAGATCACCAAGTCGGAGCAAAAAAAGACGCGGCCCCTTCCTGCGAAGGAGCCGCGTCGGACAATTGGGTTTGAACCCGGCGTTCTACTAGTAGTTGTAGACCGCCGAGATGCGACCGACAGGCCCAAAGCCGCCCGACGTCGAATCCCAAATCTGATTGTAACCGGTCAGCCAGTAGCCCAAGCCGAACGGAGTCTCGCTCGCGAGTTCCATATCGACCGTCCACTCGGCGAAGTTGAAGCCGCAACCGAGGAACCAATCGAACCCGTTGGGTGTCGCGAAACCCGGCGTGCCGGGACCGGTCTTGAGCTCCTGACCCGCCTGGTTCTCGAGGTTCAACGTCCCGACGTACTTCGCAGCACCGATGCGAGTCGTGAGCCACGGCGTGATATCCGACTCCAGGGCCAAACGCAGCGTCGGCATGTAGGTGACACTGGCCTTGGCAATTGCAGCCGGCGCGGTGTTGTCCGGGTTGGAGTACTCGGACTTGTTGTCCGCCCACTCGAGCGCGAACACCAACATGTTGTCCTGGTTGACATCCATGTTGAGGCCCACACCCAGCATGACGTTGCTCGTCTTCTGACCGTTGGGCGTCGCCAACGGACCCGCGCTCGACTTCAGGCTGTAATCCGCCGCCGCGTAGTCGAACACCGGAACCAGCGTGATGTTGTCTTTCCAATCCCAGAACAGGCGGCCCGCGAACTCATACGCGCTACCGCTATCCCATTCGGTGGTCACGCCAGCAGCTTCGGTCTTGCCACCGGCGTTGCCGAAGTTGAACAAGACATCGAGGACCATGTTGTCGTTGTTCGTCCACGTGCCACCAAGCCCCAACACCAGCCAGCTGTTGTCCGACTTGAAGGGGGTGGCAGCGTCGTCGACAAACCACTTCGACTGCGTGATGGAAGCACCCACCGCGAATGCGTCACCGATTTCCCAGGCACCCGCAATGTCCCAACGGTTCAGCGGCGTGTTGTTGTACGGGGGATCGATGCTACCAGCCGGGAACCCCAAGTCTTGGGGAGCCTGGTTCTGGTAAAACGGGTTGCCAATCCAGAAACCCGGCTGGCTCAACGAAGATTCGTCCAGCGTGACACGATACGTGCCCCACTTGCCGTCTTCGCCGCACGTCAGGTTCCAGCCCAGCCCGCGCGAATCCGTCAGGTCGGTGTTGGTCCAGTCGCCCATTTCGGCGTTGACCTGGTTACCAAACGAAACCAGCGTGCTGTACCAACGATTCACGGCTGAATCGTCACTGATGTAGTCGCCGACGTTGGCCAGCGACCGAACTCGCGAGGTGGTCGCGTTCGCGACCACCACACCAACCATTAGCACTAAGACCGAAGCCAGAGCAATTCTGCTCCAGTTCTTCAACATTTTGACCTCCTCTGGTGGGAATGGCGTTATACCGATCATTCGCCGGTCACCACCGGCCCCCATTCCCGTTAATATCGGCTTTCTTCAACGAACGCCCTGACGGGTGCTCCGTTGGGGCAGTGCGCCTTGCGGGCGCGTCGATCAATTACCCGAGCCCATCACCTCCTTACGAAGGTACTTCCGGCAGGCGGCCGTGGCTGCCGCCCTACGAGTCATCAATCGCGCGGCCCTTCGGCCCACGCCCCCCGGTACGTCTTCCGGCACCCGCCTCGCGGGCAGAAGCTCCCGGGGAAGCGCCCCAAATTGGGACGCTTCCAGCTTTGAGGGCGAAATTTATCGGCGGCTGCCAAAACGTGTCAACATTCTTTTTGGGGGCCTCGAGAAACGATTCACGCCCCGGAAAACGGGGCGTTCTCAGGCGTTTTTCTGTATTCCCGCCAACGGATCGCGGGTCAGACGCCAGTCGTGGGCGAGGCTGGGCTCGAACAGGGGGTGGGCGGGATCGACTGAATTCACACGAACTTGACCGTAGGCGTGGAGGAAGAGTCGGTCCGGAAGTGCCATGGCAACGTGGGTGATTCGCTGGGCCGCGCGTCCGAAGAACAGGAGGTCGCCCGGAGCGAGGTCGTCGAGGGAAGTGATCCGTTTTTCCTGCCCAAAACGGGCCTGCATATCGGAGTCGCGCGGCAGTACGAGGCCCTGGAGACGGTAGATCCGCTGGACCAGACCGGAGCAGTCGAAGCCCTTCGGCGTCGAGCCGCCCCACAGGTATGGAATGCCCAGAAAGCGAAGTCCGGTCGCCGTCAACTGTTCCCTCGACACCGCTGTTCGAGCCGGCCGTTTCTCCGTGTGAACTGCGCGAACGAAACCCCTCCGCCCATCCGGCAGCTCGACCGGGAGCCATCCGCCCGACACCGGTCCCGTGGCGGCCAGAGGGGTTCCGATCACGAGGTCGCTCACCGGGAGTGCTTCGTCGGAGGGTTGCGAAAGTATCTCGGAGTGGTTGACTGCGACACGGTGCGCGGCCCGCTGTTCGAAGGCCTCACGCCGAGCCGGCGTCGTCTCCACCAAGTGCCAGCTCCGAATCCAACCGATGTAGCCGTCGTCCATGCGAGCCAAGACCCACTCGCCGTCGATCTTGAGGGGTACGACGAGGTCGCCCATCACCGCCTGCGAAACCAATTCGGACGGGTGCGACGGTGCGCGACGCACGTCGGCGACACTGCTCGCGATAATCATCGCGACGGGGACGCCCGACCCGGGCATGCGGGCGACGCGCAATCGGCGCGCGTCGTCGCGCGAGAGGTGCAACCGCGCCATCACCTCGTCCGCCACTTTGGCGTCGCTGCACTCGAGCTCGACCGTCCATCCGTCGGGCGGCAACGACGTCACGCGCGCGTAGCACGTGCGAGCGTCGAGCCCGCGCTCTTCGAGCACGGCGGCGAGTGCGTCGTTTACTTCTTGGATCATGCTTTACCTTCGTTGCGCGCGTCCCAGCTTCGGGTCGTAGAGGTCGCGAAGCGCGTCGCCGATCAAGTTGAAACCGAGCACGGTCATCGTCACCACGATCCCCGGCGCCAGCGAGAGCCACGGTGCCACTCGAAGATAGTCCAGCCCGCCGCTGATCATCGAGCCCCAACTCGGGTGCGGCGGCTGCGCGCCCAGCCCGAGAAAGCTCAGCGACGACTCCGCCATGATCGAGGCCCCCAGCCCCATCGAGAAGATCACCCAGATCGGCGTCAACACGTTGGGGAATACGTGGCGCAGGATGACGCGCGAGTCGGGGGCCCCCAACGTGCGAATCGCGGTCACGAACTCGCGCTCCCTGAGCGACAGCACCTGCGCACGCACGAGGCGTGCCACGCCCGCCCACCCCACGACCCCGAGGGCGAGAAACAGCGCGCCCTTGCTGGGACCGACCGCCGCCATCACGGCGATGAGGAGGAGAAGCCCCGGGTAAGCGAGTGTCACGTCGGCCATCCGCATGACCACCGTGTCGACGCGACCGCCATAGTATCCGGCGAGCAACCCGAGGCACGTGCCGAGCACGAGAGCCAAGAGACGCGACACGACTCCCACTTCGAGAGAAAAACGCGCACCGTGCACGACGCGGGAGAGGACGTCGCGTCCGAACGCGTCGGTGCCGAAGAAATGCGCGGCACTCGGGCGCTCGAGCGCGTGGTCCATGTCGATCGCGGTCGGGTCGTGCGGCGAAAGCCATGGCGCCAGGACGCCCGCCGCGACCACCGTCACCACCAGCACCGTCCCCACCACTCCCCCGCGGTGGGACACGAAACGACGCCACGCGTTCGACGCGCGCTTCGCGCGCGTCGGCTCGGCGTGCGACCGCGCGGCGTTCGCGCGCGTCATGTCTCTGAACCCCGCGCGAGCTTCACGCGTGGATCGACCCGCGCGTACAAAAGGTCGACGAGGAGATTGACCGTCATGAAGAGGATGGCCATGAACAGTACCGCGCCTTGGATCGCGGGTAGGTCGCGCTTCATGATGGCGTCGAGGGTGAACCGACCGAGCCCCGGCCAAGCGAAGATCGACTCGGTCAGCACCGCACCGCTCAAGTAGCTGCCAAAGTCGACACCGACCACCGTGATAATGGGAAGGAGCGCGTTGCGCAACGCGTGGCGCACCAGCACGCGACTCTCGCCTGCGCCCTTGGCGCGCGCAGCCTTCACGTAGGTCTCGTTGATTTCATCGAGGACACTCGAGCGCGTGATGCGGGCGATGTACGCGGTCGACGCCATCGCGAGCGTCACGGCGGGCAGGATGACATAGAGGGGGTTGCCGTTGCCGAAGCCGGACGCCGGCAGGATTCCGAGGCGCATCGAGAAGAAATAGATCAACAAGACGCCGAGCCAAAACACCGGTATCGACACGCCGACGACTGCACCGCCGACCAAGAGATAGTCGAGTGCGGAGCCGCGCCGCCACGCCGCCAGAACCCCGATGGTGACGCCGAAGGCGACCGCGATCGCCATCGCGGCCGCGGCCAGTCGCAGCGTGTTGGGAAAGCGCTCGCGGATCGAGTCCCACACCGGAACCCCGGTGACGTAGGACGTCCCCAAGTCGAAGCGCGCCAGATCGGCGAGGTAGCGTCCGTAGCGTTCGTAAAGCGGCGCATCCAGGTGCATCTCGGCGCGCAGGCGTTCCAAGGTCGCGGCGTCGTAGCGCTCGCCCACCATGCTGAGCACGGGGTCTCCGGGCAAGACGTGGAGCAAGAGAAACGTCACCGTTGCGACGCCGAGTAGAATCGGGACGAACCACAGAATGCGCCTGAATGCGTACGCGAGCATGGGCCGCGAGCATAGCCAAGGCCCGTGCGCGCTGCAATCGCGCGTTTGGCTAGTGCGCGACGCGCACGTCGGAGAAGTCGTTGCCGAGGTAGAGGCTGGGAAGTCGGTAGCCCGTCACGCGCTCCGAGACGATGTGGAAGCTGGTGGGAAAGTAGAGGTAGACCCACGGCGCCTGCGCGTACACCAAACTGTCGATGTGCGCGCACGCGTCGGCGCGCGCCGCCGGGTCGAGTATGCGGCTGGCGTCGACGATCAATTGGTCGATCTCGGGGTCCGAGAAGAACGATCGGTTGCCCCCGCCACCTCGGTTGGCCGAGTGGAACAACGGATACAGAAAATTTTCCGCGTCGGGATAGTCGGCGAACCAATCCAAGAGGAACGCATCGACCTTGCCCACACTGACCGCCTGCTTGAAGGCACTCCATTCGCGCCGCACCAAGACGGCCTCGACGCCGACTGCACTCCAATACCCTTGCACCGCTTCGGCCACGCGCCCGCCCTCCGCGCTCTCGCGCAACCACACCTCGAGCTTGAGATGCTCGGCGCCGGCTTCGCGCAGGAGGCGCTTCGCGAGCTCGGGGTCGTATTCGTAACCGGGTCGCTCGCGGTAGCCCGCGATGCCGGGCGGGATAGCACCGTGCGCGGGGATCGCTTCCCCGGCTTGCAGCACGCGCGCCAGCTGCGCCACGTTGACGGCGTGGTTCAACGCGCGACGCACGCGCGGGTCGGGAAAGCGCGGGTTATTGAGCCCGATGTAGAACACGCGCAGCTCGGGTCGCTTCAACAGGCGTTTTGAACGCACCGGGTCGTTCAGGAAGCGCGGCACTTCTGCGTCGGGAATTTCGAGCACGTCGATGGAGCCCGATTCGAACTCGGCGATGCGCGTGAACGGCTCGGGAATCACTCGGTAGTGAATGCCCGCGAGTCCGCGCGCGCGGTGAGCGTGGTACGGATTCGGCGTGAGCGTGATGCGATCCCCGCGCGCCCACTCGGCCACGACCCACGGTCCCGCTCCGATGGGGACGTCGCCGGCGCCCAGGCTCGTCACGTCGACGACGCGCGCGGCCGGCAACGCGAGCATGGAGAGAAAGGGTGCAAACGGTTCGTCGAGAGAGACCACGAGCGTCGAGTCGTCGGGGGTTTCGAGGCCCGCGACCGACGGCGACTTGCCGTCGCGAAATTCGGACGCGCCGTGGATACGCTCCAACACCCACGACCGCGGCGACGCGGTGGCGGGCGTCAACACGCGCTCGAAGCTCGCGCGCACGTCGGTGGCACGCACCGGACGTCCGTTTGAAAAACGAGCGCGAGCGTCGAGGTGAAACACGTAACGACGACCGTCGGCGGTTTCCCACGCTCGCGCGACCCCTGGCACCAGCGCACCGTCGGGTGCCAAACCCACGAGTCCGTCGAAGGCCAAGGCGCAGACCTCGCCTTCCGCGGCGTCGACCGCGAAGGCCGGGTCGAGCCGGTTGGGAGCGGTCTCGAGGGCGAGTTCGAGCATGGGCGACGACGTGCGCTCGCGGCCGCAGCCGAGAACGAGCGCGCCGATCAACCACGCAAGATGGAAAGCACGCAGGCGTCCCGCAGCGTTGCGCGCCCGTCTCACAGGTCGCCTTCGACCAGCTTGTAATCGCCGACGCCGAACATGTCGAAGAACACGAACGATCGATTCATGCTGTAGTAGCGCCAGATTTCGTACGTGCCTTGGCCGCGTTGGTCCATGGCGGTGTCGACTTGCTCCGGCGCGCCGTAACGAATGTAGACGCGTCCGCGATCCGAGCGCCACCCGGGCCCGAATTGCGAGAACTCGCGCATCGCGTGCTGGACGCGCGACAAGTACTGGATCAGCGCCTCGTTCTCGACCGTGTTGGGATCGGGGTCGCGCGCGGCCCAGAACTTGGCCCACGCGGCCGCCCGTCCCGACGCCGGCGCGTCGCGCAGGGGCTTCAACTCTTCATTGCTCGCAATCAGCCCGAGTATCTCGAGCGTGTCGTCGAAGTCCGCGCCGAGCATGGCGCGCGTGACGTCGACGCGGACGTCGACGGTGGTGGTGGCGTCGCGCTGCGGATCGAGTGTGCGCGCGCGCAGATTGACACGGTAGAGTCCCGGCGACCACTCGTCGACGTTGAAGGCGAGTAGAAACTGGTCGTCCTGGCCGGTGAGGTTCACATGGCGCTTGCCATACAAGATGGTGTGGTCGTTCCCGTCGATCACTTCGTAGAAGACGTCGCACGGGGACGCGCGATTCTTTTCGAAGTCCGCGTACAACGCGAACAAGACCGCGGGCTGCCGATCGAACCCGACGATCGACGCGTCGGGCGGCTTGTCGGCCTTGACGGTCGCCGCGACGTCCTGCCAACGCTCGAACGCCTTCGGGAACGGTGTCGGCACCGACATGACGACCGGCGTGCCGAACGCCATGCCCGAGGCGAGGAAGTCCGGCACGCGCAGCGTCACCTCGCGGCGCATGCCGATGTTCGTGTTCTTGATGGTGAGCAGCGCGTCGATGACGTAGTCGCCGGGCGGGAGCTTGATCTCGCGCCACGCGCGCGACTTCATGTCGCGACGCTTGGTCTCCTCGTAGGTCTTGACGGTGGCGAAGCCGTGCAGGACGTAGGTCGTCGGGGGCACGCTGCTCTTGCCGGCGACCCGCACCGAGATGTTCGCGTCGAAGCGGGCGTCGAAGTAGCCCTCCTTCTTGAGGAACACGAGGGTGCGAAACGGCACCTCGACGGTGACGCGCGTCATGGGGGTGCGGCTCGAATCGAGGTAGGCGTTGGCGAATAGGCCGAAGGGCTGCGCGTGCGCGGGCAGCGCCGACAGCACGAGTGCCGCGGCGAACGACAGGGCGATCCATCGACGCATCGAGTTCATGGATTCTTGGGGGACGGCGACGAAGGGAACTTAGGGCAGGCCGGCGCGCCGGGGCAAGGAGAACGTGCTACTCGTGGCGCAGCGCCACCACCGGGTCCATGTCGCCGGCGCGGCGCGCCGGGTAGAGTCCGAACCCCACTCCGACCAAGACCGAGAACACCCACGCCACCACGGTCCAGGGGAGCGAGAATACGAACGGAAAGTGGATGAGCTTCGAGATGCCGAGCGCCAGTGCGGTTCCGGCCGCTACACCCACCACCCCACCCACGCCGGTCAAGGTGCCGGCTTCGATCAGGAACTGCCGCATGATGTCGCCGCGCGCGGCTCCGATGGCGCGCCGCACGCCGATCTCGCGCGTGCGTTCCGTCACCGAGATCAACATCACGTTCATGACGCCGATGCCGCCCACCAAGAGCCCGATCGAAGCGATGATGGTGAGCACGATGCCGATCGGGACGGTGATCTTCTTGACCAGGTCGAGGAACGACTCGCTGGTCCCGACGGCGAAGTTGTTCTTTTGGCCCGGGCGCAAGCCGCGCTGGACGCGGATCGCGCGCGTCACCTCTTCGGCCCCGCGCTCGAGGTCGGCGTCGTTGTGAACCGTCGCCCCCAGTGTGATCCAGTCGTTCTCGGTGTGAAAGTCCTTGGCGAACGTGGTGTGCGGCACGCACACGAAATTATCCGACCACGCGCCGAAGATCGAATGGCGCGCCGCCAGCGTGCCGATGACTTGATAACGCGCGCCCCTTATCACCACGAAGTGCCCGATCGGGTCGGCCTCCTTGAACAGGTCCTTGGCCGGACCGGCGCCCAGCACCACCACGCGCGCGCGGAAACGCTCTTCGCTCTCGGTGTAGAAGCGCCCGCGCTCGACGGCGAGCGAGAACAATTCGGGCAGGCGGTAGGTCGAGCCGAGGATGGTGGTGGGAGGCGTCTTCTCGCCCTCGTAGCGCACCACGAAGGCCCCCTCGGATTCGACCATGAACACGGACGCATCGACGCTGGGACACGTGCGCGCGATCACAGCCGCGTCTTCGCGCGTGAAGTTGGGGCGGTTGGCGACGTCTTCGGTGCGGTCGCCCGATACCACGAAATCGAACCGCTGCACGTAGATGTACGGCCGATTGGCGGACGCCATGTCGTGGTAGATCTTGCGGCTCAAGCCCGACAGCACCGTGACCATCATCAGCACGGTCGCGATCCCGATGGCGACACCGACGATCAGGAGCGACGAGCGCATGCGATGCGCGCGCATCACTTCGATCGCCTGCGCGATGTTTTCGTCCCAAAGATTCTGGCGCGACGGCGTCTTCATGTCACTCCGAACGCAGCGCGTCGACCGGGTCGAGGCGCGCGGCGCGCAGCGCGGGGTAGGTTCCGAACACGAGGCCCAGCACGACCGTCACCGCGAAGGCGATGCCCACCAGCGCGGCGTTGACGACGTACGGCAAGACCGACACCGCCGACACCAAGGCGGCGATGGCGAAGCCGATCGTCATGCCGACGACACCCCCGAACACCGACAGCGTCGCCGATTCCACCAAGAACTGCCACATGATCGCGCCCTGCGGCGCCCCCACCGCCTTGCGCAGGCCGACTTCGCGCGTGCGCTCGGTCACCGAGACGATCATCGTGTTCATGAGCACGATGCCGCCCACCAGCATGGAGACGCCCACCAACGCGACCAACGCCGTCATGACGCCGCGGCTGATGTTCTTCCACAAGGTGATGAGCTGCTCGCTCGACGCAACCGCGAAGTCGTTCGCTTCCTTCGGGCGCAAGCCGTGGCGAATGCGCATCGCGACCGTCGCTTCTTCCATGGCGTCGTCGAGGTGGCGGATGTCGGTCGCGGCGATCTGGATGTCGACCGACTGGTTGGGGCCGAACACCTTGCGGTAGGCGCCCAGGGGCACGATGACGAAGCGGTCGCGACTTTGCCCCAGCACTTTGCCGCGTTGTGCGGCGACCCCGATCACGCGAAAGTGGCGATTGCCGATGCGCACGGTGCTCCCGAGGGGTTCGCGGGGTGCTATGAGCCCGGTGTAGACGTCCCAGCCGAGCAGCGCGACTTGGGCGTTCTCGCGGTCGTCGACCTCGGTGATGTGCCGTCCCGACGAGATCGGGATGTCACCCACGAACGGATAGTAGGCGTCGCAACCGGTCACGTCGACGCTCACACTCTTCCCCAGCGCCGACACGTTGACGTTGGGTGTCTCGGCGCGCGCACTCACGTATTGCGACCACTGCAAGGTCTCGCGCAGCGCGGTGGCGTCGTCGCGCGTGAGCGCCGGGTTGTGCATGAGCTTGTCGATGAATTTCTCGAAGTCTTCGATGGCTTCGAAGACGTTGACGCGCGAGACGGTAAAGACGTTGCTGCCTTCCGAGGCGACTTCGGTACGCATGTAGAGGTCGACGCCGCCCAAAAGCGAGACCACCGCGATCACCGACATGATGCCGACGATGTTCCCGAGCAGAGTCAGGAAGGTGCGCAGCTTGTTGGCGAGCAGCGCGTGAAACGCGATGCGCACGCCTTCTAGGATGACGCGAAGCGAGGGACGCACGCTACGACCTCCGCTTGCGCTCCGACTCTTTCTTGATCTTCACCGCGTCGCCGTCGCGAAGGTCGGCGATGGTCTTGAACGGTCCCGACACCACCTTCTCGCCTTCGGTGAGACCCGACAGGACCACGAAGTGACTCTGCCCCGCGATGCCGACCCGCACCTGGCGAAAATGCGCGACACCGTTCTCGACCACGAACACGCCCTCGATCTCGTGCGGCTTGTCGTCGGTCGCGGAAGTGTCGGCGGCCGCGCTGTCGGCCGGCTCCGCTTTCTTGTGCTGGCCGCGCCGGCGTTCGTTCGCCAGACGCTCGGGGTCACGCACGGTGAGGCACTGGATGGGCACGGCCAGCGCGTGCTTCTCTTCGGCCACCTCGATGTCGACCGAGGCCGAGAGACCGGGCCGGATATTCGGGATGGAATCTTTGATCGCGACCACCACTTTGAAGTCGACCGATTCCTGTCCCAGACCCACCGACGCGCGCAAGGCGCTGTTGCCGACCTCGGTCACGACACCGCGAAAGGTCGTGTCGGGCTGGGCGTCGAGACGGACGGTCGCCTTCTGCCCCGGGCGCACGCGCACGACTTCGGTTTCGTCGACGCGCACCTCGGCTTCCATCTCCGCCAAGTCCGCGATGGTCAAGAGCACGGTGCCGGGATTGTTGATGGTCCCCATGATGGCGCTCTCGCCTTCCTCGACGTTGAGTGCCGTGATGACACCGGACATCTCGGCCACGATGCGCACCTGCTGCAAGTCGTGGCGCGCCTTCTTGAGGTTGGCTTGCGCCTGCAGGTTCATCTGCTCCGCCGATCGAACCCGCGCTTGCGCCATGTCGAACGCCGCCTTGGCGTCTTTCAACTCGGTGTCCGACATGAAGCCCTTCTCGCCCAATTGAAGCGCGCGGTCGTAGTCGTTCTGTGCCTTCACCAACGCGGCCTGTTCGAGCTGGAGCGACGCCTCGGCGCCGTGCACCGCGGCCACGAGCTGTTCCACCACGTTCTCGTACGGTGCGGCGTCGATCTCGAGCAGGAAGTCGCCCTTCTTCACTCGCTGTCCCTCGATCACCGCGAGTTTGGTCACCTTGCCGAGGGTCGTGGCACTCACGTTGACCATGCGCTTGGGCTGAATCTCGCCCGACGCCGTCACCAATTTGGAGACGTCGCGCCGAGCCACCGCCGCGACTTCCACTTCCGTGCGCTTGCTGCGCTTGGCGGTCAGGTTGATGCCCACCAAGGCGGCGAGCACCACCGCACCCGTCACCGCGAAAACCACTTTGCGCTTCTTGGTCACGTCAGTCTCCCTTTGCGCCGGACACTATCGCCCGACGGCGATCGACCTCGATGTGGCCGTCGCGCAAGCGAATCTCGCGGTGCGCGTGGGCGGCGACGGCGTCGTCGTGCGTTACGACGATCAGCGTGTGTCCATGCCCGTGGAGATCGGCGAACAGTCGCATGATCTCTTCGCCCGACTTGGAATCGAGATTTCCGGTCGGCTCGTCGGCCAGAATGATCGACGGCTGATTCACCAAAGCGCGCGCGATGGCGACGCGCTGGCGCTGGCCGCCCGACAACTCGCTGGGCTTGTGGTTGGCGCGGTCGGACAGCCCGACGGCCTGCAACGACGCCTGCGCGCGCTCGCGGCGCGCGGCGGCGGCGAGCCCCGCGTAAATCAACGGCAGTTCGACGTTCTGGAACGCGGAGGCACGCGGCAACAAGTTGAAGGTCTGGAAAACGAAACCGATCTCCTTGTTACGAATGTGCGCGAGCGTGTCGTCCGACATTTGGGTCACGTTCTCCCCGTTGAGGACGTACGTGCCCTCGGTGGGCGAATCGAGGCAGCCGATGATGTTCATGAAGGTCGTCTTGCCGGAGCCCGAAGGGCCCATCAACGCCACGTACTCGTTGCGGTCGACATCGAGGTCGACCCCGTCGAGCGCGTTTACGACGTGGCTCCCCATCTGGTAGCGCTTCGCGATGCCGCGCATGTGGATCAACATAGAAGCGAGAGCATAGCACGCGGGCGGGACGCCGCAAAGCGCCCCGCCCGCGGGCGGAAGTGGTGCTAAGGGAGGCAGCGCCTACTGCGTCGTCACGTTGCGCCCCGTCGCGCGCTGCAGGTCGGCGTGATTGACGAGGTAGTCGACGCGCGCGTCGATCAGACTGGCTTGCGCCTGTGTCAGCGACGAGCTGGCTTCGATGGTCTCGAGGATCGTGCCCGCGCCGACGCGGTAGCGCTCCTCTGCGAGCCGGAGGTTCTCTTCGGCGGCGGCGACGGTCTCTTCCGCCAGATCCAAGCGCTCCTTGGCCTGCTCGATGTTGAGCACGATCTGCTTGACGTCGAGCACGGCGTCGATCTGCGCTTGCTGGAGGTTGTACTCGGCAATGCGATGTTGCGCCATCGCGTTCTGAATGTTCGCCTTGGTCTGGAAGCGATCGAAGAGATTCCAGGTCAAGAAGGCGCCCACCGACCACGAGTAGTTGTTCTTGAACATTTCGCCGCCGCCGGGGAAGGTGCGGTCGTTCCACCCGTAGCTGAACGACCCGTCGATCGTCGGGTAGCGCGCCTTCTCCGACACCGACAGCCCGGCGCGCGCCGCGTCGATGCGCTGCCGGCTGGCCAGCAGGTCGGAACGGTGTTGGAACATGTAGTCGACCTCCGAATTCAGGTCGACGTCGACGGGGGCGAACTCGATCGACTCATCGACTTCGAGTGCGGTGTCTTGCGGAATGTTGAGCCGCGATTTCAAGCGCGCGTCGGCAATGGCCTTCGCGTTGCGAACGTTCATGAGCAATAGCTCGCTGTTCGAATAGTCCACGCGCGCCTGCAAGTAGTCGGCCTTGGTGCGCGATCCGATCTTGTAGAAGGCTTCGATCTGTTCCAGGTTGCGACGCTTGGCCTCCAGGTTCGCCACCTGGACTTCTTCCAGCTTGTTCTGTCGCACGAGCTCGTAGTATTCGCGAATGGTCAGCGCGCGCACGAGGTCGCGCGTATATTCGAGCGAGTAGGCCGCGGCTCCCGCCGAGCTCTTGGATTGGTTGATGGTGTTATACGTGGCTCCCCAGTTGAACAGCCTCATCTGGCTCGAGATTGAGAACGAGTACTGCTCGTAGTCGAAGCCGGCGGGCTGAATCGGTCGACCCTGGCTGTCGATCACGATGCCGGTGGTCGGACCGGCCCACGAGTGTCCCGCCCACGCGTTCATGCTGAGGTTGGGCATCAGACCGCCGTAGCTGCGCATGACGTCGCCGCGCGCGGATTTCAACTGCTCGCTGGAAACGCCGACGTTGGTCGATGCATCGAGTGCAAGCGCAAGGCAGCGTTCGAGGTTGTACTCCTCGGCTCGCGCCGCCGGTGCCAGCGCGCATAGGATTAGCAACTGGGCAACGATCGCCCGCCGAAAACTCATCTGGTCACCTTCCCGTTGGCAAAAAACAAGATGCGGCCACCGCCGCCTGAACGTTCGCGAGCAAAATACGAACGTAGTACGGCGGGGGGGGTTCGAATGTTCCGACATTATAGCCGCGGAGGCCGGTTGGGAGGGGCAAAAAAAAGGGCGCGCGGGTCACGGCCTCCGTTGCGTCGGGACGACCGGCTCCTCGTGCTCGCTGGTGAACGACAGCCGGGCCGCGCTGGCCGCCTTGAGCTCGTCGATCACGTCGGAGACGACGCCGTACGGAGCTTTGTCGTCGGCGTTCAGTGCCACCACCGCGTCCGGCGCTTCGAGGAGGGTCCCCTTGATGATTCCTTCCACCTCCGACGTCGCGACGAACCGATCGTTGATCGAAATGCGACCATCGCGGTCGATCCAGATGCTGGCGACGTGCTGGCGGGTGGGTTTCTCGGCCGACTCGGCCTGTGGTAGGACGATCTGCAGACCCTGGTCGAGGCGAAAGATGGTCGTCGCCATGAAAAAGATGAGCAGCAGAAACGCGATGTCGCCCATCGACACCGTGGGAATGGTATTCACGACTCGATTCTGGCGCGTGAATCGACCCGGGCGCATCATTTCACCGTCTTCAAGGAAATACGCCGACAATTGGCCAGCTTGATCTCGTCCAGCACGTCCACCATGAGGCCGTACTCGGCGTCGCGCTGGGTGGTCAGCAGCACGACCAAATTCGGATTCGCAGCCAGCCGCTGCGCCACCAGCACGCGCACGCTCGACACCGCGATCGGTTGCCCCTGCGCCTCGACGCGGCCGCTGGCGAGCGCGCGGATTTCCAGCACGTCTCCCGCTTCCACGCGCGACGCGGTAGCGGCCCGCCCGGGCAACACGAGCGGGATTCCTTCTTCCACCGCGAAGGTCGTCGTCACGACGAAGAACACGAGCAAGAGGAACGCGAGGTCGGCCATCGACGCGGCTTGGAACTCGCACGCGCCGAACCGAAAGCGGTCCCTGCGACGCTGCATGAAGTGCATGGATCTAGCCGCGCGTGAGGGGCGGTCTCCCGGTGGGACTCTTCGGGTGCTCGAGGTCCAGTAGCTCGTCGACCAAATCCGCGCTCGCTTCTTCCATCTCGAGCACGAAGCGATCGATCTGCAAGACGAAGTACGAGTAGAAAGCCGAAACCGGCACCGCGATCATGAGACCGGCTGCCGTCGTGATCAGCGCCTCTTCGATGCCCTTCGCCACCAACTTGGCGGACACTTGCTCCGCGGCCGCGATGGCGGCGAACGCCGCGATCATGCCCGTTACCGTCCCCAAGAAACCGAGCAGGGGTGCCACGTTGGACACGGATGCGAGGGCCAGGAGGCCGCGCTCCAGGTGCGCCATTTCGATGGCACCCGCCGACGTAATCGCCTTCTCGACCGCTTCCGGCCCGCGGCTCGCGCGCAGGAGGCCGGCGTGCAGGATGGCGGCGATGGGGCCGCGCGTGCGCTGGCACAGCTGCAGCGCCGCATCCGGTCCCTCGGTCCGCAGCGCCTGCGTCACCTCGACCATCAGCTTGCGCGTGTTGACGCGCGCGCGAGAGAGCGTCCACAGTCGCTCGATGATCAACACCAAGCCGAGCACGGCGCACAGGAGCAGCGGGTGCATGCAAATACCGCCCTTGATATAGAGCGTGCCGAGGGCACTGCTGCGAATGCGATCGACGAAGGAACGATGGGCGGTGGTGGTGACGGGAGCGATCGAGACAATCGTGTCCGAGTCGGCGGTGGCCGCGACGGGTTGCGTGCGCGGGATTCCGCCCTGCGCCATCACCGCGGCGGGCAGGAGCGTAAGCAGAACGAGTAGCAGGATGAGTCGCGACACGGTCGTGCTGGGTCGTTCTATCGTTCGGACCGCGCGCTCACCGCGCGCACCGTGCGCGACCATAGCCGTGACGAGCTTGACCTGTCAACTGGCACATGCACGTGGGGACCGCGGCCTATTTTTCGGAGACCGTCGAGCTGCGCTCCAACACATACACGCCGTGTCCGTCGCGGTCGACGAAGAGGAAGCGCATGCCGATGTCCTGCTCTTGGACCTTGTCGCGCCGCAGCATGGGCTCGCCGCCCGCCACGTAGATCCACAGCTCGTAGGGGACGCCGGTGTTGTCTTCGGGGCGACTGCGCGCGTTGGGTGACCCGCCGGTCAAGGTATTGCGAATCACGGGCAGCGTGTACTGCTTCGATCCCACGGAGCTGAAATTGAACGGGTGATACGCGTCTTCCACCACCGCTTCGGCTTCCTGCAGGGTCTCGTAGTTCAGCGGAATGACGTCTTGCACGAGATCGTCGGGCGGCCCGTAGCGAAGATAGATTTCGCCGCGCGGTGTTAGGATCGCGGGTCCGCGCTCGCCGTAATGCGCGTTGATGTAGTCCATGCGCTCCACGAACGTGTCGTAGGCTTCGTTCGTCCCGCTGTCCGGCGTGGGATCGAAGCTCTTCCAAAGGGCGTCGAGTACCTGCTCTTGTTCGCCCGGGGGCTTCTGCTGGAAGGTCTTGAATTCGTCGTCCCCGAGTAGGAAGCGCGCTTCGGCCAGGTACTCGCGGTGCGGCACCTCCCAGGATCGCAGATCCCACGCGACGGAAAAGTCGCCGCTCTTGACGCGCGCCACGGACTCACCGTCGAGGCCGAACGACAAATACAGAGAATAGGAACCGGCCGGCACCGTGGTCAGGTCTTCGCGGAGGAACACCGGGTAGGTCCGAAGGGCGGTGCCTTCGGGCGCGGGATTGGGCAGCGTGCGCTTGGTCTCTCGCACCAACTCCCCCTTCGCGTTGACGATCTCGGTGCGGAAATCGAAGGTCGGCGCCTTGGCCATCGCGTCGGGCAGGTACAACTCCACGTAAACCGACAGCGTGTCTTTGTACAGACCGTACATGCGGGCCGCGTTCGGTTGATACTTGCGAATCCCCTGTTCCTTCGGGTCGAAGGACCACACGAACAGCGGCGTGCTGAAAGAGGGCTCGTCGTTCGGGATTTCGGGGAGGTTCAAGCGCACGCGCCGCACGGACGACGTCTTGTTCTTGTCCTTGATCAAGCCGATCATGCTGATCTTGGGTGCGTCCAGGTTCTCGAGCGAGACCGAAATCCAGTACCCGCCCGGCGCGAGGTGGAGCTGCTTGACCACGGTCTGGAAGGCCAGCGAACTTTCGACGCGCGCAGCGTCGGTCTCGCTGAACGTCAGCGTCTCGTTCTGCTTCACGATTTCTTTGCCGGTGTCGTCGGTGAGGAGCCAGTTGAAGGTGACGCGCGTCTTCCACTCGACCTTGCCGGCTTCCTTGAAGCGCAGGGAGTTGTTGGGAATGCGCACGACCACGTCGGCCATTACCTTCTGGTCCCGTCCGCGGAACGTGGCCATGTCGAGGTGGAAGTCAAAGTCGCCGCGGCCGGCGTGCTGAGCCGCCGCCGGGCGCACACCCGCGACCAGGAGCAGGGTGCCCAAGAAAAGAAGGGCGCCCCTCGGGGCGCCCATTCTCGCGGAAACTATCCGCCTAACATCCATAGACTAGTACGTGAAGCCGAGCGAGATGCGGTGGACATCGCCCAGGAACTCGTAGCCGCTCCACGAATAATCGAACGTGAGGTCCGAGGTCTGACTGGTGTCGATGCGCAGGCCCATGCCCGCCGAGAGGCCCTCGCTGTCGGTGTTGAAGTTGTAACCGCCGCGCAAGAAGAAGAACTGGTTGAAGCCGTACTCTGCGCCCAGGTTGATGCGCTCCTGATTGTCCGACGGATGGGTGAACTCGAACACACCCTGCAGGCTGTTCACTCCCTGCGAATACGGTGTCGCCGCCATCGCGACCTTGAACTGTGTGGGCATCTTGGAGGGGCGGTCGTCGAAGTCGACCTCGCTGCCCAAGCTCTGGATCATCATGCCCATGCGCATGCCCCACAGCCCGATGCGATAGATCAAGCCGAAGTCGAACGCGAACGTGTTGACACTCTTCTCCGCCAAACCCGAGTGGATGAAATTCACGGTGGCGCCCGACGAGAACTTGTCGGTGAAGAACTTGGCGTACGACAAACCGAACGACATGTCGCCGGCGTCGAACTCCTCGCCCGTGCCCTGCGGCAAGAAGATGGTCCGAACCACCTGCGGGTCCATGGTGAGCGCACGCGCGCTCACACCCCAGGTGCCCGGCACGAACGGCAGCGTGAACGCACCCGCCGCGTAGTTGAGTTTGATGTCGGCGGGCCACCACGTGTACGAAAGCGACACGTCGGTGCGTGTGATGTCGACCATGCCGGCCGGGTTCCAGTACGTGGCCGTGGCGTCGTTCGCGATCGCCGTGAACGCGCCGCCCATGCCTGCCCCTCGCGCCGAAACGCCGATCTTCAGGAATTGGAGGGCGTACGTACCCACCTTCGCGAAGGGCTCGGTGGCAAACGATTGCGCCGGCAACGCCGCCACGATCAGCGCTGCTGCGACACCCTGTTTGATCCTCGATCTCACTTTTCCAACCTCCTGGGAAGGTTACCGGCGCACGGCCTAGAACTCGAACCCGAGACCCAACCGCCACAAACGGTGGGTTTCCCAAATCGTCGGGTCGAACACCGGGTTGAAGTCGTCTCGGCCGTCGGCGTTCTGGTCTTGGAGATACGCGCCGCCGTATTCCCCTGTCTCCGTCAAGTATGAACCGCCATCCATTTGCGCCGCCACCAGACCGGGGAAGGCACCCGGGGCGTCGCCGCCCGGCAGGAGCACGTCCTCATCCAACAAGTTGCGGCCTTCGAAGAAGAGTGTCAACTCGCGTCCGTACATATTGAAGAGCTTGCGGCCCTGGATGCTGAGCTTGTGGGTGGGCTCCAGCCGGCGCGAGTTCTCCCACGTGGGGTCGTTCAAGCGCGCGAACCGGTCGACGGGCGTCCACGGCAGGCCCGACCCGTACTGATAGATCATGGTGGCGCCCCACTTGTTGCGATCTTGCAAGCGCAGCGTCACGTTGAACGTGTTCCGCTGGTCCCAGTCGAGCGGGTATTCCTCGGTCGGCAAGTGGGTCAAGCCCTCCGCCGAACGCCCGAAGTCCGCGTCGCTCGCCACACCGTCCGCGAACGAATACGTGTAGTACACCTCGAAGCCGAGACGCCGCGTCAGACGCTTCTCGAGCGAAATCTCGACACCGCGCGAGCTCGCGTAGGTGCGATTGATGAAGCGGAACGCCTGCACGCCGGTGGAGTCGTCGGTGACACGCGTCGACGAAATCAGTCCGTAGATGTCCTTGTTGAACACGACGAAGTTCGCGGCGATGTCGTCGGTGAACTGATGCGCGATACCGGCCTGGTACGACACCGTCAGCTCGGGCTCCAGATTCGGATTGCCCAGCGTACCGGTCGAGCCGACCGGATCTTGCGTGTGGAACAGATAGGTTCGGCTCGGCCACTGCGTGAAGCGGCCATAATGGAAGAAGAACTTGTCGCGGTCGGTGATCGGGAACGCCACGCCCAGTCGCGGTGATAGGTTCCACTTGAACTGGTCGACCGACTGGTCGATCTCGGCACTGGCAATGTCGACCTGGCTGTTATTGCCGACCGTGAACCACTCGTAGCGAAGGCCGCCGTTGACGACCATCCCTTCGTAGTCCCACTTGTCTTGGAAATAGACCGCGCCCTCCGCGTTGAAATTCTCGAAGACGTTGACGTTGAGACCCTGCTGGACCATGCCGTTCTCGTCGATGCGCGTCTGGGCCGGATTCACGCGCTCGTCGTCGTTCAGGTCGTTGTACAGCAGCTGAATACCGGTCTTGATGCGGTGACCCTTGAACTGATCCGACACGACGTCGCCCTTAAAGAGGTACTGGATCGACTCCTGGTTGGAGAAGAAGGGGTAGTCGTACGCGGTCACGAAGTAAGGGAAGTTGTCGTCGGTGTACCACACCGCATTCGAGACCCCCGCGTTCAAGTAGGTTCCGTCGGGCAGCGTCACCGGAAGTCCCGCGGTCGAAAACTCCGCGGGGGCTTTCTGGTTGCCTAGGTCGTCGAGTACGGAGCTCTCGGTCTTCAGGTCGAGACGGCTCGCCTTCAGCGTGTACAGCAGCTTGGGCGTAATGTTGTGGCTGAACCCGATCTTGAGCTGAAGATTTTCGGCCAGCGATTCCGGGGTGTGCATCGCGGAATTGAACGGCACGTACGCCGAGTCGGCGCCCTGCGGCGCGGTCAAGAACGGCTTGAAATCGCTCGCGCCACGCTGAAACCCTTCGAACAAAGCCCACGGCTTGTGGCTGATCGAGCCGTCCGGGGCCTGAATCGTCTCGTCCCAAACCACGGTGACGGTTTGATTGCCGACGCGAAAGTCGGCGGCACGATAGTCGGTGTAGGTCCGGACGTATTGCGTACCGTCGGGATTGCGCACGAGGTCGATGACGTCGACCGGACGCACGTTGAGCTGGGCCTGCTGCTTGGCCGGATCTTTCGTGTCCGACCACGGGCCGTTGTTGATTTGGCGCACGCGGCCGAATTGAAACTGCTCGCGCCCGTTGACCGGCGGACCCGCCACGTCGAGACCCTGGAAGGTCCACACCTTCTGCACGTAGCCGGAGATGTTCCAGTTGTTGATGTAGTTGTCGTCGCGCGCTTGCGAGTAGATCGCTTCGCCGTCGACCTTCATACGCGCCATCTTATAAGTGAGCTTGCCTTGGAGGTTGTAGGCCGAAGTCTGGCGCTGGCGGAACTTGAACCAGTCCGTAATCTTGTGCTCTTCGCGCGGCTCGATGGTGGAGTTCTCGGTGTCGCTCCACGTCGCTTCACCCGACATGTAGTAGCGAAGGTTTCTCCACCACGTCGGACCGCCGAAGCCCAGGCTCAAACGGTCGAAGTTGGTGTAGGTCTTGTCGGAGCGACCGAAGTCGTCGGTGAAGTAGCGCACTTCGCCGCCGAAGGTGGCACCGCCTTCTTTCGTAGCAATATTGATAACGGCCGACTGCGCGTCGCCGTACTCGGCGTCCATGCCGCCCGACACGATTTCGGAGCCGGATGTGCCGAGCATGCCGACGTCGACCGATCCACCGCCCAGCGGGTCGGAAACGGGAACGCCGTCGATTTGAATCTGGACCTCATTGCTGCGGCCGCCGCGCACGTGCATGTCATCGCCGGTCTTGACGATACCGGCCTTCAAGCCGACGGCTTCGAGCACGTCGTCGACCGGCATTTCCTGCAACTGCTGCTCGGATACGTTACCGGTGACCTTGGTCTCCGTCACTTCGACCATCGCCTTGTCGGCGGTTACAACGATCTCTTGGATCTGCGCGACAACTTTTTCCTTTAAGCGGAACGTCGCCGACGCCGTCGCGCCGGCGTTCACGACCACACCGGGTTTCTCGACGCCTTCGTAACCCATCATCATCGCCTTGACGGCGTACGTGCCGATGGGAACGCCTTTAATCTCGAATTTGCCGTCGGAGAGACTCATCGCACCCATGGTGGTGCCGACGATCATGACATTCGCGTAAGGGAGGGGCTTACCGTCTTTGTCCGACACGACGGTTCCAGTAATGGAACCGGTTTGCGCCATCGCCACCGACGAGGCAAATCCCAGTAGCGCGACAACGATCGCAAGGATCGTCATTCCGCGGCCGTCACGTGGGAACATTCGCGAAACCCCTTTCGCCTTCCGACACGAGCACCCGGTCCTCCGGATATCGTGTTTAACACGCCGTTAATATGTTGTGGTGGGGACGATCCCGTCGCGGCGGCCCAGAACCTCCGCGGCGGCTTCGAACAGGTGGGGTGACTCTATCACAGCCGTCCGCTGCAATACTAGCAATATCACTGACTTCGACGGCAATATAGACCCGCTCGCCGAGGGTTGTCAATATAACTCATCTGTCGGGCATCCTCGTGTCGCGAGCGCCGGGCGAACTTCAAGCACTTGAACGAATTAGCATTCACCGTCCGGGTCGAAGGGCCGGCTGGTGGGAACTCGGCCCGTGGGGAACTTGGGGGAGGGTGCTCCAGCAGTGGATGCACACCCAGTATGTCCCGCTACCGCCCGACCGTCAACCCGGCCGCGCAAGATTCCGGAAGACTACTTCTCGTACAACCAGCACGCCGTCCGGTGACCGGGCTCCACTTCGCGGCTGGGCGGCGTCTGTTCCTTGCAGATCGACATCGCGTGCGGGCAGCGCGTGTGAAACGCGCACCCGCGCGGCACGTCGGCCGGGCTGGGCACGTCGCCCGGCAGCAAGATGCGCTGACGTTTCACACCGGGCTCCAAGCTCGGCACCGCACTCAAGAGCGCTTGCGTGTACGGATGCTTCGGGTCGCGATACAGCTTGGTCGCCGGTGCTAGTTCGACGATGCGTCCCAGGTACATGACCGCCACGCGATCGCTGATGTACTCGACGACTCCCAGGTCGTGCGCGATGAACAGGTAGGTCAAGTCGAGCGCGTCCTGGAGATCCTTCAATAGATTGATGATTTGCGCCTGAATCGACACGTCGAGGGCGCTCACCGGCTCGTCGGCGATGATGAGCTCGGGGTTGACCGCGAGCGCGCGCGCGATGCCGATGCGCTGTCGCTGTCCGCCCGAAAATTCGTGCGGGTAGCGATTCATGTACTCGGCGGGAATGCCGACGCGGTCCAGCAGCTCCGCGACGCGTTCGCGCACCGCCTCGCCGGTCGCGAGCTTGTGAATCTTGATCGCCTCGGCGATCATGCTGCCGACGGTCAAGCGCGGGTTCAACGAGCCGTACGGATCCTGAAATACGATCTGCATGCGCTTGCGAAGCTTGCGCATGTCGGTCGCGTTTTGCTTGAAGACGGAAATCCCGTCGAAGGTCACTTCGCCCGACGTGATTTCGGTCAGGCGCAGGATCGCGCGCGCGAGTGTCGTCTTGCCGCAACCGCTCTCCCCCACCAAGCCCAGCGTTTCGCCGCGATAGACCTCGAAGCTCACGCCGTCGACGGCCTTTATCCAGCCCACCACGCGCGACAACACGCCACGCCGAATCGGGAAGTGCTTGCACAGGTTGTCGACCTTGAGCAGCACTTCGCCGCGGCGCGCGCTCTTGCGCTCGCTGGTTTGAGTCTCGACTTCGGTGCTAGCCATCTTGCACGTTCTTCCAGCAACGGATCGAATGTCCCGGTTTCACGTCGCGCAACTGGATCTCCTCGTTGTCGCAACGGTACTCGGCGTACTTGCAACGATCCGAGAATCGACACCCCTTGGGCAGATCGAGCGGGTCGGGGACTTTGCCCGGAATGACCTTGAGTCGCTCGCCCTTGTGCGCGATGCGCGGGATCGATTCGCGCAGGCCGCGCGTGTACGGGTGGCGCGGGTCGTTGAACAGGTCGTTGACGCTCGCGACCTCCATGACTTTGCCGGCGTACATGACGATGACACGCCGGCACGTCTCCGCGATGACGCCGAGGTCGTGCGTGATCATGAGGATCGCCATGCCGAAGGTCTGCTGCAATCCCTGCAGGAGCTCGAGGATTTGCGCCTGGATCGTGACGTCGAGGGCCGTGGTCGGTTCGTCGGCGATCAGCAAGCTCGGGTTGCACGAGAGCGCCATCGCGATCATGACGCGCTGGCGCATGCCGCCCGAGAGCTGATGCGGATACGATTTAGCGATACGCTTGGGATCCGGAATCTTGACCAACGCCAGCATCTCGAGGGTCCGTTCGAAGGCCTCGCGCTTGGTCACCTTTTGGTGCAGGACGACGGCTTCTTCGACTTGATAGCCGCACGTGAACACCGGGTTCAAGCTGGTCATCGGCTCTTGGAACACCATCGAAATTTCGTTGCCGCGGATCTTGCGCATGTCGCGCTCGGGCAGCTTCAGGATGTCTTGTCCCTTGAAGAGAATCTCGCCGCCCTCGATGCGCCCGGGCGGGGTCTGGATCAGGCGCATCAGTGCGAGCGCGGTGACGGTCTTGCCGCAACCGCTCTCGCCCACCAGCCCCAGCGTCTCGCCCGCGCGAATGGAAAAGCTCACGCGATCGACCGCACTCGCGCGGCCGTCGGGCGTGTCGAAGGAAACCGTGAGGTCACGAATCTCCAGCAATGTGTCGACGGCTTCCATCGCGGTCGCGCGCGGGTCGGTGCCTTTGGCTTCCATCGTCGGTTGATCGTATCGCCGATTGTTCATTCTCTACAATCCATTCTGTCGGCACCTACGCTCGCGCGTCGAGCGCGTCGCGGATGCCGTCTCCCACCAAGTTGAGTGCGGTCACCGCGACCGTGATCGCGAGCGCCGGAAAGGCGCTCACCCACCACGCGGTCGCGAGTGCGTCGCGCCCTTCGAACACCATCCCGCCCCAGCTGGGGGTCGGGGGTGCCAGTCCGAGGCCCAAGAACGACAGCGACGACTCGATCAGGATCACCGTCCCCGCATTCATGGTGGCCGCCACCACCAAGGCCCCGATCGCGTTCGGGAGCAGGTGACGCGCGAGCAATCGCGGTGTGCCGACGCCCGACGCCACCGCCGCTTCGACGAATTCGCGCGTGCGCATGCGCCGCACCTCGCCGCGCACGATGCGCGCCATCCCCATCCACCCCGTCGCCGCGATGAACACCGCCAGCATTCCCGCGCCGGGCGGAACCAGCGCCACCGTCGTCAAGAGCAGCAAGAGGCGCGGAAACGACAAGAGCCCGTCGACCGTCCGCATCATAACGTCGTCGATACGACGCGGTGCCATTCCCGACAAGGCCCCGAAGAGCGTCCCCATCGCCGCCGCCAGCGCCACCGAGAGCACGCACACGCCGAACGACGCGCGCCCCCCGTATGCCACCCGCGACCACACGTCGCGACCGAAGCGATCCGTCCCCATCGGGTGCGACGCCCCCGGAGCTTGGTAGCGCGTAGCCGGCGCCACATCGGCCGGGTGCGCACCCACCACCAAGGGCGCCAATATCGACGCCGCCATCATGACGACCAACACGGCGAGTGAGGCGGTCGCCATCGGGTCGGCGTCGAGGCGGCGACGCAGTCGCCCGGTCGCGCGCGCACTCCGCACCATGCCGGCGTACAGGAGAACCCAACCGGCCGCGACGACGCCCGTCTCCCCCGGCGGTTGCCGGCCGAAATCGCCGGCCCGCGCCAATACGACGATAGTGTAAGCGCATAGGAGCGCTGCAAGAACGGCGCCAACGCCCCGACGCCCCGCGGGCGTCCCGAAGGGCCGCCATGCTGCGCCGCGCCCGAGCGCCGCGCGCCCGTTCGGTGGGCTGGTTCGCGTCGTCACAGCGCCCTTCCCTCTTCGGTGGTGCGCGGGTCCGCCCGCAGAGTGGCGACGTCGGCTAGGAAATTTCCGCCGATCACCATGCACGCCCCTACCAGGTTGACGGCCAGCACGACCGGGTAGTCGCGCGCGTAGATCGACTCGACCATGAGAGAACCCATCCCCGGCCACGCGAACACCGTTTCCACCACGACGGCTCCCCCGAGCAGGAGCGGCGCGCTCAAGCCCGCGAGCGTAATGAGCACGCCGAGCGCGTTTCGAAACGCGTGCCACACCACGCGCGACTCGGGCAACCCCTTCGCGCGCGCCGTGCGCACGAAGTCCTCAGAGAGTGCATCGACCATGCTGCCGCGCGTGAAGCGCGCGAAGCCGGCTGCACTCGCGACCCCCAGCACGATGGACGGGAGTACCAGGTGTCGCGCGCGATCCGCGAGCCAAGAGCCCCCGGCGGCATCGAGACCGGGGGTGGAAATGCCCGACGTCGGCAGCCACGCGCGCGAGACGGCGAACGCGTCGACCAGCAGGTAGGCGAGGTAGAACGACGGCACCGCGTAGAGAACGACAATGGTGAAGGAGAGCAGCCGATCGGTCGCGCGTCGACGATGACGCGCCGCGACGGTGCCGACGAAGACGCCGAGCACGAGCTGCACTGCGAACGCGATCGAGGTGAGGAGCAACGTGCGCGGGATCGTCTCGGCCAGGAGGTCGCGCACGGGACGGTGGTTCGCGAGGCTCATGCCGAAATCGCCGGCGAGGAACGCCTTGGCCCAGCGCGCAAATTGGAGGTGCAGCGGTTGATCGAGTCCGAGTGCCTTTCGAATGCGCTCGACGTCGACCGGGTCGACACTCGGGTCGACGTAGCGCGCGAGCGGGTCCCCGGGAGCAGCGTGGAGCAGAACGAAGGTGAGCGTCAGCGTGATCGCGACGAGGAGAACGGCTTGCAGGGCGCGGCGAACGAGGAAGCGGCCCATGTCCTCCTTAAGAACCCGCCGGCGAATCCATCGGCACCGTGATCACGGGATTGCGATTGGCACTCGCTTCGTCGACGCGACGCACGGGCGTGCGCGTCGGCGCCGACGTCAACACGTCGGGCGTTTCGACCGCTTCTTTCGCGATGCGCAGGAGTGCCTCGGCGAATCGATCCAGCGTCTCCTTGCTCTCGGTCTCGGTCGGCTCCACCATGAGGGCCTCCGGCACCACCAGCGGGAAATAGATGGTGGGAGCGTAGAAGCCGAAATCGAGCAGGCGTTTGGCGACGTCGAGTGTTTTCACACCGTACTTCTTCAACGGCTCGCTGGTGGCGACGAATTCGTGCATGCAGCGCTCGCCGTACGGAACCGGGAAACGCGACGACACGCACTTGGCGAGATAGTTGGCGTTCAAGATGGCGGTCGAGCTGGCGCGACGAATTCCGTCCGAGCCCAAGCGCGTGATGTAGGTGTACGCGCGCAAGTAGATGCCGAAGTTCCCGAAGAACGAGTGCAGCGCACCGACGGTCTTGGGACGGTTGTACTCGAGGCGATACTTACCTTCTCGCTCGACCACGCGCGGCGTGGGAAGAAACGGCTCGAGGTGCGAGCGCACCGCGACCGGTCCCGAACCGGGACCGCCGCCGCCGTGCGGCGTCGAGAACGTCTTGTGCAGGTTGAAGTGCATCATGTCGAAACCGAAGTCGCCCGGGCGCGCCTGCCCCATGAGCGCGTTCATGTTGGCGCCGTCCATGTAGCACAGTCCGCCCTTTTGGTGCACGAGCTCGACGATTTCGGCGATGTGCGGCTCGAAGAGCCCGAGCGTGTTGGGTACCGTCAGCATGAGTACGGCGACGTCGTCGTCGAGTGTCGCGCGCAGAACGTCCAGGTCGACGCGTCCGTCCTTGCCCGAGGCGATGGTCTTCGACTCGAAGCCGACGATGGTGGCGCTGGCGGGGTTGGTGCCGTGCGCGGTGTCGGGGACGAGCACCTTGCGACGCGACTCCTTGCGGTCGGCGAAGTACGCGCGCGCGAGCAAGAGGCCCAGCATCTCGCCCTGGGCACCCGCCGACGGCTGCGCGCTCACCGCGTCCATCCCCGAGACGGCGACCAGCGCCTGCTCGAGCGCGTGCATCACGGCCAACGCACCTTGCACGTCGTCGTCGCTCTGCTCGGGATGCAAACCGGCGAAGCCCGGCATGGCGGCGACCTCTTCGTTCACCTTGGGGTTGTACTTCATCGTGCAGCTGCCGAGCGGAAACAGATCCTTGTCGACGTGGTGATTCTTGGTCGACAGATCCACGTAGTGTCGCATGACCTGCGGCTCGGAGACCTCGGGAAGCCCGATGCGCCCCTCGCGCAAGTACTCGCGCGGCACGTCGCGCGGCGCTTCCGTCGGCGCGCGACGAAATGTGGTAACCGTGACGACCGCGCCGGCTCTTGCCGTAGATCGTCTGTGCGAAATCCTTCTGTTCCATTCCCTATCCCACCTTCACCAAGGGACGCGCGCGATAGCGCGCGACACAACCTCTCGAAGTCCTCATCGGCGTGCCGCTCGGTCGCGGTCACGAGTAAAAGATTGCGCGCAGGCGCGCCGAAGTAGCGCGCGAGCGGAATCCCCGCCAGCACACCATCCTTGCGCACGGCTTCGATCACCGCGTCGGCGTCGGTCGGGCACACGACGACGAACTCGCGGAAAAACGGTGCGCGGTAGCGCAGCGCATAGCCGTCGAGGTTCGCGATCATGCCCGCGAGTTTGTGCGCGCGCTCGTGGCACACGCGCCCGAGTTCGGTGAATCCGTGCTCGCCCAAGAGGCTCATGTAGACGGTCGCGCGTGTGGCCAGCAGTCCTTGGTTGGTGCAGATGTTCGACGTCGCCTTCTCGCGACGAATGTGCTGCTCGCGCGTTTGCAGGGTCAGCACGAAGGCGTCGCGCCCGTCGACGTCCTTGGTCGCACTCACCAGCCGTCCCGGCATCTGGCGAATGAACTCCTGCTTGCACGCCAAGAAGCCGACCAAGGGACCGCCGTAGCTCATCTCGTTGCCGAGCGGCTGGCACTCGCCGACGGCGATGTCGGCGCCGTATTCGCCGGGCGGTTTCAGAAGCGACAGTGACACCGGGTCGACCGACGCGACCACGAGTGCCCCCGCCGCGTGCACGTCCTTCTCGAAATCCCACGGGCGCTCGAGTGCCCCGAAATAGTTGGGAGTTTGGATCACGACCGCGGCCGTGCGGTCGTTGAGCTCGCGCTTGAGAGCCGCGACGTCGAGGTCGCCGTTTTCCGAATTCGGAATCGTCTTGAGCTCGATCTTCTGGCCCGCCACGTACGATCGCACGACACGCGCGTAGCGCGGGTTGAGAGCGTGCGGTATCAAGACGACGTCGCGGTGGGTGATCTTGGCCGCCATCAGGCACGCTTCCGCGAGCGCGGAGGCGCCGTCGTACATCGACGCATTGGCCACCGGCAGGCGCGTAAGCCGCGAGATGTGGGTCTGGAATTCGAAGATGACCTGCAGCGTGCCCTGACTCGCCTCGGGTTGATACGGCGTGTACGCGGTCGCGAACTCGGGGCGGCTCGTGATGTTCTTCACCGCCGACGGAACCGTGTGCTCGTAGATGCCGCCGCCCAAGAAGCTCGTGAGCTGCGTCGCGGGGGCGTTGCGACCCGCGAGCCGCGCGAGCATGCGCAGCACTTCGGGTTCGGTGCGACCGCGCTCGATGGGCAGCAACGCGCGCAGGCGGAATTTTTCGGGGATCACATCGAGCAGTTGCTCCTCGGTCTTGAGACCGAGGAGATCCAGCATGGCGCGACGGTCTTCGTCGGTATGGTACGTGTACGGCATCGCTACTTTCCGATCATGGTCTGGTAGGCGGCGTGATCCATGAGCGCGTCGAGCTCTTTCTTGCTCGACATCTTGACGCGCACAAACCAGCCGTCGCCGAAGGGATCCTTGTTGACGAGGTCGGGGCCGTGCTCGAGGGCGCCGTTGGTCGCCGTGACCACACCGGAGACGGGCGCGAACAAATCGGCCACGGTCTTGACGGCCTCGATGGTGCCCATCGACTGCATCGCGGTCACGTTGGCACCCACCTTCGGTAGTTCGACGTAGACGATGTCGCCGAGCTCTCCGGCGGCGAAGTCGGTGATGCCGATGGTGGCTTCGTCACCGTCGACGCGAATCCATTCGTGCTCTTTGGTGAATTTCAGATTCTTGGGGTCCATACTAGCTCCTATTTAGTGACCAGGCCGATCAATCTCGCGCGTGGCTCTTGTAGAACGGCAGCGGCACGCGCTTCACGGGGACGGTGTGCGCGCGCACCTGTACGGTCAACGCGGCGTCGATGCTGTCGGCGTCGACGTAGGCCATGCACAAACTCCTTTTCAGCGTGGGCGCGTGGGTGCCGCTCGTCACCTTGCCGACGACCGCGTCGCCGCGCATGACGGCGTAGCCCTGGCGCGCGATGTTGCGCCCGTCGAGCTCGAGGCCGATGAGTTTCTTCTTCGAACCCTTCTCGCGTTCCTTCGCCAGTGCGGCGCGCCCCACGAACTCCGGCTTGTCCAGCTTGACCAGCCACGACAACCCCGCTTCGAGCGGTGTGGTGGCGTCGTCGAGCTCGTGGCCGTACAGGCACAACGCCGCCTCGAAGCGCAGCGTGTCGCGCGCGCCGAGTCCCGCGGGTGCGACCCCGAAGGCCGCGCCCGCGGCGAGGAGCTCGTTCCACAACGCGGCCGCGCGCGATGGGGGCACGAAAATCTCGAAGCCGCGCTCGCCGGTGTAGCCGGTGCGCGACACGATCATGCGCCCGCCGGGAGACTCGAACGACCGCCATCGATAGTACGACACCGCGTCGATCTCGTCGCGCACGGGGGCGAGCATCGGCGTTGCTTTCATGAGATCGAACGCGTGCGGGCCCTGCACCGCAATCAACGCCCATTCCTCGCTCGCGTTGTGGAGCTCGACGCGGCTGCGCGACAGGTTCGACGCCGCCCACTTCATGTGCCCGAAATCCTTGTCGATGTTCGACGCGTTGACGACGATCAGCGCGCGATCGGCGGCGAGCTTGGTCACCAAGAGGTCGTCGACTACGCCGCCGTTCTCGTGGCACATGGTCGTATAGAGCACACCGTCGGCGGGGAGCTTCGAACAATCGTTGGTAACGACGTGGTCCAAGTAGCGCCACGTGTCGGGGCCGGAGACGATGAACTCACCCATGTGGCTTACGTCGAACAATCCCACGCGCTCGCGCACCGCGTTGTGTTCCTCGATGCCGCCGGCGTAGCTCACCGGCATCTCGAAGCCCGCGAACGGCACCATCTTGCCGCCGGCGGCGACGTGAGCGTCATATAATGGAGTACGTTTCAGCATTTTAGTCGGTCTACGCGACAGTTTCGTCGCGCGGCGGGTCGGCGACGAGTGGTACTCGCGCGCCCGCCATGTCGCGCAGCATGGCCCCCGTGTGCGACTCCGCGCACTGCATGATGTCGTACGGAGAACCGGTCGCCACCACCTCGCCGCCCGCATCCCCGCCTTCCGGACCGAGATCGATGATGTGATCGGCGGCCAATATTACATCGGGGTTATGCTCGATCACAATCACTGTATTTCCTTTGTCGACAAGCCGGTCGAGGACCTGGAGCAGCATGCGCACGTCCTCGTGGTGGAGGCCGGTGGTGGGCTCGTCGAGGATGTAGAGCGTGTTGCCGGTACCGCGCTTCGAGAGCTCGGCGGCCAGCTTCACGCGCTGCGCCTCGCCGCCCGAGAGTGTCGTCGCTTGCTGTCCCAATTTGATGTAGCCCAAACCCACGGAGTGGAGCGTCTCGCACACGCGCTTGATCAGCGGGAAGCTCGCGAAGACGTCCGCCGCTTCTTCGACGGACATGTCGAGTACATCCGCGATGCTGCGTCCCTTGTAGGTGACTTGCAACGTCTCGTGGTTGTAGCGGCGGCCCTTGCACGCCTCGCACGTGACGTACACGTCGGGCAAGAAGTGCATCTCGATCTTGATGACGCCGTCGCCCTGGCACTTCTCGCAGCGACCGCCCTCCACGTTGAAGCTGAAGCGCCCCACCTTATAACCGCGTGCGCGCGCGTCGGGAAGTTGCGCGAACAAGTCGCGAATGGGCGTGAAGACGCCGGTGTAGGTGGCCGGGTTCGAACGCGGCGTCCTCCCGATCGGCGACTGGTCGATCTCGATTACTTTGTCGATCCGGTCGACGCCCGCCAGGGCGTCGTGCACGCCGGGAAGGACATTTCCACCGTAGTGAACACGATGCAGAGCACGAAACAAGATATCGTTCACCAACGTGCTCTTGCCCGAGCCGCTCACCCCCGTAACAACGGTGAACACGCCCAGCGGGAACTCGACGTCGATGTTCTTGAGATTATTTTCGCGCGCACCCTTGACCACGATCGCGTCCTTGATCAAATGCGCGCGGGCGCCGCGCGTGATGGGCGGGCGTTCGTCGCGCAGATACTTGCCGGTGAGGCTCTCGGGGACGCGCTTGATTTCCTCCGGCGTCCCCACCGCGACCACTTCGCCACCGTGGATGCCCGCACCCGGCCCCAAGTCGATCACGTAGTCCGCCGCCAGGATGGTGTCGCGGTCGTGCTCGATGACGAGCACACTGTTGCCAATGTCGCGCAGGTCTTTGAGCGTCTTGATCAGGCGTGCGTTGTCGCGGTGGTGGAGCCCGATCGACGGCTCGTCGAGTATATAAAGGACGCCCATCAGCTTGGACCCGATTTGGGTCGCGAGGCGAAGGCGCTGCGCTTCGCCGCCTGCGAGGGTGGCCGAGCTGCGATCCAGCGAGAGATAACCCAGGCCCACGTCGGACAGGAAGCGCATGCGCGCCACGATCTCGTGCAGGATCGGGGCACCGATTATCGCCGCGTTCCCATCCAGCTTGAGCGCGTTCATTTCGAACAATCCGCGCGCGACACTCATGCGCACCACATCTGCGATGGTATGCGGTCCCACGCGCACCGCGAGTGCTTCCGGCTTCAAACGTGAGCCGCCGCACGCCGCGCACGGCTCCACCGTCATGAAGGTTTCCACCCACTTGCGAATGCTCTCCGACGACGTGTTCTTGTAGCGGCGACGGAGCCATGGAATCAGGCCCTCGTAGGTGGTGCGGTACTCGCCCTCCACTTTGGCGAAGTCCATCTTCACGGAGATTTCGTCTTCGATGCCGTAGAGGATCGCGTCGCGCGCGCGCTGGGCCAGTTTCGACCACGGCGTGTTCAGTTGGAAGCCCACGTGGTTGCCCAAGGCATCGAGCTGCGAGCGTCCCCAGTCGCCCTTGAGCTTCCCCATCGGTGCCAGCGCACCGGCGTCGAGCGAGAGATCGCCGTTGGGGACGACGAGCGCCTCGTTGAAATCCATGCGCGAGCCCAGTCCGCCGCACTCGGTGCAGGCGCCGTAGGGCGAGTTGAACGAGAACAAGCGCGGCGACAATTCGCCGAAGCTCGTGCCGCAATGGGCGCACGCGAACTGCTGCGAGAACACGTGCTCCTCGCCGCCGGCGACCACGTTCACGGTTCCGCCCGAAAGCTTCGCGGCTGCTTCCAGCGAATCCGCGATGCGACGCGTGTTCTTGGCATCCACCACCAAACGATCGATGACCGCGTCGATGTCGTGCTTCTTCTGCTTGTGGAGCGGAGGTACATTCTCGATTTCGTACATCTCGCCGTCGACACGCGCGCGCACGTAGCCCTGCGACTCGATGGTCTCCAAGACTTTCTTGTGCTCGCCCTTGCGCCCGCGCACGAGCGGCGCGAGGATGGCGACGCGCGTCCCGGCGGGATACCCCAGGATGCGCTCCTGCATTTGTTGGATCGACTGCTGCGCGATGACACGCCCGCAGGTCGGACAATGCGGTGTGCCGGTGCGCGCGAAAAGGAGACGGAGGTAATCGTAGATCTCCGTCATCGTCCCGACGGTCGAGCGCGGGTTGCGCCCGGTGGTCTTCTGCTCGATGGAGATGGCGGGGGACAAGCCTTCGATGCGGTCGACGTCGGGCTTCTCCATCTGGCCGAGGAACTGGCGGGCGTACGCGGAGAGCGACTCCACGTAACGACGATGCCCCTCGGCATAGATGGTGTCGAAAGCGAGCGAGGACTTCCCGGAGCCGCTCAAGCCGGTCACGACGACCAGCTGGTTACGCGGGATCGTGACGTTGATGTTCTTGAGGTTGTGTTCGCGGGCGCCCCGGACGACGAGGTGTTTTTGCTTCATCGTAGGTCCCGCTAAGGTAACAAAAGTCGACGCGCCGAGCAACCGGCCCGAAACTCTGGACCGCAAGGGGCCCGGAAGCCTATAGTCCCCCATGCCTCCCACGCTTCGCCTCGCGACCCCCGCCGACGCCGCCGGCTGCCTCGCCATCTACCGGCCGTTCGTCGAAACGTCCCACACCACCTTCGAGACCGACGTCCCCTCGCTCGACGAGTTCGCGCGCCGCATCGCGTCGACGCTGGCCGCACGACCGTGGATCGTCGCGGAGGAAGATGGGCGCGTGGTCGGCTACGCGTACGCGTCGCCGATCAAGGATCGCGCGGCGTATCAGTGGAGTGTGGAAGTTGCGGTGTACGTCGCGGAAGGAATGCGCGGGCGCGGCGTGGGGCGCGCGGCGTATGAAGCGCTCTTCCGTTGTCTCAGAGGCCAAGGATTCGTCAACGCGGTCGGCATCATAGCACTCCCCAACGACGCCAGCATCGCGCTGCACGAGTCGCTGGGCTTCGAGAAGATTTCGCACCTGAAGGAAATCGGCTTCAAACTGGGCGCGTGGCACGACTCGGGCTGGTGGCAGAAACGACTGGCACCGCTGCCGGCAGCACCGAAGCCGCCGCGCGCGCTCGCGGCGTGTCGTGACGAAGTGGACGGCTGGATGCGCGGCTAGTCGCGGCACCGCCCCCGGAAAAACGCTTGCGCTGATTTGTAATTGCAATTACACTTCGCCCCATGGCTGCCCGCACCGCACCTGCCAAAGCGCCGTCAGGGCGTGCCGACAAGCGCCGTCGCGCCATCCTCGACGCGGCCCGAGATCTGTTTCTCGAGAAGGGCTACGTCGCCACCACCCTCGTCGACGTCGTCGCGCGTTCGGGCGGTTCCCTCGCCACCATCTACGAGCTCTTCGGCAACAAGCGCGGTCTGTTCGAAATCGTGCTGCTCGAGCACGCCAACCCGGTCATCGAATCGATCACGCTGGCCGACGGGCCCCGCGATCCCGAAGCGCGTCTGACATTGATCGCGCGGCGCTATCTCGAGAAGGTGCTCGATCCGCGCATCGTCGCTTGGTGGCGCACGATGATGGCGGAGGCCGCGTACACACCGGAGCTGCGCGACATTTTTCTCTCCAAGGAAGGTGGAGCCGTCGTGCAACTCGCTCGCCCACTATCTCCACGCGCAAACGAAGGCCGGTTCGCTGCACATCGCCGACGAGGAACGCGCCGCCGCGCAGTTCTTCGAATTGGTGCGCGGCGGCCTCCATCGCCGGGCACTGGTGGGCGACACGACGCGGCCCAGCGCCGCCGAGATCGACGCCCAAGTTCGCGCCGCCGTCCGCGTCTTTCTCCATGGCTACGTCCGTGATCCCCGCCGCCCCCCGCGACGACTTCCCCGAGGAGACACCCGTGAATCGATCCTCGTACGTGTTCGCCGGTTTACTGGTCGTCGCACTCGCGCTCGCCTGCGGGCACAAGAAGGACGCGGGGTCGGGTGGATTCGCGCCGCCCGACGTGAGCGTGCTGTCAGGTGAAAACGCAAACCGTCGAGATCCCGTTCGACGCGCCGGCGCGCCTACAGGGATCGCGGCAGGTAGAAGTGCGCGCGCGTGTGCGCGGCATTCTCGAAGCGTGGACGTACGAAGAGGGCAAGTCGGTGCGCGAGGGACAGATGATGTTCCGCATCGACTCGGCGCCGTACGCGGCCGCGGTCGATCGCGCGCAGGGGGCGGTCGGCGAAGCCGACGCAACGCTCGCGCGCACCGAACGCGACGTCAAGCGTCTCGAGCCGCTGGTCAAGACCAATGCGGTGAGCCAGCGCGAGTACGACGACGCGGCCTCGGCCCGCGATCTGGCCAAGGCGGCACTCGAGAGTGCCCGCGCCAACCTGCGCTCGGCCCAGCTCGAGCTCGATTACACGAAAGTCTCCGCCCCCGTCTCCGGGATCTCGGGGCGTGCGCTGCAATCGCAAGGGGCGTTGGTCGACCCCAATACCAATTCCCTGCTGACGACGATCGCGCGCGTCGACCCGATCTGGGCGCTGTTCACGCTGCCCGCCCCCGACCTCGCGCGACTCCAAGGCGAGCTGGCACGGGCGGGCAAGCAAATCGGCGACGTCGACGCGGAGCTGGTGCTCGCGGACGGGTCGACGTATCCGCGGCGCGGCAAAGTGAACTTCGCCGGATCGACCGTCGACCCGGCCACCGGCTCGGTCGAGATGCGCGTAGAAGTGGCCAACCCCGACGGCGTCGTGCTGCCCGGACAATTCGTGCGCGTGCTCTTGCGCGGCGTCGAGCGCCGCGACGCGATCGTCGTGCCCCAGAAAGCGGTGATGCAGGGCCCGCAAGGACGCTTCGTCTACGTCGTGGCACCCGACAGCACGGCTGCCGTGCGACCGCTCCAATTGGGCAGCTGGATCGGCGACCAGTGGCTGGTCGACTCCGGGCTCGCCGCGGGCGATCGCGTGATCGTCGACGGCATCCTGAAAGTCCGACCGGGCAGCCCCGTCCACGCGGTGGAAAACACGGAAGCGAAAACCGACTCGGTGAGCGGTTCGTGACCATCTCGCACGTCTTCATTCGGCGTCCCGTTCTGGCGACCGTCATTTCCCTGCTCATTCTGCTGGCAGGCGTGGCCGCCATCCTCAACCTGCCGATCGCGCAGTATCCCGACATCGCCCCGCCGCAAATCACGGTGAGTGCGATCTACCCCGGCGCGAGCGCGGAGACGCTGCAATTGACCGTGGCAGCACCGATCGAAGAGCAGATCAACGGCGTCGAGGGCATGCTCTATCTGTCGTCGATCTCGTCGTCCAACGGCACCGTCACCATCACCGTGACCTTCGCAACCGGCACCGACGTCGCCGACGCACAGACCAACGTGGCCAACCGCGTTCGCCTGGCCGAACCGCGCCTGCCCGAAGAAGTGCGGCGCAACGGCATCACCGTGCAAAAGCGCTCGACCAACTTCCTCGAGATCATTTCGATGACGTCCCCCAACGGTCAATACGGACCGCTCTTCATCTCGAACTACACCACACTCAACGTGCTCGAGGATCTCAAGCGCGTCCCCGGTGTCGGCGACGCCATCGTATTCGGCGCGGCCGACTACTCGATGCGCATCTGGCTGGAGCCGTACAAGCTGGCCCAGTACGAACTGACGCCGGGCGACGTCGCCACCGCCATCCGCGAGCAGAACTCGCAGTTCGCGGTGGGCCGCATCGGACAGGATCCCACCGGCCCGGATCAGCAGCTCACGTTCACGGTGGTGGGGCCCGACCGTTACACCGACGTCGCGCAGTTCGAGAACATCGTGATCCGCTCCGATCGCGACGGCGGCCGCGTGCTCTTGCGCGACGTCGCGCGCGTCGAACTGGCGGCCCGCGACTACGACCGCCTCTCGTTCATGAACGGCGAGCCGGGTGTGAACATCGGTATCTTCCTGCAACCGGGCGCCAACGCGCTGGCGACGGCGACGGCCGTCGAGAAGACCATGCGGGACGTGTCGCGTCGCTTTCCCGAAGGCATCGCCTACCGCATCGCGCTCGACACGACGCGCTTCGTCAAGGTGTCGATCCATGAAGTCGTCGAAACGCTGCTCGAAGCGCTCACACTCGTGTTCCTGGTAGTGTGGCTGTTCCTGGGCTCGTTCCGCGCCACCCTGATCCCGCTGGCCGCCGTGCCGGTGTCGCTGATCGGTGCCTTCGCGGGCATGTACGCCTTCGGCTTCAGCATCAACACGCTCACACTCTTCGGATTGGTGCTCGCGATCGGAATCGTGGTCGACGACGCCATCGTCGTACTCGAAAATATCGAACGCATCCAACGCACGTACAAGGTGTCTCCGCGCGAGGCGGCGCTGCGCGCGATGACCGAAGTCACCGGCCCGGTCATTGCCATCGTGCTGGTACTGGTGGCCGTGTTCATCCCGGTGGCGTTTTTCGGCGGTCTCGCCGGCGAACTGTATCGCCAGTTCGCGCTCACCATCGCCGTTTCGGTCACCATCTCGGGCGTGGTGGCGCTGACGCTGGCACCCGCGCTGAGTGCCCTCGTGCTCAAGACCAAACACATCGAGCCGCACGGCCTCTTGGGAAAATTCAACGCGCTGTTCTCCCGCATCACCGATCGATTCGGACGGCAAGTGGACTTCTTCCTGCGTCACAAAGCACTCGCCGGCGGATTGTTCGTGCTCATGTTGCTGGCCACCTTCGGGCTCTTGAAGATCGTTCCCGGCGGCTTGGTTCCCGACGAAGACCAGGGCTACTTCCTCGCCGCAGCAATCCTCCCCGACGGAGCCACCCTCTCGCGCACGCGCGAAGTCACGAAGGAAGTCGAAACCATCCTGCACCAGGACCCCGCGGTCGAAACGGTAGTCACGATCGTGGGGCTCGATTTCGTGGGCGGCGGCAGCAAGCCGAACGCGGCCACTTTCTTCGTCATTCTGAAAGACTGGGACAAGCGCAAGGCCGGCCTGCAGCAGGTACTGGGTTCGTTCATGGCGCACGCGTCGACGATCGAACAGGCGGTGGTGTTCGGCTTCAGCCCGCCCCCCATTCAAGGCCTCGGGTCGACGGGCGGCTTCGAGTTCTACGTGCAGAATCGCGGCGAAGGCGGTGTCGCACGACTCGCGCAGACGACCAACGAATTCATCGAGAAGGCCAACCACTTGCCCGAAGTGCTGGGCGTCCGCACACTCTTCCGCGCCGCGGTTCCGCAACTCGAGGTCGTGGTCGACCGCGAGCAGGCCAAAGCGGCCGGGGTCGACGTGGACGAAGTCTTCGCCACGCTGCAGAGCATGTTCGGCACGTTGTACGTCAACGACTTCACGCGCAGCGGGCGTTCGTTCCGCGTGCAGCTCCAGGCCGACCAGCAGTTTCGCTCGAAGCCGAGCGACCTGGGGAACGTGTACGTACGCTCCGCGCGCGGCGACATGGTGCCGCTGCGGTCGCTGGTGACGGTCAACGCCGTCACCGGTCCCGACGTCATCGAGCGCTTCAACGGCTTTCCCGCCATCAAGCTGCTCGGCGCGGCGGCACCCGGTCGCAGTTCGGGCGAGGCGATCGCCGCCATGGAGAAGCTGGCCGACGCGCAGCTCCCGATCGATTTCGGCTACGCGTGGAGCGGGTCCGCGTTCCAAGAGCGAACCACGGGCGGCTCCTCCGTGATCGTCTTCCTGTTTTCGATCGTCGTCGTGTTCTTGATTCTCGCCGGACAATATGAAAGCTGGAAGCTCCCGATCGCGGTGTTGTTCACCGTCCCCATCGCGGTACTCGGCGCACTCGCCGCCATCTGGCTGCGCGGAATCTCCAACGACGTGTACTTCCAGATCGGCTTGATTACGCTCATCGGGCTCGCGTCGAAGAACGCCATCCTGATGGTCGAGTTCGCGGAGCAGCGCCGCGCCGCGGGTCTGTCGGTCGAACACGCCGCGGGCGAGGCCGCGCGCCTGCGCTTCCGCCCCATCGTGATGACCTCGCTGGCATTCGTGCTGGGCGTGTTTCCGCTGGTGGTGTCGACCGGCGCGGGAGCGGCGAGTCGGCATTCGATCGGCACCGGTGTGTGGGGCGGAATGATCGCTGCCACGTTCATTGCCGTATTCTTCATTCCCGTGTTCTACGTCGTGATCGCGAAGCTCGGCGCCCGCGTCGCGCACACCCGCGAGCGCCAAGATCCGAGGCGGAGGATCATTCATGAGATCACACCATGCCGTGGTCCCGCTGGTGGCACTGCTCGCGGCGGGCTGCTCGCTGGCACCGTCGTCGGAACCGCCGACGATCGACGCGCCGGACGCGTGGCGTGCACCCGTCGACTCGTCGGCCGTGGCACCGTCGGACTCCGTGTCGGATACCTGGTGGGTTGCGTTCGGCGACAGCACGCTCGATTCGCTGGTGGCCGAAGCACTCGACGCCAACCAGGACCTCATGATCGCCGTGGCGCGCGTCGATCGCGCGCGCGCGTTGGCCCGTATCGCCGGGGCGGACCGCTTTCCGCAAATCGATGTGTCGGGGTCGTACGCGAAGACGCACCAGTCGGAAGCCGCGAACAACGTGTCGCCCGGCGACGACCCCGAGAGCGAGCGCTTCGGGGCCAGTGCGATCGGCTCGTTCGAACTGGACCTGTTCGGGCGGGCCCGCAACCAAGCCCGGGCCGGGCACGAAGAAATGCTCGCGACCGCGTACGCGCGGGATGCAATCCAGCTCGCCGTAGTTTCCGACGTGGTGACGACGTACTTCGATTTGGTCGCGCTCGACTTGCAAGCGCAAGTCACCTCCGCCACCGTGGAGTCGCGGCGGCAGGCGTATGACCTCATCAAGATTCGTTACGACGGCGGTCTCGTTTCGGAACTCGACCTCGAGCGGGCGCGCGGAGAGCGCGCGAGCGCGGAGGCGGCACTGCCCGAGATCGAGCGTCTGCGACGCGCGACCGAGAACCGGTTGGCGATTCTTCTCGGCCGCATGCCGGGGCCGGTGACGCGCGGGAAGCCGATCGATCAATTGTCGGCGCCGACGATCCCGGCGGAGTTGCCGTCGACGCTTTTGCTGCGCCGGCCGGACGTGGCGGCGGCGGAAGCCCAACTGGCCGCGGCGGCGGCCCGCATCGGAGCCGCGCGCGCCAACCTATTTCCTTCCATCAACCTGGTCGGCGCCTACGGCAGCGCGAGTTCGGATCTGTCGGATCTGTTCACGGGCCCCGCGCTGGCGTGGAACTTCGGGGCCGGGTTGCTGCAACCGATCTTCCATGCGGGACGCAACCGCGCGCTGGTGGCCGCGACGCGTGCAGAGCAGCGCGAAGCAATCGCCGTGTACCTGCAGACGGCACACGGTGCCTTCCGCGACGTTGAAGATGCCTTGTTCGCCGTGGTTTCGTTTCGTGATCGGCGGCTCGCTCTGCAAGAGCAGGCCGAAGCGCTCACCCGCGCGCGCCAGTTGGCGGGCGATCGTTATCGTGAAGGTGAAACAAACTTCCTCGACGTGCTCGACGTCGAGCGGTCGCGGCTGGTGGCGGAGCTGGAATACGTGGGAGCCCGGCGCGACGAACTCAACGCCGCGGTCGAACTCTATCGCGCCCTCGGCGGCGGATTCAGCCGCGAGACGCGCTGAGGCGCGAAGCAGCTAGGGCAACTTCGCGATCATGGCCTGGAAGCGCGGGTCGTCGCGCAGCGAATCGTAGTCGGGGTCGTGTTCGATCCAATCGCGCTTGCCGAAGCCGCGGGAAAAGACGCGGTCGAAACACGCCAGCGCCTCTTCCTTCATGCCGGCCTTGGCATACATGCACCCGGCGTTGATCTGCACCGCGGGGTCGTCGGGCGCCAGGGCGACGGCCCGCGCCGCCCACGCGAACGCGCGCTCTTTCTGGCCGTCGTCCATCAACGACGAGGCGCCGAACGACAAGGCGCGGGTGTCGAGCGGGTCGAGCTCGAGCCTCCGCTCGAGGCGCCGAATCCCTTCGCGGTTGGCGGCCAAGGCTTCCTCCTTGCGCCCGAGCATGTTCAGCGACTGCCCCATCAGGATGATGCACTGGAAGTCCTCGGGCTGGATCTCGGCCCCCCTTCGAAACAGCTCGACCGACTTTTCGATCTTGCCGCACGCGAACGACGTGCGCGCGTACAAAAAATACGCGTCGAACGAATTGGGATTGAGCCGGATCGCTTCTTCGAACTCGTGCGCGGATTCGTCGTCGAGCCGTCGCAGTGAAAGGACGAACCCGCGCGCCGCGTGCGAGTCGGACAGCTGCGGCGCCAGCTCGAGCGCCCGGCGACTCGCCTCGTCGGCGGCGGCCACGGCGGCTTCGCCCCCTCCCCACCAGTCGTGGCTGTACGCGTACGCGTACGCGAGGCCCGCGTAGGCGGGTGCGTAGTTGGGGTCAATCGCGACCGCGCGGTCGAACATCTCCTTGGCTGTCAGCACCTTCGACTTCGACACCACGTGCACGAGTTGGCGCCCGCGCAGGAAGCACTCGTACGCTTCCGCCTGCGTGCCGGGGCGCCGCAGCGCGTCCTTCTCGCGCCCGCTCAACAGACCTCGCAGTGCGGTCGCCACACTCTCCGCAATTTGATCCTGGATGTCGAACACGTCTTGGATGGTACCGTCGAAGCGGTGCGACCAACGCTGGTATCCGTCGGCCACGTCGACCAGCTGCACGGTGACGCGCAGGCGGTCGCCCGACTTGCGCACGCCGCCCTCCAGCACGCTGTCCACGCCCAGGCGTGCGCCCACCGCGCGCGCGTCGGCGCCCGACGACTTGAACTGGAACGACGAGCTGCGCGCCGCGACGCGCAGCCCGTTGACGTGGGAAAGCGCGTTGATCAGCTCCTCGGCGATTCCATCGCACAAGTAATCCTGGTCGCGCGAGGCACTCATGTCGAGAAACGGAAGCACGGCGATCGAGGTGGCGTGGCCCGAGGGTGCCCCGCGCCGCAAACTCCCGCGCGCCGCCTCGAGCGCGGCCACGAGGTCGGAGGCGCTCTCGAAGCGGTCGTCGGGTGGTTTGCGAAGACACCGTTCGACCACGCGCGCCAGCGCGGCGGAGGCGCTCGCGTCGAGGGGCGGCGCGTCGTCGCGCAGGATCGCGGCCAGCGTCTCGGCGACGGTCGCGCGCGCGAACGGATTGTGACCGGAGAGCATCTCGTACAGAATGGTTCCGATCGCGAACACGTCGGAGCGTTCGTCCACCAAGCCGGCGCGTACCTGCTCGGGTGCCATGTAGCCCGGGGTCCCGATCAGCATTCCCGGCGACGACGTGATGATCGTCTCCCCTTCCGACCCGACCAGTGGATTCTCTTGCAGCTTCGCAAGACCGAAGTCGAGGATCTTGAGCGTCCCATCGCGGGTCACGAGGAGATTCTCGGGCTTGAGATCGCGATGGATGACGCGCAACGAATGCGCGGCGGCCACCCCGCGCGCGAGTTGGAGTCCGAGCGTCAGCGCGGCGTCAACGTCGAGGGGTCCCGCGGCCAGTCGCTCGCGCAACGTTTGTCCTTCGAGGAGTTCGCACACCAAGAACGGCGCCCCCTCGTACGTCCCGATGTCGAAGATGGTGAGAATGTTCGAGTGCGCGAGGAGTGCGGTCGCACGCGCTTCGCGCTCGAAGCGCGCCAGCCGGTCGGCGTCGGGGGCGGCGTTCAAGACCTTGATGGCGACCTCGCGACCCAGGCGCGGGTCGCGCGCGCGATACACGTCGCCCATGCCGCCCGAGCCCAGCGGTTCGGCGATCACGTACGGACCCACCGATGTTCCGGAAGTGAGACGCATCGCCCGCCATCATAGCACCGGCCCGCGGGCCGGGAAAGACGCGCGGGCCGGTGATCCCGATGCCGTGATGGGCGAGCTAACGCTTCTCGTCGGGCTGCGGCACTAGGCGGATATACGGCTTGGGAGACTTCCAACCGCCCGGGAATTTCTTCTTCGCGTCTTCGTCGGAGACCGAATTCAAGATGATGACTTCGTCGCCGCGCTTCCAGTTGACCGGTGTCGCCACGGAATGGCGCGACGTGAGCTGCATCGAGTCGATGACGCGCAGCACTTCGTCGAAGTTGCGCCCCGTGCTCATCGGGTAGGTCAGCATGAGCTTGACCTTCTTGTCGGGTCCGACCACGAAGACGGTGCGCACGGTCGCGTTATCGGCCGCGGTGCGCGTCGAGGCCGCGCCCGAAGCGTTGGGATGGATCATCCCGTAGAGCTTCGCCACCGACATGTCGCTGTCACCGATCATCGGGTAGGTGACCGCGGCCCCCGACGTCTCCTTGATGTCGTTCTTCCAACGCTGGTGGTCGTCGACCGAATCGACCGAGATGCCCATGATCTTCACGTTGCGCTTGTCGAACTCGGGCTTGATCTTGGCCATGTATCCGAGCTCGGTGGTGCACACGGGGGTGAAGTCCTTCGGGTGCGAGAAGAGCACACCCCACGAATCGCCGAGCCATTCGTGAAACTTGAGACGCCCTTCCGTGGTTTGGGCTTCGAAGTCCGGGGCGATGTCGCCGATCTGCAATGACATGGTTTCTCCTCCTATGAATGTGCGCGGGCCGCGTCGTTGCGGCTCCCGCGTTCGTGTACAGGTGTAGGACCCGAGTGCGCTGTGTACGTCACAAAGAAAGTTCCAGTTCCACTTTAGAGGCAAACGAAAACTTACGGGGTCGCGGCGAAGATCTGCTTCCAATCGTTTTTCATGTCGACCACCGTCCAGCCCTTGGCCACCGCCTCGTCCCACGTCTTGTCGAGTTTTCCGACCTGGCTCGCGCGGTCGTAGGACCATTCGCGCTCGGCGTCGGTATGGTGGACGAGGCCCAGGAAGCGCGGGCCGCTTCCGGCCGCCGTCCACTCCAACATCTGTTGGTCGCCGTCGGAGTTACCGAAGGCGAAGATCGGTCGACGGCCGATGTGACTCTGGATCCCGACCGGTTTGCCGGGCCCGTCGTCGATCAAGTCGACTTCGGGGAGCTTGACGAGCACGGGGCCGCCGTCACGCATCTCCCACTGCAGCTTTCCACTGCTTCCCACCACCTGCTCGGGCGGAATACCGTACACGCCTTCGGTCCAGGGGCGCATGAACTCGATCCCGCCGCCCGACACGATGTACGTCTTGAAGCCGTTGGCGCGCAGATACGCGAGGAGCTCGATCATGGGCTGATACACCAGGTCGGTGTACAGAACCCCCTTGGTGGGATGCTTCGCGGTCGCAATCCAGTCCTTCACCGTCTGTTCGAATTCGGTCGTAGTCATACCGGCGTGGGTGGCCATCACGATCGCGAGCACGGATTCCTCGCCGCCGGCCAGTGCCGCCGCGAGGTCGCCCTTCAAGAGCGATGCGAACGGTTCCTTCGTCTGCCACTCCGGGTGCTGCGGTGCGAGCGCTTTCACGCGATCGAGTGCGAAGGCGAGCTGGAAGTAGATCGGTTGCTCGGCCCACAACGTGCCGTCGTTGTCGAAGGTCGCGATGCGCTCCTCGACCGGAACGAAGTCGGGCCCACCCACCGTCGTCACGCGCTTCACGAAGTCGACGATGGCCTGCTTCGGCGCGGTGTCGTTCCACGACGGCAGCGGGTCGACGGCGGCCTCTTGCACGATTTGTGGTGCCCGCTGGCAACTCGTCGCGACGACGGCGAGCACGAATGCGGCCACGACGATGCGAAGGGTGGACTTCATGACGAGTTCCTCCCGAGATGGTGTGAAAGCGACGGCGAGCCGACTACAGATTCGCGGCCGCCTGTTTGCGCTTCAGTTGCAGGATGCGTACATCCGGGTCGACGACGACCTTCTCGGGATCGAACGCGCAGTGGATGGTGAGCGACTTCGATTCGCCGGCGCCGAGTGTCACCGTACCGCGCGCATCTTGATACTTGGGATCGGCGACGTAGCCGGCGTCGGTCGAATCGCCCTTCATCCAGCGCTCGCCCTTGGTCGCCGCGACTTCGACCGGCATGGTGCCGGTGCCGATGTTCTCCACCGTCACCGCCACGTCGAAGCCGTCGCCGTTCGCGCTCTTCTCCGCCGTCGTCACGCGGTACTCCGGAACCACCTTCTCTTCGAACCACTGCTTGGTGAAGGCGTCGTACGCGACCGGATCTTCGGCGTAGGGACGCATGGCCGCGACGAAATCTTGCAACGCGGGATGGTCGCGGCTCGCACTCCAAGTCTGAAAGAAATTGCGGTATGCGGCTTGCGCGCGCTCGGGACCCATGAAGTCGTACAGCATCCAGAACACCCAGCCGCCGCGGTCGTAGATGATGGTGTTGTCGGAGTCGCGCTTGCCGTCGACGTCGTACATGGGGCGTTCGTCGTCGGCGCGGCGGCGGTTGTTGTAGCGCGTCTCGATTCCCTTCGCGAACTCCATGCGACCGCGCGGCCCCTTGATCTTCTCGAACAAGAGCAGTGTCGAGAAATGCGCAGCGCCTTCGGACAGAAAATCGCCGCTGGGCCCATTGGCGGGTGTCAAGATGTTGCCCCACCACTGGTGCGCGGCTTCGTGCGCGGTGACCAGAAACGTCGCGTCGGTTTTCGCATCGTTCTTGGTCAAGAAACCGATGTTCTCGCTGAACGTGATGTTGGTCCCGAAACCCTGCGCGTAGTTCGCGAGCCCCGGGAACTCGGAGAGCTTGAGTTCTTTCCACGGATACGGGAGGAACCACTCCGAGTACCAGCGTCGCGAGGCGTCGAGTGCCTTCACCATCTCGTCGACGTTGTACGGATGCCCGGCGTAGTAATACACCGCGGTGCCGTCGCCGTCCTTCTCTTTCCAGCGCCCGCCCACGATGTTGAGAATCTTGACCGGGTGGTCGGTCTCCCACACTTGGGTGCGCTGACCATCGGCGACGGTGTTGCTCGTGCACACGCCGACGGAGTTGAGCGTGTACGCTTCGGGTGCGGTCACGGCGATGCGAGCCGGGAACCACGCGGTCGCACCGTAGCCCGCGCGCGTGATTCCCTTCCAGTAGTCGCGCGGATACTGGCGCGGATCCATGCGATTCTCCCGCGTCTCGCCGACTTGTTCTTGGAAACCGATCACCGGCATGAAGCTGGGCGTGAACCCCGTGAGCACGATGCCGGAGGGCAAGATGAATTCGGAGGTGTTGTCACCCTTGCGCGTAATACCGTCCGGGAAGCGGCCGTCGAACTTCCAGCCCACCACCATGCTGTCGCCCTTGGCGAGCGGATGCGAAGGCGTGAAGATGTACAGGTGCTGGCTGTCGTCGGGCTTGTACTCCGCACCGTCGACGGTCCACGTCAGATGCTTCCAATGCAGACCGCCGGTCAGTGGAATCTTGGCGAGCGCGGAGTCGAGCGGATTCACGAGCGTCATGGTGCCTTCGCTCGTGATCCCATGGCGCGCGGGGTCGAGTGTCACCGCGAGGTCGACGCGCGCGATGTCGGGAATGGGCGCGTCGAACCAAGTCTTGAGATTCTTGGCCCAGTAGTTCTTCTCCGCCTTCTTGGCGGCACCGCCGCCGGTGCCCTGGCTCACTTGATACAGGAGAACGACGGCCGCGACCAACGGGACGGCGGCGAACGGAAATAGTCGTAGTGCCGTGCGTGCGACGCGACCCGGTGCCAGCGCGTGCATGGTGCGAACGGCGTCGCCGCCGCGGCGCCCGAACAACTGCACGGCCACCACGGTGAAGAACACGGCACACCCGAGCACCATCACGCGATTCCAAATGATCGCCACGCGATCGGTTTCAAAGAAACCAAGGTCGCTCCAGCGCACGGCTCCCCACAACATCCAGTTGCCGGCCCAATTCATCTTGTCGGTGAGCGCGCGATACCCGGTGAAGATCAAGAGGGCCAGGCTCACCGCGTACGCCGCGTAACGATTCCCCACCGCCGCGTACACGGCCATGACGAAAGCGGTCCACGCCAGGAAAGTCGGGATGAGCAACAATCCCCACAACAATAGATACGGGGACAGTGAGAACGGCACCGTCCCCTGGATGAGGAGTGCGATCGCGCACGCCAACAAGGACGCGAGCAGCACCACGAACGCGACCACACTGTTCGCGATCGCCTTGCCGGTCAAGAAGGCCCCGGTGCGCATCGGCGTCGCGTACAGAATCGGCGCGAAGCCGGTCGTGCGCTCGCGCTCGAGCGCTTCGACCGTGTAGAAAAGGAGCAGCAAGCACACGAGTGTGGCGACCTGATTCGCGACCGTCGCCGCGGTGGTGCCGGGTGTGAGCAAGAGCGGCGTGTCGAAGGCGCCCACGGCAAACATCACGTTACCGATCGACTGGATGAGGATGAGCGGGACGAAAATGTACAACCCGGCCTGGCGTCGAAGCTCGCGCAGCTCCGAGCCCGCCACGCGGCGCACGGTGTCGACGAACGACGGCACGCCGCTCTTCATGCCGAGTGCCCGCAAGGCGCCCGCCTGCGCTTCCATCCACTCGCCCGCTTCCACGCGCTTGCGCTGCTTGCGCGCGGCGCGCTTCGACACCACCGTACCCCGAATCGATTGCTCGACCGAGCGCACCGTGACGAATACGGCCCCCAATCCGAGCACGAAGAGCCAAAGCCGGTTCAGCAGGAACAGTTTGTCGTACGGCACGCGCTGGGTGTTATAGAAGTCCACGCCGCGGTCGACCTTGAGGTGGGTCTCGTTGAGCCAGCGATACCCCGACGGCTCGATCACCTCGAGAATATGATTCACGCGCAGCGAGAGCCACGACGGCGACCACGTCCACAGGAAAAAGCCCGAAATGAGCAGGGTCGCCACCGGCAGCACGAACACGAGCACGGCGTTGCGCGTGCGCTCGCCCACCATCATCGAGACGCCGGTGAAGAACACGAGAAACGGAAGCCCGATGGCGGCGACGGGAACGATATAATTGAGGAGGTTGAAGGGACCGCGCATCTCTTGCGCGTTGGCGTTGGGAACGGCGTGGTTGAAAAACGCCGTGGCCGCGACTTGCACGCCCATCAACACCACGAAGCTCCCGATCACGGCCGCGAAGCGTCCCCACACATACTCGGCCGGTGTCAGCGGCGTTGAATGCAGCAGGACGTCGACTTTGACTTCGCGGTCGCGAATCAGCGTCAACCCCGCCGCCACCGCGATGAAGAACGCGTAGTAGAGCAGCACGAGGTACGTCATGGTTTGCGTTTGCGCAAACTCCGACGTGATCCACGCCTTCTTGCCGCCCACCGACGTCTCGCCGGAAGAAATCTGCATGTGGCCGCTGGCGAGTCCGAAGGCGGTGAGAATGACGATCAGCGCCAGCATCGCGAACAGCGGCCGGCGGAACGAATGCCAGAACTCGACACTGAAGGAGGCGTAGGTGCGCCGCAGATTCATCGCGCGGCACCCGCGTGCACGCCGCCGGCGTCGATACCGGAGAGCCCGCCGAGGCGCATGAGGACGAGGTACGCGTCCTCGAGGGTGACGGGGACGGGCGCAAAGCCGCTCGGCGGGTTGCCCTTGGGTTCGTAGATGCGCGCGCGGTTGCGCCCTTCCACCAGGAGAGCTTGCGTCACCGTGCGCTCGGCGCGCAGCGTGGGCAGATCGCCGACGTCGACCGTGCCCTCGTAGATGTGGCCCGCGATAACCGCGCGCGCTTCGCTCGGTGTGGTGAGTGCCAACAAGCGTCCTTCGCGAATCACGGCGAAGCGCGGGCACAACACCGCGACGTCTTCGACGATGTGCGTGGAGAGCAGCACGATGCGGTCGGCCGCGAGCTCCGCGAGCAGCTGATAGAAGCGCAAGCGCTCTTCCGGATCGAGGCCGGCGGTGGGTTCGTCGACGATAATGAGCCGCGGGTCGCCCGCGATCGCTTGCGCGATGCCGAGGCGCTGGCGCATGCCGCCCGAGTAGCCCTTCACCGGCCGCTTGGCGGCGAAGGTCAAGTTGACGCGATCGAGTAGTGCCGCCACGAGCTTCTTGGTGCCCTGCGGCGCTTCCACACCCTTGAGTGCGAGCAAGTGCGCGAGCATCGCTTCGCCCGAAAGATGCGGATAGAAACCGAACTCTTGCGGGAGATATCCCAGGCGCGGCCACAGCAACTTGGGATCTTTCAGCACGTCGATGTTGTCGAGGGTGACACTGCCCGAGGTCGGCTCGAGGAGTCCCGCGAGAATCTTCATGAAGGTCGACTTGCCGGCGCCGTTCGGGCCCAAGAGCCCGAACATGCCGGGCGGGACGTCGAGGTCGATGCCGTTCAAGGCGGTGACGGGACCGGGATAGATCTTGGTGAGCGCGCGAGCGGAGAGCACGTGGGGACCTCCTCAGCCGGGATACGGGGCCAACCGCGCTACGGTATCACATCGAACGTCGGCCGGCTCGCTTGGAAACGGGAGTATGTACGAAGTCCCGGCGCGCGAAGTTGCGAGCCATGCAGCTTTATCATTCGGACGCGTAACGCTCGGGCGCGAAGCGCTTGGCCAACAACCCGCTCGCGAGCTCGACGTCGATCGCCTGCACGAGAACGCCTTCCTCGCCGTAGGGCAAGTACGCCTGGCACTCGCCCGTGGGGGCGATGAGGCTCGTGGCCGACTCCGGGAAGCGTAGCGCGTAGTTCACACTGGCGAAGTAGATCGTGTTTTCGCGGCTGCGCATCATCATGGCGCTTTCATAGTACGGGTTGTCGGCGGCGCCCCACGTCGTCAGGCGCACGCCGCTCTTCTCGTTGCCCGTGTGCTGGGGATGAAACACGATCTTGGCACCACGCACCGCCGCCCATCGCACGGTCTCGGGATAGCGCCAGCCCTCGTGACATATCGCGACCCCGAACGTGACGCCGTCGACCTCGAACAACCGGCGCGTGTTTCCGGGGACGTAGAAACGATCTTCGCTCGGGTCGAGCTGATTCTTGGTTTGGAATCCCTGCAGCACGCCGGTTTTGTCGATGACGAAGGCGGCGATTTGGCGGCCCGCGTCGGTGATGCGTTCCATGCCCAGGATTGTGGTGATCGAATACGCGCGCGCCCACTCCGCCGACCGCCTTGAGGGCCCGTTCCTGATCCTTCGCGGTAAACGGGAACACGTCGAAATCTTGGCCGCGCAATCCAGGCAAGTACGCTTCGGGAAAACAAACGATGCGTGCGCCGCGCGACGCCGCCTGCGACATGAGTCGCTTGATCTTGTCCAAGCCGTCGTCGAAGGACGACGCGACGCGCGGCGATGCCAGCGCCACGATCATGCGATCACTTCACCGCTTGTAGTGGCGGCTGCTTCCACGTGCCGTCGAGCGCTTCCGGCTTGGGCCAATACAGGCGCATGACCACGAGGAAGGGTCCCTTCGGAGCCGGCAGCCAGTTCGACTGCTTGGTCGGTCCGGGCGACGCGTATTGGACGTAGAGTGTTAGCCCGCCGTCTTTGTCCTTCTTGAGCTTCGGCAGCATGGGTGAATTGATGAGATAGCGTTCGATCGGATTCGCGACCAACAAACGCGACGGCAGCTCGTACATCGTGAGCGACCAGAACGCGTTGACCGGCGGCAGCTGGTTGGGTGCAAAGCGCAGCGCGTAGCGGCCGGTCGACCCGTCCAACTTGTTGCCGCTGGAATCGACCACGTACACCGGATACATCGCTTCCTCGCGCGAATTCCCGTAGATGCCGTCGATGGCCGCCGTCATGCGATAGAGATAATTGTCCTTGAGATAGTCGCGCGTGCCGAACATGTCGCCACTGGTGACCTTGCCGGCGGCCGCCTCCTTCTCCAACGAATCGTAGGCCTGCCACGCGTCGGCACGGCCGTCTTCGATCGCCTTGGCGATCTCAGGTTTCAGCTTGGCGGCGTCGAAGGTCTGGCCCGCCCCGACACCGATCTTGGCGAAGAGCTTCATCAGACTCGTTTCCGATGGATCGGTCGGGCAGAATTGCAGCAAATAATTCAACAGATTGAAGAACTCGAGCGATTTCCGTTCTCCGCGCGCGTCGAGCGGCGCCATGAAGTCCATCGGCGGCATCTCCGCCGGCGGTTTCTGACCCAAGAATCGCGACAGCGGTTGAACTTTGTAGTGCTCTTGTATCGCTTTGACCTTGTCGATGTCCTTGGGGTCGAACAGTTGCGTGCGGTACACGACCAACGCGAACTCGGTCTCGGACCGAATCACGGCGCTGATACCGGGCGGCGTTTCTCCCTTCCAGTTGGGCCCCGCGAGCAGAAACGTGCCGCCCCCGTTGCCGGTGGCACGGCTTCCGACGTATGCAAAGTTGAACGTATACAGATCGACGAACTGCGCCGAGTAGTAACGGCCCTTCTCGACCGCGGGCATCGTCAGCACCAACGGCTCGGCGCGCAGGTCCGCGCCCAACATCGAGTACGGTGTGTCGGAGTTGGGGGTCTGGATCGCCTTGTCTTCGGGTGTGTAGACGCGCGCCACGCTCGCGATCTCGTTCCACGTTCCCTTGTACTCGGGGTTAGTAGTGTCGACGAAGTAGGCGTGCATGATGCGGTAGTTGTCCACCATCGGGAAGCCGTACATGTACGCTTCCTTCGCGACCGTCCGAATCTGCTCGGTTGTCAGCTTCGGTTCTTTCGGCGCGCACGACCCCAGCACCACCACGGCCAGCAAAGTCGACAGAAGGCGGCTTGATTTCATCGTTTTCTCTTTCGCTGAAAACTAGGAGACGGACCCCATGTGAAGCGACGGCCGCTCAATTGCCGCGGCCGTTTTTTCCCGAGGGCGAATGCTAACCGACCCCGGGCGGATTGTCCACCCGGGGTCGATTGTTGCATACCAACGCCGCGTTGCGCGGTGTTGCGATGTCCGAATTAGCCGGCCAACGTCGCGAGCTCTTCGCCGTTCTCATCGACGTCCGGCGTCACCAAGCGCTTGCGTGTCTTGGCCACCAGCACGTAGATCGCGGGCACGAAGAACAGCGTGAACACCGAGCCGATGATCATGCCGCTGACCAGCATGATACCGATCGAGTTGCGCGCGCCGGCGCCGGGGCCCTTCGCGAATACCAGCGGCAAGTGACCCATGACGGTCGCGGCCGTGGTCATCAAGATAGGCCGCAGTCGCGTGCCGGCGGCTTCGATGACCGCGTGCAGTTTGTCGCGCCCTTCGAGTTGCAGATGGTTGGCGAATTCGACGATCAGAATGCCGTTCTTCGCCACCAAACCCACCAGTGTGATCAAACCGACCTGGCTGTAGATGTTGAGCGTCGTGAGCCCCAAGAAGGAGAACGTCAACGCTCCCGAAAGTGCGAGCGGCACCGACCCGGCCAGAATCACGAACGGGTCGCGGAAGCTCTCGAACTGTGCCGCCAGCACGAGGTAAATCAGGATCGCCGACAGCAGGAAGACCGCCATGAACTTGCTGCCTTCGGTGCGAAGCTGGCGCGACTCACCCGCGTAGTCGATCGAATAGCCGGGCGGCAGGATCTTTTTCGACTCGGTTTCGAAATACTTGAGGGCCTTGTCGAGCGAAGTTCCCCACGCCTGCACGCCCTGGATGCGCACCGCGTTGAGCTGCTGGAAGCGCTTGAGCTCGCGCGGTTCGGTCGACGTCGTGAGGGTCGCGAAGGTCGAGAGCGGTACCAGCTTCCCGTCGCCGCCCGTCACGTAGATCTGCTCGAGCTGATCGGCCGTGAGGCGTTCGGCGCGCTTGATCTGCGGGATCACCTTGTAGCTGCGACCCTGAATGCTGAACCGGTTGACGTAGTTCCCGCTCAACAGCGTCGAGAGGTCGCGGCCCACTTCCGACATGTCGACGCCTTCCGAGCGCAGCTTGTCGCGGTTGAACACCACCTGCGCCTGCGGCTGGTCGAACTTGATGTCGGTGTCCGTGAACATGAACAAGCCGCTCTGGTACGACTTCATGACCAGCTGGTTGGCGAAGTCGAGCAGTTGCTGCGGCTCACCGGTTCCCAGGATCACGAAGTCGACCGGGAAGCCGCCGCCGCCCGGGAGCGCGGGCGGGACAATGGGAATCACGCGCACGCCGGCGATCTTCGCGAGTCCTGCCGACGACTCCATGTGGAGTTGTTGCGACGTTTTCTTGCGCTCATTCCACGGCTTGGCCACCATGCCGCCGAACCCGCCCGACGGAGACGTGATCTGGAACGTCGCCTTCGTTTCCGGGAAGGACTTGTAAACGTCGTACACCTGGGCAGCGAACATCTTGGTCTGGTCGAGAGTCGCGTTGGCGGGCGCTTGCACGATACCGAACACCACACTCTGGTCTTCGTTGGGTGCCAGCTCCTTTTGCGAGAACATGTAGAACGGCACCATCAGGAATACGACGATCGCCCACACCGTGAACACGATGGGCCGGTACTTCAACACCGACGCCAGCCGTCGCATGTAGGCTTGGCGCACGATCTCGAAGTGACGGTTGATCATGCCGGCGAATCCCTTTTCGGTGTCGCCCGCGCGCAACATCTTCGAACCCATCATGGGCGAGAGCGTGAGCGCCACCACACCCGACACGATGACCGCACCCGAGAGTGCGAACGCGAACTCGCGGAACAAAGCGCCCGTCAGACCGCCCTGGATGGCGACCGGCGTGTACACCGCGGCCAGCGTAATGGTCATCGCGATGATCGGTCCGACCAACTCGCGCGCGGCCTTGATGGCAGCCGTGTACGGTCGCTCCCCCAGGTGTAGGTGTCGCTCGACGTTCTCCACTATGACGATGGCGTCGTCGACCACCAACCCGACCGAGAGCACGATGGCGAGCAGTGTGAGCAGGTTGATCGTGAACCCCGCCGCCGCCATGATGAACACGGCACCGATCAGCGAGATCGGAATGGCGACCACGGGGATGATCATGGCGCGAATCGATCCGAGGAACAGGAAGATGACGCAGATGACGATCAACAAGGTCTCGGACAGCGTCTTCAATACTTCGTGGATGGCGTGGTCGATGTACTCGGTGGCGTCGTACGGGATTCCCGCCTTCATGCCGGCCGGCAACTGGGCCTGGATCTCGGGCATGGCCTCGCGCACGCGCTTGATGACTTCGAGCGAGTTGGCGGTCGGCAACACCCAGATGCCGATGAAGGTCGCCGCCTCGCCGTTGAAGCGCACTTCCGATTCGTAGTTCTCCGCGCCCAGCACGACGTCGGCGATTTCGCCCAGGCGAACGACGACGCCGCCTTCCTCTTTCACCACGAGATTACGAAACTCGTCGGCCGTCTTGAGATTCGTGTTCGCCACCAAGTTGACCGACGTCATGGTTCCCTTGGTGCTGCCGAGTGCCGAGAGATAGTTGTTGGCCGCGAGCGCGTCGTGCACCTCGGAGGGCGAGATGCCGAGTGCCGCCATCTTGTCGGGTTTCAACCACACGCGCATCGCGAAGGTGCGGCCGCCCAGAATATCCGCGCGCTGCACACCGCTGATCGACGAGAGCTTGGGCTGCACGACGCGCGTCAAGTAGTCGGTGATCTGGTTCTCGTCCAAGTCGGTCGACGAAAAACCGAGGTACATGGAGGCGAACTGGCTGTCGGCCGTCTCCAAGTTGATGATGGGGGCTTCGGCCTCGGGCGGGAGGTCGTTGCGCACCTGCGCCACCTTGGACTGGAGCTGGGTCAGCGCCGCGTTGGTGTCGTAGTTGAGCTTCAGGTGCACCGTGATGGTGCTCAAGCCCTGGGCGCTCGACGACTCGATGTAGTCGATGCCGTCGGCACTCGCGAGCGCGCGCTCGAGCGGAGTCGTGATGAAGCCGCGCACCAAGTCGGCGTTGGCGCCGATGTAGGCGGTGGTGACATTGACCACCGCGATGTCGCTGCGCGGGTATTGTCGCACCGACAACGAACGAATCGACTGCAACCCGGCGATCAAGATCACCAGGTTGACGACCATCGCGAGGACGGGTCGCTTGATGAAGAGATCCGTGAACTTCATTTAGCTGTCCTCGGGCTTCGGCGAGGGGTCGTTGGACGGTGTCACCGAGTTGTTCACTTCCACCGCCGCGCCGGGGCGGAGCTTGAACACGCCCGACGACACGATCTCTTCGCCGGCCTTGACGCCGGTGAGGATGGTCACTTGGTCGCCGCGGCTGCTACCGAGCTTGACGAACTGCTGGCGCACACCCTTGTAGGTCTTGCCGTCCTGCCCCTTCACGTCCTCGACGATGAACACGGAGTCGCCGTAGGGCGCGTAGTTGATCGCGGACACCGGGAGCGCGATGATGTTGCTGTCCGTCTTGCCCATCACCTGGACGCTCGCGAACATTCCCGGCCGCAGCGAGCCGTTCGGGTTCTTGAACGACGCCTGCACCTCGACGTTGCGCGTGTCGGGATTGATGAGCGAATTGATCGCCGTCACCTTGCCGGTGGCCGCGAAACCGTCCAGGCCTTCGATGGACACGTTGACGTCGTCGCCGACTTTCAGCGAGTTCACGGCTTGCTGCGGGATGCTGAAGTTGACGTAGATCGGGTCGAGCGACTGCAGCGGGACGATCGGATCGCCGCCCGCCAGGTACTGGCCGAGGTTGACTTGCCGAATACCGAGTCGGCCTGCGAAGGGTGCCACGATGGTCTTGCGCGAAATCATGGCGCGATACGATTCGGCCGTGGCGGCGGCCTTCTTGGCTTCCGCGTCCCAGTTGTCGTACTCGGCCTGCGAGATCACTTGCTTCTCGCGCATTTCTTTGGCGCGATCGAGGTTCATATTCGCGAGGTCGCTCTGCGCTTCGGCGGCCGCGAGCTGTGCCTTCTCTTGGCTGGTGTCGAGACGAACCAGCACGTCTCCCTGTTTCACCCACCGTCCGGAGTCGAACGTGATCTCTTGCACGACGCCGGGGAGATCCGCGCTCAGCATGACGCCTTGGACCGCGACCACGGTGCCGATCGCACTCTGACTCGCGATCCAGCTTTCCTCCTTGGCGACGACGGTGGTCACCGCTTCCGGCGGCGACGACCACGGCGTGCTCATGGCGATCTTGATCTGCCGATACTTGGCGAACCCGAGCCCGGCGATGATCAGAAGGACGATACCCAGCGTGATGAAGAATCGCTTTCGCATGTCGAGAAGCCCCTCCTGAAGGGCGCACATCGAACGTCGCCCGAGGGCGACGTCGAAGAAGGTCGAATCAAGTAGAACGGGCCGCGCAAGCGGGCACCCGTGTGGACTCCCGGGGTGCCCCGACGAACCGCTTGCTATGAACGAGGCGGTGCGGACTGCGGCTCAAATAAGATACAGCCTAGAATGTATTTCCAGCAAACGGGGGAAAATGTTCCGAGAAAAATTTTTGGGACGCCGCGGCGAGCGACACCCGGCCGATGCATAGATTTACTATGAAATGGGGAGCCGGCCCGGGGGGCCTATCCACTTTCCCCCGTCATTATAGTGTATCCGACCCGTTATGCCGACTTCACGCCGAGCCAGGCGACCGCGCTCTCGAGGTCGCGGAACACCTGCACCTCGACGCCGACCGTGTCGCTGTACACCGACCCCAACCGGCTCAAGCCGAAGTGCACGTCGCTCGACGCCACCACCGCGGCCCGTCCGCCGACGCGCGGCGCGTAGGGACCGACGGCTTCGGCCACGCGGCGAATGTCGGCGACCGCGGCGTTCGCGAGTGTGTCCGACTTGCGCACGTCCGCGAGAAGTGCGACCGGATTCGGGCACTTGGGATCGTCCATCGCCGCGACGAACGTCTTGATGACGTCGTCGGGTGGATACTGTCCGACCAATTCCATCTTGAGAAGATTTCCGTGAAACGAATACGTCACCGGCATGGGGGCTCACCTCGACTTCAGAATCGTTTGGCGAAGCGGCGGACACAACGAACACGAGTTCTAACGCGAATGCCTCACTTGAGCAACACCATCTTCCGTGTGCGTCGCTCCCCGCCGACGTCGAGGACGTAGAAGTAGACGCCGCTCGACACGGTGTTCCCGCGCGCGTCGCGACCATTCCACACCGTCTCGTGCGAACCACCCGACATGTTCTGGTCCACCAGTGTACGCACGACGCGGCCGGACGCGTCGAGGACGAACAGGCGCACGCGCGTGTCGTTGCCGGGCACGTCGAACGGAATCGTGGTCTGCGGATTGAACGGATTGGGGTGGTTCTGCCCCAAGGACAAGGTCACCGCCGCGGTGGTCACGGTCGCGGTCTGCGAACGGTATTCGCCGCCCGTTTGCGTGCGGACCACCAACTCGTAGCGATATGTCGTGCTCGCCTGCACGGTGCGATCGACGTACGAGCGCGCGCTCGGGTCGACGCCCTGCTCGATCGCAACCGGCAACGCCGCACCCGCGTCGCGACGATAGAGCGTGTAGCCCGCGATCGGCTCGTCGGTCGCATAGTCCCAGCGCACTTCGACGTCGGAGCCGCTGCGCACCGCTTCGAAGCGCGAGATCAGGACGGGATTCGGCGTGTCGTTCGGGATCACAAGAAAAGTGATGGGCGCGGCACCCGCGAGATCGTCGACACACGAGTGGATGGTCGCCTGGCCCGCATGATCGTCCGTCAGATCGAAGTAAAGGAGCAGCATCAGCACGAAGTTCTCGGCGGGTGCTCCCGACAGCGAGTAGCCCCCCACGCAGCCGTTGAATCCCGGGAACGGGAAACCGACGTAGCTCGTTTGCAGTCGCTGGAATCCGGCCGTTGCGCCGGCGATGGCCGCGCCCTGAAAGATGGTGTTATCGCCGACATCGATTCGAAAGCCCAGCGCCTCGAGCGACGCCACGCCGGCGACGAAGATCGGCGCCACGATTTGACCGCCATCCGAGTACGTCGTCCCTGCGTACAGCGTCGGTACGAGCGCCGCGGCCTTGGTCTCGTGACTGGATGCCGCCGCCGCGCTGCAAAACGCGCAGGAACCGTCGACCAAATGCTTGTCGATGCAGCGCGCGTCGCGAGGCGTCACCGACCCGCTGCAATCGACGTCCGCGTTTTCCGCGTTGTAGCCGTTGCAGCCGGGAGAGCCGAAGTAGACGTACGTCGTCAGTGCGCAGATTGCGTCGTCCCATGTCAGCGAACCGTCTCCGTTGGCATCCCCTTTACCTACCACCTCTCCCGTCGCGAACGACCACGTGGGGCCCTCCGTCGTCAGCAGGCCGTCGGACGAAACGATCTTCCAATAGTAGGTCGTGAGCGGCACGAGTGTGCCCGGCGGAATCACGTAGTTCGGCGAAGGCAAGGCCGTGGCGACGAGCGTGAGCGGCAAGGATGCGCCGAAATACACGTCGTACGTGGTGGGATCGACGTTGGGATCGTATCCCGACCACTGCAAGCGCGCGAGCGAGGTCGGGACGACCGCGCCGTCCGCGGGATTCGGATTCGAGGGAACGAACGGTGGACTGTTCAGGAGGCGTGTCTGGAACGACCAAATCGGACCGGCGGTCTGCAATCCGGCCGGGTCGCGCGCGACCACCTGCCAATAGTACGTGGTTCCCAGCGCGAGCATCCCGGGGCTGAAAATCCCTCCCGAAATGTTGGAGCTCGCGAGCGGCGGGGGCGACGTCGTCCCGAAGTACACGTCGTAGAGAAGCGGATCCCCATCGAGGTCGCTACCCGTCCACGAAAGCAGCGGATTGAACGAAACGTTGGCCGCTCCGTTGCCTGGATTCGGATTCGCCGGAGGATTGGGCGGTCGGTTCGGGAAGCCGGTGGTCGAAAACGTCCACGTCGGTCCCGACACTACGTTGAAACCGTCGGTGACGACGATGCGCCAATAGTATTGCGTCGCCGTCGTGAGCAGCCCCGGCGTGTAACTCATGTTGGGCTGGTTGTCCGAGACCAAGGGCGGTGTCGTCGACGTGCCGAAATAGACGTCGAACGCGATGGCGTCGCCGTCGGGATCGCCGCCGTTCCAGAACAGCGTGGGATTCATCGTAACATTGATTTGGAAGTCGTACGGCGCTGGACTGTTCGGCGGGTACGGCGGCGAGTTTCCTTGCGACGCTCCCGTCGTGAATGTCCATGTCGGTCCCGGCGTCTCGAGTCCCTGATCGTCGCGCGCCACCACGCGCCAGTAGTGCAGCGTGTTGGCCGGCAGCAGAGGAGCAAAATACGTCGCGAACGGGAGCCCCGACGCGACCAACGGAGGATTCGGCGTCGTTCCGATGTAGAGATCGTAATCGGAGAGGTTACCGTCGATGTCCGACGCGTACCAACTGATGATCGGAGTCCGGCTGATCCCGGACGTCATGTCTTGCGGATTGGGACTCGACGCGACGGACGGGGCGCTATTCCCGGCGCACTCGCACGAAGTGTCCGCGTTGAAATGACTCGTCACCCCTCGCATCGGCACGTCCTGGAACGCGCAGTCGGTTGCCATGATCGAGCCCGCGCCGGGGTCGGCGACGATCGGGTACTGGCAACACGGAGACGTTCCACCTATTTGCATGTAGTTGATCTGAAGCACGCTGACGGGATTGCGCGCGCACGCGGGGAGGGCGATGGAGATTCCGGTCTGCGAGTTGCCGATCGAAAGCAACTCCACGGGGACCGTTTCGCTGATGTAGGTCGCCGCGAAACACGACGGAAGCGGTGCCGCGAACTGGATTCCCGTCAGACCGTTCCCATCGGGTCGCACCACGACGTAGGCGGTGACGAGGCCGGGCGCATCGCCGGTGAACGAGCACGAGTTTCCGGTCGCGTCGCTATAAATACCAATCGACGCGTTCTGGGCCACGACACGCGCGGGGAGTGTTGCGACCACAAGCAAGCTAACGACCATGAAAAAGGCCGCGAAGGAGGTTACGCGGTAACTGCCGAGCCGGTGGATCGCTGGCATGGGCATCAGACGCCGGTTTGGAACTGTGGCGTCGACGGGTAGTGTACACCCGTCACTAAACCAGCGTCAATCGCCCGATTGGGCACTGTCGACGGGTTCCGTCACGAACGGCGGCGGCAGCATGGTCTCGATGCAGGAGACATCGAGGCCGACGGTCGTTCCGGCGCGCAGGAAGGCGCGAATGAGCGTGTCGTAGCACTCCATGTGGGCGACACCGTCGGGATAGTGGCCGAGGTAGTCGATCACGACCACGCGGCTGTCGGACAAACGCGATGAAACCTCCTGCGCCCACGCGATCGGTGTCACGTAGTCCATGCCGCCCGCGATCAAGAGGGTTGGAACCGACGCCGTCACCGGTTCAAGCGCTTCGTCCGCGAGGGCTACGGTCGGCCACTGGTTGCACGCGCCGATTTGTTGGTCGACACGGTAGCGCCCGAGAAACGTCCCAGCGGTTTCGCTCTCGATCTCGTCTTCGGAGATTCGCTGGGTGCCTTCGGGACACGTGACACACAAGTACATCCCTTCGGCGAAAGGCGAGTTCGAACTGTCGGGGCTCACGAGCTTGAAGAACGGATAGAAGTCGCCTTGCGCCGCGTGGTGCACGATGTACGGCACGCGTCGCTGCGAATCGGTGGTGATCAGCATCGTGCGGAGCGCTTCGAAGAACGGCCCGCGTTGCAAGGTGACGAGGCGGGTGTCGACGGTGTCGGCGTATACGGTGCTCACCGTGCCGCCCTCGAACGCGTCGAGCAGCGCCTCCCAGTCGCTGCGTATCGACGGGAATTTTCCGCCGCACAAGGGATCGCGCTCGCAATCGTCGATGAGCTTCTGCATGACGTCTTCGGAGGCGCGCGCGTGGTGGAGCGGGAGTTTTTCGTCGATGGGCACGGTTCCGATCAAGACGGCACAGTGGACGTTCTGCGGATACTCGCGCATGTAGGTCTGCGCCACCACGGTTCCGTACGACAATCCGACCAGATCGATCTTCTCGTAGCCGAGGGCCACCCGCACGTCTTCCAGGTCGCGCACCGCGGCGAGGGTTCCGTATTGCGTCAGGTCCGCGATTTTCGCGAGCTCGTCACGACAGCGCGCGACGGCGTCGGGGTCGTACATGTCGTCCAGCTTGGAGAGGTGCTCGAGCTCGGGGCAGCGCAGCGGGTTCGACTCCCCCGTGCCGCGCTGGTCGACCAACACGATGTCGCGCGTCGCGCGATAGCCCGTGCTGTCGGAGGCGTACCACGCCGCCGCCGCCGACGCCGCCAGTCCCGGTCCGCCCGCGAGATCGAAGAGCGGCGGATCTTTGAGGCCGTCGGTCAACGCGGGCACGACGACAACATGGATCGATATCTTGCGACCATTGGGTTTGTCGCGATTCTCGGGGACGACGAGTGTTCCGGCCAGCAGTGTCTCCGCCACCCCCTCGACCACATAGTCGGAGAGGGCCAACGTCCGCGGTCGCGGGACGGTGGGCAACTCCAGCAGCGGCTCTTGCGCCGCCGCGATCGAGGCAGCGAGCGCCCCGCACAATACGAATGCAAACCGGAAACGAATCATCGCGGAGTAAGGCGCTACCACGTATTGCTCGCGTACCACGCGTGCGCGAGTTGAACCTGCTGCGTCCAGAACATCAAGCGTCGCGTCGGGCTGGTGGATGTAAAGACGCCGAGTTCCTCGACGAAATTCCAGAATCCCTGGCTGGGTTCCTGCGTTCCCTTCGACGTGACCAGGGCACTCGCGAGAAACGCTCCGCGTTGATAACTCTCCAAGGAGAGACGGCCGAGAAAATCTCCCAAGATCGCGCGGTCTTGTTCGGACCATTCGGGGACGCCGAGCTCGAAGGGTTCGCTGTCGTTTATGTGGGCCATGCGCAACGTGACACCGCTCGCGAGCTTCGAGTAGGAGATCAAGTCCTTGCGGCGCCCGACCTCCGCGATGCGACGCCCGATTTCCGCGAGTGCCGCGGGGTCGGCCTCGGAGTAGGGCCACGACTTCGAACGAAGTTTGTCTAGATTGGAAGCGGTCACGCGTCGAATGCGGGGAGAAAAAGCCCGCGCGGCATTCTACCACGCGTCGGGCGGAAGCGTCTCTGCGAATGACGCTACTTGAGAAGGACGAGCTTCTTCGTCAGTCGTTGGCCGCCGACGTCGAGCACGTAGAAGTAGACCCCGCTCGAGACCGCGTCGCCGTGGTCGTCTTTGCCCCGCCACTCGACGCGGTGGGCGCCGCCGCCTTGGTTCTCGTCGACCAACGTCTTCACGATGCGCCCCGAGATGTCGAGGATCCACAAGCGCACGCGCTCGGACCGAACCGACGGCGGCAAGTCGTAAGGAATGATGGTCTGTGGGTTGAACGGGTTGGGATGGTTCTGCCCCAACGCTAGCGTCGCGGCTTGCGTCGACACCGTTGCGATCTGCGAGCGGTACTCGCCTCCGCCGACGGCTCGCACCAACAACTCGTAGTGGTAGGTCATTCCGCTCTCGACCGAAGTGTCGACGAACGAGTGCGTCGTTCCGGCACCTTGCGCGATGACGATCGGTAGCGGTGCCCCCTCGGCGCGGCGATAGAGCGTGTAGCTGTCGACTGCTTCGTCGCTCTTCAATTCCCAATTCACCCTGACGCCGTGCTCGGTCGGCTGCGCCTGGAAGCTCGCGATGAGCACCGGGACCGAACCTCCGCCGCCGTAGATCGCGAGCGGCGGTGCCCCCGCGAGGTCGTCGACGAAACTGGTGACGTAGAGCATGCGATCGGTCCAGTAGTCGGCGAAGAAGCGCAGGTCGATGAAGTCGACGGTCGAGTTCGCCGGCTCTCCTGATAACGAGTAGCCGCCCACAGTGGCGGACAACGGGTACGGTCCGTTACGCAACTCGACGAAGTCGTTCGTTGCGCCGCGACGGGTTGCGCGCATGTACTGCGCGTTCGATTGAACCAAGAAACCAAACGCCTCCAGCGAGGGCACTCCGGACACCGCGAGACGCACGTAGAGGGTGTCGTTCCATTCCCACATCGCGCTTACCGATACGATGGGAGAGGTGACCGCAACCGGAGCCGCGGTCGCAAGGCCGTCACAAAATGCGCAGCTTCCGTCGACAACGAACTTGTGAATGCAGCGCGCATCGCGTGGAGTGACCAAACCGCTGCAGTCGACGTCCGCAACCGCACCGCCCATCAAGCACGCCCCCGAAAATGTGTACGCCCCTATCGCGCACGAGGCGTCTGCCATCGTCACATTGCCATCGAGGTTGGCGTCTCCCATATGCGCGACCGTAAAGTCCCACGTAGGTCCGCTGGTCGATGCCAATCCGTCGGATGCAACCACGCGCCACAAGTGCAAGCCGTACGACAGAGGACCCGGTTCGTAGCGGCGCTCGGTGAGCCCACTCGCTACCAGCGGAAGCGGTGCCGCCGTACCGAAATACACGTCGAAAGTGAGCGGCTGGCCGTCCGGATCGGTGTCATTCCACGTCAATACGGACGGTGAACTTGTGATTCCGTGATTAGTCGGGTTGGGGTTCGACGGTGCGGCCGGCGGCGAGTTCGCTTTGGTGGTGAAGCTCCACACCGGGCCTTCCCGCTCGAGGCCGAAGGCGTCGCGCGCCACGATCTTCCATCGGTACGTGGTCGAGAACGCGAGCAAGCCCGGGGTGAACGACTTGGTAGCGACGTTGGTCGCGACGAGAGTCGGCGGATTCGTCGTGCCGAAGTATACGTCGAAGGTCAGCGCGTGACCGTTCGGGTCCGTGCACGCCCACGCGAGCGTCTGATTGATCGGCCGGTTGGTGGCGTTGTTCGACGGCGACGGATTCGTCGGGAGGTTCGGGGGCGAGTTGATGCGTGTGGTGAACACCCACACCGGGCCGGCCGTCTCGGCGCCGAGCTCGTCGCGCGCGACGATCTTCCAGCGATAGGTCGTGTTGAACGCGAGCAGTCCCGGCACGAAGGACTTCGTGGCCACGTTACTCGCCACCAAGGGTGGCGGCGACGTCGTTCCCAAGTAAACGTCATACGTGACCGCGTGTCCGTCCAGGTCGCCGCTCTCCCACGCCAACGTGGACGACTCCGACACATTGATCGATCCGTCGGGGGGCGACGGTGACGAGGGCAGGTTGGGCGGATAATTCTCGGGCCGCGTGGTGAAGGTCCATGTGAGACCCGACGTCTCGACGCCGTGCTGGTCGCGCACGACGATTCGCCAGTAGTACTGAGTCGAGAACACCAAGCCGGCGGGCGCGAATGTCGTCGCACTCTGACCGCCCGCAACCAGCGGGGGAGGAGATGTCGGCCCGAAGTACACGTCCGATACGAGCGTGTCGGGGTCGAGGTCGGTCGCGGTCCAGGAAAGTACGGTATTGAGAAGTTGCCCCGTCGCGTTGTTGGTGGGCGCGATCGGGGTGGGCAGGTTGGGAGGATGATTGGCCGGCCGTGTCTCGAACGACCACATCAGACTCGAGGTCTCGTGGCCTGGCGGATCGCGCGCGACGACGCGCCAGTAGTACGTCGTGCCGAAGGACAACCCCGAGAGCGCGTAGCGCAACTCCGCCACGTCGCTCGCAATCAGCGGCGGAGTCGCCGACGTCCCCAGGTAGACGTCGTAGACCAGCGGGTCGTCGTCGACGTCGGCATCGTTCCAACGCAGCAAGGTTGACAGCGCAACGTCCTGCGCGCCGTTGGCGGGTGACACCACCTGCGGCACATACGGCGGCGAATTGACGTCGCGCGTGGTGAAGATCCACGTCGCACTCCCGCCTTCCAGGCCGTAGGTGTCGCGCGCGACCACGCGCCAGTAGTACTGCGTGAACGGGTCGAGGTGAGTCAGCGGCGAGTACGTCGGCTGCGTGAGTCCGGCCGCCAGCAGGGGCGGCGAGGGCGTCGTACCCAAATAGAGATCGTATTCAACGATGTTGTTATCGATGTCGGAAGCCGTCCAGCTGAACGACGTGAACACGCTCGTGTTCGACTCGGTGTGGTACGGGGTCGGGCTCGTCGGTTCGAAGGGCGGGCTGTTGCCAATGCATGCGCACGACGCGTCCGCGTTGAAGTGACTGGTTATCGCCACCATCGGGACTTCTTGGAATGTGCAGTCGCTGGCCGCGAGATGGCCGGCCGCGGGGTCGGGCTCGATGGTGAGCTCACAGCACGGAGTGGTCGAACCGGAACGCAGATAAGTGAGTTCGAGTACGCTGATCGGACTCATGCTGCAATTCGACAGTGCCACCGAGATCCCGGTCTGCGAGTCGCCGATCGACAACATGCCCGGCGGCGTTACCTCACTCACGAACGTCGAACCGAGGCAACCCGGCAACGGCACCTTGAACTGTACCGCGCTGACCCCGTTCACGGGCCGCACCACGACGTAGGCGGTGAAGAGCCCCGGGGTGTCACCGGTGAAACTGCAGGTGGAGCCGGACGGTTGCGTGTAGAGACCGATGCTCGTCTGCGCGAAGGCGTCGTTCACGACCAACGCCAACACGGACGCGAAGGCGAGAAGAAACGCGGGTGCGAGCCCGCGGGTACGTTCGGGGTTCGTCCGCAACGTGCTCATTAGTAGCGACGATTTTACCCAGGCTGGTCGTCAACTGCGAAGTGTACACCGGCGCACGGCGTGGGTCAAACGAAGAGAGCTACTTGAGTAGAAATAGTTTTTTCGCCAATCGCGTGCTTCGATGCTTCCGGGCAGTCAGGGCTTGCGCGGCCGGAACGGCTCGAGTCGAACCTCGCCCTTGCGCACCACGGCCGCGGAGGCCTGCGGAATCTCGACCCACCCGCTGGCAACCGTGCCGATTGGCTCCGAGACGACGGCGCGGGAATGCTCCGCGAACTTGCCCTTGAGTGCGGGGTTGAGCGCATGGAGGTGATCCATGTGCTTCGAATGATAGAGCGTCGGCGCGTCGTCGTCGGAGGCATAGCGCACCGCATACACGGTGTGCCCGTCGCTCAAGCCGAGCGTCATCCAGAGCGCGTCGTTCACACCGTGCTGGCGCGCAGTCTCCTCCACGAAACCCGCCATTCGCTCCACCGCGCCCAGCGGGTCCTTCTCGAGACCGAACGTGAGCGCGAGATAGAACATCAACTCCGAGTCTGTCGTGCCGAGGATCTCGTTGAAGAGCTCCGGCGCCACGGCCATCACGAGGTCGCGGCGGAAGGATTCGATCTCCAGTATTTCACCGTTGTGGACAAAGAGCCAGCGACCGTGGCGGAAAGGATGGCAGTTGGTCTCCTGCACCGTCGCGAGCGAGGTGGCGCGAACGTGGGCGAGGAAGAGCGGCGACTCGATGTGCGCCGCCAGGTCGCGCAGATTGGCGTCATTCCACGCGGGACGAATGCTGCGAAAGAGCCCCGGCGTCTCGCGCGCGCCGTACCATCCAACGCCGAATCCATCACCATTGGTCGGCGTTTCGGCCGAGCGCGAGAGCATACTCTGGTCGATCAGCGAGTGCTTGGCCTGGAAGAGCAGGTCTTCGAGAAAGATCGGCGACCCGGAATACGCGAGCCATCGGCACATGGGCGGAGTGTACCACGACGTTGCGTATAACGCGCCGACCGCCCGATCTACATCTTGGAGATGATTTCGGCCCGCTTCGCTTCGTATTCGCCCGCCGAGATGAGACCCGCGTCGGCCATCTCTTTCAACGCCTTCAGACGCTGGACGGTGTCCGAGTGCGCATTCGGCGTCACCGGTGGCGCGGGCGCCACGCTACTTCCCGCGACGAACACGCCGCCGGCGGCGGCCCGCTTTTCCTCCAGGTCGCGCGCGCGACGCTCCTCGCGGGTGCGCTCTTCCATTTCCTGCGCGAAGGCGTAGAGGCGGCGGGCCTGCTTCTTGGGGAGATAATCGAGCGCGATCACGTGTCCACTCGTGGCCTTCATGCTCAGCGTCGAACCGAGCACGTTTTCTTGGAGCTTCGCTTCTTGGAGATCGCGCCACACATAGTCCTCGAACACGACGCGGCCCAGAAGCTTGGGGCGGTAGACGATGAAGCGTCGGTTCGTGAGCACCGCACAGTCGGGCGAGAGGTTCACGACCGGCTTCTTCTGCACGGCCACATAGAGGATGTTCTCGTCCGAGGTCAGGATCTCCTTCACGCGGTCGAAGACGGTCTCGACGATCGCAGGGTCCTGATCTTCCTTGGTCAGCGTGCGAATCGCGTCGTCCACCTTGGACGGATTCGTCCAATCGATGCTCATACCGTTCTCCCTTCGACCGAATCGGACCGCATTGGGGTGAGCCGGGGAGTCGGTGCAGAATGCGTGCCATCGCGGGCTCAGGCTCCGCCGCGATACCGTCGCTCCGCTTGGCGACGAATCTCCGCCACCGTGAGGCGACGAATCAGCACGATGCCGACGCTGAACACGCGCCAGTAGCGTCGGAACAGACTCCGCGCTTGCGCGTCGGTGGCGACCACGCGCGTCTGCGCGCGCACGCGCGAGCGCCCGCCTTCGAGCGGCTCGGCTTCGATCGTCCACGCGATCTTGACGAAGCCGGGCGTGTCGAAGCGCGCGTAGCGATCGGGTTCGACCGCCGTGAAAACAACATTGCCCGGCTCCCACGGTTTCGTCACGGCACCCATCACCCACTCGCGCCCCGGCCGATGCGCGAGCACTCCCCAGCCCAGGCCGCGCATGTCGGCGATGACTCCCTTCGAACCCACGAAGTGGGGTGCCTCCGCGTGCATGATGCGCGCGCGCGTGTTGAAGATCCAGCGGACCAAGGGGATCGACATCAGGTCGAAGTGTTCGGCGACGTCGAAGACGATGTTGGCCGGCGCCCGCACGACCGCTTCGTGGCGCTCGTCGACGTCGGGCGCCGGAATGAAGGCGTCGATCGTTGACATAGAGTTGTTGCCCGTGCAATGGTCCACCCTGCTACGGCAGCCTCCGCTTGTCAACTTTACCCTCGCCCCGTGAGGTGATGGCAATGTTCGCGACCTGCCAACGCAGACGCTTGGCTGCCAGGCTCCTGGCGATCGTGTGCATCGGCTCCCTCTTTTTCAGCACCGGTTGTACCGCATGGAGTGGCGTGGCGCCCGTGCCCACGTCCAATGAAGCGATCGACAAGTTCGTCGGAAAGGACGTGCGCTTTCACACGTCCTACAAGGTCGTCCCGATACGGGTGGAAAAATCCGAGTATCCCATGGTGACGGGGACGGGCATCGACGACACGTATTCCTACCCGGGGTCGCTTTCATTCCCGGTCAGCGTCGACCTGCGCGATGTCACGGAGATCGAAGTTCATCATGTCAGCAAGACGCGCACGGGCTTCTTCGTGGGTGGCTTAGCCGCATGCGCCGCCATATTCATCGGCCTCTTGAGTAACGTCGCCGACTAGAAGCGTCCCTCGTCGACGTCGTGGATGAACTGCACGACGCCCTTCATGTAGGTCGCTTGGTCGTCGTACATCGCGAGGTGGCTACCGTTCGGGCAGTAGAGATAGCGTCCGTGCTTCACGGCACCGGCCATCATCTCCATATGCTTCGGGTCCATGGTGTCGTACTGGGCGCCGATCACGAGTGTCGGCACGGTGATCTTCGAAAGATCGGCGGTGCGATCCCACTTCTCGAGCTTTCCGCTCGCATCGAGCTCGCTCGGTCCTTGCATGGGAATGTAGACGGCGGGATTCATGTGTTTGAACGCGCGCAGCACGGGGTCGGGCCACTGGGCGTAGGGCATGCGGAGAATGTGGAGCTGGTAGTGGTTCGGTATGAGGAGCTCCATATAATGAGGGTTCGCGTAGTCCTTCGCGGCTTCGATGCGCTCGAGTTCCGCCAAAACCGTCGGGTCCATGGTCGCCTTGAAGACGCTCTTCGCGTATGCGCTGTACGCGGGGATGTTCGACATCATGTTGGAGATGACGAGGCCCTTCAGGTGCTCCTGATACTTGAGCGCGTACTCCATGGCGAGAATCCCGCCCCACGAATGACCCAGTAGATAGAAGTTGTCCTTGTCGAGGCCGAGTGCTTGTCGCACTTGCTCGACTTCTTCCACGAAGCGCGCCGTGTCCCACAACGACGAGTCGTCGGGCTGGTCGCTGTAATAGGAGCCGAGTTGGTCGTAGTAGTAGTACTCGATCCCTTCGCCGGGGAGATACGAATCGAAGCACTCCATGTACTCGTGCGTGAAGCCGGGCCCGCCGTGCAGGAGGAGGAGCTTGACGCGCGGGTTGTTGCCGACGCGCTTGGTCCACACGTGGAACTGCCCTTTCGGTGTGTCGATGGCGATCATCTTCACACCGCCGCTCAAGACGTCGTCGCGACCGGTTTGATCGAAGTACGACGCCTGCGCGTGTTGCTCGGGCTCCGACTTCTTCGCGCACGCGACCAGGGCCAGGGAGAGAACGGCAAGCGCTACCAGCAGCTGCTTCAAAATTCGACCTCCTCGATTCATCGAGTCGATTTGACGCAGCGGATGGTAGCACCGCCGGTTCGTTGCTGGCTAGCGGTCTAGACGGCGTGGCGCATCAGGTGCTTGAAGGCCCAGGCGCGCGTTCGCTCCCACTCGATGATGTCTTCCAACATTGCCATCTCGGAGGGCTCGAATCGTATGCCGTGGTCGCCATCGAACGGCGTTCGATGGTCGCCGAAGTCTTCGAGCATGATGCGCGGGATTCCGTCCGGGTACGCGTCGCAGGTGACGAGTCGCTTCGCACCATCATCGACTCCGGTACGAAGGTGTTTGCAGTAGTAGCACAATGGTATGGCCGTGTTGATCATGAGACGACCTCCTTTGTCTGCGGAGATCGTATGACGAACGCGGTCCCGTCTCTGTGGGGTGGATCACACCCGCCAGCAGGTTCGAAGGCTGTAACCGATGTCACAGAATCGCTTCCATCCCGTGATTCTTCTCCGACTCGTGTGTCCTCTCAGTAGCCAACCACCTCGATAGCCAGCCACGTACGCCGTCCGGATCGCGCCCGCGACTTGCGAAGGAGTCTGCTAATGACGACAACCGCCTTCCGTCCCATCGCTTGCCTTCTCGCCCTCGCGCTACTGGTCTCGTGTGGCGACGATTCGACTGCACCTCCGCCCGAGGAGACCAACGTCACCCTCGAGTCCGGGAACGCCGCGTCGGAGACCATCGGTGTCGAAGGCGGAACCCTTACGACCACCGCGAACGACGGAACAGTGTACACGCTCGAAATTCCCGAAGGCTCGATCTCCGAGAACCACACCATCACGATGACGCCGGTCGTCGACATCGATGGGTACCCCGTGGCCGACGGTATCGCCGCGGGCGTGGACTTGAAGCCGGCGGGCTTGGTATTCGCGGTCCCCGCGACTCTCACCATCGAGACGACGAAAACGCCCGGCGCGGGTCTTGGTGCCAATCGCCGTCAACTATGAAGGAGACGCGTCATCGTTCGCGCCCGGGTTCGTCGGGACCGGAGTCGGGACGTTCACGATTCCGATCGAACACTTCAGCGGCTGGACGGTCGGTTTCGCGACTCCGCAGGAGTTGGAGACGATCGCTGAACTCGAGGGACTGATGTGTCTCGGGCCGGTACTCCCGATGGTGTTTCCCGCCGACATGGCGGCGGCCATCGCGGTGTACCGAACCTGCTTCACCAGCGACGTGCTCCCTGCTATCAATCAGGCGGCCACCGATCGGGCGCTGGCCGAGGCGATCGGCAAGTACAACATGTGGAAGACGGTTTCGCGATTCGTTATCAAGATGCCGGCGTTCGACGATGCCGCCGAAACCCAGCAAGCAATGGACGCGCTCGTGCCGAAGCTGCAACAAGCGATCACCGCCAACAACGACCAATGCCGTCAGCGCCAGAGCTTTCTATTCGCGGCGAAAGTCCTATTCTGGCAACGACAGGCTGCCCACTTCGGTATCGACACGGTCGGAAACCTTCTCGACCGCAACACCGTGCTCAGCAATCTCTGCCTCCGCGTGGTCGTCGATAGTTTTCAACTGCCGGCCAACATGCAGGTGGGATTCCCACATTCGCTGGACGTTCAGTTCGGCGTGATCTTCGGTGGGCAGACATCGTCGCAAGGCGCTCCGTTTGCAGTGCAGGTCACCGGGAACGGGGTCAGCATCCAGAACCCGACCGGGAACACGAATAGCCAGGGCAAGTACACGACCGTCGTGACGGCTACCCAGTCAGGCGGCGTGTCGGTGACCGCGCGGGGGTGCCTCGTCATCCCCGGAACGACGACACCGACCGACATCTGCATACAGGGTCAGGGTGGCAGCAGTGGGCAGGACCTCACCGGCATTTGGTGCGGGACAGAAACGACCAAGGAAGACCAGAGCCCGCCGGAATCGGGGTTCTTCCACGTGACGATCGTCCAGACTCAGAATGGCATCACCGGAAGCGTGTCTTCGTTTTGGCCGGGAGAAGCTACGCTGGCCGCGACCTTGAGCGGAACGCAGCTTCTAAATGCGTCTGTGTCGCATGGAAATCAAGTCCTGTCGGGAACGGGCGTCGTCAGCGGAAACACGATCACGCTAGACCTGACCATGCCCGGTCTCACATACCACGTGGAAATGACACGCAGCAGCACCCCGTGTCCTCAGTGAGAGCGCGCGCTCTCACCCGACTTTCTTGGGATCGAAGTTGGGATTCTCGATAATGCCGAGCGTGTTGCCGAAGGGATCCGCGATCGCGGCCACCTTGATTCCCTCGCCGACATCTTGTAGCGGCTCGCGCACCGCGGCACCCATCGACTGCAATTTCGCCAGCGCTTCGGTCGCATTCGAAACCGCCCAATACGCGACGGTGCCGCCGGGCCCCGGCTTGCCGTCGGGCACTAAACCCAGCTCGAAGCCGCCCACTTCGTAGCCGACGTAGAAGGGCTGGTCGAAGTACGGACTGTGCCCGACGAGCTTCGTGTACCAGTCCTTCGCCTTGGCCAGATCGTCGACGTGATAGATGACGGTGCGCAGTCCGCGGATCATGACCTGCCTCCTTATATGTGCGTGGGGCGAATTGTAGCATGGGACCCCGTCGACCGTGATTCTTCCCCGTCTCGTGTGTCTATCCATCTAGTACAAGCCCCTGTCCCGAATCCACAGGAGTCGTCCCATGCGTCGTATCATCCCGTGCCTCACCCTGTGCACCATGCTCCTCGCCCTGTTTCTCTCCTGCGGCGACGACTCGACCACCGCTCCTCCGCCCGAGAACACCAACGTCTCGGTCGAGTCCGGCAACGCCGCTTCGAAGAGCATCGGCGTCGAAGGCGGGACCCTGACGACCACCGCGAACGACGGAACCGCCTACACGCTCGAGATTCCCGAGGGCTCGATCCCGGCGAACGAGACCATCACGATGACGCCGATCATCGGCATCGACGGGTATCCCTTGGCAAACGGTGTTGCCGCGGGGGTCGACTTGAAGCCGGCGGGGCTTGTGTTCGCAGTCCCGCGACGCTCACCATCGAGACGACGAAAACGTCGGGCGCCGGCTTGGTGCCCGTCGCCATCACCTACGAAGGAGACGCATCGTCGTTCGCTCCCGACTTCTTGGGCAGCGATGTCGGGACGTTCACGATTCCGCTCCTGCATTTCAGCGGCGGGACGGTCGGCTTCGCGACCGCGCAGGAATTGGAACAACTCGTGTTCGAGGAAGCACGTATCTGTCTCCAGACCGCCCTCGACTCGTTGGCCACCGGAAACATTCCCGCCGCCGTCGCGTCGTATCGAAGCTGCTTCGTGAGCGACGTCCTCCCGGCCATCAATCAGGCGAGCACGGATCGGGAGCTGGCCAAGGCGATCGGCCAGTACACCATGTGGAAGGCGGATTCCCGTTTCGCGATCGGGATGCCGCCCTTCGACGACGACAGCGAAGTCCAACAAGCGATGGATGCGCTGGTGCCGAAGCTGCAAGAAGCGATCATTCGCGACAACGGCCAGTGTCAGCAGAACGAAAGCTTCGTCTCGGCCGAGAATGTCTTGTTCTGGCAGCGGCAGGCCGCGCACTTCGGGCTCGACACGGTCGCGAATCTACTCGACGTCGACACCATCGTGCGGAACCTCTGCCTGCGTCCGGTCGTCGACGACGTGCAGCTCCCCGACAACATGCAAATCGGCTTCCCGCATTCGCTCGACATTCAGTTCGGTGTGATCTTCGAGGGGCAGACGGCGTCGCAAGGGGCACCCTTCTCGGTCACGATTCAATCCGACGGGCTGAACGTCCAGCACCCGACGGGATTCACCGAATGCACAGGGTCAGTACACCACCGTCGTCACCGCCACCACCACGGGCCCGATCGAATTGACGGCGACCGCGTGTCTCGTCTTCCCCGGCTCGACCACACCGACGCCGATCTGCGTCGTGAAGGTGATCGCGGGTGAGGGAGCGCCCATCGGCTTCGACATGACGGGCCGCTGGCACTTGGGGTTCGTGAGTTTCGACGTACCCACCGTGTGCGGCCAGTTTGGCGGGGGTGCCGTGGTCGACATCGAGCAGCATCAGAACGCCGTCACCGGCACGTGGACGTCGACCGGCTTATGCGGCATGACGACCATGTCCGGTACCCTAAGCGGGACGCTCGCGACGGCTGCGGCGGGAGGGCTCGAGCTGGACAACTGGTCGATCGGCATCACGTCGGTGAGCAATCCGGGCGTGTGTCTGGCGTTCATCCCGGAGATCGTCGCCATCGAGCCCGGTCGCTTCACGTTTCAGAACGGGCGCGTCGACAACACCAACGCGATCGGCGAGTCGACCAACAGCGGCTGCGTGACGTCGAACACCTTCATCATGTTCATGGACCGCTGCAACACGCAGAACTGTCCGCCGGCGATAGCCAATTGACCGGCCGCGCGCGCGCTGTTACTTCCTCGCCGGCGGCGTCGTCGTGAGCGTGTACTTGAACGTGAGGGTCCCCGGCCCCGTGGTCGCACTCATGTCGTCGTAGTGCGCCGGGAACGACTGCTCGCCCACGATCTTCCCGGTGGCAGGATTGAAGGTGCCGCGGACCACGATGCCGCCCTGCGGCGAATTGGCCGGCGGATTGTCCAACGCGATGCCCTGCGGATACTGATCGAAGGCCGTGTCGTTCTCCGTCCTCGTCTCCTCGCCGGGCTGTCCCTTGGACTGCACGAAGTACACCGTCACCATCTTGGTACCCGCTCCCTGCGCGTTGCATACGAACGGGAGTATCAGCGCGTAGGAGTTGTCCGCCGTACTCATCTCGAAGGTCACGACCCCCATGCCGCCGATCTGGACCGGTCCGCTTCCCTTCATGGTCCGGGTCGTCTTGCTATCGTAAACGCTCCCCGCCCCGTCGTCCAAGCCCGTGCCCGTGTCGATGCGCGTGTAGTCGACGCGACACGTGCCCATCGGAATCCCGCTGGCCACGATCTCGGCGTCGGTCGCATTCGGGTTGTCGGCCGTCGCCCCGCCGAACATCCAGTTCGCCGTGTTGTCCATCATCGCCATCATCTTCGTCGTCATGGCCTGCGCGTCGGCGGCCGAGGGATTCTTGCCCGTACCCGCCGCGAGCGATTGCATCCCGATGGCACCCGGGCCTTGGCTGCGCAGGTTGAGTTTGTCGAGGCCGGAATAGACCACCACCAAGGATGAGGTGAAGGAAACCGGGCCCACTTGCGTCTGGTTGGTTCCTTGGTAGTTCGACGTGAACGTCACGTCGTACTGGGCGTACCAGACGGGGGCGTTTAGGAATTCCGCCGCGGTCGCGGCTGCGGCCACCGTGGGCGCGACAACCGTAGCGGCAAGAACGAGGGCCAGCACACGGATGGGGGCAAGACCGAACCGGCTCATGATCTCCTCCTCGATTGGGGTCGAAAGATGAGACGCACGAGGGGGTCGGTTGTCACACGGGATCGACGAAGACGGCGTCCCAAGCGAAACTCAGGCGTTGACCCTATGTCCGTATTGACATAGTATTTGCTCATGAGTCGCGAGGACAAAGTCCTCGTGTGGCTGGGTGGGGAGGTAAAGACACCGCCGTTCTCCAAGAAGGCTCGTTTGGAGGCCGGCCTGCTCCTACGCCAGTTGCAGCGAGGAGTGCTATTGGCCATGCCGCATTCACGGCCAATGCCGAGCATCGGAACTCGATGCTACGAGCTTCGCGTACGCGACGAGAGGCGTGACTGGCGCATCGTCTATCGTCTCGACCGCGATGCGATTGTCATCGTCGAAGTTTTCGAGAAGACTACGCGGACGACACCTCGGCGTGTGGTTGAAACGGCCGCGAACAGGATCAAGAAGTACGACGCCGATAGAGGAGACTGAGTCCTGGCCATGAAGCAGGAAAGAATCAAGAAACTGACCAAGAAGGGCTGGCGCGTGGGATCGGTCCGCGACTTCCTGGGGCTTTCCGAAGAGGAAGCCCGGTTCGTAGAATTGAAGTTGGCGTTGTCTCTCTATCTTCGCGAGCGTCGAATCAAGAAGCGACTCAGCCAACAACAACTCGCCTTGCTGCTCGAATCCAGCCAATCGCGGGTCGCGAAGATGGAGTCTGCCGATCCGTCGGTTTCGCTGGACTTGCTGGTCCGGGCGCTGCTTCAGCTCGGCACGACAAGGAAAGAACTTGCTCGAGCGCTGATGAAACCGCAAGCCGCGTAGTCAGTCACACGCACATTCGCCTTCAGCCGCCCGGGAACGGGCCAGTGAGTCCGATTTCGCGAACGTCCCCATAGTTGCCCGACTATTTCAACAGCACCATCTTCCCGGTCCGTCGCTCGCCGCCGACGTCGAGCATATAGATGTAGACCCCGCTCGAGACCGCACCGCCGCGCTCGTCCTTCCCTTCCCAATCCACGTGGTGCGTACCGCCCGGTTGGTTCCCGTCCACCAACGTGCGCACCACGCGGCCCGCACACGTCGAGGACGACCAGGCGCACGTGCTCCGACGAATCGCCGGACGGCAAATCGTATGAGATCGTGGTACGCGGGTTGAACGGGTTGGGGTGATTCTGCATCAGTGCCAGGGCGCGCGCGCGTGTGGTCACGGTGGCGATCGGCGATCGATACACGTCGTCGCCGGCGGTTTGCACGACGAGTTCGTAGTGGTAGGTCTGGCCCGCCGCGACGGTGTCGTCGCGATACGAGCGCGCGCGGGCGTCGACCGTTGCAATCGGCACCGGCAGTGTTTCGCTCGTCGAGCGACGATACAGCGTCGTCTGCGCGATGGCTTCGTCGCTCGACAACTCCCACATCACGTCGACGCCTCTATCACCTTCGACCGCATCGAACCTCGAGATCAAAACGGGAACGGTGAAGACGTAGAACCTCCAAGTAGGACTGGTGACGTTGAACGTGCCGTCGGAGGCCACCACGCGCCAATAGTAGGTCGTGTTCACCTGCAACGGAGGGAGCGTGTACGTGCGCGCCGTGAGTCCAATGGCGATTTGCGGGGGCGGATTCGTCGTGCCGAATAGGAGTCGATACGTCACCGGTTGCAGATCGGGATCGCCAGATCGCCACCCGAGCACGACGGCCGTCGAGGTAAGACCCTGGTTGGGCGGTGTCGGATCGAATGGCAAGATGGGCGGCGAATTGAACCGGGTGAGGAACGACCACACCGGGCCCGATGTCTCGATTCCGAGTTCATCGCGTGCGACGACGCGCCAGTGATACGTGGTCTCGAATTCCATTGCGGATACCTGATAGGCCGGGTTGGCAACGCTGCTCGCAACCAGGGGCGGATCCGCTTCGGTTCCGAAATAAATGTCGTACGCGACCGCACCGCCGCCGGTCCAACTCAATGAGGCGGTGATCGACTGTTCCGTCGCCGCGTCGGCGGGTCGTGGCGCGGAGGGCATCTCGGGCGCCGCTATTCTGACGGAAGGCTCCCGCGCGAAGACGGAGGCGTTCGTCGTGACGAAGAGCGTCGCGCAGGCGACCGCGAGGAAGATCAGAGATTCTCTCCTGTACAACGTCGGCATAGGGCGCCTCCCGTGTTTAGGGGGCAGCATACACCTGCACTACTTCAGCAGCACCATCTTCTTTGAGGTCGCGGCCGGCGCGCCTTCCAGTCGATAGAAGTACACGCCGCTTCCCACCGCGTGCCCCGCCGTGTCGCGGCCGTTCCATTCGACGTGGTAGTTCCCCGCGTCGTGCTCGCCGTCATCGAGGCGTGCGACCAGCGCACCCGCGGTGTCGTAGATTCCAACCACCACGCGCGCGTGCTTCGACAACGAATAGTCGATGGTCGTCTCGGGGTTGAACGGATTTGGATGGTTCTGTCCGAGCGCGAGCGTGACCGAGTGCGTAGTCGCCGACGCAATCGGCGAACGGAATTCGCCACCGTCGAGCGTGCGAACGAGTAGCTCGTATTGATAACGCGTTCCCGGCTTGACCGACCGGTCGACGAACGACCGCGTACGCGCGTCGCTCAACTCGACGATCGACAACGGCGCGGCGCCGTTCTCGCCGCGATAGATCGTCAACGCGTCAATCGCTTCGTCGCTGCGAAGCTCCCATCGAACTTCGACGCCTGCATCCACCGTCAGCGCGTCGAAGCGCGTGATCGCGACGGGAATCGGTTCCTCTTCGCCATACTTCGCGAGGAAGATGTCCTCGCCGTCGTTGGTGAGCGTTCCACCTCCGAAGTCGATAGGAGCGTACATGTCGCCGGTCGCGTACACGTCACCGGCTGCATCAACGGCGACGGCTTGGCCGTACCCGCCCGGTCCAAAGTGCTGGCTCCAGCGGTGAACACCGTAGGTGTCGAATTTCGCTACAAAGATGTCGTCACCGAAGCTTGTCAGCGTTCCGCCACCGAAATTCGCCGTGTTGACAAAGTTGCCCGTGATCGCGACGTCACCTGATGCGTTGGCGGCAACTCCGTACGCGATCTGGTAGCCGGATGCATCGCCGAAACGGTGACTCCAGCGATGGGCGCCGCTCGGATCCAACGACACGACGAAGATGTTCTGTCCGGTTCCCGGGAGTGTACCGCCGCCGAAATCGACCGGCCCCGTGCAATACCCCGTGACCACCGGATTGCCGGACCCGTCGATTGCCATCCCATATGCGTAGACGTAACCGGACGGCGTGCCGTACGTGTTATCCCACGCGTATGCGCCGCTGGGGTCGTACTTCACAACAAACACGTCCAGACCGAGCGCCGCAGTCGCCCCACCGCCGAAGTCATTCGTTCCTGAGAATCTCCCGACTGCGATGACGTTACCACCGACGTCGACACCGACGTCGTTGACGCCGCTGTAACTTGATCCTCCAATACCCTTGCTCCATAAATGCGCGCCGCTCGCATCGAATTCGGCGACAAACCCGTCGACCGGAGCAATTGCAGCAATCGGCCCACCGCCGAAGTCGACTGACCCGGAGAACTCGCCACCGACGACCACGTTATCGGAAGCGTCGACCGCGTTTGAGGTACAACCCGCGGCGATAAACGCCTTGCTCCAGAGGTGCGCACCACTGGCGTCGTAACTCGCGACGAATCCGGCCGGCCCGGTGAGCGTCCCGCCCCCCAAGTCTACCGTCGGACCAAAATTGCCCACGATAGTCACGGATCCAGACGAGCTGACCGCAACCGAGTACGCCTGCTCGTCCGTCGTGCCGCCGTAGCGACGGCTCCAGACATGTGCACCGTTTGGGGCAAACTTGGCGATGAAGATGTCGCTGGCTCCCGCGCTGACGAGTGGCCCACCCCCGAAATCAACGACGCCCCAGAAGTAGCCCGCGAGGATGACGTTGCCGGACGCGTCCAGCGTCATCGAGGACGAGTACTGTCCTTCGGAATCCCCGAAGTTCTTGCTCCAATGATGAATCGGACCAGCGGCGAAAGCCGAGTCGGCAATAAGGACAACGCAACCTACGACGAGAACAGCGAGGAGGGTGGTTCGGACGCGCATGGCGCACCTCTCGTTGTGAGAGTAAGGTGGCCCGCCGGGTGTCGATCGGAAAGGCAGGACTGTGGTGCGGCGCCGGGGCGGGGTACCGCGAGTTCGACCTGATGTTAGTCGATCGGTGAATCAGTTACAAGGACACCGAAGGCTAGAAACTGTCCGCCTTCGGGTCCCAGAACGCGCCCGTGAGCCCGATACGCGCGAAGATCCCTACCATCTCGTCCGGCTTCGGACGGCGCGAATCCGCGGTGAGGCGGTTGCCATACCACTCCATCGCGAGTGCCCAGACTTGCTCGAGACTCACGAGCGGTCGCTTCGGAAGTTGGCGCGCGGCGCACCACGCATCGACCGTCTCTTCCGACCGGAAGAGCAGCATCGTGCTTCACGTGTAGATGATGTCGTTCCACCACTGCGCGGCGGGGACCGCGATGTGCATGACACACCGCTCCGCTTTCGGCGCGCCGTTGCGTACGACGAGTGTGATCGCCTCGCCCGTGTGTCCGTCGGATGTGTGGACGACCGCGTCTTTTTGCAGTGCAGCGGGGATGCCGAGCGAGTCCCACGCGCACGGCGCGAAGTAGACCTTCTTATCGACCGTCACGCGAAACGGCGTCTCGACGCCCGAGAACGGCGGCGCCATGCGAATGCGCGTCGCGTCGCCGGGCTCGGGAACGAGAATCCGTTGCTTATGCAGCTCGTCGAAGCCGGCTTGTACTTCGTCGCGCGCGAGGCCGAGTTGCTTCGCGATGTCGGAGACCGTCGGCGCCTTCGCCGTCGTGGCGAAGGTGGAGTAGATGGCAAGTTTGATGAGGGTGAGAGATAACATGGCGATTCGATTAAACGCGCTATTTCGCGAACCTCAAGTACACGATCTGCACGTTTGCGCGCACTTCTGTCCGATAGTAGTCCGCAAATGACTCACTTGCGCGCGTCTCGCCGGGCGGAATTGCATTTACGAACGTGGAAGTCGTCGAAACGAGACTGCCCGCGTTGTCGTAAGTCGTGAGTTCGATCTCAACACTGTCGATGTACTTCGTGGACTTGTTTCGAACCTGTACGTTCCACTTGATTGCACCGTCAGAAGCAAACGTTGGATCGGGCACCCAATTCCAACCTACGATTTCTGCGTTCGACAGGTCAGCCGCCGTCTGAGCGTTCTCAAGAACTGGGCTTGACGAGTTGACTACGACCAACGCAACACCAAACAAGATCACTAGCCATGGAATTGCGATCAACCTCTCCTTGCGGAATAGCGCTATGATTGCGCAACCGATTGCTGCGGCAACTGGCATGAACAGCAGAAAGCGAGGAGCAAAAAGGGAGATAGCGAGGGCAAGCAGAGCAAGTGTCGCGAATATCGGTTTCCTGCGAGCGGCCCCCTTGGCAATCGTCGCTGATGGTGAAGAAAATGGGAAGCCGCAGTGCGGGCAACTCGGAGCCTGATCCGATGCTTGCTGACTACATTCAGGACATTTCACGAGGGCCATCTATTGCTCCGAAATCGCGCGCGACACCGGCGACACTCATCTCAACTATCTTGCCTCGCCAAGCAATTCATCGAGCATTGGCTTGATCCACTGTGGAAGCGTCGTGCTCTTGTGCATGAGCTTGGTTGTTGCCGGACTTTCCTGCTCAGTTGAGATAACGCGTGGTACCGGATAACGCGCCATCCATCGCATGCAGCGAGTGAGATCTTGAAGAACCAGCATCAAGTCAGCGTCCTTCCTTGAAGCAAGACCAGCGATGGCCGCCAGCCTCACAAGATCGTGCCCGTCACCCCTGACTCCACGAAAGCCCTCAATACGTGTTTCCTGGCCTGTGTGGTCAATCTTAACGGCGCCGGGGTCATCGCGCACGATGCGTCCTTTCAGCCCGCTTTCCAGTGCCATTCCGAAGAGCATGTGCGCGGTCATAAGGTAGCCGGGAGCGAATCCGCCTTGCCCCGCGGTAGTAAACGAGGTGACGAATGAACTATAAACAACGTTCGCGCATTCTCTCAGCGCACGCCCCTTCTCAACCCAGTTCTCGGGGTCACGAACGTTACTCTCGAAACTCTCGGGAGTGAAAGCAGTCATCTAAGCGGCTCGGACTCCTACTCCGCTTGCGCCCCCGTCGAATCCGCTTCCGTCACCGGAACGTCCGAGTTGACGATGTCGAGGACGACCTTCCAGGAGCCGTCGGGTTGCTTCTTCCAGATGGTCGCGTACTTGCCGAAGTCGCCCATGGGAGTTCCGTCGGGCATGGTCATCTTGAACTGGTACGTCCCGCGCGAGTAGCCGAGGTCGCCGGAGGCGGCGACGTCGATCGTGCTCGCTTGCCACGTCACCTTGAAGCCGGGCATCGCCATGCTCTGGGTGATCCACGCGCGCACGGCGGCCTGGCCGGAGATGGCGGGGGCGTTGGGATTCATGATGACGCAATCGTCGGCGATGACCTGCATGAAGTCGTCGACGTTCTTGGCGGTCGTCGCGGCGGCCCACGTGGAGTCCGCCGCGCGAATCGCGTCGCGCTCCGCCTCGACGTTGGTCCGCCTGACACAGCCGGAAGCAGACACCACAAGGACCACCAGCAATACCAAGTAGTGCTTCATGAAATCCCTCGTCGGCGCGCCGGAGCGCGCGTCTCTCTCGCAACCGTTCTACATCCCGGTCGAATCCGCGGCCGCCGGCATCGGCATGGGAACGTCGGAATTGTAGATGTCGACTGCGACCTTCCACGATCCGTCGGTTTGCTTCTTCCAGATGGTCGTGTACTTGCCGTGGTCGCTCATCGGGCTGCCGTCGGGCATCAGCATCTGGAATTGATACGTGCCGATGGAGTAGCCGAGATCGCCGGATGCGGCGACGTCGACCGCGCTCGCTACCCAGCTTACGCTGAAGCCGGGCATGGCCATCTGCTGGCCCATGGCGGCACGGATACTCTCCGCACCCGCGAGCGCGGGAGCGTTGGGCCCCATCATCACGCAGTCGTCGGCCACGACCTTCATGAACTCGTCGATGTTCTTGGCCGCCGTCGCATCCGACCATGCGGCGTCCGCGCTTCGAATCGCCATACGCGCCACGTCTAGGTCGACCTTCTTCGCACAACCAAATGACGCAAGCATCAAGATCGTCGCCAACATGAAATAGCGTTTCATGAAATCCTCCATTGAAAGGAAACACACTACTGCCCTTGCGTCCGTCGCTTCTTTGTCCGCGTGTTAGATCGCGCCGCTGCACGGCGTGTCGCCTTGACGATTTCGAGCAACGAGCGAAGCGCTTCGTTCACTTCTTTCGATGTTCGGAAGGCCTTCGCGATGTCGGGGTCGAGCAGGACAACGTTAGAGCCCTCTCTAATCAAACGCTTGTAGTACTTACCACGCACAGCCTTGGAGTAATCGATGTCATACTCCGCTCGCATTTCGTCCCGTTGTGCCTTAGTTTTCGCCTTCATGTACTTTCTTCTCCGGATCCCATTCGAACTCCACCGCCCCACACCCCTTCCCAACCCCACCCTACGCCGCATCGAACATGTTGCCCCCATCGGCCCGCCTCGCTACAATACCCTTCCTTCGGCCCTGGGTAAACCGTGTTGTGTGGCATCCATCGACGGGTAGTTCGACACCATGAGCGATTCGAATCGCATGCAGCCCTTGCGGACGTGGTTCTCCACGCGACGCGACGCCTACTATCGGGTGATCGCGGCGCTGTGCCTGAACCTCCCACTCATTTTCATCGCGCTTTCCCGCTACCTCGAAGGTGTCAGCCTCACGAGTGCCGCCGGCCTCTACGCGGGCCTGGTGATCGTCGGCTACTACCTCGTTCTCCTGCTGTTCTTGGTCACGGTCGCGTTCACGATCTCTTCCTTTGTGCCGCGCATGGCGCTAACCGTGAGTGGAGTGATCATCGGCGGGTCTTTACTCTATTTCGTTCTCGATGGGATGGTCTATCGCGTCTACCGCTTCCACGTCGACGCGTTCTGGTTGCAGTACGCAGTGGGCTCGTTGAGCGGCATCGGCATCTCGTGGGAGATGTTCGCGATTGCGCTGGGCGTCTTGGTTGCGATCGTGGCTCTCGAATGGTTTCTGTTCCGCCTCGCGCGACGCATCCCGAAGCGCGGGGCGCTGGCACTCAACGTGAGCGTCGTGGCGGTGGCGGCGTTCGTGGCCAGCCAGGCGCTCCACGTCGTGGCCTACGAAATGAACGACACGCGCTTCACCAACCTCACGTCGCAGTTTCCCTTCTATTACCCGATCATGTCTCACAAGGATGCGGTGAAGTACGCTCACCTGTTGCCCATGATCACGGAGACCAAGGCCATGGCGCGCGAAGCAACGCCGCAGGCACTCACGTATCCCTTGCGTGACGTGGCGTGCGGCGGCTCGCAGATAAAGCAGCGCCCCAACATCCTCTTGATTCTCCTCGAGAGCTGGCGCTTCGACTGCATGACCGAATCCATCTCGCCGCACATGTACGCCTTCTCGAAGCGCTCGTCGGTCTTCTTGGACCACTTCAGCTCGGCCAACTGCACGCCGACCGGCGTCTTCTCGCTCTTCTACGGCATCCATCCCACGTACTGGACCGCGGTCAAGGCCAACGCCGCCACCATCGATAACCCGGTCTTGATCGACGCGCTCCAAGCCAACGGCTACGCGTTTGGCATCTTCGCGGACTCGCACTTCGAGCGCCACAAGATCAAGGACACGATCTTTCGCGGCATCGACGTCGACGAGACGTTCGCGGGCAAGAATCCCGACGAGAAGGACCGCGACCTGACGCAGAAACTGATCGCGTTCGTCGACGCGCAGACGGACGCGGGTCGTCCGTACTTCGGCTTCGCGTTCTACAAGTCGACGCACTTCTCGTATTACTACCCGAAGGAGGCGGCGCGCTTCCTTCCCGCCGGCAAGCTGAACATCGTGACCGCCAGTGCGGAGCGCGATCCCACCGCGTTCTTCAACGACTACAAGAACTCGGTGTCTTACGTGGACGGTTTGGTGGGCGAGCTGCTCGATCACTTGCAGGCGACGGGGGCGCTGAACAACACCATCGTCGTCATCACGTCGGACCACGGCGAGGAGTTCAACGACAACCACGCCAACTACTGGGGACACACCGGCAATTTCACCGGCTACCAGACGCGCGTGCCGATGATGGTCTACATCCCCGGGAAGGCGCCGCGCGAAGTCCACGAGATGACGGCCCACGTCGACCTCCCGCCCACCCTGTTGATCGAAGGCTTGGGGTGCGGGCAAGACGTCGACGCCTACAGCAACGGCCGCGACCTGTTCGGCCCGCTCGAGGGCGAACGCCCGATGGTCCTCACGAGCTACGTCAACCACGCCGTCATCATGGGCGACGACGTGTTCTCCGTGTTCCCGATGTACGTGCAGAAGTACAAGCTGTGGGACATCAACGAGAAGGCGGGAACACCGAAGCCCGAGCTCACGAAGCTCGCGATGGAGGGCATGTATCGCTTCTATCGCGGCGACGCGGGGGCGTTGCCGTAGCGTCGCGCGTGCGCGTCACGGACTCAAGCGATTCAACATCCGCGGGAACGGAATCGCTTCGCGCAGGTGCGAGAGACCGCACAGATACGACACCGTCCGCTCCACTCCGAGCCCGAAGCCCGAGTGCGGGAAGGTTCCGTACTTGCGCAGATCGAGATACCACTCGTAGGCCGCGCGCGGGAGGTTGTGCTCCTTGATGCGTTGCTCGAGGAGATCCAAGTTCGCGGTGCGTTGTCCCCCGCCGATCACTTCGCCATAACCTTCGGGTGCGAGCATGTCGACCGAGAGACAGTACTCGGGCTCCTTGGGATCGGGCTCCATGTAGAAGGCTTTGATCTGCGTCGGGAAATGGTGCACGAAGATCGGCGAGGTTTGTGCCTCGGTCAGCACGGTTTCGTCGGTTCCGCCGAAGTCGCCGCCCACTTCGAACGGGACACCCTTCTCCAATAGGAACTTGGCCGCGTCCTTATAATGGATGCGGGGGAAGGGCTTTTTGACCGCTTCCAGCTTGGAGATGTCGCGCTCCAGGACTTCCTTGATCTCGGTGCCGCAGTTCTCCAGCACGCGCGCGATGACGTAGCAGAAGAAATCCTCTTCCAACTCCATCAACTCGTTCAACTCCATGAACGCCACTTCGGGTTCGACCATCCAGAACTCGGTGAGGTGGCGACGCGTCTTCGACTTCTCGGCGCGAAACGTGGGCCCGAAGCAGTACACCTTCCCGAAGGCGGCCGCGGTGGCTTCGTTGTACAGCTGCCCGCTCTGCGAGAGATACGCCTTGTCGCCGAAGTAGTCAGTCTCGAAAAGCGTGCTGGTGCCTTCGCACGCATTGGGCGTGAAGATGGGTGTGTCGAGGTTCACGAAACCGTGGCTGTTGAGATAGTCGCGAATGGCCGAGATGGTGTGGTGCCGCACGAGCAGAACGACGTGCTGCTTCTTGCTCCGCAACCAAAGATGTCTGTGATCGAGCAAGAACGCCGACGAGTGCTCCTTGGGCGTGATCGGATAGCCTTCCGCGTGCTGCACCTCTTTGACACTCGTGAGCGTGAGCTCGACGCCGCTCGGCGCGCGCTTGTCTTCGCGCGGTACACCGGTGACGATCACACTGGATTCTTGCGACAACTTGTCGAGCGTTTCGAAGTCTTCGGCCGACAGATCGTTGGCACTGGCGACACACTGGAGATATCCGGTGCCGTCGCGCAGGATGAGGAAGCGAATCTTCCCGCCCGAGCGCGTGTTGTAGACCCAGCCGCGCAGCTCGACGGGCGCTCCGGCGTGGGCCTTCAAGTCCTTGATGTAGACGATGGGCAGTTGAGACATGGGCGGCAGTTTAGCACGCCGCCCGAGATGCGGGCTACCCTTCCCAATCTACTCCTTGCGCGCCCACTCTGATTTCCAGGCGTCGTTGTTCCAGGTCAGCGACTTCACCTTGCCGTCCTCGCCGCGCACGAAGGTGATGTCGGCGTAGCTCGAATACGCGTAGTAGCGATCCTCGCCGACGGGCATCAGGATATAGGGCCCGGCGTGCACCTCGCCCTTCTCCACCGTGATCGTGAAGGAGGACCCCTCGCGTTCGTAGGTACCGACGTAGTCGGCGAGCTTCCCCGTGTCCACCTTGACGGGCTTGCGCTTGGGCACCTCCGGTGCGGCGACCTCCTTGCCTTCGATGAGCGCGGGCAGATCGCGGCTCAAAAGATCGTTCGCGCCCGATTCGATATTGGTGACGACGGCGTAGCCATAGCCCTTGGGCCGGCTGAACATCGCGAAGGCGCGGTAACCGTTCGTGTTCCCGTTCGAACCGATCTCCCCCTGGCCCGCCAGAGACGCGGTGACCGACGCCCCATAGACGGTGTCGAGCACCGCTTCGAAGTAACGCTGCAAGTCGTGCACGGTGCTGAACAACGAGCCCGCACCCACGAGAAACGAGTAGTCCTTGTCGGGCGCGAGCATGGGGCCGTCTTCCTGCAGCACGTACCCGCGCGCACTCTTCGGGATATCAGCGGTCTCCGCGTAGTCGACGGTCTCGGTCATTTTCGCCGGCGCGTAGATATAGCTCTTGAGCAAATCGGGAAACGGCTGGCCGCCGGCGATCTCGAGCACGCGCGCGAGCACCGAGTAGGTGGCGGAGCTGTACATGGATTTCTCGCCCGGCTGATAGAGCAGCGGCACCTGCTTCGCCTTCTCGACCATGTCGGCGGCGGTGTAGCGCTGATTCTCGAGCGCTTCGTCCATCACGCGGTGCGGAAGCCCGGCGCGAAAGCGAAACAGATTCTCGACCGTGATCTCGCTGCCGCGCGGAAAATCGGGGATGAACTTGGAGAGCGAATCGGTCAGCGCGAGCTTGTGCTGGACCAGCATCTGAATCGTGAGCGCCTGCGTCATGCTCTTGGTGATCGACGCGATACCGAAGCGCGTGTCGACGGTGTTGCGGATGTGCCGCTTGCGGTCGGCCATGCCGAAGGCCTTCTCGTAGGTCACTTGGCCGTTCTGGGTCACGAGGATGCAGCCGGAAAATTGTCCCGGCATCGACCAGCGGCTTGACGTAGGCGTCGATGCGATCGGCCGCGTCGGAAGCGCGCGGGAGACCCGCGGTGAGCGAATGGCGTAGCAGACGGCGGCAACGAGCAGGGACCGAGAGAGACGAGTCACGGGTTCCTCCCAAGAACGTCACGGGTTTGCGGCGACGGGTACGGGATTGGACGGGAAAAACGCCCGCGGTGTTGCAGAGATTCTGGCCCTAAATCACGCGCGTGAGCCAGTGCATCACGTTGAGCGCGAACACCATGTTCTCCGGATCCGAGTTCATGCCGAAGGGTTTCCCGCCTTCGATCTGTGCCGTCAGCATGCCGGCCTCGCCGAGGACGACGACGCGCCCCTTCCCGAACTCGAACGCCACCCCTTGCGCGTCGCCGGCCGGTTTCTCTTCGAAGTTGGGCGGGGGCGGCACGAACTCCTTCGCGTAGACGGGCAGTCTCAAGAGCACGATCGCGTCGGGCGGTCCGTCGAGCGATTGGCCGGTGAACGTCACCACGCGATTGATGCGCTCGGGCAGGTTGCGCCCGTCGTTGACAACGTTGCCGAGCAGCAACCCGTTCGCGCGCGTGAACTCGATCGAGCCGGGGTCGGTTTGTCCGGGGTACTGCTTCGCGATTTCGGTAAAGCCGCAGTGCATGGTCACACCGAAGGCCTTCGCGAGTGCGGCCGCCGCGGAGCCGAACGGATAGTGGTCGGCGACGAGCAATAGCGATCCGCCTTCGCGCACCCAATCGGTCACGACTTGAATCTCCGCGGGTGTGAACGCGGGCGCGTCGCGCTCGCCCTTGCGCAAAAACGGCAGATTGAAGCCGAACAGCTGCGGGTTGGTGCCGCCGGACGCGTTCACGATCACCAATACGTTGCCAGTTCGAAGTCCGTCCGCGGTGAACGTGCCCTTGTAATGACTCAGCACGTAGCCGTCGTTCATCATGAGCTTCGCGAACGGTTCGTACTTGCCGTCCATCTTGTGCGCGTTGTTGTGTCCTTGGTCGAAGAGGATGCGCGGGGGGTCGGTGGTGTACGCGGGTGTCGCGACGCTCACGTCGAAGCGGCGATCGGGTTGCGGGCCGACGGGATTCATGGCGAGGTAGCCGACACCCAACACGACCAAAACCACGACCCCGATCCCGATTCTCTTCTTCATCGTCCAATCCTCCTAAAGTGATGCCGGTTGGACCCCATGCTAACCGGTTCGGTTTCAGAAAACATCAGGCGACGCGATCTCCGGTTCTCCGGCACGTTTCTTGCCGATTGTCTTAGAACCCAAGAACTTAGAGCGCCGCTTCGGCGCCGTCTAGGGACCAAGAAACGACGATGAACACACACCTGCGGCTGGGTAACGCGGCGGGGCCGTTGGGCCTGCGTCGCCAAGACGTGGTTGCATTCTGCATCTGGGTCGCGATTCTCATCGCGTCCGCGTGCGTTGCGATCGCGCAGGAGGCGGCACCCGACACCACCTTCAACCCGGCGGCCCTCGACTCCTTCTTCGCCGGTGGGTCGACCCCGCCCGCTCCGCAGAACACCGAGGCTCCCGCGCCCCCCGATACCGTCGCCGTACCGGCGGCCGCACCCGGCTTTCAATTGCAGCCGGCCGACACCCAGGCCGCCGTCGCCACCGCGCAGGCGCCGGTCGAAACGCCCCCGGTGCCCCCGGCAGAACTTGCCCGGCATCTCGCGCAGTACCAAGACGACCAGCTTCGCAAGGGCGCGGTCACACTCCCGGTCGCGGCCCAGGCGGAGTATCGCCAGGCTCTCGCGGCCTTGGAGCAGGGCGACCGCGACGCCGCCCTGAAGCACCTCCGTTCGGCACTCTCGCTCTGGCCGCGTTACAGCGACGCCTACTTCACCATGGCGCGCTTGTACGCGCAGCGCTTCAGCCCCGACGCCGTCTATTACATGGTCGAAGGCGTGTCGTCGCAGCTCGAGACGTTCGACGGTCAGCGCGTGCTGGTAGTCAACACGCTAATCTCGCTGACCCTGGTGCTCCTGCTCGCGTCGGGCATCGTGTGGATCGCGCTGGCGGTCCGCTACTTCCCCTTCATCGCGCACCGCATCTCGGAATCGGCGCGCAACAAGTTCCACGCGACCGGGGGTCGCGTGGCGGCGGCGTTGTTGCTGCTCGCTCCCTTCGCGCTGCTCCCCGGCTACACGTCGGCGGCGGCGTTGATTCTCATCCTCACGTGGCCCTTCATGCACAAGAAGGAGCGCATCCTCTCGATGGTGATGGCGGGGATGTTCGCCGCGTTCGCGGGCTTCACTCCCCTGATCGACCGCTACTCCGTGGTGGCCGACCCGGAGTCGCTGACGTCCTTGATCGCGCGCGCCAACGAATCGGCCGGCGACGAAGCGCTCGCACGCGCCATCGAGGCCGCACCCGTGAAGGACCCGGGTATCGAAGACGACCGCTACACCGCGATGGGCATGCTGGCGATGCGCAGCGGCGACTCCGAGACGGCGGCCGCGAACTTCCTGCGCGCGATCTCGTTCAACAAGAGATCGGCCATCGCGTACGTCAACCTGGGCAACGTCTACTACGAGAACGACCAGTTCAACAAGGCGCTCGAAGGCTACCGCAAGGCCGAAGAGGCGGATTCGACCGACGCCGTGGGCCAGTACAACCTGGCGCAGGCGTACATCAAGACCTTGCTCATGGGCGAATCGTCGCGCGCCCTCTCGCGCGCGTCGAAGATGGGCCTGGACGGCGCGCGCGACGCCATCGCCGAACCCGCGCGTGCGCGCATGTCGGTCTATCAAAAGACGTATGCGAGCGCGCAGCTGTGGGCAATCGCGGGTGTCGAGGGCAAGTATCACAATCCCGCGCTCGTCGCCAACTTCCTCAAGACGGCGACGGGACACTCGGCACCGGTCAGCGCCATCATCATGGTGGCGGCGATGATCCTCGCGGTGGTCGTGAGCCAAACTCTAAAGAGCCGCAAGCTCGCGTTCCAGTGCGCCAACTGCGGCGACCTGACGTGCGAAGGCTGCTGCAGCGACGAGCTGGGCAGCGTCATCTGTCGCTCGTGCGCCGAAGCGGTGGCGGGGGTTTCGTCCGACCGCGTGCTGGAAGCCCTCTTGCGCCAGCGCCGCCAGTCGGTGATCGTGCGCCGTCGCAAGTCGATCCGGTGGTCGACGGTGTGGCTGCCGGGACTGCGCCACGTTTTCTACGGGCGCTTCGTGTCGGGCTTCGTGGTGGCGGCGGTCTTCGCCACCGGTGTGCTCATGCTGTGGACGCGCGGCAACGTGTTTCCCTTCTGGGACTCGGTGGAGTTCGAAACGCCGCTGTGGAAGTGGATCGTGCCCGGTGCCGCCGTCGTGGTGTCGTATCTGGTGGCTCTGATGTCGCGACAATTGTTCGAAGCACGCAACACGCGCACGGTGACCGTGCGCGGCAGCAACACGGACGACAAGGGCGACTCGGCGTCGCAGTCGGCCTAGAGGCAGGTGAGACAACATGGCCCTCGAGGGAAATCTTACTAGTTTCAAGATCGAAGAGATTCTGCAGCTCATCGCGGTGCAGCAGAAGACGGGCATGTTGTCGGTGGTCGCCAACGACAAGTCGGCCGTGCTGTTCTTCCGCGACGGCAAGATCGTCTCCACGCGCGACCGGCGCAGCAAGACGCGCGATCCGTTCCGCGAATATCTCACGCGCTACGGCTGTCTGGGCCGCGAGGATCTGACGCGCATCACGCAAATCATCGCGCAGTCCAAGCTCGACCTCCTCGACATCCTGCACTCCGAGGGCTTCTTCGACGAGAAGGCGCTGAGCAAACACTGGCGCAACCACATCCAAGAGACGATGCACGACGTCCTCACGTGGGACCAGTGCACGTACAAGTTCGTCTCGGGCGAAGAGATCGTCGGAGGTGTCAAGAGCCTGGGCGAGTATTCGGTCGAACCGCTGCTCATGGAATGCATGCGCCGTATCGACGAGTTCCCCGCCCTCTTGCAGTTGTTCCCCGCGCAGGGCATCCGCATCGCGGCCACGGGCAAAGAATACGCCGGCGAAGATCCCTTCAGCGAGAACGAGAAGCTGGTGCTGTCGATCCTGAAGACGGCGCGCACCATGCGCGACGTCATCGCGCGCGCCAACATGCCGACCTACGACGCCTACGAGTCCCTGAAACTCCTCAAGGAGAAGGGGCTCATCACGGTCCAAGAGGACGCGCGCGACGGGGCCGTCGGCGAGGCGCATATCAGCGGGCAGCCGCTGCGTCGTAAGCGCGGCAACCCGATGCTCCTGGTGGCTTCCGCGTTCGTGTTCTTCGCGTGCGTCGTCGTGGGCACGTGGCAGAAGTCCGGCAACGCGGTGATGGTGGCGCGCGACGGCGTCCTGCGCGCCGACCCGGCCGCGCGCGCCCGCGTCGAACAACGCGTCCGCTGGCTTCTCGAGACCTACCGCGCCGAGCACGGCGCCTATCCCGCGTCCTTGGAAGGCCTCGCGGAAAGCGGCATCGCCGACCCGAACGTCACCGATCGCGCCGCGACCTACCACTTCGAGTATCGATTGACGAGCGACGGATCGGCCTATACGCTGCTCTAGTTTTCGCACACACCCTTTCATCCTCCGGTTTCAGCGGCACGCGCGTGCTCCTGCGCGGCGCCGACTTCGTGTTTGTGCTCCGGCCGCTCATCATGGTGCCCGCGTGGAGCTTCTATGCGATCGGCGTCCAGCTGGCGCCCGTGCGCTCGCGCACCGAGCTGTTCTCGGTGGTCGTGCAGCCGGGTTTCTGGTGCCTGACGGCCCTCCTCGCCAGCGCCTACGTCGCCAACCAGATCTTCGACCAAACCAGCGACCGCCTGAACGGCAAGGGACTCTTTCTCACCCACGGCGTGTTTCGTACGCGCACCATGATCGCGATCGCGCTGGCGTGCTTCCTGGGCGCGTCGTGGTTGTTCCGGCGCGTCGACGACGCGCAGCAGATTCCGCTCTTCGCCGCGATGCTGCTCGCGTTCACGTACTCGCTCCCGCCCCTGCGCCTGTGTTCGCGACCGTGGCTCGACCTCGCCGCCAACGCGATCGGTTACGGCGGGCTCGCGTTCGCAATCGGCGCGGGCGGTGTGTCGAGCTATGCGCTGGCGGCGTTCCTCGAGGCGTATCCGTGGATGTTTCTCGTGGGCGCGACGTTCCTGCACACGACCATCCTGGACGTCGACGGCGACACCGCGGCCGGCAAGCGCACGACGACGGTGGCGTTCGGTGTCGCGCGCTCGGCCCACCTCGCGACCGCCTTCGCCGCCATTACGCTCGCGACCAGCGCGTACCGCGCGGTGGCGCGACACGGGTCCGTGACGGCGGCGGTCGTCGCGGCGCTCGCCTTCGTCGTCTTCGCTTTGGCGGGCATCATCATCATGCGGGCCGAGAAGCTCGACCCGGTGGCGCGTGCCGCCGTGCGCACGCGGGCCAGCGCGCGCGTGGTGCAATCGACTTCGGCCTTGGTGGCGTTGTGGGCGGGGCTGCGCGATCCCGTCCTGTTGGCGCTGTTCGTGCCGTTGGTGTTCGCGGCGCGCGCCTACTACCGCGCGCGCTTCCACATTCGCTATCCGGGTTAGCGCGGCTTCAAGAGCGGTGTCAGCACGGCGACCGCGTTGATGGCACGACACTTCATCTCTTCGATTCCATATAGAGGATTCCTCGCGAGCTTGGTCTCGATCATCGCGGCGGGGTCGATGACGTAGACGGCGTCGCGACGCAGCGCGAAGCGGTCCGTTATCGCATTGCGGTGCGCAGGATAGAGCGAGAATGCCGCCTCGAAGCCGGCCGCGCGCGCGGTCTCCTGCGCCATCGCGTGGTAGCGGCCGAAGGGATACGACAGCGTGCGCGCGGGCTTCCCGGTGGCGTCTTCGATCGACTTACGCGAACGCTCGAGGTCGGCGAGCGCTTGCGCGCGCGTCAAGCGCGTCAGGTCCGCGTGCGACGCCGTGTGCGACCCGAACGTGACGCCGCGTGCCGACATCTCGCGCACGACACTCCACTCCAGGTGACGAAACGGCGGCCGCCCCAGCGAGAGATCCCAGTCGTTCTCGCGACCCGCGTAGTCGGTGACCAGGAAGACGTGGAGCGGAATCCCACGCTCCGCCAAGAGCGGCCACGCGACGTCGTGCACGTCGGTGTAGCCGTCGTCGAAGGTGAGAAAGACTTGCTTGCTGCGGTCGGCCGGGGGTGCCTCGAGTGCCGCGAGGTATTGCGCTTCGTCGATGAACGTGTAGCCACGCGCGCGCAGGCGATCGATGACGGCCGCGAAGCGCGCGGGTGTGGTCCAGGTACCTTCGAAGAGAAAACGCCGCGAGATTTTGTGGAAGCACAGGACGCGCGGGACGTGGTCGGGCGGATAGCCGTACTTCGCGCGCCACACCGCGTGGAGTGCAACGGGAACACCGAGAATCACGCCAGCGATGGTGATCGCGCCCATTGGGGCGCAAGACTACCGGCTTTGACGCTGCCGCGCAAACCTGATAATCTCGAACCCTCATTCAAGGAGGTTCTTGCAGCATGATTCAGCCGGCCACTCGCGTTCAGAAGTCGGGCCGTTACGTGTTCGAAGAAATCGCGCGCATGAAGCGCGAAGACACGCGCCCCGCGGAGGACATTTTCGACCTGGGCGTGGGCAGCCCCGACCAACCGCCCGACCCCGCCATCATCGAAATGATGTCGAAGCAACTGCGCGCGCGTCCCTTCGAGAACCATCGCTATTCTCCCTTCGACGGCGCCCCCGAGTTTCGCCGCGCGGTGGCGAATTGGTACCAGCGCCGCTTCGACGTCGCCGTCGATCCCGACAAAGAAGTATTGCCGTTGATCGGCTCGAAGGACGGCATCTCGAAGCTGATGCTCGCCTACCTGGACCCCGGCGACACCATCGTGGTCGCGACCCCGTGCTATCCCGCCTACCTCGGCGCCGCGAAGATCGTCGAAGCCAACGTGATCGAGCTGCCGCTGCGACCCGAGAACAACTACTTGCCGGACTTCGCCGCGGTGCCGCACCAGACCTGGGATCACGCCAAGTTTCTGTTCTTGAATTATCCCAACAATCCCGTCGGCGCGGCGGCGCCGCTCTCCATGTTCAAGGAGGCGGTGGCACTGGCCGAGAAGTTCGACTTCATCGTCGTGTCGGACCTGGCGTATTCCGAGCTCGCGCTCGAGCCCAACGTCCCCACACCGAGCATCATGCAAATCCCGGAGGCGGCCGACGTCGCCATCGAGTTCCACTCGTTCTCGAAGAGCTACAACATGGCGGGCTGGCGACTGGGATACGTACTCGGCAATCGCGAAGTGATTTCGAACTTGGTGAAGGTAAAATCGAACATGGACTTCGCGGTGTTCCTCGCCATCCAGCGCACCGGCGCCGACATCCTGGACAGCGGCATCGACTTTGCCGAAGCGCAACGCAAGCGCTACCGCGCGCGCCGCGACCTCTTCATCGAAGGCTTCGGAAAGTTGGGATGGAAGCTGACACCGCCCCAGGCCGCCATGTACATCTGGGACCGTGTCCCCGAGCGCTACACCGACGCCAACGAATTCGCGAAGGACTTCTTCAAGGCGACGGGTGTCATCGTGTCGCCGGGTGCCGCCTTCGGGTCGCACTCCAAAGAATTCATGCGCATCTCGATGGTAATCGACGAGCAGAAGATCGAGCGCCTACTGGGCAAGGTCAAGGCGAGCGGGTTTCGGTTCGACTAGCGCAGTGTCTCCTCCCGCCATGACGTTCGCGTGGTACGGAGAAATCGTCATGAAGAGGTTCGCCAACGCGGTTCCTTTCCTTGCACTGCTGATTGCGCCGTTGCCGGCGTCCGCTGACCACATCGGCGTTTACACCGACGAATCGGGGAGCTACTGCCACCTCGAGGTCGCGCCCGGGCAGCAGGTCTCGGTGTACGTCGTTCACATCTACACGTTGGGTGCAAGAGGGTCCACGTTCGCGGTGATCGACGATACCGGATTCGTCCGGCTCGCTGAGGTGCGACACAGTGGCTTCTTTTCATCGGGCTCGGTGTACTCCGGCGTCGTGGTATCGTATTTCGATTGTCAGGTCGGCCACGCGGCTCCGTTTCGACTCGACTTCTTCACAGTCGACCCGCGGGTCGACCCGTGCGCCGCTTCGCTCCGCGTTGTGGGGAACCCGTTGCGGGGAGACGCGAGCCCCGTCGTGCAGGATTGCACCGACCTCCTGCACCCGGCGACAGGCGGTGAGTTCGTCTTCGGACCCGCCTATTGCTCTGGATGCAGCGCGAACCCGACCCAAGACAGCACGTGGGGTAAGGTCAAGGCGCTGTATCGCTAAACGGCTCGTGCCGGTTAGTTCAGTCCCTGCCCCGACGGTCCCAGGCTCACCATCACGTAGCGGTCGGTGTCGAGGACTTGGCCCGCGACTTCGGCGATGTGGTCCATCTTCACGGCGGCGAGCTTCTTGATCAACTCGCGCTCGGGCACTTGGCGGCCGTAGCTGATCTCGTTGCGCGCGAGCCGCATCATGCGCGACGTCGACGTTTCCAATCCCAACAGAATCCGGCCCTTGATGTGATCCTTGGTGTCGCGTAGCTCGGTGCGCGTCAAACCGCCCTTGCGGATCGACTCGAGCTCCGTGGTCATCGCTTCGATGGCGCGCCCGGCCATGGTGGGGTTGACGGCCATGTAGGCGGCGAACATGCCGGTGTCGCGCGAATGGTCGACGTACGTGTACACGTTGTACGCGAGTCCCATCTCCTCGCGGATCTTCTGGAACAATCGCGACGACATCCCGCCGCCCAGCGCGGCGTTCAACACCATCAGCGCATAGCGACGATCGTCGAGAAACGAAAACGTGCGCGCTCCCATGCACACGTGCTGCTGGTGCAGCTTGCGCCGCACGTGGCGGCGTCGCGCCAGCGGCGCAGGAAAGCGCGTGCCGTCGCGCGCCAGTGTCCCCTTCGGAAATGCGAAGCGCGTCTCGCACAGCTTGGTCAGGTCGGCCACGTCGATGTTGCCGTACACCGACACCACCAGGTTCGACGAGCGAAACGCGCGGCGTTTGTAGCGCAAGATGTCGTTGCGCTTGAAGGCCGACACGGTCTTGCGGTAGCCGAGGATGGGCCGGCCCAAGGGATGCTGCGGGTACATCTCGGCCGCGAACAATTCGTGGATCAAGTCCTCGGGGGCGTCGTCGACGTCGCCGATTTCCTCGACCACGACTTTGCGCTCGAGCGACACCTGCTCCTCGGCGAAGCGCGATGCCGTCAGCATGTCGGAGATCAAATCGATGGCGACGTCCTTCTTGCCCTCGAGCACCTGGCCGTACACGCACATGGTGTCTTTGGTGGTGAAGGCGTCGAGCGAGCCGCCCACCTTCTCGATGTCGGTTGATATTTGCTTGGCGGTGCGGCGCTCGGTGCCCTTGAACAGCATGTGCTCCAAGAAATGGCACAAGCCGGCCTCGCCGGCGCCTTCGTCGCGCGCACCCGTGCGCGTCCACACCCCGAAGCAGAAGGCCTTCGAAATGGAATTCTTCTCGTGGAGAATCGTCAAGCCGCTCGGCAAGACGATCTTGTTGGCTACTCGTGCAGGTGTCACGTCTTCCTCCCAACCTCTAAAACAATCGCGCCCGCCCACAAGATGAAGCTTGTGAGCGGGCCGCGCAATACGACCGAAGTGTCGTCGCGTGCTCGCTAGCGACGCGAACTGTGGCGACGCCCGCCCCCGCCGCCGCGACCGTGGTCGCGGTCGCCGCCGCGATCGCGCGGCGGACGATCGCTGTGCGGTTCTTCGACGTAGCCTTCCGGCTTCTCGAGGAGCACCTTACGGCTCAAGCGAACCTTGCCGTCGGGCTGGACCTCGAGCACCTTGACCTTGACGATCTCGCCCATCTGCAACTCGTCTTCGACGCGCTCCAATCGGCGGTGCGCGATCTCGGAGATGTGCAGCAATCCGTCGCGGCCCGGCATAATCTGCACGAAGGCGCCGAACGGCATGATGCTGCGCACTTCGCCTTCGTACACCTTGCCGACTTCGGGCTCGGCGGTGATCTCCTTGATGCGGCCGAGTGCGATCTCCGCGCTCTCCGTGTTGACGGCGATCACGCGCACGGTGCCGTCGTCTTCGATCTCGATCTTGGCACCCGACTCTTCCTGGATGCGCTTCACGACCTTGCCTCCCGGGCCGATGATCTCGCGGATCTTGTCGACCGGGATGTGGATCGTGGTGACCTTGGGTGCGAACGGCGAGATGTCCGCGCGCGACTGCGCGATGGTCTTGTTCATCTCGGCGAGGATGTGCATGCGGCCGGTCTTGGCTTGCGACAGCGCCTTCATCATGACCGCGTCGGAAATGCCCGCGATCTTGGTGTCGAGCTGGAAGGCGGTGATGCCGTCGGCGGTGCCCGTCACCTTGAAGTCCATGTCGCCCAGATGATCTTCGGCGCCCAAGATGTCGCTCAATACGGCAACGCGGTCACCTTCGATCACAAGACCCATCGCGATGCCCGCGACCGGCTTCTTGATCGGAATGCCGCCGTCCATCAACGCCAGGCTGCCGCCGCACACCGACGCCATCGAGCTCGAGCCGTTGGACTCGAGAATCTCCGACACGATGCGGATGGTGTAGGGGAATTCGTCTTTGGGCGGAATCATCGGGCGCAGCGCACGCTCGGCCAAGGCGCCGTGACCGATCTCGCGCCGACCGGGACCGCCGAAGCGGCCCACTTCACCCACACTGAACGCCGGGAAGTTGTAGTGCAGCATGTAACGCTTCCAACTCTCGCCCTCGATGGTGTCGAGCATCTGCTCGTCTTCCGTAGTACCGAGAGTCGTCGTGACCAAGCTCTGCGTCTCGCCGCGCGTAAACAGCGCCGAGCCGTGTGCGCGCGGGAGGACGCCCACGTCGCAGGTGATGGGACGAATGTCGGTGGTGCCGCGGCCGTCGAGGCGCTTGCCCTTGTCGAGGATCATGCCGCGCATGAGTTTCTTCTCGATCTCCTCGAGCACGAGGGCCACGTAGGCGCCCTTCTCGGGGTAGTCGACTTCGTACGCGGCCAGCGCGTCCTTCTGGATCGCCTTGAGCGCGTCCTGTCGGTCGAGCTTCTTGGCGATGAAGAGGGCCTGGCCGATGCGATCCGAGAACGCTTTCGCGATCTTCGCGTCCAGTTCGGCGAGCCGTTCCGGAACTTCGACCACGCGCTTCTGCTTTCCGCCCGCGGCGGCGACGAGTTCCTTCTGGAGCGCGTTCAGGCGCTTGATCTCTTCGTGGCCGAAGCGAACCGCGGCCAGCATGTCCTCTTCGGACACTTCGCTGCAGGCGCCTTCGACCATCATCACCGCGGTGTCGGTGCCGGCAATGATGACGTCGATGTCGCTCGTCTCGAGCTGCTCGACGGTCGGATTGACGACCAACTGGCCCTCGATGCGACCGACGCGAACACCCGAGACGAAGTCTTCGAACGGAATGTCGGAGAGGGCCAGGGCCGCCGACGCACCCACGATGCTGATGACGTCGGGCGCGTTGACGCCGTCGTAGCTGATCGGCGTCGCGATGACTTGCGTCTCCGTCATGAAGTGCTTGTCGAAGAGCGGCCGGATGGGCCGGTCGATCAAGCGCGAGGTCAAGGTTTCGCGCTCGCCCGGGCGACCTTCGCGCTTGAAGAAGCCGCCCGGGATGCGTCCCGAGGCGTAGAACTTCTCGCGGTATTCGACGGTCAGCGGAAAGAAATCGCGATCGGTTTTCTTTTGTGCGGCCACGACGGCCACCAGGACCATCGTGTCACCCATGCGGACGACGACGGCGCCGTCGGCCTGCTTCGCCATGCGGCCGGTCTCGATACTGAACGGCTGGCCGTTGACGATTCGTTTGACTGTATTTATTGCCATGATGATTACGGACCTACCTAACGGTCTACAATGGTTAAGCGCACGCACACGCGCGCGCCCGGGAGAGAAAGCCCAACAACTACAGAGTCGTCCCCGAGGGGACTACTTCCGCAAGTTGAGCTGCTTGATCATCTCCCGGTAGCTATCGATCTTCTGGTTCTTTAGATAATCCAGAAGCTTCCTCCGGCGACCGACCAACTTCAACAGGCCGCGACGGGACGCGTGATCCTTCTTGTGTACCTGGAAGTGCTCGGTCAACATCCGGATTCGCTCAGTGAGGAGAGCAATCTGAACTTCGGCCGACCCGGAGTCCTTATCGTGGAGCTTGTACTTCGCAATGATGTCACTCTTCTGCTGCGGCGTCATTACCATCGTCTGATCACCTCCTAAATCGGTACGCGACACGATGGTGACAGCCAGCGAGACGCTAGCCGCCTGACTTCGCGGTACGCTACCACACGCCCCCGGGGGTGTAAAGTGCCAAAAAACACGCCCTAGGCCCCCGCCAGGCGTTCTCGCGCCACCCGCCGGTCTTCGTTGAGCTGCTCGATCAACGCGGTCACGGTCGGGAAGCGTTTTTCGGGTCGAAGATAGGACTCGCAATAGACCGAGATCTCCTCGCCGTAGATGCTGTGGTCGAAATCGAAGATGTGGACTTCCATCTCGTCGTGGTCGACGCGCTTCATGGTCGGCGAGCGACCGATGTTCATCATGCCCTCGTAAATGCGCCCGCGCCACACCGCGCGCACCGCGTACACGCCGGCGGCGGGCCACTGCTTCTGCGGATCGGTGACGGCGATGTTGGCGGTCGGAAAGCCGAGGTCGCGCCCGCGACCCTGCCCATGCGTCACCGTACCCCGCACCAAATAGGCGTGACCCAAGAGGTGGTTGGCGCGCTCGAGGTCGGCGGCTTGCAGCGCCGCGCGGATGGTGGTGCTCGAGACGATGTCGCCGTCGGAATACACCGGTGCCACCACGTCGACCGCGAAACCGCGACGCGCGCCTTCTTCCGCCGCCGCCTCCGGGCTCCCTTGGCGCTGGTAGCCGAAATGGCAGTCGTAGCCCATCACCAGCTCGCGCATGTCCATGGCGTCGAGAAAGTAGCGCTGGATGAAATCGCGGTACTCGATGTGCGCGGTGACTTCGTCGAAGTGGAGCACGAAGACGCCGTCGAGCGCGAATTGCGCGAACAGATCGATGCGCTCGTCGATGGTGGTGAGAATGGGCGGTGCGGCGCGCGAGTGCGTGACGACCAGCGGGTGCGGGTCGAAGGTGACCAGCCACGCGCCGTCGACGCTCCCCGCGTCGCGGCGCGCGACCAATTCTTCGAGAATCTTGCGGTGACCCAAGTGCACGCCGTCGAACACGCCGATGGTAACGGCGGTCTTCTTGGGCGCGAGTGCCTGCAGTTCCTCCCAGGAACGAGCGACGGCGAGAGAGCGCATGGGCATCGTCAGCGCGCGAGGCGCGTGGCTCCGGCGGCCGCGGCACCGCCCGCGCTCGCCTCGACGTAGAGGCGGAACGAGTCGCACACGCGGAACGGATCGCGCGGGTGATCGCCGCCGCGCGTGCCGATGGCGAGGAGGGTGCCCTCTTCGTCGAGGATGCGAATCGGTCCCACCACCGCGCCGATGGTCGGCGCGCCGATGGTTTCCACGACTTCCGTGCGCAGCGGTGAGGCGCCGAACAACAGCGAGCGCATGGCGCGGGCCGACACAACGACGGCGGGGAGAAACGACAGGGCTTCTCCGAGGTCGAGACCGCGGACTTCGTCGGCGCGCTCGGGCGTCAGGAATTCGGACGAAACCGCGTCTTCGACGCGGAACGAACCGATGCGCGAGCGCGTGAGGCTCGCGATCGACGCCGGCAGCCCCAGTTTATCGCCCAGGTCCTTGGCCAGCGCGCGCACGTAGGTGCCGCGCGAACAGCGCACGACGCAGTGCACGATCGGCAACTCGGCCGACACGACGTCGAAGCCGTAGATCTGCACCGTGCGCGGCGCCGCTTCGGCCGGCTCGCCCGCGCGCGCCAAGTCGCTCATGCGCTTGCCGCCGCGCTTCAAGGCCGAGTACGTGGGCGGCGTCATGTGGTATTCGCCGACGAAGCCCGCCGCCGCCGCGCGCAGTTGGTCGATCGAAAGCGACGGAACGGGCGCTTCGCGCACGACGTCGCCTTCCGCGTCGAGGGTGGTGGTCTCCACACCGAGGCGAACGTCGAAGCGGTATTCCTTCTCCAGGTTCATGAAGTGTTCGACGGCGCGCGTCGCGGTGCCCGTGCACAAGAGCAGCACGCCGCGCGCGAGGTGGTCGAGTGTCCCCGCGTGTCCGACGCGACGGATCCCGGACACGCGTCGCAGTGCCGCCACGATTTCGAACGACGTCGGTCCCGGCGCCTTGTCGATCACGAACACCCGGTTGTCGAAGCGATTCGTCATTCTTAGGCGTCGTCTTTCTTCTTATCCTCGCTCGCGGGCGTGGGCGCCGGCGAGGTCGTGCCCGTGCCGCGCAGCATTTCTTCGATGCGGAACGCGCGGTCGAGCGAATCGTCGTACATCCATCTCAATTCGGGCGCGATGCGGACGTCCATGCTGCGCACCAACACGCGACGCAAGAACGGTGTCGCCGCCTTGAGGCACTTCAGCGTCTCCACGCGCTGGGCCTCGTCGCCCATGACGCTGAACAACACCTTCGCACTCGAGAGGTCGTTGGTCACGCGCACGCCCGTGATCGTGACCAGGCCGATGCGCGGGTCTTTGATCTCGGTCAACACGAGTTCGCTCAACACTTCCTTGATGAGCTCGTTGACGCGTTCAATTCTGTGATTCGATCGTGTCATTATCGAAATTCCTCCAGCGCGTCCGCCAGCTCGACGCGGTGATCGCCTTCGATGAAGCGGCGCACTTGCGAGCACGTCCCGTCCACCGATGCGCGGTCCGAGCCCACGATCGCCACCGCGATCATCGAGCGCTGCCACTTGTCCTGATAGTCGACCTCGGCCACCGACACGTTGAAGCGGCCGCGGAGCCTGTCCTTGAGGCTCTTCAACACGAAGCGCTTCTCTTTCAACGAAGAAGAGCCGGGGATGAGGAGGTCGACGGTCAAGAGCTTGACCAACATCACACGAAGGTGCGCCGGCCTCGTCGGCCGCGGCGCCGTCTACACCACGCGGGCTTTCTCCTCGACCACGAACGCCTCGATAATGTCGCGCTCGATGAAATCGTCGAAGCCGGAGACGCCGATACCGCACTCAAAGTTCTGCGCGACTTCGCGCGCATCGTCCTGGAAGCGTTTGAGCGAGCTGATCTTGCCCTTGGCGATGACTTCGCCGTTGCGAATCACGCGCGCGTTGGCGTTACGCTGGACGGTCCCTTCGACCACCATGCAACCCGCGATGGTACCCAGCTTGGAGACGCGGAAGATCTTGCGCACTTCGGCGCGGCCCAGTACGCGCTCGACGAAGATGGGCTCGAGCATGCCCTTGAGCGCCTTGTCGATGTCCTCGAGCGCTTCGTAGATGATCTGGTAGCTGCGAATCTCGATACCCTTGAGCTTGGCGATGTCTTTCGCCTTGGGCGTCACCTTGGTATTGAAGCCGATGATGACGGCGTTGGTGCTCTGCGCCAAGAGCACGTCGGATTCCGACACCGCGCCCACACCGGCGTGCACCATGTTGATCTTGATGCCTTCGATGTTCATCGGCACGAGGCTGTCGCGCAACGCTTCCATCGAACCGTTGGTGTCGGCCTTGAGCACGACGTTGAGCTCCTTGGCGGCCCCGCCCTGAATCTGGGCGTAGAGTTCTTCCAGTGTGAGCGCCTTGGTCGGCTCGAGCCCCTTGGTGCGCAAATTCTCCTGGCGCTTCTGTGCGACTTCGCGCGACTCGCGCTCGTTCTTGACGGCGATGAACTCGTCGCCGGCTTCCGGCATGCCGTCGGCACCGAGTACCACGACCGGCGTCGACGGGCCCGCTTCGCGGATGGAGCGGCCGGCGTGGTCGAAGAGCGAGCGCACCTTGCCGTACTCGCTGCCCACCACGAACACGTCGCCGATGCGCAGCGTCCCCTGTTGCACCAGCACCGTGATGAGAATGCCGCGCCCCTCTTCCTTGCGCACCTCGATCACGACACCCTGCGCGCGCGCGGTGGGGTCGGCCTTGAGCTCGGCCAGTTCGGCCTGGATCAAAATCATCTCGAGCAGCTTGTCGATGTTCTTGCCGGTCTTGGCCGACACGTCCACCGACACCACTTCGCCGCCGTACGCTTCCACGAGCACGCTCTGCTGTGCCAGCGTCTGGTACACGCCGGCCACGTTGGCCGACGGCAGGTCGGTCTTGTTGATGGCGACGATCATCGGGACTTTGGCGGCGCGCACGTGATTGATCGCTTCGATGGTCTGCGGCATCACACCGTCGTCGGCCGCGACGACCAGCACCACGATGTCGGTGCTCTTGGCCCCGCGCGCACGCATGGCGGTGAACGCTTCGTGGCCCGGCGTGTCGATGAAGGTGATCTTGCCGGTCGGTGTCGCCACTTCGTAGGCACCCACGTGCTGCGTAATGCCGCCCGCCTCGCCGGCGGCGACGTTGGCCTTGCGGATGTAGTCGAGGATCGACGTCTTGCCGTGGTCGACGTGGCCCATCACGGTCACGACCGGTGCGCGGGGTGCTAGCTTGGACGGGTCGACCTGCGCGTCGAGCTTGAGCTGGGTTTCACCGAACGACGCTTCGACGTCGACGCGGCGCCCCAGTTCTTCGGCCACCAACTCGATGGAGTCGCGGTCGAGCGCGGTGGTGGCGTCGGCCTGGATTTCGAGCTGCGACATGCGCGAGAGAACCTCGTCGGCGGAAACACCGAGCGCGTATCCGAGATCCGCGGCGGTGGCACCCGCCTGCACGCGCACCGGCGGAAGATCCACCGGCTCGGCCGGTCCCGTGCGCGTCTTGCGACGCTTGGTCTTGCGCGTGGTCTCCATCTTGGCCAGTGTCCGGCGCACACTCTCGCGCACCTGCTCGGCGTCGCTGGCCTTGGCGTGGACGTGCCCATGGCGCTTGTGGTCTTCGGTCGCCTGCACCCATTCCTCGACCTGGTCGGCCGCCGTGTCGGGCTCGACCGCGATGAGCGGCTCGACGGCTGCATTGGCGAGCTCGTCGAGCGGGGTGAGCTTCTTCGGCTTGGGCGGTGCCTGCGGCTTCGGCGCCGGTGCGGCGTGGGGCGCGGTTTTCTTTTCCTCCGCCTTCGACGGCTTGGCTTCCGCTTCCGACTTCTTGGTCGCCTTCACGACCGGTGCCGCGACGGCCACGGCGGACTTGTCCTTGGCCGCTTTCGCGTCGGCCTTGGCGTCCTTCTCGACCGGTGCCTCGACCGGTGCGGCCGATGCCTTGTTCGCCTTCGCGAGCTTGACCTTGGGTTTGCCGGTGGGGGCTTCGACCGGAGCCGGTTCGGGCTCGGGGCCCTTGGCCTTGCGCAGCTTGACCTTCGCCTTGCCGGTGTCGACCACAGCGGCGGTCTTCGTCTTCGCCTTCGACGCCGCCTTGCCCTTGGTCTTCTTGCCCGAGGTACTCGCCCAACTGAAGTGGCGGTCGAGTGCCGTCAGCATGTCGTAGTCGACCGGGCTGTTGAGGTTCGCCACCGAGTAGCCCGCGTTCTTCAGGAGCGCGACTAACTCCTCGTTGGTGACGTTGTACTTCTTGGCCAGCTCGGAAATGCGCATTTAGTCCTTCGTGTCCTCGCCGGCGCCGTCGGACGGCGCGGCTTCCTGGGTCGGCTCCGCGGCGGGCTCACTCGCCGGTGCGGCGGGCGCTGCTTCGGTGGCGGCCGCTTCCGCCGCCGTTGCCTCCGCTTCGACCTCGGCCGGGTCGCGGAACAGCTGTGCCGCCGTGAGCTTCTTGGTTTCCTTCTTCGGCTCTTCGTTCTCCGCTTCGAGCATACTCTCGTCGAAGAGCGGCTTCTCCGACCGCTTCTTCTCCTCGCGGTCCTCGTTTTCCTTCTTGATCAACTCTTCGAGCGCCTTCTCGAGTTCCTTGACGGTGCCCTGTGCCGTCTCCATCAACTTCTCGACCGTGCGCTCGCCGAAGCCCGCGATTCCGAGCAGCGACTCGGGCGGCGTCTTGATGAGCTTCTGCACGGTGTTGATGCCGGCCTCGCGCAGTTTCTCCGCCATCTTGTCGGAGACACCGACCATCTCTTCGATGGGCATGAGCAGGTGCTCTTGCAAACGCTGGCGCTGCTCGAGCTCGCGCGACGAAACCAATTCGATCTGCCAGCCGGTCAAGCGCGAGGCCAAGCGGACGTTCTGGCCTTCCTTGCCGATGGCCAACGACAACTGATCCTCTTCGACCACGACCGTCACCGTCTTGCTGGTGATGTCGGGTCGAACCTGGGCGATCTTGGCCGGCGAGAGTGCCCGCGACACGAAGGTCTGCACGTCGTCGCTCCACGGCACGATGTCGATGCGTTCGCCGGAAAGCTCGTTGACGACCGCCTGCACGCGCGAGCCCTTCATGCCGACGCACGCGCCCACGGCGTCGACGCGGTCGTCGCGCGAATACACCGCGATCTTCGAGCGACCGCCCGCTTCGCGCGCGATGCTCTTGATCTCGATCAGGCCTTCATAGATCTCGGGAACTTCCTGGATGAACAACGCCTTCAAGAATTCGGGTGTGGTACGCGAGAGCGTGATCATCGGGCCCTTGGCTTCCTTGTCGACCTTCATCACGACGGCGCGGATCGACGAGCCTTGGCTATAGCGCTCGCGGCGAATCTGGTCTTTCTTGGGCATGAACGCTTCGGCACTCCCCAAGTTGACGAGGATGCCGGTGCGGTCGATCTGCTGCACGGAGCCCGAGACGATCTCGTTGGTGCGATCCTTGTACTCTTCGAACACGCGGTCGCGCTCGAACTCGCGAATCTTCTGCATCAGGATTTGCTTGGTGACCTGAATCGCGTTGCGGCCGAACTCTTCGAACGGAAGGTTGATCTCGATGGCGTCGCCGGACTCGGCGCCCTCGGCGTATTCCTGCGCGTCGGCGACCGAGATCTGAATGCTCGGGTCTTCGACCGTGTCGACCACGTTCTTCACCAGGAACAACTCGATCGACCCGTGGCCGTCGTCTTCGATGCGCACCTCGGCGGTCGGGCCGTATTTCCGGCGCACGGCCGACGCGAAGCCCTGCGTCAGGGTGTCCATCAGGATCGCGCGATCCAACCGCCGCTCACGGATGAGCTGGTTGAACGCTTCTGCAAAGTGGATGCTCATTTACTCCTCACCTTCGCGCTCCGTCCAATTGGCGGGGCGCCGGTCCTTTTCTCTCTTCTTGTCGATCTTGTATTCCTGATTGATTAGGTTCGCTTTGACGACGTCGCGCAACTGCACGACCACTTCGCCTTCGTCCGTGCCGAGGGTGAGTGCCTCGCCGGCGCAGGAACGAATGCGTCCGACATGGGTGCTGCGCCCGGTATCCGCGCGCTCGACGACGACCTTCGCGTCGCTGCCCACGAAGCGCTGAAAGTGCGCCTCGGTCACGAGCGGCCGGTTGCTCCCCGGCGACGACACCTCGAGCAGAAAGTGACCCGGGAACGGATCTTCGCGATCGAGGACGAGGCCGATGGCGCGGCTCACGCGCGCGCATTCGCCGACCGTAACACCGCCGGGTTTGTCGATGAACAACCGCACGACGGGATGTCGCGGGCTCCCGACCACCTCGAGCTTCACACACTCGAAGCCGAGGGTTTCGAGCTCGGGTACGATCAGCTTGTCGAGTTCCCGTTCTGTCACGATCGGCCCGGCGACGGATGGAAGACGAAACCGGACGGCAATAAAAAAGTGGGCGAGCCCCGCCCACTGCTCAGCACACCCGCAACCCATGGGATTTCTACCACATCGATGGCAAGAGCGCAAGCCCCCGGCGAGTACCGAGGGTTCCCGGAGCGAACATCCGCAGCGAGCCACGAACTCCCATCGAACGCGAGCGAGGACCCGAGAGCGGAGGGAAGCCCTCGGTGCTCGCCGAGGGGCGCCTGGGCTACTCGGCCGGATAATTGAGGTTATAGACGATATCCCGAAGCAGCGTAATGACTTGATCGAGCTTGTCGCGATCGACCTGGGTGAGGTCGTCGCCGCGCGTGTGCCACGCGGCAAAGTCGTAGGCGAACAGATCGATGGCCGGGATTCCCGCCTGCAGGAGCGGGACGTGGTCGTCGATCATCGGCTGACCGTCGACCGCTTCGAAGTAATCCAGGTTCAGCGCCGTCGCGCGCGCGAACACATAGTCGGCCCAGCGGCCCGCGTGGTCTTTGGAAAACCCTTCGCGGCGAATGCGCGTTCCCTTCCCGCCCACCATGTCGAGCAGGATCGCGCACGAGGGCCGATACCCGCTCAAGTTGGCGGCGAAGTACTTCGACCCCAGCAAATAGTGATCGATGTCGCCCTGCTTCCCGTAGTCTTCCCCGTCGAACAAGACCACGTCGACGCCGATCTTCTCCGGGCTTCGAGTCCCCACCAGGCGCGCGACTTCGAGCAGCGCTCCCACCCCCGCCGCTCCGTCGACCGCCCCCGGAATGGGCGAAGACCAGGCGAGCGTGTCGGACTCCTGGTCGGCCCAAGGCCGCGAGTCGTAGTGCGCGCACAGCATGATGCGGTGCGTTCGCTTCGGATCGAAGCTCGCGACGATGTTCATCAGGTGCAGCGGGTGCCCCGGCGCGTACGGGTCGTCGACCTCGAACGGTTGCACCGAGACACGGGCGCCGTAGCGCTCGAGCGTGTGCGCGAGGTAGCGCGCGGCGTGGTCGCGCGCCGGTGTCCCCGGCACGCGCGGGCCGTACGACACCTGGCGTTCGACGTGCACCATGGCGCTATCGACCGAACCCGCCGGCGGTGCCTCGGCACCACAACCCGCGGCCAGCCCCGCGAACGCTGCTGCGCACGCGGCCGCGACTACCCAGAGTCGCGCACGGGCCGACGAAAATGGTGCGTGCACTTGCATCGTTAGAAGTTGATTACGGCACTGACTCCCAAACGCACCGTGGTGGTGGTTTGCCCGGTCTGCTCCAGAAAGTTTCGGCCGTAGCCGACGAACGCGCTGCCGTTGATGTTCTTCGAAAACGTATAACGGACCACGGGGTCGATACTCAAGGCCGTCGTCTTGGGAATCGGCTCGGCCAAGGTCGACCCGGGCTGAAATCGCTCGCCGCCTGTCTGCGCGTACGCCATCTGGAGGGTTGCCTCCATCTCGTTGTTCCACTGGAGGCCCTTGCCGAATAGCTTCAGGCCGCCGCCGCCGCGGAAGGTCTTCTTCAACTCGACGCCGATCGACGTGTTGTCGGTCGTCGTCTTGGAACCGCGCGTGTCGCTCGTGCTCGACGTGAGGCTCACGTTGAGCGAGCTGTTGAGTTGGTTCTTCCACGTCAAAACGAGCGCGGGGGTGAGCGTGAACGTTTCGGTGGTGGTAATGGGCGTCTGGTCCTTCGGCCCCGTCTCGATCGAAGTCTGGCGCCAATCCATGCGCAGCTCGCCTTGGCTGATCGACTGATCCAACACGCGCAGGTGCTCGAGACCACCCCAGCGCCCTTGCAAGTCGGGCCACGTGGTGCTGGTCGAGCGCGACTGGTTCGTCCGAAAATCGGAATCCGTGATGGATTGGCTGTAGCGGCCTTGCACGTCGAGGTTCTCGAGCAGTTGCACGCCGCTCTCGAGGTTGTAGGTCAAATTCGACGTCTTGGTGTCGGGGCTTCCGAGCGGCTGCCCGTTGACCAGAAGGCCGGTGCCGCTAACGAGACCCAATTGGTACGACCAGTCGGGTCGGTCGGGCACGCGCAGATAGCTCGAGTTCTTGCGCCGCTGGATGTTGGCCTTGATGGGCCGAATGCCGGTCAAGATGCGTCCCACTCCGCGGAACAGCGTCCCCGCGCCGGGTCGCGATACGCGCGTCGAGTCCGCACGCGCACCCGCGCGGGTCGAGTCGTTCGGAGCGCCTGCTGCGGGGCCGGCTCCGCCGACGGCGCCCGGCGCCCGCCGGCCGGCCGGCGACGTGACATCCCAGCCGACCCATCGAAACACGTTGCCGAACTGCTTGCCGAGGTCGAAGCCGATGCGACCGGTGTCGTTGCGCGAACCGCTGGCGTTGCGCGTGCCCTCCGGATCGTTGGGGCGTTTGACGTTGGGCCCGGAATCCTCGCTGTAGCTCGATTGCACCTCGACGCTCGGTTTCTCGAACAGCCGCAGGATCCACCACGTATCGGGCGAGACGAACGAGACGCGCGCGTTGTTCGAGTACGCGATCTCGGTCCCGATGTTGTATCCGTTCCAGAAGTGGTCGACCGCCAGGTCGCGCGAGTCAGCCAGGCCAAACGACGTCTCGAGCGATCGGAACGGGTTGTAGCGCACCGTCCCCTGGTTACGCATGCTGCTGGCGTACTGGTAGGGATCTCTTTGAAACGCACCGTTGATATAGCTCCATCGAATGCCGGTCTGGCGTGTGGCCGACGTCGATAGGTCGAGCTGGTTGATCCAAAACCGGAACCGGTTCTTGCGGAACAGCGGGATCGTATTACCCCCCGACCACGTCATCTGATACGTGATCGAGCCCTGCATGTTGGTGGTGGTGTCGCGCGTCGCCGGGCTCGACCCGCGCGCGTCGCTGTACGAGAACGTGGGCCGCAAGCGATCGAGGGTGTAGCGCATGATGAAGTTGTTGGACGGACTTCGTCGCGCCAGCGACACGTTGAACCCGCGCGTCGTGCGCACCGTCTTCAAGCTGTCGCTGATCGACGGGTCCGTGATCTCGGTGTCGCTGTTGGGCGGGAACTTGGGCAGCGACGTCGTACGCGAGTAGTTGCCCGCGATGGGGAGCGAGAACCCGGCCAGCGGGAGGAAATACTGCAAGTCGGTCTTCGCGTTGAGTCCCAAGACCGTCACATCCGTACCCGAACCGCGCGCCTGTCGCAGGCCGCGGTAGTCGGCGCCCGATCGCGACCAGTTTCCACCGAGGGTGATGGCACCGCCCGCGACGGAGAGGTTGGCGCTGATGCGCTCGGCGTGATCGAAGTCGCGCATGACGTCGCCCACGTAAATGTCGTCCATCCAGATTTCGCCCGCTTGCGCGACCGGGTTCGAGACGTTGCGCACACCCGCATACAGGAAGCGAACGCCGTTCAAGTTGGGAACGCCGCGCATCTTGATCGGATAGACCTGGCTGGGGTTGGCGAGGTCGGTCGCGGTCGACGTGACGACGCTGTCGGGCGGGTTGAATTTCAAGTTGGTCAGGTCCGCGAGCTTGATCGCCACGCGCGCCCACCCGGTCGCGTTGTAGAACGTGCTCGTGAACGGGACCACGATTTCGTAGTAGTTGTTCTCGTTCGAACCCATGCGGTAGTAGTACTCGACGCCCGCGCGCAACGAGTCGGTGTGCACCCAGAAATTGAGATCGCGATACAGCGTCATGTTGAGCCCGGCGCCCAGAAAACGCTTGAGGATTCGCGTCTGCGTCGCAGCGCCGAGATTCGCGTAGCGCATCGCGAGCGACGATTCCTTGTCGGAGACCTGATTCTTTTGATTGGGAACGACGGGGGGCTGGTATACACCGGGGTCCGTCTTGGTGCTGATGACACCGATCGCGAAATCGGTGGGCGAGTTGTCGCGCTTACCATCGGCCAGGTTGCGCACGCCGTCGATCTCCCAGCGGTTCCCTTCGATGGACAACTCGGCGACCTGGAAGCGCAGGTTGCCCACACCGCCGTCGTCCTTCACGGCCTTGTCGAGCCCGTCGATCCAGATACGCGCGTGGCGAATTTCATCCAAGCGAGGCTGAATCGAACTGTTGGTGTGCACCGTGCGGTTGGACAACTTCACCCGGTATAAGCGCCACGAATCGTTCTGGTGGCCGGCCTTGGTGAATCCGTCGTAGCCCGGGTATTGGGCCCGGATGTCGATCTCGGCCGTGTCGGCCAGGTCGATCTCGTAACTGAAATACGCGTTCACGCGACCGAGCTGCCCGTTGCGGTCCAGGTCTTCGGTGTCGTAGACGAGATTGGCTTCGGTTCCGTTGACTTTGCTGTAGCGGCCGTCGATGCGCGAGAGATCGATGTCGTCGCCGGACTTGTCGTCGTTGGTTCCGCCCGGCAAGAGCACGGTCTCGTCCTTGTTGAACAAGCCGTCCAAGCCGGTATCGTCGAAGGAAGCCGCGAAACCGTCGCGGTCCTTGTCCTCGTCTTCGAAGGTGCTCGTCTGCATGTTGTCGTAGTTCTCGTCGATGATGCCGAGGTCGATGCGGAGCTTGCCGCCGCGCGTGAACGGGTCGGGTTTGAAATCGTTCACCCAAATCTCCAGGAACTGTCCGCGCGACATGTCGAGCCCGCCGCCCTGGAAGCCGAGCATGATGCCCTCGTACTTCACGGTGTCGTCGACCGCGGGTGCCTGCGCCAGCTCGATGTCGAGCGATTGCAGCAGCGTGTTTTCCTGCTGGTCGAGCGTTGGATTCAAGTCGCGGCGGTGCAGTCCGAATTCCGGCTCGATGTTGTACCAATAGAAATCGGCGCGGCTGGTGTCGGACTTGACGGAGCCGTCTTCTTCCATCGGCAAGCTGGCCGGATACCACGAGCGACGAGCGAATCCGATGCGGTCGGTGTCCTCCACACCTTCGAAATCGTCGATGTACGCCTCGTTCTTGGTGTTCGGATTGGGAAAGCTACCCGCGATTTCGCCGTCGAAGGTGGCCGTGCTGGGCTGGTCGCTGTCGACGTACGGCAGCCAATTCGCGATGTCGGTCAAGATGCGCGACTGGTGTTGGTAATTGAGTGTGAGACCGCCCACGACGGTGCGCGTCGGCTCTTCGCCCAAGCGGGCTTTTTCCGCGCTGGAAGCGCGCGATTCGTAGAGCAGCGTCGTGCCGATCCGCATGTTTTCGCCGAACTTGGACGCCGTGCTCATCCCCGCCAGCGTGCTCGAACCCACGCCACCGAGCGGTTTGAATTGATAGTCGATGGTGAGTTTCGAATCCGGCGTGAGCCGCGACAGCGCCGAGTCCTTGAGTGTCACTTCCCCCGTGCCGTAATCGATGTCGTAGTCCTGCCCGCGGGTGAGCTTTACCCCGTCGAGCATGATGTTCTCGCTCTGTTCGACGATGTTGAGCGCGTTGATGCGGAACGACTTCGAGGTACTCACGGCGCGCACCTGGATGACGTACTGGTGGACCTCCTGCTCGCGCTGCGGGTTGAGTTTTTCGTTGTAGATCGCACGCGAGGTGTCGTACTGCGCGGCGTACTTGCCCGCGAATTGAAATCGACCGGCGGTCCATTGCGTGACCAGGGTGGTATCGGGCGTGAACGGCTCGATGGTCGGAAACTGCAAGATGCCCGCATCCAAGTTGACGCGCCCGAAGGTCAAGTCGATGCGTCCGTCGGGCGGTCCGGTGCCCGAGCGGTCGGTTTGATCCAGACCGAAAATCTGGAGATACGGAACGGCGGTACTGTCCGGGTACTGCGGGTTCAGGCGCGGCTTCAACACGTCGACGATATTGATCTCGAGCGAGTTGCCGTCGATGTTGTTCAAACCCAGGTTGTAGATGTTCCGAATCTCCAAGTCCCAAGTCGAGCCGAAGATGCCGCGCGGGTCGGGGTCGGGGGCCTTGATCATCTCGAGCAGGAGCTTTTGGCCCCCCTGCGAGTCCGGCGTGTAGACTTGCCCGGTGGTGGGATCGATCACCCCGAGCGAGGAAAGCGTCCCGCCCACCACGTCACCCAGTGTGTTGGTGTAGCTCACGGCCAAGGCCTGGCTGGCGTTGTCGGATATGGCTTGAAACAGCTCGATGCCGACGATCGAATCGGTGACCGCGTCGACGATGAAGGTGTAGTCCGTGCCCAGCGTGAGCAGCAGGAAGTCGGTGTCCATGACGTTCGTGGGCTGGTTTCCCGAATTGAGAACGGTCACGACGTCGCGGATGGACTGGCCGCGGGCTCCGGGGTCCGGAACCGCGAAGCCGAACAAGCGCCCTTCGGCCGGCTCGGTAGCACCTCGCTGCCGGTACACGTCGATCGTGGCGGCCTGCGGTCCGATGAAAAACGCGCGCGGATTGTCGAAATAGAAGTACTTGTTGGCCACGAAGTCGATGTCGCGAATCTCGCGAAACTCGGTTTCGCCGAGGGCGCCGCCCGTGGGTGTAAACTGCGCGGAGGAGACTTCGCCCTCCTGCTTGCTCGCGATCATGGTCAAGTCGGTCGAGCCCATCTTGGCCAGCATCTTGATGCCGAAGAGTCCCTGGGCGTTGGTCGACACACTCACCAGCTGCGACCCGGGCAGCGACAAGCTGGTGTTACCGAGCTCGATCAACTGGATGACTTCGTCCTCGTAACCGGTGTACGCGAGGCGCACGCGATTGGCATCGGTACTGACAGCTTCGCTGGAGTGATCGACTTGGATGGCGACCTTGTCGCCGATGGTGCCGGTTAGGCTCACGTCGAGTTGCTGCTGCATGTCGAGCGACGGAAACAGCGACTGTGTCTGGCGCCCTTCGGCCCCGATGAACGGATCGACCACACTGGTTTCACCCGCGATCGTGATCTCTTCGCGGCCGCGGAGCGTGATACTGGTCTTCTCCCCGGGGCCGAAGATCGACTCGAGCTTCTTCGGCATGGGGAGCGGGATTTCGAACTTGATGCCGCCGGCGCCGGATTCCTGGCTGACCTGGAGGGCCGCCACACTAGCGAGAATGGTCTCGCGCCACACCTTGCGGCGACTCTGCTCCATGAGGCGGTCGGTTACGACATCCATCGAGTCGATGTCGATGACGAGCCCGGGGATGGAGTAGTCGCGCGGTTGCGTTAGGATGAGGTCGCCCGACTGGAGCTCCGTCGGTTCGAAGAACGCGGCGCGCGGAACCGTGAAGGTGGTTCGGTGGCCGGGAACGACGAGGTAGTCGACGACTTGACGCGTGGTCGAGAAGTCGCTCGGGATAAAGTGGGGAATCTTGTAGCCGAGATTCCCGAGCGGAATGTGCTGGTAGTCGAAAACAACGACGGAGTCGAGACGTACTTCGTCGGTTAGACGGTCGCGATAGAGCGTGTCGTAGAGTTTGCCGACCTCGCCCAGGTCGATCGAGAAATGGGACTCCTGCGCGTGCGCGGTGTTAACAGGAACAAGGAAGGAAACGAATGCGAACGCCAAGACCGTTGTCCAGGGGCCGAAGGTCACGTGAAAGATTCTGGACAACACCGAAATACAATGGCGCGGCACGTCGATACCAATCGTCTAAGAGTTTCCGAATCACCTTCTCGTGGGTGTCGTGCATCGGTTCGGTCGGATTCGGCTCGTCTCGAATCGAGGACGAAACGCGCCGAATATGTCGCCGTTCGGCGACAGGTCAGGACAAACGGCTAGACGCCCCCACCTACCCGGTCTGTTCGCCCGCGCGCGGCTCCGTTACCGGCGCGATGCCAGGGGGCGTCGTCGATAAAACGTCTTGTCGGCAAACCCGTTATCAGTGATGATGCAAAGGTCTCTCGGAACCGTCCCTCCCATATGAGCCGTAGCCCGATGATCTTCGAGCGCTACATCCTGCGAAACTACGTGGGCCCCTTCGTCTTCTCGATGGCGGTAATAACCTTCGTGTTCATAATGGATTTCATCCTCCGCTACATCGATCTGTTCTTGGGCAAGGGAGTCAAGTTTCACATTGTGCTGCAAGCATTTGCGCTCTCGCTAGGGCACATGTTCGCATTAATCATACCAATGGCGGTATTACCCGCGACCCTAATGACTTACGGCAATTTGACGAGTGAAAACGAAGTGACTGCGATGCGCGCGTGCGGGTTCAGCACGTATCGAATGATTCTCCCGGGTGTATTCGGCGGAACGCTCCTCGCCATCGCGCTCGTCGTGTACAACAACCACGTCCTGCCCGAATCGAACCACCGACTCATGAATCTCCTGATCGACATCCAGCGCAAACAACCGACGGTGGAACTCAACCCGAATCGCTTCATCGACGACGTGCAGGGGTACACCATCTATTTCCAGGAGAAGAACGACCGCACCGGCGAGATCGACGACGTACAGATCTTCAAGCGTTCCGAGAACGGCGGGCTGCCGACCACCATCGTCGCCGAGTCCGGCCGCCTGCAGATGGTCGAGGGTCAGAACGTGCTGCGCGTCGACTTACACAACGGCGAGATCCATGAGCTCCCGGTAGCCGAAGACCGCGGCACCTACCGTCGTACGACATTCAAGGAGTACACGATCAACATCAAGGACGTCGACCGCTCGCTGCAGAGGAGCGAGCGCGATTACCGCGGCGACCGCGAGATGAGCGTTCGCATGATGAACGACAAGATCCAGGAGATTCGCGCCGACATGGCGCTGTCGCGTCAAGAGATCATTCGCCAGGCGAGGGCGTCGATGGACAACACCTTCACGCTACTCCGTGCGAAGGAGCGCGCGCGGCGATGGACGACGAAGCCGGACTCTTCCGCAACGGCGACATTCGTCGGACCATCCCAGCCGCGCGTGGTGGTGCGTCCCAGCCCGAGGGGAGGGTCGCGCGCGCCGCTGGCCGCGCGCAGCGAATTCTTGGCGCGCCAGCGCATCGAGACCGAAGTCGGCAAGCGCGAGTCGTTCGAGAAGCAGATTCGCCGTTACCAGGTGGAGATTCAGAAGAAGTACTCGATCCCCTTCGCGTGCATCATCTTCGTCCTCGTCGGCGCCCCGCTCGCCATTCGCATGGGCCGCTCCGGGATGAACATGGCGATCGGGTTGAGTATCGTCTTCTTCCTGGTCTACTACGTGTGCCTGATCGGCGGGGAAAAGCTCGCCGATCGCGGGTTCGTCAATCCCTTCCTCGCCATGTGGGCACCCAACCTCATCTTCGGCGCGCTCTCGATCGTGTTCTTGCGCAAGGCTGCTCGCGAACAAGCACTTACGGACTGGACCTGGCTATCCGTGCTAACATCCTTCTTCCGCCGCCATGCGACCGCGAATCCACGATAAATATCTCCTCGCCCGTTTCCTCAAGATATTCGTCTATTCGGTGCTCGCGTTCGTCGTGATCTACATCACGGTCAACGTGTTCGAGGAGATCGATAATTTCATCGACCACGACGCCACATTCGTCAACATCGCGCGCTACTACCTCTATTCGGTTCCGTTCGTGCTGAGCTACGTCGTGCCGGTGTCGCTCTTGCTCGGCACCGTGTTCGCGATGGGCATCCTCGCCCGCCGCAACGAGCTCACGGCACTGCTCGCGTCGGGTGTGAGTCTCGTGCGCGTGGCAGCACCGATATTCGCCGTCGCCCTTCTCTCCAGCCTGGTCTCGGTGTTCTTCAACGACGTCGTGGTGTCGCGCGCCAATCAAAAGAAATCCGACATCATGCACCACGACATCGAGGGCCGCCAGCGCGAGAATCCCGACGTGAAGAGCAACTTCCGCTACTTGGGGGCCCGCGGCTTCGTCTACCTGGCGGAGACTTACAGCCACGAAAACCTGGCCCTGTACGACGTCGTGGTCCAACAGTTTGACGGAAATACTCTCGAGCGCCGCATCGACGCCAAGAACGCCAGGTGGAGCGGCGGGCATTGGGTGTTCCACAACGGCTTCGTGCGCACGTTCGAAGGCGAGGAACACGTGGTGGCCTTCGACACACTGACCGTCCCCCAGATGAAGGAGACGCCCGACGACTTCATTGAGAAGGAGGTCGACGAGGAGAACATGACCTTCTCCGAGCTCAGGCGCTACATCGACCGCGTACGCAACAGCGGGGGCACGGTACAGAAGTACCTGGTCGACCTGTACTTCAAGTTGAGCTTCCCCTTCGCGGGCTCGATCTTCGTCCTGATCGGCGTCGCGCTCTCGTCGGGCAAGCGCAAGCCGTCGATCGCGACCGGCTTCGGACTGACGCTGGCCGTGGCGTTCATCTACTACGCGATCCTGCGGGTGGGCCAGACGCTGGGGCACAACGGTGTGATGCCCGCGGCCCTTGCCGCGCAACTCGGGAACATTATCTTTCTGACCATCGGACTCGTGATGTTGAGGCGTGCCAACCAATGAGATTCGTTCCCATGCAGGCGACCCGGGCCGCGCTGCTCGCGGTCCTCGTGACCGCGGCGGCATTCCCCGCGCGGGCCGGCAAGCCCGACTACCAGATCACGGCCGACGAGTTGCGCAAGCTCGACCCGCGCATGCAGCGCGAGGTCGCTTCGCTGCAATACTTGATGAACGCCTACCAACTTCGCCAGTTCTTCGCACTCCCGTCGGACACGGTGCGGCGCGACTGGATCGCGCGTTTCTGGGCCAAGAACGACCCCACGCCGGCGACCGCCAAGAACGAGATGAAGATCGAGCACTACTTGCGCGCCGACATCGCGCAGGTTGAATTCAAGATTCCCGAGTTTCCCGGGTGGGACAAGCGCGGGGAGATTCTGATTCGGTACGGGTTCCCCGATTATCGCGGCACCATGCCGCCCGAAGTCACGGCGCGCCGCGTCCACGCGCCCGGCGAGCTGTGGTTCTACAAACGCCACCAAATGATCGTCCAGTTCAGCGACGAGGGCATGCACGGCAATTTCCGTTACGCCGTGACTCCCTTCGGCGATCAAGAGGGCGTGTCGCCGGAATTGATGGAGTTCTTGACCTACGACGCGCAGGAGACCATTCAGGAGCAGATTCCGCCCCAATACCTCGAGTTCTACGAAGCCCCCGAGATCAACGACACCGGCCGCAAGTGGAGCACGCTCGACGAGCTGTTCAAAGGGCTTCCCACGGAGGTCCCGCTACGCCCGCGCGTCCACGGTACCACCGAGCAGATCGACGAGACTTCGAGTCGCGACTACCAACGCGACCTTCCCGCCAATCCGTCCGACGTGTTCTACAAGGACGAAGCGCGCGAGTACGCGTCCAACTTCGAGGGGGTGCTCGAGGACACCCCGTCGTCGTACCCGTTCAACTTCACGAAGACGTCGTTCACGTTCTACTTCGGCGTCGACCAGTTTCGCGGCGGCGACGGTGTGAACCGCGTGGAAGTGAACCTCGAGTTTCCGGTGCAGCCGGTGGAAGGCAAGCCGGTCCCGGCCCGCGCGTACCAAGCCGAAGCGGTGATCATGGATCCCGACTACAAGGTGATCGATCGCCAAAAGCGCGACATCACGCTGCCCTCGAGCATGGCGCGCACCGACGGCAGCCGCTTGATGCCGGCGCAAATCGTGTTCTCGCTGCCGCGGAGCTACTATCGGGTCGCGGTCAACATGACGGACTTGGACGCCAAGACCCACTCGGCGTACCGCACCAACGTTTCGGCGCGCAACTTCGACGACGAGCTGGCCTTGAGCGACGTGCTGTTCGCGCAGAAAATCGCGCCCACGGGCGACCTGTCCCCGTTCGCGCGCGGCCCGCTGGAAGTGGTGCCGCATCCGATTCGGCGCTACGCGGCGGGCACACCCGTGCCGGTGTATTTCGAGGTGTACGATCTTCAGCTCGACGAGCGCGGGCTATCCGACTACGAAGTGGAGTATCGCGTGGTGCCGTCTTCGGACGACAAGAAGAGCGTCTTCGACCGCTTCAGCGGGAGCCAGACCGTGTTCGCGTCGCGCTTCGACGGGTCGGGGTATTCCGCGACCGAGCCCCTCCACATCACCATCAAGAGCGAAAACTTGAAACCCGGCCTGTACGACTTCATCGTGCGCGTCAAGGACGACCTCAGCCAGTCGGAGACGTTCCGGCAGGCCACCTTCCGCATCGTCGAAGAAAGCAAGCGCTAGCGACGACGCGCGCTATTTCAGCAACACCATCTTGCGCGTCCGCGTTTGCTTGCCGGCCTCCAGGCGGTAGAAGTACACGCCCGACCCGACCGCCACTCGGTTCTCATCGCGGCCGTCCCACGCGACGTCGTGTGCTCCCAACCCCAAGGTCTCATCGACCAGCGTCCTTATCCGTGCGCCATCGGCGTTGAAGACGGTCAGTGTCACGTGCTCGCGCGACGCCAGCACGAACCGTATCGTCGTCGCGGGGTTGAACGGATTCGGTCGGTTCTGCGCCAGCTCGAGTGCAACGGGATCGAGCCTGATACTCGCAATCGGAGACAGGAACTCCCCGTCGGCGTCCATCACGCCGATTTGGTAGCGGTAGGTTCGGCCCGGCTCTACGCTGCGATCGACGTATTCGAACTGGTCACTCCACGTCCCGTGTAGTTGTGCAATCAACCGACGCTCGCCGTCGCTCGCGCGGTACACATTCACGGTTTCAACGCCGAAGTCGGAACGGAGGCGGCCCCGCAGAGCGACGAAGCCGTCGCTTGCGACGGCTTCGAAGGAGGTAATGGCCACCGCCACATCGGCGTCGGTCATGCGCTGCGCATAGATGTCGTCTTCGATGCCCGTTTGCTGAGCCCAAGCGATGAGAGCACCACCGCTACCAGCGGGCGCAATCACCGTTTGAAATGAAAATCCGGTATCGGAGACGCGCAGGCCGGCCGCCGTCCATTTGGCAAGTCCAGCCGCGTCGATACGCTGCGCGTGAATGTCGTAGAGTTCCTGGTAGGCGATAAGCGCTCCGCCGGAGCCATCCGACGTGACCGCGGGCGCCACCTGCGGAAAGCCGCTATTCGCGACGATAACCCCGTTGGCAGCCCACTGCGGCGTGCCCGCTCCATTCATCCGCTGGGCGTACACGAGGGGCAGGGTCGGATTTCGATAGTCACCCCACACGATGATGGCGCCGCCCGACGCGTCGAGCGCGAGCACCGGCTCCTGTTGATAATTCGTGGCCGTGCAGACGGCAGCGCCGTCGACGGTCCACTGCGCCGCCCCCACACCGTTCAACTTTTGCGCGTAGATATGTTCGTCGCCGTCCCGGACGTCCGACCACGTAAAGATGGCCCCGCCGGAGCCGTCTCCCACCATTGACAAATACTGCTGGGAATTAGCAGCGGCCGAGATGGGCACACCGTTCGCAGTCCACTGAGCGATGCCGGACCCATTGATGCGTTGCGCATAGAGATCAGTGGATGAGAGTCCAGGATCGTTACGATAGTCTTCCCAAGCGACCACCGCGCCTCCGGAACCGTCCGAGGCGGCCCTCAGTTCCCATTGACCGTTCGCCGCATTGCACACGACGGAGCCGTTCGGCAGCCACTCGGGAACCCCGAGCGCGTTGATTCGCTGGCCGACAACGTTTTCCCCGCCCGTCACGACGATGGCGCCGCCGGAACCATCGGTGACAATCGCGGGGTCGGTTCCTGTGACCAATAAATCCACGCCGTCCGCCGTCCACAGCGGTACACCGGACGAGCTCACGCGCTGGGCCCGGACGATCCCAAGGCCGCTGTACTCCAACCACGCAATGATCGCACCGCCGGATCCGTCTGAAATCAGACGGGGAAATCCCACCTCGTCCGCGGTGGCGCTAATCGCCACACCGTTGGCCGTCCACAGCGGAATCCCCGCCGCATCGATGCGCTGTACGTAGATGTCGTAGTTGCCGCTCCTGTGGTCGAACCAAACCACGATTGCTCCTCCGGAGCCGTCCGGCACGATGGCAGGCGCGATTTGCGCGTCCGGTGCGGTGCACAAGGGCACGCCGCCTGGCTGCCATTGAGAGTGTGCGTCTGGAACGACAGCTCCGAAAAAAAGAACGGCCAAGAGCCGAGCAAGGAGTGGGAGTCGCATGAGAACACCGCCATTGGGTGAGAGGGGCGAGACGGGCTCTGGACTCGAATGCGACCGCTACGATTGTCACCAGTCAAGCGGACGGATGAGGTCTCGATAGACGCCAGCCTATTCTCACGCGCGAACGATGTCAACTAGCGAGCGACGACAGCGCCCGCGTTGGGGCCGCTCCCCTCGTCGTTACGACGGGTCGTTCTCGATCGTCGAGAGCAGCACCGGCGTTTTCGGGTCGCTCACGTTGTAGATCCGCAGGTCGTCCACACCGAGAACGTAGAGAAAGTCGCCGGCCCACAGGAAGTCCCGTGTCGGCCAGCCTCCCCACGCTCCCAACGGCGACGGCTCGGTCGGACGCGTGACGTCGAGCAGCGTGTAGCCGTTCTCACCCGTGCTGATGTACAGGAACGGTTCGCGCACGGCGAGGCCGAACGGCGTGGCCATGTCTTTCTCCGCCGCGATGACAGGATGCGACGGATCCGCAATGTTGACGGTCAGCAAGACGTCGCGCGTGTCGCCGCAGGCGTTGCCGCCGCGCAGGGTGACGTAGGCCACCGAGCCCGACACCACGACCGGGTCGCAAGCGCGGAAGTGAGTGACGCTCGCGATCGCGTGCGGCCACCCCGGATTGGAGCGATCGAAGATCGACATGCCTTGCGTCCCGCCGAGGAACAAGTAGTGCTCCGTCGGATAGATGGTTTCGATCATCGAACCGAAGTTCGTGCGCGAAACCTCCTCGGGCGCGTCGGGCCGGGCGATGTCGTACGTGACGAGTGTGAAGTAATCGGCGCGATACAGATAGTGGTCGATGACGGCAAACGTGGCGTACGAGCTTCCGGACGACGCCGGCATGGGGGCCGTGACGTAGTCGTTCGACGAGCACAAACAACCGAACCCACCCGAATCGTCGCCGAACCCGGGGTTCGGCGGTACGTCGGGATAATGGTATCCGCCGTCGCCCTGGGGTTCGAGTACCGCGATGAGCGTGAAGCTGTCGCCCTCGCGCTGGTACACGTTCACGTTGTCGCGTTCGCTCGCGTACAGGATGTCGTCTTTGACGGCGGTGCCGCGATTGGCTTCGAGCGCTATCGTGGTCACGGCACGCGGCGCGGCGGGGTCGGTCACGTCGTACACGTGGACGCCGGTGAACTGGTCGGATACGAAGAGTGTCTGGTCCGACAACGTCATGTTGAGCGGAGACACGAGCCCGGTGGGTGTTGCGGCCGGAACACTCCAACCGACGGCGAAGGACGCGATCAGGGGGAAAAGCACGAGGGGTGTCACGATCGACTTGGTCATGCCGACAACCTCCGAGTTCCGCGCGAAGCGCAGGCGGGGCGTTCGTGTGGGGTCGATCCGGGGCGGCGGGGCGGGACGGAGTGGATTGTAGACGATTGACGAGGCACCAGGCAAGACGGCTTTGCGCTCCTGTGCTATCCTCCGTGCGTATGACGAGCGGCTACTGGCAGTGTGCGAAGTGCGGCAAGCTGCACCCGAAGGACGACGTGCGTCGTCGCACGGCTGAGAAGTTCATCGAGACCGGTGAACCCGTCATGGGACACGAGACGTGCGCGGGGTGCAGCACGCGCTACGAGGCCGAGGAAATCTATCGCGGTCGACGCGACCCGCCGCAGCACGACGCGTTCCTCGAGCGACTCTTCAAGAGCCCCGCATCGGCGCAGTGGCATCCCGGACTCAAGATCTGGACGCGCAAGGGAGCGGTCGACAAGGAAGCCATCGTCGTGCTCGAGCTGGACGCCGGAACGGTCGCGCACTACCGCGACTCCGCCTCTCCTCTCCAGCTGGCCGCGGTGGCACTCGCGAAGACCAGCGAGGAACCCCACGACCTCCACGCCGACACGGCGGGTCTCGTCATCCCCGGGGGACGGATCACGGCGGACTTCCCGAGTTGGCGGGTGTGGCTTTCGATGCGCGGCGACCTGTGGGTCACCAAAAAGCGCGTGGCATGGGAGGATTACTCCGACGCCACGATCCCCGAGGGATTGAAGCACGCCAATTGCGCGGGACCCGTGCCTGCGATTCCCTATCTCGTCGGCCTGTGCATGGCCGCCGGCATGGACCCGAACAAGCTCTCCCCGCTCGAAATCCGCCGGCTCGACGAAGCCGCCGCCAAGGACGCCTAGGTCCCCTGCTCCCAGCTCGCGAGATAGCGTTTCTGCTGATCCGTGAGCACGTCAATCTTGTAGCCCATCGACACCAGCTTCAGGCGCGCGATCTCGCGATCGATGCGCTCCGGCACCGGAATCACTTCGGGCTTCAACGAGCCGTGGTGGCTCACCATGTACTCCGCGGCCAGCGCTTGGTTGGCGAAGCTCATGTCCATCACCGAAGCCGGGTGGCCTTCGGCGGCGGCCAAATTGATCAAGCGCCCCTCGCCGAGGACGTTGATGCGCTTGCCGTTCGCGAGCGTGTACTGGTCGACGTCCTTGCGCACGCGCTTCTTCTTGCTTGCCATCTTTTCCAACTCGTCGATCTCGATCTCGACATTGAAATGTCCCGAGTTGCACACGATGGCTCCGTCTTGCATGCGCTCGAAGTGCTCGCGTCTAATTACAGCAATGTTGCCGGTCAGCGTCACGAACACGTCGCCGATCTCGGCTGCTTCGATGCCGGGCATGACGCGATAACCGTCCATCACGGCTTCCAGCGCCTTGACCGGATCGACTTCGACCACGATCACATTGGCACCCATGCCGCGCGCGCGCGTCGCCACACCACGACCGCACCAGCCGTAGCCGGCGACGACGAACGTCGAGCCGCTCAATAGTACGTTGGTGGCGCGCAGGATGCCGTCGATGGTGCTCTGCCCGGTGCCGTAGCGATTGTCGAAGAAATGTTTCGTGATGGCGTCGTTGACCGCCACGATCGGGTACTTGAGGACACCTTCCTTCTGCATGCTGCGCAGACGAATGACGCCGGTGGTGGTTTCCTCGGTGCCGCCGAAGACACCCTTGAGTGCGTCGTCGCGCGTCGAATGGAGCGTCGACACCAAGTCGGCGCCGTCGTCCATCGTGATCTGCGGCTTCAGGTCGAGCGCCTGGTTGATGTGCTTGTAGTAGGTATCGTTGTCCTCGCCGTGGACGGCGAAGACGGGAATCTGGTAGTCGGCGACCAGGCTGGCCGCGACGTCGTCCTGCGTGGACAGCGGATTCGACGCGCACAAACCCGCCTGCGCTCCGCCCGCTTGCAACGTGCGCATGAGGTTCGCGGTCTCGGTGGTCACGTGCAAGCACGCGACGATGCGGACACCGTTCAACGGCTTCTCTTTTTGGAAACGGTCCCGGATGCTGCGCAGCACCGGCATGCGGTCGTCCGCCCACTCGATGCGATCCTTGCCGACGGTCGCAAGCCCGATATCCTTGATGTCGTATTTCATTGCTCGGTCTGTTTCCTTTCTTTCTTGTCTTGATGAATCCGTACTACGCGCGCTTACGAAGTGCGTCGACGAAGTCCGTGTGCTCCCAGGTAAAGTCTTTCTCCTCGCGACCGAAGTGGCCGTAGGCGGCGGTCTTGCGATAGATGCCGCGCCGCAGATTGAGACGCTCGATGATTCCGTTCGGGGTCAGATCGAAGGTGTCGCGCACGATGCTCGTGAGCGTGTCGTCGGGCTTCTTGCCGGTGCCGAACGTGTCGACCATCACGGAGACCGGGTCCTTCTCGCCGATCGCGTATGCGACCTGCAACTCGCACTCGTCGGCGAGACCGGCCGCGACCAGGTTCTTCGCGATGTGGCGCGCCGCGTACGACGCACTGCGGTCGACCTTGCTGGGGTCCTTGCCCGAGAAGGCGCCGCCGCCGTGACTCCCCATGCCGCCGTACGTGTCGACGATGATCTTGCGACCCGTCAACCCGCAGTCCGCTTTGGGACCGCCCTGCACGAAGCGCCCGGTCGGATTGACCAGCAAACGATAGCCGTCGCCCGGGAAGCCGTACTTCTTCAGTATCGGCCGCACGACTTTGTCGTCCATTTCCTTGCGAATGGTTTCGTCTTTGACGTCGTTCGAGTGTTGCGTCGAGATGACGACCGTGTCGATCCGATACGGCTTTCCGTCGATGTACTCGACCGTGACCTGAGTCTTCCCGTCGGGGCGAACCCACGCGCACGACGGTTCGTTGCGACGCACCCACGCGAGGCGCTCCGACAAGCGGTGCGCGAGGAAAATCGGGAGCGGCATCATGACGTCGGTTTCGCGGCACGCATAACCGAACATCATGCCCTGGTCACCCGCGCCTTCGCGGTCGACACCCATCGAGATGTCGGGCGACTGTTCGTCGATCGACGTGATCACCGAGCAGGTATCGCAGTCGAAGCCGAAGGTGGCGTCGTTGTAGCCGATGTCCTTGATGACGCTGCGCACCAGCGACGGAATGTCGACGTAGGCCTCGGTCGTGATTTCGCCCGCGACAAACGCGAGACCCGTGGTCACGAGCGTTTCGCACGCCACGCGCGACTTGGGATCCTGGGAAATAATCGCGTCGAGCACCGCATCGGAAATCTGGTCGGCGATTTTGTCGGGGTGTCCTTCGGTGACGGACTCCGACGTGAACAGTCGCTTCTCTGCCATGGTCTCTCCTCTACTTGAAACTGATCTCGCTCGAGTCTCCGACGTCGAGCTTCTTGAAGCCTCCGCGAATCACGGCGTTGGCGCCGATCAGGCTCGATTCCAACAACGCGTCGGTCACCGCGGCTCCCTCCGAAATGACGGAATCGCGCACGACCGAGGAGTGAATGACGCACCGCTCGGCGATCGACACGTACGGCCCGATGATGGAGTTCACGATCTCGGCGCCCGGCGAAATGGACACCGGCGGGATGATGATCGAACCCTCGATGGGGGGCGTGCTGGAGGCATTCTTCAACAATTTTCGGTTGGTTTCAAGCATCGCTTCGGGTTTTCCGCAGTCGAACCACTCGTCGATCACGAAGGGTGCGAACACGGCCCCCCGGCCGATCATGAGCTGGAGGGCGTCGGTGATCTGGTACTCGTTGTTGGTGGTGATGTTGCGCTCGATGATCTCGCGCACGGCGGCAAAAAGGGCTTTGCCGTCGAGGAGGTAATAGAGGCCGACCAGGGCCAGATTCGAGGTCGGGTCCTGGGGTTTCTCGACCAGCTTGGTGATGCGCCCGCCCGCCACCTCGGCCACACCGAAGCGGCGCGGGTCCTCGACCTCCTTGACGCCCAGGACGTTGGTCTTCTGCGCCACCACCTTCTTCAAGTCGGTCTTGATGATGGTGTCACCAAGGACGATCAGGAGCGGTTCGTCGGTGTCGGCCACCTTGCGCGTCAGGTCGACCGCGTGCCCGATGCCACGCCGCTCTTCTTGGAACACGAAATCGACTTTGAGTTGCGGGTACTTCGCGCGCACGAACTGCTCGATCAGCTCGCCTTTGTAGCCGACGATCAGCACGATGCTGCTGGGGGCGAGCGGAACCACGTCGTCGAGGATGTGCGCAATGATGGGCTTGCCGGCCACGTACAACAACGCCTTGGGCAGCGTGTACGTGTGGGGTCGAAGCCGCGTGCCGATGCCGGCGGCCGGGATGATCGCTTTCAACGAGACATCTCCTTTTTCAGCGCCTCGATCTTCTTCACCGGGGTGGGATCGACGCCGTTCAAGTACGCGAGATAGACGCTCGCGAAGTCGCCGAGCAGCATGGTGGAAAGCATGCGCGCGAGGCGCCCGCCTGCCGTCGATTCGATGCGCTCGATCTTGCCCGCGAAAGGCTTCATCAAGGACAAGCCCACTTCGGTGTGGCGTCGCGTCGACGGATGGTCGTCGCGGTCTTCGAGGGACACGATAACCGCCTTCGCCATGATGTCGCCCACTTCCCAGCCGACGATTTCATTGTGATTCAACTCGGGAAAGAACGCGAAGTGCGCGAGCGTCTTGGCGTTCTCGTTGATCTGGCACGACCACCGGCGCGCGACACCTTCTAGCAGCGACGGTGCTGCATACACGAAGGCAGTATTGTTGTGCAGCGTCTTCGCCAGCTTGATCGCCGCGTTACCTTCACGCGCCGGGGAATACTCCGCGCAACGTTCCCGGGCGACCGTCAGCGCCTCCTCATATTCGGCGTCATCGAAGGCGGCCGTCCCGGCCGCCCGTAACACGTGCAGCATGGGCAAGAGCGAAAACCCGATGGCGGCGCGCGGCGGGATTCCTCCCGGGATGATACAGCATGGGACCTTGTCGCGGGCACAACGCGCGGCCAACTCGCCGCCGCTCGTCACGGCCACCATCGCCGAGGCGACACCGCGCGCGGCGTCGTAGGCAGCCAAGGTCTCACCCGTGTTACCCGAATAGCTCGACGCCACGAACAGCGCCCCGCGTGCGACGTTCTTCGGGAGCGCGTAGTCGCGACAACTCACGATGGGCGGCGTCGCACGTTCGCCCAGGAACGACTTCGCGAGGTCGCCGCCGATGGCCGAGCCGCCCATGCCCGCGACGACGACGCGTTCGAACTTGTGCGAGCGCAGCGGCTCCACCGCGCGCGCGAACCCGGTCCCGACCTTCCACGCCGCCTCCATCTGGTCGGGAAAGCCCAGCACACGACCCAGCATGTCGGTGGCGTCGAAGCGAGTCCGTAACTCCTGCATGTTCACGCGTTCGTCCTTCCGTTGTGAACCGGCCCGTGCGCCTTCAAGAAGGCGTCGATCTCGGTCTCGATTTCGTTGGTGGTTCGGAAACGCGCGACGCGTCGCAACAGTGCCCGGCACTCGTCGAATGTGACCGATCGAATGATGCGCTTCACTTCCGGAATCATGTTGGGGCTCACACTGAATTCGTCGATCCCGAGACCGATCAGGATGGGCACCGAGAGCGGGTCGCCCGCCATTTCCCCGCATACACTCACGTGGATCTTGCGTTTGCGCGCGGCCTCGACCGTCAATCGCAAGAGGCGCAGGATGCTGGGCTGCAAGTGCTGGTACAAATGCGCAATCTTGCTGTTCCCGCGGTCGACCGCCATCGTGTACTGAATCAAGTCGTTGGTGCCGATGGAGAAAAAGTCCACTTCGCGCGCGAACTGGTCGGCCATGGCGACCGCGGCCGGGGTTTCCACCATGATACCCAGCGGCACGTTCTCGTCGAACTTGTAGCGCTCCCGCTTCAAGTCTTCGCGCACTTCGGCGCAAATCTCTTTCGTGCGCAGCACTTCTTCGATCATCGAGATCATGGGAAACATGATCTTGACCTGGCCGTGCGCGCTGGCGCGGTAGATCGCGCGCAGCTGGGTCTTGAAGATGTCCTTGCGCGTCAAGCAGAAGCGAATGCCGCGCCAGCCCATGAAGGGGTTGAGCTCGGGCGAGCGATGGAGATAACTCGCGATCTTGTCACCGCCGACATCCAGGGTGCGAATGACGACCGGTTTCCCGCCCATGCGCTCCGCGATTTGCCGGTACACCTTGTACTGTTCCTCTTCGCTGGGCAGGTATTCCTGCGAGATGAAGAAATACTCGGTGCGAAAGAGCCCCACGCCTTGGCCGCCGTGGTCGATAACGGAGTCGATCTCGTCGGCGGAATCGAGGTTCGCGCACAATGTGAACGCGCGCCCATCCAGCGTTTGGGCGGGGTAGCCGGTCAGCGTCAAGAGCTGCTCTTCCAGCTCGCGGAAGCGTGCGACCTCGTTCTCGTACTGCTCGATGGTGGCGGGCGTCGGATTGATGATGACGCTGCCCGCGTTGCCGTCGACGATGATGGTGTCGCCGGTCTCCACGCGGCCCACGAGATTCTCGAGCCCGACTACCGCGGGCAGCCCTTGCGAGCGCGCGATGATCGCGGTATGCGACGTGCGTCCGCCCAAATCGGTGACGTAGCCGAGGACGGAGCGGCGGTCGAGCTGGGCCGTGTCGCTGGGCGAGAGGTCGTGCGCGACCAGCACACTGGGTTCCGCAGGACGATTGACGGCGCGCGTGTCCTTGCCCACCAGTGTCCGAATGACGCGCTTTTTCACGTCCTGCACGTCCATGGTGCGTTCTTTGAGGTATTCGTCTTCGATGCCCGCGATCGAGTCGATCACCTTGTTGATGACCTTCTCGAAGGCGGCGGCGGCGTTCAGGCGCTCGTTGCGGACTACCGCGGAGGTCTCGTCGACCAGCATGCGGTCTTCGAGAATGAGCAGATGCGCGTCGAAGATGCGCGCGTGGTCGTCGCCCATGCGGCGCGCGATGTCGGACTTGATGCCGCGCAACTCGCGCGCAGTGTCGGTGAGCGCTTGCAAGAAGCGCGCGACCTCGGGCTCCACCGCGGACGCGTCGACCAATATGCGGGGGACGTTGAGGCGCTCGGCGTCGCGCACGAACGCGGGGCCGATCACGATCCCCGGCGAGGCCGAGAGTCCCCGGCGCTCGTATTCCGGTTTCGCAGCCATGGTGGCGTCGGACCTAATCCTCGTAAAACTTGGCGTCGAAGAGGGCCTCGAGGGCTTTCCGCGCGGCGGCTTCGTCGGGTCCTTCGATCTCGATGCGAATGTTGGCGCCGCGAGCCGCGGCGAGACTGGCGAGGCCGAGGATGCTCTTGCCGTTGGCGTAACGATCGCCATGGTAGACGCGAATGTCGCTCGTGTACTGCGCCGCGATCTTGACGAATTCCCCGGCCGCACGCAAATGCAGACCGATCTTGTTGCCAACTTGCTTCGTGAACTCGACCATGTGGAGTCTATTTCACCAGTATCGCGACGACGACGATCAACGGAAACAAGAGGATCGCGAGGCGCGCAGGGTTGATACCGCGCTTGATCGCAAACCACGCGCCCGCCGTCGCCACGGCGACCAGCGCAAGATGGCCAATCCCCTCCGCGTGCGCGCGGCGCGCGAACACGCCGAGCAAGACACCACCCGCGAGGGCTGCGAGCACCCGCGCGAGCATGACCACGCGCTGGACGCGAGGGCCGGTGAACGCTTCGATCACGCCCCAACCGCGAGCGTAACCGAACCGGAGTCCCCACCAGCGACCACCCAGCAGGGCGGCGTTGTACAAGACGACGATCGCCACTAACCCCGCAAAAGAACTGTATATAGCAGACACAACCGCCAAAGTCAACGCGAGCGGCTTGAGGCCGCCGACCACCAGCACGTCACCCATCGCGGCCAGAGCGCTGCACGCAGCTTGTTTGAAGCGCGACACCGGCATGGGTACCGCAGTCGCACCGTCTTCTTCGATACGCAGCACACCACCCACCACGATGGGCACGGCGTTCGGGTTGGTGTTGAAGTGTTCGACGTGGCGCGCGAGAAGCTCGGCCGGGTCTTGGACGAGCTTGGGCGCCGCCGCGTCCAGCGCATGCAACACACCGATGTTCTGCATGCCCTTGCGATGAAGGGTCGCCTGCACAAACAAGAGGCGCGCGAACACACGGAGAAGATCGCTTCGCCCGAGACGCGCGCTCATCGAAGCCACCCCACGACCAGGACCGCGACCACACCCAACAAGAGGAAGCGAACCAGCACGCGGGTGCCGAACGCGCGCACGATCGCAGCCAGCCCGATCGCAGCCACGCACGCGAGCCACCACACCGCCCCCGTAGCGGCGTCGGCGCCGAGATGTCCACCGAGCCAGAGCACGACGCGCGTGGCGACGGGAAGCAGCAACAAGACCGCCACGAAGTCGACGATGCCGACAAATAGCGAAGAGCCCAGGACGGTGAGGGCGAGTTTCCGCGACGCGGCGGCAAAGGGCTGCGGCGGAATCTCGGGAAGCCGGAAGTTGCCGAGCCAGCGTTCGCGCACTTCGTTCGCGGCGCGCGCGGCGATCGCGCCGAGTTCGGCCGCGACGAGGCCCGTCAAGACGCCGGCTGCGACGACGACAATCGCGCGCGGGTCGGTCGGCTGCGATAGCGCGAGGCACGCGGCACCCGCGCCCACCACACCACCCACGACTGTGTTGGGCCGTCGTGTCCCCCGCGCCGCGCCGATCGAGAGCCACGCGAGCTGGAGGACGACGCCGACCTCGAGGGCCGGGCGCAACGTACCGAGCAAGGCACCGATGATGAGTGACGAGAAGACGGGCTCGCCGAAAAGACTCTGCCAACCCGCGCGATCGTCGATCGCGAGGAGTCCGGCGATGAGCGCGATCAGGAGGAAGTCGGGCATCCGTTACACGACGAGTGAGTTGATGATGCGCGCCGCGTTGGACGGGACGTCTTGCGCGGAGAGTGCGACACCACGCTTCACGAGCTCGCGCAGAAAGGACTTTTCTTGCGTCGTCACGTAGACGAAGGGCAAGAGCTCGATCGAGCCTTCGCGATAGTGAAGCCCGCCAATGTTCACTTCGGTCAGCGCGATGCCCGCGCCCACAAACTTCCACGCGTCCTCGGCGGACTCGAACAGCACCAGTAATTGTTCGCCGGCGAGCGGCTCGTGCAGAACCTGCTGGGCGGCTTCGGCCACCGAGAAGAACGACGTGCGCACTTCGGGCGGCACGCACGACGCGTAGAAGCGCCGTTCCCAATCGCTGGCCGCAACACGGTCGCACGCCACCACGATGCGGTCGGGCTTCACCACCGGCACCCACCCCAGCACGACTTGGCCGTGGATGAGACGGTCATCGATCCGCGCGAGTTTGACGGGCATGGCGGGAATTACAGCTGGTCGGTGTCGACCGCGTGGATGCTGTCGCGGCCGCGCGAGGCGAGCTCGGCGGGCAGCCGCTCGAAGCTGACGTCGGCGCGCTTGTTGAGGAAGGCGAGCAGCATGGGAAGGTTGACGCCGGAAACCACGCGCACGTTGCGGCGACGGCGCTCCACCGACAAGGTCGCGTGCCCGCAGCTCCCGCCCAGGAAGTCGACCAAGATCACAAAGCCGTCGTCCGGGCCGCCCGACTCGATGATGGCGTCGATATGCGAGGCCAGCGCTTGCGGCGTGGTGTCGTCGTTGGACACCGCGTACACGCCCTTCACGTTGCCGTAGATCTTTTGCGCCGTGGCGATGAATTCTTGCGCAAGCTTTCCGTGGGTGACGACGATCGCTGAAATCATCTTGGTCGAGAGGTCATTCCGTGTCGTAGCGAAGGTACTGCTTCGTCTTGCGGTCGCTCTGCATGACGTCGATCAAGAGCGAGTTGAATTTCTCCGCCGCGTTGACGCCGTAGACCTTCAGCATGTGATTCATCGCGATTACTTCGGAGATTACCGTGATGTTCTTGCCCGGGAAAAGCGGAATCACGACCTGCGGGATGTCGACCCCCAGGACGCTGGTGGTGCGGTCGTCCAGCCCCGACCGATTCCAGTCCTTCTTGGTGTCCCAGTCCTCGAGGAGGACTTCCACCTCGATGCGCTTCTGGACGCGGACGGCGCGGATGCCGAACAGGTCCTGGACGTTGATCACGCCGATGCCGCGGATCTCCATGAAATGCCGGAGGTGGTGGTTGCCTTTCCCGATCAGGACGTCGTCGGCGATCTTGGTCACGTGAACGGTGTCGTCGGCCACCAAGCGGTGCCCGCGTTCGACCAGGTCGAGCGCGATCTCGCTCTTGCCGATCCCGCTTCGTCCCGTGAACAGGAGCCCCACGCCGTACACGTCGACGAGGGTCGCGTGTACCTCGGTGGTGTCGGCGAAGCGGTCGTCGAGATACTTGGTGAGCTCGTGGATGAAGGGCGTCGTCAACATCGACGAGCGCAGCACCGGCACGCCGTGCTGGGTGGCGGCCTGCAGAAGTTCTTTGGGAATCTCGAGCGAGCGCGTGACGATGACGCAGATGACCGGAACCGAAAACAGGCGTGCCACCGCTTCCCGGCGCACATCCTCGGGACGCGTATTCAGATACAGGACCTCGGTCTCGCCCAGCACTTGGATGCGCTCGTTCAGGTAGTTTTGCATGAACCCGGCCAGCGCCAGGCCGGGACGATGGATGTCGGTAACCGTGACCGGGAGCGGTCCCTCGTCGATGCCGTTGACCAACTCGAGCTGCAACGGCTCGCGCGTGTCCTCCAGAAGGACACGAACCGAAAGCGTCTTCTTGTTCGGTTTGCTCACGGCCGCGTCGTCCTTTGGACTACCTATTCGCCTTCGGCGGCGTTGCCGGACGCTTCGCCGAGCCCCTGCGCACGCTTGCGGCCCTTGAGCTTCCCGCTGTAGCGCTTGAGCTGCTCCTCGAGCTTCTCCACGGCGCGGTCGACGGAGAGGTACATATCTTCCGACTCTTGCGTGGTTGCGAAGTCTTTGCCGTTCACGTGCAAGGTGATCTCGACGCGCTGCCGGTATTTCTCCAGCGAGAAGATGACGTGCGCGTTGACGATATGGTCGAAGTATTTCTTCAAGCTCAGTACCTTGCCCTCGGCATAGTCCTTGAGCGAGGGTGCCAGGTCGTAGTGTCGTGCGGTCGTGGTAATGTTCATGACGACCCCTTTCTCATAACAACGAACACCAGGCGCGGGAATCGATTCCCTACGAACGTTTCAACCACGGAAACCAAAACGTCGTGGCGGGCGGAGTGCCCATCGATTTCGGGGAGGAACACGGCGAGCGGACGCCGGCTTGGAGAGGGTGTAAACGCTCGTCTCGTTGACGTTGCGACGTGTGTCATTTGCTGCTTCGAATATACGCCCGCCGCCCGGTGACGGCAAGGTGCCAGTTGACACCCGGCGGAGGCCTAGTACTGCTTGCGCATACGCGCGGGCAGAATATTGAGCTGCTCGCGATACTTGGCCACGGTACGACGCGCGATGTTCAGGCCTTCCTTCTTCAGCATGTCCGCGATCTTCTGATCCGAGAGCGGCGTGCGGTCGGTCTCCGCCTCGATGATGCGGCGAATCTTGTCCTTGGCGCTCTTGGCGGAGACTTCGCCGCCGTCCTGCGTGCCCAGGCTCGAGGAGAAGAAGAACTTGAGCTCGAATACGCCGCGCGGCGTCTGCACGTACTTGTTGGTGGTCACACGGCTCACCGTTGACTCGTGCATGTTGATCTCGCTAGCCACCTGCTGAAGTGTCAGCGGTCTCAGGAACGCGGTCCCCTTGTCGAAGAAATCGCGCTGCTTCCTGACGATGCACTCCATCACCTTGACCATGGTGCGGCGGCGCTGCTCTATGGTCTGGATCAACCACTTGGCCGACTTCAAGCGCGCGTTGATGAACTCGCGCGCCTCGCTGTCGCCGTCGCGGACTTCGCGCATGAGCTCGTCGTGGTAGTGCTGGCTCACGCGCAGGCGCGGGATGTTGCGGTCGTTCAAATAGACGACGTATTTTCCGTCGATGCTGTCGACGATCAAGTCGGGGATGACGTACTTCGGGTCTTCGGCCACGACTTCGAGCCCCGGCTTGGGGTCGAGCGTGCTGATGAGTTTGCACTGGTCCTGGACGTCCTGCACCGAGATGCGCAGCTTGCGCGCGATGTCGACGTACTTCTTCTGCTTGAACTCGTCGAAGTGGTCGCGAATGATGGCGGCCGCAATCGAGTCGTTCAGACCCCGAAAATGGAGCTGGAGGAGCAGGCACTCCTGGAGGTTGCGGGCGCCGACACCGGGCGGGTCGAAGGCCTGGATCAACTCCAGCACCTTGTCGACCTCTTCCACCGTCACGCCGAAAGTGCCCGCGACTTCTTCCAAGTCGCACGTGAGGTACCCGCTCTCGTCGAGTGAACCCACCAAGTAGTCGCCGATCCGGACCATCTGCGGGTCGTCGGTGACGATGCGGAGCTGTCCCATGAGTTGATCGGTAAAGCTGCGCTTGGCGACCGGGACTTTTTCGAAGAACTCTTCCTTGTGTTCCTCTTCGGCGCCGGCGCGTCCGATGTCGAACCCGTCGTTGAAATACTCGTCCCAGTCGACCCGCTCGTCGCCGGCCTCGGCGCCGTCGGTCTTGGCCTCGACGGGGTCCTCGACCGGCGCTTCGTCGGCCACGGGTGCCGGCGCGTCGGTCGGCATGACGCCGTCGCCGTCTTCACCGGACGAGTCGGCCTGCTGTTCCGTTTCTTCGACGATGTCTTCGTACTCCTCCACTTCCTCGAGCAGAGGGTTCTCCATGATCTCTTGCTTCAGCATCTGCTGGAGCTCGATGGCGGGCATCTGCAAAAGCTTCAGCGCCTGCTGGAGCTTCGGCGTCATCACCAGCTGTTGCCGTTGTCTTAGGTGCAGCCCGATTTTCATGTCCATAAGAACGTCGACCTCGCGAGGACCTAGAGCCTGAACGAGTTGCCGAGATAGATCTCGCGCACTTCCGTGTCGGCGGCGAGCTCCGCCGCCGTACCGGATCGTTTGATGCTGCCTTCGTACATCACGTAGGCTCGGTCGGTGATGCTCAACGTGTCGCGCACGTTGTGATCGGTGATCAACACCCCGAGCCCCTGTTCCTTCAGCTTACGAACAATGCCTTGCAAGTCCTGGACCGCGATCGGATCGATGCCCGCGAACGGTTCGTCGAGCAGCATGAACTTCGGGCGTGCCACCAGCGCGCGCGTGATTTCGACGCGCCGCCGCTCGCCGCCCGAGAGTTGGTAGCCCAAGGACTTCCGAATGTGGGCGATGTCGAGCTGTGCCAGCAGCCCGTCGAGCACCGCCTTCCGCTCCGAACGCGGATACGGCATGGTCTCGATCACCGCCATCAAATTGTCCTCGACGCTCAAGCCGCGGAAGATCGACGGCTCTTGCGGGAGATATCCGATTCCGAGGCGCGCACGCTTGTACATCGGCATCGCTGTGATGTCGGCGCCGTCGAGAAGGACGGAGCCTTGGTTGGGCCGAATCATCCCGACCATCATGTAGAACGTCGTGGTCTTGCCGGCGCCGTTGGGCCCCAACAATCCCACAATCTCGCCGCCGTTGACCTCGATGCTGACCCCGTTCACGACACGGCGACGGCCGTACGACTTCGCCACGTTTTCGGTGGCGAACTTCGCGTGCGTGGTGGCGGTCACCGTATCCATCGGTGCCCCCCTAGCGGGTGCTATTGTCGAGCTTTCCATCTTCTTCCAGAATTCGCGCGCGCACGTCTTTCTTGATGTCGACCGATTCCAGCGTGTGGTCGCACTCCATCCCGATGCCGGTCAGGACGTCCTTGCCGCGCGTGAGCTTCACGAAGCTGTCGCTCACGATCTTGTCGGTCGCGTTCAGGTACCGAAGCGTGTCGGTCTCCAGGACTTCGCCCTTGAACGTCACCGCGACCACGTTGCCGTAGGCGAGCATGTCGTGCGTCGAGAGCGAATACTCTCCGTTCTTCGCGGTCAGGGTCGTCTGCAAGTTTCCCATTTCGTCATAGAACTCGATGGTCGGGTCCGACATCACGAACACATTGCGCGCGTTGTAGCGGTCCGCGTGCGGTGCGGTGACCGTCCACGCCACGCGCCCGCTGTCCGACTCTTGCGTACGAAAATCGGTGACCGTCTCGTCGGGCAACTCCGCCTGGACCGATGTCGCCTTCTTGGCCTCATCGTCGCACGCTATCGCCAGGAGCACGCACCCCGCGATCGCCATCGCGACCCTACCCTTCCGCCGCATACGCCACCTGCGCCCCTTCGTCCCGTTTCGGCTCCCGCCAGCGGTGGTGGAACCACACCCACTGGGCCGGGTCGAGCCGAATCAATCGTTCCACCGCGAGCGAACACTCCGTGGTGATGGCGCGTACCGCGGCGTCCTTGTTCGACGACGCGCCCGCGAGGGCGTCGACCGGAAGCGCCGGCAGCACTCGAACCACGTGACGGCCGCCGCGCGTGAGATAGATGCCCATCGGCACGATGGCGGCGCCGCTCGCGAGTGCAATCTTCGCGACCGCGGTGGGTGTGAACGCCGGGCGGTCGAAGAACGGCACGTACATGCCGGCCACACTCGTGTGCTGGTCGATCAAGACTCCGAGAATCTCACCGCGCCGCATGAGTTCCAGCATCCGGCGCGGATTCGCGTCGCGATCGATGGTCTTCACACCCACCGACGCGCGCATGGCGGTCAGCTTCGAGTTCAGTCGCTCCGACTTCATGCGCCTCGCGACCACCCACACCCGATACCCCAAGTTCGCGAAGTACGCGGGCATCAACTCCCAACACCCGATGTGCCCGGTGACGACGACGATGCCCTTGCCCGCGTTATGCGCCGCGACGAAGTGCTCCATTCCTTCGACGCGCTCGACGCGCTCGCGCACTTTCTCCGGCGACATCCTCGTCAGGCGCAGCGCCTCGAAAATGTTCCGGCCCAGCGCCTTGAAGCTCGCGCGCGCCAGCGCGCTGCGCACCGGGGCGGGCGCGTCGGGGAACGCGATCGCGAGATTCTCGATGGCGCGACGCTGATCTTGTTCGAACGCGCGTCCCGCGATTGCCCCCAGTGTTGCGAACAACGCCGAACCGAATCGCCGGGGCACCAGGCGGGCGAAGCCAAACAGGGCTTCGACCAGGGCGATTTCACCGGCGCGCTTGACTTTCTTCCGCGTCCGCACTCCCGCACCCCACGGATCATGCTCAGAATCCATCCGCTCGACCGCCGTCAAAGCGATCAAAACCATTCACCTGCAATTAGTTAGCACAATCCAAAGTGGCTGTCAAGCAACGAGTGTGCCAACGCGTGTAGCGATTGGGAATTAGGAGGCTTCATGGAGCCGTCTGCGGAACGACGGGAGCTGACGCCGAGAGGCTGGCGAGGGAGACTACTCGGCGCGCAGTCCCGCACGCAAGATGTCGTGGAGGTGCAAGAGACCCACGGGCTTCCCGTCGCCATCGACGATGAAGTACATGAGGAGCGGTCCCGGCATGTTGAGCTCCATCTTCGCGAGGGCGTCGGCGGCGAGGACGCCGGGGTCGATGGTCTTGGGCGCGTGCGTCATGACTTCGACCACGGGCAGATCGAGTGCGTCGTCGCGGTGCGCGAGAATTCGCTTCAGATCGCCGTCGGTGATGATGCCGGAAAGTCGTCCCTTTGCGTCGACGACGCCCGTGCAGCCGATGCTCTTCTCCATGATCTCGAAGAGGGCTTCGCGCAGCGTGGTGGTCTCGTGCACCGTCGGCATGGCGTGACCGGTGCGCATCATTTCGCCGACCGTGACCGTCAGGCGTTTGCCCAGCATTCCGCCGGGGTGCGTGCGCGCGAACTCTTCCGGTGTTACACCCTTTCGCTCCATCAAGGCACTCGCCAGCACGTGACCGAGCACCAGGGACACGGTGGCACTCGTGGTCGGCGCCAAGCCCAGACAGCCGGCCTCCTTGGAAGCGTCGAACTCGAGCACGATGTCGCTGTGCTGCGCGAGGTAGGAGCTGCGCGACGCCGTCATCGCGATGAGCTTGACTCCGAGCTTCTTCAGAGCGGGCACGAAGTCGCGCAACTCGTCGCCCATGCCGCTCTTCGATATGATGACGACGACGTCATCCTTGTGCACGAGCCCCAAGTCGCCGTGGGCCGCCTCGAACGCGTGGATGTAAAAACTCGGCGTGCCGGTCGAGGTCAAGGTACTCGCGATCTTCTTCGCGATTTGGCCCGACTTGCCGACACCGGAGACGATCAGACGCCCGCGGCACGCGAGGATGGCATCGACCGCCTGCGCCAACTCGGGTCCCAGGCGGTCGCGAAGCGTCTTCAGTCCCGCGATCTCTTCGTCGATCACGCGGCGGGCACCCGCCACGAGCGCATCGACGTCGCTGCGCTTTTCGTCTTTCACCGGCAAGAGATTATCACAACCTACTTCTGCTCGACCGTCACCTTGACGATGTGGCCTGTGAACGTGCTGTTCTCCGACGTGTAGTCGGGGCTGACCGGTGTTTCGTGGTCCGCGCCGACGTCGGCATTCTCGCCGTATATGAACGGCATGGTGTGGGGCACGCGCACTTCGCCGGCCGGCTTTCCGTCGATGGTCAACTTGCTTAGCCCGCCCGCGCCGGGTTTGCCGCCGTCGTACACGAATTCGTAGAGCACGGTGTGCGTTCCGGGCGACAAGGCCTGCGGCGCGGACACCGTCGACCACTCGAGCCCGCCGAAATTGTAGCAGTGCTTCACGCGGCCGCTCTTCATGTACAGGCTCCAACCGCCGAAGCGTCCCGCCTGCGCGATAATGACGCCGTTGGCTCCGCCCGCCGGCACGTCGATCTCCGCTGTTACGTTGAACGAGCGCCCCTTTACATTGATAAACGCGTTCTCCGACATGCCGGTCATGCCTTCGTAGAGTGTCAGCGAAGTGCGCGTTCCCATGAGCTCGGGACGACCCGCGATGCGCGCATCGAAGCGCTCCGCGCGACGGTCGTCGAGCGGGTACACGTGGTTCTTGATCGCCTCTTGCGTGAACAGATCCTGCAGTTCTTTGAGCTTCTGCGGATTCTGCGCCGCGAGGTCGTTGGCTTCGCTGAAATCTTCGTCGATGTTGTACAGCTCCCACTTGTCTTCATCGAAGTGCGGAAGGTTCGCCACCATCAGCCACGGAATCGAATGCCGCGTGCAGGCCACCCAGCCGTCGTGGTAGATCCCGCGATTGCCGAACATCTCGAAGTATTGCGTGGTGCGACGCCCGACCGCGTTGGGGTCGTCGAAGGTGTACACCATCGAGACACCGTCCATCGGGTACTGCGGAGTGCCGTCGACGATCTTGGGCTCGGGCAGTCCGGCTGCCTCCAGCACCGTCGGCGCGATGTCGATCACGTGGTGGAACTGCGAGCGAATCTGTCCGTGCGCGTCCTTGATGCGCGCCGGCCAGCTAATCACCATGGGGTTGCGCGTGCCGCCGAAGTGAGACGCGACCTGCTTGGTCCATTGGAACGGCGTGTCGGTCGCGTGCGCCCAACCCACCGCGAAGTGCGGGAACGTCGACGGCCCGCCCCACTCGTCGATGTGCTTCAACTGCGACGAGACGTCGCTGACGATGCCGTTGAGCGCGAGCATTTCATTGTACGTGCCGTCGGGGCCGCCCTCCGCGCTCGAACCGTTGTCACCGGCGATGAAGAAGAACAGCGTGTTGTCCATGACACCCATGTCTTCGAGTGCGTCCACCAAGCGCGCGATCTCGTGGTCGGTGTGCGACGCGAAGCCGGCGAACGTTTCCATTTGGCGTTCGAACAGGCGCTTCTGGTCGGCGGTGAGCGAATCCCACGCGGGAATCTCGGCCGGGCGCGGCGTCAGCTTGGTGCCCGCCGGTATGATGCCCATCTCGAGTTGACGCGCGAAGGTCTCTTCGCGCAGCTTGTCCCAACCCATGTCGAACTTGCCCTTGTACTTCGCGATCCATTCCTTCGGCACGTGGTGCGGCGCGTGCGTCGCACCGGTGGCGAAGTACACGTAGAACGGCTTGTCGGGCGTCATCGCGTGCTGGAAGCGCATCCATGACACCGCGTGATTGGTCAGGTCGGTCGTGAGGTGATAATTCGGATCGTGTGGCGGCTCGACTCGGATCGTACCGTCGTACAGCGGCGGCGCCCACTGGTTCGCTTCGCCGCCGATGAAACCGTAGAACTTCTCGAAGCCCGATCCCGTCGGCCATCGATCGTACGGCCCCGACACCGACGCCTCCCATGGTGCGGTCTCGTGGTACTTACCGAAGGCGGCCGTGTTGTATCCGTTCTCGCGCAGAATCTTGGCCAACGGCGCGATACTGTTCGGGCGCTGGCCCGTGTTGCCTGGGAACGCCGTCGCGAGTTCCATGACGGCGCCGGTATTGTTCACGTGGTGGTTGCGACCGGTCAGCAACGCCATGCGCGTCGGCGAGCAGAGTGCGGTGGTGTGGAATCGGTTGTAGCGCAGTCCGTGACTCGCAAGACGGTCGAAGGTCGGCATTTCGATCGGCCCGCCGAAGGTCGACGTGGCGCCGAAGCCGATGTCGTCGATCAAGACGATCACGACGTTGGGCGCGTTCGCGGGCGCTTTCACTTCGAAACGCTTGGGCGGTGTTGCCTTGCGGGCGTCGATTTCGGTGATGGAAGCCACCGGCGGCTCCGCGATTGGAAGCACGGTGCGATCCAACTCGCCCGCAGCCGGTGCCAGCGCCGACGCTTGCTCCGTCTTCTTGCTGCACGACGACAGAATGAGCGGCGAGCAAACGAATGCCGCGATTAGTGCAAGGCGAACTCCGAATCGATGGCGGTGCATGACGACCTCCTCTTGAGAAGGGCATGGTAGTCGACCGCTTGGAGGGATTGCAACCGGGAACGGCGCCGCGAGCGTCGGCGTCACATCATCGCTTTGACGATCAGGCTCACCATCTCCTTGAAGTTCATCACGGCGAACAGGAGGGGAAGGATGGGTAACGCGGAAGCGGTCGCAAAAACCAAGATGGTTCGCCGGTCGAACGGAATCACGCGCATGTTGTCGAGTCGCTCGTAGCTTCCGCCCAGATCCGCGAGCGACTGGATGTCGCTCGATCCCAACATGTCCTCGTTCGGCTTGGCGTCCTGGCCGATCCACTTCTCTTCGAACGCCTGCACGTAGCGACTCCCAAACCGCCCGTATTCGAGCAGTCCGATTCGTTTGGCGCGAAGGAGAGGCGCAAGGAAAACGAACAGCGGCGCCAGCCCGAGCACGATGGATAGCACGATGAAACCGATGATGACGGGCTGGTAGTCCCTGACGCGCACACCTTCGTACAAAATCCGATTGGCGGCGGCGGCGGTCACCAAGCAGCTGGCGGCGAAGGAAATGGCGGCAAACGCGGTGTGGCCGATGTCGATGAAGGCGAGCCCGCCCGAACGGTCCGGGTGGGTCCGCGATATGCGAAGATTCAGCTTCGCGACGCGACGCAAGAAGCCCGACCAAACCACGTAGCGCCAACCCCAGCGCACGAACAGAAAGCAGACCAACGGCGACGACACGAATATGTACCACTTACCCGTCCACGTGAGATGCGTGCCGGCGGCAGTCACTTCCTCGTACCAGAATACCGCGTTGTCGGCCAGGAGGGCTCGACTGACCAGCCACACCGCCGCGAAGGTGCCCGCGAGCAGCATTCCTTCGGCCCAAAATGACTGGACCATCTTCTCCGCCCCTTGCACGGCCGACCGGAAGCGCGGGTAATCCGCCTCGACCACGACACCCGATGCCACGAAGTCCGTCATGACCCACTGGGTGCGCGAGCCGATACTGCCTTCGATCAAAATGAGCAACGGAATCACGACGAGAAGACGCACGTGTACCGCGATGTCGTGCAGGAACGTAATGCTGTCGGGGCTCTGGGCCCGCGGCATCAGCAGCGACATGGCGAGCAACGGCAGCCAGGCGACCAAGGCCCAAATCACCGCTCGCATGACCAGGCCCTTCCGGCCCGGACCCGTGAGTCCGAGCCGCGCCTGCACGCGATCGAGGGGACCGCACTGGGCTAGTGAGAAGGTGACTTCGTCCACGTGCCTCACCTCTTACTCCGCACGGCCGCGAAGACGCGCGACACGTCTTCCAACAACCGCGGCAATTGATCGAGCGGGAGCATCGACGCGGCGTCGGATTTCGCCTGCGACGGATTCGGATGTGTCTCGATGAACAATCCGTCGACGGGTACAGCAGCGGCGGCGCGCGCCATCATCGACGCCAGCGCCGGCTCGCCCCCGGACGCCGTCCCCAACCCACCGGGGCGTTGCAACGAGTGCGTGACGTCGAAGATCACCGGGCAGCCAGTCGCGCGCATGCGCACGAAGCCGCGAAAGTCCACCACCAGGTCGTGGTAGCCGAACGACGTCCCGCGCTCGGTCAAGAACACGTCGCGCGCACCCGCCGCTCGGATTTTCGCCACGACGTTCGCCATGTCTTCGGGGGCGAGGAATTGTCCCTTCTTGACGTTGACCGGTTTCTTCGTAGCACCCGCGGCCTCGATCAGACTGGTTTGCCGCGAAAGAAACGCGGGAATCTGCAGCACGTCGAGAACCCCGGCCGCCGCCGCGACTTCGGAGACGTCGTGGACGTCGGAGAGAATGGGACAACCGACGCGCGCGCGCACTTTCTCCAAGATGCGCAGGCCGGCGTCGATGCCGAGTCCGCGAAAGCTTGTCCCCGAGCTGCGGTTGTCTTTGAGATAGCTCGCCTTGAAAACGAAGTTGAATTCGCGCGCGATGGGAAGGCGAGCGATGGCGTCGGCGATGGAGAGGGTCAAGTCTTCGGACTCGACGACGCAGGGGCCGGCGATCAAGAGTGGCTTCTCGCCGTCGCCGACGCGAAACGATCCGATGGACGCGGAGACCGTCACGTTGCTCCGCGAGTGTCGCTACGCGCTCACTTGGCGTGCCGACGGAGAGTGTGAGTTGCGTTGCGACTTTGGCCGCGCGCACGAGGCCGAAGAACAAAGGATGCGGCCGATGGGGACGGCTTTTCAACTCGGGGTGGAATTGCGACGCGATGAAGTACGCATGATCCGCGAGTTCGATGATCTCGACCAGGCTCCCGTCGGGGGAGGTGCCCGAGAACACGAGCCCGTTGCGCTCGAGGACGTCGCGGTATTCGTTGTTCACTTCCCAGCGATGACGGTGTCGTTCGCTGACCTCGGCGGCGCCGTAGAGTTCTTCGGCCAGCGTGCCGGGCTTGACCTTGCACGGGTAGGCGCCGAGTCGCATGGTGCCGCCCTTCTTGCCCGAGTGCGTCTGTCCCTCCATCAAGTCGATGACGGGGTTGGGGCAGTTGGGGCTGAATTCGCTGCTCAAGGCGTCCTTGATGCCGACCACGTCGCGCGCGAATTCGATCACCGCGCACTGGAGACCCAAACAGATGCCGAGGAACGGAATGTCGTTCTCGCGCGCGTAGCGAATCGCTTCGAGCTTGCCGGCGATACCGCGCTCGCCGAAGCCGCCCGGGACCAAGATGCCGGCCGCACCGCGTAACACTTCCTCGGCGCCCAACTTCTCGACGTCTTCGGCGTCGACCCATTGCACGTCCACCTTGACGTCGTTCTGGACTCCCGCGTGCGTGAACGCCTCGATAATCGACTTGTACGCGTCTTGAATCTGCACGTACTTGCCCACCACCGCGATGCGGACACTGTGCTCGATGGCCGTCATGCGCTGGATCATGCGCTCCCATTCGTCGAGATCGGGCTCCTTGGCGTCGATGTGGAGCATCTTCACGATGATGTCGTCCAAACCTTCGCGGTGGAAATGGAGCGGCACGTGGTAGATCGACGCGACGTCGCGCGCCTCGATCACGGCGCGCTCGCGCACGTTGCAAAAGAGCGCGATCTTGGAGCGGATCTCGGGACCCAACGGCACCTCGGTTCGACACAACAGAATGTCGGGCTGAATCCCGATCTCCAGGAGGCCCTTGACGCTGTGCTGGGTGGGCTTGGTCTTGATCTCTTTGGCGGCCTTGATGTAGGGCACCAATACCAAATGGACGAACAGGCAATTGTCGGCGCCCTCTTCGTGGCGCAACTGTCGACACGCTTCGAGGAACGGCAGGCCTTCGATGTCGCCCGTCGTCCCGCCGATCTCGGTAATGATGACGTCGATGTCGCCGTGGGTGCCGACCGCCTTGAAGCGCGTCTTGATTTCGTCGGTCACGTGCGGCACCACTTGCACGGTCTTACCGAGGTAGCCGCCCGCGCGCTCTTTCTCGATGACGGCTTGGTAGACCTTGCCCGCGGTGACACTGTGCTCGCGCGTGAGATTCTGGTCGAGGAAGCGCTCGTAGTGCCCGAGGTCCAGGTCGGTCTCGCCGCCGTCGTCGGTGACGAAGACTTCGCCGTGCTGGAAGGGACTCATGGTCCCGGGGTCGACGTTGAGATAGGGATCGAACTTCTGGAGGGCGACGCGCAGGCCGCGCTGCTTCAAGAGCAGGCCGATCGAGGCCGCGGCGATTCCCTTGCCCAAGGAAGAGACCACGCCGCCGGTAATGAAAATGTATTTCATGCGTCCGACCTCGCTCCTTGGCTCTTGCGTTACGACGTTCGCGACCCGTGGGTCGAGTCTAGAGATTCCTCGACGAATCTTTCAACGTTTTTTATGTCGGCCGGCACATCGACGCCGACGGTCGCGTGGCGCGTTTCCACCACCGCGATGGTCATGCCGTGCTCCAGCGCGCGCAATTGCTCGAGTCTTTCGGCGATTTCCAATGGCGTTCGGGGGAGTCTCGCGAACTTGGCCAGCGACTCGCGCCGAAACGCGTATACGCCGACGTGGCGCAGGGCGCGAGCACCATCGAAAAGAGCCCCGCTCGGGATGGCCGCACGCGAGAAATAGAGCGCGCGACCGCGTTGGTCGACCACGACCTTCACCACGTGCGGGCTCTGGAGCGATTCGGTGTCTTGAATAGGGTGGCAGGCGGTGGCGATTTCCACCTCGGGGTCGCGCGCCAAGACGGCGACCATTTCCTCCACCATGGCGGGGTCGAAGATGGGCTCGTCGCCCTGCAGATTGACCACGATGTCGGTGCGCAGGGTCTTTGCGACCTCGGCCACGCGGTCGGTGCCGGTCTGGTGCGCGTTGCGCGTCATCACCACTTCGCCGCCGAATTGACGCACGGCGGTCGCGATGCGGACGTCGTCGGTCGCGACCAGCACGCGCGCAGCACCCCGCACGCGCAACGCCCCCTGGTAGACCCATTCGATCAAGGGTCGACCGGAAATCGTCGCGAGAGGCTTGCCGGGAAAGCGCGTCGACCCGAAACGGGCCGGGAGCACGATAGCGAAGGTTGGAGATGCGGGGGCCGTTCGGCCGGAGAGACGCCTCTTGGAAGCGCTAGTTCGCTTCGACGACGCTGACGCGGCGGCGGTTCTTACCGAAAGTTTCGAACCTGACCGTGCCGGTGACCTTCGCAAAGAGCGTATCGTCCTTTCCGCGGCCGACATTGCGGCCGGGGTGAATTCGTGTGCCGCGCTGGCGCACGATGATCGAGCCGGCGGTGATGAACTCGCCGGAGAAACGCTTGACGCCGAGTCGCTGACCGTGACTGTCGCGACCGTTCTTGGAACTGCCTACACCTTTTTTGTGAGCCATGCTTCTTCTTACTCCACTAGCCGCTGAAACCGGTGAGGCGAACCTCGGTGTACCACTGCCGGTGACCGTTCTTACGACGGTATCCTTTGCGGCGCTTCTTCTTGAAGACGATGATCTTATCCGCGCGGGCGTGCTTGACGACTTCGCCGCGCACCGATTTCCCCGTCACGAGCGGCGCACCGACTTCGGTGCTCTGGCCGTCGGACCACAGGAGAACGTCGCTAAACGTTACGTTGCCCCCGATCTCGGCTTCCATCTTGGGAACGCGGAGGATCGCGTTCGGTGTGGCCTTGAACTGCTGGCCGTTGATTTTCAGGATCGCGTACATGCTTGCTCCACTTCGGGTTCCAATAGCGCCGGGCGGGCCAGTTGGCCCAAAGCAACCGTACATTTGTAATCGATCGGGAAAAAAGTGTCAAGGCGCGTTTTTGGCACTCGCCAGCGCCAGCTACTCAGCGCAGCAACATCAACTTACGAGTCTGCGAGTCGCCCGCCGCGGCGAGACGGCAGAAGTAGACCCCCGACGCGACCTCCCGCCCCGAAGCGTCGCGCCCATCCCACTGCGCCATCCCCGCTCCACCCGCTACGAAGCCGTCTTGCAGCGAACGCACCAGCCGGCCGTTCACGTCGTACACCGCGAGCGTGATGCGGCCCCCCTGTGACGGCACCTCGAAGCGGATCGTGGTCGACCGATTGAACGGATTCGGCGCGCTCGCGAGGAGATTGTACCCGGGTGTCGTGCGATCGGCGACCGCCGTCGCCGAGCCGCCGATGCGCGTATAGTACACGTCCTGCTCCCCGTTGAACGTCGCCGCCCACGCCAAGTGAGCGCCGGTGTCGTCGGAGATCATGTCGTAGTAGTCGCCGATCTTCTGTTGGTTCGGCCAGCCCACGAAGCTGTCCCATGCCGGGCTCGCCTGTTCGTTCACCGACCACGTGACTCCGCCGTCGGTCGAGTACGAGTAGAACAGCTCGCTACTGTTGACGAGTCCGGAATGGCGCGTGTCGTTCCATACCGCGTCGATGCGACCGTTCGCGGAGACCGACATGGTGGCGAACCACTGCCAGTTACCGGGCGCGTCGTCGTTGACACGTACCGGAGCGCTCCACGTGACACCGCCGTCGATGCTGCGAACGAAGCGCACGTCGAGCGGATCGCCCAGCACCTGCACCGACGCCATCACGTAGATGTAGCCCGCCGTCGGACCGCTCGACCGATCGACGGCGATCCAGGTCTGGCCCGTCAATCCGGCTGGGTTCGGGCCGCCGCTGAATCCGAGCGGACCGCCCAGGCTCACGTGGGCCGCGGCGAATGTCGGCGTGATCGAGGTGAACTTGGCGTTAGTAGAGCGCAACACCCAGAAGTCGTCCACGGTGTAGTCGCCCACTCCGACCAGGTAGAGGGTGCCATTCGGCGCCACGTCGAGCGTGCCCCAAAACGGTTCATTCGGCAACGGGATCGGCGCTTGGAACGACGCTCCATCGTCGATCGAGCGATTGAACTGGTTGGGTGCGTAGTTGTTCCCCGCCGTGCTCCACGCTTGATAGATGTTCCCGTGTCCCGCGCCGGTCGTGCGGTCGATGGTGATCCACTGTTTGTCGCCGCCGTAAGAGAACACGGGAGATCCCCACGTCGCCCCGCCGTCGACCGAACGAAACACGTCGGCGTCGAACGTCTGGCGCAGGCTGCTGTAGTAGAAATTCCCTTCCGCGTCGAAGTCCAGCACCGGGTCGCTACGGAAAACGCCGGGCGTGAGTTTGCCCGGGAACGTCCACGTCGCGCCGGCGTCGGTCGAGTACGCGTATCCGGCTTGGCGGAAATTCGAAAGCACCGTGTCGAATTGTCGCCAACCGATCGCGATGCGATTGGGGTGGGTGGGATCGACCGCGATCGAGGGCTCGTTAGCGGCGTCGCCGGGGATGTTGGCACCGTTGCCGTCGACGTTGACCTGAAAACTCGCGAAGTGGCCGAATACGATGGGACCGGTGGGTCGCGCTCCGAGGAGCGGCTTCGCCGCTACACCCGGTGGGTCTCCGAGGCGCTCGGGAGCCGGGCGGCGCGCTTGCGCATGGGCGTCGTGCCCGATCGCCGTGGCGATAACGAGCACGAGCAGCCCCGACCATCGGTGAGCGTTCCTCACGTGAATCCTCCTAGCCGGCCGCTCCGCAGGCGATTCGCGCCCCACCGCCTCCGAGGGGCTTGGGGTCGTCCGAATAGTTGTCCGCACCGGCGTGGATCATGAGCGAGTGACCCTTCAAGTCGCTGACCTTCAGGCGCGGGGCCAGCACCGGCAGCGTGGCGTTCCCGTCCGCGTCGACGAAGAGCGGTGGCAGGTCGCCCAGGTGGCCTTCGCCGTAGGGGCCCAAGTGCTTGCCGGCCTTGGCCGGGTCGAAGTGCCCGCCCGCCGCCATACCCGCGGTCATCTTGCCATCCTTCATCGCACAGCCGCATTGTCCGTTCTCATGCATGTGAAAGCCGTGCAATCCCGGCGGCAGTTCGCGCAGGCTGGGGGTGAAGAGGGCGCCGTGGGCGGTATCCTGTACTTTGATGGTGCCGATCTCCTTCCCCTCTCCGGCATCGGTCGCAAGATGGACGGTGACGACGATCTCTTCGGCGCGCGCGACCGTCGCGGCGAACACCACGGCGAGCGCGAGTATCATGGAATGCTTCACGGTTATCTCTCCTCCTCCGGGGGGCCGAACTCGCCGGATTCTAGCACAGGTTCGACCCCGCTTGCAGGCGATGTGCTACAATGCCGCATCCCCAAGGTTTGCATAGCTACGACCACTTCTCCCCTGGAGATTCTTCCATGACCGATCGCTTTCGTATTCTCTGGCTTGCGATATCCCTGTTCACTCTTGCATCGAGCGCGCGCGCGCAAGTCGACGCCCGCATGTTGCAAAACCCCGACGTCTCGCAGACGCAGATCGTGTTCTCGTACGCGGGCGATTTGTGGGTCGTGCCCAAACAAGGCGGCACCGCGCTCAAGCTGAGCTCGCCGACGGGACAGGAGTTGTTTCCACATTTTTCGCCGGATGGATCGCGCATCGCGTACAGCGCCAACTACGACGGCAATCTCGACGTGTACGTCGTGCCCACCATGGGGGGCCTGCCGACGCGCGTCACCAACCACGGCATGTCCGATCGCATTCTCGATTGGTACGCCGACGGCAACTCGCTACTGTACGCGTCGGCCATGAACAGCGGGCGCCAGCGCTTCAGCCAGTTCTACAAGATCGCGCCGACGGGCGGGATGCCGACACAGCTCCCCATCCCGTTCGGCGAATTCGCGGCCATTTCTCCCGACGGCAAGACGGTGGCGTACACGCCGCAGACGCAGGCGTTTCGAACCTGGAAGCGCTATCGCGGCGGTTGGGCGCCCGACATCTTTCTGTTCGACCTCGCCGCCAGCACGTCGAAGAACTTGACCAACGATCCGTCCAACGACGAGTTCCCGATGTGGAACGGTTCGACGCTCTACTTTCTGTCCGACCGCGGCCCCGAGAACCGCGCCAACATTTGGTCGTACCGCGACGGACAGGCGAAGCAAGTCACCAAGTTCGCCGACTTCGACATTCACTTCCCGTCGATCGGTCCCGCGGAGATCGTGTTCGAGGCGGGCGGTACCCTCTATCTCATGAGCCTCGCCGACGAGACGTACAAGAAAGTCGACGTCTCCGTCGTGACCGACAAGATTACGCTGCTTCCGCATAGTGCGAACGCCGCCGACCTGATCGACGCTATCTCGCTCGCACCCGACGGCAAGCGCGCGCTGTTCGGGGCGCGCGGCGACGTGTTCTCGGTCCCCGCCGAGCACGGGCCCGTGATCGACTTGACCAACACCAGCGGTGTCGCCGAGCGCTACCCCGCGTGGTCGCCCGACGGCAAGCGCGTCGCCTACTGGAGCGACGCTTCCGGCGAATACGAGCTCACCCTGCGCGACCTCGACAAACCCGGCGCCGAGCAGAAGCTCACGTCGTTCGGGCCCGGATACCGCTATCGCCCGTACTGGTCCCCCGATTCGAAGATGCTCGCCTTCATCGACCAAGCGATGAAGATTCGCGTCTACGACGTCGACAAGAAGAAGTCGATGGACGTCGACCGCGGCCTGTGGATGTACGAAGACGAATTGGAGACGTTCGCGCCCAGCTGGTCGCCGGATAGTCGCTGGCTCGCGTACCGCAAGGACATGGAGAATCGCAACGGCGCCATAGCACTCTTCGACACCAAAGAGGGCAAGACCCACCAGGTGACGTCGGGCTACTACAACGACGCGCTGCCCACCTTCGACCCGGAAGGCAAGTATCTCTTCTTCGCCACCAATCGTTCGTTCGAGCCGGTGTACTCCGACGTCGACGCCACCTTCATCTATCCCAACAGCACGCACCTCGCGGTGGCGACGTTGTCGGCCGACGTGATGTCGCCCATGAGCCCGCGCGACGATTCGACGATGGTGGCCGCAGCCGACAAGAAAGACGACAAGAAGAAAGACGACAAGAAGGACAAAGACAAGGATAAGGACAAGAAGAAGGAAGCGCCCAAGGAGACCAAGATCACGCTCGACGGTTTCGAGAGTCGCGTCGACATGCTGCCGCCCAAGCCCGGCAACTTCGGACGACTATTCGCAGTGTCGGGCAAGCTCGTCTATCAGCGCCGGCCCAACACGGGTTCGTCGGACGAAGAGAGCCCGGTCATGTTCTACGACTTGACCGAGCGCGAGGAGAAGAAGATCGTCGGCGACGCCGACTACTACCAGGTGAGTGCGAACGGCGAGAAGATCCTCGTCGGCAAAGACGACACGTACTACGTCGTCGACGTCAAAGAGGACCAGAAGCTCGAAAAGAAGATGCCTTCCGGCGACCTCGCGATGACGGTCGACCCGCGCGCGGAATGGAAGCAGATCTTCAACGACACGTGGCGCTTCGAGCGCGACTACTTCTACGACCCCGGCATGCACGGCGTCGACTGGCCGAAGATGCGCACGCAGTACGGCAAGCTCCTCGACGACGCGGTCACGCGCTGGGACGTCAACTTCGTGATCGGCGAGTTGATCTCCGAATTGAGCTCGTCGCACACGTACCGCGGCGGCGGCGACACCGAGCATTCGAAGGACGTCGAAGTGGGCTATCTCGGCGTCGACTGGGAGCTGGCCAACGGCGCCTATCGCATCCAGCACATCGTGCGCGGTGCGGCGTGGGACACCGAGGTGCGCTCGCCGCTCGACATGTCGGGCGTCAAGGTCAACGAGGGCGACTACGTCCTCGCCGTCAACGGACAGCCGCTCGACGTGGCGAAGGGACCGTGGGCCGCATTCGCGGGCCTGGCCAAGAAGCCCGTCGTGCTGACGGTCAATTCGAAGCCGTCGATGGACGGCGCGCGCTCGGAGCTCGTGCAAACGCTCGACGACGAGACGCGCCTTCGCCACCTGGCGTGGATCGAAGCCAACCGCAAGCGCGTCAGCGACGCGACGGGCGGCAAGATCGGCTACATCTACGTGCCCAGCACCGGCCTCGACGGACAGTCGGAGCTCGTGCGCCAATTCGCCGCACAGTTCGACAAGCAGGGCTTGATCGTCGACGAGCGCTTCAACAGCGGCGGACAGATTCCGGATCGCTTCGTCGAGCTACTGAACCGCAAGCCGCTCGCGTTTTGGGCGGTGCGCGACGGCGAGACGTGGCAGTGGCCGCCGGTAGCGAACTTCGGTCCCAAGGTGATGCTGATCAACGGCTGGAGCGGATCGGGCGGCGACGCGTTCCCTGACTTCTTCCGCAAGATGGGTGTCGGACCGCTCATCGGCATGCGCACGTGGGGCGGCTTGATCGGAATTTCCGGTTCGCCCAACTTGATCGACGGCGGCAACGTCACCGTGCCGACTTTCCGCATGTACGACCCCGACGGCAAGTGGTTCCGCGAAGGACACGGTGTCGACCCCGACATCGAAGTGCCGGAAGACTACGGCCAGCTCGCGAAGGGCGTCGATGTGCAGCTCGAACGCGGCATCACCGAAGTCATGAAGCTCTTGAACGCGACTCCGTCGCCGATGGTGAAGCATCCGGCCTACGAGAAGCGGTAGCGTTTGCTGCTATGAAATGGAGCGGAGGATCGCGTCGGGTCCTTCGCTCCTGCTCCTCGCGCTCAATCGCAATTCTGTCGTTGGAGTGCGCTCGTCAAAGTCGCGTTCGGACTCCGACGCGATCTCCCGCTCACCACGGATTCGACGCCCACACCGAGAGCTCCGGAATCATCCCGCGGTCGTCCATCTCCAGGACCGACTTGATCGCGTGCGCGATCTCCATCGTGCTCAACTTGTTGGGGGCGGGCTCGCGTTCCGTGCCGTCCTCGCGGCCGAAGGCGGTGGCGACTTCGCTGGGTGCGACCAGCGTCACGCGAATGTTGTGCTTGCGAAGCTCCGCCTGCCAACACTCGGTCATTCCGCGCAGCGCGAACTTGGACGCCGCGTAGATGCTGCCGCCGGCGAAACCCTTGAGCCCTGCCGTCGAACCAATATTGATGATGTGTCCGCGGGATTTCTGCGCCTTGAACATGGCCGCAGCCCGGGCACCCATCAAGGCGGCGCCGTAGACGTTCACGCGGAAGACCCGGTCGAACTCCTCGAACGTCACCGATTCCATCTCGGCGAAACCGCCGATGCCGGCGTTGTTGACGAGCGCATCGAGACCACCGAGACTGCTCGCGCACTGTCTTCGAACGTTTTCTCGACGTCGCGCGGATTGCCCGCGTCGGCCACGATGGCGAGCGCACCCATCGCCTTCGCCGCCTTATGTAGACGTTCTTCGTGACGACCGGTGATGGCGACACGCGCACCGGCTTCGCACAGGACCTGCGCTGTCGCCCGGCCGATACCGAGACTCCCACCGGTGACGAGAATTCTCGCTCCCTTGAGTTTCATCGTACGCTCGCTTTCCTAGATCCAACCCAGCCGCTTGAAGGCGCCGTGGATGAGATAGATGCTGGTCCCGAAGAGAAACACGCCGAAGAATAGGCGCAGGTGCGGACCGCTGATCTTGTTCGCGGCGAAGGCGCCGACCCAGGCGCCGGCAATCATCGTCGTCGCGATAATCGCAGCCGCACGCAAATCGACGTTGCCGTGCCGATAGTATTCGATCGTTGCCAGCAGACCAATGGGCGGCAGCAGCACGGCGAGGCTCGTCCCGGTGGCCTTGTGCTGCGTGAACGCGGCGAAGTAGACCAGTGCGGGCACGATGATGATGCCGCCCCCGACGCCGAATATCCCCGACGTGATTCCCGCCAGCACTCCGATGATTATGAAAACCACCCACGCGGGCATGCGAACCTCCTATCGATGCGCTCGACGCGCGTCGCCTTCGCTCTCACCGGCCTCCGCCACCAAGTCCCTGAAGTTCGACAGCGAAACCAGCTTGAAGTCCTCGCGGTGGAGCCGCGGATCGTCCTGGATTTCGATGCGCATGCGGTACTGCTTCTCGAGTCCGTCGAGCATGGCGGCGCGCTGCTCTTCCAAGAATACGCCGAACGACGTGTTGACGCGCAGCTGGATGCGGCGCTCCTTGGTACGTTGCCCGATGCGGTGAATTTGCCGCTCGACCTTGTTGGCCAGGGTGTCGAACGAAAGCACCTTGCCGGTGCCGCGGCAGTACGGGCATTCTTCGCTCAAGAAATGCAGCAGGCTCGGTCGCACGCGCTTGCGGCTGATTTCGACCAGCCCCAGGTCGCTGATCGCGAACGCCTTCGCGCGCGAACGGTCGCGGCGCAAATGATTGCGCAGCTCGGTCAGCACCTTCTTCTTGTTGGCCTCGCTCTCCATGTCGATGAAGTCGATGACGATGATGCCGCCGATGTCGCGCAGTCGCAGTTGCCTCGGCACTTCGCGCGCGGCCAGGAGGTTGGTCTCGAGAATCGTCTCCTCTTGGTCGCGCTTGCCGACGAAGCGCCCCGTGTTGACGTCGACCACCACCATCGCTTCGGTCTGGTCGAACACGAGGTAGCCGCCCTTCTTGAGCCACACCTTGCGCTCGAGCGTCTTTTCGATCTCGTTCTCGATGTTGTACTTCTCGAAGATGGGCGACTTGTCGCGGAACAACAGGGTCCGCGACGCGAGCTCGGGACTCACTTGGCGCAGATGGCGCACGAGCCGGCGGTACTCGCGCTCGTTGTCCATCCAGATCTTGTCGATGTCTTCCGCGATGAGGTCGCGCACCATGCCGACCACCATGCCGACTTCTTCGTGCACCAGTTCGGGCGCTTGCGCCTTCTCGGCGCGGCGTCTGATTTCTTGCCACAGCTTGTGCAGATAATTGATATCGGCGACGATCTGCTTGTCCTCGACGCCTTCGCACGCGGTGCGCGCGATGACGGCGCAGTTGGGCGGTTTCTTCTTCGAAATCAACTGGCGCAGGCGCGTGCGCTCCTGTCTGGATTCGATCCGCCGCGAGATGCCGAGGTAGTCGCTGTTGGGCATGTAGACCACGTGGCGACCCGGGAGCGACACCTGGGTCGTCAAACGCGGACCCTTGGTGCCGATGGCTTCCTTCGTCACCTGCACGAGGACTTCCTGCCCCTTGGTCAGCATCTTCTCGATGGGCTGCACGGGCGGGCGTTCGCGATTGTCGCGCCGTCCCCCGCCGCCACGGCCTCCGCGGTCGTCACGACCGCGACCGCCGCGACGATGACTGTCGCGACGACCGTTGCGATCGCCCTCGCCTTCGTCGTCGTCGTCGTGTCCGCGACCGTGTCGGCCGTTGTCTTCGTCGTCGACGTCGACGTCGCCCTCCATCGACTCGGTGTCGGGCACGAGGTCGCTCGCGTGGAGGAACCCCGCCTTCTCGTAGCCGATGTCGACGAACGCGGCTTGGATGCCAGGGAGAATTGCGTTCACGCGACCCAAGTAGATGTCGCCGACCAGGCGCCGCGTGGCGGCGCGCTCCACCATGAATTCGACGAGCTCGCCTTCTTCGACAATGGCGGCCCGTACCTCCTGCGAGGTCGAATTGATCAGAACTTCTTTCATAACGTTGCTTGCACGACTCCTTCGTCGAGCGGAGAAACCAACCGGTCGCCGCGAGCCACGTATTGTGCGAGACGCACGACTTTGATGGGCACGCGAAACGACTCGGGGTCACCGATCGTGGCCGAGACGACTGTTTCCGGGGTGACGATGCGACCGTTCTGCATGGTCGACGTGTAGCGGATGCGAAGCGCGTCCGTGGATTGGACGACGTCCGCCTCCCGCACCCAGGGTTCGGTCTCGGGTCTAGTGGTTTGGAGGAACCGATTCGAAAGGAGGCCGGAAACCGCACTCGCGTCTTGCGCGACGTCGTCCGCCGCGATCGACACTTCGAGAGCGACCGCACTCATATCCGAGGCGAGCTTGGGTGTCTTGTCGTCGATCGCGACGACGCGCGTCACCCTCATGCCTTCGGGCAGCTTTTCGTTTACCGCGGCCGCGAAACCGTCCATCCCCGCAGAGGTAAAACCCTCCATGGTGACGTCCATGTACTCTTCGTGGCTTTCCCACCCAGTCCGCAAGGGCGGACCGAACGACATGCGCATGTGCGGGTGAAACCCCTCGCTCCACGCGACCGGAACACCAGCCGCGGCGAAGGCGCGCTCGAACATGCGCAGCACGTCCTTGTGGGACGTAAAGCGAACCGTTCCCAGCTTTTCGAACTGGATCCTAATCTTCACAGGTGCGCGGCTCATCCGCGCGTTGCTGATTCAAACGACCGGAACGGCCGGGGCAGAAGTGCCCAGGGGCAGTCGCGCGTTCGAATCTCCTAAGGACCGTCAGGCGACGGCGGAGTCTTCGAACAAGGACTTGTTCAGGCCCGACGCCATCGGGATCGGATATTCGCCGCTGAAGCACGCGTTGCAAAAATGATCCGGGTCGTCGACGACCGAACGAAGGTCCGCGATGGTCAGGTACTCGAGGCTTTCGACCCCGAGGTACTGGCGGATTCCGTCGACGGTGGTCGACGAAGCGATCAGCTCGCTTCGCGACGGGATATCGATTCCGTAAAAGCAGGGGAACTTGACGGGGGGAGACGCGATGCGCAGGTGGACTTCCTTCGCACCGGCCTTTCGGAGCATGACAACGAGTTTCTTCATCGTGGAACCACGAACGATCGAGTCGTCCACCACCACCACACGCTTGCCCTTCAAGACTCCGTCCACCGTATTGAACTTCAGCCGGACCGTCCCATCACGGAGACGCTGGCTGGGTTGGATGAACGTACGCCCGACGTAGTGATTCCGAATCAGCCCAATCTCGAACGGAATGCCCGACGATTGAGCGAAACCCAAGCTCGAAGTATTGCTCGAGTCCGGGACAGAGATGACGATGTCGGCGTCGACGGGATGGTTCTGGGCCAGGACTACGCCCAGCTTACGACGAACCTTGTCGACGTTTTCCCCGAACACCTTGCTGTCCGGACGCGAGAAGTAAATGAACTCGAATATGCACTTCGCCTGTTGCTGGGGTTCGAACGCCTTTCGAGACCGAATCCCCCGCTCGTCTACGATGACGAGTTCCCCTGGCTCGATGTCTCGAACGTATTCGGCGCCGATGATGTCCAGCGCACAGGATTCGCTGGTGATGATGGTCGCATCACCCTTCTTGCCTAGACAGAGCGGCCGGAACGACTGCGGGTCCTTGACGGCAATGAGCGAGTCCTTCGTCAATAGGAGGACGGAGAACGCGCCCCGCAGCTGCCGCACCGCGTCGACGATCATCGTATCGAGAGTCTCTTCCTTGCTGCGCGCAATGAGGTGGAGAATGACTTCGCTGTCCATCGTCGTGTTGAAGATGGAGCCTTCGGCTTCCATTTTTTTGCGAAGCTCGCGGGCGTTGACGAGGTTTCCGTTGTGCGCGAGGGCGAGTTTCCCGACCCGGCAGTCGACCAAGAGCGGCTGGATGTTCGCCGCGCGAGGCAGACCGGTCGTCGAATAGCGGTTGTGTCCGACGGCGGCTTTCCCCTTCAGACGAGCGATGGAGTCGTCGTCGAACACGTGTGCGACGAGGCCCATCCCTTTGTGCTCGTACATCCGGTCGCCGTCGGTAGAGACGATGCCGGCGCCCTCTTGACCGCGGTGTTGTAGGGCGTACAACCCGAGGAACGTGCTTTCAGCCGCACCCTCGGATCCGTAGATCCCGAACACACCGCACTCCTCGTGGAGCGACTCGATCATGAGCGCACCCGCTCGACCCTTCCGGCGGAAACGAATTCGGCGCGTTGATAATTGGGGTTTAGGAGAAGCCCCTCGTCGCGCCGCTTCGTCACCGCAATCTGTCTAGCCGTTTCCACCGCCGCCGCGTCGCTCGAAGCCGCTATCGCGAGCCACCATACGGTGGCTCGTCCGGGGCACTGGACCTTGACGGGTCCGGGCCCATCTGGCGCCGATAGCTCTCGGGTGAGTTTGGCGGCGATGCCGTCCCGGCCGGCCGAGTCGTCATCTTGAACCGACACCTCGACCAGAAAAACCGGGGACTTGTTCACAATATCGGCTTTACTCCCTGCCTTTCCATCGAAATCTATGCCAGCGTCGATGCGCTTACCCAAAGCCTGCCCGAACTGGGTGATGAGATCGGCGTGGGACGGGCCTTCGACACGGGACTCTTTGCCCCACCGGCATTCGAGCGAGTACATGTGCTTATTGCGGTTATAGAAGGTGCTCTGGCGCGCGAGCGTCTTCTTCAAGGCGTCCAAAACGGCCTCGGGCGCTGCCGACGACTCGAGTGTGAGGTGGAAGAAATCCCACCGCTTCAAGCCAACCAGCCGGTCCCCGAAACCCATCTTCTCGACCAGTGCCAACCAGGCGGTCGAAGCGGTCAAGTCGGGGCCGCGCAGGCCGACGAGGAGGCGGGCGTCGATCGACTTCGTGTTCTTCTTCGGTTCGGTCACTTCGTGTCACCCGTTCGTGATCGCAAGACACGCCGCACACCACAACGCGAGTGCGACGTGGACGATAACCGCGGGCCAAAGTCCGATGCCGTAAAGTCCGGCAAGAACGAGAACAGCAGCAACGGCTACATTGTAAAACAAGATGGCCGCAATCAACCCTCTTGCAACGCGGCTCGGTTCGTCCTTACCGGTCAGCCAACACGCAACACCCAACGAGATGAGTGCGACTCCCGCGATGCGTGCTACCACCAACGCGACCGGCGGGTCGAGCGTTGCGCCGAGCAGTATCGTCGATACCACCGACGGCACAGTCATGAGGGCGAGTCCCGTGCCTCCCTCGACGACCGCGGTGACGATGAGTAGGTGCGTGGGCTTCGACATGGTTCCTCCGGTGAACGCGCGATCAGAACCAGCGCCACTGCCAGCCAAGACCGAACGTCTGAAAGCTCGATCCGACACGCGTCGACACTCCGTTCGCCCAGGTCAGTTTCAACGACTGATTCTTGAACCAGTCGATGGTGAGTGTGAGCCCGCCCCGGGTATTGCTTTGGCGGTCGTTCTTGAACTCGCCGTCGACCGTGGTCGCGCCACCGTTGTAGTACGTGAAGTCGCCGGCCACCCACATCGGTCGGCTGAAGCCGAAATTGTATACGACGTGACCTTGGAGTGTCGCGAGGGGATCCTGCTCGCGGACTTGGCCGCCGTAGAAGTCATCGTTGGTTTCGAACAACCAAACCCCCGCGTAGACTTCGAAGACCCAATCACCGATCGGCTGCGAGAGCCCCGCCTCGGGCTTGAAGGCCCATCGGTTCGTGCCGAGGTTGATCAGCTTCGACGAGTCGTACTGACCAAACGGTGCCGTGATGCTGATGCTGGCTCCCATCGTCGTGCTCGGCTTGCGCTTGACGAATTCCGGCGGTGTCAGGGCCGGGCAGCCGAGAAAGTTGGTGCCGAAGCGAAACACCGGATCGAGAAATCCGTCGCGATCCACGGTGCGACCGACATCCTGCACATCCCCCGTAACGTGGGCCCACCCGTACGGTGTCGAGAGGGTGGCACTTGCCAATCGTCCGAAGAGGCCGAACGTCCGCCCACAGTAAGGTGGCACCACGTAAACTTCGGCGTGAACGTTTTCGACTGGCAGCGACGGATCCGTGACGACGCCTCCGGTCGAGTACGACGTACCGATGCCCACGAAATTCAGTCCGATGGGCACCGGCGCGTAGGAGCGGGGCTCGAGCTGCTGCGCGTGCGCAGTCCCGAGACCGCCGAGGAGTACGGCGAGAACGCTGCCTGCCGTGCTCACCGCGGCCAGAGTGGTTCTAACGACTCCGCCCGCCCCCTCTCGCGGCGCTATCACGCGCCGCCGCTTCAGGCCAACGCCTTTCGCAGTGATTCGAAGAACCCGCGTCCCGGTCCGCCGGAATAGAGGTCCTTCGATCCGACACCGTCGCGGCTTCGTCCCCACGTGCCCCCGACGCGACGCGGCACTTGGTGCGCCCAGGCACCGCGCTCGGGGTGCGGCATGATCGCGAGCACGTTGCCTTGCGGATTCGTGAGTGCGGCGATCGCGAATTGCGCGCCGTTGGGATTATCGGGAAACGTCGTCGCGGTTTCGCCGCGTGCGGTGCAATAGGTGAGTGCGACACCGTCACCCTTTTCGAAATGCGCGCGCACCTTTTCGTTCGACGTCACGAAGCGTCCCTCGCCGTGTGCGAGCGGGATCGGCAGCGGATCGTTCGGCCGCTCTTTCATGAAGTCGGTGAAGAGGCACTTCGCGGGGCCCTTCTTGACATGGACCCAATTGCAGTAATAGCCGACGCGCCCCGTCATCTTGTTGGGTGCCAGTGCCACGTCGATCCGTCCGTGTTCGAAGCCGGGCACGATGCCGGTTTCGACCAGCACTTGCGCGCCGTTGCAGATGCCGATCACAGGCACACCGCGGTCCGCCGCTTGGATGACGTCGTCGAGCACCTTGTCTTTCGCGGCGACCACGCCCGCGCGAATGCGATCTTGGTACGACCAGCCGCCGGGCAGAATGATCGCGGGTGCTGTCTTCACCGCGTTCGACGCATCGTTCCAGCGCCGGATTTCGCCGCGCAGACCGACCGACTCGATGACGCGCAAGCTTTCGTACTCGCAGTTGACACCGGGGAACTGAATGATGAGGACTTTGGAAGCCATGGCTATCCGTAGAGAATCTCCGCCAGACGACCGACGTGTGCGGCGCGCAACTCGTCATGGGTCGTCGTAAACGAACCGGCTTTGCTGCTAACGTGCAAGGCGCGTGCTTCTACGCTACGGCCGATCTCGAGGAACGGGACATTGTGCCTCGCAAGGACGGCCGTAAGCTCGTCACGCGATCCTTCCCCCACTTCCACCACGATGCCGCCCATTTCCGAGAAACAGCTCGCGACCGACGCGTCGCCGAGTTCCAGCTTCGCACCCACGTCGAAGGGCGAACTCGCGATCACCATCTCCGCGACCGTCACCAGCAGGCCCCCGAGTGCCACGTCGTGCGCCGCGAGCACCAGGCCCTTCGAGAACGCGTCGACGAGTGTCTGCACGATCGCCTTCTCGAACAAGAAATCAGGTTGCGGCGCTTTGGCGTGACCGTGATTTCCGAAGAAACGCTCGTACTCCGACCCGCCCAATTCTTCGTGCAACTTCCCGAGCAACACGAGCCGCGAGCCCACTTGTTTCAAGCCGAAGCCGCGCGCGCGCGAAGCATCTTCCAAACGCGCGGCGCAGGCGACGATCGGCGTGGGCGCGATGGCACTTCCCGTTTCGCTTTGGTTGTAGAGCGACACATTGCCGGAGATCACCGGCAGCGGCCACGTATCACCAAAGAGAGTGAGCGCGCGACACGCGTCGCCGATGCCGCGCACACTCTCTACGAATTCGTGGAACACGCCGGGGTCTTCGGGGTCGCCGAAGTTCAAACAGTCGGTGATGCACAAGGGCAAGGCACCCACGCACGCGGCGTTGCGCGTCGCCTCGAACACCGACCACGCGCCGCCCGCATACGGGTCGATCAATCCGATGCGCGAATGGCTCCCGATCGACGCCACCAGCGCCACGTTGGCACCCGGCACGAACATCTCGACGGCGGCGTCGGCTTCGCCGGGTCGCAGCACGGCGTGGCCTTGCACCTCGCAGTCGTAGTGTTGATAGATGGGCGACTTGTCGGAGATATTCACCGATCCTAAGAGTGCGAGTAACGATTCGCGGAGATCAGTCTTCGCGGCGCTGACTGGAAGCGCAAGCTGTCGCTTGCGTTCCTTGCGCTCGCGTCTGTATGCGATGCCCGACGTGATGACGTCCATGGCCGCGTCGCACACCACACGACCACCGTGTTTGATCTGAAAGCGCCCGTCGTTCGTCACTTGCCCGATGACGACGGCACCGGCACCCGTGTAGAGGTGCGGCATTTCGAACTTCTCGTTGAAGATGCGCACGATGTCGCGCGAGACACGGGTCGGCACGGCGATCGCAAAACGTTCCTGCGTCTCCGAGCACGCGATGACTTCGGGCAAGAGATTCGCGAAGGCCTTGTTCACCTTGTCCAAGTCGATCTTCGCGCCGAAGCCGCTCGCCTCCGGCATCTCGGAGAACGCGCACGAGATGCCGCCCGCACCCAGGTCCTTGAAGCCGATCGGCACCTTGTGGTCGCGCGCGAACTTCAGCATGTCCTTGATCGCTTCGGCCAGCACGCGCTTGACGAACGGGTCCGGCACTTGCACGGCACCCTGCTTCTCCGTTGAAGCATTGCCGTCCAGCCGCTCGGATGCGAAGGCCGCACCGCCGAAGCCGCTCGCATCGGTCGGCTTGCCCACCAGGATCAGGTCGTAGGGGACGTTCTTCGCTTCTTCGGGCACACGGCTGCGAATGATGCCGCTCTCCTCCACGATGCCGAAGGCAACCACGTTCACCAAACAGTTGTCGTCGAAGGAGGCGTCGAAGAACGCTTCGCCGCCGTAGGTGGGCACACCGAGCGCGTTGCCGTACTGTGCGATGCCGTCGATGACACCGAGCGCGATGTCGCGCACGCGCGACGCGTTCGGTCCGTCGGGGTCGCCGAAGCGCAGCGGATCCATCACGCCGATCACGTCAGCGCCCATGCAGTACACGTCGCGCACGATACCGCCGATGCCGGTCGCCGCACCTTCGACCGGCAGCACCTGCGACGGATGGTTGTGGCTCTCGTGCGCCATGACCAGGCAGTAGCTCTTACCACCCACCTCACAAAACCGAATGATGCCGGCGTCTTCGCCGGGTCCGAGGACCACGTGCGGCGCTTGCGTCGGGAGATATTCTTTGAGGACCCAGCGCGAGGATTTGTAGGAGCAGTGCTCGCTCCACATCACGTTGAAGATGTGGAGCTCGACGATAGTCGGGCGCCGGCCCAAGAGCTCGCACACGCGAGCGTACTCGCCGGTCGTCAGCGACACGCCGCTCTTCTTGAGAAAATCTTTGGCCCCGCCCGCGTCTTTGGGATCGACGGGGACGAGACTTTGGGGGTCCATCATGTATGGGATCCGTCAGGAAAAGAAATGGACGCCGCGGACGCGCGGCGTCTGACCGGACTATACGATACCGCGCACGAGCGCGCAAGACTAGGGGATCGACGCTGGAATGAGGCGTCGGGGCGGGCAGTTCGCGACTTCCCGCCCCGACGCCACGATCGGAATTACATCTTCGGCCACATGGCGCCGAACACGCCACCCGTCACCAGGCCGAACACCAAACCGTCGAAGGTCTGCTTGAGCACCGTGCTCAACGGGCGCTTGTACCAGATGACGCCCTGCCACAACGCGAGCGTGTAGCCCGTGAAGGCGACGCACCCCGCGAAGCGGAACACCTCGAGGTACGCGGTCCCCGCCGGCACCGCGCGCCCGGTGATGTAGGCGGCGAACACGCTCACCACGGCGCAGTAGACGAACCAAAGCCCGAGGCTCTTCCCCATGCCCATGGGACCGTTCGGCATGACGTTCATCAACATGACCGGACCCTTGTTCAGTTTCTCGATGAACGCCGGGTCCTTCATTTCCTTCATGTGATCGCAGCGCGGGAGCATGTACTCGCCCACGGGAATACTGAATTTCCGCAGGGCTTCTTGGATCGCGTCCTGGTTGGGGAGTTTCTTGAAGTCGTTGGCGTGATACTTCAGCACCATGTGGATAATGGAACTGACGATGAACACGGCGACCGCGGACAACAAGACCGGGAGCCAAAGCGACATCACGGTGACCATAGCGACCTCCTCATAGGCTACGGGATCGTGGGGGGACTTGGTGACGGATTTCTACTTCTTCTGCAACGCCGCGACCGTATTCAAGACCGCTTTGCTGTCTTCGGCGGCGTTGACCTCGGTGTTCTTCGACGCAATCTTGCCGTCCTTACCGATGACGAACGTCCAGCGGCTGATCGCGATGGGGACGGTGAACGGCTGCTCCTTGCCGTCGATGGTCGCCTTGTAGGAGCCGCCACCCTGGGTCGGCACGCCGAATTGCGTCGCGACTTTTCCTTCCGGGTCGGCCAGCAGCGTAAAGGTGAGACTCTTTTCCTTCTTGAACATCTGGTGCTCGGCGACGCTGTTGGCGCTGACACCGACGACTTCCACGCCCTTCTCCTTCAGCGCGGTGAGGTCGTCGCGGTAGCCGCACGCTTCTTTCGTGCAGCCGCCCGTCATGTCGGCGGGATAGAAGTACACGACCAAGATATTCTTGCCGACGTGGTCTTCCGACTTCCATTCCTTGCCGGTATCGTCGAGGGCCGCGAACTTCGGCGCCGGGTCTCCGGCTTTCAGATCGACGGCGGGAGTTTGCGGGGAGTTGTCTTTCGCGTCGGTTCCGCCCACGAGGGCGCTGGCCAAGAACAACAACTGAATTAGCGAGTTCATCGGTCTTCCTCCTAAAGAGTACAAAAGCGGGGGCTTCGACGGGATTCTAGAACACTTTACCTATAAAGTGCTTTGATTTTTCCCCACGTCGATGTCGTGACGGTAGTCGTCCCGTCGGTGGTGAAACTCCACACGGGCGAAATTCCTGACCCGCCGCCGACTGGATAATAGGCGAGCTGCCAGTAGTAGGTCGTGGCCGGTGCGAGCCCTCGCATGAGGTAGGGAAGGTAGAGCGGGTACGGGCTCGAAATAGCGGGCGGACGCGGATTGGTTCCGAAATAGATGATGAGGTAGTCCCCGTCATCATGTAGTTGCACGCAAGATCTGAATTCGGCCCGATGTAACTCGGCGTTCAACAGCACGTCAAGCGACGCAACGGCCGCACCATCGGGCGGGGACGGATTCGACGGCGGCGGCACCATCGTGCACAAATCCCGGTCACCGGCGAGCCACGCGGCGGTGGCGGTCGCGGCGACGAAGTGCCCTGGCGGTTGCGTGCAGTCGACAATCTCCACTTCGCCCGTCACCGATTCCGGATGCGGAAGCAATCCCAACGGGCAGCATCCGGTCGGGTCCGCGATTCGCTGCAGGTCGAGCTGCAGCGCGACAAAGTCTCCCACCATGCAACCACCCGGGGAGATCTGAATCCCCGTAAACGGGTCACCAACCCAGGTGAAACCGGCCGGCACCGACCACGACGTGAGAGCGTAGGGCGAGCACGGCGGCCAAGCGACCTTGAACCGGGTTCCCGTCACGCCTGTATTGAACTTGACCACTATGTAGGCATGCGTCGTCCCCATGAGCGGGGGCGCATGGAACGTACATTCGGTCCCGGCTTGATCCTGATAAACCCCAACATAGACTGCGTGCGCGGGCAGAGCGCCGAGAAGCGAAATCGAGACACTAAGGATGAACAACCTGCCAGTACTTCTCATGTCGAACACCGGCCTTTCGGTTGGATGGGGTGGCGATATTGTAGCATGTAGGCAGGTTCAACGACCCGTGGGAGCGTTGTTGGCCGCCTTCGACGATCGTGGGCCCGCGCCGACGCGCGTGTACGCTACCGATAAAGCGCTTTGACCGCGCCCCACGTGGACGTCTTGGCCGGCGTCGCGTTGGTCGTGGTGAAGCTCCAGACCGGCGACGATGCACGCGCGGGACCGTACTGGCGGTCGACTCTCCAATAGTAAGTGGTTCCTGGTGCCAACGTGCGCGGCATCGGGAACTGACCGAATGGCGTCGCCAACGGCGGGTCCGGATCGGTGCCGAAGTACACGCTTACCCAAACCCCGAACAATGGTACGCACGAGCTAAAAACCACGTCCTCGTCGTGGAACGAACAATTCAACGTGACGTTCAGCGGAACATTCGCCGCACCATCCGTTGGCGAAGGGTCCGACGGCGCCGGCATCGGCGCACAGGTGTCGTCACCTCGAAACCAAATTGCCTTCGCCGCGAGAGCGTGAGGTATCTCCGCGCAATCGAGCGTCTCGACTTCTCCCGTCAACGCATTGGGGTGCGGTGCCAACCACACTCCGCAACAATCGGACGCCGGCTCACTCACTTTCAAATAGTCGAGACGAAGCACCGGGAAATCCCCCGGTTGGCAACCGGAGAGTGACCACACGGCGATACCGGTTTCGGGAGCGCCGATCGACAAGAACCCAGACGCCGCCTCGAAGCTTGTAAGCTGGTACGACGAGCAGTTCGGAGTCGTGACTCTGAACTGCACCGCGGTGGTACCCGGCGTCCCCTTGAGGACGACGTACACGTGGATCAATCCCACGACGGGTGGGTTGGGCAGGCTACAACCGGTCGCCGCTTCATCGGCGTAGAGACCTAGCCAGGCCGACGCGGCGGTCCTCGGCACAAGGCACGAGAGGGCGACGGAGGCGATAAGAACACCTCGCATATTGGCGTGCAGGAGTCTGCCGGTACTTCTCACGTTCGACACCGGCCTTTCGGTTGGTTGAAGCGGAAGGATTATAGCACGTAAACCACGGGGTCAACGCACACGAGCGAAGATGGTGTCGACCTCTTTGAGGTAGTAGTCCAAGTTGAATACCGCTGCGAGGGACTTCGCGTCGAGCTTGGACGTGATGCCTTTGCGCGCGCGCACCGTCTCTTCGAAGGGCTTCCCGGTCTCCCACGTTTCCATCGCCGCTTCTTGCACGAGCGCGTAGGCGTCTTCGCGTGAGAGACCCGCGCGCGCCAGTTCGAGCAAGAGCTTCTGCGAATAGATGAGTCCGTGCACCTTGTCCATGTTGCGGCGCATGTTCTCGGGATATACGACCAAGTCCTTCACGACCGCGGTGAACTTGACCAGCATGTAGTCGAGCGCGATGGTGGCGTCGGGGAGAATCACGCGTTCCACCGACGAGTGCGAGATGTCGCGCTCGTGCCAGAGTGCGACGTTCTCCATCGCGGCCAGCGCGTAACCGCGCATGAGGCGCGCGAGTCCGACCACGCGCTCGCAGATGATGGGGTTGCGCTTGTGGGGCATCGACGAGCTTCCCTTCTGCCCCTTCTTGAACGGCTCTTCGACTTCCAGCACGTCGCTGCGCTGGAGATTTCGAATCTCGGTCGCGAATTGCTCGAGCGAGGCGGCCGTCAACGCCAGCGCCGACATGAATTCCGCGTGCACGTCGCGCTGGACGACCTGCGTCGACACGGGTGCCGCTTTCAAGCCCATCTTCCTGCACACGTACTCCTCGACCTTGGGACTCGCGTGTGCGAAGGTCCCCACCGAACCCGACACCTTCCCCACCGACACCGCCTCGATGGCGTCGCGCATCGTCTTCTCGCGACGACCGAGTTCGTCGTACCACACGAGCAGCTTCAACCCGAACGTGATGGGCTCGGCGTGGATGCCGTGCGTCCGCCCCACCATGACGGTCTTCTTGTGCTCGATTGCACGCTTCTTGATGGCTGCGCGAAGATCGGCGACGCGTTTCAGCAACAACTCGCCCGCTTCTTTGATCTGACACGCGAGCGTGGTATCGAGCAAATCAGACGATGTGAGTCCGAGGTGGACGTAGCGCGAGTCGTTGCCGATGTGCTCGGCGACGTTGGTCAGAAACGCGATGACGTCGTGGTGGGTGGTTTCTTCGATCTCTTTGACGCGCTCGGCGTCGAAGCGCGCGTGCTTCTTGATGCGGTCGACCGCGTCATTTGGTATTTCGCCGAGCTGCGCGAGGGCTTCGCAGGCGAGGATTTCGAACTGGAGCCACTTCTCGAGCTTGTTCTGCTCGGCCCAGATGCGGCCCATTTCGGGGAGCGTATAGCGTTCGATCATACGGGCATTCTATATGTCCTTCGGCCTTTCTGCGAGCGTGACCTTCAGGTCGATCAGCTTGTCCTTGCGGTTGATCTTCATTTGCAACACGTCGCCGACCCCCGAGCCGAAGATGACGCGGTTGGCTTGGTAGCGGGTGTCGAGCGCGGTCCCGTTGATGGCGATGATTTGGTCGCCGACCTTCAAGCCAGCCTTGTCGGCCGGGCCGCCCTCGTCGATGCTCTGCACGAGCACACCGCTCGCGGTGGGCAGATTGAGTGCGGCCTGCGTCTCCGCGTCGATGTCCGTGGCCGACATCCCGAGCCACACGTCGCGCACGCGCCCGTACTGGACGATCTCTTCCATGACGCGACGCGCGCGATTGATGGGGATCGCGAAGCCCATGCCGATGCTCCCGCTGTTGGTCGGCGAGAAGATGAGGGTGTTGATACCGATCACTTGACCGCGCGAGTTGACCAGCGGCCCGCCGCTGTTGCCGGGGTTGATGGCGGCGTCGGTCTGGATCATGTCGTTGAAGATCTGCTGGCTGTCTTCCTCTTGCTTGATGTCGCGATGATTGGCGCTGATCACACCGACGGTCACGGTCGGCTGCGTGTCGGCGAGATTGAAGCCGAACGGACTCCCGATCGCGATGGCCCACTCGCCGATCAAAAGGTCGTCGGAATCGCCGAGCGGGGCGGTCCGAAAGTCGCTGCCCTCGAGCTTCACGAGTGCCAGGTCGTAGCTCGGAGCATTCCCCACCAACGTGGCCGCGTAGGTCTTGCCGTCGAACGTCGTCACCTGCAGACGCTCGGCGTTTTGGACCACGTGATAGTTGGTGAAGACGTAACCGCGCTTGTCGATGATCACACCCGATCCCAATTCGGAGCGCGTCTGCGAACGACTCGGGTAATACCGGTTCCAGTACCAGTCGTACATCGGCCGCGTGCGCACGGTGTACGACGCCGTGATACTCACCACCGCGGGTGCCACTTGCTCGGTCGCCACCACGATGGCGTTGCGCCGCGAATCGTCGAGGGCAGCACCCGTGTTCGACGCCGGGTACACCTCGGTCGAAGTCGTGCCGGTCTGAAGCAGCGACTCCGCGTGGCCGTCGGTCTTGCGCTGCATCAGGACGAACGCAATGATGACCAGCGCGATCGAGATTCCGGTCAGCCCTCCGAACACGAAGGGAAGCAGCCGCAGCTTGCGGGGCAGTCTTTCGTTACCGTCGTACATTCGCTTTGCGTCGCTCCATGACCTTGGCCCAGTCCTTGTTGAACAACTCGATGCCGACGTCGGTCAGAGGATGTTTGAACAGCTGCTGGAAAATCTTGTACGGCATGGTCGACACGTCGGCGCCCAAGCGCGCCGCTTCCACCACGTGCATCGGGTGGCGAATGCTGGCGGCGAGCACCTGGGTCGGAAATGCATAGCGTTCGTAAATGTCGACCAGGTCCGCGACCACTTGCATGCCGTCCATGCCGGCGTCGTCCAAGCGCCCGATGAACGGGCTAATGTACGTGGCACCCGCCTTGGCCGCGATCAAGCCTTGGTTCGCGCTGAAGCACAGCGTGACGTTGGTCTTGATGTCGTCGGCCGACAGCGCCTTGACCGCCTTCATGCCCTCCGGCGTCATCGGAATCTTCACGACGATGTGCTCGCTCAAGCGCGCGAAGGTTTTCCCCTGTCGAATCATCTCGCCGCTCTCGTCCGCGACCACCTCGGCGCTGACAGGCCCGCCGACGATGTCGCAGATCTGCTTCAAGACCGCGGGGTAGTCATCGCCGTCCTCTTTCGCCATGAGCGAGGGGTTGGTGGTCACACCGTCCAACACGCCCAGCGAGGCGGCCTCGCGGATCTCGTCGATGTTTGCCGTATCGAGAAAGAATTTCATGCCGGTCGGTCCTTTCGTCGGGTATCCGCCACGGGGTTAGGACCCCATACTATCACGGCTTACCCAGCCCCGGAAGCTCCGGGCCCCGGGTCCGAATCGTAGCGAACGCGCCAGAGTGTTAGCCCCAGCGCCGCCGCGGTCGGACCGGCCTCCCGGCGGTCCTTTTTACGCAGAGCCTCACCGACCTGTTCCGGCTCCATACGCCCCCGCCCCACTTCCATGAGGGTGCCGGCGATGACGCGGACCATATGGTGGACGAAGCGGGTGGCCTCGACGGCGATCGTGATGTGGGAACCTTCGCGCGCGACCAAGAGGTCGATCACGCGGCACACCTTCCCCGCCTCGTTGGTCACCGGGGTGAAGCTGGTGAAGTCGTGCTCGCCGAGAAGTTGCGCACCTGCCAAAGACATTCGATCGACGTCGAGCGCGTGGTGCGAATGGAACGCGTAGCGGCGCCACACCGCCGTCGGTGCTTCGGTGATGCGATACACGTAGCGGCGCGAACGCGCCGAGAAGCGGGCGTGGAAGTCGTCGGGTACCTCTTCGGCGCGCACGATGGCGACGTCTTCGGGCAGGCATCCGTTGAGGGCCAGCGACAGTCGCGACGCCGGCAGATCCGATTCCGTCCGAAAGCCGGCGACGTACCCGAGCGCGTGGACACCGGCGTCGGTGCGCGCGCACCCGACCGTCTCGACCGGGTGCCGGCACACGATCTGGATCGCGGTCTCGAGGGTCCCCTGCACCGTGCGCGCCCCCGGCTGCTTCTGCCAGCCCTGGAAGTCGGTGCCGTCGTACTCGAGATTCAGGCGGATGTTGCGCATGCGTCACGATCTCGAAGCAAACACGACGACCGCGACGGTCGCGATGGCGAGGAGCACGTCGGCGAAACGGAGTCGTGGGGCTTCGATGGTGTGGGTCAGCCGCTCGCGAATGCCGCGCATCGCGACCGTCTTGGCCAATTCTCCCGAGCGATGGATGGCCGACACCAACAGCGGTACCATCCACGCGCGCGCGGTCTCCGCGCGTCGCCAGAGGCTCCCCGAAAAATTGCCGCCGCGAAACGACTGTGCCACGCGAATGCGATGGAACTCGTCGGCGATGAGCGGCACGAATCCCATCGACAGAAACGCGAAGAGCGCCACCTGGCTGGCGGCGCGACGCGAGAAGCGACGCAGCACGTCGTACACGGCGCGCGCCATCGATTCGGGCGACGAGGCGGCGAGGAACGCGGACACCGCCATCAGCATGACGGCGAGTCGAAGTGCAAAGAAAGCGCCGTCGTCCAAGCCTTCGCGCGAGACGACGCGGCGACCGGCCACCGACAAGAGCGCTGCGCCCGGCACCAGAACGGCGTTGAGCACGATGATCACTATCGCGAAGGGGAGCACGCGTGCCAAGCTGCGCACGGTGACGCCGGGGCGCCCCACCACGACGAGGTGCCACCCGCACACGAACAAGAGCGTGCCGAGCAACGCGCGCGTATCGAGGATGGTGGTGAGCGACGCCGCGACCACGAGCGCACTCGCGCAAAAAGCGACGCGCGGGTCTCCGGGGCGGAAGCGACCGGCTCTACTCGAAGGGGCCATGCCCGAAGAATACCCCGGCCGTTCGCGCGGCACAACTCGCGTCCGACCACATTGCACGTTGACACGCTCCGGCCCGCGGTGGAAGCATGACGCCCATGACGACACATCGCAAATTCGTGACGGCTCTCGGCCTGACACTCGGATTGATGACGGGCGTGCACGCGCTTGCGCGCGGCGCGAGTCGCTATGCACCGCTCATGGCGTCGACCGCGGGACAGGATTCGCTGCGCAACCTCGCGCTCTGGGAGGACCAGCGAGTCACCGGCGACGGCAAGATCTTCGACTATTTGACGCAAGGCAGCCCGCTGGTGCGACGACGCGTGGTGGAAGCACTCGGTCGCATGCAGGAGCCGAGTGATGCCGCCAAGCTGATCCCGCTCCTCAAGGACCCGAACGTGGACGTGCGTCAGGAAGCGATCTTCGCCCTGGGCCAGATCGGCAATCGCGACGCCGTGGCACCGCTGATCGCGGCGCGCGCGGGCGCCCACCCCGAAGACTTGGTATTGATCGCGGAGGCACTCGGGAAACTCGGCGGCGACGCGGCCATCGTGGCGCTCGACGATTTGCAGCGCGATTTCTCCACCCCGGTGCGCGTCAACGCGGCCCTCGGGCTCGCCCGTCAGAAGGATCCCAACGCCGCCAACGCGCTCCTGCTCGCCGTGCACGATCCCGACCCTTCGGTGACCTGGAGCGCCATCTACGGGCTGGAGAAACAAGAACCGATGCCGCGCTCGTGCACGACCGTGACACCGTTCCTCGAAAACTCCGACCCGCTGGTGCGCGCGTACGCGGCGCGCACGCTGGGCAAGCTCGCGTGCAAGCAGTCGGGTGCCGCCATCGCCGCGCTGCTCAAGGACGACGACGTGCGCGTGGTCATCAACGCCGCGCGCGCGCTCGGTGACCTCAAGGACAAGGACGCCGTGCGACCGCTCGGCGCTTTGGTCATGGGTCACAAGTCGCAGCACGTGCGGGCGGCGGCGGCGGAAGCGCTGGGCAAGATCAAGGAGAAGGACGGCAAGGACGCGCTCGCGCAGGGGCTCCTCGATCCCAGCGCCATGGTGCGCCTCCAATCGATCCGCGCGCTCGCGTTGATACTGGGCGACAAGAGCGAGATGTTCTGCGACCAAATGCGGCGCGACGGCGCGCGCCTGGTGCGCGCGGAGGCGATTCGCAGCTACGGCGACGCCAACTTGACCAAGCGCGCGCCGGAGCTCGACCAGATCGCGCGCGGCGACAAGGACCCCATGATGCGCGCGGCCGCGGTCGAAGCGCTGGGCCTGCTGAAGGACGCGTCGGTTCTGCCCATGCTGCCGCCGGCCTTGCGCGACCCCGACTTCACCGTCGCCGCCACCGCGGCGACGTCGATCGGCGAGCAGAAGGACAAGACGGCCGTCGCGGCGCTGATGGACGCGTATCGCGCACGGCCCGAGCACGAGTTCGTCGACGTGCAGATCGAAATCGTGCGCGTGCTGGGCGAATTGGGCGCGGTGGAAGCAGAGCCGTTGCTCACCGAAGCGACGTCCAACGACGACGTGCGCGTGCGCGTGGCCGCCGTCGAGGCCTTGAAGAAGCTCGGCCTGGCCACCCCCGAGCTGCCGTCGGAGCGATCGTTCCACGAAGCCGCGTTCGACCGCACGCGCAAGAAGCAGCTGGCACCGCCGTCGGGAACACGCCACGCCGTCATTTTCACCCGCCACGGTCCCATCGAAGTCGAACTGTTCGGCGACGACGCGATCCAGACGGTCGCGAACTTCATCACCCTCGCCAAGGCGGGCTTCTACAAGAAGCTAACCCTGCACCGCGTGGTGCCGAACTTCGTCGTGCAGGGCGGCGACCCGCGCGGCGACGGCTGGGGCGACGCCGGCTACACCGTCCCGGCCGAGGTGTCGCGCCATCATTACGACGAGGGTTACTTGGGCATCGCCGACAGCGGCAAGGACACCGGCAGTTGCCAGTTCTTCATCACACTCTCGCCGCAGCGCCAGCTCGACGGGCGCTACACGATCTTCGGACGGGTGACGAAGGGGATGGAAAACGTGTGGGAGATCGACCAGGGCGACCAATTCGACGTGAAGATTCTCGACTGAGCCTGATCACCGGCCGATGCGATCGTCCCTCTCCGCTCATGCTGCAGCGCGAGACCGGCAATATCGTGTCACATTCGCGCCGCAGAAATCGCGTCGAGGGATCAATCGCATCGGCCGCGTGCTTCCAACGTGCCCAACTACTCCCGTCGAAGATCCGCGAGCGCCTGTTCGTGTGCTTTGAAGGCGATGTCCTTGGGAATGTGATCGAGCGGGAAGAAGCGGGCGTCGATGGCGTCGTCGCCCGCGCGCAGCTCACCACCCACGCGTCGACAGCGATACAGCAAGAGCACGACGCGCACGCGCGGGTCGTCCATCGCCATGTAGGCCCCGAACAGCCCCTCGAGCTCCACGTCGAGGTTGGTCTCTTCTTTGGTCTCGCGGATTGCGCACTCGGCCACGTGTTCGTCGTACTCGACGAAGCCCGCCGGCAACGTCCACATGCCGATGCGCGGCTCGAATTTGCGCTGCACCAAGAGCACCGCTCCCGCTTCGACCAGCACCACGCCCGCCGCGGGCGCGGGATTTCGATAGGCCACGAATCCGCAGCGATCGCAGACCGCGCGCACGCGGTCGTCGATGCGACGCGGCGACATGGGGCCGCCGCAGCGCGAGCAAAAGAGGGCTTCGTCGCTCATCCCTTGGACGCGCGCAATGTCTCGCGACTCCTCCAGGCGGCTTCGATCTCGCTCAACGGAACCGCGTACACCTTGTTGACCGCCATCGCGACGCCCTCGTAGCTGTTCATCCCGTTGACCGCGGCGTACAGCTCGAGCAGTTTGGGTGTGCCGAAGCGGTCGACCAGGAAGCCGACGAACGACGCCGAGCACGGCATCGAGATGGCCGGGGGAAGCGACATGTACAGGTTGTAGTCGAGCAGGTTCCGCAGCGGCGGAAATTGGTTCGTGCGCACCAATTTTCGCATCGCGTCTTCGACCGGAACACCGTCGATATCGTCCTGCAGCCAGAACACGGTACCTTCGGCCAGCGAGCGCGGCGGCCGCCCGATGGCGTCGGTCATGAAGTGGATGATCTCGTGGTTGTCGTTGGCGTTGATCGAGTGGAACTCGACGTCGTCCCAGCTCACGTACTGGTAGCCCTTCAGGCTCAGCATCTTCTTGATGGTGGTGGTGTCGGGATAGAAGTAATAGTTGATCACGACGTCGCTCTTGATCCCGAGCTTGTTCGCGAAGTGATCGAAGAGCGCTTGCTGCGTGGGCTGCGAGCCCTCCGGCATCGGGTGTCCCGGCAACCAGTGGAACACGAAATTCTTCGTGGTGGCCGTCTCCCAGTCGACCGGCTGCGGAACTTCGAGTGAGACGTGGTCGAACCACGCTTGTCCCGACATGCCGAGCACGCACGACACCTTGACGTAGCGCGTTCCCTTCGGGAGCCGAAAGGTGACGTTCTCTTCCCCCCACAGCCGCGAGCCGATGACGGGGCGCGTGCGCTTATCCGAGACTCTCATTTCCTGGAAGCGATGGTGCTGCTCGTCGAAAAACGTCAGCAGAAAGTTGCAGTGCGAAAACTGGTCGGCCGACTTCATGTCGACGTTGTCGGCCTGAATCCACCCGCGCAGGTGGACGTGGGTCGCGTCGTGGACCTCGACTTCCTGCGAGAGGCGGAAGAAGCGCAGCGTGTTGGGGTCGGCCTGGAAGAACCACGAGCGCTCGCCGTCCTGAACCACTTGTTCGTCGACGCCGTAACGCGCCGCGAAGGCCTTCTCGGGGCCGCGGAAGTTTTCGATGCTCCATCCGCGCGGAATACCGTCTTTCCCGACGTCCTCGAACGATCCGTTGACGAGCAGGTTGGTGTCGTAACGGGCTTTCTTTTCTCCGCACGACGACACCAGTGTCGCCACCGCTATCAGCACCAACGCCGCGTACCCGGTACTCCGCACCGTCATGCTCCGCCTCATTTCTTGGCCAACTTCTCCGACCACTGGTCGAGCCGATAGGTCAGCATGTTCTGCTCCGCCTTGACGATTCGCTTCTTGGCGTCGACGTAGAGTGTGGCCGACCCCACGCGCTGGCGCTCCGCCTTGTACACCGTGACCTTGGTTTTCTTGCCCAGCACATTGATGGTCGTCTCGCCCGCGGCGTACATCTCCCCCGTGTCGAGGGCGCCCGAAGACGGGTCGAGCCACTGAATCGGCTGGCGCGCGTCGCTGGTCGGGTCCATCCAGAACAGGAGTTGATACCACGGGTACACCATCCCCACTTCTTGAATCGCGGTTCCGGCGGGCACCACCACGCGCCGCGAATCCTTGGTGCCGCGCAATTCGCTCCCCAGCACGGCCACGTTGGCGAACATGTCCACCGTTATGGTGTGCTCGAATACGTCCGTCGATTGCGCGATGGTCTTCTCGGCGCGGTAGGAACGCGGGAAGTACGACTCTTCTTCGATCACCATCTCACTCTTGACGGTCATGGTGACGGCCGGGTTGATCACCACGTCTTCCGCCTCGAAACGAATCGTGTTGTCGTCGAATAAGCGGCGCGTGACCCACTCGTGCCCGACTTCCTGGTCTTCCTGCACGATGGTGTACTTGGCACTCGCGGTGGACACGACACTCGCCTCCTTGGTCGCATGCATGGGGGGCGCCGCGAGCGCCGGCCAGGCCGCGAACAGAAGCACCGCGCCCGGCAGACTACGACAAGCGTTCCGACACATACGTCCGCATCCTTGCTAGCAGCTCGTCGACGCGAGCGCCGTTTTCCAGCTTGAGCTGCGCGAAGCCGCCCTTGCCGCCCCCCGACCCGCCCAGCTCGCGCGCCAGTGCCGCGGCGGTGGTCGCGAGGTCGAGTGTCAGGTCGCGCGCGGTGGCGCACACCACGGTGCCGTCGTCCGCGCCGAGGAGTGCAATCGTGCCCGGCTCCGACTGCAGCTCGGTCGCGAGGGCCCGCACGAGGGCCGCGTCGGCGTCGCGATAAACAATCACCCGGTGCGCGCCGACCTGGGTCGCGCCCGCGAGGAGCGACGGCTTCTGCGCTTCGGCGAGCCGCTGGACGAGTTGCTTGGTGCGCTTGCCGGCGGCTTGCGACTCGTCGGCCAGCCGTTCGACCTTGTGCATCAAGTCGGCGGACGACGTCGTCAGTCGATTCGCGAGCGCTTGCACGATGCCGTGCTTCTCGCGATAGTCGTCGAGCGCGCGCTGTCCCACCTTGAAATGAACGCGGTGCAACTGCTTCACGCGCTCGGCTCGCAATACCTTCACGAGGCCCAACTCGCCGGTCGAGCGGACGTGCGTGCCGCAGCACGGGATGGCGTCGAAGTCGCGCACCGAGACGATGCGCGCGATGGTGACTCCTGCGGGCACCTTGCGCCGCAACTCGAGCTCGTCCAACTCAGCGAGCGGAATCAGGCGCACGGAAATGGGACGGTTCTCTTCGATCACGCGATTGGCGAGGTCCTCCGCGCGGCGCGCCGCCGCGTCGTCGAAGCCGGAGCCGTCGAGATCGATGGTGCAGGTGTCGTCGCCCATGTGAAACGAAACCGTCGGCAGGCCCGCGGCTTCGATGAACGCGCGCGAGAGCACGTGCTGGCCGGTGTGCTGCTGCATGTGGTCGAAGCGGCGCGCCCAATCGATGGTGCCCGCGACCTTCCCGGCGCGCGGTGCGTCCCCCTTCACCGTGTGCACGACCGACTCGTCGTCGCCTTCCTCGACGTTGGTGACGCGCGCCGAACCCAATGCACCCGCGTCGGCCAGCTGACCGCCCGATTCGGGATAGAACAACGTGCGGTCGAGCACGACTTCGCTCGTATCCGCGTCGAGCGCGCGCGCGGCAACCACCGTGGCCTCGAACGCCGTTTGGTAGGGCTCTTCGAGATACAGCTTCTGTGTCATGTAACGATGCGGTGGGAGGATGGACCGGTCGACCCAGTTCGCGTCAGGCGGCGAACGACCGACGAATCACTTTGTTCGCGTCGTCGAGCTGGACGATCTTGGGCGCGTGCGCCCTCGCCTCCGCCTCGGTGTAGGTGGCAAAGGAGAAGATGATCACGCGGTCGCCGATCTGACCCAAGCGCGCCGTGGCCCCGTTCAGCTCGATGCGGCCGGAGCGGGCCGGTGCGGGGATCACGTACGTTTCGAAGCGATCGCCCGTGTTCATGTTGGCGACGAGCACTTTCTCCCACCGTGCGAGCCCGACTTCTTCCATGAGGGCGGAATCGATGACGATGCTGCCCTCGTAGTGCATGTCGACGCCGGTGACGGTGGCCTGGTGAATCTTCGATTTCAGGAGTAAGAGTTCCATCGGGCACTATCATAGCGTGCGCGCAGGCCCGGCACAAGGGAGCGTTGGACCGCGCGGAACGTCGCGGACGCGCGACGCCGCGCACTCACGCCATCGATGCGCGGCGCGCGAGCCACGCCGCGAGGCCCACGAGAACCAACGACGCCAGCACCAGCGGCCGGTCGCCGTGGCGCGCGTAGAATGTCTCGCCGGACAATAGCTTCACGTCGGCCATGAGGATGCCCTCCTTATAAAGGCCGATCTGCGACACGACCTCCCCCGCCGGGTCGACGACCATCGAGACGCCGCTGTTGGCGCTGCGCACGAGCCAGCGCCGAAACTCGACCGCGCGCACGATGGCCATCTGGGCGTGCTGGTACGGTCCCGGCGTGTCGCCGAACCAACCGTCGTTGGTGATGTTGACGAACAGTTCGGAGCCTTCGTGCACGCCTTCGCGACACAGGTCGGGAAACACCGACTCGAAACAAATGAGTGGAGTGAAGCGAACGCCGTTCTCGGAGAGCGGGTCGCGCGGCGGGCCGGGCTGAAAGTTGGCTTGCCCGAAATTGATCTTACGAATCCACCGGTAGCGCGAGCCGAGCGGGAGTGCTTCGCCGAACGGCAAGAGGTGACGCTTGTCGTACTTCTCGAGCGAACCGTCGGGACGGAACAACCCCGACGAATTGTAGATATTGATGTCCCGGTTGGGTCCGTCGAAGCGGTGGTCGAGAAATCCGACGAAGACGGCGATCTGCAGCGAGCGCGCGAGTTCGATCAAGCGCATCTTGTAGATGGGACCGTTCTCGATGAAGACCGGCGCCGCCGTTTCCGGGAAGATCACGATGTCGGCGCCTTCGTCGCGCGCTTGCGCTGCTTGTTTCTCGATCATCACGAAGCTCGAGTCCTTGAACTCGGGCTTCCACTTGATGGCCAAGTCGATGTTGGGTTGCGCGAGTGCCACGCGCAACGTGGGTGCGGAAGGCCCTTCGTCGCGCTTCATGCGCATGTCGCCGTGCAGCCACATCGCCCCCGCCACCAGGCCCGCGAGAAGACCGCACCACGCCTTCGCGCGTGGCCCGCGCGCGGCCACACTGCCGGCCGCCAGCGCGTTCACCGCAACGATCGCGAACGAAAGCCCGAACACGCCCCACACGTCGGCGGTCTGCAGAAGTGCCGCGTGATTCGAGAGCGAGTAGCCCAGAAGACCCCACGGAAACGCCAGCTCGCCGCGCGAACGCGCGACCTCGAACAGCGCCCACGTCGCCGGTGCCGCCACCAGAAACGGAATCAGGCGCCAACGCGTGAGTGCGGCCAGCACCAACAGATGGAACGCGGGATAGAACGAGAGATAGAGCACCAGCAAGATGAGCGCGGGCGTCATGAGCCACGGAATGGTGACGTCGGCCGACGGAACCAGCTTCACGATCCACCACAGCATCGACACGAAGCACGCCGACCCCATCAAGAAGCCGGCGCGGAACGCGTCCTTGCGACCGGGCCGATAGTGGAGCACCGCTGCGAACATCGGTGTCAGTGCCAGGAACGACACCGGCCCCAGCGACGCCACCGGGAAACACAGCGTGACGAGCACGCCCGAAATGAGAGACGGGAGAATGAGCGGGAGCGGGGGCAGGATGCGGCTGAAAATACGCTTCAAGTGCGACGCCGATCCAACGACTAGACGAGCTCGACTTCGCGACCCGACGACGCCGATTCGTACATCGCGTCGACGATGCGCATGACGGCGACGGCGTCCTTGCCCGACGCCAGCGGCGTGCGTTGCTTGCGCACGCACTGGATGAAGTGATCGATTTCGCCCTGGTAGCTGTCCTTATAGTAGTTCTTCTGCTTACCGAGCGCGGGCGTCACGTTGACCAAGACCCCTTGGATCGACTTGTGGACCTGCAGCGGTGTCAAAATGCCGGCACCCTTGCTGCCGTAGACCTGCAAGTACACCACGTCGCGCGGGTCGCGAAGATTCCAATTCACTTCGAGCATGAGACAAGCGCCGCCGGTGAAGCGCACCATCGCGCACGCCGAGTCTTCCACGCCATCCTTGCCCTTCTTGCCGAAGATGCTGCACGAGACGCCGGTGGTCTTCTTCAAACCGGATATCCACACCGCCAAGTCGACGAGCGGTGTCCCGAGGTCGAGGAGCGCCCCGCCGCCCGCCTTGCCGCGTTCGGTGAACCACGAGCGGTCCTTCCAGTCGGTGGCGCGACGCAGCCAGCCCGCCTTGATGACGTTGACGTCGCCGAGCTCGTTACCCACGATGAACTTTTGTAACATCTGCGCGTCTTCGCGGAAACGATTGTTCATCGCCACCATGAGGATGCGACCGTGCTCGTCGGCGGTGTCGACCATCTTCTGCGCTTCGGTCGCGTTGCGCGCGAGCGGCTTCTCGCAGATGACGTCGCGCCCGGAGCGCAGGGCCGCGATGGCCATGGGGGCGTGCAGGTAGTTGGGCGTGCAAATGTCGACCGCGTCGACGTCCGCCTTCTTCAGCATCTCGGCGAAGTCTTCGTACCAGACCTTGAAGCCGGCCTGTTCCTTGATGCGGCGCGCTTTGACCGGGTCTTCGTCGACGACGGCGACGAGTTCGACGTCGGGGTTGGCGCGGTAAGCGGGAATGTGGGCGACTTGGGCGACGTGCCCGGCGCCCACGATCGCAATGCGGGTCTTGTCAGCCATCGCGGGCATGGTAGCGCACGACGCGCGGAGTTGTCACGCCCTGTTCTCTTCTTCGAACGACGCCTCCCGTGCAATGCCGTAGCGCTTGATCTTCTTTAGCAACCCCTGGCGGGAGAGACCCAGCCGGCGCGCGGCGTGCGACTTGTTCCAGTTGGTCTGCGCGAGTGTCCGCTTGAGCAGGTTTTCTTCCAAGTGACCGACGGCACTGGCCAGCGGCGATTCGTGCAAGACGGCGACGTCGAGCGAGGCCGCCGACGCCGCGCACACGATGCGCTCCGACAGCATCTCGGGAAGAATGGCGCGCGGGGCGCCGTGCAGTGCCGCGATGCGCTCCACTTCGTTCTCAAGCTCACGAATGTTTCCGGGCCACGCGTAGCCCGCGAGGATGCGTTCCGTCACGGCGGGCATCTCGGGACAGTCGAGGCCGCGTCGCTCGAAGAAGTACGCAATCAAGTCGACCAGGTCGTCGCGGCGCTCGCGCAACGACGGCACGCGCGCTTCGACCACGTTGATGCGATAAAAGAGATCCTTGCGGAACGAGGCGTCGCCCACCATCACGGCCAAGTTGGCGTTGGTGGCCGTGATCAATCGCACGTCGACGCGCCGCACACCGCCTTCGCCCATGCGTCGCACTTCCCCTTCTTGCAGGACGCGCAGCAACTTCGCTTGGATGTACGGCGGGATTTCCCCGATCTCGTCCAAGAAGAGCGTTCCACCACTCGCTTGTTCGAACAGGCCCGCGTGCGCGCGCACCGCCCCGGTGAAGGCACCGCGGTCGTGTCCGAATAGTTCGCTCTCGAGAATGCCGGGTGCCAAGGCCGCGCAATTGACCGACACGAAGGCGGCGTGCGCGCGCGGGCTGAAGCGATGGAGATTGCGCGCCAAGACTTCCTTGCCGACACCGCTGTCGCCGGTGATGAGGACGCTGACACTCGAATCGTTGAGCGTCATGACGAGGTCCCGCAGGCGTTGGGCCGCGGGCGAGGTGCCTACAATGGGCGGGTCGAAGTGATCGTGGGGCGATCTCACGCGGGCCAGCATCGGCAAGCGCGGTGCCAGAGCCGCATATCGACGCCAACTTCGCGCGCGCAAGCGAGTTCGAGAGCGCCGGGGGCGCGCCTCCGCGAAAGCGCGGCACGCAACGGCGTCGTCATCGCTATCGCAGCGACGCGCAGCTAGCGTGCAATCACATCAACGCTTGCGGGAGATACTGGCGCGCGAACAGGCTGTCGGCCATTCGACAGCGCGCCGTGTCAACGATGAGGCGCTTCTTCGATGACGCCGTAGCCAGTCGCTGTCAACGGCGTCGACTGCTTGGGTCGCGACGGCGCGTCGGTGTCGAAGACATCGCCGACCACCCACACGTGCGCACCGGCGTATTCGGTCAGCACACCGACCAGGTTGCCGTGAATCCAGTAGCGCGTCCCCGCGGCCGTCGTGACGACGACCTGGCCGTCTTCGACCGAGACGACGCCGACCATCGGGACTCTGCCGTCCGGGAGTGCGAGCAATTCGTAGCGTGTTACCGACAGACGCGGAAGATTCTTGTCGACGAACGGGAGCACGTTGCCTTCGACGGCGCAGCGCATGCCGGATAGACCTCGGAGTTGCGACAGCACGTCGGGCGACTTGGAATCGAGTGCGATGGTCTCGGTGCTGTCGATCTCGAGCACCGGTGTCGTGATGGGCGTGCTGCCGCGGAGCGAGAGCGTTCCTTCGACGCGCACGCGTTTTCCCGCGTCGACGCCGTCGAGGCTGTCGACCTTGCGCGCGCTTTTTCCACCACACCCGGGTGTCGCGGCAAGCACGACCAGCGCGAATCCCGTCGCCGCGATACGTCCGATGCGGGCGCGCGCGTTCATCTATTGGACGCGAACGATCGCGTCGCGCAGTTTAACGCCGGTGGGAGCGAGTTCGAAGAACGTGAGGCGCGTGTCTTGACCGAGCACGCCGTTGTAAAGATAGAGATCGCCCGAGGAGCGCCGCACGTCTCCCACCGCATCGAGACCGATCACACCGGTCGATGCGGAGACCGTCCCGTAGTCGGCCAGATCGATCGAGGTGAAGTTGAAGCGCGGGTCGGCGGTGATGCCCTTCCCGCTCACGTACAGCGCGGCCAAAAATTCCGGCACGAGGTCGTAGAAGTCTCGGCCGGTCACATTCTTGATGCACGCGCGTCCCGTGCACTTGCTTTGCACGATGTCTTTGAGTATGTCCGTGCCGTAGCGATCGGCCATCAAGCGCAGGAACAGAAAAATACCCCCGCGTTGATTGAGCGGGGTGGAGTTGTCTTCGAGCGATACGGCCCCGGGGTTTTGGAGATAAGTATCCGCGCGCTTGATATTGGCGTCGTGACGATCGTTCAGGTATTCCGCCATGTGCGCCATTCCCTCCTCGAGCCACGTCACCTGTGTGACACCGCCTTCCTGGAAGATGCGGTGCGAGAAGCTGATCATGTGCTCGTGTTCGTGCGCGATAGTTCCGATGTTCTCGTCGGCGGTGAAGGCGATCGGGAAGGGCGGAATCCCCGGGTTGAACTCGGCAGTGGGATCGGAGGCCAGTACGTAGAAAATTTCGGCGTGGTTGGTGGTCCCGGCCGGCACTTGCGGGGGCGCGTACAGATCGATCGAGAGGAAGAAGCCGGCGATGAAGCCGTTGCTATTGGCCGGCGTCATGCGATTGACGACGGGCGTGATGAGGATGATCACCTTGCCGTTGCCGTCGACGTCGAAATAATCGCCGAAATACGACACGTTGGTCGGCTCGATCGAGTTGTCGAAGGCTTGGCCGAACTGCTGGAAGTGAATGTCGTCGAAGTTGTTCGCCGGGTTCAGCGACGTGTCGACGTCGGCGTACACGAGACATTTGGTTCCCGTGTAGCGAAGGTCGGCGGTGATGTGGGCGTAGTTGGCCGGGTTGGTCGCACTCCCGCTCGCCGTCTTGAGTACATAGAACTGGCGAAACGGCGCCGCCGCGACCTCGGCCGCCGCTTCGATGGGCCGCGGCGTGGTCTTCGGCGCACCCATGCGTTCCACTAGCTCACTTGCTTGTTCCCAGCGCCACGCTTCGAAATCACCTTGGGCGTCGCTCTGCGTCGCTGCCGCACGACGCGTCGGACCACGATCGGCGGACGCGGCGCGCAACAGCGTATTGGCCGAAGAAATCTGGTAGCCGTAATCGGCCGAAAACGGCGCGTTCGCATTGGTTCCGTGCGGGATGACGAGGTACTGCGTCGTCGCGGTTGGGTTGGGCAATGCGAGCTCGTTGCTGGCACCGAGTCCGCCATACACGAAGAAATCACCGATGCCGCGCGTCACCGTGATGTCGGGGCCGTTGTCGGAGCCGCTGGAGTTGCTAACGGTGAGAGGGCCCGTGGTCGCGTCTTGGTCGACGACGACGGTCAACTCGCTCGAATTGCCCGCGACCGGCGTCGAGACTCCCAACGGATTGGTGAAGCGCACCTGGTTCGAACTCGGGGGACTGGTGAAGTTCGAGCCGCTGATGACGAGCGTGTCGCCCGGCGCCACCGTGGTGGCGCTGACTCCCGCAACGACGGGCGGGTCGGGTTGCGGCGCAGTGGTGTCGTCCCCGCCGCACGCGACGGTCAGCAATAGGCACGCGGCGAGCACGAAGCTCGAAAGCTCACGCAGTCTCATGTTGGTCCCCGTTGGGTTTGGAATGCATTCGACGGGCCGGCGACCGCGTGTCGGGCCCGCGCGCCGGTTGTCGTAACGCTAATGCAACTAGCCCGTTGCGGCAAGCTCGATCCGACCCCAAGGCCCCCGATCGAGCACGTCCCGGCAGTCAGAGAGAAGGAACTATTCGACCCGCACGATCGCCTCGCGAAGGCCCGCGCCAGCATTCAGTTCCGTGAACGTGAAACGTGTGTGGGTATTGATGACCCCATTGTACAAATAGAGATTGCCAGAGGATCGACGAACGTCTCCCGCCTGATAAACACCGACGAAACGGCTTCGAGTCGCAACCGTGCCGTACTCAGCCAGGTTGATCGACGTGAAGTCGAAACGCGGGTCGGCGGTGATACCCTTCCCATCGAGATACAAGGCCGCGAGGAACTCGGCCACGAGTTGGTAGAAATCTTCCCCCGTCACGCCCTCGATACACGGTCGCCCTGCGCAACTACTCTGGACAATCTCTTTGAGAATACCGCTGCCGTATCGGTCCATCATCAGGCGAAGGAAGAGGTAAATGCCACCGCGTTGCGACAGCGGCGCAGTCGAGTGTTCAAGCGAGATTGCTCCAGGATCCTGGAGGTAGAGATCCGCGCGCGCCTTGTTGGCCTCGTGAAATCCGTTCAAGTCCTCGGCCATGTGCGCCATACCTTCCTCGAGCCACGTCTCCTGTGTCACCCCGCCTTCGACAAAGATGCGATGCGAGAAGCTGATCATGTGCTCGTGCTCGTGCACCGTCGTCCCGATGTTCTCGTTGGCGGTGAAGGCAACGGGGAATGCGTTTCCCCAGACCGCCCCGGGGTCGGAGGCAAGCAGATACACCATCTCGGCGTGATTGGTCGTCCCCACGGGCACCTGCGGCGGAGAGTAAAGGTCGATCGAAAGAAAGAACCCCGCGATGAAACCCCAACTGCCCGGCGGTGTGAGCCGGTTGACGACCGGCGAAATCAAGATGATGATCTTGCCATTGTTATCGACGTCGGAGTAAGCACCGAAGTAGCTTACATTGGTAGCCTCGATCGAGTTGTCGAACGCCTGGCCGAGTTGGCGAAAGTGTGCAGTGTCGAGGTTGTTTGCCGGGTCCGAAAGCGTGTCGACATCGGCGTACACGAGACACTTCGACCCATCGTAGCGCAAGTCTGCGGTCACGAGGTTGTAGTTCGCAGGATTCCACGGGCTGCCGGTCGGCGTGTTGAGAACGTAAAACTGACGGAACGGCCGAGCCACCTGCGCCGGCGCCACCTTCTTGACGCGTGCCGGGACGCCAACGAGTGAAATCAACTCGCGCGTGCGGTCCAGGCGCCAGACGTCGAACGCTTCTCTGACACCGAGATTGGTTGCAGCCGCATGCCGCGTCGGGCCACCGGATTGCCGCGCGGCGACGCTGCCGCCCGCGAGCGAAACGATAGTCTCCGACTCAATCGAGTACCCATAGTCGGTCGAGAACGGGGCGTTTGGGTTGGTCCCATGCGGGATCACAAGATACTTGGCTGTGGCTGTTGGATTGGGAAGCGAAAGGGTCTGGTCCGGACCAAGCCCACCGAACACGAAGAAGTCGCCAATTGCTCTCTCGACCTCAATGCTGGGGCCCTGCGCGGTAATCCCTGCTGATGTAACGGTGAAAGGCCCGTTGGTGGCATTAGGATCAACAACGACCTGAATCGAATCCTCGTTTCCGGCGAAAGCCCTTGCAACAGCGAGCGGGTTCATGAACGTAACGTGGTTTCCACTCGCGGGCGTTGCGAATTCGGAACCGTAGATCACGATGATGTCGCCTGGCGACACAAGAGAAGAGCTAACGCCGGTCACTCGCACGGTGTCGGGCTCGGGCGGGAGCCAAACCGCGTTGTTTGAAACGCTCCCGTACAACCCGTCGCTGTCTCGTGCCCGGATCGCAAAGTAGTAGGTCGAGGTCGAATCGAGCCCGGTAACTGTGAAGGACTCGATCGTGCCGGCGATCGCGGGCGTGGGAACCCCAGCGACTACAGTCGCGGCGTCAAAGTTCGACGCATCGATGGGTGTGTCGGAACGGGTGAGTCGGTAGGACGACGCGCGACCTTGATTGCCGTCGGCACCAGGCGCGGTCCACGTCAGTGCAATACTCGTCGCAGCGACGCTGTCAATCGCAAGGTCGGTTACAGTCCCCGGCGCGATTGGGACCGGAGCAGCAGGTTCGTCTTCACTGTCGCACGAGAGTGCCAGCCCGAACACGGCGACCAACGATACGACGACCCGAAGTGTTGCCCGGATTCTCATCCCACTCCTCCCGTAGATCGGTTACGCCGGTGGCTGCAACCGGCTGGCCCTGGGCCTCCCTCGCTCAACTCTAGCACAGGCAGGCCTCTGCGCCAACGCAGGGACCCGGGCCCGCGGGCACGGGACTTGCACAAAAGGCGTGTTTACTCCTTCTACCAACCTAGGGTTTCCCAAGCGAGTGGTCACGCGATGCACGACGCATACGGCATTCTCGTAATCGAAGCGAGCGACTGGGACGCCGAACAGTTGCGCGCCCTCCTGCGCAGCCTCTCGAAGCCGGTCCGCATCCTCAAGGCCGCCGACCTGGACGAGGAAGGCACCCGCGTCGACGTCATCATCCTGGGCTTCACCGACGCTGTTTCCCTCGAAACGTCGCGCGCCACCCTCGAGAAGGCGCGCGCGCTGTCGCCCAACGCGCAGTTGATTCTCTGCGTCCCGCGCGAATCCCAAGACCTCGACCGCAAGGTGCTGGAACTCAAAGCACGTGCCTTCGTGCTCAAGCCGATCGAAGAGGCGACGTTTCACGCCCTGATGGAGCAAACACTCGCGTCGATCCATCTGCGGCGCGAACGCCAAGAGCACGCGCGCGCGTCCAAGCGCTCGGTGCACGTCGAGGAAATCGTGGGGACGAGTGCGCTCATCCGTCGCGTGCTCGAGTTGATCGACCACGTCGCGGAGAGCACGTCGACGTCGGTGCTGTTGCTCGGCGAGTCCGGGGTCGGAAAGAGCCTCTTCGCCCACACCATCCACGAGCGCTCGCGCGCGGCGACGGGCCCGTTCATCGAGATCAACTGCGCGGCGCTGCCCGCCACCTTGCTCGAGAGCGAACTCTTCGGCTACGAGCCGGGTGCGTTCACGGACGCGCGCGCGACCAAGATCGGCCTGATCGAGCTGGCCGACGGCGGCACGTTGTTCTTGGACGAAATCACCGAAATCGAACCGGTGACGCAGGCCAAGCTCTTGAAGTTCCTCGACACCAAACGCTTTCGGCGCCTGGGCGGCGACCGCGAGATCACGGTCGAGACGCGCGTCATCGCGGCCAGCAATCGCGACATCAAGGAGGAAGTGCGCATCAAGCGCTTCCGCGAAGACCTCTACTACCGACTGAACGTGGTCGAGATTCGCATCCCCGCGCTGCGCGAGCGGCGCGAGGACATCGAGACCATCGCCGGACACTACCTCGACACGTACAAGAAGAAATTCGGCAAGCCCGACCTGACCGTGTCGCCGGCCGCGCGCACCATCATTCGTGACTATCCGTGGCCGGGCAACGTGCGCGAATTGGTCAACGTACTCGAGCGGGCGGTCCTGTTGTGCAAGGAGCCGGCCATCGAGCCCCATCACCTGCCCATTGAGATGCCGTCGAGCGCGCGGCGCGCGCTCTTGCAGCGCCGCCCCGACGGCCGCATCGAGATGGAGCTGCCCACCGGTACGGTAACGCTCGACGAAGTCGAGCGCGCGCTCATCGAAGCCACCCTCAAGCGCACGCGCGGCAACGTGTCGCGCGCGGCCGAGTTGATGGGGACGAGCCGCGGGGCCCTTCGCAACAAACTCACGCGCTACAAGATCGACGCGCGCGCGTTCCACCGCCCTCCCTTCGTCCTACAAGACTGATCCCGTTGCGCGACACCCGCAACCGTTGCTAGTATGGCCGCGTGGAAACCCAACCGCACGTCGTCGTGCGCGACGCCGACCCGCGCGACACGGCCGAGATCGTCGACTTCAATCGCCGCTTGGCGCTCGAATCCGAAGAGAAGGTGCTCGACCCCGGCATCGTGACGGCCGGCGTGCGCCGCGGCTTCTCGCACCCGGAGTTGTGCCGCTACTTCGTGGCCGAAATCGACGGGCGCGTCGTCGGCACCACCATGGTGACGTACGAGCTCACCGATTGGCGCGACGGCGTTTTGTGGTGGCTGCAGAGCGTGTACGTCGACCCCGAATTCCGGCGCGTGGGGGTGTTCCGCGCCCTCTACCGCCACATCGCCGAGCGCGCGCGCGCGCACCGCGACGCGCGCGGGCTCCGTCTCTACGTGCACCACACCAACCAGCGCGCGATGCGTGTCTACGAAGCGATGGGCATGGCCAAGGCCGACTACGAATTCTACGAGCACGACTGGTCCGACGCCGTGCGCCGACGCGACGAGGACTAGCGGGTGTCGCCCGACCGCGAAGGTGCTTCGGCCCGAAAACGCGGCGCGGCCCGCCTCTTGTTCGCGGCCGGTGGAATCGCCTTCCTCCTCGGCGCGCTGCTCTACAACACACTCACGGTCGAAATCGCGGCGCGCGTCGCGCGCGCGATCTTCCACCGCGCCTTCCTGACACCCGAGGCACCGCGCATCCACGGGGCACAGCTCGCGTTTCTTCTCATTGGTACGGTGCTATTCGTAATTGGGTGGCTCGTCGGTCGTGTCGACTTCTTTCGACGAACGCTGGTCGAGAAGTGTTTGCTCGCGTTTCTGATCGTGGCGGTCCCGGTGGTGTGGCTCGAAGTGGCACTGCGACCGTTTCTCCCCGATCACGAAAAGACGACCACACTCTTCGTGAAGGACGACCGCCTGGGGTGGAAGCTGCGCCCGGGTGCCGTCGACCGGTGGGGCGACGTCGACGTGAGCATCAACCAGCGCGGCTTTCGCGGCCCCGTCGTTCCGTACGAAAAGAAACCCGGTGTGGCGCGCGTCGTGTATCTCGGCGACTCGGTGACGTTCGGCTACCGCGTCGCGCGCTGGGAGGACACCTACCCGTTCGTCCTCGGCGATCGACTGGCGACGCGCGACTCGCTCGCGGTGGAGACCGTCAATCTCGCGGTCGAAGGATACTCGCAGTGGCAGCAAGCGATCGTGCTCGCCGACGAAGGCGATCGCTACCAGCCCGACTTGGTCGTGGTCGGCTTCGTGTTGAACGACGTCACCGAGATGTTCTACCTCGCGCGCTTCGGCGGCCCTGACGAAGGCTACCAACTCCGCCATTCGTACACGTCGCGCTGGGACCGACTCTTGTCGAAGAGTGCCCTCGTCTATCAGATTCAGAACGTGGTGCGTGAGTTCAAGGCGAAGCGCAAACTGGGCCAAGACCTCCGACTCGGCGCGATTCGGCAGCAAGCACTCGACGTCGAGACGCTCATCCAGCATCCCGACCAAGCCAACGTGAAGACGGCGTGGGATATCGCACTCGCGGACTTGCAGGGCATCGTCGACCACTGCGCCGCGCGCGACGTTCCCGTGCTCGTGGTGGTGTTTCCATTCGCCGTACAACTCTCCGACCCGGAAGGGTCGGCGGCGCCGCAGCGCGTGCTGGTTTCGTATGCCCACGCGCGCGGGTTCGAAACGCTCGACCTCCTGCCGCCGTTGGTCGCGTACGCGCGCGCGACCGGTGTGGCCGCCGACAGTCTCTTCGTCGACGAGGACCATTTGTCGGTCGCAGGGCACCGCGCGGTCGCAGCTATGCTCGAGGAACGCGTCGCTGGTATACTGGCGCGTCGAACATCGGAGGTGGCGCGATGAAATGGGCCGGACGGCGCGAGAGCGGAAACGTCGAAGATCGTCGTGGGATGAGTACCGGCCGCATGGTCGTGGGCGGCGGCTTGGGGACCATCGTCTTGATCGTGGTCGCCATGTTGTTCGGCGCCGATCCGCGGCAGTTGCTCGATCAAGTGTCGACGCCGCAAACCGAAACGTCCACGCCCGTCGATCCCCACCAGGAAGAACTCAAGCACTTCGTCTCCGTTGTGCTCGCCGACACCGAAGACATCTGGGGCGAGATCTTTTCGAAGCAAGGTTCGACGTACCAGAAACCGTGGGTCGTGTTGTACACCGGCCAAGTCGAGTCCGCGTGCGGCTTCGCTTCGGCGGCGTCGGGTCCGTTCTATTGCCCGCCCGACCAGAAGGTGTACATGGACCTCTCCTTCTTCGACGAGCTGCAGTCGCGCTTCGGGGCACCCGGCGACTTCGCCATCGCGTACGTGATCGCGCACGAAGTCGGACACCACGTGCAGAACCAAATGGGCTTGACCGACAAAGTGCATGCGATGCAGGGACAGGTGAGCGAAGCGGAATACAACCAGATGTCGGTGCGACTCGAGCTGCAAGCCGACTTTTTGGCCGGCGTGTGGGCGCACTACGCGCAAGACTCACTCGAGGTGGTCGAGCCCGGAGACTTCGATGAAGCGATCGCCGCCGCGGGGGCGGTCGGCGACGATCGCATCCAGAAGGAATCGCAAGGCTACGTGGTGCCCGACTCGTTCACGCACGGGACTTCCGCGCAGCGCATCGCCTGGTTCCGACGCGGCTTCGAGACCGGCGACCTCTCGCAAGGCGACACCTTCAGCGTCGACTACGGCGATTTGTAGGCGGCAGTCGCTAGCGCTGCGGAGCGAATAATTCGTATCGAATCGTCCCCGCCTCCGTGCCGTCACCCGCGAAAACGAATCCGCACTTCTCGAGCACACGAATCGACGGTTTCAGTTCCGGCAGCGTGTGCGCGATGACGCGCTTAACGTGCATGTGCGCGAAGGCCCACGCCACGAGTCCGCGCACCGCTTCCGGCGCGTAGCCCTGTCGCTGGTGCGCCTCCACAATCGAGTATCCGACTTCGACGGTGCCGTCATCACCCGCCGCACCGGCGAATCCTCCGTTACCGATCACGACCGCGCGACCGCCGGGGCGCGATAGGAGGAAGTACCACTTCGTCCATCCGTCGTGGTCGGGGTGCGCGCGCATGTAGTCCAACACCCAGCGCATCGAGGCTTCGTCGCTGTACTGCGGCGGCCAATCGGGTGGGACGTCGGCGTTGAGTCGCGACGCGAATTGGTGGCGGTCGTCGAACTCGGCCTGTTGGACGTCGAGGGTGGCGGCGACGAGAATCAGTCGGGGAGTCGGAACTACGATGCGTCGGTAGGATGACATCGAATCGTCCTTGTGAAGGGTTGCACGAGGTTACAATTTGCTTGCCATGTCGACGGCGTCGTTTGCAGACTCCATCCTCGGCCGAAAGTAGTCCCCCTCCTCGCCCGCGCAGCCCGGCCCTTGTTCGAACGCCTTCGTGAAGGAGAACTCATGGAATACCTCATTAACGTTCTCGGCGGCGGTGTCGGCGGCAATATCTTCGGCGCGCTCATGAAGAACCGCAGCATGGGCCCCGCGCTGAACACGATCTTGGGCGCACTCGGCGGACTCGCTGGTGGACAGCTGGGCGGGGGCGCGCTCGGCGGAACCACGGCCGGTAATGTTGCGGCATCGGCGATCGGTGGGATTCTGCTCCCCCTGATCGCGAGTTTCTTCAAGAAGAAGCCCGCCGCCTAGAAACCGAATCCGATGTTGAGGTACACGCGCCACTGCGGGTTGTACTCGACCACCGGGACTTCGAAGATCGGATTGACGTAGACGGCGTCGTCGAGCGCGTACGCGCCCGCGACGTTGACCGTCGTCGGGTAGGTGTAGAACGATCCCATGTTGAGTCGCAGTTCGGCGCCGACGTTGGAGTAGTAGTCCTGTCCCAGCGCCGGGTCGTCGCTCGGTAGATTGCCGTGGTTCCAGGCACTCGCGACTTCGTAGAAAACCCCGCCGTAGATGTCCTTGAAAGTGAGCCACGACGCCTGCCGGTCGATGCGCCGCCAAATCGGGAAGCGATACGTGGCGCTCGCGAGCGCTCCCTTGCGACCGCCGATCGCGTAGTAGGTGTAGCCGCGCAGGCGATCCATGCCGCCCATGTAGACCCAGAAGAAGTCGTCGACGGGTTTGTCGATGATCGACGTGAACGCGCGCAACTGCAGGGTGTGATGCCACCACGGGAGTGCGACGTATTCCTTCCAATCGACCGTGTACTGACCGAAGTTGTTGTGGTCGAAGTCCGGGTTGACGCCGTAGTCGAACTGTCCGCTCGTGAACAGCTCGTCCATCCCATACATGACGTCGATGGCGAACTCGCGCCCGCCGCGCGGATTGATGTCGCTGTCGATCGCTCGCTCGATCGACTTGTAGTACCAACGCGCGTGGGCGTCGTTGCCCACGAAATACTTCCAGCCCACCGGCTGCTCCGGCAGCGGCGGTGCCGTGGGGTCGTCGAGCGGCGTGTACGAGGGCTCGATGAAGATGTTGTACTCGCTGTGGTTCCACCACACCGAAATGTCGTTGCGCTGCGTCAGACTGTACTTGTCTTCGAACTCGAAGCGAACCCCGACGTCGGCCGACCACACGTCGTAGCGATAGTCGACGAAGTAGTAGCGATCGAACTCCTCCAGCGGAAACTGGTCGGAGTACTTCTGACGAACCTTGTAGTACTCCATGTAGATGACGGGGAATATGCGCCGCAGCTCGAAGTCGAAGATCAAATCGAACTCGCCGTCGGTTCCGTACGAGCCGCCGAAAAATAGACTCTGGCGGTCCAAGATTTCGTTGTTGGCGACGAAGAGCCCGAGTCGCGGGGTTCCGTCCCACAGCAGGAAGCGCGGGAAGAATTGAAAGCCGGTGTAGTCCCACTTGTAGGGCTTGCTCTCGTACTCCGGCGCCTTGACGCCGATGTCGGCGGCCGGCTCGGTGGGGGTTTCGGGCGCGTCCGGGCGCGCGCCGGCGATCGGCACCAGCGACGCGTCGATCGGGTTGGCGGCGTTGGCGTCTCCCATATCGATCGACGCTATGCCCGACTTCAAGTCGACGCACTCGTCGAACACTCCCGCCGCGCGCGTGTCGTAGGCGTCGCGCGTGAGGGTGGCGATTGCGTTCGCCTCGGGTGAGAGCATCATCGCGCGGTACCCTTTCGCGGTGTATTCCGAATACGCGAGCGTTCCGTCGTGCGCGAGGTCGGGCATGAACCCGCCTCCCACGACGTTGGTCATTTGCTCGACCCCACCGCTCGCGAGGTCCATGCGATAGATGTTGAAGATGCCGGTTCGATCCGACGCGAACACGATGCCGGTACCGTCGGGCGTCCAGCGCGCGTCGCGCTCGTCGTTGGGCGACTGAATCTCGTAGCGAAAATCGCTGCCGTCGACCGCGACCGACGCGACGTCGCGCGTCCCTTTTTCGAACGTACCGAAGAGGATGCGCACGCCGTCGGGCGAATAACGCGGCGTGTAGATCTGCACGCCGCCCTTCGCGGGCCGAATATCCCGCATTGCGGACCCGTCGGCGTTCATCGTGACCAGCCGGTGGGTGCCGTCCTGGTTGAGCACGCACACGATCGAGCCGCCGTCGGGCGACCAGTCGGGCTCCGCGGCCCGCAGCTTGTGCGTGATGCGCTTCTCCTTCTTGTGGGCGAAGTCGTAGGTGTAGAGGTCGCTCACGCGCGCTCCGTAGGCGTCGACCTTGGTGTGCTTCGCATACAGAAGCGTCGCGCCGTCGCGCGAGAACACGGCCCCCGACGACACGCTGCTTTCGATTTCGTCCATGTGCTTGCCGTCGCGATCGATCACGTACAAGGACGTCGACGCGTAGTCGCTGCCCTCGTTCGACAAGAGCGTCACGCGTTTCCCGTCGGGGCTGAAGGACGGGTCCAGCGTCATGAAGCCGTCGTCGGAGAGGACGGTGCCTTCGCGCAGATTCGGGCGCACGTCGACCAGCATGCGGTCGTAGCGCTGGGTCAGGTACGCTTTCCAATCGTCGTAGAGTTGGTTGCCCTTCTTGCCGGTCGCCGCCTTGAGGGCGCCGTCGATGGTGAGACGGTACCACTTGCCCATGTACTCGGTGGTCTTCTTGAGGCTCTCGGGTCCGTAGGTGGCGGCGATGTAGCTCACGAGTCCGTAGCCGTGGTCGTAGACTTGCTCGTTGCCGAGGCTGGTGTGCCCGAGGAATCCCATCTCGTCGTAGCTGAGCATGCGGTCTTCGGTCACGGCGGCGCGGAGAATCATGTCGCGATGCGTGTCCCAGCAGTCGTTGTGCTTGACGGGCGACTGGTACTGCGCAACGCCTTCGGCCCACCATCCCGGCACCACGGTGCCGGTGATCGGATACGACACGATCAAGTCCGGGTATCCGGTGATGACGTCGGGGCGCTTCTCCTTTTCGAAGTCGACCGCTTGGAAGTAGATGGCCGGGATGCGGAGCGGCATCTTCATCGAGGCCTGGATCGACACGATGTGGGTGAATTCGTGCGTGATGACGTTGCGCAGCCACGGTGTGGTGCCGCGCAGGTGGAATTCGAGATTGGTGGCCCAGATCTCGATCTTGTTGTCGTAGTAGTACGCCGCACCATTGGCGTAGTCCTCGGTGTCGAGGATCACGAGGTGGCAGCGTTTGGGCCGATAGTCGTAGACGTCCGTGATCGGCCCCCAGATCTCTTCCGCGATGCGCGCCGCTTCGGCGCCGGTCCATTCTTCGCCGGCGTGAAAATGCACGTCGAAATGCTCGGTCGAGATCGTCTTCCACTCGAGCCCGGGGTCGACTCCGGCCGACGCGCGCGCCGCGATCAACACATAGGCGAGCGCCGCGGCGATGGTGACGCTGCGGGGAACACGACGAAGCAAAAGCATGGGCACCGGTGAATCTACGAGGGGTGGGTTTCGCGGTCCGTGGAACGCTATTGCAGGTAAGAATTTATCGCGTTTGCAGGCCACCTGTCAATTCTCGTTTTTTTTCTCCCGCACCGCGACCGTTCCGCGCTAAATAGTAATGACGGATTCGGCGACCGTCCCTACACTCTTCGCCAGCGAAAGGAAATCGATGACGGGCGTCAATATAGTCACGTGGGTGATCGCGGTCGCGGTCGGCGTCGTCGCGGGCTGGATGGCGAGTCGTTCGCGCGCGGCCGCACTCCGCACGGCGATTGCGGAACGCGAGGCCACCATCGTCGACCTGAAGGTGCAAGCCGGACGTCTTGAGACGGCCCTCGAGCAAGAACGCGCCGGCGAAGCGCGGCTGTCGAACGCGTTCAAGGCGCTCTCCGCCGACGCGCTCAAGAGCAGCAACGAATCGTTCCTCGAGCTCGCCAAGGCCACACTCGAGAAGTATCAGGAGGGTGCCAAGAGTACGCTCGACCAGAAATCGAAATCGGTCGAAGAGTTCGTCAAACCGCTCAAGGAGTCGCTCGAGAAGGTCAACGTGCAAATCGAGGCCATCGAGAAGACGCGTCGCGAGGACTACGGGATGTTGTCGCAGAACCTCGCCGGTTTGCGCACGGAAACTACATCCCTCAACACCGAGACGCGCAACCTCACCAACGCGCTGCGCACACCCATTGTCCGCGGCCGCTGGGGCGAGGTGCAACTACGCAAGGTCGTCGAATTGGCCGGGATGGTGGAGTACTGCGATTTCATCGAACAGCCGTCGGTCCAAGGCGAGGAAGGCCGCTTGCGCCCCGACATGGTGGTCAACCTTCCCGGCGGGAAGAATGTCGTCGTCGATTCGAAGGTTCCGCTCGAGGCCTACTTGAAGGCACAGGAATCCACCGACATCGAGACTGCGCGCGGACACATGAGAGACCACGCGCGCCAAATTCGGACTCACATTGCGAAGCTGCGCGCCAAGTCGTACGCGGAGCAGTTCGAATCGACCCCGGAGTTCGTCGTGATGTTCCTACCGGGCGAGAGTTTTTTCTCGGCAGCGCTCGAGCACGAGCCCGGCCTCATCGAAGAAGGAGCGGCGCAGAACGTCATCATCGCCACCCCGACGACGTTGATCGCGCTTTTGCGCTCGGTGGCCTACGGATGGAAGCAAGAGAAGATCGCGGAGAGTGCGCAGGAGATTCGCGACCTGGGTGTCGAACTACACAAGCGTATGCGCGTGCTCGCGGAGCACGTCATGGATATCGGAGACGGGCTCAACCGAGCGGTGGGCGCCTACAACAAGTCGGTGGGATCGCTCGAGTCGAGTGTCCTCCCAGCTGCGCGCCGGTTTCCGGAGTTGGGGCTCTCCGGCCAGCCGGAGATACCTCAACTGACTCCCGTCGAACGAACGACTCGTGCGTTGAACTCGCCCGAGCTGTCTCTGTTCACCTTGCATGAGACACGCAAGTCCGACGCCGCCGACGCGCGCCCTTGAGGCGCTAGCGCGCGAGATAGCCGCCGTCGACCGCGTAGTACGCGCCGGTGACGAACGACGATTTCTCCGAGCTCAGCCACAGCACCAGCTCGGCCACCTCTTCGGGCGTGCCGAGCCGTCCCATCGGGTGCAGCGAGACCAACATCTCCAACGTGCGCGGGTCCGCCTCGAGACCCTTGAGCAGCGGCGTGTGGATGAAGCCAGGACCGACCGAGTTCACGCGCACGTTCTTCTGAGCGTACTCGAGTGCCGCATTCTTCGACAGCCCGACCACGCCGTGCTTGGCCGCAACGTACGCGCTCGAGTTCGCGAAGCCCACCTGTCCGAGGATCGACGCCATGTTGACGATCGAGCCGCCGCCGCTCTTGAGCATGGCCGGAATCTGATACTTCATACCGAAGAACACGCCCGACAGATTGATGCCGATCACTTTCTGCCAGCCTTCGATCGACATGTCCGCGGTCGGTTGCGACTCCCCGCCGATGCCCGCGTTGTTGCAGGCGACGTCCAGCCGGTCATAGCGTTCGAGCGCGGTATCGACGGTGCGCTTGCAGTCCGCCGCGTCGGCCACGTTGGCGGCGACGAACGTCGCCTCGCCGCCCGCCGCGCGAATCTCCGCGACCGCCTTCTCACCCGCCTCTCGATTCAAGTCGGACAGAACCACCGCGGCGCCTTCGCGTGCACAAAGTTGCGCGATGGATTTCCCGATCCCGGACGAGGCACCCGTGACGATCGCGACTTTTCCTTTGAGTATCATGTCGATGCCTCCCGTCCCCGTTTCTTCGGGGCGAAGTATTCCTTCAGAAATTCGACGAAGCCCACCGCGGCGCGCGGCAATGTGCGGTTCTTACGCAAGTACAGCGTCACGTCCTGACTCATGATGAGCGGCGGGACTTCGATGCGCACCAACTGCCCGCGCCGAATCTCGGCCGCCACCACCGCCTCGGGAAGGAACGCGAGCCCCATCCCGGCCAGCACCATGTGCTTGATGGTCGCGGCATTGGTGGACTCCACGACGTAGTGTACCGCGATCGACATGCGTTTGAAGAGAGCATCGATCATCGCACGCGTGTGCATGCCCTCGTGGTAGCCCACGAAGGGGTGCGCCTGCAAATCGCGCGGGTTGACCTGCTCGGCGCGTGCGAGCGGGTGTTCGGGGGGTGCGACGATGAACAGCTTCTGGCGGGTGAGAGGCAGCGCGTTCAAATCGGGGTAGGACCGCTCCCACGGCACGACGGCGAGGTCGGTCTTACCTTGGATCAACTGATCCATCACGCGCTCGGATTCGCGAAAGTCGATGTGGATGCGGACATCGGGGTACTTCGCGCGATAGCTGGTGAGAATGTCGGGAAGGACATAGATCCCGATGCTGTTGACCGTCCCCACGCTGACGGCCCCCGCGAGCTGGCGGTCGGTCTGCTTGAAGTCGGAGATCAGTTGGTCGACGTCGGCGAAGACGCGCTCGGCGACCGAGAACGCTCGCTGGCCGGCGTCGGTCAGGACGACTCCCCCGCTGCGACGGTCGAAGAGACGTGATCCCAACGAGTTCTCCAGAGCCCGGATCTGCACGCTCAGCGCCGACTGCGACACCAAGAGCTCTCGAGCCGCCCGCGTGAAGCTCCCGTGCCGGGCGACCTCATAGAAGTAATGGAGGTGATTCAGATTGATTGAAGCCATATCTTTTACTTATGACGCCAATATACATTTTCTATTTTACGAATATCAAGACCGAATCTATATTCATCTCCGAAGCCGATACCGCGGGAATGAACATGCGGCAACCGTTCGGATGATAGATGGGTTGAGGCGAACGGTATCGGCTTCACCGAATTTATCCGCACAGCAGCCAGGAAGAGGAAGCGGCGCGAGACCCTAGTCCCACAGTCCCAGAACGCGCCATTCTTCAGTCCCCACCAGAGGAAGGCAGTCAGTCGCAAGACGGGCTGCCTTCCGCCACATTCAAGCCGACACACATCGAGTCCGACCACGGGCTCCCGAAAGCGGGAGCCCGTATTTCTTGCGACGCACTCTCGCGAGTAGTCCAAGAGCCCGGTCCGACTCCATAACGTCAGAAGCGAATTCAGGTTTACTCGCTCCCGCGGCCCGGCGTAGAGTTGCCCGACCCCGCCGGAGTTCGTCGCCAAAACTTCCAACGTATGCGATCCGCTTTCATCCTCGTCACCATTCCGGCCCTCGTGATCAGCGTGCTTGCACTCGCCGGCCGCGCGCAAGACGCCTCTCGCGACGAGGCGCCCTTTCGCCCCAATCCCATTCCCGAGATCAACGGGATGGTGTTCGTCCCCGCGGGTGAATTCCTGATGGGCAGCACGGCCGAACAGCTGCTCAAGATGGCGGAAGTCGACGAGTTCCCGCAGCGCCGCGTATTCGTCGACGACTTCTACATCGATATCCACGAAGTCACCAATGCGCAGTACAAGGTCTTTCTCGATTCCACGCAGACCGAAGCTCCGCCCAAGTGGATGCACGGAGATTACGGTATCGGCGAGGACGGCTTTCCGGTCATTAGCGTGAGTTTCGACGAAGCCGCCGCGTACGCGAAGTGGGTGGGTAAGCGACTCCCCACCGAAGCGGAGTGGGAGAAAGCGGCCCGCGGCACCGACGGCCGCGTGTTTCCGTGGGGCGACAGCTTCGACCGGGCACTCGCCAACAACGGCGAACACTTGGTGCCCGTCATGAGCTACCCGGCCGGTGTCAGTTGGTATGGATGCTTCGACATGGCGGGCAACGCGGCCGAATGGGTGGACAGTCGCTACGAAGCCTATCCCCGCGGATCCAACGACGTGATCCCGAAGGGGGTCCCGGATCGCAACGAAGTCTTCAGCAAGGACCGGCGGGTGTATCGCGGCGGGTCATGGAATACATTCTCGAAGTACCTACGCTGCGCGAATCGCGAGAGCACCGCACCCGGCAAGCGCTGGGTCTACGTCGGATTCCGCTGCGTAGTGGATCCCGACTGGAAGAAGAAGTAGCTGCGAGGAGCCTGAGCGCGCGCTACCGGAGCATCTTGAAGGCGTGCGACCAGTCGTTGCGCAGAAAACCCGGGATGCACCAGAGCACCGCGAGCGGTTCGATCGCGCGCGCGCCTTCGGCGGCTCCCATGTCTTCGACTTCCCACCCGAACTGATCCAGGATGCCGGTCACAGTGCGCTTCGCCGCGGCGTCGTTCCCGCAGATGAACATCGTGGGCGGGCCGCCGGCCAGCTTTGGATGCACCATCAAGTCGCTTCCCACACAACTGAACGCCTTGACGAAAAGGGCGTCGGAGAATTCGCGCTGCAGGCGCTCCATCAGGCTTTCTTCGTTCGTGAAGTAATCGAGCACGCCGTTCTTGGGCGGCGCGTCGCTGATGGGGTTGGTGGTGTCGATGACGACTTTGCCCTCGACGTTGTCCTCGTCCGCGTCGCGCAAGACGTCGGCCGCGGCCGCCCCTTTGACGGCGAGCACGAGGAGCTCGCCGAAGAGCGCCGCGTCGGCAAAGCTGCCCACGCGCACGCCCTTCTCTTGCGCCGCGAACGCCGCGAGCTTCTTCGGGTCGCGCGTCCCCATCGTGACCGCATGACCGTGCTGCGCGAAACCGGCGGCTAGCGCCTTACCCACTGCACCGGATCCTAGAATGCCGATCTTCATGACTCATCTCCTCGCTGGATGCGAAACCATTACGGCTCCGGAATCGGCTGGTCGGCGCGCACCTTGGCCGAGTCGGAGACTTCGAGTGCTTTGCCGACGACGTTGGCGCCGGGGAGCGACGAGGCGGCGATGGCACTGTCGCGCTGCGCTTCCGTGAGCTTACGCGGTTCCTTCGACGCCTGGTTGGACTTGGAACACGCCGAGACGACCACGATCGCCGTCACGAACACCAGAACCCACATGGACCGATGCGAACGCATCACGACCTCCTGGCAGGAACCGACGGAATATCGAACGACAGGTCGAGTGTACCACCGGGGGCGGTCACAGCATCAACTCATAGTACACGAGCGGCACGGTCCGATACACCACGCGCCCCACTTCGCGATAGCCGCACTTGGCGTAGAACGCGCCGGCACCCGCCGCGGCGTCGTACGCGTCTAGACGAATGGCGTCGGCGGGCCACTCCTTCGTCACCGCTCGCACCGCGTCCAAGCACGCGCGACCGATCCCGGTGCGCTGGTGCTTCGGGTCGACCGCCATGTTGATCAAGTAGAGCGCCTTCTTCGCGGGACTGAAGTAGGACACGTCGATGGCCCACGGTTTTTTGGTCTGCAGCGTCAGTGTCGCCACGACCTTGCCACGGCGTCGCGCCACGTAGACGCGCGAGCGCTTCATCTCCGATAGGACACCACGCTCGCTCGGCTGCGACGACCAATGCCCCTTGCCGAAGTCGCGCGTCAACGCGTCCGCGGTGTCGCGGCGCAGCGCCGCGATGGCCGCGGCGTCTTCGGGGGTGGCGACAAATAGGCGGGTGCGGATCACGGCCGTCAGTATATGATACGGTCTGTGAACCGGTCTAAAGGCCCCTGGGAAAACCCCTCCTTCGGAAGGAGACTCCCATGTCGAAATCCGCGTTCCTCCTGACCCTCTCCCTGGTCCTCGTCGCGCCGACCCACGCTCGCTCCCAAACCGACCGTCTCAAAGACCGCGGCACCGGGCAGCCGACGTCGATGTTCGGCACCTACGTCAAAGACGGCGAGCTGCTCCTCTACCCGTTCTTCGAGTACTACTACGACAACGATTTCGAGTACAAACCCGAGGAGTTGGGCTACGGCCTCGACCAAGACTTTCGCGGCAAGTATCGCGCGTCCGAGTACCTCCTCTTCGTCGCGTACGGGTTCACCGATCGGCTCGCCGTCGAAATGGAGGCGTCGTATCACATCGACGCCAAGCTGGAGACGGCACCCGACGATCCGTCGGGTGTTCCGAGCACGATCGAAGAATCGGGCACCGGCGACGTCGAAGGCCAGCTTCACTTCCGCTTCGCGCACGAGACCGAAAGCCACCCCGAGTTCTTCGGCTACTTCGAAGCGGTGTCGCCGCAGCAGAAGGACAAGGTGCTGATCGGAACCCCCGACTGGGAGTTCGCCGCCGGTGTGGGCATCGTCCGTGGGTTCTCGTTCGGCACCATGACGCTGCGTGTGGCGGGCGAGTATTCGTTGGATGACGAGAGCGGGAACGTCGGCGAGTACGCGGTGGAGTACCTCAAACGACTCTCGCCCGCGTGGCGCGTCTACGCCGGCCTCGAAGGCAACCAGGACGAACTGGAGTTCATCCCCGAAGTGCAATGGCACATCCGGACCGACAAGATCTTCGTGAAGGCGAACAGCGGGTTCGGGCTCAGCTCGAAGGCGACCGACTGGGCACCCGAGGTCGGCGTCGTCTTTTCGCTCTAGCGTTCGGCCCGCCGGGGATCGAGCTTCGACTCGATGCGCTTGTCAGGCACCAGCCAGATCAGCGCCACGGCGACGAAGAGCCCGTCCGAGATCCACGGCTCGACGAATGCCAGCGGAATGGCCGCGATGTACGACGTGAGCGAGATCCTGGCCTTCCAGTCGCTTCCAACCGCACTCGCGAGCACCGAGTCCGGCCCGTGGTGGGCGACGATCTCGTGCTGCAGGATGGTGTAGGCGATCGCCGCCATCAAGAGCACGAAGCCGTAGAGCGCCGTGGGCTCCGACGCGAAGTGATTCGCCCCCATCCAGCCCGTCACGAACGGGATCAGCGACAGCCAGAACAAGAGGTGCATGTTCGCCCACAGGATCCTTCCGTTCACCTTCTGGACGGTGTGGAGCATGTGGTGGTGGTTGTTCCAGTAGATGGCGAGGAAGACGAAGCTCAAGATGTAGGTCAGGAACACCGGCAAGAGCGAGCGCAGCGCGGCGAAGTCCGAGCCGTGCGGGACCTTGAGCTCCAAGACCAGAATCGTGATGAGGATGGCGATGACGCCGTCGCTGAACGCTTCGAGCCGGTTCTTCGTCATGGCGCGGCAGTATACGGGATCGTCGACCGAACCGTCGTCCCCGAAATTCCCCTTGACGCCCGCCGCAAATGCATAATAATGCCACGCACGGAATAGTTATTCATGTCGAAACTCTCCCGGCAAAAAGTCATCCAGGACATCGTCGCCAAGAAGACGGTGGCGAGCCAGGACGACCTGCGCCTGCACCTGTCGCGGCGCGGGCACGCGGTTACGCAGGCCACCCTCTCGCGCGACATCCACGAACTCGGGCTGGTCAAGACGCCCGACGGCTACTCGTTCCTCCCCGACGAACGCGGCAAGGGCCACCTGGTCTCGGTCGAGCGGTTGGTGCGCGAATTCGTCCTGGACGCCAAGTCGGCGCAGAACCTGGTCGTGGTCCGCACCAGCGCCGGAAGTGCCCAGGGTGTCGCGGCGGCACTCGACGCCGAGAGCTGGCCTGAAGTCGTCGGCACCGTGGGCGGCGACGACACCATCCTCATCGTTTCTCCGGACTCCAAACACGCGTCGACCCTGGTCCGACGAATTAGGGAGCTCCTCCAGTAGTGGACACCACCGTGCAGCCCGCGGTGGTCGGCGCCACGGGCTACACCGGCGCCGAGCTCACCCGACTTCTCTTGAAACACCCGCGCGCTCGTGCGCCGCTCTTGCTGCACGATCGCGAGGACGGCGCCCCGCTCGACCTGGTCGACGCCTATCCGCAGTTGGCGCGAGCAACCGCGCGCGCGGAGCAATATCAGATCGAGCGCTTTTCGTGGTTGCGACTGCGCGAAGCCGGCGTCGACGTGCTGTTCCTGTGCACGCCGCACGAGGTCTCGCGACGCCTCGCGCCGCAAGCGATCGAGCGCGGCTACCGCGTCGTCGACTTGAGCGGCGCGTGGCGCCTCAAGATCGCTGCCAACCGCGCCGTGTACGCGTTCGAGGATGCGAACCCGGAGACGGCTTCGCACCTCGACGCGTCCGCGGCGTACGGGATTCCCGAGCTCCACGCCGCGACCATCGCCGACGCGCGCCTGGTCGCCAACGCGGGCTGCTACGCGACGTCGGTGATCTTGGCACTCGCGGCGTGGATCGACGGCGGTCTGGTGGATTTGGAGCACGGTGTGATCTGCGACGCCAAGTCGGGCGTCTCAGGTGCGGGCAAGCAGCCCACGACGCGCACTCACTTCGTCGAGGTGAGCGACAACCTCTCGGCCTACAACGTCTTCGGCCACCGCCACACGGGCGAGATCCGCGAGCAGCTGGGCCTGGGCGCGGGCCAGCTCCAGTTTACACCGCACCTCCTGCCGATTCCGCGCGGGATTCTGTCGACCATCTATGTGCATGCCGCCGCAGGCACGCGCGCAAGCGACCTCGACGCGTGCCTGCGCGAGTTCTATTGCGACGCGCCCTTCGTGCGCGTGCACGGGAGCGCGCGGCTACCCGAGATTCGCCACGCGCTCCACTCGAACTATTGCGACGTCGGCTTCGCGATGGAACCGGACGGACGCCGCGTCGTCTTGGTGTCGTGCCTCGACAACTTGGTCAAGGGTGCCGCGGGACAGGCCGTGCAAAATTTCAACGTGATGTTCGGCTGGGACGAGCGGGAGGGATTGCAGTGAAGATGGTGGTGAAGATCGGCGGTGCGGCCCTCGATGACGCGGCGGTCGTTCGTCGCTTCGCGCACGCCGTGGCCGACTTGGCGCACGGCGGCCATCGCATCGTGGTCGTGCACGGGGGTGGCTCCGCGCTGACCGCGGCCCTGCGCGCGATGGGGCGCGAGACGCGCTTCGTCGACGGGCTGCGCGTCACCGACGCCGCCACGCGCGACGTGGCCGTGATGGTCTTCGCCGGTTTGGTCAACAAGAAGGTGGTGGCCGCGATCGGCGCCGCGGGTGCTCCGGCGCTGGGGCTGTGCGGAGGCGACCTGCGCATCGTGCGCGCCAAGCGCAAGCAGATGCGCGAGGACTTGGGTTTCGTCGGCGACGTCACCGCGGTCGACGTGTCGTGGCTCGACCGGCTGGCATCGCACGGCGCCGTGCCGGTCCTCGCGAGCATCGCCCTCGGGAGCGACGGCGAGTACTACAACGTCAACGCCGACGAAGTCGCGTCGGCGTGCGCGGCGGCACTCAAGGCCGAAGCCCTCGTGTTTCTGACCGACGTCCCCGGCGTGCGCGGCGCGGATGGCGCCGTCTTGCGCTCGGTGAATATTGCGGACGTTCCTTCGATGGTGGAGAGAGCGATCGTTAGTGGTGGGATGCTTCCCAAGCTGGAAGCGTGTAGCCGCGCCGTTCGGCGCGGTGTCCAGCGCGTGCATATTCTTCCAGCCGCGCGCGCGGACGACGTGCGCAAGTTGACCAACGGTGGCATCGAATGCGGAACGGAGGTCGTCGCGCGATGAAGGCGAATCTGGACTTGGTGCGGCAGCAGGAGGCGCAATTGCTCGTGCCGACGTACGAGCGCGTGCCGGTGCTGTTCGAGCGCGGCGAAGGCGTCTATCTCTTCGACAGCGAAGGGCGTCGCTACGTCGACTTCTTGTCCGGCATCGGTGTCAACGCGCTCGGCCACGGACACGCGGCCATTCAAGCGGCGATCGCGTCGCAAGCGGGCCGGCTGATTCACGTCTCGAACCTGTTCTTCCACGAGTATCAGGCACGACTGGCTGCGAAGCTCGCAGCGCTGTCCGGCTTGGACCGCGCCTTCTTCTGTAACAGCGGCACCGAGGCGTGGGAGTGCGCCTTGAAGCTCGCGCGCGCGTACGGGCGGCACACGAACGCCAATGGCTCGAAGCCGAAGTCGCGCCTGCTCGTGATGACGGACTCGTTCCACGGGCGCACGATGGGATCGCTCGCGACCACGGGCAATAAGAAGTACCGCGCACCGTTTTTGCCCATGCTGCCCGGTGTGACGTTCGTCAAGTTCAACGACGTGCACGAGCTCGAGTCCAAGTTCGACTCGACCGTGTGCGCCGTCGGCTTGGAGACGATCCAGGGTGAAGGTGGCGTCAATCCGGTGTCGCGCGAATTTCTTGCGAAAGCACGGGCTCTCACGAAAGACGCGGGAGCACTGCTCATCCTCGACGAGATCCAGTGCGGGCTGGGACGCACGGGGGCGATGTTCGCGTACCAGCGCTACGGTGTCGTGCCCGACGTCGTCACCGTCGCGAAGCCGCTCGCGGCCGGGCTTGCCGCTGGGCGCGGTCTTGACGACGCACGCGGTCGCGGCCGCCTTCAAGCCCGGCATGCACGGAACAACGTTCGGCGGCGGACCGCTCGCGTGTGCGGCGGCAGTCGCGTTCCTAGACGAGATCGCGAAGCCAGAGATACGCGAGCATGTCCGCTCGATCGGCGACTACTTCCGCGACAAGTTGCTCGCGCTGAAGGCGGCTCACGACGCCGTCGTCGATGTTCGCGGTGAGGGTCTCATGCTGGCCGTCGAACTCACGTCGGCCGACCAAGCGAAATCCATCGTCAATGCCGCGCTGTCGCGCGGCTACGTGATCAATCGCACGCACGACGTCGTGCTGCGCTTTCTCCCGCCGTACATCATTGCGCGGGAACATGTGGACGGGCTCGTCGCCGTGCTCGACGAATTGCTAGCTGGAGGTAACGAGAATGCATGAGAAAGTAGTGCTCGCCTACTCGGGGGGTCTCGACACGTCGATCATCATCCCGTGGCTCAAGGAGAACTACGACTGCGAGGTCGTCGCCTACGTGGGCGACGTCGGCCAGGGCGAAGACTTGGATGCGGTCGCCGACAAGGCGTACGCGACCGGTGCCAGCAAGGTCGTGGTCGAGGACTTGCGCGACGAGTTCTTGAACGAATATGTGTTCCCCGCTATTCGCGCGGGTGCGGTGTACGAGCACAAGTATCTCCTCGGCACCTCGCTGGCGCGTCCCGTCATCGCGCAGCACCAAGCCGAGCTGGCCTTGCGCGAAGGTGCCAGTGCGCTCGCGCACGGGTGCACCGGCAAGGGCAACGACCAAGTGCGTTTCGAGCTCGCATTTCGCGCCGTCGCACCCGAGTTGAAAATCATTGCACCGTGGCGCGAATGGGCGCTCTCGTCGCGGGAGGATTGTCTCGCGTACGCGGAGGCGCGCGGCATTCCGGTCGAGCAGAGCCGCACCAAGATCCACAGCCGCGACCGCAATCTCTTGCACGTGAGCCACGAGGGCGGCGAGTTGGAAGACCCCGATAATGCGCCGCTCGAGACGACGTGGACGTGGACATCTTCGCCGCAAGATGCACCGGACCGTACGGAGAATGTGAACATCAGCTTTGAGGAAGGGATTCCGACATCGGTCAACGGCGTGCTTCTCGGTCCGGTGGTTCTAATGGAGTTGCTCAACGAAATCGGTGCGCGCAACGGTGTGGGACGTGTCGACATGGTGGAGAACCGCTTCGTCGGCATCAAGTCGCGCGGGTGTTACGAGACGCCGGGCGGGACGTTGCTCCTCACCGCGTATCGCGAGCTGGAAGCGCTGTGCTTGGATCGCGACCTCGCGCACTACAAGCAGCAGCTGTCGCTCAAGTACGCGGAGCTTGTGTACTACGGCCAGTGGTTTACACCGCTGCGCGAATCGCTCGCCGCTTTCGTCGAGTCGACGCGGCACGCCATCACGGGTGCGGTCACGCTCTCCTTATATAAGGGCAACGTCGCCGTCAGCGGGCGCCGCTCGCCTCACTCGATGTATCGCACCGACGTCGCCAGCTTCACCATGAGCGACGCGTACGATCAAAAAGACGCGGCCGGTTTCATTCGCATCGTGGGTTTGCAAACGCGCGCGCGTGTCGCGCAGCAGATGGAGGCCGTTGAATGAAGATGTGGTCGGGAAGATTCGAGACCGCGGTAGAAGCGTCGTTCGATCGCTGGCAGCGGTCGTTTCCGTTCGACCGTCGCTTGTTACCGTACGAGATCGCGTCGAGCAAGGCGCACGCGGAGGCCCTGGCCGAAGCGGGTGTCCTGACCGACAAGGAACTCGCGGCGATTCTGGGCGCGTTGGGTCGTCTTCTGTCCGAGGGTGTGCCCGGCGACAACGATCCGACCATCGAAGACGTGCATCATTTCGTCGAGCGTAGCATCGTCGACGAAATCGCCGACGTCGGCATGAAGCTCCACACCGGCCGCAGCCGCAACGAGCTCATCGCGACCGACCTGCGCCTGTACACGCGCGACGCCATCGACCACATCCACGCGCGCTTGAGTGCCTTGATCAGCGTAATCGTGACGCAAGCCGAGAAGGCGGGTGCGGCCGCCATGCCCGCGTACACGCACACGCAGCGCGCCGAACCGGTGCTGGTGGCGCATTGGTTGCTCGCGTACGCGGAAATGTTCCTGCGCGACATCGACCGTTTGGAATCGTGTCGCGAACGCTTGAACGAGTGCCCGCTCGGGTCGGCCGCCGTGGCGGGGACCATCCTGCCGGTCAATCGTCAAGCCATCGCGAAGAAGCTCGGCTTCGAGGGACCCACCGCGAACAGCATGGACGCCACCAGCGACCGCGACTTCGCGATCGAATTGGTCCAGCACGCGTCGCTGCTCGCGGGACACATGAGCCGCCTTGCGGAGGATTTGATTCTGTTTTCGACGAACGAATACGGCTTCGTGCGCTTGCCCGACGCGTATTGCACGGGCAGCAGTGCCATGCCGCAGAAGAAGAATCCCGACGCGCTGGAGCTCATGCGCGCACACGCCGCGCGCGTGCTCGGCAACGCGGTGACGTTGACCGCGACGGTGAAGTCACTGCCCATGGCCTACAACAAAGACCTGCAAGAAACGCAGATGCCGTTGTTCGACACCGTCGGTCGGACACTCGCGACCATTGACGTCGCGACCGGCTGCTTGCGCGGTGTGGAGTTCGACGTGCCGCGCATGCGCATCGCCGCCACGCGCGGCGGGATGAACGCCTTCGCCGCGGCGGCCTTCCTGTCGCGGCGCGGCGTTCCCTTTCGCAAGGCGCACGAGTTGGTGGGCCGGGCCGTGCAAGCGTCACTGACCAAGAAATGCGAACTGGAAGAGCTGACGGCCGACGACTTGCATCGCTGCGAGATCGACGCTACCGCTGGAGCAATTCCGGAACGCGCTCACGCTCGACGCCGTGCTGGCGTTGCACGACGTCGAAGGCGGGACCGCACCCGCGCGGGTCGCGGCCGCCATCGCGAACGTGCGCGAGCGACTGGGGTCGATGCAGGAGACCGCGAGTGAACGCTCGTAGCGCTATTCTGCCGGACGCCGACGCGATCCGGCAACCTGATCGACGCGCACACCGGCGACGGCACGCTCTTGCCCCGCTCGCTTCCCGAGTTGTGCGAGAACATCCGCGACTTCGTGGTCGTGGAAGACGCGGCGTCGTGGTCGGGTGCGGCGCGCTGCATCTCTACGGCGAGCACCTGGCCGAGATTCGTTCCATCGCCGTGCAGCCCGCAGCGCGCGGTCGCGGCGCGGGTCGGCTGCTCGTGCGCGCCTTGCTCCGCGAAGCGTCGCGTCATCGCGCCACGTGTGTGTGTGTGTTCACGCGCATCCCCGAGTTCTTCGCGCCCTTCGGCTTCGCGGTGACGCACGAGGTGCTGCCCGACAAGCTGTACAAGGACTGCCGGCGTTGTGCCCGCCGTCACGCGTGCGACGAGATCGCGATGATTCGCGGGCCGCTCCCCCAGGTCGGAAGTGTCCTCGGCGCTCGCGCGCATTCGTCGACCGATCGCGATCGCGGGAGGCGGATTGTGAGCCTCCACCTCCCGCGCGGCTTTCTGTTCGCGTCGACCACCGCCGGCATCAAGGAGAGCGGCAACCCCGACGTCGCCTATGTCGAAGCGCCTCTCGGTGCGACGGCGACGGCGATGTTCACGAGCAACCGAGTCGTCGCCGCACCGGTGACGGTCGGTCGCGAACACCTACGTGCGTCGCGCGGTCGCGTGCGCGCGCTCCTTGTCAATGCCGGCAACGCCAACTGCGCGACCGGTCCCGACGGCTTGGCCGCGGCGCGTGAATCGTGCGCGGCGCTGGCAAGTCTTGCTCGGGTGCGACGCAAACGAAGTGATTCCCTCTTCGACGGGGATTATTGGCGTTCCCTTCCCAACGCAGAAATTGCTAGCCGCGCTCCCAAGTTTGCTGGGTAGTCGCCAAGCCACGGACAGCGCTGCCTATGCTGTCGCGCGCGCCATCATGACCACCGACACCCGCATGAAGACCGCGTCGACCTCCGTGTCGATCGACGGCCGCGAAGTGCGCGTGCTCGGCGTCGCCAAGGGCGCCGGGATGATTCATCCCAACATGGCGACGTTGCTCGTCTATCTGTTCACCGATATCGACGCGCCGGCCGCGCAGTTGCGCCGCGTTCTGCGGCCCGCCGTCGCCGAGACGTTCAATAGCATCTCCATCGACGGCGACACATCCACCAACGACACCGCCATACTCATGGCGAGCGGTGCTTCAGGCGCGCGCACCAAGACGCCCGCCGATGAAATCGCGTTCAAGCAGGCCGTCACGGAGGTGTGTGCATCGCTCGCCGCGCAAGTCGTCGCCGACGGCGAAGGTGTGAAGCACACCGTGACCCTCCACGTCGACGGTGCTGCCACGCGCGCGGCCGCCGACCGCATCGCGCGCACGCTTGCCCATTCGTTGCTCGTGAAAACCGCGTGGGCCGGCGCCGATCCCAACTGGGGTCGTCTGCTCGCGGCCGTCGGTCGATCCGGTGTGTCGGTCGATCCCGATGCCGTCGCCATATGGATTGGTGGAGAGAAAGTGTGCGAGCGCGGCGCCGCGTTTCCCTTCGACGCGAACGCGGTTCACAAGATGATGAGCGAACCCAGCTATGAGATTCGTGTGCAGGTAGGAAGCGGCGAGGGCGCCGCCCGCATCTTGACCGGCGACCTGACCGCGGAGTATGTGCGGATCAACGCCGACTATTCGACGTAGGAACTGCCCCGAGGCGCGCGACCGCTCATTGACATCGTTCTTTCGACCACGTATAGTCGGCGTATATACGGAGGTTCGAGAGATGGTCACGAAGATTCAGAAATGGGGCAACAGCCTCGGGCTACGGATTCCCAAGTCCCTCGCCAAACATGCGGGGGTCGAGGAAGGCAGCGAAGTCGATATCTCGTTCGAAGGCGACCGCCTGGTCGTGCAGCCGCTGCAATCGTTTCGCTACCATCTGCGAGATCTTCTTTCCAAAGTGCGCGAAGACAATCTCCACGACGAGATTCCAACCGGAGATCCGAAGGGGCGGGAGGGTTGGTAATGCCGACCCGCTACGTTCCCGACCGCGGCGACATCGTGTGGCTGCAATTCGCGCCCCAGGCCGGCCATGAGCACTCGGGACACCGACCCGCGCTCGTCATTTCTCCGCGCGCGTACAACGCCAAGGTGGGCCTCGCGATCTTCTGTCCGATTACTTCACGGGTGAAGGGCTACCCATTCGAGGTGGTCCTGCCCGCCGGCGGAAAAGCAACGGGCGCTGTGCTGGCCGATCAGGTCAAGAGTCTCGACTGGAAGGCGCGGAAGGCAAAACTGCTCGCCCGCGCACCGTCCGCATCCCTCGACGCCGTCTTGGCGAAGCTGCACACGCTGATCGGAACGGACGCGGCGTAGAACGGCGGAGATGGCTCGGCATGACAATCCCGTCTGCCGGATGAGTGCCATCTTCTTGAACTCACGAACACCGCCCGCTCCGAGAACACAGAAGTAGATTCGCCGTCTCGTTGTCGACCTTGTGAATTGCGTCGACAAACTCCCACACTGGCGGTAAGTGATCGTCCACAGTCTGCAGCTTCGCGCAACGATGGCTGCTGGCGCCTTCGGTGTGACACCAGCAGCCATCTAGTTTCGACTAGACGCCCTTCGCCGCCTTTTCGATCAACTCGACGACCGCATCCGGCTGCGACACGTAGATCGCGTGGCTTCCCTTGACCTCGGTGACCGTCGCACCCGCGCGCTTGGACATCAAACGCTGCGCAGCAGGCGGGATCATTTTGTCTTCGGTGGCCACCATGTACCAACTCGGCTTCTTCTTCCACGCCGGCTCACTGATGGTTCCGCTCAACGCTTCCACACCCCATGGCACTTGCGAGTCGGCCATGAAGGCCGCCTTGTCTTTGTCGACGTCGGCCGCGAACGAGGCCGAGAACTTTCTCCTTATCGAGCGAGAGATAACCATCCTGCGGCCCGACGATGGGCGGAACCGGCGCACCCGGCGGCGGATCTTTGATGAGCGACGCCACCGACTCGCCCTTGTCCGGAGCGAATGCGCTGATGTACACGAGAGCGGCGACCTTCGGATCGTTGCCCGCTTCCGTGATCACCGCACCACCGTACGAATGGCCGACTAGAATCGACGGCCCGTCTTGCGCAGCCAGCACGCGCTTGGTCGCCGCGACGTCGTCTTGCAACGAAATCGTCGGGTTCTGAACGATGCTGACGTTGTAACCGTTCTTCTTCAAGGTCTTGTAGACGCTCTCCCAGCCGGCGCCGTCCACAAAACCGCCGTGTACCAGAACGACGTTCTTCTTCATGATCGTACCTCCTATTGGGGACTGACCATACATGCGGGCGAGTCGGTCCGTCTGCGCGGACGACGACTGCAATGAGATCAAACGAAGAGGGCTAGCGGTGGCGGGTTGACGCCTCGGACGATTCGAAAGATGGGAGGCTCGACCAGCGGCCCTGGTCCTCGCCGCGAATGGTAGCTCCGCGCTTATTGCGGCGTCAAGGGAGGGGCGGACTTAGGCGTCACAACGCTTACAACTTCGGCGCGATTTTTTCCCGGGCATCCTAACGGACGAGGGCCATTTTCTTGATCTCGCGAACATCGCCGGTCTCGAGAACACAGAAGTAGATGCCACTCGGAACCAGTACCCCGGCATCATTCCTTCCATTCCATTCAGCCATCCGTGTATCGCTCGACGAATCTCCCGCTCACAAGCGTCCGAATCAACCGACCTCCCACATCAAACACCTGCAACTTGATTGGCGAAGAATGGGGCGTCGAGTACGAGACGTGCACGCTCGCAGAAAATGGATTTGGATAGACGCTCTGCAAGTACGTTGGACGCGGCGTTCGTGCAATAGAAGTCGGCTGGGTCTGAAAAGAGATTACATCCGCGCCAATCCACCAACCTCCTCCACCAAACACTTGAAGAGACGGTATCGACGTCCAGTCCGACGGTTCCACCATGAACGGAAGAGCATCACTTGACAACGCGGTCGCCGTTGAATCCAGCATGACAATGAATATCTCCGACACCGGGTAGTGGCCGAGAAAATCGTCAGGGTTGTTGGAGTAGCTAGACACTGAATACCTATCAGCTGGCGCCTCGCCCCACGGAATATTGTTCTCGACTACGACGTCGAACTTGACGTTGGCCGGATTCGTTTGCCATACGTAGGCGGAGTGTTGAACGACGATTCCGTATGGAACCGTCGAGTGCCTGTATCTTCCTGTGTCCGAAGCCGGAGCGATGTCGACAGCATTCGTATCAAAGTAGTAATACCCGGTGAGTGTATCGCCAACGGAAACCACGCCCGGCGGCATGCATTGGCACAGCACATCACTGACTCCGTTGATGATGGCAACGAAATCAATTCTCGCTTCTGTGGCGCACGTACGCGACGGCATTCCCAGCGCGCCGCAAAGAAGTGTGGGGATCAAGACGAGGGCCCGCCGACCGGTTCTTGCTTTCATAATAGCCTCCATACCACCGCGGGTCTGCATGTCGGCGGGAATGCAGTTCCTGTTATGATGGCTTAGCTGCGAATAAGGACACGTGCAACAATGTTATTCCCAAAAGCGTTTGATTTCAAGCGTCATAGCTTCGGCGCGATCTTCTCCCGCGCTTCCGGCGACGTGATCACCGGAATCACTTCGAAGTCCGTCACGTCGTCCCAATTCGCGATCCACTCGTCGAGGAGCTCGCGATCATCGCACTCCATGACCTGCCAACACATCGACATGTCGGTGGTGATCCAACTCGAGACGTACTTGAGCCCGTCCGGCATCAGTCTCCCCTGATCGCGGAATCGCCGATAGACGGGAACGGGATCGCCGTTCTTGAATCGTTCGATGATCATGTAGAGCATGACCTTAGTAATATTCTCCGTCTGCCTCGGGAAGCGCCTGATACTCGGGATGCGACTCGACCACACCTCGGATCAACTTGATCAATTCGTAAATTGATTTCCATTGGTCTTCCGTTGCTTCGTCGGCGCCAAAGGCAGTATCCCAGTATAGTTCCTTGGAGCAAGTCCCAGTTTGGACCCTCAACATCATCGTCGTGTGCGGCTCTGACGCTGAGTGGACATCTTGTGCTGGGCACGGGTCCGGAAGCTGAAAGAAGCCGATCTCGTCGATCTTCGCATGGATCCTGTCCCGTTCGGCCACTGTCAACGCGAGGTGAATGGTTGTGTCCGGCTCGAGGAACATGTCCTTGGTCACTAGGCTCTCGAACGTGTCGACCCTTTCGCCATATCCTGTCTCGAATACGAACCCGAAGTTCTCCCGCGACGGGTTCCGGTCGCAGGCGGATACGGCAAGCACGATGGCCAGCGCTGGCACGAATAGACTCCGCGCTCTTACCAACTCCGCCCCCTGCGCTTCGACCTCCCCGGTCGACGCGGGCGCGAGCCGCCCGATGAAGCGGGCTCGCGGCGCGTCGGACGATCGCGGAGCGGACGGGCCTGACGAGCGAGGCTTGTCGCGACGGGGACGGCGTCCGCCGCCGGAGCCGCCGCTCGAACTGGGACGCGGCCGCCTCCGTGCAGTCCGCGCTTCGCGCGCGATTCGTCGCGGCGTTCGCGGCTGGTTTGCTCGAGGCGAGCTTCGGGGCGGGCCTTGTAGTCGAAGTCGGGGACGGTGATGCGGGGGAGGCGTTTGCCGAGCGCGCGCTCGATGCGCGACATGTCGCCTTCTTCTTGCGGCGAGACGAAGGTGAACGCGTCGCCGGTCATCTCCGCACGCGCGGTGCGTCCGACGCGGTGGATGTAGTCTTCGGGTGCCTTGGGGACGTCGAAGTTGACGACGTGTCCGAGTTCTTCGACGTCGATGCCGCGCGCGGCGATGTCGGTCGCCACCAATACTTGATGCTTCCCGCTCTTGAAGCCGGCCAGCGCCTGCGTGCGCTGGCTCTGCGAGCGATTGCCGTGGATGCGTTCGGCGCGCACACCTTGCTTCACCAGGAAGTCGGCGACGCGATTGGCGCGGTGCTTGGTGCGCGTGAACACGAGCGCGTCGTGGACGTCGCCGCGCTTGAGCAATGCGACCAACAGCGACGACTTCAACTCCTGCGCCACCGGATACACGGCGTGCGTGATGCCGACGGCGGGCGCACTGGTGCGCTGGAGGTTGATGGTCGCGGGGTTCTTCAGCATCTCGCGCGTGAGGGCGGCGATCGGCGGCGGCATGGTGGCACTAAAGAAAAACGTCTGTCGTCGCGCGGGAATGTGCTTCAGGATGCGCTTGATGTCGGGCAGGAAGCCCATGTCGAGCATGCGATCGGCTTCGTCCAAGACGAGGAACTCGATGTGGTTCATCTTGGCGTAGCCGTACTGGAAATGATCCAGCAAGCGGCCCGGTGTCGCGACGATGACGTCGACGCCTTTTCGAAACGCATGCTCCTGCGGACCCATGCCGACGCCGCCGAACACGGCGGCCCCGCTGATGGGCGTGTGGACGGCGAGGTCGTTCAGGTCCTCGAGAATCTGCGCGGCGAGCTCGCGCGTCGGCGTCAAGATGAGCGCGCGCGTCTGCCGCGCGGCTTTCCGATCAGATGATGGGCGATCGGCAACAGGAACGCGGCCGTCTTGCCGCTGCCGGTCATCGCACACGCGAGCACGTCGCTGCCCCGCGAGAGCGGGCGGGATGGCTTCGGCCTGAATGGGTGTCGGGCGCGTGAACCCGAGGTCCTTGATACCTTTGAGAAGACTGGGATGAAGTTTGAATTGGGTAAATGGCATGGTGCCATCTTACCGCTTTAACGGCGTCGGTTTACCAGCGCGTTTACGGTCGCGGCCGCGTTTTCGACGCGATCATTCCTTGATCATCACGAGCATCATCTTGAACGAACGAATGGCCCTTACCGCGTGTGGATGATTCGCGGGCAGAACGATAACCTCGCCCTCGCGCACCGTGTGCGACACGCGATCGATATCCACCTCCGCCTCGCCTTCGACGACGACGAAGAGGGCGTCGAAGGGTGTGGTGTGTTCGCTCAAGCCCTCTCCCTGGTCGAAGGCAAACACGGTCACCGAGCCACCCTTGTTCTTCAAGAGAATGCGGCTCACAACCGAATGCTCCTGATACTGCAGGAGGTCGCGGAGACTCTTGGATTCGGTCATGGCGAAGTTTCCTCGGGGTTGTCGCACCAGGCGCATTCCAACGTCGTGCCCAGACGGGAGCGACGGGATTCTTCGGTCAGAACCCACTCCCGCTCTTTCCACGGTGGGTCGTGGCGCGCGTGGCGCGTGTGGCCGCACTCGAGCTCGACCACCCACTGCCCTTCGGCGTCTTGATGAAAGCCGGTGATGCGCCGCTCCATGGAATCCTAGCGCCGTGCCGCCGCAATCAATGATCGCTTTTCCGTCGCCGACATCTTCTTGATCTCATGCTCGCGCGTGAGGGCCGCGCCGCGACCGCTCGCGGGTTCGACGTAGACCAACTCGACGGGCGCCGTGTGCGTGTGTACTTGGCCCCTTCGCCGGCGTTGTGCTTGGCGACGCGCGCTTGCGTGTCGGTGGCGACACCGGCGTACAACGTGTCGTCGGCGCAGCGCACGATGTAGACGAACCAGTCGCGCTCGTTCCGAATCCACGGCGCGGTCCGCTAGCTGCCCAAGAACTGCGTCATGTCCAACGCGAAGTGAACCGGCCATAGCCACGCGATGTCGGCGCTGCGCCACGCGGTCGCCAGCACGATCATCCCCAGCCCGAAGTCGCGCGCGAGACCGGAGAGGTCCGACGCCGACGCGCCACTCGGCCACCATGGCGGGGATGTGCGCCGGCCGCGAACAACGCCGCCACGGCGACGATCGCCTTGCGGTGCCCGATCGCGGCGCCCAAACGCACGAAGAGTATCGCGATGGCCAGAGTCTTCGAGCAGCACTTGCACGGCCAGATGCGCGCGCGTCGGCGTGAAGACGCCGCGCAACGTCTCGGCGTACGACGGCGCGCCCGCTTGCAACTAGCGAGAACAGCAGCAGCACGACGAGCGCGAACGCGACCCCGATCGCCACACGCAGCGGGAGCGCGTGCGGTCTGAATCCACGCGCTGGTCGGGACCGTCGCGGCGCAACACCGGAACCAGCATGATGGGCGCGAAGATGACGATTGATTGACCGACTCGGCCAGCGTGTCCATCGGCCCCTCGGCCTTGAGCTTGAATCCGTGCGTCCACAGTTGCCCCAGCAGCGAGTGTGCCGACCACACCCAACAGGACGAACAAGACCTCGCGCCACGGGTGCACGAACCGGGAGCGATCGGGGCTTCGCCACAACGGAACGACGCGACTCGTCGCCCACCACAACCCGCACGCGACCGTGTACCCGACCGCGAGAAACAACGAGTGCGACATGCTACACCATCCTCGTTTTCCATTTGCCGCGACGGAACAACCAGATGGCGACCAACCCGGCCATCGACTCGGTCGCGACGATGGCCCAGTATACACCCTGCTCGCCCGCGCCCCACTTGAGAGCCAGCAAATACGCGAACGGAATTTCGAACAGCCAGAAGCAGAAGAAATTGATTTTGGTGGGCGTCATGGTGTCGCCGGCGCCGTTGAAGGCCTGGATCATGACCAATTCCCACGCATAGAACAGATACCCATACGAAACGATGCGTAAACACTGCGCGCCCGCGGTGACGACGGCGAGATCGTGCGAGAAGATGCGCACCAGCGGCTCGTTCCAAAAGATGTAGACCAACGACACCACCAACATGAAGCCCATGTTGATGAAGCCCGTGATCCACACCGACCGCGCCGCGCGCTCGGGCTGCTTGGCGCCCAGGTTCTGCCCCACCAGTGTGGCGGCCGCGTTCGACAAGCCCCACGCCGGCATGAATGTAAAAATGATGATGCGCACCGCGATGGTGTAGCCGGCGAGTGCCTCGCTGCCGAAGGTCGACATGATGCGCACGAGGCCGATCCAGCTCGAAGTCGCGATCACGAACTGACCGATGCCGCCCAGCGACACGCGCACCAATCGCCACATGATCTCGGCGTGCAGCTTGACCTGCGACGCCGCCACCTTGATGTGCTTGCCGCCGTGGAACAACACGTAGAGCTGAATCAAGACGCCGGTGCCACGCCCGATGTTGGTCGCGATGGCCGCACCCTGGATGCCGAGTTCAGGAAACGGTCCCCACCCGCGAATCAAGGACGGCCCCAGCACGATGTTGATCCCGTTCGCGATCCACAGCACGCGCATCGCGATGGCGGCATCACCGGCACCGCGGAAGATGGCGTTGATCACGAACAAGAGCATGATGACGAGGTTGCCGCCCAGCATCCACTGCGTGTACTTGTAGCCGTACTCGAGGGCCCACAGGTCGCCGCCCATGAGCGACAGCACTTTCCTCGCGAAGAAGATGCCGACGAGCGAAACCGGAATCGACGCCACCACGGCGACACCGATCGCCTGCACCGCCGTGTCGGCCGCGGCTTCCTTGTGGTGCTCGCCGATCCGGCGCGCGACCATGGCCGTCGTCCCCATCGCGAGGCCGATGCCGACCGCGTAGACCAGCGTCAAGATGGACTCCGTGAGGCCCACCGTCGCGACCGCGGACGCACCCAGCCCCGAGACGAAGTACACGTCGACCACCGCGAAGACGGACTCCATCATCATCTCGAGCACCATCGGCACCGCGAGCAAGAGGATCGCGCGGGAGATGCTCCCCTGCGTGTAATCCTGCTCGGTGCCGCGGATGGCGTCGGAAAGATCGCGGAGTAATGAGCGAAAACGGGGCATAGAAGCGCCGAGGCTAACAGGCGAGCGGGGAGTTTTCCACCCTGTCGTTCGGTGTAGGTGATCGATTATAATTGAGGTCGCGGTGGCACCCCGCCTTTGACACCCATCCGCGGCTCGATTCCGACGAAGGAGCATCCATGCACGGCAGAACGGTCCTCGGCGCGCTGGCTATCGTCAGTCTCATCGGTGCGACGGCCGCGCGCTCGGCCCCGCCGGTTCCGCTGGATCCCGCCAATGACGGCGCGGCACTGTGCGCCGAAGCCAAGACCGCCCTCGCCTTGCGGCCGAAGCGAGAGCCCTTCTCGGTCGCGAGCCCCAACATCGACATCACGTACTACCACCTGGCGCTGACCATCAACTTCGCCACCAACTCGATCGCCGGTGTGGTGCGCATCGAGGGCAAAGTGATCGACTCGCCCATGTCGGTCTTGACCCTGGACCTCGACAGCCACATGAACGTGAGTGCGGTGGCACTTGCCGGCGGGGGTGCCCTCGCGTTCACGCACCCCGGCCTCGTGCTCAACATCACGCTGCCGGCGCCAGTGCCGGTGAACGGTACCGTGGCCGTCGACGTGACGTACTCCGGTGCCCCGGTCGCGACCGGCTTCGGGAGTTTCACCTTCGGGACGCGCTTCGGCGATCGCTTCGCGTGGAGTTTGTCGGAGCCGTACGGTGCGCGCGATTGGTGGCCCTGCAAAGACCACCCGTCCGACAAGGCCGATTCCGTGCGCGTCACCGTCACGTGTCCGTCGCAGTACCGCGTGGGCTCGCAGGGCAAGTTGGTCAGCGAGACCACCGTCGGGCCCAACAAGATTTACGACTGGCTGACGCACTATCCGACCGCGAGCTATTTGGTCTCGATGGCGGTGGGCGAATACATTCGCACACTCGGCACCTACACGCGCTCGCCGGCACTAGCCGGGTTGTACGGGCCGCTCTCGATGCCGCTCGACCATTTGATGTACGACGACGGCACGTCGACCGTTCCCTTCGGTTGGTCCAACGTGGCCGACTGCATCGACGTGTTCGAAGATTGGTTCGGACCCTATCCGTTCGCGAACGAGAAGTACGGACACTCCGAGACCACCTTCGGCGGCGGCATGGAGCACCAAACCATGACGTCGCTGGGTGGATCGTCGGTGGGATTGGTGGCGCACGAGCTCGGGCACCAATGGTATGGCGACAATATCTCGCCCAAGACGTGGCCGCACGTGTGGCTCAACGAAGGCTTCGCCACCTACGCCGAGTTGTTGTACTTCGAGGCGCGCGAGAGCACGTACCCCGGACAGTTCGAGGGTATCCTCGGCATTCGCTACAACACGGCACTCGACGCCCAAGGAACGTTGGTGCTCGAAGACACCACCAGTGTCAGCAACATGTTCGACGGGGCGCGCGTGTACGCCAAGGGCGGTGTCGTGCTGCACATGCTGCGCAAAGTGATCGGCGACGTCGCCTTCAAGAACACCCTGCGCGCGTACACCGCGGACCCGGCCCTGCGCCTCGGCAACGCCACCACCGACGACTTCAAGCGCGTCGCCGAGCAGCAATCGGGCATGGACTTGGACCAATTCTTCTATCAGTGGGCGACACCCGGCTTCGGGAATCCGTTCTATCGTTCGTCCAGTTCGTGGATGGCCGCACCCGGCGGCGGCTACGACGTGTGGACGTACGTCGAGCAGTGGCAGACGATGCCCTATTCGAACATCGATGTGTTCGAGATGCCGATGGACATCGACGTGCAAACCACCGGCGCCACCGAACGCTTCCGCGTCCAGAACAACCAGCGTCACCAAACGTTCTTCCTCCACGTCGCGAACCAGCCGACCGTTGTCGTGATCGATCCCGACGCATGGATCCTGCACCCGGTCGAAATCTTCTCCGACGTGAAGGGCACACCGTCGTTCACGACCATCGTGTCGCTCTCGCCGAATCCCGCCAACGACCAACTGCGCCTCGACTACTCGCTGGGCAAGGAGAGCCGCGTCGACGTCGAAGTATTTGACGTGGCCGGACGCCGCGTGCTGTCGCGTCCGTCGATAACGGCCTCGGCGGGCGCTCGCGCGGAGTCGCTCAACATTCGCTCGCTCGCGGCCGGCGTGTACTTCCTGCGCGTCAAGTCGATCGAAGGACAGGCGACGCGGAAGTTCGTGGTCGTTCGATAGCCGTCGCGCGTGAACGTCCACCTCGTCGACGGAACCTACGAGCTCTTTCGCCACTACTACGCCGTTCCCTCCCGTCTCGATGCAAGCGGCGAGGAAGTGGGGGCCTTGGTCGGCGTCGTCACCTCGATCGGGTCGATGATCAAAGAGGGTGCGACCCACATCGGTGTCGCCACCGATCACGTCATCGAATCTTTCCGCAACGAACTCTACCCCGGCTACAAGACCGGCGCAGGCATCGAGCCCGCGCTGTGGCGGCAGTTTCATCCGCTCGAAGAGGCACTGCGCGCATTCGGCGTGGTGACGTGGGCGATGGTCGACCAGGAAGCGGACGACGCGCTGGCGGCCGCGGCGGCGCGAGCGGCGGCCGATCCGCGCGTGGAGCGCGTCTTCATTTGCACCCCCGACAAGGATCTTTCGCAATGCGTGCACGGCAACCACGTCGTACAACTTGACCGGCGTAATCGCTCGATTCGAAACGAAGCGGGCGTGAAGGAGAAGTTCGGCGTCGGGCCGCTGTCGATTCCCGACTACCTCGCACTCGTCGGAGATTCGTCGGATGGATTCCCCGGTGTCCCGGGCTGGGGAGCGAAGAGTGCCTCCGCGCTGCTCGCTCGATACGAGCACTTGGAAGCGATCCCAAAGCAAGAATCGAAATGGGACGTCGACGTGCGCGGCGCCGCGAAGTTGGCGCAGTCGCTGCGCGACCACTGGCAGGATGCGTTGTTGTTTCGCGCCCTAGCGACGCTGCGCACCGACGCCGAAGTGTTCGCAAACGTCGACGAGTTGTTGTGGCGCGGACCGACGAAGGAATTCGAACCGCTGTGTCGGAAACTGGGCGTGCCCGAGTTGGCGGAGGCGTGGTTAGGTCGATAGCGGCACGCACATCTTGCCGACTGAACTTCCCACTATTGACAGGAAATGACCGACTATTCCACGCTCCACATCACCTGTACAGCGCCTTGATCTTACCCCACGTGCTCCCTTCCGTCGGCAGGATGCACCATTCCTCACAGCCAAGATTGGGATTCACATAGAGTCTCCCGTGGGTAGCCGTCGTGTTGATTCCATTGACGCAGTCGGCGACTTCGATCGTGTCATGACCGGGGGAGGGCTCCACTTCAAGGTAGCTGCAAGGCGATGACGTACCAGAGCCAACGAAGTGAATTGCAGCGATCGCAAAACTGCCAGTCAAACAAGTCGAGTACGATATGATCACGCCCGTGGCAAGTTCTCCGACTGCAATGAAGCTAGGCGGGAACTGCTCCGAGACATACACACCCGTGAAACCGGCGGAAGTCGAGATCCGGAACCTCGACGCTTGTGAGCCGCCAGTTAGATTGTGGAACACATAAACTGTGATCGGCCCTGTACCGATGTCGTTGATAGAGCAGCTAAACGCGTTCGCATCACCGTGAAGATCGATCTGTCCAACTTGGGCAAGCGCCGTCCCGCCCGTGAAGAGGAGTACCAACCATACGATACCCGCTGAACGCAGAATTCGATGCCTCGCGATCCCGAATAAGAACCCTCTCACAGAATCACCCCCAGCAATCGTCCCTTCCTGGGCATGATAGCACTTTCGGATCATTTTGTCTCGTATTCGTTTCCTCTCAATCTTGTATTCCTATCGAGTGATTGCGCTGGCGAGTGAACGTGAGGTCGGATTGTTTGACGTTGAACTACGTAGCCGTTCATTTTCCACGTCGTAGAGCACTACCTCAGCCTTGGCCTGCACATCGAGATCAAAGACGGTGGACTACTGAAGCGCCAGGCGCATTCGACTGATCAGCACGAGTGCCAGTACGTAGATCGCGACCGCGATCACGAGCATGGTGCTGAAGTTCCAAATCATGGCACCCAACACGGCGCATACCGAACCCACCACGCTGGCACAACCGTTGGCGGCCCACGCCCAGGGGACGTGCTTCCCGCCCGTGGCGGCGATGGCGCGAATGCCGAGCGGGAACGGGATGCCCATCAGGAACGCAACCGGTGCGATGAGGAGTACGGCAATGGCGAGGCGCGCGGCGTGCGGGAGGCCGATCATTTCGCGCAACAACGGCGGTACGACGAACGCGAGCACGAGAATCGCGATCGGGAGTCCCCACAAGACCGGTTTGGCGACGTCGGCGGTGGTGCCGCCACGCTTGTCGGACCACGCCGCACCCAATCCGGAGAACAACAGAATCGCGAACAAGACGGCGGTGACGGAGTACGTCGGGTGCCCGAGGAACAAGGCGAAGCGCTGCATCAGGACGACTTCGACGATGATGAACGCGAGGCCGAGGCACAGGAAGTAGAGGAGCCACGTCCCGCGGCGTTCGCGTGGAACCGCGCGTCCCTTCTTCACGACCAGCGGAATCACGATCAAGACCGCCGACAACACGAGCGATACGATCAGCGCACTCAAGAGTGCGATCTGTGCGACCGGCAGTGCCAGTGGTTCGAGGAAACCCATGCCGCCGAATTTCCGCAGCCCGTCGAGGTTGACACTCTTCCACCGCGTCATCTGGAAGAAGAAGGGGCTGTCGTCGCGCACGGGATACAGCGCCACCGCGGCGTCGTTGTACAGCGACGTCGGGTCGGGCGCGGCGAGCAAATTCTGGTACGGCGAGCCTTGCACGGGATGCACGGGGTCGTGCTCGATGGTGGCGCCCGACGCCTTCGCGTAGTCTTGCGCCCGCGCGACTTCCTCTTCCGTGAACGGCGTCTTCTTCACCAGGACCGACGCGCGAATCTTCTCGTGGATCACCATCACGTGTGTCGACGGATTCTCGATGTGCAATTCTTCCAGTCCCGCGCGCGCGAGTGCGGTCAAGCGCGGCGTCTCGTAGTACCAGCGCGTGATCGAGAGCAGGCCGTCGTCGCTCAAATGGTCGATGTAAGCCGCGAAGGCTTCGGTCGTATAGAGATAATTCTCGGATAGACTGTACGCGCCTGACACACTCGCCGCCCAGGTGTCGATCAACGTAATCTGAATCACGTCGAAGCGCTCGCGGCTGCGCGCGATGCAGCTGCGCCCTTCGTCGCGCACGAGGTGCACGCGCGGGTCGTGGAAGGCGTCGCCGACATAGTCGCGGTAACGATGCGTCACCAAGTCGATGATGATGGGGTTGATCTCGATCGCCGTGACCGACTGGGCCTTCAGTGCCAGCGCGTTCTGCACGTCGACGCCGCCGCCCGAGCCGATCACGGCCACGTTGGCGCCGGGACGGAGCCGATACCCAATGGTACTAATGTCGCGCGACGCGCTGGTGGAATCTTGCGGCGGTGTCACGGGTGTGGCCGCGGCCGCGTCGATGAAGATCATCGGATTCGTCCCCGCGCGCTCGGTCACGTCGATGCGCGAAAGTGCGTTCCAGCGGCTGACCACGTGCTTCGCTCCGCGTTGGTTGATCTCGGTCGTCACCGGCTTGGTGGAATCCATGCGGACATCGGGGAGCACACCGCCGCCAAGTACGATCAACACGCACGCCGGTCCCACCAAGAGACGGCGGCGTCCTCCCCCGGCCGGAGAAAGAAAGGCGGCCGACATCACTCCCAGTGCCGCCGACACCACGATCGCGCCGCGCGCGCCTCCGATTGGCAGCACGAAGAACACCAGCAGCACACCGAGTGCGGCGCCGACCAGGTCGAACGCGTACAACCGTCCCGCTCGCGCGGGGTACGCGCGCAGAATCAGCGCCACCGCGGAGCCCGAAAAGAAAAACGGAATCATCAGGAGAACGTCGTACAGGAAGAAATAGAAGAGCTGCTTCGGGTCCTGCAGGATGCGAAAGGGCGAAAACGGGATCGCGTTGGTCAACAGATACGCGAGCAGTGCCGAAATCGCGAAGCACAGCGGAGCGAGCGAGCGCAGGCGCGCTTCACGTGGACCCGGCTTGACGAACGACAGCGCGACACCACTGGCGCCGATGCCAAACAAGGCGATCGACACCACCAGAAAAGCGAAGTGGTACCAGATCGAGACCGAGAAGATGCGGACGAAGGTGACCTGGAAGAGCAACGTGGCCGCGGACACGGCGAAGATGCCCGCGTAGGTCGATCGAGAAGGTTGGGCGGCGTGGGTCGGCATGCGATCTACTCGCTAGCCTACCCCACGCCGCACCGGCTTGGCAGCATCAATCCGCGAGGATTTCCTGCTTCTTCCTGAAGCGCAACAGCACACCGAGCTTCTTGAACATGCGCAGCGCCCAATCGGTGATGTCCTCCGTCAGCGTGGTCGCCGTCGGGAGCAGGATCAAGGTCAGGAACGTCGAGAGTGTGAGCCCGCCCATGATGACGAGCGCCATCGAGTAATAATAGACGCCGCCCAAAGACGGTCGCTGTACGACCATCGGCACCAGCGACACCAGTGTCGTCAACGCGGTCATGATGACGGGGCGCAAGCGCTCGCGGCAACCGCGCAGCATGGCGTCGTAGCGCGGCATGCCCTCGTTGCGATAGTGGTTCACGTGTGCGAGCATGACGATGCCGTTGTTGACGACGGTTCCGATCAGGAGCAACAAGCCGATGGCGGCCGGCTGGTCGAAGTCGGTGCCGGTCAGGTACAAGGTCCAGAAGGCACCCGCGAGTGCAAACGGCAGCGAGAGCAAGAGCGTCCACGCCTGTCGCGCCGACTCGAACAAGGACGCCATCACCGCGAAGATGAGCATCAGCGCCAAGTACAAGTTGGTCATGAACTCTTTGGCATTGTCCTTCTGGCGCTCTTCCCAGCGTCCGAACGTCCACGAGTAGCCGTACGGAAAGTCGATTCCGTTCATGGCGGCGGTCACGAGCGGAATGTACTGCTCGCGCGTTCCTTCTTCGAAGCGCGCACCCACCCACACGCTGGTGAGCCGGTTGTCGCGGTTGATCCACTGCTCGCCCGGCTTCTCTTCGAAAGTCGCGAGCGACGCCAGCGGGATCTTCTTCCCTTCGACGGTCCAGATGGGGAGGTTGCGCAGCTGCGAGACGGTCTCGTCTTCTTTCTCGTCGAGGGTGACGCGCATCTCGCGCTCGCCGTCGGGCGTGCGGAAGCGCTGCAAGCGCTGGCCGCGGATAGGTGAGCCCGACCACTTCGGCCGGCTGCATGGCCGACACCCCCATTTGCGACGCCATCTCGCGATCCAATTCGACGTGGATCTCCTGCTGGCGCTGCTCGCTGCCCGAGAACGGGTCGACTAAGCCCGGGATGCCTTCGATGCGCGCGCGCGCGTCCTCCGCCAGCGACGCCAGCACCTCGGAGTCTTCGCCCACCAACTGCAGCGCGATGCGCTTGCCGCGGTCCTGGCGCCAGAATTGTCCGTTCTCCTGCACCTCGACCTTCACGCCCGGGATCTCGGGCAGGAGCGTGCGCAGCTTCGCGCGCACGGCGGCGATGTTCTCCTCGTTGGCCTTGCCTTCCTTCAAGTAGATGCGCGTCATCGACCAGTCGTCGCTCCAGAAACTATAAATCGAGCGCGCCATCAGCTCTTCGCGGTGCGGCTCGAGGAGTGCCTCGACTTGCGTGACCAGTTGTTCCTTGCGCTCGAGGCTGACACTCTCGCTCGGGTTGTAGTTCACCTGGACGAAGAGCTCGCTCTCGTTGGTGTCGAAGTTCTTCTCCACCTTGGTGAACGGGAACCACCCCGACGCGAGCGCACCGACCATCAGGACCGGTGCCAGCCAGCGGTGCTTCAAGTTGAACACGAGCATGCGCTCGTAGATCGATTCGGTCCTGAGCATACCCTTCGACTTGGGCTTGGGACGCGACTTGATGAACCACGACGTCGCCATCGGAATCAACGTCTGGCTGATGAACAGCGACACGAGGATCACCAAGCACACCGCGATGCCGAGCTCCTTCAGGTAGACGTTCATCTCGCTCGGCTTGTTGAAAATGAGCGGCAGGAACACGATGACCGAGGTCAGCGTGCCCGTGATGACCGCGATCGACACTTCGGCGGCACCGCGCGACGTCGCGGTCTTGGGGTCCTCGCCCTGCTCCTGGTGGCGGAAGATGTTCTCCATCACCACCACCGCGTTGTCGACCAGCATGCCGATGGCGACAATGAGCCCCAAGAGCACCAGCGTGTTCATCGACCCGCCCCGCGCCCATATGAAGCCGCACGCCACCACCAGCGAAAACGGAATGCACGCGACCGACACCAGCGTGGTCGACACGCGGCGCAGGAACGCGAACAGCACGCACGCGGCCAAAATGGCGCCGAAGATGCCGGTGAAGGTAAGATCGCGCAGAGTCTTCTTGATCTCCGCGCCCTGGCTGAACCAGGTCAGAAAATTGACGCCTTCCAGTTCGGGGTCCTTGTCCATCTCGGCGATGCGCGTCTGCACGGCATCGCACACTTCCACCGTGTTGGCCTTCGACTCCTGCGCGATGGTCACCCCGATGGCGAAGTCGCCGTCGAAGTGGCGGCCGTACTCGAGCGGCGGCTCTTCATAGCGCACGTCGGCGATGTCCTTGAGACGCAGTCCCTTGTCGTTGATGGGGAAATTCCTGATGGCGTCGACGTCGTCGAAGGTGCCCACCATGCGCAGCGACCAGCGCTGATCGCCCTCGGTGATCTTGCCCAGCGATTGGTCGAAATTGCTGCTGCGCAACCGCGCGATCACGTTGCGCACGTCGACGCCGTGCGTCTCGATCTTGGCCACGTCGAGGTTGATGCGCACCTCGCGCGGATTCACACCGTCCAGGCGCACGTGCGCCACCCCGGGTATGCGTTCGAGCGGCTTGACGATGCGGCGCTCGAGCAGGTCGTAGCTCTCCGAGAGGTTCTTCTTGGACGACAGACGGCCTTCGATGATGGGCATGTCGGATTCGCGCGCGTCCCAGTTGTTCGACACCATGATGTCGCCGATATCGTTGGGGAGGTCGCGACGGATGCGATCGATCTTCTCCCACACTTCCGTGCGCGCCACCTTCATGTTCTGCGACCAGTCGAACTCGAGCCCGATGGTGCCGCCGTTGTCGTTGATGTTCGAGAACATGTTCTTCAAGCCGCTCACCGAGCCGACCGCTTCCTCGACCGGACGCACCACCAGGCGCTCGACCTGGGCGGGCGAGGCGTTGGGGTACGGGAGCTGGACGAACAGCATCGGGTTGTCGAACGTCGGGCATGAAAGCCAGCGGGAGACGGAACAGCGCGACCAATCCCAGTACGACCAGGCTCACCAGAATCATGAGCATGGTCACGTGACGCTTGATGGCAATTTCCGGGAGAGTCATGTCACACCTGCCTATTCGTTCACGACTGCAGGCGCGACGGGCGCTTCCACCGTCACGCGCGAAGGAACCCACACGTAGATCGCGGGAATCACGATCAACGTGAGCAACGTGCTCACCGACAAGCCGAACAGCACGGTGATGGCGAGCGGGGCGCGCAGCTCGGAGCCTTCGCCCCAGGCGACCGCCATCGGCAAGAGGCCCAGCACCGACGTCAAAGTGGTCATTAAGATCGGCCGCAGGCGAATGTGCCCGGCCTTGACCACGGCTTCCGTCTTGTCCAGGCCGGCGCGGCGCAGACGATTCACCGCGTCGATCAGGACGATGGCGTTGTTGACGACCACACCCACCAAGAGAATGACGCCGATCAACACCATGACGGAAATGTCGGTGCCGGTAACCAACAGACCGATCACGACCCCGATCACGGCCATCGGCACCGAAAACAATACGATGAGCGGATGGATGAACGACTCGAACGTCGCCGCCATGACGAGATAGACCAGGAAGATGGCGAGGATCATCGCGAAACGAAGGCTCTGGAACGAGACCGCCATCTCCGCGTTCTGACCGCCCAGCTCGGCGGTGATGTCTGCGGGCGGCTTGTTGGCCGCGATGGTCTTGCGAATGTCGCCCACCACCGAGCCCAGGCTGCGACCCTTGAGGTTGGCGCTGACGACGGCGGCGCGCTGTTGCTGCAAACGATGAATCTCGGCCGGGCCTTCGTCCATGCGGACGTCGGCGATGGACACCAAGCGAATGGGAGCGCCGTTGGGCCCGGGTAGCACGAGGTTTCTAACGTCCTCGATCGACGCGCGATCGGATTCTTGGTTGCGCACGCGCACGTCGATCTGGCGGTCCGCATCCTTGTAGCGCGTCGGCACCGCGCCCTGGACGCGATTCTGCAAGGTCGACGACATCGTGCCGAGATCGAGATTGAGTGCCGCCAGCTGGTCGCGATCGAACACCACGTGCAGCTCGGGGTTGCCGGCTTCGAGCGACGAGCGCACGTCGACCAGCCCGGGCACGGCGGACAGGTCGCGCGAGAGCTCGAGCGAGTAGTCGCGCAGCTCGTCCAAGTCTTCCCCGTACAGAACCACTTCGACCGGCGTCTTGACACTAAAATACGACGGGCGTCCGAACTGCGAGGTCACGTCCGGGATCGACGCAAAGCGCTGACGCAGCGTCTCGATGGCTGCGGCTTCGACGCGGTCGTCGGTCTTGTTCTTCAGCTCGACGTTGATTTGACCGAAGTGCTCGCCCACCGTGTTGAGCGACACACCGCCCGCCACCAGGCGACTGCCGACGCGCGAATAACTCTGCGCGATGTTGGAGTCCGCCGACGCGGCGGCTTCGAGCTCTTGCATGACGCGGTCCGTCGCCGCCAGCGACGCGCCCTGCGGCAGCGTCACTTCGAAGAAGAATTCGCCTTCCGTCAGCTGCGGGATCAGCTCGCGGCCGAGCGATGGGACGAGCGCCAGCGACACCGCGAACAACGCGGTCGCGACCCCGATCGTCGTCTTCTTGCGCGCAATTCCCACGCGCACGAAGCGATCGTACACGCGCGAGAAGCGCCCCAGCGAAAGCACCTCGCTCGCTTCGTCGTCCATGACGTCGCTGCTCACACCGGCGACGTCCACCTTGCGCACGCGCGCGCCCAACGCACTCAACATCGGAATCAGGGTGAGTGCCACGGCCAGCGACGCCAGCAGACTCACCGACACCGTGATGCGCCTGGTCGCGGAACAGCTGCCCCGCGATCCCTTCGACGAACACGATGGGGAGGAACACCGCCACACTGGTCAAGGTCGACGCCGCCACCGCCGCCGCCACCTCGTCGGTGCCGTCGACCGCGGCGCGCGCCAGCGGCACGCCCAGCTTGCGCTTGCGATAGATCGATTCCAGCACCACGATCGAGTTGTCGACCAGCATGCCGATGCCGAGTGTCAGGCCGCCCAGCGACATCACGTTGAGCGAGATGTTCAGCTGGTACATCAAGAGGAACGTCGCCACCACCGAGAGCGGGATCGAGGTCGCGATGATGAGCGTGCTGCGCATCTCGCGCAGGAAAAAGAACAACACCACGATGGCGAGGAGACCGCCGATCATGGCGGAGTCGCGCACTTCTTTGATCGATTGCTCGATGAAGTGCGACTGGTCGAAGAGGATGGCGAGTTTGTCGCCCTCCGGCAGCTTCTTGTTCCACTCGTCGATGCGCTCGCGCAGCGCGTGCGCCACCTTGACCGTGTTGGCGTCGCCTTCCTTGAAGACGGCGATCTCGATGCACTCCTTGCCGTCGACGCGCGTGATCTCCTCGCGCTCTTTGGTACCCATGCGAACCTTGGCGACGTCGCGCAGGCGCACGGCGGCGCCGTCGCGCTCGGCCACGATGACGTCGCCGATTTCCTCGACGGAGTCGAACTCGTTCAGCGTGCGAATCAGGTACTGGGTGTCCGCGCCGCGCAGCGACCCGCCCGGCAGGTTGACGTTGGAGGCACCAATGACGTTGCGCACCTCTTCGATCGAAATGCCGAGTGCCGCCAGGCGCTCCTGGTCGATGTCGATGTGAATCTCGTCTTCGAGCCCGCCCTTGACCTGCGCCGACGCGACCCCCTTGATGGTTTCCAAGTCGAGCTTGATCTTGCGCTCGGCCAAGTTGCGCATCTCGTTCAACTCGCCGGAGCCGGAGAGCGCCACGCGCATGATGGGATCGAGCGACGGGTCGAAGCGCAGCACGATGGGCGATTCGGCTTCGGTGGGCAGCACGAGGCGGTCGAGCTTCTCGCGCACTTCCATCGACAAAAGATCCATGTCGGAATCCCAGTCGAACTCGAGCGTCACTTCGGACACGCCCGGGCGCGACACCGAGTGGATCGACTTCAAGCCGCGCAACACGCCGACCGCCTCTTCGACCGGGCGCGTGACGAGGTTTTCGACCTCTTGCGGTGCGGTGTCGGGGAAATCGGTCTGGACCGTGATAGAGGGATACGAGATGTCGGGAAAGAGCTCGAGCGGAAGCCGGTTGTAGCCGACGACACCGAAGGCGGCGACCGCGAGGGAGGTCATGACCACCGTGACGCGACGCCGGACCGCGAGTGCGATGAATTCGCGCATGCGTCTACGAGTCGCCGGGGCCGGCGCTGGTGTCGCCCGCCGCCTGCGCCGCGTTGTCGGCGTCCAACACCTTGATGGCGGCACCGTGCTTGAGCGAGCGCTGTCCCTTCACGACCACGCGATCGCCGATCGCCACACCGGAGAGAATCTCCGCGTTGACGTCGTCCTGGAAGCCGAGCTCCACCACGCGACGCTCGGCGGTGGTGTCGGCTTGCGAGACGTAGACGATCTGCTCGCCGCGATCGTTGACGATGGCGATCTTCGGCACCAAGGTCGAGTTGTTGCGGCGCTCGGTGACGATGCTCACCTGCGCGAAGTCGCCGGGCCGCACGCCGGCCGGATAGTCGTTGATCTCGACCGTCACCTTGATCGTGCCGCTGGTCGGATCGATGGTAGGACTCACGAGGCGGATGCGACCCTTGAGCTTGGTCCCGCTGCTTTCGAGCACGAGGTCGACCGGCTGGTCGGGCTTGAGCTTGTTGAACTCCTTCGACGGGACGTGCACGCGCGCGAGCAACGGCGTGAAGTCGGACAGGACGAAGAGCTGGGTCCCGACGTTGACCGTCTGGCCGGGGTCGACGTTGCGCGTGACGATTTTCCCCGCGAACGGAGCCACCACACGCGTGTAGGAGAGGTTCAAGCGCGCCATGCCCTCGGCCGCTTTGGCGGCCGCGAGGTCGTTGACCACCTTGTCGTACTCTTCGGTCGACACCAGGTCCTGCTGGCGCATCTTTTCCATGCGCTCCATGCGCGCCTCGAGATCCTTGTGGGCGGCTTCGGCTTGCTGGACGCGGAATTGATACTCGTCGTTGTCGATGAGGAGAAGCTCGGCGCCTTCGGCGACCACGTCGCCCTCTTCGCACAGAAGCTTTTCGACGACACCCGAAACCCGCGCCATTATCTCAGCCTCTTTGTCGGCCGCGAGGGTGGCGGTCGCCGTGTAGTAGCTGGCGATGCTCCCCGTCGACGCGACCGCAACCGCGACCGGAATCGGCGGCTGCTTGGGCGCTCCAGCTCCCGGAGCACCTCCCGCGGCACCCTGGGCCTTATCGGCGCCGCCTTTTCCGCATGCCCCGAGGGCGACCGTCACGGCCAGGACGAAGGCGGGTGCGATCCACATACGACGAAACCGTGGGGTCGATCTCATGCTTCGAACCTTCTTTTAGGTCAGGATACCCGCCGGACCGGGGTAAGTGGGGATACCGGGCCGTCCCAGTTTGTATGCGTCCCGGGCAGTGGGGCCCGGATCGGATTGGACAGCAATAATACGCTATAGAGGGATAGGGGTTTCAGATGATCTTGGCTCTAACGCTCTCCCAGGGGAAACTTGACCCCCACCATGATGCCGACCCCGCTGTTCTTTCCGGCGAAATCGGGGGAGATGTCGGTCCCGCCGAGCGCGTAGCGAAAATCGCCGATGAACGACATCGATTCGAGCAGGTACTCGACGCCTCCCCCGAAGGTGGCGCCCAACTCGAAGGTGTTCACGTCGAGGTCGGTCGTCCCCTGCCCCTCGACGTCCCCTTTGGCGGTCAGGTTGAACCCGAAGGTCGGGCCGGCGAAGAGGTTCACCGCCCACGTGTCCCCGGTCGGAAAGCCGACCATGAAGAGGATCGGAAATTCCAGATAGTCGAGGGTCAAGGTGGCGTCGGTCGCGACCGTCTCGTTCGGCAGGGTCACACGGCCCTGGGCCCCCTTCTGGACGAACAGTCCGTCGACGCGCATGCCGAAGTCGTCGGTGAAGTCGATCCCGTAGAACAAGCCGCCGATGAAGCCGTTGTTCCGGTCGAAATTCTGGGCGTTGTCGCCGATCACGTCGGCCTGGTTGACGCCGCCTTTGACGCCCGCGTAGCTCTTGCGCGCGTCGGCGTCGTCGAGCGAACCCAAGAGCACCGCCGCACACACGAGCCCGGTTGCGAAGAGCTTCATCGCGACCTCCCTGCTACGACTTCGCACCCAGCGGGAACTTGACCCCGACCAAGATGCCGTAGCCGATGTTCTTGACCCCGTCGAGTTCGCTGGCGGGGTTGTCGAGAACTCCGGTCAAGCCGATGGTGATGCGCGTGTCGAGGAAGATGGAGAGCGATGGTTCGATGTGCTCGAACTCCGCGCCCAGCACCAAGCTGGCTTCGAACTTGTTGACGTACTGGTCATAGTCCGCGATCGAGCCGTCTTCCAATTCTTCCTCGGCGACGATGTTGTATCCGAACGACGGCCCGCCGATCACGCTGAATTCGCTGGTGGGCGAGCTGTTGAGGTCCAAGACGAGCAGGATCGGGAATTCGACGTAGTCCAGTTTCGCGGTGGTGTCGTCGCCCCCGAATTCGGGGTTCTGGTGCTGCGACGTACCCTTCTGCGTGTAGAGGAATTCCACCCGCGCGGTGACGCTCTCGGAGAAGTCGGCGCCCACGAAGCCGCCGCCGGAAAAGCCGGCTTTCATCGACGTCTCGTCGACCTCGGTCAGGTCGGCGATGTTGACGCCGCCGAGTGTCCCCAAGAACCAACGGGCCGCATTCGCGTTCGAGGCCGCCCCGGTGATCGACACCACGAAACAGAACGGCGATGATTTTCTTCACGACGTACTCTCCTTGCTTTGGATCTGTGCGTCAGTCTTCGAGCGCGTACTCGACGGTCGTCACGACGCGCACCGTCTTGTTCAACTGCGACTCTTCCATCACACCGGGTGCGCGGTCGCGCGGCAGAATCTGAAACACGCCCTGGCTGGCGGTTCGAATCGGCCCCAGGCGACTGCCCGAATCTTTTGCGAATTGCTCGGCCGCTTCGCGCGCACTCGCGGTGGCCTCCGCGATCATCTGCGGCTTGAAGTCGTTGAGCTTCGTAAATAGGTACGTCGGTCCGCCGCCGAATCCGCCCTGCGACGAGAACACGACCCCCGACTGCACCAGTGAGCCCAAGTCCTGGCTCGCCTTCTGCACCAGTGTGGGATCTTCAACGCGCACCATGAGGGTTCCGCTGATGATGTAGCGGCTGGTGACGGTGCCTTCGTTGCGGTACGGATTCGCGAGGATGTCGGTGACCTCGAAGCCTTGCAGCTCGACGTTGGTGGCGTCGATCGTGTGTTTGCCGAGAAACGCGACTACTGCCTGCTTGCTTTCGTCGAATTTTTGCTGCGCACGCGCGAGGTTGTCGTCGGTCGACACGAAACGCAGCGGCCACAGCGCCATGTTGGCGGTGACGTCGCGCTCGGACACGCCCTTGACCGACACGTAGCGATCGGCGGTTCGTCCGCGCACGAAACCGTTGCCGATGAACCAGCCGGCCAACGCGACGGCGACGGCCAGCGCCATCGTGGTGATGCGGGAGCCCATGGGACCTCCTCGTCCGGGCGCGTTCTCGAAGGCGAGTCGAAGAACTCGGATACTAACAGCCGCCGCGACGGACGGTCAACCGCCCGAGGCGGCCAGCGGCGAGAGCGAGCTACTTGGGTGGCAAGCGCTTGCGTGCTTGGGCCGCATCGTCCCAACGGCCCGTCGCCTCCAGGCAGCGGATGAGTCCCTCCAGGGCGTCGACGTTGTCGGGCTCGACCTTCAACGTGAGCTCGTAGGCCTTGCCCGCTTCCTGAAAGCGTCCGGTCTTCTCGCAGCACGCCGCGAACATGAAGCGCGCTTGGTAGGCGCGCGGATCGCTGGGTTGAATCTGCCCGAGCACCTTGATCGCCTCCGCGCACCGGCCGCGGTCGTACAGGAGCGATCCCAGTTTGAAGTAGACGTCTTGCGCGACGCCGGCGTAGTAGCGCGAGGGCGCGCGCTCGAAGGCCGCGCGCGCTTCGAACAACTCGACCATGGCACCGTCATTGTCGCCGCGTTCGCTATACGCTCCTGCCAGCGTGTAGTGCGAAATCGCAATGTGCGTCGGGCGACGGCGCAGGAAGTCGGGGTAGCTCGCGTTCACGGCCGCGAACAATGCGGCGACGAGCGCGAGGGTGAGCACGGCCTCGTTTCGTCGCGTGCGCCACCCGCTCACGATTTCCACCGCGGTCCACGCGGCGAACACGATGAGTACCGGAACGACGGGCAGCCGATAACGAGCCACCACGAAGAACGCCACCGTGCCGACCATGTAGGCGAGGACGAATAGATACGGGAGTGCTAACTCGCGCCGGCGCCGCCACAACCGAATCATCCCGGCGAGTGCCAAGGGCGACACCAGCCAGAAGCCCGGCATGGGGACGCGGCCGAGTCCAAACTTGTCCCAGAAGAAGTAGATGTACTTCTCGTTGGAACGTTCCGGTCCCTCCCAGAACATATAGAGCTTGTTCGCGAACAGCTTGGCCGCGGCGACCGGTTGCGCCGCGATATACGCGAGTGCGCGGCGTTGGTAGAAACGCGACGCTTCGGCGGCCGTGAGCGAATCACCCGCTTGCAGCGATGCGATCGCGAGCGCTTCTTCGTCGCCTCCCATCCAGGGCGACGTCGTACCGGGAATCATCGCACTGCGTCCGTCCGACTCCGGGTTGTTGCCGATGTAGAAGTTCGAGCCCGCCCGACCATGCGACGGGCACGATCGCCTTGCCGATCGAATAGTTGCGAATCGTCGACGGAATCAAGACGACGACGCACGCCGCCACGACGACGAGCGACGGCTGGAGCCACGCGCGCACTTTCGACGTCGCCGAGCGTGCGTCGCTGCGAGCCGCGAACACGAACGGGATCGCGGGCAACAAGACCAGAATGGTGGGACGCGCGAGGGCCGCCAGCCCGACGCAGGCTCCCGCTATCGCGAGTCGTGCCACCGAGGGCTGCGCCACCGCGCGCGCCAGCCGCCACAGCGACAATACGACGAGTGTGATGTACACGGGCTCGATCAATACTTCGCCCTCGAAATAGATGAAGGGCCAGTACAACGCCGCGACGAGCCCCGCCGTCAACGCGACCGCGCGCCCGAAGTACTCGCGCGCGAAGAGCCAAATCAGCCCGCACGTGAGTGTCCCGGCGAGGTGATTCAGGAGCACGATGCCGGCGACACCGCCCCCGAGCTTGTGGACGAGTGCAAACAGATACGGCACCAGCGGCCCGCGGAAGTACACGCTGTCGCCGGGGTGGCCGGACGCAATCGCTTGCGCCCACGCGTCGATGTACTTCGAGTCCATGATGAGGAAGTCGAAGGCGGGGTTCGTGCGCGAATTCAGAAAGAAATAGACGAGGCGCACAACCAGGGCGACGCCGAGGACGATCCAGAAATCGCGCGGGAAGGTAGAGCGCAGTCGCTTCATGGACGCGAATAGTTGCCGTCGCGCGGGAAGACGGCGGCGATGCCGTCGCACATCCATTCGTGGAGGAGCCCGTTGGTCGCGATGAGGTGGCCCGTTGCGAGGTAGGTGTCACCGCCGAAGAAGTCGGTGACGCGCCCGCCCGCCTCCTCGATCAAGAGTACTCCGGCCGCGATGTCCCACGGCGAGAGAGTCAACTCCCAGAAACCGTCCAGGCGTCCCGCGGCGACGTAGGCCAAGTCGAGGGCGGCCGCTCCCCCGCGCCGGACACCGCGCGCCTGGTTGAAGAAGTGCGCGAACGACTTCAAATAGATGTCGAGCAGGCGGCGCGCGCGAAACGGAAATCCGGTGCCGAGCAGAATCCGATTGTGGTCGGAGAGGCGACTGGTATGCATGGGCGCGTCGTTCAGGAAGGCACCCTGGCCGCGCACGGCGTGGAACAATTCGCGGTCGCGCGGCGCGTACGTCACGGCCACCATCAAGCGTCCGTCGATCTCGAGTGCGAGAGTGACCGCGAACACGGGGTAGGCGTGGATGTAGTTGGTGGTCCCGTCGAGCGGATCGATGTACCAGCGCCGGCTGCCGCGCGGACTGCGCCCCGCGTTCACTTCGGGCAAGAGGCTCTCTTCGGCGACGATGAAGTCGTCGGGAAACGCGCGTCGCAATCCGTCGACGATGATCTTCTGCGATGCGTGGTCGACCACCGTGACGAAGTCGTTGCTCCCCTTCTCGTCGACGTCGCCCTCGGCGATGCGCGCGTAGGACGCCATCACGATCTCGCCGGCGGCCTTGGCCACCGACTTCGCGACTTCCAATTCTCGTTGCAGGATGATGGGCACGGCGAGCGCCTATTCTGCCAAATCGGGCGCCGCTTAGCGACCCTTTTGATCGCGACGCCGCCCGAATCGCTGCTCGATCATGTCGCGGAATACGCGGGCGGCGGGCGACAGCGAGTCGTCTTCCCGGGACACCATCCCAATCTCGCGCTCGAAGCGCACTCCCGCGACCGCGATCACCTTGAGGACTTTGCGACCGAGCTCGGCCGCGACCACCGGTCGCGGCAGGATCGCGACACCCAGGCCCGACTGGGCGAGGCGTTTCATCGCCTCCGGGCTCGAGATCTCCATGCGCGGGCGCAGCACCTCGCCGTGAGACGCGAAGACGGCGTCGATCATGCCGCGCGTGACGGCACCGGCCGGGTATGTGATGACGTCGTGGGTCACGAGGTCCTTCAAGGTAACGCCGCGGCGAGACGCCAACGGGTGGTCGGGGTGAGCGACCGGAATCAATTCTTCGCGATAGATGGGACGCACCACGAGCCCGCGCTCGTTGATGGGCAGGGTCGCGATCGCGATCTCGATCCGGCGCGCGCGCAGCGCCTCCACCAGCCGCCGCGTCTCGGCCACCATGATCTCGACGCGCACACCCGCGTACTTCTTGTGGAAGGTGCGATAGACCTCGGGGAGGACGTACACACTGGCGGCGTCGGTGTTGCCCAAGCGCAGCGTTCCACTGGCGAGTTCCTTCATGCCCGACAGGTCGGCCTCGAGGGCGGACAGGAGGCGAATGACCTCTTCGGCGCGCTCCGCGAGCGTTCGCCCCGCGTCGGTCGGAACCAGCTGGCGACCCCGCCGTGTAAAGAGCTTCTGACCCAGCTCGTCTTCGAGTTTCTTCAGCTGGAGGCTAACCGCGGGCTGGGTGACGAAGTGCTCGGCGGCGGCGGCACCGACACTACCGAGCCGGACGGTGGAGGCGAAGTATCGGAGTTGGCGGATTTCCATAAGAAATGCTAATGTCATGCATTATCAATTTAAACTATCCTTATGTCAAGGCTTCGGCTACTTTCGGGCGATTCGGACGGCGCCCTGGCGGGCGCCTACATAGGCCCGATTCGGGCCGGGAGGAGATTCGAAGATAATGGCAAGCAAACAAGCTATTCGTCCGGCCGCGGGCCGGGTCGGTGTCCTGCTCCCCGGAATGGGAGCGGTCGCCACGACATTCATCGCGGGGGTGGAGGCGGTCAAGGCCGGCCTGTCGAAGCCGATCGGCTCGCTGACGCAGATGGGCACCATTCGACTCGGCAAGCGCACCGACAACCGCGTGCCCATGCTCAAAGACTTCGTGCCGCTCGCGAACTTGGAGCAGCTCGTGTTCGCCGGCTGGGATCCTATCGCCGACAACGCCTACGAAGCCGCCAAGAAGGCGGGGGTGCTCGAGGAAAAGCTCATCGAAGCGTTGCGCCCGCGCCTGGAGCCGATCAAGCCCATGCCGGCCGTCTTCGACTCGCGTTACGTTAAGAAGCTCGATGGGCCCAACGTCAAGAAGGGCAAGAACTGGATGGACCTGGCCGAGCAAGTGCGCGCGGACATCCGCCGCTTCAAGGAAGAGAAGAAGCTCGACCGCGTCGTCATGATCTGGTGCGGTAGCACCGAGATCTATCTAGAGCAGAAGCCGGTGCACCAGTCGGTCAAGGCGTTCGAAGCGGGAATGCTGGCCAACGACCCCGACATCTCGCCCAGCATGATCTACGCGTACGCGGCGCTCAAAGAGCGCGTGCCGTATGCGAACGGCGCCCCCAATCTTTCGGTCGACATGCCGGCCATGATCGAGCTCGCGAAGGAAATGCGCGTGCCGATCTGCGGCAAGGATTTCAAGACCGGCCAGACCATGTTGAAGACCGTCTTGGCACCGATGTTCAAGGCGCGCATGCTGGGTGTCGCCGGCTGGTACTCGACCAACATCCTCGGCAACCGCGACGGCGAGGTCCTCGACGATCCGGAGTCGTTCAAGACCAAGGAAGTGAGCAAGCTCGGCGTCTTGGAGCACATCCTCCAGCCGGAGCTCAACCCGGACCTGTACGGCAACATCTTCCACAAGGTGCGCATCAACTACTATCCGCCGCGCGGCGACAACAAGGAAGGCTGGGACAACATCGACATCTTCGGTTGGCTCGGCTATCCGATGCAGATCAAGGTCGACTTCCTGTGCCGCGACTCGATTCTGGCCGCACCGCTCGTGCTCGATTTGGCGCTGTTCTTGGACTTCGCCGGTCGCGCGGACATGTCGGGCATCCAGGAATGGCTGTCGTTCTACTTCAAGAGCCCGCAGACCGCACCCGGCTTGTACCCGGAGCACGATCTGTTCATCCAGCTCATGAAGCTCAAGAACAACCTGCGCCATGTGATGGGCGAGGAACTCATCACGCACCTCGGGCAAGAGTATTACGCGTAGTTAGCCCGTCGTGCCCGTGCTCGTCGTCGAACCGTGGACGGACGCGCGGTGGGACGCCTACGCGGCGTCCCACCCGCGTGCCACCGTCTACCACACCTCCGCGTGGATCCGACTCGTGTGCGAGATCGGTCGCTATCCGTCGCTGTGTTTGCTCCGCGAGCACGATGGTCGCGTGACCGGTGTGCTCCCGCTGGTCGCGGTCGACAGCCGGCTCACGGGCCGTCGCATCTCGACGCTCCCCTTCTCCGATTCTTGCTTCGCGCTGGCCGACGACGATGAGACCGCGCGCGCGTTGGTGGAAGAAGCGCGCGCGATCCGTGCGCGGCGCCGTGCCGCGTTCTACGAGATGCGCGGGGCGCCGGCGTTGCGCGACGGCAGCGACGTTGAGGCAGCCGGGTTTGCACGCAGCAGCCACTTTTCGAACTACTTGATCCCGCTCTCCGGGGACGCCGAAGCGGTGCGCAAGACCTTCAGTCGAACCGCAGTGCGACAAACCATCAGCAAAGGCGAGCGCTTGGGTGTCGTGGTGCGCGTCGCCAGCGAAACGCGCGACCTCGACGTCTTCTACGACTTGTACGTGAAGAACCGGCGCCGGCATGGCATCCCGCCGCAACCCAAGTCTCTCTTCGCACGCGTCCTTGCGCGCATGCACGACGCACCGCGCGCGTTTCTGTACCTCGCAGAGCACGAGTCGAAGGCGGTCGCCGGGTTGATCGTGATTCGTTTCAACGGGGTCACCTACGCCAAGTACGAAGGTGTCGATGATACGCGCCGTGACTTGGTACCGCTCTATCCGCTGTTCTGGAGAACGATAGAAGATGCGCTCAAGGAAGGCGATCGTTTCTATGATTTCGGCCGCACCGCGGCCGATAACCCGGGCTTGAACGAGTTCAAGCAGCGCTGGGGGACGACGCACGTCGAGTTGCCCTACTACTTCGATCCACCGCGCGAAGGGGTTAGCGTCGTGCGCAGTGACTCGCTCAAGTATCGCCTCTTCACCGCCGCGTTTCGCCGCATGCCGGAGTCGTGGTCGATTCGCGTCGGCGAGCGCATCTTCCGGCACTTCGGCTAGCCGCACGCAAAACGAAAAGGGGACCCTCGCCGAAGCGAGGATCCCCTTCCCAGAAGACGATTCGAGGAACGCGTCGAGAAGCGAAAGTCTCTACTATCGGTAGAGAGACTTCACGCTACCCCACGTCGCCTCTCTTGTCCCCACTGCGCAACCCGTCACCGACAGAGTCAGGTCGGTGATGTCGCCCCAGTGACCCGTCGTTGCGGTGTTGCCGCACGCCGGATCCAAGTACGTCGGATAACCGGCCGGCTTCGGAGCCGGGCTCTCGCCCAGCCACGCGCCGTTGCCGATCGCCCACGTCATACAGCTCTGCGTGTAACCCTGCAGATGCGCACTGACAGAATGGTCGCTAACCGAGCCGACCTTGACGTTGGCCGTATACAGAACCGTGCGGATCTCCGTATACGTGTCGATCGATCCCGTGTACGACGGATCGCCGCCGGCCCACGGAGTGCCCACACCACCGAGCGTGATGTAACCACCCGTGTAGTCGATCTGAAAAATGCGCGAGCCGTTGCCGCCGAACACGAGGTCGACGATCAACGTCACGCTCACAACCTGCGGGCACACGATCTTCCAGTCGCCACCGAGCGCAGCACCATCCCACGACTCTGCGTGCAGGACGCCGCCCGTGCTCAAGAAGCCGCCGCCGGCTGCCCACGACGAGGCCTCGCGGCCTTCGTCGAACTGGCCGTTCGACGACTTGTACGTTCCGTTGAGCGGCGGGCCGGCATACACCGACGCGGCACCGGCCACGAGAACGACCGTCAGAATCGAAATCAGAATCGCATTCCTCATGCCTTCGTCCTCCTTAATTTCGCCCGAGCCCATCAACTGCATGAACTCTGCGATCAAGTTCCCAACCGTCCCCGGGCCGGTGAAGTCGTCCCCAAGCTGTGATGACCGGCTCCGGAGCGTTCAATGTCCCTTTGACTAGTCTCGGTACATCGCCTTGACTTGGCCCCAGGACGTCGTGGTGACACCCACCGTCTGGCAGCCCGTGATGACGAACGTGATGGCACTGATGTCGCCCCATTCACCTGAGCCGACCGTCGGCGCGCACGTGAACCAATCCCAGAACGTCGGGTAGGTCGCCGGAAGCGCACCCGTATTGGTATCGCCCCGCTTCTCGATGTTGGTCACGTCAAGGCTCATGCACTCCTGGTTGTAATTCGTGAAGGTCGCGTTCGCATTGTGGTTACGCACGGTACCGACTTCGACGAAGTTGGCGTACGTTTCCGTAACGATCGCAACCCACACGTTGATGTTCGCCAGGTATGTTGGGTCGGTACCGCCCCAGGGGCCGGTGTTCGACAGCCAGCAGTAGCCGCCGGTGTAGGTCACGCGCCAGATCTTCTGGCCGTTACCCGTAACAACGTTGACGGTGTTGACCAGGAGCGCCTTCGCGGAGATCCACGGACAATACCAGTGCCACTGCGCGCCGAGCGTCGCGCCATCCCACGACTGTTCGTTCAGCGTGTTGTTCAAAGCGAGTGGAGCAGCGTACCAGTACTCGCTGTAGCGTCCCGGAAGCATCGTCCCACCTATATCGGTCGACTTGTACGTACCGTTGGTGGGCGGTCCTGCCAGCGCGGGAACGCTGACCAAGACGGAGAGAAGAATCACGATCACAGCCTTCATACTCCTCCTCCTTACCTCGTCCATAAGAGTTCTTCCCCGCATCGAAAATCGACGCGGGGAACTCAATCTCAACTGCGAGTAGCGCCCGATCGGAGTCAGGATAATCGACGTGGGAACTATCGAGAGAGACTGTCGTTGTGTTTAGGTACAACCCTTGATGCGGCTCGCCTTTGCCACCCTCTCGCGCGGCAAAACGCTATTGGTGCACCCCAAGCGCACCCGGTCGCGCCGAGGAATTGCGCACGGTCCGGGTACTTTCCAGGTAGTGACACAGTCTATCATGCCGGCTCAAGTAGCGTCAAGGGTACGTTTTTGGCAGTCGCAGCTTGTCGATTGGGGAGAGCCCGAAGTCCCTGCCGACGGCGGCGTTAGCTCCGCGGTCGTCTTCTATTCCACTACAGCCCGAGGGCACCGACCACGGATCGTTGCGGCGCGTGCGCCCTTTCGAACGAGAGCATCGCCCGCTTCATGTCGAGCCCGCCGCCGAACCCCACCAACTTCCCGTTGGTGCCGATGACGCGGTGACACGGGATGACAATCGGCAACGGATTCGCACCGCACGCCAGCCCGACCGCGCGCGACGCGCTCGGACTGCCGACCCACTCGCCCACTTGTCGATACGACGCGGTCTCTCCGAACGCGATGCGCTCGAGCGCGCGCCACACGTCGAGTCGAAACGGGGTGCTCTCGAGTACCTTCGGGAGATCGAACGAACGCCGTTCACCCGCGAAGTACTCGCGCAACTGGCGGGTGGCCTCGCAGTCGAGCGAGCGATCGAATCGCCAGCCCGGTTCGACGCGTTCCTCGCGTTCCCCGCGGATGCCGACCCGAACCAATCCTTTATCTCCCCACGCGACGAGAATCTTTCCGAACGGTGACGCGAGAAACGTATACGCAATCGTCATGGGTTTCCTCCTTCGGTCACCGAAATGAATACGGCCAGGGCGAAGCCCTCGCCACCGCCGAATGGACGTCGAATTCGAAGGATCGGTTCCTAGAACCGGGCGAACAGCTGCTCGAGCGTTCGCGGCTCACGATCCATCGTGAGGCGTCGCTGGTGCTCGAGCTTCTGCTCCAACGTCGGGAGGTTCCCACTGCGATAGAAGACGCCGGTGTAGAAGTGGCCCGTATCCAACGCGAGGCGGAACGCCGCATCCAAATTGGTCGGATCGTGGTCCTCGGGAATCGGGACGACGCGCTCCTTCATGAAGTCGAACGTAATGACTTGGTTGAACGTCGGGCACGGTGAAACCAAGTGCACGATCGAGAATCCCGGATGCGCGACCGCCGCTTGCATCAGTTTCGACACTTGCTTGACGTCCGACGAGAAGCCCCGGGCGACGAAGCTGACCCCATAGGCCAGGAGCATCGGCAGCGGATCGATGGGGGGGTCGACGAGGCCGAACGGCGTCGTGCCGGACACCATTCCGATGGGTGACGTGGGCGATACTTGCCCCTTGGTGAGTCCGTAGATCGCATTATCGATGATGAGGTACGTGATGTCGGCGTTACGCCGCGCGGCGTGCGGGATGTGTCCCCCGCCGATCGAGAAGCCGTCGCCGTCGCCGCCCACCACGAACACGTTGAGTTTTGGATTGGCGGCTTTCACACCGATCGCGGTCGGCAGCGCGCGCCCGTGCGCCGTGTGGTACGCGTAGCTCTTGACGAAATGGGAGAAGCGCCCCGAGCACCCGATACCCGACACGATGCAGATGTCCTTGGGGTCCAGCTGCATCGAGGCAAGCGCCTGCGTGAACGCGGCCAGATCGCCGTAGTCTCCGCAACCGGAACACCATATCGGCTCGACTTCGTTCTTGTAGTCCTTGGGCTTCAGTGCGACGGCTTCATTCATGGTGCTACTTCCCTTTAGACATGGCTTCCGAGCGTCGCGACGACTTCGTCGGCGGTGAACGGAAGACCCGTACACTGGTTGATGGTCACGATTTCGGTTCCATTGAAGGAAACGTGCGCACGCAGGTGCTGCGCGAGTTGTGCCGTGTGATTCTCTTCCAGAACGATGACTTTCTTGAGGGGCGCGAGGAATCGCTCGACCGTCGGCACCGGAATGGGGTTCAAGACCTTGGGATGGAACTGGGCGATACGAGCCCCCTCCTTGCGAAGCCGTCCGAGTGCCTCGCTGATCGTTCCCTCCGTCGATCCCCAGCCGATGACGCCGACCGCGGCTCCCCCGTCGTCTTCGAACAACCCGTCGCCGTGCGCGACGAGTTCCTGCGACAGCGTCTCCAGCTTGCGGTAGCGCTTCGCCACCATGCGCTCGCGATTCTCGGGAGTGTAGGTCGCGAGGCCGTGCTCGTCGTGCTCCAGACCGGTGGTCATGAACATGCCCCCGGGCGTTCCCGGCACCATCATGGGCGACACGCCGCTGTCCGTGTCCTCGAAGCGCGCGTAATCCTCTACCGAATCCGGCAGCGCGCGCGTCTCGAGACGGATCCCGGCCAGGTCGGGCGTCTCCATGGTCGTGGTGCGGTATCCCATCGATTGATCGCTCAGGAGAATGACAGGCATCTGGAAGCGTTCCGCGAGATTGAACGCGCGAATCGCTTGGCGGAAGCAATCCTCTATGCTGGTCGCCGCCAAGACGATGCGCGGTGATTCGCCGGCACTCCCGTGGATTGCGTACATTAGATCCGCCTGCTCGGTCTTGGTCGGCATTCCGGTACCGGGACCACTGCGCATCACGTCCACGATCACCACCGGAATCTCCGACATCGACGCCATGCCGATCAACTCGCTCATCAAGCAAAGACCGGGGCCGGACGTCGCCGTCATCGAGCGTGCTCCCGCGTACGACGCTCCCAGACACGACGCGATGGCGGCAATTTCATCTTCCGCCTGGATCACGTTCCCGCCGAACGCGGGCAGGTGTTTCATCAAGAACTCGAGCACCTGGGTGGCCGGCGTGATCGGATATCCCGCGACATAGCGGCATCCGCCCGCGATCGCACCCAGGCTCAACGCCTGGTTGCCGGACAACACAACGCGCCCCTTCGCTTTGCCTTCCGTCGCCGGTCGCGCGAGTTTGAAATTCGCCAGACGCCCGCCGCCGTTCAAGAGCGACAGCCCGGCGTCGAATGCTTTCAAGTTGGTGGTGACGACGTCTTCGCCCTTGCGCTTGAATTGCTTCGCGATCAAGTCGCGCGCGTGGCGCGGTGGAATGTCGAGAACGCCCACCAACGTCGCCAACGCGACGATGTTCTTCGCGAGACGTCCCCCCGTTTCCTTCATCGCCGTTTCGTGGAGCGGAACTTCCACACGCGCGTGCGGGAAGTCATCCGGTACCACACAGTGTTTCGGGTCGTACAAGAGAACACTGCCCGCGCTCATGCGGGGTGACCAAACGTCGAATGCCTCCTGGTTGAACGCCATGAGCACGTCGGTGTCGCGCCCGATCGACCCGAGGGGCGAGGTGCCTATGCGCACCTGCATCATTGCTAAACCACCCTTGATCTCGGCGGGGTATGAACGGAATGTGAAGATCTCGAGGCCGGAATCGGCCGCGGCGCGGGTCAGGATTTCGGCGGTGCTGATTACGCCTTCGCCGCCTTCGCCGGCTACGCGGACGGTAATGTCGTTGCGTGCCATGAAGACTCCCGAGGGCTCCAACTGGTGGGAAGCCTCTCCCCGGCAGTATAACAGACCGAGTGTGGCTTCGCTAGCAAACCATAGCCTCCAAGCCCGTTGCAGAGGGCCCGTCGAATAGAAGATGATGCGTCGTATGTTGTCGAATCGTCGCAACTGGGGAGCGGTGCTGCTCGCGATGGCGTTATGCTACGCGTGCCGCCGCGACGACGGTGCGGCTCACGCCGCGTCGTATCACGACGCCGTCACCCTCGACGCAGCGAAGATCGAGTTCGACGACGGCGACACGTTCTACTACCGCGGCCAGCCGATTCGCGTGCTCGGCGTCGACACACCCGAAATCACCGAGCCCGACGTCGGCATCTTCGAGGATCAACCGTACGGGCCTGCCGCCGCCGAATCGACGCGTGCGTGGATCGGGCGTGCGGTCCGCGTCGAAGCCGCCTACGACGGTCGCGACCGGTACCACCGTCGCCTCGCGCACGTGTTCTTGGATGGTGAACTGCTAGCGGTGAAGCTCTTGGGGGCAGGACTCGCGTACGAGAACGTCAGTCATTTCGGCGACAACGGATTCCCCGACCTCGCGGATCGTATCTTGCGCGCCGCGCACGACGCTCCCAAACCGCCCTTCGAGCCGCCGTATCGGTGGCGCCAGAAGCATCAGCAGAAGAAGACGAACGAGTGACTACTGCTTCACGGGGATGAACAATTCTGCGCGCGTCTCGCCGCCACGACCGTCCCGCACCACGACGACCACCAGATTGCCTCCCAAGCAGCAGCTCGTCGGCGTGTAGACGACGTCGCGTCCGCTACCCGAAACGCGGCCGGAGCCCGCTATCCACTGATAGGTGAGTCGGTTTCCGTCCGGGTCCGACGCGACGCAGGTGACCGGGCAGGCGTCGCCGAGATACACGGTGTCGAGCCCGACGGTTACTGTCGAAACGACGGGCGCCTTGTTCTCCGGGGAAACGGGGTCCGCGCTGCAACCGGCCAGGGCCAAGAGCGACGAGATCAATACGAGGGTGTGTTTCATTAGAAACCAACGATACTCCCCCGTGATCGGATCGGCAAGGGCACAAAAAAGGCGGGCCGGGCGGAATCGCCCGGCCCGGTCGTTCCAGCGTCTTCCTAGGTCCTCAACCCTATTGGGGCAGCGCCTCCGGCGACGACTCCGTCGCCACCGCTCCTTCGCGCAGGGCCGTCACTTGCCAATGCGTGGCGTCGGCCGGGAGCGTCGAACGATCCAGCGTGAACTCGCGTTGGTCCGTCGCCGGCATGCGCGCGACCTCGGAGAGATCATCGCGCAAGAGCACGACTTGGTAGGCATCGGCATCGGGGACCGAAGTCCAGCGCAGCGCGAGCGTCCCGTCGGAAAGGGCTTGCGGCGTCTCCAACGTGAGCACGATGCGCGGCCCGCCGCGCAAAACGTCCTGGTCGGGTGCTTGCATCCACTTCGCCACAGCCCCTGCCAACACGATCATCACGGCCGCCGCAGCCGCGAATCGAAACGTCGGCATCTCGAACCAACGGCCGCGTGCGCGGTGCGGTGCTCCGGACACTTCCACACCCTCCACGCGCTCCGCGATGAACGCAGCCAAGCGCGCGTCGGCGTCGCGGACGTGCGCGCTCTTGGGTGCGTCGGCGCGAACAAACTCGCGATACGCGACCCGCATCGCGCTGCAACGCGGGCACTGCTCGACGTGGCGTCGCATGGGATCATCGGGACCCAGGGCGTCCAGCGTCCCCAGCGCTTCCATGGGGATGCATCCGTCCATTGCTTTCCTCCCTCGTTACGCCGCGAATCCACCCGGCCCGTGCGTCATTGGGACTCCCAGGCGGCTCGCAGCTTGCGTCGGGCGCGCTGCAAGAGCGCTCGCGCACCCGACTTGTGATCCAGATTCAGTACCGCGGTGATTTCGTCCACCGGTAACAACTCCGAGTACCGGAGCCAGATCGCCTTGCGTTCTTCCTCGTCGAGCACACGCGTCGCGAGGTCCAACAGGCGCCGGCCCTGCATTTCCGATTCGAGGCGTTCATCGAAACCGGTCGACTCGTCCAACAGCGAATCCGGCTCGATGTCTTCGCGGCGCGCGTCGTTGCGCATTTCGTTCAAGCAGCGGTTGCGCGCGATCACGAACAGCCACGAGGAGAAGGCGGCCCGCCCTTCGAACTCACCCAGCCGTTGGTAGGCGGCGAGGAGCACGTCTTGCGCCATGTCGAGTGCCCGCTCGTGCTCGCCCACGTACCGGAAGCACCACACATAGACCGGGCGTCGGTAACGCCGGAGCAACTCTCCTGCGGCCGCTTTGCCGTCCGCGCTGCCGGCGTTGAGTCGGGCGCGCTCGACGAGCTCTCGGTCCGAGGTTCCGGTTCCTTCCCTCATAGAGTGAGACATACCACGCCCGTATTGATCACAAGGAGAATCACGCGCGTATGGTAACGCGACCCCTCATCACGACCCAAGCCACGACCGCAACAACGGTTAGCCCCGCCAGGAGAAACCAATAGCGACTCCCCGGCGGCCGCTTGGCAAGCCGGATGGTGACGTCGCCGTCGCCGATCGCCACAAATCCGGCCCAATAGAAGGGATGCGGTCGTTTGGCGCGAATCTCGAGCTGGGCGGCGCGCAGGGCGGATGCCACCGGCTTCCCCTCGGCAAGACCGGCGTAGAAGCGCTCCATCAGGTCGGCGGTGACGCGGTCGTCGACCTCCCAAATGCTCGCCACCAAAGACCGCGCGCCGGCCGCGAAGAAGGCCGCGGCGACACCGAGCACACCCTCACCCTGGGTCGTCCGGCCGAGGGCGGATTCGCAGCCGGACAATACGACGAGCCGCGCGTCGCTGCGCGCCGCCGCGATTTGGCCGGCGCGAGCATACGGGTCCGTGCTACTCGCCACGGGTCCATCCTCTACCACCGCCGAGTCGCCCCTTTCCGGCGCGCGTGCCGCGACATCGGTGCGGGGAGGATCCGAGGAAACCGTCGCGATCAGGATGCCCGAATGCCAGGGTCGCTCGGCGTCGACGCGCACGTGCGATGCCACGTGCACGACGTCGTGGTTCGCGATCGCCTCGAGGAACGCGTCGCGGTCGGCAGTGCGCAGCCGGTCGACGTTTTCGTAGTGAGCCACCAGTCGAGCGACTTCTCGTCGCGCTCCCTGGAGCTCGTTCGCTTGCGAGGCCACCGCGAGCACCGACGCCGATTTCCCACCGGCGTAGGCGCGCGCGGCGCGACCGCGTTGCAGCCGCAACATCGTCGCCGAGGGGGCGCGCACGACGTCGTGCTGGAGAATGAGCGGTGCGTCGTCGTCGTTCGGGCACACCAACGTCTCCAGCGGCAGCGCCGCCAGCCACCCGTCGGTGGCCACGTACAAGCGCTGCGACCCCGCCAACACGTCCGCCATGTCGCCGAGAAACAAGGTTCCGAGCGAGCGAGCCGCCGCGCGCACGTCGCCCGGTTCTTTCGACTCGACGGGGCGCTGCGCGAGGAGACGGTGGTACCGACTCACCTGCTTGCGCACGTTGTCCGCATCACCGATTCGCTCCAGCCGCAACGTGTGGTTGGTCACGGCAAAGGCCATGATCTCGTTGCCGGCGAGCGTGTAGTCGATCAGGCACTCTCCGTCGTGGAGTACGGTCGACTGGAGCTCGCTTGCCGTCACCGGCTGGGAGATGGCCGGATCGATGTCGAGCGCGCGACGCGGGTCGGCCACCCGCTCGATCAACGTGCGCGTCTTGATCTCCTGGATGAAGTCGAACAGGTCACGCTCGCGTTGGTCGCGTTTGGCGTCGCGCGGCCATTCCAAGAGGACGGTGCTGAGACCGAGCAGGGGCTCGGCGAGCGAGACGCGCTGCGCCTCGCGCATGTGGTACTCGCTCGCGTGCGGGGAGCGCGCGATGTACAGCGCGCGCGCGCGCTGGAACCACGCGTAGGCCATTTCGACTTCGCCGGCGGCGCGCAGACACATGCCCAATTCGGTGGCGGCGACGATGGCTCCGGTGGTGTCGGCGCGCGTGACAGCGTCGTCCCACGCCGCGCGCGCCGCGCGACCGGCGCGCGGAATGTCGCCGCCTTCGCGCAGGGCACGCGCCCACACGACGAAACCGCCCGCGCGCCAGCCCGACGGAGACACGCGCGCCAAGTCGACGAAATGGGTGTCGAGCACCGCGATGGCCGCACCGACCTCACCTTGGTTCACGAGCGCAGTCGCGAGACCGGAGGCGGCCTCCACGCGATCTTCGATGGAGCCGTACGCCGACAGGGCGCTTCGATAGCAGGAGACGGCGCCGACGTAGCGCCCTTGCGCGGCGCGCACGTCGCCGAGGTCGCATAGGAGATTGAGCACGCCGGGCGTGTAGCCCCACGCGCGGGTCCGCGCCAGAGCGTCGACCAGTACCGACTCTGCGGCCGAGTAGCTGCCGAGGAGGATATTGATATCGGCGACGTTGCCGGCGGCCGCCGCGATGTCCGGCGCGTCCGCCTTCCGCTTGAGTTCGTACGCGCGCCGGAAGTATTGCTCGCTGACCGAGAGATCACCGTGATCGTATTCGATGCTCGCGAGGTTGTTCCAAATGTCGGATTCCTGGTTTTCGTCGCCGAGCTCGCGCGCGATCACGAGCGCGCGTTGATAGACCGCGCGGGTTTCGGGGATGTTGCCTTGGCGATCGAGCACGCGCGCGAGCCCGATGAGCGCGGTCAGTTCCTGCGGGCGCCGCTGGCTGTCCCGAAACGCGCTCACCGCGGCCTCGTACTCGGTGCGGGCCGTCGGCAAGTCCTCGCGCAGGAGGTGCACGTAGCCGACCAGCAGGTGCCCCCATCCTTCGCTGCGCCGATTCCCGATCGCGATCGCGAGGGGAATGCGACGAGTGTTCAAGCTCAAACACTCGTCTAGCCGCCCCTCGACCATCGCGAAGAAGCTCTTTACGCCCACCGCGTTCACATAACCGAGCGTGTCGTGTTCGGCTTGGGCGATCGCCTGCGCGCGATCGAAATCATCTCTCCCGCCGGGGAGGCGGAGAATTTGCCGCGCGCGCCCGCGCTGATAGGTCATGCGTCCGACACCCATCGAATCGCCGCGCGCGCGCGCGCGCACGAGCTCGCGCTGGGAAAACACCCGCAGTGAATCGTAGGCGGTGGCGTCGAAGAGCGAGTCGGCGGTGCGGTCGGCGGGGCCGGGGCTGCGTGGCGAGCGTGGAACGGGCGCGGCGGAAGCCGCGAGGGCCGCGGCCAGGACAATCAGCGCAACCGCACGTGGCATTGGGGGGCTGGGTTCGGGTTCCTCCGCCCTTCACCCTAAACCAAGCGGGGCCGATCGACTAGTGGAACCTGGCTATTCCTCTTGGGCGTCGTGCCGCCCCGTCACGACCTTGACGGTCGTGATGAGTTGGCCGGCGTGGCGAGTCGTGTGTTCGGCGGCGTGGAACAAGACGCCGAGGACGGTCGACGGAACGAGCGACCGCCCGATCCTGCGCTCGCCGATGAGCCCCGCCTCCGACGTACATCGTAGCTGGCGGAGCGCTCGCTCGATCGAGGTCGCCACGAGATCGATCAAGTCCTCGGCGCCGGCGTCGATCTCGCCGCTCTTTTCTAGGGCGAGGGCCACGCGCTGGGAGTCTGTCAGCGTTTCGCCGCGCGCGTAGGACATGAAGCGGTCCAGCGACTGGGCCATGTGAAAGAGATGGAAGCCGGCTGAAGCAGCGCCCCCGGGGCGCGTCCACAACGCTTCATCCGACAATCCTTCGGCGGCGCGCGCCACGTCCTCCTTGGCCTGGAGAAGCGCGTGGGCCACCGGCATCAACAAAGGAGGAATGCCGGTGACGGGACCGCGAAGCCAAACTTCCGTGTGGGTCGTGTTCATCTCGATTTCTCCCCGTCGCCCGCGTACCCGATCGATACCCGTCGCGACGCGGACGTCACACTAGTAGTCTAGTCATCTCCGCCGCGATGCCAAGGCATTGTTATGGAAAACGGGCGTCAATCGGCCCAATTCACGACTGCGAATCCGGTTGTCGGTCCGCGTCATCGCGGCCCAGCCGCCGCGCGAGGGCTTCGCCGGCCAGCTTCGCAATGTGACCGGCGTCGACGCCGGGCATGTGCGCACGCACGATCGCGAGCCCGATGGCCGGGAGCTGGACGGGGTCGCGATACACGAGGAACATCGGGCGCCACTCGGGTTGGAAGCGCGCCTTGAACTCGAACAGCGACTTGAATCGATAGACGGCGTCGAAGCGCTCGTACACGGTGGAGAGAACGCGGGCGATCAACGACGCATCTTCGTCCCGGTCGACGTCGGCCAGCGGGGCGACGCCCAAACTCACCGCGTCGTACCCGCGATCGCGAAAGCGAATCAGCGCCGACGCGATCATGAACTCCATCACACCCGGCATGGCTTGCTCGCGCCGGCGCATCAAGTCGATCACCCACGCGCGCGGACCGTACACGGGAAGCCAGTCGGCGAACGCGTGCACCTTCCCGTCCGCGCCGACGGCCAGCGACACTTCGACATTGGGGTCGTCAACGTCTTGGGTGCGACCGAGTGTGAACTCGAGTTCGGGGAGTCCCTTCGACTCGGTCCAGTCGCGGCTGATCTCGTCGATCTGCGTGCGCAACGCGGCGGGAACGTTCCCGCCGGAATACAAGTGGAACGTGACGCCTTCGCGGTCGGCACGATTGTGCGCCGAGCGCACGTTCTGCCATTCCTTGCCGGTGAACTCCAGTTTGTCGAGCGGAATCACGGCGTCCTCGCCAACTTGCAGATGGCGAAAACCGAGTCGCTCGTACGCGTCGAGGTGGTCGCGCGCGGCGGAGTAGAACACGGGGTTCCATCCGTGGGCGTCGCAGAAGGCGATGAACTCGCGCGCGGCGGCTTCGACGCGCTGCGGCGGGCCGACGGGGTCGCCGACGGTGACGGCGGTGTGGTCGGTGACACGATACGCGACGTAGCACTCGCCGCGCGCCACGAACTGGATCGCGTTACCGGGCCACAGCGTCATGAACGAGGTCGGCGACGAACCATGCTGCTCCAAGATCTCGCGCGCCGCGACGTCGGCACCGGGGGCGCGGCCGGGTGCTACCGTCGCGCGCAGCAAGCGAACCGAGGCGAGTACCAATCCGCCCCATCCCAAGAGCGGGATCGACTGAAGAAACCAGTATGCGGCCGGCGAGTGCCAGGTATGCGGCATCGGCGGCTCGAACGCGAGTCGTGCCCCTGCTTCCCGCACGGCACCGCGAACGTCGAACGGGGGATAAAAACGCGCGCGCAGCGCGTAGAAACCGAACGCGCAATAGAAGGCGAAGATGATCGCCGTCGTCCCCAACGTCTTCCATCCAGCGCGTACCGAAGGTCGATGCCCGCGCGCACCGAAATCCCGGCGCCACGCGACCAAGCCCAACAGCAGCACCAGCGACAGGATGTGTTGCAGTTCGGGTTCGCCGGCGTTCCATTGCAGCGCGGTGGAGAGCACGAGGGCCGCGACCGCGAGCGTCCACGCGTTGCGATGCCCGCGCGAGAGCGGCGGAGCCGCCAAGAGCAGTACCGCGCCCAAGGCGAACAAGAGGTCGCGCGGCCAATGCGGATTGTCGATCGGGAGTGCCTGGGCCAAGCGCTCGAACGCGGGGTGATCGGGTACCGCGAACGGTGTCAGAACGTCGACCAACCCGATCGTTCCCACGATCCACGACGCCGCACGGCGGCGTTCGCGATGCCCCAAGTAGATGGCGCGACTCAACGACGGCCAAGCGCGCACGTCGTGTCGATAGATCAACGTCCCGGCGCCGAGGCCGCAGACGAAGGCCACCGGGTGCAACACGTCCCACACGTGAATCTCCCCCAGGAAGGCCACCACGAGATACGCCAGCATGAGCCAGATCGAGAACGCCTGCGCGCGTCGCGGCAGGAACAGCATGACCGCGCCGGCCGCACCGATGGCGCCGTTGGAAGCGCCGACGTCGGCTTGCGACACGAGCCGCGTCGCCCAGGGTGCACCGGTGTGCGCGAACAGCAAGATGATGGCCGAGCCCACCACGTAACCCACGACGTGCGACACGATCCACACCACCGCCACCGTCCGCGTGCGCAGCCGCCACTCGCACGCGCCGACGAACGCGAGTGTGATCGCGAGGATCGAGAGCAGCATGTAGGGCCGGAAAACTTGGAACGGTGCCGTGAGAAGCGGGAGCCACCGCCCGTGCGCGACGTCGGCGGCGCTCATTCCCCAGCGCGCCAGCTGGTCGGGCGAGATCGGATTGACGAGTGTCCCGGTCGCCGTCGTCACCGCCAGGATGGCGAAGACGAGCGTCAGCGTGAACGGAGAGCGGCGGATGACCGCTCCGAAGCGAAGCGGCGAATTCTTCATCGCGGGAACTTCAACTAGCGCAGACTCGCGATCCGACCCAACGAATCGCTCGTCCAGCCCAGGACCGTCTCGATGCCCGGCACGACCCCGCTCGGACCCAGGCCCAGCCAGATCGTCACGACCACCGTCACGAAGAGAACCACACGCACGCCCCAGTCGTCGAACACGGGGGTCGCGTCGCCCTTGGGCTTGCGCATGTACATGTACACGACGACGCGCAAATAGTAATAGAGAGACAATGCGCTATTGAGCACGCCCACCACCGCGAGCCACGTCAGCCCGCGGTCGATGGCAGCAGAAAAAATGTAGTACTTGCCGAAGAAGCCCGCCGTCGGCGGAATGCCGGCCATCGCGAACATGAAGAGCGCCATGGCGGCGCCGAGCGCGGGGCGTCGCAGTCCCAGCCCCGAGAAGTCTTCGAGCTCGATCCCGCGCGAGTCTTCGCGATTCTCGAGGGCGGCGATGATGGCGAAAGCACCCATGGTCATGAACGCGTACACCACCAAATAGAACATGACGGCGGACGCGGCCTTGGTGTTCTCGATGCCGAGTGCCGCCATCCCGATCAGGATGTAGCCGGCGTGCGCGATGCTCGAGTACGCGAGCATGCGCTTGACGTTGCGCTGCACCAGGGCCACGACGTTGCCCAGCGTCATGGTGGCGATCGCCAGCACCACCACGATGTCGACCCAGTGCGAGCGCGCCGGCATGAAGGTCATGTAGAACAGGCGCAGGAACGCGGCGAACGACGCCGCCTTCACCGCACCCGCCATATATCCGGTCACCGGCGAGGGCGCGCCCTGGTACACGTCGGGCACCCACATGTGGAACGGCACCGCACTCACCTTGAACACGAAGCCCACGAGCAAGAGCGCGATCGCGAACAGGAACGGCGCCTGCTTCACGAGCTCGCGGCTGGTCGCCTCGACCACGATGCCCTTGAAATTCATGGTCCCGCACAACCCGTAGATGATCGACATCCCGTACAGGAAGAACGCGATGGCGAAGGCTCCCAGCAGGAAGTACTTCATGGCCGCTTCGTTGGCGAGGAGATCGCGACGGCGAAATCCGACGATCACGTAGATGGAGAGGCTCATGAGTTCGATGCCGAGGAAGACCGACATCAGGTCGTACGCGGTGACGAGGACGAACATGCCCGAAGTCGCGAGCAAGAGGAGCGCGTAGTATTCGCCGCGATGAATGTTGAAGCGATGCAGATATCCCGACGACACCAGCACGGTCGCGAGCGACGACGCCACGCAGATGCCGGCGAAGAAGAGCCCGAAGCGGTCGACGATCAGCATGCCGTTCAAGATCGGCCAGCCTTCGGCATTCCACAAAGAGGCGATGCTCCACAGCGCCGCCACATGAACGAGCCCGGCGAACCACGCCTGTGCGCGCGCCGACTTTTCCGACACGGCCGCCCACGCCAGCAGCACACAGGCACCCCCCGCCAAGATGAAGAGCGGCATCAGCAGACGAGCGATTTCGCCGTTGAACTGCGGCATCTACTTCCTCTCCTCACCCACGACTGTAGCCGGGTGGTCACGATGGTCGCTCGACGCGATTTCCGCAGCGCGATATGACACACCTTTGTACGTGTCGCGCGAGGACCTGAGCGGAGAGCGAGCCATCGTGACCACCCGGCCATCGCTTCCCTCGATCATCGCTTGCCGCACACTCGTCATCTGCTCGACGAACTTCGTGATGGAAGGCTCCATGCGCTCGGTGAAGGGCTTCGAGTAGATGCCCATCCAGAAGATCATGACCAGCAGCGGAACGAAGACCAGCACTTCGCGCGGTGTTAGATCCTTGAGCCCCGCGTTTTTCTCGTTGGTCACCTCGCCGAAGAACACGCGCTGGAACATCCACAGCATGTAGATCGCACCCAGCACGACGCCGGTCGCGGCCAAGATGCCCCACCACGCGTTGGCCTGGAACGACCCCACCAGGATCAGGAATTCGTGCACGAAGCCGTTCAAGGGCGGCAACCCGATCGACGACAACGCGACGATCAAGAACACGGTGGCGTAGAACGGCATCACCTTGGTGAGCCCGCCGTACTCGGAGATCAAGCGCGTGTGGCGTCGCTCGTAGATGACGCCGACCAGCAAGAACAAGGCACCCGTCGAAATCCCGTGGTTGATCATGCCCAGCATGGCACCCTGCACCGCTTGCACGTTGAGGGCGAACAGCCCCAGCATCACGAAGCCCAAGTGCGACACCGACGAGTACGCCACCAGCTTCTTCACGTCCTGCTGCACCATCGCCACACACGCGCCGTAAATGATGCCGATGATCGCCAAGCCCGCTATATAAGGAGTGGCGCGAATCGCGGCCTCCGGGAACATCGGCATGGCGAAGCGAATGAATCCGTACGTCCCCATCTTGAGGAGCACGCCGGCCAGGATCACCGAGCCCGGTGTCGGTGCTTCGACGTGCGCGTCGGGCAGCCAGGTGTGGAACGGGAACATCGGCACCTTGATCGCGAACGCGAGTGCGAAGGCGAGGAACAAGAGCCACTGCTGCTGCGACGAGAATGCGGTGCCCATGAGGAGCGCCAAGTCGAAGGTCAACTCGCCGGTCTGCACGCGGTGAGCGTGGACCACGTACAGGATCGCGACCAGCATCAGGAGCGAGCCCACCATCGTATAGATGAAGAACTTCACCGTCGCGTAGATCTTCCGCTCGCCGCCCCAGATGCCGATCATGAAGTACATCGGGATCAGCATCGCTTCCCAAAAAATGTAGAAGAGGAACAGGTCGAGCGATATGAACGCACCGATCATCGCCGTCTCGAGCACGAGCATGGCGATGAAGAATTCCTTCACGCGTTCCTCGATCGAGTTGAAGCACCCGAGGATGGTGATGGGGGTCAGGAACGTCACCAGCATGACGAGAAACAGGCTGATCCCGTCGATGCCGATCTTGTAGGAGACGCCGAGCGAAGGCAGCCAGGCCGCGTCGACCACCATCTGCATGTCGGCGTTGGCCTGGAACGCTTGCACGAGCTTGAGCGAGTAGACGAACACGCCGGTCGTGAGCAAGAGCGAGAACCAGCGAATCAGCCCGTGGGCACGCGCCGGTATCAGCGCCACCACGACGGCGCCGAACAGCGGCAAGAAGGCGACGAGGCTCAGCGCGTCCACTTATCTCACCAACTCGTAGACCAGGTACAGGAACCCGATCAGCATGAAGAACGCGTACGTGCGCACGACGCCGGACTGCAGGAGCCGCACGCCGGCGCCGATCAAGCGCGCCGAGATGCCGAGCCCGTTGACGATGCCCTCGATCACGGCGGAGTCGATGAAGCGGTACATCAGATTGTCCGCGATGGCGTAGCCGGGGCGAACGATCGCGCGCTCGTAGAGCTCGTCGACGTAGAACTTGTTCGCGACCAAGGTGTAGATCGGTCCCAGCGCCCGCACGATGCCCGCAGCACCCGTCGCCGACCGCACGTAGATGGTATGCGCGAAGAAAATGCCTGAGATGGCGACCAGAACCGACACCACCATCAACATCATCTCGAGTCCGCTGCTGTGTCCTCCCGCGCTCGCGGCGATCGTGGAGGCGTGCGACGACAGGGCCGACGCCATGCCGACGCCGACGTCGTGCCCGCCCACGTGCCCTTCGAATACTGGCTCGAGCCAGCGCTCGATGGCGTTGCCACCACCCAGAGCCGTCGGAACGCCCACGAAGCCGGCGAACACCGCACCCGTCGCGAGCAGGATGAGCGGGATCGTCATCATGGGCGGCGACTCGTGCAGGTGGTGCTTGGCCTCGTGCGAGACGTTGTCCTTGCCGTGGAAGGTCAAGAACACCGCGCGAAATACATAGAACGCCGTCATGCCCGCGGTCGCGAGACCCACCACCCAGAGCAAACGTGGCAGCCAGGCCGGGCCGACGTTGGCATTGAACGCGCTCCACAAGATCTCGTCCTTCGAGAAGAATCCCGCCAGCGGTGGAATGCCGGCGATCGCGAGTGCGGAGATCAAGAACGTGAGCCACGTCGTCTTCATATGCTTCGACAGCTGGCCCATCTTGAACATGTCCTGCTCGCCGGAGAGTCCGTGGATGACGGAACCGGCGCCGAGGAACAAGCACGCCTTGAAGAAGGCGTGGGTTAGCAGATGAAAGATTCCGGCCGCGTACGCGCCCACACCGACGGCGAGAAACATGTAGCCGAGCTGGCTCACGGTCGAATACGCGAGTACTTTCTTGATGTCCTTCTGCGCGAAGCCGATCGTGGCGGCGAAGATCGCGGTCGCGGCCCCGATCACCGCGACGACGGCGCCCGCTTGCGGTGCCAAGTCGTAGAGGAAGTTCAAGCGCGCGATCATGTATACGCCCGCGGTCACCATGGTGGCGGCGTGGATCAATGCACTCACCGGCGTGGGGCCCGCCATGGCGTCGGGGAGCCACACGTAGAGCGGAATCTGCGCCGACTTACCGCACGCGCCCACGAACAGGAGGATGCACGCGGCGACACCGATCTTCGCGAAGGCGTCGTGGTGGACGAGCGCCATCTCACGCAAGGTGGGCACGTCGAGCGTCGCCGACCCAAGGCGCATCGTCGTCACGAACAGAATGAACATCCCAATCAAGAACGCGAGATCGCCGATGCGGTTGACGATGAACGCCTTCTTGCCCGCGGCGGCGTTGGCGAGGTCCTGATACCAGAAACCGATCAAGAGGTACGAACACAGCCCCACACCTTCCCAACCCACGAACAACAGCGGGAGGCTCTTCGCCATGACGAGTGTCAGCATGGCGAACATGAACAAATTCAAATAGGAGAAGAAGCGCGCGAAACCGCGGTCGCCGTGCATGTAGCCGACCGAATAAATGTGAATGAGCGACCCGATCCCGGTGACGACGAGGAGCATGATCATCGAAAGCGCGTCGACCCAATAGGCCCACTCGATGCGCACCGGCCCGGCCGCGATCCAGGTAAAGAGCGATTGTTCGAACAGGCGCGCGTCGGGCGACATCGCGCGCATGGCGATGAACAGCTTGGCCGCGATGAAGAACGAAACCAGCGGTGCCGCGCACCCGATCAACGCCACCACGCGCTCGCTCGGCCCCTTCTCGCGCTTCGCGAACGCGAGTGCCAGGAGTCCGTTGAGCGCGGCGCCCGCCAGGGGTGCCACGGGAATAATCCAGAGCAGATGGCTCATCGGCGCCTGCCGCCACCCCCCGAACGGCCACTCGGGCGGCTCGTCGGTCTCGACTGCGAGCGATTGTAGTTCTGCGTGCGCTGCTGGGAGCGCTCGCGCGCCTGGTACTGCTGGTTGAGGTCGTTTTGCGACGGCCGTGCCTGCGCGCCGCTATCTTTCGACCAACCGTCCTTGCCGCGTTGCTGCCACTCGCCGCCTTGATTGCGATGCACGTTGCCGTTCTTGTCGGCGTAGACGTTGTTGGGCTGCTGCGACGGCCTGGCACCCGCGTTGCCGCGACCACCGCCCGCGGGCTGTTGCGTCGGCCGTCCCGCCGTCGATCGCACGCCGTTCGAGCGGTCCTTGTACACATTGTTGTGGTGCGAGACGCGATTGCCCTGTGACCCGGCCACGTATCCCGCGCGGAATCCGTTGTTGTAGCCGTGATGGTATCCGGCGTGATACCCACCCGCGCCCCAGTATCCACCGCCCGAGTGGTACGACATGCTGAACCAGCCGTAGCTCATTCCGAACGACATGCCCCAACCACCGTACGGGCTGTAGTGCACCGCGAATCCGTACGTGACCGGTCGCGGGTAGTAGTAATACCCGTACCACGGCTGATAGTAATACCCGGTTCCGTACACCACGCATCCACCGTAGATGTACGAACCGGTGTACGCAGGCGTGTAGCCGACGTAGACGACTTCGGGCGTCGACTCGTAGATGTAGACGTACTTCACGTTGTAAATCGGACAGTCGGGCGGAATCGACTTCACGTCGGCGGGAATGGCGGAACTCACCACCCAAGGGCCACTGGGACTGTTCGATTCGAACCAAACCGCTTGGTCGCAGCAGTAGTATCGATTGTCGATCAACAGCACCGCCTTGTCGGTGTTGACCGCATACGACATCTTGGTGCCTTCGATGGCTGCGAACTTGGGATCGCCGTCGTAGGTCACGGCGACGGTCGCGGTCTTGCGATCGACTTCGGCGGTGGTCGGAATCTGATTCTCGAGCAACGCCTCCTTCGCTTCCTGCGTGCCCGGAACGCTGGCGAGAACCTCGTCGCCGAGGTCGCTGCCGGACGGAATGCGCGCGAAGTCGGCCGGGAGATCTTCACCCTTCACGTATTTCCACGGACCCTGCAGCGATGCCGACGCGTACCATCGGCCCGCGATCAGAATGAAGTTCAGCTGCGTGCCGATGTCCATCAGGATGGTGGTGTCGCTGTCCTTGACGCGTAACAGGTTCGTGCCCGCGACGGGATCATAGTCGGGCTCGCCGTCGGTCTGAATCAGCTCGGCGGGGGTGGTGCGCACCACGATCTCGGGAATGACGACCTTGTCGGGCTTTTCTGCGTCCGCGGGTGGTTTCGAAACCATTTGATCGGCGAGATCGGTAACGGAGTGCGGCGGCAGGTCGCGCATGGCCTTGTACGGTCCCAGCACTTCGTCCGCCGAGTACCACGACTCGCTGCCCTTGAGATACCAGTTCGAACTATGCTGGACGATGAAGAAGGGCGTGTTGATGACGCGCTTCACTTTCGAATTGGGCACGTCCTGCACGATGGGCTTGCCGTCGATGATGATCAAGATGGATGGCTTGGTGGTGTAGATGATTTCCGGCGGCGCGTTGGCCAGCGACTCCGACGTGATCTTCTCTTGCTCGATCGCAGTCAGGCCCGCGACCAGCTCATCGTACGAGAGTTCGTCGCCCCACTCCGGAATCTCCTCCTCGATGATGCGCTTGAGCTCCGCGACCCCTTCCGGCTTGGCGTCCGGGAACTTCGCGTTCGTCACCTTGACTTCCTTGAGCTTCACGACGCGGTCTTCGCGGTCGACGTCGACCTTGGCCTCGTACCATATCGCCCCGAACACGGCTGACTGTTTTTCCAACGTCACCGACACGGCGCTACGCCCAGTGAGAAGGATGTCATCGAAGGTCTCGATCTGGGGCTGGTAGACGACGATCTTGGCCTTCTTTTCCTTGATGACCTTGGGCCACTGGCTATCGAACTTCTTGGCGTCCGCGACGGACCCGGCGCCCAGCACCAACGCGATCGTCGCAGCAGCTATGGAATGGCGGCAATTCATGGTGGCTCCTCGCATTCAATCAATCTCGCATCAATGTCAAATCATCCGCCTGCACCGTCGTGCGATTGCGGAACAGCATCACCAGAATCGCGAGTCCGATGCCCGCTTCCGCCGCAGCCAGCGCCATGACGAAAAATGCCGCCACGTGCCCGTCCATGTTTCCGGTGCCGTAGCGCGAGAACGCGATGAACGACAGGTTCACGGCGTTGAGCATCAGTTCGATCGACATCAGAATCACGAGCAGGTTGCGACGAAACAACACGCCGAACGCGCCGATGAAGAACAGGATCGCGCTCAAGTACAAGTATTGATGCAGACCGATCATGCTAGATGGTTTTCTTGGCCAACAACACCACGCCGACCACCGCGACCAATAGAATTAGCGAAATCACTTCGAACGGATACACCCAGTTGGACAGCATCAGGCGTCCGACTCCGTCCATGTTGCCGAAGTTCGACGCCACTTCCACCGGGGCCGGGTGGATGTCGCCGAATACCTGGATGGCGCCGAAGGCAGCCACCGCGCACAACGTCGCGGTCAGGAAGAGGCGCAACCAGCCGACGGGTGCCTCTTGCAACTCTTCCTTCTTCAAATTGAGCAGCATGATGGTGAAGATGATGAGCACCATGATGGCGCCGGCGTAGACCAGAACCTGCAAAATGAACACGAACTCCGCGTGGAGCAGCGCAAACAAGCCCGCCAGCGAGCACAGCGACAGAATGAGGGCGAAGGCGCCCGACAGCGGGTTCTTCATGCTCACCATCAGGAGGCCGCCGAGCACCGACAGCGACGCGAGAATATAGAAGACGACGGCTTGCATCGCTTATCGGCTCACCAAGAGCAGGATCAAACCGGTGACCAAGATGTTCACGAACGAGAGCGGAATCATCTGCTTCCATCCCAGGCGCATGAGCTGGTCGTAACGGAAGCGCGGGAGCGACCAGCGCACCCAGATGAACACCCAACACCAGAAGATGGTCTTCAGCGCGAAGGCCGTGATCTGCGCCACCACCGCCACCGTACGCGCGCCCCAGTCCGGCAATGCTTCCATAGACAACGTCTTCCAGAAGAAGAACAGCATGGCACCGCCGATCGCGATGTGCGCGACACCGAGGACGATGCCTTCCTTGTCACGCAGGTCGCCGAAGCCGCCGCCGTCCTTCATGCGCTTGGCCCATAACAGCATCAAGCCCGCGAATCCGAGTGCCCCCACGCCACCCAAGCCGAGCATGACTTTGAGCCACGCGTCGGCGGTGGCGATGATCTTGTCGGTCGGAAAGTACGGGACCTGCCAGCCACCGAAGTACAGCGTCGTGATCATCGCCGACGACAGCACGATCGCTACGTACTCGCCCATATAGAAGAGCGCGAAGCGCATGCCGCTGTACTCGACGTGGTAACCCGCGACGATTTCGGATTCGCCTTCGGGCAAGTCGAAGGGGTTGCGGTTGGTCTCCGCGAAGGCGGCCGTGATGAAGATGATCGCACCCAGCGGCTGTACGAACAGCCCCCACTTGGGGAGAAATCCGAAGAGCAATTCGCCCTGGCCGCGCACGATCTCGTTCAATTGCGCGCTGCCGTAGATCATGAAGATGCCGACCAGCGCCAAGCCCAGCGGAATTTCGTAGCTGATCATCTGGGCCGTGGAGCGAAGCCCGCCCATCAGCGCGAACTTGTTGTTCGACGACCAACCCGCCAGCACGATGCCGTACACGTTGAGCGACGTGATGGCGAGGATGAACAGAATGCCCGAGTTCAGATTCGCGACCTGCATCGTGATCTCGCGGCCCGCGACGTGGAGGGTATCGGCCCACGGAATCACCGCGAAGGCGGAGAGAATGAACGTGAACCCGAGCACGGGCGCGATCATGAAGTACGTCCGATTGACGTGGGGCGGGATCATCATCTCCTTCATGAGGAGCTTCACCACGTCGGCGATGTTATGGATGAAACCCGCGAGGCGAATGCCGAGGATGGCGGCGCGGTTCGGGCCCGCGCGATCCTGGATGAAGGCGGCGCCCTTGCGCTCGAACCAAATCAGCACCGGGAGCAGTGTGAGCGCGAAGCCCCAAATAAAGACGGCCTTGCCGCCGATGATGACGAAGTCGAGCCAGTTCGGCATGTGTTATCTCGACATCGCGGGCGCGTTCGCGCGCACGCCGGTCGGGCCCAGCTTGGTGAGATCAACACCGGCGAACGCAGGCACGGTGTCCTGGATGGCCTTGCGAATCTGGGCGACGAATTCGTGCGGCTTGGTCCCGTGCAAGGACGAGATCAGCAAGTCGACGATGCGCCACTCGGTCTCGCCGTGCGGGTCGAGGGCGGGCTTCAGCTGCTGCACGTGTCCTTCGAAGTTGACCACGAGCCCGTCCTTCTCTGCGAAGGTGAGCCCCGGAATCACGAGGTCGGCGCGTTCGGTGAGCGTGCTCGTGCAGCCCGCCAAGGCGATGACTTTCTTCGCGCGCGCGACGATGGGGTCGAGGGCTTCGACATTCGTGTTGAAACCGACCGCAATCAAGACGCCGTCGCTGCCCAGCGCTTCGACGGCGTGCGCCACCGCCCCGTGGTGAAGATCGAGCAAACGAATCCCGAGCAGTTCGGCGCCCTTCGCGTTCGGGTGCTTGTCGGCGCGTCGTAGCAAGCGATCGTCGACGCCGTCCGGGATGTGACGCGCGACGAAGATCGGCGCGTTCAGCCCTTCCTTGGCGAGACGATGGAAGAGGAACATTTCTTCGAGGGTCGCCGTCGCGGAAACCAGCACGACCGTTTGCTTGGCGCTGGGCGCATCAATCGGGCCCGCGGGCTTGAAACCCAGGACACCGCGCATCTCGGTGATCGCTTCCGGCAGCGAGCACTCGATCGCCTCCGCGCCGCGACGGATCACGGGGCGGTGCAGTCGGTTCACGTTGACGAACTTGTAGTTCACGCGACCCTCGTCGCATGCCCAATAGCCGTTGACGTCTGGATTGTGTCGCGGGCGCATGCGATAAATTTGATCCTTCTTCGACTGGATCTGCATGCTGCACCCGCGCGCGCACGTCGTGCACACCGAGTCGGTGTTCTTGAGGAACCACGTCGCGGAATCGAAGCGGAAGTCCTTCGCGGTGAGGGCACCCACCGGGCACAAATCCACCGTGTTGAGCGAATACGGGCTCGTCACATCTTGCCCCGGGAAGGTGGTGATGTAGGCCTCGTGGCCGCGGCCCGCGATGTAGAGCTCTGGATCCTGGGCGACGTCGCGCAAAAAGCGCACGCAACGGTCGCACAGCACGCAACGCTCTTGGTCCAGGATCATGGTCGGCCCGATGTCCTTGGCTTTCTCTTTCCGGAAGCGCGTGAAGTTCTGCCGGCTCTCTTGCAGGTCGTGCTCCATGTAGTAATTCTGGAGCGAGCACTCGCCCGCCTTGTCGCAAATGGGACAATCGAGCGGGTGGTTTAGGAGCAGCATTTCCTCGACCGACGCACGCGCCTTCTTGGCGGCAACACTCGACACGCTCACGTTCATTCCCTCCGTGACCGTGGTCTTGCACGAGATGCCGAGCTTGTTGCCGCGGTCGCTCAAGAACTCGACCTGGCACATGCGGCAGTTGCCGTCGGGGCCGAGGCCCGGGTGATAGCAAAAGTGCGGGATGTCGATGCCGTTCTCGCGGCACACGTCGATCAACCAGGCGCCTTCGGGCGCTTGGATCTTCTTGCCGTCGACGGTGATGTTCACCATTACAACGCTCTCGCTTCCAAGTTGATGCCGCCCGGGTGCAGCGTTCGCTCGGGTTCCTTCGCCTTCGCGATGTAGGCCTCGAACTCGCCGCGGAATTTCTTGATGTAGCTCGCGGCGGGGATGGCGGCCGAATCCGCGAGCACGCACACGGTGCGGCCCAGCATGTCGGGGCAAATCGACAGCATGAGGTCGATGTCTTCGGGGCGACCGCGCCCGGTGCGAATGCGATTCACGATCTCATAGAGCCAGTAGGTTCCTTCGCGACACGGCGGGCACTGCCCGCACGACTCGTGCGCGTAGAAGCGCAGCACCACTTCGAGTGCTTTGACCACGTCGGTGTCTTCGTCGAGCACCATGATCGCACCCGAGCCGACCATCGCTCCGGTCGCGGCGATGGATTCGTAGTCGAGGTTCACCTTGCGCGCTTCGTCGGCGGTCAAGATGGCCGACGACGAACCGCCGGGAATCACGGCCTTCAACTTCTTGCCGCCCTTGACACCGCCCGTCGAGTCTTCGATGAACTGCCACAGATTGACGCCGAAGGCGCCTTCGTACACGCCGGGCCGCTCGACCATGCCGGAGATCGAGAACAGCATCGTACCCTTGCTCTTCTCCGTGCCGATGGCGGCGTACGCCGCGGCACCGTTCTCGAGAATCCACGGCAGCGCCGAAATCGTTTCGACGTTGTTCACGACGGTCGGGCAGTCGAACACGCCGACGATGGCGGGAAAAGGCGGCTTGGGTCGCGGCTGGCCCTTCTTGCCTTCCAACGACTCGATGAGGCCGGTTTCGTCGCCGCAGATGTACGCGCCCGCGCCGCGGTGAATCACCACGTCCACGTCGACGTCGGACCCCTTGATGTTCTTGCCGAGATACCCCGCCCTGTACGCTTCCTTGACCGCCGCGTCCAAACGCGCGAACGGCACGTCGTATTCGCCGCGAATGTAGATGTACGCCGTCTTGATGCCGACCGCGAAACAACAGATGATGATGCCTTCGATGATCGCGTGCGGGTCGCGCTCGAGAATCAAACGATCCTTGAAGGTGCCCGGCTCGCCTTCGTCGGCGTTGACGCACAGATACTTCGGCTTGTCGGTGTTCTTCGGGATGAAGCTCCACTTCATGCCGGTCGGAAAGCCCGCACCGCCACGACCGCGTAACCCTGAACGCTTGACTTCCTCGATCACTTCGTCGGGCTTCATCTTGAAAAGCTTCTTCAGAGTGCCATAGCCGCCGAGAGCCGTGTAGCCCTCGAGCGTGTGGGCGTTCTTCTCGTCGAAGCGCGCGCTGATGATCTTCTGCGTCATGCTAGTGATCCTCGCCCGCCGGGTCGCGACCCTGCTTGCATGCGTCGAGAATGCGCTCGAGTTTACCGGCGGTCAGGTTCTCCCAATAGCGATTGTCCATGCGCATCATAGGTGCGGTGCCGCACGAACCCAAGCACTCGACCAGTTCGAAGCTGAAGGTTCCGTCGGGCGTCTTTTCGCCGGGTCCGATGCCGAGCTTGCGCTCGATCAAGGCCTGCATATCTTCGTAGCCGCGCATCGAGCACGAGAGTGTGCGACAGAGCTGGATGTGGTGCTTCCCCATCGGCTCGGTCTTGAACATGGTGTAGAACTCGACGACCGCGAACACGGCCACGGCCGGTTGCTCGAGCCGCTTGGCCACGTACTCCATCGCCTCGACGGTGATGTGGCCTTCTTGTTCCTGCGCCAACCACAACGCGGGCAGAATCACAGCGCGCTTGGTGGGATACTTCGGCAGCAACTCGGCAAACTTCGCCTCGTTCTCTTTCGAAAAGACGAACGGCTTGCCGCTGGGTGTGACTTCGTGGCGCGCGTGCGACATGCTAGCGGTCCAACTCGCCCGCGATGACGTTCAGGCCGCCCAAGATGGCGACGATATCCGCCACCATGCCGCCTTCGACCAAGAACTTGAGCGCGTTCATCGTGTAGAAGCACGGCGGCCGCACCTTGATGCGGTACGGGTGACCGCTGCCGTCGCTGATAATGTAGAAGCCGAGCTCGCCGTTGGGGGTCTCGGTGGCGTCGTAGATACGGCCCGCGGGCGGCTGCACGCCTTCGATCACCAGCTTGAAGTGATTGATGAGTGCCTCCATCGACGTGTGCACTTTCTGCTTGGGCGGTAGCGTGACGCGCTTGTCGTCCACGTTGATGGGCCCGTCGGGGACGCGGTCGATCATCTGGTGGATGATCTTCAGGCTTTCTTCCATCTCGGCGATGCGAACCAGAACGCGGTCGTAGACGTCACCGTTGGCACCGACGGGGATGTCGAACTCGAGGTCTTGGTAGCCGTAGTACGGTCGCACCTTGCGCAGGTCGAGGTCGACGCCGGTCGCGCGCAGGCACGGCCCCGTCCACCCGAAGCTGATGGCATCCTCGGCATTGATTACTCCGACGCCGCGTGTGCGATCCTGGAAGATGCGGTTCTTCGCCACCAAGCCGCGCACGTCCGCGATGGCCGACGGCACTTCCTTGATGGCCGCCTTGACGTTGCTCTTCCAGTCCGGCGGGAGATCCCACGCGAGCCCGCCGATGCGCGTGTAGCTGTAGGTCAAGCGCGCGCCCGTGAGCGCCTCCAGCAAGTCGTTGAGTTTGTCGCGCGCGTTGTAGAAGTACCAGAAGTTGGTGAGCGCGCCGATGTCGACGATGTTGGTGCCGCAGCAAATCATGTGATCCATGATGCGCTGGATCTCCATGATGATGACGCGGATCGCGATGGTGCGCGGCGGGACTTCGATCCCCATCATGCGCTCGACGGCTTTGCAATAAGCGACGTTGTTGGTGAGCCCGCTGCAGTAGTTCAACCGGTCGGTGTACGGGATGACCTGGTTGTACTGCTTCACCTCGACGATTTTTTCGAAGCCGCGATGGAGGTAGCCCACGTCGACGCCCGCCTTCTCGACGGTCTCTCCCTCGAGCTGCGCGTACACGCGGAAGGTCCCGTGCGTGGCGGGGTGGGTCGGACCGATGTTGATGAACATCGGCGTGGTGTTGATGTCGGGCAGCTGCAGGCCCTCGTCGAAGTCGTCGCGCTTCAAATCGACGTCGGAGTCGAAGTCGTGCGCCGAATAGCGCGGCGGCGCCTCGCCCGGCACGAACTGCTGGATGTCGATGCGGTCGCTCATCGCGGTTCGTTCAACTCTTCGGTCATGTCCGACGTCGTGGCGCACCACTGACCACCCATCAGCGGATAGTCCTTGCGCAGTGGGTGTCCGACGAATTCGTGGTGGGTCAGCAATCGCTTCAAGCACGGATGCCCGACGAAATTGAACCCGAACATCTCGAATGCCTCGCGCTCGCCCCAGTTGGCCGACTTCCACAAATCGGTGGCGGTGGGGACGTCCATGTCGAGCTCGGAGACGGGGACTTCGACGCGCACGCGCAGGTCGTCGGGAATCGAGTACAGCATGTAGACCACTTCGAAGCGCTCGCGGAACTTCGCGAGGTTCATGCAATCCACACCGGCGACGTCGAGCAGCAAATTGAAACGACGCTCGTTCTTCAGGAACGCGAGGACGTCATGGATGGCGCTCTTGTCGACGATCGCGGTGCAATCGTCGAAGGTACGATCCACGTCGAGGATCTTCGCGCCGAAGCGGTTCTTCAACTCGGCGACGAGGGCGTCGTGCTGGGGTGTGTCTTTGCTGATCACGTTTGTGTTTCTAATCCGACGCCGCGCTAGTTATCGCGGAGCTTTTCAACCACTTCGTGCCGGCGGTGGACACCGCGCTTGGGCACGGGCTCCTTGTCGATGCGTTCCTGAAGTTTCATGACGGCGTGCAGGATGGCTTCGGGGCGCGGCGGGCAGCCCGGGATGAACACGTCGACCGGGATAATCTGATCGATCCCCTGCACCGTCGCGTAATTGTCGTAGAAACCGCCCGAACACGCACACGCACCCATCGAGATGACGTACTTGGGCTCCGCGATCTGGTCGTAGATCTTCTTCAGAACCGGCGCGAGCTTATAGTTGATGGTACCGGCCACCAAGATCATGTCCGACTGGCGCGGTGAAAAACGCACGAGCTCGGCGCCGAAGCGCGAAATGTCGAACTTGCTCGAGACGACCCCCATGAATTCGATGGCACAGCACGCGGTGCCGAACGGAAGCGGCCACAGCGAGTTCTTGCGACCCCAGCGCACGATTTCGTCCAGGCGCGTCGTGATCAGGCCGGTCTCGTTCTTGGTCTCGATGCCAATGAATCCGCTGTCTCTTACTCCCATTCCAGCGCCCCCTTCTTCCATATGTAGAAAAGACCTAAGAGCAAGATGCCGAGGAAGATGGTCATCTCGACGAAGCCGAAGAGTCCCAACTCGCGGAACAGCACCGCCCACGGGAAAATGAACACGGATTCGATGTCGAAGATGATGAAGAGGAGTGCGACCAGAAAGAAGCGCACGGAAAAGCGATGGCGCGTATCGCCCACCGACTCGATGCCGCTCTCGAAGGGCGTCATCTTGCGCGGACTGGGCTGACGCGGTCCCGTCACTCCCGCGACCGCGAGCATGATGATCGGAATCATCACCGCGAGCAAGAACAGGACGATGACGGGCAAGTATTTGAGCGCGAGCTCCATTGTAGCGTGCGTTCCCTGCGACCGGTCGTATGGGGTGAAACGGAAGTCTTCCCCGAGGGCTTGTAACCTTATTCACAAAGACTTCCGGGGATGAAGGTACTCCGAAGCGACGCGGAGTGTCAACGCTCTGTTCGCGCTCGCAGAACCGCCTGCGAAAAGCGGAGAGCGACGCCGCCCGCCCGTGGTAATGTGGCCGCATGCGCGGGCGACGTGATCCCTCGAAGGTAACCAACGCAATGCCGAGAAACAGGTTAGGCGTGTTCGTCCGCTCCTCGGCGGCGGGGGAGACGGAGGCACCTCTCCACATCGCGTTCCTCACCGACCTGTGTGAACGCCTGCGCGCGTCGAAGCACCGGCCGGTCATGTTCATCGCGGGCGAACGAGCCCCCGATCTCGATGCGCTTCTCGATCCGCACGGGGAGGTCGTCGCCCAAGTGGGCGGGTCGCTCGGCGACCGACTGGCCGCCGCGTTCGCGCACTTGCTGCGAACTCCCGGCGATCGCGCCGTGATCATCGGCTCCGCCAGCCCCGACCTCCCACTTCCGTATCTCAAGCGCGCGTTTCAAGCGCTCAAGCACCGCGACGTCGTGCTCGGCCCGGCGATCGACGGGGGCTGTTACTTGATCGGACTGCGACGAACCGCGCCGGCGCTGTTTCGCGAGGTCGCGTGGGGAACGCCGACCGTGTTCGAGCAAACCCTCGCGGCGATCGAGCGCGAGCGTTTGACGCTGGCGCTCGCCCCGCCTTGGTACGACGTCGACGACCCCGCGTCGTTGCGCTTCTTCGCCACCCTCGTGCGCGCACGACGCGTGGCCGGCGCGGGTCGATTGCGACAGAGCGAACTCGCACTGGCCGCGCTCGCACGCACGGCAGAGTAGACCATGTTCCCGCTCAAGGACCACAATCCGACCCGAACACGCCCCTACGTCACCATGGCGTTCATCGTGATCAACGTCGTCGTGTTTCTGTACGAGATGATGCTGGGCGACCGCGTGGAGGGATTCGTCGCCGCGTGGGGTGCCATTCCCTACGAGATCGTGCACTTCGAGGACTTGGTGGGATCGGTCGGCGGGAGCTTCAATCATACGACGGGTCCGTCGTTTCTCCCCATCACTCTGTTGTCGTCGATGTTCATGCACGGGAGTGTGATGCACATCTTCGGCAACATGCTTTACCTCTGGATCTTCGGTAACAACGTCGAAGACGTTTTGGGCCACGTGAAGTACTTCTTCTTCTATATCGCGTGCGGGCTGCTGGCCGGGTTGTCGCACATCCTGTTCAACCCCAACTCGACCGTTCCGACGGTGGGTGCCAGCGGCGCCATCGCGGGCGTGTTGGGTGCCTACATGGTGATGTACCCGCGCGCGCGCGTGCTGACACTGGTCTTCCTCGGCATCTTCATTCGCATGATGGAAGTGCCGGCCTCCGTCCTGCTCGTGTTGTGGTTTGTAATGCAGTCGTTGCAAGGTTTCCTCTCGCTGGGCGTGCGCGATATGACGGGCGGGGTGGCGTGGTTCGCGCACATCGGCGGGTTCGTGGCGGGCATCGTGCTCTCGTTCGCACTGGCCGGGAGTTCGATCCGTGAGATTCGCGCGCGCGCGAGCTACGACGACTGACGTCGCTTCACGGAAACAAGCGAAACGACCGCTTGGGCGATTCGCGGAAGACTCCATGCAAGTGATGGATGTCGCCCAACAGATCGATGCGCGCGCGCCCTTGCGGGAACAAGACGCGCGTCACCGAGCCGTTGCGAATCTTGAAACTCCACAGGTCGTCGAGCTTCATGCCCAGGATCGCCGAGAGGTACGCGCAGATGACGCCGCCGTGCGTCACGACCGCAATCTCGCCCGACGCGTGCTCGGCGCGGATGCCGTTCATCGTCCGCGCTACGCGCCGACGAAACTGCGCCACCGTCTCGGCGCCGGGAATGCGGACGGCACTCGGCTTGTGGAACCATAGCGCGACTTCGCGCGGGTAGCGGCGTCGCAGCGTGGTCGCCTTCTCGCCTTCCCATTCTCCCAGGCGGATCTCGCGCAGCCCTTCGCGCGTCTGGATCTCCCCGTCGAACGCCAAGCGCGCCGTCTGCATCGCGCGCTGGGCCGGGCTCGAGTACACGGCGACGAAGTCGACGTAGTCGAGACGCTTCGCGACGCGCTTGGCTTGCGCGACCCCGAGCCGGCTCAAGCTCGACTCGACGTGGCCCTGGACGCGCCCGTCCCGGTTGAAGTCCGTCTCGGCGTGGCGGATGAGATAGAAGACCTGCATGGCCGGAACAAGATAGAAGCTGTAGTCAGGGACTGTCCAGGGGGGTATGCTCCCGCTCGATGATCCACCTCGTCCCGGAAACCATCGAGGCGTACGCGGACGCGCATTCGACGCCGGAGCCCGCGCTCTTCGCGGAATTGGCCGCGACCACTCGTGCGAAGACCACGCAACCCCAGATGATGGTGGGCCACATCGAGGGGTTGCTGCTCAAGTTCTTGGTCCGTCTCGTGCGCGCGAAGCGCGTGCTCGAGATTGGGACCTTCACCGGCTATAGCGCGCTCGCCATGGCCGGCGGACTGCCGGACGACGGATCGATCGTGACCTGCGACATCGACCCCAAGGCGACCGCGATCGCGCGTTCGTTCTGGGAACGCAGTCCGGACGGGCGCAAGATCACGCTGGCACTGGCCCCCGCGCTCGACACCATCCCCACGCTCCCGGGCCCGTTCGACCTCGTCTTCATCGACGCGGATAAGACCAACTATGTGCGCTACTGGGAGGCGTGCGTTCCCAAGGTGCGCGCGGGCGGCGCGCTACTCGCCGACAACGTCCTGTGGAGCGGCCGCGTCCTCGATCCGAAGGACCCCGACGACCACGCGCTGGTCGCGTTCAACCAGCACGTTCTGCGCGACGCGCGCGTCGAGACCGTGATGCTGCCGATTCGCGACGGTGTCACGATCGCGGTCAAACGATAGCGGGGAGCGGAAGGAAGTCATGATCGGCGTTATCATCCGAATTCTCATTTTGGGCGCGATCGTCGTCATGATCGCGTGCGGGGTGGGCCTGTTCGTGATGGCGGGCGTCGCGCAGAGCCACGACGTGGTTCACATTCCCGTGCCACCGAATACCTACGTCGTCAGCACCGAGCCCATGTCGGACTATTCCGACGCCTTCATCGCACCGATGACTTACTCCTTCTTCGCGAACATCGACCGCGTCGCGCAGCAGGCGTTTCATCGCGGCGACAAGGAAGTCTTCCGCGACGAGCATGAAGTCGCCTACGAAGGACGAAAGTTCGGATTGAGTTACGTCGTGTCGTACATCCTCGAGAAGGACCAGTCACCCCAAACCCTCACCGTGGCCACTACGGTGAAGGTGGTGGACCCGAAGAAGCGGGCGCGCTACCTGCTCATGATCGGAAAGCCGATCCACCGCTGCTTGATCCCGTACCTCCTCGACCGCATGGTGATTCTGGCGCCGGATTGAGGCGCGACACCCCCGTTGCCCCCGCCGCCCCGACGCGCTATGATCCGGCAACCAACCGAAGTGGCGCGGTGTAATACGGGGTGAGCCTGCGCGCCCGGAGTACTTCCCAAATCCATTATGAAAAAACGACTTTCTTTGATCGCAGGACTATTCGCGGCCGTTGCCATGGCCGCCCTTCCGTGCACGGCCCAGCTGGCCGATCCGTTTGCCGAGCCGGTTACGGCGACCGGGTACGTGTCGCTCTCGAACGTTCCTCAGGGGGGGTCGGCGCAAGTTGCAATCGAGATCAAGATCACGCCGCCCTGGCACATCAATGCCAACCCGGCGTCGGAGGATTTTCTCGTTCCCACCGAAGTCGTCTTCGAACTGCCGACCGGTGTCACGGTGCGCGGTGTGGCGTACCCGGCCGGGGCCGAGAAGAAGCTGTCATTCTCGGAGGCGCCGCTCCGCCTGTACGAGGGTGTGGTGTACGTCGGCGCCGTGATCGACATCGCGAGCGACATGCCGCTGGGTGCCTCGACCATCAAGGCGACCGTCACATACCAGGCGTGCGACAACGAAAAGTGCCTGCTCCCGCAAACCCTCGACGTTCCGGTGGCGGTCGCTATTTCGTCGCCGCGTGATCCGGTCGACCTCGCGAATCCGGACGTGTTCGACCGCATCGACTTCTCGCCCATCATCGGCAAAGTCGCCAACGGCGCCGCGGCTTCGGACGCGGGCGGCGAGAACAACCTCCTGAAGGACGCCATCGCGAAGCGCGGCTGGCTGTTCGCCTTCGTGCTCGTGTTTCTCGGCGGCCTGGCACTCAACTTGACGCCGTGCGTGTACCCGATGATCCCCATCACGGTGAGCTACTTCGGCGGCCAAGCCAAGGGACGCGGCGGGCGCACCGTGTTGCTTGCCTCCCTCTACTTGCTCGGCATGGCGGTGATGTACTCCGCACTCGGCTTGATCGCAGCACTCACCGGGAGCTTGTTCGGCTCCGCGCTGCAGAATCCTTTCGTGCTGGGTGTCATCGCGCTCGTGATGGTGGGTCTGGCACTCTCGATGTTCGGCATGTATGAAATCCGCGTGCCGACCCGCCTCGCCGGTGTGGCGGGGACGGCCAAGCGCGGGACGCTGGGCTCGTTTCTGATGGGCCTCACCGTCGGCATCGTGGCGGCACCGTGCATCGGTCCGTTCGTGCTCGGCCTCTTGACCTTCGTCGGCGAGACCGCCAATCCGCTGATCGGCTTTTCGCTCTTCTTCGTACTGGCGCTCGGCCTGGGGCTTCCGTTCGTGGTGCTGGCGGTGGCGTCCGGAAACATTACGCGCCTGCCCAAGTCGGGCGAGTGGATGGAGTGGGTGCGGAAACTCTTCGGCGTCGTGCTCTTGGGGATGGCGGTGTACTTCCTGCGCTCCATCGTGGGCGACACGCTGTACTTTGCACTGCTCGGCACCGTGCTCGTAATCGGCGGTGCCATGCTCGGCTTCATGTCGAAAGTGAAGACGACGTCGCTGTTCTTCAGCGGATTTCGCCGTTTCATCGGTGTCGTGGCACCGTTGTACGGACTCTACTTGGTATTGGCGCCGGGACACATTCTCGGTCGCCAAGCAGCGGCCGGCATCGCCTGGGAGCCGTACGCGGAGTCCGCGCTCGCGCACGCCGTCGAGCAGGGCAAGCCCGTCGTCATCGATTTTTCCGCCGACTGGTGCCTGCCGTGCAAGGAGCTCGAGCACCAGACCTTCAATCAGCCGGAAGTGATCGACGCCTCCAAGGGATTCGTGTCGCTCAAGGCCGACTTGACGCAGCACGGATCGCCCGAAGTGCGCGAGCTGCGACGCAAGTTCGACATCCGCGGTGTCCCGACCATCATCTTCATCGATGCGATGGGCCGCGAGCGCGCGAACCTGCGTGCGGTCGAGTTCATCGACAAAGACGAGTTCTTGTCACGCATCAACAAGTTGACGAGTTAGCACGATGCGACTGGTAAGCTTCGGCCCCGCGGGCGAGGAAAGGCCCGGCGTCGTCGTAGGCGACGACGTGGTCGACGTGTGCGCGGTGTCGCCGTCGTTGCCGCACTCGGTGCGCGAGATTCTCGCGCTCGATCGCGTGGGTGACGTGCGCGCGATTGCCGACCGCACCCCTTCACTGCCGCCGGCCGTCCGCAAGCCGCTGCGCTCGGTACGACTCGGCCCCGCCATTACCAATCCGTCGAAGATCGTGTGCCTCGGGTTGAACTACGCCGACCACGCCGAGGAGCAGGGCAAATCCGCGCCCGACACCCCCATGATGTTCCTGAAGGGCCCCAACGCGCTCGCGGGTAACGGCGACGCCGTCCCCTACCCGCGCGGCGTCGAGCAGTTCGACTACGAGGTGGAGCTCGCGTTCGTGATCGGTAAGCGCGCGCGCCGTGTGGCGCGCGCGAACGCGTGGGACCACGTGGCCGGCTACGCGGTGTTCATGGATCTCACCGCGCGCGATTTGCAGGCGCGCGAAAAGCAGTGGTTTCGCGCCAAGAGCACCGACGGGAGCGGCCCCTTGGGGCCGTGGCTCGTCACGCGCGACGAAATCCCCGACCCGCACGCACTCGCGATCTCGCTCTTGGTCAACGGCGAGACCATGCAGTCGAGCCGCACCGACCGCATGACCTTCACCGTCGACTACTTGGTTCATTACATCTCGCAGACCGCCACACTCGAGTCCGGCGACGTGGTCGCCACCGGTACGCCGGCGGGTGTGGGCGTGTATCGCAAGCCGCCGCGCTTCCTGCAGCCGGGCGACCGCCTGGTCGCGAACATCGAGAGCATCGGGACGCTCTCGTGTCGCATCGAGTGAGTGCCTCGCGCGGCAGCGACGCGCGCGCGATTCGCGCGCGCCTTCTCGTCGTTTCGCCGTGGGAGAACGTGTGGTCGCTCGGGGGCGACGCCAAGGCCGGCGTCTCCGACGACGACCGCTTCATCGAGGGCTTCACGCGCGCCGGCTACGAGCTCCACTTCTTGCGCCCGCGCTCCTCGCAGGCCCAAGACGACCCGCGCGTTCGCACGCACCTCTATCCCAATTTCTTCCGCGCGACGCGATCGCTGCCCACGTGGTTGCGTCGTCCGCTGTGGCCGCTCTTGTTCCAAGCCGTGGCGACGCCGCGCGCGGTGCGACTCGCACGCGAGCTGCGCCCCGACGTCGTCGTCGGTCATAGCCACTACACGACGCGCACGACGCGACGGTGCCGCCAAGCGCTCGGCATTCCCGGCGTGGTGAAGCTCTTCGGCGTCATGGATCTGGTTCACACCGAGTGGCCGCGCGTCCGGTACGTGTTCAAGAACTTCGAGCAGCTGGCGGCACTCAAGTACGAGCAAGACGCGTGGATCGTGCTCGACGACGGGACGCGCGGCGGAGACATTCTGCGCGCATGCGGCATTCCGGCCGCGAAGATTCATTTTCTACCCAACGGCCTCGATGTCGAGTGGGCCGACGCGCACGTCGATCGGGCCGAGGCGCGTGCGCGCTTTGGGCTCCCGCACGACGGACGCGTCGTGTTGTTTCTCTCCCGGCTGGTGGCGTCGAAGCGCCCGCTCGACTTCGTGCGCGCCGCCGCGCGCGTGCTCCCCGGCCGCGACGGCGTTGCATTCGTGGTGGCCGGCGACGGGCCCGAACGGGCGGCGTGCGAGCGCGCGGCGGGCGACGCTGCCATCGGCGAGCGCGTCCGCTTTCTGGGCACGATTCCCCACGACGACGTCCCGCGCGTCTTGGCCGCCTCGGATCTGTTCATCTCCACCAGCACGATCACCAATCGCGCGCTGCCCACGTGCGAAGCGATGTTGTGCGGCGTTCCCGTCGTGGTGTACGACACGGGCGATACGCGCACCGTCGTGCGTGACGGTGACACGGGCGCGGTAGCGGCGGACGGCGACGTCGACGCACTCGCCGCCGCCATCACTCGCCTACTCGACGACGATGACGCGCGCGCGCGACTGTCCGCGAACGCCCGGCGCGTCGCCCGCGCGACCTTCACGTCGTGGGAGAAGCGAATCGAAATGGAGATGAAGATTATCGACGGGGTGATCGGTGAGAGGGCCCGCCGCGCAGCGTTCTAGAAGAACTATACCTTCTCATTCAACAACTCCTGCACGGCGTTCTCGAGCTGCTTGCCGCGCAGCGACTTGTAGCGAATCTTCCCCTTCTTATCGACCAGGATCGTGGTCGGGATCGACTTGATGCCGTAGCGCACCGCGACGTCGTTGTTCCACCACTTGCCGTCGAAGTACTGCGGCCATTCGATACCCGTCCTCTGGATGTAGGTGTCGAGCTTGTCGCGCGACTGGTCGAGCGATATACCCACGATCTCGAAGCCTTTGCCGTGGTACTTCGCGTACACGTCCTTGACGTTGGGCATCTCGGCGACGCACGGGCCGCACCAGGTGGCCCAGAAGTCGATCAAGAGCACCTTGCCGCGATACGCCGCCGGCGAGAGCCGTTCTCCCCGGATGCTCTTCACGTCGAAGCCGATGGGCTCGCCGCCGATCACGAGCAGTCGCTCGGAACCGAGCGACTCGAGGCTGGTCTGCGCGTAGCTCGTGAGGCGCGGATTCACATCGGAGTAGGTGCTGGTGATGAGCTTGTACTCGCCTTCGGCGGCGTCGTACTTGCCCAGGTTCTTGTACGCTTCCGCGAGATAGAAATGCGCGTACGCGAGTTTCTCGCGCTCCGACGAGCCGGCCGTCTTCACGAACTCGACCAGGTACTTCTCCGCCTGGTCGTACTGCTCCATGCCCGATTTCATGGCACCGAGTTGGAAGGTGGCGTCGAGGGCCTCGGGCGTCTTGGGATACTTGGCGCGAAACGCTTCGAGCTTGGCGGCGATGCCGTTGAAGATACGAAGCTGCTCGTCTTGTGACGTCGCGTTCGCCGCCTCCTTGGCCTGCGCTTCGATCTCCGCGGTCAACTTGGTGTACACGTCCTCGGCGCTCGTGCCCGCCGGGAGCGTTGCCTTGGCCGGTGCCGTCGACTTCGCTTCCGCGGCTTGGACTTCCGCGGTTGCAACTTCCACGGGCGCGTTGGCATCGCGCCGCACGCTCAACAGGATAGTGGGCATCACGACCGTGACCGCCAGCGCTGCTCCGATCCAAACTCGTCGATTCATCGATCGTCCTTTTCCGTTACATCGCGCGCGCGGCGACCGTCACCCGAATGGCCGGTTCTTCCGCGTCGTTGGTGTGAATGATCATCTCGGCGGTTTCACTCTGTTGCACCTGCGTCTTCAACGGCGGCGTGAAGGTGACTTGCACGCGGTACTGCGTACCCTCTGCAACCGGCTCGACGACGGCCTTGAAGTTCGGGTTGTCCAACTTGACGTCCCTGATCTGAAACGCGCCTGTGGACTTCGCTAGAATGACGCCCCGCGTGACGCTCTGCCCTGCGCCCGCACTCTCGGCGAACTTGACGGGTCCGAAATTCACCGCCGTGGGGGACACGGTGATGCTCCCCTTGGTAATGACTTGGACCTGGATCGGCGTCGTCGGCGCTTCCTTACTGTTCGTGTGCAGGTAGATCGTACCGTACGTGATCAGCGTCGGCAGCTCCGGGTTCTTGTACACGGTGAGATCGTACATCCCCGGCTGCGACGACGGCGCCACCTTGTACGTGATCTTGTCGTCGAGGTTGGATGTGACGCGCAGGATCTTGAAGTCCTGGCCTTCCTCGTTCGACCTCACCGTCATCGCGCTCTCCACGTGCTCGCCGTAGCGGCCGTGGAGGTAGACGGTGCCGGCGGGCTCGATGTTCAGGAACGGAACTTTGATGCCCTCGATCGCGATCGTCATGATGGGGTGGACCGGGTCGTTGGTGCTCACGGTCGCCGTCTTGTTGAACTGGTCGTGCACTCGCTCGCCGTCGAGCACGAGTTCGATCTTGCCCTGCCGCCCCGGCATGATGGTCTTGTCATAGTTCGCCACCGTGCAACCGCAGCCGGGTCGCACGTTGTTGATGATGAGTTCGGCGTCGCCGTTGTTGATTACGGTGAATTCGTGGATGTACTGCTTGCGCTCGAACACACGCCCGAAGTTGAAGCGCGTCTCGGGGATGTCCATCTTCGGCTGGCCGGCCTGCGATTGCGTCGGGCGTGCGACGAAGGTGGACAACCCGGCGACTCCGGCCAGCACCCACAGGATCGGCTTCGAAACGCTGCGCATGACTTCCCTTACATGGCCCGCGCGACGAGGTGCACACGCACCATCGGCTCTAGCGGGTCGTTGGTGTTGATGATGAGCTCGGCCGTTTCACGCTGCGACGGGCTGCGCTTGAGCGGCGGCTGGAAGGTGACTTCGACCTTGAACTGCTTGCCCGGCGTGATCGACTCGACGACGGCCTTGAAGTTGGGGTTGTCGACCTGCACGTCCTTGATGTCGAGGCCGTCTCCCGAATTCTTGATCACCATGACCGTGCGCGTGACCGGGGTCGCTTCCTTGTCCTTGGCCCCGAAGGTCACGTTGCCGAAATTCACCGACGACGGGCTCACCGTGATGTTGCCCTTGGTCATGATCTGGACCTGCAGCTTGGTCTCCGGCGCCTTCTCGCTGTTGGTCTTGATGCTGATGGTGCCGTACGACGAGCTAATCGGGAGCTCCGGGTTCTTCTTGATGTGCAGGACGTACTCGCCCTTGTTCGCCCCCGGCTTGTAGTCGTAGGTGACCTTGTCGTCAATGTCGGAAGTGACACCGGTCACCTTGAAGTCGGGCAACTTCTCGTTCGACGAGATGGTGACTTCCTTCTCGATCGCTTCCTCGTAGCGGCCCTGCAAGTACACGACGCCGTCGGGAACGATGTTCAAGAACGCGACCTTGTTGCCGGCAATCGTGAGTATGAGCTCGGGATGATCCGGGTCGTTGCTCATGACGGTCGCCGTCTTGGTGAACTCACCGTGCACGCGTGTGCCGTCGAGCGAAAGCGAGATCTTGCCTTCACCTCCCGGCGGGATGGTCTTGTCGAAGTTGGCCACCGTGCAACCGCACCCGGGCTTCACGTCCGAAATGATCAGGTCGGCCTTGCCGCGGTTCTTGACCACGAACGTGGCGTCGTACTTCGGCTGCTCGTAGACGTTGCCGAAGTCCTGGCGCATCTTGGGAAGTTCGATGATGGGTCGGGGGCCGGAAGCGGCCGGCTTGGTGGCCGGCGCCGGCGTCGACGTCTGTTGGGCAAGGACGGTCCCCGCGAACGCGAGGACGACACTCAATGTGCAAATTACTGCAACCATCCGCCTGTGCATGGCTACTCCTCGAAACTGTTGGCTTGCAATCGGTAAACGAGCCCGGGTGAACTCCACCCGTGGGGTTATGGACACCGTATTATACGCGCCGAGGGCGGACGGTTCCACGCCGTTTTGAGCAGGAATCGCGCCTTCCCGGGAATGGCTCGGTTGCGGAATACGTTGACCCGTGATATCTTATCGCTGCGCCAAGGCACCAAGGACCAATATCGCTCCGACACTTTCTATGCCGATTCTGCCATGTCGTCGACTCCACTTCGCCTCATTCGGCCCAACCAAGGGTCCGAAAGTGAGTCCATTCTTTCCAAGATCGGACGCACCCCGCTTTTCCGCCTAGAGCGCATCGACCGCGAATTTCCCAACGTCTCCATCTACGCCAAGGCCGAATGGCTCAACCCCGGGGGCTCCGTGAAGGACCGGCCCGCGCTGCGCATGATTCTCGCGGCCGAGCAATCGGGACGGCTTCGACCCGGGCACACGATACTCGACGCCAGCTCCGGTAATACCGGCATCGGCTACGCGATGATCGCGGCGGCCCGAGGCTACCGAGTCCACCTGGCACTCCCCGGCAACGTGAGCGCCGAGCGCGTCCGCATCTTGCGCGCCTACGGCGCCGAGTTGACGTTGACCGATCCCTCGCTCGGCGTCGACGGAGCCATCGAGAAGGCGCAAGCGCTCTTCGCGGCCGATCCCGAGCGCTACTGCTACCTCAATCAATACGACAACGACGACAATTGGCGCGCCCACTACGAAGGCACCGCGTGGGAGATCTGGAACCAGACCGCCGGGTGCATCACCCACTTCGTCGCCGTGCTGGGCACCAGCGGATCATTCATGGGAACCGCACGACGCTTGCGCGAACTCAATCCCCGCATCGAATGCGTCTCGGTGCAACCGGACGCACCGTTTCACGGCCTCGAAGGCATGAAGCACATGCCCTCGGCACGCGTGCCGGCGATCTACGACCCCGCACTCGCCGACCGCAATCTCGAGGTCCACACCGAGACCGCGTATCGCGCCGTGAAGCGACTGATCCGCGAGGAAGGCATGCTGGTCGGCATTTCGTCGGGTGCTGCGGTGGTGGCGTGCTTGGAGACGGCCCGGTCGATTGCGAAGGATCGCGCGGCGATGATCGTCACCATCTTTCCCGACAACGGCGAGAAATACCTGCACGAGCGTTTCTGGCAGGAGGTCGCCGAATGATTCGCATCTCTCCCGAATTGGTGCGGGCGATCCGCACGCACGCCGAGCACGACTATCCCAACGAGTGCTGCGGCGCGTTGCTCGGGCGCGCCGGCGCCGGACCCGCGCCGGGTGTTACCAAGTGGGTGCTGGCACTCGAGCCCGCCGGCAACCGTCGCGAGGCCGTGGACGCCTCGCGACGATTCCTCATCACCGCCGACGACTATCGCGCCATCGAGCGCGTCGCGAGTGAAAAATCGCTCGACGTTCTCGGCTTCTATCACTCGCACCCGGACCACCCCGCGCGCCCGTCGGAGTATGACCGCGAGCACGCGCTGCCCTCGTTTTCGTACGTGATCGTATCCGTGTGCCGCGGTCGCGCCGAGGAGTTCACCAGTTGGACGCTCGACGACGACCGCCGCGCATTTTCTTCGGAACCCGTCGCGGAGATCACTTCCGCAAGCAGGTGAGATCGATGGCCACCCAGATCATGATTCCGTCGGCGCTGCGGCGCTTCGTCGGCGCGCGCGACTCCGTGAATGTCGAAGCGACGACGGTCGGCGAAGCGTTGTCGAATCTCGTCGCCGAGTACCGCGATTTGAAGAAGCACCTCTACGATGACGAGGGGCGCTTGCGCAGTTTCGTGAACGTGTACGTCAACGACGAAGACGTGCGCTACCTCGCGAAGGACGCGACACCGCTCAAGGCGGGCGACGTCGTGAGCATCGTGCCGTCGATCGCGGGCGGTGCGCCCAAACCCAACGTGTACGCCGTCGACGGGTTGTCGCCCGAAGAAGTGAAGCGCTACAGCCGCCACCTCATCATGCCCGAGGTCGCGATCGACGGGCAGCTCAAGCTCAAGGGCGCGAAGGTGCTCCTGATCGGCACCGGCGGTCTGGGCGCCCCGGCGGGGCTCTATCTCACCGCGGCCGGTGTGGGCACGATCGGGTTGGTGGACTTCGACGTCGTCGACTACACGAATTTGCAGCGCCAGGTAACGTTCGGCACCAAGGACGTGGGTCGCGCCAAACTCGACGCCGCACACGAGCGTCTAAGCGATCTCAATCCCGAAGTCGAGTTCGTACTCCACGAGACGCGACTGACCAGCGACAATGCGTTGGACATCATTCGCGACTATGATATCGTCGTCGACGGCACCGACAACTTCCCGACGCGCTACTTGGTCAACGACGCGTGCGTGTTGCTTGGGGTTCCGTACGTGTACGGGAGTATTTTTCGCTTCGAGGGTCAGATCACCGTCTTCGCGACGCAAGACGGCCCGTGCTATCGCTGCTTGTATCCATCGCCGCCGCCGCCGGGGTTGGTGCCGAGTTGCGCCGAAGGCGGTGTCCTCGGCGTATTGCCGGGAATCGTCGGCGCGATCCAGGCCAACGAAACGATCAAATGGATTCTCGGCTTGGGCGATCTCTTGAGCGGTCGTCTGCTCTTGTTCGACGCACTCAAGATGAAGTTCCGCGAGCTCAAGCTCCGGAAGAACCCCGAGTGCCCGGTGTGCGGCGAACATCGAACGCTCACCGAGCTCATCGACTACGAAGCATTCTGCGGCATCCGCGGAGAAGAGGTGCAATCCGACGTGTCGGTCCCAACCATCAACGTGAAGGATCTCAAGCGGCGCATGGACGCGGGCGAAGACGTCGTCGTGCTCGACGTGCGCGAGCCTCACGAGTACAAGATCTGCAACATCGGCGGGCTGTTGATTCCGCTGGGCGAATTGGCCGCGCGCGTCCACGAGCTGGATTCGGCGCGCGACATCGTCGTCCATTGCCGCACCGGCGTGCGCTCGGCGCAGGCCGTGGAGTTCCTGCAAGACGCCGGCTTCGAGCGGGTGTGGAACCTGAAGGGCGGCATCCACGCCTGGTCGGACGAGATCGACGCCAGCCTGCCGAAGTATTAGGAGCGGCGACGCTACTCCGCGTCGCTGGCACCGTCGGCGAGGAAGACGAGGCGCCGGTCGATGTCGACCTGCGATTCATGGAGCGCGCGCTTGATGGTGCGCGCGTAGTTGCCGTCGGGGTCGCGCTCGGAAAGATCGATGGTTTCGCGCACGGCGCGATCGCCGTCTTGCCGCACGATCTCGACCACGGGGCGGTGCAGTAGTTTGGTGTCGCCGTTCTGCCGCGTCACCACGCCGACTTCTCCCTGATCCAATTCGACGATCGTCCCCACCGGATACAACCCCATGGCCTGGATGAACACCTTCACGACGAACGGGTCGAAGATGTTGCCGCTGTTCTGCAGGATGAACAAGAGCGCCTGGTCGGGTGTGATCGGTTCCTTCTGATAGATGCGCCACGCCGTCATAGCGTCGTAGTAGTCGGCCACCGTAACGATGCGGCTGAAGAGCCGCAGCTTCCAACCGCCCGCGCGCTGCGGGTAGCCGTTGTCGTTGTAGTGGACGTGGTGCTGCACGGCGACGAACATCGAGTCGACCGCTTCGCGCAGCGCGTTCACGCGCGAGAGCTCCTTCACCCCGAAGAAGGTGTGGTACTTCATGAGCTCCCACTCGCGGTCGGTGAGCTTGCCGGTCGAATTCAAGATGGTCGACGGAATGTAGGTCTTGCCGATGTCGTGCATGAGCGCCGCGACACCGAGGCGCGCGACGTCGGCCTTGTCGAAACGCATGCGGTCGCCGATCAGCATCGAGAGGATGCACACGTTGACGCAGTGCGCGAAGGTGTAGGCGTCGAAGTTCTTGATGCTGGCCAAGCCCAGCAGCATGGACTCGTCGGTCTGGATGATGTCGACCATGTGCTGCGTCAGGCGCTTGGCCTTGCGCACCTGCAGGATTTGCTTCTCTTCCGCGGTGCGCAGCACGTTACCCATCAGCGCCACGGTGCGGAAATAGACGCGGTTGCTCTCCTGGCGCACGTCGGTCTTGGCGCGCTTGACGTCGGTGAGCTGGGTGGCGCGCTCGACGTAACGCGTAACCGCGATGTTCTCGACCCCCGCGGCTTTCAGCCGCTCCTCGATTTGGGCGAAAGCGTTCTCCCCTGCTTCCACCTTCGCGAACTCCGCGAGGAAGCTCCCGATGTCGGCCGTCGACGTCATACTCCCGATTTCGATCGCCTCGACGTCGCGCTTCTTCATCTCCCCGACCCAAAACTCGAACGGTCCGTAGTGCTGCGGCTCGACGGGAATGCGGTACTCGTTCAGCAAGAGGAAGTCGTTCGAGCTGCGGATGAAGATGCGACCTTCGCGCTCCATGATGCGGGCCAGCGACTCCATCACTTCGCCCAGCACGCGTTGCGTCGCGCGGTTCTTGAGGTCGTACAGGCGCAGCGTCTTGCTGGCCGCGAACAGACGAATGACGAGCGCTTCGCCGTTGGTCTTCAGGAACGCGCGATCTTCGGGCGAGCGGCCGTCGTCGTCGACGCCGGCGGTCATGGTCGCTTCGCCGGCTCCGATGTGGATGCGGTCGTCCATCATGCGTCGTCACCGCCCTTCGGCGCCTTGCCCGCCAGCACGGCGCCCAGGTTTTCCTTCGCGCGTTGCGCGCGCAAGCGCACCGCTTCGCTGCTGTCTTCGCACAGGCGCGTCAGCACGTCGAGCGCGGCGCGGTCGCGCACGCGTTCCAGCGCCTTGATGGCGAGCAGTTTGGAGTCGTTCCCCTTGCCCAGATTGATGAGCTTGCGCTTTTCCAGCATCGAGCGCAGCTGGTCGACGGTGTGCGTGTCGCCGACCGCACCGAGCGTCTTGAAGATCGCTTCCTGCTCGTCGGCCGCGCGCTCGGCCAAGTCCTTCGCGAACGCGATCTCGGACAGCTTCTCGCGCACCTTGGGTTCGTTGCGGGTCGCGAGGGCTTCGAGCACGCGGATGCGCACGCGCTTGTCGAGGTCGTTCAACGATTGCAGCAGGAGCTGGGTGGCGTCGTCGTCGTCGTCCGCGGCCACGATCCCCAGCATCTCGAGCTTGACGCGCGCGTCGGGATAGAACACGAGTTCGCGCAGACGCGGCGTCAGTGCTTTGACCTTGAGTGCTTTGGCCAGGTAGACCGCGTCGATCGCTTCCTCGGGATGGTCGACGTCGAGACGGTCGATGATGTCGATGACGTCGTGGGGCGATTCGCCCGCGATGGCGAGGATGGCGTCGCAAATCCGCTTGTGGAGGACGGGGCCGTCGGCGTGGTGGAGTGTCTTGACCAGCGCATCCAGGGCGGGCATTCCGATCGCCGTTGCGTAGGTGACGCCCGCGTCCGCGCGCGCGTCGCCGCTCGGGCCGTCCAGGAACGACGCGACCAAGTCGGGGTCGGCCAGGCGCGCGAGTTCCTTGTCGCAGTATTGGCGCACCGCGTCGGTCAGGTCTTCGCGGGCGCGAAACTCTTTCACCAGTCGCACGACGCGTTCCAGCGTGGCGGGGCTCTTTTCGTGCAAGGCGTACTCGATCAACCGCTCGACCACCGCGACCACGTCGCGCACGGCGGTCGCGTCGACCATCAGCGTGAAGACGAAGATCGCTTCGGTGAAGGACGCGATGCCGTCTTCCGTCTTCTCCCGTTCGAGCTCGGCGCGATACATCGCCGTTTCCTCACCCGTCACGTTGAAGCACGAGCGCAGCGTGCGCTGGTAGGACGCTTCCAGTTCGGCGGCGTCGTGCTGGTGGTGGTGCTGGGTCGAAAGGCTGCGCAGATAGGCGTCGATCGAGGACAGCACCGCGGCCTGGTCGACGATGATGCGCCCTTTCTCCGCGAAGCTCGGGAGGTCGGGCAAGAGCTCGGCGTGATCGCTGGTTTCGTCGGAGCGCGCTTCCGAAGCGGCGTCGGTGGTCCCGGAGCCGAACTGCTCCGAGAGATAGTCGTCGAGGACGCGGTGCCCGATGTGCTCGAAGTTCGCGTTCCACAGTCGCGTGACGATGTCTTCGTCGCCGCCCAGGCTGTGCAACTCGTCGGCCAGCATTTCCACCAGGCGGTCGACTTCTTCGCCCACCGACTTGGGTTGGAAGGTGATTTCGCCGATACCGTCTTTGAACAAGAGAAACGCGAGGCTTTCTTCGCGGCGGGGATTCTCGTAGACGATGCTGTCGCTCCAACGAATCACGAACTGGTCGATCTCGAGCACCAGTTCGTCTTCGAACTCGAAGAACTTGCGCATGGAGGTACCCAGGTCGTGCCGGAATTGCTCCAGCCGCGGGTTGTTGGCGGCATAGATCTTCCGGCCGGCCACGAGCTTGGTCAGCGCCTTCAAGACTTGCTCGGCGGCGGCGACGTGTTCGGGCGGGGCCTGGGCCTCGACCGTGGCGTTGGGTTTCGTAGTCTTCATAACGGGACGGGGAAATCCAAGGTATGGGAGCAACCCATATGCCACCTTCCCGTCGGGGTCAGGGCTAGCCGAAGCGGTCCAGTTCGTGCATACTCCGCCGACATTCGGTCGCCCTGGAGGGGACTTCTCGAGCATGAAACTATATCGTTCACTTGCACTTACGCTGGTCCTGGCGATCGGGCTCGCGCTCGTCGTCGACCATAGGGCAGAAAGCGCCGGCCCCAGCATCACCGCAAGTCGCGACCTGACGGACGCGGAAGTGCGACAAGTTCTCCATATGCTCTTCAATGGGCAAATCCGGACGGCGATCGCCTGGACCGACTCGATGGCCCCGACCTGCAAGGGTCAGCCCATGTATCACCTGGTGCGCGCGCGACTCCAGCGCGAGTTGATTCCCGTCGACGACGAGCAGAAAGAAGTCGTCAAGCAGCTCGCGGAACCGCTGTACGGCGAGCTCGACCAAGTCATCGGCACCTGCGACGCGCGTCTCAAAGCCGGCGAGACCACTCCCGAGTTGCGACTCTACCGCGGGTGGGCGTGGATGATCTCGTCGCACGTGCACACCTACGAGAAGAGCTTCTGGTCCGCGGGCCGCGACGCCAAGAAGGGCAAGGAAGACCTCGAGTGGTACTTGCAGCAAAAACCGGCCGAGCCGGTGGCGTCGAGCTTGATGGGCGCGTTCCTCTATTTCGCCGACACGTTGCCGTCGGCCTACAAGTTCGTCTCGAAGTTGTTCTTTCTCCCGTCGGGCGATCGCGACCAGGGTCTGCAGATGATGGAACTCGCGCAGGGCTACGATTCGATCCAGGACACCGACAACGCGCTCATCTTGTACTCGGTGTACCTCGGCTTCGAAGGCCGCTTCGAAGAGGGACTCGAAGGCTTCGCATACCTGCGGCGCGTGTTCCCGCGCCACGCCACGTTTGTTCGGCCCGAAGCGATCATGTATCCGCTTCTGCCGCGACGCGGTTCGGAGCTGGGAGATAGCCTCGACGCCGCGGTCGACCGCTTGGGACGCATCCCGGCCGACGAAACCGACCACACGTCGTTCACGCTGATCCGCTTCCAGCGCGCGTACGCCGACCGCTTCTACAATCCGAATCGCGCCATCCCGCGCCTCGAGCAGATGATGGAGGAAAACCCCGATCACCCCGACTGGGTGACGGCCTTCAGCGCGCTCGAGCTCGGCCGCATCATGGCGCAGCGCGGCGACAATGCGCGCGCGAAGGAGCTGTGGAAGCGCGTCATCGCCGACACGCGCACCAAGTATCTGCACGACGAGGCGAAGAAGATGCTGTCCGAGTTGGAGCACCCGCCCGCCGCGACCGGCCCCGGCCCCGCCGATATCGAAGCGATCTACGGCAGCGACGTCGCGTTGCGCGAGCGCGTGCGGGGCGCCTTGGAAGCGGTGAAGGAACCCACGGTCGCCGACCAGTTCTACTTGGGGGAAGCGCTACTCATGTCGGGTGACCAGCAGAAGGCGCTCGACGCGTACACCGGTGTCATCAACCCGAAGGTATGCTCGTGGGACCATTGCTATCAAATGATCGCCGCCACGCGCGCGGCCGAGATTCTCGCCAGCCGCGGCGAATACGAGACGGCCGCGAAACACTACGAGACCGCCGAGACGTTCTGGCACAAGGAACTCTACTACGACTGGTTGTTCGAGGCGCGCAAACGCTACTTCGAGCGCCTGGAAGAAGGCAAAGAGTCGACGCCCCCGACGATGCTGACGAACAATCGGTAGGCGCACGTTCCCCTATTTCGGGACTGTGATTGTGACGCCTTCGACCATTCGATACGCGTACGCAGATACGTATGATGTTTCAACGGTGGTGCCGCTATCGCACCCAGAACCGGCCTCCTCATATGATCCGGTCTTCTCGATCGTGCTGTAGTTCAAGTCCGGCCGCAACGTCAATTCGCCGAGAATGAGGGAGTCCGGGGAAACCACGCCGACGGCGAGTGAGTCCGGCGGGTGGCGAGTCCACACACTCAGGTAAAACTTGCCGTCGATTCCCGTCAGCGCAAGGTCGTCTGCGGAACCGTAGTCCGTGTCAACACAACTCGAGCGAATGATTTTCCAGTCACCCGTCGCCATCTCCCCACCCTTCCCGACGACTACTACCGTGTAGTTCTGCGGCGAGCTGCCTCCCGCGACAACGACTTGCCCCTCGAATTGGAACCAATGACACGGCAATGGCGGGGGCGGGGTGGACGACACTACGATTGGCGCGAGTAGGCACCCAATCGTGAGTACACGGAGCCAAGAGTGTTTGTGCATCATTCACACACGCTTCCGGCAATTCGCGCATTCCTTCTCATCCCTTCCGCCTTCGCGCGCCGAATCGCACTTCCCTTCGTCTTCTCGCGAAACTCGTCGTCGCTGATGGTCGCCAGTTCGTCGAGCGTCATGTCGACGAGCGGGCTCTTGTCCTCGCGGTGAAACACGAGCGACTCGGTGGCGATGCGATTGAAGGGGCACACGCTCTGGCAGGTGTCGCAGCCGTACACGTCGAGGCCGATCTTCGACGCCAACTCGGCGTCGATCTCGCCGCGCTTCTCGATCGTCAGATACGAAATGCAGCGGCGCGCGTCGAGGACGAAGGGCGTGTCGAGAGCACCGGTCGGGCAGGCGTCGATGCAGCGCGTGCACTTGCCGCACAAGGTTTCGAGGGGCTCGTCGGCTTGCAACTCGAGTGTGGTCAGAACTTCGCCGAGAAAAATCCACGACCCGAATTCGGGCGATATGACGTTGGTGTTCTTCCCCAGCCACGCGAGGCCGGAGCGCAGCGCCAGCGAGCGGTCGGAGACGGGCTTGGTGTCGCAACAGGCGAGGGTTGCGACGTCGGGAAACGCGAGCCGCAAGCGGCGCTCGAGTTCCGCCAGCATGCGCGTCATGACGGCGTGATAGTCCTCGCCGTGGACGTAGATCGAAAAACGCCCGCGTCCGTCGCTGCCGTCCATGGTGCGCTGCGCGCGCTCGACGTCTTGGTAGTAATTGAGTGCGACGCACACCGCGGAACGCGCGCCGGGCAGGAGCGTCGTCGCGTCTTCGCGCAGCGGGCGATGGCGCGCGAGGTAGGCCATGTCGCCGTGCAGGCCGGCGTCGAGCCAGCGCGCGAAGGCTTCGTTGGAGCGGGGATCGGGTTCGAGCGACGCAATGCCGACCAGCGAGAAGCCGACGTCGAGTGCGATGTTCTTGACGATCTCCTCGCGCGGTAGTTCTTGCGAGTGTCCGCACATCGTCGCTAGTCCTTCCGGTTGCGTCGCTTCTTGGGAGGCTTGCGCGGCGGCTTGCGGGGCGGCTTGCGCGGCGCCTTCTCGTTCTTCGCCTTGGCACCCTTGTGCTTCTCCGGCGGCGGTTCGTGGCCGCCATCCTCGGCGTCGCGCAGACGGTCGTGGAAGTGGCGCAGCCCGCGGTCGACCAAGTCGTGCATGGAATTGGTTTCGAATCCGTGGCGCGGAATCCATCGTCCCGCGCGCTTCCCCGTCAATACTTCGATGCCTTCGTCGACGGTGTGCACCGCGTAGATGTGGAAGCGCTTCTTCTTGACGGCCTCGACCACGTCGCGACGCAGCATCAACTCGTGCATATTGAGCGCGGGGATCATGACACCCTGCCGGCCGGTGAGCCCGCGCCGCGAGCACACGTCGAAGAAACCTTCGATCTTCTCGTTGACGCCGCCGATGGGCTGAATCTCGCCCTTCTGGTTGACGGAGCCGGTCACGGCGATGTCCTGTCGCAGGGGAACCGCGGCCAGACTGGACAACAGCGCGTACATCTCCGTCGACGAAGCGCTGTCGCCCTCGACGAACGAGTAGCCCTGCTCGAAGCACAGACTCGCGCTAACGGTGATGGGTTTGTCCTGCGCGTACATGCGGCGCAGGTATCCTTCGAGAATCAAGACACCCTTGTTGTGGATTTTTCCGCTCATTTCGGATTCACGCTCGATGTTGATTACACCGGCGCGTCCCACTCCGGTCTCGGCGGTGATGCGGCTCGGTCGCGCGAATACGTGGTCGCCCAAGTCGTACACCGCGAGTCCGTTCACCTGACCGACCTTCGCCCCCGACGTATCGAGCAGGATCGAGCCGTCGTCGTACATCTCCTGGATCTTGTCTTCGATCAAGCTCACGCGGCGCACGCGTTCGGCAATCGCTTTGGCCACGTGCGCCGGACGCACGACCTTGGAACGATCGTGTTTGGCCCAATGCGCCGCCTCGCGGACGACGTCGCCGATCTCGCTGAAGCGAGTCGAGATGCGGTCGCGTCGCCCGGCGACGCGCGTACCTTCCTCGATGATGTCGGCGCACGCGCTGCGGTCGAATGCCGGCAGCTTCTCGGTCTTGGTGAGAACGCGAATGAATCGGCAGTAGCGTTTCTGATTCGCGAGCGTATTGGGCATGACGGAATCGAAGTCGGCCTTGACCTTGAAGACCGCGCGAAAATCCTCGTCGTAGTCCCACAGGGCCTGATACATCCAGGCGTCGCCGATGAGCACGACCTTGACGTCCAGCTCGATGGCCTCGGGCTTGAGCGATGCCATCGGCATCAACAAGAACGAATCGAAACCCCGGATGGTATGGCGCTGGCTCTTTAGAGCCCGCTTCAACGCCACCCACACCATCGGCTCGTCGAGCGCGTCGATCATGTTCATGATCAAATAGCCGCCGTTCGATTGTAAGAGCGACCCGCTGCGGATCGCGGTGTGGTCGGCGGCCTGATTGCCGTCCGGGCCGAGGTAGCGCTCGATGGTGCCGAACACGTTCCCGAACGTCGGCGAGGTCTCGATCACGACGGGCGCTTCGCGGCGTCCGGCGTTGTCGACCAACACGTTCACTTCGAACGGCAAGAATTCTTTGTGATGTTTGCCCGCCTCGCCCTTTCCGACCACGAAAAAGGGCAAGTGTTCCAGGACGTACGTACGCAAAGATCGGAGGAAGCGCGTCGCCCGGCTCGACTTGAACTTGTCGGACATCGGCTTCAACTCGGCGTCGATCAAAGGTCCCACATGCTGACGTTCCAAATCGGCGGTGCGCTGGTCGAGCGCACGTTCGAGCTCGCGCGAGGCCAGCAGAAACTCGTCGAGCTTGCGCGACAGGACCGGGTACGCCGTCTGGAACTTGTCGTAGTCACCCTGTTTGAGTTTCCCTTCCACGAGCAAGCTGGGAAGGCGGTCGACCGGTGTTGCGGCGCCGGCGATCATCGGCATGATCTCGGGCCGCGCGAACCCGTCGTACTCGACCTCCACCATCGAAAAGCCCTTGTCGCTCACGTCCTTGGCGAGCACCCGCAGCATCTCGTCGCGGCTCTGCTTGATCTCGTCGGCGATCCTGGCCTGCTGGCGCTTGAAGCGATCGCTCTGGAGTGCCGATGGAATCAGGTCGAAGACGGAATGCAGCAGCTTCTTCAACTCGCTGCGCAGCTTGCATGCCTCTCCGGCTGGAAGCAGAAGGCAAACGGGCGTGTCTTCGGCGGCGAAATTGTGGACGTAGCAAATATCGACGAGGTCGTCGCGCCGCAGATCCATGTCCTCGAGGATGTAGCGAATCGCGGTGAGCTTGCCCGTCCCGGTCAGCCCGGAGACGAAGATGTTGTAGCCCGCGGTGCGCATGGAAAGACCCAGGCGCATCGCGTCGAGGGCGCGGTCCTGGCCGATGATGTTGGGTTTGAACTCGAGCTCGTCGGTGGTCTCGAAGCCGAGGCGCGTGGGATCGCATTCCCACCGCAGGTCCGTCGGCTTGAGCTCCGGGCGCCGACGCGGGATAGACTTTCGGCCCTTCATGCGGACAGTCTAATCCAGAGCGAACAGGGTCCGCCAGTCCACGTCTTCCGTGAGCGGCTTCTGGTCGGGCTTGTACATGACGAAGCGGTCCAGCACCAGCACGTCCATGTTGGTGCGCATGAAACACAGGTATGCTTCGTGCGGCGTGCACACGATGGGTTCGCCGCGCACGTTGAACGAAGTATTGATGATGACCGGGCAGCCGGTCTTCTCGTCGAAGCGCTTGATGAGCTTGTAGTAGCGCGGCAGCGCGTGTTCGTCGACGGTCTGGATGCGCGCCGAATTGTCGACGTGCGTCACCGACGGAATCGTGCGCTTGCCCGGTTTCACGTCCGCCACCAACAGCATGTACGGCGACGGGACGTCGAGGTCGAACCACTCGCTGCACTTCTCTTCCAAGACCGAGGGTGCAAAGGGACGGAAGCTCTCGCGGAACTTGATCTTCAGGTTCACGACACTCTTGTTCTCGGGGTTGCGCGCGTCGGCGATGATGGAGCGAGCGCCCAGCGCGCGCGGTCCGAACTCCATGCGCCCCTGGAACCACCCGATGGTCTTCTGGTCGACCATGGCCTGCACGGTGGCGTCGAGCATTTCGTCTTCGGAGAATTCTTTGAAGACGATGTCGTTCGACTGCAAGTACTGGCGAATCTCGTCGGCACTGTACTCGGGGCCGAAGTACGCGTGCTTCATCTCCCACGTGCGCGGATTCTTGAGCACGGTGTGGTAGATATAGGTCGCCACCCCGACGGCACCACCCGCGTCGCCCGCCGCCGGCTGGATGAAGACGTCTTTGTAGGGCGTTTCCTTGACCACGCGGCCGTTGGCGACACAGTTGAGCGCGACACCGCCCGCCATGCACAGGTTCTTGCTGCCGGTGAGTTCGTACGCGTGGCGCACCATGCGCAGGACGATCTCTTCGGTGACTTTCTGCACACTCATGGCGACGTCTTTGTGGAACTGCTCGAGCTTCGACTCGGGCTCGCGCTTCGGTTGCCCGAAGAGCTTCTCGAAGTGTCCGTTGGTCATGCGCAGGCCGTAGTCGTACGCGAAGTACTTCATGTTCATCTTGAAGGAACCGTCGTCGTTGTACGAAATGGTCTCCATGACCTTGTCGACGTACTTCGGTTCGCCGTACGGTGCCAAGCCCATCACTTTGTACTCGGCGCTGTTGACTTTGAAGCCGAGGTAGTAGGTATAGGCGCTATAAAGGAGGCCGAGCGAGTGCGGGAAACGGATCTCTTTCAGGATCTGGATGTCGTTGCCTTCGCCCTTGCAGATGGTCGACGTGGCCCATTCGCCCACACCGTCCACGGTCACGATGGCGGACTCCTTGTACGGCGACACTAAGAAGGCGCTGGCCGCGTGCGATAGGTGGTGCTCGATCATGAGCACGTCGCCCTTGTAATCGAGTTCCTTCTTGATGAGCTGCGGAATCCACAGCTTCTTGTTGAGCCACATCGGCGTCGACTTGATGAACGACGGGAACGAACGCGGCCACGTGGCCAAGTACGTCGTCAGGATCCTTTCGAACTTGATCATCGGCTTGTCGTAGAAGCCGACGTAGTCCACCTGCTCGATGGTGATGCCCGCCTGCTTGAGGCAATACTTGATGGCCTGGGCCGGGAAGTCTTGGTCGTGGCGCACGCGCGTGAAGCGCTCTTCTTGCGCGGCAGCGACGATCTCGCCGTCCTTCAAGAGGCACGCGGCCGAGTCGTGGTAGTAGCACGAGATGCCGAGGATGTACATGCGAGCTCCTAAGGTGCGCCTAGAACTGCCGGCGGGTGCTCTCGATGGTGGCGTGAATGGGTTCGTGTCCGCGATAGTACGTCGACGCGCGCGTCATCTTGCGATCGAGAAGATCCTTGCGACCCAACGCGGTGAACAACGACGCGATGGCGAAGATCACGAAGTAGCTGACGGTCAGCAATATGCGCGTGTTGATGATGCCCAGGATGTGGGCAAACTTTTTCCACCCTCGCCAGATGAGCGAGAAAAACTTCTTTATGGCCTGCATGGTCCTACTGCCTCGGTATCAGGAGACGGATGTCCGACGGTTCGTTCGGGATCGGGGCACAACCGCGGAGGACGACAGAACGAGCGGCCGCGAAGCGACCGCCATGGGATAACGTCGGCACTTAGAATAGCATGGAGGACGTATGGGGTCAACGAAGCAGCCGCAGTAGTGTGCTACTTGAGCAGGACGAGTTTGTTGCGAAAAACACCGTCCGGAGTGACCACGCGCTGAAAATAGACACCGCTCGCCGCCGCGACTCCCGAGTCGTCGCGGCCGTCCCACACTCGCACCTGAGCGCCTGGGCTCATCACGCCCGAATAGACACTCCGCACGCGCCGGCCGTGAACGTCGAAGATCCCCCACTCGACGCGTCCGCCGACGCGCAAGTCGAGGCGCAGAGTGGTGACCGGATTGAAGGGATTGGGAACGGCTGGCAGCAACGCCGTCCGTGTCACCGAGGTCTTGTCGACATCGGTGGCGGCGTCGAGGAGCTTCACGGTTCCGTCGGACCACGCGCCGGTGGTGGTTCCTCCGTCGCTGACCGCAACATAGAACCAGTATGTGTCGACGGCGAGATACGTGGTGTTGACGACGAGGAACCCGAGACTCGCGTCCATGTTGACGCTGGTCGGGATCAGGATTTCGTTGCCGTCGAAGGCCGGCGACGTGTTCGCGTACACGTGGGCCCACATCGGCCCGGCCTCCGGGTCGGTGGCACTCCAGGTGACCGTGAACGTCTCCGCCCCGTGAATGCGGAACTGAGTTCCCGCGGCGGGCTCGATCACGTCGATCGCCGGCGCTTGGTTGGCGGGCGGATCGATCGTCAACGAGTACGACGCCACCGTCACCGGCGCCGCCGCGCGAGCGACGACGTAGTACCAACCCGCGGGGCGTCCGTTGAGCTCGATGCGCTCGAACGAGGCCGTCGTCTTCGACGAATCGAGCGGCGCGCCGGCCGCGTCCTGGAGGTACAAACTCAAGTCGGCGCCGCTGAAGTCGATGCGGACGAAATCGGCGGGCGTACCCGTACCGGTGGCGTAGAAGCGGAAGACGTCGGCGTCGTTGGCGACGTGGAACGAGAGCCCCGTGAGCGTACGCTGCGGGTCGCACGGACCCAAGTTGGGGCTGCTCGGGATACCAACACCGCGCGCAGCGACCGCCGCGGCCGAATTGTTGGGTTCATAGGCATCGGGATCAATGGCACCGCCGCCGCCGATGGTGAGCTTGATACGCGCCGCGTTGTTGGTCTCGTCCCGCTCGAGAAACACATTGTTCGGATCCGCCTCCGACTCGAGCCAATAGGTCCCCGCCGGCACACCGGTGATGTCGATACTCTGGCCGTCCAGCGTCTTGTCGTAGATGTCCATCCATCCCACCGAGAGTCCTTGCGTCGTCGAGCTGCACGAAAAAAATTGCCCCGACGGATTGTAGTTGGGAAGGCTCGGGTCGTAGACCTGGAGGTCGAGGATGCAGAAGCTCGTCTTCTGTCCCTTGACGACGATGGGGCCCACACCGTCGTTCGGCAGTACCTGGCGCAGCCGGTACTCGCACCAATCCTCCACGTGGATGTGGTGGTGCGACGGGTGGAACACGAAGCGGCCCGCCAAGCGATCGGTGAAGCTGCCGCCTTGAAAGTAGATGCGCTGCATGATGTTCTCGGTGCCGTCGCCGTTGTCGATGCCGGTGCCGAACACGTACAGCTTGCCGTCGCCGATGTTGGGCGTGCCGTTGGAGAAACGCACAATCGTCTTCGGCGGTAAGACCGTGGTGACGAACTGGTGGTCGTAGAGGTCATCCTGGCGCACGATGATGTCGGGGAGCAACGCCGGCGCTGTCGACGGATCCACCACCGTCGTGTCGACGTTGATAGTGAAGGGACCGCTGGTGTCGCCGGTTCCTTCGACGACGATGTAATAGTCGCCCGGAAACAGGAAGCCCGCGGCGATGCGTGACTGCTTGTGCGCGCACGCGGGGTCGTCGTCGTTGCAGAACAGCGTCGTCAAGCCCGAGCTCAAGAGCGCGATGCGCGTGTCGAGCCCGCCCGGCGTGCACTCCGTCGATACGTCGATGAGGACTGTGGTGTCGATCGACACCTTGTACCAGCGATCGGGCCCGCTGCCGGCGGGGCCGCACCCGAGATGGATGTCGTCGCACGTGCCGACGGTGGTGCTGGTCTCGGTGAACGGAATGGTCGCGACGATGGTCGGGTTGTCGGCGTCGGATCCGCCTTCGCACGGGGTCGTCCAGCTCGCGTTCAGCGTGTACGGGCCTTCCTGGCCCGCGTATCCGTCGACCACGATGTAGTAGGTTCCCGGTCCGATCGCGAGGTTGGAAATGCGCGACTGGTACGTACCGCACGCCGGGTCGTCGTCGTTGCACGCGATGAGCGAGAGCGCGCCGTCGAACACCGCCAGGCGCGTGTCGTAACTCCCGCCTCCGCACACCGTCCACGTAGTCATGATGACCGGGTCCGTCAACTCCAGGCGGTACCACACGTCCTCCGCGGTATCGTTACCAAACGAGTTGCAGGTCCCGAGCAAGGCGTCGTTGCCCTTCCCGATCGTGTTCCCCGCGTCGGCGTAAGGGTCGGACGTGATGAGCGTGGCCGTGGCACTCGTGGCTCCGCCGTCCGCAACCGCGCGCGAGAACCAGAAGACGCTCCCCAGAAGTGAGAGCAGGATGACGCTACGTGTTCGCATGGGGTCGTGGCACCGTCTAGCGCAACAGTATATCACGCGTCGAAGGACTCTCCACCAGCGGCCGCGCGACCGCTTACTTCGACCAGCGCACGATGCGCACACCGTCGGCGTTGGCGTACATCTCGTACAGCTCCGGACCGACGGGGGTATCGGCGAGCTCGTACTTGCGCTCCATGACCGGCGCCTTGAAGGGCTGCCACACGCGATTCGGTCGCGGTGCCACACCCACGCGATCGCCGGCGCCGTTGTAAACCACGACCGCCCAGTCGGCGCCGCCCGCACTCTGCATCACCGCGAAGCCGTCGCCCGTTTCGGTAACAGCCGCGACCACACCCGACTCCGGCAGGCGTCGCGCCACTTTGCCGGTCTCGTCGAGCAAGAGAATGGCGCCGACGTTGTCGTCGGTGCGCACCATGCGCTCGCCGCCCCAGCCGTAGCGCGGCTTCTTGCCGATCTCGCCGCCGGCGATCTCGAAGCTCATCTGCCGGATGGTGTCGAAAAGCCACACCGTGTCGCCGCTCGGTTGCAGACACAGCGCGTCGGCGCCGCGCATCGGCTGCTTGCCCGGCGGGACGATCGGCGTCGTGTCGATGGTGCGGACTTCGGTGCAGGTGCGGCTGGTGATGTCGAAGGTCGCGAGGCGCATCGATGTCGGAATTTCTTTCGCGTTGCCGGCCTGATCGTCGACCAAGACGTAGAGGCGATCGTCCTCGAGTGCTATGTCGCGCGCGCGCACCGTGTCGGCGCCGGCGCTTTTCAGGACCAGCGGCATCGCGCCCTCGAAGACGCCCGTCGGCGTATATAGCTTGACGTCCTTCTTGACGCGATCGTGGACCGCGATATGGTCGCGACTGGCCGCGAAGCAATTCACGAGTCGCGTCGTCTTTTTGTTCGCTCCGATGCCGGCGTAACCGAATTGGTCCGCACCCGCGCCGAAGTTCCCGCGCACGATCGGCTTCTCGGTCCAATTAGTAGCATAGGCCGCGTGGCTCGCGAGGACTGCTGCCAACAAGAAATAAAAGAAAACGCGACCGCGAATCATGAAACCTCCGTGATACCTGAACTCTGCGGGATTCTATCTGTTGAACACGCCGTCTGCCAATGTTAGACTTTGAGCGCTCGCCAGCCGATGTGCGCCTCTGCAAAGAGAGGACCCGCCATGAGACGCCCGATACTTTCTGCGACGTTGCTCTTTCTCTGCGTATCTACACCAGCGCTCGCACAATGGACGTGGCTCAATCCCAAACCGCAGGGGCATACGCTCAACGACGTGGAGTTCTTGTCAGAATCGGTCGCGATTGCCGTGGGCGAAGATGGAACGGTATTGGGGTCGTACGACGGAGGCGCTTCCTGGGAGATTGTGACCACACGCCTCAACGGAATCGATTTGCACTTTAGCGGCGTTACCCGCCTCGATAACAGCACGGCGGTTGCCGTTGGGGACGGCGGTCGCATCGCCAAGACGACGGACGCGGGAGTCAACTGGACGGAGCTGGCGAGCGGAACAACCCAAGCGCTTCGTGACGTGCATTTCGTCACGCCGATGCACGGCATGGCTGTTGGTCAGAACGTGGCCCTGCGGACCAGCAACGGCGGCCAAACGTGGCAATCGTTGACGCTTCCGTTTACATTCAACTTGAGTGGTATTCACATGCTCTCGTTGACGAACGCCTTCGCCGTGGGGCTCGACGGCTTCCTTCTGCGTACAACGACCGGGGGCGACAGCTGGACGTACGAGTTGTTCCACTTTCCTGGCCTTACCGATGTGTCGTTTGTCGATCCAATGAACGGGACAATCGTTGGGAGTAACGGCGCGGTGTTTAGAACGACGAACGGCGGGTCGACGTGGTCCGAGTTGTCGCTCGATGAAGTTCACTTCAGCAGGGACTGGCAAGAAGTCGTATACATTGATGCGTCGAATTTGCTTCTGGCAGGACTTGGGGCTTACACCGGGCCTCCGGGCAATCCGTTTGAGCAGCCGTGGGGAGAAGTGTGGTCCAGCTCGAATGCTGGCGGTAATTGGGCGTTTGACACGTCCATCCAGTTGGTTGCAAGAGGTGCGGCGGCTAGTCCCTCGGGCGCGATTCGCCTGATCGTGGGCGACGGCGGCGCGATCCTCCGCAGCAGCGGCGGAGATTTTCAGCTTGTGGGCGGTTCCACAGAGAGCTACTTGGACGGCACCTATGCGGCGTCCTTCATTGACGTAAACACGGGTGTTGTTGCCGGCAGCTCCTGCGAATGCAATTCGAACGAGACGGTTTTCCTACGCACGACGAATGGCGGCCAAACATGGTCGCGATCGCAGAAAACCAACCACAGCACGCGTGATCTCGAGCACACCTCGCCGACCGTCTTGTACTCGGTGGGAACGACCTACTTTGCAAACGGCGCTTCCATCCTAAAGTCAACTGACGGCGGTGCTACTTGGTCGCAAGTTTGGGCGAGCACGACCGTCACAGATCTCTTGGATGTTGAGTTCTCTTCGCCGACGCACGGCGTGGCCGTCGGGAAAGCGGGAAAGGTGGTCATCCTGGACCACGATGTGGCTTCAGTCTTCGACAGCGGCGTCACAGGGTATCTGGAGCATGTTGCATTTGCCGGTCCGTCTACGCTGGTCGCCATCGGCCACGACGGTCAGTTTGGAACGACCGTATACCGCATGGTTCGTAGCATCGACGGTGGCGAATCCTGGTCGCCGGTCGACTACGGGCCCGCGACCCAACTAACTGACGTCGAGTTCGTGAGCGACTTAGCTGGGTTCAGCGTCGGCAGCGGAGGGTTGCTGATCAAGACGGAAGACGCGGGCGCCACTTGGACGCCTATTTCGTCGGGTACCTCGGCGAATCTCCGCTCCATCGCGTTCACTGACACGGAGTGGGGCGTGATCGTAACCTCCGCTGGTGCTGTGCGTCGCACGTTCGACGGTGGAGCAGCCTGGGATGATGCGCCTGCCGGTGTCACTCCGCTCGTTGGTCGCGTCGAGTACCCCGAGCGCGGGCGGGCATACTTGTTCGGCCAGCAATTGTTCGTGGTCGCTTACGACTTCGAGGAGTCACCAACCGCTATAGCCGAATTGCCGAGCACGACAACGATCGAACTTCTGCCCAACTTCCCCAATCCCTTCAACCCGTCGACGACCATTCGCTACATACTTCCATCACGCGAGCGCGTGCGGGTATCGATCTACGATGTGTCGGGACGTTTGGTGACGACGCTGGTCGATCAAGACCAGACGGCGGGCTCGCATGACGTGGAATGGAAAGGAACAGACGCCGTCGGCACTCGCGTGTCGAGCGGCGTCTATTTGGTACGGATCGAAGCCGGGAAGCAATCGCTGTCCCGGAAGATGGTCCTGCTCAAGTAGCTTGCGGAACGTTCTTACCGCGCGTGATTCCGTGACGCGCGCAGTAAGCCTTGATGCCGGAATAGCCAACCAGCTGGTGCAGTTCTTCGTCCCACAGACGAAACTTGAGCGACTTCAAACTCGAACGCAGCGTGATGAGCTTCACGTCCTGGAAGATCGCGTTCTCTTTGTAACACTTCTCGAGATAGTAGTTCGGAATCTTCGGGCTCAAGTGGTGGATGTGGTGGTAGCCGATGCTGCCGGTGATCCACTGCAGCGCCCGCGGGAGCTTGTAGAACGAACTACCTTCCACGGCACCGGTCGCGAAGTTCCATTCGTCGTGGCGCGCCCATTCGACACCGTCGAACTGGTGCTGCACGTAGAAGAGCCACACGCCCACCACACCGGCCAAGAACATGGTCGGAAGCTGAATGAGCAAGTACGCTTTCCAACCGATCGTCAGGCACATGGTAAGGGCGACTGCGAAAATCAGCACGTTGGTCTGGTGAATGCTCCAGTGCTCGCGCTTGGTCATGGGACGGCGCGCCCAGCGCTGCAGTACGAGGAACTGAATCAAGGGGCCAATGGTCAGCATCACCCACGGGCTGCGATGGAGCCGGTAGCGGAAACGCCGCGCGCGCGGTGCCTGCAGATACTCCTCGATGGTCATGGTCCAGATGTCGCCGATGCCGCGGTGGTCGAGATCGCCGCCGGAGGCGTGATGGACCGCGTGTTCGTGGCGCCACTGGTCGTACGGGGTAAAGACGAGTAAAGCCGTCAGTGTTCCGGTAATGGTGTTGGCCTTGCGCGACCGGAAGAACGCACCGTGGCCGCAGTCATGCGAAATAATAAAGGAACGAATCAGGAAGCCGGACGCGATCGGGATGAGCGCAAGTGTCAGCCAGTACGAGATCTCCAGCGAACGGACCATCAGGTACCAGATCAGGAAGTAGGGGCCCAACGTATTGATGAGCTGCCAGGCGCTACGGCCGTGATGAGGCCGACGGTAGCGCGTGACCGCTTGCAACCACGCCTTACCCTTGGCGCTGGTAACGGGGCTTTTCATTGTATCCATCGAGTATCTCCTCGCGCGACACAGACAAAAAAGGGACCCTGCACGAACAAGGTCCCGTCATTCATTTTGAAGGTGCCCGGCCAGCCGCGTGTGTCGCGCTCGCGGCGTCGCAATCAACATACCCGCCATCATACGCGGGAGTAAAGCAATATTCCTGCCAGCGATCGACCTTCTACCCGTTACCCCGCCTCCACAACCGGGTTAGCTCCTCGTTCCTCGCGCACTTTGACGATGGCCGATGCGATCAAATAGAGCGCTAACGCCGTCAGCGCAGCGGCCGCCACCGCATTGATGAAGGCGGTGTCGACGCCGTGCGCCGCCCGCAGGTTGGAGATCAGGAGCTTCGCCAAGGACCACAGTGTGATCGTCAGCACGAACAGCATCGGCACCAGTGTGAACGCGATGCGCTGGCGCGCTTCGCGCAGCCACACCGTGATGACGAGGAGCGACAGCGCCGCCAAGAGCTGATTCGACGCACCGAAGAGCGTCCAGAACTTCACCCACATCCCCTTCTCTCCGAAGGCGAGGAAGTAGCACGGGAGCGCCACCGTCGCGAGGGTGGCCGCGAGTGCCCCCGCGCGTCCGCGCCATCCGAACAGTTCTTGCAGGAGATAGCGGCCGAGCCGCATCGACACGTCGAGCGTGTCGAACACGAAGGTCGAGAACGCCATGGCACCGAAGGTCACGGCGAAGGCGAGCTTGTCCTGTCCGATCACGAGGGTCAGGAATTGCCCGATGCCGTTGCCGTAGATGGTCCCCGGCGCCAGTCCCTGCGTCGACCCGGGTGCCGCGATCATGATGGTGGTGAGTGCTATCAGCGCGACGAATCCTTCCGCCAGCATGGCACCGTAACCGATCGGTTGAATGTGCGACTCTTTTTCGATTTGTTTGCAGGTCGTGCCGGAACACACCAGCCCGTGGAAACCCGAGCACGCGCCGCACGCGATGGTCACGAAGAGAAACGGGAACAACGAGCCCGTCATACCGCCCACGTTCCAGCCCTTGAACGCGGGCTGCTGCACGGTGTAGTGGCCGAACAAGAGCCCGATCACGCCGACGAGGAGCGCACTGTACAGCACGAATCCGCCCAAGTACCCGCGCGGCTGCAAGAGCGCCCACACCGGCACCACGCTCGCGACGGCGCAGTACGCGAGAATCAGCACACCCCACATGCGGTGGTCGAGCACCAACACGTGCGACATGTGCGTCCCCATCCACGCCACCGCGAAGGTGGCGGGGACGAAGATTACGGTCGCGAGCCACAAGGGCGGCTTTAGAAATCGCTGCACGACGCCGAGAATCACCGACAGCGCGAGGTACATCACACTCGCGATGGCGACCGCCCCGCCGGGATTGAACGCGACACTCCCCTGCTGCAATTCTTCCGTGCCGGCGACGAACGTCGCCGCCGTGATGTCGGCGAAGGCGACGATCACGTAGATGAGCGCAATCCAGATGAAGCCCATCAGCGCACGACCGGCGCGCGTTCCCAGGTGCTCGCGCGCGATCTCGGCGATCGAGCGCGCGCCGTGGCGGACACTCGCGGCCAGGGTGGAAAAATCGTGCACGGCGCCGATCAACACGACACCCAGGCTGATCCACAACAAACACGGCAACCACCCGAAGGCCTGGCACGCGAGGATGGGACCCGCGATGGGGCCCGCGGCCGCGATCGCGGAAAAATGTTGCGCGAACAAATAGAAGGGACGCGTGGGGACGAAGTCGACGCCGTCGGTGTGTTTGTGCGCGGGTGTTTCGCGCGCGTCGTCGAGCGAGAAATGCTTCGCGACCCAACGACCGTAGAGCCGGTACGCGGATACCAGCAACACGACGAACGCGATGGCGAGGACGGTGAGCGACATATCGTTACGACTCGCGCGACGGCGTCACGGGAGCGACTTCAGCGCCTTCTTCGCACTCGATCCGACAATTTCGCCCATGTTGATGGCGGGCGGAATGGCGATCCCCTGCGCCGAGGTTGCTGTGCGAGCGCATCCAGTAGATCAACATCAAGCGCGCCGTGCGGTTGCGTTCTGCGATCTCGTCGCGAAAGTCGTCGACCTCGGCCACCCGGAGCTTGTGCAGCTGCTTGCGAGCGTCGAGCTGCTTGCGCACGGCGTCGACGGAAGCCAAGCGCTCCTGCAGAACCACCTGTGCTTTTTCGATCGCCTCGCCGGACGGCTTGGGCTTGTCCGCCAACAGCTCGCGCAACGACAGGTCGTGCGCCAGGAGCGGCGCGAGCGACTCGGTCTTGCCGGCGCGATAATCTTGCAGCATCAAGTAATCCGCGACGTAGGCGTCCTCGCACGCGTCGAGCTGCTCCAGCGCTTTCTTGACCTCGGCAAAGTCTTCGTCGACCACGGCCTGAATCTCCACCAAGGAGTGCTGTGAAATCGCGGCCACGTGGTCGACGCGATCGATGCAGAAGGACGCGACCGCATACACCAGTGGATTGATGGCCGAGAGCGCCCCCAAGTATGTCGTCTGCGCCTTGGCGTTCTGGACCATCGAATCCACGCCTGCGGCCGTGAGTCCGAGACTGGCGATTTCGCCCGAGCGTATGATGGGGTTGGTGGTCTCTTCGATGTACTTGGCGAGCTTGGCCGCGCGCTCCGTATTGGAGATCTTGGCATTGTTCAGCGCCACCACTTGAATCGAGTAGAAACCGATGCCGCGGAACACGCGGCGAATGAGCTCGAGTTCGCGCATCACCGAATCGGTGACGCCCATCTGGCGATATTCGCGCAAGTAGTTCCAGTCGAGGGGCTGCACGACGCGCTGCGCCTCGGCCAGCATAGTGGTGGTATTCTCCGCGAACGGGCCCATGTCGAGCCCGCGCGACGACTTGAATTTCGAGCAGCCGCTCGCGAGCGCGAGTGCCACCATCATGATTGCGAAACCGCGCCGTCGTCTCACGTACACTCCGTCATCGTTACGCGCGCCGCTGCGCGCCCATGCCGAAACCGCCGGTGATGGCAGCGATGGTTCCCAGTGCGATCATGGTGAGCCCGGTCGCTGTGCGCACGTTCGCATCCGCCGCGAGTGCCCAGAGCTGCGCCGGTCCGGCGTTGTGCGGAATCACGAACAAGCCCACACCCGCGAGCAGGAATCCGAATCCGACCACGCGCTGCATGGCCGTGGGCGCGTGGGGACGGCCGTGATCGCGGCCCACGTGACTGTGGTTGTAACCAAACGCGAAGTAGATCGCCATGCCGAGCACCAGCCACCCGATGAATCGCCACCACGACGCGGGCGGCAAGTGGATCATCAAGAACACGCACGAGATGACGCCGAGTGTGGGAAACAAGAACGGCCCCAGCGGCACGCGGAACGGTCGCTCGCGTTCGGGTTCCTGGAAGCGCAGCACGGTGACGCCGATGCACACCAGCACGAACGCGAACAACGTCCCGATGTTGGTCAGCTCGACCACTTCGTTGATATTCGCCACCGCCGCCAGCAAGGCCACGAACACGCCCGTGACGATCGTGGTCTTGTACGGCGTGCGAAAGCGCGTATGCACCGCGGCGGCCCACTTGGGCAGGAGTCCGTCGCGCGCCATCGAGAAGAAGATGCGCGGCTGTCCGAGCTGGAACACGATCAACACGGACGTGGTCGCGAAGACCGCGCCGAGTGCGATGATCAGTGTCGGCCACGTCATGCCGCGTAGCGAAAACGCGGTGGCGAGCGGTTCGGCAGTGCCGAGCTGCGTCCACGGCAGCATGCCCGTCAGCACGATCGCGACCGCGATATAGATGATGGTGCACACCACCAAGCTCGCGATGATGGCGATCGGCATGTCGCGCTTGGGATTCTTCGCCTCTTCGGACGCGGTCGAGACGGCGTCGAAGCCGATGTACGCGAAGAAAATGATCGCGGCGGCGGAGAAGATGCCGAGCGTCCCGTTCGGCGCGAACGGATGCCAGTTCTCCGGCTTGACGTAGAACGCGCCGAAGATCACGAAGAACCCGATGATCAAGAGCTTCAAGACCACCATCGAGGCGTTGAACCATGCGCTCTCGCGGATGCCGATGACGAGGATGGCGGTGATCACGCCGACGATCGCGAAGGCGGGCAAATTGAAAACGATCGGGATGTCGAAGAGCCGCGGCGCGTGCCCGAAGGCTTGGCCCGCGCGAATGGTGGCGGCGCCGAGGGCCGCGAGCGCTTCGGGGCCGTGCGCCATCGCCGCTTTCACTTGTGTCGCCGCCTGCGACGCGCTTCGATAGTCGATGCCCAGCCAGTCGGGCATCCCCAGTCCGACCACGCGCAGCAATTCCTGAAAGTAACCCGACCACGAGATCGCGACCGCGACGTTGCCGACCGCGTATTCGATGATCAAGTCCCAGCCGATGATCCACGCGACGATCTCGCCGAGGGTCGCGTACGCATACGTATAGGCGGAACCCGAGATGGGCACCATCGACGCGAATTCCGCGTAGCACAGTGCCGCGAACCCGCACGTCACGGCGGTGAGAGCGAACGAGAGGATGAGCGCGGGGCCGGCCCCCGGGTGCGAGGCACCCCCGGCGGCAGCAGTCCCCACGGTCGAAAAAATCCCGGCGCCGATGATGGCGCCGATACCGAGCAGGGTCAGTTGAAACGCACCGAGGTGGCGCTTGAGAGCGTCGTGACCGTCGGCGGTCTCGAGGATGCGTGCGATGTTCTTGGTTCGGAGGACGTCTTTGAGCACCGATGGCCTCCCCAGTCCCAGGGGCAAACTCGTGTGCGGAAACGTTGCCGGGCAGTCTACGCGGGTCGGCGTCGCCGGCGCAAGAACGCAAATCGGGACGGAAAAATGGTGGTCGATCCGCGCGGTAGTCGGGCTTTTGTGCGTGACAGCAGGAATTCGCGCTCCAAATGTGACCTGCCGAGCGCCTGGTTCGTCTATTCAATCGAAAGGCGTTGGGCCTATTTCGGCCCCGGAGTTTCAAACTCGAACCCGGAGGTGCACCATGCATGTGCGCCTGGCTCTGCTAGCTTCAATCGTTGCTGCCGTCGCAGTCCCGTTCAACGCCCACGCGCAGTGGCAGCTAGACGGTACTCCCCTCTCGACCGCCGCGAACGACCAGTCCAGTCCCACGATCGTTTCGGACGGGGCCGGTGGAGCGATCGTCACGTGGCAGGACACTCGCAGCGGGACGAGCATCGACATCTACGCCCAGCGGTTGAACGCCTTTGGCGCCCCGCAGTGGACCGCCAACGGGGTCGCCCTCTGTACCGCCACGAACCACCAGTACACTCCCACGATTGTGTCCGACGGGGCCGGGGGAGCGATCGTGACGTGGCAGGACACTCGCAGCGGGACGAACAACGACATCTACGCCCAGCGGGTGAACGCCTTGGGCGCCCCGCAGTGGACCGCCAACGGGGTCGCCCTCTGTGCCGCCGCGAGCGACCAGTACTATCCCACGATCGTTTCGGACGGGGCCGGGGGAGCGATCGTGACGTGGCACGACTATCGAAGTGGACCCTCCGCCGACATCTACGCCCAGCGGGTCAACGCCTCGGGCGCCCCCCAGTGGGCCGCCAACGGGGTCGCCCTCTGTACCGCCGTGAATGACCAACTCTATCCCGCGATCGTCTCGGACGGAGCCGGCGGAGCGATCGTGACGTGGTATGAATATCGAAGCGGAACCCCCGACATCTACGCCCAGCGGGTCAACGCGGCAGGAGCCCCGCAATGGACCGCCAACGGCGTCGCCGTCTGTACCGCCGCGCACAACCAGGACACTCCCACGATCGCTTCGGACGGGGCCGGGGGAGCGATCGTGACGTGGCAGGACACGCGCAGTGGGACGGACTCCGACATCTACGCCCAGCGGGTCAACGCCGTGGGTGCCCCCCAGTGGACCGCCAACGGGGTCGCCCTCTGTACCGCCGCGAGCGAGCAGTACGTTCCCACGATCGTTTCGGATGGGGCCGGGGGAGCGATCGTGACGTGGCAGGACTTGCGCAGCGGGAACTACGACGTCTACGTCCAGCGGGTGAACGCCTTGGGCGTCTCCCAGTGGACCGCCGACGGGGTCGCCCTCTCGACCGCCGTGAACGACCAGGTCACTCCCACGATCGCTTCGGACGGGGCCGGGGGAGCGACCGTCACGTGGTTCGACAATCGTAGCAATACGGACTACGACATCTACGCCCAGCGGGTGAACGCCTTGGGCGTCCCCCAGTGGACCGCCAACGGGCTCGCCCTCTCGACCGCCGCGTACAACCAGACCACTCCCACGATCGTTTCGGACGGGGCCGGGGGAACGATCGTCACGTGGAATGACTTTCGCAGCGGGACGACCTACGACATCTACGCCCAGCGGATTGAACGCCACGGATACTGGGGACACCCCGAGCCTTTCGTGACCTCGGTCGCAGACGTCCCCGGCGATCAGGGCGGCAAGGTCAAGGTGAACTACCTCGCCAGCGACCGCGACGCGTTCGACCAACGGTTCATTACGCACTACTCCGTATGGCGCGCCACCGACCCAGTCGCGGCGGCCGCCGCGATCGCCGGCAACCCGTCGCTGCTCGTGGACGCCTCCGACATCGACCCCGAGTTCGGCGGTCCGGCCTTCCGCGTCGAGCACACGCCCAACGCGGACTACTATTGGGAATGGATCGGCGCCCAGGACGCGCAGTACTTCGCAGGCTATCGCTTCACGGCCGGCACCACCGCCGACTCGACCAGCCAAGGGACCGCCACGCACTATTTTCAGGTGCTTTCCCACACCATGGACCCGTTCGTGTTCTGGCCGTCCAACGTGGGAAGCGGTCATTCGGTCGACAACTTGGCGCCGTCGCCGCCGTTCTTGTTGGCAGCACAGCGCGTCGGCAACGACGTCCACGTGAAATGGAACCGGGTGCGCGTTGCCGATCTGCGCGACTACTCGGTGTATCGCGCGACCTCCTCGGGTGTCACACCGGTGCCGGTCAACTTCGTCGCGTCCTCGAACGATACCGTGCTGATCGACGCCCACGCTCCGACCACGACGCTCTACTACATCGTCACCGCCTACGACGTGCACGAGAACCAGAGCCATCCGTCGAACGAAGCGAGTGTGCAAGGCTCGACGGGTGTGGGCAACACCCCGCCCATCACGGCCTTGACGGTGCTCGACAACATGCCCAACCCGTTCACCGCGACCACGACCTTGCGCATCGGGCTGCCGAAGGCGAGCGAGGTGGAGATCGACGTGTTCGACGTGGCGGGGCGGCGAGTTCGAAGCGAGCGCCTGGCGACACTCGCGGCCGGCTGGCGGGAGGTTTCGTTCGACGCGCGCGACGCGGGCGGGCAAACGCTCCCGAGCGGCGTGTATTTCTACCGCGTTCGCGCCAGCGGAACGACCGTCACGCACAAGATGGTGATTGCGCGCTAGGAGACCCGCGCCGGCGGGGCGCTATCAAGTAGCTCACGGCGACGCGCGCTGGTGATCGCGCAGTGCGCGAAATTCGCTGGTCGCGTACCAATTCGGCACGCGGGCGTCGTTCGCGATGGCATAGCCGGTCAAGAAGTAGATCTTCACGTCGCCCACGATGCCGCGCAGGTCCCAATCGTCGCGGTATTCGTCGCTGGGATGATGGTAGCCGGCCTTCATGTAGGCGTCGAAACGCGCCGACATCTCGGCGGAGGGCGGCGGATCGTCGAGCGGGCCGCCCACCGCGAAAATGGCGGGGACTCCCTTCTTCGCGAACGGATAATGGTCGGAGCGGAAGAACGCGCCGTATTCGGGCGTAGGATCCGCTATCAGCGTGCGCCCCATTTCCTTCGCCGCCGCATCCAAGTAATTCTCCAACTCGGAACTCCCGAGTCCCACCACCGTCATGCCATTGAAATCACCGAATGGAAACAGCGCGTCCATGTTGATGACGCCGATCGTGTTCGCGAGCGGAAACACCGGGTGATCGGCGTAGTGATACGAGCCGAGCAAGCCTTGTTCTTCGGCGGTGGTCGCGATGAACACGATGGAGCGCGCGGGTGCTTGCGGCAACGAGCGGTAGGCTTGCGCCAGTTCGAGAAGTGCCGCGGTACCGGTGGCGTTGTCGATCGCTCCATTATATATGGAGTCGCCGTCGACCGCCTTGCCGATGCCGACGTGATCCCAGTGCGCGGTGTAGATCACGTATTCGTCGGGTCGATCGTGACCGCGAATAGTGCCGACCACGTTGTGCGACGTCGAGTACTCGAGCTTGGTCGCAATCTCGCCCGACAGCGACAATGCCAGCGGCGTCGCGCGAAATCCCTTCTGCGACGCGGCGTCGGTGAGCTGCGCGAGGTCGTTCCCCGCGCTTGCGAACAACTCGGTCGCGAGGTCCTTCGAAATCGTGACCGAGAACTCGGGCAGCGGTGCACTCTCGGGTCCGCGCACGCGTTCGAAGATCGTGCGCTTGGCACCCCCGGCGATGGCCGTGAACGGATACCCGACCGCGTCTTGGTCGTGGATATACATCACACCGCGGGCACCATGCTTCGCCGCGGTTTCGCTCTTGTAGAGGCTGGTGCCATAGTTGGAGAGCGCGCGTCCCTTGAAGTAGAGGCTGTCCGCGGCGCCGCGCGGATCCTGAATCAGCAGCACCACCGTCTTCCCCTTCACGTCGACGCCGGCGTAGTCGTTCCATCCCAGCTCTTCCGCGTCGATGCCGAAGCCGGCGAACACGAGCTCGCTCTTCTTGATGTCGACGCTTTCGACCGTGCCGCCGGTCTTGGTGCTCATGTTCTCGCCCAGGACGAGCGTCGTTTCTTTTCCCTTCGCGTTGACGACGAGGTGCGTCGCGTCGGGTTGGATGGTCTTCTTCACCAAGGGGACGTCTTGCAGGTAGCTCCCGCCCGGCGGTGTCGCGATACCGTATTCGCGGAAGCGAGCGGTGATGTACGCGAGTGTTTTCTCTTCGCCCCGCGTGGCCGGCATGCGCCCTTCGTATTCGTCGGAGGCGAGCACCTTGACGTGCGCGGCGATGTCGGCGGCGGTGATGGTGTCGAGGGCGCGGGTCTTGGGGTCGGACGAACGGGACGTCGACGCGCACAGACACAAACAAATGACGGCGAGGAACGAGACGCGGAGTGCGGTATGAGTGTTCATGCCGACACTACGCGGGGTCGCGCGCCCGGGTTGCAAGGCTACAAGGAGCCGATGCGTTCGGCGTGCCCCGTCGCGGACCCGCCGCCGGTCGTCGGAAGACCGTCCTCGCCGAAAGCATCGTAGCGAATCGTCGAGACGAACGAATTGCCGTCGTTCGATACGGAGATGATTTCCGTCAGCACGCCGTGTCCCGCGGGAAGCCACACCACACCCGATGCGGCCGCTTCCTCCTGTGTGGCCGGTCGCGTGACGAAGAACTCGTACGTCGCCTCGAATCGATTCGAACCCACCTCTTTCCACACGCCGTAGGCCGGCGGAACCGGGGGTGCTGCGTCGTAGTTCGACGACTCCGTCATCGTACCGCCGGCGTTGAACACGTACATGAACTGGAGGTCTTTGATCGCCGCGAGCGATCCGTCCTCGAACTGCACGCTCGACTTCCACGCACCGACGAGCAGAGGTGTCCGTGAGCGTGGCGCGCAGGCCGTCAGGAGAAGTGCGACAGAGATGCAGGTTGAAAACCTAATGATCATCAACGCGCGAGGGTTCCGTCGGGCTCGAACTCGAGAACAATCGAGTTCATGCAGTAGCGTTTGCCGGTCGGCGGCGGGCCGTCGTCGAATAGATGTCCCAGATGGCTTCCGCACCGGCCACACAGCACTTCGGTACGGTCCATGCCGAGGGACGTGTCGGCGTGGTAGATCACCGCATCCGGTCGAACCGTCTCGAAGAAGCTCGGCCAACCGCAGGAACTCGCGAACTTCGAATCCGAACGAAACAGCTTGTTGCCGCACACCGCACAGTAGTAAGTCCCGATGCCTTCAAAATTCCAGTACGCGCCCGTGAACGCATACTCCGTGTCCTTCTCCCGCGCCACCGCGTAGACCTTGGCCGGGAGAATCTTCTTCCACGTCGCATCGGGGACATCCAGCTTGGTGGTGTCCGTCCTCGAATAATATGGGTTCTCGGTCTGGGGAGCGTCTTTCATGGACGTAGCCTGCGAGTTAGGGTTGCAACCTGCGAATACCAGTAACGCGATTAGGAAAAGCATTGTTGGGCACTATCCTTTGCACACCTTACGTTGTTACCCCGGATTTCAGTTTACCAAAAAGGATCGCTATCACGCATGACGCCTCACGATGTTACCTAATTGGCTGGAATCGCCGGTTGGGTGCGCGGGAGCCGCCGTCATTTCGTCGGTTTCCGGCCTGGCCGCTGCTTCGCAGCCGCACCCCGAATGATGAGTCTGCCCCTCCCCTTGGATGGCAATGGGTTTCCTCATGATGTGAATATCCTAAGAATAGTACTCATCTTCCTTCACGGGCGCGGGTGTCGCCTCATTTTCCGACCGCTTCGCGCGCCCTCGAGCGGAGAACATGCTTCCTCGTGCCGCCTGTATGGGGGCGAAGCGAAGAAAGCCGATGTCCTTGACCATGTCGTCGTAGACCGCTTCCATGCCCCCGCGTATGAAGTACGACTCGTGCCAGAAGCCGGTGCCGCCGGAGTTGCGCAGAAATTCCTGCCACCACACGCGATGCGGTTCGGAACGTGCCCACGATTCCAAGGATTCAAAGTCACGCCAGTATTGTCTCATCCCCGCGTGCGGTGGGAACAGCGAGTACACAAGGTTCTCGTGCAGCAGGAGACCATCCGGTTGGTCGGCCACCGACTTCGCGATCCTTGGCCCAAAGCCCATGAGCGTCTTCATGCCCGCCATGACATTGACTCGCATCCCCAAGTAGATCACGACCAAGTCCGGGAATCCCGACAGATCCACGGTTCGACGATTGACTTTGGTTTTCATAGTCCCCCCTTGACGAGGCCTCGCATCTTCGCAGCAAGCCATGGCGCGAGAAACGTGATCACGAGAACCAACGGCCAAACATTCCCGCCCCGGAACGCGTACGCCCCGAGCAATTCCGCCCACGTCTGAGCGGAAATGGGAGCGGCCGGCCCCCGTGGGAGCCGGCCGCCAGATCATCCGTTCTCAGCTGCACAACTACTTGTCAGCAGACGTGCCCTGGTTTCCACCGCCAGGGAGCGCCACGCTGTCGCTGACTTCATCATCGTCATCGTCATCGCCGTCATCACCGTCATTGCTGTGGTCATGATTTTTGTTGCACTTTCGGGCGAAGGCGAAGTTCACGTTTGTCTTCTGACCGTCCACGATTTCGATCGTCAGCTTCCTGTCGGTGACCGCGTAGAAGCCCTTTGGCCTCTTGGCCTCGAGCTTGTACCTGCCCGGATCAAGGTCATCGAAAGAATAGCTTCCATCGTGATCGGTCACGCGGTAGCGGCAGGACTGGCAGTTCTTGTCATGCGTGGAGTTGCTGGTCTCCTTCGAGCAGAGGCGCACCCGTACCCCGGGGATCCCGTCATCGCCCTCGTCGATCTCCCCGTTGCGGTTGTGATCATCGAATACGATGCCGTATAGCGCGGTGGCCTCGCCGCCCTCGGCCTCGTAACCGAAGTTCACGTCAGCCTTGGACTCGCCCTCGGCGAGGGTAAACGTCACTGCGGTTGGCGTCGTCGCCGTCATACCGTCGATCGGGCTGCTGGTGACCGTGTACTCACCAGCACCGGAAGCGAGGAAGGTGTAGGCGCCGCTTCCACCAACGGTCGTACCGGTACCGTGGAGGCCGTTGGGACCGACGATGTCAATGCCGGCGGCGCCGATGCCTGGCTCGCCATCATCGCGAACACCATCACCGTCGGTGTCGTCGAACACCACACCAGTGATCGTGGCGATTCCGCCGCCCTCGGACTCGTAACCGAAGTTCACGTCAGCCTTGGACTCGCCCTCGGCGAGGGTAAACGTCACTGCGGTCGGCGTCGTCGCCGTCATACCGTCGATCGGGCTGCTGGTGACCGTGTACTCACCAGCACCGGAAGCGAGGAAGGTGTAGGCGCCGCTTCCACCAACGGTCGTACCGGTACCGTGGAGGCCGTTGGGACCGACGATGTCAATGCCGGCGGCGCCGATGCCTGGCTCGCCATCATCGCGAACACCATCACCGTCGGTGTCGTCGAACACCACACCAGTGATCGTGGCGATTCCGCCGCCCTCGGACTGATATCCAAAGTTCACGTCAGCCTTGGACTCGCCCTCGGCGAGGGTAAACGTCACTGCGGTTGGCGTCGTCGCCGTCATACCGTCGATCGGGCTGCTGGTGACCGTGTACTCACCAGCACCGGAAGCGAGGAAGGTGTAGGCGCCGCTTCCACCAACGGTCGTACCGGTACCGTGGAGGCCGTTGGGACCGACGATGTCAATGCCGGCGGCGCCGATGCCTGGCTCGCCATCATCGCGAACACCATCACCGTCGGTGTCGTCGAACACCACACCAGTGATCGTGGCGATTCCGCCGCCCTCGGACTGATATCCAAAGTTCACGTCAGCCTTGGACTCGCCCTCGGCGAGGGTAAACGTCACTGCGGTTGGCGTGGTCGCCGTCATACCGTCGATCGGGCTGCTGGTGACCGTGTACTCACCAGCACCGGAAGCGAGGAAGGTGTAGGCGCCGCTTCCACCAACGGTCGTACCGGTACCGTGGAGGCCGTTGGGACCGACGATGTCAATGCCGGCGGCGCCGATGCCTGGCTCGCCATCATCGCGAACACCATCACCGTCGGTGTCGTCGAACACCACACCAGTGATCGTGGCGATTCCGCCGCCCTCGGACTGATATCCAAAGTTCACGTCAGCCTTGGACTCGCCCTCGGCGAGGGTAAACGTCACTGCGGTTGGCGTGGTCGCCGTCATACCGTCGATCGGGCTGCTGGTGACCGTGTACTCACCAGCACCGGAAGCGAGGAAGGTGTAGGCGCCGCTTCCACCAACGGTCGTACCGGTACCGTGGAGGCCGTTGGGACCGACGATGTCAATGCCGGCGGCGCCGATGCCTGGCTCGCCATCATCGCGAACACCATCACCGTCGGTGTCGTCGAACACCACACCAGTGATCGTGGCGATTCCGCCGCCCTCGTCGGGCTTGCAGCCAAAGTTGGCAGCGAGGAATGAACTGACCACACCCTCAGATTCGACCAGCGCCACGTAGATCGGGCGTCCTGTCGTAATCTCGACCCCTTCCTCGGCAATCTTGTCGACGGTGTAGAATCCGGCGTCGAGGCCGGTGAAGGCATAGCTTCCGTCGGCAGCCGAGGCCGTGACCATCTCGACCAGGCCCTCTGCGTTCAGAGTGAGCATGGCGCCCTCGATGCCAGCCTCGTTGGTGTCCATAATGCTGTCGCCATCGGCGTCATCCCATACCATGCCTCCGATGGAACCCTTTCCATCTTCACCATTGCCGGCGTCGAGAATTGCCACGAAGGCAATTGCAGTACCCGCTGCAACAACGAATCCAGTTGCGCGACTCAGGCTCTCTTCACCCGGCGTCCACATCGCGTCGTCGTTTTCGAACTGGAAGCTGATCACCGCACCAGGACCCGACTCTTCACCGTCGGGATCTAGGACGGTCACGCCTTCAGGTGCAATGCTGGCGAAGGTCAGCGAGACGGGCTCGTTGTAGGTGTTATTGCCCAGGTTTGCGACAGAGAGGTCCACAAGCAACGCGCCATCTTCATAACGGACGTTTCGGCCGCGGATGGCGAAGGGACCCTCGATTGGGTTCTCCGGATCGCCGTTGGTCGCAGATGTGAATTCGAAGTCCACACCTCCAGGATTCAGCACGCCGCGGATCACGCCCCTCTCATCGGCGCTGTCCGGGACGGAGCTGCTCATGGGCGAGTCGCTGGAACAACCAGCCATCGCGAGCGCAATAGCCAATACGAGGAGCGGGAACGACCGGAGGAATTTCTCCATTCCGCGAGAATCGCGACGGGTACACATGATGCGTCTCCTTGCGATTGAGTGCAAAGCAGCACCGACCCAAATGGGGGTACGATGCGAATACTTGGGGGCATCGGGAGGCGCGCCGGGGCGCACCACAGCGGTCGAAAGTATAGCTCAACACGAGGGTCGCGAGTACTCGAATTCTGTGCCCGTAAGGGTCAAGGATTCGAGGAATTTGCTACGTGAACTTCCCCCCAAAACCTCCTCCAGTGCATAGTTGACACCTCAGGCTATACCCGAGCCTGAAGGAGGTCGACGATGCGTTGATCACGGTTCACAGAGGACCGGAGTTCCGAAGCCTCGCGCTCGATCAATGGGCATACGAGCGAGGCATTCGCCTTCGGCTCATCGCCCCGGGAAAGCCGGTGCATAACGCGTTCATCGAGAGTTTCAACGGGAAGTCTCGGGACGAGTGCTTGAACCAACACTGGTTCCGTAGCACGCATCAACCCTTACGGCAGAAACCGCTCCGGGTGCTTCAACTTCTCAGGGAGATATGTATCGATGACATAATTAAGACCGTGCTTGGCGAGTGCCTGTTGTTCCGCGCGAACGCCCATGCCGACCAATTGATTGATGGCGTCTTGCCAGGCTTTGTGATGGAGGAAGAAGGGGTCGGTCTTCAAGGCGTCCTTCGCGCGCTTGATGTCGACGTCTTTGAGCGGATGCGTGGGTAGTTTGTACTGCACGATGTCCTGCGGCGTGATGCCGAGGAAGCGCGCCTCGGGCACGCAGAAGAATTCGTTCAAGTGCGCGGCGTTGCCGCTCCCCACCTTGAGGGTACGATAGATATTTGAAATGCCATATGGATCACCGTCGACGAACACGTATACGGGAATTTGCTTTTCGTCGGACAACCGGCGGATGAAACGGCGGCACGCGCGCGTGGGGACACCTCCCATCGACACCAGGATGCAGTTCGCGGTCTTCCAGTAGTTGTGCTTCACGAGACGCTGGAACATGCCGGCGGTCTCGATTACGAGAATGAATTTCGCTTCGGTTTCGAACCCGAGATCCTCGACGCTGACGGGAATCGAGTACGCGCCACTCCCGAATTTGGTGCAGTCGACGCGCAGCGGCTTACCGGTATCGCGGTCCTTATCAAGGATAATGAGCTTACCCGCGATCTCGCCGCCTTTTTCTTCGGGAATGAATCCGAGTTGTTCGCGATTCAAGCCGAACAGCGCCTCGACGTCGTCCATCACGGTATCGCTCTCGGGCTGCTCGTCGAAGCGCGCGTCGTCCCAGTTCTTGGAGACGTAGTAGGCCTCTCGCTTGGTGGCGATGTCGTCGGTGTCGACGAGTTGCTTCGAGAGCGCCATCATGCGCAGTGTTTGCGCGAACGTCTTCACCGTGTTCACGGTGAGGGTGCGCTCCTTCATCTTTCCCTTCATCTCGAGGAAGCCGACTTTCGGCTGATAGCGCACGTTGGTCAGCGCGCGCAGCGGGAACTTCATCGCGGGTTTTTTCTTGGCGAGAATCGCACCCTTCACGCGCGAGGCTTCGTCTTTAATCTTTTTGGAAACGTTGCTGGTCGACACCTAGGCCCCCTTACGGCGCGCGATTCGATTGACCGGGCCGCGAATCAAGATATACGGGACGAAGCACAGCACGGCGGCGACCAACATCGCTCGCAACGGATGGAATCTGTCGAATGGACGATGAACTGATAGACGAGGTCCATGACCGACGCCATCACAAAGATTTTGGCGATATCTTTCCAGCCGTCCTTCAGCAATTCCGTGCGGCCGACTGGGTTCGTGAAGACGCTCCAGAGGAAAGGGGGACGACCGTTGCGAGCATCGGCCCTGCCGGCGCGCACGGCGAAGATCGCGGCCAAGAGCGGCTGCAGAATGAAGCGAAACTTCAACGGACCGTGGAGTCGCGAGACGATCGCGTCCCACACGTGGGCCAGGAAGTCTTCCATGAGCGGAGCCTAGGCCCGCGGGAGCGGAATCCGCAACGCCTTTCTAGACGGGTGCGAGGAGCCGGCCGCCGCGTTACCGCGCGATCACCATTTTGCGCGTGGCCGTGTGACCACCCGCGGTGACCCGATAGAAATAGACGCCGCTGGGCAACGGACGTCCATCGGCGGACAAACCCGCGAACGGAATTCGGTCCCACCCTGCGTCCGCACCGCGCATTGCCAGCGTGCTCACGCGCCGTCCCGCGACGTCGAACACGTCGACGGAGACGTCGGACGCGGAGGGAACCCGAATCTCGATGTTGGTCGTCGCCGCGAACGGGTTGGGATAATTGGGCAAAATGGTGAGCGCGCCGATCGACGGCGCATCGCCGATGCCGGTCGCGTCGGGCGGGCCCCATTCTCCATTGGCTGCCTTCAAGCGCTGCGCAAAGATCGAGCCGTGGCCGAAGCGTGAGTCCTCCCACGCGACGACGACTCCGCCTACGCCGTCGGATGCAATCGCGGGCGCCGATTGGTTGCTCGCGTCGGTGCATACGGGGACGCCGTTGGGCGTCCACAGGAGATTGCCGAGCGCGTCGATGCGTCCGGCGTAGATGTCGGCGGCGGGCCCGCCGCGGTGATCCGTCCACGCGACGATCGCTCCGCCGGCACCGTCGGGAGTCATCACGGACTCGAGCTGATCGCCGCCCGCGGTGCACAAGGGAACACCGCTCTGATTCCACACGCGATTGCCGAAACGATCGATGCGCGCGAGATACTCGTCGGTGTTGCTGCCGTTGCGATCGTCGTGAAAGGCAACGATGACACCGCCCGCGCCGTCGGTAACGGCGGCGGTCGGAGTTTGCGATCCATCGGCGATGCAAATGGGAACGCTTCCGGGCCAGTCTGGACTGCTGGAGAAATTCAGACGCAGCAAATGGCCCTCCCACTGCGTCGTCGGTTGCGGTGGCCCCGGGCGCGGCTGTACCCAGCCAATGATCGCTCCATCGGGGCCGGACGGAACCATGCTTGTAAACACCTTTTGAATCGGCGACACGACGAAAGGCGTGCCGTTCGTGCCCCACAGCGCGCTTCCGGATCCATCGAGTCGTTGCACGTAGAGGTCCTCAACGCCGTTGCGAGCGTCGCTCCACACCAAAGCGGCTCCGCCGGCGTTGTCGGACACGAGCGCGCCCAGATACTGACCATTCGCAAGCGTCGATACGCCGACTCCGTTCGTGGTCCACAACATATTCCCCGACGCGTCCATCCGCTGAGCGTAGATGTCCCTAAATGGGTGGCTGCGGAAGTCGTTCCAACCGCAGATCGCACCGCCTGCACCATCCGCGATCAGATAGGGCTCCAACTGATCGTTCGCCGCAGCGGTCACCGTGACACCGTTCACACCCCAGAGCAGATTACCGTGGCCGTCGATGCGCTGCGCGACGATGTCCCAGCTACCACCGTCAAGAACGTTCCAAACCGCGATTTCACCACCGACCCCGTCGGGGACCACGGTCTGGGTTTGGGGCAGCAAGACGGTGAAAACAACAATTGGTGGCCCGTTGAACATCGTATCGCCCATGCTGTTCAACACCGTCCCGAACACGAACGGATCGCCGCTCACTTCCTCACTCCAGAAAATCGCAACTCCACCTGCTCCGTTGGGTACGAGCTTAGCTACGGACTGGGTGTTGGTCGGCGCTCCCACGGGAATCCCATTGAGCTGCCACGCGGCGCGCGCGACCGGCGAGAGCGCCAGCGTGATCAACATGCACAATGCGAGACGAATAATGGCGTGTCTCATGACTTCCTCCTGATCGCGCTAGCGCGTGATCACCATCTTGCGCGTGACCGTGTTTCCAGCGGCGGTCACGCGATAGAAATAGACGCCGCTCGCGAGCAAGTGACCGTTGCGATCGACGCCCGCGAACGGAACCCGGCGCCAACCCGCGGCTGCCCCGCGCGCTTCCAAGGCACTCACGCGCCGACCCGCTACGTCGTAGACTTCGATCGAAATATCCGACGCGGCTGGTAGCCCGATCTCCAGATCGGTCGACGTCGTGAACGGATTCGGATGGTTGGCAAGAACCGTCAGCGCCTTGATCGACGGCGCGTCGCCGATGCCGGTGAGCGGGCTCACGTGCGCTTCGTTCGACGGGTCGCTTTGGTTCGCGTGCACGTCGAGTGCGGTCACGATGTAGTAGAGCGCCGAGGAGGGGGCGTTGGCGTCCACGGCCAGCGTGTCCTCGGCGCTCTCCAGGAAATTGATCGGCACCGGTGTGACACCGGAGCTCGTCGCGCGATACAACGAGTAGTTGCGAAGGTCGGGCACGCGCACGCCGTTCCAGCGCAGATGCACGTCGGGTCCGACGCGCTGTGCGGTCAGCAACAACGGTGCTGCCGGTGCCAGATTGTCGACCGAGTAACCGAACGCCGGCAGCGACTTGAACAGCACGAACGCGTCCGCCGTGTGCGCGACCACGCGGAATTGGTGCACGGACAGATTTCCGGCCACCGAATCGGCGCGCGTTGCGGCCGCGAAGCTGTAGGCCTTGTCGAACATCGCGTCTTGATTGCCGACCCACTCCCAATAGTAATCGGTCGTCGGAGTCTCCTCGCGGAACGTCGCCGTGCCGTGGAAGCCGGCACCGACGGCCGCGGGGCCATTAACCACGCTCGACGCGGCGACGGCGGCCGGGTCGACCGCACGCCATACCGAGTAGTGCGTGATGGTTCGGATGTTCGACCGGTCCTCGTCGCTCGCGTTCCAGTTGATTTTCACCTTGCCGCCTTGGTCCGCGGGCACGTCGGCGACGGAAGCGATGACTGGGCTCGGGGTGACCCCAATACCCGAAGACGTCGTCGATGCGCTGCGCGTAGACGTCGGTGGCGATCATCGATCGATCATCGGTCCACGCGAGGATCGATCCGCCGGAGCCGTCGGCGACGATCGCGGGATCGATTTGCTCGTTGAAGCCGTAGCCGAGTGCGATGCCGTTCGTGGTCCAAACCGAGTTTCCGCTGGCGTCGATTCGTTGCCCCCACACGTCCATCGGTCCGCCGCGATGGTCGTTCCACACCACGACCGCTCCGCCCGCCCCATCCGAAACCGCGCGCGGGCGAGACTGGTCGTCGATGTCGATGCACACGAAGATTCCCGTCCCCTGCCACAGGAGAGTTCCGGACGCGTTCACACGCTGCCCGCGAATGTCGCGGTTGATGCTCGCGCCGTAATCGTCCTGGTAGAAAATCATCGCACCGCCCGATCCATCCGCGACGATGGACGGTGCCGATTGCGCACCGTTGGCGGGAGCGACTCGCACGGGTGCGTTCCACCAAGGGACACCGAGCGCTTGCAATCGCTGAACGTAGACATCACCAGGGTCGAGCACTCCCACGTTGTCCCACGCAATGATGGCACCGCCCGCGCCGTCGGTCGTGACTTGGGGTTGATTGTCGTCGCCGGTGGTGGTGGATACCTGGATCCCGTTCGCCGTCCACTGCGCGACACCGGACGAATTGAGCAGCTGGGCCCAGATGTCGTACGCGGAGATGCGGTTGTCTTGCCACGCGAGGATGACGCCACCCGCCCCGTCGGAAACCATAGCGGGGTTGAGTTGATTCTGACCGGCGTTCGAGACGACCACTCCGTTCGCGGTCCATAGCGTGGTGCCCGCGCCGTTCACGCGCTGCGCATAGACGTCGTAGGCCCCGCTGCGCAAATCGGACCACGCGATGAATGCGCCGCCGGCGCCGTCGGACATGATCTTGGGGAGCTCCTGATTCCCGGTCGCCGTGCAGATGGGGACGCCATCCGCCGTCCACTGTGGCACACCCGACGCGTTGACGCGTCGCGCGTAGATGTTGAGATTGCCCGCGCGCAAATCCTGCCACGTGATGATGGCGCCGCCCGCACCGTCGGTGGTGATTTCGGGGTGGTCTTGCGTGTTGGCGGCGGTGCAGATGGCGACCCCGTCAACGGTCCACTGCGGAACGCCGGAACTGTTGAGGCGTCGTGCGTAAATACTCGTCGTGCCGTTGCGGGTGTCGTACCAGGCGAGGATGGCACCGCCGAGCCCGTCGGGTGTTGCCGCGATCTGGGTCTGATCGTTGGGTGCGGCGCTAACAATGACTCCCCCCGGCTGCCATTGCGCCCGTGCCGGCACGTCGAAGATTGCCAAAGTGCCCATTGCCAGGATGAAGATCGGGAGTATATGGCGCGGAACCATGGAAGCCTCCTTGCGAGGTGCGTGAGGACTTCCCGTCGTGGTCTAGCCCTCTGTAGCCGGAAAATGCGGCTCCGCCCGAAAGCGAACGAAGAAAGTGAGGGTATTTTGAAGTTCGGCTCCGAAAGGCTCGGGGCCCGGGCCGCGTCGACCCGTTAGTGCGGGTGACGCGGAGGGACTAATGATCGAAGAAGCTAGGCGCGGTGCAGTTCTTTTCGCGCCAGCCACATTCCGGGGAGCATTGGCAACCAGAGCGTGAATCCGCGCAACAGCAGTGTGGCCGTGAGCGCGCGTTCGAATGGAATCCCCATCATGCCCAGTGTCGCGACGCACGTCGCCTCGAAGGTTCCGATTCCGGCGGGAATCGGTCCCAATGTCGCCACCATCGACGCCAACATGAAGCTGCCGAAGGCGGACCCGAACGGGGCGTGTTCGCCGACCGCGCGCAGCATGATCCACAACGTGGTGGAATCGAACAGGAAGATCGAGCCTTGCAAGAGCGACGTGGTCAGCACCAAGCGGGAGTCGCGCAGGAGGTCGCCGGGTGCCTTGGCGTACGCATCGAGCAAGCGCGCCAGCCCCGGCATCCGTTTCGCCAGGTGATGCACGCCGCGTCCGGCTTTTCGTGCCCACAGCGCCACGGCCGGTACGGCGACGATGAAGACGTAGAACACGGCGGCGACCGCGCTGATCCAATGCGGAAGTGTGCGGTGCGTGCCCAGCACCAACACCGCCGCGATCGCGGCTACCATGTACGCGGCGTGATAGGAAATCAAACTGAGCTGAAGCACGCCCATGCAGACGCGCGCGGGAACACCGCGATGATGGAGCACGGCGATCACGAGGGCGTTTCCGCTCATGCCCCCGCTCGGCAGCGCCTGGTCGGAGAACAGCTTGGCCACCGCCAACCCCACCAGCGAGAAGAGTGAGCATCGATGCCCCGCGCGACGAAGCGCCACGAACCACACCGATGCAGCCGACACGTAGGTCGCGCATTGCACCACGATCGCTAGCAGCAACCACTTGGGCTGTGCTGTGCGCATGAGCTCGAGCCAATGCTCGATTTCGCCGAAGTGTCGGATCGCCAGAACGGCGACCACGAGGAACACCGTCGCCATGACCCACGGCCGCCACTTGCGCCAGGCGGGCGTGCTGCGGTGACGAAAATGGAGGCCTTTCATGGGAACGCGCTCACCACCATCGGTGGGCAGGGATGCGGCTTCGTTTAGATCTTGCGGCTGCGCTCGAGGGTATCTTCCAAGGTCTCGACGACTTTCTTCTTCTCGCCTTCCGAGATGCCGAGGATTTCCTGGAGTGCTATGCCGATGTGCGGGATGTATTTCTCGATGTATGAACGCTTCTTCTCTTCGTCGCGCTCGCGCTGGCCGCGGCGGATGTAGACGCCCAGACGGCGTCCGCATTCCTGCATCGCCAGCTTCAACTCCTTGATGATGTCGTCGTAGTGCGCGACCGCTTCCTTGCTCTCCGACGTGAACGGCACCCACACGCTCGCGATCTGCGCGAGGATGATCATCGGTGCCGTCGGGAGCGCGCCGCGGCTCTGCTCGATGCCGTACGACTTCCACGCCGTGGTCATGACGGCGTGCGTGATCGCGCACGCGCTCTGCTGGTAGATCAGCGGCGCGCGATTCGCGAAGCGATAGAGCTGCACGATTTCGTCGCCCGACATCTCGCCGCCGCCGTACGCGATGGCGACTTCGACCTGGAACGGATTGCCGCGATACACGGTGGGCGGTCGCGACACCGCGGTATAGAAGTCGGCCTTGATTTCGCGCTGCAGACTCTTGATGAGCAGGTCTTCGCCCACCACCGAGAGACAATCGGTGGGCGGACGCATGATCTTGACCTTGGGGAACGCTTTGACGATCGCTTCCGCTTGGTCGCGCGTCACTTTGCCGGGCTTGGTCGACTGCGCCACGCCTGCGACGGTCAATACTTCCTGCGCGATCTTCGGGCTCATGCGCGAGAATTCCTGAGAGAGAAAGGCGGCGATGTTGCGCGCGTGCGACGTCTGCAGCATGTCGATCAACACACCCAGTTCGACGCCGTACGGGTGCGGCTTGATCGCGATCGCGGGCGGTGGCAATTCGTTGCTCAAGCGCGCGTAGTGGACCGGGTCGGACTTGGGTGCGATGAAGCGAATGTCGGCGTGCGGATTGGCCAGTGCGACTTGGTGCAGATACTGGTCGACGGAGCGCTTGCCCTTTTGATAGATGGCTTCGAGTTCCATCTCGATGCGCGTCCCGTGTGGGCGCTCCCACTCGACGGGGCCGTCGTCGAGCACGATAGGTTGATTCTTCTTGGTGTCGATCTGGAGCTCGTACAAGAGCGCCTTGCTCTTGGCACCCGTGCGCGTCGTGATCTTCACACTCTTGCCCGTCGTGAGCTGCGAATACATTACCGCGGCGGAAATACCGATGCCCTGCTGACCGCGCGACTGGCGCAATTCGTGGAATTTGGAACCGTAGAGCAGCTTGCCGAAGATCTTCGGGACTTGTGCTTTCACGATCCCGGGGCCGGAATCTTCGACGACGAGCTTGTAGCGATCTTCGGAGAGCTCGTGGATCTCGACCACGATGTCGGGGGGAAGACCCGCTTCTTCGCACGCGTCGAGCGAATTGTCGACGGCTTCTTTCACGGCGGTGAGAATGGCGCGCGTCGGGCTGTCGAAGCCCAGCATGTGACGATTCTTGGCGAAGAACTCGCTGACGGAGATCTCGCGCTGTTTCTGCCCGATGCTTTCGGCGGAAGAATACGACGCCTTGGACGCGGAGCCGCGGCGCGCGCGCGGAGACTCGGCGGGATCGTCGCTGCGTTCGACCACCGCGGCGGCGGGCGTGGGCGCCGCTTTCGATTTCTTACCCGCCGCCGGCTCGAGCGACTCCTCGCCGAACAGCGGAAGGGTTTCGGGCTCCTCGGATCGCGCGCGCTTGGACGCGCGCGTGCCTTCCTTGCGCGCCGCGCGTCGCGGTGCCTTCGACGACTTGGTTTTCTGGGCGGCTTTCGCCACGCGTTACCTCCGGTTCGAACCATACGGACGCCGCTTCGCGGGCGCCGAAGCAATTTCGAGCGGATGGTAGGCGGACGGTCGCGAAGGCGACAAGGAAAATATCGATGGAGATCGGCAGCGATTATCGCGGCTGGTAGACGGACAGGTAGTTCTGCTTTTCTTTTTCCCAGCGGAGCTGCTCGTAGCGCGCCGTCGCGCGCGCCACGCGCCGCGCGAGTTCGTCGGGGTGCGCAGCGGCGGCGACCAGTTTCTCCGCCAAGTCCGACGCGTCGCCCGGCTCGAAGAACGTCAACGCCGCATCGTCGAAGTACGCCGCCACCGAATCCAGCCGCGACGCGATCACGGGGCGCTCGAGGGCGATGTATTCGTACATCTTGTTGGTGTGCACGAGCACCGAGTAGGCGTTCTTCTTGACCGCCACCACGCACACGTCGGCCAGCAAGATTTCCTCGATCATCTGCTCGAAGGCGTACGAAGCCGAGGTGATGCACGCGGTCTGCAACCCCCTGCTCGGACGCCAGGCGCTTCACGTCCTCTAGATACTCGCCTGCACCCATGAAGCGGAATTGGATGCCTGGCACGCGCTGGCGCGCGTGTGCAATGGCGCGCACGATGGTGTCGAAGCCGTAGCGTTCCTCGATGGCGCCGTGGGTCAGCACGCGAAACACGCCGCGCGCGCGCTCGTCGGCCTTCGTGGCCGCGATGCGCGCGCGCAAGTGCTCGTAGCGGTCGCGCGCGAAGTGGCGATCGTCGGGCACATTGACCACGACCGTGATCTTGGAGGCGTCGGCGCCGCGGCGCACGTAGTTCGCCTTCATTTGCTCGGTCACGGTGAGCGCGCGGCCGGCGAAGCGAATCGACGCCTGCTCGACGCGCGTCACCAGCCACACGAAGGCGCGCGTGTACCACCGATTCGGAAACATGGTGTGGAACAACTCGGGCACGGGCTCGTGCAGATGGAGGACGATCTTCGCGCCCGAGCGTTTCGGGTACCACGCTGCGAACACGAGGTAGTCGGGCATGGTGTTGACTTGTACTGCAGCGAATCGATGTTTGCGATGCAAGCGCGCGAGCTTCGACGATGCCAGTGCGAAGAACGCGTTGTACTCCCACAGGTAGCGCACAATCTTGCCGCGCTTGTGTCCGACGGGCAATCGGTACACCTCGACGCCGTCGATGGTCTCGCGAGCGGCTTCTCCCTCACCGCGCAGGCAAATCACGTGGACGTCGAAGCCGGCGTCGCGCAGCGCCTCGGCCTCGCGCTTGACGTTCAGCTCGAAGGGATAGAACGAGTGTCGCACGATGGCGACGGCGCGACGCGCGTTCATTGCCGGTGTTCCTCGATGACGCGTCGGTAGAGCGCGACCAGCGCCTGGGCGGTGTTTTCCAAAGAGAACTTCTTCATCGCTTCCCGCCCCGCGATGCGCCGCGGCGACGACAGGGCCACGCTCAGCGCGTCGGCGATGCGTTCGGGGTCGGGCGGTACGATGCCGCACCCCGCCACTCCCTCCAGCATCACGCGCGCGTCGCCAACGTCGGTGGACAGGACCGGCACGTTGCACGCCAGCGCCTCGCGGATCACGACCGGCGAGGCTTCGAATGCGGACGTGAGTAGCACGACCTCGCTCGCGTTCATGTACACGGGTACGTCCTCGTGGGGCACATTATTGAGTGCAATCAGTTCGACGTCGCGCATCGCAGGCGAGCGTTCGCGCAAGATCTCCACCGCGCGCGACGCCAACTCATAGCGCTTCTCCACGCGCGACGGCACGGCGGGAAACAATACGTACCGCGTCGCTTCCTTCAATCCGAGGCGGCGCTTCGCTTGCGCCGTCTCCATCGGGGCGAAGAGATCGATATCGATGCCCGCCGGGAGAAGCAGCGCGTCGGGGCGAGCGAGCGGCTCGCGCAGGTGGGCCGCCACCACGACCAAAGCGTCGACGCGCTTCGCCACGAATTGCTTCATACGCTTCGAGTACGCCACGTGCTTGATGGGTTGCTCGCGCAGCGCGTCGGTGGTGTCGCCCGTGATTTCGCCCTCGTGAAAGGTCCACACCACCGGAATCGCGCGTTGGCGGGTGGCGACGAGACCGCAGAACGAATGATGCACGTGCACGACGTCGTAGCGCGTGCGCAGCAGGCGCGCGAAGAATCCGAACCACATGGTCGCGTACGCGAGCTTGTTGGCGCGGCCGTTGACGAAATAAACCTCGAGGTCGACGCCCGCGCGCCGCAGCGCCTCCGTTTCGTCCTTCACGAACGAGCCGTAAAACGGCAGCTGCGCCGTCGGAAACATGTTGGTAAAAACGAGGATGCGCATGGTCGTGGACTACTCGGTGCGCGGAGCCGCACTCGCCGGCGGCGCCAGCGCTTCCCGCGGTGGGTTCATTTGACCGGGGTTCGAGCGTAGGAGCCAGTTGATGAGCGTCCCGTAGCGCGCGTAGAACGCATCGAGCGACGTGCGCGCAATCACACTCTGCACTTGCTCCGCGTTGGCCGATGCCGGCATCACGTCGAGACGGTGCGAGCCCGCGATCTCCAAGAACATCGCGCGCCCGGCTTCGAGGTGCGCGGTGCCGCCCTCTTCGGGCTTGCGGCGCAGCGCCTCGCTCGGGTCGACGTCGAGGACGAAGGCGGCGCGCGGCCTCGGCACCATCGCGCGCAGCAGATTCAGCGCGAGCGGCGGCTGCTTGGGATCGGTGCCGGTGAAGAGCGCGAAGTCGACCAGCGCGTCGTAGATGTAGCGGTCGCAGAGCGTCACGTGACCGGTGAGCACGTACGCGCGCGCCTTGACGACGTACGGCCACGCCAAGTCGAGCGCGTAGACCACGCTGAACACCCCGCGCGCGATGGGATGGCGCAAACGACGCTGGCGCTGCGCGAAGCGCGCCGCTTCGCCGCGACCCGCCGCCCCGTGCGCGCGCGCCGCCTCCGCGATCCCTTCCGGCGTGGGGGCGTCGTCTTGCGACGTCGACGCCAGCACCGACTTGCCCGCGCGCAACACCGCGCCCACGCCCTTCGACGAGGCACCCCGCGCCCAAATGCACTTCACGCGCACGTCGCAGGTCTCGAATGCGCCGCGCAGACGTTCGACCTGCAGCGACTTGCCGGAACCGTCGACACCGCTGATCGAAACCAGCAAGCCCGGTTGGCTGCGCACATGCCCCTTCCATCGCACCGCCCACAGCAGCGTGTCGAACACGTCGATCCACTTGCGCGGCTGGCTGCGACGCCGGTCGCGCATGACCTTCCGATAGTAGGCGACCTTGCACGGTTTGAAAGGCAGCTGCGCGGGAAGAAAGTCTTCCGCGTAGCGCACGAACGGGAGCAAGCGCACGCGCACGGCGGCGTAGCGCGCGGGAGCGCGGCTCAATTCGCCTTGCTGCTCCGCGTTCACGAAGCCCGCGCCGAAAAGTTGCTTCCACGCCTCCTCGAACACGTGCAAGGCACCCCAGAACCCTTCCTCCCACCCGCGTCCGCGTGCCTGCGTGGCGGGGTCGGCGAGCGCGCAGTCCATCGAACGCAGCGCGTGAGCGGTGAGCAGCATGTTGCCGAGCGCGAGCGCCTTGTCTTCGTAGAACCAGTGCGCGAGCGTGATCAAGAGCGCCTCAGACGGGCCCGGGATCACGATGTCGTGGTCGTCGCCGGCGCGGCGCGCGTTTCGCCACACCGGAAGGTTGTCCAGAAACGGCACGCCCCAGCCGACCACCTCGTGCAAGTGAAACGCGAAGCTCGATCCGTCGCCGACGAAGCGCCGAAACAAGAACTTCTTGGGTTCCTCCACATTCAAGAGCTCGACGTAGCCGAGTTCGGTGAGTGCCGCGCGCGCGATCGCCGCGCGCCCTTCGGGGACGAGCACGTCGAGGTTGCTCGACAGGTAGTGGAACGACGGCGTCATGCCGGTCGACTTGAACAGCATCGCGTCGACGCCCACGGCGGCCAGGCGCACGCGAACGCGTTCGAATTCGTCGCGCTGGGAGCGAAAGCGCACCACGTCGCGGCGGACGAACTCGGCCAGCGGGGTCGCGTCGAGGACGGCGCCGTAGCGCGCGACGATGGGAATGAACGACACCTTTTGCTGCTCGAGGAGACGGCCCGCCGCGTGCAGCGCCACCGAATCGTGGCGCGACAAATCCTCCACGTGATACGGGCTCGCGATGCGGGCCGCGACGCGCAGGATCTCGCGACGGTCGGTCGGCGTGATCGACGACGGTGTCACGAAGCCCTCGCTCCCGGCCCGTCGCACAAGCGCGTCACGATGCGCTCCGCGATCGTGCGCCACGAAAACTCGCCCACGTCGCGCACGTGCGGGCGCACCGTCGACCGCAGCGCGCGCGCGGCGGCCAGCAACTCGTCGTCGGTGTCGAAGTAGCGCACGTCGTCGCCCGGTGCGAGCACGTCGCGCAATCCGCCGAAGGGTCGCGCCAGCACGGGCAGCCCGCTCGCGAGCGCTTCCAGCACGGACAAGGGAATCTCGACGCACCCTTCGCTGTCGATGGTCGGAAACACGTACGCGTCCGCGAGCCGGTAGAACTCGTCGACGGGGACGAACTCGCGAATCACACGCACGCCGGCAGCCTCGAGGTCGCGACGGAGCGCCGCGTCTTCCGGCGTGCTGGTGCTGCCGATCACGACCACGTGGGCGTTCGGCACCGCGGTCAGCTTGATCAAGGCGCGCAGGTTTCTTTTCTCGCTCAGATGACCCACGTGCAGAAAAACGAAGGCATCGCGCGCAACACGTTGCGCGAGCCGCAGGGCGGCTCGTTCCTGGTCGGCGCGCGCGGGACGAAAGGTCCGGGTGTCGACGCCCATCGGGAGCAGCTCGGCGCGCAGCGACAGATCGCGCGCGTGCAAGAGCGACGCGTACGACGGCACGAAGACGACGTCGGGTGCCGCACTCTGGAGAAACGTGCGCGACGCGGCCCCATGGCGGCGCGGAATCAATGCCACCATGCCGAGCTTGGCGCGCGGGTAGTGCCGGTGCAGGACGAACGACCGCACGAAGCTTCCCACCGTCGACGACGGCGACGGCACGTACACCATCGCGTCGGGCTGGAACGAAGTGATGGCGCCGCGCAGGGCGGGTGCGATGAACGTGCGCGTGCCGGGCACGTCGTGAATCGCGGGTGCGTCGCCGCTGGGAGCGCCGCCGTTACGCGAGGCCGCGCGCCCGCCGCGGTCGACGTTGATCATGCGCACGGGATGATCCGGCGCGAGTGCCGCACCAATCGAAAACGCGAACTTCTTGATGCCTTCGTCCCACGGTTCGACCAGGTCTTCCGATATGATGAGAATGCGTCGCGCCATGCGTCTCTATTGACCGCGGAAACGGTGCATGAAGTCCCAGATCGTGAGCGCATCGATGTCGCCGGTGACGGACAACGCACTCTTGCACGCGTCCGGCCACACGCCGAAGCGCACCAGCGGTTTGCGCGACTCCTCGATCACGCGACGGCACGCGTCGATGGCCGCGAAGTCGTGGCGCTCGACACGCCCCAAGTGCACCGCGTAGCCGTCGGCGCGCTCGCCCACTTCGACGATGTAGCCCAAGTCGGCGAGCACCGCGAGCGCCTCGCGGCTCGAACCCGGAGCGACCCCGACGCACGGCCGGGCACTCGATTCCACCACGAAGACAGCCGGCGTCTGCGTTCGTTCAGAACCGTTCGCGCGCACGACCACCGTGGTGCCCGGGCACGCGGTCACTTCGACGCGGAAGCGATCGCCCTCGCGCACGAATTGCGCGCGGTTGCGCGCCTTGGCGTCCCACCACTGCGCGATCTCGTCCAAGGTGGCGATCCACACGCGGGGCTTGCGCGAGCGCGCGTCGACCAAAAGACCGCGCAAGGCACCCGCGAAGAAGTCGATGCGTTCGGGGTGGAGCTGGAGTGTAAACAATTCGCCGCGCTGATAGCTCGTGTCGAGAATCCGGCGCCACATCTCGCTCAAGTAGCCGGCGTCGTGGATGTACATGCGATCGAGCGGAATCTCGTCGTCGGGCAACGAGACCGGAATTTCGACGAAGCCGTCGCGCCGAAACGGGAGCACGCGCATCTCCGCGACCGGCAGCGGGCGGTAAAAGGCCTGCCCGCGCTGCATGCCTTCCTTCTGCGACGGCGTCATGGTCGAACGGTCGAGCACGTCCCACCACACGGTCTGATTCGAGCTGTAGCGGAACTGGAACTCGCCCACCACGCGCATGGTGTCTTCGTTCCAGTGCAAATACGGGGCGCGAAAGCCGGTGAACGGCACCGAGCACGAGCGGAACAGCTCGACGGCACGACCCATGTGCGTGCGCTGGCCTTCGAGGTCGAGTGCGGCCAGGTCGATGTGCGACCACGCGTGCACCGCGAGCTCGGCGCCGCGCTCGAGCAACCGGCGTGCGAACGACGGGTTGCGACTCATGGGAAGCGCGGTCATGGGAAACGTGGGACGAATCGCGTATTCGTCCAAGATATCCATGAAGCGCTCGAAGCGCCCGCCCATGCGCTCGGGGCTGGGCCCGAAGCGCGTCGCAATCTGGACGCTGCGCCGCACGAGATTGCCCGCGCCGCGATGACCGAATACGAATTTGATGACGTTCATCGTCCAAGATTCCCGAGACGCAACTCGCCGGGCGCACCGCGCTGCATCAATTCATCGAAGATCGCTTCCCGTTTTCGACACATGTCCTCGATACGAAAGCGCTGCTCGGTGATTTCACGACCGCGCGCACCCAAGTGTCTTCGCAATTCGGGGTCGTCCGCCACGCGTCGAAGAGCCGCTTCAAGCGCGGGTTCGTCGTCGGGCGGAACGATCAGCGCGCTGCGCTCCTCCTCCGCCATCTCGCGCACGCTGCCCACGTCGGTGGAAACGACCGCGAGACCACTCGCCATTGCTTCCAGGACGACATTGGGAAACGTCTCCGTACCCCACTTCGATGGGAGCACCAGAACGTCGGAGGCGCGCAGTATCTGCGGGATGTCGTCGCGAATTCCGGCAAATACCACTCGGTCACGCACGCCGAGCGCTTCGCCCATCGACTCGAGAGCGCCGCGATCCGGCCCATCGCCGACCAGCAGGAGCCGGTGCGACGCGGACGCGCGTAGCCACTTCGCGGACGCGCGCAGCAAAACGTCGATGTTCTTCGCCGGCTTGAGAGACGCCACCGACACGAGCACCACAGAGTCGGGAGCGAGACCCAGTTCGTGTCGCGCGCGCGCGCGCTCGTGGGCATCCGCCGGGTGATAGGCGATCGTGTCCACCCCGTTGTGGATGACACGAATCTTGTCCGCCGGCAGTCCTTCGGCGCGCACCAAGTGGTCCTTTTGCATCTCGGCCACGGCGAGCAGGAGGTCGGCGCGGCGCAGCATCGGAAGGAGGTACGTCGGTATCATTCGTCCGCCTTCCTCGCGTCCGGTAGCGTGGTACGACACGATGAAACGCTCGACGAGCCCGGACAGGCGCGCCAGGTACGCGAAAATCACCGTGCTCGGGTGCGAGAACGTATAGATGATCTGCGTCTTCTCCGCCCTGATAACGGCCCGCAGGCTCCGAAATGCCAGCGCGTCATAGGGGTTGCGGAGCAGATTGTCGTAGAACGGCACCCCGAGTGCCTCGAGTTTTGATTTGAAGTAGCCGCCCCGCATCAGGCAACAGACCGCTATCTGAAAGCGGGAACGATCGGCGCGGCGAATGAAGTCGAAGAGTTTCTTCTCTTTTCCGCCCATCTCGAATTCCGTATCGAGGATCAAGATGCGATAGGGCATGGTCCGTTTACTATTCTTGTTCATTCGAGTACGTCCCCGCCCCACTTGTCCCGCCACAATTCGAACGCGAGCAGGAACCACAATTGCTCCGCCAACCGGCCATCTCCCTGGTAGAAACCGTCCAGGACTCGCTGCACCACAGAGGAGTCGAACATGCCCGCGCGCCGGATGCGGTCCGCGTGCAGACTGTCTTGCGTCAATTGTTCGAGATCCTTTCGTAACCATTGCTCCAATGGAATCGCGAATCCTTGCTTCGGCCGGTCGACGAGCGGTCGCGGCACGTACCGATAGAGAATCTTTTTCAACACGTGCTTCGGTCCCAACTCGCCGCGGCGCAGGTGTACTGGGAGTCGAAACGCAAACTCGACGACGCGGTGGTCAAGCATCGGCTCACGCCCCTCGAGACTAACCGACATGGTGGTTCGATCCACTTTGGTGAGCACGTCCTCGGGCAAGTAGTGGTGAAAGTCCCAGAGACACATCTGCTCGGGCGGCGCGCCGTCGTACTCGTTCGAGAGCCCGCGGGGGTTCGTGTAGCCCCCCATAAGTTCGGACACTTCTTCCGGTAGCCAATACGAAATGGCCGCGTCGTACACCCGCGCCGGCGACGCATCGGGCATGAGGGCACGCGCGCGCCGAATGCGTCGCGCAACCAAACCCCTCGTCGCCGCGGAGCTGCCCAGCTTGGAGAGTGCGCCGTCCAGCGTACCCACACGGGCCATCGACAGAGAATGCGCCGACGCGGCTTTCAGCCATCCCGGAACCCGAGAGAGCGTTTCGAGGCGTCGAAGCGCATCGTCGTACACGCTGTAACCCATGAACAGCTCGTCGCCGCCGTCGGCAGAAAGCGCAACCTTCACTTCGGCGCGCGCCAAGCGCGAAACCAAGACCGTCGGTATTCCCGACGCATCCCCGAACGGCTCGTCGAACAGGGAGCCCCAGTCGCGCGCGATCCCGAGCGCTTCTTTCACGCCGAGAATGTACTCGGTGTGACGCGTGCCCAGGTGTTCGGCCACTTTTCGCGCCCATACCGACTCATCGCGATGGTCTTCTTCGAAGCCGATCGTGAACGTACGGATCGGCTGCGACGACGCGCGAGAGAGAATCGCGGTAACGAGCGACGAATCGACGCCGCCGGAAAGGAACATCCCCACGGGGACGTCGGACACGAGGCGATATCGAAATGCGCTCGTGAGCAACGCCTCTAGCTCCGCCTCGATGGCATCGTCGTCCATCTGCAGCGGGTTTCCGACGATGTCGAGAAGCGACCAATAGCGGGACACGACCGGTTCTCCGCCGTTTGCAAGCTCCAAGCGGCACGCCGGCGGAAGTTTGCGCACCTGCGTGTAGATGCTTCGCGGCGAAGATATGTAACCGTACTGCAAGAACTCGCCGACGGCCTGGCGATCGACCTTCGGCGTCCAGTGACTGAACGCCCGCAGCGCCTTGAGCTCGGAGCCGAACCACAGCGTGCTCCCGTCCCAACCGTAGTACAACGGCTTCACGCCGACACGATCGCGAAACAGGTGCAGCGTGCGTTCGCGCTGGTCCCAGAGCGCTATAGCGAACATGCCGATGAATCGCTCGACGGCGCGCAACCCCCACTCTTGGAACGCGGCGAGAATCACTTCGCTGTCGCTCTTGCTCACGAAGGCGTGACCGCGCGCCACGAGATCCGGCTTGATCTCCGCAAAATTGTAGATCTCGCCGTTGAAAACCAAAACGAAGCGGCCGTCTTTCGACAGCATCGGCTGGTGGCCTTGTTCGGAGAGGTCGATGATCGATAACCGTCGGAAACCGAGGCCGGTTCCCGCGTGGTTATTCCAAATACCGTGGTCGTCCGGCCCCCGATGACGAAGGCAGGAAACCGCGTCCGCGAGGTCGCGGGCGAGGCGGTCCGAGTCGCCGCCGCGCGTAACAAAGCCGGCAATTCCACACATGACGAAGGGATCCTTTACGAGCGAGGCGCCGAAACGGCCGCTTGCGCGGCGGAAGCGCCCTTCGACTGCAGTAACTCCTCGAAGAATTCGACGTACCGAGGTCCTAAAACTCCCGGCGAGAACCGTTCCGTCACCAGCCTGCGCGCCCGGTCGCGCACCGAGTGCACTCCGTGGTTGCCGGCGAGGTCGCGGATGGCAACCACCATTTCATCGACTGTCGCGCAAACTTTGCCGACGCCCTCGCTGCGGACGATCCCGTCGACGTCGCTGAACGTCACGACTGGAACACCGTTGTTCCACGCCTCAAGGAACGCGTTCGGGAATCCTTCTATCGAAGATGTATTGACGAGGACCGACGCGTTGCGCAGCACTCGGTCGGTCTCCGATCGCGGCAGCCGTCCCGCCATCGTCACGTTGGAGAGCGCTTTGGCTTCGGTGCGAATGCGCGTCTCCAACTCGCCCCCTCCACCGACCATGACGAATTCTCGATCGGGCATCCGCCGCGCGACCTCGAGGAAGAGTTCGGGCCGCTTCACACGCCACATCGCACCAATCCAGACGATCGCATCGCCGCGAGGACCGCTTGCTACTTCGATCGGCCACACCCCGTTGGGGATCACGCGCACGGGCTTGCGGAAGCGACGTTCAGCGGCTTCCCGTTGCCGCTCGTTCTGGACCACGAAGCCGTCGCTCATCTTGAGCCCGTAGGCGATACATCAGCTTGTCGCGAACGCCCGTGATTGCCACTTCGCTCGGAGGAAAAATCGACGTCGCTGCCGGCGCCGTACACGAATACTTTGTCGCTTTCGGCGGCAGAACATGGCCACGAGCCCCGTAAGCATACCCGCATTGCGCTGGTAGTACACATCCGCGTCCGCTCGCTCCAGTGCCCCCATAACTCCCGTCCATCGAGGATGAAAGAAGCGTAACCCTCTGATTCCTTCCGAAGAATCGTAAGCGTTCTCGACCGGATAGGGGACGATGCCGGGGTCGGACAGGTCCGATACCACCATGCTAACGGATTGGTCGACAGGCGTCGAGTGCGCGCGCGACGAAGTTCGCCTGGACTTCGGCACCACCGAAATAGCCGCCACGGTCGCCTGCGAACAGGGGGACGATGTTGAGCGAAACGATACAGACCTTCATACTGCCGTGGCCTTCAAGTTTATTATTCTACCACGTGAGGATATCTGCTATAAACACAAAACCTTAGCAGCTTCGTCATTTGTCGCGATGCGCCCATCTCGAATCATTCCGCGTGCTCCCCTGCTCGTCGCCCTGGTGACGGGCCTGTACGCGTTCGTTCCCATGCTCCCCGGCCGCCTCGCGAGCCCGCTCGGCATCGCGATCGTGATGCTGATGTGCATCATATTGCCCGGGGTCGCCGTCACGCGCGCGACCCGGCTTCGCACCGACGATCCCCTCGAAGCCGCCGCCCACACGTGCGCGAACGGCCTCATCTTCTTGCTCCTGTGCGCGTTCGTGTGGGTGCTTTCCGGTGCGACACTGGACGCGTTCCGACTGGCGCTTCCCGCGACCATCATCGTGTTGTGGGTGCTGGTGCCCGCGCGCGACACGACGCGCGTCGACCCGCTGCGAACGCCGGTTCGTTCCCGCGATCGTCGCTTCCTCGTGGCGCTGTCGCTCCTCATCGCGACGGCCGCGCTGGGCGTGCTCATCGTCGGGCCGCCCATGGAAATTCAGAACGACACCATCGACCACGCCGGCTACGTCTCCGAAATCGCGCGCACGGGCGAAGCCTTCCCCATCACCGCCATCTATTGGAACCCGGGCGACGACGGCAAGGACTTCCGCAAAGCGCTCTTGCACACGGTGTACGGTTTCACCGCACGTCACACCGGTGCGGCACCGATCGACGTGCTCAACGCCTACGGCGCCTTCCTGCTCGCGGTGATGGCGCTCGTCGTGTACACGACGGCGCGTGCCCTCTTCCGGCGACATCGACTGCCCGCGGTGCTCGCGGTCGTCATCTTTTTGGTGGGGACCGACTGGGGCATCGGCAATCCGATGGTGCGCGCCGCTTTCTATCCGAATCGTTTCGGCGCCGCGTTCCTGCTCCTCTTCATCATGGCGGCGATGGAGTACGCGCACCGCGGGCCCTCGACGGCGCTTCGTTGGTGCGCGGCCTACGCGTTCGCCGCCACCGCGGTGCACGTGCAGTACGCGGTGATCGTGCCGGCGGCCGCCGCTGTCTTGGTGTTGTGGCGTTCGTGTTCGCCGTGCGCCACGTGGGGCGAGCACCTCTCGCGCACGATGCGCGTCGTGATGGCCGCCGTCGTGGGTGCAGCGCCTTTCTTCCTGTATCGATACTTCACCGCGTATCGCACCAACCCGCTTCACGAGCAAGTGCAGAGCGCCGTCTTCGTCACCGACCGCTGGTTCATCGTCGACCCGGCGCGGTTGTGGCACTCGTTCGGGCCCGTCGGCATCGCTGCGCTGGTATGCATCGGGCCGCTGTGGCGCCGTCGTCGCGAGATCCCCGGTGTGGGCTATACCATCGCGGCCTTCGTGACGCTGCTCGTCGTGCAACTCGTCCCGTTCATCCTGACACCGCTGTACTCGGTGTTGAAGTACATCGCGTTTCGCTTGGACGCCATCGTGCCGTTCTACTTCTTACCCGCGTATTTCATCGCGACGCGGCCGCGACGCGCGCGCGTCGCCATGGTGTTCGTGCTGGCGATGCTCGCCCTCGTCATCGTTCCGCTCGCGCGCCATTCCGCCTTTTCGCCCTCCGCGCTCGAGGCCGAGCGTCGCCACGGGCCCGACCGCTGGGCGCGCGGCCTGGTGCAACTCGCGGGTGCCTTGCCGCGCGGATCGGTCGTGGCTAGCGACCCGGTCACGTCGTACCTCATGTCCGCGTTCACGCCCTACTTCGTCGTGTGCACGCTCGACCAACACGCGCCGCCCAACGACCTCCATATCGAAGAGCGTATGTCAGCCGCCCGCGATATCGTGAGCCCGTTCACGTCGGCACACGACAAGGGCGCGTTGATCGAGGCGTACCACGTCTCGCACGTGGTCGTGAACGAAACCCTGCCCGAGAACCTCATTCTGAATTATTGGACGCTGGAGCCGACCGACGCGCAGGACGCCGCAGAAACCTTTCGCTCGCTGCGCTACGAGTTCGAGACCATACCGCTCTCCGACGGGCTCACCGCGTTTCGATGGAAGCACGACGAGCGTTTGAGCACGCTCCCGCGTCCCGTGCCGCGCCCCGTCGTCGACGCGCTTCCGCAGAGTGCCGTTCCCATCGGCGAGCGCTCCGGCGAAGCGACCATCGAAGGTGTAGTGCTGCACGGTGCCGGTATCCTGCCGGCCGGCGGCGAGCTCGTGCTCGACCTCTACTGGTCGCGCGATCGCGAACTCCCGCCCGGGACGTACATGGTGACGATTCGCTTCGACAAGAAGAGCGTGCAGCTCCCGCTCGACGGCCGGCCGTTCCCGAAGCTCACGCGCAAGCTCGTCGAGCGCTTGCGCGGCGAACGCTATCGCTTCCGCGCCGACCACATGATCCAGGGCGGGTTGTTTGCGCCCGACGCGTGGCAAATCGGCGACATCGTCGAAGACGACGTGCGCGTCGTGGTTCCGACCGACATCGCGCCGGGTCGCTACCGCGTGCAAGCGAAGATGCTACGCGTCGCCAATCAACCGAATCAGCGGCTGCGCGACTATTTCTTCGACGACGACAACTACGCCGGCGTCGACATCGGCGAAGTGACGATTCGCAAGTGGTGAGCCGCTTGCCGCACACCGCCGGCCGCGCTACAATGCCCGGGATGGCGCAGCCTTCCAAACAACTCGAAATCTTCCCCAACCCGCATCCCGATCGCGACTACTTGGTCTCGTTCGAGTGCCCGGAGTTCACCTGCCTGTGCCCGCGCACGGGACAGCCCGACTTCGCCACCATTCGCATTCGCTACGTGCCCGACCGAGCTGTGCGTCGAACTCAAATCGCTGAAGCTCTACTTGTGGTCATATCGCAACGAGGGTGCGTTCCACGAGGCGGTGACCAACCAGATTCTCGACGACATCGTCGCGGCGACCAAGCCGCGCTTCATCGAGGTGGTCGGGGACTTCTTCGTGCGGGGCGGAATCCACACCGTGGTCACGGTGCGACGCGGAGAGTCGAAGGCGGCGGGGTAGTCACTCGTTCTTGTCCGGCGCTTTCCCCTTCACCATCGGGACGAAGCGCACCGCGGTGATGACGCGCTTCGTGATCTCGCCCTTCTTCTTCTCGATCAATAGCAGTTCCTGAAACGCGGTGCCGACGGGGACGACCATGCGGCCGCCTTCGGCGAGTTGGTCGATCAAGGCTTGGGGAATCTCGGGCGGTGCCGCCGTCACCACGATGGCGTCGAAGGGGGCCTTCTCGGGCCATCCTTTATATCCGTCGCCGATGCGCACGGTCACGTTGTCGTAGCCCAAGTCCTTCAATCGTTTTTGTGCCTCGCGGCCGAGTGATTCGACGATCTCGATCGAATAGACTTCCTTGACGAGCCTCGACAGCACCGCGGCCTGATAGCCCGAGCCGGTTCCGATCTCCAGCACGCGATCGCTGTGCTTGGGATCGATCGACTCGGTCATGAGGGCGACAATGTAGGGTTGCGAAATGGTCTGCCCGTGGCCGATGGGGAGCGGATGGTCTTCGTAGGCTTCCGAAATCTCTTCCGGCGGGACGAAGAGGTGGCGCTTGACGTCGCGCAATGCTTGCAGCACGCGCACGTTCTCGATGCCGCGTCGTTCGATCTGGCGATCGACCATTCGTTCGCGCTGATCGTTCATCTACTTGCTCGCTCTGCGCAACCGCGCTCGCCGCGAGGGCCAGCGCGCATACACCGATCGCCCACGCGCCCGCGTGCATCGCGTCACAGGTCGCCGGCGTCGTGGGCGTTGGCGTCGGGGCCGTCGCCCTCGATCGCGAAGCGCGCGCGCAGCTCGCGGATCGACAAGCGCATGGCGTCGAATTGCTCCGCGTCGGGCGAACCGTCGGGATACGGATTCGACTGCGGCATCTGCGCCACGTACACCCACGCGTGCAGGGAATCGATCACGGTGCCGATGGGCGGCCCGTCTTCCCCGTCGACGCGCGCCCATTCGTGGCGCGGAAACACGACGATGCGGCACAACGACGCCTCCCGGTGGCCGGGCTGGTCGGGCTGGTAGTGCACCGTGACGTCGTGCGCGGCGCCGTCCTGTTCTGCTTCCGCGAGTGGACCGGACTTCGTTTCGACGCGGTAGTTCCGGCGCGGCCACGTCGACGGCGGATCGAAGCGCACACCGGCGGCGCGCACCACGATGGGTGTCGACGACGTGCTGGTCGCGACCACGGCACTGTCCGCGCGCGCCGCGCGTTCCGCGGACGCGTGTCGCTTCGAGCACGCACCGGACACCAGCGTTGCGAGCGACACCGCGAGAAAAAGCATTCGCTTGGGGGATTCGGTCCGCATATCTTGCTCCTATGATAACGCAGCGCGGTCGTCTCACCAATACCCGCCATGGCGTGGGCACCCCGGCGCTGGCCGCTCTTCTCATACTGCTGGCGGTCGCGTGCGGTAAGAACGGCGACCCCGTCGACCCCAATACACGTTTGTGCGGGGGCGAGACCGGAGTCGGCCTCCGGATCGAAGGACGCGCCAACCCGGTCGAATTCTGCGTCGACGACCCCGACGTCTCCGTCGTCCTGACCTCGCAGAATCGCTACGACGTCCGCGCCGAAGTGTCGACGCCGGACGGCACGTTCGTCATGCGCATGGTGTTCGCGGTGCGCAGTTTCCCGGCCACACTTCGCGTCACCGAATCGCTGTCCGAAACCACCGCCGACCCCGGCGTGGTGTGGATCTACTACGAAGAACTCCCCGCGGGCGGCACCCCCATCGAGTCCTACGCCGTCGACGGCGGCACCTTCACGCTGTCGTATGTCGACGCCGAGGTCGCTTCGGGCGTCTTGAAGAACGTCGGCTTCGACATGCGCGATTTTGCTTCCGGCGATCCGGTCGGCCAGCGCGTGTTCACCGACGGCATGTTTTCGATCTCGACCAAGGAGCCCACCGCGGCCGCACCCCGCGTCGCCGCGGGCCCGCGTTGACGGATCGCCGCGCCTGCGGTTAGTCTCTCGCGCGTGAGTCTCTTCCTCGCCATCGATTTCTCCGCCATCTCGGGAACCTCCCGCGCGTACATCGTCGCCGGCGGCATCGTCCTGCTGTTCACGCTCGCGGGGCTTTTGATCGAGCGCGTGCTGATCGCCGGCCTGCGGCGCTTCGCCCGCTCGACCGACATCAAGTTCGACGACATCGTCATCGATTCGCTGCGCGGGGTGGCGCGCTGGGGCTTCATCTTGTTGGGAATCTTTGCAGCGCTGCCGGCTTTGCCGATTCCACTGAGCATCAGCCCTTACATCACGACGGGCGGCCGGCTGGTCGTCCTCGCGTTTTCAATCGTCATTGTATGCCGCCTCGCGAGCGGCATCACGGAGCACTACGCGCACCGCCTGTTCCCGTCGTCGGTGAGCATCGCCAAGATCGTCGTCAACGGGATCATCTTGACGTTCGGCCTCATGATCGTCTTCCAGACCATGGGGATCAAGATCACGCCCATCCTGACCGCACTCGGTGTGGGCGGTTTGGCGGTGGCGCTGGCGCTGCAGGACACGCTTTCCAACTTTTTCGCGGGACTGCAGGTGCTGGCGTCGCATCAGATCAACATCGGCGACTATGTGCACCTGGACGGCGGCCAAGAAGGATTCGTCAACGATATCGGTTGGCGCAGTGCCACCATCAAGATGCTCAACAACAACATCGTGATCGTGCCGAATACCAGGCTCGCGCAGGCCATCCTCATCAACTATTCGCTCGAGGAACGCGAATTCGCCGTGCGCACCTCGCTCGGGGTCGCGTACGACAGCGACTTGGAGCACGTGGAACGGGTGACGCTCGAGGTGGTGCGAGACGTGATCGCGCGCACCGAAGGGGCGGTGAAGGGCTTCGAGCCGCTGGTGCGCTACACGTCCTTCGGCGACTCCAGCATTCAGTTCAACGTGATCGTGCGCTACAGCGACTACGGAGCGCAAGTTCTCGCCCAGCACGAACTCATCAAGGCCCTACACAAGCGCTACCAGCAAGAGGGCATCGAGATTCCGTACCCGGTGCGCACCGTGATCATGCGCGGCGAGCGCCCGAGCTAGTTCACTTCGTTGGCTCCGGCAGCACGCGTCGCAATCCCGCGGGGGGCGGCGTGCGCAGTTGGTTGGGGCGCTGCAAAACCCGCACGTCGTCGCGCTCGTGCAGGCGTTCCAGGTAGGGCGCGAGATTCCCGTACACCCACACACTCGGCGCTCCGTCGCGCGCGGTCACGGCGACGATCTCCTTCCCGTCTGGGCTCCACGACGGCATCCCGTCGCCGGTGCGCGAGTGCGTGAGCATGAGCGCGTGTCCGTTCTTGGCGTCGACGAGGTACAAACGCGCCGAGCTCCAGTCGAACGCTTCCACCACGACCATGCTCGCGTCGGGACTCCACGACGCCGGCGAGATGACACCGCGCGGTTCGAACACGCCCGTGCCTTCGCGCGCCGCCAAATTCCAAAAGATCAGGCGTCCGTCCAAGTCGACCCACGCCGCGCGATCGCCCGACGGCGACAGGCTCGCAAGGTCCGCCACCGTCTTCGCGAGCGAGACGCGCACCGGATCGCGCGCGCCGCGTGAGAGCATCCACGCCGCCGGCGTCCCGTCGCGGTCGCTGCAGAATACGAAGGCACCCGTGTCGCGCGCGAACGACGGGCTCCATTCGTGCGACGCACTCGCAGCGACGCGCGTCGTGCGGCCCGAGCGCACGTCGAGCGAAATCAACTCGAAGTTGCCGTCGACCAGTGCCGTGTACACGACGCGGGTTCCATCGAGCGACCACGCGATGGGGTCACGCTCGCGCGACGTGCGCGCCAGCTCGCGGAGGTTTTCGCCGTCGCGATCGATCACGAACACGGCGGCGGCTCCGTCGGCGAGAAAGCGCCGGAACGCGATCCACTTCCCGTCGGGCGACCACGACGGCGTCAAGTCGCCGATGTCGGGTGTGGTGAGTCGTCGCATCGAGAGCGAATCGACGGCGCCGGTGCGCTCGTACACGAACTCGCCGGTGGGTTCCACCACGATCTGCCGCAAACGGAGCTCACCGCGCACCGCGGACGCGTCGAAGATGAGCGGCCGCAAGATGGGACGCAGCCGATCGACCGTCTTCTCTTCCAACACCAGGTAGCGCGCATCGCGCGTCACGTGATCGACGGTTTCATCGTAGGGTGCGGCGGGAATCTCGACGTAGCGGGCCCCGGCGTAGAAAGCGAAGTACGGCTTGCGTCCCGCGACGGCGTCGCCTGGCTGGATGCGCGCCGCGAAGCGGCGCGCGACGTCGCGCGTGCTCTTGTACTCCGATTCGACGCCCGTGTGATAGACGCTGCGATTGACGTAGAGCGATGACGCCGCGAGTACCGCCACGAGGGCGGTCGTCCACGTCCGCGCACGCGGCCAGCGCATCTTCTCCAGGACGAGCGAGGCGTAGAAGAGTGAGAGGCGCGAGATACGGAACCAACCAGCGCACCTGTCCGCGCGCTTCGGTGAAGAGCGGAATGAAAAGGAGCGGGATCAAGGCGACGGAGACGAAGCCGCGCTGCACCACGACGCCGACCAACGCGAGCGCCGGCACCACCACCATCAAGTGCCGCGCGAGACCGCCGACCTCTTCGCGCATCACGTCGCCGTACGACGCGCGCCGGTCGAAGCCGGGGCGAGAGTTCTCGAGGGCCGCCTCGATGCGCTCCTTGCCCGCGTAGTCGACCGACTTCTCGCGCAACTGCCACGGCATGGTCACCGCCTCGAAAGCCTGCGCGCGCGAAAGCAGCGTCAGGCGGCCTTGCGAGACCGACATCGCAGCCACACCCGCGCCGTACACGACGACGAAGCCGAGAGCGAATGCAGCCAGCGAACGCGCGCTCGCACGGCGGCGCAGCAATCGGTACGCCGCCACGATGCCCAAAGCACCCGCCACCGCGACCGCCTCCGGCCTCGTCGCCGCCGCCATTCCGATCGACAAGCCCGACGCCCACGCGCGCGTGTCGAAGCACAACAAAGAGAGCAGCACCCAGAACGTGTAGGCCGGCTCCGAAACGGTGAGCACGGAGACGCGCATGAAGAGCGGAGTCAGCGCGAATAGAATCGCGGCGAAGAGTGCCAGCGGTCGCTGCACGTGGCGGCGGCATAGGGAGTCGAACACCAGCACGGAACCGATCGACGCGACGAGCGACACCAAGGCACCCGCGAGCACGCCATCGCGCACGACGGCGAGCAGCGGTGCTATAAGGAGCGGGTAGCCGATCGGGAACGCACCGCCGCCGAGCGAGCCGTGCAGCAGCGCCTTTGCTTGGTTGATGTAGTAGGTGCCGTCGTACGAAACGAGATCGGCGCGGAGAAAGAGCGGGAGACGGACCGCGAGGGCGAGGACGGCGAGGGCGACGCGAATCGTGCGATCGGACGCTTCGCGGAGCCGGCGCAACGGCTACTTCTTCCCCGTCACCTTGCGCACCAGCCACTGCACGGGGTCGTACGTGCGGTCGATGACGCGCTCCTTGAGCGGGATGATGGCGTTGTCGGTGATGTGGATGTCTTCGGGGCACACGTGCGTGCAGCACTTGGTGATGTTGCACAAAAAGACGCCGGCTTCTTTCGCCAGGAAGTCCGTCCGGTCCGCCGTGTCCATCGGGTGCATCTCCGAGCCCCGCCGTGCGCACGAAGAAGCGCGGGCCCGCGAAGCGATCGTGCGCCTCGTGGTTACGCAGAATGTGGCACACGTTCTGACACAGGAAGCACTCGATGCACTTGCGAAACTCCTGCACGCGGTCGACGTCCTCTTGGTAGTAGGTGAAGTCCGCGTCCTTGGCCGGCGTGAACGGCGTGATGCGCTTGTTGACCTCGTAGTTCCATTTTACGTCGGTGACGAGATCCTTGACGTGCGGGAAGCTCTTGATGGGATGGACGACGACGGGCTGCGACGTGTCGAGGTCGTCCAGGCGCGTCTTGCACATCAAACGCGGCTTGCCGTTGACCTCGGCGCTGCACGAGCCGCACTTGGCGGCCTTGCAGTTCCAGCGCACGGACAGATCGGGGGCCTGCTTGGCCTGTATGTTGAGCACCGCGTCGAGCACGACCCAACCGGTCTCGGCGGCGACGTCGTACTCGACTTCCTTGAGCGCGTCGCCTTCGCCGCGCAGGATGCGGAACGTGACCTGCTTGCCCGTCTGCATTCGACTCATCGCTCGGTGTTCCTTTCGGCGCTCACGCGGCGTCGACGATCGCCTTTAGATCGGCCGGCATTTGCGGTTTCGGAATGACTCCGACGTTCAACCGTCCATCGACCACCTTCACACAGCTGTTGACCGACTCCCAGTAACCGCCGCTGTCGGTCTTGGGGAAATCGAGACGCGTGTGGGCACCGCGCGATTCTTCGCGTTGGAGTGCCGCGCGCGCGACCACTTCCGCGATCTGGAGCATGTTGACCATGTCCCACGCCAGGTGCCAGCCCGGGTTGAACATGCGCGAGCCTTCCACGCGCGCGCCGCGCAGCTTCTCGTTCATGACCGGGAAGGACGCAATCGCCTTCTTCAAGTCGTCGCCGGTGCGCATGATGCCCACGTTGTCCGACATCATGTCCTGCAACTCGAAGTGGACGTCGTAGGGCGTGTGCGACGCGCGCGACTCGAACGGTCGCAGGAGTTCCTTCTCGGTACGTGTGACCTGCGCCTCGTCGAAGCCGACGCGCTCCTTGTGTTCTTTGACGAAGGCAGCGGCGCCTTCGCCCGCGCGCTTTCCGAACACGACCAAGTCGGAGAGCGAATTGCCGCCCAGCCGATTCCCGCCGTGCATGCCGCCCGAGCACTCGCCGCACGCGAACAACCCCGGCACCGTGGCCGCCGCCGTCTCCGGCACCACACGGATGCCGCCCATCACGTAGTGCATGGTGGGCCCGATTTCCATCGGCGCCTTCGTGATGTCGACGTCGGCCAGATCCTTGAACTGGTGGTACATGCTCGGCAACTTCTTCTTGATGTACTCCGCATCCTTGTGGCTGATGTCGAGCCACACGCCGCCGTGCGGTGTGCCCCGGCCTTCCTTCACCTCGGTGTAGATCGCCTTCGCGACCAAGTCGCGCGTGGAAAGTTCCATGCGCTTGGGGTCGTAGCGCTCCATGAAGCGCTCGTCTTTCGAGTTCTTGAGCAGGCCGCCTTCGCCGCGCACCGCTTCGGTGACGAGGATGCCCTTTACACCGGGCGGCCACACCATGCCGGTCGGATGGAACTGGACGAACTCCATGTCGATCAACTCGGCGCCGGCGCGCAAGGCGAGCGCGTGGCCGTCGGCGGTGTACTCCCACGAATTCGACGTGACGCGGAACATCTTCCCGATGCCGCCCGTCGCCATGATGACCGCCTTGGCCTTGAACACGACGAACTTGCCGGTCTCGCGCCAGTAGCCGAACGCACCCACGACACGCCCGTTATCGCTCAAGAGCTCGACGATGGTGCATTCCATGAATACGTCGATGCCTTGGTGGACGCCCTTGTCCTGCAGTGTCCGAATCATCTCGAGCCCGGTGCGATCGCCGACGTGCGCGAGGCGCTTGTAGGTGTGACCGCCAAACGCGCGCTGGCTGATTTTCCCTTCCGGTGTGCGATCGAAGACCGCACCCCAGCGTTCGAGTTCGAGGGCGCGCTCCGGCGATTCCTGCGCGTGCAACTGCTGCATGCGCCAGTTGCCCATGTACTTTCCGCCCAGCACGGTGTCGCGGAAGTGCGTCTGCCAGTTGTCCGCTTTGTCGACGTTGGCCAGAGCCGCGGCCATGCCGCCTTCGGCCATGACTGTGTGCGCCTTGCCGAGGAGCGACTTGCAGACTAGAGCCGTCTTCGCACCCAGCGCGGACGATTCGATGGCCGCGCGTAGCCCCGCGCCGCCCGCGCCGATGACGATCACGTCGTACTCGTGGGTTTGATAGTCGGCCATGTCAGTGAATCACGCGCAGCGGCGCGCTCCAGGTATTCGGATCGGTGATGACGCCGCTGGCGACCAAGTGAATGTAGATGTCGGAGATCGCCACCGAGAACAGACTCATCCACGCCCACTTCTTGTGGTCGTGGTTGTAGACGCTCACCTTGTCCCACACGCCCTTGTTGACGCGCGCACACGAGAAGCAATCCAGGCGGCCGCCGACGATGTGGCGCAGCGAATGGCATCCGAAGCTGTACATCATGAGCAAGAACGCGTTGGCGGTGAGAATGACGGAGCCCAGCCCGATTCCCCACTCACCGTCGTAGCGGAACGACTTGATCGCACCGATCCACAGAAACACGTTCAGCACGAGCGCGAAGAACAAGAAGAACCGGTGCAGGTTCATGATCGTGAACGGGAATTTCGTCTCGCCGCGGAAGTTCTTGCTCGTGTAGCCGGTGACGGCACAGGCGGGCGGATTCATGAAGAACGCCTTGTAGTACGCGCCGCGATAGTAGTAGCACGTGGCGCGAAATCCGAGCGGCGCCCACAGAATGAGAATCGCGGGAGAGAACGGCCACCAGCTGGGCTTGAGCAAGGGCTCGTAAAACGGAGAAAGGTACGGACCGACTTCGAACTTGGTCCGCAAGAAGACGGCCGAGATGGTGGAGTAGAGACCGAACGCGGTCAGGATGCCCGCCACGAGCGCGGGTTCGACCCACCAGTTGTCCCTGCGCAGCGTCGCGAAGAAGCCTTGCTTGCCGATGGTCACCGGATGCGACATGGAGTCCTCCCGATGGGCGCGTAGCGATTCACGAATTCGTCTCGATGAGATGGTCGGGTTTGCGTGGAAACCTTGGAACGAGCGGCGGCCGTTCGTGTCGCAGTGTGCCACAAGAGAAAAGGCCGAGCAAGACTATTCTTCCCGCCCAACTGGTGACTGGGTCGTGGATTATGCCGCTCTAGAGGTGGTCCTTGACGGGGCCTCCCAAACCTGTGAAACTTTTCCACATCGGTTTGTATAAGTCACATCGTATTTGCCGACAGAGCGAGATTCGCCGTCGGTTCTTCACTGGTCAGAATCGTTTCACCGAATCAAGGAGGAGTTTGTATGAAGCGTGTACTTTGTACCGTCGCGGTCCTCATGATCGCGATCGGCGCGACCGCCGCGTTTGCGGGTACGGCCCCGACGCTCACGCCGCAGCAGGCGTGGGATAAGATGGTCAATTGCCCGGTGTGCTCGGCCTGGAATCAGGACCCGACACTCGGCCCGTCGCTCCGTTACGAAATTCAGTCCACCAAGAACGGCTTCATCGAGGTCATGCAGACCGCCGATGAGAGCATGAAGCCCGCGTTCGACAAGGCCGAAGCCGAGTGCGAGCGACGCGCGGCGACCATCCCGACCATGAGTGCCGCCGACAAGGACAAGCTGTGCCCGTTCTGCGTCGCCCACATGCAGTTGATGGGCAAGAAGGATATCGCGTTCGACGACGTCAAGACCAGCAATGGCATCGTCAAGGTAGGTTCGTCGACGACTCCGGGCGGCGTCAGCGTGCTGCACGACTACGCCACGGCGTGCGCGCAGCAGTCGGCCCTGATCCAGCAGGCGGCGATGGACATGCAGAAGAACGGGGTCCAGAAAGCGAAGATGTAACTCTCGCGCGCAGGCGCGCAGAGTCGTAGTCGAAGGAGCCCCGGCGATCGCGAGATCGTCGGGGCTTTTTTTGTTTCCGTTGCGACGCCTCGCGCGCTCACTTACGATGCGTCCATGACGTGGATCCACGACCTTCCGGAGAGTCTCTTATGCGTGTTCATCGTCGGCGCGTTCGTCGCGGTGGCGCTCGCGGGAATGTTCATGACGCGGGGACGCCTGCGCAAGATGGTGTCCGACCCGCGTGGTCACAATGACCTCGTCGGGTTCGTTCTAGCCGCAATCAGCGTCTTCTATGGCTTGCTGCTCGGCTTGGTCGCCGTCGGCGCGTGGGAGAATCACGCCGAAGCGGAATCGTTGGTCGCGCGCGAGTCGACTTACATCGCGGCCCTGTACCGCGACATCAGCGACTACCCCGACCCGACGAAGAGCGAACTCGAAGGAATGATTGCCGAATACGCTCGCTTCGTGATCGAGGACGAGTGGCCGCAGCAGCGACGCGGCGTCGTGCCGGCGGAAGGTGTGGCCCGCGTCGAAGCCCTCGAGCGACGTCTCACGCAATTCGTGCCGGCCGACGCGGCGCAGTCGGTTCTGCACGCCGAAGCGATGCGTGAATTCAATGTGTTCTACGAAGCGCGCCGCCAGCGACTCGACGCCGTCACGGGCGGCCTGCCGGAAACCTTGTGGTGGGTGATGATCCTGGGAGGATTGCTCACGATCTCCGTGTGCTGGATGTTCGACTTCACGCACTCGAGAGTTCAGGTGCTGCTCACGTCGAGCGTCGCGGTGATGATCGGGCTCTTGGTCTTCATGTCGGCGACGATGGACGCGCCATTCCTCGGCAAGTCGGGCATCGGGCCGGAGCCGTTCGAGCTGGTGCGAAGTCAGATTATGGAGTGACGGGCAGGCGAAATCGCCCTCCTACGGCTGGGTCTGCTCCTCAGCCTGCATGAGATAAGATCACCCTAAGGTCCGGGACAACCGCTGCGGCTGACTTGCCCGCAGAATCGTAGGCGGTAATCGTCACGTCTCGCAACGTGATGTCGATCTGCGTAATGAATACTTCAGTGGGCGTCGGCAGTGTCGGCGGACTCACGCGAAAGGTGTAGAACGCCCGGTAGTCCACACAGGTCAACTGCGTGAGCGAGAACGTAGCGGAGGCTGTGTCTAGACGGAACAGTGGTGTACAGGACCCATAGCAATCGCTGCCGCTCGGCTCCAAGAACGGAGTCCGATAGAATCCGCCGTCGTCATGGAACATCTTTATCTGTGAGACACCTGGAATCGAGGCAGGGAGTGCCGCGTTGATATCGAGCGTGTCATTATCGGCAAACAGGGGTCCATGATCGCAGAAGTTCGGGGGCGACGTCGATGCGTCGCGTCTCGCGATGACACCGTTGAAGTCAATTGATCCAATATCCAGAAAGACCGCCGATATGTCTCCCACGCCGTCAGCATCTCCCACCAGCGCGTACCACTGCGTAGAGGTATAGGTACTGACAACTCCTCCCAGGAAATCTGGCCCGACAAACACAATGGACGGTGGGTCGTTCTCATCCTCTAGTGTGGCGTTGACGATGACTTCATCTGGGTCACCTTCGCATGCCGGAAACGCGATCAGTGCGAGCGCGCTGCACGAAGAGATGGTGATAAGAGCGGAGCACCTCAAGTTCATCGGACTCTCCCGCGTTGTCTGAGCGCCGAAGTTTCTACGGACTTCACCGGGGACCACTCTCGCGGTCCCCGGTTCCGTCCGCGCTGCGCCGGTGCCGAACGATCGCAGCCGTGGAGGATCGACGACCCCGACACCTGAAGGAGAACTGGCACGCACGTGGTAAAACCTCGTCCTCCAATGCATCCTGTTCCACTAAGAGCGGAGAAGATCGGAAAAGCGGGCAGAGAATATTGCCCGGCTTGCTAACCGTTCACTGATAGTAGATCCGGATCACGTTGTTCCGTGTATCCGCGATCCACAAGTTGCCGTCGGCGTCGAGCTCGATGCCGTAGGGCGAGGTTAGGTGCACCTCGCGCGCGGGGGCGCCTTGTTCGTCATGCAAGGCACAGGCGGAAATCGGATCGAAGTCGCTAGTATTGGGATTTGGGCTACGGACAAGTCCGACCACCGTGCTGATGGTTCCGTCGGCCGCCACTCTTCGAATCATATGATTGCCGGTGTCGGCGATGAACAGGCTCCCGTCGGCATTGTCGAAGACGACGTCCCGCGGTTCGTTCAAGCGCGCATCCCGAGCCGGGCCGCCGTCACCCGAATAACCGCCTTGGGACGGGCCCTTGCCGGCGTATGTGTCGATGGTGCCATCGGTGTACACGATGCGAATCGCGTGATTCGTGGTGTCGGCGATGTACATGTTCCCCGCGGCGTCGAAGCAAAAGCGTCCGCTCGGGTTGGCCGCTTGGCCGCATTCGAAATGCAGAAGCGCCGATGTCGCCGGTCCACCGTCGCCCGCGTAACCGACCTGCCTGCACCAAACGCCAGCGGGGTCCCGACACTCGGGGCAATCCCCTGGCAGTGGAGCCGTTCCGGCGAAAATGTGCACGTTTCCGGCGGCGTCGATTCTCCGGATCACATGATTCGCCTGATCGCTGATGTAGAGCTCCCCCGTGATCGGGTGGAAGAGCGTGCACACCGGCAGATCCAACACGGTTTGCAGCCTCGGTAGGCCGTCGCCGTTGAAACTACGGCCGCCGGTTCCGGCGTAGCGCGCGATCCAACCGGTCGCCACGTCCATCTCCATCACGATCGAGTTGTGCCACGCACACAAGATGAGCTTGGTGCCGTCGGGGCTGAAGGTGACGTGGGTCGGGTGATTCAGGTCCGCTTCCAGCGCCGGCCCGTCGCTGGGATTTCCAAAATAATGTCCGATGATCTTCTTGCACTTGCCGCTCGCGTCGAAGCTCAGCACGCGATGGTTGTTCCAATCGAGAACCACGGGCGTACCGGCGGGGTCGAAGTCGACTTCGATGGGCCAGTACAGGCGCGTGTAGCCGGGCCCGTGTCCCATGTCGCCCGCACCACCCGGCTGTCCGGTGCCGCCCCACACGTAGACGTGACCGCGCTCCGGGTTCGATATCGAGAATCCACCCGCGCTCTGCGGGTCGCACGAGTCGCCGGGCGAAGAGGGACTGTCGGACCCGCAGCTCACGAGCAGCGCGCACAAACAGACCACGCCGAGCATAACGGTGGAGTGGATGATGCGGATCGTTCGGTGCACGGTGTTCGTCTCCTACTGCATTTTCACGCGACGGATGCGATGGTTGAACGTGTCGGCGATGAACAAGTCGCCCGCGGCGTCGAAGCCGATGCCCTGCGGATTGGCAAGCTCGGCCGACGTGGCCGGGCCGCCGTCGCCGCTAAAGCCCTCGACACCGGTTCCCGCCACGGTGACGATCGTGTTGGCGGTGAAGTCGACGGCGCGAATGACACTGTTACCGGCGTCGGCGACGTAGAGGCGACCGTCGGGTCCGAACTCGAGGTCGGCGGGGAGGTTCAGCGACGCGTCGAGCGGGTCGCCGTTGTCGCCCGTGTACGCCGCTGTCCCGTTTCCCACCCCCGTCGTGATCTTATTGGCGACGAAATCGACGCGACGAACCCGGTGGTTGTTCATGTCGGAGAAATAGAGAATGCCATCCGCGTCCACCGCGATGCCGCCACCCACGGCCGGGTTAGGGCCGGTCGGTTGTTTCATCTTCGCGAGTATGGGATCGCCGTCGTCACCTGCGAAGCCGCCCGGATCGAGTGGTTGGGGCGTCGGACATCGGATCGTTCCCACCACCGTGCTGATGTTGCCGGCGGGGTCGATCTTGCGAATGACTTGGTTGCGCTGGTCGAGGACGTAGATCGATCCATCGGGACCTTCCGCGGCGTGCGCAGGTTGGTTGAGCTTGGCGGACAGAGCGCTGCCGCCGTCACCCGTGCAGTTGGGCTCGCGCCCGATGATGACGAACACCTTCTTCGTGATCGGGTCCCATTCGCGGAGCTTGTGGTTGTGCCACGAAACGATGACGAGCTTGCCGTTGCTGCGCTCGAACACGTCGGTCGGATGGTTGAGGTGACATGACTTGCCGCTCGCACCCGGAAACACGGTGTCCGAGAGGTCGGTGGGTCCGTCGCCGGGGAGATCCGCGCCGACGATCGTCTCCAATCGGCCCTTGTCGGTGACGTGGCGAATCCGGTGATTGTTCCAGTCGACGATGTAGGTGCCGATATCGGGCGTGAACTCGATGTCGACGGGCCAGTAGAGCGAGGATTGGAGCAGCGCGTTGCAGTCGCCGTCGTAACCTGCTTGGCCGTCGCCGGCCCACGTGCGAATGGTGCCGACGGGGCCGGTCTCGACCGGAAGCGGAACCGCCTCGCGCTCCGCGCACGCGACCGAATTGTTCGACGGAGGAACCACGCTGTCGTCCGACGAGCACGCCGGAACGAGACTGATAAACATGACGAACAATACGACTACTAGGCGGCGATGCGACATAGTTGGCTCCTCCAGACTCACCAATCCTCTCCCCACTCGTCGGCTTTGCTCGCAGGCGAACGCAGTAGCCATGACATCCCAATCGAGAACAGCGAGATGTCCTCGATGTTCTCGCCCCACACCGTTGTCGAGGCGTTCGCGGTGAGTGAGATACGCGTGCTGACCGGCGATACCAAGCCGAAGCCCACTTGAACGAAATTCTCGTTCGCAAGGCCACCGCCGACAGAGGCTCCCCCGGGACAATGGGAGCAGGGTTGTGAGGGATCGTCTGACACCCAGTCGACACCGTCCTGGGTCAGTTGGTAGACGCCGTACCCGCGGACCGTCAGCCACCTCATCACCGAGTAGCCCAGGTCGATATCGATCAGTTGCCGGTGTAGCGAATATCCCTGTGTCTCATCGGCCATGCCGTACGTATAGCCTCCGTGTGCGTATGCACGCGACCCCATCAATATCCCGGCGTACAGCGCGACCCGCAGCTCGTCGAGTCCGCGACCGACGACCGAGTGGCCAGTGGTTGCATAGTCAGTAACCGGGAGGCCGTATCCCACCGCGGCCGCCATCGCCAGGGGCTTATCAAGAAAATGCCAGCGGACATCGAGTCCGGCGTCCTGCCAAGTCGGATGATAGGACCCGTCGTCGATCTCGCGATTGACGGGTGCTCGTCCCTCGTACTTCGAAGCGACCCACGCAATGGATCCCGCAAGCGAGAGTCGATCGAGCAGATCCGTACTCCAGGAGAATGTAGACAGTATTCGTGGTCGTCTCGCCGAGATACCAACGGTTTCCTTCCGCGGTGTACCCACGCGTCGATTCGTCCGTCGATGGAGTCGGTCGAGAAGAGATGGTCGCCGCCGTTCGTGTAGATGTACTGGACAGTGGCGGCGAGATACCCCTTCGGACCGCCCCAGGCCTGCGCGAGCGCGGTCGCGGGGAAAACCGCGATGCCTGGATGCGTCCGAGACGCCGAGCGGCACAAAGATGTCGCCGTTGGCAGCATCCTGATTGGCGAGATATGCATCGTACACCGCCAGCGAGCTGCTCGGCTGGCCGACTCTCTCGGGACAGGCGTGTATCGGCATGTCGAAAATGTCGTCGTTCGCCACGACTGGAGGAATGTCCCCGTTGATCATTGGGTAGAGTGTGTCCGTGGACGCACTGAAATCATCGGTGACGAGCCAGAGCGTCGATCCCTTCGGAACGTTCAGCTCAAAGGCCCCATCGGTACCCGTGGGCACGTCATCCGCGTATTGGGTGTCGAGAAGATGGACCCGCACGCCATGGGCAAGTTCAGCGGTGTCGATGTTGCGCACGACTCGGCGATGGTCACCATCGGAGTGTCGGTATTTGTGGCTTGATCGTCTCCGCAGGACGCAACGACGATGCACCGCCATCAAGACGATGGCGCAACGTAGGGAGCGCATAGTTCCTCCACGGCTAGGACGTCTTCTTGTTCAAGTCACGAAGTTCGTACTCGATGGTGCCTAGGATCGTTAATTTCTACCCGGGGTCTTGAGGATGTAAGCGTATTCTTTGCGCAGCTGGGGCAATTCATCCCCGTCGGTCTGGTCGACAATGGGCAAACGAGCGGGTCCCACGGGTAGGCCGTTCATGAGGCTGAAGTCCGCCATCACGAGATCGACGCGCTCGGACTTGAGCACTTCGTCTAACTCGGTGCGACTCCGTACCAGGTGGACCCGGTGTCCCGCGTGAGCAAGTTCCTGGTCAATACGAAAACCCAATAGCCAGTCGGTCGATTTAATTCCCGAAGGCGCGAAGACCACGATGGTGCTTGGAGCTTTGGAGATGGCTGCGAAGTCGCGTGAGGGCGCTGTGCAGCGAACCAGATACTTATCGCCGCAACTCCACGCAACTCCCGAGAGGAAGGCGATGAACCCAACAATACTAAGGAAGGTCTTCATGCAATTGACCTAGGGCACTGTCTGGTTTAGCGATTAGCATACACCAGAGCGCTTGACTGTCAAGGCTGTAGTAAAGGACAAGTACCTCCTTTTAATGGATTTCACTAGTAGCGCGCTGCCAGCTCTTGGTGCGCTAGTAACGCTTGGCCATGTCTTCCAACCAGCGTCTATTTTCTTCGAGACAATCTTGGACGCGCTTGTCGGCAAGAAAGCTTGCTGGTGCTTCATGGAGAAACCAAGGGTCAACACGAACTATCGCCGCCTCACGAGTTCGCAGAAATAGTCGGCCTCGACGTCTCCAATACCGACGAGAAAGTACCCCCACCCCCATGCCGAAAACGAGCCAACCTCTAGGAAACGTTCCCGGTCTCCTTGCAGCGCGTAGGCATCCCCTAACGCGTCCATCAGTCTCCCGTTTCCGGCTCGCGGCTAGCAGCGTTTCTATTTCGATACCCTCGTAAGAATCTTTGCGCTTGTTCGTTCGCCGATTCGCATGAAGAACTTGGCGGCATACACCCATTCCACCGCGCCCGACTTCTTCGACCAGCGTGTATTGTCCGAATGCTTGCCGGGCTAGCCCTTCAAGAGAAGGCGCGAAGCGGCGTTGACTGTCGTCGTCTCGTTCGGCATGGGCTGCAAGGTTTCAGTAGAGCTTTGCTAGCTCCTCGTACCAGCGATCGATTCGTCTATACAGGCTTGGCCCTGCGGTCTGCATGAATGCGCTCTTGCGCGCCGACACCAGCAATCATCAGATAGATCGCTCGAACCGATGCGAGCAACCGCGTCGCAAAGCAACGCGCGCCCCTCATCGTTAAGTCCCGCAGCACGTAATACGCCCCAGCTATGTAGGCGGACGATTCCGACATGACTCCGAGCGACTTGAACTGTTCGACCGTCTTCAAGAACTGCTCGCGATCTCCCTTCATCGCGTATGCCGCAGCCAAGTAGCCGAGCACTTAATTCCTGGATATGCGCTAGCGATCGCGTCATTCCGTTGATTACGCGCGTCAGTTCTTCGTTTGCCATACTGACCATTCCGTTTCGAAGAAGAAATCGACTGCTTGCAGCGGACCATAGAACTGCGTATTTTCGCCAAACAATTCCAGCGCTTGCCAAAGTGATAGTGGCTTCTTCGATCATGTTCAAGTTTTCATACGAGAAAGCCATCCACAGGTGCACTTCGGCTCATCGCCGAACTTCGACAAGTACTCCTCGCCGCTTTCGATGCACGCGTCGAATTGCCCGCCCCATGCGAGCGCAACTACTTGCCACCAGCGGAGGCCTTCGTGTGTCGGCTCGATCGCGAGCCCACGCTCGATGAGCGGAATTGCCTTCAACGGTAGCCCAAGAAAACGTATGCCTGCGCCCGGTCAGCAAAGCCTCCACTCCTGCTTCCGGCCGACGTCGATCTTCACGCTAGCTTCAGCCCGTCCTCGATCTCGAGTCGTTCCCAGTGACGCGTATACGCCGCGCGTTGCCGGCAGTTGCTGCTGAGAGCGAGCGCCTTCTGAAGTTCTCCTCCGCCAGATCGAGACTTCGTTGACCTCCCTCCATCCGAAAAAGTGTCGATTCGCGTGCACCGCGCCGATCCCGACGAACCCATCCGCGAATTTGATCCAGCTCGACCGCGCGCTCAAAAAAGGCCAACGCACGACGATTCGCCTCCGGCGTGCTCGTTTCAACACATCCCCACCCCTGAGATAGAGCTCGAACGCCTCTGCACTCTGTGCAGGCGGATCGCGAGAACCTGCTCTGCCGCTTGCGATACTCGCCCAAGTAATCCTTCCGCGACGGCGGTTGCGAGCTCGCGCTCGATGCCCAGAGATCGGTGTTCGACTTTCGAACTCGTCGCTCCAGCGCACGAACTCGTCCTTGGCATCGACGACGGAGATCGACCCTTTCACGTTGCCCGCGTCGGAACGAACGCTCACCAGCACGACCGCTTCGACACCCAACTCCTTGCGATGTCGCGGACAGATCGATCTTTGTTGAGAAATTGCGCGACGACGTCCACGTGGCCACGCGACACGCACCCAGCTGCGACAATTTGAGCGTGAGCTCCTCGCCGAGACCCGTCAGCATCCATCGGCAACTGGTCTGCGGTCCAACGACCTCAAAGGCAAAACGCCACCGACGCGAACACTGGTTTCGCAGATCCTCCGACGAGTCCAGGTCCCACGATCGCGCGATCGCTAACAAGACCACGCCCGTAACCAACGCGATCACGAACGCTTTCGCAAGCGTCGCCGCGGTGGCGAGGCGTCAAGGCAGGCACGCCTCGGAGGTCGAACGAGCGCCTTGTCCGGAGGAACGTCGGCAGACACCTGACCGGAGCACCGACTCCAGGTCCGCTACGAACTCATCGGCACTTTGATAACGCCCTTCCTGCGTTTTCGCGAGCGCCTTTGCGATGATGCGATCGACTTCAACCGAAGTCCGGAACAACTGCTTGCGGCTCGGCTCGCGATTGTGATCGCCCACATCAACGACGCGGGATACTCGCCGTGGAATGCAGCGTGCCTAAGAATTCGTAGAGAACGATGCCCAACCGTAGACATCCGTCGTCGGCTCGCCTCTCGCCGATGAACAACTCCGGCGCCATGTACGAATCGTCCCGACTACCGCACCCGATTGCGTGAAACGGTCGCGCCCTGCACCACGGCCAACCCAAAGTCGACAACGACGACGTTGCCGTCGCGAGTTACCATGACATTGCGAGACGTCACGTCTCTATGAAGACGTTGTGTGCGTGCGCGTAAGCGATCGCCTTGCCGGCGAGGATCGCGACTCGAATGCGTCTGCGCCAGCAAGCGGCCCACGACTCACAAGCGAGGACACGGTCTCGCCGTCCACGAACTCGAGTGCGATGTAGACTTTTCCGTCCGTCTCGCCCGCGCTGTAGACGGTGGCAATGCCACTGTGCTTCAGGCAGACGCTGACCGTCCTTCTCTAATGAAGCGCTCGCGAGCGTCCCTACTCCCGCCCGCGTGCACGAATCCCGTCGCGCACGCGCTCGTCCGGGTACATCACGACCGTCTCGCCTTCCTTCACACCGCCTACTACTTCGAAGTAGTCACCGCCGCGGTGACCGATTTCGACCGGGCGGCGCGACGCCGTTCGGCCGTCCAAGACGAACGTCGCCCAACCTTGTCCCTCCCGAAACACGGCACCGCGCGGGATGCGTACCACGCTGGGCGCTTGCCACAGCACGATGCTCACCGCGACGCGAAAGCGATCGCCCAGCGCGGCCGGTGGATTGCGCACCAACGCGACCACGTTGACGCGCTGCTCCTCGACGCCGAGCGCGGAGACTTTCGTGAACGCCGACGGCTCGATCAGACGCACCACACCGACCAACGTCGAATCGCCGCCCCATTCGCCGATCTCGATGGTGTCGCCGATCGCCACGCGCACGGCATCGCTCGACAGAAGATCGACCACGACTTCGAGCTCGCCGGGGTCTCCGATCTCGATCAGCGGGGTGCCCGCCAGCACCACGCGCTCGCTGGGCTCGTTGACGCGCAGCACCCGTCCACTCGCGGGTGCTTTCACGACCACGGTGCCGCCGCCGACGCGCGGCGCGATGGCGGCGCGCGCCATCTCGACTTCGTGCGCCGCCGCCTGGGCGTGAAACTGGGCTGCTTCGAATTCCTTGCGTGCGGATTGCGCCGCGAGCACGGTGCGTTCGCTCGCCTCACTCGCGACGAGCCCCTGCTGCGCGAGTTTTTGGGCGCGATCGCGCTCGCGGTCGGCTTGCTCGCTCGCCACTCGGGCACGATCCAAGGTAGCGCGCGCGACGCGCTCGCCGTCGAGTGCCGCCTCCAACTTCGCTTGCCCTTCCTCTTGCGCGCGCGCATCCAGCGGGGCCGGGTCGAGCTGCGCCACTACGCCACCGGCTTGCACCGCGTCGCCCTCGCGCAACTCGATGCGACGCAGTCGTGCCGTCACGGGTGAGTCGACTACGTAGCGGTCGCGCACGCGCGTCTCGCCCTCTTCGTCGATCGTCACGCGCACCGGGCCGTGATCGACGCGCGCCGTCTCGACGAGCAGCGGCTTCGGGCGCAGGAAGAGCCACAGACCCGCGGCCACAACCACGACGCCGGCCAACCAAAACCAGCGCGAACGATTCTTCGACATGTCATTCACTCCCGCGCCTTGAGCACGTTCACCAAATCCAAACCATCGACGCGATGGCGCAGCGCCACCGCGGTGAATCCGAGCGCCACGACGACGACGAGCGTCGCCGTTGCATACGTCTCCGGGCTCACCACCAGCGGGAGACGAAACGACTCCGAGTCGGAACGGCTATTGACGAGCGCACACAAGCCGTAACCGCTCAACCAGCCCAGCGGAATGGCGGCCACCACAATCGCCAGCTGTTCTCCCAACAGCATGGATGCCACCTCGCGCCGCGTGAATCCGAGGACACGCAAGCTGGCCAGTTCGCGCGCGCGTTCCGACAGTGCGATGCGCCCGCTGTTGTAGACGATTCCGCTCGCAATCAGAATCGCGAAGCCGAGAACGATGGTCAGCGAGATCGCAAAACTCTCCTGAACGGTTCGCTCGAAGCTGCCGAGCGATGCACTCCGTTCCGCTACCCCGCTCACGGCCGGCATCTCCGCCAATCGCTCGCGCACGTGCGCGCGATCCGCCGCGGCCACGCGCAGAAAGGCGCCGTTCACCTGGCGCTCGCCTTGCACCAGCCGGTGCAACGCATCCATCTCCATGTAGGCCGACGTCCCCACCAGTTCGTCGACCGTGCCCGCGACGGGTGCCGTGACCATCTGGCGCTCGCCTTCGAGGATTTCGACCGTGACCACGTCGCCCGGCCGCGCGCGGAGCCGCGACGCGAGCGCGCGCGTCAATAGAATGCCATGCTCGGGCGGCGGCGTAACCAGCGATTTCCCGTCGACGATCCGGCGTAGCTCCGCGTCGCGCTCGAGCCCGAGGACGGCCGTCGTTTCTTCCACGTGGCCGTGCACGAGTCGCACCGGCACGGCGCGAAACATTTCCACGCGCTCGACACCCTCGAGGCGCGCGATCTCATACCGAATCCGGCTCGGTTGGGGTTCGTTGAACGCAACCGACGCGTCGGACCGATCGACGTCGTAGAACTGGACCTTCTTCAACAGATCGATGGCGTCGAACGCGTAACGCCCGGTGACGACCATCGCCAATGCCAGCGCAATGCCGACGATCGACAGGGCAGACTTGCCGGGGCGTCGTTCGAGGCTGCGCAGCACCATGCGCGTGGCAGACGACACGTGACGTTCGAGGCCGATACGACTCGCGAAACCGCGCCGAAACGCGGGCGGGGCGGGCGGGCGCATGGCCTCGGCGGGCGGGAGTCGCAGCACGGCGCGCACCGCCCCGACGCTGCCCACGAACACGGCGGCGGCGCTCACGAGCAGCGCCGTCGCCACGATCCACGGATCGAGCGTGAAGCGGGCGAACGGGAACTGGAAGAACCGCTCGTACATGGCCGCCAACTTGATCGCGAACCAGAGCCCCACGCCGGTGCCGAGTGCGGTGCCGGCCACCACCGGCGCCGACGCGAACGCCAGGTAGTGCGCCGCGATCCGAACCGGCGTGAATCCGAATGCGCGCAGCACGGCGATCTGCTCGCGCTCGACCCCGACCAGGCGCAAGAGAATCGTGTGCAACAAGAACGCGGTGACGCCCAGAAAAATCGACGGGATGAGGATGCTGGTCACGCGCATCTCGTTGATCTCATCCGACACGAATCGGTTCGACAGGTGGTCTTCGCGCCCGTACGCGCCCAGTCCGCCGTAGCGGTCGGCGATACGATCCACGCGCTCGACGACGTCGCGCACGCTGGTGCCGGGTGCCACCCCGATGACGAGGTCGTTGAACGCGCCCTCGAGATCGAACGCCGCCGCCAGCGCGCTCCGCGTCGTCCACACGACGCCGAAGCGGCGATTGTCGGGGAACAAGTCGACGCCGCCGCGAATTTCGTAGACGAACTCGGGCGAGATTCCCAGGCCTACGATGCGAAATTTTTGCCGGCGACCGTTGATGACCGCACCCATGACGTCTCCGACATCGAGGCGATGCGCGCGCGCGAAAGCACTGCTCACCACGATCTCGTCGCGGCGCACGGGCGAGGGATAACTCCCGCGCTGGATCACGAGACCGTTCAGCATCGACTGTTGCCGGTCGGGCACCGAGACGAAGTGACCCGTGACGACTTCGGTGGCGCCGGGGACGTCGAGCAGGACGTCGGCGACGATGCGGCTTTCGACCGCCGTCACACCCGGGATCGCGGCCACGCGGTCCGCCACCGAGAGCGGTGCGCGCCGCAACGACACGAATACGTCCGCGAACCGCTGTTCGCGATAGTAGTGGTCGCGCGAGTCGAGCAAGTAGCCCTTCATGCTTCGTAGCGCGACGAACAACGCGATGCCGGCCGCCATAACGAGGGCGACGGATGCGATCTGGCTCCGGTAGTGCCACAGGTCGCGCGTGAGCTTGCGGCGGAGAACGCTCATCGCTTCACCACGACAACTGGGACGGTGTGATGCGCTCGCGATTGGTTTCGATGGAAGCGATGGTACCGCTGCGCATGCGCACGACGCGGTGGGCCAGGCCCGCGATCGACGCGTTGTGCGTGATAATGGCCACCGTCGCGCCCAGGTCGCGGTTCACGCGCACCAGTGCCTCGAGCACGATGATGCCGGTTTCGATGTCGAGGGCGCCGGTGGGCTCGTCGCACAGGAGCACGTCGGGCTGTTTGACGATGGCGCGCGCGATGGCGACGCGTTGCTGCTCGCCGCCCGAGAGCTGGGATGGAAAGTGGTTCGCACGATCCGCGAGGCCGACCAACTCCAGCGCGCGCTCGGGGCGCATCGGCTTCGCGGACGTCTCGGTGACGAGTTCCACGTTCTCGAGCGCGGTGAGACTCGGGATCAGGTTATAGAATTGAAAGACGAACCCGACGTGGTCGCGACGAAAGCGCGTGAGCTGCGCGTCGTCGTTCTTGGAGAGATCGTGGTCGAGGAAGTGGACGCTTCCGCCGGTCGGGACGTCGAGCCCGCCGAGAATATTGAGGAGGGTGGACTTCCCGCTCCCCGAGGGTCCGAGGATGACGAGCATCTCGCCGCGATAGATGTCGAGGTCGACCTCGCGCAGCGCGTGCACGTCCACTTCGCCGACGTGGTAGGTCTTGGAGAGACGACGCGCGCTGAAGACCGCGTCCGCACGCGTGCTGGTTCCATCGACGTCGGGAGGATCCATTACGACCGCGTTTCGCCCGCCGCCAGCCGGCACACCTCACCCAACCGCCGCACGGCTTCCTCGATCTGCGCGTCCGACAAATACGGCGCCGGGCCCATGCGCAGCACGTCGGCACGGTAGTCCGTGTAGACGCCGCGCTCGTGCAGCCGCTGGCAGATATCTCCCGCGCGCGATGAGCGCAGCACCAAGAAGCCGCCGATGTCGCGGAGCGCAATCGAACGATCGCGCGCGATGAGCTTTGGATCCAAGTCGAGCGCGTCGAAGCGATCGATCAACAATCCCACTTGATGCTGGCTCACCTCGCGCAACAGCGCCGGCGTCAATCCGCGCTTCGCGAAAAACTCGAACACGGATGCCGCGCGGTAGTTGCTGGTCGGGTCGTAGGTCGCCCCCGCGAAGCGCGCGGGCCCGTCGCCGTAGACGACCGGTCGCTCGGGCGCTTTCTCCTTGAGCGCGAACTCGCTGAACCATCCTGTCACCACCGGACGCAGAGCGCAGTCGGCGGGAAACCGCAGAAACGCATTTCCTTCTCCGAGCTGTACGTACTTGTAGCCCGCCCCGGTCACGTACGCGCGCTCCAATCCCATCTCGCGGATCGAGAACGGCACGACGTTCACTTGATGATACGCGTCGACCAAGAACTCGGCGCCGTGACGCGCGCACGCCTCTGCCACCACGCGCAAGTTGGGGACGATCTCGGCGCTGCGAAACATGACCGACGACACCAGCACCGCGGCGGTGCGATCGTCGACGGCCCGTGCCACGCGTTCCGACTGCGTGGCACTCGGCGACGCCGCCACTTTGACGACGTCGATGCCTTCTTCGGCCAGCCGATCGACCAATCGACGCGTCGAATGATATTCGCCGTCGGTGGTAACGAGGCGCGGTCGCTTCTTCAACGGGAGCCCCGACACGAAGCGAACTACGAGCTCGTGCGTGCTCTGACCGAGGGCGATGCGCTCCGGCGCGTCGTCGAGCAGGCGCGCCCAGCCGCGACGAACCTCGTCGGCCACCGCGAAAGCACGCGGCCACTTGTCGTCGACCCACTCGGCGGCGTCCAGGAACGCGCGTTGGTGGCCCTCGAAGGCGACATCGGGCCAGGCCTGGTGCGAATGCCCCGTGAGCAAGAGGCGTTCGGAAACCCGGAAACGCGAGTATTCGGGCGCCAGCGCGTTCGGGGAGCGATATAGGTCCTGGGGAGAAATCATGGCGACGCCGTCACTATAGCCGACCGGGGCTCGAAATGCACCCGGGCGCGAGAACTGGAATTTTTCTCGTGATATCGCCTACCTCGCCCCGTCCTATGGGCATCGAGAGATCGCATCGGTGCCCGACTCCCCGGACCTATCCCTCTATGGAGCCGCCATGATGAATCGACTTCCCGCATTCGCGCGCGTCGCCGCCCTTGTTGTCATCGTCGCCGCGCTGCCCATCGGCAGTTCAGCCGGCCTTGGCGACAGCCTCAAGAAGAAGGCGCAAGACAAGGCCAACAAAGAGGCCAACAAGACGGCCGACGACGCGGTCAATAAGACCACGGACACCACCAAAGACGCCAAGCCCACGGACACACCGACGTCGAGCGAGCCGGCTTCCAAAGAAGCGCCGGCGGGCGACGAGACCAAAGTCTCGGCCGTGTCGACCAAGTTCGACTACGTGCCGGGCGACAAGGTGCTCTTCTACGACGACTTCACGCAGGACGAGCTGGGCGAGTTTCCGGCCAACTGGAAGCTCGAACAGGGCACGCTCGAAGTGGCGGAAATGGAAGGGCGGCGCTGGGTGCGGAGCACCAGCATCACCAGCCGCATTGCGATGAAGCTGCCGTCGACACCCACTCTCCCCGAGTACTGGACGTTCGAGCTCGATTTCTACTGCGGTGAACCGTCCGGCAACGTTCTCGACGTGATCGGGGTGAAAGGTAACCAGAACGTATGGGATCTGACCTTTCCCTATTCGGGCGAGCGCGCCTATTTCCTGACCGGCAACACGACGTCCGACACTCCGTTGGAGAACACGAAAGTGTGGGGTGCGGTCCACCACGTCATGTTCATGGCGCGCGGTAACGCCGTGAAGGCATACATCGACCGCCAGCGCGTTGCGAATATCCCGGAGATCAATCTCACCATTGGCGCACCCGATTATCTCGTGGTGTCGCTGTGGTCCGACAAGGAGCCCATGATCACGAACGTTCGCTTCGCCGAAGGCAACAAGCCCGTCGCGGATCCGTTCGCGAACGGGAAGTTCGTCACCTACGGGATCTATTTCGACAGCGGCTCGGACGTCGTGAAGGCAGAGTCGGCGCCGGTGCTGCGCCAACTCGCGACGTTTCTCGAGAAGAATGCAGCGGTGAAAGTCGAGATCGACGGGCACACCGACAACGAAGGCACCGCCGCCGGCAACTTGGATCTGTCGAAGCGCCGCGCCGCATCGGTCGCGAAGGTGCTCGCGGAGCAATTCAAGATCGCGGCCGACCGCTTTAAGACCGATGGGCTCGGCGACACCAAGCCCGTCGCGAGCAACGACAAGCCGGAAGGTCGCGCGATGAATCGCCGCGTCGAATTCTCGAAACTATGAGGAGCGATGACGTCATGAAACACTCACGAGTACTAGCTCTCGTCGTATTGATGTTCTTCGTCGCGTGCGGCGACGATTCCACTGGTCCCCCGCCCGACGACGGCGGCAACAACAATCCCCAGCCGCAAGCGACAGCACCGGGAACTCCGAACGGTACCGCGACGACCGCGACCATCGGCGCGGCGGGCGGAACGCTGGCGAGCGACGACGGCTTGTTCGCGATCGACATTCCCGCGGGCGCGTTGTCGTCGGACACGACCGTCACGATTCAACCCATCACGAATACCGCATGGGGCGGGGTCGGCAACGGCTATCGCTTGGAGCCCAACGGGCTCACGTTCGCGCAGCCGATCGATCTCGTGTTCGACGTCGCGCCGGAAATCTTGGCGGAAACCGCGCCCGCATTTCTCGACGTGGCCGTGCAGAACAGCGCCGGGTTTTGGTACGTGCTGAAGAATCGCACGTACGACGACGTCGACGGCACGCTGACGTGCACGACGACGCACTTCTCCGACTATTCGAACATCGAAGGGGTTCAGATTCGCCCAGGATCAGCCACTGTCGGAACGTCGGGGACAGTTTCCCTGTACGTGCGCATATGCACACGCGAGACCATCGCGGGCGACCCCGACCTGACCGCGCTCGTCTATGCCTGCGACGACGAACTCGCGCCCCTCAGCACAATATCGAATTGGTCGGTGAACGGAATTTCGGGGGGAAACAACACCGTAGGGCGAGTGGCGAGCACCGGGACCTTCGCGGCCCGCTACACGGCTCCGGCCAGCGTTCCGCAAAATAACCCGGTCGCGGTGAGTGTCGAAACCAACTTTGCTGGCGCGAGCGCGCTCCTCGTCTGCACCATTACCATCGGCAGTCAGTGGACCGGGACCGCTACCGCGCACCACACGGCCGGTACCGGTGATCCCAACGACGTCAGCATAGCTGAGTTCACGCTGACCTGGACCAACACGTACACCTTCGGAGATCTGGAGTTCTTCGCACCGACCGGCACGGTGACCTATACGCCCTGGACGGACTGCTCACTGCTCAGCTTTGACCCCGACTCACACGACATCGTTCCGGCCGAGGGAATGCTGCAGATCGACCACTCGACGGACCCGCCCACGTTCTTCTGGTATCTGTCGACGAACTGGCCGGCGCAGATTTGCATCGACTGCGGCGACGGTCCCACTTGCGGCGACGAACTTGGCAACGGCACCTTCCAAACCGTGGACGGTGATTTGAGCAGCAACGGCACCAAGATCATCGGTTACTTCCTAGACATCACATCAGGGGATGCCTACAACTTCGAGTTCACCCGACAGTAGGCAAACTAGAGCGACTTCGAACCGGCCACGCCGTCGCAGGCACGCCCGAAATGCACCATGACATGTGGCGCCCGTCACAATGGAATGCAATCGGGCCTTGACCATGCCGACCCGCGGTGATCATATCGCACTCAGAGTCTCATTCATCGAAGAGGAGGGCGAAATGAAATCCATCAGCAAATTCTTGGTTCCTGTTCTCTTGGGCCTGTCGTTGGCTACCACCGCGGGCGTCGCACGTGCCGGCCTCGGGGTCGGCGTGCACTACCTGCACAATCTCGGCGATCTCCAAGCGAACGGCGTCGAGGATTTCAGCCAGAACTCGTTCGGACTGCTGGGATCGCTTCAGTTCGGCGCGGGGTTGATCAAATTCGAAGGTGACGTCGAGTACATCTTCGACTACGTCGGTTCGGGTAATTCGCTGACCACTCCGTCGGCGTGGGCGCTCATCGGCGGCATGATCTACGGCGGTGCCGGCATCGGGGTCGGCTACTGGGACGGGGACTTCATGGACAACCCGTGGTACGCCCTTCGCGGCGGCGTCAATCTCCCGCTCGGGAAACTTGGCCTCGATGTGTATGGCGCGTACCAGTTCTGGACCGACGACCAAATCAAGAACCTGACCGGCGACGACCTCGACAGTGTCACGTTCGCCGCCGTTCTGCGTTTCGGCAATTAGAGCATAGTGTGCTAGAGAGACGTCCGGATCTCCCAGAGGTCCGGGAAGAGAGGGCGCATGAGTGTCGTCTTGAGATACTCGGCGCCCTCGCTGCCGCCGGTGCCGCGCTTGGTGCCGATGGTACGTTCGACCATCTTGACGTGGCGGTAGCGCCACTCTTGCATGCCTTCGTCCAAGTCGACCATGCGTTCGCACAAATTCGCGAGCGACGGGTTGCTCTTGTAGACGTCGATCAGGAGCTTCTGCATCTCGGGTGACGCGACGATGGGCGCCGTCACGTCGCGCTCGAGCGCTTCGCGCGGAACCGGCCAGCCGTTGTCGCGAAGGAAATGCACGAAGGCGTCCCACACCGTCGGCTCGCTCCAGCGACGATCGAGGCTCTTGCGAGCCGGATAATCCGCCGGATAGTGATCCATGACGGCACGTCGCTTGTGCCCGAGCACGAATTCCAACTCGCGGAACTGCACCGATTGAAATCCGCTCCCCGACTCCAAGCGCTCGCGAAAGGTCAAAAACTCGAGCGGCGTCATCGTTTCTAGAATATCGATCTTCGCCACCAGCATCTTCAAGACCGTGAGCGCGCGCTTCATGGTGTGGAACGCGCGCGGCAAATCGTTCTTCGCGAGCAGAACCTGGAAATAGTCCAACTCGTGCAGCATCTCTTTGAACCAGAGTTCATAGGACTGATGGATGATGATGAAGAGCGTCTCGTCGTGCTCGTCGCCGGTCGTCTGCTGGAGCGACAAGAGCTCGTCGATCTTCAAGTATTCCCAGTAGGTCGGCATTACGCGTCCGGCTCCGTCATCCTTCTATAGTCGAGCAGCCGATTGAGCTCGTCCTCGGGGAGCACCTTCATCTCGCGCGCGACGTCGCGCACGGTGCGCCCGGTGGCGAAGGCCTGCTTCGATAGTGCCGCCGCTTTGTCGTAGCCGATCTTGGGCGCCAGCGACGTGCACGTGGAGAGATTCAACTCCAGCAACTCGCGCGCGCGTGAATCGTTGGCGGTGATCCCCGAAATGCACGTGTTGGCGAAGATGCGGCTCACGTTGGCGAGCAATCGAATCTGCTCCAGAAGATCGTACGCCATCAGCGGCATCATGACATTGAGCTCGAGATAACTCCCGAGCCCGCACTGCGTGATCGCCGCGTCGTAACCGATCACCTGTGCACTCACCATCGTCACGGATTCGCAGATCACCGGGTTGATCTTGCCCGGCATGATCGAACTGCCGGGCTGAATCGACGGTAGCGTGATCTCCGCGATGCCGGTGCGCGGCCCCGACGACATCAATCGAATATCATTGGCGATTTTCGAAAGACTCACCGCGATGGTTTTCATCTGCCCGGAGGCTTCGACACACGCGTCCTTCGCACCCTGGGCCTCGAAGTGATCCATCGCCTCGTAGAACGCGAGGCCAGTGTCTTCGCCGATGTGCTTGATCGCGACTTGCGGGAACTCCGCGCGCCGATTGATGCCGGTGCCGACGGCGGTGCCGCCCAGCGCCAACTCGAGCAGTGCGTCGCGCGCGCGCCCCGCGCGCTCGACCGCGTTCGCCACCTGGCGCTCGAAGCCGCCGAACTCCTGCCCGAGCCGCACCGGGGTCGCGTCCATCAAGTGCGTGCGCCCCGACTTCACGACGTCGTCGAATTGTTCCGACTTCGCTTCCAGCGTGAGCCCCAAGTGCTCGAGCGCGGGAATCAGCTCGGTCGTGATGGCGGTCGCCGCGGCGACGTGGATCGCGGTCGGGATGACGTCGTTCGACGACTGGCTCATGTTGACGTGGTCGTTGGGATGGACCGACTTGTGCCCGCGTTCCTTGCCCATGATTTCGGCCGCGCGGTTTGCGATCACTTCGTTGGCGTTCATGTTGGTCGACGTCCCGCTGCCGGTCTGATAAATGTCGAGTGGGAACTCGGCGTCGAGCTTGCCTTCGATCACTTCGGTCGCGGCTTCCGCGATCGCTTCGCCCACTTTGGCGTCGAGATCGCCCAGCTCCACGTTGGCGCGGGCGCAACCGCGCTTGATGATGCCGAGCGCGCGGATGAATTGGCGCGGAAACGTGAGGCCGCTGACCGGGAAGTTCTCCACCGCGCGGGCGGTTTGCGCTCCATAATAGGCGTCTTCGGGGACGCGCATCTCGCCCAGCGAGTCTTTTTCGATTCGATATTTGGACATGGGTGCTCCTCTGTTAAACTGGGGCCGCTTCGGCGGCCGTCCGTCGTCATTGTAGACGAGACGGCGTCGAGATTCCATTGTCGCCCCATCGCGCCCGAAAGGAAGAACCGAATGAATGCTGGTCGTCGCCGAGGCACCGTCGTGTGGGTCATTCCGTTGATTCTGTCGCTCGTGGTCGTGCGTCGCGCGGCCGAAACCGTGCGCACCGTCGACTTCCTGCAGATTTTCATGTGCGGCATGATCGTCGGCATCTGCGTGATCAACATGATCCAATTCTTCAAGCGTCGAGACGCGCCGAAACCCTAGTCGCAATGGTGATGCACCGTCTTGCAATCGCTCTGGTCCTGGCGACGGTCGGCCTCGGGTCCATCGTCTCGCTTGCCCACGCGCGCCAGAAGACCGACCTGGTTTTCCTGCGCAACGGCGATCGCGTGACCGGTGAGATCAAGCAGCTCGACCGCGGCATTCTCAAATTGAGCACCAACGACATCGGAACGCTCAACATCGAGTGGGAGGACGTCGACTCGCTCAACAGCGTGTATCAGTTTCGCGTCGAGGACCAGTTCGGCATCAAGTATTTCGGAGCGATTTTCCTGACCCGCGCCGGCATGCTCGAGGTGATCCAGAACGGGCAGACGGAGACCACGTTCCACGCCGACGTAGTCGGCATTACACCGCTGGAGGCGTCGTTCTGGGAGCAGCTCGACGGCTCGATCAGCATGGGTTTCAGCTACACCAAGTCGAACAGCTTGGCGCAGCTTTCCTCCGATGTCACCGTGCGCCGCCGCACTCCGATTCGGCTCTTCGAATTGGATCTCAGTTCCATCACGACCCGGCAAGAGGGAAAGGACACGCAACGCCGGGACGATTTCTCGCTCACGTACAGTCGTTTGTTCGATGGGCCATGGTTTGTTACCGGAAGCGGCGGGACGCAAACCAACAACGAACTGGGGCTGGACCTGCGCGTGCAGTTATCGGCCGGTGCGGGTTTCAACTTTGTTCAGAGTAACCACTCCGACTTGGTGTCGACCACCGGCTTGAGCGTCAACCGAGAAACGTCCGGCGAGCTCGCCCCGAACTACAATCTCGAGGCGTTCCTTTCCGTGAATTATTCGGTGTTCCGCTACGACTACCCCAAGACCGACATCACGATGGATATCACCGTCTACCCCAACCTCACGACGTGGGGACGTGTCCGCTCCGAACTCGATATCAGCGCGACGCGCGAAATCGTCAAAGACTTCACCATCGTGCTATCGTTCTACAACTCGTCCGACAACCAGCCGCCGGACCCCACCGCGTCCAACAACGACTACGGTCTGGTCACCAGCCTCGGCTGGACGTTCTAGCGCGACTTCAACAAGTCGCGAATCTCCGTCAGAAGCATTTGATCCTTGGTTGGAGCCGCTGGTGCCGCGGGTGCGGCCGCTTCCTTGCGCTTCATCGCATTGATTCCCTTGACCACCATGAAGATCACCAACGCCACGATCAGAAAGTCGAACGCGGTTTGCAGGAAGGTGCCGTAGTTCACGGTGACGGGCGCCTTGTCGGGGATGGGCGAGCCGATCGTCAACTTCAAGTCGGTGAAATTGACGCCGCCGATCAATTGCCCGAGCGGCGGCATGACGACATCGCCCACCAACGACGAGATCAACTTGCCGAACGCCGCACCGATAATGATACCGACGGCCATGTCCACCATGTTGCCTTTGACGGCGAAATCGCGAAACTCTTTGATCATGCTCATAGAGAAAACCTCCTAATAGTGCCGCGATTGTAATTCAAAACGCAGCCTTGTGGGTGTATTGTTCCTCTGTCGATTGCAAGCATCATGAGGAAAACGCATATGAAAACCGTACTCCCAAGGCTCGCTGCCGCGTCGTTATTCTGGGTATGCATTCTGGTATGTAGCTCCGCGCGCGCGCAGCAATTCAATTCCGACAATTATCTTTCCAAGCCGCACGGTGTGGCGACCATCATATTGACGGCCGGCGAACGAAACACCATGTGGATGACGACGTTTTCTCTCTTCCCCAACTGGGAGTTCACCGCCGCGGCCTATCTCTACGACAAGGATAACGACCGCACGACCGAAGACGGCTATTCGACGTCGTACTACGCCAAGTGGATGCTGCACGAGAACGCAGCCAAGACGGGCGGCTTTGCGGTCAAGGCCGGAACCGGAGTGGACCCGGGTTACGTATCGGCCTACGGTTTGGAGGACGCGTTCCAGACCTACTGGATGAACGCGCCCGTGACGGTGCCGTTCCTCGACAACAAGGTGTCCTGGGACATCATGCCGGGCGCGAGCTTGACTCGAAACTATGGCGCCGACCAGAGCACGGCCTGGGCGTTCACCTACTCCACGCGCGTGGCGTGGTATCCCCGCAACATGGAAACGTCACTTGTAGGTGAGGTGTTCGGTTCGGAAGGCGAAGTGCGAGCCATCCCCGAATACAAGGTGGGTGTGCGCTGGGAACCGAGTCCGTACGCGGTGTTCGCAGTAACCTACGGTGCGGAATTCGACGGCCCCAATGGCGCGGGATTTGAGATCGGCGTCATGCTGTTCACGCCCCCCTTTGCAAAGCTCTGACGTCGCCCGCCGCGACTCGCGGCGGGCCGACCAGTATTGTGTACCGAAACGTCGCCTCGGACCACCCGTCCGGTGGCGACCAACGACCGAAAGGAAGTTCCCATGAGAAATCGAATGCGTCTCCTGTTCGTGATATGCGCGTTGTCACTCGTGCCAACACTCGCCACGGCGGCCCCGCCGAAGACCACCAAGGCGGCGGCAGCACCCGCGACGCGAACCGAAAAAGATCTTCTGGGTGAGAAACAGATTCCGGCGGACGCCTACTACGGTGTGCAGACCGCACGCGCGCTGGAGAACTTCCAGCTCTCCGGCATCGCGATCAACCACTACCCCGGCTACGTCGAGGCATGGGCCATCGTCAAGCTGGCGGCAGCGCGCGCCAACACGGAAGTCGGCGCCATGAAACCCGAGCGTCTGGCCATGATCGAGAAGGCGTGCAAGGCGGTGATGGACGGCAAGTACCATGACCAGTTCCAGGTGGACTGGTATCAGGGCGGCGCCGGCACCTCCACCAACATGAACGCCAACGAAGTGCTCGCCAACATCGGGCTCGAGATGGGCGGTCACAAGAAGGGCGAATACCAGTTCCTCGATCCACACGACGACTTGAACATGTCGCAGTCGACCAACGACTCGTATCCGACCGCGATCCATGTCGCCCTTCTCCTGCGAAACGACAAACTAGTCGCCGAGCTCGAACAGCTGGCGGCGTCGTTCCACAAGAAGGGTGAGGAGTATCTGACCATCGTGAAGATGGGGCGCACCGAGTTGCAAGACGCGGTACCCATGACGGTCGGCCAGGAATTCCACGCCTTCGGGGCGTCGATCGAGAGCGAAATTGAGCTCCTGCGCGACGCCGAGAAGTACCTCTACACCGAGAACATGGGAGCCACCGCGATCGGCACCGGGATCAACGTCCCGAAGGGCTACGCGGAGAAGTGCGCGGCGCAACTGGCGACACTGACCGGCAAACCGATCGTGCCGGCGTCGGACATGATCGCAGCCACCTGGGACCAGCAAGGTTTCGTGGTGTATTCCAGCGCGCTCAAGAGTGTCGCGATCAAGCTCGCGAAGATTTCGAGCGACTTGATTCTCTTGACGTCCGGGCCCCGGGCGGGGCTGGCGGAAATCAATCTGCCTGCGCTGCAGCCGGGCTCGTCGATCATGCCGGGCAAAGTCAATCCGGTCGTGCCCGAAGTGGTCGGCATCGTGTGCTACCGCGTAATCGCCAATGATGTCGCGGTGTCACTGGCCGCGCACAGTGGGCAACTCCAGCTCAACGCGTACGAGCCGCTCAACGGCCTGGCGCCTATGGAGTCACAGGCTCTGCTTTTCAACGTATCGAAGCTCATGCGCACCAAGTGCGTCGACGGCATCACGGTCAACGAGAAAGTGCTGGAGCATTACCTGGAGACCACCGTCGGCATCGTCACGGCTCTCAACCCCGTGATCGGCTACGAGAAAGCGACCGAGTTGGCCGCCGACGCTTATAAGAGTGGAAAAGGGATTCTCGAGGTCATTCGGGAACAGCACATACTAACCGAAGCGCAGATCAAGGATCTGTTGGACCCGATCAAGCTGACCAACTTGGATCCCGCAAAATACAAGAAGAAGTAACGAACCATTTCTAAACTGGAGGAACTGTCATGAAGACACTACGAATCGTGAGCCTCGTCGGAGCGACGTTGATGCTCGCCTCGAGCGCCCTAGCTCAGACTGCAGCGAAACCTGCAACGACACCCAAGAAACCCAAGGTCGTGATCCTCGCCACCGGCGGAACTATCGCGGGCGCGTCCGCGGCCGCGACGGACGCCGGTTACCAGTCGGGTGCGGTGGGAGTCGACCTCCTGATCCAGGCGGTCCCGCAGATGAAGGACCTCGCCGATGTCACCGGCGAGCAAATCGCCAGCATCGGTAGCCAGGACATGAACGACGAGGTGTGGTTGAAACTCGCCAAGCGCGTGAATGAACTGCTCGCCGACCCCACCGTCGCCGGCGTCGTCATCACGCACGGCACCGACACGATGGAGGAGACATCGTACTTCTTGGATCTCACCGTCAAGAGCGACAAACCCGTCGTGCTGACCGGCTCGATGCGCCCCTCGACCGCGATGAGCGCGGACGGACCGCTCAATATCTATAATGCCGTCGCCATCGCCGCCGACCCGAAGGCACGCGGACGCGGGGTGCTCGTGACGGTCGACGACGACATTCATTCGGCGCACGACATCGTCAAGACGCACACGACAGACGTCGGAACGATGAGCTCGGGCGAGGTCGGACTGATCGGCGCGACCCTGTTCGGCGTCAACACCTGGTACCGGACGCCCGCGCAGGTCAATACCAAGAACAGCGAGTTGGGGATCCCGGCCACGCAGGCCACATTGCCGCGCGTGGACATTATCTATGCCCACGCGAACATGTCGCCCGATATCATCACCAACGCCGCTAAGAGTGGCGCCAAGGGTATTGTGATTGCCGGCGTCGGCGACGGCAACATGACGGCGCCCGCGATGGAAGCGGTGAAACAGGTCATCGCGCAGGGTGTCATCGTCGTGCGGTCTTCGCGCGTCAACGGCGGCATCATCCGCCGCAACATCGAATGCAACGACGATCAGATTGGAACCGTGTCGTCGATGGAGCTCAATCCGGCCAAGGCGCGTGTGCTGCTCCAGCTGGTTCTGCTGAAGTCATCGGATGCGAAGAAGGCCCAGGACTACTTCAACCGCTATTAACCCGTTGAAACAAGATCGGGAGTCGCTGATGCACCTCATTCGAATTGCTGCCGCAGCAATGCTGGTCCTTGGCATGGCGCCGAACGTTTCGCGCGGCGCGGATACCAAGGCGGCGACTCCCGACTCGACCATCGACACGACGGTCGACGCCGGAGAGGCGGACGCCGAAGAGCCACGACGCAAGCTGGTCAAGTGGAACGAGTACGACGGGCCCGTTTCGACCCTGCGTTTCGGTTTCGGATTCTTGGTCGACTTCGCGGCGTATGACCAGGATGACGAGAGTAAGCAACAGGTGTCCATTGAGAATCCCGACGCCGGCCTGCGCGACTTCCGTATCTTGTTCAAGGGGAAGTTCAAGACCGATCGCCCGCTGTCCTGGACACTGGGATACATGTACGACGGTGCGGACAAAGACTGGCGCTTCCGTCAGACCGGGTTGATCGTGGGTCTGCCGGAGCTGTCGGGGAACGTTTTCGTCGGCCGCACCAAGGAGGGCTACTCGATGATCAAAGTCATGGTCGGTTACCATGGCTGGACCAACGAGCGGTCCCCGGCCAACGATGCCTTTGTGCCGATCCTGGCCGACGGCATCAAATACTTCGGCTACTACGAAAGCCCCCGCATTTATCTGAGTCTTGGCGCGTACGCGGACGGGTTGTCCGAAGACGAGAAGTTTGCGACCGCCGATAACCAGCTCGTCGCACGACTGGGATGGCTTCCAAAACTGTCAGAAGACGGCAACGAGATGCTTTTCGTCGCCGCGATGACCCGCAGCTTCGAGCCCGACGAAGGCAGCATCCAGCCGAGAGCAAGGGGCGGCTCCTATCTCGGTCCCTACTTCGTCGACGCCGGAAAGTTCGCGGCTGATCACGGACGCACGGACGGCGTCGAGGCGTTTTACCGCAACGGGCCCTGGCTTTTCGGGACCGAGTATCACTGGCAGAACCTCTCGCCGGTGGGCGAAGGCGACGTCTTGTTTCACGGGGGCAATGTCGTCGCGACGTGGATCATCACCGGTGAAACCCGTCCCTACAATATTCGCGGGGCCTACTTTGAAGCGGTGTCGCCCAACAAGACCGTGTTCGAGGGCGGCCCCGGCGCGTGGGAAGCCGTGTTGGACCTGTCATACGTCGACATGGACTCGGGGCGTTTCCACGGCGGTAAGTACTGGAGGGTGACGCCGATGGTGAACTGGCATATGTCCGACAATCTCCGCCTGGAGTTCACCTACGGATACGGCAAACTCGATCGCTTCGACCTCAAAGGGGGAACTCAGTTCTTCCAGGGTCGTATCCAGTTCACGCTCTGACGCTTCGGTGCGCCACGTTCCGCGACGGCCATCGTCGCGCCTGGATACCGCTGGACTGCGAGTCGATTGAGCGCATAGCATCTGGCTACCGATCCGCAACGTCGCTGCGATGCTGGTGTATCGCACGCGGCTCTGTTGCGCACGAAAGGAAGGATCATGAGACGAGCAATTCTATTTCTCCTGCTGCTGGGCTGCCTCGCCGGCACCGCGGCCGCCGGAGACTCGACATTCGACCTCTACGGATACGTGATGATGGACGCCGGCTACGATACCAAGCAGGTCGATCCGGCTTGGTACGACGTCATGCGTCCCACCAAGCTCCCTGCATTCAAGGATGAATTCGGCGCTGACGGGAATACCTTCTTCGGCGTTCGTCAGACGCGCTTCGGCGTCAAGTCGTCGACGCCGACGGACATCGGCACCTTGAAGACGCAATTCGAATGGGAACTCTTCGGCACCGGCGTCGACGCGGGCCAGACGACGATTCGTTTGCGCCACGCCTACGGCGAACTCGGCAAGGTCGGCGCGGGACAGACGTGGAGTCCGTTCATGGACATCGGCGTGTTCCCCAATACGATTGAATACTGGGGCCCGAACGGCATGGCGTTCTTCCGTAACGTGCAGATTCGCTACATGCCGATCCAGGGCGACACGTACCTGACCATCGCGCTCGAGCGCCCGGGTGCCAGCGGCGACCAGGGCATCTACTCGAATCGTGTCGAGCTCCAGGATGTCCAAGTGCACTTCCCGGCGCCCGATCTATCGGCGGAATACCACCGGGCCATGGGTTTTGGCTACGTCGAGATCGCCGGAATTCTCCGCCGCATCGAGTGGGAAGACGCCGGCACCGATGCGTTCGACTTGGCCGGCGGTGCCACGGGCTGGGGTCTCAATCTTAGCTCGAACATCAACGTTGGAGAGAGCAACGTCGTGCGCGCGTCCTTCGTGTACGGCGAAGGCATCGAGAACTACATGAACGATGCTCCGGCCGACATCGGCATCGAAGCCAATCCCGGCAACGTCACGACACCGGTCAAGGGCGTCGCCCTGCCGGTGACGGGAATCGTCGCGTTCCTCGATCACACGTGGAGCGAGAAGTACTCGACCTCGGTCGGCTACTCGATGGTGGACATCGACAATTCGGACGGCCAGGCGACCGACGCGTTCCACCGCGGCCAGTATGCCGTCGGCAACCTGCTCTACTACCCGACCGCGAACGTCATGATGGGTGTCGAGCTGCAATACGGCAAGCGCGAGAACTTCAAGGCGGACCCCGTGACGGGATTCGAGTCGTCCGACGACGTCAAAGTCCAGGTGTCGTTCCGCTACAACTTCGCCAAGACCATCATGTAACGAAGGAGAAAGGATGATCATGAGTACCATTCGCAAACTGACGGCGGTTCTCACCGTCGCTATTCTCATGGCGCTGCCGTGCCTGGTGCAGGCACAGGCTCCCGCCGACATCACCAAGGCGGTCAACGACGCCTACGCGAAGTACAAGACGCTGCAAGAAGGCAAGAACGCGGACTACATCCCGGCGCTGGCCAAGGTCGATCCGAATCTCTTCGGCATCGCGGTGGTCACGTCGGACGGCAAGGTGTACACCGCCGGCGATCTGACCACCGAAGTGTCGATCCAGTCGATCTCGAAGGTGTTCACGATGGCTTACGTCATCCAGACGCAAGGGCCCGAGTCCATCCTCACGACCACCGGCGTGGACGCGACCGGCATGCGCTTCAACTCGATCGTCTCGATCGAGATGTCGTACAAGATGGCGGGCGGTCCGGAGATGAATCCGCTCGTCAACCCGGGTGCGATTACGACCACCAGCATGGTGCCTGGTGCCACCCCGGATGAAATTTGGGCGAAGATCATCGGCGTTCACAACGATTGCGCAGGTCGCGAGCTCAAGGTGCTGCAGGACGTCTACGACTCCGAAGCGGCCACCAACCAGCGCAACCAGGCCATCGGCATGCTGATGTACGCCTATGGGTACATCAAGGACAAGCCGCTGCAAGCGGTCGACATTTACACCAAGCAGTGCTCGATCGGCGTCAACGCGAAGGACCTCGCGACGATGGCGGCGACACTCGCCTTCGGCGGGACGAATCCGGTGACTAAGAAGAAGGTGTTCGATGCGGACAACGTGCCCGAGATTCTCGCCGTGATGGCGACCGCCGGTCTGTATGACGACTCGGGCAAGTGGCTCTACGCGACGGGGCTCCCCGGCAAGAGCGGTGTCGGTGGCGGCCTCATTGCCGTCTCGCCCGGCAAGTTCGGTATCGCGGTGGTCTCGCCTCCGCTCGACGACGCCGGCAACAGTGTCCGCGCGCAGAAGGCGATCGCCGATATTTCGAACGCGCTCGGTGGCAATCCGTACGCGTCGAAAGTTCCGGCTCCCGTTCCGGCGGCCAAGAAGAAGTAACGCATAGCACACGGGCCCGGTCGCTACGACCGGGCCCTTTTTTTTACCATCAAGGAGAGACCGATGATTCGCTGGCATCGTGCTTGTGCAGCGTTGTTGTTGGCAGCCGCCGCGATTCTTGCGCCGGTCGCATCCCGCGCGCAGGACGTCGCGGCTGTACCGGACACCACGACGGCGGAGGAGACCAAGTTTGCTCCGGTTCCGCAGTTTGCGGGCGCGTTCACACCCGGCTACGGGTTCGACATCCTGAAGACCAAACGTGGCAGCATCAATCTAAGTGTCTATGGATTGTTCCGGTTCCTCGACCAGACTCCGGCCAACCAGACGTTCACCGATCACCTGGGACGCGAGCGAAAGGTGGCGGCGCGCAACGATATCAACTGGCACCGCACCATGATTTGGGTGAGTGGGTTCTTCTTTGATCCCAAGTTTCTGTACACCATCACGGTGTGGTCGCTTCCCAGCACCGAGCAAACGCTGGTGTTCGGCCTCTTGCGCTACGTCGTCGCCAAACAACTGACGTTCGGCGCCGGAATCGGCCCCAGCTTGACCGCGCGTTCGATGCAAGGCTCGTGGCCGTTTTGGGCCGGGAGCGACCGCCAGATGGCGGAGGAATTCTACCGAGGCGGCTTCGCGTCGGCGTTCTTTGTGACGGGCTCGCCGACCGACCGCTTCTACTACACGGTGTCGGTCAATCGCAGCTTGAGCCAGCTCGGAATTACTACCGCGCAAGACAATCGGGCTTATGCCTACAGTGCCAGCTTCATGTGGATGCCGACCACGGGCGAGTTCGGCCCGCGCGGCGGTTTCGGCGATCTCGAAGAGCATCAGGAACTCGCCACGCGTTTCGGGATGTCGGCCTGCCACTCGCGCGAAAGTCGCTACGCGGGCGACGACGAATCGCCGCGACACGCGCAGATCAAACTTTCCGACGGCGTCAACCCGTTCGAGTTCGGCGCACTGGCCGACACCGTGCTCGTCAAGAGCCTCGACTACGACGAGATTGCGATCGACGCGGGCTTCAAGTACAAGGGCTTCTCGCTCCAAGCGGAGTACGGCATGCGTTGGTTGTCCGACTTCGACGCCACCGGGCCGCTGCCGGACGACTCGATCTTCGACAGCGGGTTCTTCGCCGAGGCGGGGTACATGGTGGTTGAGAAGAAGCTCGGCATGTACGCCACGAGCGGGTACGTCTTCGACGAGTTCGATCGCAAACCGTGGGAGCTGGGAGGCGGCGCGAGTTTCTACCCGTACGGAAACCGCAATCTGCGCTTGAACCTGCACTACATCCACATCGAGAAGTGCCCCACCGGTTCGAGCTTCGGTTACTACACCGCCGGGCAGACCGGCAACACCATCTCGATGGGAGTCGACATCCTATTATAGGAGGCTGGCAATGAAGCGCTCACACTACGTTCGCGGGTTCGCACTCGCTTTGGTCGCCGTGTTCGCGACGGCGTCGTTCGCAGTCACACCGGCTTCGAAGGGACATGCGTTCGTCGTCAACGATTCGCATTTCCACCTGACGAACTACGTCCAGCAAGGAACCGACATCCACGACTTCCTGAAGATCATGGGCGACAAAGTGGGTCGCGTGGCGTTGTTCGGGATTCCGCTGCAACAGACGTGGTCGTACGGCAACACCGGCGACTTCGCGCCGACGTATTACTTACAGACCGACGCGCCGCTCTACTACTACTCCTTCACCGACGCCTACATCGCGATGGCGTACAAGTCGCTCTCGAAGTCGGAGCAGGCGCGCTTCGACCCCATGATCACCGGCTTCAATCCGGCCGACATGTACGCGGCGGATCATATTCGCCGCGTGCTGACGACCTTCCCCGGCGTGTTCGAGGGCATCGGCGAGTTCACGATCCACAAGGAATTCGTGTCGGCCAAGATCGCGGGCGAGACCGCCAGTCTCACCAACCCGGCGCTCGATCGCATCCTCGATTTCGCCACCGAAGCCGGCCTGCCCGTGCTCATTCATTGCGACGCCGACGTCCCCTTCCCGAAACCGGGCCAGGAGCCGTACCAGCTCAAACAGATCGGCGACCTGTTTCGACGCCACCCGGATACCACCATCATCTGGGCGCACTGCGGCCTCGGACGCATCGTCCGTCCCGTGCACGAGCAGATCGCGCTCGTCGCAAAGGCGCTCGACGATCCTTTTCTTGCGAACGTGTACATCGACATTTCGTGGGATGAAACGGCCAAATACTTGGTCGCCACGCCGGAATCGATCGAACGAACCGCCGCGTTGATCAACGGTCACCCCGACCGCTTCTTGTTCGGCACCGACGAAGTCGCGCCGTCCGAGCAGAGCAAGTATCTGAAGGTCTACGACATGTATGCGCCGCTGTTCGCCAAGCTGACACCGGAGGCGAGCGAGAAGCTGCGCCTGACCAACTACGAGCGCATCTTCGACAAGGCCCGCCGCGACGTACGCGCGTGGGAGAAGAAGAACGTGAAGAAATGAGCACCAACGTAACGGAGATGCCACACATGCGCTCATTCTGGATCACGATCATCATGGCGAGCGTGCTCGCATTCACATCCGTGGCCCGGGCCCAGGAGACGGGCGCCGCCAAGCACGAACCCAACAGCGGATATCGTTTGTTGGATGACAAGTCCGGCACCGTCAACTTCCGGGCGTTCGCCTACGTCCGCTACCTCAATCAGAAGGCCCTCGACGGGAGCTACACCGACAGTTTTGGCACCACACGATCCATCGACATCCGCCAGGACATGCAGTTCAACAAGGCGATCCTGTGGTTCTACGGGTGGTTCATCGACCCGAAGTTCGTCTACGTGACGTACATCTGGACCGCCAACACCAACATGGGGTTGGGCGCGCAGGTGGTGCTGGCTGGAAACCTGAGATACATATTCAACAGCCGCCTGACCGTCGGCGCCGGGATCGCGGGGCTTCCGGGCGTGCGCAGCACCGAGGGCCAGTTTCCGCAGTGGTTGGGCGTCGACAACCGGCTCATCGCCGACGAGTATTTCCGCCCGTCCTACACCAGCGGCATCTGGGCGCAGGGAGTCTTGCGAGAGGGTCTCGCGTACAACGTGATGGTCGGCGACAACCTGAGCCAATTGGGCGTGGATGCGGGCCAGATGGACGACACGTTCGATACCTGGTCGGGCGCGGTCGTCTGGATGCCCACGACGGGAGAGTTCGGAGGCAACGTCGGGAGTTTTGGCGATTTCGAAGACCACGAGAAGCTGGCCACGCGCCTGGGCCTACATTTCACCTACAGCACCGAACACCGCCAGAGTCAGCCCGGCACGGAAGACCCTGAGAACTCGCAAATCCGCATCTCCGACGGCAACGTCGTCTTCACTCCCGGACTCTTCGGAACGGGGATCAACATCATCGATGTTTCGTTTCACATGATGTCGGCCGACGCCGGCGTCAAGTATCACGGGTTCGCGCTCGAGGGCGAATACTACACGCGCTGGGTGAACAATCTCCGCGGCGACAACGTCGACCAGTTGACCTTCGATGAACTCAACGACCATGGATTTCAACTCCAGGGCTCGGCGATGGTGAAACCGCAGACTCTGCAGGTCTACGTCTCCGGATCGAAGATCTTCGGCGAGTACGGCGATCCGTGGGACATGCGCCTGGGCGCGAACTGGTACCCGTGGGAAAACAAGTGCGTTCGCTGGAACAACGAGTTCATCAAGCTCGACCGCTCGCCGGTGGGCTACTTGAGTGTTCCCTTCACGGTGGGCGGCAACGGTCTTGTGTTCAGTTCCAATTTCGAGGTGAATTTCTAGTTCGACTTCTGGAGCGAAGGCCGGCAGAAGTCCCGTCTCAAAACTCGACCTGGGCCGACATCACGTACGTCGCGTCGGTCCGGTCCGGATCGAACACATACGCGGTGACTCCCACCCGACGGAAACTCGCCCCGAGAAGAAGTCCACGCTGGAACTCGCGCGGACTTTCATATACCTGGGTTCGTTGCAGAGCCAATCCCAAATCGAGCCAGTCCAGCGGAGCCAAGGTCAACTCCGACCATGAGTAGAAGAAAGAGTCGGTTCGTTCGTCGGCGTCAAAAAGATACTCACCCTCGGTGTAAAACGAGACCGCGCGCCAGCCGAGCGAAAGGCGATACCCCGGGGCGATGCCGACCGTCCGACCAAAGACACCGCCCAAGGTCGGCGTGATCTCGAACACCACACTGTCACCGGCGCTGAAGTTGTATCCGATCCACACGGAACCGGTTTCCAGATCCTCGTAGTTGTATCGTGCCTCGAGGTGCAGCCAAGCGCGGTCCGCGGTGATCGTCGGTTGCAAGTAGTCGTCGTCCTCGGGCACGAAGTAGAAGTAGGCCGAAGCGGAATAGGTCCACGGTGGCACGGCGCCTTCGGCTCGAGTTGCGGCCGACGCACCGGCGGCGTCGCCTGCGCCCACGCCGGCCATGAGCAGGCCGGCCATCGTCGAAGCGAGACGTTTGCTACTCATCACCCACCGAAGGCGGTGACGACGACAACCATCGCCATCCCCACCAGCAGCAGGGCCATCCCCAAGCGCCACGGGCTCATGTGCGTCACGCGAGCCCAGTGATAGCCGGTCAGGAATAGCGCAGACAGCTGCAGCACGTTGGATGCGCGCAGGGCCAAGAAGCGGTCGTGGACGACGATGAATGGCAAGAGCGCTGGAATCGCGGGCAAAAAAACCAACAGCCAAATGGCGACGGCCCCGTATAGATCTTCCCTTCTTACGCGCGTGTGCTCGGCGGGAAGGCTCCGCAGTCGTGCGAGCACATCATGGTATAGCTGACTTCTCTCCTCGGTAGAGGTGAGCCGTTCGAGCTTGGGGTCGAGTTCGCGCTGGATGACGGCCAGCGCGTCGTTCTCGTCACCGGATTTCTGAATCGCCAGTAGCATGCGTTCCGACGTGGTGCGGTCCAGAATGCAGCCCATCAGATACATGACTGCATCGACGAAACCCCACGCGAGATTGCAACCGAGTATTCCCAGCAGCAGGCGCGTAGTGGCCTGGTCCCCCCCCTCGACGACCAACCCCGCACCCAGCGTGATGGCAAGCGTCATGATGACGCCGAACAGCACCTCGGTGAGGCCATCCGTCGGATCGAGGTACCGCCAGATAAACGACTGTAGAGGAGGTTTGTTCGGTTGCTTCATCGCTGTTTGGGAGTACGCGTCGGATCGCTTTGCAAGCAGACACCACAGTGTGAAGCGTTCCTGCAGATCGGTCAACCGGAGGTTCCGAAGTCGTCCGCTAGAAATCCTTCGCGCGGAACATGCGAAGCCCGAAGCCGACCGGTACCGCGGCGTAGATCACCATCGCGGCGGCGGCGAGCAACACGCCCATCTGCGCACCGAACACGTTGCGGAACACAGCACCCGTGTAGCCCATCAGTGCCGAGATGTCGAGTTGCATCAATATGAGGATGCGGCCAAGGTCGATGGGGTTCAGAAAGACGAGTGTGAGCAACCCCGGCTCGTAGGGATATTCGCGGAACACGTGGACGAACAAGAGAATCACGCCGTCCCAGATCACGGTGAGAAAGAACCACACTACCAGCGTGACGCCCAGCCCCTTGATCCTGTCCTCGAAGCGCGTCGCCGCGTAAAAAGCGAGTGACGCGAAAATGACCACGAAGCAACACCCCACGCACAAGAGGGTCGCGATCTTGCCGGCGTACTCGCGCAGCCCGTACGAATGGATGATGAACGGCAGCCCGATGCCCACCACGTACGCGAGGCACAACGACGCCGCGAATCCGACCAGTTTGCCAAGATAGATGCTAGTGCGATTGACGGGCTGCGCCAACAAGAGCTCGTTGAATTCGCGCGAGTTGTAGAAATAGATCGTGCCGAGTACCACGCTCAACAGCGGTACCACCACCAACACGACATTCATCACACTCGCGATGGTCTTAGGAGGATCGCCGCCGAAGCGGAACAGCGCCTCAGTTACGGCGAACAGCGTCGCGGCGATGCCGATCAGCCACTTGCTTCGCAGCATGTTGTGGAGCTCGTATTTGAATATCTTACCGGCGTGTCCCATGACCGACCTCCCGGGTACTTTCCATCACGCGCACGAGCGCACGATCGAGCCTCGCTTCCGACGTCCGGTGCCGTATTTCCTCGATGGTGCCGTCGAAGAAGGGGCGGCCGTCCTGCAAGTAGACGATGTTGTCGGCCAGTTCTTCGACTTCGTTGATCAGATGGGACGATAACAGGACGGTGCGACCCGCCGCACGCTCCTTGCGCAGCTTGTCCTTGAAGTGCGTGGTCGCGAGCGGGTCCAAGCCGACCGTGGGCTCGTCGAGAATCAGGATCTTGGGCCCGAACAGGAACGCCATCGCAGCCAGGATCTTTTGCCGCGTCCCGCCCGAGAGCTGGCCGAGGCGTTTGTGGCCCATCGTGCCCAGTTCGTAGCGCGCGAACAGTTCGATGTCGACGTCGTCCGCGCCCTCGCGCAAGTCGCGCAGCATGGCGAACAGCTCGTCGACGGTGAGGTTCTCGGGGAAGCGCGCGATCTGCGGCATGTAGCCGATCTTCGATCGGTAATGCCAGCGCCCGGCGATGGGCTCGTCGTCGACCAGGATCTTACCGGAGTCCGGGTTGACGAGCCCCAGAATGCACTTGATGAGCGTCGACTTGCCCGACGCGTTGGGACCCAAAATGGCGGTGATGGCCCCGCGTTGAATCTCGAGCGACACGTCCTGCAAGACCTCGAGTTTGTCGAACGACTTGTTCAGGTGTTGGACGCGTATCATCGCGACCCCTCCTGCGCGGCAGGGACTAGCGGGACCATCGTCATCAGCGGCTTTCCGTCGACCAGGGTTTCCGGAGTGAACACCGGCATGACGCGCTCAGCCGTGTCGACCAGCGTCACGAATAGGCTCTCGAGCAATACGATGCTGGGCGGAGATTGCTCGACCAGAAGCGAGAACAAGCGCACGGGATGATAGGGCACGTCGCCGACCCCGTCGCCGTCGAGGTCGTAACCGTCGTATTCGCTCCAATAGTTGGAGTCGAAGGTGTTGAAACTCTGGCGGCTGTTGGTTACGACGTCGAAGCTGTTACCCACAAAATTGTTGCGCCGAAAAGTGTTGTCGGCCGAATTGGCCATGATGCGCACCGCGTAGCCGTTGTCGACGAACTCGTTCTCTTCGACTGCGATGCGATTCGAACCCTCTGCGTACAGGCCCACGGTGTTGCGCCGAAAATGATTGTTGCGAATCTCGCTGTCGCGAATGTCCTTGAGCAAGAGGCCGTACGAACTGCTGCCCCAATTGTGCTCGAACGTGTTGCCGACCATGGTGACGTGCTGAGTATACATGACGGCGACGCCGGCCCCGTTTTCGGCGAACGTATTGTCGACGTAGGTGTCGTCGTTGGAGAACATGAAATGCAAGCCGTAGCGAACGTTGTGCGTGCTGGTGTTGCGCGCGATCGTACTGTGTTCCACGAATTCGAAATAGATACCGTCGCGGTGGTGGTGGATCTCGTTGTCCTCGATCACGGCGTCGCGGCAGTACCAGAGGTGGATGCCGTTGCCGTTGGTGACTTCGCGGTTGCCGGTACCGACGATGACGTTACGTCGCACGAAGACGTGGTGCGAATGTTCGGCGTAAATGCCGAAGAACGCGTTCTCGATCCGGTTGTCTGCGATGGTGACGTCGGCGACGCTGCGCAGGCGAATGGCGGCGCGATCCTCGACGTACGAGGTCCCGACATTGCGCAAGCGTGAAACCCGCGATCACGGCCCCGTCGTGCGTGACCATGATGATCTCGCCTTGCTCGCGCGCGTCGATGACCGGGCGGTCGCGACCGAGGAGTACGATGGGCTTGTCAACGACGAGCGCGTGTTCGTCGTACACACCCGGCGCCACCAGGACCGTGTCGCCGGGTTGCGCGGCCTTCAGGCCCGCGTCGATAGATAGGCAGCGCTCGCCGCGTCCTACCCGCACCATGGCCGCATGAGAGGTGCAAGCGGTGCCAACGAGCGCTGCCGATATCACGAAGAGTGCGAAACGTCGATGCGAAACGCCGGCGGCCATGGCGTTCCTGCCTTTCAGGATTTCGACCAACTTCGTATGTAAGACTCGACGCCGTTCCAATCCAAAACGTCCCCGCCCTTCTCTTGCTGGACGCGCGCGGCGTCTTCGCGCTTGGCAAAGGCGGTGACACCGGCCCCCATCGGGCTCGGCATATTGGGGCTCACGAGATAGACCGCCGCAGGTGCCGGCATGAGCACTCCGCGGTTGGGATAGCTCGTCGCGTACCACTGGTCGACTTCGGTGCCCGCGAGCTTCCCGTTCTCCATCAGCGATTGCAGCATGCACTCGACCGAATCGAACTTGTGCGTGCGTCCCTTCACCGTGACGACGGCGGCGGCGTAGCGATCGTCGCTAATGGTCATCGAGCAGAATTCGCAGGCGTCGGTGCCGTATGTAATCTTCTGCGGTCCACGCGCACATCCCATTGCCACCGTCGTCAACGCGAGTGCAATAATCACGGCTGCCGCGCGAAAGTGTTCGCGACCGCGCGACCGCTCGTCGTCATCGTGGTGCGACCGTCTCGCGCGAATCAATTCCCATGCGTAGGCCACGAAGCCGAGGCCGACCCCCAGCATCGCGAGCAAGCCACCCACACCGGGATACGCGGTGGTGGTGAAATTGAGGAGTTGCTTGGTGCCGATCATCGGCGGCTGGTACGACATGCCAGGAATCTTGATGGCCGCGTCCGGATTGAGCTCGTGACCGTACGCGTACTCCCACTGGTAGAAGTCGTACATACCGGCCCCGGCCAGGGCCACCGCGAACACCATCCACGCGATCAACATCCAACGGCGACGCGCGATGGCGACCGCCGCGGCCAGCGCGGACAAACCGATTGCGAAGTACTTCATGTACCGGAGTTCGGGAATCGAATCCGGCACGATGGCTTTCATACCGATGTAATGATTGAGACCGTTGATGTTCTGCAAGTCGTGCGGTGTGGCACCTTCGACGCGGTGGATCCAGATGTCGATGCCCAGCCCCTGCGGGTACTGCGGTGCGTGCAAGCTGATTTTCCACAATGGGAAGACGAACACGCCGAGAATCGCAACGGCCGCTGTCCACATCGCGATGGTGGATGCTCTCGATAGTGTCGTTCGTCTGTTCATGATCGATCTCCTGCCCTTTGACGCTTCGTGCCGGCCGGAGGGAGTTGCCTCCCTCCGGCCGCGCGCGCTCGTTAGCGACGCGAGTTGTACGACAACTCCACGTTCGAGCCCTTGCCGGACACGCGCACGTAGCCCGACATCTCCTGGTGGAGCGCCGAGCAAAAGTCCGTGCAATAGAACGGGTACACGCCTTCCTTGATAGGTTTCCACGCGATCGTCCGCGTCTGCCCCGGCATGACGAGCAGTTCCGAATTCTGGATGCCCAGGATGCCGAAACCGTGCGGGACGTCCCAGTCTTGTTCGAGGTTGGTGACGTGGAAGTACACGGTGTCGCCCATCTTCACACCTTCGATGTTGTCGGGGGCGAAGTGCGTGCGAATGGTCGACATCTTCACGTGGACGTCATTGCCCTTGCGCTCGACACCCGTCTCGGCTTCGCTCTTGACCGCGTAGGGGTGGTGATTCGCCGACAGCTCGAAGAACTTCTTCGAGTTTTTCATGATGACGTCGGCCGGCATTGCCTGCGCGTAGTGCGGCTCGCCGATGGTCGGGAAGTCGAGCAGCAACTCCATCTTGTTGCCGGTGATGTCGATGAGTTGCGCCGCCTGCGCCAGCTCGGGGCCGGTCGGCAGGTAGCGATCCTTCGTCACCTTGTCGAGTGCGATGACGTACTTGCCATACGGCTTCATGGTGTCGCCGCCGGGAATCATCAGATGCCCGATCGAATAGTAGACCGGAATGCGGTCGACGACTTCCCACGTGCCGAGCTTCCACTTCACGATCTCCGACGAGATGAACGCCGAGGTGTAGGCGTAGCCGTTCCCGTCGAACTCGGTGTGCAACGGCCCGAGGCCCGGGTTCTGCACTTCACCCGCGACCACGGCGTCGTACTTGAGCACCGGGATACCGTTGCTCTCACCGTCGAACGCCTTGTCTTCGATGGCCTTGATCATCTTGGAGAACGAGTGGACCGGAATGACGGCGGCCAGCTTTCCGCCGGCCACGATGTATTCGCCGGTCGGGTCCACGTCGACGCCGTGCGGAGACTTGGGCGTCGGGATGAAGTAGATCATGCCCGGGCAATCGGCTGGGTCGAGTACCTTCACCGTCGAGATGACTTCGGACTTGGCACTCTGCGTCGCGTGGTCCATGTAGTTGTGGTAGTACTTCGTCGGCCACTCCTTCGCCTTGCCCTGCGCGACGTACTCCTCGGCCTTCTTCCAGTTGACCGCCGCGATGAAGTCCTTGTCGTTCTTCGACGCGTTGACTTCGAGCAGCGTGCTGGCCTGCTCCGTGTTGTAGGTCGTGAAGAACGCCCAACCGTGCGACGGCCCCTTGCCGGAGTGCGACAAGTCGTAGTTGAACCCCGGCACCAGGATCTGGAACGCGAGGCTCATCTTGCCGTCGTCGGCGACTTTGACGAACGATATCGTGCCCTTGAATTTTTGGGCGTACTCCGAGATCGCGACGTCGGCCTGGGGAATGGGCAGGCTAAAACGCGTCGACGCCACCGCGTACTCGGTGTTCATGGTGATGAACGGAGATCCGTGGTTGCCGCCGGAGTTCGGGATTTCGATGATCTCGTCGGTTTCGAACGTCGACAGGTCCAGGCGGGCGATACGCGGCGTATTGTTACCGTTGATGAACAACCAGCGCCCGTCGTCGATTCCGTTGGTCTGCGAGAGCTGGGCGTGGTGCGAATCGTCCCAGGGAATAAAGCCGTAGGACGTCATTAGCATGGGCTTGGTCTCTTCGCTATAGCCGTACGAATTCTCCGGATTCTGCGAAAAGACCGGGATCACCTTCATCAAGCGACCCGACGGGAGTCCGTAGACGCTCACCTGGCCGCTAAAGCCGCCCGACAAGAACGCGTAGAGTTCGTCGTACGTGCCGGGTGCCACGTAAACCTTCGCCGCCGCCCCGGACCCCATTACTGTCGAGGTGGGCTTCTGTGCGCAATACAGGCTGGTGACCAAGACGACCGCGAGCGCGATCGTCGCCACGAACCATGTTCTTGCGCGTCCTCTTCGTTTCATGACTGTGCCTCCTTAGTGTGACTAGTGTCCGCTAGCTGGGTGGCCACTCGCCGGGGCTGCTTCATCCTTCGAAGCGTCGTCGTGTTTGGCCTCGCCCGCCTCTTTGTCGTGTTCGCGGAAATAGACCAGGACGCATTCCGCTTCCGCGCGCGTTAGGTGCTGATTCGCCATCGGCGTCAAAAACGTCGCCAGCAGTCCCTTCGCGGTCGGGTCCTGCACGATCATGACGTCCGGATTGAGGATCATATTGAGGATCCATTCGGGCTGTCGGCGCTGCGTAACGCCAACCAGCGCCGGGCCGATGTAACGCTCGTCGAGCTTGTGGCACGCCGAGCATTTTTCCTGGAAGAGCTTGGCCCCCGCGTCTTTTTTCGATTCATCGAGCGACGCGAGGTCGACGGTGTCCGTCACCGGGCCGACTCCCTTGCCCGAACCGGTTACCGCCGTCTCCGTCGTGGTCCCGACCAAAGACCCGCTCGCGGGAGCCGTGGACCACGCGGAGTTATTTCGATGCGATTCGCACGCGACCAAGATCGCGCACGTCAGCACCGCGACGACGATCGAGATGCGTTTCATTGCGGTCTCCTTTGCGGATTCGGTGCCGTAGTTTCGAGCACGTCGCCCATCGTCCCGTCGTTCGCCAAATTACTCGCGAGCAGTTCTCCCACCGACGTGTTCTTGAGCAGCGAGAAGTAAGCGTCTCGCACGCGACCCCAGCGGCCGTGGAGCGCGCACGGATGATCCTCGGAGCAGGATTTTTCACCGAACGCGCACTCGTTCCAACGAGTGATGTCTTCGACGGAGTCGATGACATCGTGGAGTGAGATGAGATCCGCGCTGCGTGACAGGCGAAACCCCCCTCCCAATCCCCTTTGCGACTCCACCAATCCGCGTCGCGACATGAGGAACAGAATCTTCCCCAGATAGTTGCGCGGCACCCCGGCCAGCTCGGCGATCTGCGAGGTGCGCCCGTATTCGCCGGGTGCGAGGGCCGCGAGGGCGACCATCGCGCGGATGGCGTGGGTGGCGGATCGTGTGAGCATGCAAGGCCTCCTTGGACGTCCTTTCTATATATCAGGATATTTATATCCAATTATACCGTCAAGTGCCTTCTTTCACAAATCTTCCGTAGGCTTAACGTGATTCGTTACAGGTGATTAGAAGAAGACTCACGAATCCGGCCCACGGGAATGACGCTCGGTTGTCAGGTTCCCGCGCACGGCGATTGCCGTCACGACAAGCAACCAGAACGGGAAGATGTACAGACCCGGGATTGCCTCCATGATCAACCCGGGGAGCAAGATCCACTGCCGACCCAACACGACGAAGAGCAAGACGGCCGTCGCCAAATCGACCGCCCACTGCACCGGTGGCTCGAGCAACAAGAGAATCGAGAGCGCGTCGGCCAGGCCGGCGATGGAGAATGCCAGCACCAGTCTCGTTCTAGAAATGCGACGACTCGGGGTGGGCGTACTCATTCGACTCTCACACACGGACGGGATCGTCAGCGCGGGCCGAAAGCGGGCCCGCGACGGCGCAGCTTGTCGACGCGCTGGCGGAGCTTCTTCTCCAGCGTAACCGGCAGATGAGCGGAGTCGACCAGCTTACGCAGCTCCGCCTCGTCGCGCGCAACCTCGGCGCTCCCCGCACTCGTGCGAAGCGACGGCTGGAACGGTTCGCGACCGAGCAGGTGGTGCAGGATCGACTTCGCCGCTTCCTTGTCGGGGATCAAACCGCGCGCGTTGACGTCGGGATCCAAATGCGAATACGGCGGCAGCGGCGAACCGACGCATGACGGGCACCCGTTCGCGCATGTGCACGCGTCGAGGAGTTCCAAGCACGCCGCTAGGATTTCGTCGATGAGTTCGTAGGCTTTGAGCGCGAAGCCCAACCCCCCCGGGAAGCGATCGTGCACGAAGATACCCGGCGCGTTGGCGGCTGACGAGTCGACCGATGCGCCGACGTCCAAGGTGTCGCACATCGCGTAGAGCGGAATCACTTCGCGAATCACATTCGAAATCCCCAGCAAGCCCTCGCGCGGCACCCGCCCCGACACTTTCGCGAGCACGTACGCGGATGGATGCGGGAGCAGCCACATGCCGGTGGTGTCGAGCGTTTGGGCGGGCAGGTCGAGTGCCCCGAAGCCCAGCGAATCGCGGCTCCCGAACTTGATCTTCTTGAACATGTACGTCACCGAGGTGACCGAGAGATCGCCCCAGTGCACTTCGGCCGCCTGCACGCTCTTGTGCAGCTCCTCTTGCTCGATCTTGATCTTGGTCTCGGTGATCGACTGCGTGTAGTAGTCGGTGTCTTCCTTCTGTACCCACGCGATCTTCTTGCGAATATCCAATTCATTCACGAAGTACGTGTCGCCGTGGTGGATGTAGATGGCCTGCGGGTGCAACTGCTGGAACGCGCCCGCTTCGTCGATGGTGCCGATGACGCGGCTCTGATCGTTGGGCACCGCCTTCAATCCTACCGCCGCCATCGCGGCCGACGTCCCCAGAATGATGGTGTACACGTCGTCGCCGATGTTGCGCAGACTCACGTCGGCGCTGGGATAGTTCGGACCGCTCCAGAAGAACTGGCCGCCCTGCTGTCGCACTTGCCGGTCTTCTTCCAGCAATTTAAGGATGGGCCCGCAGAAATCGCCGAATTGCTGCCAGTCCTCTTTGCGAATCGGAAGCTCGAACGCGGCCGCGCGCACGTGCGAGAGCACGATGTGCGCGTTCAGCGGGTCGATGACCGCATTCTCGGGCGAACGGCCGAAGAAGTAATCTGGATGGCGCGCCATGTACTGGTCGATGGGCGAATCGTACGGAAGTAGCACCACCAGCGACGGATCGGCTCCGCGCCCCGCGCGCCCGGCCTGTTGCCACGTCGACGCGATCGAGCCCGGATAGCCGACCAACACCGCGGCTTCCATCGAGCCGATATCGATGCCCAATTCGAGCGCGTTGGTGCTGACGACCGCCTTCAATTCGCCCGCGAACAACGCGCGCTCGATCTGCCGGCGTTCTTCCGGCAGGTAACCACCACGATACGATTTGATCAGTTTCGCGCGCGAGGGCGAGAACTTCGACACGAACTCTTGCGCATACTTGGCCACGATCTCGCTCACCACGCGCGCGCGCACGAACGCGATCGCTTGGTGGTCGAAGCCGACCAATTCGGAGAGGATGCGCGCCGCTTCGACGTTGGCGCTCTTGCGCTCGACGCGGTCGTCGCCGAAGAACGGCGGGTTCCAGATCACGAACGCCTTCGGTCCCCGCGGCGAGCCGTCGTCGTCGACCACGTGCATGGCGCGGCCGGTCAAGCCTTCGGCCAATTCACGCGGGTTGCGAATGGTCGCCGAGGAACAAATGAACGTCGGCTTGGCGCCGTAGTGCTCGCATATGCGATTGAGGCGCCCCAGCACGTGCGCGACGTTGGACCCGAAGGTCCCGCGATACGTGTGCACCTCGTCGACCACGACGTACTTCAGCTTGGCGAGAAAGCGCGCCCACGTCCCGTGATTGGGCAGAATTCCGGAATGCAGCATGTCGGGATTGGTGAGCAGGACGTTGGCTTCGTTCTTGAGCTTCCTGCGCGCGTTCGGCGGTGTGTCGCCGTCGTACGTGCCGGCCACCAGTGGGAGCGTCGGATCCGCTTCCAAGTAGCGCGTCAGCGTGCGCAGCTGGTCCTGTGCGAGTGCTTTCGTCGGATACAAATAGAGCGCGCACGACGACGGGTCGGCGAGGATCGACTCCAGGACCGGCACGTTGTAGCACAGCGTCTTACCGCTCGCCGTCCCCGTGACGACGACGACGTGTTCGCCGTTGCGCGCGTGCGCGATCGCCTCCGCTTGGTGCGTGTAGAGCCGCGCGATGCCGTCGTGGCCGATCACCGACGCCACGCGCGGGTCGACCGGCGGCTCCAACGCGGCGAAGCGCGCCGGTCGTTCGGGGAGTGCTTCGACACGGACGACTTGGCCGTCGTACCACTCGGCGGACTGAATATGGCGGAGAAACTTGTCGACGTTCATGGCTCGCGATTCCTCGTGGTGCGCGTCGCGCACGCGACGAGATCGCGGACGACACGCGGCTAGAAAGGCACGTGAGGCGGGTTCGGCGGGGCGATGGTATCACCGGGAGGGGCGGGCGCAAACGGCTTTTCAACCCCCAGGAACGCCGCGTCCACGCTGGCCTTGGCGGCATCGGCGGACCGACTGGCCAGGTGGTTCAAGATCACGGCCATGGTGAAGATGTCCATGCGATTGTGATAAACGACATTGCGCATGATGCGAGCGTCCTGGGTCCGAACATACTCGTGGTAGGCGCGGGGGATGAAGCGGCTGGGGATGTCGTCGACGCGCGTGACACCGCGCAGGTGCTCTTCGACCGTGACCAGCCGGACGTTGGGCAACGCCGGCTTGAACACCCGCCGAGTCGCGTGCAATAGATCGACCGAGCCCATCGGGACGATGTCGGGAATGCGGTGCACCGCCATGCGCGTACGCAGGAACGGCATGTCGAAGCTGGCCCCGTTGTACGTCACCACCGTATCGAAGCGCTCGAGAGCCGCGCGCACGTGCAGGAGCAGTCCCTCCTCCTCGGCATAGTCGCGCGCGAACACCTGCTCGACGTCGAACGCGCCCGATTCCGGCACGAAGCGCATGAGCCCGCACAGGAACACGTAGGTGTTGGCCGACAACCCCGCCGTCTCGATGTCCAAGAAGAGAATCGAGGCCGGGTCGGCCTTGCGAAACAGCGGGATGGTCTCGCCGAAATCGGTCGCAGTGCCGTAGCCCTGCGCTGCGTACCCGCGACGCACGAAACGTCCTACCATCGTGCGCGACACCGTCTCCGGCCAGGCGCCCAACGACGCGAAGCGTTCGGCTTCGGTGGGGGCGATCGGGTCGATGTCGGACCCCATCGATCGCACGAGATAATACGACGACCCGTCGAGCGAGCGCCCCTCACCCGGCACCGCCCCATCGATAGCCAACGCTTCGCCGGACGTCAGCCCCTCGAACACGCGCTGGAATTCGATTTCGTAGCCCGACTGGCGCTCGCTGCGCGCGATCGAATCGAGCGCCGAGGACGGGCGACCCAGACGGCGTCGCCACCACCACGGCCCGCGTCGGAGTCGGCGCGACAGCTCGAAGCGGTCGGGGTCGAGCTCGGAGGCGCGTCCCACTGCCCCGGCCCGAATCAGCTCGTCGACGATCGGGTTGGAAGAGGCGTTGCCGGAGTTGGGGTTAGCGGAGGGCCCGGCCGTGTCACCGGATTCGTTCGCAGGCGTTTCGAAGGGAGGTTCGCAATGGCTCTCGCTGCGCCGGGCGATGGTCATCGCCCGCGCCTTGATCAGCGCCAGTTGCTTTTTCAGTCGGTTCTCCATCCCCGCCCTGCTTTTGCATTATAATGAGCGAACTCGGCCCACTAAAGGAAGGGAATCTTCATGAGATCGAGACTCCGGTACCCCTGGGCGGTCTTCCTGATCGCCGCCGTCGTCTTCCCGTCTTACGTTCGTTCCGAAGTCGTCACCGTTCCGTACAAGGGGTCGGCGCAGATCGCCGATTTCCAAGCGCGCGGCATCGAAATCCTGGCCCGCACAAAGTACGGTATCGACGTCCTCGCCGAAGGCGCTGCCCTCGAGTACTTGCGCACGCGCCCCTACCCGATTTCGATTCAAGTCGAGAAGCCGGATCGGACGCAGGAAGCGCTGGACGCGAACCTGGGCCAGTACCACACCTACGCCGAAACCGAGGCACTCCTCGGGACACTCGTGTCGACGTACCCCGCCATCGCGAAGAAGTCCATCGTCGGTACCAGCCTGCAAGGACGCTTCATCACGGCACTCAAGATCTCCGACAACGTCGCCGTCGACGAAGACGAGCCCGAAGTGCTCTACATGGGCGACCACCACGCGCGCGAGCTGATGAGTGTGGAGATCCCGCTCTTGTTCGCGCAGTACCTGTGTCAGAACTACGGCGTCAATCCAACCGTCACGAATTACGTCGACACGCGCGAGATCTACGTGATCCCGATGGTCAACCCCGACGGGCATTTCTACGTGCAGCAGAACCACGCCGGCTCGCCCAATTCGTGGTGGCGAAAGAACCGTCGCGACAACCTCGACGGGTTCTTCGGCGTCGACCTGAATCGCAATTACAGCTACCAATGGGGCTACGATGACATCGGGTCGTCGCCGCAAACGTCGAGCGACGTCTATCGCGGGCCCTACGAGTTTTCCGAACCGGAGACGCAGGCGATTCGCAATTTCGTCGACTCGCGCCACTTCACGACCTGGCTCTCGTACCACAGCTACGGCGAACTGTTGCTGTACAGCTGGGGCTACATCTACGGCAACACCCCCGACCATCCCGCCATGTCGGCCTTGGCCGATTCGCTCGTGCTCGAGAACGGCTACTTGGCCGGCAATCCCGCGAGTGGAGCGATCTACATCACCAACGGCGACTCCGACGACTGGGGTTACGGCGAGCAAGTGGAGAAGAACAAGATCTTCGCGTATACGCCGGAGATCAACAGTGCCGCGCAGGGCGGCTTCGGTCCGGCCGAGGCATTGATCACGCCGACGTTCAATCTACTGCTCCCCATGAACATGAAGCTGCTCAAATTCGCCGACAATCCGTACCGTGTCGTGGGCCCGTGGGCCCCCGATCAGGATCCCACGACGGACCCGTACAACAACGCGATCACGCGCATCTCATGGGCGACGCAGGATCCCGGCGACCCCAATCCGGCCGTCTCGTACAGCATCGAAGGCTGCTTGAATCCGACCACGTTCACCGACCCGGCGACACCGGCCCTCACCGGATGGGTGGGCGGCGGCTTCACCTACAACGCGACCGGCTTCTCGGGCCCCGGATACTTCTCCGGGAATTCCAACAATCTGGTCAGCACGCTCACCATGGCGCTGCCGCTCATGATCGACGCGGCGGCGGACACGCTGCGCTTCAAGGTGAATTACAACACCGAGTCGAACTACGACTACGGTTACGTGGACGTAAGCACCGACGGCGGCTCGTCGTGGACGCCGATTCCGGGCAACATCACGACCAACTTCAATCCCTTCGGCTCCAATCGCGGCAACGGCTTCACCGGTGTCAGTCCCGGTTGGGTCGACGCCATCTTCCCGCTCACCGCGTACCTCGGAGAGGATATCTTCGTGCGTATCTCGTACATCACCGACGGCGGCGTGCTGGGCGCGGGTGTGCGCGTCGACAACATCTTCCCGGTGCCGTCGTGCGGGAGCAATTTCACCGTCGCCACCGGTGTCACGGGCAACGAGTTCGATTTCCTGCCGCCGTCGACGGGACTGTGGCGCTTCCGCGTGCGCGCGATCGACGCCGAGAATCAGTCCAGCGCGTGGAGCAACAGTCGCGATCGCACGATCGAAACACTGACCGCGGTCGACGAACCGCGCGTGTACAAGACCAACGTCGGCGCCAATTATCCCAATCCGTTCAATCCCTCGACGCGCATTCCGTTCGTCGTGGGCGGCTCGGCCGGCGCAGGAGCGACGAACGTCGTGCTGGCGGTGTACTCGGTGACGGGCGCGCGCGTCGCGACACTGGTGCGCGAAGCGCGTCGACCCGGAACATATGTTGCGTATTGGAACGGCCTCGACGACGCGGGCGGCACCGCGGCGTCCGGAATCTACTTCGCTCGCCTCGAAGTCGGCAACACGACCGTCGCGCGCAAGTTGGTCTTGCTCAAGTAGCCCTTCGCGTGCACAATTTATTTCGGCGGTGAGTCCGTCTTCGCCGCCCCTGACGAATCCGCCGGTTTGCGTTCCCAGCCGGCGGATTCGGTTTTGTTGCCCAACGGCCTCGGTCCCTTCCTCCCTATCGATCCGCCATCGGACACGATGCGGAACCCCCTTTCACGGAATGGAAGTTGCAGCTACCACCCCGGGCGGCCGAAAAAGGGCTTGAACCGGCGACCCCGGAACGCTCAAGATAGCCTGCACCGGGCCGCGTTTTGCGGCAGTAACTTTAAACATGAGCGTAAGTTAGATTACATGCAGAGACGCACGACACCGTTGATAACGGGAATCATCGCGGTCCTGGCTTTCACTGGCCAGGAGCCCGTCGTCTATTCCATCTGGGACCATCTCACGGCCCCTGCCGACGAGCCGGTCGGGTGTCTCTATACCGAAGACGGCCTCGCGATGGACGCGCCCTCGATCGAGGGCGACGGCCCGGCGTTCGTCGCCGCACCCGTCAAGGCTGCGCCGGTGCACGGCACCATCGACAAGAATGGCACCATGTACGACGAGCTGCGCGCGCTCGGTATCTCCGCCTACGAGATCGACGCCATGACGCGCGACACCAAGAAGACCTTCGACTGGCGTCGCGTTCGCCACGGGCAGAGCTTCGACCTCTATACCAATGAAGCGGGCGAGATCGACAGCCTCGTCCTCTATACCAGCCCCGCGGACTTCGTGTGCGTGCGCCGCGGCGCCGAGTCCTTCACGGTCGCTCTCGAGCAGGTGCCCTACGAAATCACCTACCACGTCACTCACGGAACTATCTACGACTCGATCGCCGCTTCGCTCGAGACGCAAGGCGTCGAAGTCGAGTTGGCCAACTCGATCGACGAGATCTTCGGCTGGACCATCGACTTGGCGAAGGACCTTCGCCAGGGCGACCAGTACGCGCTGCTCTACGAACGCCGCGAGTACGAAACGGGCTATTCGACCGTTGGAAACGTGTTGGCCGCGCGCATCGTCAACCTGGGCAAGGAAGTGAACGCGATTCGCTACCAGCCCGAGGGACGCTCGGCGGGCTACTACGCGCTCGACGGCACCTCGATGCAGAAGTCGATGCGCCGCGCGCCGCTCAAGTTCTCGCGCATCTCGTCGAACTACTCGATGCGCCGCTTCCACCCCGTCGAGCACCGCTTCAAGCCGCACTTCGGCGTCGACTACGCGGCCGCGCGCGGCACACCGGTGTACGCCACCGGCGACGGTGTCGTGATGGCGGCGAATTATCAGAGCGGAAACGGCAACTTCGTCCACATCCGGCACAGCAAGGCGTACGAGACGTATTACCTGCACTTGTCCGGATACGGCAAGGGCGTGCACCCCGGTGCCCGCGTGACGCAGGGGCAGTTGATCGGTTACGTTGGGTCGACGGGCTGCGCGACGGGGCCACACCTGTGCTACCGCATGAAGAAGAACGGCCAGTGGGTCAACCCGCGTATGCTCGACTTGCCGTCCAAGGATCCGATTACTCCCCGCGACATCGCCGCTTTCAACGCGATGCGCGACGCCTATCTCTCCCGCATGTACGAGGCGCTGAACGAAGGATTGGATCGCACGACGGTGGTGCAAGCCCCGGCGCCCGCGGTCTCGTCCGGTTTGAGCGCCGCGATGTTCTAGGCTCGTTTCCCCCTCCATCGCTACGAGCGCTTCAACGCCGCGATCGCCAGTGCGATCGCCGGCACGAACAGCGGTGTGGTCGCCAGCCCAGGTTGGTATCGCAGCCCGGCGAGAAACCACGCCGCGTGCAGCAGCACGGTGAAGGATTGCACAAGAATTCCCCAACGCATGACCGTGCGAGCACTCGCCCCGCCACCGCGCACCCAGCGACGGTAGCTCCACAGCCCGATTCCGATCAGAAGCGCATGAAACGCGATGAACACGCGCTCGCCCAGTCGGGGCACGCCGCCGTACACTGCGCGCATGGGCGGAAACACGTTCCAGAAGTCGAAGAGGAATTCTTCGATCGCGTGCACGGCCTGCACCACGATCATGACGAGGAATGTAGACGCGAGCGAGAGCCTCATTCGACGATGATGGAGACGTCGCGACGCGCGATGCACTCGCCGACAATCGCGGCGTGCGGATGCATCGGCTTGAGTTCGGCCAGCAACGCGGGCGCGCGCTCGGGTGCGACCGCGATCAACAAGCCGCCCGACGTCTGCGGGTCGAAGAGCAGAGACGTCGTCGTCTCGTCGATTGCCGATGAGACGCGCGCCTTGTCCTGCATGAAACGACGCGTCGCCTTGCCGCCGCCGGTGAGGTGGCCTTGCTCTACTGCTTCGCGGGCGCCTTCGAGCACCGGAACGCCGGCCGCGCGCAGCACGATGGTGACATTGCCTCCCTCCGCCATTTCGTTGGCGTGACCGACGAGCCCGTAGCCGGTGATGTCCGTGCACGCGTGCGGGTCGTGGCGAAGCATCGCCTCCGCGGCGTCACGATTGAGCTGCGTCATCGACGCGACCAACGCGCGCGTTCGCTCGGGAGAAAGCGTGCGCTGCTTCAAGGCCGTCGCGAGCACGCCGGTTCCGATCGCCTTCGTCAATATCAAGACGTCTCCCGCGCGCGCACCGGCGTTGCGCACGATGCGACGCGGGTCGATCATACCGATCACTGCGAGCCCGTATTTCACTTCGGCGTCGTTGACGGTGTGACCGCCCAGGATCGAAACCCCCGCCGCGCGCGCGACGTCGGCGCCTCCGCGGATGATCTCGCCCAGCACGTCGGGTGGAATCGTGTTCTCCGGAAAGCCCGCAATGTTGAGTGCCACGATCGGGCGCCCGCCCATCGCGTACACGTCGGAGAGCGAGTTGGTCGCCGCAACACGGCCGTAGTCGTACGCGTCGTCGACGATGGGTGTAAAGAAATCCACCGTGACTACCATCGCGGAGTCGTCCGAGAGTCGATAGACCCCGGCGTCGTCGCTCCCGGCGTGACCCACCAATACATTCGGATCGGCCGGAACCGGCAACTTGCCGAGTATTTCGCGCAGCCCCGCCGCGCTGAATTTAGAGGCTCAACCGGCGCATGACGCGAATTCGGTCAGGCGAAACAAGCGATCTTTCTCGGCCATGGGATTGTCACCTCCTCTCGACGATCTCGTAATGCGAGATGTTTTTTCCGATGATTCGCATTCGCGGGATTGTAGCCCAAACGGGGAACCAAGTCGTGTACGCTGTTAAGTGTCCGAGAACGAAAGTGGGAGACCGGACGGAGCCATTACGTAATCACAACAACTCAATCGGAGGTTTCCCCATGACAACTGCAAGAGTCGGCTTCCTGTGCGCTTTGGTATCGCTGGCCCTCGTCGGGGCAGGCGTGGCCGCGCCCGTCAGCTATAACGAAGCGGTCGATGGCGATCTCGACCAATCCAACCCGCCCACGTTCGTGCTCGATATCGGCGTCAACGTATGGACGGGCACCATTGGACCCACGCCGACGTCGAATACGCAGGACTCATTCTTCGCCAACCTGCCCGCCGGTCTTTCGATCGTGAGCATCCATTGGGTGTATTCTGCGAGCAACCCCCGCGACATTTCAAGCTTCGACATGTCCGGCCCGGTCGCCGCGGCCCCGCCGTTTGGAACCGTCGTGTCCCATGCGGTGGCGAAGGCCGGCGACAACATCACGAATGCCCCGTTCAGCCTGGTGAACCCGATCATTCCGATCATCGTCGACGGGCAGTACAAGTGCGAGGTCACAACGGGATTCGCCGTCGTTGCCGCCACCTGGACGATCGAACTCACGGTCGAGAGCAACCCGCTCCCCACCAACTCGTCCACGTGGGGGAGTATCAAGGCGCTCTATCGGTAGTCACCCGGTAGACACCGCTTCGACCGAGTCACGAGAACGGCCACCCCGGAAATCCGGGATGGCCGTTTCTTCTATCCATGTGGAACCGCGACGCGACTCATCGAACCGGGCCTAGATAGCGATCCAGCCACGCCAGTGATTCGCGCGCGCGATCCGTCGCGGGAATGGCGTGGCCGAATTCGTACACGACAAGCTTCTTGTGATCTCTTGGAGTTCCAAGAAGCTCGTAGAAGGGAACCTGCGACGTCTCGTACGGAAAGAAGAAGTCGTACTTCCCATTGAGCATGACGACGGGTGCGAGCACGTGGCGAATGTAGCTCATCGGATCGGCCTCCGGCTGCGAGCGCTGAAAGCCCAGTCCGGCCACCACCAGGATGCCCGCCTTGAGTCGCGGCTCGACCGCGAGCACGACCGGCGCCAACTCGGCTCCCCAACTTTGGCCCAGGAAGGCGAGCCGGCTCGCGTCGATGTCCGCGCGCGTCTCCAAGTAGTCGATCGACCGCATGATGTCCTTCGTCCACATCACCACGTGGTCCTTGTAGCGATTGCTTTCGTCCGCGTAGTCGGAGGTCTGGTCGTCGCCGCGTTCGTAGGTACTCTTCAACACCGGCCACAAGAACGCGCGTCCGCTCTTCAGGAAGAAATCGCTCGTGCCCGGAGAGAGGTCCGCGCTCGATCGCGTGTGGATCGACCCCGATCCCGGAAAGTATACGACCGTTTGATAGGGAGGCGTGCTCTTCTTCGGCAGAAACAGATACGCCGTCATGCGCTCGCCGCCGTACGCCGCGTCGAACGCAATCTTCTGGCGCACGTAGTCGTCGGTTTCCGAGGTCCCTTCGATGTCCGCGTCGAGCGGAGTCTTGTCGTAGCGGAATTGGTTGGTGTACAGCGCGAACGTCTCGTCCGACACGGCCGGTTCGTTTAGAAAATCGCGAAATGGAACCTCGACGGTGTCCGACAAGGCCACGCGGTCGACGTCGGCCCCGATATATCGAATGCACCGAAAGCCGTTGGTCTCCGAACGATCCCACGGCGACTGCGCGTAGGCGTCGTTGAATGCATACGCGGGATCGTTCCAACCGCCGCCCAAGATGAAACGATCGCCCCGGCTGGTGGCGTTGGCGCACCACTCGCGTGCATTACCGGCGAGGTCGAAGGCACCGTAGCGATTCATTCCCTCCGTGCTGCCCACGTTCACGAGCCCATTGGTGGTCAGGTTACTCAGCGGCACGATGTCGCCGCTCGCCCACGTGAGCGCCACGCGGTCCCAGTGATAGATGGTGGGAAGTTGCTTACCGGCGAACTCGGCGAAGGCCGCCGCTTCATACCAGCTGATGCCCGTGACGGGAAAGCGGTCGTTTCCGTCCGGATAATCCCCCACTTCCCAACCGGCCGGCCCGGGGCGTTGCGTCGAGTCGACGAAGCGCGCCATGGCGTCCTTCCATTTCACGGTGCGTCCGTTCTCGATGAACGGCTCCTTCCAGAACGACGGATCGCCATAACCGCCCGCGTCGACGAATTGCTTGTAGACGCGGTTGGTCACTTCGAAACGATCGACGAAGAAATCACCCAGTTTCTGCGGTGCCAAGTGCTCGATGCCCGGCATGTGCACGCCCTCGGTGACTCCGTCCGATCGCACGAGCGGCGCTTGACCCGAAACGAACACCATCCCGCGCGGGACTTGGTCGGAACGTTTCAATTCGTAGACACGATCATTCTCGTCGTAGAAGCCGTTCCAGAACAGGTCGTTGGCCGTCAGGTAGCCGTTCTTCTCGATCTTGATTCGGAAAACGCCGCGCACGAAGCGCAGCGTGTCGATGGGAGTCTTGCCGACGAGCGTCCACGCGGTATCCGCCGCCGCAAACGGCCGGGCATAGACGCGCGCATCGGATGGCTCGGTGTGAAGGGTCATCGGCTCGGAGTACCGTTCTTCGAGAGCGAGCAGGACGGGATCGTCGGGGAGGAAGCGCGCGGCCTCGTTACCGAGTTCGTAGGCTTTCCACATCCCCGCACCGCCGGTCCACGGTGTCGCGTCGAGCAAGCGCTCGATTTCCGGCAGCGCCACTTGTCGCGCCCAGCGCGTTCGCGTCGAGCGATGGTGAACCCACGCGGCGACCCCGCCCAGCGCGATCACCAACGCCGCCACGGGTACGGCGACACGGGGCTTGCGCAGTGTTGCGAGCAGCGACACGCGTTTCGCCGCCACCAACTTCTCCGCCGTCGTGTTCGTCTGCAAGACGCGAAGGTCGTCGCGCAGCGCGGCCGCCGACGGATAGCGCTGCGCGGGCGACTTCTCGAGGCAGTGCGCGACGATGTCGTTGAGCGCCGCCGGCAACGGTCGCAGGTCCACGATCGACGGGGGCGTGTCTTTCAAGATGGCCGACAGCGTCGAGACCACGGTCGCGCGCTGGAAAGGATTCTTCCCCGTCGCCATCTCGTAGAAGACGATGCCCAGCGAAAAGACGTCCGATCGCAGGTCGACCGGGAGTCCCTCCGCTTGCTCGGGCGACATGTACGCCACCGTGCCGAGAATCTGGCCGTCGCGCGTGTGCGATTCCGAACCGACCGTCTGGTCCGAATCGGAAAACGTCTTCTCGGCGAGCTTCGCCAATCCGAAATCGAGAATCTTCACGCGCCCGTTGGCGTCGACGAGAATATTGGCGGGTTTGAGGTCGCGATGGATGATGCCCTTCGCGTGCGCGGCCGCCACGCCGTCGGCGAGCGGCTCCGCGATCGCGAGGAATCGCTCGAGTGACATTTCGCCGTCCGCGATGATGTCGGCGAGGGTTCGGCCTTCCACCAACTCCATCACCATGAAATGGACGCCGGCCGCTTCCTCGATGGAATGAATGGTGACGATGCTCGGGTGCTTGAGTGTCGCGATGGCGGACGCTTCGCGCTCGAAGCGCGCGCGCATTTCCGGATTCGATGCGAGATGACGCGGGAGAACCTTGATGGCAACTTCGCGGCCCAGGCGCGTGTCGCGCGCGCGATACACTTCGCCCATGCCGCCCGCTCCGAGCGGTGTCGCGATTTCGTAGGGACCGAGTTGGGTGCCGGGGGAAAGCATTCGCCGGATTGTAGCGCAAACGCGGTGCTGCGCCCTAGAGGATGCGTGCTACTGCTGCGGGAGCGTCTGGAGCCAGTTGGTGACGACCGCCAGCGGTTCGTCTTCGTCGCCGCCGAGCGTATTGACGACGAAGCGCTCGCCGTCGCCGGTCACACAGATGGTCTGCAACAGGATGCGCTGGAATACTTGAAACAGCGCTTTTTCGCCGACCACGCGAAACTCCGCCCCGGTTCCGTCCACCGAGACGGCCATGATCATGCCGTCGGCCCGCACGTAGAAGAGCTCGCGACTATCCGCGCGCCAGCGGGGGCGGTCGCCGCCGTTTCCCGACACCTGCCAGCGGGCTTGGAGTCCTTCGTCACCGGACGGAACCGGCGACACGTAGACTTCCGTTCGACCCGACACGTTGGCGGAAAACGCAAGCCACTTTCCGTCGCGCGAGAACTGCGCGCCTTGGAAGTCGTCGGCGGCCGCGAGCAATTGTCGCGGCGGCGAACCACCCGTGAGCGACGCCATCCATAACGAGCCGTGCGCCGTTCCCGACGCCTGGCCCTTACCGAACACCAGCCATCTTCCGTCCGCCGACGCGTCGACCGGCCACACGTCGACGTTCGGGTCCTCGAGGAATTGAGTTTCGTCACCAGCACCGTCCGCACGCTTCAAAAAGATGCGGTAGCGGCTCGAACGCCGTCCGCCGTACGCGATCCGCTTTCCGTCGGAGAGCCAGATCGGATACGACTCGTCGTCGGGATTGGTGGTGATGCGCGACCGCGTTCCCGTCGTGAGATCGAGGATCCAGTCGTCGGCCAGCGGTGTTTGCTGCCATTCGTACACCAACCGGTGTTCATCCGGTGCCAGATCGATGTTGAGGAAATTGCCGGACGCAACCAAGTCGCGCACCCGGACCCCCGAGCGATCGACCATCACGATGCGGTTGTTGCCCGCCCATCCGCCGAGGCCGTAGACCAACACACCGTTCTCCGCCGCTGTAATGGTTGCGTTCCACGTCGAGCGATCGAGCTGGACGACTTCGCGCGTCGCGCGCGGCGCGCCTTTCAACTGTCCCTTGGACGCGTCGAATTCCTGCGCCATCAAGGTGCTGTCGCGCACGAACAGGAGAAAACCCTGCGCGTAGACGGCGTTGCTCTTCGACGTGATCAAGCGACGCCGGTCGCCGCCGTCGAGGGAGGCGTAGTAGATGGCCGACGAGTTGCCGTCGGGGTCTTCGTGGTTGGCCGACAAGTAGATGAAGTGGCGTCCGTCGGGCAAGAACTGCGGAAAGCGGTGCGTCGTTTCGAGCGTGGTGTCGAGTGTTGTCACCGCACGCAGCGAACCGCCGGAAGCCGGCACCTGGTAAAGACCGGCGCCGAACTTGGGCGTAAAGAGAATGACGCCGGTCGACGACCACGTGCCTCCGCGTGCCGCGTCCACCGAATCCGACAGCGCGATGACGGAACCTTGCGCGAGATCGAGTCGCTTGAGTTTGGTCGGACTGAAGAAGCCGATCGACTTGCTGTCCGGCGACCAGAACGGATAGCTCGCTTCGTCGGTGCCCTGCAACGGTCGCGCGGTCATTTCGTCGAGACGCCGGAGCCAGAGACGCTTGCCCGCGCCCGCGCCCACGGCGGAGAACACCAACATCGTCCCGTCGGGTGAGATGGCGGGCGGACCCGCGTCGTCGCCCGAAATCTCGAGGTGCGTCCCCGACGGCGCCGCGATGGTCGTGCGCGTGACGAGGTCGTGTCCCCTGGACTTCATCGTGAGCTGACGACCCAACGCGCCGCTCAAGAGTGCGAGCCCGACCGCGATCGACCAGCCCAGGCGTTCGCGACCGCGGCGCTTCTTCGCGACAACTTTCGGGACTCCCGCTTGCGAACCGCCGTCGGAGATCCAACCCAATTGCAGCTTCACGTCGTGCGCGCTCTGGATGCGGTCGGCGGGATCCTTTACCAAGCACGCTTGCACCAGGCGATCGAGCGCCGGCGGCGCCATCGACGATACCTGCGAAATCGGCGCCGGGTTCGACGACATGATCGACGAAATCAGAGACGCCTGGCTGGCACCGTCGAACGCGCGCTTGCCCGTCGCCATTTCGTAGAGCACACACCCGAGCGCCCACAAGTCGCTGCGCACGTCGGCTTCTTTGCCCTCGAGCTGCTCGGGCGACATGTATTGGAACGTGCCGACGATCGTCCCTTCCGCGGTGAGCGGATGCGCGACGGTGGGCGATTGCGTGAGGAGCGACGCGCCGCTGCCCGACGAGCTGGCGAGCCCGGTGGCGCGCGCGAGTCCGAAGTCCATCAACTTCGCACCCGACTTGGTCAGCATGACGTTGCCCGGTTTCAAGTCGCGGTGGACGATGCCGGCGCGGTGCGCGCGGTCGAGTGCGTCGGCGATTTCGGTGCCGAGTCTTAGCACGTCGGCGGTCGGGAGCGCGCCGCGCGAGAGACGCGTCGCCAGCGTTTCGCCTTCGATCAACTCCATCACCAAGAAGTCGGTGTCGCCTTCGCGACCGACGTCGAAGAGCGTGCAGATGTGCGGGTGATTCAATCCCGACACCGTCTTCGCTTCGCGCTCGAAGCGCGCGCGTACTTCCGCATTCGACGACAGGTGCTGCGGGAGCACCTTGATCGCCACGTCGCGACCCAGGCGCGTGTCGCGCGCGCGATAGACTTCGCCCATCCCACCCGCGCCCAATGGCGAGAGGATTTCGTAGGGACCGAGTTTGGTGCCGATGTTCAACGTCATCGCGCGCGGTCAGCGCCCTTCGACCTTTCGCGTCCAGTCGGTGAGAATCGTCACCGGCCGGGCCAGATCCTCTTCGAGAGCCGCCGCCACGAGGAATCGACTTCCGTCCGGCGCGACGTCGTATCGCCATAGCCCCGCCGAACCGTGCCATTGGAAAAGCGGGCGCGCCGCTCCGGCCCGGAACCCACCCGCACCGAATTCCACATCGAGCGACACGACATGATTCTCGGGGTCGACGAAGAACAGCTCGCGACCGTTTCGATTCCAGCGCGGCTCGATGCCCCCCGATTGCGACGCCTGCCAACGCCCCCCGGGCTGCGGAAACGCCGCGACGAACACCTCGGGGCGTCCGGTTTCGTCGGACACGTACGCGACGAAGCGTCCGTCGGGCGAAAACTGCGCGCTCGACACTCGCGCCGGCGTGTCGAAAAACTTTTCCGGCTTGGCTTCGCCCGACAACGACGCGAGGTAGATCTCGCTCCCATTCTTCGGGGTTTCGATCGAGTAGAGCAACCGGTCCCCGAAGGTCGACTCGGGCCACATGAAATCGGCGGTCGACTTGACGAGGTTCTCCTGTCTCCCATCGAACTGCATCGCTTCGAGAGAACCGTTCCCCGACGTGGTGTTCGTACTCACCACCGCCGACCGACCACCGGGCTGCCACTGCGCGCCGGGATGGTCGAGCGTGTCGACGGTGAGCTTCCGGCGCCGACCCGATTCGAGATCGACCACCCACACATCGGAGACACCGCGGTCGACGTTCGCAATCGGCATGACGGTGCTCCTTCCGTCGGGGGAAATACAGGGTGTGCCCCCATACGTGTAGTCCGCGGGCTCGCCGACGTCGCCCAACGGTTTCCCGGCGCGATCCAGCCAGCGCAACTGCGTACGCGTCTGATCACGCCCCGTCATGCAGATGAGAACGCCGTTCTCCGACACCGCAAACACACCCCGGCTGAATCGAGTGTCGATGCGCGCATCGTCGACCAACGGGATGGCGGGTCCTTCGACGGCCAGCTTTCCGGTATCGAAACGTTGCGCGACCAAGACTCCGCCGCGGATATAGATGAGGTGACCCGACGCGTACGCAATATTGGAGGCCACCTCCATCAATGCTTTGCGCGTGTTGGATCCAAGTTCGGCCACGTAGATGGTCGGGTTTTCGCCCGCACCCGCGCCGGCCCGGCGCGCCAAATAAAGAAAATGTCGTCCGTCGGGAAGAAAGTGAGGATATCGGTGCGTGGTCTCGGCGCGCGTCGTGTCGAGAGCCGTCGCGGCGGTCACGCTACCCCCGTCCGCCGGGATCGTCGAAACCGGGCCGTACGAGTTACCAGTGAACAGAATGACGCCGTCGCGGTTCCAGGTCCCGCCGCGTTGATCAATGCCGCTGGCGAGGGAGATCACCGGACCGCCGGCCACGTCGACGCGCTTGAGTTCGTTGTTGGCGAAAAATCCCAGCGAGCGCCCATCCGGCGAGAAGAACGGTCCCTGTGCTCCCTCGGTCCCGGGGATGGGGTGCGCGTCGTCGTTGCCGAGTGAGCGCACCCACAAGAGATCGGGGCCTTCTCCGTCGCGCGCGCAAAACGCGATGGTCGAACCGTCGCGCGAAATCGCCAGCGGCAAGGGCCGGTCCGTGCTCGACGAAAACAACACGCCGTGCGGCGGTTGCAAGTACGCATACACCGCCGGTGAACCGGCAGTGGGTTTCTTCGACAAAACGAACGCGCCGATCGCAACCACAACGGCCGCGGCGGTGACGGCCCACGCCAGCGCGTCGCGGCTTCGACGCCGCTTGACTGCGGGCCGCGGTGCACCCGCTTGCGACCCCGCTTGCGCCATCCACGAGAGCTGCAGCTTCACATCGTGGGCGCTCTGCACGCGGTCGGCGGGATCCTTCGCCAAGCACGCGCGCACGAGTTGCTCGAGCGCGGGTGGTGCGGTCGGCGCCACCTGCGAAACCGGTGCGGGCTCCGTCCCCATGATCGACGTGATCAACGACGCCTGGCTCTTTCCTTCGAAAGCGCGCTTGCCCGTCGCCATCTCGTACAAGACGCAGCCCATCGCCCATAGGTCGCTGCGCGCGTCCGCTTCGCCGCCTTCGAGCTGCTCGGGCGACATGTATTGAAACGTCCCGACGATGGTCCCTTCCGCGGTGAGAGGGTGTGCAACCGTCGGCGATTGCGTGAGCGCCGCGATCGACGCCCCGCTGCCCGGCGAACCCGCGAGCCCCGTCGCGCGCGCGAGCCCGAAGTCCATGAGCTTGGCACCGCTCTTGGTCAACATGACGTTGCCCGGCTTCAAGTCGCGGTGGACGACACCGGCGCGGTGCGCGCGGTCGAGCGCATCCGCGATCTCGGTGCCGGTGCGAAGCACGTCGGGGGTCGGCAGGGCCCCGCGCGCGAGCCGCGTTGCCAGCGTTTCACCGTCGATGAGTTCCATGACCAGATAGTCCGTCTCCCCTTCGCGGCCGACGTCGAAGAGCGTGCAGATGTGCGGGTGATTCAATCCCGACACCGTCTTCGCTTCGCGCTCGAAGCGCGCGCGCACTTCCGCGTTCGACGAGAGATGCTGCGGCAGCACCTTGATCGCCACGTCGCGGCCCAGGCGCGTGTCGCGCGCACGATAGACTTCGCCCATGCCACCCGCGCCGAGGGGCGAGAGGATTTCGTAGGGGCCGAGTCTGGTGCCGGGAACGAGAGACATCTTTCGATCTATTTCGAGTGGTTCAGGAGCAACGGCCAGTTGAGGACGACTTCGATGCGCGAAAGCGACGAGACGTCTTTGAGCCGCGCCATCAGAAATTTCTGCTCGCCGGGTGCGATGCCGGAAAAGATTTGGGCCGCTTCCATACGGAAGAGACGATGTGTGGCGCCCTGGCGGAAACCGCCCGCAGTGGAAACATCGATGGAAAACACCTCGTTATCGCCACCACCAACCAAAATCGCATTCCCCTTTTTGGACCACCCCGCGCCCAGCGGATTCTTGAAAGCCACCTGGTACTTCGACCCTGGCGTCGGGAATGATTGCACATAGAGCGGGAACTCGTCGCCCTCGGGAACCTGGTACAGGATCCACTTACCGTCTGGAGAAAACGACGCCCCCTGTTCCGCCGCGGGCGTTCGCTGATACACCGACGGCCGTCCGCCACCCTGCATCGGTATCTTCCAGAGATCGCGATTGCCGCTGCTGTCCGCGCACTCGGCGACGATCCAGCGTCCGTCTTCCGACCAATTGTCGGCAAAGTTGAACATCGCGGGGCCGCGAAACAGGAGTGAATCGGGTCCCGTGCCGTCCGCGGCTTTCATGTACATCTGCCATCCGCTCGAGAGACGTGAGAACGCGAGGGTGTGGCCATCGGGCGACCACACGATGGTCGTAATGCTCTTGTTCTCGAAGGTCAGCCGCGTGGAGACACCGGTCTTGAGATCCAGGACAAACAGGTCCTGCGGGTCCAGGCCGGAATACGCCAGTCGTTCGCCGTCGGGACTCAGTGCCAGCGTGCCGAGCGCCAGGTCGTCGACTACGGTGCCCAGCTTCACGCCGCGCCGGTCGACCCACTCCAGGCTCCGGTGGGCGTCGCTCCAATGCTGCACCACGAGCGTGTTGCGGGCATCCGAGGTCACGTTCGCATAGCCAAAGTTGGTCGCGTTGACCGGGTCCAACACGAGTTCCCGATCTCCGGTGGCGCGCAGGGTGCCCGGATCGACGCGCTGCGCGAGCAGACGGCGGCGGGGAGAATTGACTCCGCTGTCTAGAAACAACAAATATCCCGGTTCCGCCCACCGTGCCTCGGATCCACCCTGGCAGACTTCCTCGGCATCGCCGCCTTCGATCGACGCGCGGTAGGTGACCACCGTCTCGTCGGCACCGACCGCCACGTAGAGAAAATGTTTTCCATCGGGAAGAAACTGCGGGTAGCGGTGGCCGCGTTCGTGGCGCGCTGCGTTGATCGTCGTCACCGGCTCCGGATCTCCGCCGTTTTCGGACACGCGCGCGATCGGGCCCTGATTGTTGGGGGCGAATACGATCACGCCGTTCTTGGACCAGTCACCGCCGCGCGCGTCGGGCGCATCGCACAGAACCACCGGCTCGGTACCACCGACGGCAATCTTGCGCAGCTTGCCCCCGGAGAAGAAAGCGACCGTGCGGCTGTCGGGCGACCAGAACGGGAGCGAACCCAACTCCGTCCCCGGTAGTACGCGGGCTTCCGCGCTCGCCAGAGGACGAATGTAGATCGACGCTTTTCCAACACTGTCGGCCGCGACCAGCGCCAGCATGGTCCCATCCGGCGACAACGCCAGTTCGGCGGGTTGCGTCAGGATCGATCCGCGGGGCGCTTCCAGGCTGAAGCGCATGAGAGGCCCCGCGCCGCTGTGTTTCCTTCCCGGACCGAACGAGAGCGCGATCGCCACGGCCGCGATCAGGATGCCGGCGAAAAGGCCGATCGCTCCGCGCGAGAATCTTCGGCGATGCGCAATCGGCGGCGCCGCACTCTGCGACGAACTGCCGGCAATCCACTCCAGCTCGCGGCGCACATCGCCGGCCGACTGCCAGCGTTCGTCGGCGTCGCGAATGAGACATTGCTTGACCAGGCGTTCGAGGGCGGGCGGGCTCATGGGGGCGAACTGCGAGATCGGCGCCGGCTGGGAATTCATGATGGCGCCGATCAACGACGCTTGGCTCTTGCCCTCGAAGGCGCGTTTGCCCGTCGTCATTTCGTAGAGAACACATCCCAGCGCCCACAGGTCGCTGCGCGCGTCGGCTTCGCTGCCCTCGAGTTGTTCGGGCGACATGTACTGGAACGTGCCGACGATCGTCCCTTCCGCCGTCAGCGGTTGTGCGATCGTGGGCGATTGCGTGAGGGATTCCATCGACGCGCCGCTGCCCGACGGATTGGCCAGGCCGGTCGCGCGCGCGAGGCCGAAATCCATGAGTTTCGCACCCGACTTGGTCAGCATCACGTTGCCGGGTTTCAAGTCGCGGTGGACGATGCCGGCGCGGTGCGCGCCGTCCAGCGCGTCGGCGATCTGCACGCCGAGTTTCACGACCTCCGACACCGCCATCGGGCCCTTCGTGAGGCGCTTCGCCAGCGTCTCGCCGTCGATCAATTCCATCACCAAGAAGTCCGTCTCGCCTTCGCGGCCGACGTCGAAGAGCGTGCAGATGTGCGGGTGATTGAGGCCGGAGACCGTCTTCGCTTCGCGCTCGAAGCGCGCGCGCACTTCCGCGATTCGACGAGAGATGCTGGGGCAGCACCTTGATGGCCACGTCGCGGCCCAGGCGCGTGTCGCGCGCGCGATAGACTTCGCCCATGCCGCCCGCGCCCAGGGGGACGAGGATTTCGTAGGGACCGAGTTTGGTGCCGGGGTTGAGCGTCATGCCGCCAAAAGCATGAGCGCTCGGTAGGAGCCCTTCATGGAGGACAGGCTAACGCACGCGCCGCGGATTGTCCACGACGGTTCGGTGCGATAGCGCTGGCCCCGTTGCCGCGCGTGCAGTAAGATCGGCCCCCACCATGCGGTTCGAGTTCCCCATTCGAGTAGCCCGAGGTGTGCGCGTTGCAATCGTCGCCTTGACGATCGTGGCCATGGCGCACACGAGTGTGGCGCAGTCGCCGTTTCGACTCCAGAAGACGCGCGAGGTCGCCCTATTGGGCTCGGGTGTCGCACTCGGCGTCACGAGTCTTGTTCTCCTCGGCAACGTCGACCCACTCACGGTCGACGAGATCAACGCCCTCAATCCCGACGACGTGAATAGCTTCGATCGCGGTGCCATCAATCCGTACGAAAGCTCGCATTCGGGCGATGTGCTCACGGCGATCTCGTACCTGCTTCCCCTCACCACCTTCGTGCGCGACGACACCAAGCGCGACTGGCACACGATCGGGGTCATGTGGCTGGAAGCGACGGCACTCAATCTGGGGATCAACGGTGTCGTCAAGACGACGGTGCTGCGAACGCGCCCGTACGTCTACGACGCCGACACTCCACTCGACAAGAAAACGACGGAATCCGCGCGGCTGTCGTTCTACTCGGGCCACACCACGTCGACCGCGTGCAATTGCTTCTTCATGGCGCGCGTCTTTTCGGCGTACGTCGAGAGTCCGAAGGCCAAGATCGCGATGTGGGCCGGTGCGGCGACGTTGCCGGCGATCACGGGCATCCTGCGCGTCGACTCCGGCCACCACTTTCGCACCGACGCCATCGCGGGGTACTTGATCGGCGCCGGCATCGGCTACTTCGTCCCGCAGCTTCACGCCATCGCGGACGACCGCGTGTCGCTCCACCCCGTTTCCATCGAGGGGGACCCGGGTGTGAGCGTGCAGATCGCTTTCTAGCTGGGAACTAACGGTTGAGCATCTTCGCGAAGCGCGCGCTCGTTCGCTCGTACCCGAGGTGCTCGTAGAAGGCGTGCGCGTCGACCAGACGCGCGTTGCTCGTGATCTCCAACAAACCGCAGCCCACGCGCGCGAGCTCCGCTTCCGCGGCGGCCACCAGTGCCCGGCCGACGCCGCGTCCGCGTGCCGCTCGTCGACGATGAGGGCCGTGATGCGTCCGACCGGCTTCGGGCGGTGCAGTACCACCATGTGGTGCAAGGTCGCGACACCCAAGAGTGCCCCGCGGTCGCCGTCGACGACCAACGCGACGTTCCCCGCCGCGATCCATTCCTCCCAGCGCGACACGATCGACTCCGCGCCGGTCGGATGACCGAGTGCGGTCAGCAAGCGCGCGACCTCGGGGGCGTCGCGTTCGGTGGCGGGGCGGACGAGGGGTTGGGTCATGGTGGCACACTCACGCCGCTAGTCTACTTCCCGCGCTCGAACCAGTACAGGATATCGGTGCTGCTGGCATCTCCGCTTTCCGCTTGCAGGGTCCATCGCTTCGCCAGCGAGTAGCGCACGCGGAAGGTGTTGGTCTTCTCGAACAGACCGGTCGCATAGCTGACGTAGAGTGTCGGCGAGAGGTACTTGCCCGCCACGAAGGCGGTCTCGTTGGCCTCGCTCCCGGACTCGAGATACGCTTCGTCGAGCGCGAAGCGTCCGCCGATGTCGCCCGCGATCTGCGTTCCCTGCTGCATGCCGATGAGCAACGCGGCACTGGCCAGCGCCGATTGATCACCAGATGACATGGGCCGGCCCAGCACGAGATACGACATGATCTCGCTCTCCGACATGGCTGGATTGGAGAAGACGGAGAGTTCCGGCCGGCGCAGCGTGCCGCGCAGGATGACGCCGACAATGTCGCCCGAGCCCACCGTGACCTGTTGGGTGCTCAAACCGCGGTATGCGCGCACGTCGAGCCCGGGGTTGTCGATCGCTCCGCCGCCGAAAACGAGGCGGCCCGGGTCGATCTTGAGCTCGCTGCCGAACGCGCGATATTTTCCGTCCACGATCTGAATCTCGCCGGTTGCGCGCGTCGGACGACCGCGTTCGTCGTCGACGTCCAGGCTTCCTGCCAGTCGCGCGCGCAGCCCGAAGCCTGTGAAGCTCACGCTGTCGCCGAGTTCCACGCGTACCTTCGCGGTCATCGTCGTGGCCTCCTTCGTCGCCAGTGTGTCTTCGACGAACACGACGTCGGGTGAGGTCGCGGCGGCCGACGCCGGCACCTGTGCCGTCTCGATGCGCGCGAATGGCACGCGCACGGTACCGGTCACGGCCGCGTGATGCGGCTCCAACCGCAACTCCACGTCGGGCGACACGAACACTTGCGCGTCGGGCTGGTCGATCAGTTGGAAGCGCTCGCCCTTGGCGGTAACACTTCCCTCGATCCAGCCTTTCGCCGACCGCGCGCTCGTGGCTTCGACCCGCACGCGTCCCCCGCCCGACGTCGCGGTGCCGTTCAACGACACGCGGCCGTCCCCGTCCGCGACCATCAAGAGTTCCGTGTCCCGCAGGTGCAGCCCGGACGCAAGGTCGAAGCGCGCCTTCTCGAGTGCCACGCGACCCACGAGCGCGAAGTTCCCCGCGGTTCCCTTGGGCGATATTTGCGCGGTGAGCCTACCCGACGACTTGCGCAGGTCGGGTGCGAGCACCGCCAGCACGGGCCCGATGTCGGCGCAGTGGAGGTCGATCTTGCCCTCGAGCGGCTGGGTCGCGAGCGAATCGCGCCCGATGACGAAGTGCGGCATCGACGCCTCTCCGTCGACCTTGGCGAGGGCACCATCGCGACCGAGGTCGATATCGAGACGCGCGAAGATACCCGTCGTGTCGGCGCGGGCCGAGAGCCGGCCGCTGTACTCGATCGCGTTCCCTTCGCGCACGATCTTCCCCGGGCCGGCGGCGAGATCGACGCGCGCGGCACCACCGCGTCGCCAGTCGGCGACGGCGGAAAGACGCGCGCTCCCCGACGCGAGGGTGAGCGAATCGAGCTGCACGTGTGAGCGAGACACAGCGACGGACGCGCGACCGAGCGAGTGCCATGCGCCCGCCACGGGGTGACGAAGCCGCACGTCTTCGATCCAGCCCGACCACGCCGAATCCGCGTAGGCACCCGTCACCGACAGCGTGAGGCGTCGGTCACCCGCCGCCAGCAGGACCGACGCGTGGTGTCGATCGCGCGGTCCGGCGATATTGACACTGACACTGTCGAAGCGGGTCTCGCCCCGCGACGCGCCCAACGCCGACACGCGGACGTCGGCCGGCGTCGCGAATGCGAGGTCGGCGTCGATGCTCGCTCGCAGGTGATCCACCGCGTATCCGCGCGTGCGCAGACTGTCGGCGCGGACGGTCGCCGTGACGACGGGTCGGGTGCGCGCACCGTGCGCCTTCCCCTGGATCGACAAGGCACCGTGCAGCGTCGCATCGAGCCGAGCCAAGTCGGGTGCCACGACGTCGAACTCGAGGTCGAGGGTGGCGCCGACGTGACCGTCGGCGATCGCGTGCGCATCGCCCCACGTGAGGTGCACGTCCGAGAAGTCCGCTTCGCCGCCGTCGACCACCACACTCCCCGCACCGCTCAGCGCGGCGCCACGAATCGACCCCGACAGCGTCTCGATCGACGCGGTGCCACGCACGTGCCTGCGTCGCTCTCCCGAAGTCGTGGCGCGCAGCGAGAGCGGTCCGTACAGGTTCCAACGCGCGGGTGTCAGCGTCGACGTTTCGAAATTGTCGGCCGCGAGCGCCACCTTCCAGGCGATGCCGTCGTGCCACGACGCGCCGCCCCGCACCTCCAGTTTCCCGCGGCCGACTCGTATCTCGGCGCGGCGCAGGTCGGCGCTCTCCGGGACGTAGTCGCGCGCGACGAGCGTCGCGTCGATCGTGGCGTCGAAATCGGGGATGCTCCGGCGCTCCACGCGCACGCCTCGACCGCTCGTCTCGACGTCGACGTCGAACTTCGACGAAGTGCCGGTGACGCGACCGCGCAACCGCGCCGACCCTTGCGCGCGGGGCAGAATTTCGGCTAGGGACGGTACTGTGGCGTCGAGGGTGACGTCCGCGATCTCGTCCATGCGGCCGGAGAAGCGCACACTGGCACGACCCCAGCGCACCCAGGCACCCGGCGACGCGATGCGCGTTCCGTCGACGTCGATGCGTCCGCCCGCGGATAGCGCGCGACCGCGCAACACACCGTCCAGCGACGCGAGGTCGATGCCGATGCGCGTGGAATCCTCGCGCAAGGTCCCCGTCGTTTGCGCGCGGAACGCGACCGCACCCAGCCAGTCACGCGGCGTGTCGCTCAACTCGCCGACTTGAAGCGAATCGCCGCGCAGGCGGCCGCGCCACGACAACCCCGGGCTCCAGCGCACGAACGCGTTGCCGGCGAGCGTTCCGTCCAGCAATCGAACGTCGAGCGAGTCGACGGTAACCGCGCGCGTGTTGCCGGCCGCGCGCACAAACGCTCGCAATTCGGGAACGCGCCACGCTGCTCCCGACGCCGTGATCTCGGCGCGATAGCCGTCCGGGCCGCCGCTTCCGACCAGATCGACATCGACGAGGTGCACATCGCCGGGTGCGTCGAGGGTGGCATTGCGAACCCGCGCGCGATCGGCGGTCACCACCCAGCGCTCGCGCGTCGAGTCGGCGGATGCGCTCTTCTCCTGGCGCACCGAGTCCGGCGCCGCCGGTCCGACCACGACACGCGCCCCCGCGATCGTCGCGTCCGTGATGTCGACGCGGTGCTTGCGCAGTGCCAGCGGCCGCCACGCGACGCGCACGGTGTCGATCGAAGCCGAGAGCCGTCCGACCCGCACTTCCACGCCGTGCAACTCGAAGCGCCCCGCCAACGTCCCCTCGATCGAGCGCGCGCGAACCGGCACATCGCTCCGGTTCGCGAATCCCAGCGCCAGCCGCGCACCCGGCTCGCTGAAGAGAACGAAGGCCGACACGAGTACGACCAGTGCCAGCAGGATTCCCACGCCGAAACCGACCCAGCGAAGAATGCGTCGCGCGCGCGTCACAGGTCGGGTCCCATCGTGAAGTGAATGCGCCAATCGTCGTGATCGACGGCGAACGCCGTGTCGAGACGGATCGGTCCCACCGGGGAGCGCCAGCGCAGTCCCAAACCCGTGCCCCGCTCGATCACGCCTTCGCCCGGCGACGAGAACGCGTTGCCGGCGTCGTAGAAGGCGGCCAGCCCGAACTTGCCCGCCAGCCTGACTTCGAGTTCGGCCGAGGTGACGAGCAACCAATTCGCCGCCGACCACGCGTCCGTCGTCCGCGACCGGGCCCAGCGACTCGTATTCGTAGCCGCGGACACTGTTGTCGCCTCCGGCGAAGAAGCGGACCGTCGGCGGCAAGTCGCGCACCGACGTCGTCGACGTCCACCCGCCGTCGACGCGCGCCAACACCCGCACGCGATCGCTCAGCGAGCGTACCCCTTTCGCGGAGCCCGTGAGCGACAGGAAGCTCTGTGACGAAAGCAACTCATCGCTGGCGCCGCGCGCGCCGACGTCCAGCCGGTAGCCGTGCGTGGGCAGGATGTCGTCGTCGGCGCGCTTGAGTCGGTAGGTGAGGCCCGCGATGACCAAGTCCGTGATGCCTTCGTCCGGCCCCACCGTGTAGTCCTCGTGCTCGTAGCTCATCGTGATCGACTCGCGCCAGCCGAAGCGGGGTTGCGACCGCGTCGGTCCCACCGCCAGCCGTGTCGTGGTGTAGGAGACGGGATCGAGACGCGCGACCACCGCACCGATGCTGTACGCGTGCACATCGGGATAGCGCGATGGCATCACGTACTCCGCGTTGAGCGACAGCTCGATCTCGGAGAGATTCAAGCGTCCGGTGTAGCGATGGCCGGCCCGGTTCAAGCGGCGGAACTCGACATTGAGAAGAATGCGCGGCCCGGTGTCGGTGCCATACCCGACGCCGACCTCGTAGCGACGCGGCCGGCGCATCGTGAGCTTCACCTCGATGGGAACTTCGTGGTCGTCCACCACGTCGCGGCGCGGAACCGCTTCCACGCGGCTGAAGTACGGGGCACCCCCCAGCGCGGATTGGAACGACAGCAGTTTGCGGTAACGAAAGGGATCCCCGCGCTTGAACGTGAGGTAAGACCGCAGGACGCGTTCGTCCACCGAGGTCGAATCGAACGTCACCGGGCCGAACCGGTACAGCGGCCCGGTCGCGAACACGAGATCGATGTCCGCGACGTTGTCGTCCCGATTCAGGTGGATCGCACTCGTGGTGAAGGTCGCATCCAGGTAGCCGCTGTCGATCGCCGCCGCCGCGAAGGCATTCTTTTGCCGCGTGTACAGCCGCTGGTCGAGCACGCTGCCCGGCTGCAGAGGAAACTTCGCCACCAAATCTGGGAACGGTGCGCGCTTGCTCCCGTCGCCGGACACCGACACGTTGACGCGGCCCACGCGAACCGGCTCGCCGAGCGAAATGACGTAGCGCGCGTCGAACTTATCTCCGTCGCGGGGCGTGAGCGCTCCCTCGACCTCGCAGTGGTAGTAGCCGAGCGGCTCCACCGCGCGACGAATCTCCATGGGTGCGCGCTCGTGCAGTTGCTGAATACGTGCGGGGGTCAGGTCGTCGCGGTCGCGGTCGCGAAAAATCGAGAGCGTGGCTTCGATGTTCTTGAGGACGTCCTCGTCTTTCACACCGTCGAGGCGGCACTCGATGCGCGATGCTCCCGCGACGCTCGGGAGCAGCAACGCCAGGGCGAGAAGTAGCGCGGCATATCGTCGCATCACCGTACTCGTTCAGTCCACCATCTCCCGCGACTCCTGGTCCTTGAACTGCAGCTCGTAGAGCTTCGCGTAGTGGCCGCCCTCGGCCAGAAGTTCCGCGTGGGTGCCCTCTTCGACCACGCGGCCCTTGTGCAACACGATGATGCGGTCGACGTAGCGAATGGTGGAGAGGCGGTGAGCAATCACGATCGACGTGCGCCCGGCCATGAACTTGCGCAGCGCGTCTTGCACCAGGAATTCGGTCTCGGTGTCGACACTCGAGGTGGCTTCGTCGAGCACGAGAATCTTCGGATCGTAGACCAGCGCCCGTGCGAAGGAAAGCAATTGTCGCTCGCCCACCGAGAGCGAACTCCCGCGCTCGCCCACGCCTTCGTCATACGTGTGGGGCAAGCGCTCGATGAAGCGCTCGGCGTTGATGTAGCGCGCGACCTCGCGTATGCGCTCTTCGGTGATGGAGGGGTCGCCCAAATGGATGTTGTGCGCAACACTCCCGGAGAAGAGAAACACGTCCTGGAGGACCGTCGCGATGTGGCGGCGCAGATCGGTCAGTGCGTATTGGCGCACGTCGACGCCGTCGATCAGGATGCGACCCTGCTCGACGTCGTAGAAGCGCGAGAGCAGCGAGATGATGGTGGTCTTCCCCGCGCCCGTGTAGCCCACGATGGCCACCTTCTCGCCCGCGCCCACGCGGAACGACACGTCGTGCAGCACTTCGGTGTCCTTGTTATACGAAAAGCTCACGTGGTCGAACACCACTTCGGAAGGCCGGTCCGGCATCGACGCCGGCTGCGCCGGGTCGACGATGGTGGGCTCGCGATCGAGGATGCCGAAGATGCGCTCCGACGACGCCATCGCCGACTGCAGGATGTTGTACTTTTCCGACAGGTCGCTGATGGGGCGGTAGAAACGCTGCGCGTACTGGATGAACGCCACCAACGACCCGAACGTCATCGCCCCCGCGATCACGTCGAGCCCGCCGAAGGCGATGATCAGCGCGATCGCGACCGAGCTCAACAACTCGACCGCGGGATAGAACACCGAGTGCGCCACCACCCCCTGGATGTGCGCGTCGTAGAGATTCTGATTGAGGCGCGTGAAGCGCCCGAACTGCGCCTGTTCGCGATTGAACACCTGCACCACCGCCATGCCGGTCACGTTTTCCTGCAGGAACGTGTTGAGCGCGGCCAGGCGCACGCGCACGTTGCGATACGATTCGCGCGCCTTGGTACGAAACAAATGCGCCGCCACATACAAGAGCGGCAATACCGTGAACGTGATCAGCGCCAGCTTCCAATTGAGCCATATAAGGACGACCACAATTCCCGCCAGCGTGAAGATATCCAGAAAAATCGCCACCACGCCCGCGGTGAACATTTCGTTCAGCGTTTCGACGTCGTTGGTCAAGCGCGTCATCAAGCGCCCCACCGGATTGCGGTCGAAGAAGGAGACGTCGAGCTTCTGCAGGCGCTTGAAGATCTGCATGCGCATGTCGAACATCACGCGCTGCCCGACCACACTCATCATGAGGCCGTGCGCGTAGCTCGACACGAACCCGGCCAGAAGTGCGATGCCGAGGGCCGCGACCACCTTATAGAGACCGGCGTGGCGTACGGCGAGTGCCACGTCTCCCGTCGGCGCGAGGTAGCGGTCGATGGCGACCTTGGTGATGAACGGCGGGGCCAGCTCGAGCAGCGATTCGACGGCCAAGAGCACCATGCTGGCGCCGACGTACTTCTTGTAGGGCTTCAAGTACGTGAGCAGCCGCCTCATCAAGCGGCCGTCGTAGGGTTTTTCCTGCAGCTCGTCGGCCTGGATGTACTCCATGCCTACGCCCCCTCCAGCGCCACCATGAGCATCTGCTTGTGGTGCATTTCGGCGTAGAGTCCGCCGTGCGCGATCAGCTCTTCGTGGGTTCCCTGCTCGGCGACTTCGCCGTCCTTCAAGACGATGATGCGATCGGCTTCGCGCGCGGTCGAGATGCGGTGCGAGATCAAGATCGCGGTGCGATTCTCGAACTCACCCTTGAGCGACCCCAGGATCTTCTCTTCCGTGGTGGCGTCGACCGAGGACAAGGCGTCGTCGAGAATGAGCAGGCGCGGCCGCTTGGCTAGTGCGCGCGCGATGGCGACGCGCTGCTTCTGTCCGCCCGATAGATTGATGCCGCGCTCGCCGATCATCGATTCGAAGCGGTGGGGGAATTCGTCGACTTCTTCGTAGATGGACGCGGTGCGCGTCACTTCTTCCAGCACGGGGTCGTGCAGCTCTTTGACGCCGAAGGCGACGTTGTCGCGAATCGATTCGGAGAACAGGAAGATGTCCTGCGGTACCAAGCCCACCATGCCGCGCAGCTCGGAGAGCGGAATCTCGCGCACGTCGCGCCCGCCCACCAGCACGCGGCCGCGACCGACGTCGTACAAGCGCAGGATGAGCGAGATGACGGTGGTCTTGCCGGAGCCGGTGGGACCGACGATCGCCACCGTCTCGCCGTCCTGAATCTCGAACGACACGTTCTTCAAGATGTCGCCGCGGTCGCCGTTGCCGGCGTACGAGAAGGAAACGTCCTCGAAGCGGATCGCCGCGCCGCCGGGTGCCTCGGCCTCTCCGGCCTTCACACCGGCGTCGGTTATCTCCGACTGCTCCGTCATGACGTCGTTCATGCGCTGCATCGACGCCAGTCCCTGCTCGGTCATGTTCATCACCCAGCCGAGCGCGATGACGGGCCAGATCAGCATGGTGAGATAGCCGTTGAAGGCGACGAACGTCCCCAGCGTGATCTCGCCGTCGATGAGCAAGCGACCGCCGAAGAGGAGAATCGCCACGACACCGAGCCCGGCCACGGTCCCGAGCAATGGGTGCAGCAGGCTCTGCACGCGAAACAGCTTCAAGTTGGCTTCGACGTACTCTTCGCTCGCACCCGCGAACTGTTCGATCTCGTAGGGCTCGCGCGCGTAGGCCTTGACCACGCGGATGCCGGCCAGGTTTTCCTGGGCGCGCGCGTTGATGGTCGCGAACTTGGCCTGCACGATCTCGAACAAGCGATGGATGATGCGAATGCTGTAGTAGACCGCGACCGTCAAGACGACCATCGGCATCAGGGCCGCGATGGTGAGCTTCCATGACAGAATCGCCATCAACGTGATCGAGAGGCTTCCAATCACGATCGTATTCATCGAGTACATGACGGCGGGCCCGACCAGTGTGCGCACCGCGTTCAGGTCGTTGGTGGCGAGCGCCATCAATTCGCCGGTGCGGTGGCGGTGGTAGAAGGCGGGACTCAAGGTCTGCAAGTGGCCGAAGAAGTCGGCGCGCATGTCGACTTCGATGCGCCGCGAGACGCCGATCATGATGCGCCGCATGAAAAAGCGAAACGTACCGCCGACCGCGCTCACGGCGATCAAGAGCCCGGCGTACGTCACCAGCTCGCGCTTGGTGATGCCGCGCGAGAGCGCGTCGATGGTGGTCTTCAAGATCCACGGATTGGCGAGCACCAGCAGGTCGGCCGCCACCAGGCTCAGGGCGCCGAGCGCCATTTGTCCGCGATACCGTCCCAGGTAGCGGAAGATGACTTTGAGGGCGGCGCGCCGTTTTTCTTTGGAACTCGCGGGTGCGTTCATACTATCATCGTGTGGTCATTCGTTCGATTGAGACCCCAATATAGACGATTCCCCCCACCGCTCGCAAACAACCTTAAGGACGTCGACGTGTCGTTTCCATCGCGCGCAGAGGCACTTGTCGTGCTCCAGGAACACACCCGGGGCGAAAGCCTGTTGAAGCACGCCTTCGCGGTGGAAGCGGCCATGCGCTTCTACGCCGTCCACTTCGGCGAAGACCCCGAGCGCTGGGGGGCGGCCGGACTCCTCCACGACTTCGACTACGAGCAATATCCGTCGCTCGACGACCACCCGTTCAAGGGCGCCGAAATTCTGCGCGCGCGCGGTTACGACGCCGAATTGATCGACGCGATTCTATCGCACGCCGAGCACACCGGCGTCGCGCGCACGACGCCCATGCAGAAGACGCTGTTCGCGGTCGACGAGTTGTGCGGTTTCGTCACCGCGGTGACACTGGTGCGGCCGTCCAAGAAGATCGACGAAGTCGAGCCGTCGTCGGTGAAGAAGAAGCTCAAGGACAAGGCGTTCGCGCGCAACGTCTCGCGCGAGGATATCGCAAGGGGCGCCGAGTTGATCGAAATTCCGCTCGACGCGCACATCCAGAACGTGATCACCGCGCTGCGCGGTATCGCGACGGAGCTGGGGTTGTGACGCTGTCCGGCCGCTGCGATCGTCCCTCTCCGCTCATGCTGTCGCACGAGACGGATAATAAGGTGTTTCATTCGTGCTCCAGAAATCGCGTCGAGGGATCGATCGCAGCGGCCGTATTGTTCCTCGTCATGTCGATTTCGATACCGGCGCTCGCGCAGGGCGTCGGCGGACCCATCGACACGCGCGCCGCGACCGAGCGCCGCATCTACGAGCTGGAAGGATTGCTCAGCGGCGATGTCCCCGCCGAGCGCCAGGCGGTGGCGTTGCGCTGGCTCGCCGACCTCTACGTTTCCGTCGGCCGCGTCGACGATGCGCAGGCCGCCTACGAACGCATCCTCGCCTTCTTTCCGTACGACGCCGCCGCGTCGAATGCGTACGCCGAGTTTCTCCTCGACACGCGCGGCGACCCCGAACGCGCGCTGGAAGTCACGCACAACGCGATCGGGTGGGCGAATTCGGCGCCCGCACCGCCTCCCTACATAGGACAGACCTACGCGATCCGCGCCCGCGCCTTCGCGAAGGTGGGCAAGTGCGAGGACGCGCTCCGCGTCGCGGATCAAGCCGTGGCGTTGTCCGAAGACGACGCCGCCGAGGACGCGCGTCGCACGAAGTCGCAGTGCTTGTCGAAACTCGGCCGGAATCAAGAGGCGCGCGCAACACTCCTGGAGCTAATCGGCGACACGGGCGCAAGCAATCCGGACGACGAGAGCGCCTTGGTGGCAATACTCGCGCACGACCGGAAGTCGGTCGACGCGACCGGCTTCGACGGCATGGTCAACCAGGCGGTGGCCGACGCGCGCAAGCGCCGCGCCGAAGCACTCGCGCACGAGCACGCGACCCTGGTCGAGCTGCAAGCCTCGAACCACGTCCGCCTGGAAGCCACCCTGCGCGCGGGCGAGGGGCCGTCGGCGATTCTGTTCATCGCCGACGTCGGCAGCCGGCGCTCGGCCTACACGCCGTACGCGCAGCTCATGACGCTCGACGGCTTCACGACACTCACCCTCGACATGCGCGGGCAGGGCGACAGTCGCTGCGATTCGCTGCCGTCGATTGCGGACCTGCCGGCGCACCAGTACGACCAACTGCCGGGCGACATCGCGGTCGCGTTCACGTATCTGGTCGAGACGCGCAAGATCGATCGGACGCGCATTGCCATCGTGGCCGCGGGGTACGCGTGCGGGTTCGTCGAACGCGCGATCCACGAGTACAACCTGGCACCGGTCGCGGTGCACCTCTCGCCCGTGTTCGACGCCGAGGACTTGGACCTCGTCTCCGCGATCTCGTTTCGTCCGCCGCGACCGGTGCTCGCGGTCGCGAGCGACGAGGACACGTACGCGGTGCGCTCGCTCGGCGTCTTCAGCGCGGCCGTGCCGTCGGATCTCCTGCTCACCAAGCGCTACCAGTCCGCGGGCCACGGTGTTTCGATTCTCCGCGACCCCGCGCGTTACCTCGACGTCGACACGTGGGTGAAGTCGTCGCTCGCCGACACCGTGCGCAAGTAGCCTCCACGCCGCTTTGGCGCCTCGCCGCGCCCTTCTCCGCTGGTACGAATGTTGCGTTTTGCTGCCGGTTATGCCGCGCTTCGTCTACATCGTCCTAGTGGCTGCAAGCGCCGTCGTCGCCGCCGGCCCCACCGTGTCGAGCGCCCAGAAGGCGTCGGGACTGGGCACGGAATGGAACAACGAGGCACTATTCGACTCGACGACGACGCGCGAGGAACTCATGGGCATGGGTCGCGCGGCGGCCAATATGTCCCACTTCGCGCTGGCCGAGGTCTACTACCAGGAAGTCCTGCTCCGAAACCCCGGCGACGTGGAGGCAATGTGCGAATTGGCGGCGCTCTATCACCGCACGGGACGGCTCGAGTATGCGCGCGGGCTCCTGATCCGCGCCGCCAGTCTGGTCCCCGGCCGCGACGACATCCCGGAGCTCCGGCGCCAAATCGAGCGCGAGTTGCGCGTGTCGCTGGCCCACCAGGTCGACTCGCTCATGACGGCGTCGCAGTTCGAATCGGCGCTGCCGCGATTGTCGCTCTTACTCACCATCGACCCCAACAACGCGCGCTTCTACGCCGCCAAGGCACGCTGCTTGGCTGCACTCGGACAGAGCGACGCGGCCCTCTCCAACGTCGACTTGGCGCTCGCGAAGGATCCGAAGGAAGAATACCAGCGACTGCGCTCCGAGATTTCGACGCAGCACGAACAGAAGCAGGTCGAAGAGCTCGAGTCGTCGGCGAAGCGCTTGCTCGAATCGAAGGACTGGATGCGCGACGAAGCCTCCGACGTGCTGCAGGCGATCCTCGCGCAAGACCCGTCCAATGAATGGGCGCGCGAACAGTTTCGCGCGCTCTCCGGCGGTCCCGCGCCGGCGCCGCCCGTCGTGACTCCGCCCGCGCCGCGCCAGGTCCTCGACGCGGCCCGCGCCGTAATCCCCAGTGTCGCGCGATCGCTGGAGCGTCACCTCACGGCGATCGTCGTGTTGATCGCCGCCTTCTTGGTGTTCCGCTCGCCGATCACGCGCGGCTTGGCCAAGCGCGTGCACGACCCGTCGCCGCTCGCGGGCGACCTGACCACGATCGACGTCGCCGAAGCGCTGCGCCTGGTCAACGCCGCCGCGCTCACCGGTATCCTGGCGCTGCGCACACCGGAAGGAAACGCCCGCGTCTACTTCGAATCCGGAGACCCGGTCCATTGCGAGGCCATGGGTCGCGACGGGATCGAGGCGCTGGTGTATCTCGTGAAGCACGTCGACGAGGGAACCTTCGAGATGAAGAACGCGCGCATCAAGGCGGACAGAAGCATCGATCAGCCGCTCGACCTCATCCTGGCCGACGGCGTCACCACCGCGGCGGAACGCGGTGCCGCGGCCAAGCGCAACCTGGCCCGGCGCGAATTGGGACGCAAGAAGTCCCGCATGGCCGAGCTCCTCGAAACCAAATCCGATCGAGATTAGTCGACTGAAGTCGTCGTGGTGTCGGCCACCAACGCCAAGTGCGTGAGGTGGTCTTCGACGGCGGTCGTGAGGCGTTCGAGATTGCGGGCGGCGATCTCGACCAAATGGCGTTCGCGCGCGTCCAGCGCGCGATCGGCGATCAAGCCTTCGAACGCCATCTTGACCGCGGTCAAGGGTGTCCGCAGCGCGTGCGACGTCATGGCGAGGTCGCCGTTGGGGGTGGAGATGGATTCGGCCACGGCGTCTTCGACGGCGGCCCACAACTCCGAGAGATCACCGAAGGGTTTGCGGAGCAATCGACGAACACCGATGGCGAGGGCGTCGACACCCAAGGATTCCGACGGATCGGCGCTCATGAAGACCAAGGGCACGTCGATCCCGCGCGCGCGGAGTGTCCGCCCGAGTTCGATCCCCGACATGCCCGGCATGCGGACGTCCGTCAAGACGGCGTCCGGCGAGTCCGAGCACAGTGCCTCCAAGGCTTCCTCGGCGCGGGCGTAGCGCTCGACGTTGTAGCCGCGCGTCGTGAGCGAACGGCCCAACCATTCGCGCATCAAGGTGTCGTCTTCGATGAGGACGATTCGGATCAAGGTCTTCCTCCGCTGCTGTTTTCGCGACCGTACTCGGGGGCTTGATTGGCAATCGATGTGCCACCAAGAAAGCGGATTTCGGGGCGTCCGTATGCGGAAGAATGGGAATCCCTCGCCCCTCGTCGACCGCCACTGGAACAGACGTGCGAGGGCGTTTTGGGAACAGCACGCCGCCCCAAGGGCGATTTTGCGAACGGGGAGCGTAATCCGCGCGTGTTTTAGAACAGCACCGTGAGTCCCGCGGTCAGCGACCAATCGCCGACGCGCTGCGCTTCCGGCCCGGTTTCGACCTGTCCTTCCGCGAGGAGGCGAAACGACGGCGTCCAGTCGTAGCTCCCGCCCGCGAAAACGAGCGTGCGCTCGGCACCGGTGTCGTACCAATGAAACATGACGCCGCCGCGGAGGTTGCTTTTCGTGTCGAGCTTCAAGTCGGTGCCGGCGGTGGCGCGGAGGTGGTTGGCGGGTGCGGTGTCGTCGGTGTAGAGGGCTTCGTCGACGCGATGGACCCATTCGTAGCCCACGATCGCGAAGGGCTGCACCGTTCCGATCGAGTCCACGAAGCCGACCGAGGTGTCGATGTCGAGGGTCTGCGACGAGTACGGAAAGAAGCGGCGATTGCCGGTGCTGGTCCCGATGGTCGCCAGGAGCGAGAGGGCGTGGCCGTTCGCGTGCCACGTGCGCGCGCGCGCGCGCAGGATGAAGTCGCCCGGCCCCGATTCGATGCCGTCCGAATCCGAGACGGCCACGAGCGGCATCTCGACCCAGAACAGAAACCACGACCGCGCCGGAAAGGCGGCGAGGAGGCGATACATGGTGGCGTCGAGGCCCGGGCTGGAGCCGATTTCGACCGTGCCGCGCGCGACGATTCTTTGGGGGGAAACGAGAAGGGCCGACTCCGTGGCGGCGTTTTCATAAACGCCGGCGGCGTCGGCCCGAATCGGATTGACCGCCAGGGCGATCGCGCATACGCACGCCGCCCAACGGCATCGGTGCATCACGAACCTCGGAGCGCGTCGTTAGTGGACGACGCCCTCGAGGAGCTGGACACGCCCCTGTCGGATGAACTGGACCCAGATCGTACGGCGATTGCCTGGAAGCTTGTCCTTCGCGACGACTTTGCCGAAATCATTCCACGACCGGTGGTGCAATACCTCACCGATCTGGTACTCCTCGTTCTCGGCGTATTCCTTCGCGTGCTCGACGTCGAGATCCTCCAACGCGAACTTCTGCTCGTCCGGGACGCGATCTTCGACATCGGTCAAGTCTTCCTTGGGCATGTAGGGAAGGAATCCCTGGCAACCCGGACACTTGAGCCAGAGCACGTCCTCCGTGCTCCCCTGCTTAATGACGTCCATGTCGAAGTCGGCCTTGCAGACCGAGCAATGCTGTCGAATCGAACTCGTGGTCTCGCTAGGCATGATCACCGTGCGACCGTCCATCAGGAGATAATGACGCGGCAGCAATCCTCCGCGTCTTCATTCGTCACATACCGCGATCCGCATAACGGACACGGATAGCCGTCTATCCGCCCGTCGCGTTCCGCTTTCCGCAGGAGCTGTACGTATTTGACGTACTCTTTGTCCTTCATGAGCACCCCGCTCTTGTCCCGCTTTTCCATACCCAACTCCTCCGCGTTGAGGTGAAAAAACCAGGCATCCGCCTAAACCGTTCGTAATGGCCGGGATACACAGGATGCTGTGTCCTGACGCGCCCAGGGTACAATATCTTGCGGCCACCCTAGAGGAAGCCACAAGAGGCCGTCAAGAAAAAACTGCGGAAGAGTCAGCGCTCATGCGCCCAAGAATCGTCGTGCGGCAACATCGACGCATAGAATATATCCGCGATGCGCACATCGCGCAAGTCGGCGCGTGCAGATGCGAGAAGAAACGATGCGACGCGCGTCGACGCGACGCGATCAACGCATTGCGCGATCGAGGTCGGATTGCAGATCTTCGACGTCTTCGATGCCGACGGAGATGCGGACGAGTCCCGGTGTGACACCGAGCTTGAGCTTGTCCGCTTCGGGCACGCTGCCGTGCGTCATCGACGCCGGATGGCTGATCAAACTTTCCACACCGCCCAAGCTCTCGGCGAGCGTAAACAACTTCACGGAACGCAGCACGTGGTCGGCGCGCTCGAGCGAGCCGAGGTCGAACGAAATGATCGCACCGAATCCGCGCGCCTGTCGCGTCGCGAGCTCGTGCTGCGGATGATCGGGTAGACCCGGATAGTTGACGGTCTTCGCACCCTTGTGACCCGCGAGAAACTGCGCCAAGACGCGCGCATTCTCCTCGTGCTGGCGCATGCGGACCGCGAGGGTCTTGGTCCCGCGCAGCGCCAGGAAGCAGTCCATCGGACCGGGCACCGCACCGACCGCGTTCTGCAGGAAGCGCAGGCGCTGTGCCGTGGCGTCGTCGTTCACGATGACGATGCCGCCCACCATGTCGCTGTGCCCGTTCAGGAACTTGGTCGTGCTGTGCACCACCAAGTCCGCGCCCAGTGCGAGCGGCGTTTGCAGGTACGGGCTCATGAAGGTGTTGTCGACGCACACGCGCGCGCCGACCGCGTGCGCTCTATCCGCCACCTTGCGAATGTCGGTGACACGCAGCATCGGGTTGGTGGGCGATTCGAGATAGACGAGCTTGGTCTTGGGTGAGAGCGCTCGCTCGACTTCGTGCAATTCGGCCGTGTCGACGAACCGAAACACGAGCCCGTACTGCTTCAGTACCATTTCGAACAGTCGGTACGTACCGCCGTACACGTTGTGGGTGACGACGATTTCGTCGCCCGGACCGAACAGGCGCAGAATCGTGTCGGTGGCCGCCATCCCGGACGAATACGCGAGCCCGTGCTTGCCGCCTTCGAGGGCGGCGACGTTGCGCTCGAGTGCTTCGCGCGTGGGATTCTGGGTGCGCCCGTATTCGTAGCCGCGGTGCTTGCCGATGCCGTCCTGCTGGTAGGTCGAGGTCTGAAAGATCGGCGTGATGACCGCACCGGTCTTGTCGTCCGATGACTGTCCGGCGTGGATGCAATCCGTGTAGAAGCCCATATTTCTCCTATGCGTTTTCTCGAAGTTACTAGATCCCCGCGAGCCCGTGCTGCGCGAGCCACGGCTCCGAATGCACCTTGCTCAAGTAGCGCTCACCGGTGTCGGGGATCAGCACCACCATGATCTTGTCGGCGTCGAGGTCGCGCGCTACCTGCAGTGCTGCGACCAGGGCCGCGCCCGACGAGCTGCCCACCAGGAGACCTTCCTCGCGCGCGAGCCGCCGCGTCATGATGAGCGAATCGCGGTCGCCGACTTGGATCATGTCGTCGACGTATTGGAACTGGCAGGTGCTCGGCACGAAATCTTCGCCGATGCCGTCGACCAGGTACTGGTGCGCCTCGATCAGTTCCTTGGTATAGAAATAATGTGTCAACAAACTGCCGACGGGGTCGGCGCCGACCACCTTCACCTTCGGGTTCTGTTCCTTGAGATAGCGCGCGGTGCCGCTGATGGTCCCGCCCGTTCCCACACCCGCGACGAAATAGTCGATCTCGCCTTGCGTGTCCTTCCAGATCTCGGGACCCGTCGTCCGGTAGTGCGCTTCCGGGTTCATGGGGTTGTGGTACTGGTTGCCGAGAACGGCACCCGGTCGCTCTTGCACCAGGCGCTTCGCTACCGAGTAGTAGCTTTCCGGCGACTCCGGTGCCACGTTGGTCGGGCAACGAATCACTTCGGCGCCGTATGCCTTGAGCATGTACTCCTTTTCGAGGGGTACTTTGTCGGGCATCGTGAACACGCATTTGTATCCCAGGATCGACGCCGCCAGTGCGAGCCCCAGGCCGGTATTGCCCGACGTGCACTCGACGATGGTCCCGCCGGGTTTGAGCGTTCCTTTCGCCTCTTCGGCGCGAATCATCTGGACCCCGATGCGATCCTTGACACTCCCGCCGGGATTGAATTGTTCGAGCTTCGCGAGCACTGTGCACTTCACACCGGCGGTGACGCGGTTCAATTTGACGAGTGGCGTGTTGCCGATGGTGTCGAGAACGGAGTCGGCGTATTTGACGCGGCGTAGTCGGTCGCTCATGCGGTCGTTTTGGCGCAACCGGGTCGCGCCTTCCTCCTTGGATCGTCGGGTAGTTCGCGAGAAGAGTGTCGGGACGCGCGTCGCTAGCGTGTCCGCAGGCTTCGGTATATCACATTGGTAGGGCCAACGCAAACGCGGCGCACCGCGCGGCGACGCCTTGTCAGCGCAGCAGCACGATCTTGCGGACCGATTCGGTGTCGCCGGCTTTGACGCGGAGGAAATAGACGCCCGAGGGCACGGGGTCGCCGTCCTGCGTGGTGCCGTCCCAACGCATCGTCACGACACTGTTCAACTCGCCCGAGCGCTTCAACGTGCGCATCAGTTGCCCGCGCACGTTGTACACGCGGATGTCGACGTCGGTCGGAATGCGCGACGGCCCCCGCGGCGTTTGGTCGAACGACTTCGGCACCGCGACCGAAAACGTCACCGTCCCTCGCGTCGGATTGGGAGCCAAGTTGGACACCACGTCGACCACTTGGATCATCGCGGTTTGTCCCACGATTTCCGATGGCGACGAGTACTGCTTGGTTCCGCCATCGAAGGGGAGATCGAACACGCCGTCGATGTAGTAGCGATAATCGGTCCCCGCCGTCACGTTGAAGTCGTGCACCTGATACATCGGCTGACCTTGCGAGCTCGTCGCGTACGGGTAGACGTTCTGCGCCACCAGCGTCCCGGGCATGGCTTGCCCGCGCTCGAGGCGATACACGTCGAACTTGGCGCCGAAGGTCTCGCCCGTGGTCTCCCACGCGACGTCGATGCGATTCCACTTCGGGAGCGCTACCACCCGGTCGTAGCGCACGCCGGCGAAATAGACCGTCTTGATGGCGGGCGTCGACTTGAAATTGACCTCGTTGTACGCCTGCACGATGAACGCCACTTGCCCCACCTGCGACAAGCCCACGGTGAACTCGCAGTCTTCTTCGAGCCCGTCCCAGTGCCCGTCGAGGGCATCGAGGTTGATCGTGAGCGAGCCCAGCACCAGCTTGGCCCCGTCGAGCGGCAAGGCGTAGCTCACCCGTTGATCGGATCCTTGATAGGGATTCTGGTTGGGCACCGCGTGCGCCTTGACGTGGAAGCGGAGCGTGTAGGTGTTGGTGGTGAGCGTCTCGGGTCCCGCGGGCGAAAACGTGATCTCCGGCTCGGCTTCGAAAATGTCGGGCAGCCCATTGCCGTTATCGTCGCCCACACCCAAGTGCATCTTGGAGTACTGGCACCACGGGCGTGCCTGGTTGAAGCGCGTGGCCGTGTGCATGATGCACGGGGTCAGGGGCTCGCAACGCCCTTGCGCGCCGCTCGGATCGGTCATGGTTTGATTACCATTGGGGACGTTGAGATAGCCGGAGTGGTTGGTACATACACCCGGGGAGCCCGGATACTCGTCCAGCGTCCAGAACAGGTGGCCGACTTCGTGGTTCACGATCTGCGAGTACACGAGGTCCTCGCCGATCAGGTTGGGGTCGGTGCCGGCCGGAAACGGCTCCACCATGTACGGGCCGCCCAGGAACGCATACGCGGTGTAGTTCGCCAAACCGCTCTTGAAACGATGGTCCTGCGTGTTGCGGCTGTTCGCGATGAACGACGTGACTGCCCACTGGGTGCGCCAGTGCGCGCGCTCGCTCTCGTTGAATTCGTGCACGATGCCCTGCGAGTTGTCCGAAAACAGTCCCCACCCCATCGCGTGCATCGTGTCGACGATCCACAACTCGTCGCTGTTCATGTCGTGCGTGATGGGCTCGTAGCCGGTCGGGATAAGCGGGTAGAAGCTGAGCACGTAGTTGATATTCATCTGGGCGAATCGCTGCCACGAAATCATGGCCGCGGCACCGCCCGCCCGCGCGGCAGTCAGGTCGTCGTCGGTCCAATCCTCGTAGCTCAGCTCGCGCGCGCTGTTGCTTTCAGGGAAGATGAAGCTGGCCAGGATGTAGCCGCCGAGAAACTCGGAGTTCTGATTGATGCGGCGTGTGATGGGCGGGCGCGTGGCGTTGACGTCGAGACGGCGAGCGGTCTCGATCTCGCGCTGGATCGCCTCGACGCGATCCGGGTCGATGGTGAGCACGACGTCGTGGAACGAATCCGCGTCGTTTCCGCTCGCTGCCGGAGCGTCGCCGCCTTCGTCGAGCGGGTCGAGCTCGGCAAGTGCGTAGGCGTCGACGATCCATCCCCACGAGGCACCGGCGCCGCTGGTGGCCCGCACGGCGCGTTCGCTGTACGACCGAAACGCCGTCGTCGTCGCGACGCGCGCGACGTCGCTCGCCACCGACGGCGGGACGTCGCACACGATGACCATGTCGGGCACGAAGAGGTTGACGTTGCGCGCACCGGCTGCGACCAAGGCGTCGCGCAGGGCCAGCGCTTCTTCGTCGGACGCACCGCTTCCGATCCAGTACGTGCGCTCCGCACCGGCCAAGGACACCGCCGGCCGCATCGAAAAGAGCTGCACGTCGTCCGCGGCGGCGCGTTCGGCGGCACCGACGCACAGGCTCGCTACCACGACCACGCCGGAAAGCCATCGCGAGGAGAGGCGCATCGATAGAACTCCGCGTTGGAGAAGCTCGCCGTCTAGATTCAGGGGGACGAGACGAGCGACTTCGCGCCCATACCGTAGGCGACGACGACGCTAGTCGTCCGTGACCGCCGCGAGCCCGAGTCGGGGATGCCGCGCACGGCCGGTACCGTCTTGGACTCGCGCTCGCGTTCCACCACGCATCGGGCCAGGTGGAAAACGGGGACCGCGCTCGAGGTCCATACTTCGACGCGGTCGGTCCGTCGTTGCACGATCTTTACGCGCCCCGACGGGATTTCGTTGCTCTCGGTCTTCTCGAAGCGGCGCGACTCGCATAGAAGCTTGCCGGCCGGAGTCGAGACGGTGGTCCGTGGGGTGACGACCCAATCGCGATCGGAAGTGGGGGAAACGATCGTAAGCCGCATCAAGTCGTGGACGTCGCCGGGTTCGACCGGTTCGCGGCCCCTCCTAATGTAATACCGACTCACATACCGGTAAAGCGAGTCGCCGTCGGCCATGGTCCGGACCCCCTCGTCGACCAGGGTCCGGGCCACGTCGCGGTCGGCCGGGGCGGACGACAACGGCCCGCTCTCGATCTCCAGCCAGTAGGCGGTCCCGCGCGGCGTCTTCTCCTTGCCGACCACGGCGATGTAGACCCCGCTCGAGTCGACGACGTCCATCGCCTCGTCGACGACGACATACCGGCACCACGCCCCCACCTTGAAGTCGATGGTGCGGATGTCGATGCCGGGTAGGAGTACCGACCCGGCGTCGGCGCCGCGCGCTTGGGTCGACCCCATCGATAGCGCGGCGAGAACGCCGAGGACGAGCCTAGTGCGCAATCTTGGGCCAGTCGGTTGCAAAATCGAAATCGGGGTCGTCGTTGGACGTGTGGCACTTGACACAACTCTGGAGTGCCGCCGCCTTGTAGGAGCCGTCGCGCGCGTGGTTGGCGCCGGGGCCGTGGCAGGCTTCGCACTGGACGTCGATCAAGTCGACGCTGGCACCGCGCAAGCGGACACCCTCGAAACCGCCCGCCTCGCCGTAGCCGGTCACGTGGCAGCCGACACAGTTGGTGTCGCGATGGACGAACTGCGACGCCAAGGTCGAGTAGGCGTGCGCATGGCGCGTATGCGTGTAGACATTGAACGCTTCCGCGTGACACGACTGGCACGCGCCGACGCCGAGGTAATTCCCGGCGAAGGGCCGGCCCGCTTCGTCGTTCTGCATTTCCTGACGCGCGAAGAGCGCCTTCTGGTTCTTGCGGTTCTCTTCGTCGAAGCCCTGCACGCGCTTGGTCATCTCGGGATCGTCGCGGTACGACTCGTCCATGATATGAATGACATTGAACGAGTCGGCGATGCGGTGGTCGGCGCCCAGCTTGACGTTGAGCTCGCCGATGTTCTGGCCCTGCGCGGTACCGCGAAGCAGCGACGCCGTGCCGACCTTCTCCGGCTGGCCCAGGGGCCGTCCCTGCGGGTCGTGTCCGAGAACCACCAGGTCGATGCCCGGCACCGCCTGCACGAGTGCGGTCGCTTCGTCCTCGCCCATGTGCGCCAGGACGACGAGCACGTCGCACGACTTGCGCAACTCGGGAACCACCGCCTTCGCGACTTCGATCGGGTCGGCGAATGAAAACGTGACGGCTTCGACGGGGGCGTTCTTCTTCGCGACCGGTTTCACGCGCGTGGCCGGCGATATCAACCCCAAGAAGCCGAAGCGCGAGCCGGCCTTGGTGACGACGACGTAGGGAGGAAAAGCCGAGCCGAGTCGATCGGCCGCGGCCGCGGCCGGGCCGCCGCTGCGCACGCGCAGCGAATCGGCCTTGACGTTCAAGTTGGCGCACACGACCGGAAGTCGAAGCGCACGCACGTCGGCAACCAGTGCCGCCAGGCCGAAGTTCAAGTCCATCTCGCCCACCCCGACGGCGTCGTAGTCGAGCACGTCCATCATGCGCGCGACGAAGTGCGACTTGGCCTCGTTGTAGATGTCGGCGGTGCCGTAGAAATCGCCCGCGGTGCACAAGACGACCGGCGCCGATTGCGCGCGCAAATCATTCAAAAGCGCCGCGCGTCGCGAAAGACCGCCCGCCGAGTTGGCACTGCATCCGCAAGGACGGTAGTAGGCGCGGGTGTCGCTCTCGTAGAGCAGGCGAAGGTCGGGATTCCAGGGGGCGTTGGGGATGACGACGGAGGTGGCGGGCTTGGGCGCCTCGCCCGACGGGGGGGCCTGGGCGGCTCCCAGCCCGAAGAGGGCCGCCAACCCGATTGCGATGCCGTTCCGTAGGCGCATAACGAGGTTGAATATACACCATTCCGTCGAAGCCCGTCCCGGCAGCTTGCCGCGATGGGCGTTGCATCGGGGGTCGACGGGAACTCACTCGGAAAGCGCGTAGGAATTCACCATTGCGCGCAGAGTGGTGGACGGAGACCCCGATGCGACGCCCCGCGGACGGGCAACAAAAAAGCAGGCGGGGCGCTGTTTCGCGCTCCGCCTGCCGAGCAGTTCTCTAACTGCCGGGTCCCTACACCTTGACGCGGTCCTTCAGAGCACGGCCCGCGGAGAAGGCTGGGAACTTGGTCGCTGGAATCTCGATGGTCGCGCCCGTCTGCGGGTTCCTGCCCTCGCGCTTCTTGCGCCGACGGATCACGAATGTCCCGAAGCCGGTGATCTGAACCTTGCGACCCGACTTGAGCTCGTTGGCGATGATGCCGTTCTTGGGCTGCGTGCTGAAAATCGCGTCGACGACGTTCTTGGCATCTTTCATCGTGAGCCCTGTCTTCTGAGCTACGCGTTCGATCAATTCGGTTTTGTTCATTCTGTCACCTCCTTCCCATTCTCACGCGCACTTTATCGACCTCGAAAAAAACGTGTCAACACATATTCCGATGTTCGTGGCGTGCCCACGCGGGTTTCGGGGGATATCTCCCGGCGGGGCTCGCGCCCTACCCTAGAATTGCCCCATAAGACCGCTCCCCACGCCGCGGTTGCCGGATTCGCCATACAACTCGGGGTGGGCCTTGAGCGCGATGCGGAAGTAATACTGCCACTCGGTGCCGAGCTGCTGGCGCGAGAACCCGATCTCCCAGCAATGGAGGTCGCGCGTGACGCCGATGTGCTGCCCCGACCGCTCGCGCGCCTCGACGTCGTAGATGGTCGAATAGTCGATGCGCCAGTTGTCGGTGAGTTTGACGTCCCATCCCACGCGCAAGGTCGAGCTGGTGGCACCCGACGCGTTGCTCGAGTAGGACAGCCCCAGCACGACGTTCCACGGCTGGCGCTTCTCTTCGAGCTGGAGATCCTGCTGTTCCACCGGTTCCTCGACGCCTTCCTGGTTGATCTGCCGAAATTCGACCCCGCCCGAGGCGAAGTCCCCGTTCTTCTTGTTGTCCGCGTTCGCGGTGTCGCGCGACGCGGTCACGTTCAGCTCCTTGACCTCGACCTTCGACGAGGACCCGAACGGGTGCGTGCCGCCGATGCGGATGGTCGACGTGGCACTCGTGGAGGTGACGTCGAAATGGTACGGGTCGATGGTGTGATTGATGGAGAAGTTGGTTCCGAACAAGACGAAATTGAGCGCGCTCGAGATCGGGCTCCACGCGCGCGCCAGCGGCGTGTCCGGCCGGTAGGCACTCGACAGGTTCCAAATCACGACACCCGACAGCCGTTTCATTTTCTCCTGGTCGGTGGCCGTGGTGTCCGCTTCGTTGCCGGCGATCTTCAAGTCGATCGCGTTGCGCAGATTCAAACCCACCGCCTGCGAGCGCGGCCGTCCGTCCTGCGAGGGCGTGTACGAGTAATTCACCGACGGTGTGAGGGTGTGACGAATACCGTGCAAGCGGCCGAGGTTGGGATAGAAGGTGCCGAAGATGTTCGTGTTGGCGCCCACACCCGTGCGCCACGTGAAGACGTTTTCGGTGAGAGTGGAATCGAGTGCTGTCACCGAGACCGTGTCGATCGTGCTGCCCGAACCTCGATAGTACTGGTACGCCTCGCGCGAGTAGTCGACATACGTCGACGTCAGGTTGGCCGATATCGACGGCGATATGGTAACGAACCCGATCTTCTGCGGGCTCTGCATCGAGGCCTGCGCGAGTGCCGCCGAAACGTCGTCGTTCTCGAACAATTTCTCCCGCACCGTCCGATTGAACGACAGCGAGGGCGATACGCGCGTGTTGCGCCCCAGGCTCTGCCACAAGCCTTCGGTCGGCTTCGACTCGTCGCCGAAGTAGAGGTTCCACGACGGGATCGAGAGTTGGACGCTCGGCAAGGTCGAGGTCTGCACGATCGCGGTCGGGTCGACGATGTTGAGGTTCTGCGTGCGGCTGGCCGACGCGCTGAATCCCACCGTGTTCCAACTCTTGCGCAAGGCCACCGTCGAGCGAATGGACCGGTCGATGTAGCGCTGGACGTCGTCGATGCGATTGACACTCTGCGGGGCGGCGTCGCTCGAGACGAAGCGCAGGCTCGCATTCAACGTGAAGCGTTCGCCGAGGGTCTGGTCGTGGATGCCGTCGAGCGTCCACTCGGTCGTATTGTCGCCGATGTCGCGCACGTAGTTGTAGTTGACACCCCCGCTGAACTTGTAGCGCAAGGCGTAACGATTCCCGACGTACAGTCGCCAGCGCGAGTCTTCGTAGAAGTCGCCGGCAAAGGTAAAATCGGTGTAGTCGTTGGTGGCCCAGTAGTAACCGAGATTGCTCAAGTAGCGCCCGTTGGCGCTCGTGATACCGAATTCGAAGTTGGGGCGCAAGAATCCCGAATGCCGTCCGCGCGCGATGCTGTTGGCCATGAAGGGGAGCGCGAAGATGGGCGTCTTGCCGATGTACAACCAAATGGGTCCGGTGAAGGCCTTGTCGTCCGGATATACCTTCATGTGCTTGGCGGCGAAGTGATAGTGCGGCTCTTTCAAGTCGCACGTCGTGTACACCGAGTTCCACACCTTGAGCTCGTTCTCCCCCACCTTGGCCATGTCCTGGCCGCTGTAGAAGCCCGGGCCGTACGACGTCGACCCTTCGGTAACCAGCCCGGTCCCGCTGTCGAGGTCGTAGTCCATCTGGTGCCCGACGATGGCCTGGCCGGCGTCGGTCAACGTCGGCGAACCGCTGGCGTCGAGCACCTGCAGCGAGGCGTGATAGGTGATGTTGTCCGCTTCGAGGCGGCTGTTCTTGTAGTCGACGCGCGCTTTCTGATCCAGGACAAGGTCTTCCTTATCGGCGAAGTAGCGAATGCGCTCGGCCGCGTATTCGACGCGCTCCGCCTTCTGCGGAAACGCAACGTAGGAGAGCGTGGTGTCGCCGGCCGCGCGCAGGCTGTCGGGGGTTTCGCCGCGCTTGAGATTGATGTAACGATAAAGGCCCGACGCCCCGCCCTTCACGTCGACGAACTCGATTTCCTTGGGCCCGAACTTGAAGAACATGTTGTTGCCTTCGATCGAGTTGCCCTCCACCTTGTTGGGATTCTTGGGGAAGTACTCGCTCTTCGCCTTGCCGCGCACGCGCACCGAGTCGACGCCGCCTTCGTGCAAGTAGAGTGTGATGGAGTCGCCCTGGATCCAACTGTCGCGACCGACCACCATCGAATCGCGCACCGCCTCGGTGATCGAGGCACTCCCGAGGATGTCGATGCGGTGGACTTCCGATTCGTTGTAGAACGCCACCATGCGGTCGCCCTTCATGGCGACGTTGTCTTGCTGGGCGAGCGGGTGGCCGTACAACTCGACGCGATGGCGGTCGTCGTAGAGCATGGCCGAGTCGCACTGTGTGACGGTGTTGCCCTTGATAATCTTGACGCGGTAGTACGCAGTGGCGCGCGACGAGTCGGGAAACACGCGCATGGTGTCGCTCACGACGGTGATCGGCTCGGGGTCGTCGGGGCCGGAGATGAGCTTGGGCTCGCGGTCGACGACCCCTTCGCCGCGGTCGCGATAGAACAGCCCGTGCTTGCCGCGCACGATCAAGTTTTGCTTGTCGTCGGTGATCTCGACCTTGCCGAACGCTTCGGCCCGCCCGATGGTGCGCTGGTAGAGGACGCGGTCGGCGTGCATGGTCGACGTGGAGTCCTTCCCGACCACGTGACCGATGAGCCAGGCCTCGTCTTGGGTGCGCGAATAGCGCACCTCGTCGCACGTCACTTGCCAGCCTTCGTCGACGATGTGGACGTTCTTCTTCACGATGGCGAGGTCTTCGAGCTGGCGATACTCGCCCTCGTCGCCGGTCATGACCAGCGTTTGCTGCACCGCGCGCACGTGTCCGAAGAGCTGGGTGAGGCGTTGGGTCGCGTAGTTCAACCCGCGGTCGGCGGTGATGGTGACGTCGCCGTGGACGACGCGCACGTTGCCCGTGAGCTCGAGCACGGTTTCATCGCCGACTTTCTTCAGGAGGCTTTGGTCGGCGCGGACGTCGTAGAACACCGCGGGTGAGATGGTCGGAATCTGCGCGCGCAAGGGGAACGTTCCCCACCACGCGAGGGCCGCGAACCACGCGAGCACACCGAAGACTTTCGGACGACTCACCGGGTCTTCCTGGCAGGGCGAGTGTTGAAGCGCGCGAGCATCGCCGCTCCCACGACGGCGGCGTCGTTGCCCAGTCGCGAGGGCTCGATGCGCGCCGCGCGCGCCGTGTCGGCGAAGGCGAAGCGCGCGACCGCGCGCCGCACGTGGGGCGCCAAGACGTCGAAGCCGCCCGCCACCCCGCCGCCGATCACGACCGCGGAGGGATTCAAGACGTTCAGCATCGACGCGATCGCAAGGCCGAGGTGCTCGCCGGCGACACGGGCCGCTGCGCGCCCGACGACATCGCCGCGGCGAGCGGCGTCGAGGACGTCGCGCGCGCTGACGGAGCGGCCGCCGAGTCGTCGCGCCAGCGGGGCGCGCCGCGCCTTAGCGGACGCCTTCGCGGCCTCACGAGCCGCGCGCACGATCCCGTACGACCCCGCGTACACCTCCAGACAACCGCGTGAGCCACATCGACACGTGGGCCCGTTGGGGTCGACGGTCATGTGGCCGATCTCGCCACCAAACCCCGACACCCCGCGCACCACGCGCCCGTCGGCCACGATCCCACCGCCCACCCCGGTTCCCAAGGTAATGAACACCAAATGGCGACCGCGTTCGCCGCGCACGAAGGACTCGCCGAAGGCGGCACTGGTGGCGTCGTTCTCGATCGCGATGGGCAGTCGAAAATGCGCGCGCGCGAGGCGCGCGAGGGGTGCGCCCTTCCACGCGGGTAGGTTGGGTGACACGCGCAGGAGGCCGCGGCGGGCGTCGATCAGGCCCGCGCAGCCGATGCCGACACCCGCGATCGACTGCCGACCGGCCAGGTAACGCGCAGCCTCGTGGATGCGACGGAAGGCGGCCGCCGGCCCTTCACCGGCCCGTGTTTCGACCACTCCGCGCGCGAGGACGGCGCCCGTCGCGGAGACGGTCGCGATCTTGATGTTGGTGCCGCCGATGTCGACGCCGATCCACGCGCTCAATCCGTAGCCTCCTTCACGGCACCTTGGGTGGCTGCATGCAGACACAGCCCGAACTCTTCCACCACCCGATGCGACCCCGTCGCGACCACCGTCGTGTAGCGCGAGCGCTCCAGCCAGGCGACCAAACGTCGCATGGGATCGTCGCGCGGGCCCGACGGATTCCACAGCATGACGTTGGTGGCCGCGTTCGGCAAGAGCGGAGCGAAGTAGTGCGCCCACAATTCGTGCGGCGCGAAGGCATTGTCGGCGCTGCCGGGTTCGCCGGGCGGTTCGATCAAACAGAGGCAAGATGCGGACCGAAGGAGATGCCGGGGTGCGTCGAAGAGCTCCTTGCGGCGCAGGAGCCCGAACACGAGCGCGCAGTCGTCGCGGCGGCGAAAGGCGGCCAGGTGGTCGGCGGTCGCGATCAAGGCCGCGTCGTTGTGGGCGACGTCGATCACATAGGTCTGGCGTCCCCGCTGGATGCACTCGAAGCGGCCCGGGATGTAGGCGCTCGCGAGCGCGCCGCGGAGTCCGTCCAGGACGGGGAGCATCCGCTCGGCGGCCCCGATGGCGAGGAGAGCATTCGTGGCTTGGTGCGCGCCGGCGAACGGGATGGAGACGCGGCCATAGTCGGCGCGCGGTGTGACGAGGCGAAAGGAAATCCCGTCGAAGGCCTCCTCGACGTCGCTCACGCGACCGAGTTGGTCGGGGCCGAAGACCGGAATGCGCTCGCGCGCCGCGCGCGTGTCGACGATTTCGCGCAGCGGCTTCGATAGCGAGCCCACCAGGAGCGGCACGCCCGGCCGCGCGACGCCGAGCTTCTCGATTAGGATTTCTTCCTCCGTGTCGCCCAGAATGCGACGGTGGTCGAGCGAGATGCTGGTCACGATCGACACCTCCGGCTCGACGACGTTGGTCGCGTCGAGGCGGCCGCCCAAGCCGACTTCGAGCACGGCCACGTCGACCTTGCGCGCGGCAAAAATGAGAAACGCGATCGCCGTCAGCCCCTCGAAGTAGCTGAACGGAATCTCGGCGCGCAGCGGCACCAGGCGCGCGGCGGCGGCTTCCATCTCGTCGATACTCACGAAGGCTCCGTCCACCATGATGCGCTCGGCGACACTGAACACGTGCGGTGAGGTGTAGCGTCCCGTGCGCAGCCCGTGTGCGGCCAGGATCGCCGCCAGCATCGTGGTGGTCGACCCTTTGCCGTTGGTGCCGGCGACGATGGCCGCACGGAAACGTTGCTCGGGGTGGCCGAGCCGGTCCATCAGGAGCCGGACGTGGTCGAGCCCCAGCGTCATCACCGACGGCGAGAGCGCTAGGACGAATTGAAGGTTGGGCGGAAGTGCGGAGGGGTCAGGAAACGGCCGGCGACTGCGAGTCATCCTTCACTTCCTGGTCCGAGGCGGACGCAGCGCGGGCGCACATGAAGTCGAGCAGCCCGTCGAGCACGTGGCGCAACTCGTCGCGCGGGACGATCATGTCGATCATGCCGTGCTCGAGCAGGAACTCGCTGCGCTGGAATCCTTCGGGGAGGTCTTGCCGGATGGTTTGCTGGATGACGCGCGGTCCCGCGAACCCGATCAGCGCCTTGGGCTCGGCGATGATGACATCGCCCAGGCTGGCGAAGCTGGCGGTCACTCCACCGGTGGTCGGGTTGGTCAGGATCGAGATGAACGGGAGCCCTTCTTCGGACAGGCGCGAAAGCATGGCACTGGTCTTCGCCATCTGCATGAGCGAGAAGATCGACTCCTGCATGCGGGCCCCGCCCGAGCGCGAGAGCGAGATCAAGGGGCGCCGGCGGAGAATCGCGTCCTGGGCGGCGCGCGCGAATTTTTCGCCCACGACCGAGCCCATGCTGCCGCCCATGTAGGAGAAGTCCATGATGGCGAGGACGACGTCGCGGCCGTTCATCGACGCGAAGCCGGTCACCATGGCGTCTTCCATGCCGGTCTTCTCGTGGTACTCGCGAATGCGGTCCTTGTACTTCTTGAGGTCTTTGAACTGGAGCGGGTCGCCGGAGATCAAACCGGTGTGCGTCTCACGGAAGGTCCCCGGGTCGGCCAGGATCTCGATGTACTGTTGGGTCGAGATCATGAAGTGGTTGCCGCACTTCGAGCACGTCCACAACCGCTTCTCGAGCTCTTTGACGTAGAGGATTTCCCCGCAGAAGTCGCACTTCTTCCACAGGCCGTCGGGGATGGCCTTCTTCTGAATGGGCTGGACGCCCCGTTTTTCCCTACGGAACCAGGACAACTACGAAAGCACCGTCCTTCCCTTCGGGTGCTTGGGGTGTTGGGGAGACTATACGGGCCCGCGACAGCGGGCCACAACCCTAATCCGGCCGCCGATAGGCGGCCCTCGACTTGGCGTCGTAATCGACTACTGGGCAATCAGTTGCTCAAAAACACTGACCAGCCCGACCGCCATCCGCCGGCCAACTTCCAAGACCTCTTGGTGATTGGGCCGCGACGACGCGACGCCGGTGCATGGGTTCGTTACCAACGCGATCGCGGCGGCTCGAATCCCCAGCCGACTCGCCGCGGCCAGCTCGGGGGCCGACGACATCGTGGCGACGTCGCCCCAGTCCTGTAACATCCGAACCTCGGCTTTGGTTTCGTAGGCGGGCCCGACTCCGCACACAATCGTCCCGCGCTGCCAGGGAACACGTGCCGCGGTAGCGGCACGCTCCACGGCGGATGCGAGCCCGGGGTCGATGCGAAGACTTTCACCGACGCTCGCGCCGCCCGTGTTTCCGCGCCGCGCGAGATACTCCCGATTCTGGAGGTCAATGACGTCGCGCGCGACCACCAGATCGCCCGCGTCGAGGCGTCGATGGAGGGCCCCGGCCGCGGACGCCATGACGAGGTCGGTGACGCCACTCGCGGCCAGCCATTCGACCAGGTGCGCGACGGCGGCCGGGTCGCCTTCGTAGACGTGGCGTCGACCCATCACGAGGGTGCACGCACGCCCCGCGATGGTCCCTTCCAGCACGCGGCCGGTGTGGCCTTCGACCCCGCACACACCCACGCCGGCGATGTCGTCGAAGCGAATCTCGCGGCCAATCGTCATGGCGCGCGCCACCGGGTCCATGCCGCTGCCCGCGATGAAGGCGAACCGCCGCGCGCTCATCCGCGCAAGCGCTTGGTCATGACCAGCGCGTCCTCGTTGTTGTCGTGGTAGTAGCGGCGACGGATTCCCACCGGTGCAAAGCCCATCGACATATAGAGCAGCTTGGCGGGGTCGTTCGACACGCGCACCTCGAGGGTGACGAGGTGGCACGCTTCTTCGTTCGCGAGTCCGATGATGTGCGCGAGCATAAAACGCGCGATGCCCTTGCGCTGGTGTTTCGTCGTCACGGCGAGGTTCAGCACGTGTACTTCGCCGCGCAGGAACCAAGCAATGACATAGCCGACAATCTTCTCGTCGAGCAATGCTACAAAAGAGCGCGACAGCCACTTCTCTTCCACTTCCTGGCGAAACATGGCTTCGGTCCATGGTGCCGGAAATAGTTCGCCCTCGATCCTGAGCAGGTCGGCAACATGCTCATCGGAAAGCTCTGCGAGGACGACCGGCGGCCGTTCAGATGAGGCCATCGTCGCCCGCCTTCCCCGGCGCGTGGGCGCGCAGCCGCTTGCGCTCGGCTCCACTCGGTCGCAGATAGATGGGCTCGAGCGCGCTCACCGCGTCGCGCGTGAACGGCGGCAAGAGATGGGCGATCGAGGCGAAGATCGCCATCGACGGATACGCGCGCGCTTCCTTCGCGATCTCGGCGCGCCGGAAGCGCGCCTCGATGTCGTCGCGGTGTGCGACGGCCCCGGTGCCGACGAAGAGATCGGGCGCCTGCGCGAGCGCATCGAGGAACGCCCGCGGTGCCTCGGCGCGCGGCGTCACGATCGCTTCCAGTCCCGGCGGATTCGCACCTCGCGCGCGCTCGTACACGGCACCGTAGACTTCGCCGCGCTTGGCGTCGATCATGGCACACACGCGCTCGTGCCTCTCGTCGAAGAACGGAAGGGCGAGCACCGACAACGAATCCATGCCGACCAACTCCGCGCCCGCCGCGACGAGCCCTTTTGCGAACGCGAGTGCGATGCGCACTCCCGTGAAACTCCCCGGCCCCAACACCACCGCGACGCGAGTCGACGTCACGCGCGGTCAGTCCGCTGCTCGCCGAGCAACCGTTCCACCGCGCGTGCGAGCTCGACCAAGTGCGACGACGGCGCCGTCGAAGCGATCTCGCCCAGCACCACGCCGTCGCGCGCCAGCGCGACCGATCCCACGGCGTGCGAGGTATCGAGAGCGAGCGTCACCATGTCAAATCGCCCAGTACACGCGCGAACGTCGGGTGTTGCGTGGATATGGAGGTGCGCGCGTCTTCCCTCGCTCGGCTCGATGCGCACTTCGATATCGGCGGCGTCGTAGAGAAGCGGCGAGCGCTCGCCCCACTCGGCGATCACGACCGTGTCGCCGTCGAGCAGTCGAACACGCCGATGTCTTCGACCTCGCGCTCGTGCTCGAGTCGATACAAGTCGATGTGGACGATGGGAAGTCTCCCCGCGAACGATTCCATCAGAATGAACGTCGGGCTCGTCACCGCGTCGACGACACCGAGCCCGCGGCACAGCCCTTTCACCAGCACCGTCTTCCCCGCTCCCAACGGGCCCGTCAAGCACACGCACGCGCCGCCGCGAATGCGCGCGCCCACAGCCGCCCCGAAGCGTTCGGTTTCGGCCGCGTCGTGCGTGCGCACCGTGTGGACGAGTTCTCGCGACATGACTCGCGTAGGCACCGCTAGCGCGGTGTCAAGGTGAGGCAGGGGAGGATCATCTCCTCGAGGGAAACGCCGCCGTGTTGGAAGCTTCCCTCGTAGGCCTTCTCGTAGTCGCGGAAGTTGGTCGGGTAAACGAAGTAGAAATATTCCTTCGCGAAAATGTAGTTCTTCGTCCCCGACTCCGACGGCAAACGAAACTCCGACGGCTTGCGGGCGATGATGGCTTGCTTTTCATCGCACTTCAGGTTGTCGCCGAACTTGTAGCGCAGGTTGGTCGAGGTGTCGCGGCGTCCGTACACGAGCGCCGCCTTGCGGCCCAGGATCGACCCATGGTCGGTGGTGAGAATCACCTTCACTTTGGCGCGCGCGAGGTCGGAGAGAATATCGCGCAGGACCGAGTGCGAGAACCACGAGCGCATGAGCGAGCGGAACGCACTCTCGTTCGGCAAGAGCTGCTGCAGGATGTCCGACTGGTTGCGACCGTGGGTGAGAATGTCGACGAAGTTGAACACCAGCGACACGAAGGGCGAGGTCATGAGCGAGGCCACCCGCTTGCGCGCGTCCCCCGCTTCCTGCGCGGTGTGAATCTTCATGTAGCGCATCTTCGATTCGTCGAGTTTCAGCTTCTTCATCTGCTCGCCCATGAAGAAGGATTCGAACTTGTTCTTGCTCGAATCTTCGTTGATGCGCTCGAGCCACTTGTCGGGGTAGCGGCGCGCGATGTCGTCGGGGAACAGACCGCTAAAGATCGCGTTGCGCGAGTACGGTGTGGCGGTGGGAAGGATCGAGCAATAGATAGTCCCACTGCACGTCGAACTGCTCCGAGAGGAAATCTTCGATCGCGATCCACTGATCCAAGCGCACGCAGTCGACCAGGATGAAGCACAGCCTCTCGCCCTTGAGCAAATGCGGCGCGATGAAACGCGGGAACACGTCGAGGCTCATCGGCGGTCGTTTGTCGGAGGCCACCCAGTCGCGATAATTCTTTTCGACGAAGAGCCCGAAGTGATGCGCCGTGTTCAGCTTCTGGTCGTCGTGCGTCGAATCCAGTCCGCTGTTACGGAACTGGTCGAATTCCCGGTCCCACGCGCACATGCGCCGGTGCACGCGCAGCCACGCGTCCCACGTTCCTTCTTGCACCAGCGTATTGATCTCGTTGAACTCTTTGATGTAGTCCGGCGAGAGCCGGTTCTCCTGGATCTTGGGCGCGTCCAAGATGCGCTTGCAGGCCGAGTAGATTTGCAGCGGCGAGACCGGCTTCAGCAAGTAGTCGTCGATCTTCATCCCGATCGCGTTGTCCATCAGCCGCTCTTCCTCGTTCTTCGTGATCATCACGATCGGAAGCACCGGGTCGGATTCCTTGATCTCGACCAACGTCTCCAGCCCGCCGCGCCCCGGCATCGACTCGTCCAGCAGCATGATGTCGAAGCGCCCCTCCTTGACCAGGTTCACGGCGTCCGTCCCGTTGGTGGCGGTTTGGACGTCGTAGCCCTTGTCGCGCAGGAACATCACATGCGACTTCAGCAGCTCGATCTCGTCGTCGACCCAAAGAATGCGTTTGTTAGCCATAGAACTAGAAAGAATGCGGGAATGAGACTGCAGTCATGGTGTGCTGGGAGTATAAGGCCCGCGGACGCGGGCATCAAGGCGGGAGGGCTGCGCGCTAGGCAGCCGGCAGTCTCACCAAGAACGTCGTCTTGCCGGGGCGTGATTCGACGAGTTTGATGGAGCCGCCGTGGTATTCCTCGACGATGCGGCGCGCGAGGGCGAGGCCCAGGCCCCAGCCGCGGCGTTTGGTGGTGAAGCCGGGGCGGAACACGTCGTCGCGCAGTGCGCCCGGGAATGCCGCGGCCGGTGTCGTGTACGGTGACGTCGACGAACTTGCTGCCAGCGTCATTGGCGGCGCGAATCTCGATTTGGCCGCCGGCTTCGCCGAGCGCGTCAATGGCGTTCTTGATCAAGTTCTCGAACACCCACTCGAGCAGCTCTTCGTTGCCGCGCACGCGCGCGATGTCGCCCACCACGAGCGAGATGGCCGACTTGGATTTGAGGCTGGGGAGTCGTTTCTGGAAATACGCGACGGTGTTCTCGAGCACGCGCCTCAAGTCGACTTCGACCAAGTCCGGCGTCGAACCAATTTTGCTGAAACGATCGGTGACTTTGTTCAAACGTCCGAGGTCGACTTCCATCTCTTCGATAGATCCGCGGATGTCGTCGTAACCCTTGTCGGCAGCTTTGTCTTTGATGACCTGCACCCAACCGAGCATCGCGGAGAGTGGTGTGCCGAGTTGATGCGCGGTCTCTTTCGCGAGCCCGACCCAGATGGACCGTTGCTCGCTCAACTTGAGATAACGAAGCCCTTGAATCGCGACGGCCATGAAGATCAAGAATATGCCGAGCAGCACGAACGGCATGTAGCGCAACTCGCGTTGCAGCGGCGACGGTCCGTAGTGCACCCAACCCGAGGGTTCGCTGGCACCGACCACGCGAATGGGAATGGGCGCGTTCTTCTTGTCGAACTCACGATACAGGTCGACCAGCTTGCGAAACTTCTCGTTGGGCGGATGTCCACGTCGAGCGTCGATCGACTCGATCAGGCTGAAGTCTTCCGCCGTGCGTTCTTCGACCGGCACGTGGTTCCACAGAATGGGTACGCCGTCGAGCACGGTGATGATGATGGGGAGGTCGGTCTCGCGAATGACGGTGCGCAGGTTGGCCAGGCGGCCGTCGTCGGTCACCTCGAAGATGACGTTTTCCATGTAGCGCGAGAACAGGCGGCTGGTCGCCTCGGAGTTCTCGCGCATGCGTTCGATGAGATGATTGGAGTAGATCAGCATGGCCAGGATGAGCACGGCCACGCCGAGGAACAGGTATCCCTTCAGCCAGAATCGAATGCTGCCGCCGGGCGCCGACGCCATTCGTCAGCCCAAGAACTCCTTGCCGCGCATGTACGGCCGCAGTCGCGCGGGAATGCGAACGCGGCCGGTCGGGGTTTGGTGCACTTCGAGGATCGACGCCACCACGCGCGGCAGCGCCAAGCCGGAACCGTTCAGCGTGTGCACGAACTTGTGCTTCTCCCCTTCGGTCTTTTTCAATCTTATTTCGGCGCGCCGCGCCTGGAAGTCTTCGAAGTTGCTGCACGACGAAACTTCGAGCCACTTGTCCACACCGGGCGCAAACGTCTCGAGGTCGTAAGTCTTGGCACTCGCGAAGCCCAAGTCGCCCGCGCACAATGCCACCACGCGATACGGTAGCTCGAGTGCTTCCAAGACCGCAGTGGCGTCGGTGGTCAAGGTCTCCAATTCGTCGTACGACGAATCGGGGTGGACGAACTTCACGATCTCGACCTTGTCGAACTGGTGCACGCGCAGGAGGCCGCGCGTGTCGGCGCCGTGGCTCCCCGCTTCGCGACGGAAGCACGGGCTGTACGCGGTGTATTTGATGGGCAGCTGGCTCTTTTCAAGGACTGACTCGCGATGGATGTTGGTCACCGGGACTTCGGAAGTCGGGATCAGGAACAGGTCGTCGGCGGTGCAGTGGTACATGTCCTCTTCGAACTTGGGAAGTTGCCCCGTGCCGGTCATCGACGCGCGCGTCACGAGGTACGGAACCCGCACTTCGTCGTACCCTTGTTCAGCGTGCATGTCGAGCATGAGGTTGATCAGTGCGCGACACAACAGCGCCCCGTCGCCGCGAAACACGATGAAGCCGCGCCCGCTCACCATGCGGCCGGCTTCCAAGTCCAAGATGCCGAGCTTCTCGCCGATCTCCCAATGCGGCAGCACGTCGTCGAAGGGCTTCTTCTCCACACCGACGGTGCGCACGACCACGTTCGCGGCCGAGTCGGCGCCGTCGGGCACACTCGCGTGCGGGAGATTCGGGACCATGAGAAGCAGCTTGTCGAGCGTCTCTTCGATCTCTTTGTTGCGCCCTTCCAGCTCCTTGATCTTGGTCGACGTCTCCTTCATGGCCGCGTGCAAAGGTGCGATGTCTTCGCCCTTGGACTTGCGCTTGCCGATTTCTTCCGACGAGACATTGCGCTCGTGTTTGAGCTTCTCCGCGAGTTGCATGTTGGCGAGGTGCTCGCGGTCAATCGAAAGGAGGTGCTCGACATCGACCGTCGCGCGACGGCGGGACAACCCAGTACGAACGCGCTCGGGATCTTCGCGAATGAGGCGGCGGTCTATCACTTGGATTACGAGAGGCGGAACTCGTCGATCACTTCGCGCCCGCCCGATTCGAGGATCTCGACGGCGAGCGTGCGACCGAGGTCTTCTTCGTTACCGATGGTGCCCTTGACCATGCACTGGATCTTCTCGCTGCCGTCGGGGTACGCGACCATCCCTTCCAGCTCGAGCGCCTTGCCTTCGATGCTGGCCAGGACCGCCACGGGTGCGGCGGGGTCGACTTCGAGGTACTCCAAAAATGACCACTCGGCGCGCAGCATGCCGTGCGTCGCGGGGTCGTTGATCGACTGGACGGTGTCCTTGAACTGCTCTTCCGAGGAACGAATCAGCACCGCGAGTGCGCCCTGCCCCGCGGCCGGCACGCACACCGAGTTGGTCAAGAGTTCCGCGACGAATTCCTGCTTGTTCAGTCGTTCCACGTCGGCGGCCGCGACCACCGCACAGTCGACCTTGGCGCTTTTCACTTTTTGCAGCACGGCGTCGATGCTTCCCTGCATGTGCACGATCTTGAGATCGGGGCGGTAGTAGCGCAGCTGCGCCTCGCGGCGCATAGAGTTGGTCACGAGGGTCGCGTTCTCGCGCAGCTCGTCGAGGATGCAATCGTCGTTGGAGATGAGCGCGTCGTAGGGCGTGATGCGGCGGGTCAAGGCCCCGATGGTGAGGCCGGCCGGCATCTTGGTCGGGAGGGCCGCCGCGTCCAGGACGAGGACGTCGCACTCGCCGTCGAGCAGGACGCTCATCAGGACCGCCATGCGCTCGGGCGAACTGGGTGCGGCGCGCAGGAGCTTCAGCGACTCCGGCTCTTCCTGGGTCACGAAGTCGATCGCGTGCTTGGAACCGTACGCGTCGAGGGACTTGACGACTTCTTCGAGCTGCACGCGCGAAAGAAGGTCGACATCACTCGCGATCCGACACGTCGTTTTCGTCGTCAAACGGTTTCCGTCCGCAGGGGAAGAGGGTGCACTGCGCGCCCGTCGGCAAGTGGGCCGAACGATAGCACAGCGCTATGGGGAGGTCAACGGAGCGGGGTCAGCGACCGACCGACGAGCGATGTTCCGAAAGACTCGTCGTGAAGTTCGACGACTGGAACGCGTGGGCGGACGCGACCGTGCGCGCGACCTGCGGAACGGCTCCGTCGTCGACGATGACACGCGACGCGCGCGTCTCCACCATCGCGCGCAAGAAGGCGACGAACGCCACCGCCACGACACCCAACCCGACGACCACCGGCCACGCGCGCCCGGTCATCGCGGCGACACCGAGTCCCGCCAGCACGACCTGGAGGCCGTACAGCACGAGCAGAGTCTTCCGCGGCGACAGCCCGGAGTCGCGCAGCACGTGATGAATGTGGAGATGGTCGGCCGCGAAGAGCGGTGCGCGCAAGGCCACGCGACGCGCCACGGCGAGGACGGTGTCGAGAATGGGGACGCCCAACACGAGAAGCACGGCCGCGAAGGTGTTCAGGTCCGCCTTGCGCATCGTGATCAGGCACGCGACCTGGGCCAGCGTCCAACCGAGCAGCATGCTGCCGGTATCGCCCATGTAGATCTTCGCGGGCGGGAAATTGAACAGAAGAAAGCCGAGGCAGGCGCCGCAGATGGCGAGCGAACCCGCCAACACACCGGCGGCACCGTCCATGTAGCCGATGATCGCGAAGGCCGCCGAGGCGATGAACGCCACCCCGGCCGCGAGACCGTCATGGCCGTCGATCAGATTGACCGAGCTCAGCATGCCGATGATGAAGAACAAGGACACCAGCCCCGCGCCGATCGAGAACGAATCGAGCGCATCGATGCCGGTGAAGAGGCGGAAGCCGACCGCCACCATGACCACGGCCGCGACGATTTGCACGACCAGCTTCGGCCGCGCGGCCAAGTTGCGCGTGTCGTCGATGAGCCCGAGTGCGACGACCAGTGCCGTCGCGGGCAGCGCTCTCAAGATGACGTTGGGGTGAGCGCCCGACGCGATCGCGACCCCGGCCACGACACCGAGCAAGAGCGCGATACCGCCCAGGTGCGGGATGACGTCGGGGTGGATCTTGCGGCCGTTGGGCTTGTCGCCCAGACGCCAGCGAACGGCGAACCTACGGATCAGGGGGGTGGCAACGACGCTCACCGCGAGCGCCGTAAAAAATATCGTCATGTCACCGAGCCAAGTGGAGCTTCCAAACAACGGACTGCCTCCTGCTGCGAACCCGGTTGCAGGTGATCATCTCCCCAAAATCGTTTCGAGGGTAGGTCGCGTCCTGCAAACGTGTCAATGTCGATTCGTTTCCCGCTATCCCTTTAACGTCAACAAGCTTCCAATCAAGGGGCGAACCTCGGCGGGGCGCATGATCCGGAACGCCCACAAGAGGAGTCCGTACAGGAGGACGTGGGCCGCCGACAGCGCCACCGTCCACACCGCCGACGGTGCTCCGATCCGGCGGACGACGAGCCACAGCGCCGCGGCCACCAGACTGCCTGCAAGAAGCGTGCGAATTCCCGCCCCGACCGCACGAGGGCTCACACGAACCCCGAATGTCTCGAAAACCTCGCGCAACCCGAACGCCAACAGCAACCCGTACGAGATGATCGTCGCCACGATGGCCCCGCGCGAATGCATGCGCGGGATCAACACCAAGTTCAGCCCGAAATTGAGCACCGCGGCCCCCGCCGTGAGCCACGCATAGGTCCGAATCTTGTCGGCCGCGAGCAGCGCGGGCAGCACCATCGCACCCAGGCTGCGAATGATGACGACCCAGGCGAACCACACCATCAGCTGGCCCGCATACCGGTACTGGTCGGAGTACACGAGCGACAACAGCGGTACCGCCATGGCGACGAAGACCGACCCGAACAGCACACCCGCCACCAGCGAGAGACGCAGCGAACCCTTGATCAAGCGCGCGCACGACGCACGATCGCCGCGCGTGAAGCGCGACGCCAGCGCGGGGCGGAGTGTGGTCACCAGCGCGAAGGCGGGAAACAGCGAGACCTCCATCACCGAACGCGCCAGCGAGTACTGGCCGACTTCCTGCAAATTGTCGAAGTAGCCCAGCACCAGCTTGTCCATCTGCATGTAGATCGTCACCGAGGCACTACTGATCGCGAGCGGGATGCTCATCATGAGCAAGCGCTTGCGCATCGCGGCGTGGTCCCCCTCTTCGGGCGCGTGCGCGGGCAGATAGCGGCGCAGGAGAAACCAGAACGCCGCCATGCCGATCAACCAGGCGGCGACGTATCCCAAGAGGAGCCAGGCAGCGCCCAGCCCCATGGCGACGAAGATCGCCGTGAAGATCACGCGCGAAGAAAGCATGAGAGTGCGCACGCGCGACACCGTCGCGTGGCGGTTCAGGCCGATCAGGAACTGTTCCTGGAATTCGTAGACGCTGGCGCAAAAGACGATGCCCGCCGACACGCGCACCAGCCACACCATGCTCTCTTCGTGGAACCAATGCGCGATCTGCGGAGCCAGCAAATACGTGGCAATAGACGTCGGCAGCGTGAACCAGAGCCGGAGGTTCGCTCCGACGGTGACGAGTGTCCGCAGCGAACCCGGCTTGTCGACGCCGTATTCACTCGCCAAGCGCGACGCGCCCAGGTCGAGGCCGAGTTTCGCGACGATGAGGACCTGGGTCGCGAAGGCCATCGCCCACGAAACCGCACCCCAAACGGTGGGACCGGAAAAGCGGGCGGTGATCCAGGAAACCGCGAAGGCGGCGACAACGGGGAGGAGGGAGAGGGCCAGGCTCCACACGAAGCTCTTGCCCACCGGGGTATGCTGAAATGACCAATCGTTGCGGCTACTCATTGAGACTGCTCTTCGATAAACCGGGTGATCACCTGTGCGATCCGCGGCGCCGCGTGACCGTCCCACAACTCGGGAACCTTGGCATTCTGGACGCCGTGTCGAAGCACGTCGCGCGCTTCGGCGGCGATCTTCGCCGGATCGGTTCCGACCAGGCGATTGGTTCCTTCAGTGACGGTAACGGGACGTTCCGTGTTGTCGCGGATCGTCAGACAGGGGATTCCGAGAGCAGTCGTTTCTTCCTGGATACCTCCAGAATCGGTGAGGACCACTTGACTATACGTCATTAAATGCATGAAGTCCAGGTACCCGATAGGGTCGACAAGCCGCATACGGTCGCCCTGAACCTCGATTCCGGCCCGCTCCATGACGTGCCGCGTGCGCGGATGGACCGGGAAAATGAGGGGACATTCGGCGCCGATCTCGGTCAGGACCTTCACCAGGCGCACCAGTTGGAAGGCGTCGTCGACGTTCGAGGGCCGGTGCAGGGTCACCAGGCCGTAGCTCTTCTTTTGGAGCCCGAGGTTCTCCAAGATCGTCGACTTTTCGGCGTCGGCCGCGTAGAAACGCAGGCTGTCGATCATCACATTGCCCACGAAATGGATCTTCCGCTCGTCTACCCCCTCGCGCATGAGGTTGTCGTTGGCTTCGGGCGAGGTCGTGAAGAGCAGGTCGCACAAGATGTCGGTGACCATGCGATTGATCTCTTCCGGCATCTTGCGGTCGAAGCTGCGCAGTCCCGCTTCGACGTGCGCCACCGGGACGTCGAGCTTGATCGACACCAGCGTGCACGCCATGGTCGAGTTGACGTCGCCCACCACCACCACCAGGTCGGGGTCGGCGTCCTTCATCACGGGCTCGAAGGCGAGCATGACCTTGGCGGTTTGTTCGGCGTGCGAGCCCGAGCCCACCCCCATGTGGACGTCGGGGCGCGGGAGGCGCAGGTCGTCGAAGAAGACCTTCGACATGTTGTCGTCGTAGTGCTGGCCGGTGTGGACGAGTGTAATGTGGAATTTCTTCGTGGCGTCGAGTGCGCGCCAAACGGGTGCCACCTTCATGAAGTTGGGCCGCGCCGCGGCGACGAGAAGGATGCGAGGGGTTCGTGCCGCCGTCACTTCGTCTTTCCTCGCGCCAGCTTGTCCTTATAGTGCTTCTCGTAGTAGTCGCGGAAGGCGCCCGACTTGACGCGCTCCCACCAGCCCGGGTGATCGACGTACCATCGCACGGTTTTCTCCATGGCGTCAGCAAAATCCGTGCGCGGCGACCAGCCCAGCGTGCGCACTTTTTCGGCCGCCAGCTTGTACATGCGGTCGTGGCCCTTGCGGTCCTCGATGAACACGATGCGCGATTTTGTCGTGCCCACGTGCTTCAAGATCAACTCGGCCACGCGCAGGTTGGGCTGCGAATTCCCCACCGCGATGTTGTAGACCTCGCCGTCGTTGCCCTTCTCCGCCACCATCGCGATGCCGCGGCAGTTGTCTTCGACGAAAATCCAGTCGCGCTGGTGCATCCCGTCGCCGTAGAGCGGGAGGTCTTTCCCTTCCATCGCGTTGGTGATGAAGAGCGGGATGAACTTCTCGACGTGCTGGTAGGGCCCGAAGTTGTTCGAGCTGCGCGTGATCACGAGCGGAAGTTTGTAGGTGTTGGCGAACGCGAGGCACATGAGGTCGCCGCCGCACTTGCTGGCCGAATAGGGATTGCCGGGCTTGAGCGGCGACGTTTCGTCGAAGTCGGTGCCGTCGCTCGAGCCGTAGACTTCGTCGGTCGAAATCTGCACGTAGCGCTTGACCTTGAACTCGCGCGCGAAGTTCAAGAGGTTGTACGTGCCCTGGATGTCGGTCTCGATGAAGCTCGCCGCCTCTTCGATCGAACGGTCGACGTGGGTCTCGGCGGCGAAGTTGAACACCACCTCGGCACCTTCCATGGCCACGCGCACCGCGGCCGCGTCGCGGATGTCGCCCTTGATGAAGCGCACGCGCCCCGCGTCCACCAAGTCCGCGATATTCTCGAGATTCCCCGCGTAGGTGAGCGCGTCGAGCACCGTGATGGTGGCCTTGGGATTCTCGTTCGCCATCATGCGGACGAAGTTCGACCCGATGAAGCCCGCGCCACCGGTGATGAGAAGCGACTTCATCGCGCCTTGCCTCTCCCGAACGACTCGTACACGAATCCTTCCGCTTCGACGCGCGCGGGCGAATACACGTTGCGGCAGTCGAGGAACACGTGCCCGCGCATCAGCGACTTCAAACGCTCGAAGTCGAGCTCGCGGAACTCGTTCCACTCGGTGACGAGTACCAGCGCGTCGGCGCCGGTGGCGGTTTCGTACGCGTTCTTGCCGTACTCGACCGGTGCTTTCACCTGCTTGCGGAAGTTGTCCATCGCGACGGGGTCGAAGACCTTGACGCGCGCGCCCGCTTTCAACAATTCGTGCACCAAGCGCAGCGCGGGTCCCTCGCGCAGGTCGTCGGTGTTGGGTTTGAAGGCGAGGCCGAGGAGCGCGATCGACTTCCCGCTCAACCCGCCCGTCGCGCGCGCGAGCTTCTCGATCGCACGTATGGGGAGGTCACGATTCACGGCGTGCGCGGCGGAGACCAGCGGCGCGTCGTAGTCGCGCTCGCGTGCTACGTGAATGAGCGATGCGACGTCCTTGGGGAGACACGAACCGCCGTAGCCGATGCCGGCGTGGAGGAACTTCTTGCCGATGCGGCCGTCGTGACCCATCCCGCGCGCCACCTCGTCGACGTCGGCACCCACCAGTTCGCAGATGCGCGCCACTTCGTTGATAAACGAAATCTTGGTGGCGAGGAATGCGTTCGACGCGTACTTGATCATTTCGGCCGATTCGAACGACGTCCACACGAGGGGTGTTTCGAGCAGATACAGCGGACGGTAGACTTGCTTCATGAGCTGGCGCGAGCGCTCGCTCTCCGCACCCACCACGACGCGGTCGGGGCGCATGAAGTCGCCCACCGCGGACCCTTCGCGCAAGAACTCCGGGTTGGCGACGACGTCGACTTCGGCGTCGGCTGGTTTTTCTTGGGCGAGTATGCGACCGACTTCGCGCGCGGTGCCCACCGGTGCCGTGCTTTTTTGCACGACCACGGTGTAGCCGTGCAGGTGCTTCGCGATCTCGCGCGCGGCTTCGAACACGTAGCGCAGGTCGCTGCCGCCGTCTTCCTGCGGCGGTGTGCCGACCGCAATGAACACCACTTCGGCCTCGCGCACCACCGGAGCGAGATCGGTAGTGAAATGCAACCGCTCGCCTTCGACGTTCTTCGCCACCACGTCCTTCAAGCCGGGCTCGTAGATGGGAATCTCGCCGCGCTTGAGCGCCTCGATGCGCGCCTTGTCGATGTCGACGCACGTCACGTCGTGGCCGAAGTCGGCCAGACACGCCCCGCTGACCAATCCCACGTAACCCGTACCGATCATGCCGATCTTAGCCATGCGCCCCCTCCAACACGCCGTCCCAATAGTCCAACAGCGACTGCAAGGTTTCCTGGATCGGAACCTTGACGGTCCAGCCCGTGTGCTGCGTCATCTTGGACGGATCGCCGCGCAACTCCGGCGTGTCGACCGGACGCAGACGCGCCACGTCGACGCGGATCGCCACGTGGACGCCGGCCAGCGCGCACAATTCGCGCAAGAGGTCGCCCACGCGATACGACTGCCCCGAGCACACGTTGTACGTCTCGCCCATGCGACCCTTCTTCAGCAGTACGACGTAGGCGTCGCACACGTCGCGCACGTCCATAAAATCGCGGCGCACGTCGAGGTTGCCCACTTCGATCTCGGCCTCGCGCTGGCCGCGCCGAATCTCCGCGACTTGCTTGGCGAAGCTCGAGAGCACGAACACGTCGCGCTGGCCCGGGCCGGTGTGGTTGAAGCTGCGCGTCATCACGGCGTCGACGCGGTAGAGCTTGGCGTACATGCGGCCGTAGTGGTTTTGGATCGCCTTCGCGAGCGCGTACGGACTCTCCGGGTTGACGGGGATGTCTTCGCGCACCGGGATTTGCGCCGGGCTCACCGAACCGTATTCGTCGGCGGAGCCGATCAACAGCACGCGCGGACTCCGCTTTCCCTGGCGCACGTGTTCCAAGATGTGCAGCGCGGGTGCGGTGCCGTCTTGCAAGGTGGTGGTGGGTTCGTCGAACGACTTGGCCACACTCGACTGCGCCGCCAGGTGGACGATACACGCGGGCTTCGACGTCCTCGAGCACACTCGCGACGAACTTGCCGTCGGTCAAATCGCCGCGCAAGTAGCACAGGCCCTTGAAAGCCGGGTCGGCGTCGGCGCGGTCCACACCCCACACCTCGTAGCCCGCGCCGGCCAGCCGGCCGACGAGCGCACGGCCCACGAATCCACTACACCCGGTGACGAGTGCGCGTTCCACCTATCTCCCACGCCAATAATCGAGCGTGTCGCGCAAGGTCTGCGCGAACGGAATGGTCGGCGTCCAACCCGTGTCGGCGCGAAACTTCGAGCAATCGCCGAGGAGCAGCATGACGTCGGACGGCCGCAGGCGATCCTTGTCGGTCTCGACTTTGATCTTGGCCGTCGTCAGCGCGAGCAATTGGTCCAGCATGTCGCGAATCGACCAGCACTTTTCCTGGCAGATGTTGTAGACCTCGCCGGGCTTCCCCTTTTCCAACGAGAGCCAGTACGCGCGCACCATATCGCGCACGTCGGTGAAATCGCGCTTGGCGTCCAAGTTGCCCACGCGCAGCACGGGCGGCTTCGACCCGCGCTCGATGTCGACGATCTGCTTGGCGAAGTCGCTCATCACGAACACGGGCGCGCGGCGCGGGCCTTCGTGGTTGAAGCCGCGCGTGCGCACGATGTCCATGTGGTAGCTCATGAAATATTGATAGCCCAAGAGGTCCTGCCCCACTTTGCTCACCCCGTACGGCGAGAGCGGTCGCAGCGGGTTGGTCTCCTTGATGGGGACTTCGTTCTCGTACACCATGCCGTACTCTTCGCTCGAGCACGCGAGCTGGATGCGGCACTTCAACCCCAGCTTGCGCACGGCTTCGAACACGTTGAGCTGGCCGATGACGTTGGTGGTGAGGCTCTCCGCCGGTGCTTTCCACGACGTCGGCACGAAGCTCTGCGCGGCCAAATGAAAAATGTAGTCGGGGCGCACGTGCTCGACGACGTCGCGCGTGCTCGACGCGTCACGCAGGTCGCACTCGTGAAGCGGAACCTTGCCGATCAAGTGCTCGATGTTCTCGGTGCGGCTGCGCCAGCGAATGATTCCGTGCAAGTCGAGGCCGCCGCGCGCCAAGCAGAAATCGGCCAGGTGGCTTCCGGCGAAGCCGGTAATTCCGGTGATGAGAACGCGCAACGCAGGGGTCCTTTCGAAGGATTCGTGATCGCCAAGGCTACGCGAAAAGTGCATTACGGTCAAAGGGTTTGGAAGTCGGACAGGGCTCGGAGCGGGAAGGACCTGTGTTAGACTAAGATGTCAATGCGCGCCTTCGCTCAGAACGTCCTTCTTGGATTCATGATCCTGCTGTCAGTACGCCCGGTGACCGCGACTGAGCGGCCGGTCGGAACTCCTCGGATCGCTCGTGCTCTAAACCTCGACCGGAGTGGCGCAATAGGTGGACCCTTTGCAACTTCGGCAGCGTCCGATACGACAACGCTTGCCGCTTGGCGATTCGACGCGGGCCCGGGGTGTAATGCACAAGGCTGGACCACCGTCGATCTCACCGCCGGCGTTGACGACTTCGGCAACCACGCGGGGCAGTTTCCAGCCATCCAACTCGTGCAACAAGACGCGTGTGCGAAGGACCTGACCTGTGTGTGGGCCTTCATTGCAAACTCGACGACGACGTATGCGTGCGGAGGCTTCCCACTCCAAACATCGGTTCCCATCGGAAGCGACGACTCCGGCTACATCTGGAACGAGATTTGGTCGCCAGCCGTCAACCTCACCGGCTCTGGCTCTCAGTTCCAACTTCGGTTCACAGTCTATCGCCAGCTGGAGCTGCGGAATCTTGTCTTCTATACTTGGCGTCTGCGATCGATCACGTCTGGTGTCGCGAGCGAATGGAAACACCGCGACGACTACTATTACGGATTCCCAGGTGTCTATAGCGGAGAATGGTATCGCCAGGTTGAATCGATCGGCGATCTCATTGACAAGGGCGCCGACCAGATTCAGGTCGCGTTGGGTGTGGTGGACATGGGCGGCCCCTGGTCCGGCTTGCTCGGTGACGGCGGCTGTCATAGCCACGCGCCCTTATTCGACACTGTCGATCTGTTACGCGTCGACGTCGGCGGTCCCCAGTGGGCCGTGGAGCCCATTGATCTCTTCCAAGACAATTTTGCAGGCGATGGCACGGTTACGGGCACGGTCCGCACCGACATCGCGCGCGACATCAATCCACGCGATCAGTTTTCGATTCGCCCCGGGGATTCAGTCGTCGTCTCCGTAGACGAGCCAACGGTGGGTTTGGATTTTGACGCTCCGGGTGCCCCCGAGAGCGGACCCGCCGTCTATCTCTACGTCCGCGACGTCTCTCCCGAGAAGTCGGGGACGTCCGTGTCGGGCGGCGCGCGGTGGCCGGTACGTGCCCAGCAAGGCGACTGGACGATTCTGCGCTTTGATTCCGTGCGCACGCCCGCTGGAATAGTTCCCGACCGCTACTGCGTCGATCTCAACGACGAACTCTTCACGCCGGGAGACACCATCGAGTTCTACTTTTCCGCGCGCGACGCGGCTGGGCGCGTGACCTACTGGACCGAGTTCATCGGAACAACTTCTTCGTCGAGCGATGCCCGTGCCGCCGCGATGGAGATGACATGCTTGCCGGTATCGCAAGACGGAAATCGCGCGATTCTCTACATCGACGACGCCGACGGATCGGGCGCCCAAGCATACTTCGACGTCGCGTTCGCGCAGATAAGCCGAACCCCAGATCGCTACGATGTACGCGGTCCGGACTGTCTGGCTGGAAACGGTCCGGGATCGCGGGTACGCGACGTTGCCATCCAAGTGGCCGGCGTGTACGAGTCCGTCATTTGGAGTAGCGGTGAGTACGCGTGGGGGCTCGTCGGCGATGGTACCGGGATGCCCGAGAAGTCTCCCGACTTGCAAATGCTGGTTGAGTTTCTCAGAACGCGACCCGGAAACGGATTGCTCTACCTGAACGGCGACAACATCGCGACCGAATTGTCTCAGCTGACGTCGCCGGCCGCGTCTGAACTATGCACTTTCGTGGGTTACGACCTCGTATCGATGTCCCATCGGGCAACGTCCGGAATAGCACCAATCGTCATCGGCACACCTCTGTCGGTGTTTCGAAGGGAAGACGGCACTCCACGAAGTTTCGTCGCATTCGGTGGATGTCCGCGCATCAACCAGTTCGACGTGTTGAGCCCACGATCTCCTGCCACCGTCGAAATGGAGTACGAGACTTCATCGCTGGGTGCCGTCGTGGGTCAGGCAACTCGAACTCCGGCCGGGGATCGACTGGTTATACTGTCCGGATTCGGCTTCGAACAAATCCGCGACGACGATTTTGATGGCATTCGAGATCAATCGGAGCATCTCCTGGACATCCTTTCGGCGATGGAGCCCTCCTTGCCGTGTGCCGGTACCGAGGGGCTGATTGAGGTTGTCCCCGACGGTGTCGCTATTACATGGGCATCGGGAGGTTGTGCAGATTTGGTCGGAATGCGTATCTATCGGGCCCTGGCTTCGGAAGCGAGCCCCCAACTCATCAACGAAGCGCAGGTTCCGCCACCGACGGGTTCCTACCTCGACACTGACGTGAGCATTGGCACCCGGGCGCGTTACGAGCTCCGGTCCGTTCGAACGTTCGGGCAGGAAGCAATCGTGGATTCAGCGACCATCGTGCGTGCCGCCGCCGTCTCCGATTTCAGCGCCAAGTCGACCGACATCGACGTCCAATTGCAGTGGCGAATTTCCGATCTGACGGGCTTGGTTGGGCTGGGCCTCACACGGAGTCCTGCCGGGCAACAAGCGCCTGTGCCGATTCATGGCGATTCGTTGCTCGCTGCCAGTACCATTCGTTTCGTGGACACGACGTTCGAACCGGGTCAAGCGTACGACTATCAGCTGGTCCTCCATTACTCCAGCGGCACAACTCTCGGGAGTTCTTCGCTCGGAGTCACCGCCCCCGGGAAATTCGCGCTGGCTCAAAACGCACCCAATCCGTTCAACCCTTCGACACGCATTCGATTCATGATGCCAACCACGGCAAGGGCGGAGCTCGTCGTGTTCGATGTGGGAGGAAGGCGAGTGCGAACACTGCTCGCAGGAGAAGTGGAAGCGGGCTCGGCCGAGACGTCGTGGGACGGGCGCGACCAATCCGGGACGCCAGTAGCCTCGGGAATCTACTTCTGCCGCCTGAGCGCTCTTGGCACGTCATTGACGCGCAAGATCACTCTCCTGCGTTAGTCCTTCCTCTTTCTCAGATTTCGCTCACAGAGTCATTCCACCTGGGAGGCCCGATTGCGACGTGCTAGTCTCCCCGATCGATGCTTCGACATGTCCTTGTTTTCTGCACATTCATTCCATGCGCGGTGCTGGCCAGCACACCCGCGCGTGCTAATTTCACCGCCGATCCGCTCTCGCCGTACGAAGGCTATTTCGTCACGCGTGTGGACGTCGAAGGCTTCAAGAAGACCAAAGAGTTCATCGTGCGGCGCGAGATCCGCATCCAACCGGGCGACACCTTTCACGTCGAAAACGCGCAAGCGGACCTGACACGCCTCGAGAACATCGGCATCTTCAGCTCGGGCGAGATCGTGGCCGAAGCCACCGACAGCACGGTCGCGCTCACCTACCATGTACGCGAAATGCCGTGGATCGTGCCGTACCCGCGCTTCCGTTATACCGAGCAGAACGGGTGGTCGTTCGGCGCGGGGGTGGCGTCGGTCAACATGGACGGCCGCGCGACGCGGCTCTCGGGATCGTTCCTAGTCGGCGGCGTCGACTCGTGGTCGTTCCGCTACCGCTATCCGTGGATCACCGGCAATCATCTTTCTTTCGACTTGCTCGCGGCGGACTTCAAGCGCTTCGACGAGCTCAACAACTTCAACGAGCGTTCGCTCGAATTCACGCCGTGGGTCGGGATCTATATTGGCGACGCCGGTCGCGCCGGTGTCACGGTGTCGTACTTCCAGATGGACAGCGATCGCGATGGCATCACGCTCGACGCCGACGACAGCGATCGCTTCCTTCGCATCGGCGGCCACATTGGCTACGACACGCGCGACAACTGGCGCAACCCGTGCCGCGGTTGGTTCCACGACCTCCTCGTGATGCGCTACGACGGCGGTCCCTTCGGGCAGCCGGGCCAATGGTGGCTGGCCGAAATGGACGCGCGCCGCTACCAGTCGCTCGCGAAGAAGCAGACGCTGGTCATGGGGGCGTTGGTTTCGTACCAGGATGGACAAGTAGGAACGGACATTCCCGGCTACTTGCAGTACCGTATGGGCGGCGCGAATTCGATTCGCGGCTACGACATCGACGTGTTGGGCCGAGAGCTATACGGACGCAACCAGAGTATCGCCACAGTGGAGTATCAATACGTGCTGTTTCCCATGGCCGAACATTTCGTGGGGAAGTTCTCGTACAGCGCGGGGCTCGAAGCAGCCGCCTTCGTCGACTGGGGTGTGGCGTGGAATCGCGCCCAAGAATTCGACACCGATAGCGCGCGCACCGGCTTCGGGGTGGGATTGCGCTGGCTCTTGCCCGCGGTTTTCGAAGTACGCACCGACGTCGCCATCGGCGACGAAGGCAAGGTCTTCTTCCACCTCGGCGTGGGAGAGAAACTGACCGCGCAGCGCGCGCGGCTTCGCTAGGAAGGATGATCGACGTGAAGATTCGTTTCGCCCTGATTGCGTTCGGCGTCTTGCTCGCATCGCAAGGAGCGTTCGCCCAGGACACGCAGTATTGGAATCTCCAATACGGAACGCGCGGCGAGCTGCTGGGTGGTGTCGTGGTGGGGAGTGCTCTCGACATGAGTGCCACGTTCTACAACCCCGGTTCGATCGCGTGGGTCGACAATCCCTCCTTCATCTTGACCGCCAGTGTCTTCGGCATGCAGACGTTCAAGGTGCTCGACCAAGAGCCCGACCAGGAGGCCATCACGTCGACGAGCTTCGGCCCGCTGCCCAGCATGATCGCGGGCGTGTTGCCGATGAAATGGTTCGGCGGCAAGACGGCGTATTCCTTCCTCACGCGCCAGCAGCTCAACTTCCGCATCGTCGCGCGCGAAGGCGTGATTGTCGGGCGCGACGACCCCGCCGACACCTTGTCGGTCGGCGGCGAAATGTCGCTCACCGAAAACATGGGCGAGAATTGGGGCGGGTTCTCATGGGCCAAGAAGATCGGTGAGCGCGCCGCGATCGGCACGACGCTATACGGCGTTTATCGCTCGCAGTACACGCGCTCCAATCAAACCGTCGAGGCGCTGAAACTCGGATACGGTTCGTCCATCATCCTCGCGCACGAGCTCGACTACTACGACGTCCGCACGCTGGCCAAGTTCGGCGTGTATTTCGACCTCGGCGAAACCGGCACTCTCGGGCTCGCATTCACGACTCCCAGCCTCGACCTGTTCGGCTCCGCCAGTATCATGGACAATCGCTCCTTGATCGGCGACGCCGACGGCAACGGTACCGACGATTCGGCGGCGGAGGTTTCGTTCGGCGACGGCCTCGACGCCGAATACCGTTCGCCCTTTTCGGTCGCCGTCGGGGGCTCGCATAAGTTCAAGCGGCTTACCATGCACGCGACCGTCGAGTACTTCGGTGCCGTCGACCAGTATGCGGTCGCCAATTCTCCCGTGCAGCCAACCGGACCCGGGGTCACCGGTGTCGACATTACCTATCAAGCCGCGTTGAAATCGGTGGTGAACTGGGGGTTCGGCTTCGAGCAGGGATTCGGCGAGAGCAGCACCGCGTACGTCAGCTTCATCACCGACGACTCGGCCTACGAAACGGTCGACGATCACCGCACCGAAGTGTCGACCTGGGACATCAAGCACATCAACGGCGGCGTGGCGTTCGGCATCAAAGATGTCGACTTGACACTCGGGGGCGGTTTCTCTTGGGGAAAGAACAAGGGCCAGGGTGACGCCTACCCGGGCACCGGCGTCTTGCCGCCCACCATCGTACCCGCCGGTGTCGGCTACACGCGCCTGAAGTTCATCGTCGGCTTCGCGCTGTAGTCGCGCGCGACTACTTGCGCAGAAGCGCGGGCAGGTGTCGAAGTGCCACCACGATCGGACCGCCGAGTGCCAGCAATCCCGGCACGACGACGAAGAGCGCGCTCGCGTTGGCTGCACCTTTCGCCGACCACGCGACACTCGAGCGTTGCGCCCATAGCGCGTAGCCGGCCACGACGATTCCCGCCAGCAGGCCGAGCATGACCACGCCGCGCAGCACCGCGTTCCGCTTGATGCGCTCGGGACCGAGAAACGCCGCGAGCGCGACCATCGACAGCGCGAACAACCCCGCCATCGACATCGCCACCAGAATCCCCATCACATCCTGGCTTTCCTTCGGGACGTTGCGGCCAGCTCCCGTGACTGCCATGCCGATCAGACCGAAGAGCAACATCGGGGCGAAGATCATGCCGGGGATGGCGACACCGAAAATGATCTCGAGCTTGCGCGGCCGATAACGTTCGGGCGACGGGGTCGACACGGCACTACACGTCCGCCATGCGACGCAGCACTTCGTCGCACGCCGCCAAGGGATCCTTGGCCGCGGTGATGGGGCGGCCGACCACGATGTAGTCGGCACCGTCTTTGATCGCCTGCTCCGGTGTGACGACGCGCGTCTGGTCGTCCTTGCTCGCACCCGGCAGACGAATCCCCGGTGTCACCACGATGAAGTCGCGGCCCAGCGCGTGCTTGATGATGGGGAGTTCTTGTGCCGACGCCACCACCCCGTTCATCCCCGCCGCCTGCGCGATCTTCGCCAGTGCCAAGACACTCTCTTCCAACTTGCGCTTGCTTCCGAAGATCGAATTGAACTCGCTCTCCGAGAAGTGTGTGAGCACCGTGACGCCCACCAGAATCACGTCGTCGCGATTGGCTTCGTCGGCCGCCAGGCGCGCCGCGCGCAGCATCGACGGACCGCCCGAGGCGTGCAGCGTCAGAAGATCGGCGCCGAGGGCCAAGGCACTTCGCACCGATCCCTGCACCTGGTTCGGGATGTCGTGGAACTTGAGGTCGAGGAACAAATGCGCGCCCGCGTCTTTCACAAGGCGCGCGGCCGCCGGTCCTTCGCGCGTGAACAACTCCGAGCCGATCTTGAACCAGCGCGCGAGCGGCGCAAGAGTCGTGATCAACGCGCGCGCCGCGTCGAGCGAGTCGACGTCAATCGCGACTATGAGGCGATCCTCCGGTCGTAGCGGTGCAGTCACGTGTTCGTTCTCCCGATTTGTGGCCGCGTTAGCGCGGCCCGATGACGATGCCCAGTGTCGCGATCGTAAAGTCGATGAACTCGTTGTCATTGTACGCGACCAAGGCGCCGATGCCAACGTGGCGCCACGGATAGACGACCAATTCGGCTTGGGCGGCGAACGAAGCGTTGAAGTCGGCGAAGTCCCCGACGTGGAACCCCCACACCGCCGGCCCGGCGCGCAGCGCGCCGGCGAGCGCGTGGAAGCGACCGCGCACGCCGATCAGAAGACCCAGGTCCATGACTTGACCCTCGCCGATCACGTTCGGGGTTTCGAAGAAGACGTCGCCGCCCCCGATCGCCATGCGCACACCCACCGTCGCCCACTTGTTGGAAACGTTGATGCCGATGAGCGCGCCCGCGCCCGAGTTGTAGTCGTTGGTGTATTTCGCCACACCGCCTCCGATGGCGAACCCGAACTGCGTGCCGCCGGACGTGCGCGGTGGCACGGGCGCAGGCGGCGGCTCGGGTTCGACTCCCGGCTCCGTCACCGTCTTGGCGATCAGGGGTGGCGCGTTCGGGACGAAGCCGGGCGGAAGCCCCTGCGGAAAACGAGCGTACCAACGAATCTCGTCCCACGAGTGCTCGGGCGATTGGATGATGGGGTCGTGGTAGCGCGAGTTCGCCGCGATCGTGCCGCCGATCATCCACATCGGTGCGGTGAAGACGAGAAAGGCGCCGTTGCTGATGGTCGACAGCGTTCCGAAGACCGCCAACGCGACGACGCTGCTGCCGTTCGAGTCGTACCACGTGAGGCGCGCGCCGCGCACGGAGTCGATGGGAGCCGAGCGCACCGCGTCGCCGTTGAGCACGTACACGTGTCCCTTCTGGACCGCGAGCAGCTCGCCGTCGACTTTTTCGATGCCGCGCGACGTGGCGCGGTCCAACTCGATCCAACCGCCGTGCGGGTTGCTGAGCACCTCGTTCGCGTCGGGCAGCCAATCGGGCGGCGACGTCGGCGCCGATGCGCAGCCCATCGCCGTCGCGGCGATCAGCGCGAGTATTGCGATGCACTCACGGCTTCGCATAACGACTCTCCCAGAAGGTTCGCTCCATGCCGCCTTCGACGCGCTTGTACTCGGGTGCCAAGCGCACCAACGCCGTCTCGGGGTCGAAGAACAACTCCGCGAGCCGCGCGGGATTCTCTTCTTCGATCCACGCGTCGCGAATCCACTCGAGGTAGTAGCCGCGGCTCTCGAGGAAGAGGTCGTAGGTCGCGCCGTCGCGCGGGATCTGGTAGACGAGCGTGTACGCGTCGCCGGGCAGTGTGGTGAGTGCGCGCTCGGGATCGGTGAGCAGTGCCCGCGCGTCGTCGTCGGTGGCACCGTTCTTCTCCACCACACTCGGTGCGAGTCGAATCGGCTCGACGCGCTCCAACTCCGACGCCAATGCCACTTGGTCCACACGCCACGCGCCCTTCGTCATGGTCAAGCGCGCGCGTCCCGTCCACGTCGCGGGTGCGTCGAACGCAATCAAGTGCCGGTCGACGGCGATGGGACCGAACTCGCGCACTTCGTCGATCGTCGCCCACTGACCCGGTGTCACTTCAATTGCCACCACGATGCCGCCCACCAAGTCGATGAGCGCACCACCCGCATCACCCAGGTGACCGCGCTCGAGTTCGGCCAGCCAGTAGCCGGTTTGGTTCCCCATGTACGCGTACGTTTGATAGAGCAGGAACGTCGAGAGCAGCGACTGTCGCGACGCAATCTCAAGACCGCAGCGACCCGCGCGCGGGTTGGCGAACGCGACCTCGACGGTTTCTTTGGCGGCGAGGTCGGTGGAGTCGGCCAAGCTGAAGCGTTCGATGCCGTCGACAGCCCGCAACTTCGCCGAACAGTCGCCCTCGGGTGCTTCCGCGTACTCAGGCGCAGCAAGGGAACGCGCGCGCCAGAAGCTACCGTCGAGCGAGGCGAACACACTCGTGTCGCCGCGGTGCGGGACCGCGAGTAGGTCGACGTGGCGCACGACGTGCGTCTCGTAGGCCTCATTCTTCATGACGATCTCGAAGCGCCCGCTGGGCACGGCCCCCACATCGAGCATGTCGACGTCGGTCGCTTCCAAGGACGGCGCGATGCTCGACGAGAATCCTTCCGCGAGCGGACGCGCGCGCCCCGCGACGAAGAAGGTCGGGCAGGAGCCGAAGCACGCTTTCGGATTGATCGCGCACGCGATGGCGACACCGATGGTGACGACCGTGAATGCCGTCAGCGCCACCGCGGCGCCGGAGGTCGACTGCACGTTGGTCTCGAAGATCGCCACCGAGTCGACCGGCACTTGTAGGTTGCCGGACTCGATGAGATTGCGTGCGGGGTCGTAGCGCGCGCCGTTCCCCACCACCACGCGGTCCCCGGCCGCGGTCCAATTCTGCAGTACAAACAAATCGCCGTTCCTCATGTGGGCCTTGAGGAACGGCGATTTCTTGTTCATCGCGCGGGTGTCGTCCGCGTTCCACTTCCGGAATTCCGCGGGCGTCACGTCGCGACGCTCGACTTTCTTGAATGCGTCGCACGCGCTCAACAGGAGCGCGGCGCCAGCGACGAGTGCCGTCGCTCGACGCACGTTACTTCGCGTTTCCCACCAGGCAACGCGCGTGGTTCATCACCCTTTCGGGAAGGACCGCTCGCTTACCTATTTCACTCCGTGCATCAGTTTCTGAATCAGCGGCGCAATCAAGAACAAGAGCACGCCCGGAATGACCAGCGCCCAGAACCCGAACGTGTATCCCTGGAGCGCCGACGCCGTCGTCATGCCGGTCTCGCCGCTCACGCGGCTGGCGAAGATGCCCGCCAGATTGTTGCCGATGCCGGTGGAGAGGAACCAACCGCCCATGCCGAAGCCGACCAAACGCATTGGTGCGAGCTTGGTCACCATCGAGAGTCCGATCGGAGACAAGCACAACTCGCCGACGGTCTGGATGATGTAGACCGTGAACAGGGTCCAGAACGGAATCTTGCCCGCCGCGCTCACCATGCTCGAGAGTGCCACCATCAGCACCACGAAGGCGAGGCCGTTGAAGATGAGCCCGAGTCCGAATTTGCGCGGGATGGACGGATTCGCTTTGCCCATCCGGATCCAGACCCACGCCGCGATCGGTGCCAGCACGATGATCCCGAGCGCGTTCACCGACTGGAACCACGCGTTGGAGAACACGAAGCCGCCCGGACCGAAGAGGTCGCGATCCACGATCTGATCGGCCAGGAACGTGAACGAGCTGCCCGCCTGCTCGAAGAACATCCAGAACAAAATGTTGAACGCGAAGATGACCAGCATCGCGATGGCGCGGTCGCGCTGGACCTTCCCCTCGCGCATGCCTTCCATCAGAATCATCACGCACAGCACGATGAACATCGCAGTCAACAGCCACTGCAGCTTGTCGGCGCCCACGGACAGGAGGAAGTAGACCACTGGAATCATGACCAGCGCGCCGAGTGCGACGTAGAGCACCTTGCGGCGTCCGCCGCCGTCGGCCTCGGGTGGGCGGCCGATGCCCTGCAGCTGCCGGCGGCCGAACCAGAACCACACCATGCTGAACAGCATCCCGATGCCGGTCGTGATGAACACGACTTTGTAGGCCGGCATGGTCTCGCTGCCGAAGACACTGTCCGCGAACCACCCGGTCAGGATGGGCGCGATGAAGGCACCGGCGTTGATGCCCATGTAGAAAATGGTGAATCCCGAATCGCGTCTCGGATCGCCGACCGGATAGAGCTTCCCGACCATCGTCGAGATGTTGGGCTTGAAGAGCCCGTTGCCGGCGATGATGGTGGCGAGCCCTAGCTTGAAGATCGCGTAGTTCGGCATCGCGACCATGAACAGCCCGGCGGCCATGATGACCGCACCGAGCAGAATCGAACGCTGGTAGCCGAGGATGCGGTCGGCCGCATATCCGCCGAAGATCGCGGCCGCATACACCAGTGCCAGGTACGCGCCGTAAATCAGATTCGACGGCGCCTGACCCGCTTGGTCGCCGCCGTGGAACTGCGCGACCATGTACAGCACCAACGCCCAGCGCATGCCGTAGAAGGCGAAGCGCTCCCAGAATTCGGACATGAACAGCATCCACAACGGACGTGGATGCCCGAGCACCTGTTTGAACTCGGGGATCGTAGTCGTTCCAGCGGACGTGGCAGCACCGCTCATGCGGTTCTCCTTCCGTAGGTGACGTGGGGATTTCGTTCGGGAATTCGTGCGAGTCTAACCGCTGGGTTCACACCGAGTCAAGCGGCCGGGGGTTGCTTCGCGGGTGGGTCTGCGCTACGATGCTTCCCTCGTCGAGCGAACCCATTCCATTCATTTCGGAGGATATCCATGAAACTTCTACTCAAGGTCGTTCCGTTGTCGGCGGTCGTCGCGATGATGGTCTCGTTGCTCGGATGTTCGTCGGGCGGCGGCAACACGTCGACCGTGACCGCGGCCGGCAAGACGCTCTACGCGCAGCTCGGGCGTGCGGACGGCGTGGCCAAGTTGGCGGAACAGTTCGGGGCGAACATTGCGTCCAACCCGGCGCTCAATTCCATCCTCGACGCCGCCGCGATTGGCGACGTCAAGACGGGCCTCACCAACGACATCATCAAGGCGAGCGGTATGAACCCGCCGAACAGCATGACGTTGGAAAGCGCGCTCACCGGAAAGAATATTGGTGCCGAAGGACTCGCGGCGCTTTCGAACAGCCTGACCGAAGCCGGCAAGTCGATGAACTTGGAAGCCTCGACCATGAGCGCCTTGTCGGATCTCTTGAAGCCGCTGTCGAAGGGGATGTAACTGGGGGTTTGCAATGAAATCGCTTCTCAAGATCACATCGCTTGGCGCCGTCCTCGTGTTGCTGGCTGGTTTGACCGGGTGCTCGTCGGGCGGCGGTAACACCGCGACCGCGGTCAACAAGTCGCTCTATTCAAGCCTCGGTGGCATGGACGGCGTCACCAAACTCGCCAATCAGTTCGGCGCCAACATCGCGTCGAATCCGGCGCTCAACTCGATACTCGACGCCGTCGCCATCGGCGAGGTGAAGACCGGCTTGACCAACGACATCATGTCGGCGAGCAAAATGACGCCGCCGAGTGCGACCACTTTGGAAAGCGCGCTCGCGGGCAAGAATATCGGTGCCGAAGGACTCGCGGCGCTATCGAACAGCCTGACCGAAGCCGGCAAGTCGATGAGCTTGGACGCCACGACCATGAGCGCCTTGTCGGGGCTCTTGAAGCCGCTGTCGAAGGGGATGTAGCTAGCGGGATGCCCGCGCGCGCATCCATTCGGGATGCTCGGCGAGTGCCGCGACGATGCGCTCGGGGAGGCCGGGGTCATTATATAGAGATGTTCCCACCTGGATCGCCGTCGCACCCGCGAGGAAGAACTTGCGCGCGTCGTCGATGGTGGTAATGCCACCGATGCCGACGATCGGAATTTTCACGGCGCGCGCGCACTCCCACACCTTCTGCAGTGCGATGGGGAGAATGGCGGGGCCCGAGTAGCCCGCGCTCCCGCGCGCGAAAACGGTCTTTCCCGTTTCCAAATCGAAATCGATACCGACCAGCGTGTTGATGGCGGCGATGGCGTCGGCACCACCTTGTTCGGCCGCGCGCGCCACCAAGCCGACGTCGGTGATATTCGGCGTCACCTTGATCCACAGCGATTTCTTCGGGACGCGTTCTTTGACGATGCGCGTGATCTTCTCGACCAATTGCGGATTGCGACCCTGGTCGAGTGCTTCGCCCTTGACGTTGGGGCAGGAGAGATTCAATTCGAGACCCGCGTAGCCGTCCATGGGTGCGAACGCCTCCGCGAGTTGGATGAATTCTTCTTCGGTCTCGGCCGCCACACTCACCATCACACCGACGTCGGGGCGCTGGTTCAGCTGCGGGAGCTTCTCCTTCACGTAGCGCTCGAGCCCGACGTTCTCCAGGCCGATCGAGTTCAACATCCCGTGCGGCAACTCGTGGATGCGCGGCGGCAAATTCCCTGCGCGCGGCAGCATGGTGATGGTCTTGGTGACGACACCGCCCAGGCGCGAAAGATTCACGAGCGGCGAGTATTCCTCCGCGTAACCGCAAATCCCCGACGCGATGAACACCGGGTTCTTGAAGCGAACGGGTCCGATTTGGATCGAGATGTCGCTCATGATATTGCGACCTTGCGCACGGGTGGCGTCCAGCGGGCGCCCACAAGTCCGGGACTACTAGTGCGGAGCGCGGCAGGCCCGGCGCAGTGGGCTGCTGGACGACAGGACCCGTGCGCTCTCCAGTTCATGGCACCGGCAGCTCGTCCCACTGCAAGACGTTCGCGTCGAAGACGGGCCCGTCGTGGCATACGGTGCGATACGGACTCGCCCCGTCGAGCTTGGTCGGCACGACGCACGCGCGGCATGCACCGAGCGCGCAGCCCATGCGATTCTCGAGCGACGCGTAGTGCGGAATCTGTTTCGAATCCGCGAGTCTTTGTACCGCCTTCATCATGACGGTGGGTCCGCACGAGAACAGCACGTCGGCGGGCTCTTTCTGTAGCATGGCCGAAGCCAACTCGACCACGTTCCCTTTGAAACCGTAGCTGCCGTCGTCGGTCGACAACGCGACGCCTTTGCGCTCGAGCGACACGTGCTCGAGAAAGAGATCGTCGCGCGTGCGAGCGCCGTACAGGAGACGATAGCCGTCGCCGATCTTCCCCGGCGTGCGAAAGCCGTAGAAGTAGAGCGGTGCGAGTCCAACGCCGCCGCCGACGGCGAGAATGCGCTTTTCCGGAAGCACCGGGTACGCATGGCCGAGCGGCCCGTAGAAACGAAGCGTGTCGCCTGCTTGCGCGCGACGCAGCGCCTGCGACCCCGGGCCGACTTCGACGATCACGAGCTCGATGGTGTCGCGCGTGCAGTCGTGGATGCTGAAGGGACGGCGCAGGAAGAAGCGATCGTCTGGTGTCGGCACCGCGACGTGGACGAATTGCCCGGCGGTCGGTTCCGGAAAGTCGCGCGGACGCTCGAGGCGCAGGAGAAAATAGCGGCGACTCAAGCGAATATTGGCGAGGACGCGCGTCTCGAGTTCGCGCGCGCGCGCGGGGACGAAGGCTTCGTAGCCGCCCACGCTAATTCCCGCCTCGCGAGGTGTCGCTGGGCGCCGCACTGGTGTCGGGCGGACTCCCGACCGGCGCGGGCGGTGGTGTCACCGGCGGCGGCGGAACCACGCGCGTGGTGTCGACCGGCGTGGGACGAGGCTGCGACTGCGGCGGTGTCGGGCGCATCGCGGGCCGACCTTTCGCCTGCGGCGTCGCCGGTTTCACCGCGGTGGCGGTCTTCATGAGTTCGGAGTACGGGGGCGGCGGTGTCGCGCCCTTGTAGAACGCGTACGCGAACTGCGTCTGCTCGCTGTCCGGGTACTTCGCGATCAGCACGTCGTACCACTCGCGTGCCTTGACACTGTCGCCCTGCACCACACCGTAGATGTAGCCGAGCGCGTACACGGCGCGCGGCGCGTATTCGCTGTCGGGATAGTCGTTGGCGATCTTCTCGTAGCTCGGAATGGCCTTCTCGGCGTTGTTGAATTGGAAGAGTTGGATCTCCGCCATCGAAAACGTGCGCATCGCGATGGCCTCGGGGCTGTCGTCGCCCGACGTTTGCTGGAGCCGCAAGACGCGCCCGATGTCGGAGCCGCGCTTGATGGCATCCTCCGCGAACGGCGACCCCGAGTACGCGCGCGGCACTTCTTGATAGTTCTTCTGCGCGGCCTGCAAGCTGTCCATGCCTTCGTACAGCTCGCCCAGGCGATAGTACGCTTCGGCGGCGTAGATGCCGCGCGCGAAGCGCTTGGTGACGGTGTTGTAGTTGTTGATGGCCCGCCGCGTGGAATCGATGCCGGCCAGTGCGCGCGCGCGCAAGAGGATCATCCGGGGCTCGTTGTCGGTTCCGGGCGGAATCGTGCGAATCTTGCCCAGCGTCGCGAGCCCGTCGTCATATTCGCCGAGTTGCTCTTGCACCTTCGCCATCCCCATGAGCACGTCGAAGCGCACACTTTCGGGGATGCGCGACTCGCTCATGCGCACGTAGACCGCCAGGCTCTCCTTATAAAGCTCCTTCTCGGACAGAATCTCGGCCATGTCGACCTGCGCCTTGAAGCGGTAGTCGGAGCGGCCGTGGTCTTTCTCGAGCCGGTTGAGCGCGGTCATGGCCTCGTTGCTGCGGTCCAGCTGCATCAAGCTGATGCACAGGAGATACAGGCCCTCGGCGCGGTCGTCGTGTTTGCGGTAGTGGTCGACGTAGTTCTGCAGCACCGGGGCCGCCAGGTCGTACTTCTTCGCCGACACCAGTGCTTTGCCTTTCAGGAACTGCGCGTCGTCCAAGAGCTCCGTCTTCGGGTAGCGCATCTGGAGCGAATCGAGCGCCGACACACATTCGTCGAACTCGCCCAGCTGGTAGAGTGCTTTGGCGGAGAGCAGCATCGCGTCGTCGACGTGACGGCTCTTCGGGTACGTCGCCATGAGCTTCTTGCACTTCGCGATGACGTCCTCGTACTGCGCGGCTTGGGGACCGCGCTGCGAAAGCGCCGCGTCGTCGCCGACCGCGGCCCGCTGCGACGCCTGCGCCTTCTGCGCGTCGCGGTACTTCTGGTTCGCGTTGTAGAGCGTGTTGTAGTAGGCGCAGCCGACGCCGAGCGTCGCGAGCACTCCCGCGACCACCATCCAGCGACGCCCGGCCCGAGACACCGTCATCCTAGACACCGACTTTCGCAGGGAGAACGCTGACACCGTCGACCAAGGTGAACTTCACGCGACCCGTCATGGTGTGGCCGAGGAATGCGGAGTTGCGCGACTTGGAGTGGAGGGCCTCGGCGCGCACGGTCCATTCTTCGGCCGGGTCGAAGAGTACGAGATCCGCGGCCGCTCCCTTCGACAAGACGCCGCCCGGGATGCCCAGGCACTGCGCCGGTTTGTTCGTGATGAGCGAGAGCGCGTGCGGGAGTGTCAAGTGTCCCGGCTTCACCAGGTGCTTCACCAGGAGCGGGAACATCGTTTCGAGTCCGACCGACCCGTTGGGCGCCGCGTTGAACTCGACCTGCTTCTCGTGCGCGGCGTGCGGCGCGTGGTCGGAGGCGACACAATCGATGGTGCCATCCTTGAGCGCTTCGATCATCGCTTCGCGATCCTCGGCGCCGCGCAAGGGCGGGTTGATCTTCTTGTTGGTGTCGTAGGTGCTCAAGTCCTTGTCCTCGAGACAAAGATAATGCGGTGCCGTCTCCGCGGTAACGGGAAGTCCGTCTTCTTTGGCGCGTCGGATCAAATTGATCGAGCCTTTGGTCGACATGTGGGCCGCGTGGAACTTGGCCCCGCGGACCGACTTCAGGATCAAGAGGTCGCGCGCCAGGCACACTTCCTCGCTGTGCGCGGGAATTCCCTTCAAACCGAGCTTGGTGGAATAGAAGCCTTCGTGCATGACCCCTTCGCCGGAAGCCGCCATGTCTTCGCAGTGCTCGATGAACGGGATGCCGAGCGGAGCCGCGTACTCCATGACGCGCCGCACCATCTCCGCATTCGCCACCGGCGATCCGTCGTCGGTCACGGCGACCGCACCCGCCGCGACCAGCACGTGGTATTCGGAGAGGAGTTCGCCCTTGCGGCCCTTGGTCGCCGCGGCGATCGGGTACACGCGCGCGCGCCCCGCCATCTGCGCTTGTTTCAAGATGAACTGTACGACACTGGGATCGTCGATGGCCGGGTTGGTGTTGGGCATGCACGCGACCGCTGTGAAACCGCCCGCCACCGCCGCCAAAGTCCCGCTCGCGATTGTCTCCTTATATTCGTGGCCGGGCTCGCGCAGGTGGACGTGGATGTCGACGAAACCGGGGGCGAGGTGCAATCCCCCTCCATCATATATGGGGAGCGAGGCCTCCTTGGCGCGGCCGCGCTCGACCGCGTCGATCTTGCCGTCGACGACGGCCACGTGCCCCGGGTACGTCGTGTTCTTGGCCGGGTCGACCACGATCACGTTGTCGATGATGTAGGACGTGTGAGTGAGATTACCGAGCTTCAACATCACGCCACCTGCTTACCCTTCGCCGTCTTGGTTTCCGCGGCGGCTTCCGATTCCTCGGACTCGATGGCCGCACCGCCGTTGCACAGATACAGGACCGCCATGCGCACCGCGACACCGTTGGTCACTTGATCGAGAATCACCGAGCGTTCGCCGTCGGCGACGTCTTGCGCAATTTCGATACCGCGATTCATCGGACCCGGGTGCATGACGACGCAGTCCGGCTTCGCGCGCTTCAAGGCGTCGCTGTTAATACCCCACACGCGCGCGTATTCGTCGACACTCGGGAAGAGCCCCGCCTTCTGGCGTTCCTTTTGGATGCGCAGCACGTTGACCGCGTCCGCGTCTTCGAGCGCCTTGCGCAGATCGGTTTCGACCGTCACACCGAGGCGCTCGATGTCGGTCGGTATCAAGGTGGGTGGTCCACACACGACAACCTCAACACCCATTGTCACCAGACCGTGGATGTTTGATCGGGCGACACGACTGTGCGCCAGATCACCTACGATGACGACCTTGCGGTCGTCAAAGTTGCCCCAGCGCTCGCGCAGCGTGAACATGTCGAGGAGGCCCTGAGTGGGGTGTTCGTGGGCGCCGTCGCCCGCGTTGACCACCGAGGCTTCGAGCAGGCCCGCGAGAAAGTGCGGGGCGCCCGCGGCCGAGTGGCGAATGACGATCATGTCGACCTTCATGGCCTGGATGTTCTCGGCCGTGTCGCGCAGCGTCTCGCCCTTGGAGACGCTGCTCCCGGTCACGGTGAAGTTCACACTGTCGGCGCTCAAGCGCTTCTCCGCCAGCTCGAAGCTGATGCGCGTGCGCGTGCTGGGCTCGAAGAAGAGGTTCGCGACCGTAGTACCGCGCAAGGCCGGCACTTTCTTGACCGGGCGCTCCGAGACTTCTTTGAAGGACTCCGCGGTGTCGAGGAAGCGCTTCAGGTCCTCCGCACTCATGCCTTCCAATCCGAGCAAGTGCTTGCGATTCGGGGTCGTCATGATTGTTTCTCCGCGAGAAGAACTTCGTCGTTCTTGTCGATCTCTTCCAAGTGGACTTCGACCAGTTCGGTCTCCGACGTGGGCACGTTCTTGCCGACGTAGTCGGCCTTGATGGGAAACTCGCGGTGGCCGCGGTCGATCAATACTGCGAGTTGGATGCGCTTCGGCCGTCCGAAGTCGATCAGCTCGTCGAGTGCGGCACGGATGGTGCGGCCGGTGTAGAGGACGTCGTCGACCAAGATCACGATCTTGCCCGTGATGTCTTCCTTGATCTCGGTCTTGCCGACGTGGGGTTGTTTGGTGACGACTTGGAAGTCGTCGCGATAGAGCGTTATGTCGAGGGCACCGATGGGGACCGTCTTGCCTTCGATCTGCTCGATGTATTGCGCGATGCGTTCCGCGAGCGGGACGCCGCGGCGCCGGATGCCGACCACCACCAGCCCGTCGACGCCGCCGTTTCGTTCGACGATCTCGTGTGCGATCCGTTTGACGGCGCGACGAATGGAGTCGCGGTCGAGGAGGGTCGATTTGTAGACGATCTCGCTCATTATAGGAGGGGGCGCCTGTTCGCCCGAAGCCGGCGCGGGAGGCTTGGAATCGAAGGGCACAAAAAAACCCTCCGGGGGATTCAGAGGGCGAGTGCGAAGCAACGGCGACAGACGCCGATGTGTGGATGCTCGACCCCTTGCTGGCCTCCCGGACCAGCCTTAAAAGGATCTACTCGGAGCATGGTAGGGCTTTCGCGCGCGCGAGGCAAGGGGATTCTTGGGGACGATTTCTATCGCGTCACCGCGAACGGGGCCACCGTTTCGACCAATACGGTGATTACGAGGAGAAAATCCGTTCGCTTTTGGGGAAAGCGGCATTTCTACTAATAGATAGGTCGATAGTCTCATCGAGATGAACGGCGTCTCCGGAGGTCGCATGTGAAAAGGCTCGTCGCAGGTTTCGTGTTGGCCGCTCTGATCGTCCCCGGACCGTCCTTCGGCGCTTGGATTTCCAAACGGAACCCTCCTGACCAACGTGGGTTCGTCCCAGTATTGTACACGAGATGATTCCGGACGGCGCCGGCGGCGCGATTGTCGTGTGGGCGGACGGACGCAGCATCACGAGCTTCGATATCTATGCACAACGCGTGAACGCAAACGGCGTCGCATTGTGGACAGCCGAACGGTGTGCCGATCTGCACCGCGGTGGACTTCCAGTCCTGGCCGGTGATCACGTCCGACGGAGCCGGGGGAGCCATCATGGCATGGGTGGACTATCGGCCTGGAACGGGAGGCGTCTATGTGCGGAGGATCAACGCCGCGGGAGCCGTGCAATGGACGGCGGACGGTGTGGGACTCGCGACGCACGCGCTCGGCGTCGACCAGCTGCAGATCGTCACCGACGGCGCCGGAGGCGCCATCGTGGTCTGGAAGGATGGGCGCAACTATCCCAACTACGATATCTACGCACGACGCGTGAACTCGGCCGGCGTGGCGCAGTGGGCCGTAAACGGTGTGGCCATCTGCGCGGCCGCCGGCGACCAGGACGTGCCCGATATCGTCAGCGACCTGGCGGGCGGCGCCATCATCACCTGGAGTGATCCCCGAACGTCGCCCTCGAACGCGGACATCTATGCGCAGCGCGTGAACGCCGCCGGGGCGGTGCAATGGGCCGTTAACGGTGTTCCCGTCTGCACCGCAAGCGGCTTTCAGATCAACCCACGCACGGCTCCCGATGGGAGCGGAGGCGTCATTCTGGGTTGGTGGGACTCGCGCTATGGTTCAGGTATGGACATCTTCGCCCAGCGCCTCAATGGGTCCGGCGTACCGCAATGGCAGTCCGACGGCGTGTTGATCAGCGACGCTGCTTCCGAACAGCAAGTCCCCATCCTCGCGTCCGACGGGGCGAACGGTGCCATCATCGCGTGGCAAGACTTTCGAAGTGGCCCCAACCTTGACATCTACGCGCAACGAATCAACGCGATGGGTGGATCCCCTGTGGGCAAACAACGGTGTTCTCGTGTGCGGCGCGTTCGACAATCAGTTTATGGACACCATCGTCCCAGACGGAAACGGCGGTGCGGTGCTGACCTGGGAGGACTTTCGGTCCGGAGGTACCAACATCACCGACGTGTACGCGCAGCGATTGGACGCGTACGGTGCCGCGCAGTGGGCGGCGGACGGGGTCGGCGTCTCGGTCGGACCTGGTTACCAGAGCGACGTGAAGATCGCCGTGGACGGAACCGCCGCGATCATCTTCGCGTGGGACGACGCCCGATCCGGATACGACAAAGTCTACGCCCAACGCCTCGAATCGACGTACGGCTACTGGGGCCACCCCGAGCCCACCATCACCGCGGTCGCGGATATTCCGCACGACCAGGGCGGCAAGGTCGCCATCAATTGGACGGCCAGTAGCCGGGATCTTCCGACGCCGCAAACCATCTCCTTCTACTCGATCTGGCGCGCCGTGAGCGCGGTGCCGGTGGGCAGCGCGAGCATCGGGTTGAACGATCTGCGCGATCTTGAGCCCGCGTTCACCGAGCCGGTGTATCTGTCGACACCGGGACATTACTATGAGCAAGTTGGTACGCAAGCGGCGCACGCTTGGCCCGGCTATTCTTTCTCGGCGGAGACGCGCGCAGACTCCGTGTCCGGTGCTTCCGGCAGCGAGTTCTTCATGATCGCCGCGCACGATCAGTACAACAACTTCATCGCCTTCCCTTCCAACGAAATGAGCGGACACTCCGTCGACAATCTCGCGCCCGCCGCGCCGTTCTTGCTCACCGCGCAGCGCGCCGGATCCAATGTCAACTTGCGTTGGAATCGCGCCGTCGCGCCCGACCTTCGTGAGTACTCCATCTATCGCAAGACGTCGTCGGGTGTCACACCGGTGCCGCTCAACTTCCTCGCCAACTCGGAGGACACCGTGGCCGTCGACTTGAGCGCGCCGTCCTCCGCGCTCTATTACATCGTCACCGCATACGACGTGCACGCAAACCAGAGTGCTCCGTCGAACGAAGCCAGCGTGCAAGCGACGACGGGTGTGGGCAACACGCCGCCGATTACCGCACTCACCGTGCTGCAGAACCAACCAAACCCGTTCGCGGGGACGACGGATCTGCGCATCGGACTACCGGCCAGCTCCGATTTGTCAATCGAGGTATTCGACGTCGCGGGGCGGCGCGTGCGCGCGGAGACACTCGCGCGCCAGAACGCCGGATGGCGATCGATTCCCTTCGACGGCCGTGACGACAGCGGACGCGCGCTCGCGAGTGGGGTGTATTTCTGCCGCGTGAGCGCAGGTGGAAAGACCGTCACGAACAAGATGGTGATTGCGAGGTAGGCACCGTCCATGACGCGCCTCGGGCCGCGGCGTCGGTGTTATAATGATGGCCCCGCGAGAGCCGATTTCAGCGCTCCCGCCCGGATGTCGACACCCGAACGTCGGCCGGGTGTCTGTTCCAAGTTGCAGGCGGCTGTCGACGCCGCCCCGTCCCCGGAGGGCTCTCATGTCCCGGCGCATCGCACTCACCCTGATCGTTTCCCTGCTCTTTCTTCCCGGCATCAGTCGCGCACAATGGCCGCTCAACGGAACGCCCGTCAGTACGGGTGTCGACGGTCAACGCTCCCCGACTGTCGTGTCGGACGGCGCAGGCGGCGTAATCATCGCCTTCGAGGACCGGCGCACCGGCAATACCAACATCTACGCGCAGCGCATCGATGCCCTAGGGGTTCCTCGCTGGGCCGCCAATGGAGTCGCACTGTGCACCGCTGTCGACGACCAAATTAGCCCCCGGATCGATTCGGACGGCGCCGGTGGCGCCATCGTCGCGTGGTATGACCACCGCAGCGGCACCAATTGGGACATCTACGCGCGCCGAGTCGACGCGGCGGGCAACGTCTTGTGGACGGTCGACGGTGTTGCCATCTGCACGGCAGCCAACGACCAGTACACTCCGCGTGTGGTCTCGGATGGCGCGGGCGGAGCACTGATCGCGTGGGAGGACTATCGACTGCCGGCCAACGAGAACGCATTCGTGCAGCGGGTCAACAGCGCCGGGACGGCGTTGTGGCCGGCCAACGGCGTTGCCATTTGCTCGGCGGTCGATGCCCAAGTCACCCTCTCCATGACCACCGACGGCGCGAACGGCGCCATCGTCGCGTGGGCGGATGGTCGAAGCGGGGTACGGTATGACATCTACGCCCGCCGGATCAATTCCGCGGGCGTTCCCCAGTGGACGGTCGACGGAGTTCCGCTGTGCGCGATCGTCGCCGGCGATACGTGGGCCCCGGAAATCGTGTCGGACGGAGTGGGGGGTGCAGTCGTCGCGTGGTATGACCACCGCAATGGAATCGACTGGGACATCTACGCGGGCCGCGTCAACGGCGCCGGTGCGACACCGTGGACGGCGGGTGGTGTCCCCGTCTGCACACGGCCTCTCGGTCAGTATTACCCCAACCTCGTGACCGACGGAGCGGGTGGGGCGATCATCGCGTGGTCCGACTATCGGAACGGCGCCGACGCGGACCTCTACGCGCGTCGCGTCGATGTGTCCGGGGCCGTGCTGTGGACGCTCGACGGCGTCGCTCTGGGTGCAGCGGCGGGCGACGCAGTACGATGCGCGCCTCGTTTCCGATGGCGCGGGTGGGGCCATCGTCGCCTGGACCGACCTGCGCAACGGTCCTGCCGACATCTACACCCAGCGGGTCGACGGCTTTGGAAATCCACTCTGGCCGGGGAACGGAACCGGGCTATGCACCACGGCGGGCGATCAGTCCTTGCCAGCCATCGCTCCCGACGGTAAGGGCGGCGCCATCGTGGCGTGGACCGATGCACGCTCCGGCACCGATGACGTCTTCGCGCAGCGCGTGGAGCCTCGCTACGGCTACTGGGGTGTCGCCGAGCCTCGGATCACGTCGGTGGCCGACGTGCCCCACGACCAAGGGGGACACGTCGCCGTCAATTGGCGCGCGAGCGACCACGACCGCATCGGGAACGGTGCCGTGACGGAGTACAGCGTATGGCGAGCGGTGGATCCGGTAGCGGCGGCCGCGATGATCGAATCGGGAACCGCGGTCTTGATGCGCGATCCCGCGCGCGTGCGCGAAGCCTCGTCGTCGTCCCACGAATTGATCGTTCAAGCCGACTACTACTGGGAACGCGTGGCGATCCAGGACGCGTTCGCGCTGCCGGGGTACAGCTACAGCGCGTCGACCCGCGCCGACTCGATCGCCGGCGACTCCGCGAACCACGTCTTCATGGTCATGGCGCACGCCGGCGCGGCGTCGTTCCCGTCGGCGGCGGTGACCGGACACTCCGTCGACAACTTGGCACCCGCGGCTCCGCTGTTGCTCACCGCACAGCGCGTCGGGTCCGAATGTGCAGCTGCGCTGGAACGGCGTGCACGTCCCCGACCTCAAGGACTATTCGGTGTATCGCAAGACATCGTCGGGAGTCACACCGGTGCCGATCAACTTCCTCGCCAACTCCGAAGACACCATCGCGGTCGACGCGAGCGCACCGACCTCGCGCGCTCTACTACATCGTCACCGCGAAGGACGTGCACGCCAACCAGAGCGCTCCGTCGAACGAAGCGAGCGTGCAAGCGACGACCGGTGTCGGCAACACGCCGCCCATCACCGCACTCACCGTGCTCCAGAACCAACCCAACCCGTTCGCGGGGACGACGGAGCTTCGCGTGGGCCTGCCGGCGAACGCGGATCTGTCGATCGAGGTGTACGACGTGGCCGGTCGGAGAGTGCGCGCGGAGACGCTCGCGCACCAAGCGGCGGGCTGGCGAACGATTCCCTTCGACGGTCGTGACGACGGAGGTCATTCGCTCGCGAGCGGCGTCTACTTCTATCGCGTCCGCGCGGGCGGCAAGACGGTCACGAACAAGATGGTGATTGCGAGATAGACCGACGGACGGACCCCGGCCGCGGCGACGACCGGGGTCCGTCTCCCCGCGTTCTCTACCGATACATGGCCTTGATCCGGCCCCAGGTCGAAACTTCGACCGGTGTGGGCATCGGGACGCCGTCGACGTTCACCTTCACCGACCCGGCCTGGTTCGTGGTGCAGTTGGCGAGAAATGTGTTGGCGACCACGATCGTCTTCACCCCGCGCGTCGGGTAGGCGTGAACCGGTGTGCGATAGACACCGCCCTCCCAGTGCCAGTTCGTGGCCTGCAGCGCCGCGTTCGCGTCCCACTGCACGAGCGACGATATGACGCAGTCGGCTGGCACCTCGTCGGTCGTCGTCAAGTACACTTGGTACGGCGGTCCGCCCGGAATCTCGACCGCTGAAAGCTGCAGCCCGGCGGCGCCGACGTTCACCAGCCAGTCCTTGCTCACAACTTGGTTGCCGCACCAATCCGTCGACTGGGCCTTACCGGTGATCTTGTACGCGCCCGGGTACGCGTACGTATGCGCGATGTTGACCGAAGACCCATAGTACGACTTGGGACTCGACCAGATCGCGTCGCCGAAGTCGAACATGGTGTACTTCACTCCACAATCGCAGTCGTCGTACACGTAGCCCTTGATCGTCACCGTCAGATCCGACTGTACCGCGATGGTGACGTTGAACTCCGGCTGGTAGCAGGGCTGGATCAGCGACAATTCGAGCCGCGAGAGTCCGGACGCGGCGATCCAGCGCTCCAACTCGGGCGATTCCATCTGCGACACGAACGCGTACTGGAACTTCCCGTTGATGCGCTCAGCCGCGTCGCGGCCCGCCGACTGTTCGACGAGATAGCCCACCGCGCAGATGCGTCCGTCGTCGTCGATGAAGCATGGCCGATTCTGGTCCACGTAGCGCTCGTTGTGCGGGAACACGCCGGCGTCGATGTACTCGCGGAGTCGCGCGAGGTTTTGCTGGCGCGCGTCGCGCAACCCCGCCGGCATGGCCGACGTGTCGCGCGCCGAGAGGAGCGACTGCACGAACGAGAGGTGCGTGCGCACGCGCAGGTCGGGGTCCGTCCCGGGCGGCGGCGGCGTGCCATAGCGTTCAATGAAACTCGCGTCCCCGATGAGCGGGTTCACGGCGTGTCGAAACGCATCGGGCCGTTCGAAGTGGGTTGAGGTGTGGGCGAGTGCGACGACCGGCGTCGTCGCGAGAAGAAAGGCGCAAAGCGCCAGAAGAAAGCGTGACATGAAAAAACCTCCGTCGGGTTTGTCCGCCGGATCGTGTGAACGACCCGGGCAGACTCCAAGGAGGTCGGCGTGGGGAGAGTATAGCGCACGACTGTCGGCGCGTCTACGTGCGGCAGGCCGATAGCCGACCAACGCGTTTCGTGGGCGTACTCGATCGGCAACTCCCCGCTTGCGCGCCCAGCGTTCGCGCACCATGTTCCAGTCGTCCCCACCAATTCCCACCACGACCACGTTCCCCACATAGCGACGAACGCCGGCGGCGATACCCCGCAGTGCAGCCGGGAAGGAGCGCATGGTGTGCCGAAGGTGCACGCGTGCGATGCCTGCGATCGGGTTGTGCCTGCTTTCGGGCCTCGCGCAAGGATGTGCCGTTCACTGGACCCCACCCGATATTCCGGTCGCGCCCGCCGACACCACCGCACTCGGTGTGCGGGCGGAGTTGCCGCTACTCGCGATGTGGCCCGCCGAGACGCGTCGCATCACGCTGCCCATCGTCACGTCGAAGCCCACCTCCCCGCGCGTGTTCGTCCTTCGCGGCGACGGGCTGACGTTTCGACTCGACGATTCCCCGAGTCTCTTCGCGCCGATTCTCGGCGGCGCCTTGCCCGCCCCGCCCGCTCAAGGCGCGTGCGTCGTGCGTGTCGACTCGCTCGCGGTACCGGGTGACACGCTCTCGCTCTACTACACGGTGTCGTCCGTGACCCAGCCGCCGCGCTTTTCGCGCTGGCTAATTCGCGTCGTCATCGAAATGCCGCTTCTCGTCTTGGATGGCTTCGCAGCGACGGAGAATCGCGACGTGGTCGGCCCCAATCCGTTCAATCCACAGACGACCTTGCGCTACACCATTCCCGAACGCGGGCATGTATCGCTCGTCGTATACGACGTGCGCGGTCAGCCGGTCGCAACACTGGTCAATTCCGTCGTGGAAGCCGGGGCGTACGCCGCGTCGTGGAACGGCTGCGACGGAAGCGGCCGGCCGGCGGGATCGGGTGTGTACTTCGCAAGGCTATCGTCACCGGCCGGAACGCGGAGCTACAAGATGACGCTGCTGAAGTAGCTCACATCAATAGCGTCATCTTGTGCGATCGATTGATGCCGTGCGCGCGCACGCGCGCGACGTAGACGCCCGACGCCACGCGGCGCCCGCGATCGTCGCGGCCGTCCCAGCGGACTTCGTGCGCGCCCGCGTCGAGCGGCCCGCGCAGTAGTGTTCGCACCTTCGCCCCGTCGACCGCGAACACGTCGACTTCTACGGCGCCCGCCGGCGACACCTCGAAGGCGATCGTGGTCGAAGGGTTGAACGGATTCGGGTAGTTGGGACGCAATTCGACACGTGCGGCGGGTGTGGTTCCCACCGCGGTGCCCGTGCCCAGATTGCGGAACACGACCAAGTCCGAGGGGATTGCCCGCGTCACCAGAATGTCGTCCAGCGTATCGTTGTCTATATCGACGACGAACAATCCCGCTCGATTTCCCCCCGTGGCTTCGATGTTGTGGTAGGTGAAGTTCTGCTCGCCGTCGTTCTGCCAGTACACCACCTCGCCCGTCGGTCCGTTTCCGCCCACCACGACGATGTCCAGGTAGGTGTCGTTGTCCAAGTCCGTCACCCACACGCGTCGCGGCGAGACGCTGAACGCGGTCGTCACGACGTGCGGAACGTAGACATGAGCGCCGGTGTCTTCGTACCACCAAACGTCGTTGTCGTCGGTCTTCGTGACCGCGAGGTCGAGGAGTCCGTCGCGGTCGATATCGGCCACGAATACGTCAGAGATGTCTTCGGTCGTTTGCAACACGTCGAAGACGTGGCGACTGAATACTCCGCCGCCGAGGTTCTCGTACCACGCGAAGTAGCGATTGCCGCTGGGCACGTCGAGGGTCTCGGCGATGACGTCGATGTCGGCGTCCCCGTCGAGGTTTACGACCGCGAGCACTCCGTCCACCACTGGATTGGCGTCGATAGTGAAGCGCGTGAACGTTTCGCTGCCATCGTTCTGGAGCCAGAACACGCCGGTGTTGGCCAGCATGGCCACGTCTTCGTCGGTGTCGCCGTCGAGGTCCGCGATTTTCGCCAGTCGCAGCGAACCTGTCGTGTTGTTGATTGTGGTACGCGTGAATGTTCCCGCACCGCTGTTCTTATAGAGGAACAGGAGGTCGGCGCCGACCAGAATGATGTCGCGATCGAGGTCGTCGTCGATGTCCCCCACTTCCAGGCGAACCCCGTCGATGTCGGCATCGCCGAGTGTGGTGTCGATCAGCGTCTTGGTAAACGTCGACGAGCCGCTGTTCTGGTACCAGTAGACGCCTTCGCCGGTACCGGCAAAGTGGCTGACCGTAGCGACGAGATCGATGTCGGTGTCACCGTCCATGTCTCCCGCCGCGACGTCGACGGGGAATCGAATGTTGGGAAAGACGGTGCCGGGGAACGTGGTATCGATCGGGTCGCGGAAGAAGGTGACCGGGGTCGACCAGGCGGTCGCGGTCAGCAAGACGGCCGCGACGCCCAGGAGCAAGCGGGTGGTTCGGGTCATGGCAGACCCCTCCTTGGGTAGGTGGCTGGCGGCGCCGTTTCCGACCTCCCTAGTCGATAGACACGCGATGGCCCTCGCCGTCACCCCCCATCGAAAGAATTATTTGAGCAGGACCATCTTCTTGGCGCGGACGTCGCCATTGTGCTCGATGCGCGCAAAGTAGATCCCCGACGAAACTCCCGCGCCGGTACTGGTCTGCCCGTTCCACTCCATCCGATACGCTCCCGCGTCGCGCGGCTCGTTGTTCACCAGCATCGCCACAAGCGCGCCGTGCGCGTCGTAGATCGACACCGTCACGTTGCCGCGCGACGGCACGGTGTAGCTCACCGTGGTCGACGGGTTGAATGGATTCGGGAAGTTGCTCACCGAGAGCACGTAGCTCTTCGGCGTGCCAACGCCCGAGGCCGTGTTGATCTTGATCGCCTTGCCCTCGTTGCCGGAGAAGTCGGTGGCGGAGACGAAGTAGAACGCATACCCGGCCGAGGTCACGTCCTTCGACGGTGCCACGCTGTAGTCCACGACGGTGGCAGAACCGAATGCATCCACGTTGGAGCCGTAGACGGTGAAATAGTTGAAGTCTTCGGCGGCGGACGGGTTCCAGGACAGCATCCCGCCGCTATAATGGAGAACTCCGGACATCGGCGGCGCGAGGTTGTCGACGGAGTAACCGCTATCCGGCGCCGAGTCGTAGTAGGTCGCCATGGCGTCCGTCGCCGCACGAATGAAAAACGTCGAGTAATACTGCCCTGCCACTTCGGTCGAGTCTCCGATGGTGGGAACATTGATACCGTAGGAGTCTTGTGCGAACGCGCTCACCGAGCCTACTTCGGTCCAACCATCCTCGAGTGTCATGCGATCACCTGGCAGTGTGGCCGCTGGCGGCGCGTCATCACGTCGGAACACCGCATAATGTGTGACGGGGCTCGGCGCGGCCACGTCGTCCCAACCCGAGTGTGCAAACCGAATCTTGACCATCCGCCCCTGGTCGTTGCCCGTGTCGGAGATAGACGTGATGACCGGTTGTGCGGGTTCTGGACTGTACTTCACGACGAAGATGTCGTCGAAGCCTGCGCTCACGAGGTCACCAGTGTCGAAACTCGCCGTCCCACGGAAATAGCCGACTACGACGACTCTCCCCCACACGTCCGCGGCGACCGCTTGGCCCCAGTCTTCGAAAGTGCTACCGAAGCGCCGGCTCCACTGGTGCGCGCCAGACGGGTCGTACGCGGCGAGAAAGATGTCCCTACCACCGGCGCTCACCAAGTTGCCGCCGCCGAAATCCGCCGTCGCCGAGAAAATGCCGGTCACGGCCACGTTCTCCGATGCATCCGTCGCGATCGAGTAACCAACATCGGTGGTCGTACCCCCGTAGCGGTGGCTCCACTGGTGTGCCCCAGCCGCGTTGTACTTCGCGACGAAAATGTCAGCGCCACCCGCGCTCACCAGGTTGGCGCCGCCAAGATTCACGGTTCCGATAAAGGAGCCGGTCACGGCCACGTTCCCCGATGGATCCACCGCAACCGATCGGCCATAGTCGTTACTCGTGCTTCCGAAACGTTGGCTCCACTGATGCACTCCAGCGGCATCGTACTTCGCGACAAAGATGTCATCGAGGCCCGCGCTGACCAATCCGATACCACCGAAATTCACTGTCCCGTTGAAGGCGCCCGTCACAACCACGTTCCCCGATGCATCCGTCGCAACCGAGTAACCAGCATCGGTGCCCGTACTCCCGAAACGCTGGCTCCACTGGTGCACCCCGGCCGCGTTGTACTTCGCGACAAAGACGTCCTCGAGGCCCGCGCTGACCAATCCGATACCGCCGAAATTCACCGTCGCGTTGAACAAACCGGCCACAACCACGTTCCCTGATGGATCGGTCGCGACCGAGTAGCCGAAATCAAGGCCCGTGCTCCCGAAACGCTGGCTCCACAGGTGCACCCCGGCCGCGCTGTACTTCGCGACGAAGATGTCGTAGCTGCCCGCGCTCACCAGATCGGTACCGCCGAAATTCACCGTCCCGCTGAAGATGCCGGTCACGAATACGTTCCCCGATGCATCCGTCGCAACCGAGTAACCAGCATCGGTGCCCGAACTCCCGAAACGCTGGCTCCACTGGTGCGCCCCGGCCGCGTTGTACTTCGCGACGAAGATGTCATATCCGCCTGCGCTCACCAGGTCGGCGCCACCAAGATTCAACGTCGCGCTAAAGGAGCCTGCTACAATTATGTTCCCCGAAGGATCCGTCGCAACTGAGGAGCCAAGGTCTACGCTTGTGCCCCCGAAACGCTGTTTCCAGAATTGAAGCGGTGTCAGGGCGCGCACGGACTCGGCTCCCACGAGACACAGGACGAGCGCGAACCAGATGATTCGACTGCAAGCGTGCCCGGCTCTGCTTATGGGCGTCTTCATTTCAGCACCACCATCTTCTTCGACCGCGTCGCGCCGTTGTGCTCGATGCGAGCGAAGTAGATCCCCGATGAAACGCGTCCACCGCCATCCGCGCGGCCGTCCCACTCGACCGAGTAGGCGCCGGCCGCATGATTCCCTTCGTTCATGAGTATCGCGATGCGCGCCCCGCCCGCGTCGTAGATCGAAATATTCACCGCGCCGCGCGAGGGCACGGTGTAGCTGATTGTGGTGCGCGGGTTGAACGGATTGGGGTAGTTCGAGACCGAAAGGACGTACGACTCCGGTGTGCCGCCCTCGCCCGATGCCTCCACGCGCGCGGGCCTGCTTTCGTTGCCGGAGACGTCCGTCGCCGTGACGAAGTAGAACGTGTAGGGCGAACCGTTCACATCTATCGCGGGTGACTTGGCGTAGTTCACCACCGTCGCGGATGCGAACGAGTCGGAGTTTGATCCGTAAACGGTGAAGAAGTCGAAGTCCGGCGCGGAAGATTCACCCCATGTCAGCTGACCCGCCGCAAACGCGAAGTCCGGCGGCACCGCCGGCGCCAGGTTGTCCAACGAGTAGCCGCTGTCGGGCGGAGAATCGTAGTACCTCGTGGGCACAGCCGTCATCGCGCGGATGAAGAACGTCGAGTAGTGCTGGCCCGTCGCGACCGTCGAGTCTTGGTTGGTGGGAACATCGATGCCGTAGGAGTTGTCTACGAATGCGCCCACCGAGCCCACCTCGGTCCAGCCATTGTCGGGCGCGGTGCGATCGCCCCGCAGGGCCGCCACTGCCGGTGCGTCGTCCTTGAGGAACGCAACGTAGCGCGTGATCGGGTTGGGGATGGTCGCGTCGTCCCAAGCCGAGCGCGCAAAGCGAATCTTCACCTTGCGCCCCTGGTCGTTGCCGATGTCGGAGATGGACGTGATGACGGGTTCCGCGAACTCCGGCAGATAGCTCGCGACAAAGAAGTCCTCGAGACCCACACTCACCAAGCCGCCGCCTCCGAAATCCACTGTGTCTTGGAAGGTTCCGGTCATGAACACGTGGTCAGAGGTCCCCGCAGCGACCGAGAACGCATTGTCGGTGGTCGTGCCCCCGCAACGGCGACTCCAACGGTGCACGCCGGTCGCACTGTATTTCGCGATGAAAATGTCCTCGGCGCCTGCACTCACCAGATTGACGCCGCCGAAATTCGCCGTCCCCTGGAAGATACCAGCCACCACCACGTTCCCTGATCCATCCACCGCGACGGCACGACCATCGTCATTGCTAATTCCCCCAAAGCGCTGACTCCACTGGTGCGCTCCCGTGGGACTGAACTTCACGACGAAGATGTCTGACCCCCCCACACCCGTCAGGTTGCCGCCGCCAAAATCCACGATCCCGCCAAAGTTCCCCGTTACGACCACATCTCCCGATGCATCCGTGACGACCGCGTAACCGGAGTCGGTGAACGGGCTCCCATAGCGCTGGCTCCACTGGTGAACTCCGGCTGCATTGTACTTCGCAACATAGATGTCCGAGCCGCCCGCACTCACCAGATCAGCGCCGCCGAAATTCACCGTCCCGGTGAAATAGCCGGCCACGAAGACATTCCCCGGCGCGTCTGCGGCGACCGCGAAGCCGAACTCTGTACCCGCGCTTCCGGCGCGCCGGCTCCATAGGTGCACGCCGGTGGCGTGATACTCGGCGATAAAGATGTCGCTACCGCCCGCGCTCACCAAGTCGGCGCCGCCGAAGTTTGCGGTGCCGAAAAAGTTGCCGGTCACGGCCACGTTCCCCCCTGCGTCCGTGGCGAGCGAGTAACCGGTGTCGCTGCCCGTACCGCCGAAACGCTGGCTCCACTGGTGCGCCCCGGTACCGTTGAACTTCGCCACAAAGATGTCGCTACCACCCGCGCTCACCAGGTTGCCCCCGCCGAAACTCACCGTCCCGGAAAAGAAACCCGTCACGAACACGTTCCCCGACGCGTCCGTTGCAATCCCACGACCGAGGTCGCTGCTCGTACTTCCGAACCTTACGGCCCACTGGATCACGCCGGTGGGACTGAACTTCGCGATGAAGATGTCCAAGCCGCCCGCGCTCACCAGGTTGAATCCGCCGATACTCACCGTCCCAGAAAAGTACCCGGTCACGAACGCGTTGCCCGCGGCATCGGTGGCGATCGCGTAACCATAGTCGGCGCCCGTGCTGCCGTAAGGCTGGCTCCAGAAATGAGCGGGTACGAGCGAGTGGGCGGACTCGGCTCCCACGCACAGGGCGAGGACGAACACGAACAGAACGATTCTATTGCGGTTGGGCTTCATGGTCGGCTCTCCCGTGTGGATATACATCCGCGGAACGGCTCTCGTTGGTAACGAGGGTTGTCATGCGCGACGCGCGCGTGTCGCATGAGGCTGCGACGGCGGTAGGAGAAAAGCGGCGGACGAAGCAGCCCGCTGCCGCACGTCGCGACGTGAGATAAGCTGGGGATGGAACCGCGTCGGTAAGGGGACGCAAGGCGGCTCTGATATGTTGGAGGCACCGCGTTCGGGTGAAGTGCCGAAGAGATCATACCACGGGACGGGTCCCCTCGTCGCGTGGGTGTTAAGCATTTAGGAAATAGGCCGCACTGGCGCGTATATCGATGCGCCGCCCGACGCCGCTGGTCTTCCGGCCCCCGATCACCTAGACTCCCCCTCATGCCCACACTACGACTTCTCCGCCCCCGGCGTCGGCGACCGCGCCGCTTCTGGCTGGCGATCCTACTCTTCATCATTTTCATTTTCGTTCCCGCGCTCATCCGGCTCGCCGCCGATTGGATGTGGTTCCAGTCGCTGGCGTACGAGCGCGTGTTCTTGACCCAGCTCTTCGCGCGCACGCTGCTCGGATTGGGTGTGGGCGCCGCCGCGTTCGCGTTCGTCCACACGAATCTTCGCATCGCGCTGCGCGGCATCGCGGCGCACCCGCAGGTCGTCGAGCCGGCTTCCATCGGGCCGGTCGCGTTGACGCAGCTCATGCGACGCCTGGCACTGCCGGCGTCCGTCGGCATCGCCGTGTTGGCGGGCCTGGGAGCGTCGAACGCGTGGCTCGACGTGCTTCGCTTCATGCATCGAACTCCGTTCGGTGCGAACGATCCGGTCTTCGGACGCGACGTCGCTTACTACGTGTTCACGATGCCCGTCATCGCGGGCACGCTCCGTCTGCTGACGATCCTGACCACGGTGTCGCTCATCGCGAGTGTGGTGCTGTACGTGCTGCGACGCGACATCTCCGGGATCGGGCGGCACATCACCGTCGAAGTACCCGCGCGGCTGCACGTGGCGCTGCTGGTCGCCGCCATGTTTCTGCTGACGGCGTTGCGCGTGCACTGGGTGAGCCTTCCGAATCTCCTCTATTCCACCACCGGCCCGCTCTCCGGTGCGAGCTACGCCGACTTGCACGGAACCCTCCTGGGCCTCCGGCTCGCGGCCCTCGCCGCGGTGATCGGCGCGTTGTGGGTGCTGTGGGGTGCGCGCGGCCCGCGCCTCGCCCGGTCCGTGCTGGTTTCGGTGGGGATCTATTTCGGCGTGTCGGTGCTCGGCGTCGGCATTTATCCCACCATCATCAACCGCCTCGTGGTCGCACCCAATGAACTGGCAAAAGAAACGCCGCAGCTCGCGCGCCACATCGTGGCCACGCGTCGCGCGTGGGGACTCGACAGTGTGGTGACGCGCGATCTCACCGGCGAAGCGCGCTTGACCGAGAAGGACATCCTCGCCAACCGCGCCACCGTCGACAACATTCGCTTGTGGGATCGCGATCCGTTGTTGCAGACGTTTGGGCAGCTGCAAGAGATTCGCACCTACTACGACTTCCTCTCCGTCGACGACGACCGCTATCACATCGACGGGCGTTACCGTCAGGTGCTGCTCTCGCCGCGCGAGCTGAACGTGGCCTCGCTCCCCACGCGGACGTTTATCAATGAAAGACTCACCTTCACGCACGGCATGGGGCTCACCCTCGGCCCGGTGAATCAGGTGACCAGCGAAGGCCTGCCGGTCTTGTTCATCAAGGACCTGCCGCCAGCGTCGAGCGTTTCGATCAAGGTGACGCGGCCCGAGATCTACTTCGGCGAGATTGCGGATTCGTGGGCGTTCGTGCACACGGGCCAGCAGGAGTTCGATTTCCCCTCCGGCGACGAGAACGTGTACACGGCGTACGCGGGGACGGGCGGTGTGCGCGTCGGCTCGTTGCCGCGGCGCTTGCTGTTCGCCGCCTACTTCCGTTCGATGAAGATTCTGCTCTCGAGCGACATCAACAACGACAGCCGTGCCATGTACTTTCGGAACATTCGCGTGCGCGCAGTAAAGGCGCTCCCATTCTTGACCTTCGACAACGATCCGTATCTCGTTATCGACGACGCCGGACGCTTGCGCTGGATCTTGGACGGTTACACGCGCACCAGCCGCTACCCCTACGCGCAGCCGCTTTCGAACGGCATCAATTATATGCGTAACAGTGCCAAGGTCGTGATCGACGCGTACGACGGTGCCGTCACCGCGTACCTCGCCGATCCGACCGACCCGTTGGTGCAAACCCTCGCGAAGGTGTTCCCCGGCATTTTCCATGCGCTCGACGAAATGCCGGCCGATCTGCGCGCGCACCTGCGCTATCCCGAGACGCTGTTTCGCGTGCAGAGCGACATGTACGCCACCTACCACATGGACGAGCCCGCGATGCTCTACCACCAAGAGGATCAGTGGCAGAAGCCGGAGTTGACCGAAGAGGGTTCCCGCGATCCATTCCTGCGCCACATCATCATGCGGCTGCCCGGCGAGAAGGACCCGGAGTTCATCTTGATGGTGCCGTTCACACCGCGCGGCAAGGACAACCTCGCTTCGTGGATGGTGGCGCGCAACGACGGCGCGCACTACGGCAAGCTCGTCGTGTATCGTTTGCCCAAGCAGAGCCTCGTGTTCGGGCCGACGCAAATCGTCAATCGGATCAATCAGGACACCGACATCTCGCAGCAGATAACACTGTGGGACCAGCGCGGCTCCGAAGTGATTCGCGGCAACCTGCTCGTGATTCCGATCGAAGAGTCGCTCATCTACGTCCAGCCGCTCTATCTCCGCGCCGAAGGCGGTCGCATTCCCGAATTGAAGCGCGTCGTCATCGCTTATCAGAACCAAGTCGTGATGGAAGAGACACTCGAAGCCGGGCTGTCGCGGTTGTTCGGCGGTGTGGTTGCGCACGCCGCTGCCTCACCCGAGCCGATTCCGCCAGCGGGCGCGGGTGCGAGCAGCACCGCCGATCTCGCGCGCCAGGCGTCGGAGATTTACGACCGCGCCGTGTCCGCGCAGCGCGCGGGCGACTGGACGCGCTACGGCGAAGAGCTGTCGCGGTTGGGCGAGGTCTTGAAGCAATTGGAAGCGACGGCGGGACGGAAGTAATCTCCCCCATGCTAGCTCCGCTGCGCGTTGTAACGTTCGCTGCGTTGTTCTTCGTCGGTTGCGCCTCGCAGCAAGCCGCTACGCCGAGCCACGTCGCCGCACCGGCGACAACGTCCGCGTGCGACATCGCGGCCGCGAGCCCGTGGATCAATCAATGGTTTGCGGCGTGGAAACTCACGTCGCAACAGATTCTCCACCTCCCCGACGCTCCCGCTCCCAACCTCGTGTTCTTCGACAGCACGTGCGTGTACACGACTTCACAGGTGACCGCCCCCAATCTCGCCGCCGTCATGGGTCCCGCGTTGTGCGGCAAACCGCTGTGGTGGTTCGCCGTCGCGCACCACGACACCATCACCGCACCCAACGGCGACCGACTTCCCGTGGCACTCATGAGCTTCACCAACAACGACAAGAAGACCGGTCCGTTCTTCGTCATGGCCGCGCCGAGCTACTGGGAGCAGCAGATGAAACGCGGCGACCCGTCCGGGTTCACCGCCGTGTTCCTACACGAATTCACCCACACGCGCCAGCTTCGCGGCATGGCGAGTGTCATCGGCCCCATCGATTCCGCGTGGGCGTACCCGGAAGAATTGGACGACGACGCCGTGCAGACCCATTTCAGCGCCGACTCCGTCTACGTCAAGGCGTACCTAGCCGAGCGCGATTTGTTGTACAAAGCCGCGAATGCGGATTCGCTCGCAGAGTGTCGTGCGCTAGCGACGCAAGCGCTCGAGATGATGAAGAGCCGTCACGCGCGCTGGTTCACCGGCGACAAGGCCGTGTTCGCCACCCTCGACGACACCTGGCTCTCCATGGAGGGAGCGGCCCAGTGGGCCGCGTTCGCGTGGCTCTCGCACCCCGACGGCGGCAAGATGACCCGCGAGGCCGCCGTCGCGAAGATGCTCGGCAAAAAGCGCCGTTGGTGGTCGCAGGACGAAAGCCTCGCCGTGTTTCTCGTCGTCGACCGACTGCTGCCGGAATGGCCGTCGCTCGTGTTCGGCGACACGTCGATGGGTGCTTCCGAGTTACTCGAGACGGCGATCTACCCGTAGGCGTCGATCGCGTCCCTGTCGAGAGAGTAAGCGGTCTCCTTCTCCAGTGCCCCCTACTCCGTCACCACCGTTCCCCCAGCCGTGATCACGATGTCGACGCCGACCTGCGGCGGGGTGTTCGCCCACGTGTTGCCGATCGCCATCACGGTCCCGGTTCCGTGGTGCTCGAGTGCCACACCCGCGATCGCGGAGAAGTTGTTGAGCCCGGGACTCGCGAGGGTGCCGACGTCGGGCACGCTGGTGCCGATTTCGATGTAGACACCCGGGCCGGTGAGGAAGGTGTTGTGCCGTACGACCGCGTTCGCGGCGAAGGACGTGATCGCGCCGGGAGACACACGGAACCACGCGCCGTCACAACCGGTGTGCCACCTTCTCCGTTCGCGTGTCTCATAGGGACAAGTCCTGTTTCCAAACGTCCCTTGGAGGCCATTCATGCGAACCGCCCTCGGCATCATTGCTCTCGTCATTCTGTGCGCCACTTCCACCCTCGCCCAAACCCCGGCTCACTCCTGGAGCCAGCGTTTCGGTAGCACGCTTTCCGATGCGGGAGACGTGGTCACGGTGGATGGGGCGGGGAACGTCCTAGTGACGGGATATTTCCAAGGTACGGTGAACTTCGGGGGCGCCGACCTCGTGAGCGTCGGGACCAGCGACGTCTTCATCGCGAAATACAACGCGAACGGGGTGCATCAATGGAGCAAGCGTGTGGGTGGTGTGAGTCCGGAGCAGAGCTACGGCATCGCGGTTGACCTCTCGGGCAACGTCGTGGTGGCGGGATTCTTCCAGGGTACAGCGAACTTCGGGGGGGCCGACTTGGTGAGTGCCGGCGCAAACGACATCTTCGTGGCTCGGTACAACGCGAGCGGGACACACCTCTGGAGCAAGCGTTTTGGGGGTACGTCGAATGACCTTGCCAATGGCGTCGCGACGGATAACTCGGGGAATGTGGTGGTGACGGGACAATTCCAGAACACGGTGAACTTCGGGGGCGTCGACTTGGTGAGTGCGGGGGGCACCGACATCTTCCTCGCGAAATACAACTCGGGCGGTACGCATCAATGGAGCCAGCGTCTCGGGAGCACGGGTGGCGACATTGCCAATGCGGTCGCGATGGACGGCTCCGGGAACGCGGTGATGACGGGGACGTTCCAGGGCACGGTGGACTTCGGGGGCGGCGGTTTGGTGAGCGTGGGAAGCAATGACATTTTCCTGGCGAAATACAACTCCAGCGGCGTGCACCAGTGGAGTCACCGCTTCGGTGGGTCCTCGGAGGGGGCATACGGCGTCGACGTGGACGGCTCCGGGAACGTGGTGATGACGGGATACATGACGGACACGATCGACTTCGGCGGCGGAACGCTGACGGGCGTGGGAGGATACGACGTTTTCCTAGCGAAGTTCACCTCGGCCGGCGTGCACGTGTGGAGCAAGCGTTTCGGCGGCACCGGCGTCGAAATCGGTCACAGCGTCGGTGTGAATAGCGCGGGGGCCATCGCGCTGACGGGGGAGTTTGAGGGCACCGTGAATTTCGGGGGCGGGAACCGGGTGAGCGCGGGACTGTCCGACATCTTCCTCGTGAAGTACAACGCGAACGGAACCCACCAGTGGAGCCGCGGCTTCGGGAGTTCGTTCGGCGAAGTGGGCAATAGCGCGGCGGTGGATAATTCGGGCAACGTGGTGTTCACGGGACCGTTCAGTGCTACGTTGGACTTCGGGGGTGGCGGCTTGGTCAGCGCGGGAAGCGGTGACGTCTTTCTGGCGAAGTACGGGTCTGTCCCCCAGGAACCCGTCATTACATCGATCGCGGATATCGGGAACGATCAGGGGCGGCAGGTGAAGATCCGCTTCACCGGTTCCGCTTACGACGGCGACAACCCGACACACACGGTTGTGCAATATGTCGCGTTTCGTCGCGACGACCCGCCACCGTCAGGCGCGCCATCGTCGAACGACCTGGCGAATCTTTCGGAGCGTCAGCTGCTCGACCTGGGCTGGACGCAAGCGGGCACGGTCGTCGCGTTCGAGCAGTCTTCGTACGGGATGGACGTCGCCACCATCGGCGACTCGACGGAAGCGGGGCCGTACAACTCGACGTTCTTCGTGCGCGCCGCGACCGCGGCGACGGGAACGTACTTCGACTCTCCCATCGCCAGCGGCTACTCGATCGACAACCTAGCACCGGGCGTGCCGGCGGCGTTTGCGTACCACGCGGGTGTTCTCTCGTGGAACGAATCGGCGGCGGCGGATTTCGACTTCTTCTCCGTCTATGGATCGACGACGAATTCGTTCGGCGCGGCCACGCTGGTGAACTATACGACCGCGACGAGTCTCGACGTGAGTGCTGCGAGCTACGCATACTACTTCGTCACCGCCACCGACTTCTCGGGCAACGAAGGCAATCCGGCCATGATCAACACGCTGACGGGAGTAGGCGAAACACCGACGACCCGCGTGCTGTCGATCTCCGCGTACCCGAATCCCTTCAACCCGGCGACGACGATTCGTTACGACGTCCCCGCGCGCGGACATGTAGTGGTGTCGGTCTACGACGCCAAGGGCGAACGCGTGGGCACACTGGTCGACGAAACGCGCGAGCCGGGCTCCTACCCGGTGCGCTGGGATGGAACGGACGCGCGCGGCGTGCGCGCCAGCTCGGGCGTGTATTTCGTTCGATTGCAGTTCGGAGGGGAAACGCGATCGCGGAAGATCGTCCTCTTGAAGTGACGAAAGGGCTGAAAACAGTCCTTTACATCGAAGGGGCATGGCCCCATGATGCTCCCAGACCATCCTCCCCGACTACAGGACGAGATCGTTCAGCCTCCCTCTTCTAGAGTCGCTCAACTTTTAGGTCCCCTCGCCGATTGATGTGTTTGCGGTCCGACACGCTGTCGGACCACTCTTGGAGTTCAAGCGGGTGCCCGGGACTTTCCGGAGATCCCGCCGAGCTTCGACACGCCGGTCAGCCGGCATTTTGGAGAATAGAATCATGAAGAAAATTTACGTGGGCAACCTTCCCTTCACCGCGACCGAAGAACAGGTCCGCACCTTGTTCGGCACCCACGGTGCCGTGCAGTCGGTCGCTTTGATCAACGACCGCGAGACCGGTCGCCCGCGCGGCTTCGGCTTCGTGGAGATCAGCGACGAAGGACTCGCCCCGGCCATCAAGGCGCTCGACGGCTACGAAATGGACGGCCGCGCGCTCAAGGTCAACCAGGCAGAAGACAAACCCCGCAACAACGGCGGCGATCGCGGCGGCAGCAGCCGCTGGTAGTTTCGTCTCGCTCGCTCGAGTGACAATTCGAAGGCCCCGTCATCGCAAGGTGGCGGGGTCTTCGTTGTTTGGGGCCGTTTTTTTCTAGACAAGCGTTACCTTTGCCGGTAACGTATGTGCTGTGGGGGAAGGTGAGGCGGGGGAACTACGTATTTGTGACGTGGTCGGGCGACCACACCCCGGAGACATGTTCACGTCTATCGAAAGGGTCGCCTGGTCCTCAAGTGGGACCTTGAAAACAATCTTCCCATGAAAGGCAAACCAACAGCGAGAATCCTTCGCCTCATTTCAGACCTGCTGCAAGGAAGGCCTCCTATGAAGATCCAAACCGTCCGCTTCAACAACCGCAAGAAGGCATTCGAAGTTCGCATGCGGAACCGCATCTTCGTCTATCCGTACGCGCGGATGGAAAACGCTCCGAAGTCGGGCGACCTGGTCCGAGAGGCGCGCGTCGACGAGGAACTTGGGCGCGAGGGGTTCTCGTACGTGCTCGATTCCGGCCGCGAAGGGACCATCCACGCCGAGCAGGTCTTGGACTACAACGAAGACTCCGACTACCTGCGCGACGCCCTGCTGTACAAGCTCACCGTCGAAGCGCAGAAGCGACTGGCAACCAGCCCTCTAAGCAAGCGCGAGATCATCCGCCGGCTCGGAACGTCTGCGACGCAGTTCTACCGACTACTCGACCAAACGAATACACGGAAGTCGGTCGGGCAGCTGCTCTCGCTGCTTCACATCTTGGAATGCGATGTCGAGCTCGTGGTCAGGAAGCGCAAGTCGGCTTAGCCTCGACCCGCCGCCGCCTTCCCCACGAACGCGAACACGAAGAGCATCGCGGCGCCGATCCAACCGGCCAGCGTGAACGACTCGTTCGCGTACAGCCCGATCATCACACCCGCGGCGACCATCGCCGCTGCGAGCCCGTAGAACGCGCGCATGCCGTAGAGGAACACGAACGGGAGATAGTGCGCGCCGACGATGACGAGCACCGCAGGATAGAACCAATTCAATTTGTAGAGTGCCGCCCCGCCGACGACGGGGAGCGCGCACGGAATCGTGAAGGCGACTTGCATGGCGAGAGCCCCGAGCGGATTCTCTTTGGACAGTGAGCCACGCCCGCGCGTCAGTCGCAAGAGCGTGCTAGTGACGGGATAGATGAGTACTCCGCCCAGTGCCAGTGTGACAATCCCGGCGCGCGGCGAGACGAACGTCGCGAGGGCGGTCGACGTCGCCCACAACACGGCGGACACCAACTGACCGACGAATCCTCCCAGGAACACGGTTCGAACTTCGCGTTGTCCGTCGGCAACGTCCATGATGAACCTCCTTACGATCGAGAGAACGCGGGGTGCTCAAGCACGCCCGACAGATCATCTACGAGCCAGGTCGGGCCGGCGGCTTGGAGTGCGGCGGGCGCCGTGCGACCGGTCGCGACAGCGAGGACGGGGATGTCGTTGGCGCGCGCACAGCCGACGTCGAGTATCGAGTCCCCGATGATGAGCGCTTCGTCGGGGCGAAAGCGACGACCGGCCGCCGCGACGGCGCGCTCGAGCGCGATCGGTGGAAGGTCGTTGCGGTCGAAGACGTTGTCGCCGAAACTTCCGAATCCGAAATAGCGATTGAGGTCGTGGCGCGAAAGCTTGATGCGGGCACCGCGTTCCCAGTTACCGGTGAGTAACGCGAGCACGATGTCGTCGCGCGCGGCGAGGTGCTCGAGCAACGGCTCGATGCCGGGCAGCACCCGCATGTGCGCGCGTTCGAGGCTTCGGTCAAGCGTGGCGAGGTATTCTTCGCGTAGCTTCGGCAGTGTGGCAAGGATTTCGTCGCGCGGGCGACCGGCGCCCGTCATCAAGTCGACGACGATGCGCGTGTCGGTTTTCCCCGAGAAGTCGTACTCGTCGATGGGGCCCGCTTCGCCGAAGACGGCGTGGAGTGCGGTCGCAAACGCCGTTCGCGCCTGCCCGCCGCAGTCAACGATAGTCCCGTCGATGTCGAAAAGAATGAGCTTCATCGTCGCGCCTTGATTCGGACCCCGAGTTGGTACAAAGTACGCGAGTGCGACGATTTCTGCAATTCCTGGCTTTGGCCGCGTTCGTGCTGGTGGCGACGGCCGCCGCGGCCCCGATCATTCTCGAGCGTTCGCTGGCCAAGAACCTCTCCCTCGCCGACGGCGACACGGTCGCGCTCCGCCTGACGGGCGAACGCGGCGAAGGACGGCCGTTCGTGGTGGCGGGGACGTTCGCGCCGCCCCCCGACCCGGCCGGCATCAGTCGCACCAGCAAGTCGGCGTGGATGCGCATCACGGACCTCGAACGGTTGAGCGGCCGGCGCGACCGTGCGAGTCGTTTCATCCTGGATGTTGCACCCGGCGTCGACCTCGACTCGATGGTGACGGCATTCAATAAAGCGCAACTCGGCTACACGGCGTACCGCTCGGTGGATGTGGCGCGGCAATCGTCGCGGACGTTCGTCGTGATCTCGAACTTCCACAAGGCGATCTCGTTTCTGTCGATCCTCGCCGGCTCCGCGTTCCTCGCCGCCATCGTGCTCTTGCAAGTGCAGGAGCTGCGCAAGTCGCTCGGTGTCTTGCGCGTGATCGGCTTCTCGAAGACGCGCATCTACACGACGCTGGTCGGCGAGACGGTTTTGCTCGCGAACGTCGGCGCGACCATCGGCGTGGTGCTGGCGCTGTTGGTGTCGCGCGGAGTGAACGCGTACTACCAGCGTTACTTCGACACCGCGCTGGTGTTCTCGCGCGTGACGTGGTCGCACGTGGGGCTCGCGTTCGGTGTGGCGACGGTGGTCGGCGTCGTAGTGGGCTCACTCGCCACGACGTACCTCTTCAAGCTGCGCGTGAACGAGGTGTTGGGACGATGATGGCGCGCATCGCATTGCGAAACGTGCTGCGGCATCGCTTGCGCACCACCTTCACGGTGATCGCCCTCGCGATCGCGGTGGCGTTACTGGCCGACATGTTGATGCTTTCACGCGGCATGGACAAGACGTTTTACAAGGTACTCTCTTCGGTCGGTTACGAAGTGCGCGTGTGCCCGCTCGGGACACTTCCCTTCGCCACCGACGCCGTGATCGCCGAAAGCTCGCGCGTCACGCGTGCGCTCGACGAAGACGCCCGCGTCGAACGCTGGCTCCGTGTCCTCGCGACGACACTCTACTCCGACTCGACGTCGCTCTTCACGATGGGCGTCGACGGACGTGCACAGTCACTCTATGAAGTGACGCGCGGTGTCGACCTCGACGTCGCGCGCGACGATGACCTGACACCCATTCTCCTGAACGAGAATGCGGCGGCGGCGCTCGGCGTCGACGTGGGAGGCGCTGTAACGCTCGCCGCGGGAGCACCCGGGGCGGGGCTCGCGTTTTCGCGCGGCGCACGCGCGGTCGTGGTCGGCATCATCCACATTCCGTTTGACCTTGCGCAGCAGCGGACACTCGTGATGCCGCTCGACGCCGTGCATCGCCTTCGACCCGACACGCACGACGCGGCGTCGTTCGTACTCGCCAAGCTGCGCGCGCCGGATGAAGACGGCTTCGCCCCCCTCGACGCGCAGCGCGCCGTCGCTGCTTCGCTCGCGCAGTCGTTTCCGGAATTGTCGGTCTATTCCGTCGATGAAGTAATGGCGGCGCTGCAAGGCCAGCTCGCCTACTTCAAGCAGTTCGCGCTGATTCTCTCGACCATCAGCGTGTTCATCACGTTTCTTTTGATCGCGGTCGTCTTGACCATCGGTGTGGGCGAACGACGCGGCGAGATTGCGGCACTGCGCAGCATGGGATTTCGTCGCTCGTCGGTGCGATGGATGGTGCTGGGCGAGAGCGTCGTCTTGCTGATACTCGGTGCGATCGCCGGCTCGGTGCTGGGCTGGTTCCTGGCCGGCTACCTCGACCGCATCCTCACGCAATCGCCGAGTCTTCCCGCGGGCTATCGCTTCTTTATCCCCGCGCCGCGCGAGATCGCACTCGCGGTCGCGATCACCGGTGTCGCGGGCGCCGTCGCCGCGCTGCTCCCCGCCATTCTGGCGTCGCGCGTCGATATTCCACGGACACTCCACGAAGAGGTCGTCTAGATGAATGAACTCGTGATCCGCGCATCGCACGTGGGCAAGACGTACCGCATGGGCGCCTCCATTATAGAGGCGGTGACGGCGTTCGACCTCGAGGTGAGGCCGGGCGAGTTCGTGGCACTCATGGGCCCGAGCGGCTGCGGGAAGAGCACGCTCTTGAACTTGTTCGGTTGCATCGACACGCCGTCGTCGGGGCGCTTGGAAGTCTTCGGGTCCGACGTCGCGTCGATGACCGAGGACGGGCGCGCGTCGCTCCGACTGCATCGCATCGGCTTCGTGTTCCAGCGCTTCTACTTGCTCCCCGTGCTGACTGCGTTCGAAAACGTTGAGCTGCCCATGATCGAAGCGCGCGTTCCGAAGAACCAGAGGCGCGAGCGAGCGAGCGTCTTGTTAGAACGCGTCGGCCTCGCGCACCGGCTGCACCACCGGCCTTATCAACTTTCGGGGGGCGAGATGCAGCGCGTCGCCATCGCGCGCGCGTTGTCGAATCAGCCCGACTTGTTGATCGCCGACGAACCCACCGGCGAATTGGACCGCAAGACGGGTGCTTCGATCTTGGCCCTCATTCAGGAGCTGCGCACCGACGGGCTCGCGATCGTCATGGCGACCCACGACGCGCACGCGGCCGAGTTGGCGGAACGAATTGTCGACATGGAGCACGCGGCCGCGTGAATACGCTCTCCTTCATCGGCAAGGGGCTGCGTTTGCGTCCGCAGCGCACGCTGTTCCTGCTGCTCGGTTTCGCAGTGGGCGTCATGGTGATGACGGTGCTCTTGTCGGTCGGCACCGCAGTGCTCGAGCAAGCGCTCGACGAAGATCTAACCGGCGGCGGCGACATCGTGCTCTTGCCCTTCGGCATCGACGTATCCGTGTTGAAAACGGGCGGTGTCACCTCGATGCACTTCGACATTCCCAACGCGCGTTTCTTGACGCGCGAGATCGTCACGACGCGACGCCTGCGCGGTGTCGAGAACGTGTCGCCGGAGTTGACGCGCGTCTACGCGACACTGTCCCACGGCGCGGACGAGCAATTGGTGCGCATCGACGGTGCGGTGCCATCGCGCTACCGGGCACTGTGGCCCGCCATGACGGCGTCGTTCGCAGACGGCCCCGGCGAGCGCGACTACATCGATCCCGACGCGGTCGCGATGCTGCGCGAGATGGACGCGTTCCACGAGCCCGAGGTGGATTCGACGCAAACCTGGGCCGAGTGGCACTACTTCAATTATCACGACGATTCGGGCCGATCGATCTACGTCTCGGTGAGTGCGATCGCGACCGACGGCGATCGCGCACCGAGCGGCTACTCGCGCGCCATCGTGCTGTTCGAGATGGTCGATCAAGCCGGCCATCGCACGAAACTCGTCGACATCTTGCCGGGCCGCGAGATTGCTGCGTCGATGAACTCGCCCGACTTGATCGCGGGGTTGAACACGGTGCGCCTCGACGGCGGCGTCTACGACGTGCATCTCGCACTCGTTGATTCGCTGGCGCGGCCCGTGACCGTCGCGCTCGAGCTCACGCCCACACCGCATCAGATGGTTCCGCCCATCACGCCCATGGGCTCCGAGATTCCGTTCGGCTACGTGGTGCCGGTGGTGAGCGGCCGCATGACGGGGCGCGTGTCGATCGGCGGTGTCACGTATCCACTCGACGGTGTGGGCTACCACGACCACAACTGGGGCCACTTCCGCGACGCGGTGTGGGACTGGGGCATCGTGCACGCGGGCGAGATCAGCGTCTTGTACGGCCGCTTCGCGACGTCGATGGACGTGCTCGCGACCCAGCCCGTGCTGTTCGCGGTGTTCGACGCCAAGGGTCCGCGACCGTTTGTTCTCACACCCAACTACGACGTGAAGTGGAGTGCGAACCAGCCCGCATCGATCTCGCTCCGCGCGACCTCGGGCGACGACTCGCTCTCGATCACGATCGACGTCGACCGACGCTTCGTGTCGGAGACGGGCGGCGGCGAACAGCCGCTGTTTCGCGCCGACGCGGCCAAGCGGTCGTTCTTTTTTCAGCTGGAGGGAAGGGCGCGGCTCTCGGGTCGCGTCGACGGCAAGCGCGTCGACGCCCGCGGTCACGCCTACGCGGAAACGTTTCGGGTGGACGCTACGGCTCCGGGACCGTCATCGGCTCCTTGATCCCGTTCATCGTGTCGACCACACGGAACAAATCACCCGTGTGGTAGAAGTCGACCGCGATCAAGTTCGGCATCATCTTGCGCTCGCGCTGGCACGCGCGCGCGCGCTTCAAGAGGACGTCGTAGGCGTTGACGATTTCCGCGTTGGTCGGCTTGGGCGCGGGTGTCGTCTCGATCCAGTGGTTCAGGAGCAGCAGCGATCCCGTCGTACCGCCGCGCCCGGGTTTGTTGGAGAACTCGGAGGGATCCAAGAATCGATACGGCGTCTCCTGGAACGTCTCGTACGTGAGGTGGTACCACGGCACGCTGTCCACGCGGTTCTCGGCGAACACGAGGACGCGTTGGTCGCTCTCTATCAGCTCGCGCAGTGTGGGCCAGGGCGGCGTGACGGCGCCCTTGTACACGAAGTCTTCGAGCCCGCTTTTTTGGAAGCATTGCTCCACGTCGCTCGGTGCGACGCCTTCGTCCTGGATGTCGATGATGACGACTTCGCCGGGGTTCTCGACCAGGAAGTCGCGCATGTCCTTCAGCGCGTCGACGAAGAGTCTCGCACCCAACTCGCAGAAGCCGTGGCATAGGTACGTGTCCTGCTCGCCGCTTTCCTGTCCCACCATGCGGTTGCGAATGCGCATCGCGGCGTCGACACCCTCCTTGCCGAGAATCTCTTCGTACTTCTTCATGTCCGCCTGCTCGTCTTCGAGCTGGGTCTTGATACGATCTCCCACCGGCACGCCGTAGTGGATGTCGATCAAGAAGCCGCGCACGCCGTCTTCCAGCTGCCCACGAATTCCCTTCTCTTGATTCGGGAACATCCAGTTCGAAATGTCGGCCCCGGCCATCGAATTGTGTGTGGTGGCGAAGGCGACTTCGTTCAGGCGCCGGTCGCACAACTCGGGGTGAAGATTGCACGCGTCGAGCACGGGCCCCGCCACGGCGACGGGTTCGTCGTCCCGCGAGAGCCAGTACGCACCGGCTCCCACCAGCACGAGCACCAAGCCGCCGATCACCGCCACGCGCGGCCACGAGTGACCCTTCTTCTCCGCGGCCGCCTCGATCGCCGCGTGCGCCCGCGGCACCGCACGAGCCGCGATGCCGAAGAACTCCTGCACGCCGATGAAGAAGAGTAAGCCGCCCGACATCACCGCGACGATCTCGAGGGTCTGCGTGGGGCGAATCGCGACCGCAAGACCGACCACTACGAACAAGAACGAGCGCGCGAGTCCCCAGCGCTTGCGATGCGGTCGATCGCCGACGCGCTTCCAAAAGCCGCGCGCAACACCGAGGAGGTCGACTTTTTGCAAGAGCGACGTCACGCCGGCGATGATCACGAGTCCGATGCCGGCCAGAATCAACATGCGCAGTGCCAGCGGCCCGACGAAGACGGGCCACAGTCCGCTGATCAGATCTTTGCCGACGGTTGTGCGCGCGGCCAGCGCCAGCGCATCGCCGCCGAAACGCGCGACGACGCCCACGACCAGCGCCGTGATAGCCAGGCCCAATCCGACGCGCAGCAGGTAGCGGTCGCGACGACGCGCAAGCCACAGGCCGAGCACGCCGGTCGCGAATCCCACGCTCAGCCACGTGATCGCGCGGACGCGCAGGCGGTGCCCGATATGAATGATTCGCATCAGACGTTTCCCGTTGGGCCAATCCTCCGGCGACCCCAGCACCAGCTGCGCGCGCTCCGGTATCTTCGCGGCGAGGTCGGGGTACATCGAAAGTGCGTTGCGAACCACGACACCCAGGTCGGCCACGGTGAGCGAGATATTCTCGCCGGACGGCGAGATCAGGGTGGCGTGGGCCTTCTTGGCCGCGCGGCGGACGACGGCACGGAACGGCGCCGACGAGACCACGTATTCCACCGTACCCAGAATGACGGGACGATAGGCGGTGAGGTCGCGACGCGCGGAGATGATTTGGTCGGTGACTTCCCCCGCGACGACGCGCGCAACGCCGGGTTCGGCCAGGCTGTCGGCCGCACGCTGGGAGAATCGCGAAGCATCGAAGAGGGTCCGCGAAGCGTACGTGAACACCACGCCGAAGACCAGCCCGGCGACACACAGGACGCCGCAGATGGTCGCAGCCGTGACACGCAGTCGTTTCATAGACACGGCCATGGTAGACGCGCCCGGACCGGCCTGCAATGTCCAATTCTCTTTGGCCGTTCGCGCGGCGCCGTGCTACCGTCGCGCCCAAACCCGAGGTGGTCGCGTTTGCAACTCGAGCTCGAACTCTTGTCCCTTCCCAACGGCGCGGCGCCGCGCATTGCTACCAGCGCGGTCTTGCGAAAGCACCGCCTGCGCAACGACGTGCTGCGCCGCGTCGATTATGTGCGCCGCTTCTTCCCCGAACTCGACGGTGAGACCATCACCGTGGGCCTGACACGCGCCGCGAGCGGGATGGCCGTGCCCGGTGGCTCGCGCATCTGGCTGAACCCGTCGCGGCTCTCGTATCACACCATCGCGCACGAGTTGATTCATCTCCTCCAACGCCGCGACCTCGGGATTCCGTCGGGCGAGAAAGCATGCGACGTGTTCTCGCTGGCGCGCCACTGGTCGCTCAACGACGACCGCCCCAGCTACGCGCGCGTGCCGCTTTCATTGATGGATGGCCGCAACGCGGTGCCGGAAGCGATCGCGCGCGCGTTGTTCGACGCCGCCACTGCCGCCCTCGCCCGCCGCGGAGAAGGTCACCGCAACTACATCGCCTTTTTCGAGCGCGAAGTGGAACGACGAAGCCCGGCCCTCGCATCGCGCGAGAACCGAGCTTCGGGTTGAGTCTTTCCGCGAGTCGCTACTTCAGCAGCACCATCTTGCGCGGCGCGACGCCGCCGACGCCTTCGAGTCGGTAGAAGTAGACGCCACTCGCGACTGCACGACCCGCGTCGTCGCGGCCGTTCCATTCCACCGAGTACTCGCCCGCGTCGCGCGTGCCTTGGTCGATGCGGCGCACGCGCGCACCCGTCGCGTCGAAGATCTCGAGTGCGACCGAGGCGCGTTGCGCGATCGTGTACGCAATCGACGTCGTCGGGTTGAACGGATTCGGGGCGTTCTGGGCGAGCGCAGGTGCAAATGTCGGAACGCTGGCCGTCACCACGGAAGACCGATACTCGCCCCCCGACGTAGACTTGACGATGAGTTGGTACGAATAGGTCTCACCGGCCACGACGTCACTGTCAACCAGCGTTCCCTGTGGCTGGAGGTCACCCGCCATGACGATCCTGGGATCCGTCCGCGAGCGGTTGTCACGCATGATGAGAAACCGCTCAAGCGGCCGGCGACTCGTGATATCCCAACGTGCTTCAATCGCGCCTGCACGCGGAAACAGCGAAATGGCGAGGGCTGGCTCGATGGAACCTTCGCCGAGCCTCGCCAAGTACACGTTCGAACTTCTTCCCCACAGCGGCCCGCCGCCGAAATCGATCGAGCTTGCGAACGTTCCAGTCAACGACATGTCGCCCAAGGCGTCGACACCAAGCCCAACGGCGGCGTCATCGCCCGCATCCCCGAAACGGGATGCCCACCGGTACGCTCCGTTACCGTCTAGGCACGCCACGAACACATCCCTCGACCCCGCGCTCGATAACGACTGTCCCAAGATGTCTATGCTGCCGGCGAAGGAACCGGTCGCATCGACATTCCCCGCCGCGTCGAGCACGATGCCGTCTACGGACTGCTCCAACTCGCCGCCGATTCGCATACTCCAGCGATGCGCGCCGGCAGCGTCGAGCGAGACAATGTAGCCATCGTTATCGTTGCCGGGTGTGCTCAACGGGTTCCCGCCGAAATCGACTTGCCCAGAGAATTGACCCGCCGCGACGATTGCTCCTGCGGCATCGACCGCGAGCGAGCGAAATGCCGGCGTCGAACCGTCGCCGAACGCGCGAATCCACGTATTGGTGCCGTCGGCTTCGACGCGTGCGACGAACACGTCTTCGCCACTCGAGACCACTCCCCCGGAGCCGAACGGCATCGACGATTGGAAGCTTCCCGCGAACACAATGCCACCCGAAGCGTCCACGCCGACCGTTTTGCCATATTGCGCGCCCGGTGCACCAAATCGCTGGCTCCACACGTGATTGCCATCGGGGTCGAACTTGACCAAGAATGCGTCTTGGCCGCCCAGGTTGGTCAGGTCACCACCACCAAAGTTGATGCCCCAGGAAAAGCTTCCCGTCACGATGACGTTGTCGTCGTCGTCGACGGCAACGTCTTCCCCGTAGTTCCCGCCCGAGAATTGAACAACCTTGCTGAAGTGTTTGCTCCAGCGATGGGCGCCGTCCGAACCGAGCTTGGCGACGAAGACATCGAGATTGTTGGCCGTCATGGGCCCGCCGCCGAAGTCGATGTTGGCGGTGTAATACCCAACGATGACGACGTTGCCCTCGGAGTCAATGGCAACGGCGCGTGCATGTTGGTTTGAATTGTTGCCGGGGAAGAAGCGAGCCCACACGACATCGCCAAATGTATCAAACTTGGCCGCGAACACGTCGGAGCCCGCCCCCGGGACTCGTCCGTTCCCGAAGTCCGTGGAGACGGGCGCGTAGCCGACGATGACGACGCTTCCCTGCGGGTCGACCGCGACGGCGTCGACGCGAAGGCCCGTCGACTCGAACTTCCTGCTCCAATGATGCTGGGGTTCGGCGTGGGCCGCGGAGACCATCGCCAAGACCGCGAGAAACGCGGCGCGCGGAATTATGCGGACGCACTCCGTCATATGGACCGGAATACTTCCAATGCAAGCGCCACGCCAGACAATTCCTGCCGCCCCACGGCGGAAGAATCGACCGCGACGCTACTTCAAGAGCACCATTTTCTTCGGAGCGACGCCACCGACACCGTCGAGACGGTAAAAGTAGACGCCGGTCCCCACCACGTTGCCGGCGTCGTCCCGACCATTCCACTCGACGGCATATGCACCGGCGTCGCGCACGCCTTCCTCGATGCGACGCACGCGCACGCCGCTGACGTCGAAGATCTCGACGGCGACCTCGGCGCGTGCACTCACGGAATAGTTGATCGACGTCGACGGATTGAACGGATTGGGCGCGTTCTGCGCGAGCGTGTTTGCAAACGTTGGGACGGTTGCGGTCGCAGTCACGGTTGAAGAACGAAACTCGACGCCCTGCGGTGTGGTGACGACGAGTCGGTATTGATAGGCTCGCCCGCCGGCCACGTCGTGGTCGACGAAGGAGCCGTTCCCCGCTCCGAAGGGCGTCGTGAAGATGGGTTGCAGCGACGCGGGCGGCGTGCCGCGGAGGATCGTCAGCGTGTCGAGCGGTTGTTCGGTGGTAACGTTCCAGCGCACTTCGATCGCCCCCGCGGACGGAAACAGCGAGACGTCCACGACAGGCGCGGGTGGGACATGGCCGAAGCGGGCAAGGAAGGTGGCGGATCCGTCGTAGTGGGAATCACCGAGATCGATTCCGTCGTCGAAGCCGCCCATGACCCGGACATCGTGTCCGGCGTCGACGATTTGCGTCACGGCGTCGCGGCCGTCGCCTCCGACTTGCGTCACCCACTCAAAGGCCCCGTCCGCGTCGAAACGCGCGATGTAGCCGTCGGTATCGCCCACACTCGCGAGGCGTTGGCCGCCGATGTCGAGCAAGCCGGAAAACAGGCCGCACACGACCAATCTCTCGTGGTCGTCGAAGGTGGCGTCGAACACGCCTTGGTGCTCCGGGTAGAACTTCCAGCGGTAGGCGCCGGTGACGTCGTACACAGCGACGAGGCTCCCTTGGCCGTACAAGACCTCGCCGTCCCCGAGATCGATGGAATTGCCGAACAGGAGTCCGACGGCGACCCGACCCGATGCGCTGGCGTCGATGTCGAAGTCGATATACTGAATTTGCCCGTGGATGACGCGACTCCACATGTGACCACCTTGATCGTCGAGGTCGGCCACGAATGCTTCCTGGTCACCGTTTGTCGCGAGCGGCCCGCCACCGAGGTCGATCGAATTGGAGACGTGACCAGCGACGATCAAGTGTCCCCGGCCATCGATTGCCAGACATGTTCCTTGCTGGTTGCCTGCACTACCAAAACGCCGGGTCCATACGTGGCCGCCGGCCGAATCGAGCTTCACCAAAAAAACGTCCCACGAGCCGAAGCTCTGAATGACGCCACCACCGAAGTCCATGCGTCCCGACAAGGTGCCAATCACGACGATGTTGCCGTTCGCGTCGATCGCGACGTCCTCGGCCACATTCCCGAGCGGTCCCGAGAGACCGAACCGTTTGGCCCACAGCACGCCGCCGTCAGGATCGAACTTGGCGACATACGCGTCGGTGAATGTGCTCGTCAGCGTTACGCCGTCGAAGTCGGCCGTGCCGCGGAAATCTCCGACCATGACGAGGTTGCCTTGCGCGTCGATCGTCATCGACTGGGCGCGCATGTAGGTTGCGCCGGCCACCACGCGGCTCCACGTGTGCTCCCCCAACGAATCGAATCTCGCCACGCAGACGTCGATGTATTCGCCGAGGGAAACACTCCACGGATGGCTGACGACGGGGCCGCCGCCGAAATCGATCGACCCATGAAAATCACACGCCGCGACCACACCGCCGGCCGCGTCGGCGCGCAACATGGGTGAGCCGGTAAGACCGTAAAGGGCCGGGAACGTGTCGATGGGCGTCGCGGTGAACGCGCGACTCCACAGGGCAGTCGGCGCATCGGCAGCGCGTGCAGCTTGGATAGAGAAAACGACGAGGGCGATCGCGACGATGCGCGCCCCGCGATTATGCGAGCGACTTTGCAACGTTTTCCGCGATGCGCGTGCCTTCGCCGGAAAGGCGCTGCATGATCGCGCTTCCTTCTTTCTCGATCCGCGTCGCGTCGTCACGATTGGTTAGCCCCGGAAGATTGATGCGTACGTTGAGCCAGGCGCCGTGGCACCCGGCTCCCAACACCAGCGCCGCCACCCCCGCGTCGCTCATCGAGTTCTTGTTGCCCTTCGTCGCGACGCGCTCCACCAACGGCAGCAATTTCTCGCACAGGCGCATGACACCGAGCGGGGCGTCGATGGCGCGCTTGGTCGCGACTTGAATGGCTTCGTCGCGACGCAGATGCTCGTCGTGCGTCGCTTTGGGCATGCGGTTCGCCACCATGACGGCGTCGAACGCGCGCGCGTCCTCGTCGACGGCGCGCAGGAACTCGTCCTTGATAGCCTGTGCTTCGGCGGCCAGCGTACTCATCTCGCTAGAGACGGACTCGTAGCCTTTTTTCCCGACGGTCAAATTGCCGACCATGGCCGTCAGCGCGGCCGCCAGTGAACCGCACAACGCCGCGACCGAGCCGCCGCCGGGAACCGGGGCGTCGGTCGAGACCAAATCGACGAACTCCCTCACCGTGGACGAGGCCAGCGGCGAATCGGCCGCCACACGATACTCGATGATCTTCTGCATCGGATCGAATCCTCCCAGCTCGCGAAGCCCCAGCGACTGAATCGCGGTTTCGACGAGCGCCGGTTCGGGCACGCCCACCGACGCGCCCTGCCTTTCCAAATAGAAACGCCCCGCGCGACGCATCGCTTCGAGCGGAATCAGGCCGACCAGTTCGCTACCGGTGGCGCGCAGCCCGCGCTCCGCCGCTTGCCGCGCCACTTCTTCGAACGCGACGTGCGGCGGTGTGACGTCGAAGTCGGTCAAGTTGATCGACACCTGCGCGCGCTGGTACTCGTCGATGTACCAACCGACGGCCTTGCACGCTTTCAATGTCCCGGGGTCGAATTCGAAGTCGCCGCTCATGTCGCGGAGGAATTGTCCGTGGGCGTCGCGTTTCTTGCGCCCCTGCTCGCGGATCGCGAACGCGATGTCGCTCGCCTTCTTCTTGTCGCGCGTGTTGAGATTGACGTTGTACGCGATCAGGAACTTGCGCGCACCGATCACGGTCGCTCCCGCGCGCGCGTTCATCTTGGCAGGACCGAAGTCGGGTTTCCAAGACGGATTGTCAAGTTTTTCCGGCAGCGCCTCGTATTCGCCCGCGCGAATGTCCGCGAGGTTGCGACGGTCGTCGCGGGTCGCGGCGTACTCATATAAATAGACGGGAATCTTCATCTCGGCGCCGACCCGTTCGCCCAAGGCACGCGCGAGGGCGACGCATTCGTCCATGGTGGTGGTTCCGAGAGGTACGAATGGGCACACGTCGGTGGCCCCCATGCGCGGGTGCTCGCCGTGGTGCTTCGACATGTCGATCAGATCGGCGGCCTTGGCGATGCCGCGAAAGGCGGCTTCGACCGCGCGCTCCATCGGAGCGACAAACGTGACCACCGTTCGGTTGGTGTCGCGGCCGGGGTCGACGTCGAGGACGTGGACGCCTTCGACGCTCGCGATGGCCGCGACGATGGCGTCGATCACGCCGCGGTCGCGGCCTTCGCTAAAATTGGGGACGCATTCGACGAGTTTCATAGGCCGCGATCATACACGATATCCTAGAACAGCCACCAGCGCCGCATCAGACGCGGTTCGAAGCCGACGAAATCGCCCGCTACCGTGTCGACCACGACGCGCACCCACCCGATGTCGGGCGACCCGAAGGTTTCGAGGCGCGTGAAGTTGGCGAGTGGTTCGTACGTCGCGCGATCGCGCAGCGGATGGTCGACGCGGAAGGTGTGGCCGTCGCCGTGGATCAACAGGACCGGGCGGCCGAATGCTTTGACGCGCGTTTCCAATTGATCGAGGAACGCTTCGTAGCCGACGCGCGGCTTGGGGTGATATTGCAGCCCCGGTGTCCCGTGCATCGCGAGCACGACACCCTTGAGGTGGAGCGAATCGGCGAGCGCAAAGGTCTCGTTCATCCACGCCAGGCCGGCTTCGATGCGACGCGCGGCGGCCTCGTCGTCCGCGGCGGTGCGGCCGGGAAAGCCCTCCTCGGCGTTGTCGTCCCCCACCATGTGGAGGGTCGCGAACACGAAGCCCCCTCGAATCCAGCGCGCGTTCTCGACGAACTCCGCGTAGCTCGTGTCGACGACACTCTGCGACTCGAGCGTCATCGGCGTGGCACCCAAACTTCGCATCGGGTGCGCGAAGAACGTCTCGCGAATGTGTTCGAGTCGCTCGAGCGGCGCGTAGTGGCCCGCGATGTTCTCGTGGCAGTCGGTCCACTCGTTGTCGCCCGGTGTGTACACGACCGCGTGCTGGATGGAATTCATCGCCGCCAGCGTGCGCGCGTAGTTCGCGTCCGAGCACGGATACCAGAAGATGTCGCCGACGTGGATGAACCACGCCAGGTCGGTACGATTGACGTCCTCGATCACGTGACGAAAGCGCGCGACTTCCCACGCGCGATAGGGCCCGTCGCCGAACACGGCAAAGGCGAAGGTGTTGGGCGGGAGCGGCGGTGACGGCTCGATGGCGCATGCTAGAACGAGCGCGGCGAGCAGCAGGAAATAGCGAACGAAACGACGCGACCGGCATCGACTCACCATACCACGAGCAGCGCCGCGACGCTCAAGGCAGATCGGCGACGGTGAAGACCTTCTGACGGCTTCCACCGGTACGCAGCGCATCGGTGATGCACACTTCGAACAGCGATTCCGCGCGCTTGAACGCCTTCGACGTCAGGTGGATTTCGTCGTACCAATCCGCGGGCGAGCGCGCGACGCCGCGGCAATCGACGTGGTAGAGGTGCGGAAACTTCGGCGACATCGCGAGCGACACCAGTACTTCGTTGAACTCCGTGATCATCGCATAGATCACGGCGCGCTTCTCGTCGTCGTTGAGGCGCTTTTGTTCGAGGGGAATCCACAGCCACTTGCCCGACCCCATCAACTTGTTCACGAGGCGCCGCATCGAAATCAGGCGCGCCGTCGAGTGCTGCGTGGGCAGCGCAAAATCGTAGCCGTGCGTGACGATCGCCATCTTGGAGAGCTTGGAGCGCGCGATGCTCGACAGGAAAATGAAGTACTGGACCAGAACCAGATTCAAAAAGCTCACGAACTCCTTGGCGAGGAAGCGAAGCCCGGCTTCGTAGATCGTGCGATCGAACACGACGCGACGGCCTTCGATCGCGGCGAGCCGCGCGGCCAGGATTTCGCGGTGGCGGTCGGTGATCCCGGCGCGACGCTGGTGCAGCGTCATGTTGGCGACGCGTCCGTCGCCCAAGAGGTCGTTGCCGCCGCCACTCAATAGAAACACGTCCGGCTCGATTTGCGACAACGGCTCGACGTAGTCGTTGGCGCGCAACATCTGGAACAACCAGTCGCCGCCCGCGGCGAGACTCTGCACGCAGTAGCGTTTGCTCGCGATCAAGTGATCGAGGATGTCCTTCACCGCGTCGACGTGGAGCCAGCGCGTCCCGATGGGCGAGAAGAACCATCGACCCGGAAATTGGAACCACGAGTCCCCTTCGGCGACGATGATGGCGCGACCTTCGCACGACCGATTGCGCACGGCTTCGAGGTACTTGTCGAGACGCGCCTGGCGCTCCGCGCGGTTCAATTGACCGATCATGCCCGCGTCGGCGCCCGACGATTCCGGCACCACGTTCATGTCGAAGATGCGACGGAACGCTTCGAGTGAAAGCTCGGGGTGATCGTTGAAGACTTGCAGGAGGACGGAAAAGAGTGCCACGCGCTGCGCGTTGCTGCCGCGCCAATGGAAGCCGTCACTCTCGGTGTCGACGGCCGCGAGGACCGCGCGCGCGTCCGCTTCCGGCAGCGGATCGTGTGACGACGCCAGGTCGACGGCGTAGTACGCCCACCACAACCCGTCGACCTTGTTCAAGACGACGGCGAGGGCTTTGTCTCGATCGTCGGCGGTCCAGTCCATGACGCGACTACGTGCTGCCTCTCTTCGCGAAGAACATCTGTTTCAACTTGCCACCGCCCATCGTTTCGTCGAGCTCTTGAAAGGCGAAGTATGGGATCAGGATCAAGAGCATCACGACACTCGACGCCGCCATTTGCAGCGGCGTCCCGCGCTCGGCCAGGCCTTCGGTGAACGTGCGGTGATGGATGAGCGAGACGATGATTTCTTCAACGATCGAGAGCGCGATCAATACGACGAGAAAGAGCAGCGACTTTACGAGCACGCCGCCAGCGAGCGAGCTACTCTCGCGACGCTCGCCGACGTGCATCGCTTGGCCGAGCAGGATGAACTTCCCGAGAATGAGTGCCTTGCCGATGGCGATCCCGAATCGCCACGTGCTCATCCCCTGTTCATCCAGAATGGAGTAGCGATAGAACATCAGCGCGGAGAAGCAAATGAAGAGATAGATCGAAATGGTCGCGTACTCGCGCAGCTCGTGTTTCACACGCTCGCCGGCGGACGGCTTCGACTTGACTGGTTCGGTCATGGTGAGACCTCCCTCGAACGGGAGTATCTCACGAGCGACACGAGAAGGCTAGACCACGCGCGTGATGCGCGAGCACTTCGGGCAGCGGACTTCGCTCGCCGAGAAGATTGGCGACAGTTGTAGTAGATGGCCGCACGAGCAGGAGAACGATTCCCACTCCTGGTGGGTGCGGCGATGGTATTCGAGCGGGGCGTCTTCGCCGGAAGGAGCGCCGGCGGCGGGTTGTGCGAACGGCACCTCGCCGCTCGCCGGCTTCGTTTGCGTGCCGACGATGGCGCCGACGGCGGCCGCGACTTGCGCGAACTCGGCGACCTGGGCTTTCGGGATTTCATTTTCGCGCCCGCAGCGCGGACACTTGATCTGCGGCGCGTCGTACTCGGGCGGGACCTTGATTTTCAAACCGCACGCGCACATGAGGAACGCGTAGCCGTTGACGGCGCGCATCAGGTCCATCACGTCGCGGGTCTTGTCCTTCTCGGTCTGTTCTTTGACGACGTTCGGGTCGGCCGCGCGCACGGCCACGTGCTCGTCTTTCTTCAAGGCCGAACGCGGCATCCACATCGACGGTCTCCCGCGTACTTTCGCGGCCGCGTGTTGGTAGCTCAAGAAGCCGGCACCCTCGCTCATACTTCTCAGAATCGCGATGCGCTCCTGAATCGGCGGGTGGGTGGCACCCCAGCCCGAGGCCTTGGGGCCGGCCAATGGGGCCACGATGTACATGGGTGCGGTCACTTGATTGGCGGCTTCGAGCCACAGAGGCGATTGCGAAATCTTCTCGAGCGCACTCGCCAAGCCTTCGGGGTAGCGCGTCAGTCGCACCCCGCACGCGTCGGCGAGATACTCGCGGCGGCGCGAGATCGAGAAATAGAAAATGCGCGCGAAGATGGGTGCCAGAATCGCGAACACGATCGCGATCACCATCAGCGGCACTCCACCGCCGCCGCCGCCACTCTTCTCCGAACGCCACCGCTTCGACGAACCGCCGCTGAACCACATCCCGCGCAAGAATACCTGCGCCATCAGCACGATGCTCCCCAGCATGATCGAAGCGAGCGTCAAGAACTGCACGTCGCGGTTCATGATGTGCGACGTCTCGTGGGCGATGACCCCTTGCAGCTCGTCGCGGTTGAGCTTGGTCAACAAACCCGCCGTCACCGCGATCGAGCTGTCTTCGGGTCGAAGCCCGGTCGCGAACGCGTTGGGCGCTCGCTCGTCGATGATGTAGACCTTCGGGATCGCAGGCAAGCCGGCCGAGATCTTCATCTCTTCGACAATATTAAAAAGCTGCGGATGAACCTGGGCGGTGACGGGCTTCGCGTGGCTCATCTTCAGGACGAGGTCGGGACCGCCGAACACGCTCGCCGACGACATGATGACCCAGATCGCGGTCGCGACGATGATGCCGATGCGGCCGCCGCCCTGTCCCATGGTCGCTTCTCCAATGAAGAAGCCCAAGAGGACGAGCAGCGTCGCCATCCCGACGAACAGCAGGAACGACTTCCTCTGATTAGCGGCTATGAGTTCCCAGAACATGCAGCGTTAGCGCGTGAACGAAACCTTCGGCGCTTCGCGCTGCGCGGGCTCTTCGATCTCGAAGAACGTCTCCGGACGGAAGTTGAACATGCCCGCGACCACGTTGGACGGGAACATCTCGATCTTGTTGTTATAGAAGTTGACCGCGTCGGTGTAGCTCTGGCGCGCGAACGCGATCTTGTTCTCCGTCGACGTCAGCTCTTCCTGCAGCGACAAGAAGTTCTGGTTCGCCTTCAAGTCGGGATAGTTCTCCACCACGACCATGAAGCGCGACAACGCCTGTGTCAGCTGCGTTTCCGCCGCACCCTTGTCGGCCACCGAGCCCGCGCCCATGGCGCGGCTGCGCGCCTCCGTGACAGCGGAGAGCGTCTCGCGCTCGTGGGTCATGTAGCCCTTCGCGGTCTCGACCAGATTGGGGATGAGGTCGTGCCGGCGCTTCAATTGCACGTCGATCTGCGACCACGCGTTCTTGACACGGTTGCGCAACTGGACGAGCGAGTTGTACGCCCCGACGAACATCGCGACCGCCAAGACGACGATCCCTAAGAAAATCCATGCAGCCATTGCTGACTCCTTCCTTCTAGACCAGCACTATGCGCGCGTCTCGCGGTTAGCACCGCGAAAGACCGCTTGCAGAAACTCGTGGACGCGATGGGCTTCGGGAAATTCCGAGAGTGCCACGATTGCGTCCAATTCCCCGCCGTCGAGCCAGGTCCCGTGCCCGCGCTCGCAGCGGTCGATCTGAATCCCTTCGTCGCCCGCCTTCCGACGCACCCGCGACTTCGCCATCTTGTGGCGGCACAGCGGGCAGCGTCGCTTCTTTTCGTTGCTCGGCTCGCCGAACTTCAGGTGGGCGCGAATCTCGTCGCGCCCGGCCGAGCCTTCGAGCAAGAGGTCCATCTCGTGGGGGTCGAGCCACACGCCGCCGCAGGTCGGGCAGTTGTCGACCTCGATCTGGTTGAGCTCGAGGACGATCATGGGGGTCTTGCAGATGGGACAGTTCATTCTTCTGGCCGCGCCCACGGCAACTGTTACACGAGCCGGTCGGCACTATTCGGCCGGCGACGGTGCGGAGCCTAGCACGGAAACGACCGCGCTGCTAAATGAACATCCGGCCGCGCCGCCAGGCTTCGTCGAGCGGTATCCGAATGCCGTGGCACACCCAAATGGGGACGCCCGTCTCGTCGGGCATGGCGTAGCGGGCATTCGTCCGCGCCACCTCGTGCACGTCGGTGAAGGTGGCTTCGAGACCCTCGCGGTCCTGGCCGACGATCACGTACACCTTCGGCTCCACCGGTCCGTAGCCCCACAGGTAGTACGAGTTGTGCTGCGAGACGGCGCGCGGGAGTCCGAGCCGTCGGCCGAAGTAATTGATCGCGCCCGCCTCGCCGTAGTTCTGCCCCACGATGAGGCACGCGGCACGGTCGTCGGGTGCGAGCGCGTCGAACACCACCGCGACCTGCGCTGCCAATTCCTCCCAGCCGAATCGATCGGCGAAAAACTGCGGCAGCTCCGCGCTGTCGCGGTTTTCCCCCGACGAGGGTCGAATGCCGATCGCGTCTTGGTAGGCGATGAACGTGTCGACCGGCAGAAGCGGGATCGCAAAGGGGGCCGTGATCGCGAAGCTCACCAGTGCGTACGTGGCGACAGACGGCGCCAGCCAGCGGAGCCGCGGTCGTCGCGCCGCCGATTCAACCCACACCGCGCACGCCGCAATGAGGGGCGGAAACGCCGCCACCGTGTAGTACGGCTTGCTGCGGTTTAGCATGAAGATCGCCAACGCCAGCACGAACGCGTACGCGAGCGGACGCCATCGACGCAGCGTGGGATGGAACAGGAGTGCTGCCAACCCAGCCAGGTAGATCGGCACCAGCAGCGGACTCACCTCCATGGCCACACCGCTCAGGAACGCGAGCGGGTTCATCGCGGTCATCTTGTAGCGCTGCGCGTTCTCGATGAACTCGCGCGTCGGCCAGCCGTTGACGACTTGCCAAACGAGGTGCGGCGCGAACAACAGGACCGCGATGACCATCGCGAGAACCGGGCCCACGGCGCGCGCGGCTCGCAGACGCGTCGCCGCCAGGATCGCCAAGCCCGCCGCCGTAGCGAACACGCCTACGCTGATCTTGTTCTGCATCCCAAGCCCGACGCACACGCCGAACACTATCCAACTGGCGGCGCGCCCACCGTCGATGATGTCCATCACGATGAGGAACCCGAGCGCCCAGAACAGAAGTTCATACGCATTCATCGAGTAGACGCCGGTGATTCCGAGATACGACGGAACCGCGAACGTGAGCAACGCGGCGAGCCCTTGTGACAGCGTGCCCCCGCCCATGCGGGCGGCCAGGCGGGAGACCAGAAGAATCAGGGCGCCGCCCGCGAGCGCGGGCAGAATGCGCAGCGACAGCAACGAGCTACCGAAGACCGTTTTCCACGCGGCCAGGATGGCGATCGAAAGCGGTGGGTGATCGACGTAGCCCCACGCGAGGTGGTTCGCGCAGTCCCAGTAGTAGAGTTCGTCGCGGAAGATTCCGTAGCGGGTGCCGCAGAGCAAATGCAGGAACACCTGGGCGAGCGCAAGAGCGAAAGGAACCGCGCCAAGCGCGCGTCGCATGTCGACTCCGCCTTACGCGGACACCCTCGACTTGCCGTGCTTGAGAAGTGAAAGTGCGACGTTGACCACGTGGTCGACGCTGAAGCCGAGCTGTTCCATCGCAACCGGTCCCGGCGCCGAGGCACCAAAGCGGTCGAGGCCGATCACGGCCCCCTTGTCGCCGACGACTTCGCGCCAGCCGAGCGTCGCGCCGGCTTCGATCGACACCTTGCGCGCCCCGCGCGCGAGCAGCGAGTTGCGATAGCGCGGTGTTTGCGCGAGGAACAACTCGCGCGACGGCATCGACACCACACGCGTCGAAACCCCGCGCGACTCGAGGACGCTCTTCGACTCCAGCGCCAAGTGCACCTCGGAGCCGGTCGCGACCAGGACGACGTCCGGCTTGCGCTTCGACGCTTCCGCGACGACATACGCGCCGCGCGCGACACCCTTGCGAATCGCTTCGGGGTCGACGTCGAGAATCGGCAGCGCTTGGCGCGACAAGACCAGCGCGCGCGGACCCTTGAGCGAGAGTGCCAATCCCCACACCGCCGCGGTCTCGTTGGCGTCGGCGGGACGGAAGACGGACAGGCCCGGGATCGCGCGCAGGCTCATCAGGTGTTCGACGGGCTGGTGGGTGGGTCCGTCTTCGCCCAGTCCGACGGAGTCGTGCGTGAACACGAAGGTCGACGGAATCCGCATCAGTGCCGCGAGACGAATCGCCGGACGCATGTAGTCGGAGAAGATGAGGAACGTCCCCGCGAACGGAATGACACCGCCGTGGAGCGCCATGCCGTTGACGGCCGCACCCATCGCGTGCTCGCGCACGCCGAAGTGAACGTTGCGCTCGGCGAAGCCGTCGAGCCCGAACGTCTTCGACGACTCGATGCGCGTGTTGTTCGACCCCGTGAGGTCCGCGGAGCCGCCGAGCAACGCCGGGATTTGCGCTGCGACGGTCTGGATCGTCTTGCCTGAAGCCGCGCGCGTCGCGACCGGCTTGTCCTTCGGGAACACCGGCAGCTCGCGCTCCCAGCCCTTCGGGAACTTCTCGAAGCGCGCGGCGTCGAACGCGGCACCGCGTTCGCGGTGCCTTTTTCCGTACGCGCGCACGCGCTCGCTCCATTCGGATTCTTGCTTGGCACCACGAGCCGAGGTGTTGCGACAGTGATCGGCGACTTCCTTCGGGATGTGGAACAAGGGCTCCAGCGGCCAGCCGAGTTTTTCCTTCGCGGCGCGCGCGGCGTCGGCACCCAGCGGTTCGCCGTGCGACTTTTCCGAATCTTGCTTGGGGCTGCCGTAGCCGATGTGCGTGTGCACGCGGATCAAGGACGGCCGCTCGCGCTCGTCGCGCGCGACGCGAATCGCCTTCTCGATAGCGTCGACGTCGTTGCCGTCTTCGATCGCCTGCACGTGCCAGCGCAGCGCCTCGAAGCGTGCGGCGACGTCTTCGGTGAAGGCGAGTGAGGTCGACCCGTCGATGGTGATGCGATTGTCGTCGTAGAGGTAAACCAGCTTGCCGAGCTTCAGCGTTCCCGCGAGCGACGCCGCTTCGTTGGAAATGCCTTCCATCAAATCGCCGTCGGAGACGATCGCGTACGTGAAGTGGTCGACGACGGGTGCTTCGCCGGAAACATTGAAGCGCGCGGCCAGGTGTGCTTCCGCCATCGCCATGCCCACTCCCATCGCAAAACCTTGCCCGAGCGGGCCGGTGGTCGCTTCGACGCCGGGTGTGTGACCGTACTCCGGATGCCCCGGTGTCCGGCTGTCCCACTGGCGAAAGCGGACCAGCTCGTCGAGCGGGAGGTCGTATCCGTAGAGGTGAAGCAACGAATAAAGCAGCATCGACCCGTGGCCGGCCGACAAGACGAAGCGGTCGCGGTCGAACCAGGAGGGATCGCCGGGGTTGTGCTTGAGTACCCGGTCCCACAGGGCGAAGGCCATGGGGGCGGCACCCATCGGCATACCCGGGTGGCCCGACTTGGCGCGCTCGACCGCGTCGACGGCGAGAAAACGGATCGTGTCGACGCACAGGCGGTCGATCGATGGGGTCAAGGGAAGCTCCTCGGCTTGAAAGGGGTTCCGTCCGCGCGGATGCGGCGGACGAGTGTGAAACTACTCCCGACAAGCGAGCCCAATCAAGTGGATTTGGGTGCCGGAAAGGGCGTTGGGGAGGCGGTTTGCCGCGCTGGCGCGCGGTACCTCACCCCCGCCCGCGGTATTTCGAACGGCGCCCCACCAGAGGAGGTCTTTCGAAGGTGGTCGGTTTCCCGTTCGCGCCGCTCGGAAATACGCTCGGACGGGGTAATCGTGCTGCAATTATACGAAACGATTAACGCCGCGTAAACGGCGTTCTTGGCGCGGGAGTGCGGTTGGATTACACTCGGCGGCCATAGGAGGCGCTCTCATGTGTCGTTTCACGCGCACCTTGCTCGTCGCTCTCGGGTTGCTTGTCGCGACAAGCTCGCTGTCGCGTGCCTACGATCGCATCACCGGTCGCGACTTCGCGAGTCGCTCCGAAGTGATCGCACCGCACGGCATGGTCGCGACCAGCCAGCCGCTGGTGACACAGATCGCGCTCGACGTCTTGAAAGACGGCGGCACCGCCGTCGACGCGGCCATCGCGGCCGACGCCGCACTCGGCCTCATGGAACCCACCGGCTCGGGAATGGGCGGCGACTTGTTCGCGATCGTGTGGGACGGCAAGACGAAGAAGCTCTATGGCTTGAACGGCAGCGGGCGATCGCCGAAATCGCTGACGCGCGAGATCATGGTGTCGCAAGGCCTGACGAAGATCCCGAGTTACGGCCCGCTCCCCGTCACCGTGCCGGGCTGCGTCGACGCGTGGTTCACGCTGCACGAGCGCTTCGGCAAGCTGCCGATGAAGCGCGTGCTCGCCCCCGCCATCGCATACGCGAAGGACGGCTTTCCCCTCTCCGAATTGATCGCGTACTACTGGGGTCGCAGTGTCGCGCTCTTCGGCGCGGACCCCGCGAAGTATCCGAACTTCGTCGAAACGTACACCATCGACGGACGCGCGCCGCAGAAGGGCGAAATCTTCAAGAACCCTTTCCTCGCGCGCACCCTCGAGACCGTCGCGAAGAAGGGTCGCGCCGGCTTCTACGAGGGCGAAGTCGCGCAAACCATCGAGACTTTCATGCGCGAGCGCGGCGGTTATCTCACGCGCGAAGACCTGGCCGCGCACCACTCCGACTGGGTCGAGCCGGTGTCGACCAATTATCGCGGCTACGACGTGTGGGAGCTCCCGCCCAACACGCAAGGGATTGCAACCCTCGAGATCCTGAATATTCTCGAGGGCTATGACTTCTCGAAGATCGAATTCGGGAGCGCCGACCACGTGCACCTGGTGACCGAAGCGATCAAGCTCGCATTCGAGGATCTCGCGCGCTACGTCGCCGACCCGGCGGTCGCGCCGGCGCCGGTCACCACATTGCTTTCGAAAGACTACGCGAAGCAGCGCCGCGCACTGATCGACCCCAAGCACGCGGCCAAGCGCTACGAAGCAGGCGGTCCCTTCGGCGCCAGCGACACCGTCTACATGACCGTCGCGGACGCCAACGGCACCATGGTCTCGCTCATTCAGAGCAACTATCGCGGCATGGGCTCGGGGATGGTGCCGCCGGGCTTGGGCTTCATGCTGCAAGACCGCGGCGAGCTCTTCGACCTGGCGGAAGGCCGGGCCAACACGTACGCACCCGGCAAGCGTCCCTTCCACACCATCATTCCCGGCTTCGTCACCAAAGACGGCGAGCCCTTCATGACCTTCGGCGTCATGGGCGGGTCGATGCAGCCGCAGGGCCACGTCCAAGTCCTGATGAACCAGATCGACTTCGGGATGAATCTGCAGGAGTCGGGCGACGCGCCCCGCCTTCGCGTCGAAGGACACTCCGAACCAACCGGCGAGCGCATGACCGACGGCGGAACGCTTTTTCTGGAGTCCGGCTTCCCGACCGACACGCTGCGCGAGTTGGCAGCGCGCGGGCATCGACTCTCCTTCAGCCGCGACGGCTACGGCGGCTACCAGGCCATTCGATGGGACGGGGTCAACCGGGTATGGATCGGGGCTTCGGAATCGCGCAAAGACGGTCAGGCCGCGGGCTACTAGGCGACGGTCCGCCACCCGGGCCGGCTCCGCCCGGCTAATGCGGTGTCCCCAAGCCACAATCTCCGGCTAGGGGCTAGACTTGCGAATGTGACCCGTGTTAAACTCCCGGTAACCGCGGAGAAGTTTGTCCGCCTGGCGGGCCGTCCGTGATTGGGCCCGCTGAACGGCTTGGCGAGCGTTCGACTCGACTCCGTTTCGCATTGAACCCGAACTTGCGAGGTCGATCCATGAGTCGACGGTTATTGGTTTTGCTTTTTTCCACGGTGCTCGCTGACCGCCGCCGCGTTGCCGGCCGCCGCGGTCGTCACGGTCTTCACCTGCCACGACCATCCGAACGGCCAGATCATTCCGCCGGCGTACGGTCTGCGCATCGACTACCTGCTCGGCAACGGGATGTGGACGTTCAGCTTCGACTACGTCGACGGCAGTGGCGCCTCCGCCGTCACGCTGACCTACGACGACGTCCTCGGCACGATCCGAATCTTCGGACGCGCCTACGGCGGCAAAGACATCGGCGGAAGCTGGGATCCGGCGAGTCGCGGGTGGATGGACATCGACTTCACCTACCGCGCCAACGTCACGGTGCGCGACAACTGTCCGGGTGCAGCGGGCAACGACCTCCATGTCATCGCGGAGAGTGCCACCAACTCCGGCACCTTCCACCTCGACGGTTGGGGCGGAAATCAGACCTTCGCCTTCACCGACAAGCTCGGCGACGACGCCTGCACGTTCAACTTCGACAACGATTGGGATTCGAAGGGGAACTCGACTGTGGCGAACGATCCGGCGATTTGGTCGGCGGCCGGTTGGCTCAAGCCCGCCGACGTCAACGGATCTCGCGACTGGGTCTTCATCGCCCGTCAAGCAACGGTCCCGGCCCAGACGTGTTCGTGGGGCCACGTAAAATCGATGTATCAGCAGTAAGCCCGCCCCGACATGGATCGACGCAGGAACGCCCGCGGCAAGGCCGCGGGCGTTTTTGTTGCTAGGCACTCACCGCGGGCTTGGTCGCCTGCACGAACATCGCCTGCGTGGTCAGGTCCTCGTCGTTCATGTATTGGAAGCGGCGCGCCAGCCGCGCGCGCGCGACGTCGCTCTTCACCTGCACGCGCACCTCATTGACGACCTGCAAGCCGGAACGCTTGAGCAAATGGATGTGGGTCGACGCCGGCTCGCGATTGAGCAGGTAGGGCCGCTTGCCGCGAATGAGCTTCCACACCGGGTCGGAGATGGTCCAATGGCCGTTCCACTCCGGGGTGAGTTGGTGCGCGCTGAAGGCGATCTCGTGCGACACGAAGCCGCCCGGTTTCACCCACGACGCCATGGCCGCGTACGCCGTCTCGAGATCGTCGACGTGTTCCAACACCGCCTGCGAGTACAGCATGTCGACCGAGTCGCGCTCGACCACACTCGCGTCGGTCCAGGGCGCCCGATACGCGACCGCACCGCCGGGCGCGTCGACCTGCCCGAGCGCGCGACGGATCGACGCCACCCGCTCGGGCGACAGCGCGCGCGCCAGGTGTTCGTCGGAGAGAATGCGGCGCGGGAATTCGTAGCTCGCGAGGAACGGCTTCACCGACGGAAACTCGCTTGCGTCGGGGACGGGCGCGCGCGCTTGTAACAGCGTCACCAGCTCGTCCAGCACGGCGAGGTTGCGCTCGGGGTTCGCGTACGCGACCAAGTCGAGTGCGACGTAGTGCCTCGCCCCCGTCAAGAGAGCGGCGAGACCGATGCCAAGCGAGTCGCCCGGACCCAACTCGGCGACCACACCCGGAACGGGTGCCTCGCCGCGCACGAGACGACTCTCGTGCGCCATCACGAGATGACGCAGCCACACCGAATAGCAGTAGCGTGCCGAGTTGGTGCCGCGCGTCGACTTGGCCATGCGCGTCTCGGCCGCGGGGACGTACGTGAGAAGACCGCGGAGAACCGGTTTGAGGATCATCGTGCGGCTTCCACGCGATCGGCCAGCGTGCGCAGGTTCGGCACTTCGAGGTCGGGCACGGCGTTCGACGTCGTCGTGGCGCCTTGGCCGTTCTTTCCGGCGCGCCGGTTGACCCACACCGTCGCGATGCCGAGAGAGCGCGCGGGTGCCACGTCGTGGAAGCGGCTCTGCGCCGCGTGCAACCAATTCTCCTTCTCGATCCCGAACACCTCGTGCGCGCGGATGAAATTGCGGGTCGACGGCTTGTACGCGCCCACCTGCTCGGCGGTCACGACGAAGTCGAACGGGACTTCGAGCGACTTGGCCGTCTGCGCGAAGAGGTCGTCGTCGGTGTTGCTGATGACGGCGAGGCGACAGTGCTTCTTCAAACGGCGCAGCGACTCGACGGTGTCGGGGAAAGGACGCCAACTCGGGAGCGACTTCACGATCACGTCCATGTCGACGCGTTCCTCGGGAACCGGCGCGCGGCGCGCAAAGCCGCGCATGACGCCGCGCAGGACGTCCTTGTAGAGATGATACTCGCCGCTCTCCATGACCGATTCCAGCGCGGCGTATTGCTCCAGAATTTGATCGTCGGTGGCGCGAACACCGTACTCGGAGCGAAACGCGGCCAGCGCTTCGAGGATGCCGGACTCCCAGTCGATCAGGGTGCCGTAGCAGTCGAAGCTAATGACGTCGATGCGGCTGAAGTCGACCACGGCTAACGGACGACGGTGGTCCGGCCGCGCAGCAGGTATTCGTCCCACACGCCGCGGCGCGGAAAGTGGCGGACCATCATGTAGGCGGAGATGGCGAGGAGCATGTAGAAGTCGGGACGCGCGCGACCCAGGATCACGAGCACCAAGCCCGACGCGACGGGGACTTCGGAGAGCGCGAGGCCGACGATGGTCGCGGTGCGTAAGCGCGCGAGACGGCCGGCTTCGTCGGACGGGGCTTCGCGCAACATGAATGCCTTGACCAAGGTGGTGATGAATATGATCGCACCCGCCAACACGAACAACGCGATGCGCAGCGTCTGAAAAAACGCGGGTGGTGCGCTGACCGGCGTGGTACGCGTCAAGATCTCGACCACCACCACGTACATCAGAAGCGAGGACGCAATCGCCACGGCGACGCCCTTCACCTGCTTGAACGCTGCCGCCGCGGACCCGTCGTTCGAACCGGGCGCATTGCGTTCATTCGCCACGCGGGACCTCCCGTGCGGTTTTCCACTCGTAGCCGCACTGCGTGCACGCCCAGCGCCGGTCGCGCCACGGAATCAGAAACCCGAGCAGCAAGATGAACACGCCGGCGATGCGCCGGTTGTAGCGGCTGTAGTAGACGTCGTCGCTGCGGCAGCGCGGGCAGATCAGGTCGCCGTCGGAGGGCTCGCCGCGTTCCGCCACCACCACCAAGCGGGGGCGCGGGCGCAACGCGTCGCGCGCTCGCTCGACTTCGGAGCGTGGGACCATCAGCTTGACACCGCCGACCGCATTGGACAGAAGCCAATCGACGCGAATGAGATTCTCGTCGCCTACCACGCACGGAATCCCTTCCGACTCGAGCTTGGTACGCGCGAGATGCGCCTCGACCGGCTGGCTGAACGACGCGACTGCAACCCACTCATTCATCTTAGTAGTCTTCGTCCTCGAGCAAGTGCTGCCACTCGCTGATGGTGTCATACGCGTACGACTCGCGGTAACGACGATCGTACTCTTCATTGAACGTCTTCGCGGCCGCTCCGTTCAACGACATCACGTCGCGCGTGCCCTTCAAGACCTCGGCGAAGATCCACGCGTCGGCTTTCTTGCAGCGCCCCGACCAGCGCGCCAGCTCGCGAAACGTCATGTCGTAGAACGCAATCACCGGAATGCGCTGCTTGCCGTCGGTGGCGTACTCCGCCATCAACTTCGGGCTCTTGTCGCGCAGCGCGATGCTCAACTCCATACCGGGGACTTCGTCGGAGACGCGCGCGGCCACCGCGACGTTCTGGATCACGTCGGGGCACCACGGCTCGGCGATCGCGAGCACCTGCAGCGGTGTGCGTCCGTTGAAGAACGACAGCACGTCCTCGTCGAACTCGAAGGCGTCGTAGAACGCGCGCATGCGCGCCGCGTGCTCGCCGGCGGACTCCACGAATTGCTTCCACGACAGTCCCTGGTTGTAAAACGGCGCGACGTCGATCTGCGGCTCCGGCATGCGTCAGCTCCTACTTGGAATATGCGGCGTAGAGGGCTTCGATCCAACCCTGGGTCGAAATGAACTGCCAGTCGAACGACTTGAATTTGTCCGGCAAGCCCGCCGCTTTGATCTCTTCCAGGGTCTTCTTCTGCGCGATCTGCTTCTTCACGTAGTCGCTCGTCTCCACGAACATGTCGCGCATCGCGCGCACGTCGTCCATGGTGGAGAGCGGCCCGTGGCCCGGGATCACCTTGGCGTCCTTGGGCATGTTGGCGAGTACCCACTCGAGGTCCTTCAGGTAGCCCTGGACCGATCCGCCGCCGTCCACGTCGACGAACGGAAAATGCCCCGTGAACAAGAGGTCTCCCATATGGACGACATTGGCATCCGGGAAGAACACGATGCCGTCGCCGTCGGTGTGGCCGGCGGGCAGATGGATGAACTGGATGTCTTCGCCGTTGAAGTGCACGTTGACGCGGTCTTCGAAGGTGACGACCGGCCAGCCGGCGGGGTCCATCGCGTCGACGGTCTTATCGCCGCGCTGCGATGGCACCATGAGGCGCTTGCGCACGTTCTCCTGCGCGATGATAGTGCCTTCCTTGCCGAACACGGGATTACTCCCGACGTGGTCGCCGTGGTAGTGCGTGTTCAAGACGAACTTGAGCGGGCCCGGATTGAGTGCCGTCAGCGCCGCGCGAATCTTGTCGGACAGGCGCTCGAACTCGTCGTCGATGATGAGAATGCCGTCCGGTCCGACGCACGCGCCGATGTTGCCGCCCTGGCCTTCGAGCATGTAGACGTTGCCCGAGACCTGTGTGGTCTTGATTTGGACGTCGGGTGGGGTCGGCGCTTGCGCGAACGCGACGCTCGCCGCGAGCAGAGAACCGACAGCCGCACCCAGGAGCACGTTTCGCATGTTGAAACCTCGCAATGTGGTCAACGGTGACGCGATTCTATCACAGGCTCGTGAAGCATCACAATGCCGCCGAAGCGCCCTGTGATGCCTTTCTCCGCCCGATGCGAGTAGAACAGATCCGTGCGACACGACGTGCACAGACGCGAGATCTCGACGTGCTCCTCACGCAGGCCGGCCTCGCGCAGCACAATTTCGTTCGCGCGCCACAAGTCGAAGTGCTTCTTGTCTTCGTTGACCGAAGCACGAAAGCTCCCCGCCGACGCCATGTCGGGTTCGACCAACAGCTCATCGGCGTGGTCCGGAAACGCCGCCGCGACGGCGTCGATGACGTCGCTTCCCACTTCGTAGCAGCATGGCCCGATCGACGGCCCGATGCCCGCAACGAGGTCGTGTGCCTGCGTACCGAACGCATCCCGCATCGCTTCCACGGTACGCGCCGCGACGCGCGCCACCGTCCCGCGCCAGCCCGCGTGCGCGATCCCGACCGCGCGACGTACGGGATCGAAGAAGAAGATCGCGGCGCAGTCGGCGGTCAAGATGACGAGGGGGACCAGCGCCGCGTTCGTCACCAGAGCGTCGGTGTCGTCGAAAACGGAACCGCGCTCGGTGTTTCCGACCACCGCGACGCGCGCGCCGTGCACTTGCCGCCCGAAGGTGAGCCACGCCGGTGCGGCACCGACGATGGACGCAACGCGCGCGCGATTGCGCTTCACGACCCCGGGGTCGTCGCCGGTGCGTCCGCCGAGATTCAACGTGGCGAAGGCACCCGTGCTCTCGCCGCCGTGGCGCGTCGTCACGATGGCGTCGACATCCGCGTTCGCGGCCAGCGCGTCGAAGACGAAGTAGTGCACGCCGTTCTTCTCACGCTCGATCAATTCCACCACCTCGGGTATTCGGTCAGGAACGCACTCTCGTGGAATTTCACGCGTCCGTCGACGCCCACACCGTTGTTGCGAAACGTCCGCACCCACGCCACACGATCGCGCCAAAACTTCTCGCGCGTGGTGTCCTGGTCGAAGAGGTCGTCGGTGGCCTCGCGATTGTCGAAGAACACGTTGCCGCGAATCGAGAAGCCGTCCGGCACCGCGTGCAGCGCCAACGCGCATTGGTAGCAGTAGTAATCGGGTTTGTCGTACTTGGGATTCTGGCCGGTATGGACGACGATGTTGCTGGTCAACCGCCCGCGCGGCTCGTTGCTCGTGTAGGCCGCATGACGCGTGATCGCGACACCGCACGCGCCACAATCGTAGACCGCATTGCGCTCGACGATCGCCCGCGGACGCCCCGTGTCCGCGTCCCAAATATTAATACCCCACGTCCGCATCTCTTCGACGATGTTGCCGCGCGCTTCCACGTCCGCGTCGACGAAAACGCCGATGCCCTTCCAGTAGCGCTTGAGCAGGTTGCGTTCAATGGTCGCGCGGCTGTTCCACGTGCACCCGATCGCGACCCCACGCCCACCGCCCGCTTCGACGCCGGCCGCGTCGATCCCGTCGATCAAATTGTTCGTGATGGTCGCACGCGCGTCACGATAGAGTGCCACTCCGTCCCACGAATTGCGCAGAATCTCGCACTGCTCGATCGTGAGTTCGGCACCTTCGCGCCCGCAGATGCCCATGATTCCGACGGTGTGCGCCGCAATGGTGGCGGGTTCGCCGACATTGTCGCGCACGACGCAATTTACGATCGACACCGAACTGCGCGTCGCGACGAGCGCCGCGTCGGTCGCAGCCCCCGAAGTATCGCGCTCGCCGCCGGTGATGGTGATGCCCTCCAGCTCGCAGTCGACGCAATCTTTGAAATAGAGCCCGTAGCCCGCGTGCGTGACGATGGTCGCGATGCCGTCGCGCGGGCCTTCGATGCGCACGTTGCGCCCCGAGATGACCAGACCGACGGTGATGGGAATGAGCGAGTCGGGATTCGCGCAGTTCCCGCAGGTCGAATCGATCGCGGACGCGGGAGTCAATTCGTAGAGGCCGGGGGCGAGAACGATGACGGCGTCGCGACGCGGACCGGACAATGCGGCTTCGAGCTCGGCGCCCGTCGTGACCTCGAGGGGGTCGCGCACCGGTTCGCGTACCGCACCGAGTGCGACGACGATCGCGATCGCGCCTAGGGAGAGAACTCGCACGCCGTCATGCTAACGCGGCGCGTGCGTTTCGCCAAGGGCGGTCGCGTCGACTACGGCGCCCGAATCGACCCCGGCGCGGAGACTTCGATCTCGTCTCCGCCCGACAGTGCGTAGACGCGCCAGGTGAGGTCAAGGGTCGCGGGCAGATGGTCGGGAAGTGCGGTGCGGTCGACGACCGCCGACGTCTCGCGCGTCTCGGGAAGCCGCAAGATTTCGCTCAAGTCGGGCCCGTAGATGCGCACCTGATAGCCGTCGGCACCCGGCATCACCGTCCATGACAGATGAATCGCGCCGCTCGCGTCGACGCGGGCGTCGTTGAGCGCAAACGGCTGCGACTGGGTCGCATCGTCGCGCAGGACTTCGCGTTCCGGTGCGCGCGACGTCACCACGATCACGGCGGCAATCGCGGCTGCCATGCCGGCCAAGAGCGGCGCCGGCTTCAAGAAGCCACGCCACCACGGTTCGCGCGACAAGGACGACGTCCGTGTCGCCTCCCATCGCTCGGCGTTCTGGCGGAGGCGCGCGTCGAGCACGCCGCGCGCCTTTTCGAGGCCGGAGCCTTCCACGTGCTCGGCCTTCATGAACTCCAAATACGACTCGACCAGGCTCCGGCAGCGCGGGCACGTTTGTGCGTGGCGCCGGCGCGGATGGTCCTCCGGCAAGTCGACGACTTCACCAATTTTTTCAACGTCGATACATTGCGCTTCCACTCGACGTTCCTCCCTCGTTCGATACTAACCACTCTCGCGGCGATCGAGCGCCGCGCGAAGTTTCCGCCGCGCGCGCTGCAAGACGGCGCGCGCCCCCGACGACCCGTCCACACCCAGGATGCGCGTGACGTCGTCGACGGGCATGCGTTCGACGCAACGCAGCCAGATGGCCTGCTGTTCCTGCGGCTCCAATTCGGTGCGAATCGTGCGCAGGAGCCAATCTTCGTCGTGCTCACCCTCGAGCATCGCGTCCGGGAGCGGCGACGGATCGCGAATCTCGCTCAACTCGAACTCGTCGGCCAAGAGGTCGACGCGCCGGCTCGCGTCGATGCAGCGATTACGCGTCACCGAAAAGAGCCACGACGAGAACTTCGACCGGCCTTCGAATGTCCCGATCTTCTCCCACACCGTCGCGAGGACGTCCTGCGAGAGGTCGAGCGCGCGCTCCGAGTCCCGCGTGTAGCGGAAGCACCACAGATAGACGGCGTCGCTATAGCGACGCACCAACTCGGTGGCGGCGGCGCGCCGGCGGGCGGCGTCGGCGTCGCCTTGGGCGACGCGAAGCAGCTCGTGGTCGGGGACGGTCTGGTCCCACGAATGTTTAGACGGGGGGGTCATCGTTTGTCACAAAGGAAATGGCCGCCAGCCCCGATTATCCCACGGATGCGCGGACGCGTCGACGCTGGATAACCGCGGCGGTGGCAACGAGAAGCACGGCACCGAGGGCGGCAAGAACGACCGGGTTCCACCGCCCGCGCCGGGCCTCGATTTCTATTACCATCGAACCATCCCCGACGACGGTGAAGCCGGCCCAATAAAATGGGTGGGCGTACTTGCGCGACCGGGACAGCTCGAGCTGGGCCTCGCGCAACGCCGTGGCGACGGGCTTGCGTTGCGAGAGGTGGTGATAGAACGCGCGCATGATTTCCGAGGTGGCGCGGTCGTCGATCGCCCACAGGCTCGACACGACCACCGGGACCCCCGCGCTCAAGAAGGCGGCCGTGATGCCGAGGGTGCCTTCGCCGCTGGTGACGCGCCCGCCCGCCGTCTCGCAGGCCGAGAGGACGGCGAGCTTGGCGGGCAACGAGAGTTGCGCGATCTGCCAGGCGCGCACGTACGGGTCGGACTGGAAGGTGCGCTCGACCAACATCGAGTCCGCCGCGGGAAGAATGCCCGCCTCGTCGCGGCGCGGCGCCGCGTCTCCGGTGGGCGGGTCGATGGCGGTCGTCGCATCGAGGCGGATGCCCGACTCCCACGGCGATCGGTCGACCACGAGCGCGTGGGCCGCGACGTGCAGCACGTCGCACTGCCCCGTCGCATCCCGGAACGATTCAACGCCGGCGACGTTCACGACCGCTTCGGCGTGGCCGTAGCGGCGCGTGAGGTCGCGCACCTCGTCGCGTGCACCAGCCAGGTGCGCCTCGCCCGATCCGATCGCAATCAAGCTGGGGTCGCGCACGCACTCGGCCTGCCCCAGCGAGCGACGCAACACCAGCACGCTGGCCGACGGCACCTGGATCACGTCGCGGCCGGCCATCAGCATTTCCTCGCCGTCACCCACGATCAAGGCACCGAAGGGAATCGACGCGAAGAACCCGTCGGGTGCTATGAAGACGCGCGTCGATCGCGCGACGACGTCGGCGACACCGCCGAGCACGTCGTGGCCGAGCGCGCGCTGCATCCCCTGCATCCGTGCGACGGGATATTGCTCGCGCAGCGAGGCATTCGAACTCGCAACGATGTTGCGAAACAGATCGACGCGTTCCGCGAGCGGCGAATCGGGTCCGGGCAACTCGACCAGGCGCACGGAGTCGGCCGTCACGGCGGCGAGAAACGACCGGTGGGTCCCCACGTAGAAGTCCAAGACGGCCTCGCCCGGGAGCAGTACGGCCTGCAAGTCCGCGCGCGTGGCGACGCGTCGCGACCAGCGCGCTTCGATCTCGCCGTGACCGAAGCGCGGTTCAGTGATCCGGTCGAGGAGGGTTCGTGTCTTCACGCGCTGCATCGCGTCGAAGAAGGCTTCGTCGCGCGACGACTGCGGCAGCGAATCCGGATACGTCAGCAAGACGCGGCCGGCTTCGACGACATCGCGCGCCACCGCTTGCCCGTAGACTTCGCGCCACTCGGGCGTGCTGATGCCGCCGCGAAACACCTCCAGGCTATCGAGCGCCGCGTCGAACGTTTCCGCCGCGATTTCCTCCTGGCCGAGTAGACGCAGGCAAACACTTTCGCGCAGCATGGCCCGGATCGTGAGGCGCGACAGGTTGGCCGATTGCGCCGCCCGGCGGGCGCTCGACGCGTACTCCAGCGCGTGCGCGGCGTCATTGAGCTGGAGGAACAGGCCGGCCAACTCCATGTCCGCCTGCGGAACGAAGGAAGCGTATTTCGCGCGATCGGGTCGTTGCAATCGATCCGAGACGAGTGCGATGGCCGCGTCGGTACTATCGAGTGCGGCGAGGGCGCGAGCGAGCTCGAAGGTCGCAAACTCGCGATCCCTGGGCTCGAGGGATTCCGGGTGCACGAGCAAGCGCCGAAACGCCGCGGCGGCGGCGCGCAGCCGCCCCTCTTCCAATCGCAGCTCGGCGAGCCGAAAGTCCACCGTCGCCAGCTGCACATCGGCGTCCAGCGTGCGACACAACTCGCGGGTTTCGCGCAGGATCGAATCGGCCGCTTCATAGTCGCCGAGCTCGAGCGCCCGGCCGGCCATGTTGGTGGCCGGGATCACCAGCGCGCTGGGAGACTTCAGCTCACGCGCGAGATCGAAGGCGCGCTGTTGGTAGCTGGAGGCGCGGCTCAAGTCGCCGTGTTCCCCCTCGAGGACGCCGAGGTTGTTGGTGGCCCACATCTCGTTGACTTTGTCGCCCACGGCGCGCGCGACCACCCACGCGCGTTGGTAGCAGCGAATCGCCTCGCGGTCATTGCCGGTCAAACTCTCGATCCGGCCCAGGCCGATGAGCGGTGTTAGTTCGAGTCGCTCCTGACCGCTCGCGCGAAACAGCTCGATGGCGCGCACGTATTCTTGGCGGGCACGGCCGAGGTCGTCGCGCTGCTGGTACACATACGCCATGCTGGTGCGCGCCCAGGCCTCGTCGGCGGGCGAGTGCGCGCTCTGCGCGAGCGACAACCGGCGCTCGTAGTAGTGCATCGCGCGGTCGTAGTCGCCTTGTCCCGCGTACACGAAGCCCTTGAAGTTCACCGCCGACATGAGACTCACCGTGTCGCGCACCGACTCGGCGATGCGAATCGCGACGTCGATGTCGCGCTCGGCGTGGTCGCGTTCGCCCCGCGCGAGGTAGACCCGCCCGCGTTGCGTGATGGCACGTCCCAAGAGCACGGAGTCGTGCGTGGCTTCGGCGCGTCGAATGAAGGCAGGCAGCAAGGAGAGGATAGAATCGTAGCGGGCGGTGGCGAACAACGGCTCGACCACCGCGCGCAACGAATCCGCGGGAGTGCGCGGAGGCGGGTCGCCGCGCTGCGCGACCGGGGTCTGCGCGGCGAGCAGCAGTGCCAGGAGAATCGACGCGATGGCCGGGGCGGTTCGGGACATGGCGACGGAGCGGTCGAGGCAACTACTCGATCTTCGCGCCTCCGTACATGAACTTCAGGATGGTCGGGCTGCGCAAATAGTCGTAGGGATATCCGAGCTCGATCTTGCCGGCGTCGTCCAATCGAGACATGAGTTCCTTGGGCAACTCGAAGGCGGCCGCTTGCAGGTTGTCGTCGAGCTGCGACTTCGTGCGCGCGCCGAGGATCACGCTCGACACACCGGGCTTCTGCATGAGCCAGCGAATCGCGACCTGCGCGGGGGTGTGTGCCACTTCCGTCGCCACCGCGTCGAGGGCTGCGACGATGGCCGCGTTGCGGTCGTTCTGCCGCGCCTTGTTGGCCGAGCGGCGGAGGCTCTCGTCGATCGCACTCTTGCTGCCGGCGTCGGCGCGCGCGTACTTACCCGAGAGAATGCCGCCGCCCAAGGGCGACCACGGTGTGACACCCATGCCGAGCTCGCGGCTCATGGGTAAGATTTCGCGCTCCACCGAGCGTTCAATCAGCGAATACTGGACCTGCATGCCGACGAAAGGCGACCACCCGCGCAACTCCGCCATCGTGTTGGCGCGCGACGCCACCCACGCGGGCGGGTTCGACACTCCGACGTAGAGCACCTTCCCCGCGCGCACGACATCGTCGAGGCCGCGCATCACTTCCTCGATCGGCACCGTGGAATCCCACGCGTGCACCCACAATAAATCCACGCGGTCGGTCTGGAGCCGCTTCAAGCTGGCCTCGAGCGACTGGACCAGGTTCTTGCGGTGCGACCCGCCGGCGTTGGGATCGCCGGGGGTGGTGCACATGGTGTACTTGGTGGCCAGCACCAGCGAGTCGCGACGTCCGCGAACGAATTCGCCGAGCCACGACTCGCTGGTGCCGCCGGTGTAGAAATCGGCGGTGTCTATGAAGTTGCCGCCGGCGTCGACGTAGCCGTCGAACACGCGGCGCGACTCGTCCTTATCGGCTCCCCATCCCCACTCGGTCCCGAACGTCATGGTACCGAGACATAGGGGCGAGACGCGGAGCCCGCTTTTTCCTAGCAGACGAAAGCGATCAAGGATTGCCACCGGGTTCCCTCGGAATCTCGGGGCGACGGGGTTCGCCGCGATCCGGGCGCTCGGGGCGATCACCACGATCGCGGTCGCCGCGATCCCGATCGCGATCGCGGAAGCGATCGTTGTCGCGGTCACCACCCATGGGAGGTCCCCCCATCGGACGCCCGCCCCGCGAGCCGCCGCGCCGTCCGCGACGCATGTCGCGGTCGCGATTGTCACGCATATCGCGTCCCTCGCGGCCTTCGCGCATACGATTCGAGCCCTCGTCGGGACGCAGCGCATTCGCCTTGCCGCGCAACCAGCGCTTGAACTCGTAGAGCACGTCGAAGAGATCGTTCCAGACTTTGGACAAGAACGCGATGACCACACCGGTGATCAGGACCCCGATGATGTCGTCGACCAGGTCCAACTGCGGGAATACCAGCCAACCATCGAATGCGGCCTGGCCGCGAAGCATCGCGACGACGTTGATACGCGCGAGTGCGGCGACGATGACGCCCAGCACGATCGAGCGCGTGTAGAGTGTCCGCATGTTGGCGTGCTTGCCGGTCAAGTCGATATCGCCGTGGCGCCAGATGGCGTTCACGACGGTCACAAAAATGCTCGCCACGGCGAGCAGGCGCCAAATAGCGCCAAAGGATTGATAATCCACGTGTTCCTCCTCCTGAGGTAAGGCTAGATAGTAGCCGCCCGGCGACGGGGCGTCAATCGAAGCCTGAACGGGCTCGAAGTAGCCATAGGGAGGCGATAACCGATGGTTTCCCTCCGCTCGCGTCCTCGCTGCACCGAATCGTTCGGGTATGGCGCGCTGCGGGATTGCTCGCTCCGGGAACCATCGCTTCTCGCCTATTCCCGCAGACGGCCGCCTTCGAGTGTCAGCACGCGGTCGCACAGGCCGTCGAGATGGGCGGGATCGTGGGACGCGATGACGACGGCAGCACCGGCGTCGAGTCGCGCGCCGACCAACGCGGCCAGCGCCACGCGGCCGGCGCGGTCCAAGCACGACGCCGGTTCGTCGAGCAAGAGGAGTTCGGGTGCGAGCGCGTGTGCGATGGCGAACGCGACGCGACGCATCTCGCCGAAGCTCAGTTGGAAGGGCGAGCGATCCATGGTCTCGTTGGGGTCGAGTCCAACGGCGCGCAGGCTGTCGCGCGCGACCTCGTCGAGGTGCGCAGCGTCGATTCTCCGGCGCGCGCGTTGGGTCCCGAACGTGATTTCCTCCCGCACCGTCTCGGCGAAGAACATGCGCTCGGGACTTTGCGGCAAGTACAGCACGCCGCCTGTGGACAACGTGCGCACGACGCGCCCCGATTTCGGTGCGACGGCACCGCCGAGCAGAACCAGTAGCGTCGACTTGCCGGCGGCGTTCCTCCCCACGACACCGACGCATTCGCCTTTGGCCACCTCGAGGTCGATCGATTGGAGCACGGGGCCTTCGTCGTATCCGAACGACGCGTGCTCGGCGCAGAGAACCGCGCCGGAGGCGTGGGGCCGTGCGATGCGCGGTTTTGGCACTTCCGCCAACGACGTGGCGCCCGGCGTTTCCGCGACGACGTCGCGCGCTACGATGCGTCCGTTTTTCAGATAGACGACGTCGCGCGCGAGTTCGACGCATCCTCGCCCGGTGTCGCCCACACGACGGCGGCGCCGGCGGCGTAGAGCTCGCGCACGAATGTCACCACGCGCGCGCGCGCGTCGGCGTCCAAGAACGCGAGTGGTTCGTCGAGCAAGAGGACGTGAGGTGACTCCAGCCACACCGTGGCACAGGCCAGCCGCTGCTTCTCGCCGCCGGAGAGTCGATGGGGATTGCGGTCGAGGAGACGCGCCAGGTCGAAGCGTTCGACGGCGTTCTCGACGCGCGACGCGCGGCCCTCGCCCGCGATGTCGAGTGGAACCGACAGCGCCAACTCGTGGCGCACACTCGTCGCGACCAGCTGGTTGTCGGCGTCTTGGTGTAGGAGTGCGACGCGCGTCGACCCGCTTCGCTCGAGTGCGCCGTGGCGCAACGCCACCACACCCGCGAGCGCACCGAGCAAGGTCGACTTGCCGGAACCGTTGGCGCCGACGACCGCAGTCCAGGAAGCGGGGCGTATGTGGAGGGAGACGCGGTCGAGGGCGGGGTGACGCGCGCCGTCGAATACTACCGTGGCGTCGTGGAGTTTTAGCACTCCGACGCGAACTCTTCGACGCCGACGTCGCCGCCGCAGGGGACGTCGGCCAGCGGTCCGGCTTCGACGAGGTAGGCGCCCATCACGTCTTCCAACTCGGCGAGTGTCTTGACCGTCATGAGCTTGCCCCGGAGATTGCGCGCGTTGGGGAGCCGCTTCAAGTAGGCGGCCAAGACCTTGCGCATCGCGATCACTCCACCCGGCTCGCCGTCGATGCGGACCGCTTCGCGCACGTGGTGCAACAGTGTCGCGACGCGATCGCGCGGCGACGGCTGCGTGTAGCTTCCGCCGGCGAGGCGCGTCTTCACTTCGTCGAAGACCCACGGGTTGCCGATGGCGGCGCGCCCGATCATGACGGCGTCACAGCCGGTGTGCTCGCGCATGCGCACGACGTCGTCCGCGCTGCGCACGTCTCCGTTGCCGATCACGGGAATCGAGACGGCGCGCTTGGCCTCCGCGATCAAGTCCCAGTTGGCGCTCCCCGAAAATCCTTGCGAGCGCGTGCGCGCGTGGAGCGAAAGCATCGAGACACCGGCGTCTTCGATCACGGTGGCGAATTCGCGCACGCGTTCGCCGGTCGGCTTGTCCCAACCCGCACGAATCTTGGCCGACACCGGGACGGCGCTGCGACGCACCACCTCACGACAAATGCGGCCCAAGAGGTTGACGTCTTTCAAGACCGCGGAGCCACCGTTGCCGTTGACGATCTTCTTCACCGGGCAGCCGAAGTTCATGTCGAGAAAGACGGGCTCTAATTCCGAGAGGCGCGCGGCGGTCTCCCCCATGCGCACCGGGTCGCCGCCGAAGATCTGAATGGAGAGCGGGCCCTCCGCGACATCGAGCCCGCGGATGGCCTTGCAGTCTTCCTCTTTGCCGCGCGTCATGGCTTCCGAGCTGATCATCTCGGTGACGACCATGTCGGCGCCGTGCTCCAGGCAAATGCGCCGGAACGGCGCCGTCGTGACACCGCACAACGGTGCCAAGATGACGCGCGCGTCGAGACGATTCGAGTTCGGGATGACCATGGAGGCCTCCATGATAGTCGGGGGCACGGGTGCGGCGCAACGCCCTTATCGCGGCACGGCGCGGCGACGCGGCCCGGCGACTTGCATTGGCAACGCGGATTGCCTATCGTAGCTCGTGCGTCAACGCACCATCGACATGCAACCGACCCCCGTCATCACCATTCCGACGAGCGACGCGCACCCCGTCGTGGCCGATTGGTACGCACCCAATGGCGCGGACCATGGCAACGTCGAGCGCGTCATCGTGATGTCGCACGGCTTCAAGGGCCACCGGCGCTGGGGCTTCATCCCCATCGTGGCAACGCGGCTTCAGCTCAAGGGCTTCGGCGTTTTGGCGATCGATTTCTCGCACAACGGTCACGTGCCCGCCGACGGATCCGTGGTGGAAGAAATCGGCGAGGGCTTCATCGCACCCGCGTTGTTTCGCGAGAACACCATCGCGCGCGAACTCGACGACCTCGCGCACGTATTGAAGTGGCTTCGTGACCCGATGGGCGGGACGTTTCTCTTGGGGCTCGTCGAGAATCCCGCCATCGGGTTGTGGGGACACAGCCGCGGCGGCGTCATCTCGATCCTCACCGCACTCGGCGACCCGGGCATTGCGGCCTTGGTCACGTGGTCCGCGCTCGCGCACCCCGACCACTACACCGAGCGCCAGAAAGAACTGTGGCGCGCGAAGGGCGAGTTGGCCTTCACCGACTACGCGAGCGGCACGGCCCTCGCGTTGGGCGAAGCGTATCTGGACGACATCGAGGCGCAGCGCGACGCGTACGCCGTCGGCGAGCGCGCGCAAGAACTCATCACTCCGCACTTGATCGTGCACGGTGAACACGACCCGACCGTGCCCGTCTCCGACTCGTACAAGTTTTACGACACGCCGTCGATTCGCGCCGACAAGAAGCTCCTGCGCTTGCTGACGGGGCACACGTACGGTTACGACGACGGGAGAATCGCGAGCGAAGCGCTCGACAACGCGATCCGGGCGACCGAGGAGTGGTTCGAGACCTATCTCACGGCACCGTCGGCGCGGGAGCCGTAGTCCACGATCCATGCGTTGCCTGCCTCACGAGCGCGCGCTATATTCACCGTCATGAGAGCACGCCTACTGGGCATCGCCGTCCTGCTCGCGATCGCGGCCATCGTCGCTGGCATCGCCGTGCAGCGTCGCGAGACTCCCCAGGCCCAGCGCGACGACCTCGTGGCGCACTTCGTCGCCGTCGTCTCCCAAGACGACACCAAGGGCGACGACCTGCAAGAGATCCATCAGCTGTTCTATCTATTTTACGGGCGCGCCGAGGAAGGCAAGGTCGCGCCGAAGGACGTCGACTACATCACCAACAAGCTCGCGGGCTACGTGAAGCAGGGACACATTTCGCGCAAGGAACTCGACTACTTCATGGCCGAAGTGGGTTACACGACCTACAAGAACGACCCGCGCTACAATCCCGACAGCACCGTCGACCACCCCGTCTTGAATCCCAAGGCCGGCATGGTGAAGGTCGGCTTCGACTCCACGCAATTCGGCGACTCGACATTTTGGAAAGAATTCCGGGAGTGGAAGAAGACGCAGGACGAAGAATTCTCCGACACGGCGCGGGCACCGGGCACGCGCGGGCGCTAGCGGGCTACTAACGGTTCGTCCGCGATTCCCCGTCCAGCACCAACCGCTTCAGTACTTCGCGCTCGACGTCGCGGAAGTTGCGGAACTCCACGGCACCGATGTTCTTCGCGCGACAGTGTTCCAACAACTCGCCTTTCGCCAGCACCAAGTCCGCGCTCTCGCACGGGCAGCGGTCGGAGAGACCGTTGCCGACGTACACGATGAAGTAGCCTTCCTCGCGGTAGCGGAGCAGGTGGTGGGTCTTGCAGCAACCGCACTCCGTGCACTCCAACATATTGTGCCACGGGAACTCGACGCGCAGCGTGTCGCCGTCGATGCGCAGTTGGTTGGCGAAAAATTCGATGCCGCCCAGGCCGTTGCGAATCAAAATGTGCTCGATGTAGTAGTCGAGCCCGTCGCTCAACACGACCACTTCGATGCCGCGCTGGCGGGCGAAGTCGTGGAAGTCTTTGAAGTAGGGATCGATGCGGCGCGCGGAAAGAAACTCTCGCAGCTCGTTGGGGCAACATCGCGCCGACGCGGCTTCGCGTTCCAAGCACTCGCGCGACGAAATCTCGCCGCGCGTCCACTTCTCGACGGCATCCTTGGCGTCGTCGGTCTTGGCGAACGCGCCGAACAGCAGGTTGCCCACGTCATCTTGGGCAACCGTGCCGTCGAAATCACATAGAACGGCAATCTTCTTCATCGTGCTCACCGGGGGTCGCGGCACGCGGGCGGGACGATACGCTCGTGGACCCTTGCTTACGGCTTCTTGGTGACGGCCGCCTTCTTGACGCTCTTCTCATCGGCTGCGTACTGGAACATGTCCTTGAGCGTTGGGTGCGTCTCCATCATCTTGAGGGTTTCCTGCAGTTCCGGATCGGCGTCGAGTACCACCTTGTACATCGCCTTGCGGCCGTACTTGTTGTTGACCGCTTCGCGCGCGATCATGTTGCGGATGTAGTCGACGTTGTCCGGCGTCAGATCTTCCTTCTTGTACTCGAACTTCTTGGTCGCGAGGAATTTGTAGAAGTCGTTCAAGATCGCGTCGGTGGCCTTGAAGTCCTCGGTGATCTGGTGGTTCTTCAAGTACTCGATCGCGAACGAGAACCCGAGGCCGTCGCGCTCCAAGCGGCGCATGAGGTCGGTGTACTCGCGCGGCGTGTAACTGATGTCGGGCGTAATGCCGCCGCCACCGTAGACGACGCGGCCGCTCGACGTATAAAACACCGGCTTCTCGACGGCTTCCTTCGCTTCCTTCAACTCCGAAGTCCCGGCGTCGAGCTTTTGTTCGGGCGCGTCGTCGGGGCGCAGGTCGGCTTCGCCGCCGCCGTCGTTCATCGCTACCTGGTTTTCTTCTTCGGCGCGGGTCTTTTCATCCTTGTGGATGCTGCGACCCGACGGCGTGTAGTACTTGGCCGTCGTCAGTTTGACCGCCTCGGTGTCGGAGAGGGTGAAGACCGTCTGCACGGTTCCCTTTCCGAACGACGTCTGACCGACCACGACGGCCGCATCCCAGTCCTGCATAGCACCGGCGAAAATCTCCGAAGCACTCGCGCTGTTCTCGTTCACCATGACGACGATCGGGTAACCCTTGTGGACCTCGCGGTTCGACGAGTAGTACTTGCGGTTCGCGTTGGCGAGACGGCCCTTCGTGTACACGATGAGCTTGTCCTTATCCAAGAACATCTCCGACACTTCGGTCGCGGTCTGCAAGAGGCCGCCCGGGTTGGAGCGGAAGTCGAGTACCAGGCCCTTGATGCCCTGCTTCTCGAGATCGGCGAGGGCGTCTTCCATCTCCTGTGCCGTCTTCTTGGCGAAGTTCGACACGCGGATGTAGCCCATGCCGTCCGGCATCTTGCTGTAATAAGGAACGCTGGAGACGTTGATCACTTCGCGCGTGAGCACGTACTCGATGGCGTCGGTCTGACCGGGGCGGCTGACCTTGAAGCGCACCTTCGTGCCCGGTTCGCCGCGCAGGAATCCGACCGCCTTGTCGACGCTCCAGCCTTCGGTCACGTTGCCTTCGATCTCGGTGATCTGGTCGCCGCCTTTGATGCCGGCGCGTTCGGCCGGAGTCCCGTCGATGGGCGACATCACGGTCGGGTAGTTATCGCGGAATGAAATCAGAATGCCCAGGCCGCCGAACTCACCGCGCGTGCTGACCATTAGGTCTTCGTACTCGAGGCCGGCGAGGTACTGGCTGTGGGGATCGAGCTCGGAGAGCATCCCCTCGATGGCTTTTTCGACCAGTTTGTGGGTGTCGACTTCGTCGACGTAGTTTTGGGAGATCTTCTCCAGAATCTTCGTGAAGATCTCGAGGTCGTGATAGACGTCGGTGTTTTCGGCCTTCGCCGCGGGCTTGCTGTCGGGCTTGCTCTGAGTCTGCCCGAGGGCACCCCCCGAAATCCCGATCGACAGTACGACGAGCGCGAGGAAGGCGATGACGATGGCGAGTTGACGTGCGGTGAAACGCTTCACGGTTCAAGCCTCCTAAGCTCGACGTGGATGCCGGCTAAACGGCGCTTTGCTCGATACTTGCAACATGTATTCCAGTATACCGGCGTCCGGGCACCGGCTTCGGGCACCTCATTATTCTAGTGCGAAGCCGGCCTAACCGGCCGAAATATAGATGAATCGGTGGGGGGCGGCAACCTGCCCTTTTCGAGGCCCGTCGCACTTTGCTAAACTGTGCGGACCTCCCGGCCCCCGACCGGGCGTTCCGCATGCCGCACCGCGACGCACGATTCATCGTCTTGGAAGGCCTCGACGGGGCCGGTACGACCACCCAAGCCGCCAAGCTACAGGCACATTGTACGCGCCGGGGCACGGCGAGTTTCCTCACCAACGAACCCACTTCGGACCCGATCGGTGCATTCATTCGTCGCTTGCTCACGGGCCAGGAGCGCGCGCCCGACGGGTCGACGTACCGCCCGGACGAGAACGCCATGGGGCTCCTCTTCGCTGCCGACCGCCTCGCGCATTCGCGCGCGATCGAGTCGCACCTCGCGGCGGGCGAGCACGTGATCTGCGATCGCTACGTGTTTTCGTCGATGGCGTATCAAACGCTCGACCCGTCGATTTCGCCGGATTGGGTGATCGACGTCAACCGGGGCTGCGCCGTTCCCGACTTGACGCTCTTTCTCGCCGTACCGGTGGACGTTTGTTTGCAGCGGCTCGCGACGCGCCGCGGTGCGGCGGCGATCTACGAAACGCGCGCGCACCTGGAGACGATCGCGAAAAACTATGAGAAGTTGCTCCCGCGCTACGAGGCGAGTTTCGGCCGCGTGGTCCAACTCGACGGAACCCAATCCATCGACGACGTGCAGGCAGCCATCGTCGAAGCGATCCGATTGGAATAAAGAAACGGCCGGTCGCCCTTTCGGAGCGACCGGCCGACTCGTTTCGGACGGTGGGTTCGTCCGACTCGAGAACTAGTTGTACAGCGCCTTGACCTTCCCCCACGTCGATTGCTCGGTCTTCAGGACGTGCTCTTTCAGCGCGGGAACGCACATGCAGTCGTTCTCGAGCGTGTCGAACTGCCAATTCCCGAACTGATCGATGGCGACGACCGCATGCCCGAAGGGCGTCGGGCTCTGAATCAAGTAGCACGCGAGGTGCGCGATCGGGTCGATGATCGGGTACACGATGCCGGTCACGTCTCTCTTCTCGACCGGATTGCAGAACAACTTCCCGTACAGGACCTGGACTTGGTATTGGCCGAACTGATCGATCAACACCACCGGCCGTGCCAGCGTCGGTCCCTGCGCGTTGTAACACAGGTAGTGATTCCACACCGGCGGTGTGGCGGGCGGCTGCACGTTCTTCAGGGCCGGATTGAGCAAGTAGACCGCGTCGCCCAAGTGCCACTGCGACGTGCCGAACTGGTCGATGCCGACGATCGTTCGCGGGGGTTGCGGCGCGTCGATCCTCCACCACGTCTGGTGAATGACGGGGTTGATGATCGGAAACACTTCCCCGGTTTCGGGGATGCGCTTCTCGGCCGGGTTCGCGAAGCGCTCCAGCAAGAACGAGGTGACGCTGACCGTCCCGAACTGGTCGGTCAGCGTGATCGGTGCGGGAACCGCGTAGGGTATCGGCGGCGTCTTGTACACGTTGTAATGATTCTCATACGGAAGGGTGGGCTGGGCGATGGCGACGGACGCGGTAACGACGCACGCGGCGACCAATCCCAGAGCCCATGTACGCGTTTTCAAACGCTCCATGGTGAAGCCTCCTGTCGGAGAAAACTTCCTCCGGAAACGGAAAAGAACGAGAACGCAGATTGACGCTGTGCTTCGCGCGGGATCGGTGGTGGGACGCGCTGGGAGACAGATGAGCGAGACGAGTTCAGTGGCGGCGTCCCGTTTGAGGCGTCGCTACACTATCACATCACTCCGCGAGTGTCAACGGGACGGTCCGCGCCGGGCACCCGCGACGCATCCATTGCCGCCGCGGCGCGGTGTACGTGACGGATGCGCTGGAACACGGTATAGAGCGACGTCGCGGCGAGCAAAATCATCACGGCCATCAGGAAGCGATACCCGGCGATCAGCCCGATCGCCATGAGCGCGATGCGCTCGGGACGCTCCATGACACCCACCTTGCACTCGATGCCCACGCCTTCGGCGCGCGCGCGCGCGTAGCTCGTGAGCACGGAGCCCATCAACGCCAACACGATGACGACGGGTTCATAGACTTCGAAGCCGGAAGGACGCCGCACGACGTACATCAGGATGCCGCCGAAGTAGACGAACTCGCTCATGCGGTCGAGCATCGAGTCGATGAAGGCGCCGAAGCGCGACGCTTTGCCGAGACGTCGCGCCACGTCTCCATCCAGCACGTCGCACAGGCCCGCGAGCAAGAGAAACACACCACCCATCAAGAGCCAACCGCGCGCGACCACGATGCCGCCCCACACGCTGAACGCGAGTCCGAACAGCGAGACCAAGAGCGGCGAAACGTGGAACACGACCAGCACGTTGACCACGGGGTCGAGTACCTTGCGCGCGTTCGCTTGTATGGCTCGTTTGTCCATGACGCGGGACCGTATCACCCGCTTCGAGACGGCGTCAAGCTGGGGGGCCGGAGGCGTCGTCGTCGCCGCCACCTCGTGCCGCACGCCGCTTGCCCACGCCCTTGACCACCACCACGAACTCCCCGCGCGATTCCCCTTTCGCGAAGTGATCGCGCACTTCGATGGCGGTTCCGCGCACGACTTCTTCGTGCAGCTTGGTCAACTCGCGCGCCGCCGTTATGGCGCGGTCCGGCAGCCGGTCCGCGAGCGCACCGAGCACCCTGTGAAGTTGGTGCGGCGACACGAAGAAAACGGAGGTGCGCGGCTCGGCTTCCAGCGCGTCGATGGCGCGCTTCAACTCGCCGGGTTTTCTCGGCGCGAAGCCCGCGAACACGAAGGCTTCGCACGGAAAGCCGGACAGCACGAGGGCCGGCAGGACGGCGTTGGCCCCCGGCGCCATCGTGACGGTGATGCCCGCTTCGAGCACCGCGCGGACGAGATAGAAGCCGGGGTCGGAAACACCGGGCGTTCCCGCGTCGGTGACCAGCGCGATGTTTTCGCCGCGCTGGAGACGCTCGACGATGCCCGGCGTCACGCGCGCTTCGTTGTGATCGTGGTAGGAGACGAGCGGCGTCGAGATGGCGTAGTGATTCAAGAGGCGGCGCGAGTGGCGCGTATCCTCGGCCAAGATGACGTCGACGCTCTTGAGGATCTCGATCGCGCGATAGGTGATGTCGCCGAGGTTGCCGATCGGTGTGGCGACGAGTGTCAGTGTGCCGGGCGAGTCGCCCATGCGTGGCACCGCTAGCCGCGTGCGAGCGCGAGCAGCGTTTCACCCGCGCGCTCGACGTCGTCCGCGGAGACGTCGAGGTGCGTCACCATGCGGACGCGACCGGCGCCGAACGGGACCGCGAGCACGCCACGCTCCTTGAGCTTGGCCAGCAGCGTCTCCACGGTGAACGCCTTCTCGTCGACGCGCGCCACCACGATGTTGGTCTCGACCGGGAACAAAATCGAAAGCCCGCGCACCTGCTCGACGAACGATGCGAGTCGCTTGGCGTTCTTGTGGTCGTCGCGCAGGCGCTCGATGTGGTGGTCGACGGCATAGAGCGCGGCCGCGGCCAGTATGCCCGCCTGCCTCATCCCGCCACCGAGTCGCTTGCGCAGACGGCGGGCGCGGTCAACGACCTCCTGAGTCGATACGAGAATGGAACCCACCGGCGCTCCGAGTCCCTTCGAGAAGCACATGCTCACCGTATCGGCGCAGGCCGCGTAGTCGGCCAGCGACACGTGCGTTTCGACGTGCGCGTTGCACAGGCGCGCGCCGTCCAGGTGGACGCGAAGGCCGTGGCGCTCGGCCAGCGCCTTGACGCGCTTCATTTCGTCGAACGGGTAAATGCGGCCGCCCGCGCGGTTGTGCGTGTTTTCCATCGCGATGACCTTCGTCCCCGGCGTGTGCAGCGACTGCACCTTGATGTAGGGCTCGATTTGTTCGGCGGTCATGACGCCGCGATCGCCGTCGAGGGGGTTCAACTGCACGCCGTGGAGGGCCGCGACCGACGACACCTCGTAGTTCGTGATGTGGCACTGGCGCTCGAGGATGACTTCGTCGCCGGTGTCGGTGAGTGAGGCCACGCCGAGGAAGTTGCCCATGGTGCCCGACGGCACGAACAGCGCCGCTTCCTTCTTGAGGAGTGTTGCGACGCGTTTCTCCAGCGCAATGATGGTGGGATCGTCCCCGAAGACGTCGTCGCCGACATCCGCTTCCGCGATGGCGCGGCGCATGGCCGCGGTGGGTCGCGTCACGGTGTCGCTGCGCAGGTCGATGAATCGGCGAGGTTCTGCCATGGACGATCAGCGGAAACGGCGAAGACCGCGCGGGATAACTCCGCGCGTCGCGCCGTCGCACGCGAGTGAAAATGGGAATCTAGACGTTGGCGACGAGGTCCTTGAGTTCCTTCGATACTTTGAACACGGGAACCTTGCGGTCCGGAACGGGCACCGAGTCGCCGGTGCGCGGATTACGCGCCATGCGCGACTTGCGCTTCTTGACCTTGAAGGTTCCGAAGCCGCGAATCTCGTAGTGCTTACCTTCCGAGAGCGCCTTCGAAATGGATTCGAGGAAACTATCCATCGCCGTGGCGACGTCTTTCTTGGTGAGTCCCGTCTTGCTGGCGATGTCCTCGACGATTTCGGCTTTGGTCATCGGGCGAGCCTCCTTGCCAAGCTCATTGCAAAAGCCCAGTGAATCTGCCCGCGGGGGGGCCCAAACGTTCGTGCAACGCGTGGGCCATTGTGCCCCATAACTCGTGACAGGTCAAGGGGTTTTTGTCGACGCCGCTTTCCGCCTCCATTCGCGCCGCGGGGGGCGCGTTAACCGCACGGTAATGCAACGAGCGACTCTCATTCTGGCACGACGCTGCGACGCGATGCGACACGACGCGGCAGTACGCGGACGCGCGCGTGTCGTATCGCGACGCGAGCGCGGTTGCTGCGGCCGAAAAGTGGCGTCGCCATGCGACGACGGCGAATCGGCACGTGGGTTGCTGAATAGCCCGCCGTGCTGCGGGGCGGTCGCCGCACATGGCATCCGCAGTACAGTTCATCGCACCGCCCCGCGGCCTAAGCAAGCTAGCAGGTTCGAATCACACAGTAAGCGCGACGCGGGATCGATTCCGCGCGGTCGCTCTTCGGGAGGAACCGTCATGGCGCTCCGTAAGTACCTCGTGCTCGCGTGCGTGTTGCCGGCGTTGCTTCTGCTCGCGGTCGGATGCGCCCAGGATACCGCGGCGCCCAACACCGGCGAAGACGAAGCTCCGGTGCTCGCGCCGACCAACGTCCAGGCCATCGTCATCAACGGCGGCGACATTCAGATCTCGTGGGACGCGAGCTCGCAGCCGAACGTGCGCGGGTACAACGTCTATCGCGTCGACGACGCCGACGATTCGATCGAGCACCTGAATGCGTCGCCGCTGGAAGTGACGAGCATCGTCGACGGCGGGGCGCGTTTCGGTCGCCAGTACGACTACCGCGTGACGTCGGTGAGCACCAAGAACACCGAGAGCCGCTTCGCTGCGGTGACGATCCAGAACCGCGAAGCTCCGCCTTCGGACCGCGGGAACCAACGCCCGGGCCAAGACGACTGAAGACGAAGCGAGACTAGGAATGAAGAAGCCCTCCCGGCGAAAGTCGGGAGGGCTTTTTTCTTCTACAGTGCGCGCACCACCGTCGTCACCAGCGCGTGGTAGGCCGACACGACGAGCGAAAGCGGCGGGCCCAGGATGCGCCACAGGATACCGCTCCACAACAACAGAATCAGAATGAAGAACCCGAAGCGGCCGATCGACGCGAGGGCTTCGCGGGGGCCGGGCGGGAGATAGCGCATCAGGATCCAGTGGCCGTCGAGCGGCGGAATCGGCAGCAGGTTGAACATCGCCAGCACGCAGTTGACCGTGACGAGACTGCTACAGAGCGTATTGAAAAAATAGAGCGACCGCTCGCCCGACTCGATCAACCCCGGCACGTGCTTGAACACCAGTCCGACGATGATCCATAGGATCGACGCCGCGAACGCCAGCAGGAAGTTCGACGCCGGCCCCGCCGCCGCGACGTACGCGTTGTCGACCACGGGATTGCGCAGATTGGCGGAATTGACCGGCACCGGCTTGGCCCACCCGAAAAACGGCAGGCCGGAGAGAAACGCCGCCAGCGGCAAGAGAATGCTTCCGATCGGGTCGAGGTGCGGAATCGGATTCATGGTGATGCGACCCAAGTCGCGCGCAGTGGTATCGCCGAAGTGCTCGGCCACCAGCCCGTGCGCGTTCTCGTGCACGATCACCGAAAAGATAAACGCAACCAGCCCGACGGCGCCGGTGAGGTAGTCGGGGTTCATCGGACGTGCAGCACTTTGTGGGTTTGCGGAATGACGCGCACGACGTCGAGGCGCAGGCTGGCCGCGCGCGCGCCGGCGTCGATCAATTGTAGGAGCGCGCGACGCGAGTCGCGCGTGGACTTTTCGGACAACATGGTTTCGCTTTCGGGTTGTAGGACGAAGGGAACGCGCGGGCTGAACGAGGCGACGAGTTCCGCCGCGCGCTCGATTTCCGCGACCGTGGCCTTCAAGTCGACGATCACCTTGACGAAAAGAGAACGCGCGGATACGCGCGTAGGCTGGAAGTCCGACTCGCGCAGCGCCGCGAAGAACCCGTGGTGGGCGTTCCAATGCTCCACGCCTGTCGCCGAAGGCAGCTTGATGTCCATCGCGATGACGTCGACGTGGTCGACCACGGATCGCAGTGCGTCCGCATGGATGCCCGCGGTCTCCAGATAAACGCGGAGTTCCTTCGCACGCAGCCCGCGCGCGAGCGCGGCGACGAATTGGGGCTGCTCGAGCGGCTCGCCGCCGGTGATGCTCACGGTGACCACGGGTGCGTTCGAGCGCGCGCACGCGACCACGTCGTCGAGGACGTCGTCGAGGGCGACCGGGTTGGCGCGCCAGCGCGCCGGAGCGTCGCCGTCGCCGTGGATCACGAAACGCGGCGTCTGCACCTTGCTATAGACGGTGTCACACCACGAGCACGTCGCCGCGCACCCGGCCGTGCGCACGAAGATCTGCCGCTCGCCGACGAAGAGTCCTTCGCCTTGCACCGAGCAGAACATCTCCGAGAGATATCCGGCGCTCGCCGACGACACCAGCTCTGCATCGCGCGCCGCGGTCTGATTCTGCTTCGAGTCCATCGCCATCAAGGAACCGTTCTAACTTTCGTGGCTGCGTGCGCGACCGTCGCCAATTCCTCGCGGTAGCGCGTCAGCAATTCGTTCAAAACCTCGAGCGGCTCGACGCGCATCTCGGTCAACCCCACCGCGGGGACCGGTGCGCCCGCGGGGTCGACGTTGACTCCGAGGTGAATCAAGCACGTCGACGGCCCCGGCGCCGCAATCGAAACCGTCAGCTTGCGGTCATCATAATACAGATCGTCGCCCTCGCGGCGCATGCGCTTTCCGCGCTTGCGCAAGAGTTCGCCGAGGATCGCCACCAACAGGCGTTGGCGCAGAACGGCGACGTCCAGCGTGCACGCGTGCTCGACGATCACGTGCGCCATCGACGCCGCCTTGATGAAGTACCCCGCGCGCGCGTCGTCCAAGTCGACCAGGTTCTCGTTGGGCACGTGGCACGGGCCGACAAACCCCGCCGCCGCGTCGCCTGAGAGCCCGGTCCGCGCCGCCACCCAACCGCTGCGTAGTTCCGCGCCGGTGTAGGCGAGTTCGCCGTCGAGGATGCGAAACGCGAAGCTCACGCGTCCTCGAATTCGAGCACGGGTCGGTCGCCGACTGGCAGCGAATCGGCGGCACCGCGCAGGCGCGCGCACGATGCGCAGCGACCGCACATCTTCGGGCCCGAGCGATAGCAACTCCAGATGATCGACAATGGCGCCTTCAACTCGAGCCCCACGCGAATGATCGCACGCTTGTCCAAGTCGATCGTGAAACTCTCGACCCGCACCGCGTTGCGCGTCGACAACGCCAGCGCGGCGTTGACGCGCTCGATGTAGTCGCGCGAATTGTCGGGAAACTCCTCCGCTTCCTCGCGATTGAAGCCGGTCACGATGGTGTCGCAGTCGTAACTCTCGGCGTAGGCGGCCGCGACATTCACAAACACGCCGTTGCGATTGGGGATCCAGACTTCGTCGAGCGTCGACAGCGAATCATCCTCGTCCTCGCGCGACGACCGCATGCCCGCGGGCGCGAGCGATTCCAGCCAGCGAATGTCGATGTCCAGGAACGGAACGCCGTAGTAGTTGGCCGGCATTCATCGACGAAACGCGCTCGCTCTCGCGTGCGCGCTGGCCGTAGTCGAAGAACACCACCGCGCGCACGTCGCGCTCGACCACGGCGCGCGCGAGCGACACCAACGAGTCCAGGCCGCCGCTCACGAGCACGAGCGATCTCGGTTTCTTCATGATGCGCACGCTCTCATTCCGAGTAGGCCGCGCACGCCTCGGGACCTTCCCACACCTCGACGCGCGCTAGCTTGCCGCGCGGGCCGGGTTGGTACTTCTCGCGCAAGAGCGTGTACACCTCGCGTGCGAGATTCTCCGCCGTGGGCGGAACGTGGTCGAAGGGCGCAATGTCGTTCAAGTGGCGGTGGTCGAAGCGATCGTGCACCTCGCGGCGCAGCACTTCTTTCAAGTCGCGAAAGTTGGCCCCCATGCCGTGCTGGTCGAGCCCGGCGAATTCCCAAAACGCGCGCACGGTCCAGGTGTGACCGTGCAAGCGGTCGCACGGCGGGCAACCCTCGAGCACGTGCGAGGACGCCAGTCGACACTGGACGGACAAGGTGAAGGTTCCGGTCATAAGGGAAGAGCGGGCCGCGGCGGAATCGGACGACGCGGGGATACGCAACTGTTGCGGCGAATGATACTTGAACGGTCAAGATCGGTGCAATGGGGCTGGGTCGGCGTGTGCAATTTGCAGCCGGTCCCCTCGCGCGCGGCGAACGAGGCGTTCGACGACGGGTTTCTCTATTTCAATTTGCTGCAACGTCTTATGAACATCCTCACGCCCCCAAAAACGAGATCGCGGGCTGGTATGCGATTCGCTTATAGCGCTAGGAATGAGCGACCTGTCGACGACGATCCCTCCAACCATGGTTAGTTCATGAACGAAAAAGCGGCATCCGCCCAACAAAAGGCGCTGCAAGAACGCAAGCGCGGCCACTTCGACAAGGCCGTCAAGCGCTTGGAGCAGGCTATCGCCCAATTTCCCGACGAGCTCGACCTCTATCTGGACGCGGTCGACGCATGCCTGGAGGGCGGCGAGGTCATGCAGGCGACGAACTTCCTCAAGACCGCGCAGGAAAAATTTACCAAGGACAAGGATCGCGTGGCGGAGTTCGTGAAGGACAAGTTGCTCGCCGTGCACGACCCCGCGCTCGCGCGCTACGTGGTCGAGAACGCGGTCAAGCGCCGCGACCTCGACGGCGCGCTCGAGCACTTGGAACAGATCCCCGATCACGTCGCGCGCGACCTGCTCGCACGCACCAAGACCAAGAAACAGTCGCTCAAGTCGGCGAGCCACGGCGGTTATTCGCTGCGCGCGGAGATTTTCACCAACGACCTTCTGTCGGCGCTGCTCTCGATCCGCCTCGGCAGCCTCAAGGACGGGATGACCGCGCTGGTCGAGATCATCGACGAGAAACCGGTCGAGACCAAGATGCTGCAGCCGTTCCTGGCCGGCCTCGAGTCGAAGCAGCCCAAGGTGGGACGCATCCGCTACGCCCACGGAATCGCGCTGTGGGCCGGCGGCAACGAGGTGGACTGCATCTCTCGTGTCGTCGAAGCCGCGCGCTTCGACTCCACCATGATTCCGACTTGCATCGACCGTTTGCAGTCGCTGCGCGACAAGACCAAGTACAAGCCCAAGGTCGAGCGCGCGCTAGCCGAGGTTCTACTCCTGAAGGACGACTTCGACGCCGCGGCGTTGGTGCTGCGCGGCTACCTCGCCGACAACAAGGACTCGGCGCGCGAAGTCATCATGATCTTGAAGCCGTTCATCGACCCTGCGCACAGCGTCAATGCGTGCGTGTGGCTGGCGGTCGACGCGGCGCTGACGCTCGATCAGTCGGTGGCGGCGATGGAGATCCTGCGCCCGATGTACGTGAGCGGCAAATGCACGCCCGACATCTACGCGCACCTGGAAGGGACATCGAAGGAAAGCGTGTTCACCATCGAGGTCATGCTGTTCCACGCGTCGTTGGCGCTGGAGCTCAAAGACTTCCCGCGCGCGGTCGATATCCTCAACGCGGTGGTGACCGCGTCGCCGCAGGACGTGCACGCGGTCGTGGGACTGGCCGACAAGCACCGCACGTCGCACCCGGGATTGGAAGAGCTGTGCCGCAAGCACATGCAGGCCGAAGTCGTCGAGGCGATCGCCGAAGGCGAAGACTTCCAGAACTTCGACCACAATGAATTCAGTCTGCATCGCGACGCCAAGGCGGACGGGATCGAACGCTCCTCGTCGGCGCCGCGCCCGCAGTCGCCGACCGCCCAGGGCGAGAAGCCCGCGTCGCGCTTCGCGGAGGAGCGCACGAAGCACACGGAGAAGCAGTCGTTCACCGAGTCCCGCGAGCTCTCGTTCGACGACGACGGAACTCCGGACGCGCCGAGCGTGGAAGAACCGATCGAACAGCCCGTCGCGGAAACCGACGACGACGGGTTCGAGACCTCGCGCGACCTGCGCCTGTCGTCGACGCGCGACGCGAAGTCTGCCGAGAAACCGCGCGAAAGACCGCTCGAAAGGCTGATCGACCAGGAAATCGAAAAAGAGATCAAAAAGGAGATCGAGCAGCCGTCCGAGAAGCTCGCGGCTCCCGCTGTGACGCCCGCGAGCGCGCCCGCGTCGCAAGCCCGGCAGGCGGTCAAGCTGCGCCCGAGCGCGGAGCCGACCATCGGCGAGTCGCACGTGACCAACGTCGCGCGTCGATTGGGTCTAGTGGGTGCGGCGGCTTTCTTCCACATCGACGACGAGGAGCCGGAGAGTGTCGTCGAGTCGTCGCCGCCCGTCGACGAGACGCCACCGCGCGCGGAGGCCCCGCCGTCGCGCGCACCCATCGATGCCGCGGCGTACGCGCACGTCAGTACGGTACCCGAACCGACGCCGGCGATCGCACCGACACCGGCGGTCGCCGCCGTACCGAAGCCCGTCGCAGTGCCGAAGCCCCCGGCCATCGAACCGGAGCCGGTCGTCGCGCAAGAGCCCGTCGCGGCCGCAGTGCCCGTCGCAACACCGCCGTCGGTGATCGAACGCATCGAGCGTGCACTCGATGACGGTCGCGCCGACGAATTGCACGATCTGCTCGCGTTCGAGCCCAAGGACGACGCGGAAAGATTTGCCCAGCGTTTTTACGAAGCCGAGTACCACACGCTGTGCAGTCGCCCGCTGCCCGCGCTCGCCATCCTCACCAAACTCGGTGAATCGTCTCTGACCGACGAGCAAAAGCAGCGCGTGTGGTTGAAGACCGCCGTGTGTCAGCGCTCGATGAACGATTTTGCCGGGGCCAACGACACCTTGAAGCGCTTGGTCACGGCGTTTCCCGGGCGCGCCGAATACGAACGCCTCGAGCGTCACAACTACGAGCAATTCTTGGGCAACCAGGCCAACGACGTGGCCGTGCTCCAAAAGACCACGTCGCTCGACTGATACGGTCCCTTCCTCCTCGCGAAACGCCGCCCGCCTGCGCCCTCCCCGGCACGGAACCTGCTAGAAATCCGCGGATACGACGAGAATTTATCGAACGCGTCGCGGCATGAACGCCCCGGCGTCGATACCGTCCACATCGCATTGGATCGCTGAAGGAGCGAGATCATGAAAATCTGCCCGTTCATGTCGCACATGCTGGGTGCCGACGGCAACGTCCTCGAGATCGAGGCCAACTCCGCGCCGAGCGCGCACGGCAACACCGGCGACGTCGTCGTGCTGGGCTACGACGGCGACGGCGGCGTCGGCGTCAAGACGGACCGCAAGGCGTCGTCGCAGAGGAACGCGAAAGCGGGCCGCGACAACCCGGCCACGTCGCACCTGTATTGCTTGCGCGAGACGTGTCGCTTCTATCGCACCGACGACGGCGACTGCACCTTCGACGCGATCCTGTCCGGGGTCAACAAGGCGCGCAAGGCCGCCGAAGCCAGCGAGCACGCCGCCGAGAAATCCGGCCGCAAGGACGACAAGAAGGACGACACGTCGGCCGCGGTTGCGCGCGAGCTCGACAAGTTCTGGAAGCTTCAAACCAAGAGTGTCGCCGAGATGATCTCCGGATTCGGCGAAGCGGAAAAGCGTCAGACCGAAACCATCACGAAGCTCAAGGCCGACGTCGACAAGCGCCTCGCCTCGCTGGTTCCCAGCGAAGAAGAGGAAGACGAACGCCACGAGACCATGAACGCGATCAAGGACGGCGTCGCCGAGATCAAGGACACCATCGACGCGCGCAACGACGGTTTCGAAACGCTGACCACGACCGTCTCGGACCTGGTGCTCGGTTTCGACGACAGCATCAAGCAGATCAAGACGCAGTGGGAGCAGATCATGGGCCGCCTCCAGGCCTTGGAGGCCATCGCGCCGCGCATGCAGGGTGTCGAGGCCAACGTGTCCAAGGCGGTCGACAACATCGATCGTCTCGAACGCAACTGGGCCGAGATGATGGACGTGGTCCGCAGCGACCGCAAGAAAGACGACACGGCGGCCGCGCAGGCCAAGCGTCGTGAGGCGATGAAGTTCAACAACCTCGGCGTCACCAGCTTCCACCACGGCGACATGAAGCTCGCGCGCGATCAGTTCCTGGAAGCGCTCAAGCGCGACGACACCTTCGCCGAGTGCTACAACAACCTCGGATTGGTCTACACCGAGTTGGGAGAGAACGACCGCGCGGCCGAAGCGTTCACGAAGGCGATCAAGCTCAACCCCGAGTTGCACGCGGCGTACAACAACCTCGGCTACGTGTACTACAAGCAGGGCAGCTTCTCCCGCGCCGTCGACATGTACAACGAGGCGTTGGGTCGGAGCCCCAACAACAGCTCCGCGTACACCAACCTCGGCAACGCGCACTTCAAGCTGGGACACAAGGACGAGGCGCGGAAGGCGTGGAAGAAAGCGATCGAGTTGGACCCGTCCAACGAGAAGGCGCAGCGGAGTCTCAAGAGCCTCGACGACTAACGCGCGGGAAGAGATCCCCTAAAAACGCGATCCCCGCACCAGCGTTCGCGCCGGTACGGGGATCCGCGTTTCTACGGTCAACGAAAAAACAGGTTACAGGGCGGCCTCCGGAGCCTGCGGCGCCGAGACGGGCTTGCCGTTGCGCAAGACGCCCTTCGCCTGCGGACCCTTCGGACTGTCCATCAACTCGTATTCGACGGTCTCGCCCTCGGCGAGTGTGCGGTAACCGTCGTCACGAATCTCCGAATAGTGCACGAAGACATCGCGCGCGCCCTCGTCACTGAGGATGAATCCGTACCCCTTGTTTTCGTTGAACCATTTGACTTTACCAGTTTGGCGCAATTCCGAATTCCCCCTTTCCAAAAGCAAGAATCCACCGCCGTGCCGATACGCACGTGATGGATCCCCTACTGCTAGATTATTGACTCGCTGCGAAACACGTGGCCACCTTGCCTTGCGAACGGGAAGGATTTTATCACGACGGCGGTGCGCGTGTCAAGATGCGATGCGGCGCGCGCGCGACGAGGACGCCCTCGCGCGCAACGATGAGGAAGCATTCACCGCCATCGCGAACGAAATCATGAGCGCGCCGAGCGCCGTTGCATTCCGCGATCTGCCCGTCCTTCTAGGACACTTTCGCCGCCTCGGTTTGCCCCGTCCCGACGCCACCTTGCGGGCTTCGACGCTCGCGCACATGCCCGTATCGGTGGCATGGAATTTGCCCTTTCTCCTTGGCCGACAATGTCTTTGCGAACGTCGCAGGCGAGAAAGGTCGCAACGTGAGAACCTCGATTCCACACGCCGCAGTACTCGGAGAGAGCGGCGAGGTCACCAAGGCCTCGCTGAACGATCTCATCCGTCGGGCGCTCGACGCCAGCGCCCCCAAACCGTGCGCGCTCGAGGTCTACGACAGCGTGACGCAGCGCGTCCTCTTCCTGCGCGACCGGCAGATCTACGCCGCGGCCGAGGTCGTCGCGGGTCAATTTTCGCCCACTTCGATCCGCGACTTCATGGTCGGCGTTACCCAGATGAACTTTCCGCGCGCGTGTTGGTACGAGCTCAACACCAAGATCCTGCACTCGCTGCTGGTAGTGTCGCAGAAGAAGCCCGCGTTGCGCGTGGCGACGAACCTGGTCGACCTGGACGAGCTCCTCGACAAGATCGAGTCCGAAGGCAAGAGCTCCATCCTGGCCGCGACGCGCGAGGACTTCTTCGCGCTCTTGCGCTACGAGAAGGGCAAGGCGGCGGCCCTGTGCATGGAGCTTTCGGCGGCGACACCGCGCGAAAGCTCCTTCCGCGAAGAGTTCCTGGTCAAGGCGTACACGCGCTCGGCGGAGAAGCCGCTCACCATCAGTTTGTACGAAGACTTCCTGGTCTCGTACGCGGCCGACGCCAAAAACCTGCCCGAGTCGTTCAACGGCCGCTTCGAGGACGTATTCCTCTCGAAGCCGCCGGTGGTGGCACTGCGCTTCAAGGATCGCGAGATTGGTCGCTGGGAATTGGACCGCCCGCGCCTGCGCATCGGCCGCACACCCGACAACGACATCGTGATCGACAACCTGGCCGTGTCGCGATTGCACGCACTCATCGAAGAAGAGAAGGGCGGGTATTTCGTCCGCGACTGCGACAGCTTGAACGGCACCGAGGTCAACGGCGCGCGCATCACGCGGCGCAAGTTGGAAGACGGCGACGAGATCACGATCGCCAAGCACACGATCCTGTTTCGCATCCAGGGCGGCCACGCCGTCCCCGAGCCGGAATCGATGGCCGGCTTCGACCAGACCATGATCTTCCAGCGCAGCGCGTTGAACGCGGGCCATGCGCCGACGACCGCGCCCGCGCCGGCGCCGGCGTCGCGCGCCGACGACCCCTCGGAGGGACACGGCACGCGCACCGCCACCATCGATACGGTCGACCACCGGCGCCCGCCGCGCTTGGTCGTGCACACCGAGTTCGGCGATCGCGTCGTGGAGATCGAAGACGAAGGTGTCGTCATCGGCAAGGACCAGGACGCCGACGTGCACGTCGCCGGCATGTTCGTGGCCGGCCGTCACGCCGAGATCATCCGCGAGAATGGCCGCGTCATCCTGCGCCGCGTCGGCGGTCTGCGCCCGGTACGCGTGGGCGGCCGAACGGTCAAGGAAGTCGAACTCAAGGACAACGACGAGATCCAGATCGCCAGCGAATTGTTCGTATTTCACGAATAGTCCACGACCACCGGAGAGGCTCCGATGCGCTACGTCTTGATGTCCGACATCCACGGCAACCTCGAAGCCCTCCAGGCCACGATCGAGGCCGCGCGCCGTTTCGAGCCCTATCAGCTCATGTGCTTGGGCGACGTGGTCGGCTATGGCGCCGACCCGCAGCCGTGCATCGAACTGATCAGCGACAAGTCGAACTTGATGCTGGCGGGCAACCACGACCTCGCGGTCGCCGGCGTCATCTCCACCGAAGAGTTCAATTCGATCGCGCGCCAGTCCATCGAGTGGACGCGCGACCAATTGAGCGGCGAGGACAAGGAGCTGTTGGCGAATCTGCCGCTCCAGTACATCGATGGCGACTACTGCTACACGCATGCTTCGCCCGTCGACCCGATGCGCTTCGTCTACATCCGGACACTCGAAGAAGTGGCCGAGGTGTTCGCGCACATCGGTCAGCAGTTCTGTTTCGTGGGCCACACCCACTTGCCCGTCCTCGTGACCATGAATAAGAAGACGGGGCGCATGGAAGTGGTGCGCGACCACCGCGTGCGCTTGAGCGACACGACGCGCTACTTCGTCAACGTGGGATCGATCGGCCAGCCGCGCGATTCGAACCCGGACGCGTGCATGGTGGTGCTCGACGAAGAGGACGGCTCGCTCGAGTTCGTGCGCGTTCCGTACGACATTTCGAAGTCACAGGGAAAGATCCTCTCCAACGGGCTTCCTTCGTACCTCGCCGAGCGACTCGTGCTCGCGCGGTGACCGCTCGGAGGCAAGCGCCGTGACCGACAACAAGAATTTCAAGGTTCTGCAAACGGTCGCGTCCGGCGGCACCGCGGTCCTGTACAAGGCCATCCAGGTGTCGCTCGATCGCGTGGTGGCGGTCAAGCGCCTCCACCAGCACCTGACCACCGACGAGAACTTCACGCGCCGCTTCATCCTCGAAGCCAAGGCGGCCGCGTCGCTCGACCACGAGAACATCGTGCGCGTGATCGACTTCGGCGTCGAGGACACGTGCTATCAAATGGTGATGGAGTTCGTCGAGGGCGAGAGCCTGAAGGAAGTCCTCGAGCGCTGGCGGCCCATCAACTTCGACCTCGCACTCGCCATCGTGCACCAGACGTGCCGCGGCCTGGAGCACGCGCACGCCAAGGGCATCGTCCACCGCGACATCAAGCCGGGCAACGTCATGCTGACCAAGACCGGCACGGTCAAGATCACCGACTTCGGCCTGGCCAAGCTCACGCAGGGCTCGAACGTGAACACGGCCGCCGATTCGATTCTGGGTACGCCGCTCTACATGTCGCCCGAGCAAGCCTTCGGCGAGAGCGTCGACCAGCGCAGCGATCTGTTCTCGCTCGGCACGGTTCTCTACGAGCTCCTGACGGGGCGCCAGCCCTTCGCGAGCGAGAACTACATGGGTGTCATCCAGAACATCATTCACAAGGACATCCCACCCGTGCGCGAGCTCAATCCCGAGATTCCGCAGAACGTGGAAGCCCTCGTCATGCGGGCACTGGCCAAGAATCGCGAGCAGCGCTTCCAGTCGGCGCGCGACTTCCGTTACGCGATCGAGACCATCATGGGCGGCGACGGCTTGAGCAATGCGCTCGCGGCACTGCCGGCGCTGCTCGAGCGCAACACCGACACACGCCTGTTGACCAAGCCGGTGTCGTCGCCCACCAGCACGTCGTCGCACCGAAAGAAGAGTGCCGCGGCCTGGGCCGCGAGTAGTTCTCAGATCAAGCGCAAGCAGCGCGCGTCGCGCGCGTGGTTCGCCGTGGCCGCGGCGACGTTGATCGTGGCCGGGGGCGCGGGCTACTTCTTCTGGCCGCAGTTGCGCGCGATCGGCGGCTTCCCGTCCGCATCGACGCCGGCCAACCTCCAGCAGTCCAGCGTGTCCGACGCGGCCGGGATCGACCTCGTGCCTGGTGCCGACGCGTCCGTGCTCCACGCCGATTCGACGCACGCCGCCGTCGCCGATTCCGTCGCGGCACCGGCCGACACGACGCGCGTCGTCCAGAACGTCGCGGGCAACACGTCGACGCAAGCATCGTCGGACCCGCGTGCACCGATGGTGTGGACGACGCCGGGCTCGCAGGCCGCGCCCGCGAGCAACACGCCGCCCGTGACGGCTCCCGCGCCCGCGCCCGCGGACGAACCGCCGGCGACGAAGCCCGCGAAGAAGGCCGTCGAAGAGGAGCCCGCCAAGGTATTTCGCGAAGGATATCTCTCGCTGACCGCCGAGCCGGGGTGCGAGGTGTGGGTGAACGGAACGTATCGCGGCGACGCGTCGCCCACGCTGCGACTGACACTTCCGGCCGGCCGGCAAACCATCGAGTGCCGCCACCCGAAGTGCGAGACCTACCTGGAGACGATCCAGATCGTCTCCGGCGAGCTGTCGCGCCGCGACGTGACGCTCAAGCGGCTGCGCGGCATCATCAGCCTCGCGACCACCGAGGGCGCCGAACTCTACATCGACGGCAACCTGATCGGTGTGACACCCATCATGCACCCGATCGAAGTCGACGCGGGCACGCATACGGTGACGATCAAGAAAGCGAACTTCTACGCGTGGACATCGGAAGTCGTGGTGGAGTCGAACGAGACCCTGCCGCTGCGCATTACACTCTCCCCGCGCTACTAGATCCCCAGCCACTCCGCCGCCGCCGCCGAGACCGTGGCCGGCGTCAACGCCCGCAAGTTTCCTCCCGGCGCGCGCACGATGCGCAGGTTGTCGCAGCGCGGCGCCCAGCGCAACGGATCCGTCGGACCGAATACCGCCAGCACCCGCGCGCGCGCCGCCGCCGCCACGTGCATGACCCCGGTGTCGTTGCACAGCACCAAGTCGGCGCGCTTGAACAACGCCGCGACGTCGGTGATCGAACGCCCGCGCACCACCGTCCCGGCCACACTGCACGCGCGCTGGAAGTCTTGCCCCGCCTGTGCGTCGCGCGGGCCTTCCACGATCGCGAGTGACACCGCGCGTCGAGCATTCAAGTCGTCGACCACGGCCGCGAAGCGCTCGGGCGGCCAGATGTTGGCGACCTTGCCTGCCCCCGGGTGCACAGCGAGTCGCAGCGTTCCGTCGCGCCAGGTTTCGCGCGCCGCGGCCTCGGCCCAGCGCTCGCTCTCCTCGCCGGGGATGAGCAGCGGCGCGATGTCGTCGGTCGTGATGCCCACCGCGCGCAGCGGAAACAGGTTGTGCTCGGCTTCGTTCAGGCCCGCGAGTGTGGTCTCGTCGGGGAGTGGAAGTGTCAAGTTGAGGTAGCTCCCGGTCAGCGCGTCGCCGATGGTGCGCGAGGTCGAGCCGATGCGCACGCGGGCACCCGACAATACCGCGAGCAGCAAGCTCGTGAACGAGAACGAGACCGTGTGCAGTACGATGACGAGGTCGTAGTGCTGCGCGCGGATCGCCGCGACCATCTCGACGTGGCTCCACGCGCGTGTCTTGTCGTAGGTGAACACGCGGTCGACGTAGGGGCTGTTCACCAGCACGCCGCGATTGAGCGTCGACGAAACGACGCCGATCGACGCGTCCGGATACGACTCGCGAATCGCGCGCAGCGCCGGCACCGCGAGCATCATGTCGCCCATCTGATTGTGCTGCCGGATGACGAGGATGCGCTGGAAGACCATGGCGCGAAACTCGTCGGCGCCGATGGGACGCGCGCGCAGGAACAGGCCGATCGTGCGCATGAGCGCGCGCTTGCCGGAGCGTTCGAACGACTTCAGTCGACCCACGGACTCACCACGACTGCTCTTTTTGGTGCGCGCGGATCTCGGCGAGGATGGCGAGGTAGCTCTGGTAGCGCGACGCCGCCACGGCGCGGGCTTCGACCGCGGCCTTGATCGCGCACCCCGGCTCGTGCGAGTGCGTGCACGGCTCGAACCGGCAGCGCGTCTCGATGCGGGCGATCTCGGGAAAGCACGCGGCCAGTTCGGTCTCGTCGCGGCCGGGAAAGCCGAAGGTCTGCATGCCGGGTGTGTCGGCCAGGAAGCCGCTGCGGAATCCCAAGAGCTCCGACGACGTCGTGGTGTGACGGCCGCGACCCGTTCGCTCGCCGACTTCCTGGGTGAAGCGCTCGAGGTTCGGGTCGAGCCGGTTGATGAGCGACGACTTCCCCACCCCCGACTCGCCCACGAAGGCATAGACCCCGCCTCCGATGAGGCGCTCGAGGGCGTCGAGGCCGCGACCGCTGTCGGCACAGGTCGGGAGCACCTCGTAACCGCAGGCTTGGTAGACCGCCGCCACCGCCTGGACCGCGCTCGCCTTCGCCAGGTCGGTCTTGTTCAAGACCACGGCCGCGGGGGCGTGGCCCCACTCGGCGGCTGCCAGCACCCGGTCGGCGAACACCGGGTGAAACGGCGGTTCCGAGAGCGACGTCACCACGAACAGGCGTTCGACATTGGCCACGATGGTGCGCGCTCCCCCGCCCCGCTCGACCCACCGAGACAGTGACGAGGTACGCGGGAAGATGTCCTCGAGGGTGACCCCGGACCCGCCCGGGTCCTGCCGCACCGCCACCCGGTCCCCCGCCACCACCTGCAGCGAAGCCTTCTTCACCCGGAAGCGCCCCCGGAGCGAGCAAACCAGCACTTCTTCTCCGACGCGCACCCAGACGTCGCCTCCAGTCACGCGAATGACGAGGCCATTTTCGAGTCGATCTTGCATGCAGGGTGGCGTTGGACTAGGATACGGGTCGGTGCTACCGGTAATTGCGGTTGAGGATACCCGCCGGTTCTGATATTTTCCAGGCGTTCATGATGACGTCCCAAGAGCTCGCATCATACTTCCGAGAATCCCTCTGCATTTTCGACCTCAAGGCGACCTCCAAGCGCGAAGCGCTCGCCGAGATGGTCGATGCGGTCTGCGCCGATCGTGATATCAAGGACCGCGGCCTCATTCTGGAGATGCTGCTGAACCGGGAAAGCCTGGGCAGCACCGCCATCGGCAAGGGTGTGGCGTTTCCGCACGGGCGCACACTGGCCGTACGCGACCTCGCGGTCGCGTTTGCGCGCTCCACGCGCGGGGTCGACTTCGATTCGACCGACAAGAAGCCGACGCACGCCTTCTTCCTCATCATCGCTCCTCCGCAAGATCGCGACAACGTCTACCTCCAGGTTCTCGGGCGCATTGTCGACCTCATCAAAGACGACGCCTCGCGCGATCGCGTCGTCGGGGCGTCGGGTTACGCCGAACTCAAGACCATCATCGAAGGGCAGGGGTTGTGACCGATCATCCAGCCAGGAAGCAAGACCAAGCCAAACTCCTCGTTGCACTCCAGGACATCGATCACATGATCCGCGACGCGGAAGACGCCAAGACCGCCGCCAAGATGCAGGAAATGGGATTCACCATGGACGGCATCGCCGAGATCAAGAAAGCCCGCGCCGAACTCACCCAGCACATCAAGCCACAACTCTTGACCCGTTACCAGCGCGTGTCGCAAAACTACGAACGCATCGTGGTCCCGGTCGTCAACGAGCTGTGCACGGGGTGCTTCGCCAAGGTGGCCACCTCCTTCCGCTACGAGAAAAACACGGTCGTGACCTGCGAAAGTTGCGGCCGCATCCTCTATTTCACCTAGCCGTCCGGCAAAGCCGGGCTTGCCTTTCGCCGCCAGTCTGGTAAAATATTTTAACCAACTGCCGGTGCGTTCTTCCCCCGTACGATAATTTGCCCGGCAGCCGGCCGTCCGCGAAGTCGAGTCCGGCGGACGAACGAGCCTTTCATTGCGGGAGATAGACCGATGGAGTCTTCGGTACGCGCCTTTCGGCGAAACCTGGAGCCCTTCGAGGACGAGCGCGTCGCGGGACCCTGGCGAGTCGCCGGACACGTCGACCTGGTGAGCGAACGGCGCTACCTGGTTAGTTGGGCCCCGCTCGACGCCGCCGGCCGGCTCGACGCCGACGGGATCGCGTTTCGCTGCGACGCCGCCGTCGCCATCGCACCCGACGCGTGTGCCCCCGCACTCGAGATCGTCGCCAACAATGGCCGCGTCGAAATTCTCTCCCCCTACGCGGCCAAGATCGATTCCACCACACTGCCGCCGGCGCGCGTCGAAGCCGCCATGTCGTCGGTCCTCGACACGCTGGCGCGATTCGAGTTCCATGCCTTCTTCGCCGCCGAGATTCGCCCCGAGCTGCTCGCGGTGAACGAGGACGGCACCGTATCATTATTGATCGGCGCGTACGCGCTCCCGCCCGATGCGATCGAAGCGACACGCGACGGCAGCGCGGAGGCGTGGCTCGATCCGCGCGCGCGCGCGTGCGCGGCCGACGTCGCCGCCATCGCGTCGATCGCGGAGTCGTTCGCGGCCCTCGCCGACGCGCCGACCGCGAAGCGCTTGCGCGCGCTGTCGGCGGAGGTCACGCACGGGCGCGTTCGCTCGGCGTCGGAGGCGGCGGCGCACTGGAACCACGCGTCCACACCCGCGCGCGCAACGCCGCCCGCGTCGACCCACGCCGACGTCGACCTGGACGCTATTCTCCGCGCGGTCGAATCGTCGCAGCTGGTGGAAGTCACGGGTCCGTCGGAGAGTGGACGCACCGCGGTGCTCGAGCGCGTCATGGCGCGCCTGCGCGGACAGGGTGTCGAGGTCAAGTGGATCGACGAGTGGGACGCCGCCGCGTCGTCGCGAAGGAAGGGCGCCCCGCGCGACGTCGCGCGCACCGCGGTCTGGATCGTCGACGATATCGAAGAGCGGCCGCTGCTCCACGCCCTCATTCTGGACCACCTGTTCGAGATGGAGAAACGCGCGGGCGCCGGCTTGATCGTCGCAACGCGCAGCGACGCGGCGGACGGCGCCTTCGCGGCTTCGCTTCGCGCTCGCGCCGTGAAGGGCGTGCATTCCGTCGTCGCGTCGTCCGTCGGGTCCGCGATCGACGAACACACGCTCGACGCACTCGACTCCGAAGCGCGTCAAGTCCTGGAGCTGATCGCCGTCGCCGGCATCCCCATGCCGCTCGACGTCGTCCTGTCGGTCATGCCCGGCGCCGACCGTCGCGTGCATCGACACCTCTTTGCACTGGCCGGTGCCGGCTTGATCGCGATCGAATCGCGCCGCATGCCGTCCAACGGTGCCATGTCGCTGGTCTTGCGCGTCCCGCGCGCGTCGGTGCGACGCCGCGTCACGGCCCGCATCCCCGATTCGCGCTTGCGCAATCTGCACCGCACCATCGCGCGCATCGCCGACGAGCGCGGCACGTTTCCGCCGCTCTTCGCCTACAACCACCTAGTGCAAGCGGGAGAAAATGACGACGCGGCCGCCCGCGCGGCTTCCTTCGTGAAGGAATCGACGCGACCGCAGCGCGCGGCGTTCCTCGACGCCATCAAGCGCGACGTCGTCGACTCGGGCGCGATTGCGGCGCTGCCTTACGGCGACCAGCTCGCCATCTTGGTTCGCTTCGGCGACGACTTCTTGGCACGCGGTCGTCAGGCCGAAGCGGAATCTCTACTGACGCGCGCCAAGCAGCTCCACACCACCGGCGACGACGTGCGCGCGCACGCCCCGCTGGCCGGCGAAGCGATGCGCCTCTTGGCCGACGCGTGGGCCGGGCGCGGGCAGTTGCGCCAGGCGCTCGAACTCCTCGAAGACACCAAGGAAGACATCGCGCCGTACTTGAGCTTGGCCGAGCAAGCGCGTTTGCTGAACGAAATCGGCTGGCTGCAGTATCGACTCGGCGATTATTCGAGCTGCGTGGACTCGTGCAAGTTCACCGTCAACACGCTCAACCCCAACGAACACCCGCTGGTCGTCGCCCAGGCGCTGAACCTCCTCGGCGTCATCGCGTTCAACACCAGCCGCTACGACGAAGCCGTCTCGTACTACGAGCAGAGTGCCTTCCTGCGCGAGCGCGAGAACGACCTGAACGCGCTGGCGGGCTCGTACAACAACCTGGCCCTCGCCTACCAATCGAAGGGCGAGTACGACAAAGCGCTCGGGTACCTGCACAAGAGCATCGACATCAAGCGCAAGCAGAACAACGAAGCCGGGCTCGCGGGCGGATTCCTGAACCTCGCCTTCCTCTATCTCGAAGTGCACAACTTCGAGGAAGCCGAGCGGCGCTGCCGCGAGAGCCTGCGCATCAGCTCGGAACTGGGCCTGGCGCAGTTGATCGCCGAGAACTACAACACGCTCGGCGACATTCTCTTCACGCGCGGCCAGCTCGACGAAGCCGAGGCGTACTACCAGCGCTCGCTCGAGCACGCGAGCCGGCTCTCCACGGTCAACGAGGAGATGGGCGCGCAGAAGCGTCTCGCCAAGCTCTATATTCGCAAGAACCGGCACGACGACGCGGTCATCGCGTCCGAAGAAGCGTCGCGGCTCGCGCGCCAGGTGGGATCGAAGTACGAGCAAGCGCAGACCGAGGAGATCTTCGGCGAGTTGAAGTCGGCGCAAGGGAGCCACGCCGAATCGGTCGACCATTTCGACAAGGCGGCGACCCTCTACGCGACGCTGTCGAAGCACCGCCTCGCCGCCGCGTGCCTGGCCAAGGCGGGCATCGCGCACGCGGGCTCGGGCAACCCGCTCGACGCCAAGCGCTACCTCGACCGCGCGCAAGATCTCATCAAGGCGCAGATCGGCCACGAGATTCCCGAAGAGATCGTGACGCTGCAGCAAACCCTGCGCGAGAGCCCGCTGCCCGCGGGGTCGACCGGCAACGCGTCGCAAAAACTTCTGTACGCGTTCTACGAACTCTCGTCCCTCTCCGACTACGCCGACGACAAGACCGCGTTCTTCCGGCGCATTATCAATGTATTTCGCGACCTCACGGCGTCGGCGTGGTGCGCGCTCGCACTGCGCACCGACGACGAAGGCTTCGTGATGGTGTCGGCGTCGGGCGACCAGGAGCCGGTCGACGACGCGCCGCTCAAGAGTCTCATGTCGCACGCGCTCCAGTTGGGTGCCGTCCTGCACGGCGAATCCGTCGAGGCGCGCGACATGGTGGCGCACGTCGCCATCCAGAAGGCGTCGAAAGACAACTTGGTCGTGGTGCCGATGAAGTCGATGGGCGTCGACCTGGGGTGCGTGCTGTTGTTGGTGCCCGCGCCCGCGGTGCCGCGCTCCAAGGACGACGTCAATTTCATCTCGTGCATCGGTCGGCACGTCGCAGGTGATCTACGACTGAGCCTCCACTTCGACGAGCGGTCGCACAAGGAGGAGCGCATGGCGCGCGAGTTGGGTGCGACCGCACCCGTGTCCGACGCCAATCACTTCCAAGGGATGATCGGGCGCGACGAATCGATGCGCAAAGTGTTCCGCATGATCGAGAAGATCAAGGACATGGACACCGGTATTTTGATCTTCGGCGAGAGCGGCACCGGCAAGACGGAGCTCGCGCGCACCGCGCACAACACGAGCCCGCGTCGCCGCCACGTGTTCCAGTCGATCCATTGCGCCGAGATTCCGAACAGCCTGCTCGAGAGCGAATTGTTCGGCCACGAGCGCGGCGCCTTCACCGGTGCGGTGCAGCGCAAGCTCGGCCGCTGCGAGATCGCCGACGGCGGCACCGTGTTCCTGGACGACGTTAATGTCATGCCGCTCGACACCCAGTCGAAGCTGCTCCACTACCTGGAGACCAAGAGCTTCACGCGACTGGGTGGCACCCAAAAAATATCGACCGACGTGCGCATCATCGCCGCCAGCAACGAAGACTTGGAGAAGCTGGTCAAGGAGGGCCGCTTCCGCGAGGACTTGTTCTATCGTTTGAAGGTGATCCAGATCGAGCTGCCGCCGTTGCGCGACCGCCAAGACGATATGATCCTGATCGCCAACGAATTTCTGAAGAAGCGCTGCCAAGCGCAGAACAAGCCCTTGAAGCGTCTTTCCACCGAGACCATCAAGCTGTTCCAGAAGTACCGCTGGCCGGGCAACGTGCGCGAATTCCAAAACGTGCTCGAACAGATCGTGCTGTTGTGCGACGATGTCATCGTCGAGCCGTCGTCCTTGCCCGAAGACTTCCTGCGTCGCGCCGCGGGCGGGGGCAAGAGTCGCTGGCAAACGCTCGAGCAGTTGGTGCAACAGATGGTGGAGGGGGGCGGCTATTCGGAGGCGAATCCGCTCATGCCGCAAATCGAAGTCATGCTCGCGCAGAAAATGTCGACGCACATGGACAACAAGACCAAAGCCGCCAATCTTCTCGGCATCACCAAACCCACGCTCTATTCGCGGCTGCGCGGTTACGATCGCTTGAAGTAGAACGGACGTTCCTCGATGCCCAAGACGGTACGCCGCGACGACCTCGTCGCCTACCTCGACCGCTACCTGCGCGTGGCGGAGATTCCGGATTCATCGCCCAACGGGCTGCAGGTGCAAGGCGCCGACAAGGTCGCGCGCATCGCGTTCGCCGTCGACGCCTCGGTGAAGACCATCCGTGCGGCGGCCAAGGCGCGCGCGAACTTCTTGGTCGTGCACCACGGGTTGTGGTGGGGCCGCCACGAGCAACTCGTGGGGCGCATGCACGCGCGCGTCGCGGCCCTCTTCGAGAACGACGTGTCGCTCTACGCCGCTCACCTCCCGCTCGATTGCCACCCCGACGTCGGAAACAACGTCGAGCTCGCGCGACTCCTCTCCTTGCGCGTGGTGGAGCCGTTCGGCGAGTACAAGGGAATCAACGTCGGCGTGGTGGCGTCGGCGACACCGTCGATTCCACTCGACACGCTGGTGGGTCGCATCGAGAAGAAGCTCACGACCGAAGCCGACGTGCTGGGCTTCGGGCCGCGGTCGTCGCGACGCATCGCCATCGTGAGCGGCGGCGGAGCCGCCTTCGTCGACGCGGCGGCCCTTGCGCAGTGCGACACATTACTGACCGGCGAGACGTCGCACGCCGCCTACCCCGCCGCCGAAGAGGCCGGCATCAACGTCATCTTCGCCGGACACTACGCCACCGAAACCGTCGGGCTGGAAGCGCTGCAGCGCCACGTGCGCAAGCGCTTCGGGCTGGCGTCGGAATTCGTCTCGGCGCCCACGGGCTTCTAGCGTCGCGCGACGCATTCTATGCACCTCAAGCGACCCGCCGTCTTTTTCATTCTGCTCGCACTCGTTTTGGCGGGACTGGCCACGCGCACGTCGACGCGCGATCGTCTCGATTCTCCATACTTCAAGGGTGCGTCCGCGATGGTGTACGCGCACGCGCTGGCCGCCTCGGAAAAGACGCCGCTCGACACGCTCTCCGCCAAGGCCAACCACCCCGACGGCTACGTGCCCGCGCGCTACCGCGCCGACGGCTTCGAGAGCGCGTGGGCGAAGGCGTATCGCGCGGCGCGCTTCGTGAGCGAAGTCGACGGGCGCGACTTTGCGCGGCGCACGACGATGTTCCTCGCCGCCTTGTGCGCGTTCACGATGTACGGGCTCACGCGTCGGGTGTGGGACTGCCAAGCGTCGGGGTTGGTGGCGGCGTTCTTCGTCGCCTTCTTCGCCCCCTTCGTCATCGCCACCAACGGGCGCACGTTCACGCACACGACCCTGGCGCCGCTCTTCGTCACGGCCCACGCCGCACTCGTGGTGGCGACGCTGGGCGCCTCGACGCGACGGAGCGTCGTCGTGCGCGCGGCCGGCGCGGCGTTGGTCGCGTTCGTGCTGGCGGTGTCGTGGGAACCGGGCTCCGCGGTGCTCGCGATCTGGAGTGTCGGCCTCGCGCTCTCGACGCGCGACGACGACACGCGGCGCGAGCGTATGCTGCTGCTCGGGGGTCAAGCGCTCGCACTCGTGCTGGCGTGCCTCTCCTCGCACTATCTCGTCGCGACGCGCGCCGTCGGCTCGTGGGCGACGACACTCGTTGTCGCGAGTGCGGTCGTGCCCATGCTTCCGCCGCGGGTCCGGTTACCTCGCTACCCGCGGCTGGCGATGCCAGCCATCCTGCTCGCCGCGGCGAGCGTCTTGTGGCTGGGCATGACACCGGTGCGCGCGGGTGCCACCGAGCAGTTCCCCGCGTGGTCGTATCTGGCAGCGCGCGTGCAGCATTTGTTCGGACGGCCGGCCTCGCCGGCCGCGTTATCGGATTGGATGCGGCACGTGTGGTCGCTCGACCACGCACCGCTCGAACCGCAGACCGCGATCGAAGCCTTTCTTCCTCTTACACTCCTCGCCGTCGCGTTCGCGCTGAACGCCGAGCTGCGCACGCGTCGCATCTTCGTCGGCGCGGTGGCCGTCGCAATCGGTGCCGCGGTCGTGACGCTGGCGGATCGCAGCGCGCTGCCGGTGTCCGTGTTGGTGATGATCGTCGTCGTTTCCGGTGCCGCGCGATCGGTTTCGAAGAGCGTCCGCAAACGCGGGCCCTTGCTGGTCGCGGCCGCGCTGGTGGCGCTGGCAGCCGTAGTGTTTCGCGGCGGCACCGTCGACGCGTCGTATCAGATCGCGCGCGCGACCGGTGCCGCCAACCGCGACCCCTATTCGTTCTTGTGGGTGAGCTTCGAGAATACCGACCGCGAGCTGGTGCGCTTCGTGGCGACACGGACGTCGGTGCGCGACGCGTTCCTCGCACCCGACGATCTCTCCGCGCTCTTGCGCGCGTTCACCGGTCGCAGTGTGGTCGCATTGCCGGGTGCCATGTCGAAGAAACCGGCCGCGCGCCACGTCGCCATGACGCGCGCGCTCTACGGCACCGAGGAAGAATTGTACGAGACGTGTCGTACGGCGCACATCGACTACGTCGTCTATTCGATCGACGTGCTGCTCGATAGCGGGCGCTATTCGCCGCGCTACCTCGCGGGTGTCGCCGCGGTCGATCCGGCGTCGATCGCCTACAAGATGCACTTCGAGCCCGAGTCGCTGCAGCGCTTCACGCTGCAATACGAGAACGACCACTACCGGCTGTTTTCGGTGAGCGGGACGCCGCAGCCGATCTTCGCCACCGACCACCCGCCGTTTTATCAAACCGACCTTCTCGCCAAGGCGAACCGCGACATCGACGCGTTTCGACAGTTGGCGGTCCAAGTCATGTTGACGTACGCGGAGGGAGCGAGGGCGCGCGCGCACGGGAACCCCGAGGGCGCGCGGCGCCGGCTCGAGTGGTGCCTGCTGCAAGCGCCGCACTACACGCAGGCGCGCATTGCACTCGCCGACGCGCTCATGGATCTCGATCGCTACGACGACGCGCGCGGTGTGATCGCGAAACTCATCGCGTACGCGCCCGACAACACCAAAGCGCTCTACTACGCCGCCTTCATCGCCGCCCAGCTGGGCAAGGCCGACGAAGCCAAGTCGTACCTGACACTTCTTTTGTCGATCGAGCGCGACCCGCAGTTGATCGAACGCGCCAAGGCGCTGCAAAGCGCCGTCGAGCAAGGTGTGCCGCTGCGCAAGGGTGCCCCCAGCAACGGCTAGAAAGCGCAACGGCCGCGACGCTCGTGCGCCGCGGCCGCCGAAATGGTGGGGGCTACTGGATTTGAACCAGTGACTCCTACCGTGTGAAGATAGTACTCTCCCGCTGAGTTAAGCCCCCGTTTCGTAAGTGCGCACGATGGTCGCCGCGTCGCGGCTCTTCTGCAAACGATTCTGCAACTCCGTCGACAACGAGCGCTGCTTGAGCATCATGTCGATGCTCGCTTTGGCGTCGTCGTACTGAACCGGGCGCGCCGGTTTCTTGTCGATGCACTTGATGAGGTGCAACCCGAACTGCGTGTCGACGATGTTGCTGATCTGGCCCTTCTTCAAGGCGAAGGCGGCGTCTTCGAACGGCTTGACCATCATGCCGCGCGGGAAGTAGCCCAGATCGCCGCCTCGCGCCGCCAGGTTGTCCTGTGAGTACTGCTTCGCCAGCTTGGCGAAGTCCTCGCCGCCGATCGCGCGCTGGCGAATCGCTTCCAGCTGCGCACGCCGGTCCTTGATCTGCTGCTCGTTGTCGCCTTCGTGCGATAGCAAGATGATGTGACGCGCACGCACGCTGTCGGTCCCCGCGAACATCTGCGGGTTCTGGTCGTAGAACGCCTTGGTGTCGGCGTCGCTGATCGTGATCGACGGCGTGATTCTTTCGTCGACGTACTTGCGAATCGTAAGATCGCGCGTGATGGCCTGGCGGAAATCGTCGCGCGTCAAGCCCATCGGCGCCAGCATCTGATCCACCTGCGCCTCGCCGCCGAACTGGCGCACGAAGCGATCGAGCACGCTGGTCACGAGCGTGTCATCGACCGCGATGCCGGCCGCCTTGGCTTCCTGCGCCATCAAGGTGCGGTCGACCATTTGATCGAGCAGGCGGATGTTGAACGACGGCGACTTCGTCGAATCGATCATTCCCGCCGCCGTGTACGCCAGCACCTTGAGTTCCTGACCGGTGATCGGCTCGCTGTTGACCGTCGCGACCACTTCGCTCGCCGCCAATGAATCCGGGAACGCGTGCTTCGCGACTTCTTTCTTCTTCGAACATGAGAGCGCGAAAACCGTCGCAGCCGCGACGGCGAGCGCCATGCGTACCTGAAACTTCATAGAATGGGTGTCCTTTGAGTTAGGGCGGCGATAATAACAGACCAGGCCGCGGGGCGCAATCCGGGCTTTAGAGGCCGGGGCGGGCTAGCGAGACTTCCCCACTCCAACCCGCGCGCACGAGCGCGCGACCGGGCACGTCGAACAGCGCGGCGAGAGTGGCGTGCACACGCGCTGCCCGAAGCCCACCATGATCTCGTTCACGTCGATCCAGTGTGCGCGCGGGACCAGCTTCATCAAGGCTTCTTCCGTCTCGTGCGGTGTCTTCGTGCGAATCCATCCCAGTCGGTTCGAGATCCGGTGCACGTGCGTGTCGACGCAGATCGCCGGCGTGTCGAAGCCCAGCGACACCACCAATGCCGCCGTCTTTCGTCCCACGCCCTTGAAGTCCAGCAACGCGTCGATCGTATTCGGGACCTGGCCGTTGAATTCAGCTTCTAGTCGACGCGCGACGTCGCGCACCACACGCGCCTTGGTGTGATAGAAGCCGACCGGAAAGATCGCCTTCTCGATTTTCTTCAGATCAAGGAGTGCGAGTGTGCGCGCATTCGATGCAATCTCGAACAAACGCGCCGACGCCGCGTCGGTCACGTCGTCCTTGGTGCGAAGACTCAAGAGTGTCGAGATCAGGATGCGAAACGGATCCCGGTCGCGGCGCGCGATCTCCGAAACCGACGGGAGCTTCTCGCCCGCGACCGCGCGCCGCATCGCCGCGAGTGTCGTGGTAACGCGCGTCTTCGCGGGAGTTTTACGTGAAGTGGTGGCCATGCGTTGACAGTCGAAGGATCGAAGTGGCAGAATGCCGACACCATACTCCCATGCCCGCAAAAAAACAATCTTCCAAGCCTCGCACGCGCACGAAAGCCGACCCCAAGGCCTTCGCCACGACGCGCGCGCGCCTCGACAAGAAGCGCGCGAAGCGGCGTCAGAAGATGCTATGGGTGCACTATTGGCTACTGTGCCCGAAGTGCGGCGGCGACATGTTCGTGCAGTCGACTCTCGGCATTCGCTTCGAAGTCTGCCGCGCCTGTAAAGGCATCGCGATCGACGGCGAAGAGTTGACACTCCTCCTCGACCACCTCGACCCCGCCAAGGCCATGCGCGCGATCCTGAAGAAGTCGAAGAAGCCAGATACGACCGAGATCTAGGGTCTCTCTCCCCTCGTCACCACGAACTCCCCAGGAACCGCGTAGCCGTCGCCACGCTTGAACTCGGCGATCGATTCGAGATAGTCCGCGTGGGCGCTTGCGCGCGCCGCGTCGTCGAAGCGCGAGTACGCCATTGCGACGGGCCCACCGGCGAAGGCGGCGGTGTACGCTTCCTCGCCGTTCTCGTATTCCAATACGGTTGTGATGCGCTCGGTGGTCACGTTGACGAAGCCGGCGGTTTCGAACAGCTTGGCTTGCACCTCGCCGGTGCCGAGTTGGAAGAACATGGGGCACACGTCGGAGTGCACGCGCTTCTCGACGATCGGGAAGATTTCGGCCCAGCCGCAGCGGTCGCGTTTGCCCCACACGGCGGAGACGGCGCGGCCGCCGGGTTTGGTGACGCGCAGCATTTCGCGGATGGAGCCGGCGAAGTCGGTGACGTACATAAGCCCAAGCGCGCACAGGACGACGTCGAAGGAGGCATCGGCGAGCGACATCTTCTCGGCTTCCATGCGCTCGAAGCGTGCGTTCGCGATACCGCGCTCTGATGCGGTGTGCTTGCACGCGTCGACCATGGCTTCGGAAATATCGGTGCCGAGAACTTCGCCCTTGGCACCCACAGCTTCTGCCGCGCGAAACGTGACGAGGCCGGTGCCGCACGCAACATCGAGCACGCGCTCACCGGGTTGCAGTGCCGCCATCTTCATCAGGAGGTCTTGCGCGGGGGCGAGCTGGCGGCTCCAACTCTGCTCGTAGTACGACGCAGCACGGTCCCAGCCGTAGCGCTGCACGCGTTGTTGGAGTCGTGCGTCCATGTTACTTGGGGGCGACGACGGTGAGTTCGCGCACGAGCGTGTGCGCACGGCGGTACACGTCGCCCACCATGCTGGCGTTGTCGGCGGCGGCGACGACGCGCAGCACGTCTTTCTCCGACGCGGTGCTCTCGATGCGCACGTGGTAGCGAATCTCGCTGAAGCCGGCGGGGATGCCTTCGACGCCGTGCTGACCGCGCGCGTCGAAGTCGGCTTGGATTTCCACCTCGATGCCGTCGATGGGCACTCCGAGGTGCGCCGCCCACGTCACGTAGCCCATCGCGAGACAATTCCCCAGTGCTGCGCGCACGACGAAGCCGGGGTCGGGAGCGGCACCCGTGCCGCCGGACTTGTCGCTGGCGTCGCACGCGAGCTTCCAACGACCCTCTTCGGTTTCGACGTGGAGACCGCCGATGAGTCGCGTCTTCATGACGGCGGTCTTCTGCCCCATCGCGGGGCGCAGTTCGATCGCCCGTCCGTTGCGCTCGAAGGTGGTCTTGATGCGTTCGACGACTTCGGGATTCATCGACGTCTCCTTACTGCGCGCGGTACGCGGGTGCCAGCGCCTGGGTCGCGAAGTCTTCGAAGCGCGTCGACGTGGTGTTCTTCGCGTTGCGCCCCTCGACCGACTTCACCAGTCCGTCGTTGAACGCTTTCGACATCTCGACGTACAAGGTCGCCATGCTCTTCGAAAGCCCGGCGCCCATCATGGCATCGAGAGCGGCTTCGTACGGGAATTGCACGTACTTGAGATCGGGTTTGCCGATGGCCGCACCGAAGATGCGCGTCGCTTCGTCGAGCGAGAGGTCGCGCTGACCCAAGAGTTCACGCACGACGAAGCCTTTGAAGTCGCGCGCGCGCAGCGCTTGTGCGGCCGCGGCACCAATGTCGCTCGACGCGATCTGCGCAAATCCGTAGTTGCCCGCCATCGCCGACCCGTTGATGCCCTGATGTTTGATGAGTCCGAGCGACATGAAATGATTCTCGAAGAAGTAGCCGGGTCGGAGTGCGAGCACGTTCAGTCCCGGCACCGCCGCGAGTCGCTTCTCTTGTCGATAGAGGCCGGTGATCGGGCCCGTGCCCTTCTCGCGTTCGGCGCCCACACTGCTCAAGAACACGACGTGCTTCACACCGGCGTCTTTGATCGCCTTGATCGTGGTTTCGCCGACTTGGTCTTGATACGCGGGAACGTCGGGGTGCGCGGGGTTGGGCGGAATCAGGGTATAGACCGCATCGCTCCCGCGAAAGGCACTCGCCAAGAACTTCGCGTCCATGGCGTCGCCGACGGCAGCTTCCGCGCCCTTGTCGATCAATGCCTTGAGGTGATCCTTCGTGCGCGCGATGACGCGAACCTTTTCGCCCTGTTTGAGCAATACTTCCGCGGCGGCGCGCCCGGTCTTTCCACTAGCTCCCATGATGGTGATCATTGTGTGTCTCCTTTGAGGTGTAGGCAGTAAGGGTACGCAATCGCGGCGCGAGAAGCAAACAGTGAGGCCCCGTCTTGTCGACGGGGCCTCGGTGCAAAGGGGGGCGCTGTTGAAACCTGGACTGCTTACGCCGCGGCGCGCTCGTTGCCCGCTTGCGCGGCCGCCTTACCGGCGATGCGCATCGAGTAGAACGAGCGGTACACGAACACGAGTGCCACTAGGAAGAGGCCGACACCGAGCCAGTGCGCGATACCGGGATTCGAGACCGCCATCTCGACCGCGAGCACGCCGAACAGGGTGGTGAACTTGATGATCGGGTTCAATGCCACCGACGACGTATCCTTGAACGGATCGCCCACCGTGTCGCCGACCACCGTCGCGTCGTGCAACGGAGTCCCCTTTTCGCCCAGTTCGACTTCGACCAGCTTCTTGGCGTTGTCCCAGGCACCGCCGGTGTTGGCCATGAAGATGGCCTGGAACAATCCGAACACCGCGATCGAAATCAGATACGCGACGAAGAAGACGGGGTCGAAGAAGGCGTACGCAAGTGTGAGACAGAAGATGACGACGAAGATGTTGAACATCCCCTTCTGCGCGTAGCGCGTGCAGATCTCGACCACCTTCTTGCTGTCTTCGATCGACGCCTTTTCGACGCCTTCCAAGCGGATGTTCTTCTTGATGAACTCGACCGCGCGATAGGCGCCGGTCGTCACCGCCTGAATCGAAGCACCGCAGAACCAATAGATGGTGGCGCCACCCATCAACAACCCGAGCAGCACGCGCGGCTCGAGCAGATCGAGGGTGAAGTTGGTGACCGCACCTTGGAGCATCAGAATGATCGAAAAGATCATCGTGGTGGCTCCGATGACGGCGGTGCCGATCAAGACCGGCTTGGCCGTGGCCTTGAAGGTGTTGCCGGCGCCGTCGTTGTCTTCCAAGTAGTGCTTGCCCATCTTGAAGTCGGGCTTGAAGCCGAACTGCTTCTCGATCTCTTGCGAAATACCCGGGCGCGTCTCGATGGTCGACAGTTCGAACACCGACTGCGCGTTGTCCGTCACCGGGCCGTACGAGTCGACCGCGATCGTCACCGGGCCCATGCCCAGAAGCCCGAACGCGATCAAGCCGAACGCGAACACGGCTTCGTGGCTCATGAACGCGTCGAGTCCCTGCAAGCTCACGATGTAGCCGATCAACATCAGGATGCCGAACGTGAGCGCCTTCCAGAAGGCGGAGAAGTTGCCGGCCACCAGGCCGGAGAGAATGGTGAGCGAGGCACCCCCTTCGCGCGAGGCACTGACGATCTCCTTCACGTGGCGCGAATGTGAGCTCGTGAAGACCTTGGTCAACTCCGGAATCACCGCGGCGGCGATGGTGCCGCACGAGATGATCATCGAGAGCTTCCACCACAGTCCGCCCGGAAACGTGCCCAGAAGCAACTTCGAAACGGCGAAGGTCACCGCGATCGAAAGCAACGACGTCAGCCACACCAGATTGGTCAGCGGCTGCTCGAAGTTGATCTTCTTTTTGCCTGCGTTCTGCGCGCGCGAGAACGCCGCGTTGACCTGGTAGCTCACGATCGACGTCAGGATCATCAAGACGCGCATCACGAAAATCCATACCAAGAGATGCGCCTTGTACTCGGGCATCACGGCGAGTGCAATGAACGAGATCAGCGCCACACCGGTGACACCGTAGGTCTCGAAGCCGTCGGCGGTCGGACCGACCGAATCGCCCGCGTTGTCGCCGGTGCAGTCGGCGATCACACCGGGGTTACGCGCGTCGTCCTCTTTGATCTTGAAGACGATCTTCATCAAGTCGGAGCCGATGTCCGCGATCTTGGTAAAAATGCCGCCTGCGACTCTCAGTGCCGAGGCACCCAGCGACTCGCCGATGGCGAAGCCAAGGAAGCAGGCACCCGCGGAGTGGCCGGGAACGAAGACGAGAATCGTGAGCATCACGATCAACTCGACGCAGATCAAGAGCACGCCGATCGAAATACCGGACTGGAGCGGAATCTCGTAGACCGGCGTGGGGTTGCCGCGCAAGGACGCGAAGGCCGTGCGGCTGTTGGCGTAGGTATTGATGCGGACACCGAACCACGCCACCGCGTACGAGCCCAGAATGCCGATCACCGACCAGAACAGAATCAGTGCGACTTGGGCCCACGCCAGGTCGCGCAGGATGCCGAAGTAGTAAATGATGCACGCGCCGATGAACGCGAGCAGTATGAGGAGCAACCGCCCCTGCTGGAGCATGTACGTCTTGCAGGTCTCGTAAATGATATTCGAGACCTCGAGCATCGACGCGTGCGCGGGCAGGGCCTTGACACGCCTGAACTGGATGAATCCGAAGAGCATCCCGACTGCGCACATGGCGAAGCCGGCGTAGAGCAAGTGCAGCCCCGACACGTTGGCGCCGAAAATGTTGTAGGTGGTGTCGATGGCTGGGATTTCGAGGTCGAGCTCGCTGGCGAGCGCGGCCACCGGGGCGAGAATACCGGCGAAGGCTAATAGCAGCCACGCGGCAGTCTTCGTCCCCGACCGCCGTAGGATACGACCCACGACAGACAACTTCATATGTGAGACTCCTTTTAAGTATCGATAGAAAGTCGGAAGAAGGGCTTCGTGTCGGCCCCGGATTCGGCCACGGACTGTAGCCGCTTCGGGGCGGGAAGGCAAGGGGGAACCGGCAGCGCGCGCCACCGTCCAGTAGGCTCAAGTACGTCTAGGGCTTGTGTTGACGAAGGGCGCTCTCAATTTCTTCGATGGTGTAGCTATTGAGTTGAGTAATCGTCGCCTGGGACCGGAAGGCCGACGGCAAAATGGCGCGCGCCTCATCCTTACTCTCGACCTCGACGATGATCCACCCTTTGTGCACCCCGTCCTTGCATCCCCAATCGGCGTGCGTGAAGTAGTGGGACCCGGTCTTGAGGAGGATCTCAATGGCCCGGGCACAATCCTGTCCGTTCGCTCCGTGCGGAAGCTCAATTAGAAACCTCGAAGTCATCGCCGATCTCCTTAGTCCTTACTCGACCACGACCAACGTCCCCGTCATGCCCTTCTTCTCGTGGCTATCCTTGTGGCAGAAGAACTTGTATTCCCCCACGGTCTGGGGCGTGAACGTCACGTGACCGCTCCCCCATCCCCACTTGCTCTCGTCCACGTTGATGCCGCCGCCCACGATCGTGATGTTGTGCGGCACGATGTGCGAGCAGTTATGCACGATCAACTCGACCGGCTTTCCGCTGTGCACCACGATTCGGTTGGGTTCGAAGTAATAGCTGTGCATGTCGAGCTTGACGCGCTGGACGCCGTCGGCGTCCGTCTTGGCGTCGACGCTGACCACGGGGCGGTCGACTCCCGACGAGCAACCAACGATGAGTAATGCAACGATCGCGAGCGAGCGGATGCGGTTCATAGATGCCTCCCGATAAGCCGGACCCCGTAATGTAACGGCGTCGACGGGGCGGAAGGCAAGAGGGAAACCGGGAGGGGGGTGCCGGCGCGGCGCCGGCACCCCGCGGGGTCGTCTCTAAGCCAATGCGTCGGAATGACGGCCCCGCCAAAGCCGAAAGAGACTCATCGGCCCCCTGCGTTTTCCGTCGACGGTGTTTCGGACTGCCGTCGCGAGATGAGTTCCCGCATGGCCTTGGCCGTCCCAATCGTAATGACGACGCGGCGGTTCTGTGCCAAACCTTCGGCCGACGAATCGCCGGTGGCCGGATCGTTTTCGCCGTATCCGACCGCGGCCAAGCGGCCCGGCTCGGCGTCGTGCGTGTCGACCAAGTAATGGAGCACCGCGTGTGCGCGCGCGGACGACAGCTCCCAGTTCGACGCGAACTTCCAGCGATAGCTCTGCGAGATGGGCCGGCTGTCCGCGTGACCTTCGATCAGAATCATCCGATTGGGATACTGCTGAACCACGTCCCAAATCTGATCGATGATCGATTTCCCTTCCGCGGTGAGATCCGCGCTCGCGGTGGCAAATGTCGCGGCACCGTTGACTGTGATCTCGGTGAGGTTTTCTTTTTCCTCCACCAGGATGCGCTTTTCGTCCTGCAAACTCGCGAGCTGGCGGTCGAGATCGGCGTTCATCCGCTTCTGCTCGTCGACATCCGCTTGCAACGCCGCGACGTCACCTTGCAGGTCGAGGATCTGGGCGTCTTTCTGGGCGATGAGTTCTTTCTTGGAGCAGCCGGCCGACGCGAAGATCGCGACGGCGGCCAGCACGAGGGTCGTGCGATTCATGGCGAGCCTCCCTTGAGTTGGTAACGGGAGGGTAGTGCCGCGCGGGGTCGCGCGGTTGTAAGGCACTTCACATGTGAAGGGATCTTAAGCTCGGGCGGTCGAGACGTTCGCCGTGGCCACGGCGCTGGCGACACTGAGCGGCAGCGACACCGTGAACGCGCACCCGCCGCGACGGCGATTGCGCACCTCGATCGTGCCGCCGTGTGCCTCGGCGACCGTCTTCGCGATGGCGAGCCCGAGCCCGGTGCCGCCCTTGATCTTGCCATTCTCGTCCGGCACCTGCGTGAAGCGGTCGAAGATGCGATCGATGTAGTCCTCGGGGATGCCGGGTCCGTGGTCGCGCACCGTGATGCGCGCACGGCCGCTGTCGAGATCGGCCTCGAGGTGCACGGTCTCGCGCGCCGGCGAGAAGCGGATCGCGTTGCGGATCAGGTTGTCGAGCATCGTACACAGGAGATCGAGGTCGCCGAAGAGCTCGCCCCCTTTGTCCTCGTCGAGCATGTCGACCTTCAGGCGCACGCGCGCGCCGTCGGCTTGCGACTTACAGCGCAGCGCGGACTGCGCGAGCAGCGTGTTGATGGGAAGCTGGGTGCGACGCAGGAGGGCTTCGCCCTGGCTCGCCCGCGAAAGGGCCAGAATGCCTTCGATGATGCCGCGCAGCCGCCGCAGCTCTTCGATCATGCTCTGGCGATAGGTGCGGAATTCGTCGAGCGAGGCGCCGTCGGGTTCGAGTACCTGCGACTGCGTCAGCATCACGCTGATCGGCGTCTTCAAGTCGTGGGCGACGTTGGCCAGGAAGCGCTGGCGCACGCGGTAGCCTTCTTCCAAACGGCCCAAGGCGTCGTTGAGCTCGGTCTGCAAGCGCTCGATTTCGCGCCCGCTCGAGCCCGACGGAAAGCGCGTCTCGCTATCGGGTCCCACGCGACGAGCGATCTCGGCCAGCCGCTCGAACGGTGTCGTCGCGCGTCCCACGAGGAACCACGCCGCCCCCGCGCACGAGAGCATGCCGATCAAGCCCGCCACGAAGAGGACGTCGGAGAAGAGTTGGCGCTGACGTCGTCCGAATTCGGTCGCGCGCGCGAGGTCGATGTAGTGGACACCACCGTCGCGCGAGACCACACGGTACGTCACCATGCGCGACTGGATCGCGCGGCCCACGAGGCTGCGCGCGGTCTGGCCGCCGATGCGCGTGATCGCACTCTCCTGGTCGGGCGGCGGCAACGGCGGCAGAGCCCCCGTGTCGACGCGCAGGTCCGACGCCACCACGGTCCCGTTGCCGTCGCGCACCGCGAGCAGGCTGAACTCGCGATCGATGGGCTGGTACGGACCCAAGTCGAGGTTGGAGAAGTCACCCTCGATGTCGACCAGAAGGCCGCCGACACCGCGCGCCACCGTATTGAGCGCTTCGTCTAGCAAACGATCCTGCGAGGTGCGTCCGATGAACCACACCACCGCGATCAATCCGAGATAGATCGCCGCGAACAGGGTCACGAACCACAGCGTCAATTTGAGTCGAAGCGGGATCATGCGAACCTACGCGCTGGTCTCCGCCACCGGGTTGTCGCCGTGCGCGCGCCCGAATCGATAGCCGGCGCCGACCACGGTGTGAATGAACGCCTCGTCGAAATCGCGGTCGATCTTTTTGCGCAGCGCCGAGATGTGGACGTCGATGGCATTACTGACCGGTTGATAACTCGTGTCCCAAATCTTTTCGACCAACGTTTGCCGCGCGAGCACGCGATCGGGGTTGCGCATGAAGTATTCGAGCAACGCCGTCTCCTTGCCCGACAAAGTGATGATGCGTCCCGCGCGCGTAATCCGTCGCTGGTTCAGGTCGAACTCCAGGTCGCCGTATTTGAGCACGCGACTTTCGACGCCTTGGCCGCGCCGCAGCAACGTGCGAATACGCGCCACCAGCTCGTCGAACTCGAAGGGCTTGGTCAGGTAGTCGTCGGCGCCGGCGTCGAGGCCCGCGACCTTGCTCTCGGTGTCGGCCAAGGCGGTGAGCATCAGGATGGGGGTCGCGACCCCGCGGCGTCGCAAATTGCGACACACGTCGACGCCGTCGCGGTCTGGCAGCATGAGGTCGAGCACGACGATGTCGTAGCGATTCTCCACCACGGCCTCTTCCGCCTCGAAGCCCTTGTCGACGACATCGACGGCGTAGTTGTGCTGGAGAAGGCCTTTGCGGATCGCATCGGCCATCTTCGGATTGTCTTCAACGACGAGTACGCGCATACGAGTGGTTCCCCTTCGAATGTAGCGCCGCGGGGCGGGATCGGCGTCTGAAGAATGTATGAAGCCGGGATGAACCTATTATAACCATCACTTCAGTGGCCAGGCAACCGCCTCGGGGGCATTCTTTGCAGGAGTTTTCAAGCCCCGAACGATGAAAGGAGTCGACCATGATGACAGCCACAGCAGCTATTCACACCCGGCGAGTCGATGCCCCGGAGATCGCCCAGCTCGTCGAGTGCGCATCGCTTCGGACCATGGAGCTCTTTCAAGACGTGTCGTCTTCGGACCTGGCCCGCATCGCGGGAATCACCCGCTTCCACAACGTCGATAAGCGCAACCGCATCGCCGTCATGAACGACGTCGGGCACCTGTGCTTCTTGATGGACGGCCTGGCGAAGGCGTCGCGCTTGGACGGCAACGGAGGCGAAACCATTCTGTACCTCATGCGCCCGGGCGAAGCGTACGGTGTGCCCGTCTCCGACTATCGCGAGGACGTCAGCGTCGTGGCGCTGCAACCGAGTGTGGTCGCGCGCGTGCGCATGCGCGAGCTCGAGCAGATCGTCGGCAGCGCCAAACTGCAGGCGGAGATCAGTCGCATGCGGTCGCTGCGCATGCGCCAGATGGAAGATCGCTTGGACGAGATGTCGGGGCGCGTGCCGGCTCGCACGGCTCGCATTCTCCTGCGTCTGTGCAAGGAATTCCCGAAGGCGCTGCAGTGCGGGACACAGGTCAACGTGCTCCTGACGCAGCAGGACATCGCCAGCATGATCGGTGCGACGCGCGAAGTGACCAGCAGCACGCTCAACATATTTCGCCGGCGCGGATGGCTGGGCGTCCACGATCGCTATATGTGCATTCACAATTCCGACGAGCTGTTCGACGCCTCGACGTGCGCCAGCGCGATCTAATCGGCGGTCGAACGGCTGCATGGATCGATGTCGCCTGGCGCTAGCTGTCGCAGCACTGTCCGTCGCGGGCGCGTGCGCCCGCGACGACGGCGGTCGTGCCACGCGCCAGGAACGCCGGCAGTTCAGCGTCGTCATGGAGAGCAAGGCCCGGCAGCTCGACCGCGGCATCGCGCAGTTGGCCGATGCGTCGACGCCACTTGATAGCGTCCGCGCGGCCGACGTCGAGAATCTCAGGCGCAGCCAGCGGACGCTGCGAGAGCGGCTGTCCGCCGTCGACTCCGCCCCCGACTCGGCGTGGCCCGCGCTGCGTGATTCCCTGGAATCTTACTACCGCGGCGTGCGTTTACAGTACGGCGCCTTGACCAACTACGACGCGCGCGTCGAGCAAGCGGTTGCCGACTCATCGGGGGGCGACGGGTCGGCGCAGCGCTAGGCGCGCGCGTCGCTACATTCCCACCAGCTTCGGCGCCGAGGACCTAGTCGTTCTTGGCGCCGTTTTGGATCCAGATGCGAATGGTTTCGATCTGCGAAGGCGGCAACGGGCCGCCTTGCGCGGGCATGGTCCCGGCTGTGATCAACTGATACAGGACGGACGAGTTGGGATCGCCCGGCTTGACGCGCACTCCCGGCATTCCGAAGACCACCGTCGGCACGTTGATGAGATTCGCGTAGCTCCGGCCGGGACTCAAGTCCATGCCCGCCTGCGGCGACGGTTGAATGTGGCAACCGGGCAGGGCACAACGAGCGGAGAAGATGGGTTGGACGTCGGCGCTGAAGGAACCTTCGCTCGGTCCGACCGGGTACTTGGCATCCTGGCAACCGGCAGCGAGGAACACGAGCCATACGGGGATGAAAAGGCGCCGTCTGTTCATGTGGGAAAATCGCGCGGGGGGCGGCGCAAGAACGATTGTAACATCTTCGCGCCGCGCAATGCAGACCCAAAAAACGAAACGGGCGCCGATCCGAAGATCGACGCCCGTCATCGATACAATCAAAAAGCGCCGGAAACTACCTGTACAGCGACTTGACCTTGCCCCAGCTCGCCGACTGCGCGTCGACCGGACAGCTGATGGTCACGATGATGTCGTTGGTGTCGGCCCACACGCCGAACTGAGTCGCCGCATCGGCCAGCGAACAGTCGCCCGCGAGGAACGCGGGATACGTGGCCGGCTTGACCGCGTACGGCGTCTCACCCACGCCGAAGCCGTTGCCGAACGCGAAGTCGAGGCGGCACGTGCCCTCGGTGAACGTCCCCGAAGTCAGCGCCGTAAAGCTCGACGACACCGGAACGAAGTTGATCAAGTAAACCTGCGACGTCGCCTGCGTCACGTTCAGCGTGCCCGAGCCGGAGCCCCAGCCCGGAGCCCCAACATCATAAAGATTAAACGTACCGCCGTTGAAGGTCTGGTAGTACGTGATGAACCCGGTTCCCGTGATCGGATTGTAGAGCGATACGTCCGGCGGAGTGCCGACCGTCTCGATGCCACAACTAATCTCCCACTGGGTTCCGAGCGTCGCGCCGTCCCACGACTGGCCGTGAAATACCTTCGGGAAGCCCGAGTTCACAGTCGGGCGCGAAACCGACGCGCGACCGTTCAAGATGTTCCCGCCGCGAAACGGCGAGGTATACGTGCCCGGCACCGGCTGCGCCATCGCCAACATCGGCAGCACGATGAGACCCAACACTACAAATGCCATGAACAATTTACGCATGGAGTTCCTCCTGCTTAGCGGCCCTTGCCTAACCACTCCCCGCCGCGACGCGTCGCGGCGAATCGGAAAAAACTCGAACCAATCCTCTATTCGCCCGAAAAAAAATGCAGCCTACTTCTCTCCCGCACAATGGAGTGAGTCCTCGGCTGCTGGGCGAATCCGTTACGGCGGGCATTGTAGCAGAGGACCCATGCACCCGTCAAATCAAACTTCTTCGTCCGAAATTTCGGGTTCGGCTAGAACGACAGCATCACCGACCCTGTCACTTTATAGTCGGTCTCTTGCTGCACATCGTTGAGATGCTGCACGACCGGCAGTTGTAGTCCGACGCTCGCGCGCACATGTGCGGAGAGATCCGCGTGCAGCCCCGGCGTCACGAATACCGTCGTGCCGCCGGAGTTCACGTGCACTTCGCCGTCTTGTTCGTTTTCGGCTTGGTCGCGCAGGCTCGTTTCGACGAAACCGGCCAGCGTTCGACTCGCCTCCTCGCTCCCGAAGATCCGCATCGAGAGCGAGACGCCGACGTTGGTTTGATCGCCGACGGTGTACTGGTGGGCCTCCGTACGCAGGATGTACTGCGCGCTCGCATCCATCGTGAGGCGGCCGCCGAAATCGCGCGTGAACGCGAGCGCCAACGATCCGTCCCACGATCCGCTCCCCGGTTGCAACGCCTGATCGATCGGCTCGCCTTCGAACGTCACCGTGTCGTCGCCCGTCGGAGCCTTCAGTCCGCCAACGACGGTCACGTCGCCGCCCGGCGACGAGTGCACGCGCCACTTCGCGAGCAACCAAGTGTCGGCGAGCCCGTCGATGTCGCCGTAGTCGTAGAACTCGTACGACGTTCCTCCGAACGAATGCCCTTCGCCGACGCCCGTCGCCGCGTAATAGCCGAACGACACACCCACTTCGAGGTTGTCGAAGAGTCCGTACGAAAGCGCCAACGTTGCCAGCGTCGAATGATCCACCACGTCGAGGTGCTTGTGGTCGCCCGACACCTCGAGCGTCATGTCCTCGATCTGTGCCGGCGCAAGCGATTCGAAGCGGGTGTAGTCGGCCCGCAGCAGGATCGAGAGCGCCCCGCGCGCGATGGTTCGCGCCGACCACACTTGGACTCCGCCCGCGGCCGTGCCGGGACCGCAGCACGCACGCGCGGGCGGAGTGCCCAAAAGCCCCGTGAACAACAGTGCCAACGTCGCGAGTTTCGACGACGTCGTCATGTCGATCGCCTACTTCGCGCCGAGTGGGAACTTCACACCGGCCATGATGCCGATGCCGCGGTTCTTCACGTCTGACGGATCGACGTCGACCACGTTGGTCGCACCCGCGTAATAGCGCGCGTCGACGAGGATCGAGAACGACGAGAGCTTGTACTCGACCCCGCCGCCGATGGCCCCGCCGAACTCGAAGCTGCTGACGTTCGGAACGTCCTCGGTCTCGCCGTGCTCCGGGATTTCAGCCGTAGCGCTCGTGTTGAACGAAAACGTCGGGCCCAGTGTGACGTCGAACGCGAACTTCTCGTTGAGCGGGATGTTCACGACGAACAGGACCGGAAATTGGATGTAGTCGAGCTTGATGATGGCGTCGTGGGTGTCGCCGTCGAGCGTCGTGTACGGTCCCTCGGCGCCTCCCATCACATAGAGGCCTTCGATGCGCACGCCGAAGTCGTCGGTGAAATCGATGCCGTAGAAACCACCGCCGATGAACCCATTGTGCGGATCGAGATTGTCGGCGTCGTCGCCGGTCAAGCTTCCGATGTTGAGTCCGCCTTTGACGCCGGCGTACATCGTCTTCGCGTGTGCGTTGCTCGCCATTGCCATCGCGACGGCACAAATCATTGCAACCAGAGTCTTCATTTCGATTCTCCTTTCGCTGTAAGTGTTCGATCTGCAACCGGGGGCGAACGCCGAAGTCTCCATCGACGCGCGAGGTGTCGTGCGTCGGCGAAGGCCCTTGCGATTCGCTGCCAGATCGGTTGTCGGGAAACTAGGCGAGGGAAAGAATCGGGACCTTGTCGGGACCTTCGAGGTCGGGCGACGACGGAACGCGCGCGTCGGTGACGATCCAGCGCGTGTCGGCGTACGACTCGGTCAGCGCGGCCGCGAAGCGCGGCTCGTGCCATCCCATGCGCGTCGCAGGAGCGGTGGTACCGTCGTCACCGGCACCGGCACAATGGGCGACGGCGAACGCGACCATGCGAACAGTCGTCGGATGCGGCGCGGTCGCCTGTTCGGCGAACATCGGACAGCTCGGATCCATGGCGACGTCGACCGGGACGCAGCAGCAACTTTCCTTGCACTGCTCCGCGGTCCGGCAGTCGCAAGCGTGAGTGGCGCACGGGAAATTCGGCGCGGTGACCGTCTTCGATGCCCAGGTCGCATGGAAAACAACGCCCGACGTCGCGACCAAATACCAACCAGCCACGAGGGCGCTCGTCGCGGCGCGCAACGAACGTGGAATGCGTCGTCCAAAGGTCATCGCGCGGCATTGTACGACGCCGGGTCGCAGGTGTAAAGCAAGGCACGGCGAGCGGCGAGCACTCCCCAAGGACTAGTCCCCTTTTCACCCCTTCGGCCGATTCAATCCCTTTCCGGCCTCCGGTACGCTGTCGAGCACATGAATGTACATCCATCTAATTGTCTCGACGCGCGCAGCGGAGTTCGTCCGTCGCCAGGCGTCTCGCAGACCAAGGAGATCTCTATGCTTACCAGAATCACATTGCGCCTCATCGTCGTGATCGTGGCTCTCGGCTGCGCGGGTGTCGCGTTCAGCCAGGACCGTGTCCATGAGTATTTCAACGATACCGCCCGCAAGGTGCAGGCCACGGAGAATCCAATTCAGAAGCGCGAGATATTGAGCAAGAGCCTCGTCGACATGACCAAGGTGCTCGATACGGTCAAGAACGCGCCTCTGACGTCCGAGCAGGACGACGCCAAGTTGGACCGCGTCAAAGCCACCCTGCTCGAAAAAAGTGAAGAGCTCGCAGGCACCAACGGCTTCGACCGCGTCCCCGACGACCAGCTGAACGCCTTTTCCACCTACATCGTGCAAGACATGGAGCAGGCCGACAAGACGATCTCCATCGGTCTTGTCACACTCCTGCTGATCATCATCATCATCATACTGGTCGCCTAAGCCGGCGCTTTGTCCCAACCCGGGATCGATGATGCAAGGTCGACAGAGGATAATCGCGGGCGCCACGCCAGCACACTCGACTGCATTGGGAACTAAGGCGTGCGTGGCGCTCGCGGTGTTACTTCTGTCCTGCAGTAGCGCGCCACCGAATCGTGACGAAGTCCAGCTTGTCGCCACCCCGCCGATGTGCGCACTCGTCTTCATCATCCATGGCGACGGCGACTATCTCTACCACGACGCACTCGGCAACGCGCACCGCGCGGACGAAGATGTGCTAACGAAGGCGCAGGCCGTCGCCGAGCGGAATCCCAACGCGGAAGTATTCCTGTTTCACGAGATCGAAAGGCGGCACGCGTTGTTCGTCATTCCACGCCACGACGGTCGTGCCTACTACTATCGGCACGGTCGCCTGGTGGACGAGAAGTCGTACTGGCGTGATAAGGGAGCGTCGCGCTTCGCCCCCGAGGTACAACTCTACGAGCAGTTCGCCGGAACGCAGCCCCGTCCACCGCGGCTTCTCTTCTTCTATTTTGGTCACGAGCTCCCCGAATTCAACGGCGCAGGCTACGATGCCTCGTACTCCAAGCGCCCGGTCACGATCGACGATTTGGCCGAAGGTGTGAGACACATCGCCGGCGACTCGACCAAGGTCGACCTACTCGCGCTCGCCACCTGCTTCGGCGGCACGCCCTACACCATCGGCGCTCTCGCGCCCTACGCGCGGTACATCATCGCGTCGCCCGACAATCTATACCTGTCCTACTTCGACCTCGAGCCGTTGGCGTCGCTCGACGTCGGGCCCGGCGATGCTGCCATGGCCGCCTTCGCGGACCGGTTTGCGCGCAACGCGTTCGAACAACTCGCCGCCGAAGTACAGACGACCGTCAGCGTGGTCGTCTACGACGCGAATGACGTGAGCGGATACCTCGCCGCGGTGGCCGACGCCTACGACCGCACGCTGAACGCGGCGAGTGAGACGTCGCCCGCATCTTTCGAGCATTGCGACTGTGCCGACGATTCAACCTATACGACCGCGGGCATGGACAAAGGGCTCGCCGTGTACTACCGCGCGCCTCGCTTTGGACGCACGAAGAACGTACAACGCCACTCCGGTTGGGAATGTTGGCGCATTGCGAAGTAAGCGTCTCTGAAACTTGAAAGGAGGTGGGGCAACATGTTGTGGACTATCGCAGTCATTTTGCTGGTGCTTTGGGTACTGGGATTGGTCACGTCGTACACCATGGGAGGATTCATTCACATCCTCCTCGTTATCGCGATCGTGGTGGTATTGCTGCGTGTAATCCAGGGCCGACGCGTCTAACCCGTCGCCCTTCTGTCGTCGATCGTAGATCCCCGTCCGGCAAGGCCGTGTCCTGCCCGACGGGGATGAGCAAGGGAGTATCGAAATGAAGGCTCTCGTTTATCGCGGGCCGGGGAAACGTTCGTTCGAGGATAGACCCCGGCCCGGAATCACCGCACCAACCGATGCCGTCGTCAAGGTGACGAACGCAACTATCTCGGGCGCGGATTTGCGCGTCATGAGGGGCAACGCTCCGCGCATTGCCCGCGGGCGGATCCTTGGGAACGAAGGCACCGGCATTATCGAACGAGTGGGTGACCGCGTTTCCAACTTCCGCGTGGGTGATCGTGTGTTGATCTCGTGCGTTACGTCGTGCGGGACATGCGCGCCGTGCAAGCAAGGGCGGACTACATACTGCCAGAATGGTGGCTGGCTGTTAGGAAGTGGAATCGACGGAACCTGCGCCGACTACGTCCGCGTACCGTTCGCGGACCACAGTCTGCTGTCGACCGGCGGTGCGGGCGACCACAACACGGACGGGCCATGGATCGACAACCTTCCCGAAGGTTTCAAACACGGCGTCTTTCATGGACCGGACGAACGCACCGACACGGCTCCCATCGTCTTCGGCGGCTCGGTAGGAATGGAGCCGGTCCTTGCCGTCATGCAGTACTACCGGACCGTCGTTCGTCCCGCCTTGCACATCGATCGCAATCGTCGTCACGAGGCGCGCGCGCGTGCTCCTCGTACATCCGAGCACCATTCGGAACACACCCCACAGCATGACTTCGAGCCTACAAACAAGAGGTAGGTCTTTCGCATGGCGCGAAGAGGAGCCATCCCCAAATACCGGATGGCCCCTCGTCCGCGGGCCGTCGACGGGTCCGATCACTTAAGCAGGGTCATCCGTCGCGTGATCGTGGTCGAGCCGGCCACTAGTCGGTAGAAATACACTCCCGAAGACACTTCCCCGCCGTCGTCGTCGCGGCCGTCCCAAGCGACGACCACCTGCCCGGTCGACGCGCGGTCGTGCACGAGTTGGCGCACGAGACGCCCGCGCACGTCGAACACATCCAAATTGACATTCACCGCCGTCGGAGATTGCACGACGTATGTGATGCGCGTCGACGGATTGAACGGGTTCGGTACGTTCTGCTCGAGCTGCACGCTCACACTCGGAACGTCGCCGACCGCGGTCGATACCGAACGCTCGTCCGAGCCGACATCCGGGAGCGGACCCTGTGGGCGACTGTTACCGTCGATGTCGACGAGGGGAGCATTCGTGCTGCGGTACGTGAGAGCGGCCGCGTTCAGTGCGGCGCTGTTCGCCGCCAGGTGATAGTCCTCGGCGCCCGGCGCCACGAACAGGCCCGTGAGAGACGTCAGCTTCAGATTCGACGCGGTGTCGATGAAGTTCCCGCTCCCCTCGTCGACGATGGTGTATGACAACGTGGAGGCCACCACCAAGTTGTTGAAGATGGTGTTGCCGGTCGAGCCATTCGACATGCGAATGCCGGTGATGCGCGGTTCGTGAATCGTGTTGTTGACCACGATGTTGTTGTTGCTCGGTTTGCCGCAGCCGGGTTGATCCGCCAGATGGATGCCGCCCGCCCCCGCCAACAGCCCGTTCTCATAGATCAGATTGTTTCTGATGGTCGAGTTCTGCACCGAGATCAGGCTGAATCCCTTCCAATTGTTGTGGTGCACGATGTTGTTCTCGATCAGCGCACCGGAAATGATCCCGTCGCCGCCGGCGTCGCAGTCACCGTTGAACTGGACGCCGTTCTGGTTGTTGTCGAAGCACTCGTTGTTGCGGACGACGGGATTGTCGGCGGCACTGGTACTATTGCTCACGTAGATGCCGTGCTCCTGCAGGGAGCCCGACGCGGAGTTTCCCGAGATTTCGATCGACGGCGTGTATCCGGTCAGAATGCCCGTGAGGCCGCTTCGCCGAACGGTGTTGTTGCGAATCTTGATTCCGGTTGCGATCACCGCGCGAATTCCGACGCGCGGCGCGTCCTCGACGACGAAGCCTTCCACCGTCACGTAGTCTCCGCCTTCGATGTTGATGTTGTCGGGCGTCGACGCGTTTCTCGCGTTCACCAGCACGTTGGTACCGTTGGCGCGAAACGTGATGGGTGCCGCCGCGGTACCGTCGGCCGTGATTTGCATGCCGACGTAGGTGCCGTTCGCTACGAGGACCAGATCTCCAGCGCGCGCCGCGTTGGCCGCCTTCTGCAGAGTTCGCCACGGTTGCGCCGATGTGCCCGCGTTGGAGTCGTTGCCGTTGGTGGCGACGTAGTAGGTCGTCGCATTGGCGGCGGCCGCAATCGACATGAGAACTGGAATGAGAAGCCAGAGGAGTCTCTGACCGTAGGAGTTGCGCATGGCTCAACCTCCGGGTGTCAGTTGATAACGGACGAACAGGGCGTGACAGAGAAGCGCTTGGGGGCGCGGATTGAATGACGAGCCGCGAAGCCCATCGGTAAGTTTGACGTACGGAAGTATGTGGAGAGGACCGAGCGCGTGCGTGTTAGCGCGCTAACGCGGGCGAGAAACTACTTCGGCGGAGGGATGGCGCCTACGTGGTCACTCCGCGAGCTTCGCGAGCGCGTCGGGGTCGTGGATGCAGATGTGGCTGGAGTGGAAGGCGAGGATACCCTCGCGCTTGAGACGACTCAAGTGCGTGCTGACAACCTCGCGGCGGGCACCGATGAGGTTGGCAACTTCCTGCTGCGTGAGAGGGACGTCGATGCTGACACCGCAGGATCGTCGGTTGGGGAACTCCGCGGAAAGGCGGAGCAGTACGCGCGCAAGTCGCGCAATTACGCTTCGAAACGCCAAGTCTTCGAAACGCGAGACCACTTCGACCGCCCGCTCTCCGATGAGCTTGACGAGCTTCGCACACGCACCGCCTTGATCGATGAGCGTATCGAAGTCAGACCGCGGCACGTACGCCACCAGCGATGCTTGCATGGCCGTCGCCCGCAAGTCGGTGGTCTCGTTGCCGACCGCGTTCAGGAGCCCGAACGGTTCCCCCTGTTTGATGAGCAGGAGCAAGAGTTCCTTGCCGCTGGCGTCGTCGATGCTGCTGAGCTTGACGCGCCCCTTGAGCAAGAAATACACGCGCTGCAAGTACTCGTCGCGGCTGCCGCTGATCACGTAGATCACTTCGCCGCGCTTGAATTCGCGTAGTTGCAGGAGTCGCGTGAGCCCGTTCAACTTCTCACGGTCGACCGACTTGAGCAGGTCGACGTGACGCAGGTGCCATAGTCCGTAGTCCGCGAGCAACTGGGGAGCGGGAAGAGTACCGCGTCTTTCTTCCATGTCAGATTCCGAGCGTCGAGAGTATTCCCTCGCGCAGGGTCTCCCACACGAACTTGAGAAGATTCGTCTGCGGAGGACGCTCGCGGAGGACTGCGGCGACCGTCGCGGGCGTGTGATCGTCGGGAGGATTGGAGTCTTTCAGCTTAGTCTTGTCGACCATGATCGTTTGGAAGCGCGCGAGCAGTCCGCGGTCGAGCGTCACCTTGTCGAGCACCTCGAAGGAGAGATCCCGATACAAGACCTGCACCTTGCCGCTGGCCATGTCGTCGCGCACCTCGAAATCGAACCAGGTGGAATCGACGACCCCGCTCGTGATTCGTATTCCTTCGAGGTCCACTAGGAGTTCGTTCAACGGATCCGCGCTCATGCGCGCGACGGTACCGCGGTATTTCATGCTCAACGCCGGCGACAGGAGGTCGTAGTCGAAGGTCGCGTTCAGCCGGCCGGCACCGGCGATCCGCGTGCGCAGGTCGATGGTGCAGGGTGTCGTTGCAGTCATGCGCGTGGAGTCGTTGGTTACGTTGTAGACAGTCGCCCATAAGTCGGTGAAACGGATCGTTCCCGGCCGGGTTCCATCCTTGGCTTTCTCGGAATAGCCGATCTCGGAGTTCGTCACCCGGATGACGTCGATGCGAACGCGCCGGTCGATCTCCCGGAAGGACGTGTGCGGCAAGATGGCCGGCTTTACCGGCGGCGGGGGCCCGGCCGTGCGATCCAAATACACGCCGATACGGGCGCCGTCGATAGCGATCGAATCCGCGTCGATTCTTCCCCGCAACAACGACCAGCGGTGGATGCCATGGACACGCAGTGACGACACGTTAACCGAGTAGCGGGTTCGCGTTCGCGTCCCTGCTTGCTCTTGTTCTGCAATCAAGAGCGTGTCGGGCAAGTACTCTAGATTCGTGCAGGCGTAGGACCCATTCAGCAAGCTGAAGTTCGAAGTGCCGATCGCGACCCGGTTCACGCCGTGCCCCGAGGCGATCGCGGCGGAGAGCTGTTTCGCAAGGTATCCGGCACTCGTGAAGTGACGAACCGCCCCGTAGACGCACACCACGACCACGACCATCGCAGTCAGACCCGCGATCCACCAACGCCTCACTATTCGCCTCCTTCATCGTGCGTTCACGTCTTGCAACATCGAGATTCACGGCCATCTTGATCGATAACTAACAGCCATACAAGGCGATTACGCCCCGCCGAGTGAAACTCCTCACAATTGACACGGCCCACGGACCAGGTCTAGAATCGACGCTATGACAGCAAAGCTCGCAAAGATCCGCGTACTGTTGATCGAAGATAACCGCTTCCTGCGGGAAGGCATCACCGACCTTCTCGTGCGTCACGGCGGATTCAACGTCGACGCGCGCGCCGACGGCGACGTTCCAACCGAACAGGCCCATGGAGCCCCCTCGCCCGACGTCGTCCTCTTGGATCTGGGTCTGGAAAAAGAAAACAGCTTGAAGCTGATGGTGGTTCTCCGCGAGCGCTTTCCGCAGGCGAGGGTCGTGGCGATGGATATCCTTCCCGAACAAGACGACATCGTCCAATTCGTGAGAGCGGGAGGATGCGGGTTCATCCTCAAGAACGCCCCGGTCGAGGACTATGTGAAGACCATCGAATCCGTCGCCAGCGGAGCGACCATTCTTCCGGCGGTGCTGACCAAGTCCCTCTTCACGCAAATCGTCGAGTCAGTACTTAAGAGTGGAAACAGCGTTCCCGATCATGCCATTCAGCTGACCAAGCGGGAGCGAGAAGTCGTCGACCTGATTTCCAAGGGCATGAGCAACAAGGAAATCGCGCAGGATCTCCACATCGCGACCTTCACCGTGAAGAGCCACGTCCACAATGTGCTGGAAAAGTTGGAGCTCTCGACCCGACTGCAGATTGCGGCCTTCGCTCGCGACGAAGCCAACGACTAGCAGCCCGCTTCACCATCCAAGGGACTAGCTCCCTTTTCACCCTTCCAGCCGATTCACGTCCCTCCCAGCCCCGGATACTCTGTCGACGAATCGACAGAACATCCATTTACCGTCTCATCGCGCGCAGAGGACGAAACCGTGTGTGGCGTCAACGAGACTTCAGGAGGACCCCATGCACTTTCGTCGAACACTCTATCTCGCAGCGTGGCCGCTGGCCGCTCTGCTCTTCGCATCAGCAGGATGTAGTAATTCCGACAACCCGGTTGCACCGCCAGCGGACACGGTCGCACCGACAGTGAGTTCCACCAATCCCGCCGACGGTGCTACCGGTGTCGCCATCATCACGGCAACGTTCAGTGAGGCGATGAACGCCTCGACGATCTCGGCCTCCACCTTTGCGGTGAGCGGACCGGGTGTGACGCCGGTGGTTGGGACCGTCTCGTACAATTCATCGACCTACATCGCGACCTTCACCCCCACCAGCGCGCTCGCAGCCAGTACGGCGTACGCAGCGACGATCACGACCGGGAGCAAGGATGTCGCCGGCAACGCGCTCGCGAACAACCGCGTGTGGAACTTCACGACCGCAGCAGCGTCGAGCAATCAGGCGTCGGTGCCTCTCGCCGGAGCAGGTCCGTTTGTGATTCTGGCCGGTTCGACGGTCACCAACACGGGTGTAACCAATCTGACGGGAGATATGGGCGTGAGCCCGGGAACGGCCGTGACTGGCTTCCCGCCGGGAACCCTGACCGGCACTCAGCAGAAAGGCAACGCCGCTTCCGCGCTCGCGATGACCGACTTGACCACGGCGTACAACGACGCCGCTGGGCGAACGCAGTCACCCGTGACGATCGCCGGGAATCTCGGCGGGTTGACCTTGCCTCCGGGTCTCTATAAGTCGACATCTTCGCTTTCGATCTCGTCGGGCGATCTCACGCTCGACGCGCAGGGCGATGCGAATGCCGTCTTCATCTTTCAGATGGCATCGACGTTCACCACGACATCCGGTCGCAAGGTGATCTTGAGCGGTGGCGCCAAGTCGACGAACGTCTTCTGGCAGGTCGGCAGTTCGGCGACCTTGGGAACGACGTCGGTGATGAAGGGCACCATCATGGCGAATCAGTCGATCACTCTCAATACTGGCGCGACGCTGAACGGCAGAGCGCTGGCACGGATCGGCGCGGTTACATTGGCGGCCAACACCGTCGTCATGCCCACGCCGTAACGCTTGAGGTTTGGGCAAGGGAGATCTGAAATACGTCGCGCGCCTCCGACCGGTGTTAGGTGGGAACCGGCCGGTTCGGAGGTGCGCGACGTCAAGAAAGGAGAAGTCATCATGATCAAGTTCCTCGATATGCGGACGGAGTCGAGGCCGATGCTTGAAGTAGTGGACCAGTACGATTCCTTCTTCGCGCTCGGGCTCACCACCCAGGAGAAAGGCGAACTGATCCAACATCTACTGGAGCCCAGCTCCGACTGCGTCCACGCAGCACCGGCAGAGAACTCAATCTATTCTGGGGGTTCGTCATGAGTAGGGGAAACGGGCACAGACCGACCGCGAATGCGCTGGCGGACTCTGAGCTGCGCTACCGGCGACTCTTCGAATCCGCCCAGGACGGCATTCTCCTCCTGGATGCGGAGAGCGGACAGATCACCGACTCCAACCCGTATCTCGAGGAGCTGCTGGGCTATCGTCACGCCGAGCTGCTGGGCAAGTCCCTCTGGGACATCGGGCCGCTCAAGGACGTGGTTGCCAGCCGGGAGGCGTTTCGGCAACTGCAGACCAAGGAGTACGTCCGCTACGACGACCTGCCGTTGGAAACCAAGGAGCATGAGCGCAGGCACGTGGAGTTCGTGAGCAACGTGTACCTGGTCGACGGCACCCGAGTGATTCAGTGCAACATCCGAGACATCACGGATCGCAAAGCAGCGGACGAGCACAGCCATAGGGTCAATGAGGACCTGTTGTCGGTGGTGGCCGACATGCAGGAGCGCGAAGGCAAACTGCGCGATCAGGTCAATCACGATCCGCTGACCGGTCTGTTCAACCGGCGCTACCTGGACGCCAGTCTGTGGCGTGAATTGAGCCGGGCGCAGCGTCGCGGCACCTCCTTGTGCGTCGCCGTTCTGGACGTCGATCACTTCAAGAGGTTCAACGACATGTTTGGGCACGACGCCGGCGATTTCGTGCTGCGCGAGTGCGCGATCGTTCTATCCCGGAATCTGCGTAGGAGCGACATCGCGTGTCGACTGGGCGGCGAGGAGTTTGCACTCGTGCTGCCGGATTCGACCCTCGAGGACACCCGGCTGCGCGTGGAGCAGATATGTGCAGTCATCAAACAAACGGCGACTTGGCACAATGGGCACTTGCTGGGAACAATGACCCTGTCGGCCGGGATTGCAGCCTCGCCCGAACACGCTTCCACCGCTCCGGACCTGTTGCGCGCGGCTGATCTCGCTCTTTACGCCGCCAAGCAGGCCGGCCGGGAGCGAGTCGTCCTGCACGGCTGACGCCGCGGTCTACGCGATCGTAGCCGAAGAAGTTCCGGACACCGCCCGAGGGACTAGCTCCCTTTTCATCCCAGCGGTCGATTCAATCTCGTATCCGACATTCCGTAGAATGTCGACGACTCTCAAGCACCGAGACCGCGACCCGCGTTGACAGCAGGAAGGCACGTCGTGAAACTCAGCACTCATTATTACGTTTTGTCCCTCAGCGAGAACACGAACCGCCTGTACGAAGCCTTTCGCGGCAGCTTGATCGACATCGAAAACACGTGGTTTCCATACGCGTCTTCCAAGACGCCGTCGCAACCCGCACTGAACGACGTTCAGCTGCGAACATTGCTGCAAACCGTCGACCACCATTTCGCTCACTACTACGAACAAGATCCCCTCGGAATGATTGTGTCGGGCACCGCGCGAAACCAAGCTGCGTTCGCGCTGGTGACGGCGTACCCCGGCGTGATCATCGGGCGCGTTGAAGGTGACCATTCGGCCACCTCGTTGCGTGATCTCGGGAACATTGTGTGGCCCATCGTCAAAGGGATCATGGCCGGCGCCGGTCAGAGAATGGAACGCGAGTTGGAAGAGGCGACACTCGCTCACAACATCGCCTTCGGGATCAACGATGTGGTCGCTTCGGTCGACTCCGGTGTGGGCGCGACGTTGCTGGTCGAAGACGGGTATGTGGTGGAGCCCGACGAAAGCCGGGCCCTAATCGACGATTGCGACAGCGTCGTCGATGTGGTCATCAACAAGGTGTTGGCTCTGGGCGGAAACGTCATCTTTGTGGAAGACGGCTCGCTCAGCAAGTTCCAGCACATCGGCTTGATCCTTCGCACACCCGTCGAGCAAGCGATCCCTGGATAGTCGTCGTGCTTAGCCGGGCGCTCTTGTTCTTCTTGGTCGCGGTCATCGCCGCGTCGTTCGCGTTCGGGGGTCTCGTCGGTCTGCCGGCGACCATTCGCGAAGTTTTTGTGCATCGTATTTCTGTCTCTGTCCGTCATCAGCCTCTCGGTGAAAGCAATGCGCAGCCTGACCGCACGGCCGCGCTCTCATTAGGAAGGAACCCACATGGAAGTGGCCCGAATTCATCCCAGCTCGCGCGAAGTGTGGCGTCGCGCGGCGTGTGCAAGACGACGTCCGCGACGATGTCGCGTGCGCGTCGCTGCGCCAAGTCAACTTGTTTCGTTCGCTTCCGACGGCGGAGCTGCGCCAATTCGCCGCGTCTACGCGGCTCAAGACGATCGAGAATCGGGCGACATTGGTCGCGGTTGGAAATGCACCCGAATATTTCCACTTCCTGATACAGGGAGCCGGCAAGGTCTCGCACATCGACGTCAACGGCCGGGAGTCTTTGCGCTTCTTGGTCAAGCCGGGTGAAGTCTTCAGTGCTCCGGGCTTCGAACCGCAGACGATCGACGACACCTCGATGTTCGTTGCACTCAAGCCGAGCGTCGTGGGCCGGGTACTCGCGAAAGATATCGAGCGCGTTTTCGGTACCACTAGGTATCTGAACGCCCTCGGTCAAGTTGTGTCGCAACGCCTTCGGCAGGTCGAAGAAAGGCTGGATGACATGACCGTGGGCACGGTGCCGTGTCGAACCGCCCGCGTTCTCTTGCGCCTGTGCGACGAGTTCCCCAGGGCACTACATTGCGGCACCAAGGTGGACGTATTGCTGACGCAACAGGATCTCGCTGGCATCGTCGGGGCTACGCGCGAGATCGTCAACATCACGCTCAGGTCGTTTCGCCGCGACAACTGGCTCGGCATCCATAACCGCTACATGTGCGTTCATCAGCGCAGCGGGTTGTCCGAGCTGGCGACATGCTGATCCGAACCAACTGTGGGCTTGGCAACATGGCGTTCGCGGCTTGAACGCTAGATTGAAATTGTGACGGAGGAAGACATGACACTACTCGAGGGCATCGTCGGCACCATCGCGCTCACGCTCGTGATCGGAGTGTTCGTGCTCGCGCGTCTCGCCGTCCGTTTGGGGCGGGCCGCGGACCAAGTCGCATTCACGACCCGTCGCGTTGGCGAACTCGTTCCAGCCGCGCGCGATCTCATCGAGAGCGGCCATTCCCAGTTGGAATCGTTGCGATCGCTCACGCACTCTGCAACCGACGTCGCGGACGACGTGCGGGCGGTGACCGGGCGCGCCAGCGCCGTCACGTCGCAAGTATTGCGAGCCTTCGAAAGCATCGTCGCCAATCGCTACCTCGCCATTTTTGCCGGCGCTCGGGCGGGCTTCGACGTCCTGCGACGGTTTCGAGGCGGTAATGGTTCGCGCGCGCTCCCATCGGTCGAAGAGGAAGAATCAACCCGTTAGAAAGAACAAAGGAAGAGAATCAATGAACAAGAACAACGAAGAAAGGGACGACGTCATGAACAACAATAACTCTAGAGGCTCGGTCGCCATTGCTTTCTTGCTGGGGGCGGTAGCGGGCGGAATCACGGCTTTGCTTCTGGCCCCGCAATCGGGCGCGCAAACGCGTCGACGCCTGAGACGCGGTGCGTACGACCTTCGCGAAAAGGGCAAGCAATTCGCCCTCGAGATGGGGGAAAGAACCGACATCGTCACCGGCGCCATGAAGGGTGCGATGTCGGAGGCCAAGCACACGTATCGGGACGAAATGGACAAGCGGCGTGCACCGGCTGGGATGGAGACGAAGCGCTCCGTCGAGACCGACGTGGCTGGCGACAAAGTGCGAGCGAGCACCCAATCCTAGGGCTCGCGCGCCGGCGTGAAGACAGCAGGAAGCCCACTCCTATGCGCGTGACAAGAACCATACTCGTGGGCGCTGTGATTATGCTCGCGACGAGCGCATCGTTGGCGCACGCGGGGGCGTCGATTGGACCGACGGTGGGGATCGCCAAGTCGCCGGACACCGACTCGAAGGTGATGTTCGGCGCGGCGCTCCGCCTCAAGTTTCTTCCCGCGCTCGCGGTCGAAGGATCGATCAACTACCGTGAAGAAGAATTCGCGGGTGAAGCGTTGACGGTCAAATCCTGGCCGGTGCAAGTGACTGGATTGTTCTATCCATTGCCCATCGCCTATGCGGCGGTAGGCGTGGGATGGTACAACGCGACCTTCGACTTCAAGGAGTCGACACTCTTGGATGACGACACGAAGCAGGAATTCGGCTGGCACTTCGGCGGCGGCGTCGAATTGCCGCTCGGTGGCGCCTTGAGGCTCGTCGCCGATCTGCGGTACGTGTTTCTCAATTACGATTTTCACTCGGTACCGGGCACCAGCGAGGTCGACGATGACTTCTACTTCGCAACGACCGGCCTCTTGTTCAATCTCTAGCCGAAAGGAGCAACGTCATGAGAACGATCGGCATCATCTTCATCATCATTGGAATCGTGTCGCTGGTGTGGGGTGGGGTCACGTACATCAAGGATCGCGACACGCTCGACCTCGGAGTCGTCAAGGTCGTGACGGAGGATAAGGATCGAATCTCCATCCCGCCCACCCTCGGTGTGGTCGCCCTCGTTGCGGGGGGCGTACTTCTCACAATGTCCTCGCGCAAGACATCTAAGCTGAGCATATGAAAACTCAAACTATCCTGAAGGAGAAACTAGAATGACTAGCTCCTTTTTCACCCCTTCGGTCAATTCAATACCGTCCCCAATACTCGGTAGGCTGCAGTCAGTGCAAAGGCAAGTGCTGCCAGCCAGGCTCCGAATGTGAGGTCCATCATGACGACTCAAAAGAAATCGAAACCGGCTCTTTTCAGTTCTCTCCTGCGCAAACAGGGTAAGCACGAGAAACTGCTCGCCAACGTCGAGAAGACCAGCGCACGACTCGAACGACGCAAGGCCAAATTTCTGGCGCTTGAAGCCGATATCGCCGATCTCGAAGCTCGCCTGTCCGCGCCCCGCAAGGGGCGTCTCGGGAAGCAAGTCGCCGGCGAGGGTGCGTTCAAACACGCCCGGCTCATCTTCAATCCGGCCTCCGGCCGCGACGACGAGGATAATGCCGCGCGTCTCGCCAAGGTCGTGACCTGCCTGCGCGCCCATGGCATCGAAGCGCAAGTCGGGCTCAAGACCTCCGGTAGTGCGGCACGGAAGCTGGCGCAAGAGGCCGTCAAGGCCGGCGACTCGCTGATCGTGGTCGCGGGCGGCGATGGCACTATCGGCGACGTCGCTTCGCAGCTCATCGGCAGTTCCACCGTGCTCGGTATCGTGCCGATCGGCACCATGAACAATCTCGCGCGCTCGCTGGGGGTGCCGCTCGAGATCGACGCCGCGTGCGCACTCATCGGGATGGGGACCACGCGCCACATCGACATCGGTCGTGTGACCTCCAACGAAAGTGAGAACTCGGAGTACTTCATGGAGTGCGCGGGCGTGGGTTTGAGCGCGATCGCGGCGCTGGCCGGCCAGGCGTTCAAGAAGCGACACTGGCGTGTTATCCCGCGGGCGCTGCGCAAGTTCTTCGAGTCAAAGCTCGGGCCCATGCGGGTGGAGATGGACGGCACAGTCGTCGAAGCATCCACGCGCATGGTAACCGTCTCGAACGCGCCGCTCATGGGCAACAAGATGCTGGCGGTACCGGGGGCGAAGATGGACGACGGTCTCTTGGACGTGCAGATCTACGACGGCATGGGTGATGCGGCGCTCGTGAAGCACTTCAAGGCCGCGTCGTCGGGATCACCCAAGACCCTCAGGACCTACCGCGTGCGCCACGTGCGCATTACCGCCGATGAGCCAGCGCTCATCAACTCCGACATGAATATCACGCACGAGCGACACGTGATCGAGATGGAGGTCGTTCCGAAGGCCGTGTCGGTGATCGTCGGCAATGGGATCGGGCTTAGCGTGCGGGTCGAATCCGCGCCCAGCGCGCCCACTTTCGCGGACGATCCGCCGATTACGACCGCAGAGTCCAACCAGGAGCAAGCCGAGCCCGCGCTCGCCGACGCGTAACCGCGCCCGGTGGCCTAGAGCGCCACCTTGACGAACGAGGACAGCTTGCGCATCAACCAGCTGGGCGGCGGCAGCAGCTCGTCGACCTGCTCGGGTGTTGCCGGCCACTCGCACAAGCCGGCCAAAACCACAAAGTCGATCGCACCCACCAGTCCGCTCGCACCGCCAATCGTCACCATGACTTCACCGTTCATGACCTCGCTGCGATAGTCCATGTTGGCGCTGCCGATGGTGAAGAACGAGATCATCGCGTTCTGCTGCTCCGGCGTGAGCGAATCGTAGTATTGGTTCACGACCTCGGTCACGTTGCTCGCCAATTTCTCGGGAACCTCCCGAATGCTGTGGGGCGCTTCGCGGGCGCGGCCGCCCTCCTGTTGCCGCGCGAGATACTGGATGTAGAGCTTGAGAACGTCACCCCATCCGGGGTCGGCCATGAGGCCGTCCCACACTTGAGGCGACGCGAACAGGTTGGCCTTCAGATGGAGCTTGGGCGTTTCGAGAGAGTCCTCTTTCGTGAGCAACGAATCCGCGTGGCGGATCTCATCGAGATAGAGGCCGGCGTTGGACGCGACCGAATCCATGGCCGCGTTGAGGTGATAGACGCGATTCATCCAGGGCTCGTGGATGTCCATCCCCTGCTGGAAACGTCCCGCGATGTCACCCTGCCGCTGCCGCGGCGCGTACAACCCCACCTTGAGAATGCCGCCCTCGCGCTCCATGTAGTCGTCCATGGCATTGCCGAACACGACCAGGCGCTTCATGAGCCCGCTGGCCCGCGCCATCAGCGGGCCGCCCGGGCTGGGGGCGGCGCGTAGCGACGGCGCAATCACCAGCGAACGGCACCCGCGCAGCGAGCTGCCGGCCATGAGCGATGCGTAGATGTAGCTCTCCCAAAGCGGATCCGGCACCTCGATCACCGAGCCGGGAGGCATCAGGCTGTAAAGCACGCACTTCGCGACGTTCAAGGGCTTCGGGCTGAATCCGGTTTCGTTGTGCAACTCGATCACGCGGCTGCGCACGCTGTAGTCGGAACGCGACTCCACTTGACCGGCCACCGCTTCGTCGTATGACTTCGGCTTCGGACGCGCTCGCAGCGGATAGGGAATCTGATTGTCCTCGAATCCCTGCGTCTTGAACAGGAAGCGCGCCGCATTCTTGGTGGCCAGCGCCCCCGGCCCTTGCAGTATCAACGCGCGGTCTTCCCACGTCGCTCCCGTGTAGTGCTCCCCGATCCCCATCCCCGTGAACATCGCCAGGCCCCGGTAGGGATCGTCCTCGGTCACATCGTAGAAGACGATCTTGCGGTGGTCGCGCATGTTGTTATCGGGGATCGGCAACTTGCCGACGATCTTCAGGCTATAGAAGGAGTAGTCGGCCGGGTTGGTGATGTTGATCTGGACCCGGATGCGGTCGTGCAGCCACTTCTCGCCGTACTGTTTCTTCTCCACTTGGAGCGTGAGAGATTCCTCGACTGCCCGGCGAAGGTCGTCTTGCAGGTGCGCGATCTCGCGCTCCCACTCGGCAAAATCGCGAGGAAGCCGAAGCGTATGTCGAAGCGGATCCTCCAGGAACTTCATCCATGTGCGGGACTTGTTGCTCTCGAAGTTGAGTTGGTCCAGCAGGATGATGTACATGGGCAGCTTGCCGGTCTTGTTGTACGCGCGCACGCGCTCGGTGAGCGCCAGAAGGTAGTTGCGTACCAGCTCGTAGGCCACGGCATCCGGGTCGCCGTCGTCATTGACCCCGCTGATGTCATGGATCCAGAGCACGTGATAGTCCTCCGCCAAACGCACGGAGCGAGCCATCTCATACTGGAACTCTTCGTTCATGATGTACCAGACGCGGTTGCCGCGCGTGAATTCCTCCCCCGTGGCGCGCGCGATGATCCCGTTCAGTTCCTCCTGAGTGTCGTGTTCTTCGGGAGTCAGTCCGTACTGAAGTGGCAGCCACACGTGGCGGTTGTCGTCCCAACGCTCGCGCAATTCGACCTGATTCTCGGCCATGATGTCGCACAGCGACTGGAATACGAACAGGACGCGCCGCGCCCGGTCGTCTTCGATGTCGTCGCCGGAGAGAACACCGCGCGCGAAGGTGGCCTGCGCGACCGCGATCATGCCGGAGAGTCGGTCCGTCTTCTTCAACTGGCCGATGAGGGAGTTGTACGGAAAGATCACGTTGTCGAGGAGGTTCTGCTTCGCGCGCGCCGCGATGCGTCGTCCCGCCGGCGTGCTCTCGCCCGGCGCCAACGGTTTTCCGCTCTCGGCGATCGAGAACGCACGGTCTAGGGTCTCGTGGTAGACGCGTATCTCCTCGTTGACCGTGTGACCCTTCGGGAACTCGGCGTCGGTTTTCTCCATGTGTGCGCGCAGCTCGGCGATCCGCGGCGCCATCGCTTCCGCCGCGTCCGCGCCGCCGTACTCCGAGAAGGGTTGTGTGAGGCGTGCCACCCACGCCGCGCGCGAGCGGAGCGACCGCAGGCACGCTACGAACATCGAGTCGACCTCGCCCGCCGTTTCGAACTGCAAGCGTGCGGGCCGGCGGTCATCCATCTTGACGTAGTCGGACTGTGGGCGCGTACGGCCGGCATCGCGATCGCCTATCGGTATGTTCAACCCGATGGTGAACGTCTGCTCGCGGTGCGGCAGCCACCGGAAGGTCATCGCCGAGCCCGCCCCGACAATTCCCTTTCGTCGCATCGGGACGTCCAGTCGGAGCATGAAGTCGGACTCATTGCTCTCGGTGTTGTAGTCGACACCGGCTCCGACCAACAGGCTGGGAACGGTCAAGTACGCGCGACCACCGAGGTCCGGCTCGCTCGCGTGCCCACCGATGTATCCCTCGACCCCGATCCCCAAGAGCCCCGCGACCGGGTTACCGAGGTAGCGCATCACACCGAGGGTGAGCAACGCGCCCAGTTCGTGGTCCGTCGACGTGTGATAGGAGACGCTTTCCAGCCCCGCGGTGGTCTTGAATCGCGGCGGAATCCCGATGGATCGGGTGTAACCGCCTCGGTCGGGCGGACGGTCCGTGGGTGTGACACTGTACGCGGGGGTCACACACAGCGAGAAGGACAAGACAAGCAGTGTCACGAGGACACGCAAGAACTCCGCTAATGCGAGCGCGTCCGCGGCGCGGGCGTCTACCGAGTCCTTTGCCTGACCCACGCCGAAACTATAGCACTACGGCGTGTAACCGGCCCCATGTCCACTTTCTCCCGGCCTTGTCGCCATAGCAGCTGGACCGTCCGCACGACGGACGGTCCGTTTCCGGCGCGCGTCGCCGGTTCCCCTGGCCGGAATGTCCCAACGTTGGAGGACCCCGATGAAAACGACCCTCGCCAAGAACTCCCCGCGCATCGCCGCGGCTCTTCTTCTCTTCTCCGTTTTCCACTCTTCGGCACGAGCGGCCGGGCCGGACGACGTCTACTTCTCCGCCCACTCCGTGCAGACGTACAAGTACTACGCCTTCGTGAACGACTTCGTCATATGGAATGACGCCACGTACACGGGCACCTCGCTCTTCCATACCGCCGTGCACGACACGACCGAGACGGTGGCGACGGTGAGCATGGCCACGACGGCGGACGCCGACACCGGCGTCTTCACGGCCGACCTTTCGGGCGAAATCGCCGCCAACGTGCGCACCGGGATCTTTCACCAGACCTACAACAACCTCGACGTGTCGATCTACATCCACGCGCCGACGGGAACGTCCTATGACATCACCCTGGACACCGACGCGACGCTGCAGGCGTCGCGCACGGGCGGTTTGCCCGGAGGGATTCAGCCGATCAACGGTGTTTCCACCGCAACGCTGGAAGACAGCACGCTCAACGTTCCCAACGGCGGCGTCGAGGAGCGGAATTGGGAGACCTTCCAACTCTATTCAGGCACCACTACCACGCAAATAATCGTCAACGGCGAGACCTACTCGCTCGCGCGCACGTTGAACCTCAACTCGTACACGAGTGTGACACAAGCCCTGTGCATCATCGGTTGCATGACGGAGGCCGCCGACTTCCACGCCCTCTCGTCGGGCCACTATCGCATCAACGTGTATCCCAACGGCGTTCCGTCGGGTGTACGCAACGTTCCGCCGCCCACGATGGCGCTCAGTGCGTCGCCGAATCCGTGGAGCGGGTCGACGACGGTTTCGTTCCAGGGAGGGCAGGGCACGTACACGAGCGTCGACGTCTTCGACGTTCGTGGGAGGCACGTCGCGAAATTGTTCGACGCGCCCGCGACCGGAGAGTTGCAGTCGATGCCGTGGAACGCGTCGAACCTGGCGAGCGGGGTCTACTTCCTGCGCGCCCAAAGCGGGCGGGTGTCGTCGACGAAGAAAGTGATGCTACTGAAATGAGCGCGGGCTACTTGATCTTCGCGCCGCGTTCGAAGAGAAGCTGCTTCAAGATCGAACGGTGGCAGCGTTCCTCGCGCTCGCAGTAGCAGCCGACCGAGAAGTCGGTGGTGTGCGACAGGATGGCCAGGAGCTCGAGGTCGTGCGCGGCGTCGGGCCTGGCCATCTCGGTCTTGTACTTGCGCACGAACGTCGCCCACTGCGACTGCGTCGCGGCTGCTTGCCCGAGCTTCATGGTCGCCACACTGGGAGCGAGGTTGGGGAACCACACGTCGAACCAGTTCTGCGCCGCGAACTGCGTCTTCGGCACCCCGCGCGGAGGTCGACGCACCGTTCCGAGGCGCGTCCCCTCTCCGGGCAGGCGCGGGGTTCCGAGGCGAACGACTCGCACGCTCACGATCGACTCCTTCTAGTCCTTGCCCTCGATTTCGTGCAGTTCTTTCCGCGCGCGGTCCTTGGTGACAGAATCGTCCCAGAGCACATCGTCGAGAGAGAGGCACGTTTCGAGTTCCTCGCGCGCGCCGCGGTAGTCGTCGAGCTTGATCAGCGTTTCACCGAGCCAGAGATGGTTGAGCGGCATGTCGGGCCGCACCGCGATGGCGCGCTCGAACCATTGCTTCGCCTGCTGGTAGCTCGCTCCCGGCGGCACGCCGCCGTAAACGATCTTCGCCGCCACCTTCGAGAACCATCCCAGGCCGGCGATCTCGTAGTTCCATCGACCGAGAATGTGCATCGCGCCCGCATGCTTCGGGTCGAGGGCCAGCGTCGCCTCTGCCTCGCGCTGGACGTCTTTGGAAAGTTCGATCTTTTGCTTGCCGCCCACTACCTTGGTCATCTGACCGATGGCCACCGCGAGAAAGAAATGCGCCTCCGTGGAGTCGGGATATAGCGCGACGCATCGGCGCGAGAGTCCCTCGCCGGAACCGAACCAGCGGGATTTCTCGTCGTCCGGAGCGACCATTCCGCGGTTGATGTCGGACCGCGCAAGCTTCCAGAGCACATCGCAAGCGGTGGAATCGATGGCGAAGGCGCGCTGGTAGCAAAGGCGCGCGTTCTCGTTGTCGAAGGCTTGGAAGGCGACGTCCCCGTCGTGGAGCGCGGCGGCGAGCGACGCTTCGCGGGCGATCGGAATCGTAAGTGAGGGAGGCATGGCGACGAAAGCCATGACGACGCTGGCGCGACGGACGAAACGACCCATACGGCTTCAGTATAACGCCCCCATCATACGCCTGTCGCCCTCGATACCCGACGGCCTCGTCGTCGTCGCGGCCTGCGATTCTTCTTGTGACAGCGGCGTCGGTGATCCGTCCAAGGTACCAAGAGCCAGCCCAGTTCAACCCGCGACGTTACCGGGAGGTACCGCCATGCGTTTTCGATTTGCCGTTCTGATCCTCGCTCTCCTTGCCACGCTCCCCGTGAGCGCTCATGCGTCGTGGTCCCCCGGCGGGGCCCCGGTGTGCGCCGCCACGGACGACCAAATGTATCCCACGAGCGTCTCCGATGGCGCGGGCGGCACGATCGTCACGTGGAGCGACCGGCGCGGCGGCAATCTGGACATCTACGTGCAGCGAGTGAGCGGATCGGGAGTTCCGCAGTGGGCGGTCGACGGAGTGGCCCTGTGCACCGTAACGGGCGATCAGTGGGAACCGAAGATTGCTTCCGATGGCGCCGGCGGAGCCATCGTCGCGTGGTACGACTATCGTGGCGGTTCCACTTCCGATATCTACGCGCAACGAGTGGATGCGAGTGGCGCCGTTCTCTGGACCGCCAACGGCGTCGCGCTGTGTGCCGCGACCAGCGATCAATTCAATGTTGCGATCGCTTCGGATGGTGCGGCTGGAGCGATCGTGGCGTGGCAGGACAATCGAGCCGGAACGGACATCTACGCGCAACGTGTGGACGCAGCCGGAACCGTGCAATGGACCGCCAACGGGGTCGTCATCTCCACCGCGGCGAACAGCCAGTTCCTTCCGACGATAGCCGTGGACGGCGCCGGCGGAGCGATCGTCACGTGGGAGGACCTTCGCGCCGGCAACAGCGACGTCTACGTGCAGCGAGTGAACAACCTGGGCGCTGCGCAATGGACGGCCAATGGCGTCCTCGTCTGTAACCTCTCGAGTGGACAGCTCGCTCCCGTGATTTCCGCGGACGGAGTCGGCGGAGCGATCGTCGCATGGCGCGACGGTCGAAATGGCTCCGGCAGCGACATCTTCGCGCAGCGTATGAGTCCCCTGGGAACGGCGCAGTGGACGGCCAACGGTGTCGCGCTTTGTACCGCGACCAACACCCAGTTCGCGCCCACCATCGTCTCGGACGGCGTCGAGGGCGCGATCGTCACGTGGCAGGACATGCGTAGTGTCACGACCTACGACGTCTACGCGCAGCGCGTGAGCAACTTGGGCGTCGTCCAATGGGCGGGGAACGGCGTCGCCATCTGTACCGCCGCGGACAACCAGTACTTTCCCGCGATCGCGTCCGACGGCGCCAGTGGAGCGATCATCACGTGGAGCGACGCTCGCAGTGGGACCATCTCCGACGTATACGCCCAGCGCGTGAACTCCACCGGAACTCCGCAATGGACGGGCGACGGCGTGGTCCTCTCGACCACCGCGAGCGACAAGATCTCTCCGACCATCGTCGCCGATGGTGCGGGCGGAATGATCGTCGCGTGGCAGGACTATCGAAGCGGCTTCTCCGACATCTACGCGCAGAATCTAAACGCCTCGGGTGGGATTCCGACCGCCGTAACGGGCCCGACGCGCGGACCTTCGATGGTCGTGGGTCAGGTCTACCCGAATCCGTTCGCCGGAACCGCGTCGATGGACGTCGAACTTGCAACACCGTCCGCGGTGCGTATCGACGTCTTCGACGTCACGGGACGACGCGTGCGCGAAATGAAGTTGGCAGGCTCGCAACGAGTCCAGTTCGACGGCCGTGACAACGCCGGCCGTCTTCTCGCGAGCGGCATCTACTTCTGTCGCGTGCAAGCCGACCGCGAGACGATCACGCGCAAGATGGTGATCGCGCGGTAGTCGCTTCCCGCTCGCGCTCCGACTACTTGCCCCCGCCCCCGCCCGCTATTTGGCTGGCGGGGGCGCGGCTACGCGACCGCGGGGCGTCGCCACGGGCCGCTGTTGAAACGGCGTCCCAAAATGCTATTATCCCCCTGCCTATGGAGTCTAGAGTTCTTGCCAAGCCGTTGCCCTGCGCGTTCTGCGACTCGAGTAATTGCACGTGTTCGAGAGTCGTGTGGGCGTTTCGCAACGCCGCCATTCTCGCGGCGGTCCTTCTCGTAGTCGGAGTTCTGGTCTGGCAGGCAGTCACCGCCAACGGCGCGCCCGACCCCACGGCGGAGGGAATCAGCCGTCCTGCCGCCGTCATTAATACCAGCATCCTGGTTTTCCGCGAAGGACTCGAAGCGATCCTCGTGCTGGCGGCACTCACCGCGAGTCTCGCCCGGACTCAGCAAGGCTACTGGAAACCGGTCGCGTTGGGCGCCGGCTTTTCATTTCTCGCCAGCGTCGCGACGTGGTTCATCGTGGTCGCGATCATTTCCAGCATCAGCGTGCCCGCCCTGCACATTCAGGCGGCGACGGGCTTGCTCGCCATCGTCGTGCTGCTCGTCATCATGAACTGGTTCTTTCACAGGGTGTACTGGAAGGGCTGGATCGCGGTGCACAATCGTCGCAAGCGCGATCTGACCGAAACGCCCGGCCGCACCCAGCAGGCGATCTTCCGCGGTCTGGTGCTGCTCGGCTTCACGTCCATCTACCGCGAAGGATTCGAAATCGTGCTGTTCCTGCAGAGCCTGCGACTCCGTGCGGGGTCGGAGGTCGTGCTGGCCGGCGTATCGATCGGCCTGGCCCTCACGATCATCGTCGCGGTTCTCACCTTCGTCGTTCATCGCCGCTTGCCGTACAAGAGAATGCTCGTCTTGACCGGCGTCATGCTCGGCGGGGTGCTGCTGGTGATGGTTGGCGAGCAAGCGTTGGAGATGCAGCAGGCCGGATGGCTCTCCGCAACGCGCTTCAACCTCGCCCTGCCGGAGTGGCTCAACGTCTGGTTTGGACTTTACCCGACCTACGAGAGCATCGGCCTGCAGCTGTTCGCGGCCGTTCTCGTCATCGGCTCGTATTTCATCGCCAGTCGCGTGCAAAGAAGATCACGGCGCGCGGTGGGCGACGAGTGCGTCGGTGCCGACGAAGGGCATCCGAAAACACAACTGTGCGCCGACCTCGCCTGCGAAGACAGCTGTCCCATTCAGTGACGACCCGCAAGCCGATACAAACCACACACCAATCTCTCCCACTTGCGCGACTAGCAAGCGACGAGATCCGTATGCCCAAAACCCTTGGAGTAGTCGAGTACGGAAATGACCGTAGGCGTAATGCGGAAGAGGCGGACCTCGTCCGGGGTCGGCATCTTCATCGGCAAGGGAGGTGCATCCGTGTACTTCAGTGGCAGCATGCGCAGGATCCTTTCCGCCTCGGTCCGATCAGTCACCTCACGCGCGTGCGCTGCCATCGACAAGCCCGTGATCGCCATCAGATCCGCAGTGTCGTGATCGATCGTCAGGGAAATGCGATCATCTCGCGCTAGATTCTTCGCCTTCTGACTGTCACGGCCGCAGAGAAAGTACAGCGCCAGGCCTTCGTTCACATAGCCAACGGTCGTTGCCTGCGGCCAGCCGTCCGGCCGTAGCGTCGCGACCGTCATGATTCGGTGTTGGTCCAACAGCGTCAGGATCTTCCTTCTAATCTCATCGTCCATGAGTCGTCTCCGTGATCGCGAACAGGACAAAGCGTGAATGGGCTGGACGCCCTACTCGTCTTTTCCCGATCTTCTGCGGCTAGCCTATGCCTCGCTTCCAAACACGTCAACCGTCCTTCATAGCCGCCCGTTGACAGTGCCAAATTCAGTGAACAGTGAACACTGACGACCTCTGCATCACGGACCAAAGTCGAAGTTCTTCGTTCAAATTGACTTTGCAAGCTGGTGACATTCTACTTGACGCTTGGCGACCACTGCCGTAGCCTCCCAACCGCCCCCTTCCCGGACTACTTCGTAGATTTCTTCAAGCCCCCCTCCCGGGCGAACTTCGTGGATCTCTCCAAGCCCCCCCCGGGCGAACTTCGTGCATTCTTGAAGCCCCCGGGAACTTCGTGGATTTCTTCCGCACCAAGGAGGACCCGATGTATCCATCAACGCAGTTCAGACAGGGTGTACTCTCCTCACCATCCGCGCGCGTTACCGCCCGCGTCGCGCTTGTGCTGCTTGCGATGCTCGCACTCGCCGGGTGCGAGCAGGACAGCACCGCGCCGTTGGCGCCAACGCCAGAGACGTCCAACCCTACTGACACCGGCGGCTTCGCGCTGGCCACGACCCTAGGAGGCCCGATCGCGGGGCTGACTTCGGAAGAGCTGGCGCGCTTCGAGGCAGGCCGAGAGGACTTCCAGGAGATCGAGACCGTCGAAGACGGGCTGGGTCCGGTATTCAACGAGGCCGCGTGCGTCGTGTGTCACAATGCCCCCATCGGCGGCACCATCGGGCGTCTCGAGACCCGGTTCGGCAAGTGGGAGCAGGGGAAGTTCGATCCCCTCGACCAGTTGGGCGGCTCGCTCATGCAGGATCAGGCGATCGGCAAGGTTCGCGTCGACAGCAACTCCGGCCGCCGATCCTCCGGCGACCGGCGATTCTTCACGTTCGTACCCGAGGTCGTGCCGCGACGAGCGAACCAGACCACTCTGCGAAACACCACACCGCTCTTCGGTCTTGGATTGGTGAATGCCATCCCCGACGAGGCGCTAATGACGCTGGCCCGTCGCCAGCCCGGCCAGACGCGGGGCAGGGTCCACATGGTGAAGGAGATTCGCACCGGTGCCATGCGCGTCGGCCGTTTCGGATGGAAGGCGCAGGTCCCCACGTTGTTCCAGTTCGCCGGCGACGCCTACGTGAACGAGATGGGGATCACGAATCCAGAGTTCCCGAACGAGAACCTGCCTCAAGGGAACGCGGACGCGTTGAAGTTCAACCCGGTACCGGGCCTGAACGACGACGGCGAGGGCGTGGATCTGTTCACGGACTTCATGAGCTTCCTCAGTCCACCGCCGCGGGGTACCACGAACAGTCAGACCCAAGCCGGTGAGAAGGTGTTCGTGAACATCGGTTGCGCCAACTGTCATACGCCCACGCAACAGACGGGATCCAGTCCGGTGCAAGCACTGTCGAACAAGACCTTCCATCCGTACTCGGACTTCCTCTTGCACGACATGGGCAAGCTGGGCGACGGCATTGTCCAAGGGAATGCCCGAGCTCGCGACATGCGGACGCCGCCCCTCTGGGGTCTGATGGCGCGGCCAACGTTCCTCCACGACGGTCGTGCGACGACGCCCGAAGCGGCGATCCTCGCGCATGATGGTCAGGGGACGACAGCCCGCAAGAACTTCACGGGGCTCGATTCTCGCCAGCGCCAGTCTCTGATAGCGTTCCTCGAGTCACTGTAGTTCGCACTCGAAGACGCTCATTGAACGAAATCGCCCCGCCCGATACGTCGGGCGGGGCGATTCGCTGGCGCTGCCGAAATCCGATTCAGTACATTCAGCGAGCCGTCGAGTGATCGCGAGGGATGCGCCCGCTCTTGAGCCGCCACGCCAAGTACGCGGCCGCCACGACGTCGTACGAAAGGCAAAACGGCGGCCACCAACTTGGTACGCCCGGATTCGAAATGACTCTCGCATGGGCGAGGTCGAAGATGCCGTGGCCAGCTAAGGCAAGAACAACGACCCAAAGCGACGACCGAAAGCCCAGCAGTGCTGCTGCCAGGAACACAACGCCGACCAGCGTTTCGAGCACAAGCGCATGACTCGACGCGCCCATGATTGCGAACAACACATAGTAGGCCGCGACAACCATGGTCACAGTGGGATAGAAGGCCCGATCACGATCGAGTCTGGAGACCGTCGCCATCAAGCCGATGGCGATTGCGAGTAATGCTCCAATCATGAGTGCCACGATGCGCCTCGCTTCCGTCCTCTACTTGCCTTCGGGTAGAGTGTTGAAAATCTCAAGGATCACTCCGAGATCGCGCTGGGTGCCGAGGTAAGCGACCTTTATGCCGCTGAACTTGCCGCTTAACTCGCAGCTAAGGACTAAATCGTTCCCTCGCTTCGCCTCCGCCTCCAACGTCTCGTCGAAGTTCGTCGTAGCGACGGCGATGTGATGCACGCCTTCTCCCTTCTCAGCCAGGAACCGCGCAAAGATGCTTTTGTCGTCGAGCGGCTGGATCAGCTCCCATTGCATGTGGCCGACCATCGCGGTAGCGATGCGCGTCGACGGCTCAACCGGTTGGCCATGTTCAAACCACTCTTTGACGTCTTCACGCTTGAACTGATGGACCTGCCACGGACCGATCCCGTAGTCATCGACGTATCTTCGCATCGTCGCATCGAGATCGCGCACCACGATCCCGATCTGCATCGTCTCGGTAAAAACTGATTTCCTGCTCATTGGCCTTGAGGCGGCTGCCACAGCTCGACCTTGTTTCCCTCTGGATCGATGACCCAGCCAAACTTCCCGTACTCGGAATCGTCGATCTTCTCGAGCACATTACAGCCTTCCTCCTTCAAGGCTTTGAGCAACGCGTGGAGATCTTCCACTCGGTAGTTGACCATGAAGGAAGCAGAACTCGGAGCGAAGTGATTGCTCTCTTGCGGATTGATTAACCAGGCAGTTGTGCCTGCAACCGGCTTGCCCTCGGCGTCGGTCCAATCGAAGGAAGCTCCGCCCCAGGCTTGGACATCGATGCCCAAGTGCCGCTTGTACCAAGCCCACAGTGACGGAGCATCTTTGGCCTTGAAGAAGATGCCGCCGATGCCAGTGACTCGTTTCATGTGACCTCCGATGCGCGGTGATGGTGAGAGGAATGGTGCGTTTTGTCGTCGAGGCTAACTGAGCACGCCCTTCTTGTTCATCGCACGAGCGTAATACGCCAGGAATGCGGCGAAGATAATGGGGAATACGGTGACACCCAACCCACCCGTTTCGCGCATCACCTTCATCCCGCCAAGAAGAAACAAGCCGCCGAGATTGTAAACGATCGCCCCGATCACTGAGGCGAGCAAGACATGAAACGCGAGGCGGTTCTTGAGAAGCAACAGGAGGCACCCGATCACGCCACCGAACACGCCGATCGCCCAGAACGCAACGGCCCACAACGGGAACGATTCGAAGTACTCGCGTTGCTGCGGAGGAAACCGGCTCATGACAGCTTCGACGTTCATCTGAGTGAGCATGAAGGACATCACACCCATCGAACTCCACAGGCCTCCGATAATCCCGATCAACCACAAATGCCACGGCCTACCCGGAGTCGTCGTCCCCTGCGCTTCGGACATGGTTTCCTCCTCAGTCGTTTTCAGTCGGCGAGCGACGACGCCACCCGTAACCCAACTACATATGCTGCATCATAACGTCCGACCGGGCCGTCGATTCGGCTCGCAGACTGCAGATGGTACTGCGTAAACCGCCGCCCAAGCAAGATAGCCAATACTTAGGTATTTACAAAAGTATTCCACGGCTGTAGAATCCCTCGGGCAGATCGGATAACCCGAGCATTTGGATGGTGTCGGAAATGGTTCAATCCGCAGCCGCTGACGCAGTGTTTCACGCCTTGTCCAACCCGACTCGGCGGAAAGTCCTGGAGCGACTGTCTGTCGGACCGGCCACCGTCAGCGAGCTGGCGGCACCGTTCGACATGCAGCTCCCGTCGTTCGTGCAGCACCTCTCGGTGCTCGAACAGAGCCGACTGGTCAAGTCGAAAAAGCGCGGGCGAGTGCGGACGTATGAGATCGCACCCGAACGGTTCAAGGTCGCTGAAGGCTGGCTGAGCCGCCCGTCGTCAGGTGTGGGAAGCCCGACTGGACCAGTTCGACCAATACGTCAAACAACTCAAGGAGAAGGAATGAAAACCATGAGCAAGCAATTCACGTTCAATCCGAAACTCGATTTCGCGATCGAACGTTTCATCGACGCTCCCACGCGGCTCGTCTGGGAAGCGCTGACGAAACCGGAGCATCTCAAGGAGTGGTACATGCCCAAGGCCTGGGGGCGTGTGGCGCGAGCCGAAATGGACGTGCGACCGGGCGGCATCTTCAGCATCGACATCGCCGTGGCGGACGGTCCGGATTCTCCCAACCTCGGCTGTTTCCTGGACGTTGTTCCGATGGAGCGCCTCGTCTGGACCTCCATGTTGTTCCCCGGCTATCGTCCGGCGGTCTTCGACGACATTCCGATCACCGCCATCGTTACGATGGAAGCCGTGGGAACCGGCACTCGCTACGTCTTCACGGCGCTGCACCGGAATGAAGCGGACCTCGAGACAAACAAGACATCGGGCTTTCATCAGGGCACCGAGATCGCCGTCGATCAGTTCGTTGAGCACGTGATCGCGATGAAGTAGTTTCGGGGCGACTCGCGGCGGTCGCGACAACCTCACAGTCCTGGCTCTGGCTACCTCAGCGGGCTCCAGTCGGGACCACCGTCCGAAGCGGGGTTGTTCGTCAGACGCGTCTGCCCGGTCCCATCTGCGTTCATCACATAGATCTCCTCGTTGCCGTCCCGTTGGCTCACGAAGGCGATCTTGCTCCCGTCCGGCGACCAGGCGGGCTCATAGTCGCTCGCGGAGTTGTTCGTCAGACGAGTCTGTCCGGTGCCATCCGCGTTCATCACGTAGATCTCGAGGTTGCCGCCGTCTCGGGTGCTCCCGAAGGCGATCTTGCTCCCGTCCGGCGACCACGCGGGGTCAAAGCTCTCAGACTGACCGGCATTGTCCGTCAGGGGTGTTTGCCCGGTGCCATCCGCGTTCATCACGAAGATCTGGGAGGAGGTGTGGTAGGCGATCTTGCCCCCGTTCGCCGACCAGACGGGCCGCGAATCATAGGTTGAGTTATTCGTCAGACGGGTCTGCCCGGTACCATCCGCGTTCATCACGTAGATCTCGTCGTTGCCATCGCGGGAGCTGACGAAGGCCAGCTTGCTCGCATCCGGCGACCAGCGGGGCCAGTAATCGTCGGCGGAGTTGTTCGTCAGACGCGTCGCTCCGGTGCCATCCGCGTTCATCACGTAGATCTCGGAGGTGCTGCCGTCGCGGTCGCTTCCGAAGGCGATCTTGCTCCCGTCCGGCGACCAGGCGGGCAACTGATCACTCGCGGCGTTGTTCGTCACATTCTTCTGCCCGGTGCCATCCGGGTTCATCACGTAGATCTCGTCGTTGCCGTCGCGGCCGGTCCCGAAGGCGATGTAGCTCACCTTCGCAGGCGTGGGCTGTGGCTGTGTGGGATTGTCCTCGCCACAGCCCGCCCCCATCAGCGCCAGCCCGACGACGACGACCGCCGCGCGACCCGCCAACCGGCCAAACCCAATCCATGAGGCATACATGCGCAGTCTCCTTCCCGCCCTCACGGGCCACAGGGAGTGGAATGTCTTGATCCGCTCAAAATGCCCGACACTCCGATACCCGATATCGCCCCCACCGCTACTACTGGCTGAATGAACGGCCCAGAGGATTGCGGCAGGGGTCGTCTCCTTGGGGATAAGGGTGTCCCTCGATAGGACGCACGACGGCGAATTTTCGTCACAAACATGACCGTCGGGGCGACAGAAAACCGGGTTACTACCGTGAATCCCTCCCCCGATACCCCACCGCTTCCGCGACGCGTCGCTCTGCGATTCGCTCGCTTCCTTCCAAGTCTGCGATCGTCCGCGCGACGCGAACAATGTGGCCTCGCGCACGCGCGCTGACCAACAGCGACTTCTGCGCTCGCACGAACAGCGTTTCCGCCGACGGCTCCATCGCGCAGTGTGACGCGAACATTCCTTCCGTGATGCGGGCGTTGCAGTCGACGCCGTTCGTCGCGGCGAAGCGCTTCGCTTGAATCGTGCGCGCTGCGACCACCATCTCGCGCATCGAGGCATAGGTTGCAGGACCACTCCTGGAGGGGTATAATTTCGTTGCACACCTGAAGTTGAGCCGCAGGTTGGAGCCCTCCCGTGCATCGCTATTCGTTCACCGTTTTCGCCCTCACAGTCTGTATCGCATCGTTTGTCTCTTTTCCACTTCATGCCGCCGAACCCCCCTGGGGCTGGCAGAATCCCCAACCCACGGGAAGTACCCTGCGGGCCGCCATATTTCTGAACAACAACGCGGTAATCGTGGTCGGCGACGGCGGCACGCTGATTCGATCCGGCGATGCCGGACTGACGTGGATGGATATCGACACGCGCACCGGTGCGTATATCCGCGACGTTTCATTCGGAACTACCACCAACGGCCTGGCCGTGGGAAGCCGTGGCGTCGTGCTGCGGACTTCTGACGGCGGCGTACACTGGGATTTCGCGCCGAGTCCGACGGCGGGCGAGCTGCAGGATGTGTTCCTGTTGGATGGCGCGATCGGTTTCCTGTCGGACTACTACAACCTGATCCGGACTGACGACGGCGGCGCAACGTGGCACACGCGCGCTTTCCCCCCCGAATTCACGGTCGTTGACTTCTGGGTCTTGGACATCAATCGGATCATCGCCGTCGGCGGCATCGTCGATTGGGATACGGGCTTCATGACAGCCGCCACTTATCTGACCACCGACGGTGGGCTGACGTGGTCAAACCAGTACGTTGGATCGTATCAGACCGACCTGCGCTCCGTTTCTTTCTCCGATGCCGCGAACGGAACGGCAACCGGCGGGCCAGGAACGGTCGTGCGCACGACCGACGGTGGGCTGACATGGTCTTCCCAGCCCGTAGCGACCCAGCAGATCCTGGAGTCAGTGGTCCAAATCGATTCCACCCGCGCCATCGCCGTCGGCAACGGCGGGCGGATCGTTCGTACCTCGAATGGCGGCACTAGCTGGATCACCAGCATCAGCAACACTGAGCGCGCGCTGCATGGCATCGCGTCGAACGGCTCTGTGTCGCTGGCCGTGGGTGACAACGGGATCATCCTTCGTTCCGCGGATGACGGTGCGAGCTGGGAGCAGATGTCCAGGAGCTTCACATATAGCGGCATTCATGGGGTCCATTTTCTGGACGGTCTGCAGGGAACTGTTGTTGGCGACAATGGCGCTATCTATCGCACCGAGGATGGCGGCGTGTCATGGACGCCGCAGACGAGCGGCATTGCCTCGAGGCTGCGTGGCGTCCACTTTACGGATCCCGATCATGGTCACGCCGTCGGAGACGACGGCTACATTATTCGCACGAGCGACGGCGGCAACACCTGGACCCGTCGGTCCCGCGACACGACATCTCCCCTCTATTCCGTGTCGTTCGAGGACGCACAGACCGGGTACATCGCTGGCTGGAACAAAGTCTACAAGACATCCGATGGAGGCGTAACCTGGACGCCGCAGACAAATGCGCCGCTCTCCCTCTACACCGATGTCTGCGCCGTGGACGGAGTTGCCATTATTGTTGGATGGATTCAAAACCTGATACGAACGACCGACGGCGGGACGACCTGGGTCCAGTCACTCATTCCGTGGCGTCAGTCCTACAATGCGGTTTTCTTCCTCGATGCGAATACGGGCGTGGTCGTCGGCGACAACGGAACCATCGTTCGCACGACCGATGGGTGCAATACGTGGGCGCGTGTCCTGACCGGAACCAATCGGAACCTCAATGATGTCTGGTTCGGTGACTTATTAAACGGGACCGCAGTGGGCGAATGGGGCGACGTGAGATTCACGACCGACGGCGGCCTAACCTGGAAATGGCAACGCAGCGGCATGGCGGGGAGCTATCTGGGCGACATTATGGGCGTCTGCATGACCGGCGCTGATGCCGGCACGATGGTTGGAAGTGGTGGCGCGATTCTGCGCCGCGAACCTGAGTACCCCGTCGCCGTTTTGATCACCTCTTTCGCTGGGGGCGCGACGTCAAGCGGCGCCCGGCTAACGTGGTCGGTGCAGACGGATGAGCCTGTGAAAGGGTTCAGGTTGCATCGCCTGCAACCTGAAGGCCTTGAGTTCGAACCGAAACTGCTTGATCCGCAAGCGAGAAGTTACGTTGACAAGACTGCGCGGCCTGGCTTCACGTACGCTTACACTCTGGAAGCACTGATCGACTCGGGTTCCTTCTTGTCGGCCCCGGTTGACGTATCGATGCCGTCGCTTGCAGTGGAACTCCTGCAGAACCGGCCAAATCCATTCAACCCTGTCACGAGCATCCGGTACATTGTGCCCGCAGCGTCCTGGGTCACACTTCGTGTTTATGCTACTGACGGATCGCCGTTGCGAACGCTCGTGAATCGCATGACTCCCGCCGGTACGAATGAGGCAATCTGGGATGGCCGGAACGATTCGGGAAAGCCCGTTGCATCCGGCATCTATTTCTACCAACTGAGTACAGGCAAGACAACATTGTCACGGAAAATGCTGTTGCTTAAATAGCTGCTTTCGCTGGGTTCACGAATCGGACAACTACTTCTCTCTCCCCACAGTGAACCGGTCGCGCGTGCGGGGAGGAGAACGCATCATCGATCTTTCCCCCGATACTTACGCCCTTCCACGATACCCAACCGCCTCCGCGACATGTCGCTCGGCGATTCTCTTGCTTCCTTCCAAGTCCGCGATTGTGCGCGCGACGCGGACGATGTGGCCTCGCGAACGAGCGGAGACCAACAGCGACTTCTGCGCCCGCACGAACAGGGTCTCCGCCGACGGCTCCATCGCGCAGTGTGACGCGAACATTCCTTCCGTGATGCGCGCGTTGCAGTCGACACCGTTCGTTTCGACGAAGCGCGTCGTCTGAATTCCCATCGCCCGTACGACCATTTCACGCATCGCTTCGCTCGTGAGTCGCGATGTCGCGTCGGAGCCGCTCCATGCTTCGACGTCGACGGGACGCACGCTCACGTGGATCGCGATGCGGTCGAGCAACGGGCCTGAGATCTTCGCCACGTAGTTCTCGCGAACAAGCGGCGAGCAACGACATTGCTTGACGGTCGAGCCGTGGTAGCCGCATGGACACGGATTCTGTGCGGCGACGAGCTGGAAGCGGGCGGGGAACGTCACCGCACTGCGCGCCCGCGAAATCGTGATCGATCCTTCCTCGATCGGCTCGCGCAGGGTCTCCAACACGTGGCGACGAAACTCGGGCAGCTCATCGAGAAACAACACGCCGTTGTGCGCGAGAGTTACTTCACCGGGGCGCGGAACGCCGCCACCGCCGATCAAGCCCGCGTCGCTGGCGCTGTGATGCGGTGCGCGAAAGGGCGCGCGCGTGACGAGTCCTCCGTTGGTGAGTAGACCGACGATGCTGTAGATCATCGTGGTTTCGATGGCGCGCTCCGACGAGAGCGGCGGCAGGATGCCGGCGAAGCGTCTCGCGAGCATCGTCTTGCCCGCTCCCGGCGGGCCCGTCAACAAGACGTGGTGACCGCCGGCTGCGGCGATGAGCAACGCGCGCTTGACCGCTTCCTGCCCTACGACGTCGGCCATGTCGAGCGACGACGCATCGTGCGATCGCGGCGTCGGTACAGGCTCTTCGGCCCGCTTCACCAACACGCGACCGTCGATGGCGGCATCGAACTCCGCATCCGGGGACGCGAGGGCCACCGACACCGCGGCGCGCAGCGACTCGCACGCCAAGCACTTCGACACCTTCGACCACGCGCGTCTCCTCGAGATTCGCGAGCGGCACGACGGCGCGCGCGAAACCCTTCGCGCGTGCGTGCAAGAGAATCGGCAAGAACGCCGGGGACTTTGCGCAGCGACCCATCGAGGGCGACTTCGCCGATGAACAACGTGCGCGTCGTGGTCGCTTCGGCCTGCCCCGACGCGAGCAGAATGCCGACCGCGATGGCGAGGTCGTACGCGGCGCCCTCTTTCTTGACGTCCGCGGGCGCTAGATTGACGGTGATGCGTTCGAGCGGAAACTGCCAGCCCGCGTTCTTGACCGCCGCGGTGACGCGCTCGCGGCTCTCACGAACCGCCGCGTTTGGTAGACCGACCACCGAGAACGCGGGAATGCCGCGCGCGATGTCGACTTCCACTTCGATGACGAGACCCTGGATTCCGACGACGGCGCCGGAGAAGACCGTGGTATGCATTCCCCACCTCCACACGAACCCAACCCATAGACACCACACGGGAGGAAGGACCGCATACTACCACGAAGCACGGAAGCCGCGTCGACCAGCGCCCTAGGTTGCAGCACGAATACGCCCGCTCGTGAGCAGCCATGCCAAGCACCCGGCAGCCGTGACATCGTACGCGAAACAGAACGCCGGCCACCAACTCGGAACACCCGGATTCGACACGATCGCGCCGTGGAACAGATCGAACACACCGTGTCCGCCCAGCACCACCACGACCACCCACAGCGACGAGCGGAAGCCGACGACGGCCGCCGCGAGGAAAACTCCGCCGACCAGCGACTCGATCACGAGCGCATGCGTCGATGCTCCCATGACGGCGAAGAGAGAGTAAAGGGACGCGACCACGATCGCCACCGTGGGATAGAAGGCACGGTCACGATCCAGCCCCGAGGTCCTGGCCAACAACCCCACCGCCAGCGCGAGAAGCACGCCTACCCCGAGTGCTGTTCCGTGACTCATCGGATGCTCTCCAGTCTAAGCGAAAAGGAAATGGACGTTGGCCGCCCTCGGTGCCCCGTCACGGTAACGCCAAACGATAGCGAACGACCTCGGGCACGTCGCTTTCCCGCGACGCGTAGATTCGCCCTTGCGTATCGCGGCAACGAACCACGATGCGTCCTTCTTTCATGACCGACTTCAGCAAGCGACCGTCGGCGTCGAACAGGTCGAAGACTGTCTTCACGTTGACGACATTGCTATCCGAGGGAAGGTACATCAACACGTGCAGAATCATTCCATTGTCGAGTGCCAGGATGCATGTCGGGCCACTAAACACATAAAACGTTACGCTGTCTCCCTTGCGTTCGATGCGCGGCGGCTTCATGTAGTCGTTCTCGCGATGGATCGTGAGAAGGAGCTGCCCGTCGGGCGAGAACTTGCGGATCTCGTAGGGCGTGAATTGCGTGTAATACACGAAGCCCTTCGCGTCGACGTCGATGAAGCCGCCTTGCGCCCACAACTCGCCGGGCGGCGTCGGTTTGACCACGCTCCACGAGTCGGAGAATGACGAGACGTAGCGGTGCTTGGCGTCGTAGCGGTGTACTACTTTCTTGTCTACGTAATCGTAGCAGGAGATGTACAGCCCGTCGGGCACCGTCTCCATGTCAATGACGAAGGCCGATAGGAACTGCTGCCGGAACTCTTGGATCCACGTCCCGTCGGGCGCAAAAATGGCGATGCGACCGCCCTGGCTCGCCACATAGATACTATCTGCGGCATCGACCGCGATCGCGGTGGGCTGATTGAACTCGCCCGGGCCTTCCCCCTTTCTTCCGATCGTGTGGACAATCATGCTGTCGGGGTCGTAGACCTTCACGCACGAAAAGCCGCCGTCGAGAATCAGCATCCGCCCGTGCGAATCGACCGCGATGTCGGAGATGCGCCCGAAGATGAGCCCGTTTTCTTCGTCGTCGCCGGCGACGAACAAATCTTCCAGGATTCCGAAGTTCTTGCGCGGTTTCTCGTCCCACAAACCGTGCGCGGAGTTCTCGACGACGCGTGGCTCGGCGGCGTGGACGGTGCCGCTGCACAAACACATGAAGAAGAGAAAAGAGAAGACGCGACGCATACGGCCTCCCGCGCGCGCGGATCAAAAAAATAATTTCAATGTCAGACCGGCGATGTTTTCGTGCGCGACCTTTGCGATCGAATCGTCTTGACGCGCATAGTATGTTTCGAGCACGGCCTTGCGGTGCACGGGCCAGTCGACCCCGACGTAATAGAGTTGGCGATTCCACTCGTCGTAACGACTGTCGTAGAAGAATTCGGCCATGATGTACGGGGTCGCCGTGCGCGATCGCATGGGAATGTCGCCTTCGAGGCGCGTGCGGTTGCGGTACCGCCACGACCACGTATCGTTGACGTCGCGCCACTCGAAGCGGCTTCGATTCATCAGGAACAACCGACCTAGTGCTACGCGCCCCGTCCCTTCCACCAGCAGGCGATTCTCGGTGTAGCCACCCGGCGAATCGCTCATGTCCCACGAATAGCGGTAGCCGGCACGAAACGTGAGGAAATTCTTCTTTGCGTCGTCCGGGTGTTCGCGCAGCCACTTACGGAAGAGGTGCAGCGCGAAATAGTCGACGTGCACGCCCACCGTGCCTTCGCGGTAGTCGGTTTCCTTGCTACGATCGGTGCTCGCCATGAACATCAGACGGGCACGGTCTCCCATGCCGACGAAGCCGTCGACTTCGGGCCAGAAATCGTCGCGCGTGTCGTCTTGCGCGCGCGCCGGCGCGCACCACGCGAGTGCCATCAACGCGCCCACGACTGCGATCGAAAAACCTTTGGGCATGCGCGCCATCGTACCATAGAATCCGCCGCGCGGTCTCCGCAGCACCCATGAAGCTCTTTCGTCGCATGAGCGAGTTCACCCCCGAGGAGCACCGCATCCTCGTCGTCACGTGCCCGGGGCATTTCTTCACGCACTTTCTCACCCTCGCGTTTCCCGCCATCACCATTCCACTCACGACCGCGTTCGGGATGCCGCTCGAAGACGTGGTCAAGTTGAGCTTCTGGATGTATCTGCTCTTCGGCGTGCTGGCGCTTCCGGTCGGCATGATCGTCGATCGCTGGCGCGCGAAGCCGATGCTCGTCGCGGGGATCGCGATCATGGGCGCGGGCTTGATCGTCGCGGGCGCGTTTCCCGGTCCCACCATCATGACGGCAGCACTTGCTTTCGTCGGCGTGGGTGCGAGCATCTATCACCCCGCAGGCATGGCCTTGATCTCGCGCACCGTGCGCTCGCGCGGGGTCGCGATGGGTGTGAACGGCGTCTTCGGTAATCTCGGCATTGCACTGGCGCCACTCGTCACGGGTGCTTTGTCGTGGGCGTTTGGTTGGCAGGCAGCGTTGATCGTGCTCGGATCGATCGCGGTCGCGACGGCGGCGTGGCTGCAAACGATTCACGTCGACGAAACCATTCGCCCCGCCGCGAAAGCGGAAGTTCACGACAGCGTTCCTGCGCGCGACATCGCGCGCTACTTCGCCATTCTGTGCATCGCGATGGTGCTGGGCGGCATCGCGTATCGCGGCAACATGCTCCTGCTCCCCGCCTACATGGAACTCAAGACGACCTTCCTCGCGAATCTCTTCGAGCATTTGCCGCGCTTGGACGGTCACAGCACCGCGACCTTCGCCGCCACCGTGCTCTCGTCGTTCGTGCTGTTCGGCGGGCTGTTCGGACAGATGACGGGCGGGCGACTCGCGGATCGCATGGAGCTTCGTCGCGTATACTTCATCTTCCAGGCCGCCAGCTTCCCGTTCATTCTGGCGATGGCGTTCACGGGCAACGTGGCGCTGGTCGTGTGCGCGGTGTTCTACGAGTTCTTCAGCCTGGGCATGCAGCCGATCGAGAACAGCCTGATCGCCGCCATGACGCCCGACCGCTGGCGCAGCACGAGCTACGCGATCAAGTTCACGCTGACGTTCGGCGTGGGCTCGTTGGTCGTGCCGCTTGTGGCACCCATCAAGCAGGCCTATTCGATCGAGATGGTGTATGTGTTCCTGGCGGGTGTGGTGCTCTTGCTGGTGACGAGCATCGTCGTCCTGCTGTTCGCCTCGCGCAAGATCCCCGAAGTGCGGAATTAGCGATAGAGCGCCTTGATTTTCCCCCACGTGGAGGACTCGGTGCCGCTAATGCACCACGCGATGCAACCATCTGTGTAATTGATGATCGCCGGAAGCGTCGAAGCGCTCTCCAGAACGGACTCGCAGGAATAGGAAACAACCGCGCCGGGGATGGCAGACGTCGGCGCCGGCTTGATATCGACGCGGGAACAGGTCGACGAAGTACCGAACACTTGGTACACCACGGTCGCAATGGGAAAACTGCCGACCTGACATCCGCCGTAGGCAATGCTGTAGTCCGTCGTGACGTCACCCAATGTCAAAAACCCGGGGGTCGGCGTCGACGAGAGGAGTACCCCAGTAAACCCGCCGACGGCCTCGATACGAAATTGCGACGCCTGGGCTCCACCCGTGTGTGTGTGGAACAAGTGAAGGGTCAACGTCCCCGGCTGAGTATCCGAGAAGATGCAATTCAGTCCCGACTCGTCGAGGATGACAAGCCCACCGGGAATCGCGTCCGCGATGTCCACCGATGCGACTGCTAGGGACATAATGGCCACGGCGCCGAGAGCCGCGCATTGACGTTGCAGGTTCATCGTTCGTCCCCCTGTCACCGACAGCATCGAGTATACAGCGTCGGTGCGACTGGGGGGCGACAGTTTCTTCTCGACCGTCCCGAGCAGGTGGCCTAGGATTTTGAGCCATGGAACAGAAGGAGTGGGAACAGCGTTTGGATCGCGCCGCCGAGCGCGTGGCCGGATCGGTGAAGGACGGCGTGCGCGTGCTCGAAGATGCCTATGAGAAGGGCAAAGAAGGTTTGCTGAACGAAGCGCGCGGTGGGTCGGCCGCTCAGGGCGCCGCGCCGGAAGCAGGGGCACCGACGAAGAAGGGCACGCCGCGTCTGGGCCTCGCCCTCGTAGCACTGGGGATCATCTGGCTCTTGCACTCGCTGGGGATTCTCGACCAACCCATCTTCCCCATCCTCCTCATCATCCTCGGCGTCTACTTCATCGCCCGGTCGAAGTAGACCGCATTCTCGAAGATTTCGGGGATCGCGCCTTGGTTCGACGCGAGCGACGCGCCTGCGCGGTTCGCGCCGGGCGCCTGGGCTTGCGCGGATTGCGACGGCGCGACTTGCGACGCGCGCCCGTGGTCGCGCGATGTCCGCGTGCTCGACGCCCCTCGGCCGCGTACGCGGCGTGGTAGTTCATCACCTTGTAGATCAATCGGGCCGCGGTGAACGACGACGCAATGTCGGCGTCGTTGGGGGCCAGCTCGACGGCGTCGAAAGCGACCACGCGCTTGTGACGGAACACGGTGTCGAGGATGTCCATCACCTCTTCCCAATAGAGACCGCCCGGCTCCGGTGTTCCGACCGCGCGGATCACCTCGGGCGAGAAGCCGTCGAAGTCGACCGTGAGATAAACGTCCTTGGGCAGCGCCATCAAGTCGGCGCGCGCTTTCTTGGTCCAGCCGCGATGCGCGCGCACGCGGTCGGTCTTCTTCAAGAGCGACCACTCTTCTTCGGCCAGCGTTCGAATGCCCACCTGCACGATGGGACCGAAGCGCATCGAGTTGCGTCCAGCACACGCGTGGTTGTCTTCGCGACCGTGGAATTCCTTGCGCAGGTCGGCGTGGGCATCGATCCACACCACGCCCAAATTCGGCTTGGCGCTCGCGGCCGGGGGGTGTGGTTGGAAAGCCTCGATCAACGCGGGAGTAATCGAGTGCTCTCCCCCGACAAACCCGATGAGTGAATTGGGGTGCTCCTCGCGCAGTGCCTTGGCCGCGCGCGTGATGGAGGCGAGGTCGGTGATGGTGGGACGGACGGTCAAGATGCCGTGGCGCGATGCGTCGACTTCGAGCACTTCGTCGAACAACTCGACGTGGCTCGACGCCTGCACGATCGCTTCGGGTGCCTTCCCGACTCCCTGCCCGTACGTCGTCGTCTGCTCGTAGGGGAGCAATGCCAGCACGTAGCGATTCTCGTCCAGGACGATGTCGCCGGGGTCGGCCTTGTCCTCGAGGAAGCCTAGGGTCATCGGAGCAGCGACGCCGTGTCGCGGGCTAGTACTTGCAGAAGACGCCGGCCGCGATCACCGTCGTCCACAAGCCTTCTTTTCCGATCGCGGTCTGGGTGATGTTGGTGGTGCGCACGATCTGCCGGCCGATCTTCCACTGCTCCTTGCGCTGGTCCCACGCCTTGTCGGTATCGAGGTCGAAGCCGAGTGTAGTGGCGAGCATGCTCGCGGCCAAGTCCTCGCAGTAGTCGCCGGCCTGCTTCTCGTTCTGGCCGTAGGCGTGGTGCTCGGAGAGGTAGCCGTACTTCTCGCGGTCACCCGGAATGGCGACACCGATCGAGCACGCCGTCATGCGGAACGCTTCGTCGGTCGACATGCGGGCGATGACGCTGAACACGACCTGGCCCGGGTGCAGCATGGCGGCACCGCGCTGCTTCGGGACGAGCCGGCACTGGGGCGGGAAGATGCTCGACACCGTGACGAGGTTGACGTGGGCGATGCCGGCATCGCGCAGCGCCAACTCGAAGCTCGTCAGCTGCTCGCGATGGCGGCCCATTCCCTTGGTGAGAAACATTGCCGACGGGACCAGATCCAAGTCCATGCGCTCTCCTCGGAATCGAGACGGGCTGCCCTCGCGGCCCGCGGAAGGGTGGAAGAAAGAAAAAGTCGCGCAACATATAGGAGAATCGCGCGACCCTGTCAACCTCCCTTCGCCGGGGTAGGTGAGAGGAGGCATACCTCAAAAAAAAGAGAAGGGAGACGCTCGGTCTCCCTTCCCACGTACTGCAGAGTCGCTATGAGCCCGAACTACATCTCGGGCGTCATGCCCATCGCCGAGGCCGCCGCTTTGCGGCGAACCTTGCGACGGACCTTCCGACGGACTTTCCGCTTTACGCGGCGGACCTTGCGACGGACCTTCCGACGGACCTTGCGCTTTACGCGACGGACCTTGCGCACCACGCGTCTGACTTTACGTTTGGCTTTCCTCTTGGCTCTTCTTTTCGCTGCCATTTCTCTACCTCCAGGTATTTAAGAAGAGAAGGGAGACTTCCGTCTCCCTTCCCCGTGCGAATTCGCAGCCTGGCCAGGCCGCGATCCAAGTTAGGCTTTCTTCTTGGAGCGGCGCTTGGCTTTGCGCTTGGCTTTGCCCTTGGCCTTACCTTTGGCCTTGGACTTCCTCTTTGCTGCCATTGTGGTTCCTTCCTTTTCGGCGCAAGCAGCATGCTACTCACGCCTCATTGGGTTTAGACCAACCAACGTTCAACGAGTGATCCAGCGAACGCTGATTTCACCGTTGGGCGAATTCTTGCACACTGAAAAAGGGTGTCAATAAAAAATTATCGTTGGTGGCAAAAATTCTTTCGAACGACCCCTCCATACATCGTCGATGCGAGCAACCGAAGCGCGATCTTCGACGTCGTCGCACACGTCGTCGCGCGTGTTGCGCACGATGCTCGCGCACGACCGTCATGCGGTGCGTGACACCCGCAAATGCGACCGTGCGCAAACGCGCGGAACGGCGTTCGGGCGCGTCGCGTCGCGCTCCACGCGCATTGCGTCGTGCGCGACGGGTGCATCACCTTCGACGCGTGCTCGGAACGAAAACGATTGCTCATCGGTTGTGCGAACGTCTTCGTGCGCGACACCCGATGCGCGTCATCCTGCTTCGATCGTGCTCGCAACGAGACCCACAGCGCGCGGGCGAAAAAATCGAGGGACGACGCGCGTCGACGCGTGCTCCGGTAACACTCGCGACGCATGTTTACGCGCGCACTCCCGCAGGTGGGTGCGATACGACGCCGGACCCGTGCGGCCCGAACGCCGCGCTCGCCCGCCCAACCGCTCCTTATAGATGAAAGGCGCCAGGAGGCCTTGGCTGGGGTCACCGAGCGCGGCCCATCTTGTTGTACGCTTTGGGATGGGTGTGGAAGCGCGGGGCCATGGCACCGCCCCCGGGGGTTGCGGCGGCGGGGGGATTCTGGTACTGTAACTCGCCACGATTTCCCCCAATGATCCCGGCCTGTCCGGGCAACGAAACCCAAAGAACCAATCCCAATCAACCAAGAAGAAACCCTATGAGCGATCGCATGAACCTGTTCGAAATGTCGTCGTCACAGTTCAAGAAGGCCGCCGACTTGATCAACCTGAACCCCATGGTTCGCACCATCCTGTCCGAGCCGCAAAACGAGATCATCGTCAACTTTCCCGTCACGATGGACGACGGCACCCACCGCCTCTTCAAGGGCTATCGCATCCAGCACAACAACACCAACGGACCCTACAAGGGCGGCATTCGTTTCCACGAGTCGGTGAACCTGTCCGAGGTCAAAGCCCTCGCCGCGTGGATGACGTGGAAGTCGGCGCTCATGGGGATTCCCTTCGGCGGTGCCAAGGGCGGCGTGTCCTTCAACCCGCGCAATTTCTCGCCGGCCGAGCTCCAGCGCATCACGCGCCGCTTCACCTACGCGCTCGGCAACAACATCGGGCCCGAGTACGACATTCCGGCACCCGACATGGGTACGGGGGCCCGCGAGATGGTCTGGATGATGGATACGTACATGCAGATGTTCAACGCGTCGGAACGCAACCAGACCCGTCGCGTGGTGACCGGAAAGAGCCTCATCAACGGCGGCAGCCTGGGCCGCGACAAGGCCACCGGCCAGGGCCTCGTGTTCTGCTTCGACGTGTGGTCGCAGCACGCCGGATTCGAGATCAAGGGGTCGACGTTCTTCGTGCAGGGTTACGGCAACGTGGGCTCGCACGCCGCACGCATCATGCAGGCGCGCGGATCGCGCATGATGGCCGCGAGCGATCACACCGGCTCGGTCGGCAACGCCGACGGCATCGACGCCGACGACCTGGCCGCCTACGTCGCCCAGAAGGGCGGGGTCAAGGGCTACCCGCGCGCGAAGGAAATCCAGCCCACCGAGTTCTATCACACCAAGGCGGACATCTTCATTCCGGCCGCCCTCGAGTGCACCGTGAACATCGACAACGAGGCGCTCATTCGCTCCAAGTTCGTGGTCGAAGGCGCCAACGGTCCGACGACGCCGGAGGCGGAGGCCAAGCTCGCGGCGCGCGGCATCACCGTCGTCCCCGACATCCTGGCCAACTCGGGCGGCGTCACCGTGAGCTACTTCGAGTGGGTGCAGAACAAGAACAGCGAGATTTGGGAGCTCGAGAAGGTGGACGACGAACTCCATCGCATGATGACGCGCGCCACGACGGGCGTGATCGAGGAGATGAAGGCGCGCAAGTGCGACCCGCGGACGGCGGCCATGTCGCTCGCGGTCGGCCGCTTGGAGAAAATCTACATGGAGCGCGGCATCTTCCCCTGATCGGAAGCTTGGGATGGGCGGGTTCGATGGCTCGCTCTCCGCTCAGGTCCTCGCGCGAACGACATTTGTATCGCGCTGCGGAAATCGCGTTCGAGCGACCATCGAACCCGCTCGAACGCAGAAGCATCAGCCCTGTGGCGGGGTCGCGGCCCCGCCCAGGGCTTCTAGTTTTTTGCGCGATCGCTCGACCGCTTCCAACTTCCACGTCGTGTCTCCCCAGTACCCGAGGAATGCTTCGTAGCTCGCGCGTGCCGCCACCTGGTTGCCGCGCGCAAGATCGGTTTCGGCGAGGAAGAACAACGACTGCACGTACACCACCGGGTCGCCGTGGTACGGAAATTCGACGCCGTACAATCGGCGGTGCACGTCGCTGAACGCCGCCGCGGCGGCTTCGGCGTCGCCGCTCTCGAAGGACGCGTAGCCCGAGAGGAAGGTCCGGCGCTCGAACGCCCCCGCCGCCACCGCCGTCGCCTCCTTCGCATTTTCCTCGAGTAACACGATAGCCTCGCGCTGGCGCTGCTCGCCGAGCGCGACGCGCGCGGAAAGATCGGTCACGTCGAGCGAGAGCCGGCGCGTCCACAGCACCCATTCCTTCTCCGTGGATAGATGCGCCAGCGCGTCCGCCGCCGGGCGTGTCTGCCCGCGTGCGACTTGGATGCGCACCTTCGCGAGACGCACGGGGATGTCGCCGAAATCGGTGATCCAGCGCCCCACCACTTGTTCGGCGGCGTCGGGCTGTCCGAGTTGGCACAGGTAGTCGACCTGGCGGCACGCGAGCGCGAGTCCGCGCTGTTTGGCGCCGGCGAGCATCGCCTCGCGGGTGGCTTCCTCTAGCGCCGTCGTCCCCTCGTCGAAGGCGCCCGAGAGAAAGTCGACGAACGCCACGCCTTCGTGCCCGATCGACCTCAATACCGGCGCGTCGAAGAGGAGGAGCTTTTCGAAGCTCACACGCGCCGACTCGAAGTCGCCGGCGTCAGCGTACAGGCACGCGCGCGTCATGATCGCGGGGACGCACTTGGGGTCCAAGTCGAGCGCGTTGTCGCAGAATTCGATGCCGGCGTCGCGATTGCCGCGCGCAAGCTCGACCTGCGCACTCAACACGGAAGGGAACGGCTCCTCCGCATACATGCGCGCGAGCTCGCGGGCCGCGTCGGCCGCGCGCTCCAGCTCGCGGGCGGCGACCGCGCGGCGAATGTAGAGCTCCACCACGGGCGCGACGGTGGGGTCTTCGGACAGGAGCGGCTCCAGGTACTTGGACGCCTCGCGCAGCCGCCCCACATGGTAGTAGGCGACGGCGAGACAGTAACGCGCGTCGTCGGGCGCATCGTCGGAACGAACCAGCGCCGACAACGTGCCGATCGCACCCGCGTAGTCGCGGTCGGCGTACAGCTCGCGCAGTGCCACGACGAAGGCGGTGTCCGCCGGTGTCGGGACGGTCGCTTCGGCGCGCGCGACCGCCTTCGCGAGGGCCGCTTCGTCGTCGACCAAGGGGTGCGCGTAGCACTCGATGAGCTTGAGCCACGCCGGGTGGTAGGTCGAGTCGGCCTTGACCGCGCGCTCGAACAAGGTCGTCGCTTCCCGCGGGCGCCACACGTTCATGAACTCGACGCCGAGATCGTACAACTCCGGCGCGCCCGCGTTGTCCAAGTGAGCGAGGTCGACCGACGACACCGCCGGTCCCAACGAACTCGGTGCGTGCGGTACCGGAATCGGCGCTTCGTGGGCGGGTTCGATGGAACGCAGGAGCAGCACACTCGCGACGAGCAGGAGCAGCAGAAATCCGCCGTACGCGAGCGTCCTCATGCGGTGCGCTTCGCAATAACGCGCAGGACTTCGGAGAGTCGCAACGACTCGGGGCCCGACTTGTCCGTGTGGGCGCGGCGCGCGAGTGCGAGCGACGCGTCGTGGTACGGAGTCGCCACACCATGCTCCTTGCCGAGCGCGATCACGGGGCCGTGGATCGATTCCGCCTCGATGTGCGCTCGCTTGAGATAGAGATCCTGCCACACCGAGTTGTGGAGCTTGACCCCGTGCTCGTTGCGACGCGCGCGCGGGCGCTTGATCTCGGCCACCATCTCTTCGATCGACGGATCCTTGCCGTCGCCCGAGCGCGCCCTGATCTTGGCCGCCTTGTACACGCGGCGCGTCTCCTCGAGGATCGCGACCTTGAGGTCGAAGAATTCGTTCTCGTCCTGGTCGCGCGGATCGATCACCGCGTGGAACACGCTCTGGGAATTGACCGCGAGCTTGAGCCACTTGTCTTCGACGATGGACTTGGACGCGGCCGCGTCGAAGCCCGCCTCGCGCAGCGCCGCGACCAGCTGCGCGACGGCGTCGTCGGTCCCCTTTGGGTGCACACCCAGCACGACGCGCCCCTGGGCGTGAAACGACGCGTGTCCCGGCTGCACCATCGAGCACGTCATGCGCAAGACGGCGCCGTACACGCGCCCAAAGTGCTTCGCCACCAGCTCCTCGCTCGCGACACCGTTTTGGAAGCACACGACGGGTGTTTCGGGCGTTGCGATCTTCGCGAGCGACGCCGTCGCAGACGCGACGTCGTACGATTTGGCGGTGAGAAGGACGCAGGCACCGGGGCCGAAGTCGCGCGCTGTCACGCTCGCGACGACGCGCGGGTGGGCGACGTACTCGCCGGTCGCCGACTTCAGGCGCAGCCCCCCGTCGCGGACGGCGTCGACGAGCGGCGCGCGCCCGACCAGGAGCACGTCGTGGCGATTGAGCGACAGCATCCCGCCCAACACACACCCGACGGCACCGGCTCCATACACGACGAACTGCATGCTAACTCCCAGGGGTGGGTCGCTCAATCGGGGTCCCGGTCAGCCCCCACAACCTCTTTGCTCTGTTTCTTCCACGCCTCGAAACCGCCGGCCAAGTTCGTCGCCGAATAGCCCATGCGGTCGAGGAGCGCCGCGGCGTAGGCGGAGCGCGACCCGCTCTGGCAGTGCACGACCACCGGCTTGTTCTTGGGGACGTCGCCGATGCGTTCGAGCAGGCGCTCGTAGGCGACGTTGTGTGAGCCCGGAATGCGGCCGTGCTCGGCGACCTCCGCGGCGCGACGAACGTCGAGCAGAAACGCACCCGCCTCGACCTGGGCGTCGACTTTGGACGGGTCGATGTCCGCGATGGACGCCGGCTTTCCCTTGCGTGCGTACTCGTCGAACGTCGACGGCGTCGCATAGCCGATGACGCGATCGAGACCCACGCGGATCAAGTCGACCGTCGCTTCGCGCACGCGCTTCTCGTCGATGATCAAATAGATGGCCATGCCTTCGGGCACGTACGAACCCGCCACCGTGTTGAAGACGCGGTTGAGCGGTGTGTGGAGCGAACCCGGCACGTGCGCGCGCCGATAGGCGTCCCACGGGCGCGTGTCGAGGAGTGCGACACCCGTGGCGCGCTCGAGCTCGACCAGCTTGCCCGCCGGCAGCGCCTTCGGCTCGGGGACCTTGCCGAGGACCGGCGGTCCGCCGCGGTTGTCGCGCTTCATGCGCGCGAAGTAGAGCGGCGGCTCGGGCTGTCCTTCCAAGATGTAGGCGACGAAAGAATCGGGGGTGGTCGCGGCACCGATCGACGCGTTGACCGCGAGCTCGTAGCCGACCGTCGACATGGGTACTGCGCCGAGGGCTTTGCCGCAGGCGCTCCCCGCTCCGTGTGCGGGCCACAGCTGCATGGCGGGCGGAAGCCCGCGAAAACGCTGGATCGATTGGTAGAGCGCGCGGGCGCTCGGCTCCATCGCGCCGACTTGTCCAGCCGCGCTTTCCAGCAGATCGGGACGTCCGACATCTCCCACGAACACGAAGTCGCCGGTGAGAATGCCGACCGGGAATTTCGCTCCCGCCGGCGTGTCCGTGACGGTGTAGCACACGTGCTCGGGCGTGTGCCCGGGCGTGTGGAGCACGTCGAAGCGAATGTTGCCGATCATGAAGTGATCGCCGTCGCGCAAGAGCGTGTGTGGATACGCGCTCCCCTTGAGCCATTCGGACTGCCAGTCGGCGCCGCCTTCGCCCGACACGTAGACTTTGGCGTGCGCGCGTTCGGCCAGCTCGCGCGCGCCGGAAAGAAAGTCGGCGTGGATGTGCGTCTCGGCCACGGCGACGAGTCGCAACCCTTCGCGTTCGCAGATGTCGAGATAGGCGTCGACGTCGCGCAGCGGGTCGACGACGATCGCTTCGCGCGTGGCCTGGCAACCGATCACGTAGCCGTACTGCGCGAGCTTGGGGTCGTATACTTGACGGAAAAACATGACTCACCTCACCCGACGATCTTGCGCCAACGCGGCGCGCGTGTCATGCCCCTTTTTCGCTCATGCGGACGCCGCAAAGAAGGCGATCCAGCCCTGCGAATTCTTGGCCCTTTGGACCTTGCGAAACACGCTGTTGCCGTAACCGCTGCGCTGGTCGAAGCCTTCCCAGTACACGTCGATGTCTTTGAAGCCGGCTTCGAGCAAGACCTCGCGGATCTCAGGGAGCGTCCACAGACGCCAATGGTACGTGAACGCGTTGCGAATGCCGCCGCCGTCCTTGAACTCGAAGTGGATGCAGTAGTGTCCGAAGTTCGCGACCGGGTCGTAGTGCTTGAGCTCCCACAGGTACGTGAAGCCGCGGTGACGCGTGCGCTCGACCATCGGTTTTTGCGCTTCCCACCCGCCGAACATGTCGATGATGAACAGGCCGCCCGGTGAAAGCGAGCGCCGCGCCGCTTCGAAATACGCGCGCAGTGCCTCGCGCGTGCGAAAGATGCAGTAGGAGAAATTCAGCGCAACGACGATGTCGACCTTGGGCTTGACGACGTGCAGCACGTTGTCGCGACGGAGCGCAATGCGCGCGCGCGCGTCGTCGGACAGCGGGGCGAGGTTGTGCTTGCGCCCCCACGCGAGCGTGGGTCCGTCCAAGTCGACGCCGATCGCGGTGCGATCCGCGTGGCCGTCGACCCACTGCGCCGCAAGCAGGGCCGTTCCGCAGAAGTCTTCTTTCAACGAGCGCGGTCGCCGGCCGTTGCGCTCGCGGTATGCGCGCTCGAAGAAGCCGAAGTGGATCTCGGGACTCTGCACCGACTCTTGGTAGAGCCAGTGCGGATCGCGCGATCGGGGGCCGGAGGACTTGCGTGCGCGTGCGCGACGACCGGCCGTGCGGGTGGCCATGAACGGGTTCGTCCTTTCTGAGGATGAACGGCAGAAAAAAAGAGACCCGCGACCAAGCGGGTCCCCGAAGAACTGGTAGCCCCTAGGGGAATCGAACCCCTGTTTTATGGCTGAGAACCATACGTCCTAACCGCTAGACGAAGGGGCCCTAACCGTGCGGGACAGAGTAATATCGAAGCCTGCGAGTGTCAAGAACCCCAAGGGTTGACAGCATATGGGCGCGTCGACTAGATTGCGCTTGAGTCCCCCGGACTTTCAGGTCCTTAAATCTAAGCCATCGAGAAACAGCCATGATTCACTCGAGCGCTTGCGAGTACGCGATTCGCGCCCTCACCTATATGGCGGGTTCGCCGCCGGGCACCCGTTTGCTTGCCCGCAACGTCGCCGCGCACGAACGCGTGCCGGGTCCATTCCTCGGCAAGATCTTCCAGACTCTGGTGCGCGCGAATATCCTCGTTTCGAACAAAGGGCCCGGCGGCGGCTTCGCGCTCACGCGCGACCCCAAGACCATCACGCTGTTCGATATCTACCAAGCCATCGACGGCACCACGTATCTCGACGGGTGCGCTGTCGGACTCGCGCGTTGTTCGGACGAAACGCCGTGCCCGCTCCACGAGCGCTGGAAGCCGTTGCGCGAACGGATTCGAAGCTACCTGCAAACCACCACCCTCGCCGACATGGCCGAGGCGACGCGCAAGAAACGCGAATCGCTGGCGCGCAACGCGAGCTGATGTCGACGCGGGTCGTACCGTTGTGGGCGGCACTCGTGACCGCACTCGCCGTGCGCGCGTGGGCGCAAGTCCCACCCGACGAGAAGAAGGCCATCGGGACGCAGATGCCCGACGTGACCTTCATCGCCGATAACGATTCCACGTTTCGATTGAGCGCCATGTGGGGCAAGCCCGTCATCGTGAGCCCCATCTTCACGAGCTGCCCGAGTGCGTGTCCGATGATCACCGAGAGTCTGCGCGACGCACTGCGCGAGGTCGGCGAGCCGGGTGTCGGGTACGAAGTGCTCACGGTCTCCTTCGACCCCGCCGACGATTCCGCCGCCATGCGCGCGTACCGCGAGCGCATGGGTCTCCCCAAGGGTTGGCGACTGGCGACGGCGAGCGCCGGGGACCTCGCGACGTTCTTGAACGCGATCGACTTTCACGTCACCGCGCTCGACGAAGGCGGCTTCGCGCATCCGAATCTAGTCGTGGTGCTGGGACCCGACCTCAAAGTGGCGAGCTACGTAAACGGCGTCATGTTCGAATCCGCCGACCTGAACGCCGCACTCGAGGCCGCGTCGCGCAAGGCGTCGCTCGTGACGCGCTTCCGGCCGTTGCTCTTGTTGGTTTCGGTGATGGGAGCGGTCGCGACCCTGTGGACGTTGTACGCGACGCGTCGCCGCAGTCAAGAAGCGTAGAAAGATGGTTGGAGGGGGAGGATTCGAACCCCCGCAAACTGATCCAGAGTCAGTTGTCCTGCCACTAGACGACCCTCCACCAATGTGCGGATCGAGAACAGCGACTCGTTCTCGAGAAGGTGCTATACCTTACCAGCAACCGCCGGGCCAACGCAAGGGCTCGGGCGCGCATCATGCCCCATCGACTCAAGCGTAGAATCGCCGAATCGTTCTGGCGCTCGAACCCGCGTCCCGACGCGCGCACGGTCGACGAGATGCGCCTGGCCGACGCACCCGACAAGCGCCCCGTCGCGCGCTACGGTCGCGAAGGCATCGCGTTCATCGAGAAACTCGCGCGCGCGCTGCACCGCTACGGTTTGGCTGCGCCCAACGTCGAGGACGCGCTCTCGTTGGTGGCCGAACGACTCGGCATCCACGGAGAATTCTTCGCGACACCGACCGCGATCCTCGCCTCGCTCGACACCGGCGACCTGGAACAGACCATCATGATTCGCGTCGAGCCCGGGTCGGTGAACCTCGACAAACTTTCGCGCCTGGATCGACTCGCGCAGGACGTCGCCACCGGTGCGGTACCGCCCGGCGAGGCGTCGCGCATCATCGACGAGATTCGCGCGACACCGGCGCGCTTTCGCGGCAAGACGACCGCGTTCGCGTCGGCGGTCGCGTCGGCCGCGTCGGCGCGCTTCTTCGGCGGCGGCTGGCGCGAGATGGTGGTGTGTGGCGCCATCGGTCTGGTGACGGGGCTTCTGGCGCTGGTGGCGCGGCGCAACCCCAACTTCCGCGTCTACGAGCCGCTGGCGGCGTTCGTGGCCGGCGTGTGCGCCTCCGCGACCGCGGTGCTGATGCCACCGACGTCGCTCTACGTCGCGATGGCGGGCGGCTTGATCGTTCTGTTTCCGGGCTTGACGCTCACCACCGCGATCAGCGAACTCGCGACGCGCCACCTGCAGTCGGGAACGTCGCGCCTGATGTCGGCGCTGATTACCTTGGTGTCGATCGGGTTCGGCGTGGCGCTGGGGCTTCAGACCGGCCACTGGCTCTTCGGGGCGGCGCCGGTGGTATCGCCCGTGTCGCTGCCCATGTGGACCATCGTCATCGCGCTGTTGATGGCATCGCTCTCGTTCGTGGTCTTGAACCAAGCGAATCCGCGCGACACCGCGTGGATCGTGTTCGTGTGCGTGCTGTCGTTCGTCGGATCGCGCTTGGGTGCGCAGTGGATCGGAATCGAAACCGGCGCCTTCGTGGGTGCCATTCTGGTAGGCGTTGCGAGCGGGATCTACTCGCGCCTCCACAATCGCCCCGCGCTGGTCACGGCCACGCCCGGGACCATCCTGCTCGTCCCGGGGTCGGTCGGATTTCGCAGCATTACCGAGATGATCTCGAACGACCCCGTGCGCGGGTTGCACACCGCGTTCACGATGATCTTGACCGGCGTCGCGCTGGCCACCGGCCTGTTGGTGGCGCGCTTGATCGTCCCGCGCCGCAACCTACTCAAGCACTGATTACTGCTCTTTCGTCCACGCGCGGCCCGCGTCGGTCACCGGTTCGAAGTCGGCGCCGAAGGCCGCCTGCGACGCCGCATCGACGTCGCCTTTCTCGCCCAGGAGAACGACGAAGCGTCCCATGGCATTCTCTCCGTGCGCCTTCACGATCTCTTCGACCGTACGGTAGGCGTTGTAATACGCGCGCCGTGTTTCTTGGCGATCCGATTCGCGCTTGAGGGCGGACTCCATCTCCCGGGTCGTCATCGCGAGCGGTTTGGTTCCGAAGTCTTGGCGCAAGTCTTCGAGCACGGAGGCTTCGCCCGCGAGATACGACGCGAAGCCCTCCTCGATCCAGCGCGGCGCGTGGCCCTTCGAGAGCTTTCCGATCGCCCACTCGTAGTATTCGCGCGGCCCCACCACGGTGAGAATTCCGCGCGTGTGCAGGTTGATCGGGGGTTGGATGCTGATGGTGTCGCCCACGATGCGCGAATACTGCCACCATTGCCGTCCGGTCGACGCCATGTACACGTCGATGTCGCCGGCACAGATGATGACGACGCGCTCCGCCGGCACGGTGCCGAAGACTTTCTGCGCGCGCGCGCGCGCCTCGGCGGCGAGCTTCAGCATCGCCATGCCTTGCAGCGAGTTGACCTTGCCGTCCGGGTACCACACTTCGAGCTCGTTGTTGGCGAGGACGCCACCGTAACCGTCCCAGTACTCGTCGCGCGTGATGTTGTGCGTGATCTTCATCTGCTTCAAGCTGTCGAGCTCGGCGTCGTTGAGCTCGCGGTCCAGTTCCTTGGGAACGGAATACTTCTTCACGACCTTTTTCTCGCTCGGCTGTTGTTTGCCGCCGCAGCTGGCGAGTGCGGCGGCGAGCGCGGTCGCGATCAACACGCGCACCGCCATGCGTTGGATGGTGTATCCGCTCACGTCGTCTCCTTCTTCTCCGAATTGGTTCCGCGCGCTCGGTGCACGAGGTCGCGCACTGCGCGCCCCGCGCGTTCGATGTCGTGCTTCGATTCCGTCTGCATGCGCGCGACGAGGTTGGGTGCTCCCGCGCGCGCTTCGTCGAGCCAGCGCTGGGCGAAGCGGCCCGCCTCGATGTCGTCGAGGATCTTCTCGAGCGCGCGACGCGTGTCGTCGGTCACGATGCGTGACTCCGTCTCGAACGATCCCCACGCCGCCGTCTTGCTGATACGCTCGCGCATGTCGTGCAGGCCGCCTTCGTACATCAAGTCGGCGATGATCTTGAGCTCCTGCAAGCACTCGATGTACGCGACCTCGGGCGAGTAGCCCTTCGCGACCAGCGTGTCGAAGGCCGCCTTCACGAGCGCCGGCACACCGCCGCACAACACCGCCTGCTCGCCGAACATGTCGGTGATCGCTTCTTCGCGAAACGACGTCGCGATGGCACCCGCCCGCAAGCAACCGAGGTGCGACGCGTACGACAACGCGACTTGCAGTGCGCGGCCGGATGCGTCGACGTCGACCGCCACCATGCACGGCACCGACCGGCCGACTTGGTACTCGCGACGCAGGAAGTGGCCCTGTCCTTTCGGTGCCACCAGCACGACGTCGTGTTCTTTCGGCGCGACCCCGCCGAAGGCGACCGCGAATCCGTGCGCGAACACCAGCGCGGCGTCCTTGCGCAGCGCCGGTGCCACATCGGAAGCGAAGATGCTCGCGTGGACTTCGTCGGGGAGCAGCACCGCGACCAAGTCGGCACGCGCGGTCGCGTCTGCGATCGAGAGCACCTCGAAGCCGGCACGCGTCGCCGCGTTCCCGCCGGCGCCGCCGCGTCGTGCGCCGACGACCACGCGCGCCCCGGAGTCGCGCAGGTTCAACGCGTGCGCGTGGCCTTGGTTCCCGAAGCCGAGTACGGCGACGGTGGCGCCGTCGAGGAGGTTTCGTTCGAGAGATCGCTGGGGCTGTAGACGTTCATCGTGTGGCTGCCCGACGCGGGCGAACGCGTATTGTAGCGCAGTCGCGCTCGCTTCGCACGGGGTGTCGCTCGGCGCCCGCCGGGCGCGCTTCTCTCACTTACGTCGCGTGTAGTGAATCTGCCACACGACCTCCCACGTCTTCCCCGCGTCCATCGAACGCTCCCAGTTCCACTCGAACCCGTCCGGAGTGATGTCGTACCACACCATGCGCTGATGTATCGCCTTGCCGTCTTTCTCAAACGAGCGCGACAACGTCATGCGACCGTCCGCGAATCCACCGGTGAAATCGAGGTAGCCGCCCTGGTTGTCGACCCAGGTTTGCTTCCATTGCTTCGAGTTGGTGTCGAAGACGGAGACGCTGTGACCGAGAAGTCCCGATGCCTGGCTGCCGTCGAACTCCTCGACCACGACCGTATCCCACCGCTTCGAGATGCGATTGATGCCGCGCGCATTTCCCGCCCACGATGCGTCCCAATCGCCGACCCAGAAATCGAACTGGGAGGCCTCGGGCGGTCTGGGCGGCGTCGACGATTGGGGCACGGCGAAAACGGGTGCGAGCAACAGAGCGGACGCAGACAGCGCGGCGGATATACGCATGAACGGCCTCCGGGGAATCGCTGGCGTCGCGGAGTGACCCATAATCTAGCGCGCCAACGGCTCGAGGAGCAAATACGAAAGCTCTGCGCGAATGCATTCCGCTAGTTACTGCCTACTTGTGTGCGTGTTGTTGAATCCTGCGGGCGACCTCGCCCAAGTGCTGAAAGGTGGGGTTCGGTTTCGTCACGTGCCGTGGCGTGGTGCCACGTCTTGTGGATGTAGCTGCCGGCACCGGATCCGGAAGAGCAATGACAATGTCTGCGACATCGCTGCCATTCGAGAGGTGCACCGCAATCGGCGCGCTGGGCCCACCGTACCAGTTGTATGAATCGATCGACGGCTCAAGAAAGCCGTTATCGTCCACGTCCAGGAAGGCGACAACGTAGTAGTCGCCGTCGGGGAAGTCGTGCATGAGAGAATTGAGATACCAGGGATCGTCATAGTATGCGCCCGTCTGGGCCACCCGGAGCGCGTCGGCGGGATCCTGCGGATCAAACCCGTCGGTCGTGTACAGACTGACATACGCAAAATAGTCACCGCTATACGACAACGTTCCCGACACCGCGCTGGGATCGTAAATCGGGAAATTGATCCCGTTAACCTGCGCACCGCCGGAGATTCCAACATTATCGGGATCCAGATCGTGCAGGGCGAGATTCACGCCGTACGCGCCGATCGCGTCGCCGGAGTAGAAGTCCAGAACGCCATCTCCGTTGGATTCTCTGGTGGCAACGATCTGATAGATGTCGTCGGGAAGGTGTTTCAGTTGGTAGGTGTCGTTTCCGGCGACTTGTGCCGCCATCAGGTTCGAGTCGCCCTCTGCGACGACGGACGCGTCGGTCGGATCCGCCGCCCCCGTGCCGGGATCGCCCGTCACCGTTCCCGCGATACTCCCCGAATCCAGCGTGCGGCCCGTGGTGAACGTGATGGTCGTGACCCGGTCGAGTAAGTTCCCCGAGAGGTCCAAGAAGTAGGCCGGCTCGAGATAGACGGTGTACTGCTGGTTGTCCTTCAATAACGATTCCGTTTCCACCGTCAGCGTTTTTCCACTTTCATCGAGAACACCAAGCGTAAACACGTCGAGGTACGGAATAATGGTTACGAAGCGAGTGTTCGGGTGGAGTCGTTCTGAGAAGGTGAGAGAAATATTCGTGTGCACACCCACATTGGTGGCGGAATTTGCCGGCACACTCGAAATCAACCGCGGAGGCGTGTTGTCTGCGACGGTAGTTGCCGTGAACGACCACTGAATGTCGGGAATTGCGTTGCCGGAGACATCCTGGATGCCCGAAAGCGTCACCGTGTTGTGGGAGCCGGGTGCGAGGGTGTGATCGGGACTCATCGTGAGCTTGTCCCCGGGCAGCCAGTTGTCAGCCCGCACGACTCCGCCGTCGGAAGTCCACGTCTCACCTCCAATGCTTACGTTCTCGGAAAACTTGACCACCACAGGGGCTCCGACCGGAACGTTGACAGCGTTCGGTGCCGGGCTGCGACTCAAGACTTGAGGCGGCGTGACGTCGGTCGCCGAGCTGCCTGCAAAGCTCTGCGCGGGGCCATCGACGGTATTGCCGTGGATGTCTTTGACGCCCGAAACGGTGAGGTCATATTGAACCTCGGCCATGGGCGAGTACGTACTGAGGGTCACGGTCTCTTCATCATCCGCGAGGGTCGCTCCACCGACGATGACCGGATCTTCGGGAGCGGCGGCACCGTGGACCGGCGGTGGCGCGGATTCTTGGACCCAGTAATGCCAGGAGCCTTCTGCTGAAGATTTGGTGACCGGTTCGTTGAAAACAACCACGATGTGGTACTGATCGATCGCACTGATTGAGGCGACCGCTGGTGGCGTCGTATCCTGCTTTCCACCTCCGGTGGGGCCGTCGCCGTCACCACACGCGGCGATTGTCAGTGCGATTGCTAGTGTGGCGAGAGACAGCGTGACGAAGCGAATACTCATCGAGTGAATCTCCAGGGGCCCAAAAATCCCGCGGCCGACTTTGGGTTTCTCTGTCCCAACATGATACCACTCCGAGGCACCCTTGGGGACGAGCCCGGGTTGACAGGCCACGGGCGCTGCGCTAGATTCTAGCGCTTCTGCGCCTGCAACACGTCCTGCGGTCAGGCTCATCACGACATTCGGTGGCGGAGTAGCTCAGTTGGTTAGAGCAGCGGAATCATAATCCGCGTGTCCGGGGTTCGAATCCCTGCTCCGCCACCACCCTTTCCCTCTCACCCTCGCGTGATATAGTCCACGCATGATCCTCCCCATGGTGCATTCGGTCGAACGCGCGCTCGCCGCGTGCGAAACACCAGTGCCGCGCGACGGCGTCGTCGTAGTCGCGGTTTCCGGCGGCGCGGACTCGATGGCGTTGGTCGACGCACTGCGAAAGAACGCTGCGCGTCGCCTCGTCGTCGCGCACTTCGACCATCGACTGCGCGACGACAGCGCGCGCGACGCGGAGCACGTCGCGGCGTATGCGCGCGGACACGGACTCGAGTTCGTGTTGGGCTCCGAAGATGTCGCGCGACGCGCGCGTGCGCAGCGTGCCTCGATCGAAGAAGCCGCGCGCGACGCGCGCTACGAATTCTTCGCCGCGACGGCGGAGCGCTTCGGCGCGGTCGTGGTCGCGACGGCCCACACGCGCTCGGATCAAGTCGAAACCATTCTGATGCGCATCCTGCGCGGAACGGGTCCCGCCGGCGTCGCGGGCATTCCGGCGCGGCGCGGCCCCTTCGTGCGTCCGCTGCTCGACGTCGCCCGCGTCGACACGCGCGACTATTGCACGACGCGCGGCATCGCCTTCGTCGACGACCCGTCGAACGACGACGTGCGCTTCCTCCGCAATCGCGTGCGCCACGAGATTCTTCCTTCGCTGCGCGCGGCGTTCCCCGCCATTGACGACACGCTGCTGCGCCTCGCCGAATCCGCGCAACGCCAACAGAGTGCTTTTGACGAGCGCACCCGCGGCTGGATTCGCGAAAATGTCCGCGAAGAAGCGCCGGGCGCTTGGGTAGTAGCACTCAACATGTTCGCCGTACTCGAAGACGACGACGCGACCGCGCTCTGGCGCGAGACGCTGGTGCACGCCGGTCTCGCGCGCGACGTCGGCCGCGTGCACTACGCCCGCCTGCTCGAGTTGGTTCGTGACAAGCGTGCGGGGTCCTCGGCGGATTTCCCGGGATTCTCGGCACGCCGCGAACACGATGCGGTGGTGCTGAGTACGCGCGGGTGGCGGCCAACGGGCGGGGGCGATGGTCGCTCGACGGCGAATCCGCAGCGCGATACGAAATCTCTCGCGCGAGGACTTGAGCGGGAGAGCGAGCCATCGCCCACGCCCAGAATTCTGACGATCCCCGGCCGCACGCGTGTGGGAGACTGGACCATCGACGTCGACTTCATCGCAGCAGACGACGCGCGTCGAGCGATTGCGTCGCGCGAGGCGGGCGCCGACGTCGCCTACTTCGATGCCGACGCGCTTGCGACTCCGCTGGTCGCGCGCGCGCCGCGACCCGGCGATCGCATGCAACCCTTCGGACTCGACGGGCACAAGAAGCTTTCCGACCTCTTCATCGATCGCAAGATTCCGCGCCGAGAGCGCGAGCGCGCGCTCGTCGTCGAGGGCGATACGATCCATTGGGTGGCCGGAGTCGCAACCAGCGGACCGGGATGCGTCGCCCCCACCACGACATGCGCGCTACGATTGAGGGCGACGCGCGCATGACCCGCAATCACCCCGACCATCCATCGCCCGGGCAGATTCTCGTCACCGCGGCGGAGATCGACGACATCGTGGCTCGGTTGGGCCGGGAGATCTCGCGCGACTACGTGGGTCGCCAACCCGTCCTCATCAGCCTCTTGAAGGGGGGGGTGGTGTTCCTCGCCGACCTGATCCGGCACCTCACCATTCCCCATCACATCGAGTTCATGCGGGTCTCTTCCTATGAATCGACCCGCTCCAGTGGGGCGGTCCGCATTATTTCCGACCTCGATACCTCCATCGAAGGGCGCGACGTCCTGCTGGTGGAAGACGTCGTAGACACTGGCACAACTCTGGCTTATATTGTGGACATGTTGAGGTTACGGAATCCCGGCAGCCTCGAAGTATGCGCACTTCTTCGTAAGCGCATCGCCTCCCGCCAAGCCGGAATACCCATTCGATACCTGGGCCACGAAATCCCGGATACATTCGTGGTAGGATACGGACTGGACCACGACGAGAATTATCGTAATTTACCTTTCATAGCGGCACTCGCGCCCGAGGCGAGTCGATAAGCCGACGACGACATGCCTGACTATCGAGATCCAGATAAGCGCCCCTCCGGTCGACCGCCCATGCCGTCGCGGCCTCCGCTCGGCCGGCCCACGCGCCCCTTGCGCGCGATGGTGTTCTGGATCGTGCTCGTGCTGGTGCTGCTCGTCGCCTTCCAAATGTTCGAGATGGGCAAGGAGCCGCAGTACCGAATCTCCTATTCGGAGTTCCTCGCGCAAGTCGACCACGGCAACATCAAGAAGATCACGTTCAAGGGACAAGAAATACGCGGCCAACTCGCGACCGCAACCCTCGTCCCCGTCCCCGCGACCACCGAAGGTCGCACGCGCGAAGTCAAGGTCGAGCAATTCGTGCTCGTCCTTCCCGCGGAAGACAAAGACCTCCCGCAGCGCATTCTCGACAAGAATCCCAACGCCGTCGTCGAAGGACAGATTCCCGGCGGCAGTACGTGGGTCAAGGTTCTCGGCTCGGCGATTCCGCTGCTCCTCATATTCGGAATCTGGTTGCTGTTCATGCGCCAGATGCAAGTGGGCGGCAACCGCGCGTTCAGCTTCGGCAAGTCGCGCGCGCGCATGTTCGGCGGCGACCGTCCGCGCGTCACCTTCAACGACGTCGCCGGTTGCGACGAAGCCAAGGAAGAGCTGCAAGAGATCATCGAGTTCTTGAAGGAGCCCAAGAAGTTCCAGAAACTCGGCGGCCGCATACCGAAGGGCGCCCTCTTGCTTGGGCCCCCGGGCACCGGCAAGACGCTCCTGGCGCGGGCCGTCGCGGGCGAAGCCAACGTGCCTTTCTTCTCGATGAGTGGTTCGGACTTCGTCGAGATGTTCGTCGGTGTCGGTGCCTCGCGCGTGCGCGACCTCTTCGAGACCGGCAAGAAGCACGCGCCCTGCATTCTCTTCATCGACGAGATCGACGCCGTCGGTCGCCACCGCGGCGCGGGCTTGGGCGGCGGCCACGACGAGCGCGAGCAAACACTCAATCAATTGCTGGTCGAGATGGACGGCTTCGAGTCGAACGAAGGCGTGATCCTCTTGGCCGCGACCAACCGTCCCGACGTCCTCGATCCCGCACTCATGCGACCCGGTCGCTTCGACCGCCGCATCGTGGTCGATTTGCCGGACGTGCGTGGTCGCGAAGCCGTTCTCAAGATCCACTCGCGCAAGACCCCGCTCGCCGACGACGTCGATCTGGCCGTCCTCGCGCGTGCCACCCCCGGCATGAGCGGCGCCGACCTGGCGAACCTCGTCAACGAAGCGGCCCTGCTCGCGGCGCGGCGCAACGCGAACAAGGTCATGATGGACGACCTCGAAGAAGCCAAGGACAAGATCTACCTCGGTCCCGAGCGCAAGAGCCGTGTCGTCCGCGAAGAGACGCGTCGCCTGACCGCGTACCACGAAGCCGGCCACGCCGTCGTGGGGTCGGCGCTCGAGTATTCCGATCCCGTGCACAAGGTGACCATCATCCCGCGCGGCAATGCGGGCGGGCTGACCTTCTTCCTGCCCGAAGACGATCGCTCCGAGTACTCGAAGGCGTGGTGCGAGGACACCATCACGCAGGCCCTCGGTGGCCGCGTCGCCGAAGAGATGGTCTTGAACCGCATGGGCAGCGGCGCCCAGTCGGATATTCAGATGGTGTCGAAGCTCGTGCGCAAGATGGTGACGCAGTGGGGCATGAGCCCGAAGATCGGTCCCATCGCCTTCGGCGAGCGCGACGAGCAGGTCTTCCTCGGTCGCGACATCACGCAAACACCGGAGTACAGCGAGAAGACCGCGCAAGAGATCGACGACGAAGTGAAGCGCATCGTCGACGAGTCGTACGGTCGCGCCAAGAAGATCCTCGAGGATCGCATCGACATTCTGCACCGCATTGCGAACGCATTGCTCGAGCGCGAGACGCTCGACGCCGCGGAGATCAAGGTCATCCTCGCGGGCGGAACGCTGGAGCCGCTGCCGGAGCGCCTGGTCGTGAAGCCCGCGGACGAAGCGGTCGCCGGTCGCGCGGCCGAACCCGAACGCAAGAAGATCCCCGGGATTCCGCCCATCGCCGAACCCGGGCCGACCTCGTAGCGGGCGCCGCGCACGCGGCGCCTTCTTTTTTTCCATGCCCCAAACCCGACCCCGCCACCAATCGCTTCGGTTCAGGGATCGAACGATTCCGTTCGGCCGTGCCCCGCTGGTGGTGGGCATCTTGAACGTGACACCCGATTCGTTCTCCGACGGCGGGCGCTTCGTCGACACGCGCACGGCGGTGGCGCACGCGCACGCGATGGTCAAGGCGGGGGCGTCGATCATCGACGTCGGCGGCGAATCGACGCGCCCCGGCTCCGAGCCCGTGCCGGCGTCACTCGAGATCGACCGCGTCCTGCCCGTGATCAAGGCCCTCGCGCGCGGCGGCTTCGACCACGACGTACTCCCCGTCCCCGTCTCGATCGACACGCGCAAGCCCAAGGTGGCCGACGAAGCGCTACGCGCGGGCGCCTCCATGGTCAACGACGTCACCGCGGGTCGCGACCCCGCCATGCTCGACGTGCTGCGCTGGCGCGACGACGTCCCCGTCGTATTGATGCACATGCTGGGCGACCCCAAGACGATGCAGGTGGAACCCAAGTACGACGAAGTCGTGCGCGACGTCGGGCGTTACCTCGACGAACGTGCGCGCGTGCTGATCGAAGCCGGTGTGGCGCGCGACCGCATCGTGATCGACCCCGGCATCGGCTTCGGCAAGCGCCTCGAAGACAACCTGGCTCTCTTGAAGGGCCTCGACACGCTGCGCAAGCTCGGGTACCCGGTGATGGTGGGGGCGTCGCGCAAGTCGTTCCTCGGGAAGTTGCTCGACGAAGCCGGCTCCGACGATCGCTTGGCCGGGAGCCTCGCGGTCGCGGCGCGCTGTTACGCCGCCGGCGTCGAGATGGTGCGCGTCCACGACGTGCGCGAGACCGTCGAGCTGTTCCGCGTTCTCGACGCCATCGAATCCCACTCCGACTGACATGCCCCACATTCCGACCGAGCTCATCGTCGACGCGATCGATATCGCGATCGTGTCGTTCCTGCTCTATCACCTCTTTGCACTCATGCGCGGCACACGCGCCGTGCACATGTTCTTCGGGCTGATCGTCCTGTTTCTGTTGTCGGTGATCGCGCAATGGATGAACCTGATCGCGGTCAACTGGCTCATCTCGAGCCTGCGCACGGCGTGGCTGATCGCCTTCGTCATCATCTTTCAGCCCGAGCTGCGTCGCGCGCTGTCGATGCTCGGACAGAACCGATTGCTGTCGCGCTTCGTGCGCATGCGCCAGAGCCACGTGATTCCGGAGGTGGTCAAGGCGGTGCAGGAGATGTCGGAGAAGAAGACCGGCGCCTTGATCGTGCTGGAGAAGGACATGGGCTTGAAGAACTACGTCGAGACGGGCACAACCGTCGACGCCCGCGTGTCGGCCGAATTGATCGAGAGCATCTTCACGCGACCGAGCCCGCTCCACGACGGCGCCATCGTTATACAAAACGACCGCGTGGTGGCGGCCGGGTGCACGCTGCCGCTTTCGGCCGACCAACGACTCGCGCAATCGATGGGCATGCGCCATCGCGCGGCACTGGGTCTCACTGAAGAGACCGACGCGCTGGTCGTCATCGTCTCCGAGGAATCAGGGTCGATCGCGTATGCCGAAGACGGCAAGCTCTACCGCAAAATCGACCTCGCCATGCTCAAGAACGAGTTGTTCCGGAGCTTCGGCGTGGTCGGGGAGGAACGAGGGGCAGGCTAACGCCCCGGTTGATCGCCCACTCGCTTCGTGCTAACCTTCCTCCTGGTTGCCTCGCTCCACGACCCGAACCAACTGTCATCAATCCACTCGTCGGGAGTGAGCGACCGCCCCTAGAATTTTTTGGATTCTTGATTGCCCAGGGCGGGGAGTTTTTCCGCTTCTAGGGCATTGGGCAGTCGGTTTACGCCCCCCTGCCCCATGCCCGCAAAGGGCCGGCCACGTGTGATTGCGGCTGCTATCCACACGGGGAACGGCACGCGTTGCAGCACCGGGGTGAAAACCCCGGTGCTGTATACGCTAATCGCCGACGCCGCGACACGCATCCCATTCTCGCCCCATCGCCGTCCACCGTGATCGCACCCGGGTACCATCTTCGGGTCCTTGACGTCCTCCGACTCGCGCGTATAGTCATCTTGTCCATTCATTCAACTCGCTGGCGCCGTGCGCGCCGGCTCGCGGAGGCCCACAAATGATAAGAGTTTCGTTGGTACTGGTGGTCGCTGTTGCCGCGCTGATTTCTCCCCTCGCCATCTCGGATGCGTCCGCCCAACTCCAGATCTGGTGTCCCGCTGGCGACGGCCAACTATTCCCCGGCCCCTTTGCCAATCGAAACGTCGACTTCGATCGCAACGGAGTCGTCGGGCTTGGCGACTTTGCGTTCTTCGCGGCCGGTTATTCCTCGCCGCCGCAGCCGTACACATTGTGTCGGGACTTCAACGACAACGGCACCATCAACCTTGCGGATTTCGCGATCTGGGGCTCTCACTACCAACACGCGGGGGCGTTCGTTGGGGTGTGCAACTAGGATCGGTCGCTATTCAGACGCCGGCAGCATCCTTACGATGACCGCGTTCTCGCGCTGGAACGTCGCGCGCGCCGCGGCCATGACTTGTTCTTTGGTGACGCCGCGAATCTCCTCCGGTAGCCGGTCCACCGCCGACCACCCGAAGCCGAGCGCCTCGTAGGTCCCGTAGGCGGCTGCCTGTGCGCCGTTGCGCTGAAGCTCCATCACGTGCGACCCGGCCAGCCACGCCTTCGCGCGCGCGAGTTCTTCGTCGCTCACCGGTTCGCGCGAGATCAAGTCCAACTCGTGCATGATGACGCGCACGGCTTCGTCGATTCCTTCCGCGCCCGGATTCGCATATCCAAAAAAGATCCCGCCACGATAAAGCGCGTTGTACGCCGAACCCGTCATGTAGCCGAGCGAACGCTTGTCGCGCAGCTCGACGAAGAGCCGGCCTCCGAGCCCCGTTAGCACGGCGTTGGTCACTTCGAGTGCGGTCGATTCCGGCGTCTCCATACGCGACGCCGGAAATCCCACGAACGCGACCGCCTGCTTGATGCCGGCGCGTCGCAGCACGTGCTCGCCCGGCGACGCGGGTGTAGCGGACGCGTCCGCGCGCGGTGTAGCACCCGCGCGCTCGCCCAAGTCGCCCAGCAACCGCTCGGCGATCAGTCGCGCGCGCTCGATGGAAAGATCTCCGACAATGGACAGGACCGTCTGCTTCGGCATCAGGAGCGCGTGGTACCACTCGGTGCAGTCGCGCGCCGCGAGCGCGTTGACTTCCTTCGCCTCACCCAAGAACGGGTACGCGTAAGGGTGCGTGCCGAATATGTCGCGGAACAAGTGGTCCATCGCGTACGGAACCGGGTTGTCGTGGCGACGCGCGAGCTCTTCGAGCAAGCGCGTTTTTTCCTGCTCGACGCGCCCGACGTCGAACTTGGGCTCGCGCAGCACGTCGCGGTAGATCTCGACCGCTTCTTCGGCGTACTCCGACAGGACGCCGACGGCGACTCCGCCCGAATCGAACGACGAGTAGCTGTCGATCGAACCTCCCAGGCCCTCGATCTTCTCCGCGATCTCTTCGGCCGAAAACCGCATGCCGCCCTTGGTGAGCACGCGGTGCGTCAACATTCCCAACCCCGACATGCCTTCCGGTTCGAAGCGCCCGCCGCCCGGGAACACGGTCAAGACCGACACCAGAGGAACGTTGGGGCGCTGCTTCAACAAGACGCGCACACCGTTGTCGAGCGTGAACGACGACATGCCCGATTCTTCCGAAGCCGCCGCCGGCGTGCCGCGCGCGCCCGAGGGTGCCGCCACCGACGCGACGTCGGCCGGTGCCGACGGCATCTCGGAGATTCCGCCCGTCGCACTCAAGGCGCCTTCGACCACGCCCGCGACGCGCTCGTGCGTCATGCTCTCCAAGCCGAACGACTTGGGGACGTACCCGACGAGCGAAAGATTCGCGGGGTGGAAGTACTTGCGCGCGACTTCCATGATCTCGTCAGGTGTGACGCGCTGGATGGCTTCGCGATGGCGGTCGGCCAAACGAAAGTCGCCGAGCAACTGGTAGTAGCCCAGGTTGGAGGCCTGGCCCTCCATCGTCTCCAACTCGCGATACATGGCACGCTCGACTTGGCGGCGCGCCTTGTCGAGCTCCGACTCGGAGACCAGGTCTTGTTTGAAGCGCTCGATTTCTTCGAGCAAAGCGCCGCAGGCCGATTCCCATTTCGCGGGCGGCATCGACGCGGCCAGCAAGAAGAAGCCGGGCCACTTCTCGGCCAAGAGATCGGCGGCCGCACTGGTCACGAGGCGCTTCTCTTCGCGCACGCGACGGTAGAAGCGCGAGCTTCTTCCGGCGCTCGCGAGTTCCGAGAGTGTTTGCAACGCCGGATAGTCGTCGTGGAGAATGCTCGGCACGTGGAAGCCGGCACCCAAGTAAGCGTGGTCCATCGGGCCCTCGTAGGCCCGGAAGCGGAACGCGGCCTGTGCGGGCTCGACCGGAGGCTCGTTGATCACGACGCGCCCGTTCGACCAGCCGCCGTAGGCTTCTTCGATGCGCTTCTGCGCTTCGTCGGTATCGACGTCGCCCACCACCACCAGCACCGCATTCGACGGGCGGTAGTAGTTGCGATAGAACTCCACCAATTGGTCGCGCGTGATCGCTTCGACGATGTGCTGGTAGCCCGCGATCGGGCGTCGATACGTGTGCTTCTGGAAGCCCAGCTCCATCGTGCGATAGAACGTGAACGACTCCGGGCGGTCGTCGTACATGCGGGCCTCGTCGATGACGACCAGTCGTTCTTTGGTAAATTCTTCTGCGTTGAAGGTGGAGTGCATCATCGCGTCGGCCTGCACGTCGAGCGCGGTCTTGAATTCGCGCGACGGCAGCACCACGTAGTACATGGTGTAGGAATAGCTCGTGCCGGCGTTGAGATTTCCACCCGCCGACTTGACGATGCGCGCGATGTCGCCGACACCGTACTTTTCGGTTCCCTTGAACACCATGTGTTCCTGGAAATGCGCGAGGCCGTTCATTTCCTCGCTCTCGTGGACGGAGCCGACGCCGAACCAAACGTTGACGGCCACGATGGGCGACGAACGGTCCGGCTTGACGATGACGGTAAGCCCGTTGGGGAGTTTCTTGGCAACGACGTTGGTTTCTGCGATGCGGGGTGTGCTCATAGTGGCGTGAATATACCGAAGCAAGGCGGGAACCCAAAAAACAAAAAGAGGGAGCGCAGGACTCGATCGTCGTGCGCTCCCCGCATCGGTGGCAGCCCCGAGTATGGGGGTTCCGTGAGCACACCCACATCGAGTGCTGGCTGCACACGCTCGGATCCGGCCCTTCCACCGGCGCTGCGGCTCGCCCGACGATCGAGTCCACGGTCGAAAGACGGCTCCTCCCAACCGCCCTCCTCCCGGCTCCCTCTTTTCTAGTCACGCACCTGTCGCGAAGCTCGGGCGACCTTCACCCCTGCACTACCGCCATCACCACACGCCTTCGCCGCACGACCGGTTCGATCATGAGTGAGCCGTGCTAAGGCAAGCGCAGTGCCAGTTGATTACTCTTGCGCGCGAACCGTTCGAAGTAGCGCGCGACGTGCGTCATCGCAACGAGTTGCGCATGCGGGTGAGAGCAAAGCGAGTGGATGGGAAGGTGTTGCGAAGCATCCCGCACCGACGCTCGCGTTCACACGCGGCGCCCAAAGCGCCGCCGGCGTTTACACGTCTTCGAGCGGATGGGCTTCGGACGCAGTGACGAGCGTCAAATCGCGGCCTTTTTCGTGCACGTACTTGATGAAGACCTTGACCAGATCGGCGTCGAACTGAACACCCGACGCCTCCTGGAGACGGGCCACGGCTTCGTCGAGCGAGAGTGCCTTGCGGTACGGGCGGTCGGTGGTCATGGCGTCGAAGCTGTCGGCCACCGTCACGATGCGCGCCAAAAGCGGGATATCGGTACCGCGCAAGCCGTCGGGGTAGCCCTTGCCGTTCCAGCTCTCGTGGTGGTGCCGCACGATGTCGATGGTGCCGGTCAGGAATTCCATCTTCTCGACGATCTGTGCTCCTACCACCGGGTGCGCGCGCATCAGTTCCCATTCCGATTCCGAGAGCGGACCCGGCTTACGAATAATTTCGTCGAGCACACCCATCTTCCCGATGTCGTGCAAGAGCGAACCGAACAGAATCGTGCGCAGCGTCTCTTCGTCGAAGCCCATCCGATTGGCGATGGCCATCGCGTACGAAGCCACGCGCTCGGTGTGGCCCTTGGTGTACGGGTCCTTGGCTTCGATGATCGAAATCAGCGAGCGCAGCGTCGACACGTAGGTCGTCTGCAATTGGGTGACCAAGTGCGAGTTCTCCATCCCGAGCGCGATGGAGTTGGCGATGAACATCATGATATCGAGGTCGTACTCGAGGTACGGGTCGCCCGAAAGCTTCGGCCCCGTGAACACGACACCCTTGATCTCGCCCTTGAACGCGATCGGCGACGCGTACTCGAAAACGGCCAGGCGCAGGTCGGGGAGCTTCTTGGTCCATTTCTGATCCTGGTTGCGCGCGATCTGTTGGGGCCGTCCCTCCTCCACCAACATGGAGACGAACTCCGACGCGCGGTCGAGGGTCAGGTCTTCGAATTTCTTGGCGTCGAAGCCGCGCACGCCCAAGAGCGAGAACTCCTTGTCGGTCTCGTGATGGAGCGCGAACAGCGCCATGCTCGACACCTTGAGTTCGCCCAAGAGGGTCAGCGACGCCATCTTGATCAAGTCGTCGGACTGCAGGGCGCGATTCAGGTCGTGCGACATCGTGAGCAGGGTGCGCATCGACAAGAGGTGGCGTTTGAACTCCTTCGACATGTGCGACGCGTGCTCGCGCCGCTTGGCGACCTCGGCCTCCAGCGACTCCTTGCTGCTCCCGAGCGCGCGCACGCGCGTGCTGCGGCGGAGCGCCCCGTCGACCTTGGAGTGGAGCTCGCGCAGCGACACCGGCTTCACCAGGAAGTCGTCGGCGCCGCGTTCGAGCGCCTGCAACTTGGCGTCGACGTCGGTGCTGGCGGACAAGAACAACACGGGCGGGTCGTCGCCGCAGGTATCGCGCACGTGCTCCAACACGCGGTAGCCGGTCATGTCGGACAAGGCCAAGTCGAGAATGATGAGCTCGGGCGTCGACGACTTGGTTTGCTCGATGGCCGACGAACCGCTCGCCGCCGTCGACACGCGGTGGCCATGACGCTCGAGCGAGAGCGACAAGATCTCCAGGACCTTGGGGTCGTCGTCGACCAATAGAATGTTGGCACTCATGTTGTGTCTCCCCCCGGAAACTCGATTAGACGCTGAACAACGCGAAGCGTTGGTCACTGGAATCGACCCCCGAGCGAATCTCTTCTTCGACGATCTCGACGAAGCAGCGAATCACCTCGGGGTCGTAGCGCATGCCCCAGTTCTCCTTGAGCGTCGTGAGCGCCGCTTCGCGCGAGAGTGCGGGGCGCGTCGGGCGCACTTGCAGCATGGCCGCGTAGCTTTCGACCACCGACACGATGCGCGCGCCGAGCGGGATGTCTTGCCCCTGCACGTTGCGCGGGTAGCCGTCGCCGTTGAAACGCTCGTGGTGGTTCAGCACCACGTCGGTGGCGTGCGCGGAGAATTTCATGTCCTTGAGCATCTTGGCGCCGTCGCTCGGGTGGCGCTTGATGACCTCCCATTCTTCCGGCATGAGCTCGCGCGGGCTGCGTACGATGAGGTCGCTCACCTTGATCATGCCGATGTCACGCAGCACTGTGCCGTACACGAGGTCGCGTACGTGCTCGTCGGGATAGTGCATGCGCTTGGCCACCGCGTACACGTAGTGGGTGACGAGGTTGGTGTTGCCTCGCGCCAGCGTGTTTTCTTCGATCAGCGAGATCAACGTCTGCACGATGCCGAGCGTGCGCTCGTTCTCTTCCTCGAAGCGCGCCATGCTCTCGTACGCGATGGCCGCCTGGTTGATGAGGATCTTCAAGAAGTCCGTGGTGGTGGTATCGAGGTCTTTCTTGAGCGGTTTGCCCAAGAGCACGACACCGCGCACTTCGCCGTGGACCACGAACGGCGCCACGTAGGTGCAACCGAGCGCCAACAGCGGTGCTTTTACGTCGTCGCCGAAGGGGGACTTCTCGACCAGGAGCACGCCTGCCTGCGCGAGCAGCTTGGGCAGGCACAGCTGTGCTGCCGACAACGCAAAGCCGCGCAGCTCGCTGGCTTCGATGCCCTTCATCGCTACCGGGATGAAGTAACCCTTGTTGCTCTCGAGGAACACCGCGCTCTCGACGCCGACCTGCGCGATGGTGGTCAGGAGAAATGCGTCGAGCAGATTCTTGCGATCCTGAAAGCGATAAAAGTCCGAATTGATCGAAAAGAGCGTGTTGTATTGGACGATGCGCTTCTGGAGCTGCTTGGAGTCATCCGGGTTGGGGGCCTCGTCGCGCGGGCTTTGCTTGGCGCTGCTCGCGGCCGGCTTGGCGTCGGCGCGAGCGCTCGCCTTGGGCGCTTCGCGCGGCGCGGAGGTTTCCTTGGCGCTTGCCTTCTTCGACGGCTTCGCACGCGGTTCGTCGTCGTCCCCGTCGGCCAAGTCTTCTTCGTCGGCCGACACGTCGCCGAGACGGAGAATCTCGTCGAGCGATTCCTTGGAAAGCAGCGCGTCGTCGGATTCGACTTCGGAGGTCGCGGTGGCCGGGAACGCGAGGGTTTTCGCTTGGATCAGCGGAATGGCTTCTTCCATCGTATCGGTGACGACGATGCGCGGCGCGTCCTCGTTCTTCAAGAACTTGAGGACGGTGCGCCTCGCACCCACCAATCCGATCGCGACACGGCCCTGCAAGGCCGTCTCGCGAATGATGCGCGCGCACCCGCCCCCCAAGGACTCGAGCTCCGAGACTTCAAAAAGAACGCGGGCAAGCCCGCGTCGAGCGCACTCGGTAAAGAGTCGCTCAAGGACGTTCTTTTCGTGGAAGCCTAGAGTGCCCGTGATCTTGAATACCGTGACGTCCGGGGAGGACGACGAAAGCTTCTCGATCGTGGTCTTCGGCGGCATGGATGCTCCCGGCGAACACGGCGATTGCGACGCCGCAGGGAGAAAGGAGGGTCAGGCCGTTAAACGACCTCTTGCGCCAACCACTTATCGAGCACGCTCTTCAAGAACCTCCACTCGCTGCCTACCTTCTTCGCGGGGATCTTTCGTTCCTTCGCGAGACGACAGACAGTCTTCACGTGCATCTTCAGATATTCGGCTGCCTCGACCGACGTCATCACGACGTCCTGATCCTCGGCGCCGCCAATCACGATGCTCGAGTAGTCGGTGTCTCTCCACTTGCTCATCTTGCGCCCATCCTTCTTGTTGACGGTGCTGCCTGAGTTCCCACCCAAGTAGACCCATTCAAAGCACGAAGCGTACCAAAGACATCCGCTTTATTTTTCAAGCGGTTACATGTTCCCCACGGCGTTTCGGGGCGCACGGACGGGCAGTTTGCACCGTGCGGCGCCGTCAAACGCAAATCCGACGGACGACGCGTCCCCGCGCCGTCTAGTGCACCACGCCGAGGAACGTCGACAACTGCGACGCTACCTGGGTCGCCGATAGGGGCTTGCTCAAGTACCCCGACGCCCCCAGCTTCTCGACCAAGAGGTCGGCGGTCTTGCCCGACTGCGATGTGGTTACCAGAACCGGGATCGCGCGGCCCTGCTCGCGCAGTGAGTCGACGATCTTCTTGGCCGCCATGGTCGGGATGCGGAACTCGGAAATGATCACGCGCGGCTCCCCCACGCGAATGAGCCCCAGCGCTTCTTCGACGTCGCCCGCAAACAACGCGCGCACGCGCTGGCGCGCGAGGATGTCGGTCAAGGCGTTCCGGGTCGATTCACTCTGCTCGATGACCAGGACCTCGGGGTCGCCCTCGCGACCCTCGGTCTGGGGCTCGACCGGCGGGTCCGCAACTTCTTCCACGGGGTCGTGCACGAGGTCGCGCCCGCGTCGATCCGGGTCGGAGCCCGACGACGACATGGCTTCGTTGTTGAGCGTACCGGTGATCGAGAGATAGCCGCGGAGAATGTCGTCGGCGTCCATCAAGGGAACGCGACGCCCGTCGACGCGGACCACGTCGTGCGGAATGCCGCGCCATACCGGAATGGTGTCGCCCAAGACGACGCCCAGCTTGGGGGCGCCTTCGCCCGGCGCGTAGAACGCGACGTGCTTCTCGAGCGCTCCTAATACGACGATGTGCGAATTGCCCGGCGGCGCGTCGGGAAACAGAACGTCCAACTTGAAGAGCGGCACGCGGCGGCCGTCGATCATGATGTGTTCGCCGTACGACCCGGCCTTGCGCAGGTTGCCGGACGCAGCCACGACGTCGACGACTTGCGCGGCACGCGCGGCGAAGGTGTGCCCCGCGCGCTCCCACACCACGAGTGCCTCGGACACCGTGGTGCTCGGAAGCGTGAACACGAAGCGCGCTTCTTTGCCGCCGCCCGGCTCGACCGCAAGCGTCCCGTGGTGCTCCTTCAACGTGCGCACGACGTGGCGCAGCCCCGGGTAGAACGCGAGTTGGTCTTCGTGATCGAGTCGTGAGTCGGACAGGAAGTTTTCGCCGTTGTCGCGTACGCGACAATGGATCGCGCCGTTGCGATCCTTCAGCTCGATGTCGATCTCGATCCTGGCTTCGTCGCAGCGCTCGAAGACGTCGGCTACCATCGCGTGCATGATCCAGTAAGCCGCGGGCATCAGCGCCGGCTCCATCTCCAGGCCGTCGGCGTGCACGCGAATCTCGAGCTCGCGACCGGTCTCGCGCACGAGCTCGCTCGCGAAGTCGCCCAGTGCGGTCTCGATGGGACCGATGTCGCACTTGGGGGCCGGCACACTTTCCTCGACCGATGCGACGATGCGATCCATGGCCTGCGCGTAGAACTGGATGGTGCCGAGCGAACGGCGCAGGGTTTCGATAGCGCCGGCGTCCGCGCTGCGCGACTGCCATTCTTCGGAGCCGATTTCGGCCAGCACGCGCTCGCACGCGGCGCCGAGTTCGGTGGCAACACGCCCCATGCGTTCGACTTCGGCGGCGATCTCGTTGACGGCGACCGGCGCGGGCTCGGCGCGCTCGCACTCCTCGCGCAGGGCGTCCACCTCCGTGATCAAGGCTTCCACTTCCTGCGTCGACACCGCATTGCGGCCGCCCACTTCGCCCTCGCGCTCGTGGCACGACGCCAGCAGCTCTTCTTTCTCGATGAGCTCGAAGACCAATTGTGCGAGCCGTTCGTCCCACGCGAGCTTGCGCTGGCCGATCACGGTGAGCAACGACTCGACCGCACCTAGGAGACGCGTCCAGTCGGCCAGGTCGACCACGAGCATCGTCCCCGCGAGCATGCGAATGCTGACCTTGCAGCGCTCGAGTGTGGGCTCGGGGACGAGACTACCGGCCGTACAAGCCAGAAGCTCGCAGAGCGTTTCGCACTGCGAGCGAACTTGGCGGGCAAAGAGTGCGCGACTATCCATTCGTCGTGTGAACTCCGGGGCGTGACACGATTACGCGTGCACACCGGCCACGAAGTCGACCGCTCCCAGTGCGTAGAGGTCCACTGCATCCGCGTCGGGGTCGACGGCCGCCGCGGCCACGGCGATGTCGTCCACTTTGATGCGGCGCGACGGCTTGGCGGGCTTGGCCGCCGCCGTGGGTTTCGCGGCCGGCTGGGCGGGAGCGGCCGGCGTTTCCTTGCCACCCGGGCCGGTCAGGAATCCATCTTCTTCATTGGTGGGCTGCGCCGGTGCAGGCGCGGCCTTCTTCGGGCGCGGCGCGTGGTCGGCGTCGACGGCCCCGGCCGTCTCGGCGGCTTGCGTCCCCCGCGTCAAGTCCCACTCGCCGCCCGCTTCGCGCTCGACGACGAAGCGCGGATCTGTTTCGTGCTCGTGGTGGTCGGTCTTGCGCCCGCTTTCGTCGGTGAAGAGATTCTTTTCCTTTTCGAAGCCGGGAATGTCGGCGAACGGCGTCTCTTCGCCGCCGGTGTCTTCGAATACGTTCGCGGCGCGCTGCGGTACGAAGTCTTCGTCTTCCGCCGCGGGCTCGCTCGCCGGACGCGCGCTTGCGCGCGGCGCGGAGGCGTGGGCTTCGACGTCGTCTTCCAGGCTCGCCTTTAAATTGCCCCAGTCTTCCGCGGGCGCCGCCGCCACGGCCGGTGCAGGCGCCGCGGCCGGTTTCGTTTTCCCACCCGACGCGCGATCGAGCCCGTTGACCGCTTCCGCCAACGCGACCAGGCGCTCGCCCAGGAGACGCGTCTTGGCCACGACCCCCTCGAGCGCTTTCACCGCGGCGCCGCGACGCTTCTCCGCGCCGACCGCGCTGCTCGCGATGGTATCGATCGCACTGCGAATCGCCGGACTGGCTTCTCTCCACTGCTGCGCGACACTGTTGAAGCGCGTCGCGATGGTGCGAATCTCCTCCGCGACCTTGATCGCATCGCCTTCGGCGCCGCCGCTGGCCGAGAGTGCCGCCGCAATCGCGATGCGCTTGGTTTCTTCGCTCAAACTCGCGAGCGAATCCGCCACCGCGTCGACCCGCTTGGCCGCTGCCGCGACACCGTGCGACGCCGTGGCCGGGACCGCGAGCGAATCGATCGCCTGTTGGAGCGACCCGAGCAACGTCTCGATCTCGCGTGCGCCGTTCACGCACGAACCGGCGTCGCGACGCGCCGATGCTACCGCGCTGCGCACCACCGCGAGCGTCGAGTCGACGCTCGCCTTAAGCGAATCGAGCTCCTTCTTGGCCGCCCCGCCGTCGTCGGCGACCGGCTTGCCCAGGCGTTCGCGCAACGCGCGCTCGATTTGCTTCAACTCCGGAATGGTAAGGGCGAGATTCTCTCCGAAACCGTTCTTGGACTCCACGATCGCGCCGAGGAGAATCGAGCTCTCGGAGGCCAGGTTGCCGTTGCCGCGCTCCGACGGCTTCGACGACGCCGCCGCTGGGCGGGTGGGAGCGTCCTTGTGGCGCTTCTCCTTCTCTTCCAACTGGCGCTCGCGCGCGGCCATGGTGTTTTTGAACCTCATTACGAACTCACGCAACTCCGGGTACTGCTTGAGTTCGTCGAGGTGATGCTCGTCGTCGAAATCGTCGGCACTCTTGAAGGAACGCAGGAGCTCGCGGTATTCGGCGCCCGAGCTTACCGAGCTCTGGTAGCGACGCACCGCACCCGCCACCAGCACGTAGGACGCGAAGGCCAGCAGCGCCACCAGTGCGATGAGCGGTACCATCTCTTCGAGGAAGGCACCGAGACTGAAACTCCAGTCGGCCGGCGAGGCGCCTGCCAACTCGATCCAGTTCCACTGCAGCCCGAAGGTTCCGGTGATGAAGTAGCTGACGCCGAGCGCGGTAACGACCAACAGCAAGGCGACCAGTAGGCCGACCTTGCCGGGCGACGTCAGTGCCGGTGGCTTCTTGCGATCCACGATGAGACTCCTTCGTTTGGGCGCCGGCGGTTCGAGCGGTGCCGATCGTGATGGATGGCGCGAGTGCCGCGCTTGCGCGCCATCACGCAAGGAATATGCCAGCGAAGAGTGCGCAGAAGGGCCCGCCGACTCGCGCTAACGTGTGTTTCGAAAGCGGGATAGGGAGACGTGAAGGGACGCTCGGAGACGCCGTCCACGTGCAGTTTGCACGGACGGCAATACCCTCGCGTTGCTTTTTCGGGACTAAACGATCTTGCGAAGGAGAGGCTTGTACAAGTTGATCTTGCGGTCCTTGAAGAGGTCGTTGTTCGGCGTCACGTGCTTATCGAGTGCTTGCGCCGGATCCACCTCGACGACCTTCAGCGATTCGCTGCGCTCGGTCGCACTCGCGAGTACTTCGCCCGTGGGAGAGACGATCTGACTCTTGCCCGTGAAGGTGAGGGAAATATTGCCGCGCTTCTCCAGGCCGATTCGGTTGGCGGTGACGGAGAACACGCGGTTCTCGATCGAGCGCGTGCGCATGGCGTCCTGGCACCACGGGAGGACCAGGTTCGCGGGTTGGCAAATCACTTGCGCTCCGTCGAGGGCGAGGATGCGCGTCACTTCGGGGAAAAACCAGTCGAAGCAAATCATCATGCCGATCTTGGCGCCTTCGACGGGGTACGCCTTGAACGCGCCTGTGCCCGGCTGGAAGAACAGTTTCTCGCGATCGAAGAGGTGCGCTTTCTGGTAGATGTGAATCGACCCCTTCGACGTGATCAGCGCCGACGAGTTGTAGTACTTGCGGTTCTTCACTTCGGCGAAACCGAAGACGAGATTCAGTCGTTGCGCCACGGCGACCTTCTTCAACTCGGTAACCGTGAACCCGGTCGCGGTTTCGGCGACGTCGCGCACCTCTTCGATGTTGCGGAACACGTAGCCAGTGTTGAAGAGCTCCGGCAGGACGACGGTGGCGTCGGTCACGCCGGCGAGCATGGACTTGGCGGCGCGAACGTTCTCTTTGGTGCGACCGAACTGCGGACGCAACTGCAGATAACCGATCTTCACGGTGATCCCCCTATCTCGACGCCCAGCCGCCGCTGCGGCGATTTACTCGGCGCCTCCCATCGCCACCATCCTACTGTGAAATAACGAGATAACCCGTCGACGAGGCGGCGATGTGCGGTCATTATAGCGCAAGTTGCGCGGGGCCCGAAGCGCGATTCGCGGCGGCGTTAGCGGACCGCTCGTTCCAAGTAACTGTCAATGAGACAATGCGTTGTCGTGCGAATCGCGGGCATGAAAGCAAAACCCGCGTTGCCTCGGCACGATGCAAGCATATGTTTCCTAGCGAGGGGCACATCGGGGCGTGGCGCGTCGTTCGGCATACGCCTTGCAGCCCCCAGCTCGCGGGCGAGCGCTCCGGCTTACTCGCGGTTCGACGGCTTCGACACCGAAGGGATGACAGCGAACCCAATGGAAGGCGGAAGTCACATCACCCTCGGCCCCGCCGGGAAGCGCGAGATCGAGCCGACGTTCTTCTTCATGATGAACTGCCTGCTCTACAGCCGCCTCGAGTCCGGCAATCCTTCGAATCAGAATTACTACGACGAAGACGTCAACGTCTACCTCGCGAACTTGCTGACGTCGTTCATGAACCCGGAGTTCCACGAGCGCACGCGCAAGTACCTTTCTCCCTACGACAGCGATTTGTTCGAGAAGGTGCGCAATTCTCCCGACGTGCGCCTCAAGTACACTATCTACAAGACCAACGCGGATTTTCTGCTGATCTCGATCGGAATCTTCCGCAACCCCGACGGCTCGCGGCCGGGCTCCAAAGACGCGTTCATGAAGGACAACGAAGAAGTCTACATGGGGCGCGCGAAGGCATACTACCAATTCGCGTATTCGTACAGTCAGTCGATGTTCCGCAAGGCGACCGCCATCAGCGAGGTGTTGGAGAAGCTCTCGCGCGGGTTCGAGCAGTACGTCGACATCTTGAGCTACATGCGGGGCGAATATTTCAACATTCTCGAGCGGCTCTCGTCGGGCGACGTGTACCACCTCGAGCGCGCCATCGATCGCGCCGAATCGGACCGCGAGCTGCGCGCGCTGCAGGACCAGTTTCTCGACATGTACTCGGAGTATATGAAGAACAAGAAGCCGGAGCTCAAGGAGCAGCTCCGCGATCTAGCCAAGAGAATTCAACGAATCGATGAGTCGTTCCGCTTCACGATGGATCAGATATAGGCGGCGGCTCCACCGCTTCGCGCGCGACCGGCGCCACCGTCTTCGCGTTTCGTTCCACGAACGAAGCGATCGTTTCGAACACTTCCGTCTTGGCCGAGCCCCGCGTCAGCACGTGCGACCCTTCGGGAAGTAGCTTGATCTCCGAGTCCGCGTGGCGCGCCTGGCGACGCACGAACTTCAACCCGCGCGGCGATAGATGGCGGTCGTCGGACGCCTGCAACGCGAGCAGCGGCTTGTCGATCGGCGCCGAACTCTTGCGCGCGTACTCCATCGCCTTGATCACTTCGCCGTTCCAACCCGCGAAATGATAGAACACCGTCGGCGTCACCACGCGCGTCATCTGCAGGAGGCGCGTTTTCAGACTCATGTACGGGTACAGCGCGGGGGCCAGCAATATCACACCCGACAACGCGGCCTTGTCGTGCAGGATCAACGACACCGTGCCGCCTAGGCTCAATCCGCATACGAACGCCATCGGCGAGCACGTCGTCACCGCTTCCAACGCGATCTGCGCCTGCGACACCCACGAACCCCACGACACCATATCGCCGCGGGCGGTGGCGCGCGTCAGGCGCGGGCAGTAGGTCGAGATACCGCGCGCATACAGCGCGTTGCCCAGTTCGCGAAACTCCGCGGGCGTTCCGGAAGCACCGTGCACGAGCAGAATGAGGGGCGACTCGCCGTCGTGCAGAAACAGAAAGGTGCGGTCGTCGCGCGGGACGTGGAAGGCTTTGTCACGTTCGAAGTGCTGCAGGAATTGCGCGCGCAACAGCTCGCGACGCTGGCGCGGCTGATCGGGCGTCTTCTGGATCGCCTGATTGATCTCCCAAATAGTGCGGTTGATTTGTCCGTGCCAGCTCATGTGATTCGCGCCCGTCGTTCGACTAGCTCAAACGATAGTTGGGCGCTTCCTTCGTAATAATGACGTCGTGCGGATGACTCTCGCGCAATGCCGCCGCGGTGACCAACATGAAGCGACCCTTGTCCTGCAGGTCTCGCAGCGTGCGCGTCCCGCAGTAGCCCAGTCCGGCGCGCAACCCGCCGATCAACTGATAGATGGAATCCGCGACGCGCCCCTTGTAGGGCACGCGACCCTCGATGCCTTCGGCGACCAGCTTCGCCTCTTCGACGCCGGCCTGGCCGTAGCGGTCCTTGCTGCCGCCTTTCATCGCTTCGATCGATCCCATGCCGCGATACGATTTGAAACTGCGTCCCTCGAACAGCACGATCTCGCCCGGCGTTTCGTCGGTGCCCGCGAAGAGGCTCCCGATCATGACGACGTCGGCGCCGGCGGCAATCGCCTTGACGATGTCGCCGCTGTACTTGATGCCGCCGTCCGCGATGAGCGGAACGCCCGCCTTCGACGCGACGGCGGCGCACTCCATAATGGCGGTGATCTGCGGGACACCCGCGCCCGCGACGACGCGCGTCGTGCAGATCGCACCGGGACCCATGCCGACCTTGATCGCGTCGGCGCCGGCCTTGATCAAGTCGCGCGCCGCCTGCGCGGTCGCGATGTTGCCCACGATCACTTGCAGGGTGCGGTGGCGCTTCTTGACCTTGACCAGGGTGTCGATCACACCGGTGGTGTGCCCGTGCGCGGTGTCGACGGCGACCGCATCGACACCGGCGTCGACCAGTGCGTCGACGCGCGCCAGGGCGTCTTTGCCCGCGCCGACCGCGGCTCCCACGCGCAAGCGTCCCTGCTCGTCCTTGGTCGCGTTCGGGAAGTCCATGCGCTTCTGGATGTCCTTGACCGTGATCAATCCCTTGATGCGATTTTTCGCATCTACGACGGGAAGTTTTTCGATGCGGTGTTCGTGCAAGAGGCGCCGGGCCTCGTCCATCTTGATGCCGACCGGTGCGGTCACGAGTCCCTTCGAGGTCATCAGATCCTTGATCGGCAGCGAGTCGTCGTCGTTGAAGCGAAGGTCGCGTGACGTGAGAATGCCGACCAGCACGCCGTTCTTGTCGGTGATGGGAACCCCGGAGATGCCGTATTTCTGCATGAGCGCGTGGGCGTCGCGCACGCGCGCGTTGGGCCCGAGCGTGATCGGCTTCGAGATCACACCGCTCTCGCTGCGCTTGACCATGTCCACCTGCTCGGCCTGGCTTTCCGCCGTCATGTTGCGGTGGATGAAGCCCAGGCCTCCCTCGCGGGCGATCGCGATCGCGAATTGCGCCTCCGTGACGGTGTCCATGGCCGCGGAGACGATCGGGATGTTGAGCGGGATCTTCTTCGTGAGGCGCGTAGTAACGTCGGCGTCGCCGGGTAGGAACGACGACTTGGCCGGAACCAGCAGCACGTCGTCGAACGTGATGCCCGTCCCGATGATCTTATCGGGCATGCGAGGGACCCTCCAGGTTAATTGGGTGAATCTATCACGCGGCCCTTGCGCGCGCAAGCGGAGGGTCTGGGCGGGTTTCCAGGCCGGGGCGACCCGGCCACGCCGTCCGGGTAAAGCGAAGGCCCGGCCGATCGGGCCGGGCCTTCAGCAGGTAGCTTACGCTAGCTGGGATCTTTCGATTTACAGATCGCCGGGCTTGAGCGTCTTGCGCTTGTTCGCCTTGGCGCGGTCGCCCGCGTTCTTGATGATGATGCGAACCGCCTTGTCGAGCGCGCCGTAGAAGTCGCTCGATACGTTGTAACCCTTCGCCGCCGCCTTCGTGCGCGACTTCGAGATGATCAGGTCGCTCGTCGCGGCCTTCTTCGCAGCTTTTGCCATTTCGGCTTCCCTCCAGGAGGAATGTGAACATCTTCCAAAAAATCGGCTCTCCAGAGCCTCGTTGTCCGTCTCGGAATATCAGGTACGCCGGTGCGTGTCAAACACAAAATAGGCCTAAACGCTCGAAAACGGGCATCCCGGGCCGATCGGAAGTTGACAGCGCTTCCGGCGAATCATGATAATCAAACCGCTCATGACTTCCTCGCGACCGTCCGCCGTCCCGCCGTTGGCTTTCTCCGACGACGACGTCACCTTCTTCACCATCGGCGACCACGCGTTCTTCCCCGGTGTCGCCGGGTTGGTCAACTCGCTGCGCGTCTTGGGACACACCCAGCGCATCGTGATCGCGGACTGCGGTTTCACGGCGCCGGAACGCCATATTCTCGAACCCCACGCCACGCTGATTCCGCTGTCGCGCGCGGACGTGAAGAATCCGCAGCAGTACAAGGCCTTCCCCTTTCTGGTGCGGCCGCGCGGCATCGTGGCCATCGTCGATTCGGATATCATCGTCACGGCTCCGCTCGACGGAGTGCTCGCCTCCGCGCGCGACGGAAAGATCGTCGTGTTTCCCGACCCGGAGGAGCGCCGGTGGTTCGCGGAGTGGCAGGATGTCTTCGGACTGGCGGGGTCCCCGCGCCGGCAGACCTACGTCAACTCGGGATTCGTCGTGTTTTCGTCGACGCGCTGGCCGCATCTTCTGGAGCACTGGTGGCACGCGTGCGAGCGCATCTTCCACGACCCGACCATTCGCGAGGGTGCGGCGCGCAACCATCCCACCAGCCAATCCGACCAGGACGCGTTCAACGCGCTCCTCATGAGCGAAGTGGCCCCCGACGCGATCGCGCTCCAGCCCAAGCACGCGATGGTGTTTCGATGGGACCTCGAGCGGGTGCGCGTGGACGACGAACGAGCGCTGCGTTGCGTATGGGAGGGAACACGCGTTACCGCGCTGCATGCGGTCGCGGGGCCGAAGCCCTGGGAGCGCGCCGCTTCCGGCGAAGCAACTCCGCGCAACGCGTACGCCCGCTTGCTGCGTCGTCTGTTGGTGGGAAGCGACGTCGCGGTGCGCGTGTCGGCGTCCGACGTTCCGGGCTGGCTGCGACCGGGTCTCGCGGGTCGTCTGTCGTTCGCAGGACGCGGCCTTGTGCGCGGCGCCCGTTCGCGCTTGCCGCGCGACACCGGCCTAGTGGCACGCGCGCGGCGGTTACGGGGACGCGCGTAGCATCGGCGCGCTACGGTACCTTGGGCAGCGTGATCCCCTGCTGCTTCTGATACTTGCCCTTCTTGTCCTTGTAGGACGTCAGGCATTCCTCGTCGCTCTCGAAGAACAACACCTGCGCGATGCCTTCGTTGGCGTAGATCTTCGCGGGCAGCGGCGTCGTGTTCGAAATCTCGAGTGTCACGAAGCCTTCCCACTCCGGTTCGAACGGCGTCACGTTGGTGATGATACCGCAGCGCGCGTAGGTCGATTTACCGACGCAAATCGTCAAGACGTTGCGCGGAATACGGAAGTACTCGACGCTTCGTCCCAGCGCAAACGAGTTGGGCGGGATGATGGCGACGTCGCCCTTGAAGTCGACGAACGACTTGGGGTCGAAGTTCTTGGGATCGACCACGGTGGTATTGATGTTGGTGAAGATCTTGAACTCGTCGGCGATGCGAATATCGTAGCCGTACGACGACACGCCGTAGGAAACGGCGTTGTCCTTCATCTGCGACTCCACGTAGGGCTCGATCATCTTGTACTCTTTCACCATGCGCGTGATCCATTTGTCGGGCTTGATCGACATGCGGTTCTCCTGTAGTCGGTTTGAAACTAGCGGCCCGCGAGCGCGGACCGAAACTCTTCCGCCAGCGCGGGGTCGTTCTTCATGACGCCGGTCGCGTACACGGTGACGACGTCGGCGTTCTTCTGCTCGACGCCGCGCATTGCCATGCACAAGTGTCGCGCTTCCACGCGCACGGCCACACCGCGCGGCTTCAGCGCTTCCTGCAAGTCGCGAGCGATCTCGCGCGTCATGCGCTCCTGCACTTGCAAACGGCGCGCGTGCAGTTCCACCAAGCGTGCGATCTTGCTCAATCCCGCTACGCGTCGCGACGGCACGTAGGCGACGTGGCACTTTCCGTAAAACGGCACCAGGTGATGCTCGCACACCGAGAAGAAGTCGATGTCGCGCACCAGCACCATGCCGTCGTAGGAATCTTCGAACACGCCCTCGGAGAAGACTTGGGCCGCGGAAGTTTCGTAGCCGCGCGTGAAGTGGCGCCATGCTTCGGCGACGCGCGCGGGCGTATCACGCAGCTCGGCGCTCCTGGGGTCGCGGCCCAGCGCCGAGAGGAAGGCGCGCACGGCCTCTGCGAGCGGATCGGCGTCGTTCGACTGCTTGCGCGAGGGGGGGCGTTTCATGCGGGGAGTGTACGCGGTCGGCGCGGGCGACTCAATGCCCGGCCAACGCGCCGAGATAGCGCTCGGCATCGAGCGCGGCCATGCAGCCCATGCCCGCCGCGGTGACGGCCTGGCGGTACACGTGGTCGGCGACGTCGCCGGCCGCGAAGACGCCGGCGATGTTGGTCTTCGAGCTCCCCGCTTCGACGATGAGATAGCCGTTTTCGTCCATGTCCAGCTGGCCCTTGAAGATTTCCGTGTTGGGTGTGTGCCCGATCGCGATGAACAATCCGCTGCATTCGAGCGTTCGCTCTTGTCCCGTGACGACGTCGCGCAGGCGCACGCCGCTGACTTTCTTCTCGCCCTCGACGTGCTCCACGACCGTGTTCCAAATGAACTTGATCTTGGGATTCTTGAACGCACGGTCTTGCATCGCCTTCGAAGCGCGCAGATGGTCGCGACGGTGCACGAGGTGCACCACCGATCCGAACTTGGTGAGAAAGGTCGCCTCTTCGAGCGCAGTGTCGCCACCGCCGACCACCACGATCACTTGGTCGCGGAAGAAGAATCCGTCGCAGGTCGCGCACGCGGACACACCGTGCCCTTTGAGATTCTCTTCGGACGGCAATCCCAGCCAGCGCGCGGTCGCTCCGGTCGCAACAATGAGGGAGCGCGTGCGGAACGTCCTGCCGTCGGCGTGCAGCGTCTTGACCGGTCCGTCGAGCTCGACGCGCTCCACGGTGGCGAAATCGAACTCGGTGCCGAAGCGCGCGGCCTGTTTCTTCATCACGTCCATGAGCTCGGGGCCCATGATCGGTTGTTCGAAGCCCGGATAGTTCTCCACGTCGGTGGTAATGGTGAGTTGTCCGCCCGGCTGCGATCCTTCGATCACGAGCGGTTTCAAGTCGGCGCGGGCCGCGTAGATGGCAGCGGTCAGTCCGGCCGGGCCCGAGCCCAGGATGATGACGTCTTTGGTTTCCATAGAATCGACGTGCGAGGGAAGCCTTCGGTGGAAAGGCCCGTTGAATATACCCGGCATAGTCGCGATGTCAAGCGAAGGCACTTGCGCGCGGCTCGAGACCCTTCTAACATCGTAGCGAGCCCGTCGCCCCACCCCGCCCCAAGGCTCATTCGCGCATGCGATCGAAGCGACGAATACTCTGGTACGTGGGAGCGATCCTCTTCGCGATGGCGACCGGATCGTGCGGCGACGACCCCTCGGCACCGCCCCCTCCCGACGACGGAACACCCATCACCGGCGACCACACCGCCCCCGCAGCCGTGTCCGACCTCGCGCTCTCGTACGATTTCGTCACGCACGACGCGCGTCTGTCGTGGACCGCGCCACGCGACGACGCCCAACACGACCGCGTCGCGCAGTACCAAATTCGCTACGCGTATTCGTTCCCGATGGATTGGTGGACGGCACCGGAGGTCGACGATGCGCCCGTGCCGTCGGCCGTCGGATCGCCGCAGACCTACACCATCGCCGGTCCCACGCGTGGCCACGACCTCTATGCCGCCATTCGCTGCGTCGACGCGAATGGCAATCGCTCCGACGTGAGCTCGGTCGTGCACGTGCGCGTTCCCGGTTTTTCGTTCGAGGCCACGTGCGTCGACGCCATGACGCGGGTTCCGGTGGCGGGACTCGACGTGCACATCGACGAACGCCATGCGCACGATTTCGTCACCGGCGCCGACGGGCGCGTGGTGCTCTCCGACGTGATGGGGAATCTTGCGCTGCGCGTGGACCGTGGTTCGGCGACCGCCGACTACCACGGTCTCGACGAGGTGTTTTTGCTCAACGCCGACCGCGTCGTGACGTATCCGATGATCGAGTTCATGCCCGCCGACAACGCCCCGTATCAGAATATTCTGCAGGTCGTGCTCGACGCGATTGTGGGGTCGGAGCCGATTCTCAAGAAGTGGGGATCTCTGCCGGTGCCGTGGTACGCGCCGGCCTTCGTCAACGTGAACGGACTCGACTATTATGACGCCGTCGCGCGCGCCGCGGCGCGATGGAACGAAGCCACCGGGTTGCCCCTGTTCGTCGCGGTCGCTTCACCGCCGACCGTCGGCGTGACTGTCGAGTTCCTGCCGCCCGCGCAGATGGGGGGACAAAACGGCATCACGTCGTACACGAGCGACGCCCAAGGATATCCGCTGCACGATCACGTCCGCATCGTCGACACCTTCTCCGACGGTGCGAGGCTCTACAGCATCATGCTGCACGAGCTCGGTCACACGATCCGGCTCGATCATCTCAACAGTCCGGCGATGATCATGTACGCGAGCCAGCCCCTTCCCGCCGACATTTCCAACGACGAGATTCGCGCGGTCCAACTCATGACCGCGCTCCCGAACGGGCTCAACTTGCAAATCTACGACGATTCGGGTTCGCGCTGAAACCTGGCAGAAAAAAGCCTTCCCTCCGCCACGCCGGTTGAGACGCCGCCCGGGCAGAAAAAAGCCTTCCCTCCGCCACGCCGGTTGAGACGCCGCGGGGAGAAGCAGCATCTCGTGTGGATCCGTCGCAACGAGAGGGAAGGACACAGGAAGTATCGGATCGACCAAATATGCAGTCGTTCGCAGGCGTGACCAATGTCGCGCCAGACGAACGGACCTTCATTGTAGCACCTGCGCCCCCCACTTCAACCGCGATTTTCGGCCCGCTAGTCTCCGCTTCCAGCGCCCGCCGGCAGCGTGCGCGCGAACAGCTTGTAGGCTCGCGTCATTTCGTCCGTCCACGACGCCGCGCGTCGATATCCATGCCGCTCGACCGGGTGCAGCGCCAGCTCCCAATTCTCCTTGCCCAACTCGATCAGCCGCTGCGCCAGCCGGATATCATCCTCGGCCAGCACGTTGTCGTCGCGCAGACCGTGCAGGATGAGCAGGTTGCCTTCGAGTCCCTCGGCGAAATAGATCGGCGACGAACGCCGGTACGCCTCCGGGTCGTCGGCCGGCGTTCCCAAGATGCGCACGGTGTAACCGTGGTTGTAGTGCGCCCAGTCGGTCACCGAACGCAATGCCGCACCCGACGTGATGTCTTTCGGATATTTGAACATTGCCATGAGCGTCAAGAAGCCGCCATACGATCCGCCATACACGCCGACTTGCTTCACCCCGACGCCGTGCTCTCTCTCGAGGTAGTGCGCACCATCGATAATGTCGTCGAGGTCGCGGCCTCCCATGTGCTTGTAGATCGCGGTGCGACAGTCGCGGCCGTAACCCGCCGAGCCGCGATAGTCGACGTTGAGCACGGTGTACCCGCGCGCCGCCAGGAAATGGTGGAACATGAATTCGCGGTAGTAGTAGCTCCACCCGTCGATGACGTTCTGCAAATACCCCGCGCCGTGGATGAAGATGATGCCCGCACCGTTGGGCGTTCCGCCGTAGCGCTCGGGTGTAAACAAGTGGGCGGGAACCGAAACACCGTCGCTGGCTTTGAACCACACCGTCTCGGGCTCGAGCCACGGGAAGCTGCGAAACACCTTCGTGGTCGACAACGTCAACGGACCGTCGAGAGCACCCGACGCCGCATTGAAGAGGTAGAGCTCGGTGGGCGACGTCGTTTGGGAACCCAATACGGCCGCCGTGCGCATGTCGGGAGAGAACGTAAACTCGTAGGTCGCGGCCTCGGGTGTCACGAGTGTCCGGTGCGAACCGTCGAGGTCCATCGTCCACAAGCGATGCGCGCCGGGTCGCCCTTCGTTGCTGACGATGAGCCAGCGTTTCCCGTCTTCGTCGAGCCACGCGCCATACACTTCGAACTCGCCGTGCGTGAGTTGCGTGCGGCGTCCCGACCGCGTCGCGGTATAAAGGTGTCCCCAACCGGCGGGCTCGGCGATGAAATAGATCGACTTGCCGTCGGGCATCCACGCGCCGGTGTTGTCGAAGTCGGGGCCGTCGACCCAGGCCGGATCGTGCCAGCGATCGACGACGCGCGCCGACACGTGGCCGCTGGGAAGCCGCTCGACCGGCGACGCGGTCATGAACAGGCGGTCCTGCGAGTCGTCGGTGAGACCGCGCAACAGCACGATGTCGTCGGCCGGCGACCACGACATCACGTTGACCGACAGGTGCTCGCCGGCGTCGATCTGGATCAACGAGTCGGCCGTCAAGTCGACGAAGGCCACACTCGCCACATCCTGGGCGTCGCCGACGTAACTTCGGGCTTCTTCGGTCTCCAGGTAACCGCTCTCGGTGGGGACGATCGGAATCAGCGGCGCACGCGCGCCGGACGCAGGCTTGTTGATTCCCACCGCGGCGAAGCGACCGCTGGGAGATACCGCGACCGATTGGATCGTTAGGCCGGCACCGAGGTAGACCGCGTGGGGGCGGGCCTTGTCTTTGTCCTTGTCGTCGTCGTCGCCTCGATCCTTGAATTCGACGAACAATTCCTTCTGCTGGTCGATCAAGAATTTCCGCTGCGGGGTGGGCTTGGGCGCGTCGTCGGGGTCGTCGGCCAGCTGCAGGTTCGTGAGTTGACGAAGCGGGCCGCCGTTCCAAGCGATGGCGTAGACGTCGTTGTCGCGGAGGAAATAGACCGTCCCGCCGTCGGGCGACATCTGCACGGATCGTTCGGCGGCGAGCGTTTGTGTGATGCGCCGCGTGCGCACCCGCGGCGGCCGCGCCGGTCGGCGCAACGTCGACCAAGAACAAGTCGCCGCCGCGAATCTCCGCGCGGTGCTTGCGCTCGCGGTCCCACGCGAACTCGCTGGGTGCGGTGGTGTCGGCGACCGCTTTCGCGAGTTTCTCCACGTGCTTGGTGGCGACGTCGAGGCGGTAGGTCCCCGCGTTCTTCTCGAGATCGAGGTAGTGCTGGTAGGCGTCTTCGGGAGCCGACGCGTTCATCGAGTCGAGCTGGGCCGGATCGTTCCACTCGAAATAGACGCTGTGGCCGTCGGCGGAGAAGCGCGGGTTGGACGGCGCTGTGCCGACCACGCCGGGCCCCTGCATGATCTGCCGAATGGTGAGCTCTTCGAAGCGAAGCTTCTCGCCCGCGGCGAGCTCGCGCGACTCCTCCTGCTTGGGGGGCGCCTCTTTCTTCGCGCACGACGCAAGAACGAGAGCCGGGAGCAACCACGCGAGAACCTGGCTAGATCGAGGGGAACGCATAGGGACCGCCTTCACGGAAGCGCTTGTTGTGGGAATTTGGGGTGTTGTATCATACGCCGGCCTCGGAGCGAAACCCCATTTCGATCGCGCCACGAACGGCCCACGAAAGGAGCGGCGATGGATGTCGATGCCTTGAAGAAGATGACGGTCGCGGAGCTGCGCGAGGAAGCGAAGAAACTCGGCGACGTGACCGGACTCGCCGCCATGAAGAAGGACGAATTGGTGCGGTTGCTCTCCGGCGGCGCATCACCGGGCGGCAGGCGCGGGCGCAACGCACGCATGACGCGCGCCGAGCTCAAAGAGAAGATTCGCGCGCTCAAGAAGGAGCGCGCCAGCGCCGGCGAGCGCATGGCCAAGTCCAAGGTCGAAGAATTCAACACGCAACTCCGTCTCTACCGTCGTCGGTTGCGCCGCGCGGCGCGCCACAAGACGGCGTAGAGCACACGACTCTCACGATACGGACCGGCGCGCCCCGCGTTGCGTCCGTCGAAAGGCCCGCATGCAGCCAACCACCGAGCCGCTGCGCATGAAGCAAGCGCTCCGAACCACGTTCAACCCGGCGATGGAGGACATTCGCATGTCGCCCATCGTGTCGATCAGCGAAGAGGCCCGCACGCGCTCGAAGGAGTTCGAGAAATCGGGCCGGCCGTTCGTCTTCTTCCAGCGCGGTGAGATCGACTTCCCGACGCCGTCGTTCGTGGTCGAAGCCGCCAAGCGCGGGCTCGACCTAGGACTCACCAAGTATCCGAAGTCCGGCGGCGAGGACTTCTTCAAGGAAGCGGTCGCGAAGCGCCTGCGGTTGGACCACGACGCCGAAGACATCGAGCCCGCGCACATCGTCGCGACCTACGGCGGCCAAGAAGGCCTGGAGCTGTCGTTCAAGCTGTTCAAGAGCGGCGCGGGCTTTTCGCCCACGTGGAGTTGCGCGCTCGAGAACTTCGTTCCCTTCGCGCAGCTCGACTTCGTCGAAGTGCCGCTCAATCGTGATTTCTCCGTCGACTTCGATCGCGTCGAGAGTGCGGTGCGCGGGCGCGAATTCTTCTACCTCAATAATCCGCAAAACCCGACCGGCAAGGTGTTCACCGAAAGCGAGCTCGCGCGCATCGTCGACATATGCACGCGCCACGGTGTGTTCATCATCGCCGACGAAGCCTACGAGAAGATCGTTTACGAAGGCCGCCACTATTCGCTGGTGCGCGTGCCGCAGGACAACATCATTACGGTATTCACGCTTTCGAAGACGTTCGCGATGACGGGCTGGCGCTCGGGTTACGTCGTCACGCGCAACGCCAAGGTCGCGAAGCTCCTGCGCCTGGGCAACTACACGCAGACCGCGGGTGTGACCACGTTTCTCCAGTACGCCGCCGCCGAGGCGATGAACAACGTCGAGGAGAGCCGGCGCACGATCGCCACCATGGTGGCGGAATTCCAGCGCCGCCGCGACGCGCTCTACGAAGGATTGAAGGACCTGCGCGGTGTGATCGTCGACAAGCCGGCGGGCGCCTTCTACATGTTCCCCGACTTTTCCGAGTTCATCCCGCGTGAGCTGTCCGGCGCCGAACGCAATCACTACGTCTACGAGCTTCTGATGGAGAACGGCATCGCGAGCGTGTACGGCTCGTGCTTCGGGAAGCATTTCGGCGACAACGTGCGCCTGTCGTTCTCGGCCACACCGGTGCCCGTCATACACGAAGCCGTCGAGCGCTTCCGTCGCGTGTTTCGCTAAGAGGCCTTGGGTCCCTTGGCGAAGCCCGCGCGCTCGTTGACCTCCGGCAAGGTCGTCGTCAACATGGCCGTCAGCGTCGACGGTCGCATCACGACGCGCACGCGCGAACGCGTGGTACTCGGGAGCGAGCGCGATCGTCGCCTGATGGACGAGCTACGCACGCGCGCCGACGCGATCATCGTCGGCGCCGGTACGGTAAGGCACGACGGCCACCCCATGCGCATCCGGTACGAGGATCTCCGAGCGCGCCGGGCCGCGCGCCGACTTCCGCTTCATCCCGTCAACGTCGTACTGAGTCGCGCGTTGGATCTCCCGCTGCGTTCGAAGTTCTTCCAATCGACGGATACGCGCCGAATCGTTTTCACCACCAAGGCGGCCCCGGTTTCCCGCGTGAAACGTTTCCAACGGGTCGCCGAAGTCGTCGTGGTTCCGGGAACGTCGCTTTCACCGCGGCTGGTCATGGCAGCCCTGGCGCGACGCGGCTTGCGCCGCGTCCTCTTGGAAGGCGGAGGCGAAACCCATTTTGCGTTCGCGAAGGCGGGGCTGGTGGGCGAAGTCTACGTGACGGTAACGCCGCGCTTGATCGGCGGCAAAGGAGCACCGTCGCTCTTGGACGGCAAAGGATTCCTATGGAAGGACCACGTGCGCTTGCGACTCGTTTCCGTCAAGCGCAAGGGCGAGGAAGTATTCTTGCACTACCGCGTCGTCGGCGCTACAGGTCGCCCAACACCTCTTGCACGTGACCGGCGATCTTGACCTTGCGATAGACCTTCTTCACACGCCCCTCGGCGTCGATCACGAAGGTCGAGCGCTCGATTCCCTTCACGATCTTTCCGTACATCGATTTCTCGTTGATGACGCCGTAGAGGTTGCACACGGTCGCGTCCGGGTCGCTCAAGAGCGGGAACGGGAGCTCGTACTTCGCGCGGAACTTCGCCTGCGCCTTGACGGAGTCCTTGCTCACGCCGAGCACGACGGCCTTCTTGCTCCGAAATGCGGCGACTTCGTCACGGAAGTCGCAGGCTTCGATCGTTCAGCCGGGGGTGTCGGCCTTGGGGTAGAAGAACAGCACGACCGGCTTGCCGCGTAGCGCGGAAAGCGTCACGTCGGTGCCGTCGTCGGCCGTGAGGGTGAAGTCGGGAGCGGGCTTGCCTTCTTGAATCATCGCTTGCGCTCGTCCAGCGTCTCGCGAATGCGCTCGAGGAGCGCGTACGACACCGGCGGCTCGCCGAGATTATCACGTCCGGCGAATCCGTGGAAGTCCGAGCCGCCCGAAATCAATAGCCCGCGTTCGCGCGCGATGCCGAGCAAACGCTCGATGACGGCCGCGCGGTGGTAGGGGTGGAACACCTCGACGCCGTCGAAGCCGTGGTCGAGCAGCGCGGCGAAAGAACCGGAGTCGTCCAAGTAGTAGCCGGGATGGGCGACGAACGCCAGCCCGTGGGCGGCATGAATGTTCTCCACGGCTTCGGAGGGACCCATCTTGTACTTTTCGACGTACGCCGGCCCGCCCTCGCCGATGTACTTGTTGAACGCTTCCGCGTGATCCGTGATGTAACCGGCTTCGAGCATCGCCTCCGCGATGTGGGGGCGACCGAGTGCCCCCCCGGCCGCCTTCGCGAGCACCTTCTCGATGTCGATATGGACGCCACTCTCGTGCAGCAATTCGACGATGCGGATACCGCGGCGTTCCCGCGACGCTCGGAACTCGCGCAGCGCACTCTGCAATCTCTCATTCTTGGGGTCGACGCCGTAACCCAGCACGTGCAGGTCGCGGCCCGCGTGCTCGCACGACAACTCGACGCCGGTCAACACTTCGACACCGGCTTCGCGTCCCGACGCGGCCAGCTCCGGGAAGCCGTCCAGGGAGTCGTGGTCGCACAGCGCGATGGCCGAGATGCCCTTCCACTTGGCGAGATCGACCAGCACCGAGGGCGCGTGGACGCCGTCCGAGTAATTCGAATGCATGTGCAGGTCGATACGTTTGTCGTTCATGACCGTCTCTTTACAGCGCCGAGCGTCGAGTGCGATGATGCGGGTTCGCGAAGGAGGTTCCCGTGCCCCGAGCATCCGCCTCGTCCGATACCATTCTACTCTACGCGGCGAGCGATTCCGACGCCGACATTTTGTACGCGACGCGATTCTTCGCCCCCGACCCGTTCCTGTTTTTGCGCACGCGTCGCGGCCAGCGCATCCTCGTGATGAGCGACCTCGAGATCGACCGGGCCAAGGCGCACTCGAACGCCGACCGCGTTCTGTCGTTTTCGCACTACAGCGGACTCGCGGAGAAGCGCCTCGGCAAGACGCCGCATCCCGCCGACACCATCGCGGAGGTTCTGCGCGACTTGCGGATCGCTTCGATCACGGTACCGGGCAGCTTCCCCTCCGGCATCTTGGAGCGGCTGCGCGCCCGGCGTGTGCGTGTCCGCGTGGCCGATGGCCCCCTGTTCCCCGAGCGCGTCATCAAGAACGCGGTCGAGGTCAAGGCGATCCGCGACGCCATGCGTGCCACCGAAGCCGGCATGCAGGCCGCACTCGATCTCTTGCGACGCGCGCGCGTGCAGAAGGGCTGGGTCGTGCTCGACGGCCGGCGTCTCACCGCCGAAGATCTGCGCCGCGTCGTCGACACCACCATCCTGGCCCGCGGCTGCCTTCCTGCCCACACCATCGTGGCACCCGGAAAACACGGCTGCGATCCGCACGACGAAGGCAGCGGGCCGATTCGCGCCGGCGAGCCCGTCATCGTCGACATCTTTCCGCGCACGCAGAAGAACGGCTACTTCGCGGATATCACGCGCACCTTCGTCAAGGGACGCGCGAGCAAGACGGTGCGGGCGATGCACGACGCGGTCCACGACGGCCAGCGGCTGGCGCTGCGCTCCATCCGCGACGGTGTTCGCGCGCGCGACATCCACGAGGCGATCCACACCTTGTTCAAAGCGCGCGGGTTCAAGAGCGGAAAGATCGACGGGCGCATGCAGGGCTTCTTCCACGGGACCGGCCACGGGCTCGGGCTCGAGATCCACGAGCCGCCGCGGGTGGCGGCCACCGACACCGTACTGAAGGCGGGAATGGTGATTACGGTCGAGCCGGGCCTCTACTACTGGCCGCACGGCGGGATTCGCATCGAAGACACCGTGCTCGTCACGAAACGCGGCATCCGCAATCTGACGCGATTTCCGAAAGTCTTCGAGATTCCGTGACGGACCGGGCCGCCGGCCCGACTACTTCGCGCTGGTCGGGTTCAGTTTGGCCGCGCCGCCGTCGATATAGGCGATCCACAAATGCTGGCCGTCGTCCGAGTAGACGTCGCGCACGCGGTCGCCCGAAAGGCCGCCCGACGTGTTGTAGCCCTGCCAGGTGCCGTTGACCTCGAGACGCGCAACGCCGTTCTGTGTGGCGGCCCAGATGGTGCTGCCGCCTCCCGGCCCAACCGCGCGTGTGACTGCGTACACGGTGTTGGACGGGAGCCCCTGCACGGTCGTGTACGTCGTCCACGTGCTGGCATCGACCACGACACGAGAGACACCACTGTTCGCGGTCGCGACCCAGAAGACGTCGTCGCCCGCGTCGGAGTCGTAGAAGATCGAGGTGACGTTCGCTTCCGGAAGGCCGGAGTTGACCATGGTGTAGGTGTAGACCGTCGACGGGCCGCGCGAAACGGTGATACCCGCAGGCGGCATCGGGGGGGGCGGATCGTCTTCGATGGTCTCGACGCGCGGTCCATACCAGCGCTCGAAACCACCCGAGGAGTTGCGCACCGCTACCGCGGAGACGACCGGACGGGTCAGTAGCACGAAACTCGTGAAGGTATCGCCCGTCGGGTCGTAGATGCTGACCCCGTCGTTGGTGGCGAAGTACACCTTGTTCTCGTTGGGCGAAACGGCGACGTCCGCGATCGACGCGTTGCGCAACCCGTTGGCCACCCCGCGCGATGTCCACGTGCCGGCGCCAACGTCGTAGATTCCAAAACCGCCGCCCCACGTCGCGACGTACACCTTGCCGTTGAGCTCGGCCATGTCGCGCACCTTGGGGTTCGGAAGTCCGTTGATCTCGTTGAAGACGCCGTCCGTTCCGGCGATACGCTGCGTCGCATCGACCGACGAGTAGCGCGCGATTCCCTGCTCGGTACCGATCCAGAACTCGCCGTTGCTCAAGGTGAGTAGTGCGCGGACATCGTTGTTGGGAAGCCCGGTCGAGCCCTTGGCGTAGACCTGTGCCGTGGCGATTTGCGGCGGGGGCCCGGGCGGCGCAACCGTCGTGGTGTCGTCGCACGCGGCTAGGAGGACAACCAGCGCGAGGGCAGCCCACGGGGCAACGTATCGCGACGCATGAACGGCAGGCGTTCGTTTCGAATCCAACTTGCGAACCTCCGAAAGATGGTCCGGGTGCGTTCTAGAAGACCGTGGGGGGAGCCGTCACGTCGACGGCGAAGTCACTGGCATGATAGGCGGGTGGGGGGTGGAAAGTCAACGCCTTCCCCAGCCCTGAAGGCCGCCGGCCGCGTCGGCAGTCGCGTCTAGCGAAGCGCATCCTTGACCGCTCGCGCCTTGCGGGGCGAGAGCCCCGGCACCGCCGCCAGGGCCTCCAAGGGAGCCTTGCGAATCCTCTCGACGCTGCCGAATTCCGCCAGGAGTCGCTGCTTCAAGACGGCTCCCACGCCCGGAATCCCGTCGAGCTTCGACTCTCCCATGGCGCGACTACGGAGTGTGCGGTGATACCCGATGGCGAACCGATGGGCTTCGTCGCGCACGCGCTCCAGGAGGTACAGCGCCTGCGATTGTTGGTCGAGGAGAAGCGGTTCCTCGAGGGAGGGCAGGTGAATGCGTTCCTGCCCGCGAATCTTGCGATGCTGGTCGTTGCGCACCTTGGCGATACCGATCGCGGCGACGGTGTCGGCGCCGAGTCGCTTCAGCACGTCGAGGGCGACGTTGAGCTGTCCGCGCCCGCCGTCGACGATCAAGAGATCGGGAAGATCGCCCTCCTTGACTCCCCGCGTGACACGGCGCTCGAGGACCTCGCGCATCATTCCCGTGTCGTCGGAACCCGTGACCGTGCGAATGCGGTAGCGGCGATACAGGCCCTTGGCCGGCTCTCCATCGACGAAAACGACACCCGACCCCACCGCCTTCGTCCCTTGGATGTTCGAGATGTCGAAACACTCGATGCGGCGCGGGTAGTGCTCCAACGACAGGATCTCCCGGAGGTCTTCGAGCAGCGCGCGGTTGCGTTCTCCCGTGCGACCTTCTTCGAAGGCGATGCGCGCGTTCTTCTTCGCGAGCTCGATCAGCGTCGCGCGCTCGCCGCGCTTGGGTACCACGATTTCGACCGACCGCTTCGCGCGCTCGGACAGTAGCGTTTCGAGCGCGTCCCTTTCCGGAATCTCTTCGGAGACGAGGATCTCGTCGGGAATCGACGCGCGCGACTGGTAGTACTGGTTGATGAACGACGCCAGGTGTTCGCGGGTCGCTTCAAGGGCGCTTCCGAAGGCAAATGTCTCTCCGTCCTGGACCTCGCCTCCTCGCACCGCGAGTAACTGGATCACAAGTCGTTCGCCCCGTCGATAGGCCGCGAAGGCGTCGCGCTCGGATCGTTGCGGCGACGTAATGCGCTGCCGCTCGACCACGCGCTGAATGGCGAAGACTTGGTCGCGCGTGCGCGCGGCTTCCTCGTAGCGCCGCTCCGCCGACTGGCGTTCCATGGTGTCGCGCAGCGTCTTGACGAGTTCGTCGCCGCGACCTTTTAGAAACATCGTCACGCGCCGGACCGTCTCCGAATACTCCTGCGCGTCGATCTTTCCCACGCACGGCGCCGGGCAGCGCTTGATGTAGTAGTAGAGACACGGGCGCGTGCGGCTCGCGAAGTCGGCATCGGTGCACGTGCGCAGCGGAAAGATGCGACCGATCGTGCGGAGCGTTTGTCGTACCGACCCCGCCGAAGCGAACGGACCGAAATAGATCGCACCGTCGCGGCGTGGGCGTCGCACGACCGTAAGACGCGGGAACGGATGGTCGACGTTGAGTCGAAGATTGACGTAGGTCTTGTCGTCCTTGAAGACGACGTTGTAGCGCGGCCGGTGCTTCTTGATCAGGTTGTTTTCAAGTATGTAGGCTTCCTGCTCGGTGTCCGTCACGATGAACTCGAGCGATCGCGCGCGTTGCAACAGAAAACGAATGCTCGCACGACCGTCGCCGCCGCGAAAATAACTGCGAATGCGAACCCGCAATGACTGCGCCTTGCCGACGTAGAGCACCCGCCCGACTTCATCCTTGAAAAGATAGACGCCGGGTTCGGGCGGGAATTTTTCCGCCGCTTCTTCGAGCCGAGAAATGGATTCGAGTTCTTTCATTCAGGCAAGGGTCGGCTTTCCGGGCGTTTCAGAACCATTTCAGGTCCGTAAGCCCCATTCGCTGTTAACGATAGCATATTCATATGGGTACCGGCGCTTGATTCCTTGCTGCGAGGGGAATATCCTTAGGGCGTACCGATTCTCTACCGAACCCGTTGCCCCCAACCCGGCGAGCGCCCTGGAGAGTTTATGAACCAGAATACTCAAGAGTCGCTCGATGCCGCGCGCGTCGCCCTTCTCTTCCAAGCACTGATTAAGAACGCGTTCGACGTCGTCAAAGTCGTCGACCTGGAATCGAAGACCGTGTTCGTGAGTTCCTCGGTCGAGCGCGTCTTGGGGTACCAGCCGCGCGAGCTGATTGGGACCAATCCGCTCGACTTCGTTCATCCGGACGATCGTGCTCAGGCCGTCGAAGCGCTCGAGTCCGTTATGCGGTCCGGCGGGACCCGTGACACGGGTGCGATTCGCGCGCGCCACAAAGATGGATCGTGGCGCACCATGGAGGCGGTACTCCAGAACTTGATCGACGATGTCGACGTCCGTGGCATCGTCATGAACTACCGCGATATCACGGAACGCTACGAAACCGAGCAGCAAGTTCGCCTGTTGGAAGAACGATACGAAAAGGCGTTCCGCAACAGCCCCGACTCGATCACGATCAGCGACGTGGAAACCGGTCGCTTTGTCGAAGTCAATGAGGGCTTCGAACACATCACCGGATATCGCCGGACCGACATCACGGGTAGGACATCGTTCGAGATCGGGATCTGGAAGGACCCCGAGGTGCGCAAGCACATGGCCGAGATCGTCCGCCGCGATGGACGCGTCCGGGACATGTTCATTGAGGTCGTCGTTCGCGGCGGGGCGGTGCGCTCGTGCCTGGTATCCGCCGAGCTCATCACCCTCAACGGTCGACCTTGCTTCCTGGCGGTGACCCGCGATATCACCGACCGGGTCATAGCCGACGAGAAGCTGCGCCAAACAACCGACCAACTCCGGCAGGAGCACCAGGAACTCCTGCGCAAGAATATCGCGCTCAACGAGGTACTGGAACACATCGATGACGAAAAGGAGCAGTACCGCCACGAGATCTGCACCAACATCGAGAACCTGCTCCGACCCACCCTGCGTAAGCTCCAGCAGGATGGACGGTTGTCGCGCCGGGACGTCGACATCCTGGTTCACGGCCTCGATGAAGTCACTGGCAAGCACATCAACGAATACCGTAGCAATGTATCGAAGCTCACACCGCGCGAGCTGGATATCTTGGATATGATACGGACCGGACGCTCCTCCAAGCAGATCGCGGATGCACTCGGACTGTCATCGCAGACGGTGCATAAGCATCGTCAATCGATCCGTCGTAAGCTGCAGTTGGACCACCGGGAGATCAATTTGGCGGCCTATCTGCGCTCGCAATAAAGGCAGAGATGCTCGAACGGTTGGGCTTACCCAATCAGGCCCCTATAAAGCATTATTGTAGACTCGGAGCGATTGTCGTTTGATTCCCCCGGATTTCACGATGAGATTCCGGTGGTCGAGCATCTCTGGCGGTACAGCAGCGTGGACGGTGGGGGCGTAAGTCCACGCAGGGATCGGCCACCGGAATAACTTCTTTGGGCGAAAGCCTCCGGCGGGTAGGACCTGGTATCTCGCGATAGCAGCCTGGTGTTGAGACCACTGGTTCGGGAGTCTCGCACCAACCCGCCGGATTAATCGACGAAGCCCGGAACCGATTCTCTTCGACCTCGCGCCGGTTTTTTCTCCCTCTTTCACGCGCGCGGGACCCGAAGAGGATCTGTTCCGGGCTTTCGTCTTTTCAGGCGTTTCCCGTGCGCGCCGTCCGTACGCCGTAACCCGCCATCATCGTTCACGCTAGACCGGCCTTTCGATGCTTGCGCACGCCGTCCCACGGGGTGTAAATTCGATCAGGATTTCAAGCCTCGTGAGCCCCACTCTTACCAGACGGAACCCATCGTGAGCCAAACCACCTATCTCGCAACCCGACAGGTGATGGTCGGCAACGTCGCGGTCGGCGGCGGAGCCCCTATTTCCATCCAGTCGATGGCGACGACACCCACCACCGACGTCCAGCGCACGGTCGACGAGATCAAGCGCATGGAGGACGCGGGCGTCGACATCGCGCGTGTCAGCGTCCCCGATATCGAGAGTGTGCGCGCCACCGAAAAGATCGTGAAGCAGATCCGCGTCCCGCTGGTCGCCGATATTCACTTCAACTATCGAATGGCGGTCGAGGTCGCGGGCACGGGCATCGCGAAACTCCGCATCAATCCGGGCAACATCGGGAGCAAGGAGCGTGTGGCGGCCGTTGTCGCCAAGGCCAAGGAGTACAAACTCCCGATTCGCATCGGCGTCAACGCGGGGTCGCTCGAAAAAGATCTCTTGCTGAAGTACGGCTTCCCGACGCCGGAAGCGATGGTCGAGAGCGCTTTTCGCCACATCGCGGTTCTCGAGGAGCACGACTTCACCGACATCATCGTGTCGCTCAAGGCGTCGCACGTGCCGTTGGCGCTCGCCGCGTATCGCTTGTTTTCGAAGAAGTCGCAGTACCCGCGCCACATCGGCATCACCGAATCGGGGCCGGGCTTGAGCGGTGCGGTGATCTCTTCCGTAGGATTGGGGATTCTCCTGCACGAAGGCATCGGCGACACGATGCGCGTCTCGCTGGCGGCCGACGTCGTCGACGAAGTGCGCGTCGCGCAGAAGATTCTGCAGGGACTTCACATCCAGTCGAACACGCCGCGCATCATCGCGTGCCCGACGTGCGCGCGCAATCGCATCGATCTGTTCCGCATCGCGGAGGAAGTCGAAAAGAAGACGCAGCACTTGCGCAAGCCGATCAACATCGCGGTGATGGGTTGCGCCGTCAACGGCCCGGGCGAAGCGGCCGGCGCCGACATCGGCATCGCGGCCGGCGACGGCGAAGGGCTGATCTACATCGACGGCAAGATCGCGCGCAAAGTCCAGGAAGAGGACATGGTCTCCGAACTGATGAAGGAGATCGAGAAGCGCTGGGGCTCGGGCGCACCTGACACCGCCGATACGAAGCTCACGAGATCGCACTCCGACGGCGCCGTCGGTCGTTGGTTGGAAGAAAAGGCCGACTAGCTCACCGAATCACGGCGAGCTTCCGCGTCAGCGTCTTGCCATTCGCTTCGAGCCGGTAGAAATACACGCCGGTCCCGACGCGCTTTCCCTGATCGTCGGTCCCATCCCACGTAAGATTGTGTTCGCCCGCGCGCAGGTTGGGCGCGACGGTGGCCACGCGCCTCCCCGCGACATCGAATATGGACACGTTTCCGTTGGTGCCGTCGGGGATCGTAATCCCGATGCTGGTCGCGTCGCGGAACGGGTTGGGTGCATTCTGTCGCAATGCCAACGCGGGCGCCGGAACGGTGACGGCGATTCGTTGCGACGTAAGCATCGCTCCGGAGTTGCCGCGCACGACGAGGACGTATTCGTAGCGCTCCCCGTGCGTCACGCCCTCGTCGACGAACAGGCGCGTGGCCGGGCCGAACGATCCCGGCACCACGGGACGCAGCGCACCTCCATCGGTTGCGCGCAGGAGATCGAAAGACTCGATGCCGCTCTCCGCGAGCACCTCCCACTCGAGCTTCACCCGATCGGGGTCGAGAGCCTGCGCCTCGAAATGCGTGATTGCGATCGGTACGGGATTGTCGTTCGGCAGAAACCAGTGTTCTTGGTGTTCCTTCCCGTCGATTCCGGTCGCGGGATTCCCGTCGAGATCGAACCACAGGCCGTGATAGGCCGTGGCCGCACGCTCGACGTTCGTGAAGTCGTCGCGCGGAGTCACTACCAGCGCGAAGGTGAACGCAACCGTCTCCCCCGGCGTGATTTCGGCGAACGGGACCGACGGCGACCAGCGTCCGGTTGTCCTGCGGGACGACCGGATCGCGCTCGATCGTCCTCGAGGACATCAGCTCGTAGCGCTCGAAGTCGTTGGTCGGATCGCCGCCGTCCTCGTACGAAGCGCTCCCGGAAAACGTCGCGTACGTCGCCGCCCCGACCGACGCCGGCGCGGTGGTCCCCGTCGGGTCGACCGGATGATCGAGCACGACGATGCCGCAATAACCCGGCGCCTGCCCGCCGTCGCCGTCGACATCATACCAATACGCGAAGTCGTACGCCTGCGAGCCATGAGATCCGTGGTCGACGACAATATCGCCGCGAAACGCCGTCGCGTCGTCGTCATAGTTATTCGGAATATCGCGATGTCCGACGTCACCGTCCGCGAACACACCCAGGTACACGTTCGTGAGTGTGTTCGTTCCGTCGTTGGTGATCCGGTAGGTGAACCCGACGAAGTCGTCATAGTCCTCGTCGCGGAATTGATAGCTCTCCTCGCGCACCGACAGGTGCATCGGAACGTGCGACGGATAGATGGGGGTCACCGACGGGTCGTCGTCGCGAAAGCGGCGCACGAACATTTGATCCGAGATGGCAGCAAAGTCTTCATCGCGGCGCCCGTCGAGGTCGTTGTCGAAGCCGTCCAGCGGATCTTCGTCGATCACGCCGTCCCCATCATCGTCGGCGCCGGCGGACGGAATGCGGTTGCCTCCCATGGCGGCAAACGCCGTCCGGTAGACGATGTCGCGCGGGTCCGACGAAGGACGAAACTCGGTCTGGAAAGCGGACGTGGACACTGCCGGAACGCCGTCGATAAGCGCGCCCACCCAGATGCCGGCGATGTACAGGTATTCGACGCGCGAGCCCGCAGGCCATTCGGCCGAGGGCGCGTTCGAGAACGAACTGCCGGATCCCGGAGTAGAACCGATCGCGCCCCAGTTCGATGCGTGCACGCGGAGATTGCCGACGTCGTGAACGGGAGAGCCGTCGAGGACCAGGACCCGGCTGGGAAAGTCCCCGTGCTTGGAGATCGGCAAAGGCTCATGCGCGGAGCAAACGGCGGCCGAAATGGGTATAAGGGTGGCGCCGGCCAGGAACGAGATTGGAATGAGCGAAGCGTGCGAGCGGGCCATTGACGGGCCCCTTTCCTAGTTTGCAGCCGGGGAAGCTGCACGCGCTGCCGGCGTCGTAGCTCAAGAATAGGTCTCACGACACTGACATGTCAACCGCGCGCCCCTGTTTCGAGACCCGGAGAAGCGTCCCGACGCGGCATTGCATTGGCCCGCGACCGAACGTATCTTCTGTGGTAATCTTTCGTTAGAAGTCATCTCCGCGATAGGAACCCCATGATCCGTGCTGCCACCATCGAAGAAACCTACCGGCTCATGGTCGACAAGCTCGCCCGTGTCGTCCCCGAGGCGGAACTGCGTATCAAGGCCGAGCTGGTTTTCGAAATCAATCGGCTTAAAGAAGAGCGCGGAGCCGTCATTCTGGGCCACAATTACATGGAGCCCGCGCTCTACCACACCGTGCCCGACTTCGTGGGAGATTCGCTCGAGCTCTCGCGCAAGGCGGCACAAACCGACCGCGACCCCATCGTTTTTTGCGGCGTGCGCTTCATGGCCGAGACCGCGAAGATCTTGAACCCGAGCAAGACCGTGCTGCTTCCGTCGAAGCGCGGCGGGTGTTCGCTCGCGGCCAGCATCACCGCCGAAGACGTGCGCGAGTTGAAGCGCCAGTACCCTGGCGTGCCCGTCGTGACGTACGTGAATTGCTACGCCGACGTGAAAGCCGAAACCGACGTGTGCTGCACCTCGAGCAACGCGGCCCGCGTGGTCGAAGCGCTCGGCTCCGACTGCGTCATCTTTCTTCCCGACGAATACCTCGCGCAGAACGTGGCGCGCGAGACGGGACGTCAAGTCATCTTCCCCACCCGCGAGCCCAAGTCGTCAAGCCGCGCGCGACGTCGCGCCCAAGAATCTCCACTACCACATGATCGGGTGGCACGGACGCTGCGAGGTGCACGAGAAGTTCACGGTGGCCGACATCGTCGCGGTGCGCAAGCAGTTCCCCGACGTCGTCGTGCTCGCGCACCCGGAGTGCAGCGCGGAGGTCGTGCAGGCGTCGGATTTTTCGGGGAGCACGTCCAAGATGATCGAATTCGTCAAGAAATCGAAAGCGCCCCGCTACCTCCTGCTCACGGAGTGCAGCATGGGAGACAACATCATCGCAGAGAATCCGGACAAGGAGACCTTGCGACTGTGCAGTGTGCGGTGCCCGCATATGAACGAGATCACGCTGGAAGACACACGCGATGCGTTGCTGCACAATCGCTACGTGGTCGACGTTCCCGAGGACATCCGCATTCGCGCCAAGCGCGCGCTCGATCGGATGCTCGAGATCGGTTGACGCGCCGTCCCTTTCTTCTGCGCTACGGAGGTTTGTGTTGAAACTAACGAGCGGACGCACGCCCTTCATCGTCGCGGTGGTGGTGGTGGGTGCGTTGGTGCTGATCAAGGTCACCCTCCTGCACGGCGATTCGCACCGCAACGAGGGCGGGCGCATCGGCGGAGCCGGTAGCGGCGGCCCCACCTCCGTGCGCGCCGTCATCTTGGGCACGCATCGCATGGCCGACCATGTGACGACGGTCGGCACCATCCTGGCCAACGAAGACGTGGACGTGCGCACCGAGATCTCGGGACGCGTCGAGGCGATTTCGTTCACGGAAGGCTCACGCGTGGCCAAGGGTCGGGTGCTGGTGAAGCTCGCCGACGCGGAACTGCGCGCGCAAGCGGCGCGCGCCGAGTCGCGCCTGGCCATGGCGCAGGACGAAGCCGGCCGGCAGAAACAGTTGTTCGAGCAGAATCTCTCCAGCCAGCGCGAGTACGATACCGCCGTCAACGAACTGAACGTGGCCAAGGCCGACGCGGACTTGGTGCGCGCGCAGCTGGCCAAGACCGAGATACGGGCACCCTTCGACGGCAAGGTGGGTCTTCGTTTCGTGAGCGAAGGGAGCTACGTCTCTCCCGCCACGCGCATCACGTCGATCCAGGACGACACGCCGGTGAAGCTCGACTTTTCCGTTCCCGAACGCTACGCCGCGCGACTGAAGGCCGGCGACACCATTCGTTTCACGGTGCAGGGAACGTCGCGGGTGTTCGACGGCACCATCTACGCGCTCGAACCGTCCATCGACACCGCGACGCGCACGCTGCGCGTGCGCGCGACGAGCCCGAACAACGACGGCGCGCTGGTGCCGGGCGCGTTCGCGGACGTCGAGATCGTGCTGGGAGAACGCGAAACACTCTCGATTCCCGCTTTTGCACTCATCCCCGAACTCAAGTCGCACCGCATCTTGATCTACGCGGGCGGCAAGGCGGAGTCGCGCACCGTCGAAATCGGGACCCGCACCGACACGACCGTCGAGATCGTGCGCGGCGCGGAAGCGGGCGACACGCTCATCACCTCCGCCATCCTGCAACTCAAGCCGGGCGCGGCGGTGACCCTGGCCGGCATCGACACGATGGACGTTGCGCCTTGAGTCTTTCTTCGACGTGCATCCAGCGCCCCATCCTGACGATCGTCTTCTCGATCGTCATCGTGATTTTCGGCATCATCGGCTTCACGTTTCTGGGCGTGCGCGAATACCCCAACGTCGATCCCGCCGTCATCACGGTGACCACCAACTATACCGGCACCAACGCCGACATCATCGACTCGCAGATCACGCAGCCGCTGGAAGAAGACATCAGCTCGGTGCCGGGGATTCGCACCTTGAGCTCGGTCAGCCGCGAGGGTCGCAGTCAAATTACCATCGAGTTCGAGCTCGGCGTCGACCTGGAGACCGCGGCCAACGACGTGCGCGACAAGGTGGCGGGTGCGGTGGGAAGCCTCCCGCCCGACGTCGACCCGCCCGTGGTCGCCAAGGCCGACGCCGACGCGAATCCCATCGTGGTGCTCAACGTGAGCAGCCCGTCGCGCGATTTGCTCACCCTCACCAACATCGCCGACAAGGTCATCAAGGAGCGCGTCCAGACCATCAGCGGTGTGAGCGAAGTACGCATCTATGGCGAGAAGCGCTACGCGATGCGCCTGTGGATGGACCCGCTCAAGATGGCCGCGTACGGCGTCACACCGCTCGACGTGCGCACCGCGCTGACCCAGGAGAACGTGGAGCTTCCGTCGGGACGCATCGAAGGCAACACGGTCGAGCTCCCCGTACGCACCTTGAGTCGTCTCGAGACGCCCGAGCAGTTCAACAACCTCATCGTGAAGGAGGAATCGGGCCGCCTGCTGCGCTTCCGCGACATCGGCACGGCGGAGCTGGGACCCGAGAACGAACGCCAGGCATCGAAGGGACTCCAGGGCCCGCGCGTCGCGGTGGCCCTGGTACCGCAGCCGGGTGCCAATCACATCGCCATCGTCGACGAATTCAACCGCCGCATCGAACAGATCGACCGCGATCTCCCCGACGACATCGTGCTCGGCATCGTGTGGGACACGACGCGCTACATCCGCAAGTCGATCAGCGAAGTGCGCGAAACCATCCTGACCGCGTTCCTGCTCGTGGTCGCGATCATCTTCGTGTTCTTCCGCGACTGGCGCACGACGTTGATCCCGGTGATCGCGATCCCGATTTCTCTGATCGGCGTGTTTTTCGTGATGTTCCTGGCCGGATTCTCGATCAACGTGCTCACCTTGCTCGGCCTCGTGCTCGCGATCGGTTTGGTGGTGGACGACGCCATCGTCATGCTCGAGAACATCTACTCCAAGGTCGAAGACGGGATGAATCCCATCGAAGCGGGCTTCAAGGGTTCGCGCGAGGTGTTCTTCGCCATCATCGCAACCACCGTCGCGCTGATTGCGGTGTTCATGCCGATCGTCTTCCTGCAAGGATTGACCGGGCGCCTGTTCAAGGAGTTCGGTGTGGTCATCGCCGGTTCGGTGGCGGTGTCGGCGTTCGTCGCCCTCACCTTGACGCCCATGCTGGCGGCGCACGCGCTCAAGCCCCACGCGCACCACAACGCGCTCTATCGGCGCACCGAACCGTTCTTCATTGCGCTAAACAATGCCTACCGGCGCTCGCTGGCCGCGTTCATGCGGCGGCGCTGGCTGGCCCCGGTCGTGATCGTGGTGGCGGCGGGGTTGATGGGGTTGTTCTTCACGACACTCCCGCGCGAGTTGGCTCCACTCGAGGACCGCAGCCGTATGCGACTGACCGCCACCGCCCCCGAAGGCACGTCGTTCGAACGCATGTCGGACTACATGGATCGCATCATCGACTTGGTGCGGCACGACGTCCCCGAAGCGGACGGTGTGTTGGCCAACACCTCGGGCTTCGCAGGCGGCGCCAACGCGGGAAGCGCCACCATCACGCTGATTCCGCCCGAGGAGCGCAAGCGCTCGCAACAGGAAATCGCGGACGCGCTGTCGGTGTCTTTGCGCGGCCTGAACGACGCGCGCACCTTCGTAACACAGGAGCAGACCATCAGCGTGGGCGGTGGCAGCGCCCGCTTCGGGCTCCCCGTCCAGTACGTCATCCAGGCCCCCACACTCGACAAGCTCAAGGACGCGCTGCCGGCGTTCCTGGACGCGGCCGACGACGATCCGGCGTTCAACGTGGTCGACGTCAACCTCAAGTTCAACAAGCCGGAACTGTTGATCCAAATCGACCGCGACCGCGCACGCACGCTGGGGCTGTCGGTGGCCGACGTTGCGCAGACGCTGCAGCTCGCGTTGAGCGGCTCGCGCTACGGCTACTTCATCAAGGACGGCAAGCAGTACCAGGTCATCGGCCAGGTGGCGCGCATCGACCGCGACGAACCGATCGACTTGTCGACGATCTTCGTGCGGAGCAGCACCGGCGAATTGATCCAGCTCGACAACGTGATCACCGTGTCGGAGTCGTCGAGCCCGCCGCAGTTGTTCCGCTACAACCGCTATGTGTCCGCAACCGTGTCGGCGGGCTTGAATCCCGGCTTCACGCTCGGCGACGGTATCGCCGCCATGGACAAGATCGCCGGCAAGGTACTCGACGAGTCCTTTTCCACCGACTTGGCCGGCGCCGCGCGCGACTTCTCCGAGAGTTCGTCGAGCTTGTTGTTCGTGTTCGTCTTCGCGCTGCTGCTGACGTACCTCGTGCTGGCCGCGCAGTTCGAGAGTTTCCGCGATCCCTTGATCGTCATGCTGACGGTGCCGCTGGCGGTGGCCGGTGCGTTGCTTTCGCTTTGGTACTTCAATCTCACCATCAACATCTTCAGCCAGATCGGCATGATCATGCTGATCGGTTTGGTGACGAAGAACGGCATCTTGATCGTGGAGTTCGCCAACCAGCGTCGCGACGCGGGGCTCTCGCGCACAGACGCGATTCAAGACGCCGCCGCCGCGCGCTTCCGTCCCATTCTGATGACCAGCTTGTCGACGATTCTCGGCATTCTGCCGGTGGCGCTGGGTCTGGGCGCGGGGTCGGCGAGCCGCGTGTCGATGGGTATCGCGGTGGTGGGCGGGATGTTCCTCGCCACCGGACTGACCCTCTACGTCATCCCCGCCGTGTATTCGTACCTGTCGAAGGAGCACCGCGCGGTGCGCGTGGAGGAGACGTTCGAAGTCGCGGCCGCGAACGGCGTCAAAAACGGTACGCGAGGCTAGCCTACAACCGTTCCAGTTTCTCCAGCGTCCGTTCGTTGCGAATGTTGCCCGTGTTGAGCGTCGAGGCCGGCTCGAACAGCAGGATGTGCGCTTCTTCGAGCGCGACCGGTTTGTGCTCGACGCCGCGCGGCACGATGAAGAACTCGCCCTCGTGGATCGGCACGGCGCGATCGCGCAGATGCATGTCGAGTCGGCCGCGCATCACGAGAAACAATTCGTCTTCGACGTCGTGGTGGTGCCAGACGAATTCGCCCTTCACCTTGACCAGCTTCACGAGCTGGCCGTTCAACTCGCCGACGATCTTCGGGCTCCAGAGTTCGGAGAACTCCGCAAACTTTTTCGATAGGCTGACTTTTTCCATGGCTCCAGCCTAGCAGCCCCGCACCGCCCAAACAACCCTGACACTTTTTTCGAACTCCAGGGTACATTTACCGAACCTGAACTGGGAGGAACCGCCGTGTCGAAAGCCCTGTTGACCGCCCTCTTCGTCTCGATCGCCGCGACTGTCGTATCGGCGCAAGAGGCGCCGCCAGGAAGCGGGCCGCCGCCGCGACAGATTCGCGGCCGCGCCGTCGAAGCGATGGTCGAGAGCACCGGTGATGCCTCGATTCGCCAGTTCATCGAGACCCACCTCGCACCCGCGTACCGCGGGTCGTTCGAATCGCAGGACCAACTGGTCGCGCACGTACGCGCGATCCGTGCCGCGTGCGCAGGATTCGGTGGCGTTCTGGCCGACCCGGTCGGCGACGATGGCCTGCTCATGCATTTCGAGCTGGACGGGGGCGAGGCGGACGTCATGCTGCGCATCGACGCGGCGTCGCCGCATCAGATCGTGGCACTCGACTTGCAGAAGGGCGACGCGCGTCCGCAGGGCCCGGAGGTCGCACCCATCACCTGGGACAATCTCGATGCCCGCTTGAGCGAAGAAGTCGCGCGCGGTTTTTCCGGCACGGTACTCGTCGCACGTAACGGGAAAATCGTTTTGCACAAGGGCTACGGCCTCGCGAATCGCGAGCGCAACATTCCCAACGGCACCGAGACCATTTTCGCGATCGGATCGGTGCCGATCGACTTCACACGCGGCGCCATATTGAAGCTCGAGGAACAAGGCAAGCTGCGCACCAGCGACGCCATCACGAAGTATGTCGACAGACGTTCCCGCCGACAAGCAAGCGATGACGATCGACCACCTCATGTCGCGGCGCTCGGGTCTCCCCGATTTCCATCACGTCGACACCGACGCCGACAAAGACCTCTCGTGGATCGATCGCGAGACCGCGATCAAACGCATCCTCGGGGCGACGTTGTTGTTCCCGCCCGGCCAAGGTGAAGCGCACTCGCATTCCGCGTGGGTGCTACTCGCGGCCATTGTCGAGATCGTGTCCAAGCAGTCGTACGAAACGTATCTGCGCGCGAATTTCTTCGAACCGGCCGGCATGACGCGCACCGGCAACCACGAAAGCGGTGCGCGCTTCGCGGACGACGAGTTCGCGGTCGGCTACGAAGGAGAATCCGTCGGCAAGCTCAACATTCCGAAATACTGGGGCAACACGTCGTGGCTCGTGATGGGAAGCGGTGGGATGGAGTCGACGCCGATGGATCTCTATCGTTGGAATCAAGCCATTCGCAGCAACCAGACGCTGTCGCCGGAGGCCGCCAAGAAGTATTGGCAAAACGCTATCTTGGCGGGCGGCGACGACCGCGGCTTCTTTACCCTGTACAACGAAGGACCCGGCGACACGTTCGTCATGTCGTCGAACGCGCACAAGCACCAAGGCGACGTGGTTTCGTTGGTGGGACGACGACTGGCCGAGATGGTGATGGGCCGTTGAGCTAAGGACGCGATCGCGCTATGCTGGTGGCATGAAGCACCTGTTTCTCTCGTCTTCGCTCGCGGCGACCATGCTGGTGGGGGCCGCGACCGCGAGCGCACAACTCCAACTCCGCGACTCCGTGACCACACCGGAGACCGTGGCACTCCACGCCAGCACGATCGCGTTCTACCTCGAAGAGAAGGATCTCCTGCCCGAGAGTGTCGCGTACGATCCCAAAGACAAGACGTTCTACGTCGGCAGCACCCGCAAGGGCAAGATCGTGCACGTCGACGAGCACGGCAACGCGACCGATTTCGTCGCACCGCGCCAAGACGGTTTGTGGATGGTGGTCGGCATCAAGATCAACCCCACGCGCCGCATCCTGTGGGCGTGCAGTTACGACGGCGAGAACCTGGAAGGCTTCAAACCCGGCGACACGCGCGCCGCCGGCGTGTTCGCGTTCAACCTCGACACGGGCAAGCTCGTCCGCAAATGGATCATCGACAAACCCGGCGAAGTCCACGCGTTCAACGACCTCGTGTTGACGCGCGGCAACGACGCCTACGTCACGCACATGTTCGACGACGCGGCGATTTATCGCATTTCCGACAAGGGTCAGGAGTTGGAAGTGCTGGCGCGCCCCGCGGGCTTGAAGGATCCCAACGGCATCACGATGACTCCCAACGAGGAGACGCTGTTCGTGGCCGGGGCCGACGGCATCTACGCGATCGATCGTGCGACGGGGGCGTCGCGCCAGTTGCAAGCGGCCGCAGACGACCCGCTCGGCGCCGTCGACGGCCTCTATTATTATCGCGGGAGCCTGATCGCGGTGCACGCAACCAGTGTGCGTCGTCACCGCCTCGACGAATCCAACACGCGCGTCATCGCGACGGAGATCCTGGAAGCGGACCATCCCCTCTTCGACGTTCCCACCACCGGCGTCATCGTCGGCGACGCGTTCTACTACGTCGCCAACGGGCAGTACGGCGCGGTGCAGAAGGACGGCTCGCTGCTCCCGCTCGATCAGATGAACGAGCCCGCGATCTTGAAGCTGATGCTGCGCTAGTCCGTTCACTTCGATATGTCTCCCGCCCCCGACGTCACCCAATGGCTGCGCCAAATGAGCGACGGGGACTCCGCCGCGCTCGACCGGGTGGTCGGCCTCTTGTACGACGAGCTGCGCGCGATGGCGCGCAGTCGCCTCGCCGACGAGCGCAAGGGTCACACCCTGAGTGCGACGGCGGTCGTCAACGAGGTCTATCTCAAACTCGCGCGGCAGCACCGCATCGCCGCTCCCGATCGCACCCGCTTCCTCGCCGTCGCGGCCAACACGATGCGCCGCGTCCTGGTCGACTACGCGCGCACGCGACGGCGCGCGAAGCGCGGGGGCGGTGAGGCCCACGTACCGCTCGAAGACGCCGAGCACCTGGTTCTTTCCGACACCGAAGCCGACGAGGTACTAGCCCTCGACGCAGCACTCACGCGACTCGCGGAGATCAACCCGCGCGGCGCCGAGGTCGTGCAGCAGCGCTTCTACGCCGGCCTGTCACTCGAAGACACGGCGGCGCTTCTGGGCGTCTCGACCAAGACCATCCAACGCGACTGGATTGCCGCGCGCGCGTGGTTGCGCAAGGAAGTTGCGCGCGAGCTCGACCTTTGATGTCCGTTTGCGAGCGCGTTCGTCGCCATTGTTCACGGTAGCCGCATGCCGAATACCAACTGGGAACGAATCGAGCAGCTCTTCTTCGACTCCCTCGAGCGATCGGGCGCAGATCGCGCGCGCTTTCTCGACGATGCGTGCGCGGGCGACGACGCGCTGCGCGCGGAGGTCGAAGCCATGCTCACCGCGCACGAAGGCGACCGTCGCTTGAGCCCCGAGCGCTGGGAAGACGCGGGTACCTCGGACGCGCTGATCGGCGCGCGCGTCGGGCCGTATCGCATCGAGCGCCTGATCGGCCACGGCGGCATGGGCGAGGTCTACCTCGCGTCGCGCGACGACGCGCAATACGAGCACAAGGTTGCGATCAAGGTGATGCGCGCCGGCGCGCACGCGCCCGAGATGTCGGAGCGCTTTCGGCGCGAACGACAAATCCTCGCCCACCTCGAGCACCCGAACATCGCCACCGCTCCTCGACGGCGGGCGTGAGCGACGACGGCCGCCCCTACCTGGTCATGCAGTACGTCGACGGTATCGCCATCACCGACTACTGCGACCAGCGCGCCCTTTCGCTGCGCGAACGACTCGCGCTCTTTCGTGCCGTGTGCGCGGCGGTCCAGGCGGCCCACGTGCAGTTGGTCGTACATCGTGACTTGAAGCCGGCCAACATCCTCGTGACGACCTCCGGCGACGTGAAGCTGCTCGACTTCGGCATCGCGAAGCTGCTCGAGCCGTCGCGCGACGCGTCCTACACGCGGCCACTCGAGCGCGTGATGACGCCCGAGCACGCGGCCCCCGAGCAAGTGCGCGGCGAACCGGTGACGACCGCCACCGACGTCTACGCGCTCGGCGTGTTGCTATACCAACTCCTCACCGGCGAGCGACCGCTGCAATTCCCGTCGAGTGCCGCGAGCGACGTCGAGCGCGTCATCTGCGAAGTCGAGCCGGCCGCGCCGAGTACGGTGGCCTCGAAGGACGCGCGTGTGCTGCGCGGCGATCTCGACCGGATCGTGCTCATGGCGCTGCGCAAGGAGCCGACGCGGCGCTACCAGTCGGCGCAGGAATTCGACGCGGACATCGCGCGCTACCTCACCGGCATGCCGGTCCTCGCCGAGCACGACTCGTTTCGCTACCGCGCGCGCAAGTTCGCCGGGCGTCACCGCTGGGGCGTCGTCGCGGCGGCGGCCTTCGTCACGATCGCCGCTGCGTTCCTCGTCGTGACGATCCAGCAGTCGCGGCGCGTGGCTCTCGAGCGCGACCGCGCCGTCGCCGAGCGCAACAAGGCCGAGAAAGTGGTCGGCGTCCTCACGAGTCTGTTCGAGCAGTCGAATCCGTACGTGGTGCCGGGCGGCGACACGTTGCGCGTGAGCGACTTCGTCGCGCACAGCGAGAAGACGGTCTCCGAGATGACGGACCAGCCGGACGTGCAGGCGCGCATGTGGGAGGTTCTCGGTGCCATCCAACAGGCGCGCGGCAATCTCCCCAAGGCGATCACGTTCTTCGCGCGCGCCGACTCGATCTACGAGCAGGATCCCGATCGCAAGATCGACGCCGCTCGCGCGCTCCATCTAATCGCACAGGTGACGTTCCTAAGGGACGGCGAGGAGGTCGCGGAACCGTTGTTGCGTGCGTCGCTCGAGCGCCATCGCGCGCTGCTCGGCGACTCGCACCCCGACGTGGGTGCTGCCATGCGCGACCTGGCCGGCGCGCTCATCGATCGAAGGCCCGAGGAGGCGAGCCGACTACTCGAAGCCGGGCTGGCCATCAGCCGGCAGGCGCCGTCGAACAACGACCTGGCCTTCGCGGCCGACTACAACGCGCTCGGCATGCTGTGCACCGCGCAGGGCAAGACCGAAAAGGCGCTCGAGTATTTCCAGCAATCGCTCGCGTTCGTGAAGAAAGCACTGCCCGCCGACCATCCCAACGTGCTGACGGTGACGCACAACTTGGCCGCGACCTACTCGGCACTCGGCGACCTGGCGACTTCGGAGAAGATGGAACACGAGATCCTCGCCACCAAGCGCCGCATCCTCGGCAACGACTCGCCGGAGGTGGCGGGAACGCTCGAGGCGCTGGCAGTCGCGCAAGTCGACCAGGGGAAATACCAGGACGCGCTGGAGGCGTACCTCGAAGCGCTGCAAATCTACCAACGAATCCCCGGCGGGGCGCCCGTCGCGGTCGCGAGCACGAACCGGAACATCGGCGTGGCGATGGCCCTCGACGGGCGACCGCGCGAAGGCGTTCCCTATCTCGACCAGGCCGTCTATGCGTACTCGCACAGCGGACGACCGCGCGGCACCGGACAGATATTCGTCGAGATGCAGGCGGCATTCGTCGCGTACGCGGCGGGGCAACGCGACGGCGTCGTGGCCTCCGTCGCGCGCTATGTCGCCGAGATCGACAGCCTCGCGCCGAATCCCGACGACGTCTACTGCGCCGACGGCCGCATGTTCTTGGGAACGCTGCTGCTCGATCAGGGCGAAGGCCGCCGACGCGGAGCCGCTCACGCGCCGCGCCGCGGAGATCTGGGGCCAGCGCTTGAAGGCAGGCAGCGGCCGCTTGGCCCTCGCCCAGTGTTTGCACGGCGCGTCGCTGGTGTCGATGAACCGCGTCGACGAGGGACGAACCATCCTGCGCGACCACCACGACGAGCTGCGCGGGTTCGGCCAGTACTATCCGCTGGAGCGATCGGTGATCGAGAACGCGATGCGCGCGGCCGGGCTTTCGATCCAGTAACGGGAAAAACGAAGCCCGGTCCCCGAGTGAAACGGACTCGAGAACCGGGCTCCGTGCCTTTTCGAGTCAGGCACTGCGAGGGATTACTTCAGAAGCACCATCTTCTTCTGTTGGACGACTCCTTGCGACGCCAGTCGGTAGAAATAGATCCCCGAACTCAACGACGACGCGTCGAAGTCGACCGTGTGCTTGCCCGCTCCCACCACACCGTCCACCAGTGTGGCGACGCGATGGCCGGCCGCGTCGAAGATCTCGAGATTCACGTGGCTTTCGGTCGCCAGCGTGTACGCGATGGTCGTGCGCGGGTTGAACGGGTTGGGGTAATTCTGCGCGAGCGACGTCTCGAACACCGGTTGCTGCGAGGTCGGCTCCACGATCGGCGTGTCGCCGGTCTTGACCATGGTGATGGTCGAACCTTCGCTCGAAGCGTTCGGCGTCGTCGTCGCGCGCCACGTGATGGCGTCGATGTAGACGTCGTCGTTGTTGTCGCTCGCGTCGCAACGGAAACGAATGCGTGCGTCGGTCGGGAATACGTACGTCCCGTTGTTCAGCGTGATCGTCGCCGTGTAGAACGAGCCGTTGGCGAAGCTGGTACCCGCGACGTAGTTGCCGACGATCTGGTACGTCGACCCGTTGTAATACTCGACGTAGAAGTTCTCGCCGCTCTCCATGCTCTGCGCACGGAAGAAGAACGTGATCTGCTGCGTCTGGTAGCCGGAGACATTGCGCGCCGTCGTGGTCGCGAACGACGACGAGCTGGTGTTGTCCTGGACGTCGATCGAGGCCACACCCTGATAGGAGAACGTACCGCCGGTGTAGCGCGAGCAGTCCGTACCGCCGTCGGTGTAGCTGCCGAAGTTGGTCTCGAACTGATCGAACGTGATGGTCGTCCACGTTACACCGCCGCCCGTCACCGTCACGTAGGCGTTCTTCACTTCGGGATCGCTTCCGCATGGGTTGGTCGCGGTGAGCGTCACGTTGAACGTCCCCGCCGCCGCGTACGCGTGGCTCGGATTCTGTGCCGTCGACGTGCCGCCGTCGCCGAAGTTCCAGCTCCAGCTGGTCGGGCTGCCCGTCGACAGGTCGGTGAAGTTCACCGTGAGCGGTGCGGCACCCGTGGTCGGCGTGCCCGAGAAGTTCGCGGTCACGAGCGGTGAACAACCGCCGCCGCCGCCGACCGCGCCGTTGATGTCGACCATGCCGTAGCCGCTGTAGCGATCCCAGCCGGCGACCGACTCGACGTTCACGATGTCTTGCGCCGTGCTCGTGAGCTGGCTCTTGACCTGCGCCGGCGTGAACGACGGGTTCTTCGACTTGATGAGCGCGCACACGCCCGCCGCGTACGGTGTCGCACACGACGTGCCGTTGAAGTACGGCTCGTAGTCGCCGCTACGGAAGCCGCCGGCGCCGAGAATGTCCGTGGTGTAGAGAATCGTCGGCGCGATGATGTCGACCGCACCGGCGGCGTTGGCCGTGGTGCTGCCGTAGTTCGAACCCCACCAGCGCTCGCCGTCGCACGTGTAACCGTGCGAGTCGGCGCTAACACCCGGATTCAACTCGGAGGCGAGGCTGCTGCTGCGCTTGCGGTCGCCGCACGGCGACGCTGCGCCCACGCCGATCACGTTCGCGTTGATGGCGGGATAGCTGATGGTGCTCTTGTTCTCGTTGCCCGTCGCTGCGAGCAGTGTCACACCCGCGTTGTACGCGTACAGGATGGCCGCGTCCGTCGACGGATCGCTGGTGATGGCGGCGCCGAAGCTCATGCTAATGACGTTGGCGCCGTGGTCGGCCGCGTAGGTGATGCAGTTGACGATCGACGAGAAGAGGAGCGACCCCGCGCTGTTGGCGGCCTTCATCGGCATGATGCGGCAACCCGGTGCGGCGCCGCATGCGCCCGCGGCGTTGTTGGCTCGCGCGGCCGCGACACCCGCGCAGCACGTGCCGTGTCCGCCGCCCGAGGAGTTGTCTTCGGGATTGCTGTCGTTGTCGCCGTAATCCCAGCCGGTGACGAACGACAGATCCGGATGCGCGAGATTACAGCCCGTGTCGATGATGGCGATGATGACGCTCGAGCTGCCGAAGCCCGCGGTTCCGTCCCAACCCGCTTGCGCGTTGGTGTCGAAGCCCGGGGTCCCGACGGTGGTCGAGAGCGTGTGGTCGTACGTGCCGCCCCAATCGAGGCCGGGCAGCTGTGCCGTGTTGTTGTGGCCCCAATGCTGCGGGTAGGCCGGGTCCGTCGGAACCGCGGCGAGAAACGCCACCCAGTCCGGGGTCGCGTACTCGACGTTGGGGTCCGCGGAGTAGTCACGCACCGCCGCTTCGATATCCGTACCGTCGGGAACGTGCAACATAAACGTCCGATCGAAGCCCATCTGGCGCGCTGCGGCCGTGTTCGCCGGATCGACGAACGGACGCGTGATGGAGACGACCCCGGTCTTCAAATTGAGCGCGTCGACCGACGCGAGCCCCGTGCGCGTGTCGGGCGCTTGCGCACCCAACTGCTGCGGAACTTTGAGCGTCGAACGCAGCATGCTCGTGTCCTTGAACTTCACGATGATGTGATCGGGTGCGTACGGAAGGACATCGTTGCCGGCGGGCTGGAAGCCCTTCTGCACCGGCGAGAACGGGGCGGATGATACAACCGCCGCGACCAGAAGAAGTGAGACTGCAAGCAGAGACACCCTCAAGAATGCCTTGCGATTCATCTTTCTCTCCTAACCGTTCGTGTTCATGCCCCGCGCCGTGTCGTCGGGCGACGAACGCATCGGGGCGTTCAAGGGAAACTTGGGCGGGACGCGATGCGTCCCCAAAATGGTTGGGTGTTTGTGTGCGGATACCTCCCCGTCACGGTCGCAGCAGGATCGACCGTTCAATCAGAATTCGGATGCGCCGGCCGGGGAGACAGGATGGTGGTTGGCGCGATCGCCCGCCCCTTGGGCGGACGCGGGATTTTAGGCAAATCCTAGGAAGCGAGTCTACACAAATGTATGGAAGGTCGTCCCTTCGATAACGCCCGTCGGCCGTGCAACCTCCTTGCGTCACTTCACCAACAACATCTTTTTCGTGTCGGCGAAAGAGCCGGCGGTCAAACGATAGAAGTAGACACCTGACGCCACGACAGCGCCGTCATCATTGCGTCCATCCCAAATGACATCGTGCCGACCGACATCGCTCGCCTCGTCGACGAGCGTGCGGACGACGCGCCCGCTCGCGTCGTACACAACGATGGAAGTACGTGCTTCGCTCGGGTAACACGAATGAAATCGTCGTCGCGGGATTGAATGGGTTCGGTACGTTCTGGAGCAACTCTGCGTAGAGCCGTTGTGCCGTCGCCTGCTGCCACCGTGCGAAAGGAACTCGCCATCCTCGTCGACGACTCCGATCATGTAGCGGTACGAACGTCCCGGTTGCACGCTGTGGTCGAGGTAAGTGAAGGAATTCCCGGTCGCGCCGAATACCGATTCGATGCGATCAAACGAACCTAATCCTTCCGCCCGGTACACGTTGACTGCGTTCACGCCTAGATCTGAACGAAATTCCCGCGGCAGCTCGATCCCATGTCGTTTGCTTGCGCGAAGAATGACGGATAGCGACCGAGAGCGCGACATCCACATCGAAACGAGCTACGAAACCATCGGGCCCGCCAGAACGCTAGGGTCGAAAGGACCCCGCCACCAAAATCGAGCGTGCCGGTGAAGAACCCCGTCAGAACGAGGTCTCCTGACTCGGTAAGCCTCATCTCGGCCGGGTAGGCGTCCGTGGCCGCGAATCCAGCGCTGACATCGTGATTCCCGTCCGCGTCGAAGCGGGCTAAGAATGCATCTCCGGTATCGCCGAGGGGCCCTCCGCCAATATCCGCCGCTCCGTGAACGAGGCCGGTGAGAATGATCCGGTCTGCGTCGTCCACGACGACATCGGCCAATCCGACCCACTCATAACTGGGAATCACGTCCGGAAGTCTTCGAGTCCAAATCGAGTCACCCTCGGGCGACATTTTCGTGACGAAGGAGTTGTAGCACGTGCCGTCGCCGCACGTGAGCAACAGCCCGGCCACGATGAGATTCCCTTGCGAGTCGACCGCCGCGTCGGACGGCGAGTTATCATTCAGGGGTAGGACGCGAGCCCAAGCTAGTGATCCGGTGGCGTCATACTTCACCACGTGCGTTCGCTGAGTGTCTTCGTAAAGGACGTTACGTGCGCGCTCTCGACCACCATATAGACGTTGCCATCGGCATCGACTGGCAACGTAGTTGCCTAGCTCCCACACGCTGGTTCCGTAGCCCGCGCTCCACGCGTACGTTCCGTCGGAGTCGAGGACGAGAATGAACGCGTCCCAGCTCCATCGATGAAATAACGCCGCCGCCAAAATCGACGGTTCCATCATAAGTCCCGACAATCGCGACGTCGCCGGAACGGGTAATCGCCAGCTCGTTCGCCCTGTCCGAGGACGGCATCCCCATATCGGCGGCTCCATCGATGCGCGCCCGCAGGCGTGAAACTGGCGACAAAAGCGTCGTCGACGCCGTCGCTGGTTAGGACGCCGCCTCCGAAGTCGACAGAACCACCGAAGTAACCCGAGACGTAGATGTTGCCGAGCCATGTCGACAGCGACCGCCGACGCGCCGTCGAGATGAGTGCCGCCAAAACGCACGCCCCATATGGGCACTCCGTCGCGATCGTACTTGGCCACGAAGATGTCGCTTCCACCCGCGCTGACAAGCGTTGACCCTCCAATTATCGCGCTGCCCATGAAGTTACCAGCGACGACAACGTTTTCGTCTGAATCGACAGCGAGGCCGTAGCAGTAATCGTTTCCGCTGCCACCCTGACGCATGCTCCAGACCGTGCTGAAAGTGAGCGTCGACGGCTGAGACGGTTGGGGGAAAAGGGCGCAAGTGGCGATGGCGATCGAAGATACCAGCAGCCGTTCATCCTGAACCTCGATCGGGGCGATCCATCCAGATGTGGGTGTAGAATTTTATCATGCGGCTCATTCCCTCGCAAGGGCGCGCGGGCGTCTACACACATGTATGGACAGCCGCTGTAGTTTTTCGAGCCGTCTGGTCGCTACGTGGCACCTAGTCCTCGGGGCCCGGCATGACGAACCACAAGATGATGTACACGATGGTTCCCGGAAACGCGGCGCTGAGGATCGAGACGAGCAGGTAAACGATGCGCATGCGTGTGGCGGACCATCCGACGCGTTCGGCCAGGCCGGCGCATACCCCTGCGATCATCTTGTTCCGCGACCTGCGAAGTTTTTCAGCCAATCGAACTCACACTCCCGGAGCGCGGGATCTTGTGATCCCGGAAAAATCGATTAGAACAACCCGCTGATGTTCCCCTTCGAATCGATGTCCATGTTCGCGGCCGCCGGCACTTGGGGAAGTCCCGGCATGAGCATCATGTCGCCGCACACCACCACGATGAAACCCGCGCCGGCGGAAAGTCGCACGTCGGTGACCGTGATCGTGAAGTTGTGCGGCGCGCCGATCAGTTTGGGATTGTCGGACAGCGACGATTGGGTCTTGGCGATGCATACCGGCAGTTTGCCGTAACCCAGCTTGACGAAACGATCGAGCTTGGTGACTGCCTCGCGTTCGAAGTAGACGTCCTTCGCACCGTAGATCTCCGTGGCGACGCGACGAACTTTGTCGGCCGGTGCTTCGTCGAGTTCGTACAGGAATTTTCGCTGCGGCGCCGGGTTGCGGTCGGCCAGATCCATCGCGATACGCGCCAGTTCGACCGCACCTTCGCCGCCGCGCATGAACGCGTCGTGCGGCGCGAACGCCACCCCGAGCCCGTTGCAAAAACGCTGCAACGCGCCGATCTCCGCTTCGGTGTCGAACGGATAGCGATTGAGCCCTACGACGATCGGCGCGCCGAACTTCTTCATACTGCGCACGTGCGCGCCCAGATTCGCCAGGCCGGCTTCGAACGCCTTCATGTTCTCCTGCTCGAGGAGCTCGGGCGGTTTTTCGGCCACACCTCCGTGGCGCTTGATGGCGCGGGTGGTCGCCACGATGACGACCGCATTGGGATAGAACCCCGACTGGCGGCACACGATGTCGAAGAACTTCTCGCCGCCGAGATCGGACCCGAAGCCGCATTCCGTCACGACGTAGTCGGCCAGCTTGAGCGCGACGCGCGCGGCAACGATGCTGCTGGTGCCGTGCGCGATGTTTGCAAACGGGCCCGCGTGCACGAGCGCCGGCGTGTGTTCGATGGTCTGGACGAGGTTGGGCTGGATGGCGTCCTTCAGGATCACGGCCATCGCGCGATCGGCGCCGATGTCGCGCGCGGTGACGACGCCGTAGTCCAGGTCGTACGCCACCACGATATCGCCCAAGCGCTTCTTCAAGTCTTCGCGACCCGACGCCAGCGCCAGGATCGCCATGACTTCAGAAGCGGCGGTAATGAAGAAGCCCGACTCGCGCGGGATTCCGTGCGCGTGTCCGCCCAAGCCGACGACGACATGGCGCAAGGCGCGGTCGTTCATGTCGAGCGCTCGATTCCACAAGACGCGCGTGATGTCGATGCGTCGCTCGTTGCCCTGGTAGATATGGTTGTCGAGCATCGCTGCGAGTAGATTGTGCGCGGTCGTGATGGCGTGGATGTCGCCGTTGAAATGAAGGTTGATGTCCTCCATCGGAATCACCTGCGAAAAGCCGCCACCGGTCGCACCGCCCTTCATGCCGAACACCGGCCCCAACGACGGCTCGCGCAACACGATCATGCCGCGACGCTCGAGCTTCCCGATCGCCTGTCCGATGCCCACGGTGGTCAAGGTCTTGCCTTCGCCGCGGCTCGTGGGCGTCATCGCGGTAACCAGAATGAGTCGTCCGTCGGGGCGGTCCTGCTGGCGTTCGAGCCAGTCGAGGCGGATCTTGCCGGTGAACTTGCCGTAGAAGTCGAAGTCGTCGTCGGTGAGACCGAGCTGCGCCATAAACGTGCGCATGTGGGTCAGGGGCACCTCGCGCGAGATCTCGAAGCTGGTTTTCATATAGTGAAAGCTTTCATGGTCGGGGTTTCACGGGCGGCTGGGCCTGAGAATACAGGCGCGTTCGCAGGGATGCAACGGCCAGGGCGGACAAGCAATGAGGGCCCCGCCATCGTGAGATGGCAGGGCCCTCGTCGTGTCAGAACACGTGGGAGGCTACCAGCGGCTCCCGCCGCCGCCACCGCTGTTGCGGGGCTTGTCTTCTGCCTCGTTGACCTTCAACGCACGCCCGTCCATCTCGAAGCCGTTGAGGGCCTTGAGGGCCGGAGCGAGTCCGTTGTCGCTGATCTCCACGAAGCCGAAGCCGCGTGGGCGGCCGGTCTCGCGATCATTGATCAAGGACACCGACTGCACGGTGCCGTGCTTGCTGAACAGGGTTCTGACCTGCTCTTCGGTAGCGCTGAAGGGCAAATTGCCCACGTAAATCTTCTTCATTCTTCTTGTCTCCAAAATGCCGGATGACCGGCTTGTCGAAGTTCGTCAGATCTCCGGCTAGTTCCGGGCATCCGTTGAACTCCACGTGCGGGACGACACGGTGCCGAACCGCAAACCCATCAATCATCGAGGGGACCTAACTGTTGAGCGACTCTAAAATAGGGAGGCTGAACGATCTGTCCTGAAGTCGGGGAGGATGGTCTGGCGGAATCATGGGGCCTGGGGGGGCGGGTGTAAAGGGAGATTATTTCCGCGTTGACCCGCCCTCGGTCCATGTGCTAGTTTTCCAGCACTTGCTAAAAAACTAGCAGGCCAGAGGCAACCCCCCAACCAAGGACAACGTACACACACGTCATGAAACGACTAGCCAGTCTCAGTCGCCGCGAACGGGAGATCATGGATGTCCTGTATAGCGCGGGCAGTGCCAGTGCCGGGGAGGTCCACCGGCGGATCCCCTCGCCGCCCAGTTATTCGGCCGTTCGCGCCACCCTGCGGGTCCTCGAACAAAAAGGACTCATCAGCCACGAACACGACGGCAAGCGCTACATCTACCGACCCACACTCAATAGGAGCAAGGCGCGGCGGAGTGCCGTGGAGCACTTGCTCAACACGTTCTTCGACGGCTCGGCGGCCGGTGCGGTGGTAGCGCTACTGGAGACACCGGGCACCGATTTGACCGAAGCCGATCTCGATCGCATGGCGGCGCTCATCGAGCGCGCGCGCAAGGAAGGACGATGACCATGACCCCGATTTTCGCCTCTTTGCTGAATTCGATCACGACCGAGTCGTTCGCGTGGTGGCTTCTGCGCGCGACGTTGATCGCCGCCTTGGCGTGTGCGTACCTCGCCTGGGGCGCGGCGCGCGCGTCCGGCCACCCGACACGTGGTCGCGATCGGCGCTCTGTGCGCGATCGCGATCCTTCCCGTTGCGTCGATGTTGCTCCCGGCCTTGTCGCTTCCCGTGCTTCCACGACCGGCGACGCACATGTCCCAGGCACCGCGCACCGCACCCGAGGTGTCGTTCGCGATTGACGCCCCCGCGCCCCGCCCGACGCCCGCCCCCGTCGCGACATCGGTCGCCGGCCGGACGCAGTCGGCCGTCAACGCCGCCGAGTCGGCCACGCGTGGTGCGGTCGCGACCCTCGGGCGCGCGCTTTTCTCGAGCGTGCGTGAGGCCTTCGGTTCGATGGGATGGCGCACCGCTGCACTACTCACGTGGCTCATCGTGACGACGTGCCTGCTGTTCTGGACCGTTCTCGGAGCCGTCGGCGCCAGCCGGATTTCGCGACGCTCCCCGTCGCCCGGCGACGACGTGTTGCTGCAGGAGTGCGAGCGCGCGCGTCGCGTGCTCGGGATTCGACGCACGGTCGACCTAGGCGTGTCTTCCGACGTGGCGATACCGATGGTCGTGGGTGCGCTCCGCCCCCGCGTCGTGATCCCCACGTCGGCGGCCGCCTGGTCGCGCGAACGCCTCGCCGTGGTGCTGCTCCACGAACTTGCCCACATCCGTCGCCGCGACGGACTGTGGACGCTGGTCGCGCGCATCGCGACCTCGATCTTCTGGTTCCACCCGTTGGTGTGGACCTTGGCCTCGCACGCGCGACGCGACGCCGAGGGTGCCTGCGACGAAACGGTGTTGGCGAGCGGCGTACTCGGATCCGACTACGCCGGGCACCTCGTGGCCATCGCGCGCACCGCGGTCAGGCGCGACCCGTTCGCCGGCTCGGCCCTCGCGCTGGCGACGCGGTCGTCCTTGGAGACGCGCATCGTCGCCATTCTGGCCACGCGCGTCCCGCGCGGAACCTCGCGTCGCATGCTCGCATCGGGCGCGTGCGCCGCGCTCGCCTTGTTCGCCGTGATCGCGACCGTGCGACCGACGCCGGTCGCTTCGGCGCAGAACACGACGATGGAGAGTCTCACGCGCTTCGAAACCCGCACCGACGTTTCCACGGTCGAGACAGAGGCGGCGCCGGCGCCGGCGGACTACTTGACGTACGCGAACGAGGAGAACGGTGCGCAGAAGTATTACCCCGCCAATGACGAAGACAATGATGAATCCGGCAGCGAGTGGTACGACAAGGCCAGCGACCTGTATAACCGCGGTCGCTTTTCGCGCGCGGCCGAAGCATACGAGAAGGCCGCCGAAATCGGTTATCGCCGCGCGACCGCGCTTTATAATGCGGGCTGTTCGTACGCGCTTTCGGACCAGACCGACAAGGCCATCACCGCCTTGCGCGGAGCGTTCGACGAGGGCTTCGACGATCCGCAGCAGTTCGCGGAGGACGATGACCTAAATTCCCTTCGTGCCGACCCGCGCTTTCAGAAGCTCATGAACGACGTCATGAACACCGGCGACGCGGAGTCGCAGCGACGCGCCTCCATGCGCGACTTCGAGCGCCTCGCGAAACGTAACAACGTCGAAGACGGCGAGTGGAATTCGGTCGGGATGGACCTCTTGCGGTCCGGCGACTACGAACATGCGGCCGACGCATTCAACAACGAGTTCAAGGTCAGCAAGGACGAGGACGCGTTGTACAACGTGGCGTGTGCGCGCGCGCTGGCGGGCAAGTCGTCCGACGCGCTGAAGCTCCTCGAGCAGTCGATCACGACCGGCTCGGTGGACGCGGAACACATGCAGAACGACCCCGACCTCATGACGCTACACAAAGAGGCGCGCTTCGACCAGCTCGTGACGATGGCCGAAGACCTTTCGCTCTACGATAGCGGGTGGTGGAGCGGCGACGGCAAGTGGAAATGGAATGGCAACGACGAGAAGCACTGGAGGAAATCGATCCCCCACTTCCAGGAGATGACGACCAAGTATCCGAAGGTCGGCCGCGCCTGGTTCAACTTGGGATACGCGCAGCTCCTCGCGGAGGACTCCGACGCCAGCACGCCGTCGTTCCAGAAAGCACTCGACCTCGGCTACCGGCCCGCGACGACCATGTACAACTTGGCGTGTTCGAACGCGCAGTCGGGCAACATCGACGCGGCCTTCGGATGGCTCGAGAAGTCGGAAGAGGCCGGCATGGAGATGTGGTCGCACGCGCGCTGGGACGACGACCTCGACCCCCTGCACTCGGATCCGCGCTTCAAGGAGATGGCGAAGCGCTGGCGCGCCGAGGCGAAGAAGCACGGCCACGACGACTACAACTGGGAGCGCGACCGCGACGACGACGGCACGTAGATAACACGTCTGCGCATGCGCGCACGGACAAGGGCGTCGAACGAGCAAGCGCTGCGTTCGACGCCCTTCGCTTTCCCTGCTATCATGCCGGCGTCGACCATGCGTGGCACGCTCCTTCTCGCCGGCCTCTTACTCGCAGCTCCCGCGTCATCGCAGAAGCGTGGTGACGGCTGGCAGCTCGTCGTTCTCGGCATCGCGCAGGACGGCGGCATGCCGCATCCCGGTTGCGAAAAATCCCCGTGCGCCGACGTTTACGCCGGCAAGCGCCGGGCCGAGAAAGTCAGTTGCCTCGGCCTCGTGAACCACGACCTCGGCGTCGCCTACATGATCGACGCCACTCCCGACTTTCCCGCACAACTCCACGCGCTGACGGGCGGCAAACCGCCCGACGGCATTTTTCTCACGCACGCTCACATCGGTCACTACACGGGGCTCATGTACCTCGGCAAAGAGGCCATGGCCGCGAAGGGCGTTCCCGTCTACGGGACCGCAAGAATGACCTCCTTCTTGAAGAGCAATGGTCCGTGGAGCTTGCTGGTCGAGAACGGATACGTCGAATTACGGACGCTGACGCCGGATCAAGCGGTCGAACTACCGGGCGATCTTCGCATCACGCCGATGCTCGTCCCGCACCGCGACGAATTCACCGACACCGTCGGTTTCTTGATCGAAGGGCCGCGCGCGAAAGCGCTCTTCATCCCCGACATCGACAAGTGGGAGAAATGGAACCGAAGTCTTCGTGAGTTGGCGCAGGGCATCGACTACGCGTTGGTCGACGGAACCTTCGCGTCGATGGGTGAACTGCCGGGGCGCGATATTTCGCAGGTACCGCACCCGCTCATGTCGGAGACGCGCGCGTTACTCGAGGGCACCCGCGCACAATTGTGGTTCATTCATCTGAACCATTCGAACCCGGCTATCGTCGACGGCAAGGACGTCGCGCGTGAGGGCATGGCGCTCGCGCTCTAGAGCGGCGTCGCCGCAAGAAAATGGGGCGGGCCATCTGGGCCCGCCCCGTTGCCAGTGATCAAAACGAAACCTCGGACTAACGTAGATGAGTCGCCGATGCCACTTCCAGGATCTCGACCTTCGGTGTCCCTTCGACGACGCTCGCCAACAACTTGACGACTTCCTTGTAGCCGGTACGATCGTACGCCTCTGCGCTTTCCATCTTGTCCCACAGACTGATCGCTTCGATGCGCTTCTTGTCGGGGCTTACCATCGTAATGACTTCCTGGAAGCCCTGCTGTTTGCGCAGAATCGGAAGGATCTCTGCCTCTTGCCGACGATTGAAATCCTTGTAGCTCTCGGGCTTTAGCTGAAACATCACTCTGCGTCCGTACATGATGTGCCTCCTTATTTGATTCCTTATTTGAAAGACAGACCTCCGTTATGAAAGTTACTCGCGTCGTCCTCGTCACGCCATGATGCAATCGCATCAATTTGCGTGGCTCGCGCAGCCCGGTGATGCAGAAATTCGACGTGCTGCAGCCGTCGCGCAGGGTTAGGATAGTGGGACTGGAGAGAAACATGGCCATCACCATCGGTGGAGATATGGGGCGACGGCTTCTCGGGCTGAGTCGGCTCGTGGGCAACACGCCCCTATTGGCGCTCGAGTTCCGTTTTCGCGGCCAGCGGCGCGTCTTATACGCGAAAGCCGAGAACCTCAACATGACCGGGAGCATCAAGGACCGGATGGCGCTCCATATCATCCGGCGGGCGTACGAAACTGGTCGCCTCGCCCCCGGGGCCGCCATCATCGAAGCCACCAGCGGGAACACGGGCATTTCGTTCGCGAGCGTCGGACGCGCCATGGGCCATCCGATCCACATCTTCATGCCCGACTGGATGAGCGTCGAGCGCATCAACTTGATCCGGGCGTACGGCGCCGAGATTCATCTCGTCAGCCGGGAGGAGGGCGGCTTCCGCGGGAGTATCGAGCGGGCGGAAGCGCTGGCCCAATCCATGGCGAACGCATTCTTGCCCAGTCAGTTTTCCAACCAGCACAACGTGGAAGCGCACGAGCTCGGTACCGGACCGGAGATCTGGTTCCAGCTCGAGGCTCACGGGTTGCGTCCCGATGCCATCGTGGCCGGCGTCGGTACGGGCGGAACCATCATGGGCGCGGGCCGCTATCTGAAACGCCGGCATTCCGGCGTGAGGCTTCATCCGCTGGAGCCGGCGAACTCTCCGACTCTCTCCACCGGCCATCGCGTCGGCACGCACCGCATCCAGGGCATCTCCGACGAATTCATTCCGCCGATCGTCGTTCTCTCGGAGCTCGACGACGTGGTGAGCGTCGACGACGGCGACGCGATCATCATGGCGCGCAAACTCGCGAGCGAAGCCGGACTCGGAGTGGGGATCTCGTCGGGCGCGAATTTCTTGGGCGCATTGAAGATTCAAAACGAGATGGGCGCGGATGCCGTCGTGGTGACCGTCCTCCCCGACGACAACAAGAAATACTTGAGCACCGATCTTCTGCGTGACGAGCCGGTGCGAGAGGGATTCCTGTCGACCGAGGTGGAGCTGCTGGGATTTCGCGCCTTCAACAGGGTGTGCAACATCTGTTTCGACGCCAAGGAGCAGACACAGACCGATCCGCTAGGATCGTAGCCTTCTGACCCGTGAAATGATGCATATGCATCGTTTCGCGACCCACCCTTGTGAGCGAAAATGATCCTATCGGGCGTTTGATCGATAGGAGGCTCCCCATGTCATCCTGGTTCATGCGAATTGCGGCCGTTATGTTGCTTTGGATCGCAGTCGCGACCGCCGGCTGCAGCAGTGACAGCAACCCCGCCGACGGCGGCAACATCGACTCGACGCCTCCCACGGTGTCGAGCGTCACACCGATCGACGCCTTTCACATCGACGTGGCATTCAACGAAGACGTGATGCGCTCGTCGGCCGAGGACGACTTCCACTACCTTCTCATCGAGCAAGCCATCGCGGTATCGGCCGCCGCATTGGCACCCGGCGATACCTTGCACGTCGCCGCCGCCTCGCTCAAGAGCGACAAGCGAACCGTGGCCATCACCACGGAAGCTTCGATGGCGGGTAAGCCGTACGAACTCACGGTGAGAGAGGTGAAGGACGCGAACGGCAACGAGATCACGACGCCGGTCGTCAAATCGTTCACGGGCTCGAGTGATCCCGACGTGACCGCGCCCGAGATCGTGACTCGCACACCCGCTCCCGACGCCACCGGTGTCGGCGTCGGCACCCCGGTGTACGTGCAATTCTCCGAGCCGGTCAACTTCCTCACCTTCACGAGCGGAGTTTCGTGGACGTCGTCGGGCGGCGCCATGACCTTCGACGTGCAGTTGAACCACGATGTCGAGTTCTCTCTTGTCCCGACCTCGCTGATGTCCACCAACACGGAGTACACGGTGACACTGACCGGCGTCGAGGACCCGTCGGGCAACATCATGCCGACGGCGACGTGGTCGTTCCGAACCACCTCCATCCTGGACACGACGCCGCCTTCGGTGGTTTCGTCGAGCCCGGCGAATCTACAAGCGGGCGTCAACGTCGACGCCACCCTCTCGCTCACCTTCTCCGAGCCGGTCAATCAACTCGAGCTGGACCCGCAGCTCGCTCCCGATCCGGGAAGCGGAGTGGTCACGTGGTCCAACGGCGGCAAGACGGTGACGTTCGATCCCGATTTGCCCCTGGCCGAGAATCAGCAGTATGCCGTGACGATTGCTCCGGGAGGCATTTGGGATCTGGCCGGAAACCGGAGTACTCAATTGGTCAGCATTCGTTTCACCACCGCCAACGCGATGGCCAACGGAAGTTTCGCGGGCACGATTAGCGGCGATCCGCTGTCCAACTTCGCGCAGGATCCGACGGGCGGATACGTGATCGCGCTGGATGTTCCCCTGTTGGGCAGCAGCACGAAACCCGTCGCGGCGGGAGTCAGCGGCATCGCCGTCAACAACACCTACAAAGTGGACCTGTTGCCCGACGGCGTTTACTACCCGACTGCAATCATGGACAGCAATCACGACGGTTCCATCGAGCCCCGTCTGGGCGACGCGGTCGGCGTGTACGGCGTCGACATCGGCACCGGCGACACCAGCATCGACAGCGTGACCATCGTCGGAGGCGCGGATCTCACCGGCATCAACTTCCCGTTGTACGATCCGAGCGCGATCGCCGGAACGGTTTCATACTCCGGCAGCTATAGCGGTGAGCACTTCACTCTGTATGTCGGGCTGTTCGACACCAGCAACTGGGATCCGTCCGATCTGCCCGTGGTCGTCACGTTGGCCTTCTGGCCGGATTATCCCGAGTGGTGGTTCAACACCATCGACAACGACCTGACCGACGACACGTACTACGTCGGCGCGTTCCTCGACGTGAACATCAACGGGGTCTACGACAGTGGAACCGACCCATCCGGTTTCTACGGCGGCATCCCGCCGACGTCGGTTCACTTCGAGAAAGGAAGCGACGTGCTGGGTATCGTCATTCCGCTAGAGGACCCGCCCACGCCGAGCGCGTCGACGGCGATCGTGTGGCCGACCACCGCGCGTCGAGCTCCGTGGCTCGAGCGATTGTCGACGACACTAAAGCAGTACGGGCTCGATGAAACGAGCCCGTATGCTCGGAGAGAATGATGCTCTGAAGCGTCGTCACGCGGCTACTTCAACAGCACCATCTTGTAGCTCCTCGTACCGCTCGAGTGACTCACGCGCGCGAAGTACACGCCCGAGCTCACCGCCTGCCCCGCGTCATCGCGCCCAGTCCACTCCCGCGTATAGGCCCCTGCCGCCTTCTCCTCGTCGACCAGTGTTACGACGTGCGCGCCGCGCGCATCGAACACCTCGAGCGTCACACGCCCCTTCGACGGAAGGGTGTACCGGATCGTTGTCGAGGGATTGAAGGGGTTGGGGTACGCCGAGATCGAGAGCACGTAGCTCTTCGGAGTCCCGCCAACTCCCGTCAATGCGTTTATGACCGCCGGCTTGCCTTCGTTCCCCGAGAAGTCGGTCGCGGTGACGAAGTAGAACACGTACGATGACGCGCCCACGTCCATCGACGGAGCGACGCAGTAATCGACCAGTGTCGCGGCGGCGAACGAGTTGGTATTCGCACCGTACACGCTGAAGTAATCGAAGTCCTCGGCCGTCGACTTCTTCCAGCCCAACACTCCGGCGCCGTACACGAGGTTCGCCGGAACACCGGGTGCAAGATTGTCGAGCGAGTAGCCGCTGTCGATCGGAGAATCGAAATAGGTGGTTACGACCGCTGTGGCTGCGCGAATGAAGAACGCGGAGTAGTGCTGACCGGACGCGATGGTCGAGTCGGCGTCGGTCGTCGCGTCCATCATGTAGTCGTCGGATCCGTGTGCGCTGACCTCACCTGCGTAGACCCACCCGCTGTCGAGCAATTGGCGACGCGACGCGGCGGCCATTGCGCCCGACAGAGGAACGAGCGGCAGCGCGTCGTTGCGCCGGTAGGCTTCGTAGGAAACAATGGGTGTCAACGACCCCGGGGCGTCATGGAACGAGCGCGAGAACCCAATCCGGACTCGACGGCCCTGGTCTCTAGGGACATCGGTGACCGCCCGGATCACCGGTTCCGCCGTATTGCCGGCGTACTTGACTACAAACACGTCTTCGACGCCAGCACTTAAGAGGTCATTGCCGCCGCAGTTCATCGTTCCGGAGAAGAATCCCGTCACAACTACATCTCCTGATCCATCGACGGCGACGCCGTTTCCGTAGTCGTTGGCCGCGCTCCCGAAGCCCCTGCTCCACAGGTGCGTTCCAGTGGCGGCGTACTTCGCCACGAACACGTCGCTGATCCCGGCGCTGACCAATGGACCACCGCCGAAGTCCACGGTGTTTTGGAATAGCCCGGTCATGAACACATCGTTCTGGTAATTCACTGCGACGGAGAACCCGCGTTCGAGGCCCGTGCCGCCGATGTTCCGGCTCCATTTGTGCAGCCCCGCCGCATCGTACTTGGCGAGAAACGCGTCGCCGGGACCCGAGGCGACCAGGTCATCCCCGCCGAAATTCACGGTCCCTGCAAACGTCCCGGATTCGAACACACTGCCGGAGCCGTCCGCTGCGACGGAGTAAGCGAAGTCGTCGCCGGTGTTGCCAAAGCGCTTGCTCCATTGGTGCACGCCACCGGCGTTGTACTTTGCAACGTAGATATCATTGAGGCCCGCGCTCACGAAGTTCCCGCCTCCGAAGTCCACGCTGCCCCGAAAGGCTCCCGTCGCAAACACGTTGCCGGAACCGTCGACGGAGACTCCGTAGCCATTGTCGAACGACGTATCTCCGAATCGCTGACTCCACAGGTGTGCTCCAGTCGCGCTGTACTTCGCGAGAAAGATATCGCCGCTTCCGGCGCTCGTGAGATTCCCCCCGCCGAAATCCACGATGTCCCGGAAAGTTCCCGTCACGAACACATTGCCCGACACATCCACCGCGATCCCCCGCCCGAGGTTGTTGGTCCCGCCCCCGAAGTTACGGCTCCACTGGTGCACGCCGTCCTGGTTGTACCTGGCGAGAAAGATGTCCTGACCCAACCCCGACCCTGCGGAGACCAGATCGCCGCCACCGAAGTCGACGGTTCCGCTGAAGTAGCCGGTCACGAACACGTTTCCCGACGCGTCCACGGCCACCGCGTATCCGCCGTCGACGTTCGTGTCCCCGAAGCGCTTGCTCCACTGGTGCACCCCGGCGGCGTTGTACTTCGCCAGGAAAATGTCCTGGCTACCGCCCGCGCTCACCAGGACGCCGCCGCCAAAGTTCACGGTTTCGCGGAAGTACCCGGTCACGAACACATTCCCTGCTGCGTCGGTCGCGACGGCGTTCCCAACATCCGAATAGACGGCCCCGAAACGCTTACTCCACAGGTGGACGGGTGCCTGCCCACTGGCGATGGATGCCGACAGCAAGAGGGTCAACCCGCCCGCCACACCGAGAATTGATCGTTTCATGATCATCGTCCTCCAAGTGAGATGGTTGGCTGTCTTACTTGAGCAGCACCATTTTGTAAGTCTTCGTCCCGCTCGGGTGCGTTAACCGAGCGAAATACACGCCCGAGCTCACGGCACGACCGGCGTCGTCGCGGCCGTCCCAGCCCTGCGTGTACGCGCCCGCTGCCTTCTCCGTATCCACCAGCGTTGCGATATGCGCCCCGCGCGCGTCGTAGATCTCCACCACCGCCCGCCCCTTCGATGGCACGGTGTACCGGATCGTCGTGGTGGGGTTGAACGGATTCGGGTAGGCGGAGATCGAGAGCACAAAGCTCTTCGGGGTCCCGCCGATACCCGTTTGGGCGTTGACCACCGCCGGCTTGCCTTCATTCCCCGAGAAGTCGGTCGCGGTGACGAAATAGAAGACGTAAGGCGAGGCGTTCACGTCCATCGTCGGTGCCACGCAGTAGTCCACGAGCGTCGCTGTCGCGAAGGAGGTGGTGTTCGCGCCGTAGATCGAGAAGTGATCGAAGTCTCCCGCGGCCGATTTCTTCCAGCTCAACACACCCGCGCTGTACGCAAGGCCGCCCGGGATACCCGGCGCGAGATTGTCCAAGGAGTAACCAGAGTCGACAGGAGAGTCGTAGTACGTCAGCGGATCCGCCGTCGCCGCGCGGATGAAGAACGCGGAATAGTGCTGACCGAGCGTGACCGTCGAATCCCCGTCGCTCGGGGCATCCATGAGATAGACATCCGTGCCGTGGGCCGGAACATCGCCTGCGTACACCCAGCCTTGCTCCAACAACTGCGCCTGTGAGAACGCCCCCGCGGGCGTTGCCGCCGCCGGCGATGTGACGGCGTCATTGCGCCGGTACGCCTCGTACTGAATCACCGAGCCCAAGGCGACATCGTCACCCGCGCGTGAGAACTCGATCCGGACCTGGCGTCCCTGATCATTGCCAATGTCGGTAATGGCCGAGATCACCGGCCCCGAGGCGTCGATGGCGTACTTCGCGACAAAGATGCTACCGTTCACGCTCGTCAGGTCGCTGCCCCCGAAGTTCGCGGTGCCTGCGAAATTACCCGTGACCAGCACGTTCCACGGGCCATCCACCGCCACGGAGTTTCCCTCATCAGTCGACGCGCCGCCGAAGCGCTGGCTCGCGTGGTGCACACCCGCGGCGTTGTACTTCGCGACGAAGACGTCGAAGCTTCCCGCGCTCGTCAGGTCGCTGCCCCCGAAGTTCACGATGCCCGCGAAACTACCTGTGACCAGCACGTTCCCCGAGCCGTCCACGGCCACGGAGTAACCGACATCGGTCCCTGTGCCCCCGAAGCGTTGGCTCCACTGGTGCACACCCGCTGCGTTGTATTTCGCGACAAAGATGTCCAAGCCTCCCGCGCTCGACAGGCCGCTGCCTCCGAAATAGGCGGTGCCCTGGAAGAGACCGGTCACCAGCACGTTGCCCGCGCCGTCCACCGCCACGGAATGTCCGTAATCGTCCAACGCGCCCCCGAAGCGCTGGCTCCACTGGTGCACACCCGCCGCGTTGAACTTCGCAACGAAGATGTCGGAAATCCCCGTCAGGTCGTTTCCCCCGAAGTTCACGGTGAACGCGAAATTACCCGTGACCAGCACGTTGCCCGAGCCGTCCACCGCCACGGAGTATCCGACATCACCCTCCCCTCCGCCGAAGCGCTGGCTCCACTGGTGCACACCCGCGGCGTTGTACTTCGCGACAAAGATATCCCTCGATCCCATGCTCGCTAGGTCGCTGCCCCCGAAGTTCACGGTGCCGTTGAAATGGCCGGTCACCAGCACGTTGCCCGAGCCGTCCACCGCCACGGAGTATCCGACATCGGACCCTGTGTTGCCGAAGCGCTGGCTCCACTGGTGCACACCCGCTGCGTTGTACTTCGCGACGAAGATGTCGGAACCTCCCGCGCTCGTCAGGTCGCTGCCCCCGAAGTTCACAGTTCCCTCGAAACTACCCGTGACCAGCACCCCCGAGCCGTCCACTGCCACGGATAGTCCGTAATCGTTCAACGTGCCCCCGAAGCGCTGGCTCCACTGGTGCACACCCGCTGCGTTGTACTTCGCGACAAAGATATCGCTCGATCCCATGCTCGTTAGGTCGCTGCCCCCGAAGTTCGCGGTGAACGCGAAACTACCCGTGACCAGCACGTTGCCCGCGCCGTCCACCGCCACCGAGTTCCCGTCATCGTTCGATACGCCCCCGAAGCCCTGGCTCCACAGGTGCACGACCGTGAGTGCGGGGGCCGGCGAAGAAACCCCCGCGAGAGTCCACACACTCACTATCGCGAGAAGAAGTCGTTTCATCGAATGGCCTCCTTGTTCTTTGCCGGCGAAGTGGCCGTGCGACGCACGCGCATGAATGTCGCTGGATTAGTGGGACGCTCCTTCGGAGACGAGCGAAGCGGCCGAGGTTGTCCTTTTAAAGGCTACTCTCCGCCCTGCGCCGTGCGTATGATGCATGCGCATCATTTTTTCGTGGTTCCGATGAGCGCGCGTCGATTCGCGGACCAAAATGATGCACGTGCATCATTGTCGTGGGCACGGTTTGGATCCAGGAACAGGGAGGCCAGGGCCAATTCGCGAGAGGCCACACGCCGCCGGAGATCAACGTCGGGCCGTAGTTGAGCGAGTGGGCGGAGTCGCGGTCTCGAAATCAGAATTTTCCGAAAGACTCCGTGGAGTCGAAGAACACGGAGCGCAGCGTGCCGTCGGCCAGTTGAATCTGATAGGTGTCGATGTCGCAACCGCCAACCACCGTGTGCGAGCGCGATATGAGTTTCCAGCCCTTGTCCTTCGCGCCAAACCGATTCACGAGCCAGGCGTACTCTGCGTACGTCCCCTCCAAATTGGTTCGAGCGCCGCGAACGACGATGGCTCTCTCCATCGTATCGCCGCTGCCGCCTTCGAATCGAATCTCGTGTGAGTCCATCGAGAGAACTCCCATGCCGGTTGCTCAACAACGTCGTGTAGTTGACGCTTTCGGCGATAGTATCGCGAGCGGTCCACCGCAGCCAAGTGTTGATTCGGAACGCAGCGCATCCACAAGAAAAACGCCGCGCGAAGTCTCCTCGCGCGGCGTTTCTCTTTGCAGCACCGGTCTCGCGGTCGAACGCTACCGGCTGATCACCATCTTGCGGGTGTGCATTTCGCTGCCGGCGTATACGCGATAGAAGTAAACGCCGCTGGCAAGTAACTGCCCGTTGTCGCCGCGGCCGTCGAAGGCGACCTCGCGCCAACCCGGCGAGAGTTGTCCCACGCTGCGCGCAACGACGCGACGCCCGGCCACGTCGTACACCTCGAGACGCACGTCGCTCGTCTTGGGGACGCCGACGTGCAACGACGTTGTTGCGCTGAAGGGATTCGGCGAGTTCGGGAGCAAGGTCAGCGCCTTTGGAATCGAAGGCGTGCCGCCGATGCCGGTGGGCGCGTCGATGGTCACCTGATTCGAGTTGGTACTCGAGTTGCCGTGGATGTCGACGGCGTGCATTCGATAGTAGACCGCCGTCATCGGAATGCCGACGTCGGTGTAGGTCGTCCCCGTCACGTTGAAGTCGCCCAAGTCCGAACGCTGAATGACGTAGTGATCGATGTCGGGCGCGGTCGCGTTCCACGACAACACAGCGTTGTTGCCGTTTCGATACCCCGCCATGGTGGGCGCGGGCGGTGCCAGATTGTCGTAGGAGGTGCCTTGCACCAGATTGGACTCGTAGGCCGCCAGCACGTGATACGTGTTGGGCACGCCCACGTCCGTGGTGAGAACATCGACCGTATAGGTGGGGCTGCCATTGAATGTTCCCACCCACACGATGTCGTCACCATGATACTCGACGTCGTGGATCTCGAACTCCTCGCCCGGAGCCTGTCCGTCGCCCTGCTTGAATGTGAGTCGGACGAAGCCGCCCTGGTCGCCGGGGACGTCGACGATCGAGGTGATGAACGGTGCTGGGTACCCGATGGCGGCGTCATTGGTGAGCCGTACCGCGTACACATCAGTGTCCGTGGTCCCGAAGTTCCGGCGGTCTTCCCACGACGCGATATACGCGCCCGGTTCGCTCTGCACGATGTGTGCGTTGGATTGGTTGCCCGTCGCCGCACAGACGGGAATGCCGTTGGCGGCCCACAACGGGCTCCCGATGTTGTTCAGGCGCTGCGCGTAAACGTCGGTCAGACCGCCGCGGTAATCGAACCACGATATGACCGCACCGCCGGCGTTATCCGATGCGAGATCGGCTCCGTACTGCGCGAAGTTGGCCGAGCACACCAGGGCGCCGTTGGCCGCCCACAGCACGGTGCCGTTCCCGTTGACACGCTGCGCGTAGATGTCGGGGCCGGTGGTCGAAATGTTGCGATCGTCTTCCCACGCGATGATGGCTCCACCCGCGCCGTCGGGGATCATCTTCGGCAGAGTAATGAAGTCGGTAGAAACGGCGATTGGCACGCCGTCGGCGGCCCACATCCGATTTCCCGCCGAGTCGAGGCGCTGCGCATAGAGGGCTTGCACGAACGTGCCGTTGCGTCGGTCATTCCACGCAATGATGACACCACCGACGCCGTCGTCGACGATCATTGGACTGACCTGCGGGGCCGCCTGGGTGCACACGACGACGCCGTTCGCCGCCCACCCCGTGCTGCCGGTCCAGCCCACGGACTGGGCATAGATGTCGAAGTTGCCGTTGCGGAAGTCCGCCCACGCGATGACGCCATAGCCGCCGGTTCGGGTCGCGACCGCGGGGAACTCTTGCAGGCTCGTCAGTGTGCAAACCGGAAATCCGTCGGCGGGTGTGGTAATGCCGTACTGTTGGCTGAACGCACCGTAGTAGATGTCGCGGTTTCCGTTGCGCTCGTCCGTCCACGTGGCGAAAAACAAACCCGTCGAACCATACAGGGCCATTGTGGGAGGGTCCTGCGCACCGGTGGCGGTGCACAACGCGAGTCCGTTCGCCGGCGTGAAGATGTTACCGAGCCGGTCGGTGGTCGCGAGGTAGATGTCGGCGGTTCCACTGCGGAAGTCCTGCCACACGTACTGGAGGTATCCATAGCCGTCGTGCATCACCTGTGGGTACAGTTGCCCCCCGGCCGCAGTACAGAGGGCGACGCCGTTCGGCGTCCATTCCATTCCGCCCAGTGGACCGACCTGCTGCGCGTAGAGGTCGTTGGCACCTCCCCGCGCGTCTTGCCAGACCATCACTGCGCCACCCAATCCGTTGGCCGTCATGGAAATCCAGTCCTGGGCCCCGGTCGGCGTGGCGACGGGGTTGCCGTTCACCGCCCATTGGGCCGACACGACCATGGGAGTCAAGAGCGCGAGGATGAATGCCAATGGGAGCAAGGGCTTGGTTCGCATGGAGAATCTCACCTTTCGAGTGTCGAGCGCCCGCCGGGCGGGGGTGTGTACTGGGCTGGCTCGAGGGGTAGGACGGAAGCAACCCGCGAGAATCACGGGAGATTTGAAGAAAGGTGGAAAGATCGTGCCGTGCGACCTACGTAGGAGAATCCCTCCGCGCCGACGACACTACCGCGCCCCTTTCACGTGGTAGAGGCGCGATACGTATCGTGTGTAGTCGTACGCGTAGCTAGTTAGATCGCTACTGAAGCTCACGCCGTTGACCGCCTGCACAGCGGCATCCGACGGGGAGATCGTGAGAAGAAGTGTGCGCGCCCCGGTGGCGAGGTCCACGCGCTCAACCTTACACGGTATCTGACCGCGCTCGTGCACGATGACCTCGCGTCCGTCGCGCGCCCACCCATCGATGTACTTATTCGCGCTGAGTCCCTCGACCGGCGCCGGTTTCGAGTCACCTTCGAGCGCGACCATCCGCCAGGTGAGATCCCCCATCTGCAGCAAAGCATGGCGTCCATCGGGTGCCGGGAAGCCGAGGCGCGTATCCTCCGACATCAAGAGTCGCGGGGGACCGCCCGCGAAATCCTGCATATAGCAGCGGCCCGCTTGGCCGCGCTCTGCGCCCGTGATCAGTAAGCGCTTTCCATCGGGAAACCAGCGCGCATCGATATAGGATTCGATGGGTCCGCGTTCCATCTCGCGCGTCTCTCCGGCGGCCGTGGCGTAGACGAGTAACCGGTCCGGGTAAATGATCGCTGCGGCCCAGCGTCCGTCGGGAGAAAGATCCGTGGGACCGCCTTGACCGAGCACCACGACGGGCGAGCCGTCGGTGCCGCGCAGACATGTGAGGTAGTTGGTACCCGCTGCAATGCCCTCGCCGACAAACAAGAGTGTCCGGCCGTCGTCGGAGAGATCCGCAACCCCGGACAGGTCCTGCGACGAAAGATCCCGCTCGGCCGCTGCTCCCGGCCCGCGCCCGCGCATGACGCGCGTGATATCGTCGCGCGTCACGATCCATTCGCCGGCGGCCGAGATATCGTGAATGATGAGGCCGCCTGCGCTCTGCAGCGCCACGCGCACGTTCGCGTTCATGTCGGCGGCGTAAACCGAGAAGTCGGAGTAGCCGGTACCCGCGGAAAAATAAACGACGTCTCCCGCCCTCGACCACGCGATGCCTTCTTCTCCCCAATAGCCTTCCGAGAGAACGGTACGCTTGCCCTTGAGATCCACCACGGCGACAAGGCCGCGATCGTCCCACTTGGCCGGGTGTTCGAAATACGCGATGCGATCGCCGCTGGGCGAGAAACGCGGGTCGCTCACGTAACCGCTGGTCTGGAACAACACCTTGCCCGGCGGATATTCCAGACGGTGCATGCCACCTTCTTCGCGAATGATCGCGAGGTCCTTGCCGTCCGGTGACCACACGGCCTGGTGCACGTTGTCCATGATTTCGCGCGGCGCACCACCGCCGAGTGGCATGCGCGCCAGCGTTCCCTGACAGAGACGGTGGGCAAACCACTTGGGTCGAGTCAGGACGGCCATTTCACCGGTGGAGGAAATCGAAAGAAGTGCCAGGGGTTCGTCGCCCAGTTGCACGGGCTCCGCGTACTCGGGGCGCAACGCATACAAACGCGGAGCGTTTCCATCCTGTGATGCGCTGAACACGATCGTCTGGCCGTCGGGTGCGAAGAGCGCGTTGTAGATAGTCTGGTTGTTGAACGTCTTCTGCAGGAACTTCACGGGCTCGGCTACAGTCGCGCGCCGGCCGTTCATCATGACCACCGACGCGATAGCCACCGCCATCGCGAGCCCGGCGACGAGCCACGGCGCGCGTGACCCCGCCCGGCCTTTCGACGGCGCCGGCGCCGCGATGTCTTCGTCGCCGCTGCTGGTGGTGGTGCGTTCGAGCGCGATGCGCGCTTCACCGATGTCGCGCAGGCGCTGTTTCGGATCGCGGTCGAGGCAACGCTCCAACAAGCGGCGCACGCCCGGCGGTGTCGATGAAGGAAGCCGATCGAACGCGGGTGCTCGGGTGAGAATGGCGGCAATCGTGTCCGAGACCGTCTCCCCTTCGAAGAGACGACTCCCCGTGAGCATTTCGAAGAGGACGACGCCGAAAGCCCACACGTCCGCGCGCCGGTCGACGTCTTTCCCGCGCGCCTGCTCGGGCGCCATGTAGGCCGCCGTGCCGAGAATGATGCCGGCACGCGTGGCCGGCGACGTGAGCGTGGGAGAATGCGTCGCATCGGAAGAGGACGCGCCACTGCTATCGCTGCTGATCGCTTTGGCGAGCCCGAAGTCGAGCACCTTCACCGCACCATCGCGCGACACGATGATGTTGGCCGGTTTCAGGTCGCGATGGACGATGCCGTGCTCGTGCGCGTACTCGAGGGCATCCGCGATTTGGCGAGCGATGGCGAGCGCCTCATTGACCGGAATCGGCCCGCGGGCCATGAGGTCCGCCAACGTTTCGCCATCTACCAGCTCCATTACTAACGCGGGAACACCGGAGGCATCCTCGAGTCCGTAGATGCTGGCGATGTGCGGGTGGTTCAATGAAGCGAGCACGTGCGCTTCGCGTTCGAAGCGAGCGAGGCGTTCGGGGTTGGCGGCGAAATCCGCCGGGAGCACTTTGATCGCGACATCCCGCTTGAGTTTGGTGTCGCGCGCGCGATAGACCTCGCCCATGCCACCGGCGCCGACCGGCGACACGATCTCATACGAGCCAACACGCGTTCCTGAACCGAGTGACATTCGCGGATGATACCGCAGGCCGCCGTGCCCGGCTATCGGAACCATGCGAACCGCGGGCTTGCGACGAAGGTGATGGTGCGGTTGGATGCTGGAGCGGTCGGCAAGAACACTCAGCGGCGACTCAAGAGCTGCGTTCGCCACTTCATGTAGAGGTCCATCGAATACTCGACAACCCGGCCGTCATTGCGCATGAGGTCGGCGATCAGGCGCTTCTGCTCCGGCTGCGTCGTATCGACGTGCGCGAGGTAGTAGCCGCGCGTGTCGAGGAACACGGTGCGGTCACCAGCGACCGGCGCTTCGGGTGCTACGAATTCCAGCGCGACTTCGTCTCCGACGTGCGGCATGACGTAACGATTCTCGTCGGCGGCGGACATGACGGCAGTGACGTCCATCTGATCGCCAGCGATTGCTTGCTTCAACGGCACGACGACGCACGTCGGGCGTTGGATAATGCGCGAACTCGAGCCCCAAGAAGTCGAGTGACCAGAAGCCACGAGGCGGGAGAACTCGCATCTTCACGACGTCGCCCGTGACGCCCGTGAGGTCGACCGGAATCACGCGCTCTTCGGTAATGAGTGACGCGCCGCCCGGGATCGAGGCACGGAACACCCATTGGTCACCGACCAGAACGTAGAGCTTGAGCGAATACAATTCTTCGCGCGCGTTGAAGGCGACGAACTCATCCATGGCGGCGCCGTTGGAATCGACGGACTGGTACCACGCATCGATGCCGTCCCCGCGCAGCTCGAGCATCCGGTGGATCATCTCCGATCCCCATAGTGAGGTGCCTGCTTTGACGATCACGTCGGCCGACGTCGCGTCGCGCGGCCGCGGAAACTCGAAGGTCAGCTCGTGTCGTCGCGGCAGACGGCGCCACGATTCGTCGATCGGCATCTTGGTTTGCCACGCGACTTCGTCCGGGGCGTCGAAGAAACGGTGGATGTCGTTTCCGGCTTCGTCCGTGACCTTGCTCGGCGCGACGACGTCACCGATCACGTGCAGCGATCCGGTCAGATCGGCAACGACGCGTGTGTTCGCCGGATGATCGGCGACGATGAGTTTGACTTCGTTTAGATACTGCGTCTCGCTCAATTCGTCGTTCCGCACGAGCAGGCGATACACGCCGTCGACCGCACGCAGATGCTCGAGGCGCGAGAGATCGCTGCGTTCCAGACCCTTCGATATCACGCCTCCGAGCGGCTGGGCGTCGAAGACGTAGTCCTTCCCGTCGAACGCGTAGACGTACGGGCAATTCGTCGGTGGATAGATAAGGAAGTAGGCGACGATGACGGCGAGTGTCGCTACCGCCACAATCCCGAGGGTCAACAGGGACGTGCCGACCATGTCGCTCCGCTCCACGCGCACGTAGAGCACATCGAATCGATCGGAATGCTCACGGCGGAACCGAACTTGCGCGTCCCGTCGATGGTCTTCTTGTAGCTGTTGATGTAGCCGCCGGGCTTTGTCGAATTCCACGACTTCGCCCGACGGGTAGACGACGGCGGCGATTCGATCGGTGGCGCTGTTTGCTTCCGATATCGGAATCTCGCGCATGGATTGGCAGCCCAAGTTCATCAGATAGACGACGAGGACTACCAAACTCGCGAGTTTCTTCATCGGATGTCCACCGACGAGGGTCTTCAAAAGGAGACCTCGGCGCAGAGTTGAAAACCGGTGGTGCTAATTGACGGAATGACGCCGATGCTCATGTGGCTCTGACGTAATTCGTCGTTGTGAACACCGGCGGAGTGTGGGGCCCGGGCGATGTCCCAAACCAAACTCGCTCCCGCGAGGAAGCCGCCGGCAACCGCTAGCCACTCAAGTTGGTAGTCCGTGCCCTCGCCCAATTGTTCCGCCGCGGCGACCGCGACCCCAAGTCCAGCCACCGTTCGAATCCCAATACCAACGAGCGCAGGGCCCGGGCGGTCCGCATAGAAGTGGCCCAACGATGGGCCAAAGAGCAGACCTCCAACGACCATGATTCCTGGCACAACCGAATCACTTGAATTCTCGCGATACACGTCCCATGCGCCTGCCAATGTCGGCACAGCCGTGCCGAGGAAAGACCACAAGAACGCTGTCATACCCGACTTGAGGCCGGGAATCTCAACCGTGGAGATGGGAACGCCGTCTGGCTGACCTTGTCCGTGCGCGACTAGAGGCACGAGGGAGATGCCAGCAACAAGAATCAGAACGGCGACTCGGTGTCGCATGGGGCGACCTCCAAGGTTCGAACCCGTCGAGCAAACGAGAGTTCGTGCCTAGGAGGCTCTCGCGTTAATTAGCCACTTTAGCATTTCGCGGATGACCCCGATATGACCATCTTGCGTCGATCCTCCCGACTAGATGCCTTTCGGCCCCCAATCGTCGACCGTTACAACGGACCCCTTCGGTGCTATTCTCCCCGCACCGGTTCCGACAACATGGGAATTCGCACCCGAGACTATGATCGCGTGCTATCAGGAGGGCCCCAACATGACTGTGCTCAAGAGATTCACATTACTCGTCGCCGCGTTCGCCGTCGCGATTGCGGGCTGCAGCAACGACGACAATCCGGCCGGCGGCGGCTCGACCGACACCACCGCGCCGTCGATCACGAGTGTGACCGCCATCGACGCCGGCCACATCGACGTGGTGTTCGACGAGAACGTCCAGCGCGCCACCGCGGAAGACGTCGGCAACTACCTCATCGTCGAAACGTCGACGCCGTTGTCGTCGTTCAAGGGAATCGCGACAACTCCCGGCGACACGCTCCTCGTGTCGGGCGCGTCTCTCCATGGGGATAATCGCACCGTTTCGCTGTCCACGGACCCCATGACGGGCGCTCCTTATGATATGAGCGTCACCGGTGTCAAAGACGCGAGCGGCAATTCGATCAACACACCGGTCGTCAAGTCGTTCACCGGCTCGACCGACCCGGATATCACGCCGCCCGCAGTCGTGAGCCATTCCCCCGCGTCCAACGCGACCGGCATCGCGGTGGGGACGACGATCTTGATCACGTTCACCGAAGGCGTGACGTACGGTTCGTTCATCGCCGGGGTGACGCTGTCTTCGACCGGCGGAAACGTCACCTACAGCGCCGACAGCAACGACAACGGCGTCCACGTGATCATGACTCCGGACGCGCCGCTCGAGCTCAACACGACGTACACAGTCACGGTGTCCGGCGTCCAAGACGGAGCCGGCAATGCCTTGGCGGCGGACGTGAGTTGGACGTTCAAGACGACCAACGTCGTCGACACCACACCGCCCACGCTCGTTTCAACAAGCCCGGCCAACGGTGCGGTCAACGTGGCCGTCGATGCCGCGTTGTCGCTCACATTCTCGGAGGCTGTCGATCAGAACGTGCTCAATGCGTCGGCCTATCCGCAAATCGACGCCGTCAGTTTTGTGTGGTCGAATGAGGGCAAGACACTCACGATCACCCCGATCGATCCGCTCCTCGACAATCAGCAGTACACGATCACGTTCTTGCCGGGCAGCTTCCAGGACCTGGCGGGCAACCCCAATACGACCTCGACGACCATTCGCTTCTCGACCGGCGCTGCGCTTGCGACGGGCAGCATCGCCGGAACGATGAGCGGCGACCCGGCGTCCGCGACGGCGGGCGACCCCACCGGCGCGCGCGTGTTCGCGATCGTCGGTCCGCTCGCAAACCTCGCGGATCTCCAGATCGCGGGCTCGACCACGGTGGCGGGCAACAACACCTACACCTTGGGCAATCTCTCCGACACCGATTACAACGTGCTTTCGGTCAAGGACAGCAACGGCGACGGCCTCATCAATCCCGAGCTGGGCGATGCGCTCGGCGCTTACGGCGTCAACTTCAGTCTCGGCGACTTCGACCCCGACAGCGTCACCGTCGCGGGCGGCAGTCACGTCACCGGGAAAGACTTCCGACTGTTCGACTTCAGCGCGATCTCGGGGAGCATCTCGTACAGCGGCGCGGCCGCGGGCGGAAACCATTTTGTCGGTGTCGGCCTGTTCAACAAGGTCGGCTTCAGCCCGACGAACGACCCCGACTACGCAACCGAGGCCTTCTGGCCGGACGGCATCGCGTGGAGCTTCTGGCAGCTCGACTTCGAATTCCCCGACGGTCAGTACTATGTCGGCGCGTTCTTGGACGCGAACGACAACTTCACGTACGACCCGGGTAGTGATCCGGTCGGCTTCTACGGTGGACTCCCAACGCCGACCACCATCACGGTGGACAGTGGAAGCGACACCAACGACATCGTGATCCCGATCGTCGACGCTCCGCCCACGACGTCGTCACACCGGAGTGTGGCGTGGCGCAAGAGCACGAAACAAGCCGCGCCGGCGTGGATACGCGCCGCCACATCGGCGATCAAGAAGGACGCCGAGAAGGATCGTCGCGCGAAGCAGTGGTAGACGTGGGGGCCTGGCACGCCGCGAACCGGCGTGCTAGGCTCCTCCTTCTAACCAAAAGGAGTTGGCTATGAAGACGGCTTCTTGGATTTGGCTCCTGGCAGGCGTCGTTTGCGTGTCTGCCGCCAGGAAGAGTGTTGCGGCCGACAAGCCCGTGAACTTGTCGCTCTTCACGCCGATCTCGATCGCCAAAGAAACGGATTCGGTGTCGGCGTTTCGTTTCAATTTGCTATACGGGAAGAATACGTCGGTCAAGGTGGTGGACATCGGCCTCGTCAACCACACCACGTCAGGACTGTCGAAGGGCTTTCAATGGGGTGTTGTCAACATCGCCGAGGGCGACTTCAAGGGCCTCCAGCTCGCGACGGTCACCTACAACCCGGGCAGCTTCCACGGCATGCAGTGGGGTGTGGTGAATCACACCATGAACGGCGACGGCTTGCAGGTGGGCTTCGTGAACTACGCGCAGAAATACCACGGCCTGCAGATCGGTGTTGTCAACATCATCCGGCAGGACGGATTCTTGCCCGTGTTCCCGATCGTGAACTGGTCGTTCTAGGCAGCGTAGATCGGCACCAAGTACCACTCCTCGAAGTCCAAGCCCGCCATCGAGAGTTGGACTTCGAGTTCCCAGTAGACCGGCCGCTCCGACGAGAGGTTAGTCGCGCGCGCGTTGGCCGGAATGGTGTAGCGCAGCTCGACGGGGCGGCCCGCCGGAAAGTCGCGCGGTGTATCGAACGACTGTTTCTCCGCGCACAACTCGTCGTGGACGAGCCAGCGACTGCGATCGCTTCCGGTTCCGCGCTCTTCGTAGTATTCCTCGATACAGCGAAACGTGATCGTGCCCTTTTCGGCGTGCGTGATTCCGCGCGGCGGAATCCAGCGCACGGCGACGGGTTCGTCGAGGCGATACGGAAAGTGCGCGAACACGAGCTTCGAACCGGCGAACTTCGCACAGCGCCCGACTGTCAGTGCGGTCTTCCACCACACCAGGACGACCACCGCATCGAATAGCACCACGACGACCTTCACGAGCCAGGGGCTGTGGGGAACGCCCCACGCCCACCAGTTGAAGATCGATAAGAACACGGTGAAGAATCCTGCAAACATGAGCGCCTGCACGGCGCGCCCCCAACGCGGCGGCGTGTAGCCGCCCGGATTCCACGCGTAGTCGGCGTGTGCCGCGGAGCCGGCGTAATGCTGCATCGCCTCGCGACGGTGGTGCTCTGCGCGGAGTTGCTTCGCCGCCATCCCCCACACGATGAGACCCGCGCTCGCGAAACACGCCCCCGCTACGACAATCACCCAATACGGCGCGTGCACCGTCGACGGGTCGACGCGAATCACGTGCAGCCCGATGAGTGCGATGGGAGCGCCCGCCGCGACGAACACGCTCCCGAACAGAAAAGCGCCCACGACCGAGAAACCGGTCTTCGAACCGCGTTGCAGGTTGTAGTCCCTGAGTCGCGTGCGGCCCGGTGAGACGGGCGGGGTGTCGACGGTGGGACTCATCGACGACTAGGAGAATCGACGACCCGCCGTCGTGGCAAGCGGAAAACCCACATCCATTCGACCAACTTGACAGGTCATCACGCCGGGTCGATTATGGTGCATGCCCTCCCCGTTCAGAATCGCCGTGTTCGGCGCCGGAGGCGTCGGCGGCTATTACGGCGGCCGTCTGGCCGCCCACTACGACGCATCCGAAGTCGAAGTCATTCTGATTGCGCGCGGCGAGAATGCGCGCGCCATCGAGGAACGCGGCCTCACCGTCGTCACGTCGGAGTTCGAGATCACGGGCCAGCCGGCGCTCGTCACCAACGACGTCGACCGGATCGGCCCCGTCGATCTGATTCTGTGCGCCGTCAAGTCGTACGACCTCGACGGCATCGGACGCCTCGAAGCATGCGTCGGAGAGCGCACCTCGATACTTCCTCTGTTGAACGGCGTCGACGCGAGCGAACGCATTCGCTCGATATTTCCGTCGGCCGACGTGTGGGAGGGGTGCGTCTACATTCTGGCGCGTCTGTCGGCGCCCGGTGTCGTCACGCTCACTCGGAATCTCAATCAGTTGTATTTCGGATCCACGCGGGCGCCGCGTGCGAAGCTCGCGCGCGTGGAGCAGATTTTCCAGGCGACGGGGGCCAATGTGCAGCTCGTCGACGACATGCCGCGGCGTTTGTGGGAGAAGTTCATTTTCATATCGGCGTGGGCAACGACGACGACCTACTTCGACGCCGATATGGGCGGTGTCGTGCATGATGCCGAGCGCATGCGCGTGCTGCGCGAGTTGCTGGTCGAGATCGAAGGTGTCGCGAAGGCGGTGAACGCCGGCCTGGCCGACGACGTCGTCGTCGCGACGCTGCGCCGCGTGGAAAGCCTGCCGACCGACGCGACGTCGTCCCTGCACGCCGATTTTCGTCGCGGCGGAAAAACCGAGCTCGAATCGCTCACGGGAACGGTGGTCCGCTTGGGCGCCGTCCACGGCGTGCCCACACCCACCCACGACCTCGTACTGGCGGCGCTGCGCGCACGCGCGAGCGCGGCAGAAAGGAATCGTACATGAAGACGCTGGGTCTCCTCGGCGGCTTGAGTTGGGTCTCGACCGCCGACTACTACCGCATCATCAATCGGACGATCAACGAGCGTAAGGGCGGAAACGAGGCCGGGCGCATCATCCTGTACTCGGTCAACTTCGGCGAATTCATACCGACCTTCGACGCGCGGTGGTGGCAAGACGCGGCCAAACGATTCGTCGACATCGCGCGCAAGCTGGAGAGCGCCGGTGCCGAAGGATTTCTCTTTTGCGCCAACACGCCGCACAAGGTGGCCGACGAGGTTCGCGCGGCCATCAATATTCCCCTCATTCACATCGCCGAAGTCACCGCCAACGCGATCCAGGCGCGCAAGCTTCGCAACGTCGCACTGCTCGGCACGCGCTTCACCATGGAAGAGGAATTCTTCCGGAACAAACTGTCGGCGGCGGGTATCCACGCCATCATTCCCGACCAGGGCGACCGCGATTTCATCCACGGCACCATCTTCGGGGATCTCAGCAAGGGGATCGTGACGCCGGCCAACAAGGAGCGCTATCTGCGCATCGTCGACGTTCTGGCCCAGCGCGGCGCCGAGGGCGTGATTTTGGGTTGCACCGAAATTCCGCTCGTGGTGAAGCCGGAAGATGTGTCGCTGCCGCTGTTCGACACGACGCTGCTGCACGCGACCGCCGCGGTGGATTTCGCGTTGACAGAGTGAAGAGCGCTTCATAGATTCGAATCAGTTCCTACCACGACTGCGCTTTCCCCCACTCAACCGTCCTCGTCGACGACCTCCCGGGTCGCGATGACCCCGTCTGTGCGCGCTTGGGAACAACACCAGAGATTCGCGTGCGCGATGACTAGGCCATCGTGATGAAAGGAGTTCGCCATGATGTATCGCATCGCTGTTCTACTCCCCACGCTGATCTTGTCGATCGCGTCGAACGACGCGATCGCATTTCCTCCCCGCCGAACGATGCCGTTCAGGTCGACCCGCAGGTGGAGGCGGTTGACATAACGCTCTATCGCAACATGGGGTGGGTGCGCGAAGTGCGGCGACAGCGTTTGGAATCCGGCGTCGCGGAGGTGACGTTCGCCGGGCTCCCGCGCATCGACACCGGAATGGCCGAGGTGCGCACCATCGACGGAGGGACGTTTCGGCTGCTGGGGCTCGACTACTCCGAGAATCGAATGGTTTCGCGCGATCGTTTGGGCACGGCGATCGCACGCATCGAGACCGAGACCAGCCATGAACTGCTGGAATTGAGCTACGTGTCGTTGGAGTTGATGTGGAACGCAAGCTACGTCGCCACGGTGCCGGAAGGCGTAACCGACGCACGCTTGGTCGCGTCGGCCCGCATCTACAATCGTACCGGACGCACGTTCGAGGACGCGACTATTCGACTTGTCTCTGGTATCTCGAGCGACTATTCGGGTCGCGACGAGGGTCGTGCGGAAATACCAGTTCCGTTTGCACCGCTCGCGCGCGTGGGCAGCGCGACGCCGCCGCGGCCGCTGCTCGAGCTGCAAGCACTCGACCTCGAGCCCGCCACCGTCCGCGACGGATATAGCAAGCTGGTCGAATACATGTCCGCTCCCACGGTCCCGATACGAATCGAGCACGCGATTGCATTCAGCAGCTCGGGCCAGGAACGCCCGGCCCGACAGGACGTCAACGCGGGAATCTTCGTCGATTTTCGTAACGACAAAACGAGCGGGTTGGGCGACTACCTCGTGTCCGGCTCGTTTTGCATAATGGTCGAGCGCGCCGACGGTGAACGGACGCTCATGGGGACGGGCTCGATCAACGACACCGCGCCCGGCGAGCTGGTTCGCGTCTACGTCGGGACAGCCCGAGAAATCGTCGCCACGCGAACCCTCCTATCGTACGACGGCGATCGGAGAACGAATGACAACGAGCGGACGTATCGTCTCGTGGTATGGAACCGCAAGGCGCATGACGTCATCGTGACGCTACACGACTGGGCATCGAGAGGATTGTGCGCAGCAGTCACCCGTTTACGGTCGACACCGGGCCGGAGGCGTTGTGTGACATGGCGGTCCCCGCCGCTGCCAGCACGGAGGTCGTCTACACCGCGAAGTACCGTTGAGTGTAATCATCAGAGTGTGCCCGCGTCGCGCGGGCACACTCGCCAGCTGTTCCAGCGGAAGTACACCGCGCGAAAGCGCGCGATCGACTGCGCGTCGTCGCGCAGATCGAGCGACTCGCCGAGAATCTGGTAGTTCGTGACGCGCTCGAGAGTGGTCGTGAACGCGCGTTCGTCGTCCAGGTAGGGACACGCCATGAGCGTCGACGCGAGTCCGGTGAAGTGGAGCTTCAACCCGTTGCGCTCGTAATGCCCCGTTAGCTGATTACAGCCCGCGAACCCCCCCACGCTGAATCCGTCCACGCGCAAGGTGAGATGCACCTCGCGCTGGTCTGCGTGGGTCACGACCGCCTTCCCACTCAACTCGACGAGTCTCCAGTACGTGTTATCGAGCGAGGTATTGACGCCCACCTTCTCGCACGTCTCGTCGGGCCACACGCGCAGCACGCGGTCGACGATCAACTGATCTTGCGGCGGACTTCCCTGCACGACAGGGAGCGGCTGCAGACGCCCGACCAAGGAGACGACGATCGGCTTCGAAGAATCGTGGGGAGCGTCCGCGATGGCGCGTTGCAATGCGTCGAAGGCGCCCTCGCGCGCGATCGGATAGCGCGCCTGCGTGGCGCAGTGGGTGAAGGTGGCGCCGTCTTCGATTTCGGCGACCGCGCCGACGATGACGGCGGCGCCGGGGAGATTCTGCGACGCCGGAATCGGCGTGGTGTCGGCGGTCTTCGACGGTTTCGCGCAGCCCCACAGAAGGAGCGCCACGCACACGGCTCGCGCTGCGCGTATCATGCCCGCGTCGTCATTCCTCTTCGTTGGCGGCGGCTTGGAAACGCGCGAGCACGGTGCCGGACGCATCCATGAGCGCGAGCTGCGTGCCTTCGATTTGGAAGCTCACCGTCGCCGCGAGCGCCTTCGCGAGCGCCTGGTCGCGGTCCATGCCGTCCGGACACGCCCGCTGGGTCGCCGCGAACTTGGAGAACTGGAGCGAATTGCCCGACGTTTCGTACGACCCCGTCATCTGATTGCACCCGCCGGTCGCGGCCGCGCGGTGCTCTTCTTCGATCAGGAGCAGGTGCGGCTCGCGTCCGGTCGGTGTTTGCGCGATGGCACTTCCGCCCAGTTCGACCAGCGTCCAGTGCGTTTCCACCAACGGCGAGCTGACCGGTGTTTCCGCCTGGAGCGCCATCACGATGACGTCGACGTTCGCGGGGTTACCGCGCGTCAGCACGGGATAGCTCTGCGTCGTGACGAACTTCTGCTGCCCACCGATAGAGATCTCGGCGCTCACGGAGTAGGAGTGCGATTCTTCGATCACCTTGGGGTCGTATTCGACCTTGAACGGAACCGGCGCTTGCTTGCCCTTGGTCGTGAACGTCTGCTCGCCGATCAACCCCGGGGAGCGTCTTGGAGCGAGATGTCTTCCAGTCGAACGTGAACTTCGGCGTCGGGCGGGAGTGTAATGCGCTGGAGATACGCGACGGTTCCGGTGACGGTCGCTTTCGTGTTCTTGTCGCTCTTCCCGCTGCATGCCGGGACCAACGAAGCCACCACGAGAACGAAGACGAGCGCGAGACTGGATCTGGGCATGAATCTCTCCTACTTCAACAGCACCATCTTCTTCGACACGATCGCCGAGCCCGACGTGAGCCGGCAAAAATTGACATCCTGCATCCTTCCGTCCTCGCCCCTCCGCCTCGCCTCCCCGCCCCGCCCCGATCCATGACCGACCTCGCCTCCCTCGTCGCCGCGGCGCTCGCCGACTTCGCGGCGGCGGCCGACCCGGCCGCGCTCGAGAACGCGAAGGCGCGCTACCTCGGCAAGGCGGGCCTGCTGACCGTGCAGTTGAAGTCGCTCGGCGCGCTCGCGCCCGACGCGCGCCGCGACGCGGGCGCGAGGATCAACGAGGCGAAGGCCGAGCTCGAGTCCGCGCTCGACGCGAGGCGCGAGGCGCTCGCGCGACGCGAAGCTCGCGGGCCAGCTCGCGGCCGAGGCGCTCGACGTGTCGCTGCCGGGCCGGGGCGCCGGCAGCGGCGGGCTGCATCCGCTGACGCTCACGCTGGAGCGCGTCGAGGCGCTGTTCGCCACGCTCGGCTTCGAGGTCGCCGACGGGCCCGAGATCGAGGACGACTTCCACAACTTCACCGCGCTCAACACGCCGGAGAACCACCCGGCGCGCTCGATGCACGACACGTTCTACGTCGACGGCGGAGCTGCTCCTGCGCACGCACACCTCGCCGATCCAGGTGCGCTGGATGGAGACGCACGCGCCGCCGATCAAGATCATCGCGCCGGGCCGCGTCTACCGCGTCGACAGCGACGCGACGCACTCGCCGATGTTCCACCAGGTCGAGGGCCTGTGGATCGACCGCGACGTCACGTTCGCCGACCTGAAGGGCGTCGTCGCGGAGTTCCTGCGGCGCTTCTTCGAGCGCGACGACCTGCAGGTGCGCTTCCGGCCGTCGTTCTTCCCGTTCACCGAGCCGTCCGTCGAGATCGACATGAGCTTCGGCGAAGGCTGGCTCGAGATCGCCGGCGCCGGCCAGGTCCACCCCAACGTGCTGCGCGCGGTCGGCATCGACCCGGAGCAGTGGCAGGGCTTCGCGTTCGGCATGGGCCCCGACCGCCTCGCGATGCTGCGCTACGGCGTCGACGACCTGCGCCTGTTCTACGAGAACGACCTCGCGTTCCTGCGGCAGTTCGCCTGACGCGCCGGCCACCGCCATGCGCGTCTCCGAACAGTGGCTGCAGGACCTTCGTCGATCCGCCGATCGACACGGCGACGCTCGCCCATGCGCCTCACGATGGCCGGGCTCGAGGTCGAGGCGAACGAGCCGGTCGCGCCGCCGTTCACCGGCGTGGTCGTCGCGAAGATCCTCGCGGTCGCGCCGCACCCGAACGCCGACCGCCTGCGCGTGTGCACGGTCGACGCGGGCGGTGAACCGCTGTCGATCGTGTGCGGCGCGCCGAACGCCGCCGCGGGCATGACGCGTCGCCTGCGCGCTCGAGGGCGCGTCGCTGCCCGGCGGGCTCGCCATCCGGCGCACGACGGTGCGCGGCGTCGAATCGCAGGGCATGCTCTGCTCGGCGAAGGAGCTCGGGCTCTCCGACGACGCGAGCGGGCTCGTCGCGCTCGACGGCGCACTGGCGCCCGGCGACGACCTGCGCCGCGCGCTCGCGCTCGACGACGCGATCCTCACGCTCAAGCTCACGCCCAACCGCGCCGACTGCCTGTCGATGCTGGGCGTGGCGCGCGACGTGGCCGCGCTGTCCGGCGCCAGGCTCGCGCGTCCCGACGTCGCGCCCGTGCCGGCGTCGTCGCACGCGCGGCGCGCCGTGCGCGTCGAGGAGCCCGAGGCCTGCCCGCGCTTCGGCGGCCGCACCCTCGAAGGCATCGACGCGACGCGGCCGACGCCGGCGTGGATGAAGGCGCGGCTGGAGCGCGCCGGCCTGCGGTCGATCAGCGCGGTCGTCGACGTCACCAACTACGTGATGCTCGAGCTGGGCCAGCCGATGCACGCGTACGACGAGCGTCATCTCGACGGTTCGCTCGTCGTGCGCTTCGCGCGCGCCGGCGAGAAGCTCACGCTCCTCAACGGCGACGTGCTGGACCTCGAGCCCGACCTCCTGCTCGTCGTGCGACGAGAGCGAAGCCGCTGGGCCTCGCCGGCATCATGGGCGGCGAGCATTCGGGCATCGGCGACGACACCACGAGCGTCTATCTCGAGGCCGCCTACTGGAATCCCGCGGTCGTGCAGGGACGCATGCGGCGCCTCGGCTTCTCGAGCGACGCCGGCTACCGCTTCGAGCGCGGCGTCGACCCCGCGCTCGGCCCCGCGGCGATCGAGCGCGCCACCGCGCTGATCCTTGCGATCTGCGGCGGGCGCGCGGGTCCGGCGACCGACGTCCGAAGCCGTCGCTCCCGTCGCGCGACGCGGTGCACGTGCGCACGTCGCGCATCGCCCGCCTGCTCGGCATCGCCGTCGACGCCCGCCGAGGTCGGCCGACGCGTTCGCGCGGCTCGGCTTCGCCGATGCAGAGGCGCGGCGACGATTTCGACGTGACGCCGCCGACCTGGCGCTTCGACCTCGCGATCGAGGAGGACTTCGTCGAGGAAGTCGCGCGCATCCGCGGCTACGATTCGATCCCGGCGACGCCGCGCGGCGCACGTGCAGCACATGCTCGCGCGGCCCGAATCGAAGCGCACGTCGTTCGCGCTGCGCCGCGCGTTCGCCGCCCGCGACTGGCACGAGATCGTCACCTTCGGCTTCGTGTCGTCCGACGACCGAGCGCGCGATCGACGCCGCCGCTACGCCCATCGCGGTCATGAACCCGATCGCCGCGCACCTCGACGTGATGCGCACGTCGCTGTTGCCCGGGGCGCTCGAGGTCCTGCGGGCGAACGCGAGCCGGCGCGAATCGCGCGTCCGGATGTTCGAGGTCGGCCGCGTGTTCCGGCGGGGGCCCGAGGGCAATCGACCAGCCGACACGCATCGGCGGCCTCGCCTGGGGCGCGGCCGTCCCCGAGCAATGGGGCGTCGAAGCCGCGGCCGGTCGACTTCCTCGACGTCAAGGGCGACCTCGAGGCGATCGCGCATCCGGCGGTGCTCTCGACCGGCGCGGCACCGCACCCGGCCCTCCATCCCGGCCGGTCCGCGCGGGTGTCGATCGACGGCCGGGCCGTGGGCTGGCTGGGCGAACTGCATCCCCGCCTCGTCCGGCGCTTCGAGCTCGGGCACCGCTCCCGTCGCCTTCGAGATCGACCTGGCGAGCCTCGATCGCGCGCACGGTGCCGGTCGGCCGGCCGGTCTCCCGCCAGCCGATCGTCCGGCGGGACCTGGCCCTGGTCATGGACGAGGCGGTGCCCGTGCAGGCGGTGACCGACACCCTGGCCGCGTGCCAAACCGCCGTTCGTCGTCGCGTTGCGGCCGTTCGACGTGTTTCGCGGCGGCGGGTTGCCAAGTGGCAAGAAAAGCGTTGCGATTCTGGTGCTTATGCAGGATACTGCACGTACTTTGACCGACGTCGAGATCGAGCGGGCGGTGGAGTCGCTGGCGGCAACCGCGCATCGCGAGTTCGGCGCAACCCTTCGTAGCCAGGATCCGCGATGACGCTCACCAAAGCCGAGCTTGCCGACCTGCTGTTCGAGCAGCTGGGCCTCAACAAGCGCGAGGCGAAGGACATGGTCGAGCGCTTCTTCGAGGAAGTGCGCATGGCGCTCGAGGCGGGCGAGAGCGTCAAGCTGTCCGGCTTCGGCAACTTCCAGTTGCGCGAGAAGCCGCAGCGCCCGGGACGCAACCCCAAGACGGGCGAGGAGATTCCGATCACGGCGCGTCGCGTCGTGACCTTCCACGCGAGCCAGAAGCTGAAGGCCATGGTGGACGCGGCCGACCATGTCGGATCTCAGCCGGGCTAGGCCCGAACTACCGCCGATTCCGGCGAAGCGCTACTTCACCATCGGCGAGGTCTCGGACCTCTGCGCCGTGAAGCCGCACGTGCTCCGCTACTGGGAGCAGGAGTTCTCGCAGCTGAAGCCGGTCAAGCGCCGCGGCAACCGGCGCTACTACCAGCACCACGAGGTGCTGCTGATCCGCCGCATCCGCGACCTCCTGTACGAGCAGGGATTCACGATCAACGGCGCGCGTCACCGGCCTCGAGCACGACGTCGACGAAGCACGCGCGGCCGCGGCGCGGCCGACACCGTCGACGACCAGCGTGCCCACGCGGCCGCCCTCGGCAGCGATCGCTTCCCCGCCGGCCGCTGCCGCCTTGCGGCAGGAGCTGGCCGAAATCCGGCACCTTCTCGACCCGGACAGGCGTTGACCGGCGACCTCCGTCATGCCCATCCGGACGGTATAATCGACGGTTTCGGTCGGGGCGTAGCGCAGCCTGGTAGCGCACCTGCATGGGGTGCAGGGGGTCGGAAGTTCGAATCTTCTCGCCCCGACCACTCGAATTCACGTTCGGGCCGCCCCGCGCCCGGGCGCGAGCCGCAGGGCCGACCCGATGCCCCGGCGGCCGCCCTGCCGGCGGGCTCTCGGCCGCCGCGCCGCGTGCGGCCGGCGCCCCCTCGGCGCGACTCTTGCTTGAGTCGGCTCCCGCCGCCCTCCTGTCGGAAGGACGTGACCATGACGCCATCCGCCCCGATTCGAACGGCCCCGTCGCCGGGCTCCGTCTCGGAGCTCGCGTTCGCGCGCGCGCAGCGCAACACGGTCCTCATCATCGACGACCTGTTCAGCAGCCGCCTGCTGCTCGCCGAGATCGTCCGGCAGATCGACGGCAAGCTCAACCTCGAGCTCTTCGACACGCCGTCGCGCGCGCTCGAGTTCGCGCGCAACAACCGCGTCGACATCGTCCTCACCGACTACAAGCTTCCCGAGTTCGACGGCATCGAGCTGGTCAAGCAGCTGCGCTCGCTGCGCGCACTGCGTCGACGTGCCGATCGTCGTGATCACCGTCGTCGACGACCGCAAGATCCGCTACGACGCGCTCGAGGCCGGCGCGACCGACTTCCTGATCAAGCCGCTCGACGAGCACGAGACGCGCGCGCGCTGCGCGAACCTGCTCGAGCTGCGCCGGCACAAGATCGTGCTGTCCGACCAGGCGCGCGTGCTGCAGTACCAGGTCGACAGCTCGGTGTCCGAGATCCACGAGCGCGAGCTCGAGACGCTGGCCAAGCTCGCGAAGGCCGGCGAGTTCCGCGACAAGACCACCGGCAACCACCTGATGCGGATGGCGCGCTATTCGGCGCTGATCGGCATCAACCTCGGCCTCGGCGCCGAGACCGTCGCACGTGCTCGAGGTCGCCGCGCCGATGCACGACATCGGCAAGATCGGCATCCCCGATGCGATCCTGCTCAAGGAAGGCGCCGCTCGACCAAGCCCGAGGACGAGAGTGATGCGCACGCACCCGCGCATCGGCTACGACATCCTCAAGGGCAGCCCGTCGAAGTACCTGTCGATGGGCGCCATCATCGCGCTCGGCCACCACGAGAAGTTCGACGGCTCCGGCTACCCGAACGGCCTGCACGGCGACGACATCCCGCTGGTCGCGCGCGTCGTCGCGGTCGCCGACGTGTTCGACGCGCTGGTCTCCGAGCGCCCGTACAAGCACGCCTGGCCGGTCGGCGAGGGCATCGACTACCTGAAGACGCAACGCGGCCGCCATTTCGATCCGCGCTGCGTCGACGCCTTCCTCGCCGACCCGTCCAAGGTCGACGCGATCATCAAGGAACTCGGCGACTAGGCTGGGGAGTGTCCGCCGCGGCGCCGGCGTGCCGGTGCCCGGTTTCACGGGTTCCGCCGGACCGGGCCCAGCGCGCCCGCGCCCAGCCGCACCACCCGGTCCGCCAGCAGCGTGGGCGGCACGACGTGGCTCACGACGACGATCGTCGTCTTCCCCTTCAATGACGTGATCGTCGCGCCGATCCCGGCGGCCGCGACGGCGTCGAGCTGGCTCATCGGTTCGTCGAGCAGCAGCAGGCGCGGCGCGCGCAGCAGCGCGCGAGCGAGCGCGAGCCGCTGCTTCTGTCCGCCGGACAATCCGATGCCCCGTTCGCCCAGGCGCGTCCGGTAGCCGTCCGGGAGCGCGGCGATCGCGTCGTGCACGCCCGCGCGGCGGCACGCGTGCTCGACGTCGGCGTCCGACGCGTGGGGATGGACGACGAGCAGGTTGTCCTGCACCGACCCTGCGAACAGCGTCGTCTCCTGCGGCACGATGCCGAGCGCACCGCGGAGCTCGTCGGCCGCGAGCGTGCGAGTGTCGCGGCCGTCGAGCGTCACCGAGCCCTCGGACGGGAACACGAAGCCGGCCGCGAGCCGGCACAACGTGCTCTTGCCGCACCCCGACGGCCCGGTGATCACGACGCATTCGCCGGGCGCGACGTCGAGGTCGAGGTGGCGCAGCAACCAGGCGCCCTCGCCGTGCCTGAACCCCAGCGAGGAGAACGCGAGCCTCGCCGCACCGCGCCCCGACGGGGCGACGCCGGTCCGCGGCTCGGCGGGCACGTCCATGACGTCCGCGAGCCGGCGGACGGCGATCCCCGCCTGCTGGCACTGCTGCCACAGTCCCGCGAGCCGGAGCACGGGCTGCGACACGCGCGAGGCGAACATCTGGAACGCGACCAGCATCCCGATCGTGAAGTCGTCGCCGTGCATCACGAGCCACGCGCCGACGCAGAGGATCGCCGCCGACAGCGCCTGCTCGAGCGCCCCCGCGGCGGCCTGGTACGCGTTGGCGAGCTGCCGCGTCGCGAAGCTCGCGCGCAGGTAGGTCGACAGCGCGTCGTCGTAGCGGCGCGCGAACGAGGCCTCGAGCTCGAGCGACTTCACGGTCTCGATCCCGGCGATCGACTCGGTCGCGAGCGCCTGCGTGCGAGCGCCCGCGAGGAACTGCTCGTTCAGCCGGCGCTGCAAGCGGCGGCGCCACCGCGAGCGAGAGCAGCGCGGTGGCCGCGATGGCCGCGAGCGTCACGAGCGTCAACGGCACGCTGTAGCACGCCATCACGACGACGAACACCAGCGCGAACGGCACGTCGAGCGCGACGGTGACGGCGGCACCCGTCAGGAACTCGCGGATCGTCTCGACGCCGTTCAATCGCGCCACCAGCACGCCGACCGGCCGCCGCTCGAAGAATCCGAGCGGGACGCGCAGCAGGTGCGCATAGACGCGCGAGCCCAGCGCGGCGTCCACCCGGGTGCCGGTGTGCGTGACCAGGTACTGCCGCAGCCAGCCGATCAGTGCGGAAAACGCGATCAGCAACACTAGCGCGACGGCGATGACCGCCAGGGTGCCGGACGCGCGGTTGACGATCACCTTGTCGATCACCGCCTGGCTCGCGAGCGGCAGCGCGAGCGCGGTCAGGTGCAGCGCGAGCGACGCCGCGAGCACGTCGCGCACGACATCGCGATGCCGCGCGAGCTCGGCGAAGCACGGTCCGGAACCCGAACGCGTCGCGCGGGCGCGCGTCGACGTCCGCGCTCCGATGTCGTCGCCGGCCGCACGAGGATCGCCACGCCGATGGCCGCGCGGCGTAGCTCCCGGCCGGCGCCTCCGTCGGCGTTCGCGAGCCCGCCGCGAACCACACGACACGCTCGGCCGTGGCCGCGACGACCAGCGCGGGCCGCACGTCGTGGGACACGCACGTGGCCAACGCGCCGCCGCCTTCGTCGCGGTCCGCGCTTCGGAGCAACACCATGCAGGGCATCGGCAGCCGCGCGAGCGCGTCCACGCCGGTGCGCTGGACGCGCACGTCGAAGCCGGCGTCCCGCAAGCCGTCGACCAGCGTCACCAGCGTGTGCGGCGGAGGCGTGCGGCGCGCGTGGGCCGCCGCGTCGAACGCGCGCCGGTGGAGATTGCACAGGCTGCCGATCGCCCATTGCACGTCGGCGGGCGAAAGCGGCGTGTCGATCCGGGCGGACGGTTCGTCGCGCACGCCGGCGCTAGCGCTCGCGCGCCGCCTCGCTCCATGCCTTCTGCAACGGGGAGAGCAGGTACTCGACCACGCGCCGCTCGCCCAGGCGGATCTCCGCGGTCACCAGCATCCCGGACGCGAGCTCGAGAGGCCCGTCGAGGTGGCGTAGCGCCTGATGGGCGAGCGCGATGCGCGCCCGGTAACCCGACGTCGCGGCGTTCGGCCGCTCGGCCGGTGGATCAGCGGCATCCGGCGCGACGTGGACGACGCGCCCGTCGAGGGTCCCGAATTTCTGGAACGGGAACGCCGCGAGCTTGACGCGGGCCGCCTGGCCCGCCTGCACGAATCCCGCATCCTCGTGGCGCACGAGCACGTCGGCGACGAGCTCCTCGCCCGCCGGAACGAGGGAGACGAGGAGCGTGCCCGCGCCGACCACCGCGCCGATGCTGTGCGTCGCGACGTCCTTCACGGTGCCCGCGTACGGGGAGCGAAGCTCGACACGGTCGGTGCGGTGAATCTGCCGCGCCAGCGCTTCCCCCGCGCGCACCCGGTCGGCGTCGGCCTGCGCGCGCTCGGCCTGCAGCTGCGCCCGGTACCCGGACTCGACCTGTGCGCGCCGCGTCCGCGCCTGGACCGACGCCGATTCGAGTCCGGCCACGACGTGCCGTTGCGCGGCGAGATCCTGCGACTTTTCGATGTGCTCGCGTTCGCGCTCCAGCGCGGAGAGCTCGCTCGCGAATCCCTCGGACCGGAGCTGGGCGTAGCGCAGCGCCGCCGAGCGGACGATCGGCACGACCTGCTCCAGCTTGCGCTCGGTCGCGCGCGCCGCCGCGAGCTCCTGCGCGAGGCGCTCGATGGCCGCGGCTTCCTGGGCGAGCGCATCGAGGTGCGCGCGCCGGTTCGCGTGGTAGAGCGCGAGCGCGGTCGCGTACGCGTCGTCGTCGTCGCCGGCGCGGCGCGCGGGCGGCACCCCGGCGAGCTCGGCATCCACGCGGCGCATCTGCAGCTCGCGACGCACCAGGTCGGCGCGCAGCGCCCTCGTCTCGGATTCCGCGAGCGTCCCCTCCAGCCGGACCAGCGTCTCGCCCGCGAGCACCGTCGCGCCTTCGGTGACGAGGATTTCGCGCACGACCCCGGCGTCCGCCGGCTGCACGATCTTGAGCTGGGAACGCGGCGCGAGCCTGCCCTCGGCGACGACGACGACGTCGAGCTTGCCCAGGCAGGCCCAGGCCGACGCCGCGGCGACCAGCGCGAGCAGCGCATGAAGCAGGCGACGTCGGGCCGGCGACGCGGGCGCGCTGTCGATGCGTTGCCATCCCGGCGCGAACGCGCCCGCGCCGTCGGTCGTGCCCCGGGCCGCAATGAAGCCGAACATCGTCGCGGTCGGGGAAAGACTCGATCAGCGACGCCGGCGGCGAGTTCGCGACGACCGCGCTCAGCGCATCGGACGCGCGGCAACGTCGGGAGGCGCGACTCCCGCCGGCCATTCGTCCACCACGAGCCAAGGCATGCGCGCCGGCTGCCCCGGTGCGCCATCGCCGTCGTCGTGATCGCCGGCGAACCCGGCCAGCGCGCTCGACACGTCGGCCGCCGTCACGGCGTGGGGATCGATGTCCGGCGGAACCCCGGACATGCCGGCGCCCGCGAAGCCGGGTCCCGCGCCGAGCGCACGCGCCCAGTCCGCGAGGTCGAGCGCCGCGTTCATGTCGTCGTCGCGCGCGATCACGGCGGACATCGGCGGCGGGATGCTTCGATCGATGCCGATCGGCGAACCGGATGCCGACTCGTTGCCGTTTTCGCGCACGTCGAGGAAGGCGGACTCGCTGTCCGACGCCGGCATCGGCACCGACGGGGATTGCGGACCTGTGACGAGCGGCTTGAGTGCCCCGCCCATCGCGCCGACGTCGGGGCTCGGCGAACCTGCGGCGTCGTCCGGCACGGACAGGTGAATCCCGAGCATTCCGTCGTGCCAGTCGCGGATCCGGATCTCGCCGGACGATCCCGTGCGCACGATCAGCGTCGTCCCGCCGGCGCCGTCGTCGTGGGCGACGTAGACCGGCCCGTCCGTGTCGACGCCCCCCGGCGTGCCGGCGAGCTTCGCATCCCCGGTCAATCGTTCACCGTCGAGCAGGATCTCGCCGTCCGCGTCCGTGTCGACGACGACGTCGATGCCGTCGCCGCGCGCGAACGAATACACGTCGTGGCCCTCGCCGCCGGCGAGCCGGTCATCGCCACGCCCGCCATCGAGCGCGTCGTCGCCGGTGCCGCCATCGAGCGCATCGTTCCCCTCGCCTCCCGCGAGGCGATCGTCGCCCGCGCCGCCGTCCACGCGATCGCCGCCCGCGTCGCCCGACAGGAGGTCGTCGCCGAGCCCGCCCTCGACCAGGTCGTCGCCGGCCGCGCCCGACATCGTGTCGTCGCCGCGACCGCCGTGCAGGCGATCGACCGTCGCGCCGCCGTCGATGTCGTCACCGTCGTCGCGAGCGAAGACGACCTGGTTCGGCTCGCCTTCCGCCGGACCGACGACGATCGTCGCGGCGTCGCCCTGCGTCCGGTCGACGAACCGCCACGCCGCGCCCACGTCCTGTCCCGCCTCCGCGTCGTCGGAGAGCGCCTGCCGCCATGCGACGAACCTGGCGCGATCGTCGATCCACGCGTCGCTCACGAGCGCTTCGCCGCTCGACGCGTCGAACCGCGCCGGCGCGGCGGGCGCCCCGTTCGACACACCCACGAACGCATGTCCGTCGAGGGCGGCGAGCGCGCCGAGCACCGCCGGATCGGCGCGAGCGGCATCCGCCAGCGCCGCGCTGCCCGGCGCGGCCAGCGATACGAGGGTGCCGCGTGTCGCGCGGTGCGCGATCTCGGCCCCGAGTGCGCCGAGGTCGGGACCGTCCGGCGCGGGTGCGCCGCTCACCGTGCGCCACAGGAGGTCGCCGACGCGGGCCGCGCGCGCCGCGTCGTCGTCGCCGCCCGATCGCCACAGCGCGTCGAAGGTCGCCTCGTCGAGCGAGGCGTCGATCTGCCGCGCGAGTTCGAGGTAGCCCGCACGAAGGTCGACCGGCGCCTCGGGCCCCGTGTCGGGAGGCAGCCCGACCGGCGGTTCGCCGCCGGTCCCGTTCGCCGGTGCCGGACCGTCGTCCGGCGCAGGGGTTGCCGCGATCGTTTCCGCCATCGCTCCCGGCGGCCGCCACCCCGGCGGCGCCCCGTCGGGAGGCAGGATCGAGCCGCTGGCGAGGCCCGCGACGACGCGCTCGACGGAAAGGCCCAGCCACGATGCGACGACGAAAGGCATCGGAGGAACCGCAGGGTGCGTTGTCGCGAACGTCGCGGGCGTGGGCATGGTGCGCGCTCCTTCCGGCACGGCGCCGGGAACCTGCCGTGCGGTCGAGGCCCACGCTAGGCCGCGCGACGGGCAGCGTCAATTCGTCCGGATGGACGATGCCGTCCGGTTCGTCCGAACGGACGATGGCGGCGTGTCGCGTTTTCGTGTCGCCGATCGCCGCGACGCGCGGACGCGGGCCGCGCTAGCCGACGACGACGATGTGCACGCGGAACGGCCCGTGCGCGCCGAGCACGATCGTCTGCTCGATGTCGCCGGTGCGCGACGGCCCCGAGAACGAAGTTCACCGCGCGCGGCAGGCCGGGACGCCCGGCGCGCACGAGCGCGAACGCGTCCTCCATGCCGGCGACGACGCGGTCGGGACGAACGACCGCGACGTGCGTGTCCGGCAGCAGCATCGACGCGGTGGGCGTCGCCGCGCCGCTCGTGATCACCAGCGTCCCGGTCTCGGCGACCGCGCAGAACGTTCCGGTGATGCCGAGGCGGTCACGGCCCTGGGTCGGACGCGGCTCGATCTCGAGTCCGGCGTCCGCCCAGTCGAGTCCGGCGAACTCGGGCCAGCACACGCCCTGCCGCGACTTCTGCGCGGCCAGGTCCGGCGGCAGGTCCAGGGCGTCGATGTAGCGCGCGACGGCGCCGGGCAGCTGCGCGAGCGCGGCGATCCGCTCGACGGTGCTCTCCATGTCGGTCGCGCGGTGCATGAACCGCTCGACGAGGTCCGCCGGGGCCGGCGGACGGGGTCCTGCGCGTGCGCGGAAACGTAGGCCCGTGCCGCCTCCTCGCGTCGCGCCGGTCGCCGGTCTTGCCGAGCGCCTCGCGGACCCGCGCGAGGATCGCCGAGCGCGATGCCGCATTGCCGTCGATCGCGCCGGTCAGAGGGCCTCCCCAGGCTGCGTCGCTGCGCGACGTCGCGCGCTCCCTCCTGCGAGGAGGCGCGGCGGGTGTGATCCCCCCGAAGCGAACTCCGTTCGCCTCCCCCCGAGGGGGCAGCGACCTCGGGGCGGCCCTTCGGTCGCTTGCCTTGGGGCGGCCCGGCGCTCATCGCTTCGTGTGCGTGCGCACGAACGCGGCCATGCGTCGCACGCCTTCCTTGATGGCTTCGTTGGACGCCGCGTACGAGAACCGGATGTGCTGGCCGTCGCCGGGGACGCGCCGCCCGAAGTGGATGTCGGCGAGCACCGCGACGCCGGCCTCGTGCAGCAGGCGCTTGCGGAACACCTCCGAGTCGTCGCAGCCGGTCATCCGGCACGCTTCGGTGACGTTCGGCCACGCGTAGAACGCGCCGCCCGGCGACTTGCAACGGACGCCCGGCACGCCGTTGAGAAGCCCCACGATGAGGTCGCGCCGCTCGAGGAAACGCGAGCGCATCGCCTCCGCGGCGTCCTGCGGGCCGTTCAGCGCCTCGACGGCGGCCCATTGCGAGATCTGCGACGCGCACGAGTCCGTGTTCGTGATCCAGCGCGTGAACACGGGGGCCAGCGCGCGGTTGGCCACGTAGCCGATGCGCCATCCGGTCATCGCCCAGGTCTTCGACGCGCCGTCGGAAATGACGGTGCGCTCGAGCAGGCCCGGCCGGGTCGCGATCGACTCGAAGCGTGCCGTCGTACGCGAGCCGCGAATAGATCTCGTCCGCGAACACCCAGACGCGCGGATGCCGCTCGAGGATCGCGGCGATCGCGTCGAGGTCGGCGGCGCGCAGGATGCCGCCGGTCGGGTTGTGCGGCGTGTTGAGGATGACGAGCCGCGTCTTGCCGGTGATCGCGGCCTCGAGCTCCGCCGGGTCGAACGCGAAGTCACGCGACTCGCGAAGGAACACGGGCACGGGCACCGCGCCGTTGGCGACGATCTGCGATTCGTAGATCGGGAACCCCGGCACCGGGTAGATGACCTCGTCGCCGGTGCCGTGGTCGGTCACCGACGCGATCGTGTAGGCGATGAACGGCTTCGCGCCGGCGCCGACGACGACGTCGTCGGCCGCGATCGCGAGACCGCGACGCGCACCGATGTCGCGAGCCGCCGCGGCGCGCAACTCGTCGATGCCCGCCGACGGCGTGTAGCCATGCTTGCCGCCGCGGATCGCCGCGATCGCCGCGTCCTGGATGTTCACCGGCGTCGGGAAATCCGGCTGCCCGATGCAGAACGAGACGATGTCGGCCCCGCCGCGCACGAGCGCGTTGACCTCGGCGAGCACGACGAACGCGTTCTCCGTGCCGAGCGACTCGGCGCGCCGCGAAAGCGGCGGAACGATCGCGTGCGAACTGCGTGGTGCATTCATCGACGGCTCCCTGCCGCGCGCCGCGCGGCGTACTGTTCGCGGAACGTGCGTCCGGCCGGCGCCGGCATGTCGCGTCCCGAGGTCCAACCCGCGCCCATCGGCAGCCAGGCGATCATCCCGTCGCGCCGGGACAGGAGGCGCAGCGCGCGCGCGCCGAACCGCGCCGCCGCCGCGTAGAGCCCCGGCCGCATCGCGAACCACGCCCACGTCCTCAGGCCCGCGCGCTCACGCCATGGTCGCAGGTCCTGCGAGAACGCCTGCTCGCGCAGCTTGCGTTGCAGGTCGGGCAGCGGGATCTTCACCGGGCACACGACACCGCACTGGTTGCACGACGTGGACGCCTGCGGCAGGTC
>CAVTNQ010000001.1:0-833472 GCA_963736125.1 Candidatus Latescibacterota bacterium | reverse complement strand
GGCCGTTTCAAGAAGGCGACGTGGTCGGACTCGACATCGGCGTTTTCAAAGACGGGGTACTACGTCGACTCGGCGCGCACGATCCCGGTCGGGAAGATCGGCAAGGACGCCGAGAAGTTGCTCGAGACAACGCTCGACGCGCTCGAGAAAGGCATCGAGCAAGCGCGACCCGGCAACCGCCTGACCGACATCTCGCACGCGGTGGAAGCACGCGCGCGCAAGTCCGGGTTCGCGGTGGTGAGGTCGCTGGTGGGTCACGGTATTGGCAAGCGCATGCACGAGGACCCGCAGGTCCCCAACTTCGGACCGCCCCACCAGGGGCCGGTGCTCGAAGAAGGAATGGTGCTCGCCGATCGAGCCGATGGTGAACGTAGGCACGGCCGACGTGTTCACGCTGGAAGATGGTTGGACCATCGTCACGGCGGACAAGAAGTTGTCGGCGCATTTCGAAGACACGGTGGCCGTGACCAAAGACGGCCCCCGCATCCTGACGCGTTAGGAGGAGAATGCCGAAAGACGACAGTATCACCGTCGAAGGAACCGTCGTCGAGGCGTTGCCGAACACGATGTTCCGGGTGGAGTTGGCGAACAAGCACATCGTGCTCGCCCACGTGTCCGGCAAGATGCGAATGCATTTCATCAAGATCCTGCCCGGGGATCGCGTGACATTGGAGATTTCTGCGTACGATCCGACCAAGGGCCGGATCGTGTATCGATACAAGTAGAGGGATTCGTCATGAAAGTTAGAACGTCGATCAAAAAGATTTGTCCGGATTGCAAACTGATCCGGCGCAAGGGCGTGTTGCGCGTCATTTGCAAGCACAAGCGCCACAAACAGCGCCAGGGCTAAGAGGAGATAGAACGTGCGAATTGCAGGCGTAGATATTCCGAACGAAAAGCGCGTCGTGATTGCACTCACGTACATCTACGGCATCGGGCCGAGGTCGGCGGAGTCGATCTGCCAGAAGGCGGGCATCAGCGAAGATACGCGCGTCAAGAGCCTGGGCGAAGACCAGGGCATCAAGCTGCGCAACATCATCGAAAACGAATTCAAGGTCGAAGGCGAGTTGCGCACGGAGTTGAGTTTCAACATCAAGCGCCTGATCGACATCAACTGCTATCGCGGACGACGCCACCGGTTGAATCTCCCGGTGCGCGGCCAGCGCACGCGCACCAACGCGCGCACGCGCAAGGGCCCCAAGGTCCGTCCGGGTGTCGGTAAGAAGAAGACGCCGTCCAAGTAGGCCGGCCACGCGAGTCTAAGGAGGAATCTGTTTGACGACCAACGAACCAAAAAAGACCGGCGGCAAGCGGCCCGGCTCGGCAAGAAGAAGCTGCGTAAGGTCGACGCCTACGGTGTCGTGCACATCAAGTCGACCTTCAACAACACCATCGTGACCATCACCGATTCGACGGGGGCCGTGGTGTCGTGGGCGAGCCCGGGCATGGTGGGCTTCAAGGGCTCGCGCAAGAGCACGCCGTTCGCCGCCCAGCTGGCGGCCGAGCGTTGCGCGCGCGAAGCGTTGGAATTGGGCATGAGGAAAGTCGAAGCGTGGATCAAGGGACCGGGGGCGGGCCGCGAGGCCGCGATTCGGTCGCTGCGCGCGGCGGGCTTGGAAGTGACCGCGGTCAAGGACTGCACACCCCAGCCGCACAACGGATGCCGTCCGAGAAAGAGACGGCGCGTGTAGCCCCGCGGCTACCCGTCTTGGAGGAATGAATGGCTAGGTATCGCGACGCAAAGTGCAAGCTGTGCCGTCGAGAGGGCGAAAAGCTCTTCTTGAAGGGCGACCGTTGTTACTCTAACAAGTGCGCGATCGAGAAGCGCAACTCCCCGCCGGGCCAGCACGGTAAGGCGCGGGTGAGAAAATCGTCGAAGTACAACGTCCAGCTGCGCGAGAAGCAAAAGCTCCGCAAGACGTATGGCTTGCTCGAGCGGCAGTTCCGCAATTATTTCCATAAGGCGGCTGCCACCAAGGGCATCACCGGCACGACACTCTTGCAATTGCTCGAGCGTCGTTTGGACAACGTGGTGTATCGCTTGGGCTTCACGTCGTCGCGCGCGCAGGCGCGCCAGCTCATTCGTCACAACCATTTCGAGGTCAACGGGAAGAAGGTCAACATCCCGAGCTACTTGGTCTCGCCGGGCGACCGCATCGGACCGCACGGCAAGAGCCGCGACCTGTTCATCATTCGCGAGGCGATCAAGAATGTCGACGCCCGCCAGGCCGTACCGTATTTGGACCTCGACACGAACAAGCTCGAAGGGATCTTCACCGAGATTCCGGGTCGCGACGTCATCCCGGTTCCGGTGGACGAGCAACTGATCGTCGAGCTCTACTCGAAGTAATCACCCCGCGGACCTCTATAATAGAGGCGCCGCAGGCAGGAGGAACGGAAGCATGAAATGGCGTAATCTTTTGATGCCGAAGGAAATTCTTCGCGACGACGCGACCGCGACGCCCACCAACGCGCGCTTCATCGTGGAGCCGCTGGAACGCGGCTTCGGCTTGACACTCGGCAACGCGCTGCGTCGCACACTGCTCTCGTCCATTCAGGGCGCGGCGGTGTCGGCGGTCCGCATCAAGGGTGTCTTGCACGAACTCTCGAACATTCCGGGTGTGGTCGACGACGTCACCGACGTGGTGCTGAACTTGAAGCAGCTCGTCGTCGTGATGCACAACGACGACCCCAAGTTCTTGAAGCTCAAGGTGACCAAGTCGGGACCGATCAAGGCCGGCGACATCACCGAAGACCCGGACATCGAGGTCGTCAACAAGGACCTCGTGCTGTGCACGGCGTCCGAGAACGTCGAAGTCGAGATGGACATCCTGGTGGGTCACGGCCGCGGCTACGTCCCCGGCGAGACGCACGACTTGGGCGACTACGATATCGGCTTGATTCCCTTGGACTCGCACTTTTCGCCCATTCGCAAGGTCGCGTACACGGTCGAAAACACGCGCGTGGGCCAGCGTACCGACTACGATCGCTTGATCCTCGAGATCACGACCAACGGCAGTCTGACGCCGGAGGATGCGCTCGGCTATGCGGCCAAGATTTTGAAGGACCACATGGTCCTGTTCATCAAGTTCGACGAAGCCCCGATGGAAGCCACCGAGCCGGTGGTCGACGAAGAGCGCGACCGCCTGCGCGAGCTCTTGGGCCGCAGCGTCGAAGAGCTGGAGCTTTCGGTGCGCTCGGGCAATTGCCTGCGTCGCGCGAACATCAAGACGCTCGGCGACTTGGTTCGTCGCAGCGAAGGAGAGATGCTCAAGTACCGGAACTTCGGCAAGCAGAGTTTGAAGGAGATCACGGAGATTCTCTCGGGCATGGGCCTGGGGCTCGGCATGGACATCGACGCGCTCCTCGGCGGGCGCACGCCCAAGCCGGCGGCTCCCTCGGTTCTGTCGGCCGACGACGACACCGAGATCGAGACCGAGGCGGAAGCCGAGAACGCGTAGCGTTAATCGCGGCATCGTGACGGTTCTCCGCTCATGCTGCGGCGCGAGCGGGACAATATCGAGTCACATTCGCGCCGCAGAAATCGCGTCGGACTGAATCACGACGCTCCTAGATTAGAAGAAAAGGTAAACGCATGAGACACCGTAAGGATCATCGCAAGCTCGGACGCACCGCCGCCCACCGTCGCGCCATGATGCGCAGCATGGTGACGTCGCTGTTCCAGTCCGAGCGCATCACCACCACCGGACCGAAGGCGAAGGAAGCCCGTCGCGTGGCGGAGAAGCTCATCACGCGCGCCAAGAAGGGCCACAAGGCGCACACGGAAGGTGCCGCGTCGGTCGCACTCGCGCACTGGCGCGAAGCCGGCCGCTATGTGCGGCGCACGGACGTCCTGCGGAAGCTCTTCGATCAACTGGCACCGCTCTACATGGAGCGCAACGGCGGCTACACGCGCATCATTCGCCTGGACCACACGCGCGTGGGCGACAACGCGAAGATGGTCATGCTCGAGCTGGTCGACTCCGAGATCAGCAAGAAGCCGATGATCAGGGGAGCGGCGGCGGCGGCGGCTGAAGAGGCCACGGCCAAGGGCGTCAAGGGCAAGGAAAAGGCCGACGCGGACGCCAAGTCGAAGAAGGAAGCCAAGCCGAAAAAGGAAAAGAAGGCCGAGGCACCCAAGGTCGCGAAGGAGAAGCCGAGCCGGCCCGCGAAGGCCAAGGCCGACACCAAGAAGAAAGACTCGGGCGCCGGCAAGCGGTCCGCTCCCAAGAAGTCCGGGTAGTCTACCGCATGTCGCGCGGACGCCGAGCCGCAGCAACCGTTTCGGTCATGATCGCCGCGATCTGGCTGGGCTCCACTGTACGCGCGCCTCGGTATGAAAAGCCCCTCTCGTTGAGAGGGGCTTTTTCATTTTCGTCCACACCCGCACTCGCCGACACCAGCATTTTCGGCACACCCTACCTCGCAAGGTTGCGCGAGAGCACACCCATCCTCCCCAACGACGAGCTTCGCGCCCTGTGGGTGGTGCGCGACGCGCTCACTTCGCCCGACAAAGTCAGCAAGCTGGTCGACTTCGCCGTGCAAACCCGCACGCACATGCTGTTCGTCCAAGTGCGCGGGCGCGCCGACTCGTTCTATCGTTCCGCCATCGAGCCGCCCGCGTCGATCTTGGAAGCGCCCATTTCGGATTTCGACCCGCTCGAGTATCTGCTGACACTTGCGCACCGCAACGGCATCGCCGTACACGCGTGGATCAACGTGTTTCTGGTGTGGTCCGACATGTCGAGGACGCCGCCGCCCGCGCACCTGGTCGCGCGCCATCCCGACTGGTTGCTGACTGATGCCAGCGGCGTCCGCATGGACCGCATGCAATCGTCGCGCTGGAAGAAGGCCGGCTTGGAAGGCTGGTTCGCTTCGCCCGGGAGTCGTGCCATGCGCGACCACATGGTGCGCGTCGTGCGCGAGCTTGTTTCGGATTACGAAATCGACGGCATTCACCTCGACTACATTCGCTATCCCAACCGCGAGTTCTCGTTCGACCCCGTCTCGCGCGCCGCGTTCGCCGTCAAGTGGGGCGTCGATCCCGCGACCGCCGCCAAGGGCGACCGCGCCGCGTTGCAGCGCGTGATTGGTGCTGCCGCACTCGCCCTCGTCGACAGCATCTACGCCGAGTCGCGCGTCTCCAACGTCGACAGCATGATCATCGCCATCAAAGCCGCGTGTCGCGAGAAGCCGCTGTCGGCCGCCGTGGTCGCCGATCCCGCCAGCGCCCGCCACGACAAAGCGCAAGACTGGGCCAACTGGGTGAACAACGGCTGGATGGACTTCGTGGTGCCCATGGCGTACAACTTCCCGCCCCTCGAATTGGAAAGCCGCGCCGTCATCTACAACCGCATGGTAGGGAAGGACCGCTGGCTGATGGGCCTCGGCGTATTCGACGGCCGCGACGAGTATCTCGCCGAATCCGTCGAACTCCTGCGCGAAGTCGGCATCACCGGCTTCTCCATCTTCTCCTACAACGCTCTCGAGAAGATGGGCTTCGGCGCCGAGCTGCTCGAGAACGCCGTCCTCCCGCCCGATACGACGAGTGCCGACGATGAGGAAGACGACGAGTAATGTCTGTCCTACTCGGTCCCCGTCCCAAGACTTGAGCGCTAAGAACCAGTCGTCACACCTACAAGTCTCGTAGTTGAGATCCTCGGTCCACCTCCTCCAACAAGCGGAAAGTCTGCGACGCGGTAACTCGTGCTAGTCCGCGCGGGCTGGCGCAGCACGTCGCATTTCCGCGTCACAGGGTCTGCACGAGCCATGCAAATTGATGCGAATGCATCATGGCAGGAGGCTCGTAGCGTGACCATGCTTTTACGTAGAAGTAGTTTCTGGCGCCGGGGAGATCGCTACGCGCCTGTCATCGCGGGAAAGAATGGTCGCCACACGCTTGGAGGAAGGTGTATACTACCGGGTAAACCTGATTGGGGGCGTCTAATATGAGATCACAGATGCCATTTATCCTGCCCCATAACCTTTTTCTCGGGTTCGTGGTGTTTCTCGCCGTGCTATTTCCGTTGAAGGCGAATGGCGCCACCGGGCCGATTGGACTCTACGGAGACTCCGGTGGTGGAGGTTGTACCACCCTAGATCGACGGCCGGGGACGCTGAAGGCGTACCTCATTCACCATACCGGCAGCGGTGCGATGGGCTCAAGTCTGCGCGTTGGAGTCGGCGGGGGCTTTACTGGACAGTTTTCTTTGATCGAGCTAGTGAGCGCGGTAATTTCCGTGGGGAACGTTACAGACGGAATTGGTTTCTTGTACGCAGGCTGTGTCTCTGCATCACTTGTTGTTGCCACTATTTCGTATACAACATTCGGAACGTCCGCCGATTGCAGTTTTCTTGAGCTGCTACCGAGCCTGGACTCAACGACTGGCCATATCGAGTCGCTTACCTGTGCGGCGGAAGCAGAGGCGACATTCTCGCAAGGCCCATTGATCATCAACGACGATGGCACTTGTGACTGGTGCCTCCTCGGCACAAGGCAGAGTACCTGGGGAGGCATCAAGGCATTGTATCGGTAAGCAGCATGGACGTTGAGGGAGTTAGCTCTCGACGCGCAACAACAGAAAGGCCCGGCTACCGAATGGCAGCCGGGCCTCTCCTGAATCATCCAGAAATTCCTACCAGATGTGGATGCGCTTGTCGGGCGCGAGATAGAGCGCGTCGCCCGGCTGGACGTTGAAGGCGGCGTACCACACGTCGATGTTGGGTACGGGGCCGGTCACGCGGAACTCGGCGGGGCTGTGCTCGTTCGACGCCACCATGCTGGTTAGCATGGCGTCGCGCATCTTGGACCGCCAGAGCTGGGCGAATCCGAGGAAGAAGCGCTGATCTCCCGTCATGCCGTCGATTACCGGCGCCTCTTTTCCCTTGAGGCTCAGCACGTACGCGTAGTGCGAGATTTCCAGGCCGCCCAGGTCGCCGATGTTTTCGCCCAGGGTATTCTCGCCGTTGACGTGCATGCCGGGTAGGGGAACGAACGCGTTGTAGCGGGCGACCAACGCATCGGTGCGCTCCTTGAAGCGAGTGGCGTCCTCGGGCGTCCACCAGTCGCGGAGCACACCCTCGCCGTCCGACTTGCGTCCCTGGTCGTCGAAGCCGTGGCCGATTTCGTGGCCGATCACAGCCCCGATGGCTCCGTAGTTCACGGCGTCATCGGCATACGGATCGAAGAACGGCGGCTGCAGGATCGCGGCCGGAAACACGATCTCGTTCATCGACGGGTTGTAGTAGGCGTTCACCGTCTGCGGTGACATGAGCCACTCTTTGCGATCCACCGGCTTGCCGAGCTTGGCCAACTGGTAGTCGTACTCGAAGGCACGGGTCCGGAACATGTTTCCGACCAGATCGCCCTTGGTGATCTTCAGTCCCGAGTAGTCTCTCCACTGCTCGGGGTATCCGATCTTGACATTGAACATCGAGAGCTTCTGCCGCGCGGCTTTCTTGGTGGCGTCGGTCATCCAGCTGTTACCGTCGATGCGCTGCCCCATGGCCACGAGGAGGTTCTTCACCAACTCGTCCATGCGTTGCTTGGCCTCGGGTGTGAAGTATTTTTCGACGTACATCTTGCCGACGGCGTTGCCCATGCTGCCGTTGACGGTCTGGACGCCGCGCTTCCAACGCTCGCGCTGCACCTTGGCCCCGGTCATCGCGGTGGACGTGAACGTGAAGGTCGCGTCGTCGAGATCTTTGGTTAGATAGGCGGAGTTGTTACGAAGCAGCCGGCTGACCAGGTAGTCCTGCCAGACTTCGACGGGCGTATTCTTGAACACGGTCGCCATGCCGGTGAAGGCGGTCGGCGACAACACGATGAATTCCTTCTGGGACTTCATGCCGAGGGCGTTTAGATACTTGTCCCACGGAAAGTCGGGGGCGAGCTTCTTGAGTTCGTCCCGGCTCATCTTGTTGTAGGTCTTGTCCAGATCGCGCGTCTCTTCGACCGGCCAGTGGGCCTTGGCGACCTCGGTCTCCATGGCGATGATGCGGTCCGCGCGCATGCCGGGGTCGCTCTTTCCCGCCGTGGTGAACAACGTCACCAGGTAGTCGTGGTAGGCCTGCTTCGCGGCCACGAAGCGCGGGTTGTCGTCCTTCAGGTAGTAATCGCGGTCGGGAAGACCGAGTCCGCTCTGCGCGAAATGCGGAATGTACTGCGTCGGGATCTTCTCATCCTGGTCGATGTAGTACGCGAAGAGCGTGTTGCCGCCTCCGCGAGGTCCGCCTCCGTTGGTGCGGCGTCAGCTCGCCGGTGAGGGACGCAATTTCGTCGAGGCTCTTGGTCGCCGCAATCATCTTGAGATAGGCGTCGAGCGGTGTCAAGCCCTTCGCATTGAGTGCGTCCTGATCTATGAACTCGTTGTAGATCTCACCGATCTTCCAACCCAGAGAACCTTCGGCGCCGCCCGCCTTCGCCTGCTCCTCGATGATCCCCTTGATCTGCTCCTCACCACGAAGCGTGAGGATGGTGAAGGATCCATATGACGGCAGGTCCGCGGGAATCTCGAACGTGTCCAGCCAATGGCCGTTGGCGTAGTGATAGAAATCGTCGCCGGGCTTGATGGCCGTGTTGCGCGCCGTCAGGTCCACGCCCCAGTCGCCAATTTGCGGGTGCTGAGTCCCCGTTGCTCCGCCGATTGCTCGGTTACTGGAAACCACGAGTGCGCAAACGCCGAATACCGCGGCGATCGCCATGAGTTGGATTGATTTTGCAGAAAGCCTACGCATGTTCAGATTTCCTTTCTTCCACTTGGGATGCCAGAAGCGCGTCGGCGCATCTCTCGATTGCCCCTATTTTCGCCGAGCAGCCGTCGCCGATCAACCGGCAACTTCCCGGCTCGTGGAAGAGGGCTGGACGCGTTCCCCCGAATCTACCGGTCACCCCAATGCTGCCGGATGCGTCGCCAGCGACGCGGCCAGCGCAAAGAAAACAGTGGATAAAATAGTCTGATGTTGGTAAGCTTCCAAATTGGGAACACCCGCGCGAACTGTAACGGTCCCGGGGGAGTCGGCAGGGACGCGCTGTTCGCGCACTCGCAGTTTGTTACTTTACAGCCCCGGTGTGACTTGGTCGGCGAAGAAATCGCCCTCTAATGGCAGCACAGCTAGGTCCAATATGAACAGATCCTTCGTTCGACTCGCAATGTCATTAGTGGTTGCGACCGCTTACGTTCTTGCAATTGGGGCCGCCGCGGCGAATGCCCAAACCCAGGGGTCCATTACTCTGTCTAGCCAGTCGAGCGAAAGAGTGTGCGGATTCTTCACCAACGCACCCGGCCCTCGCACTGTTTACGTGCTCCACACCTTTAATCCCGGGGCGACAGCTTCAAGATTTCGGATTGAGCCAGGTGCTGGCATGAACCTGACGTACCTCTCCGAGACGCATCCATTTCCGACAACGGTTGGAGATGCCGTTAGCGGCGTGTCCGTTTGCTACGGCGGTGCTTGTGTGATCGGCACTCAGGTGGTGTTGTCGGTGACTTACATGTCATATGGAACGTCAAGCCCTTGTGCGCAGCTCCTTGTTGCGCCCCACCGTGACGCCCAGACGGTCGAGGCGATGACGTGCGGTGGCACATCCGTTCGCACGTTTGTGCAAGATCTCTATAACTTGGTCGATTGCGGGTGTCCGGACGCGCGTGTGATTAACGGGTCTTCTCAGACCTTTGATTGCACACCGGTGCCGGTTGCGACGACGACGTGGGGTGCTATCAAGGCGCTCTACAGATAGTCGTGCAAGGAACTTCCGCGTGCGATTGCCTCTCACGCCCTCGTGTCGAAGCACGTCGATTAGTCGCGGCAATCCCAACCGTTTCTGCAGTCCCCGGCGATGCTGCAGCAGCTTGCCGACAACGGGAGGGCATAATGAGACTGAACCCTTCATTCGTCCGCCGAGTAGCTTTCGCGTTCGCGATCGGTTTCTCGCTTACCTCGACGGCTGTGCAGGCCGAGCTCCATACCGGTTTTGCGCTGATACCCGCTGGTCCGGCGTGGGACTTCAGTGATTCGGTTGCCGTCGCGCCCCCCAATGGCGACCTTCGCTGGATAACACTGATTGCGAGAAATGCGGAACCTGCGTCAGGACGCAGCGCCCTGTTTCCCTACTATTTTCTAACCGACTATCCGGCCTCAATTGCAGTTGCACCGCAGGATTCGACCTACGAGGATCTCACCACGGCTCCCGCCGACACGTTGCTCTATGGTCCGTCAGCGGAGGTCTTGAGCTATGGCGTGTATGTCGTCCGCACCAAGGAGAATCACTTCGCGAAGCTGCGGATCGAACTGGTCGGAGGCGGGGGGATCACAATTGAGTATGCATATCAGGATGACGGGACACGCGTCCTGGTCAATCCCGTGAGTACAAGGGTCACGACATGGGGGCGTGTAAAGAGTCTTTATAGGTAATTAGGTCATCCGGGCGGTCGGTCGACGTATTGACAGCCCGGCCACGCCACTTCCAAATGAGGATGAGAATCAGAGCAATCAGTGACATTACAGGCGGCGCTGTGAACAACAATTCGGAGAATCGGGTTTGTGAACGAGCCAGGACACATCGTCGCTTGATGTGCGGCAGCTGGCCCCGCCACTATTTTTTCACTGTACCGACCAGTGTCACTACGGCATTCGGCGCCGTGGTCGTCAGTCTAGCCCTTTGTTCAACTGCCGCCGCAGTTCTGCACACCGGCGTTGTGGGTTTCCCGTTGACGGGAGGTGGGTGGGACTTCTCGGATTCCCTAGAGGCGTCCCCAGCCTCCGGCGCCGACATTGTTTACGCTGTGACAGTTGCCCACACTCGGGCGGAATCCGCGAACGCGAACACGCTAACGGACCTCTTACTCGCCATCTCGCCCAGTGCGATAACTTACATTGGTTCCGCGGATAGCACATACGAAAACCTAACCGCAGCGCCGACCGATCCAAGTCTCTACGGGCCGTCTGAAGCTGCGCGTCCAAACGACGTCTTGGTAGTCAGGACGCGTGAGGGCCACTACGCCAAGCTTAGGATATTGATGCCAGCCGGCGGGTTGTTTCGATTCGAGTATACGTACCAAGACGACGGTTCTGCGTCGTTTGTTCCCAGCGTGTCAGCGCGTTCCACGACGTGGGGATACATAAAGTCGCTTTACCGAAGCGACTGAGTCCTGCCTGGGCTAGCACATGGGCGGCCCCTTTCTGTCTGCAATCTGTGTTGTTTCCTGGGCAGGTCGTCTGCCCTACTTCTTCCCCTGCGCCGCGTAGAACGCCAGCACCTGCTCCACCCGCTGCTTGGCGGCTGGGGGGAGGTTCATGTCGCGGCAGCTCTTGAACATCTCGATGCCTTCGTCGGTGCGGCCGGCGCGCAGGAGGCTTTCGCCATAGAGGAAGCGATAGAAGGGTTCTTCGGGGTGGTAGCGGACACCTTCGCGGGCGACGTCGAGCATCTTGGCCCAGTCGTTCTTCTTCTCGACGAATAGGGCCAGGCGGTAGCGGGCCTTGTCGAAGTCGGGGCGGCGCACGAGTACTTTCTCCAAGATGGCGATGGCGTCGTCGATGCGGCCGGCTTCTTCGGTGTACACGGCGAGGCGCACGGAGTGGCGGGGGTTGTTGCCGTTGGCGATGGCGATCTGCATGGTGTCGATGGCCTTCTGGAGATTGCCGCGGTTGTGCTCGAGGATGGCGAGGTTCTCCCACGCGTAGGCGGCGAACGCCTTGTCGTAGGTGAGAATGCTCTTGAAGCGATCGATGGTGTGGTCGGTCGAGGTGTTGATGCCGACCCACCCCACTCCCATCACGGCGACGAGTGCGAGCGACGGCACGGCGAAGCGCGCGGTCGTCGCAGTGTTCATCGCAAACACGCGCACGTAGCGATTGAGTGCCAAGATGGTGAGGGGTACCAGGCCCAGGGTCGCCATGGTGAACAAGTCCCAGTCGCGCGCCATCCCGATCTCGGGGCGGAAGAAAAAGAGATACAGCGCACACGCGATCAGAATGGTGCCGACGAACTGCCACTCGACGGGGTGCGACAAGAGCGACGTGGGATCTTTGGTGGCGCCCTTGTCGCGCACGGGATCTCCGCGTCGACCGAGCCAGCCGATGGTCGCGACGACAGGCAGAATGGGGAGGAGCATCAGCATCTCGTTGGCGACGTCGACCCAGTGACGTGGGGCAAAGAGCGTGTTGCCGCTGACACCGAACGGCACGAAGAACTTCTTCAAGCCTTCTATCGACGAGCACGCCACGACGACCACCAGCGCGGACACCGTGAACACCAGCATCCAGTAGCGCATCAGCATGGCGCGTTTGCTTCGCACCCGCATCCACACCACCAAGTACACGTACGACGGAATCAACAGAATGCTGTGGATGTGCGCGTAGCCCGCGACCACCAGGGGAATGAGCGGCAGCCACAGCGGCACCTTGCGGTAGAGCGCCGCGAACGCCGCCACCACGTAGATCGCCATGAGCAGGTAGGGCGTGGTGTAGTTTTCGATGTATCCGAAGAACAAGAGCATCGAGCACGAGAACACAGTCAGCACGACGAACCACACGCGTGGCTCCGCGCCCCATGCTTTCGCGCGCGACGCGGTCAGTACCAGAAACACGAACACGCCGCCCAGGAGGCAATTCAACAGGCGCATGGCGGGAACGGGGTGGTCCTTCTTGGTGATGTGCTTGGCCGACTTGACGGCCGCGAAGTAGAGGAGTGTGGTGCCGGGCGCGATGGTCTCTTCGGTGACGATGGCGTGGGCGCTGCGCATGATGACGGAGTTGTGGCCTTCTTCGGCGGCTTCGAAGCTTTGTGCGATGAGCTGCCCGTCGCCGAGCAGGTTGGTCGCGACACGGAACTGCCAGAACACGGCGATCGACGCGATCGCGATCACGACGGCGATGGTCACGCCAGTTGGTTTCGAAACCGATGCGTGCTTGTCGGACGCGCCGAGCGCGATGCGATACACGACGCGCGCGAGCGGCGGCACGAAGGCGAGCACGAGAATCGCGAAGGCGGCGTAGCGCAGCGCGGGCGGCAGGAAGGCGAGTTGGTTCACACCCCACAGACGCGCGGCGGGGAAGAACGACGCCGCGACGACGATCGCGGCCGAAAACGCCGCCGCCGCGACGACCCACGACAGGCGTGGATCGACGCGGCGGTCAGCAGTCGTTGAAGCTTGCGGGTCGGGAGACGGACCCTTCCGCGCTTTGGCCATAAGAAACTACATCGACGCGGTCATGAAACGGCTCGCGTCGTAGTTGGGCGCGACGTCGGTCGGAATATTGCCGAACTTGCCGACGATCTTCTCGACTTCGGCGGGGATCACACCCCACTGGTCGACGAACGCTTGTGCTGCGGCGAAGTCGCCGTTCGCTTCGACCATGCACAAGGCACTGGTCAGCGACTTCACGGCTTCCGGCATTTTATCTAGCACGACTGTGTAGCGCTCGGTGGTGGCGTCGTACACGATCGCCCCTTTGTCCTTGTACCAGTTGTACTGGATCATGTTGCCCTGGGCGTGGGCTTCGTGCAGACCCCAGCGCACCGCGCGGTAGAAGCCGGGCAAGAACACCACGTACGCTTGGTCCAAGTCTTCCTTGGTATAGAAGCCCTTCGCCACCAGGAATTCGGTGTTGTAGAGCCCCATCACGTCCGCCTTGCACTCTTCGAGCGGCGAATAGAGCGTCTTGAGCGCAAGGTTGACGGTGGTCTTGGAGCCGTCCGGCAGCGTGATCGTCCCCGGTCCCAAGCCGTGCGAGAGCTCGTGCAAGACCGACGTACCGAAGAAGGCGTCGAAGGTCACGTACGAGAGCTGCGACGGGTCGAGCACGAAGTTCGCGATCGGCATCAAGATCTTGTCGTACTTGGCGCGCGCGATGTTCTTCAACATGACTTTCTTGGAGCCCTTGGCTTCGCGCACGCGCTCGTCGTTGGGCAGGTTGTACGCGATCGCGTGCACACCCTTGCCCATGTCGCCGCCGACATGGATCACGTCGACCACCGAGATGGGCGAATCGGTCCCGCGGTTGGGATTCTTGTACTGGTTCGCGATGGGGAGATTGCGCTCCATCGCGGGCAGGTAGTGTTTGAGCTCGTCGAGCTTCTTGCTGTCGGCCGGATTGCGCATCGCGATGACGGCCTCGAAGGACGCCTTATAATTGAACAGCGCGTCTTCGTACACTTCGTACGGACCCATGGTCACATCGAGGATGTTGTCCTTGATGTCCATCCAGTCCATGTCGCTCTGGAAGTAATCGTTCGACGTGAACGCGGCCGCGCGGCTGCGCAGGAACGTGGCTAGCGTCGTATAGTCGACGCCGTTCGCGAACTGCGACTTGGCCGTCTCGGCGGTGAGAATGTCGGCGGCGTCGTTCAGGTTCTGCGCCGCTTCGCGCAATTGCGCCCCGTAGGCGTCGCTATACGGAACCGCGATCAGCGACTTGCCGTCGGGGCCGCGCTCGACGCGCGTGAAGTAGCCCGTCATCGCGGCCTTCTGGTCGGGGTTCGCGGCCACGGCGGCTTCGAACTCTTCCTTGGTCATGTCGGTCGGATAGAATCCGCCGCCCGCGGGCTTGGGCGTGTTACCGATAAACGGCCGATCGTGATCCAGGCGCAGCCACGGACCCGCGTTCAGGTTGAAAAAGTGCAGAAGATCCTGTGCCAGCAGCTTGTTGGGACCGTCCGTGTTGGCGGCGGTCGTGAGTTGGTCGCGCATGGGGACGTTGCCCTCCCACACTTGGCGCAGGAACACTTCGTCCATCAAGCGAGCGGCTTCGACCAACTTGGCCAGCGCTTGCTTCTCGGGTGCGGAGAGAATGGTGGCGTCGTAGACGATGTCGACCGGGGCGAGCTTCGCCATTTCCATTTGCAATGAGTCTTGCGGGATGTGGGTGAAGCTCAATTCCACGGGTTGCTCCGCTTTCTCTGACTTCTTGCCGCACGCGGGAAGCCACGCGACGAGTGCCGCGATCGCCACCGTGAGAGCCTTACTAGCGAACGATTTCATGGATACTCCTTCAGGGGGTGTTCCGAAGAACGGGTCCGGCCGGGTTCGGGGGACGGCCCCTGCCTCCTCATAAAGTGTGAGCGGGTATTATAGCCCTTTCGCGCCCGTCGTAAAGCCGGGTTTCGGCGGGCTTGAATGACGTTTGCGGCTCCCGTATCATTAGGACCCCTGTATCCTGGATCACCTGTATGACCCATCGAGCCGCAACGGTCTTTCTGCCGCTGGGCCTCGGCGTTTGGCTTGCCACCGCCGGGGTCGCTGCTGCTGCCAACGTCAACTTGACGCTTCGCTTCCGCGATTCCGGCGGGACCACGCTGGCGGTGCGCGTGGGGGTGTTCGTCGGCCCTCTTCGCCAGCTTCCAGGCAACCTCGACGGGTCGATCTTCCAGGAGCGCGGGCCGTACAGCTACTTCTACTCGGGCGGCAACACCACCATCAGTGTGCCGACGGGGCCGGTCATCATTCGCGCGGGACGCGGCTTCGAGTACGAGGTGCTCGACACCACGATCACGGTGACGTCGGCGCGCACGGTGACGTTCCGGCTGGAGCGCCTCTACGACATGAAGAGCCTGGGTTGGTATTCGGGCGACACCCACGTCCACATCTCGCACCCGCCCGTCATTTACAACCTCGATGCGAGCGACCTAGCGTTGATCGCGCGCGGCGAAGAGTTGAATTTCATCAACTCGATGGAAGAGGAGAGCTACTTCACCGGCGTGATCGATCCCGTGAGTCTCCCCGACCGCATCGTCTTCTTCAGCAAAGAGCAGCGCAACGCGCATTTCTCGCACCTCACCATCTTGGGATTGAAGCAATGGCTCTACGACGCGGGCTGCGTGGAAGACGACGTCGCGTGCGGGAGAACGCTCGACGCGCTGGTCTACGACCAAGTCCACGCGCAGCCGGGCCAAGTCGCGGTGATCGCGGCGCACCCGTTCTCCACCTTCGACCCCTCCGACATCGAAGGCTGGCCGGGTGTGGGAATGTGGCGCGGCATGTCGATCGACCTTGCGGCGGGCGACGTCGACGCGATCGACCTGTTGGATTTCTGGAACGCCGCGCCGCCGACGGGCGTCGAGCCGTATTTCCAGGCGCTGAGCGCGGGCTTTCGTATACCGCCGTCGGCGGGAACCGACTGCACGCTCGCGTCGGGCGATTCAGGCCCTGCGGGCGGGTATCGCATCTATGTGCGGCCCAGCGGCGCCTTCACCATGGACAGCTGGATCGCCGGTTTGAAGGCGGGGCATTCGTTCGTGAGCAACTATCCCTTGTTCACGCACTTCGATGTCGAAGGCGCCCAATCCGGAGACGTCCTCTCACTCAACCAAACGACGTTGCACGGCACGGTATCGGTTCAGTGTCTATTGCCGATTTCCCACATCGAGATTTGGGGCGATACGGGTCTTCTCAACATTCTGACACCGCCCAACGGTGTCGCGAAGTCGTTCGCGACCTCGTTCGACGTCGCCAGCGCCGGGCTCACGTGGATCGCGGCGCGCACCACCGGGATCGCGTCGGGCTGGCACGTCATGCCGGCCAACGGGCTCTTCGCGCAGACCGCACCGGTGTATCTCGAAGCCGGCGCCGCTGCGCACGATCGCGCGACGCAGAGCGTCACCTATACGAAGAGCGACGCGGCCCAGTATTTTCTCGATCGCCTCGACGAAACCGTGACCGTGTTCGATACCCTCGGCTTCTTTCCCGACGGCACGCGCGAAGCGTTCGACATGGCGGTCGCGTCGGCGCGTTCGTTCTACGAAGCGATCGCGAACGCACCCACCGACGTGGCGACGCCGTCGCTTCCGTCGGCGTGGGCGGTACGCAACGCGTGGCCGAATCCCTTCGGCAACGACGTGCAAATCGAATACGTGGCACCGGAGAACGGCGGCGAGCACACGGTGGCGGTCTACGACGCGGCGGGCCGCGTCGTGAGCGTGCTGTTCTCGGGCCGTCGCGACGGCGGGGCGCATCGACTGGAGTGGAACGGCCGCGACGCGGGCGGGCGGCGCGTGGCGTCGGGTGTCTACTTCGTGCGCGTCCACTCGCGCGACGCGACCTCGGTCGGTCGCAAACTGGTGGTGTTGCACTGATGGAGCGATCGTCGAAGAACCTCGCGTGGTCGTTGGTGCTGATCGCGGCACTCGCGTGCGATACGCAGGTATTCCCGCCCGACCACGACGCCAATCACACCGTCACGCCGCAGTCGTTCGACGCCAAAGTGGTGGTGTTGGTGATCGACGGTCCGCGCTACCAAGATTCGTTTGGGGATCCGTCGCACACGTACGTTCCCGAAATGTGGAATCAGCTGCGCCCGTTGGGAACGGTGTGCTCCAACTTTCAGAATCTGGGATGGACGATCACGGTCCCGGGTCACTCGACCATGCTGAGCGGCGTGTGGCAATTCCTGGCCGACGACGGGACGCAACGCGTGCCGCAGCCGACGCTGTTCGAGTACTACCGCAAAGCGACGGGCGCTCCCGCCACCGACGCGCTCCTCGTGGGTGGGAAGCCCAAGCTCGGCGCGTGCGCGTACAGCCTCGACCCCGCGTATGGTGCCGCTTACGGAGCCTTGGCGGACTTGGACAACCCGACCGACACCGACACGTACGACGCGCTCATCGGGCATTTGCAGACCGAACATCCGCACTTGGTGATGGCCGCGTTTTCGTATTTGGATCAAATGGGGCACACCGGCGATTGGAGCCGCTACACGCGGCAGATGGAAGTTGTCGACTCGCTGGCCGTGTTGACGTGGAACTATCTCCAGTCCGATCCCGTGTACGCCAATCAGACCTATCTAATCATCACTGCCGACCACGGCCGCCACGACGACGCGCACGGCGGATTCCAGAACCACGGCGACAGCTGCCCCGGTTGCCAGCACGTCATCTTCTTGGCACTCGGTCCCAACATTCGCCCCGACTTCGAGGTGACGAATCTGTACACGCAACGCGATATTTGCACCACCGTGGGTGCCTTGCTCGGAGTCGCCACACCGCAGTCGGACGGTTATCCGATGAACGAAATCTTCGTCCCCATTCAGACGGGAATCAGTGACTGACGCTTTTCGCAGCGACCTACTGCGTCGCGAGCCAACTCTCGACGTCGGCGCGCGCCGAATACTGCGGGTTGATGGTCAAGCAGGCTCGAAACTGTTCGACCGCCTCCGCGTTGTGCCCGCCGGCGCGCAACGCGTACCCCAAGAAGCAGTGTCCCTCCGTCGACCGCGGATTGATGGCGAGCGCTTTCTGCAGGTAGACTACGGCTTCGTCGGCGCGATTCTCTCGTAGCAGCGTGAATCCGTAGAGGAGATTCGCCTCGCCGTCGTCGGGGTGCCGGTCGAGCACTTGCCGAAGCGTCTGCTCGACGCGCGCAAACATCGCGCTCGCTTGCTCGGAGTGACCGGTCACCGTGTAGGCTTCGGCCAGCGTGATCGCGGTGCGCACGTCGGTCGGATCGTGCTGCGCGATCGACTCGAGGTGAGGAATGGCCTCGTCGTAGCGCCCGAGCGCGTAGAGCGCTTGCACGAGCAAATTTCGAAATTCCATCTTCTCGGGCCGCATGCGCACCGCCCGTTGCGCAGACGCGACGGCGGATTCGAACCGCCCGGTCTTTAGATCGACATCCGCCAGCAAGTAGATCGCGTTGACGTTGGTCGGATTGCTGACGAGTGCTTGCTGGAGCCAGTAGCGCTGCTGGTCGACGTCACCGCGCTGCCGGTACCACGTCGACAGCACCACTTCGGTCCGGCCCAAACCCAGCGGAAGCGTCTTCAGACGAGCCAGGCTTCGCGCCTCATTCGCGTTGGTCGCGATCCACGGGACGGTGTGATACGCCGACATTGCGGTCATGCAAACGAGTGCAGCGACCAGCGTCGTGTGGCGGACTCGCTGCATCCCCATGAGCGCCAGCGCGCCGACGGTGAACACGATCCCCGAGTGCGACAGTAGGTCCCAGTCGCGCGCGTATCCCAGGTTGGAATCGCCGATCAGCCAGCACGCCGCCAGAAATCCCGCACCCGCCACGAGGAAGAACCACGTGGTTCCGCGACGCGCTCCTTTCGCGACGAGCGCCATCACGGCCGCGATCAAGAACAGAAATATACCGAGCGGGCCGATCAAGAGCTGTTCGTTGAAGAAGTCGCGGGCGTGCGTGCTCGAGAACATATACCCCGGCGTCCCTTTGTGCGCGAACGCGATCTGAACCATACCGATCAGAGTCGTGAGCGGGTTGTAACCGGCGCGCAGCTTCACGAACGTGAGTCCCACCGCGGCGGCGGTCAGCGCAGCGATGGCGAGGTCACGAAGAGCCGCCCTGCGACGCTCGCGCGCAGCAAGCGGCACCGCTGCGAGCACCACGAAGGACGCCGCTAGCACCGACGACGAAAGGTGGAGCGCGAAGCAGAGCACCAGCGCGAGTGCCGGGAGAAGCAGCGGCGCCGCGCCACGCAGCACGCGCATCGCGAGCCACAAGTACAACACCACGCCGACTGCGTAGAATGTATAGTTCTCGACGTACCCGAAGAAGAGCTGCACATAGCCCTGCAGCACGATGGCGCACCATACGAGGACGGCGAGCGGTCGCCGCTCGCTTTCGTCCTTGGCGACGCGAAGCCGAGCGATCTCCAGGGCCAGCAACCACGCTACGACGAGAAACAACAGGCCGGCCGCGACACTCGCGGGTGCGAGTGCGTCGCGCGCGATGAACTCGATCGGGCGGCCGGGGGCGTCGAACCACGGCTTGGTCGTGCGATAGACCGCGTACTGAATGACGCTCGAGAGGGGTTCGCGCTCGAGGATCTTGCGGGAGGTGTCGATCTGTTCGACAATGATGTTGCCGTCGCCGAGATACGTGTGGCAGATGCGTGCCGTCCAGAAGACCAGTGTACCCACGATGACGGAAACGATCGTGAGCGCGAGAAAGCGACGCCCGCTCACGATGGGTGCCAGCACGCGATCGACGAACGCGACCAAGCGATCGCGACGCCCCACGGCGGCCGCGACGGTCGTCAGCAGTAAGAGAGTCGCGACAACCAACTCCCACGTCGGGAAGAACGCGTAGAAATGGGCGCCCCACATCCACGAGAAGCCGGGCAGAGCGGAAACGACGTGCACGATCGCGATCGCCACGGAAAGGCCGACGACCGGCGTGAGGAGTGCATTGTCGACGGACGCGGCGCGTTTGGGCGGGGGAGCGCTCTTCTTGGAGCCGGCCATACGCGCGTGAGTATAACCGAAAGGCGCCCGTGCTATTGTTCCCACACCCGGGGACGGCTATGATGGTCGTTCCCATCGATTGGAGTGTAATGATGCAGCACATCAAGCTCGAGGACGTGACGCCGCGCGAAGTGCGGCCGGGCCATCACGTGCACTTCGTGCACGGCGATCACTTGACGGTAGCGCACTGGCGTATCGACGCCGGGGCGGCCACCCCCGAGCACGACCATCCGCACGAGCAAGTCGTCAACGTGATCAGCGGAAAGTACGAGCTGACAGTAGCAGGGAAGCCGCTCTCGCTCGAACCGGGGATGGTGGTGGTGATTCCGGGCGGCGTGCGTCACTCGGGGCGCGCCATTACGGATGCGTACTTGCTCGACGTGTTCGTGCCCGTGCGCGAGGATTATCGGTGAGAATCGCTAGATCGAACCCGCCAAGCCGATGGGCAAGACGGAGAAGCTCACGCCCATGATGTAGTCATCGCCACGAATGCCCGTGTAGAGACCGGGCGACAATCCACCCACTTCAAACCAGCCCGGATAGACGTTCACGCGCAGTGCCTGTGTCCACGCCTGCGACACCTGAACCGAGGCCAGCAGCGATCCGTTGCGGTGCAGGAAGACGCCGACGTCCGGCTTGACGCGTGCGTAGAGCGCCGACATTCCGTTGGCGCGATCCTGTTCCTTCAGTTCGTCGACTGCTCCGCCCAGCCCGATCGACCAATCGAACCACCGCCCGCCGCGCACCGTCACACCGAAGAGGTGGCTCATGCCCCAATACGAAAAGATGCCGACGCGATTCGTGGGCGCGAAGAAGTAGTGGAGGCCGTAGTTCTCGCCCGCGTTCTCGAAGGTGTTCACGACCGGGTTGTACATCGGCTGCCCCGACCAGATCGACATATTGAGCGTGTGCGAGAAGAAGCGCGAGACGCCGTCGCTCATGAAGAGGAAAGCGCCGAACGGGTCGAACACCAGCATGTCCGCCACCGGGTCGACGGTGGGTTGATCCTTGTCGTAATGCTCGACCGCTTCGACCGCGAAGCCGTGCGCGATCGTGGTGCCGAACGCCCACACACCGGGAGCGGCGAAGCCGTGTGCGTCGTACCACTCCGTGAACGCGCGATTGCGCGCGCCGCCTCCGATCAAGTGCAGCGTGTAGTTGGGAACGTATTGCAGGTTGCTCCAACCGAACCGAGCGGGGACGAGCTCGTCTTTTACAAAGGCGGTGCTTCCGTACGCGTCCACCGTGCGCGCCGGGTGCGAGATACTCTGCCACGTAATGTCGAGTCCTTGATGCCAGTCGATGTCGTCGAGCGGCACCCATCGACTCGAAATCTGCAGAACGCCGAAGGCACCATTGATCACTTCGCTGACCGGATGGAAGGCGGCGTCGGATCCGTACGACAGACCGCGATAGAAGTAGTTCGTTTCTGCGAGCGCGTCGTTCGTTTGTGCAGCGATCGGCGACGCACACGCAACGCAACACGCGAAAAAGGCGGTGACGATCGTCGTCGAGTGATGGCGCATAGTTTCTCGTTGGGGATCGCCCCTCTATTATATACCGCTGATGCAGTAGACGGGCCATCTCCGTGTCCGAAGCGCCCTATTGACAATCGATTAGCGAGACGATAAGCTCCCCGCCAGGTTCCTCGGTAGCTCAATGGTAGAGCATGCGGCTGTGTTCGAAAACGCAGCGCCGACGCGAAATCGTCGGTGAAAAATCGGGTGAATTCAGGGAAGCCCTTCCAGGGTAATCCTGAGCGAAGCCCGCCGAATGAGAAACTTCGTAGGCGGGAACGTGCAGAGACTAGGGGATGAGGAGTCTCAACCGATAAGCCCCATTAGCGCCCGACACCCTCGCTTGATTTCATCAAGACGGGTGATGAGATAGTCCGAGCCCTTTGGCAACAAAGGGAACCCTTGTAACCGCAGGGTTGTAGGTTCGAGTCCTACCCGGGGAGCCATTCTTTATCTCTGCTCCGTGCACCGACTTCCGCAACGACCCATTCTCCTTGCTCGAATATCCCGCGCTGGCCAGGCTCTCACGCGGACTCCTTTTACTACTCGGCGGGTGCACAAAGCGTGTCGCCGTGGGGATGGATCAACTTGAGAACGGAGAGCACACAAACAAGACCTATGTCCTCCAGGTGAAGGATGGCCGGGAGATTGTCAGCGATCATGTCACGTTTGACGACTCGTCGTTGGTGCTACACAACGTCATCTCCGCTGGGAGAAGTCAAGAGTCTGGCGACGACAGAGACGAACTGGATCGTCACTGCGGCTGTCTTGGCGCCGATCGTGTTTGTCGGGGTTCTGTTCTTCTGGCTGCTTCTGGATTCTCCGGGAGGCGGAATGGAGGGAACGAGTGACTGACCACCGGAACCCAAGGAGAGGTGGCCTAACCCCTCGCCGCTCTCACGCCAAAAACGAGCGAGTCTTTGTCTTCCCGACCGCCTATCTGTCGGAACCTGACCGGAGTGGTGTTGTAGCAGTCGGGGGTGTGATGGAAAGGAATGCCATAAGAACAACGTTTGCTCTTCTGTGCATGGCGGCGTGCCTGTGCGCGGTGCCCGGCGCCTACGCGCAGGATAAATCCAGTGTCGTTACCACCACCGTGAATGTGCCCGATCCCGAGGCGCAGATCAGCGGGGTGGTGCGCAGGATATTCCAGGACAAGCGTGGAACGCTGTGGTTCGGCACCGAGGACGGTCTGTGCCGCTACGACGGGACGTCATTCACCTACTGCCAGGATGAACCGGGGCGCGGCGGCACCATCAAGGCCATCGCGGAAGATCGAGGGGGAAACATCTGGTGTGGCACGACCAGAGGCGTGAGCAAGTATGACGGAGTGACGTTTACCTATTTCACCGAGAAGGACGGCCTAGTCAGCAACGACGTCTGGAGTATGGCGATAGACGGCAAGGGAATGATCTGGATCGGTACGCTGGAAGGCGTGAGTCGTTTCGATGGAAGGACGTTCACCCCGTTCGCCATTCCCGATGCGGAGCCGGATCCTTCGAGAGGCGTGACGAGCGCGAGGATCGTCCACTGCATCGTGGAAGACAGCAAGGGCAGGATGTGGTTTGGCACTAACGGCGGCGCCTATATCTTCGATGGGACGTCGTTGTCCAATATCTCCGCGAACGATGGCCTGAGTAACAACAACGTTGGCTGTATTCTGGAGGACAAAGACGGAAACATCTGGTTGGGCACGACCCATGGTGGGCTCTGCCGCTTCGACGGAGAGTCATTTGTCAACGTCTGCGAGCAGGCAGGGTTGAACGCCACCGAAGTGTGGGATGTCTATCAGGACCGTGCGGGCAACATCTGGTTCTCGGGCAAGCATTTTGGTGTGTACCGACATGACGGCAATGCCCTGGCCCATTTCAGCAGAGAGGACGGTCTCGCCAGCAATGGCATCATGGCTATCCTCGAAGACCGGGAAGGGGGGATCTGGTGTGGCGGAGTGTCGGGGCTCTTTCGCCTGGATGGAAAGCACTTCGTCAATGTCACGAAAGATGGTCCCTGGCACTAGGCAGCCCGAGGCGAAGTGTCAAGAAATGCGTGGATGAGTGAAGGGGGGAAGGTCAATCGAGTCACGCGAGTGCCTGCAGGAAAAGAACAGCCGTTCGATGTGCGCCCCATTCGGGGAGCCATTCTCTTCTTTCATTTCCTCTTCCTTCGCGACTCCGCCATTGACCTGGTACCCGAGCAAGTTCCACAATTCAGCGGCATGCTGTCGTTCCGTCCAAACCGTTTTCTCTGTCTACTGATGGTTGTTCTGATAACTGGGTGCACCTCGGTAAAGAAGGTGCCCTTCTCGGAGCTGGAAGGTAGGAAGCCGCTCAAAGGAACTTACATCATTACAACGCGCGATGACAAAGTTCTCAAAACAGACAGACTAGCCGTCGAAGATTCAGCGCTCGTAGTAAGTGCCGTGATTGTTGATGGCGGAAGACGCAACGTTGAGCCGTACAGCATCCCTTACGAGAACGTCGTGTCAGTCTCGCGGGAACGGACCAATTGGATAGTTCTCACTGGAGTTGTGGCAGCGTTGACCGCGTGTGTGATTGGCATCGGATCGGCTCTTGGCAAAATGGGACCGATTGGACAGTAGACGTAGAGAATCTTCGCTCGCGATTCACACAGTGGCAGCGAGGGCACGGTTAACGCCCACCACTCGGGGAACTAATTTTCTAACATCATCCTACTTGGGGTTGGCCTTCCGCGTTGGTGGCGAAGCCAGGTTGAACCAGTAGAGTTCACCACCGGGCAATGGGCCCTCAATCCAAAAATGAAAGCAGCGCTTCGACAGATCCTTTCTGGCTACGCTGAAGCTGAACAGGACTGACGTCGCGAGTTTCTTCATGGGCATTCCCTGCCCCTGAAGCGCCCTACCTGAAGAACAGAGATCAACACGACCCCCGATGTCGCGATCATCGAATTCGAACTCTGCGCCGTCCTTTCGCTGGACGCTCACCTTGAACCTGATCAAATCGCCACTCCTCTTGCTCGTGACACCAAACTCAAGAGGACACGTCGCGAGATAGTCTGGGGTAAGCTCAATCGTGAGGGTGTCCCCGTGGGATTCGGTCGCGAAGATGAGTAGAAACAGGGAGAGCAGGACGGCTTTCATGTCCAGAGGCTAGCAGAGATCGGCCTACGTCCACCACTCTGGGGAGCCATCCTTTGCTATCGCCTTTGTGATTATTTCCCGGTCCGAATCGTCACGCTGGCGCGCTCGGCGCTGCCGGACTCCACATTGGTGACGACGGTGACGCGCGACGCCTCACCGTAGAGGTGCGGCTGCAGTGTCGCCACCACTTCGTCCGCGATGGACTTCGCCATGTTGAACGTGGGAGCTGTGACTTCGATACGCACGGGCGTGTTGGGCGCGGCACTGTGGTTCAGACGCGTGGCGGCTTCGAGTACGACGGCATCGGGCACGCGATCCTGCACACTCTCCACCGGCACCGAGAACGACATGCTCATGCCCGCCTTGTTCTCCGACACGTGCGGCGGAATCTGGAACGAATCGCCCACGAAGCTGCGTTTGTTGCCGGCCTTGTCCATGGCATTCAGGACGTAAGAGTAGGTGAGATCGGAACGCGCGGAGCCGCCATCGATGGTGGTGCCGTCCCAGACGATCTCCTTGGGCGGTTTGCCGTCGCCCTGGAAACGCGCGACGGTCTTGCCACGCGAGTCCGCCACCTCGAGCCCCCACTTCTCGACACCGTTCACCTGGGGACGGAAGCGCGCGACGGGGCCGTCGCGGAATGAATCGAGCCACGGACGCGGGGAGTAAGGCGAGCGCTCGTACACGGAACGCGACCGCATCGGATCGACGAAGTTGAATTCGTCACCGCCGAGTGCCGCCAGCACGCTTTCCCATTCGAGACCCGGCGCCTGGGCGGGATCGACGTCGAGCTTGAGCTCGGGCCGGTCGAAGTTCACACGCACGCGGTCTTCACCCTCGACGGTAATCGAGTTGAAGTTCTTGCCCTGCGCACCGGCCTTGATTTGCATCGTGCTGTCGATCGGCGCGTTCTTCGAAGCCCCCGATTTCACCGGGGTCTCCTTCTTGGACGCCTCCGGCTTCGCCGCCTGGGTCCCGGCCGCGTTTGCTCCGTGCACGGTCAGCAATGCGCACGCTACGCCGAACAACACGATGCGTTTGCTCTTCTGCATGGCCCATTCCTCCGCGCGCGCTACTGCGCGCCACTCAAGCGATAGTTGAAGGTGATACGCCCCCACTGCTCGTTGGAGCGGGGAAGCGCCACGAATGTCCATTCGAGAAGCGCCGCGACGGCGCGATCGTCGAAATCCGAGAAACCGCTGGTGCGCTCGACGAGCACGTTCTCTTTCACACGGCCGTCGGGCATCACGAAGAAGTAGAGCGTGACGGAGCCTTCGGTGGCGTCGCGCTTGGCCCAGTCGGGATAGTCGGGCACCTTGTAGTGCGTCACCGCGCGGTCCGCGACGGGACCGACCAGACTCGCACCCGCGAGATTGCGCGCGCGTTCGCTGGTGCGTGTGACCGGCATGGGCGCTTCCGAGATGGGCGCGTCGATGACGGCCGCCGCCATCACTGGGGCGGGAGTCGGACGGCTCTCCTCCATGCGGCGCAGTGCCACCGGCGCGGTGCCACCGGGGATCGGTGCGGCATCACGATGCAGCACGGCGGGCACGACGACGTTGGGCCGGTCGCCTGGGCCGGGAAGGCCGGCGGGCGCAGGAATGCCGACGTTGGGAGCGGGAACCAGGGACGCCATGCGCGTGGTGGACTTGCCGTTCTTGTCAATCGCGTCGAGCCGCTCGGCCAGAAGATCCGTCACGGCGTGCGACGACTGTGGGCCCGGCGCGCTGCTCCCGTGTGCCTGCGCGCGCTCGAAATGCTCGGGTGATGGGGCTTCGTGCGACGCGCGTTGTGACACATTCTGAACGGGCGCGCTGCTCGTGGTCTCGCGCGCCATCGGTGGCGCCGCGTTGGCAATTCCGTCGGGATCCGTTTCCTTCACGAACGTGATCTCGGTGAGACCGGCCAGCTCTCCCGCACCCGCACGATTGACCGCGAGCCAGATGAACAGCGCCACGTGCAGCACCGTGCTGACGCCGATGGCCTCGCGCGTACGCGCACGGCTGTGCGTCGCGTCTTTCTCCATGGAGCGTGATTTCACAGGCTCGCTCCCTGCGGCGCGTTGCCACGCTGGGTCGTGCCGACCGCGATGCGCTCGGCCCCGGCGGTGCGCGCGGCCTCCACAATCTGGCGCACGGCCGCGTAGGCTACACTCTGGTCCGCGCGGATTACCACGATGGCGTCCTTGTGCGCGGCCAGGTGCGCCGCGATGGTGCTCTGGAGCGCGGCGCGCGTAATGTCGGTGTCGTCGACCGCCAGCTCGCCTTTGGCGCCCAGCGTGACGCTGACGCGGTCGTGGCCTTCCAGGTTGCGCGTCTGCGCCTCGGGTAGCTTCACGTCCAGGTTTGGTACCGCGATCATGGGTGCCGTGATCATCAGGATGATCACCAGCACGAGCGCCACGTCGATGATGGGCGTGACGTTGACCTTCGCGATGGTCGTGGCGGTTTCGGTTTGAAATCGTTTCATCGGTTCTCCGCTATTTGTCGAAGACGGCGATCTCAGTAGCACCACTCTGCTTGGCCTGATCGAGCACGTCGACAAAGGCGCCGTGGCTGACCCCCGGCTCGCAGCCCACCAACACGCCCCGGTCCACGCTGGATGCCAGCATCGGCGCGAGGGTGCTCTCGAGCGCCGCACGCTTGACCCGCGCCTTATTGACGCGAACGTCCTCGTTGGACTCGATGATGATCTCGATGCGTTCGCTCGGCGTCTCGACCTTGGCCTCGCGGCCGGTCTGCGCCGCCGCGCTTACATCGATGCGCGACTCGAACGCCAGCGGTGTGGCCAGGATCAGCATGACGACCAGCACCAGCGACACGTCGATGAGCGGGGTCATGTTGACCTCGCAATTGGCCGCCGTGTCCTTGTTGAGCGACTTGATGGGCATCCTGGCTCCTAGCCCACGCTGACGGCTTCGTGTGCGGTACGGATCGAGCGCGAACTGCCCTCGTCGCGTTTGCGCACGCCGCCACGATCGTCGGGATGGCCGCTGTTGAGTGCCGTGCGCAGCGCACGCGCGTGATTCTCCGCGATGGTGAGCATCACATTCATGCGACGCACGAAGTGGTTGTACGCGATGAGCGACGGCACCGCGACCACGAGGCCAACGGCCGTCGTGATGAGGGCCTCCGCGATACCGCCCGCCACTACCGTGGGCGCGGCCGAGCCGACCAGCGCCATGTCGTGAAAGGCGCGCATGATGCCCCACACCGTGCCGAGCAGACCGACCAGCGGTGCGGTCACGGCCATGGTGCCAAGGACGTTGAGATTGCGCTCCAGCATAAGCTTCTGCTCCGAGAGGACCACGATCAGGCGCTCGTCGAGATCGGCGCTGGTTTCTCCCGGCGCGTTGATGACGACCTGCATGGTCGCACCGGCGGGGTGCTTGGTGTGCTCGCAGGTCCAGGCGGCTTCCTTGAAGTCACCTTTGCGCATGCGCTGCAACACCTCGCGCGCAATCTGGTCCGGGTTGCCGCGGCGCGTCCAGTAGTAGTACGCGCGCTCGATGCACACGCCGACGGTCACCACGCTGAATGCAATCAGCGCCATGAGCACCGGACTCTGCGAAGTCAATTTGAGCCAGTCAAAGTTGGAAACCATTTCGTCTCTTCCTCCTGATGGTTACTGGGAGACGGAGCCCGACTGCTTGGGTGCCGCTGATAGGAGCTCGTGGGCGCGCTCCTTGGCGGCGGCGACGATCTCCGGATCCGTGGCGTTCTTGATGAGGTCGCGATACGCCGCCAGCGCCGGCGGGTAATCCTTGTGCTTTTCATGCAACGCGGCGCTGCGCGCGATGGCGGAAAGCCGGTATGTGTCGGCCTTGTCGGTATGACCTGCCGCTAGAGCGTAAGCGGCCATCGCGCCCCTATCGTCGCCCAGCTTCTCGCGACAAAGACCCAGCCGATAACGAATCTCAACCAGCGTCGCGCCGGGCATCTTCTGCTCGAGCGCGCGGTTGTATTCGGTGATGGCTTCCTTGAAGCGGCCCGCATCCTCATGAATGATGCCTAGCTGGTGCGCCACTTCGACGCTGCGCTCGTCGCGCGGATGCGTGCTGCGGTACTCCTCGAGCATGGCTGCGGCCTTATCGGGCTCACCGAGCATGCGATGGCACAGCGCCAGGTTGTACTGCGCCGCCGTCTTCACTTCTTTGGCCGTCGAATCGGAGAGCACCGCGTTGAAATCTAGCGCGGCGCGCATGTAGTCACCCTCGGCGAAGCGCGCGGCGCCCAACTGGAGCTGCATGGGTCCGACGTATTCGCTCTTCGGGAAGTACGAGACGAACTGTTCGCACGCCGCGCGCGCCTCGTCGGTCTTGCCGGCGCGGCTGTACGAATCCGCCATCAGGTAGTGCGCCTTGTCCGCGTCCGAGTAGGAAGGGAACTGGCTCACCACGCGGCGAAAGTCCTCGGCCGCTGTTTCATACTCGCGCGCCTGGTAGTGCCGGGTCGCAATTTCGAATTGCGCCTGGGCCGCGAACGAGCTGGTGGGATATTTCTCGACCAGCTGCGACAGCATGGCGTCGCCGTTCTTGCCCTGACCCAGCTGGTAGAGCGCCTGCTCGATGCCCTTCTTCGCGTCCGCGACCACCGCGTGGTCGGGGAAACGGGAGATCACTTCGGAGTAGGACTCCACCGCTTCCTGATAGCGCTGCGTGTTGTAGTCGCACTGCGCCAGACGAAGGAGCGCAACCGCCGCACCGGGCGTATCGCCGAAGTTGGACAGCAAGCCTTCATAGGAATGGCGCGCCTTGGCGTAGTGGCCGGTCGTGAAGTACACGTCCCCGGCACGCGTCCACGCCTTCTCCGCGATGGGCGAAGAAGGATCGATGCCCGTCGCCGCGTCCCAGCGATCCACGGCGTCGCCGGCCTGGCCGAGGCGCTGGTAACACATGCCGGCCTGGTAGAGTGCAAGGGCGCGGTCCGGGTGATCGGGGAAGTCGGCGAGGAACTTTTCGTACGCCCGCGCTGCTTCTTTGTAGCTTTTTTCGTTGAAGAAAATGTGGCCCTTGTTGAGGTACGCCGTGCTCATTTCGTCGGTATGCGCCGTCGTGCCGTAGCGCGCGAGCATCTTGTCCTGCGTCTGCACGGCGAGGTCGAGCTTGCCATCCTGCGCGTACGACCACGCGAGCAAACGGTGCGCGGGCACGCCGACCGCGCTGCCGCCGAAAGAAGCGATCAACTGCTGGAGCATCTGCTGCGCCTCGGCGTGGCGGCCCTGCGCCGCGAGTGCGTCGGCGTCGATCAGAATGGCATCCGCGCGCCACGACGACTTGCTGGGCGGCATGCGCTGCAGCATGAGGTGCGGGACGCCGGAGAGCAGGCCGAGATTGCCGGCCCGGTGGTACGAGAGTTCGAGCAGGCACAGTGCTGCTTCGACCAGCTCCTGTCGCTCCGGTGTCGCGAATTCAATGGTGCCGGTGCCCTTGTCCTGCGCGTAGCGATCGAGCACGAGGCGGAAGTAGGGCACCGCCGCCATGGGTTTGTTCTGCGCGAGCATGCCGGCGCCGGCGAGATACGCGGCCGGCGGTGCTTCGCGCGAGGTCGGATAGCCCGACACGACGGCCTGGTAAGCGCTCGTCGCTTCGTTCTCGCGGTCGAGCGCATCGAGACAACGGCCGACTCGGTACTGCGCAAGCGATGCAAGCGAATGCTGGAAGTAGCGCGTGAGCACCCTATTGAATTCGACGATGGCCGCGTCGTACTGGCCGGACTGGAAGAGCACTTCGCCCAGCACGGCCTGTGCGCGCGCCGCGACCGTCGTGCCGTCGTACTCGGAGGTCACCGCGCGCAGCGCGCCGGCGCCGCCTTCCTTGTCGCCCGCGAGGTACATCGACGCCGCGCCGCGCAGTTTCGCCTCGGCCTGAACGGCCGGGTCTTGGGCCTTCGTCGCCACGATGGCGAATTCTTCCTTCGCACTCTTGTACGACGCGCTCTTCAGGAACACGTTGGCTTTGGCAAGCATGGCCACGTCGCGCAGGTGTTCATCGTTGTAGCGCTCGACTACTTCCTGGTAGTGCGCCGCGGCCTGCAACGGTCGCTTGGTTGCTTCTTCCGTGAGCGCCTGCAGATAGACGCATGCCGCGTCGAGGGGCGAGCCGCTGGGCTGGACGTGGACGTCGGCGTATCGCCCCTGGAGAAACGCGGTCGTGCCGGAGGCCAGTTCGAAGCGGGGATCCTTGGCAATCCAGGTGAAGCGCGCCCGCGCTTCCTTGAGCGTGGCGTCGGCGAGGCTCAGGCTGTCGCTACGAATCGCATTCCACGCGCGCGCGAGCATCGCATCCGACGCGGCCGTGCTGCGGCCGTTGGCGCTCAACCAGTCCCGCCATTCCTTTTCCGCCTGCGAGTTACGACCCGCCGCTTCGTTGGACTGGATCTGCGCCATCGCCGCGTCGGCTGCGAGCGGGGAGTCCTTCGACTCTTTTCGGGCGTTGCCGAACGCAGACGCTGCGCCGTCATAGTTGGCGTTCGCAAAGCGGATCTCCCCGGAAAGGAAGTACGCGGCGGCTTTCTGCGAGCCGTTCAACTCACCCAGCATGGCGGACACGCGCGTGTCGAGATCGTTCAAGGTCTCGGTGCGTTCCACCGCACCCAGCTTGCGCGCCTTCTCGAACGTCATGCCCAGGTCGGACAGAGACGTGGTGCCGCTGGTGTCCGCCGCGGCCGCTGCGTTCGCGGCCATCGACAGAAGGGCGAGCGTGATGACGATACGTCGATTCATGAACACGCCTCCGCTAGTCGACGATGACCGGGACGCCGCCCTGCGGGCCCGAGGTCGTGATCTCCACCTTGTGATCCTCGGCGCGCAGTACGCGGCCGTCCTCGTCGGTGACCACAAGGCGATAGGTGTAGAAGCCATCCGGCAGGGTCATGCCGCTCTCATCCTTGCCGTCCCACATCACGTGGGCGGGCGGAACGCCCTGGCCGCCGAACGTACGCACCACCTGGTTGAGCTTGTCGATCACGTCGAGCTGCCACTGCCTGGGCTCCGCCTTGGTGTGCGTCTTGATGTTGATCTTCGTCACCGAGTTCTCGCCGATGGGGGAGAACACCGCCGGCGTCGCGTATGAATTCGCGAAGAATCCGCCGAAGCGATAGGAGAAGGCGACGTAGTGCACGAGACCCAGCTCGTGGTCGTTCATGCCGTAGTCGAACTGTATCTGCGGATTGAGGCGATAGCTGAAGCCGCCCGCCGCCTCGGTGTCGTTGTAGCCCGCACGCAGGCCGAACTGATCCATGAACCACATTTCGGTTCCGGCGTGGAACGTGGTGCCCGGGCCGTCGCGATGGTCGGCTTCGAGCGAGAACAGGCCGCGTCCGTTCATGAATGCGACGGCGACACCGCCGCGCACCTCCATCGGATACACCTCCGAGACATCGCGCTGCGAAAGCGAGGGGCCGCCCAGGTTGAGCATGGAGAGACCCACTTTGACGCGCGGCGTGACATTGTAGAGACCGCCGATGTCGGCGCCGAAGCCCGACGACTTGAATTCCTCCACCTGCTCGTTGACGATCTTCACGTTCGCGCCGACCGTGAGTTTCTCGGTGACGCTCTTCGACGCGCTGAGCAGGAATGCCATGTTCTTCTGATCGAACGTTCCGAGCGACGTGTTGAGCTCGTCGGTGCGTTCGAAGCCGCCGGAGCTCAACGAGAGCATGGTGAAGCCAAAGGTCGGAATGCTACGGTTGGGCATCACGAAGCTCAGCGTGTTGATCGAGGTGTCCTCGAAGTAACGCGCCGTCTCGAAGTGCATTTCATTCTGAAGCGACTGCGAGAGACCGGCCGGGTTCCACACCGTGGCGAGCGGATCATCCGCGACGGCGACGAACGCGCCGCCCAGACCGATCGAACGCGCGGACGCGTAACGCGCGAGCCAGTCACCCGGCAAGCCGCTGCTCGCGTCCTCGGCGAAGGCGGCGTGGTGAACAAGTACCATGGCCGCGAAGGCGGGTGTGCCGCGCAGGACGGCCCGAAGCATCGAATTGATTCGTTTCATGCGACGCATGGGTGATTCCCCTCCCTTAGCGCACGACCGCAATCTTGCGGATCATGGTGTGAAGTGTTTCGCCCTGGCCGGCGGCTTCGACGCGAAGCACGTAGCCGCCGCTGGCGACGAGGTCGCCCTTGCCGTTGCGGCCGTCCCACGGAATCTGGTTCAGACCCGCACTGCCGCCCGGCGAACCCGGCGTGAAACTCTTCTGCCACACGAGACCGCCCGTGAGCGTGAAGATCTTGAGCGTCACCGTGGCGTTGTCGTCGAGTTTGTACGCGATGGTCGTCGGCGCTTCGCCGGGATGGAACGGGTTCGGAAAATTGCTGATATAGCCACCGGCCGCGGTCGGATCCACGAACGCGGTCTCGATATCGAGATAGGCGTTGAGCCCGCCCGACACCGCCTGCACACGGTCCCTTCCGGGTGAGCGCGGGCTCCGGTAGTCGCAACGCGCGACACCCGCAGCCGACGTAACGGAATCGATCGTGGCTAGGGCGCCGGTGCCCGGCGCAAGCGAGAACGTGACCGGACGGCCGGGGATACCGTTGTCGAACGAATCCACGATGCGTGCGCTGATGGTGGCGTGTTTGTTGCCGCCCACCCATTTCGGATTCATAGACAGCTTGATTTCCGTGGGCGCGCCGGGCGCGACGGACAGCACCTCGGTGGTCGCCGGCGCGTTACCGGCGTCGTCGGCCACAACCAGGATGATCGGCTCGGCGAACGTGTACGTTTCCGGCATCGTGCGTTGGCCCTGAAGAAGCTGGAACGACGTGTTGTAGAGCGTGCCACGGCCGTTCTCCTGCGTGGTCGCGTTCTTCACCGAAACCGTGACGGAGGAGTTGATCTCTTGGATCACGCTGCCGGCGTCATTGGTCACCTTTACCGAGAGCGTGAACTGTTCTCCTGCCTGCACGTTGAGCGGTGTCACTTCCGCTTCGAGATGGAAACCGGTCGAGATCATGCGCACCTGGGTGACGCTGGCAGGCATCGATGGTTTGCTCAGGTTTGATGCCGTGATCTGCTGGAAGCCGCCGGTCGAGAGGCGCACGCTCATCTGTGCCACGCCGTCGATCATTGCCTGGTCCGACGGAAGCTGCCCCAGCGGGTCACCCGAGGTGAGATGAATCACGTCAGTGGGGCCGCTGACCGGGTTGTACCACTGGTCGGTGGCCTGAACGGTGACCACGAAGGAATAGTTGATGGACTGGTCGGTCGCGGTGCCGGTGCGGCCTGACGCGGTGCCCGGCGCGATGCTTTCGCCCGGACACAGCGCCACGATGCGCGAATACGGACCGCCGATGATCCTGACCTGCGTCGACGCGTAGTCGCTCACCCCCGAGTTGCTCTGGTTGTGCGCGGAGACGCGCTGGAGCCCCGATCGGAACATCTTGATCGGCACCAGGAGCTCGCCGTCCGACAACGTGATCTGCGCCGGCATGTTGGCGAACGTGTCCGTCGACGTGAGCGAGATGGTGTCGCTGTTACCGGTGACGCGGTTCCAGTACTGGTCGCACGCGCGCACCGTCATGTTGAACGTGGCCCCCGCCTGCTGATCGGTGGGCACGCCGCTGTATCCCGTCGCCGTGCCGCCCTGCGGCGTCATGCCGGGGTAGTAGATGAACATCTTCGCCACCGGCCCCGCGTTGACGGCGAACGCATTGCTCGTGCCCGTATGCGGGGGCGCGGAGAAGTCAGACACGGTGAACTGCACGGCACCGCCGGCGCCCTTGAATGTCATCGGGCCCTGCCACACGCCGTTCGTGAATACCACCGATTCCGGCGAGATGCTGCCCGGGCCGGTGTTGGCGATCAAAAGCGCGTTGCCGTTGAAGTTGGTGGTGTTGCCGTTCTGGTCGGTGGCGCGAATACGCACGTTCACCGATACACCCGCCGTTTGCGGTGAGCTGATCGGGTCCACCATGAAGCGCTGCGCGGCGTTCGCCATCACGATGACGTCCTGCGACGTCATGGGGATGATGCCGCTGTGCCGAAGGTTGTTCACGGTGAGCGTCTGCGCCCCCACCGTCACGAGCGTAAAGCTGAGCCGGCGGTATCCGGCGGAAGTAGTCCCGGTCACCGGCTGGGCGCCGGGGTCGCTGGTCGTGATGCGGACGTCGTCTTGGTGGTCGACAACATTGAAGTAGTTGTCGGTCGTGTAGACGTCGACAGCGAACGACTGGCCGGCGCTCTGGGGCGCGGGCGTGCCCGTGAGCCCCTCGAGACTCCCCGGCAACGGATCCTGTCCCGGCAACACAATCAACATTCGTCGGAGAGAACCCGCCTGCACGCTGAACGGATCGCTGGTGCCGTTGACGGTCGGATCGTTTTCGAGATACGCAAAGATGTTCACGTTGCCGCGGTGGGTGTTCGTCATGTCGGCGCGGTACACCGCGATTGAGCCCGACCACACGCCACCCGACATCGTGATGACGCCCGGAGAAGCGCGGCCGATGCCGTAGCTCGTCGTCTCGTAGATGCTCACAGGACCGTTGTAGTCGACCTGCTGCCCGCTCGGGTTGACCGCGCGGATGGTCAGGTTGATGGATTCTCCCGCGTCGTAAACCCGGTTGTGGATGCTCGAAAACGTGAAGCCCTGGAGCAGCAGTGTGCTCACGGACGCCGAGGTAGCCCTCGGAATCGTCGGGTCAGAGTTGTCCGTGGCCGAAATCGTGAAAGCACCCGTGGCATTGAGGGTGACCTGCATCGTGCGCGCGCCGTTGACGAGCGCGAAGGACGGAGGCAGCGAAGCGCTTCCGTCCGTGGACGTCAGTGTCACGGAGTTCGTCACCGTGGTCACGAGGTTCCACGAGCTGTCGCACGCGCGCACCGTCACGTTGAACGGAATGCCGACGGTCTGACGCTGCGGAGCACCGGTCTTGCCAGTGCCCGTTCCCGGCGCGGGCGCTTCGCCCGGCAGCAATACCTGAAGCTTCGTGTAAGGTCCAGCGTTTGCGCTGCGCGGTGCCAGCACACTCGTCGCGGCGCACATGAAGGCGCACACGACGCACGCGAGCCGATTGAGGGCGTATCGCACGATATCACCTCGTGAGCAATCACGAGAAAGCGCGCGAATGCACTTTCCGCGATGCGTCAGCTTCGTCATTCGACGGTTGTGAACGGACTTTGTGTGGGAGCGGACCGAGCGAGTTGTGTGCCACCTCACGCGGGTGTGCGGCTTGTGCGTGCGCAAACTCCATTCGTGGTTCTCAGCGTGGCGACGCCCTTCTCATGATCGTGGCTCACCGCAGCCGTAACGCACGCGCGACACGTGAACATTCGACTGCGGACCCTGCACATCGCGTTTGGCAGCGTTGTGGTGCACCACGATGCCGACGCGAATACAAGCCACAAATTGCCGGTCGATCCGACCTTCGTGACGCTAGGCCATACCTGGAAACTCTGGTGATCGCAAAGATGTCGGGCTATTAACGGCAGAACAGAGGCAGGTCGAACGCTTCAGTTGAGCTGCTGGGCCAGCGCAATGATGATGCCCTCGGGGCCGCGGAGGTAACAGAGCAGATAGCTGTCCTCGTACTGCACAACCTCGCCGATGAGCGTGGCGCCCCGGGCCTGCAGGCGGGCGAGGACGTCCTTGATGTCGTCGACGGCGAACATGATGCGGCGGATGCCCAGGGTGTTCGCGGGCGCGTGGCGCTCACGATTTCATTCCATAGATGAAGGCACCTGTCTTGGGGTAGGCTTGCTTCGCGATGCAGGGTATGGACGCGAACAAGTCGCTACATCTTCTCAACGAGTGCGAGAGACCCACTCGGCAGCACTACGTTATCTTGGGCATGGCCTGGGCCGGATGGCTGTTCGATTTCTACGATCTGATGTTGTTCTCGTTCCTCCTGATCCCCATCAAGAGGACGCTCGGTCTGAGCGACACGTCACTGTCCTTCCTCCTCGGGGCGACTCTTGCCTCGACCGCCTTGGGTGGAATCTTCTTCGGGTACCTCGCCGATCGTGTGGGAAGGAAGACGGTTCTTTCGTGGACGATTCTGATCTACTCGTTGGGCAGCTTTGCCTGCGGCCTCGCGCCGAGCGTGTGGTGGTTGCTCGTGTTCCGCATCGTGACCGGACTCGGTGTCGGGGGCGAGTGGGCGACGGGGCAGACCCTGGTGGGAGAGACGTTCCCTGCTCGCGTGAGAGCTCGCTTCGCCGCGGTGATGCAAACGGGCGCGCCGCTCGGGATCGCCCTCGCATCAATCGTCGGCGGTTTCGTGCAGCCGGCATTGGCCCGAGCCTTCGGCGAGGAGTGGGGGTGGAGGGCGTGCTTCTTTTTGGCGGTGCTTCCGGCTCTGCTCGTTGTGTTCATCCGGCGATCGATGCCCGAGTCCGATGTTTGGACGGAGCATCGACGGCGGTCCGTGGCCGTTCAGCGCGGGGGTCTCTCTCATCTGCTCCGGGACGCCCGGCTACGCAGACTGTTCGCCTTGGGACTGGTACTCGCCGTAACAGACATGTCCGCGTACTGGTTCACTTACGCGTGGCTGCCCAAATACCTCTACGACAAGCTCGGATTTTCAATGGCGAAGTCGGGCCTGTGGATGCTGGCCACCCAGGCCGGGGGCCTTCTCGGCTATCTCAGCTTCGGTCTCGTCGCGGACTGGAAGGGTCGCAGAGTAGCCTACAGCGCCTTCTCCTTCGTTTGGGCGGCCGGCCTGCTCGCGGTCACTTGGTTCTGGGGATCCATCGCCGTGTGGCCCTGGTTGACACTGGTCTTCATGTTTGCCGTTGGTTTCGGAACGGGCAATTTCTCGGGGTACGGGCCGATCTTCTCGGAGCTCTTCCCGACGGAAGTCCGAAACACGGCGATGGGCGCGGCTTTCAACCTGGCGCGGGGCGTTCAGTTCTTCACGCCGCTCGTCATCACAGCGGTCGCCGGGCGCTACGGATTGGGTGGAGGCATCTCGCTCGCGGCCTTCTTCGCGGTCTGCACGGGATTGTGGGTGTGGACCCTTCCGGAAACGCGGGGCACTTGCATCGTTGTCGAACCGTGGCCAGAATTGGAAAGTTAGTAGGATACTCGCCACTGGTTGGAAAGCGACATGGGCGAGAATGTGACCGGAGGGGAATGACATGGCAAATGAACGGCAGCGCGAGGTCGACGCTCAGGATTCTGATCTGGGATTGGGGACGGTGGCTCCGAACCAGATTCGGCGTCGCATCCTGGAAAAGAATGGCAACTTCAACGTAGTCCGCAACGGGCTCAGCTTTTGGAGCTCCGCGAGCGTTTACCATCGTCTGCTCAATATGAAGTGGCCGACATTCCTCGGCTGGGCGGCACTCGGGTATCTCACGCTGAATCTATTGTTCGCGGCGATCTACGTCGCTCTCGATGTCCATGTGGGCGCGCTCACGGGTGGCGATTCGGTCGAAGGAATTCATCGCTTCTTGCGCGCCTTCTACTTCTCCGTCGAAACTTCGTCGACCATCGGCTACGGCAATATCATCCCGCGCGGCGACTTCGCGAACATGGTGATGACGGTGGAATCTTTCATCGGGTTGCTCGGCGTGGCGCTCTTGACCGGCATCGTTTTCGCGCGCTTCTCGCGGCCAACCGCCAACGTCCTTTTCAGCGAGCACGCGCTGATCGCTCCGTACGGGGAGGGGGGACGTGGCTTCATGTTCCGCATCGTGAACGGCCGGCGCAGCCAACTCATCGAGCTGCAGGTGCAGGTGATTCTCTCCCTGATTGACGACGGTAGCAACGGCAACACGCGTCGGTTTCACCTCCTACCGCTCGAACGCGAGAGAGTTCCGTTCTTCTCGCTGAACTGGACCATTGTTCACCCGATCGACGACCAGAGCCCGCTGCACGGAATCGATGTCGAGACGTTGAAACGACGCCAGGCGGAGGTCACGATACTCATCACCGGGATGGACGAGACCTTCTCGCAGATCGTGCACGCACGGTCGTCGTATCGCGCGGAAGAGATCGTCGAGGGCGCGCGGTTCGTGCAGATGTTCCGGCTATCCGACGACGGTCGTACCGAGATTGACATACGCCGCATCGATGAACACGAACCGGCGGATCTGCCTTGAAGGCGTGACTTGACGAGAATATGAACGTTTCGCGATTTTGGGTTGTCGAAATCTGGCCCGCTCGTTCGTCGTCAGGTAGAAGAGAGCGATGGCCGAATGAGAGCGGCGCATCGTACGGCGACAACCTGACCATAAAGGAGACAAGTCATGAAATTCATGATGCTGATCAAGCACGCTGAATCCGTTCGTTCCGAGGAGATTCCCCAGAGCCTGATGGACGCCATGGGCGGGTTCGTCGAGCAGGGGTTCAAGAGCGGCGTGCTCAAGGATACGGCCGGGCTCAAGGCGACTGCGGAAGGTTTCCGAGTCCGCTCACGGAGCGGCAAGCTGACGGTGACAGACGGGCCGTTTACCGAAGCGAAGGAAGTCGTCGGCGGCTACGCGCTGGTCGAGGTGAAGTCGAAGGAGGAAGCGCTCCAAGTCGCACGACAGTTCATGGACCTGCACCGGATTCACTGGCCGGCCTTCGACGGAGAGTGCGAAGTACGACCGCTGGAGGAGAACTAACCCCGTAACCTTTTCTCGCGCTGCTCGTCTTGGCTAGAACGCGTTCCATCGCTGTTCGAATAGAGGGGCGCCGTGAGACCAGGTCGCAGATGAACAAATCGACGCAACGCCGCCTCGCCGTCGTGGCGCTTGCAGTGCTTGCAATCGCACTCGCGGTTGCCGGGTGGTTGAATCGGGACTATCTGGTCGTCAAGCGCGAGGATGTTCGCTTCCAGAGTGGAGAGTTGACGCTCGCCGGTACGTTGTTTCGTCCTCGCGCCGGCGAACGCCTTCCCGCCGTCGTCCTTATCCACGGTTCCGGGGCGGCCGATCGCCGCAGCATGAGCGAGTTCGCGCGCGCACTCGCGAGTCACGGGATGGCAGCGCTCGCGTACGACAAGCGCGGTGTCGGTGAGTCGCAGGGCGATCCGGAGGAATGGAAGCGCTTCAACTTCGACCATCTCGCGCAGGACGCGGTGGCAGCGTTCAATCTGCTCTCCGAACGCACCGACATCGACCCTGAGCGCATTGGGTTCTTGGGTGCGAGTCAAGGAGGCTGGGTTGCGCCGCTGGCGGCGTCGCGTGAGCCGCGCGCGGCGTTCCTGATTCTGGTCTCGGCGTCCGTGACGACGGTGGGAGAAGATCGTTTGTTCGAACGAGCCGCCAGGCTCCAGCAGGAGGGCTTCGCACCCCATGAGATCGAAGAGGTGCGCACCATGCAAATCGTCGACGACGACGTCACCCGCAGCGGAGCCCGCTACGACGAGTTCTGCCAGCTCTGGAACGCCAACAAGACGAAGCGTTGGTTTTCCAGAGTCTATCTAGACAGCGAACCCACGCCCCCGAACCATCCGTGGCGCGAATGGTATCGGACCGTGATCGACTTCAACCCGGTTCCCATCTTGGAGAGATTGTCGATCCCGGCGCTCTTCCTTTTCGGCGAGCCGCGAAACGATCGGCTGGGGCCGGTGGCCGAAAGTGTGCGGAACGTGGAAGCTCTACGGAATGCGGGCCACGATTGCCAGGCCGTCGTGTTCGACGGAGCCGACCATTCGTTGCGCCTGGTCGACGGCGGCGTCCTGGGCAAGCTGTGGCCCCGTCGCGCACCGTACGAGCGCACGGTGCTGACGTGGCTGGACGCGCATCGCGCCCAGCGATGATGAACCGCGGGAGCTAACCCCCCTCATTCTCCGCTAGAAGTCGGCGGCAAAGATTTCCCATTGACCATACATTGCACTGCCATGTATACTGCTTCCAGGTATCCGAGGTAGAACCGTGGACATTCACAAAGATCTTGTCGCAGCTTCGGCCACATCGCTGGTCCTCGCGATTCTCGGCGAGGGGGAGAGCTACGGCTACGCCATTATCAAGCGGGTCGCGGAATTGTCCGATGGTCATCTGCAATGGACGGACGGCATGGTCTATCCGCTCTTGCATCGCCTCGAGCGCAACGGTTTCGTCAAGGCGGTCTGGGGGAAGTCGGAAACGGGCCGGCGTCGCAAGTATTATCGGCTGACGCGTTCCGGAACCACTCACCTCGAGCAGCAACGCCGTCAATGGCAGACGGTCGACTCGGCGCTGCGCGGCATCTGGCTCAAACAAACGATCGACGTGGTGCTGCAGGGAACCTGGCTCACGGCATTCGACGGTCCGTCGCGATCGGGTTAATGGTGCGGCCCGTGGAGGGAATTCGATGAACGACGTAGTGCTGGAAGAACGAATCGGCGAATGGCGGGCGTACTTTCGCAAGCGGCCGGCGGTCAGCGTCGCCGATGTGGAAGAGCTCGAAGATCATCTGCGTAGCCAAGTCGAAGTGCTGCGCGCAGCGGGCCTCGATCCGGACGAAGCGTTCCTGGTTGCCATCAAGCGCGTGGGCAGTCTGGACTCGATTTCGCGCGAATTTGCCAACGAGTATTCCGAACGTCTGTGGAAGCAGCTCGTGGTCGGCGCGGGTGCGGTTCCGTCATCGTCAACGACGCACCGCGAGACCATCCTTGCCGTCGGCTTGGGAATCGCCGCCGGCGTTGCGCTCAAAATCCCCGAGCTATTTGGAAAGGGCATCGCCGGCCCGAGTAGCGACATGCCGTTCTACGCGCGCAACATGTTCCTTCTCGTGCTGCCGTTTCTGGCGGGATTCTTTGCCTACAAGCGCGGACTGCCGCGGTCCGGATGGTTCGGGTTGGCGGTTCCTTTCATCGCTGCGGCGTTGATCATGAACTTGATGCCCTTCCAAGCGGATGGCAAGACGCTACAACTATCCGCGATTCATCTTCCGATCGCGCTGTGGTTGAGCGTCGGGTTCGCGTACGTCGGCGGGCGATGGCGGAGTCACGAGCAGCGCATGAACTTCGTGCGCTTCTCCGGCGAGTGGTTCATCTACTACGCGCTCATCGCACTCGGCGGCGGCGCGTTGGTGCTCTTTACCCTTTTCGTTTTCCGGGCCATCGGACTCAATGCCGAGATGTTGGTGCAACGATGGATCGTTCCGTGTGGCGCCGCGGGTGCCGTTGTCATCGGCGCCTGGCTGGTCGACTACAAGCAGAGCGTGATCGAGAACATGGCGCCCGTACTCACCATGCTGTTCACTCCGCTTTTCACGATCTTGCTGCTCGTCTTTGTGACGACGATGATCTGGACCGGCAACGCGATCGACATCGGGCGGGAAGTACTCATCGGGTTCGACCTGCTCTTGGTGCTTGTCCAATGCCTGTTGCTCTACGCGATCTCGGCCCGCGACTCGCAGGCTCCACCGAGCCGCTTCGACCGACTCCAGCTACTGCTGGTAATCAGCGCTCTTGCCGTCGACATTCTCGCCTTGTGGGCGATTGCCGAGCGCATTTCGGAATTTGGCTTCAGCCCCAACAAGACCGCGGCGCTGGGATTGAATCTACTGCTCCTGGTGAGCCTCAGCGTTTCCGCGGTGCAATACGCGCGCTTCCTCGCGAGGCGCTCCTCGTTTGCGCTCCTCGAGCGCTGGCAGACATCGTATCTGCCGACGTACGCGGTCTGGGCGTGGATCGTGGTGGCGCTCTTTCCGGTCATCTTCAATTACCGGTGAGTTCGGCGGGCGATTCCAGCTTCACACGCCCAGAGCTCTGCGATCTCCTTCCGTCGCACGTGAAGGTTTGGTGAGAATGGAATCGACCATGTCCACGCGCTCGCTTTCATGACCACGCTGCTATATATTGAAAGCCGGCCGCTGGTGTACCTACCCCCTGTGAAAAGAAGATGTTCTTGCCACTATTCAGGGCGAAGCCCGGTCTCAAAATCCTCACGGCTCTGCTGCTGACGCTGGTGATTGCGCGGCGCGGGGACGCCGCCAAAGTTCCGCAATCCATCGCGGTTCTGGATTCCCTCACCGCTGACACGACCATCGTCCAGGGCAAAGTGGTTTACGTCGATTTCTGGGCCTCGTGGTGCGTTCCTTGCCGCGAGTCCTTCCCTTGGATGGCGGAACTTCTTCGCAAGTACGGCGACCGCGGTTTGCAAGTCGTGGCGATCAACGTCGACAAGGATCGTGCTGCTGCGGCTGGCTTCCTCAAGGACGTCCATTCGTTCCTCCCGATCGTGTACGACCCCGCCGGCAAATTGGCGAAGCTCTACGACCTTCAGGTCATGCCGACGTCGTTCGTGTACGCGCGTGACGGCACGATGAAAATGCGAAAGGACGGATTCACTTCCGATGAGACCGAATCCGTAGAAGCGCTCATTCGCACCCTTCTCGAGGAGAAACCCAAGAAATGAACCGATCCATCACAACACTCGTTCTGATTCTGTTGGCGGTCGCCGCCATCTTGTTTGGTGGGTGCGCTTCCGCCGGCGTTGAAGTCTGGGAGCGCGACGTTCTCGCCAAGACCGAGATGCAGCTCAACCACAATGCGGTCGATCGCGCGCTCGACGATCACATCTACTTCAGCAAAGAAGCCTCGAGTGGAGGACGCGGATTCGGCGGGGGCGGTTGCGGGTGCAACTAGACGGGCAGAGATCGATACGAGCCACGCTGACGGCGATAACGGCGACACTGCTGGGGTCGTCCGCGAGCGCTGCATCCGGCCCGGGCAAGCTCGATACGTCTCTGCTGATCTACTCGGAAACGGATCGGGTCAAGACGGCCGAAGGCGTGCTCGACTTCACTCGCACGCTCAGCGATCAACGGAGTGTCGGGTTACGCCTCACGCTCGATGCGCTCACCGGTGCGTCACCCAACGGCGCGACACCGTCGAGCCACGTGCAAACCTTCACCGCTCCGTCGGGCGGCCAGTCGTACGTGGCCCCCGCCGGCGTGTTGCCGCTCGACGATACTTTCAGCGACAAGCGCCTGGCACTCGACGGAAGTCTGGTGGAATCTCTCGACCGCATCACGTTCCTCAACGTCGGTGGCCATCTCTCCCTCGAGCACGACTACACGTCGTTCGGTTTGAACGGCGGCATCACGCGTGACTTCAACCGTCGCAACACCACGCTCGGTATTTCGCTGTCGTACAACCACGATATCGTTTCGCCGATCGGCGGCGCACCGGCTCCGTTCGCTTCGATGCCGCCGCCCTCGGTTGAAGGAGGCGGTGACGGAGAGAATGAGGGCGAAGGCACAGGCGCGGGTGCTGGTGAAGGTAAAGACGTCGTCGACGTCGTCTTCGGCATTACGCAGGTCCTCGACCGTAACACACTCCTGCGCGCGAACTATTCGCTGGACCGGTCGTCGGGCTATCTGAACGACCCCTACAAGATATTGAGTGTTGTCCAAGATCCCAACGCGGCGGAGCCCGGCGAGCCGGTTGGATATGTTTACGAGAAACGGCCGGATGCGCGCAACGAGCAATCGGTCTTCGGAGAGTTGCGACGCTACATCGCCGGTAGCACGCTCGATCTGTCGTATCGCTATTTCTGGGATGACTGGGGAATTGTATCGCAGGCGGCCGACGTCTTCCTGCGCTTGCCCGTCGGACACGGACACTCCCTCGAACCGCACTTCCGCTGGTACCATCAGTCGGAGTCCGACATCCACGAATACTATCTCGTCGACGGGCAGCCGCTTCCGAAATACGCCAGCGCGGACAGCCGGCTGGCCGAGTTCGACGCGTACACCTATGGGCTGCAGTACTCGTTACCGCTGGATCTGGATTCCGGGCTCAGGTTTTCCGCCGAATACTACACGCAGAAAGGTGCTCGCGGGCCGCCGGATGCGATCGGCATCTTGCAGCAATACGATCTGTTTCCACCGTTGGACGTGATCATGGTTCGGCTCGGATACAGCCATGGCATCTAGCTCTTCCGGGGAATACAGCGTACGCAACGCCGAAACGCACTGGTCGATCACATTCACGGCGATGGCCGGCCCGTGCGAAATACTCGTGCGTTGCGACACCGCGAGCGAAGCCAGGGAACTGGCTTCGCTCGCTTACGTAGAGACCCAGCGGATCGAGCGCAAATTCAGCCGCTATCTTGACGACAACGTCGTCTATGCCATCAATCACAGCGAGGGCACCCGCGTCGCGGTCGACGAGGAGGCATTGCGTTTGCTGCGCTACGCGGGGCAGTGTTACGAGCTCAGCGAAGGACGATTCGACATCACGTCGGGCGTGTTGCGGCGGGCCTGGACGTTCGACGGGCGCACGGTCGTCCCCGACGAGGAGAAGATTGCTTCGCTACGGCAGAACGTGGGTTGGCACCGCGTTCAATTGGACGACGGCGGTGTGCGACTATCTCGCGGAATGGAGATCGACCTCGGGGGCGTCGGTAAAGAATATGCCGTCGACCGGGTGGCGGACCTGTTGACGTCGTCGTCGGGCGAAGCGGTGCTCGTCAATTTCGGCGGCGATATCCGGGCGGTGGCGGGCGCAGAGGATACTCGCCCGTGGACGATCGGGATTGAAGCGCCCGGCCGCGAGCGGTCCGCCGTCGGTCAAATCGAGATTGTCGATGGCGGTGTTGCCACGAGCGGTGACTCGCGACGCTTCTGCGTCGTTGACGGCAAGCGGCTGGGCCACATTCTCGATCCGCGCACCGGCTGGCCCGTGCGCGACGCGCCCCGGAGTGTTACCGTCGTCGCCGAGAACTGCACGGCCGCCGGCTTTCTGGCCACCATGGCCATGCTCCACGGCGCCGACGCCGAAACCTTCCTCGAAGCCCAACACGTCACCTATCACTGCATACGGTGATCTTCGTCCTGGACCGTCGCCACACCTTCACGCCTGCGAAAAGCACTCATTGCATCGCGTCCCAGGATTCGTTCCGCTTGGAGTTGATTGTGCCGCGCGCACAGGAGCCGAAGGTTCGCGATATCATTGGTCCCGCCGCGCGCGACCGGTTTGATGTGGTCGACGTGCAGACGGATCGTCTCGTCGCAACGCTTGCCGTCGGATCCGACGAAGGTGCACCGACCGCGGTCGCGCGCGAAGACGGCGTCGCGCGTGCGCAACGGAACCGGTGTGCGATCGGCGGTGTGTTGCGCGTGTGCGGCCGCGCGCTCGCGCCGCAGGTGTCGTTCGACGGGCTCGTGGCGGCGGATGAAATCTTCGATCAACGCGACGAACACGGATTCGAAGGTCAGCTTCGTGAGTTTGTTGGACAGGAGCGACGTCGCGACTCGGTACTTCGCCATGAAGGATTGATCGGCGAGGAACTGGATGTACACCTTGGGTTGGGTCGCGACCGGAGTGAATGATTGTTTACCGCCAGTGTGGGAGTTTGTGGACGGGTTCACTAAAACACCGGGATCCGACGATGTTGCGGGCGGTGATGGTGCGAACATCGGCGGCGAAGACTGCGATGTCTCCGCCGATGCGGGCGATGTCGGTGCCAATGGCAACGGTGCTGCGACCGGCACCGCAACATGGACGAGGCGAGCGCGGTCGCGCAGCGTGATCGGTGCCCGAACCGTCGCCGCGATGGCTTCGACCTCACGCTGCGTCTTGCCGCGAATTCGACCGAGCCACTGATCTAGAGTGGTCTCGGTGAGCAGGTTCGCGACCAGACCGAGCGTCATTAGATTGATCTCGCCGCTCTGAAGCAGCGGACCCACGGAAGGAAAGCGGCGCAAGCACCGCGCCGCCTGCACGCGGCGAGCCGCGGCGGACTCAGAGTAGTGCAGATGCCCGGTACAGTACGCAAACAGCGACGGGTATCCCAGTCGCAGGTGCAGACTCCGGCGTTCGATTTCATTGAGATGGTGCAGAATGTCGACGCAACTCGCGCTCTCCGCGCGGCGAAGCTCTTCGAGTCGCGCGATCAACTCGCGATCGGGGATGGAACTCAACATGGCCAATCCTCCCTTGCCAAATGAAAGGTTCCTCGGCAGCCGGGAGGAAGGCCGCTGCCCCTAGCATAACGTAACGAATTCGTCGATTGCGGAAAGATTCGGGAGGAATTTGCGTGCGATCGTTTGCAAAACAACAGGCCGCCCCTCTTGCGAGGAGCGGCCTGGTACGCGGGACGAAGCGCCCCTGCATTCTCCCGCGCGACTATCTCGTTCCCAGAGTCGGTGACATGAGGGCTTCCGCCGCCTGCGCGAGGCTCACGAACTCCGCGCGGTAGCCGTGTTCGATCCTCGCCGAGTCGCCTTGCACGCGATGCCGATCACTTGCTCCATCGTGGCATCACGCGCCTCGGGCGAGTCGCGGAGGATCATGCCGAATTCCGCGACGGCCGCCGAGAAGCGGAAGTCGTTCGACGCTTGCGCAAAGCGGGTGTTGCCGTCCTTGACGACGACCGACAGAAGCTGGCTCTCGCTTTCCGTCGGCTGCTTGTAGCGGAACGACACCGTGAGCAGCTCGGAGGTGCGACGCGCGCCGTCGCGCACCGTGACGTCGGAGTACTTGAGCGGCTTGCCGGCGCGGTCGTCTTCGCGGCCGACGAGTGTGATCTCGTAGAGTGCCGTCACCGAGTGTCCGGCGCCGATTTCGCCCGCGTCCTTGGTGTCGTCGTCGAAGTCGCGGTCCTGCAGCAAGCGGTTCTCGTACCCGATCAAGCGGTACGACGACACGCGCGCCGGATTGAATTCGACCTGCAGCTTGACGTCCTTCGCAATCGTGAGCAGGCTCGCGCCCATCTCGTTGACGAGCACCTTGCGAGCTTCGGCGATGTTGTCGATGTAAGCGTAGTGGCCGTTGCCCGCGTCGGCGATCTTCTCCATCTTCGAATCCTGCAAATTGCCCTCGCCGAATCCGAGCACGGTCAGGAACACGCCGCTCTTGCGCTTCTCTTCGATCAAGCGAACCATGTCGCCGTCGCTCGACGCACCCACGTTGAAATCGCCGTCGGTGGCAAGAATGACGCGGTTGTTGCCGTCCTCGAGAAAGTTCTGCTGCGCGATTTGATATGCCAGCTGAATGCCGGCGCCGCCCGCGGTGGAGCCGCCCGCTTCCAGGCGGTCGATGGCGCACAGGATGCGCTCGCGATCGCTACCCGATGTCGACGGCAGGACGAGGCCGGCCGCACCTGCGTATACCACGATGGCGACGCGGTCTTCTTCGCGCAGCTGGTCGACGAGCATGCGGAACGACGACTTGAGCAACGGAAGTTTGTTGGCCGGCATCATCGAGCCGGAGACGTCGATCAAGAACACGAGGTTGCTGGGCGGCAGATTCTCGACGTCGACGCGCTGGCCCTGCAAGCCGACGTGTACCAACTTGTGCTGCGTGTTCCACGGGCACTCGGCCACTTCGGTCGTGATCGAGAACGGATGACGGCCGCGCGGATCGGGATAGTCGTAGTCGAAGTAGTTGACCAACTCTTCGATGCGAACGGCGTCGGCGGGAGGCAGGGTGCCCTCGGTCAAGAAGCGACGCACGTTTCCGTACGACGCGGCGTCGACGTCGACCGAGAAGGTCGAGAGTGGCTTGTCGAGTGTGGAGAGCCAGCGATTCTCGTCGATGGTGTCGTACGACTCGGAGCCGGGCCACGCGTTGGTGACCGGACGTTCGTAGCACGCTTGCGGCTGCATGGTGCTCACGGATCCCGGATACTGCGACTGCATCTTGAGCGCGTCGGTCGGCGCAGGCGACGCGTTCGTCCGGTCCCCGCGACCCTCGTCCTTTAGCTCGGACTGCGCGTTCTCAGGACGCGTGCGCTTGTGCACGTCGACTTCCGGCGCGTGCAGCATCGTCATCTTGAAATCGGCGGTGACGGTCAAGCCGGCGATCACGGTGATGCGCTGTTTCACCGCGAGAACGTTGGCGCTTTCGACGCGGATCACGTATGCACCGGCGGGAACGTTGAGGATCGTGTACGCGCCGTCGGCGCCCGTGCGTGTGCGAAGCGTGGTGCCTTCGACGATCACGGTTGCGCCGACGACCGGGCCCTGTGTCGCCGCGTCGACGACGCGCCCCACGATGCGGCCGGTGCCGGCTGCAATAGAGAGAACCGCGAACAGAGGATAGCCAGCATCGCGCCGGCCCAGGTGGTGATCTTCATGATGTTTCTCCTTTCGGGAATGAGAGATCACCGACGAACGCGGCGACTCTCGGGACTTCACCCCATGAGTCGCCGCGCGGCACGATTTGGTTTGGTCGAAAATGAAGTTTCTTGGGAGGGCGCTAGTCAGTCACTCGGATTCGAATGATGCCGTCGGAGGTATAGACGAGGAGCACTTTGCCTTGTTCGTCCTCGACGACGCGAACGTTGTCGGGCACGTCGAGTATCACAGTCTTTCCGTTCAGTACAAAGGTGAGCGGGCGCTGCACCGCATCCGAAAGCGAGCTCGGCTGGGGAGCCAGCGCTTGCGGCGCTATCGCGCGGCCGGCAGCGGGCCCCGATGTCGCGAGCGGCGCCTCGACGGTTTTCTGGGCGTCCGCCCGCGCCTCTTCTCTCGGCTTCAGCTGCCAATCGAGATCCTTCTTGGACTCGTCCGAGACGACGGGCGGAGCGGCGGCGAGCTTCCCGGATTTGCCCTCCATGACAGCCGCGGGCGCGTCGTTCGCCGCGTTCCTTCTCGAGAGCGCCAGGTTGACGAGCCTCCTGCGACTCGGGCTGCTTACTCTCCGGTTTGACAGCATCGACCGCTGGAGCCTGTTGCACGCGTCCGAGTTCGTCGTTCTCATTTGGTGCAACAGAACTGGACGGCGGTACTCCCAACTTGGTCAAGACGCGACGCGCATCCTCCGCGCCGCCGCGATGCAGTCCAAACGAATACGCGCCGACAATCAACGCGACGCTCGGCCGCCAAAACGCCCGCCGCGCGCGTGTTCGTCAGCATGATCAATCGACGCCGCTTGGCGAGGAAGCCGTGGTCGCGCATGGCGTCGACCACGCGGCCCTCAAGCCCGGCGGGCATGCGTTCGCGCGGTAGGCTGTCGATGGCCTTGCGTTCTTCGGGTGTCAGTTCGTCGCTCATGTTTCTGCTCCTTCGCCCGACATCATCGCGCGCAGCCGTTGGCGCGCGCTCGAGAGCTGTGTCTTGGACGTTCCCTCGGGGATGTCGAGATATTCCGCGATCTCCCGGTGCTTCATGCCTTCCACGTCGTGCAGGACAAAGACCATGCGTTGGTCGTCGGGAAGTCGCGCGATCATTCGTTCCAAGTCGATCCGCGTTTCGTGGCGCTGCGAAGGTGCCGCGACTTCCGGCATGAACTCCATGGTCGATTCCCGCGAGCGCCCGTACTTGCGAATCCGGTCGCGCACACGGTTCAATCCGATGCCCGTGAGCCAGGTCGAAAACGACGAATTCCAATCGAAGCGCCCGAGACTTTGGAACGCGTGGATCCAGATCTCCTGCACGACGTCTTCCGCCTCGTGGTCGCCGCGCGCCAGCAGGCGTGCGACCAGCACGAACAGTCGCGGCGTGTAGCGACGGTAGAGCTCGCGGAACGCAAGCTCGTCCCGATGCTGCAAGACCGCTTCTGTCAGCTCGCGATCGGTCCGAGGGCTGCTTTGGGGCGCACTCATCTCGTGCATTGAGTCGTCGAATACCTCGGAAAAGTTTGGGCGAAGTCGAGGAATGATCGCAAATTCTGGGAAGCTCAAGCAAGCACGCATGTTGTGAACATCGTGAGGCCCGTTTCGCTGTCCCTATGGGGGCCGGCCCCTTCTGGAGAGGGGGTTCGTTCGCGCAAACAAGTAGTGTGAACTGACTCTCGAAATAACCAAATACTTGATAATGACTGGAGAATAATCTTGACTGGGATCGTCGCGCGAGGCTCCAATCCGATGTCATCGGTCCGTGAGCTGTTTTCCAGGATTACTCCTCGCGGGACCTCCTGTCCCTCCACCTTTGGCTCACTCTGCAGTTCCGGCCTTCTGTTCCTGGTGTGAAGGAGGCAGTATGTCCCGTTTCAAAGTTGCTCTTGTAGTGTTCGCGACCACGCTCGCGCTGGGTTTTGTGCGTCCGGGATCCGCGGCAGTGTTCGGCATCGAGCTGAGTGGTAGCTACAACACCTATTCGATGAGTGCGTTCAACGATACGCTCGGGAGTCTGAACCAATCGCTCGGAACGACATTCCCCGACATCACGAGTGGATTCGGCGGCCCAGGCATCGCCCTGCGTGTGTGGCCAAACCCGGAAATGCTGCTACGTTTCACACTCTTTGACGCTCTCGACGCGACATCGGATTCTCCGCCTTCGAGCTTCGACGTCGGTCCGCTCGCATTCACCGCGACATCTACGTACTACTTTCCATCGCAGAAGCCGGTGCGATTTGGCCTCGGTGTGGGGATCGGTTGGTACGACATTGTCGGCACGCTCCAGGGGCCGGTTGAGAGATTTGACCTGACGGGCGGAACGGTCGGATTTCTCGGGCAAGGCGAGGTGGCGTGGACGTTCGCACGTCGCTGGTCAGTTACGGGTGTAGTCGGCTATCGGTATGCGAAGGTCGACGACATGAAGGCCGATGATCTCAGTACCAATACGGAAGTCGATTTCTCGGGTCTGCTGGTCCGGGTAGGGATGGCCTACGATTGGGTGAAGAAAGAATAGACACGCGCGTGCAGTTCTGAGCGTCTACCGAGACGACGGCATCGAATACAAGAAATCGTACGAGTGCTTCTTACCTTCGATGATGATCGTCATCTTGCCGGAGATCCCGGTCAGCTCCTCGGTCCCCGAGTCGGGAACGACGGTCACGTCCATCTTGTAGTCGCCGGCTTGCATGGTCCCGCGATGCATGAGCATGAAGCTCCCGCGCTTTCCGCCCAGCGTTCCGGCGAATTGCTCGAACGCGACGTACGCGCCCGAACCCGGGATGGATGTCTGCGCGGCCATCATCTGTCCCTTGCTGACTCCCGCGAGGTCGCCCTGAAATTGCTTGTCGAGGAGCAATCGGCCGAATGGGCCGGCCGCGGCGTCGTCCGGGGGTAGGGGAGTCACCTTGACGTCGAATGTTCCGCGCGCGGTCATGGGTGCAATCCTAGCAAATCTGCAAAGGACCGTATCGCACAAACGCGAAACATCAGTCCCAGATGCCGCTTGATATGTAGATCTTCGAGGCGTGGTTGTATCAACCAATTGGTCCCGACCGCAGCGCCGTCCTCTTGAAATCGTTCGATGGCGCAGCAACAAACGACGAGTCCTTCGAACGTTTGCGCTCTGTGGGCCGCCGGGCCCGATCCAGCACGCATCGATCACGAGATCTTCAGGTCAGCGCCGCAGTCGGGTTAGGCAACAAAGAGACTATACTTCTCTAAACCGCGGCCTTTTTCTCCTCTTTCCACTTGAGCTCAATTTCGAGCTCGCCGCGCTCACCCTTGACTTCGAGACGGACCTGCTCGGGGACCTTGTACAACGTCTCTCCGAGACGAACGGTACCGGTCTCGATTTGCCTGGCCAGGGTCTGAAGTCGCTGCACCGCCTCTACCCGGGCGATGCTCACCTTTTCCTTGTTTGGGCTAGTCATCGATCGGCTCCTTCGATAAGTTTCAGATAATTCAGTCCTATGTTATCAAGCTATCCACGTTCCATCCGAGCGTCAACCCCAACCGACTGCGAATCGAGAGTTGAATACGCATCCCGTATTCCACTTTCATCGCCCCGCCCATTAATGAACTAACGTGATGCGGCGCGTGGCACTTTGGCCACCGCTCGTCGCGCGAATGAAATAGACGCCGCTGGCCAAGTCGGCCCCATCGAGTGAGAACAAATTCGCTCCCTTCGCAAGTTCACCCTCGTGAAGTACGGCGACGCGATGACCTCGCACGTCGTAGACCACAACGCTAGCGCGATCGCCGCGCGCCATCGTGACGGTGAAGTGCGCCGACTTGTTGAAGGGGTTGGGGTAAGGGCCCGACAATGCGAGTCCCGTCGCTGGAGGGGTATGCACTCCGGTAGTACCGCCGATGGTAAACGTCCCGTGGGCCGCGGTGCCGCCATTGAAGGCACTATCGATCGCGCGAATGCTCCACGCGTAGGCGCCGTCGGCGAGACCATCGAACGTCCATGCCGTGTTGGCTCTGGCGTTGCCGGGCTCGGGCAGCGCGCGTCCGACCGCGGGAGTCGCACCCGTCGGCACGATCTCGATATCGTAAGTTAGCGCCGCTGTCGGTGTGGCGTCGTCGGACGAGGGCGTCCACGACAGAGTCACCGCGCTTCCATTCGGAGCGGCAATGGCACTGCCCGGCGCACTGGGCGCTGCGTTGGAAGCGGGAGCGTCATTACGGAACAGTTGCGTGCGCGCCTCGATGAGTCCGTTTCCGTTCACGACGTAGTAGCCACCGGCGACGAAGTAATCGAGGTCGCCGTCGCTGTCGACATCGAACCACGTGAATGCACCGCCGGCGTTACCGGACACAGGCGCGGGCAAGAATGCGTCGACCGATGTGAAGGTGCCGCCGCCATTATTCGCATAGACCACCGCTTGCCCGAAGATCTCTTGCGCGAGCACTTCTCCACTCACGAGCAAGTCGGTGTCGCCGTCCGAATCGTAGTCCGCCCAGGTCACCGCTGTGAAATCGAGCCATAGCTCACCCGGGTGCTCCCAGAAGTCGTGCGCGATGTCGACCGGTGTATATCCTCCGGCGCCGTTACTAAAGAGAATGCGCACGACGGTTTCGCCGGTGCCGTCGGGCAAGTCGATGTTGCCCGCGTACACTACATCGAGGTCTCCGTCCGCATCGACGTCGCCCCAGTCGGCCATGCCATAGCGGATGTGGGCGAGGCCGGTGTCGGCCTCCGCGAACGAGCCACCGTCATTGCGATACGTGTTCATGAAATTATCGCCCCACGGGCTGACGTTCGCGAGCAGGAGATCGAGATCGCCATCTCCTTCCATGTCCGCCCACACACTTACGGCGTTGGACGTCGCGGGAAGCGGAGCGCTGGTGTCGGTGAAGGTCCACGCATTCCCGGTGCCGGCCCCATCGTTACGAAGGATCGCCGTCGGTGCGTAGCTGAATTCCGATGGGATGGACGGTAGTAGAAGATCGAGGTCGCCGTCGTTGTCGTAGTCGGCCCACGTGAGCGAGCGCAGATCCAAGGTGGTGAAATCGCTGTCTTCCGAATAGTCGGGCAGAACCGTGGAGGTGCGCGTCAACGTGCCCGCGTTGTTGCGATAGAGAGTCGTTGCGCCGTTACTGGCGACGACTGCGTCGGGGTCGCCGTCGCTGTCGTAGTCTCCCCACGCGATGTCGGCGGCGCTGAAGCTGAGTCCGGCCGCGTCGACGGCGATCGGGGTGAGAGCCCACGTCGTTCCATTCACGGGACCATCGTTTCGATAGAGAACGAGTCTGTCCTCCGCCGAGACGTAGTAGATCACGTAGTAGCCCGCGACGAGCAAGTCGAGATCCCCGTCGGCATCGACGTCGGCGGGAGCAGCCGAAGCGATCCAGAAGTCGGTGGACGGGTCTGAATTTAGAGTGGTGTCCGTCAGCGCAAATTCCGTGAAACCGAGTTGCGACTGCGCCGCAGTGGCAGCGATGCAGATGAAAGCCAGTGCACCCGCGAGCCCGGGAAGGATCGAGGATCGGGTCATGGTTCTACCCCCGGAGGGACGAAGAAATAGTTGCAGATCGTTTACTCTTGATAGTCTAGTCCGGTATTCCTCCCTGGACAAGCCTGTGTTTGCAAAATTATCGGGCCCATCTTGTAATGGGCATACACCCGAATAGGTTGCGTGGTGGGAGAGGACGGAGCGCCGGGGATGGGGCCTCGACCCGTCTTACGACGGGACTTCGGAGGTCGTCGTCGACTCGTTGACCGGCGAGCCCTCGGCATCTGTCGCCGACACTGCTTCGCCATCGACCGGCAGGGCCGGCGCGGCCGCGGCTTCCTTGCTCAGCCGCTTCTTCTCGAGCTTCTCCTCTTGCTTCTTCTTCCGCTTCGCTTCCTTCTGTCGTTTCTCGAAGCCGTAGTTGATTCGTCTCGCCATAGGTGCTGCCTCTTCTTTCTTTTCTATCAGGTGGAGGCTAACGCGCCTCGCCGCCCACTCGTACGTGCGCCTCTTTGACTCTTATAGCACGCCCACCGAAGTTCGTGCCATTGAGTTGCTCGATGGCCGTGGCGGCGGCCTCCGCGTCCATCTCGACAAATCCGAACCCCCTGGGGCGGCCGCTCACGCGTTCGTTGATCAGATGGACCTCATAGACCGCCCCGAACGCTTCAAAAACGGTGCGAACGTCGTCCGCTTCGATATCGAACGGCAGGTTGCCGACATGGAGTCTCACGGTAGCCATTTGAAGACTTACTTCCTTTGCTGCGGGACAGAATGTTGGGAGCGGGCCGAAGCCCGCTCCCAAAGATGACCAGATGACCTGCAGTTATGCAGGAATCGTAGCGGCAATCTTGTGGAAAGTCGAGCTGGCGACGTCGTAGTTCTCGACGCTCGCGGTTCCATCGACGACCTTCGACAGGATCTTGGTGACCTCTTTATAGGCTCCCGTGCTGTAGGCTTCCGCGTTCTCCTGCTTGTCCCAGAGGCTGATCGCGAGCACTTTCGAGCCGTCCGGGACGACGAACGTGATCGCATCCTGGAAGCCCTTCTGTCTCCGAAGCATCGGAATGACATCCTTCTCGAGGTTCTTGGTGAATTCCTCGACGCTGTTCGGCTTGAGATTCATCGAAACTCTGCGTGCGTACATGTGGTTCTCCTTGCGTGTTCCTATGATTGGCAGTCGGGCGATGAGATGACACTGGTGGTTCAGACAATCTGAAGGCGCACCCTCACTGCTCCCCCAACATAGGCCAATTAACTTGACGTGTCAAGTTTCAACTGCGATACTTTAGGGAGTATTAATCAGGGTTAGTTAACCCGGAGGTGCCCGGTGGACGTGTCGGTGCTCATCAAGCAGCGCCTGGAAGAGCTCGATCTGGATCAGAGAGACCTGGCGGCAGCCGCGAAGGTCACGGAGTCCTACATCTCGCAGCTCTTGACCGGGAAGAAATTGCCTCCCGCGCCGGGTCGAACCGACATCTACGATCGGATGGCGAAGCTCCTGAAGCTCCCCAGCGACAAGCTCACGAGGCTTGCGCAGCTCCAGCGCATGGAGGAGTTCAAGCGGAACTCGCAGGACACGGCCGCGCCCCTGTTCAAAGAGATTCGAGACTTGGTTCTCGGGAAGTGCGCGCCCGACGACGAAAAGCAAGTACGAGGGATCTTCGAGAAGGAGCCCTTCGGCGAACTCGAGCGCCTCGTGACGCAGCGGCTTCTGGACGTCGTCAAGAAACTCGCGCGCGAGGAGCTGGAAGACGACAACTGGCTCCACCTGGTCGCGCGACTCTCGAACCGGAGCTACGAACAGATACGCGTCACGATCCTCGAATTCCTGGACAGCGACGTCTTCAGTATTTCGCCAGAAAGTTGCGCCTCGTTCCTCGAACCTTTGATCGAATCATGGTCGATCGACCTCGCCACGTTCGGGATGGAAATCGTGCTCAACCGACGACTGGTGCCGGAGAATACGAGGCGATTCGAGTTCGTCGAGCGAGAGGCCGAGCGACGTGTCGAGGAAGAGCCGGGCTTCAAGGAGTTTCTTCGCGACCGCTCGTTGAGCGGTGACCTCACGGAGGAGGAGAGCGCGTTTCTGAAGACCCTCCGCTTCAAAGGCAAGCGGCCGACGGCCCTCTATTTCTATCGCGAGGTGCAAAACCTCCGCGACCCGCTTCACTTCCGCACGGGATGAGCAACATGCACGTCGATCCCGGGAAGGAGATGTTTCGCATGGACCACATTCCGACCAGTTCAACTATTAGGCGCATTGCGTTCATCGGCAACTACATGCCGCGCCAGTGCGGCATTGCCACCTTCACCACCGACCTGTGCGAAGCCATCGCCACCGAATACGACGGGACTACCTGCATTGCTCTCCCGGTCAACGACATCGAGGCCGGCTATGCCTATCCAGACCGCGTTCGATTCGAGCTGACTGAAAAGGATCTCAGTTCGTATTTGCGCGCCGCCGATTTTCTTCACACCAACAATGTCGATCTCGTGTGCCTGCAACACGAGTACGGAATCTACGGTGGGCGGGCGGGCAGTCACGTGCTTGCTCTCTTGCGCGAGCTGCACATGCCCGTCGTCACGACGCTGCACACGATATTGCGCGACCCCGACCCGGAGCAGAGACGAGTGTTGCAGGAGATCGCCGCCCTGTCCGATCGGTTGGTCGTCATGAGTGCCCGCGGCGCAGAATTCTTGCAAGAGGTCTATCAAGTATCGGGGAAGAAGATCGACCTGATCCCACACGGCATTCCGGACGTTCCGTTCGTGGACCCGAGTTTCCACAAGGATTTGTTCGGTGTCGAAGGAAAGACCGTCCTCCTCAGTTTTGGATTGCTCTCGGCGAACAAGGGCATCGAGAACGTCATAGCCGCGTTACCCGACGTCCTGGTCCGACATCCCAACGTCGTGTACATCATTCTCGGCGCGACGCATCCCCACGTCAAACGAGACGAAGGCGAGAAGTATCGGCTGTCGCTGCAACGGTTGGCGAAAGAGAAGGGCGTCGAAGAACAGGTCATCTTCTATAACCAGTTCGTCAGTCTGGAAGAACTCATCGAGTTCATCGGGGCGGCGGACATCTACATCACGCCGTATCTCAATCAAGCGCAGATCGTCTCCGGAACGCTCGCCTATACGCTGGGCGCGGGCAAGGCGGTCATCTCGACGCCCTATTGGTACGCGGAAGAGATGCTGGCCGACGAGCGCGGGGCGTTGGTGCCGTTTCACGACCCCAAGGCGCTGGCCGATCAAGTGATCGATCTACTCGACAACGAGGCGAAGCGCCACGCCATGCGCAAGCGCGCGTACCTGTTCGGACGGAACATGGTGTGGCCGCAAGTGGCACGACGCTACATGGAAAGTTTCGAGCGTGCCCGGTCCGAGCGCCGCCATTTCTCCCTGCGCAGTCTCACGGTCAAGGCGATGGACGAACACCCGGGCGAACTTCCCCCGCTCAAGCTCGATCACCTGCGCCACATGGCGGACGAAACCGGAATGTTGCAGCACGCCATCTTCACCGTGCCCAACTATCACCATGGCTACACCACCGACGACAACACACGCGCTCTCATGGTGACTACCCAGCTCGAGGAGTTGGGCAGCGCGGACGCGCTGGAGCTTGCTTCCCGCTTTCTCGCTTTCGTCTGGTACGCCTTCAACACCGAGAGCAAACGGTTTCGCAACTTCATGGACTACCAGCGCCGCTGGCTGGAAGACAGCGGTTCCGACGATTGCCATGGTCGCGCGTTATGGGCACTCGGTACCGTATTGGGCCGCTCGAACACGCCTGCCCTCCACAGCATGGCGGGTTGGTTGTTCGAGAAAGCCTTGCCCGCCATTCTCGAGACGACGAGCCCGCGCGCGTGGGCTTTCGCGCTCATCGGAATCCACGAGTATCTCAAACGGTTTGCCGGCGACCGCGTGGCGAGCCAGGTCCGCGACGAGTTGGCGAAGCGGTTGCTGGTGCTGTATCAAGAACACCGAACCGACGAATGGCGTTGGTATGAAGACGGTCTGACGTACTGCAACGCCGCATTACCTCATGCGATGCTCATGTGCGGACAGTCGATCTCGGATAACGAGATGACCCAGGTCGGGCTGGAATCGCTCGCGTGGCTGGCCGACCTGCAGCGCTCCGCCAAGGGACATTTCATTCCGATCGGTTCCAACGGCTTCTATCCGAAGGGTGGCGAGCGGGCTCGGTTCGATCAGCAGCCGGTCGAAGCCCAAGCCATGATATCGGCGTGTCTCGAAGCCGGGCGCATCACGCACGATAAGCGTTGGCGCAAAGAAGCCCGATGCGCCTTCGAGTGGTTCCTTGGACGAAACGACCTGAACCTGCCGATCTACGATCCGAAAACAGGCGGTTGTCGAGATGGCCTGCATCCCGACCGCGCGAACGAGAATCAGGGCGCGGAATCCACGCTGGCCTATCTTCAGGCATCGTTGGAGCTGCGCCTGTCGGAGAATTTCCTCGAATCCAAGGAGTCACCCGCTTGATGAGTCACCTGCACCCCGAACTCTTTCGTCGCCACACACTCAATCCCATATTGACCGTCGCCGACTGGCCCTATCCCGCCAACACCGTGTTCAACCCGGGTGCCACGTTGCTGCCCGACGGGACCACACTGCTCTTATGCCGTGTCGAGGATCGGCGCGGTCATTCTCACCTTTCTGTTGCTCGCTCGGCCAACGGCATCGACGGTTGGAAGATCGACCCGAAGCCGACGCAATCGCCCGACCCCGAACATTTCCCGGAAGAAGTGTGGGGTATCGAAGACCCACGCATCACGTTCCTTCCCGAGCTCAAGCAGTACGCCATCGTCTACACGGCCTACTCGCGAGTCGGACCCGGTGTGTCGCTGGCACTCACGAAAGACTTCGTTCAATTCGAACGCTACGGGATGATCATGGCACCAGAAGACAAGGATGCGGCGCTGTTTCCTCGGCGCATAGACGGACAATGGGTGCTGATCCATCGCCCCGTCAGTTCTCCCGGTGCGCACATGTGGATGTCGTACTCGCCCGACCTGCGTCATTGGGGCAACCACAAGCTGATGCTGGAGGCCCGCGCGGGTGCCTGGTGGGATGCGAACAAGATCGGTTTGTCGCCGCCGCCCATCGAAACGTCGCAAGGTTGGCTCGTGATCTACCACGGCGTTCGCCAGACGTCGGGCGGGCCGCTCTATCGATTGGGCGTCGCGTTGTTCGACTTGAACGCACCGGAGCGGTGCATCCGACGCGGAAGCGAATGGGTCATGGGTCCGGAGGCGTCGTACGAGCGGCGCGGAGACGTCGACAACGTCGTGTTCCCCTGCGGGTACACGGTTCTTGCCGACGGCGACACTATCCACCTCTACTACGGAGCCGCGGATACGAGCATTGCCCTGGCCACCGGGAGCATTCGCGCCATCCTGGACTGGCTCGAGCAACGCGGGCGATGAGAGGCCGAGTGCGCGACAAGGACTAGCGGGGCTCGCCGTCGCAGCGGCTTTTGACGTCGCCCGCCGCCGTGCCGTACTATCCGGCTCGTGATCGGCCGAACCGTTTCTCATTATAGGATCCTCAGCGAAATAGGCTCCGGCGGGATGGGCGTCGTCTACAAAGCCGAAGACGAGAAGCTCAAGCGACCGGTCGCCCTCAAGTTTCTCCCCATCGAACTAACGCGCGACGAAACCGCGAAGAAGCGCTTGATCCGCGAAGCGCAGGCGATCTCCGCGCTCCAGCACCACAACATCTGCACGATCCACGAGATCGACCAGAGCGACGACGGTCGCCTGTTCATCTGCATGGACTACTACGAAGGCGAGACGCTGAAGGACCGTCTCGCGCGCGGACCTTTGAGCGCGGAAGAAGCGATCGACGTCGTCACACAGGTGGCGCGCGGGCTCGAGGAAGCACATCGACGCGGCATCGTGCACCGCGACATCAAGCCGGCCAACGTCGTGATCACGAACCAGGGAGTCGTCAAGATTCTCGACTTCGGCCTGGCGAAACTCGGCGGCGAAACAAAATTGACCAAGACGGGGAGCACGGTGGGCACGGCGGCCTACATGTCGCCCGAGCAGGTGCGCGGCGAGGAGATCGATCAACGCTCCGATATTTTTTCGCTGGGCGTCGTGTTCCACGAGGCGCTGACGGGAGCATCTCCATTCAGCGCCGAGCACGAACCGGCCGTCATGCACAAGATCCTGAACGTCGCGCCGCCGTCGTTGCGCACGTCGGGTGTCAAGCGGGCCGCGCAATTGGAGCCCGTCGTCGGTCGCATGCTGTCGAAAGATCCGGCGCTGCGTTACGCCTCCACGAGCGAAGTCGTCGACGACTTGAAGCGTGCGTTGCACGATGCGCCCAGGCACGAGGCGACGAAGCACGGCCGTGACGCAGCGCGTCGTCGCCGCCGTCGTGGTGGTCGGGCTCGGCGTGGGCGCGTGGTTCTTCGGATCGAAAAGGCCGTGGCAGCATCGCGAACTCCATCAGCGGCAGCTCACCTCGAACCCGGCCAACGATCCGGTGGGCACGGGCGTCATTTCTCCGGACGGGAAAACGCTCGCGGTCGTCGATCATTTTCATCCCGGACTTTCGCTGCGCGCGATCGATTCTGGAGAGAGTCACACCGTGGATCTCCCCGAGGGTTTCGCATTCAGCCTTCTCATTCCGCTCGTCGATTGGTTCCCCGACGGAAGCCAGCTCCTCGTCAGCGGCAACATGTCCGACGGAACGCCGTGCGTGTGGGCGGTGCCCGTGGCCGGCGGTCGTGCCCGGAAGCTTCGCGGCGACGGCGACGGGGCCATGATTTCGCGCGACGGTTCCCAACTTGCGTACATTCGAACTGGGGAAACCGGCCCCGAACTCTGGTGCGCCGGAATCGACGGGCAGAATCCACATCGCGTCGCGACCAGCGACTCGACCGGCATGATCACCACGTGGGCGGCGTGGTCCCCGAATGGATCGCGAGTGGCGTACGCGCGCGCCCGCGAAGGATCCGGTGGGACGCAGGTACTCATCGAGAGTTGCGATCTCGACGGGAATCGTCGTCGGATTTTCTCGAGCAGTCCCGAGCAAACGTTGCACGTGTACACTGTTCTGCTGTGGACGCGGGACGGCCGGCTTCTGTTCGGGATGACCGACCCGCCTCCCGATCAGCGCGACATGAATCTATGGTCGCTGCACGTGGATCCATCTTCGGGTGCACCGTCGGGGAAGCCGCAGCGCATCACACGCTGGCAGCGACTCTCTGCGGTGTGGCCGACGGGGATTTCATCGGACGGCAAGCGCTTGAGCGTGAGCCTGCTCGAGTACCAAGGCGATTGTTACATCGGGCGAATCGCACGTGGCGACTCGTTGCTCCAGGGCGTCACCCGGTTGACGCTCGACGACCGCATGGACCTCGAGCCCGCGTGGTTGCCCGACGGAAAGTCGATTTTGTTTTCGTCCGACCGCAACAGCACGTCCGATATCTTCAAGCAGTCGTTGCAAGCGACGGGCGCGGAGCCGGTGGTGACGGGGCCGGGTGACCAGTCGGGGCCGCTCGTATCACCCGACGGCGCGTGGATTCTCTACCTCGATGTTGCGGGCACGAATGATCACGATGCAAACCAGACCGCCCGACTCATGCGGGTACCCATCGACGGCGGACCGGCCGAGAAAGTGTTCGACACCCAGCCCGTCGCCCAGTTTCGGTGTGCGCGGGCTCCGGCGTCGCTGTGCGTCGTGAGCACAAGAGACGGAGCGGAGACTGTCTTCAATGCGTTCGAGCCGCTGCACGGTTTGGGTCGGGAATTGACTCGCGTCCCGGCGGAGAGCGGACCGACCTACTGGGATCTGTCTTCCGATGGAACCGACATGGCGTTCGTCGCCAGCGTGGTGCCGCCTGTGATTCGCACCGTGTCCTTGCGCGACGGTGCGACGCACGACGTCGCCATTACGGCCCCGATTGGAATCGAGTATGTCGCGTGGAACGCGGATGGAACGGGTTGGGTCGTTGTCGGAATCAAGCCGGATGAAAAGGCGTGGAACCTGTACCGCGTGGCCCCCGACGGTGGGACGACGAAGCTTTTGCCCCCGCAAATGTGGATGTACGGTTTGGCGGCGTCACCCGATGGACGCCGCGTCGCGTTCACGACCAACACCGTCGACGGAAATGTGTGGTTGCTGGAAGGTTTCTAGGAGCGCTTGCGCACCGTCGAGTACACCCAGCCGATGTCGCCGGCCTGCGTCTTGACCTTCACCCACGCGCCGTCCTCTTCGAGAATCTTGAACGAATCGCCGGGTGCCAGGTTGCTCAATAGACGTTTGGCGTGCGGGTCGACCTTGAACGCGTTCGGGTCTTCCACCGGATCGCCTTCGAAGAGGTACTTCAGGCGTTCGAAGAAGCCGCGCCGCTTGGGCGCCTCGTCGTCGTCGCGACGGTGGGCATTTTCGGAATCCAGTTCGCCCGTGAGTTCGCGCAGCCGGCGGGTCGTTTCTCGCGCGAGTGCGGTCTCGGGGGCGATGTCGGAATCGCAGAAGGGGCAGCGATTGATCGTCATCTCGACCACGACACCGCAGCTCGGACACGCCACCCGGCCCGCTTCGAACTTCCGGCTCTGCTTGATGCGCAAGAGCTCGTCGATTTCCGCGGCGCGGTCGTCGGACGGTTTGGGGGCCGGTTTGGTTGCGGGAGCCTGAATCTCGTCCTTAACAAGCGTTTCCATCATTCACCTCGGCGCGTCGCCGGCAATTGGTCGGAAGGAAATTCCCATCGACAGGGCGTGTACGACGTCGCTGGCGTTGCAAGAAGCGAACCGCTCTTTGACAGCGAGGGATAGCGGGCGGGCGGAGGTGCGACGGAGTCGTCGAGGGTCGCCCGCGCCGAGCGACCCTCGACCCGATCCGCTACTTCTTGGCGGTCTCTTCCAGTACCACGTCCCATGGGCCTCTCGCGTCGACGAACATGACGCAGGCTTCTTTGCCTTCGACACGCCCCGCATGCGGTGCCTTGTTGACGAGTGCAAAGAACGATCCCGGTCCGAGGCGGCTTTCCTTGCCGTCGACCGTGAGCATCAGCGTTCCCGAGACCACGGTCACGTAGTGGTCGGGCGAATGATGATGGAGCGGTGTGACGAGCCCGGCGTCGTACTTGAGATAGAAGTGGCTGGGGCCCTTGGCCATGTCGCCCTCGACGGGGGCGACAGACACGCCGGGAATGCCGGCCGGCTTCCACGTCACGCCGGCGGCGGGGATCACGACCGACATCGACGTCGTATCCGCGAACGACATCGAAACCACAATCGCGAGGGCCGCGACCGCGAGTAGAGTGGCTAGGCGTTGTTTCATTGAATCTTCCTCCTGGGAGCGAGAGTTTGTGCTGTACCGGCTACGGGTCGGTAGTCTACCATCTAGTAGGTAGGTAGGCAACCATAGAAAAGCGCCGGGTGGCCGGCCCGGGGTTCGACCCCGGCTGTGTTATAGTGCCCGTAACCCAACCCGATTCTCGTCGATGGCCACGAAACGAAACGCAACGACGGTCGATCGCATTCTCGACGAAGCCGAAAGGCTCGTCCAGGTGCGCGGCTTCAACGCCTTCAGCTACGCCGACATCTCGAAAGCCGTCGGTATCCAAAAGGCCAGCCTCCACCACCACTTCGCAACCAAGACCGACCTTGGCGTCGCCCTGGTCGACCGCTACCGCCGCGCGTTCGGCGACGCGCTGGACGGCATCGAGTCCAGCGGCACCCACGCGGTGGAACGCCTCGAGCGCTACGTGGACCTCTATCGCACGGTCTTGCGCAAGCGTCGCATGTGCATGTGCGGCATGCTCGCGGCCGACGTCGCCACCTTGCCGGAGCCCATTCGCGACGGAGTCGCCGGCTTCTTCACCGAAAACGTGGCGTGGCTCACCCGTGTTCTCACCGAGGGGAAGAAGCGCGGCGAACTCTCCTTCGTCGGTTCGGCCGCGTCGACATCGGCATTCATCGTGAGTTCACTCGAAGGTGCCATGCTGGTGGCGCGTGGACGCGGCGAGCTCGATCACCTCGACGAGGTCGCCGGGCTCGTCCTCGCGACGTTGCGCGTGGAGAGGCGCAAGCCGCCCGTTCGTGCAAAGGGCAAGTAGGCTCTTTGGAAAGCGGCCCCCCCGCCTCCTATGCTATGATATCGTCGCTCTAGCGGCAGACTCGCCGACCGTTACCTGGAAGCGCACACAGGAGTCACCGATGCAATCCTTCCTTCGGAGCCGAACCCGGCTCGTGTCTCTGATATTGCTCTCTTTGGCTGTTCTGATTTGGGCCGTCGCTCTCGAAGCGGAGCCCCCAACACCTCCTCCTTACTACGCGATACAAAACGTGCGCGTCGTCACCGGCGTCGGTGCGCCCATCGAGGGTGCCACGGTGCTCTTGGCGGACGGTCTCATCGAAGCCGTCGGTAAGAACGTCAAGGTTCCCGGCGACGCGCTCGTGATCGACGGCAAGGGGCTTTCGTTGTACCCGGGCATGATCGACGCCTTGACGAACATCGCGCAGAAGAAGGAGCCGGAGTCGTCGGGCGACGCGCGCGCGAGTCGCGCACCCGTGATCATGGGTCCCGAAGACCGTCCCGAAACCACACCGTGGGTCAGCGCCGTCGAGCAATTGAGCGACGACACGAAGATCGAGAAGTGGCGCAAGGCCGGATTCACCGCCGCCGTCACCTCGCCGGAGAAGGGCATCTTCTGCGGACAAGCGGCCCTCATCGACCTGGTCGACAATCCGGACCGTCAGGCGGTCGTGTCCACACCGGTCGCACAGCGCTTGAACTTCAACGGCGCGGGCGAACTGCGGACGTTCCCCGGTTCGCTGATGGGTGTCCTCGCGTACATCAAACAAGTTTTCCTCGACGTCGACAATTACTCGAAGGTGAAGGCCGCGTACGCGAAGGATCCGAAGGGACGCGTTCGCCCCGAATACGACCGCACACTCGAGCCGCTCGAGACAGCGATCACCGACAAGACGCCTTTCTTGATGCCGGCGAATCTCGGTCGCGAGATCGATCGCGCGCTGGCACTCAAGAAGACGATCGGTGTGGCGACGATCGTGTACGGCGGCCAAGGGGCCTACGATCGCATCGAGGCACTTCGCACCGCGAAGATACCGGTGCTCGTGAATCTCAACTGGCCCAAGGAAGAAAAGAATCGCGACCCCGACCTTGAAACGCCGTTTCGCACCCTCGCGCACCGACGCCTGGCGCCGACCACACCGGGTGCGCTCGCCAAGGCGGGCGTTTCGTTTGCATTCTATTCCGGCGGTTTGGCGACCACGGGCGAAGTGTTCGAGAGTGTGCGCGCCGCGACCGATAACGGACTCACCAACGAAGCGGCGCTGGCCGCGCTGACGTCGAACGCGGCCGCGATTCTCGGCGTGTCCGATCGCGTCGGCACGATCGAGAAGGGGAAGATCGCGAACCTCGTGCTCGCCACCGACTGGCCGTGGGCCGACGGCGCCGAAGTGCGCGCGGTCTTCGTCGACGGGCGCCTGTACCAGGAGCGCAAGAGCGACGAACCCACCGAAGCACCCAAGTCCGACGTGAGCGGGACGTGGTCGCTCACGATGCAAACCCCGCGCGGTGCGCGCGAGATGACGGCCGACGTCACCATGACGAAGGACGGCAAGATCAAGGGCAAGATCGTCAGCGATCGCGGCGAGTCCGTCATGGACGAAGGCCGCATGAGCGGCGATCAACTGCGCTTCAAGACCACGCGCGAGGCGGAAGGTAAGTCGATGACGTCGTCGTGGACCTTGAACGTCGACGGCGAGCGCGTCAAAGGCACGATGAGCGCGGGCTCCATGCAGATGGACATCAGCGGCGCGCGCACCGCGAAGGCGGAAGCTGGTGCCGTCGCGGAGAAGAAGAAGGACGACATTCCGCTCGACGAGATCCGCGGTGCCTTGGCCGCGTACGAAGGACCCGCGAAGAAGATGGGCACCTTCGCCATCACCAACGCGCAAGTGTGGACGGTGTCGGGCTCGATCATCGAGAAAGGCACCGTGGTGGTTTCGGGCGGGAAGATTCGCGCGGTGGGTAGCGACGTCAAGATTCCCAGCGGCGCCGAAGTGATCGACGCCAAGGGCGGCGCTTTGATCCCGGGCATCGTCGACTGCCATTCGCACATTGCGATCGAAGGCGGCGTCAACGAAGGGACGTTGGCCGTGACCGCGATGGTCGCGATCGCCGACGTCATCAATCCCGACGACATCTCGATCTACCGGGCACTCGCCGGGGGTGTTACCAGCGCAAACCTGCTCCACGGCAGTGCCAATCCCATCGGCGGGCAGAACCAAGTCGTGAAGCTGCGCTGGGGGGCCGACGCCGAGGGCTTGAAGTTCCAGGGGGCCCCGCCGGGGATCAAGTTCGCGCTCGGCGAAAACCCGAAGCGCTCGAACTTCAACTCCGGCGCGAACGGTGTACCGGCGCGCTACCCGCAGACGCGCATGGGTGTCATGGACGTCATTCGCGAAGCGTTCACGGAGGCGCGCAATTACCAGAAGCAGTGGGCCGACTACAACGCCGGCGCGCGCGACGGCATCAAGCCGACGCTGCCGCGACGCGACCTCGAGATGGAAGCGCTCGTGCAAGTTCTCGAAGGCGAACGCCTGGTGCACTCGCACTGCTATCGCGCCGACGAAATCGTGCAGCTGATGGACCTGGCCGACGAGTTCGGCTTCAAAGTGCAGACGCTGCAACACGTGCTCGAAGGCTACAAGATCGCCGACGAAATCGCCGCCCACGGCGCCGGTGCCTCGACCTTCTCCGATTGGTGGGGCTACAAGGTCGAAGCGTACGAAGCGATTCCGTACAACGCCGCTCTCATGACCGAGCGCGGTGTGGTGGTCTCGATCAATTCCGACAGCGGCGAAGAGATGCGTCACTTGAACCAAGAAGCCGGGAAGGCGGTCAAGTGGGGCGGCATGAGCGAAGCCGACGCGATCAAGATGGTGACGCTGAATCCGGCCAAGCAGCTGCGCATCGACAAGAGCGTGGGGTCGATCGAAGTGGGCAAGGACGCCGACCTCGTCCTGTTCGACGGCAATCCGCTCGCCATCCACTCGGTGGTGCAGAAGACCTTCGTCGACGGCGACCTCTACTTCGACATTCAAACCGACAAGTCGCGCCAAGCGACCATCGTGGCCTTGAAGGAGCGCATGCTCGGCAAACCCAAAGACGGCGACAAGGCGGACGGCAAGGCGACGGGCGGCGGCTCCTCGCTCTCGGCACCTTCGCCCGAAGTTCGCTGGGCCGACGCACCGTACTCGTGTTCGGAGGACGATCGATGAAGACGATTAATCGTATCGCATCAGTTGCGCTTGTGCCGATGCTTTGGTCCGCCGCGGTCGCGGCGGAAACCCTCATCATCGACGGCGGCACCGTGCATCCGATCACGGGTGCCCCGTTCGTCGGTCGCGTCGTGATCGCGAACGGCGTCATTACGGCGGTGGGCGCCGACGCCGTCGTCCCGTCCGATGCGAAGCGCATCGACGCGACCGGTCTCCACGTCTACCCGGGGCTGTGCGATGCGCTGAGCTCGATCGGCTTGGTCGAGGTCGACGCCGTCTCGGCCACCAGCGACGTGTCCGAGATGGGCATGTACAACCCGCATCTCGAAGCGGCCACCGCCATTCATCCTTCGAGCGAAGTGATCCCGGTCACGCGCGCGAACGGCATCACGCACGCGGTGGTGGCACCGCGCGTGGCGCGCGACGGTGTGATCGCGGGACAAGCGGCCCTCGTCGACCTCGACGGGTGGACGGTGGAGGAGATGGCGATCGACGCGTCGGTCGCGCTGGTGATTGACTGGCCCGGCATCGTGACGCGTCGTTACGACCCCACGACGTTCAGCTTCAAGGACACGCCGTACAACGACGCCAAGGAAGAAGCGCAGAAGAAGCAAAACGAGCTGCGCGACTGGGTCGACGCGGCGCGGCATTACCGGCAGGCGGAAAGCATCGAGCACACACGCGCGCACGCCGATCAGAAGCTGGCCGCGTTGTCCGAGTGCCTCGACGGCAAGAAGCCCGTCATCATCCTGGCCGATCGCAAGAAGGACATCGAAGATGCCATCGCGTTCGCCGAAGAGTGCGGTTTCAAGATGATCCTCGCGGGCGGCGGCGAAGCGTGGAAAGTCAAAGACACGCTGGCGAAGAAGGACATCCCCGTCATTCTGGGACGGACACAGAGCCTGCCGCGCGAGGAAGACGACGAGTACGACCAGCCGTATGCCAACCCAGGCGTGCTGCGAGCCGCCGGTGTGCGCATCGCGTTCGCGTCGGGTGCCGGCGGCGGCTTCGGCCCTGAAGGACCGCACGGCGCGCGCACGGTTCCGTACGAGGCCGAGGCGGCAACCGGCTTCGGCCTGTCCGAAGACGATGCGTTGCGCGCCGTGACGCTGTGGCCCGCGGAGATTCTCGGCGTTGCCAACCGGCTGGGGTCGATCGAGCCCGGCAAGATGGCCAACGTCATCGTGACCGACGGGAGTCCACTCGCGATCGAGACCAACGTGCGCCACCTGATTATCGCGGGTCGCGAGGTCTCGCTCGATAACATGCACGAGAGCCTGTACGAGAAGTACCGTGCGCGTCCCCACGCGGAACCGAGCGGTGCTGTCGGCGCGCATCGGTAGCTCTCTCTCCTGCGTGCAACAAGAACGCCCGGCCACCGAGCTCGACTCGGTGACCGGGCGTTTCGTTTGCGATTCGCGTGCTCGCTACTTCAGCAGCACCATCTTGCGCGTGAGCGTCTCGCCGGCATTCGCCAGTCGCAAATAATAGACGCCCGACGCGACCATGTTGCCGCGATCGTCGGTGCCGTTCCAGACCACATGGTGCGGGCCCTGCGCCCGCGCTCCGACGTCGAGCGCGCGCACGAGCTGCCCGCGCACGTCGTAGATCGCCAGTGCGACGTTCTGCGTGGACGGCAGTTCGTACTGAATCGTCGTGATCGGATTGAACGGGTTGGGGTAGTTCGACAACGTCGTCACCGCGGGGCGGTTGCCCACCGAGGTCGGTAGCGTGTCGAGCCAACCGAGGTCGGTGAAAACGGCCAGCGTCAAGTCGACGTCGCTCGACAGGTCGTTGTTGATCGCCGGCTCCATCAAAAGGTTCGGCAGCGCGCTCACGTCGAAGTGGGAGATCGACGACCCGTTCTCGTACGGGTTGGGGGCGTAGAGCTTCACGCGATGGTTGCTATCGGCGCCGGCCAGCTGGTTCGGGTCGAGGCCGATGGTCACGTTGACGCCGCCGCCCAACGCGGCTTTGATGGCGTTGCCATCGGCGAGCGTCACGCTCACGGTAGGAATCGTGACCAGCGGGTCGGTGCCGCCCAAGCCCGGCGGGGTTGCACCGGCTACGTTGTTCACGATAACGACTGCTATCGCGCCCGCGTTCTGCGCGGCCAGCGCCTTGACCGTGAACGCGCACAGACCGCGGTCGATGAGCGCGATGTTGCCGGCGAGTGCAGCCCCGTTGGTCAGCGCCTCGCATCCGTCGGTAACGGGCGCGAGCACGTCGTCGACGAGCACGATATTGCCGGTAATGCCGGCCTCCGTCAGAGCCGTGCCAAAGCCGGCGGTCCCGACCGGAATGGCGGCCGGAAGCCCGGCGCCGCTGTTGACGAACATCGTCGGCACCCCACCCAACTGCAGCGGTGCGTGGGCGGTCGTGAACATCCCGTTCCACACCACGTTGCCGGTGTTGATCGCGGAAGTCGCGCGCTGCGCCTGCGACATGTTGTCCCACGTCAAACCCAGCGTGTTGTCGCGAATGAACGTCTCGTAGAGATCCTGGACCCCGCCCGACTCCGCTCCGTTCGAGCCCACGAGCGTGCTGAAGCCGAGGCCGTGGCCCATCTCGTGCAACACGACGGGCAACAGCTCGACGTTGGTCCCTTCGTTACCGTCGAAGCCGTAATACCAACCGCGACCGCCGAGGCAACCGGGGTTGCCGTTGAGATTGCTGTTGAACGTGGCATTGATGTCGAGACTCGGGCTGAGATCGATCCCCGCCAACTTGTTCGCCAGCGCCACGTGATACCACGTCGACGGAAGTTCCGCTCCGACGAAGTCGGCGAAGACTTCGATGGGACCGGCGGAACCGAGCACGGCGGTCGTCGCGGTGCAGGTCTGCGGGTTGAACTGCGCCCGAACCACGATGGTGACGGCACTGGGGAGAAGCGCGCCCCAGATGTTCGCCGCCTGCTGGAACACGTTGAGTCTCTGTTGTCCGACGGTGATGCCGGGATTGCCGCCGACCGGTGCCGCGGCCGTGGGATCGTTGAATCCTTCGCCCGCGCCGTCATTGTTGAAGATGGTGATCGTCGCCGAGCTCGCGGTGAACGCAGCGGCCAGCACGATGAATGCGCTGAGCAAGAGTATGCGTCGCATCACTTCACCTCCGACGCGTTCGGCGCCGCTGTCTTATCCTTCGAGGGCTGGCCGAGAAGCTTGGCGTGGTCGGTGCACGTAATCGAGGCGGTGCCGTCGTGGTTGATTTGAATGACGGAGACGCTCTGGTACCTCCCTTGGAGGTCCATCGACACCGAGCCATCCGCGTGATGCTGGACTACGAGACCCTCGTCGTCTCGACGCAACGCGTTCTGCGTGTCGGCGTCGAGTTCTCCCTCGGAAGACGGCGCCGGACCGACGACGAGCTCGCCGGTCTCGGGATCCAAGTAAGCGCGCAGTGCGGCCGTACCAGGTGCTCGGCCCTCGTTCGCCACGTCGTTTGCGCCGGGGGACGGCACGACGAAACCGGCTGCTGCAAGAATCGAAAAGAGGATGGCTGGTTGCATTACCAATGGCCGTTTCATGGCGGGTCCTTTCGTCTGTCGGTTGGTGCGGGGGCTGCACATGAAATTGTACCACGTCCGTATGGTGGCAATCCTTAGTGATGCCGGGGCCGGTAGATGTGAAAAGAAAAAACAAAGACGCCTGGCCCCGAAGGTCCAGGCGTCCATGCTCTTGCGATCGCAACTGCGCGCAGCTACTTCAGCAGAACCATCTTTCTCGAATCGCTGAACTTCCCGGCCGTCAGGCGATAGAAATACACGCCCGATCCAACCGGGTTGCCTGCGTTGTCACGGCCATCCCACGTGATGTCGTGGTTACCGCGCTCCTTCACTTCGTCGACCAACATGCGGACCAGACGGCCGTCCGCGGAGTAGATCGCCAAGCCGACCCGCTCGCTCGCCGGAAGCGAGAAGCGAATCGTCGTGGTCGGGTTGAAGGGATTCGGTGTGTTCTGCGACAGCTCGATACGAGCGGCCGCGGTCTTCACATTGGCGGTCGGCGAGAAGAACTCGCCGTCGCTGTCGATGACGCTGATCTTGTAGCCATACGAGCGACCCGGCAGCGCGGTCGCGTCGGTGTACGAGAACTCGCCGTTGCTCGGCGCGTTCACCGTTGCGATGCCCTTGAAATAGTCGCTGCCACCGTCGGCGCGATACACGACGACGAAATTGGCGTCACCCAACGTGGAAAGGAACTTCGCGCGGAGCTCGACGCCGTTGTTGGTCGGACGGGCGTCGAACGCCGAGATCGCGACCGCCGCCGTGTTGCAGTCGTTCCGCCATCCGATGTCCACGAAGAGAAATAGCGTCAGATCGACGGCGCTCGAGAGGTCGTTATTGATCGCGGGTTCCATGAGCAAGTTCGGCAGTGCGCTCACATCGAAGTGCGAGGTCGACGACCCGACCTCGTACGGGTTGGGTGCGTACAGCTTGACGCGTCCGGCCGCGTCGGCGCCCGCCAACTGCGTCAGGTCGAAGCCCAACGTCACGTTCACAGGGCCGTTCAGCAGCGCCGCTTTGAGCGAGTTGCCGTCGGCGAGGGTGACGCTGACCACCGGGATGACGATCGTCGGGTCGGCTCCGCCCAGCCCCGGCGGCGTGGCGGAAGCGGCGTTGTTCGCGATGACCACCGCGATGGCACCCGCGGCCTGTGCGGCCGCCGCCTTGAGCGTGAACGCGCAGACACCGCGATCGATGAGCGCGATGTTGCCGGCAAGTGCCGGGCCGTTTACGAGCGGTTCGCACCCATCGGTGTTTGGCGCGACGCCATCGTCAACCAGCACGAGGTTGCCCGCCACGCTGAAGCTCGCTGGACCGAACGACGCCGTGCCGGTCAGAATCTTCGGCGCAAGCGGGCCACCGCTATTGACGAACATCGTCGGCGTGCCGCCGAGGAATCCCGACGCGTGTTGTGTAACGCATGGGCCATTCCACACCACGTTGCCGGTGTTGACCGCCGACGTCGCGCGCTGGGGCTGGGTCATGGCGTCCCAGGTGAGTCCCAGCGTGTTGTCACGGATGCTCCGCTCGAAGCGGTCCGGCCTTCCGGCGTTCTCGGTACCGTCTTGCGCCACGAGCGTGCTGAATCCGAGCCCGTGACCCATCTCGTGCAACACCACCGGCAGCAACTCGATGTCGGTTCCTTCGTTGCCGTCGAAGCCGTAATACCAACCGCGACCGCCGAGGCAACCCGCGCTGCCGTTGAGATTGCTATTGAAGGTCGCGTTGATGTCGAACAGAGCGGGGTTCAGGTCGACGTTGGCGAGCTTGTTCGCCAGCGCGACGTGATACCACGTATTGGCGATCGGCGCGCCCGCAAAATCGGAAAACGCTTGTGATGGTCCCGCCGCGCCAAGTACCGCACTCGTCGCCGTGCACGTCTGCGGATTGAACTGCGCACGAATGATGATCGTCACCGAGCTCGGAAGCAGCCCACCCCAGATGTTGGCCGCGTGCTGGAAGACGTTCAATCTCTGCTGACCCACCGTCGTGCCGGGATTACCGCCCACCGGTGCGACCACGGTCGGGTCGTTGAACCCTTCGCCCGCGCCGTCGTTGTTGAGGATGGTAATGGTCGCCGCACTGGAGATGGTCAGCGATCCCAATGCTAGAAGCGTCGTCAATAGAAGTACACGTCGCACTACTTGACCTCCGGCGTGGTGGAGGAGGTCTTTCCGCTGAGGGCTTTCTCGACCGTCTGAACGTTGTCGGTGCAGATGATCGCCTTGCCGTTCTCGTCGATGTGAACGACCGAGATGTTCTGGAAGCGCCCTTGCAGATCGATTGATTCCGATCCGTCCGCGTGCTTGACGACTTCCAAGCCGTCGGTGTCGCGACGCAGCGCGTTCTGCGTGTCGGCATCGAGTTCGAATTGAGTGGCGGGTGCCACGCCCATCGTGAGCTCGCCGGTCTCCGGGTCCAAGTACGCTTTCATACCGGCCGTACCGGGCGCGAAATCGCCGTCGGACTTCGCGGCGATGCTCGTATTGCCGCTATGGCTGGGTGCCAGAAGGGCCACCGCCGCGGCACTCAGTATCATGATGGTATTTCCTACCCGTCGGTGCATCCTCATAGCGCTCCCTTTCATCTCCAAGGTGTTAACGGGCACTGCCCACAGAATGAAGGCGCAAATTGTACCACACTCCTCTTGCAGTATCGAAGCCCGACATTCGTCTCGAATGCTTGGAAAACTATCTATATGAGAATCGATTCGCAGCTTGGCCACGCCACGATCTGTTAAGTCTGGGATTGACGAGAATCGACGCTCTGTGGTAATAATTGCGTACGGTCGATCGTGGCGAGCGCACCTAGCATCTCCCGAACTTCCCACCGCCACCCCTGACCCCGCCTGCCGTTACGGCAAGTCCTGCGTACGCGTCAGGATTATTATCAACCTCGAAATTACCCACGCCGGTCGGCCCTGATAGTCGACGTGGTGAGGCGTTTCTTTCGCGGCAAGCCTGCGGAGAAAGGGAGGTGCGCACTCGGTATCGTTTTTCGCGATTAGCCTTTCTTCAGTCCTCTCGGTTCTTGCGAGACTCGCATGAGTCGACATTGTGTCCCTGAAATGGAGGTGACACGGCACCTTGCCGTGAACAGTATGAAGAAGAGGTACTACAAACTCATCTTCGGCGTTCTCGTCGTTGCCTGCTTGGCAGCGACGGTCCACAACGCCGGCGCGACGTCGGTCAAGAAAATGACCGTCGCCGATCTCGTAATCTACGGCGATAAGATCATCGCCGGGCGCGTCGTCACCGTCACCGACGGCTTCGACTCGCACAACCTGCCGTATACCGACGTGACCGTCGCGGTCCAGGAAAGCATCAAAGGAAACGTGAACGGCTATTACACGTTCCGTCAGTTTGGGCTCACCCAGCCGCGCGACATGGGTAACGGTCTGACCTATCTCGGCGTGTCGCCGGACGGCTTCCCCCGCTTCAAGACGGGCGAAGACGTCGTCGTTTTCTTGTTCAAGAAAACGGCGGCCGGCTTCCAGTCGTCGGCGGGTTTGATGCAGGGTAAATTCACCGTGAGCGGCCACGAGTTGACAAATGACATCAACAACATGGGCTTGTTCGCCAACGTCAACGTTGATCCCGCCAAGCTGAGTCCGGCCGAGCAGAAGATGCTCGCGTCGAACGAAGGCCCCGTCGACACGGAACTCTTCAAGGGGTTCGTGAAGAAGGCCGTCCAGCAGGCGTGGTTCAAGTAAAGGAGGATGATCATGCGCAAACTATCAGTCGTATTGAGCATGCTGGTCCTCCTCATGGCGACCAACGCCATGGCGCTCGGACCGCTTATCGTTTTCGACCCTGCCACGTCGACTCCGTACGCGTGGCCGGGACCGGTGAGTCTGTACACCGACAATGATCCGATGTTTTCATTGACGGGTCCGGTTAGTGGCGCCGACGGCGACGCACGCGTCGCCGATGCCGCGGCACAGTGGACCGGTGTCGCGACGTCGTCGCTCTCCATCGCGGTGGCGGGCAACTTCGCGTCGATCGGACTGCCCGATATCAATTTCGGCAACTACAACCTGGTACTGGGCCCGTATAACGGCGGTGGCTACCACATCATCTACGATTCCGATGGTCAAATCTGCGCGAACCTGGCCGGCCCGGGTGTGCTCGGTTTCTCGTCGCCTGAATATGCGACCACCGGCACGCCGGACCTGCTCGAGTCGTACGGCGTCATGAACGGTGCGACGGTCGATCCGGGCGACACCCAGGCGATTTGGTGGCAAGGCGTCTTCACGCACGAGATGGGTCACGGCATCAATCTGTGCCACACCCAGCTCAACGGCGCCGTCGGCTTCTTCGGCGACGACATCGGCCCGGCGGGCTGCACGCCTCCGTACGGCGGCTTCCCGAACGTCAACCAGCTCGAGACGATGTATCCGTTCATTGATCCCACGTACCTGACGGGCTCGGGTCCGGCGCAGGGAACCGTCGAAATGCTCGACGACGTGGCCTCGGTGTCGGACATCTATCCCGACGCGGGCTGGCCGAACGGCTACGGCACCATCTCCGGCACGATCTACATGCCGAACGGGACCGACGAGGTCACGGGCGCCAACGTGATCGTTCGTAACCTGGCCGATCCGTGGGGCGATTGCTCGTCGATGCTCTCCGGCGCCTTCTCGCAAGGCGACGCGGGCCCCGACGGCAGCTACGCGTTCCACGGCCTGACCCCGGGTGAGACCTACGTGGTTTACGTCGACGGGATCGTGGCGGGCGGATTCAGCACGCCGCCGGCCTCTCCGTTGCCGGGACCGGAGGAGTTCTTTAACGGCGCCAACGAGTCGGGCGACGGCGACACGGACGACAAGTGCGACGCCACCGGTATTGTTGCCGTCCTCAACTACAACGCTCCGGCGGACATCATCTTCAACTTCGCGTTGGTCCTCGGCGACGATGATGCCATCGAAGTTCCGCTACCGTTCACGTTCAACCTGTGCGGCACGGACTACACCTCGGTGTGGATCGGGTCGAACGGCTTCGTGACGTTCGGTCTGCCGAACACGGACTTCAGCGAGTCGGTGGCCGATCTGTTGGCCGGACCGGCGCGCATCGCCGTGCTGTGGGATGACTTGAATCCTGCGGCCGGTGGCAACATTACGGCCGAGCCAGTCGGCGCGGACTTCGTCATCACATGGGACGGAGTTCCCGAGTACGCGACTGGCGACAGCAACACTTTCAGCCTGACGTTGCGTCCGGATAATTCGTTCAGCATGGACTATCCGTCCTTCGACCTGACCGACGGACTCGTCGGTCGCGCAAAGGGCAGCGGTCTCGACAACGATCCGGGCGAGGTCGATTTGAGCACGGCGTCGGAGCCGATTTCGGGAGTCGCGGGCGACGCGGTCTACGAAATCTTCGAGGCGGCCGACAACGACTTGAACGGCGACAACCTCGAGTGGGATCCGTGTCAGGGCTTCACGGTCGTCATCACACCGGCGACGATGGGCACGATTTACGCCACTTCCGGTGCGGCTGACGGCGGCAACCTGTACACGATCAATCCGCTGACAGGCGCGGCGACTCTGGTCGGACCGATCGGCGTTGCCATGCCTGGCTTGGCGATCAACTCGACCGGCGAGATTTGGGGGACGTCGCGCGTTGCCGGCGACCTCTATCGCGTCGATGCCGCCACGGGTCAGGCCTATTTCCAGACGGCCACCCCGGACGTCGACTTCGTAGACGGGATCGCGTTCGATGCTTCCGATCAGCTCTACGGCATCGGCTTCGATCCGCCGCAGTTCCAGCTGCGCAAGATCAACACGATGACGGGTGTCTCGACTCCGGTCGGCCCGACCAACGACGTGTACGTAGGTCTTGCGTTCAATCCGGGCACCGGCGTGTTGTACGGGTCGGTGGGCGGCTTCCAGCCGATCAACCCGGATGGAATCGCGACCATCAACCCGGCGAACGGCGCTGCCGCCATTCTCGGCGCGACGGGCTTCGGCGGGGCGACACCGGACTTGGTGTTCGACTCGTACGGCAACATGTTCGGTTGCAAGGGCGGCGGTGCGGGAGTGAACAACTTCATTGTCGTCAACCAGTCGAACGGCGCCGGCACACTCGTCGGTCCGCTCGGATATCCCTCGATCAGCGGTATGGCATCGTGGGTGTCCGCGCCGGTCCCGACCATACTCCAGGCCTTCGATGCGAAGGCGAGTGCGAACGCCGTGACGTTGCAGTGGAGAGTTCACACCACGGGCGACGACCTCGCGGGCTTCCGCGTGTATCGCAAGGATGCGACGACCGAGTTCAAGATCGTGCACGAATCCTACGACGCGAGTATGCGTACCTTCACCGACGCCGCCGTGGTGCCGGGTAGTTCGTACGTGTACAAGCTCGAGATCGTGTCCGACGGCGGCAAGTCCTTCTTCTCCGGCGACCTCCCGGTCAAGGTGGATGCGCTGACACTCCAGTTGTCGCAGAACAACCCGAACCCGTTCAACCCGATCACGATGATCGGTTACACGGTTCCGTCGCGGGCCAAGGTCACGTTGGAGATTTATGACGTGGCTGGACACTTGGTCACGACACTCGTCAACGAGTCGCGCGACGCAGGTCGCTACTCCAGCGAGTGGAACGGCCGTTCCGCGAACGGCGAGTCGGTGGGAAGCGGCATCTACTTCTATCGTCTGAGCGTGGGGAATCAGTCTCTCACGCGGAAGATGGTGTTGCTGAAGTAGTCATCCGATTCTTGCTGCGAAGGTAGTAGTGCCGTGGCCGGAGCGAATGCTCCGGCCACGGCTGTTTTCGGCGCCGCGCGGCTGCCGCCTCGTCGGCGCAGTTGTGGTACAATTCGGGCCTGGTCGATCGACGCTAAGGGCATTCGAAAGGGGGCTTCCGTGGCCGGCGATCGGAAGTTCCTAACCTACTATCGGAACACAGCCCTGTTCCTCCTCAATTTCGTTGTCGTGCTCGTGGCGATCAACGTCGTGCTTTTCCTCGCTTTCCGCATCAAAGACGCGCGCACGAACCAGAGCGACGCCGAACGCATCGCGGCCATCCACAACAGCCCTGACCTGCTTCGCGTCTATCCCGACCTCGACGCCGAGAGCATTCACCAATTGATGAAGGAGACGTGGTCGCGCTCGTACGGCTACGAGCCGTTCACGCAATTCCGCGAGCGGCCCTTCCACGGGCGCTTCGTCAACGTGAGCGACGCCGGCTACCGCGTGTCGAAGGATCAGGGTCCGTGGCCGCCCGACCCGGAGGATTTCAATGTCTTCGTCTTCGGCGGTTCGACCACGTTCGGGTACGGGCTTCCCGACACGCAAACGGTGGTGTCGTACCTGCAGGAGTATTTGTCGAAGCGGGTAGCGCAGCGCGTGCGCGTCTATAACTTCGGGCGCGGGAGCTACGTCTCCGAACAAGAGCGCGTGCTGCTCGAAGAGTTGTTCCTCGGCGGCTTCGTGCCCAATATGGCGCTCTTCATCGACGGCTTGAACGAGTTTGCGTTTCCCGCCGGGCCCGCCGAAACCGAGCGACTGAAGGCGGTGTTCGGCGCCAAGCCGGGCGCGCTGGACCGGTGGCCGGCTCTGCGTTGGCTCCCGATGACCCGCCTGGCCAGCTACATGCGACGCGGCGCCACGGCGGCGCTCGCGCGCGGCCCCAAGCTCGACCGACGCAATGTCGAGCCGACCGCCGCCTTCGACGACGGGCGGTATCGCGACCCCGACGTCATCGCGCGCGTGATCGAGCGCTACTTCGAGAACAAGGCCCTGATCGAAGCCATCGCCGCCTCGCGCGACGTCGCGGTCGCGTTCGTGTGGCAACCGATTCCGCTCTACAAGTACGACCTCTCGTATCACCTGTTCGCGAACGCCGACTTCGGGTCGAACTTCTTCGCGCGCTACGGCTACGCCGACGTGGCCCGCCGTGTCGAAGAAGAACCGGCGGGGCCCGACTTCTTGTGGTGCGCCGACATCCAGGAATCGCTGAAGGAGCCGCTCTACGTCGACAAGGTCCACTACACCGCGCGCATGAGCCTCTTGCTGGCGTCGACCATCGGCGACGGATTGATCGAGCGGGGATTGGTGCCCGTTGCCGGCACTTCGGTGGTACGACCCGCGAAGTAGAAGGACGCGCCGATTTCCTGATATAGTTGCGTTTCAACACACGCCCATGAAACGCGACGAAGAACCCATCCACGAACCTGCACGCGAACTCGTGACACTCGTGCGACCCGACGCGCCGTCGCACGTCGGTCGCCGAGTCTCGTCGTCATTTCCATCCGATCTATTCGAACAAGCCCGCGGACGCCTGCGATTGCTGGCGGGTTTCTTCATGTGCGCTTTCGCCTTCGACATGTTGGTCTTCGTTGGAATACTCGTTTATTCCAACTCTACCGGTCGTCCGCTGCCGCACGGCGTCATCAGGACCGGCGGGTTTCAATGGGTCAATCTCGGTGCCTTCGCGATGTCCACAGGGTTGTGGTGGGCCGCAAGAAGCCCGCGCATCTCCGCGTCCCGTCTCCATACGATCGGCTTGGTCTATGAAGCAGCGATTTGCTTCATCGCCGCGATGCTGACCTACTGGCAGTACAACATCGACACCGGGCTCATCCCCAACCTGACATGGGTCCCCGCGATCGTCATCATGTTCCCGTTGATCATGCCGGGGCCTCCGCGTCGCATGCTCGTCGCCGCGATGGTGTCGGGCGCGACGCAGCCGCTGGCGCTGCTGTTGCTGGACGTGTTCGGCAAGGTCGACGTCGGAGACGGCAGCGGGTACGTCCCTGCCATCATCAGTTCGCTTTTCGCGGTTGCATTCGCGTATATGGGCGCGCGGGTCATCTACGGACTCGGTCGCGAGATCGTGAAAGCCCGCGCCATGGGGAGCTACCAACTCGAGGAACGGCTGGGCCAAGGCGGCATGGGGGAAGTCTGGCGTGCGAAGCACCGACTGCTCGCGCGTACCGCCGCGGTCAAATTGATTCGACCCACCCTCGCGGGCAACGTGAACGCCGGTGTTTCGGAGCAGGCGCGGCAGCGCTTCGAGCGCGAAGCGCAAGCTATCGCGCGCCTGCGTTCGCCGCACACCGTCGACTTGTTCGACTTCGGCGTCGCCGACGACGGTGCGTTCTACTACGCGATGGAATTACTCGACGGCCTCGACGCCGACGCGCTCGTGCGCCGTTTCGGGCCCATGCCGGCGGAGCGCGTTGTATTCGTATTGCGGCAAGTGTGCCACTCGCTCTCCGAAGCGGAGTCGTGCGGTTTGGTTCACCGCGACGTCAAGCCGTCGAACATCTTCTTGTGCCGCTACGGCGAAGACCACGACTTCGTGAAGGTGCTCGACTTCGGAATCGTGAAGTCGTCGCACGACGCGCCCGAAGCGCTGACCGCACTCACCGGCGAAAATGTCATTCACGGCACGCCGGCGTTCATGGCGCCGGAACAAGCGCTGGGCAACCGCGACATCGACGGACGCGCCGATATCTATTCGCTGGGGTGCGTCGCCTATTGGCTGCTGACGGGACAGTTGGTGTTCAGCGCGGACACCCCGACGGGCCTCCTCATGAAGCACATCCAGTCGCCGCCGAGCGCGCCGTCGTCGCGCACCGAACTGCACGTGCCACCGCCCTTGGATCGCGTCGTGCTCGCGTGCCTTGCCAAAGACCCCGCCGAGCGACCGCAATCGGCGCGAGAGTTGTCGCGCATGCTCGCGGAGTTGAATCTGGAGCACGAGTGGACCGAGGCGCGCTGTCGCGAGTGGTGGGACAAGCACAAGCCGACTCGCGCCGCCGCTTGACCGCCTCGCACTGTCCGGCATACCCTTCACGTCGACTACTCGAGCTCACCCGGACCCAGGAGAGTCGCCCATGCTGTCCCGGCTGCTACCGCGTCAAACCAATTTCTTCGATTACTTCGAAAGACTCGCCGCGCTCAGCGTTGAAGGCGCGCGCGCGCTCAGCGAGCTCTCCAAGGACCGCGCCGATTTCGACGCCATCGCCGCCCGCATCAAGGATCTCGAGCACGACGCCGACGACGTCACTCACACCTGCATGGAGACGTTGCACAAGACGTTCATCACGCCCATCGATCGTAACGACATCCATCGCCTGGCGTCGAAGCTCGACGACATCATGGACTTGATCGACGGCGCCGCGCGCCAGATGTCGCTCTTCGAAATCACGTCCTTACCGGAGGCCGCGCGTGAAGCGACCACCGTCTTGGTGTTGGCCACCGAAGCGGTGGAGCGCGCGGTCAAAGGGCTGCGCAACATGAAGAACGCGACCACGATCCTGGGCGAGTGCGTGCGCATCAACGAGCTCGAAAACCAAGCCGACCGCATCAAGGCCTCATCGGTTGCGCACCTGTTTCGTGAAGAGACCAACGCGATTGCGGTCCTGAAGTGGCACGAGATCCATCAGGCATTGGAAAACGTGACGGACGCGTGCGAAGACGTCGCGAACGTCATCGAGGGGATCGTTCTGGAGCACGCCTGATCCATGAGCGGCGAACTCGCGCTCGTCATATTCGTGGTGGCGGTGGCGTTGGCATTCGACGTCATCAACGGCTTTCACGACTCGGCCAATTCGATCGCGACCGTCGTCTCGACGCGCGTGCTCTCCCCGCGAACGGCCGTCCTATGGGCGGCCTTTTTCAATTTTGTCGCGATGTTCGTTTTTGCGCCGAAGGTGGCCGACACGGTCTCCAAGATCGTCAAGGTGACGCCGGGCGACTCGGCCTACATCTACGTCGTGCTGGCGGGATTGTTGGGTGCCATCGCGTGGGACCTCATCACGTGGTGGTGGGGACTCCCGACCAGCTCGTCGCACGCGCTCATCGGGGGTTTCGCCGGTGCCGGCATTGCGCACGGGGGATGGGACGTGCTGCGCTGGGACAAGATCATCAAAACGGTCGAGTTCATTCCGCTGGCACCGCTCATCGGAATGGGCGTCGCCTTCGTGTTGATGGTCGCCGTGTATTGGATGTTTCGTCGCTGGCGCCCGCTCGCCGTGGATCGTCTCTTCCGACGCCTGCAGCTCATTTCGGCTGCATTCTATTCGCTCGGGCATGGCGGCAACGACGCGCAAAAAACGATGGGAATCATCGTGGCGCTGCTGGTGGCGTCGGGCCATCTGCCGGCCGACACGCAGCTGTCATTGGTGGAGTGGCGTACGCTGTGGATCATCTTGAGTTGTCACGTGGCGATGGCCATCGGCACGGCACTCGGCGGCTGGAAGATCGTCAAGACCATGGGGATGAAGATCACGAAGCTCAAGCCCGTGGGCGGCTTCTGCGCCGAAACGGCGGGTGCCTTCACGCTCTTCCTCGCGACGCACAGCGGCATTCCGGTTTCGACCACACACACCATCACCGGATCGATCATCGGTGTCGGTGCCACCACGAAGTTGTCGAGTGTGAAGTGGGGAGTCGCGGGCCGCATCGTGTGGGCGTGGCTCCTGACGATTCCCGCTGCTGCGATCGTGGCGGCGCTGTGCTTCAACTTGATCAAACTGCTCGTGCGTGGGGTCTGAAAAAAAGCGTGCTCCCTCCCGCCTACCGGCGAAAGGGAGCACGTCGCGTACGGGACCCGCAACCCGCACACTTACTCGTAGTCGAACTGCGTGCTCGAGATCCACTCGTAGTCGCCCTGGATCGCTGTGTCACCCAAGTCCGAGAACGTGAAGTTCGGATCCGTGTACGGGTTGCCGTCTTTGTCGACCAGCGAGTAGGCCTCGACCGACGTCCACACCGAGTAGACCACCGTCTTGCCGTCCATGCCCGTCAGCGTGCGCGTCACCGTGACCGTCGTTTCGTCCGTGACGGTAACCGACTCTCCGAACGCCTCGGAAAGCGAACCTCCGACTTTGGCGCCCAGCACTTCACTGGGAAGCTGTGCGGCTACCTCGGCGTTGAGCGTTCGCGTGAAGGTGTACGAGTGCTGGATGGCCGTCCCTTGGGTGCGCGAGTACGAGACCTCGAACGTGGCACCGGGATCGACGCGAATGCTCTTGAGATTGCTCCCTCCGCTGACCAACGGGATTCGCTTCCAGTAGCGCTCGCGCTTCATGTAGACGGGCTTCTCGATCGGCTGGCAGCTCATGGCGGCCACGTAGTAGGCGCGCTGCCGCTGGAGCTCGCCGAAGGCCGGGTCGACATCGAGGGTCACGTAGCCGCCAAAGAGCGCGCCCGGGAAGCGCCGCTCCGGGTATCCGCCGTCGAACTGGAAGAGCACGTAGTCACGCTCCGGATTCCGCGGCGTGTCGAGCTTGACGCCCTTGTCGACGAAGAGCAAGCGGCGGGGAAACGGGTCGCCCCACGACGTCCCGATCGGCGTCGGGTTGCGCAGGTCGACGACCCCGCCTTCGAACGTCATAGCCGAGCTGTTGGCCGTGCCGTTCCAATAGTCGCCCGGCGGGTCGCCTGCCCAACCGCCGAGGACGTGCTGGTACTGCGTCTGGATGTCGACGTTCCAAGTGAACACGCCCCCGGACCACACCGGGGCGAAGTCGATGTCCTTGCCCGCGATGGGCGTGATCGCCGTGTATCGCTCCGATTCGTCCGGGATGATCTCGTCCGCCGAACTGGGGTGCGGGATGTCCGGGTACGTGGTTGGGAACTCCTTTTCCGGCGGTAGTCCACTCGCCTGCGGGGCGGTGGGACTGTCTTCACACGAGGCAAATAGGAGCGCCGCCGCCGGCAGCGCGAGCATCAACATGAGGGCGCGGGTCTTCATAGCATTCCTCCTGGGTTCGATGGCGGGCGGGCCGAATGCCCGCCTCCACCTACTCATGCGCAGGAGGCCGGAAAAGAGTGCACAAGAGCCGCAAGTCCAAGCCGGGAAATGGGAAACCGCGGGTGCGGTGGGTGGCGAATCGCTTCGCCATCCAACCGGCCCATGCGGCTTTCGTCCTTTTGAGGTGCGGCTAGTTTTCCAAGTAGGCGTTGATCGCGCCACCGGTGACCGCCATCGTGGCGGGTGCGCCGCTGAGGGCGGGCAGCGTGCCGTTGAAGGTCGCGATCAATCGGTTGGCGTTGAACGTCGTGATCGTCACCGAGCCGATGTCGGCGCCCAGTCCGCCCCACCACGAGTTCGTGGTCCCCATCTCGGTCAGCGTGATCCCCATCTGCGACGGAATCCCGTATGTGTTGCCGGCCGTGACCGGGATCTTCGGCAGGAGCGAGATCGAGTAGACCGTGTTGTCGGCGCCGACGCTGAATACCCCGCCGCCCGCATTGATGCCGACGATCGTCGCCCCGTTGAACGGCGTGCCGCCGATGGTCGCGATCTCCGTGCTGCCCACACCCGTCGGAAGCGGCGGAAGCCCCGCGTCGATGGTGACGTCGAAGGCGCCCTCGGTGACCGATCGCGTCGCCGGCGTGGTCGCCGGCAGAAGCCCCGCGGTCGTGCAGTGGAACGTGCCCGCGATGCGCTTGTCCGTGCGTGCGGTGATCGTCACGAAGCCCGAGGCGCCGTTGAGCGGCGTGCTCCACATGTCGCCGACGACGGTAACATTGACAATGCCCCCCGGAGTCGACGCCGTGTTGACGCCGAGCGGCTGTGTCGCCGGTCCGACGATGAAGGAGAGAATCACCGAGAGGGTTCGGTTCGAGGACGCTTGCGCGCCGCTGACGATCAGCGTGCCCTGGCGCGTGGCCGGGTCGTTGCCCGTGACTTGGATCGTCAATTGGTCGGCCGTGAACTGAACGCCGTCGATCTTCGCCACCAGCGACTTGCTGCCGCCACCACCGCCGCCGTCGTCGTCATCCGTGCCGACCGGATCGTCGCCACCACAACCGACTGCGAGCAACAAAACGAGGACCAACGCGGATGCGGCCATCCGTTTCATGGGGACCTTCCTTTATCGAGGGACCTCAAGTGAACTGCGCCAAGCCCCGCGAGGATACGCTATTGCGGGGGTGCGTTTCAAATCGGCCGAAAAGCTCCCGGATTCGGGGCGGGGCGTGCACGACTTGTCGGCCGTTTGCGCATGGGGGGATAGAGGCGGTCGAATGACAAGCCGTCTAACCCCCAGGAGGGCGCCATGAAAACGCCAAAGGCCTACTTTCAATTGTTGATCCCGGTCATCCTGCTCGCACTAGCTGCGTGCTCGAAAGACAGTCCCGTAGCCCCGGAACCCACGCCGCCGGCCGACGTCAACTCCTACCTGACGACGCTCCCGTCGTGGGACGCGTTCTCGCCGCAAGTGAGCGACGCCGACGCGGCCGTCGGCGACCCGACCGAAGGCGAGCAAGAGATTGGCGGCGAGCCGTATCGATGCACGTCGACGCCATACTCGATCACGCGCACGCCCGACCGCGTCGTGACGCTCAACCCCGACGTCGAGATTCTGTGGGTCGGTTCGCTGCTGCAAGGCAAGGGGCACCTGGGCGGCATCGGCCAGCTCGGCGAGCTGCCCATTCGCCAACGCGCGCCGATGACCATTTCCATCGATCTCCTCACCGCTGATAACGCGCGCGTGGTGTCAAATCCGTCAGTGGCGACCGTGACCTCCGCCATCGGCGACCTGATTCAAGGCGCGCAGGACTCCGGCCACACCGCGGGCAGCAATATCTTCTATACCAAGGAGACCACGCACTCGCTGTCGCAAGCCGCGCTCTCGATGGGCCTGTCCGCGGCCTACATGGGGGCGTCCATCAAGGCGACGCTTTCCACCAACATCTCGGACGAGTCCCGAACGGTGACCGCTTATTTCGTCCAGCGCATGTTCAACGTCTCGATGACGCTGCCGCAGACGCCGGATGAGGTGTTCAGTGACGACTTCACGACCGAGTTACTGCAACAACAGATCGATCGCGGGCGCATTGGGCCCGACAACCTGCCCGTCTACGTGTCGAGCGTCGCGTACGGTCGCATTCTGATGTTCTCGTTCACCTCGACCGCATCGATTGCGGACATCAATGCCACGCTCGAAGCGATGTACAACAGCGGCGAGTTCGGGGGGAGCTTGAGCGCGCACTTGCAGCAGGTGCTGGAACAGGCGCAGATTCAGGTCGTGACCGTGGGCGGCGACGCCAACAACGCGCTCGCGCTCATTCGTAGCAACGATCTCGGCGCATACTTCGCGCAAGACGCGCCGCTGACCACTGCGCGACCGATTTCGTATACCGTGCGCAACTTGGCCGACAACGTCATCGCGAGCGTGAGCGAGACGACCAACTACAACCTGCAGGCGTGTGTTCCCGCCGACCTGCCCGCGACCGGCGCGACGTACACGATCAAATTCACCAAGTGCAAGGTCCTCGACCTGCCGTACATCGACGGATGGACACTGCCCCCCAACGATGCCCTCGACATCGAATTGATGTGGACTCTGTACGTCGAGACGATTACCGACGGCGTGGTCAAAGTGTCCGAGTACGCGTCGACGATCCTCCATCCGTTCGCCGCGAAGCTGCGCGAAGGAGATACCTACGTGTTCCCCGCCAACACCGCGAACGACCGCATCATTCACATCGACGGTCGCGATTACATTCGACTGTGGGGGCAGATCACCGACTGGGACGACATTGGCGCGAACGATCCGCTCCCGTTCTCGCGCGAGTTCCGCTACCCGGCCAAGCCCGTCTCCGAGGGCGAGGGTTACGTGGACGCGAAGGATTCGAGCGGCAACACGGTGCGCGTGTACTTCACGGTCCAAAAGACCGGAGAGTTGGACGACTAGCTCCGTCCTCGAATCGTAGAAGCCGTCCGGGTCCGGTGGTTGTTGGCGCCCTCTGCCACACGCCGACCCGGGCGGCTTCGCCTTTTGTGGGGCCAGCGGGTCTGATATAGTCTGCGTGCGGTCGACGACCCAGGAGCCCCCGAGGTGGATGAGAACCGCGCTCGCGTCACGCAGATCTTGCAGAACCTCGACCTCACCGACCCGCGCCAGCGGGACGAGTTGGTGGCGGTCGTCTACGACGAGCTCCGTGAAATCGCGCAACGACAACTCCGCCACGAGCGCCCCGACCACACCCTCCAACCCACCGCCCTGGTCAACGAAGCCTATCTGCGTTTGTTCGACGCCGACGCGAACGGCTGGGAGAGTCGCGCGCACTTTTTCGGTGTCGCCGCGCGCGCGATGCGACAGGTTCTGGTCGACTACGCGCGCAAGCGTCAAGCGGCCAAGCGCGGCGGCGAGTTGGAACGCGTGACACTGGTGACCGACATCGCCGAGGCGGGCGACAACGCCACCGATGTTATCGATCTCCACCTCGCACTCGAGAAGCTGTCGCAGCACGACGACGCCATGGCACGGTTGGTCGAGATGCGATTCTTCGCGGGGCTGACGCTCGACGAAGCGGCCGACGTGCTCGGCGTCTCGCGGCGGAAAGCGGCGCAAGATTGGGGTGTCGCGAGGCTTTGGTTAAATAGGGAGTTGGGGGGATAGGGATCCCTTGCCATGCCGAAACGAGTCGACCTCTTCAATAACTACTACGAGAACTTCGCGGAACGCGTGCTAGACGCGATCCGCAAGGACACGTATGGCGTCGATATCGGTCAGAACAGTTGGACTACCGTCGACGAGTACGATCGCATGATTCCGTCGCTGAAACTCGTTCCTGGTCACCATGTCCTCGAAGTGGCGAGTGGGGCGGGCGGACCCGCCCGGTATCTCGCGCGTACGACGGGTGCACGCGTGACGGGGATCGATATTGGCGACAACGCGGTCACGACCGCGACGGACTTGGCGGCGAAAGCGGGCGAGTCGCAGATGGTCTCGTTTCGTGTCGTGGACGCGAACGCACCGTTGCCGTTCCAAGAAAACTCCTTCGACGGCCTGATATGCATCGACTCCATGAATCACATGCCGGACCGACTCGCGGTGTTGCGCGAATGGCATCGCGTACTGCGTCGCGGGCGTCGTGCACTCTTCACGGACCCGGTCGTGATTACGGGCCCCGTCACCAACGACGAGTTGGCGTTGCGAAGTTCGATTGGACTCTTTGTCTTCGTCCCGCCGGCGGTGACGGAGCGTTTCATCGACGAAGCGGGATTTCAGCTGATTCGACAAGACGATGTCACAGCGAACGCCGTACTCACCGCGGGGCGCTGGCATGCGTCGCGTCAAGCACGCCGCGACGATCTCCTCAAGATTGAAGGCGAGGAACGCTTCGAGGGGCTGCAACGCTTCTTCGAATCGGTTCACGTTCTCACGCGTGAGAAGCGGCTATCGAGATTCGCGTACTTGATGGAGAAGCGAGGCTAGCGCACCAATTGCGACCGCCCTTGACGGAGTATTTCGAACGTACCTAGACTTCTTCCCAATGCCCCCTCCCGACTTTCGCCGTCTCATCGATATTCTCGGGGAAGCCATGTCGCTCCCCGCGAGTGAACGCGACGCCTTCGTCGCGCGCGCGTGCGGGGACGACGCGCAGTTGCTCGCAGAAGCCCGCTCACTCCTAGCCGAAGCCAACGCCACTTCGTTCGAAGCCGTCACCGCGCGCGTGGGCGCTCGCATCGAGCGCGCGGCGACGGGGCTGAAAAAGCTCCCGGAGAAAATCGGCCCCTACAAGATCATTGGGCTGCTCGGCGAGGGCGGCATGGGCCTGGTCTACCACGCGGAGCAAACTTCACCCATTCGGCGCGAGGTGGCGCTCAAGGTGGCCCGCACCGGCCTGCGCGGCGAAAGCGCCCGCGCGCGCTTCGACGCCGAGCGCCAAGCGCTCGCCGTCATGGATCACCCCAACATTGCACGCATCTACGACGCCGGTGCCACCGACGACGGCGCGCCGTACTTCGTGATGGAATTGGTGCACGGCGAGCCGATCACGACCTACTGCGATCAACACCGGCTCGAGATCGACGAGCGCGTGACGCTCTTCGGCAAAGTCTGCCGCGCGGTGCAGCACGCGCACATCAAGGGCGTCATTCACCGCGATCTCAAGCCCTCCAACATTCTAGTGTCGACGGTCGACGGCGTCGCGGAGCCGCGTATCATCGACTTCGGAATTGCGAAGGCGATCGAAGCCACCGCGGACGCGGAGACGATGCACACCGCGTTTGGCTCCGTGATCGGAACGCTCGAGTATATGAGCCCGGAGCAGGCGGGCGGGCATGCGATCGACACGCGCAGCGACGTCTACTCGCTGGGCGTGATCCTGTATGAGCTCGTGACAGGCTCGCTCCCATTCGAATCGGCCGCCCTGCGCGCCGCGGGGCCGGCAGAGGCACAGCGCCTGATTCGCGACACGGATCCTCCCACGCCCGCGCGTCGCTTCACGAGCACGGTGTCGCGCGCAGAGATTGCGCGCGCGCGCAGCACGGACCCGCGGGCACTCGAGAAGCGCCTCGAAGGCGACCTGGGTTGGATCATTCTAAAAGCGATCGAGAAGGATCCGGCGCGCCGCTACCAATCCGCGAGCGACTTCGCCGCCGACTTGGACCGCTTGCGGAAGAGCCAGCCGGTGGAAGCCGGTCCGCCCAGCCGGCGCTATCGCGCGTCGCGCTTCGTGCGGCGCCATCAGACCGGTGTCGTCGCAGCGTCGGTGGTGTTGGTGGCACTTGTGGCCGGCATCACGTTGGCGACGGCGGGCTTCGTGCGTGCCAAGCACGCGCAGGCGGTCGCCGAGAGCGAAACCCTGCGCGCCACGAAGATTCGTGATTTCCTCACGAACATGCTCGCCCAGTCGCGCCCCGACAAGCGGGGGTCCGATGTCACCGTGATGGAAGTGGTGGATTCCACGACCGCGCAAATGGCGCGCGACACCACCTTCCAAGAGGATCCCTTGGTGCGCGCCGACATTCTGCACGCGCTCGGGGAGACCTATCGCACACTTGACAAGTACGACCGTGCCATCCCGCTCTTCGAGGAGGCGATCGAGCTCAAGCGAAGTGCAGCGGGAGACAACACCGCCACCATACTGATTTCGCTCAACAAGCTGTCCGAGTCGCAGGCGGAGTCGGGTGACTTGCCCAACGCCATCAAGACGCAGACCGAGGTGGTGGCGCTCAGCGAAAAGTTGTTCGGAAAGGAGAGCGACCTATACAGCGCACGCCTCTCCAACTTGGGCAACATGTATGCGGACATCGGTGATTTGGCCAGAGCGGAAGCGATCCTACGCGAATCACTCGCCATCGACCGCCGCGTACTGGGTAGCAATAACGAAGAGATGCCGACCAGTATCAACAACCTCGCCACCATCCTGGTCGACGAAGGCAAGTGCGAGGACGCGATCCCGCTCCACGAGGAATCGCTCGCGATGCGACACCGGATGTTCGGCGAACCGAGTGCGGAGGTGGCGACCGCACTCGGCAACTACGCGCGCTCTCTCGATTGCGCCGGCCGTTACGTCGAAGCGGAAGTCGCAGCCGACAGCGCGCTCGTGATGTGCACGACGGTGTTCGGGCCCGGGCACGTTCGCACCGCCACGACCCGCGTGCGTCTCGCCGAGGCACTCCTGCACACGGGACGCGCCGCGGGGGCGGAGCCGCTCCTGCGCAGCGCGATCGCCACTTTCCGTGGGATCGGCGAGCGTTTCTGGCGTGTGGGCGACGCCCGCGCGCGGCTCGGAGAAGTCTTGCTCGCGTTGGGACGCGCCCGCGAGGGGATTGCGGAGCTCGAAGGCGGCTGGGAGATTCTCACCGAGACCACCGGGCCGAACACGCCGCGGAGTCGCGAGATCGCGGCCGCGCTGGTGGGCTACTACGAAAAAACATCGCAGGTCGCGCGAGCCGAGCGCTGGCGGCCGCGCGCCGCCGGTCAGGCCGAATAGCCGGCTTTCACTCGCTCTGTAGCCGCTTGCGCAGTTCTTCCAGATTCAATTCGATGGACTGATTGGAACGCAGGAGTTCTTCGAGGACTTCCTCGCGCGGGCGCGTGGTGGCGTCCGTTCCCGCGGGTGCTTGGTCGAGAAGCGGGCTCAAGCTCGTCCAGATTTCTTTCGGCAGGACGCTCTCGAGGTACTCGAGACTGGTTCCGCGCAGCACCGCGTCGTTGGTGAGCAGTCCCTTGAACGAGATTTGCAGCGGCGCGCGCGGAAGCACGAGCGAAAGCAGCGTGAAGACGTGCTCCATGCTGCGGTTGGTGTGCATGTGCAGCGCCGCGTCGATCTGGAGCGACTCGTTGGCGGCGGGGTCGTCGATCAAGCGCTGGTCGTCCCACAGGGTTCGTTCGACGCGCGCTTCGCGTACCACCGCCGCGTACACGCCGTCCTTGCTCGTCACCAAGGACGGCAGCTGGTCATGAATGCGCGCGAGTGCGCGGCCCGATTGGAAGCGCACCTCGAAGCGCTTGTCGCCGAGGGCGGCCAACAGGCCGTCGTACGAGCGCGGTGTCGCGCACGTGGCGAGGATGCGCGGGATGCGGCGACGAATCGCGAAGTCTTCATTGGAGTCGAGCAGGCGATCCACGAGTTGGCCGGTGATCGACGGGGCCGACTTGGCCAGCGCGCGCGCGGCCCAGCCGGTCACTTCGTCCCATGCCAAAAGCGCGATCACTTGTGCCGCGACGGCCGGGGTCAGCGCGTGCGTTTGACGCAACTCCGCCTGAATGCGCTTCTGGTTGCCCGAGCGGAGTGCAATGAGCGTCGCGATCTCCGGGTCCGACACCGGCGGCAGCGGCGCCGCGGTGGTTTCTTCTTCGTCGATGACCTCGGGCGCCGCCTTCGACGCAGCACGCGCGGCGCTGCGCAGCTCGTCGATCCGGAGGCCGCCGTCCGACATGGTGAGGTCGAGTCCGGCGAACGACTCCATCAGCATCGTGCGCGTGCCCAGGATCTCGTCCTGCTTGATGTCGAGGGCGTGGGCGCGATTGATCAAACTCGCTTCCAGCGCGCGGATGTACCCGCGACGGAGCGCGCGGGCGATGACGAAGCCCAGCACCGAGATTCCAATCGCGACCAGGACCAGGACGTGGTCCGCGATCGCCATGGGAAGAAAGATCACGGCGCGAATGACAGCACCTCCCACGACGTCGCCCATGCGGTCCGCGCCGACATCGATGATGGTCTTGGTCGCGCGCTTGTCGTTCGGCACCACGGGGGTGAAGAGCAATTCGTAGCCGGAGCGAAACAGCGAGCTTTGCAGCACGGCTTCGACGCCGCGAAGAATTCCCAAACCGACCAGCCCCAACACGGGGAGTGCGGCCAGCCCGCCCACCGTCATCACCGCGGGGCGCACCGCCACCAAGTTGGCGATGCCGATGCGCTCGAGCAGGCGCCGCGTCATGCCGGCCTGCACCACCACGGTGGCGACCGACACCACGGTGTAGAAGATGGCGAAGAAGTGCACGAGCTCCGCGCTGGTCACGAAGTTCTCGACTGCGCGCGCCTTGAAGAGAAAGTCGATCAGCGTTGCGGCCGCGTTGCCGAGCAACACGATGAGCGCCAAGTTGCGCAAGTACGCGACGCGGCGCAGCACACGGAATCCCGACTCGGCGGCTCGCTCGCGGTGGCGCGGCGAAAAGACCGTGCGCCACCGGTTCGCTTCGGCGCCGCCGTACGGTCTGAACTGGAACAGCAGGAACGCGCACACGACGTGGAATCCCGCGACGACGGGGAGGACCCACTGAATGCCCGCGCGCGAACCGATCTCGTCGGCCAGAAAGCCGCCGAAGAGCCCTCCCAAGGTCGCGCCACCGACGATGCGCGCGATGCTGCGCCGGGCCGTCCGCGGGTCGAACGATTCGTTGATGATCGACCAGAACCCGGAGATCAGGATCGAACCGATGGTGGCGACGTGGAAGTACACCAGCACCGAGGCCGGCCTGGGACTGCGCATCGCGAGCGCCCACTCGCCGATGAGCAAGACGGCGCTGGTGAGAAAGAACCACGGAATGACGCGCGCGGGCCCGAGCAGTGTGATCGCGCGGGCCGCGAACAGCACGGCGCCGATCGACAGGAGTGCTGAGACCACCAGCATGGCGGGCAGCGCGGAAATGTGAAAGTTGGAGAGGAAGAGTGCGTCGCGGGCCGCCTTGCCGGCGACTTGGGTGGCGATCATCGCGAACGCGCAGGTCGAGGCGGCGAAGACCGACGGGGCTGCGGCGGATGGCCGGTCGCTGCTAGCCATTCACGACCGACGGCGACGCATCCAACTTGCCGGTGAGCGGCGCCGCGTACAGGCCCGGCAGGTTGGTCCGCCACCATTTCTCGGCGCGATCGCGCGTCCACGCGGGGAGCGAGGTTGCCAGCTGGTCGAGCATGTCGCCCAACTCCTGCGCCGAGCGCGGTCGGTCGTCGGGATCCTTGGCCAAGCACGCGCGCAGAATTTCTTCCAGCCGCGCGGGGACTTCGATCTCGGTGCGCGACGACAACGGAGGCGGCTCTTCCTTGACGTGCTGCACCAGGATCGCCAACGGGCTCTTGCCGTCGAAGACCAGCTGCCCGCTCAAGAGCCAATAGCCGACACAGCCGAGCGCGTAGAGGTCGGCGCGGCCGTCGACGGGAGCCTCGCCCGTCACCATCTCGGGCGCCATGAAACCGGGGGTGCCGCTGGTGGCGTTGTTGCCGGTCAGCTGAGTCAACGTTTCGCCCGGCTCGGTCACCGTTTTGACCAAGCCGAAGTCGAGTACCTTGACGAAGTCGAACTCGCGCCCGCGCCGGCACGTGAAGATGTTCGCCGGCTTGACGTCGCGATGGATGAGACCGCGGTGGTGCGCGTCGGCCAGGGAATCGCACGTCGCGCGCAAGAAATGCACCGCGCGCTCGGCGGGAACCGGGCCGCTCTCGTGCACGAGCGACTTCAAGTCGCGGCCTTCGAGTAGCTCCATCACATAGTAGAAGACGCCGTCTTCGGCGACACCGAAGTCGTAGAGCTGGATCGAGTGCGGCGACGTCAGCATGGCGGTGGCCTGTGCTTCGCGCTCGAAGCGACGCCGCACGGTGCCGATGTCGCCTTGGTCGCCGTTCTTGCTCAGCGACTCGGGTCGGATGAGCTTCACCGCGGCGGGTCGCGCGAGCATCTTGTGCTTCGCCCGCCACACTTCGCCCATGCCGCCCGACCCGATCTTCTCGCTCAACTGATAACTGCCGAGACGTCGCGCTTTGGAGACGTCGCGCGCGAGGTGGAAGACGCGATACGCGGTCACGTACGCGATGCCGACACAAATCAGGACCGGAATCGTGTTGCGCAGAATCGCCACCCACGGCAGGTTGCCGGCTTCCTCGGGCACACCGTGCACGAGCATCGAGACGATGCCGACGCCGGGAATTGTCGCCGCCGCCATCAGCGAGGCGACCAGCACACTCTTGGGCGCAAGCGTCACGACGGACGGGAAGGCGACGATCCAAACCCCCACCCAGGCGACCGCACCCATGGCGAAGTTGGCCGCCGGCGCTATCTCCCAGCCCCAGGACTGGATGGCGATGCCGAGCGACGCGACGACGAGAAACGTCGACGCGAACTGCGTGAAGGCGCACGTCTGGCATTTCCTCCCGCGACTCACCCACACGACAACGAGCGCATAGCCGATCGCGACGACGGACACGACCGTATCGAAGAGGGGCGGAAGGTGAAAGTAACCGTCCGCGGCCATTTGGGTGACCCAGTCGGACGTGAAGGCAAAGAAGTAGGCGCCCGCATAAACGGCGGCCGCCACGGAAAGCGCGCTGAAAGATCCTCTTTGGGTTTGTGAATCGAGGTCGGCGAAACTCGAGGGATCGCTTTGCGTGCCCGATTGACTCTCGCCTCGAATTTGGAACTGTGTGGCCACGGGATCACCTCGCTGTTGTCGCGGGAGTGACCGCAAGAATATCACGGGTCGAACGAGGCGGCAAGGGTCGGCGCGGCCTAGAACGCCAGTCCCGCCATCAGGTAGACGCGCGTGCCTTCCTCGCTGTCGGCGACCGAAAGGCTCACCGTGTTGATGGTGTTGAGGAACGAAGCCCACACGCCGCCACCAAACGTGCTGTGCCACGTCTCCGAGTTCTCGCCGTCGACGAACACGCGACCGACGTCGCCGAGCCCGAAGACGCCCAGCGTTCCCGGGACGAAGATGTAGATCCGTGTCAGCGGAATGCGGAGCTCCGCGTTGCCGTATACGGAGCCGTCGCCCGCGTAGCGCTGCGACGGGTATCCGCGCACGTTGCGGCTGCCGCCGATGTAGGCCGCCTCGAAGTAGGGGAACGACCGCCACACTTTCTTCCCGCCCGCGCGCAGTGCTAGAACCGGCCGGCCCATCGGCAGGTAGTACGACGCTTCGCCGTGCACTTCGCTGAAGGTGGAGACGACGTCCCACACCTCCGGGAACACGGTGCCGTCGACGGCGACGTGCGCGCCGTGCATGGGGGCGATCTTCGAGTCGCGCGTGTCGTACGAAAGTCCCGCGCCCACGCCGGGGGCCAAGAAATTGTCGGCGCCATACGGTTGTTGCTCGCTGATGAATTGGTTGGCTTCCAGCTTGGTCTTGGCGTAGGTCGCGTTGGCGCGCACCGTCGCCATCACTTGTCCCGCCGACCGGGAACGTGTACGACGGCTCGATGCGATAGATCGACTGCTTCACCTTGTAGAAGTCTTCGCCCTCGGTCGACTTGCTGTCGTTGCCGTAGCCGTAGAAATGGAGGAAGTCGAGACCGGACGCGCGCACGTAGAGCCCGCTGTACGCGCGCGAATTCTCGCGCCGAAACTCGCCGCGATAGTCGCCCCCGAAACCGCCCGCGTTGGTGGCGTACGCCACGCGCACGGTGTGCTGGTCTGCGTACGGCTCCTTGCGAAATCCGTAGCCCTCCGACTGCCAGCCGAGCAAGAACAACACGCCCAAGTCGGTGTTGCCGCCGATGAACGGATAGAAGATGTTGCGACGTCCCCAGTCGCGCGGCGGAATCCACGGCGCCTTCTCGCGGGTCGGCATAGTGTAGGGCCGGTCGTCGAGGTGCGTGCCGTCGCCGCGTACCAACACGGTGACCGAATCGGCGTCGGACACGCGCATGCCGACTCCGCTGCCGTCGTCGACGAAGTCGACCCCGCGGCCGCCGATCACGCGCACCTTGATCTTGCCGTCGCCGCCGCGCGCGACCACACTGTCGGCGCCGCCCGCCATGTAGAGGCGCACTTCCTTGGTCTCGTCGACATGGAAGACGCGTCGCAGGTAGGGCTGTGCGCTGTCGCCGGCGCGAAACACGACTTCGACGTCGCCGTTGTCGCGCCTATCGACCGTCGCCACATCGGTTTGGTCGGTGGCGTGAATGTCGACGTCTTTCGCGAGGAACAAGTAGAAGCGATTGGCGACCTCGACCAGATCGTCGCGGCGGTTGCGCAGCGCCTTCGCGATGCCGTCGCCCTCGAGTACGCGGTACTCCTCGGGCAGGCGCGCGACCGCTTCGGCGATGACGTCGTCGGTGACGCGCCCTTGCACTTCGCGCGCGACTTCGTCCCACACCGGTTTCTCGAGATCCACCAACAGGCGACGGTCGCCGTCGCGGCCGTTCCACGTCAGGCCGTCGATGCCGGGATACTTGTCGCCGAAGCTCACGAATTGCGGCAGCTGGATGCGCCCCGCGTTGACGATGAGCCCTTCGAAGCGCACGAACGCCTGATCGCGGTCTTCGGGAATCGGCTGCCATTTCTCGCGGCCGGGAATGCGCGCCCAGCGCCACTGCCCGCGATGACGGTCCCAGTCGCCGACCAGCAAGTCAACCAAGCGCGCGGTGAGAAACGCGCGCGAGTCGGCGCGCGTGTCCGGGCTTTCGTCCAAGAGCTTCCACATCTTCTCGCCGTTGATGATCTCGACCGCACCGAAGGTGCCGGTTCCGTCCGCGGCCGCGTGCGGATACTCCTCGAAGGTGCCGAGCAATCCGCGAAAGTCGGCGCGGAAGTCGCCCAAGAGCGAGTCGTCGGGCAGCACCACCATTACCGGCTCGACGTGCAGGACGCCGGCTGCGCGCATGATCGGCGAAACGGCGACGGAGCCGCCCGGCAAACTCGACGCGATCTGGTCCTGCAAAATGCGATCGATGAAGGTGCCTTGGTACTCGGACGGCAGGATGTCGCTGGGGTCTTTGTCGAGGCCGCGGAACGTGTAGTCGCGACCGTCGGCGCCCTTCATTGCGAGGCCGTGCGTCTGTTGACCACCCACGCGCCGCGTCGGCGTGAGGCCGCCCGCGATGGTGCGCAGGTCGAGTTCGGGGATGCGGATCGGGGTCGTCCACAGATCACGATAGTCTCCGCCGAGGAGGAAGCGGTGGAAGGTGCCGGCTTCGTAGTGTTCGCCCGCCACCACCGTGCGAAGCGTTGGAGCTCCCGGCGTCGCGGCGTTCTCCTGCGAGCGCACGGGGTGTGCCAACACGGTGCCCAACACGAATGCGATCGCCGCCGCGTGCGCGCGGCTAGCTCGAAAGACCGGAATCATGCGTTGCCTCCGTCAGAGTTCGATGTCGTCGTCCAATTCCGATGACGATCAGGAGCCACACCAGAATGAGTGCCATGTTGACGATGGCGAAGTCGCGCGGCTGCATCGCGAGCAGCGTTCCCAGGAACACCAGTCCCGCCGACGACAGGTCGCCGGCGCGGACGAACAGTGTGTCGATGGCGGCCTTGGCCTTGTACTTCGCTTCGCGCGATGTCGGGAGGAAGAGCGCCTGGCGCACCGTGTTGTTGAGCGAATAATCCAGCGAGTTCTCGCTGATCTTGGCGGCACGAATGAGGGCGAGCATCGGCACGAAGGCGATGATGCCGTAGGCGCCGAATGCAACCACCGGCAGCACGTACAGCGCCGCGCGCACACCGAAGCGCGTCATGATGCGCGACACCAGGAAGATCTGGATGAACGCCGTGAGCACGCTGACCCACGTGAAATAGTCGGCGTAGAATGCGCCGATGTAGTGCTTCACGAAATCGTCCGCCGACATGCCGTTGGTTTGGCCGGCTTGGACCAGTTGGTGCGCTTGGCTAGTCACTACGCGCCCGAGGATGTACTCGCCGTTGGTGTTGACGAAGTTCAAGACGAGCAGAAGAAACGCGATCAGCAAGAGGTAGCGGTCGCGCAGCACCAGGGCGAATCCTCCGCGCTTGTCCTGCATGGGTTGCTCGGCGATCACCGCCGACCGTCGCGACTCGCTGCGGTCGTTGTGGTGCACGATACGAATGATCAAGAGGTAAGCGAGGAGCAGTGCCGCGGGCAAGAGCAGCAACTCGTGCACGCGGAGGTGTCCGATGAGCAGCTTCGAAAGCAGTCCGCCGCACGTGGCTCCCAGCGTTTGCCCGAAGCCCACGATCGCGAACAGCCGCTTGCCCTCTTCGGGTGTGTAGACGTCGTTGGCGAAGGACCAGAACTGCGCGATGATCATCAGATTGAAAATGCCCACCCAGATGAAGTAGGCCACACCCAAGTAGGGCGTGTTCGCGTGCGCCATGACATAGAACACGACCAGATTCGAGACGAAGAACAGCGTCACGATGCTGATGAGCTTGATGCGATTGACGCGGTTCGCGATGGCACCGTAGGCCGGTACCAGAAACAGGAGCAGGACGGCCTGCGCGGCCGACGTGTAGCTCTTGAGTTCCGCTCCGCCCGCCGACAGAATGAGCGGCTCGCGCACGACCTTGAGAATGTAGTACGCGGTCAGAAGGAGAAAAATCGCGAGCGTGAGGAGAAGCGCGTCCTTCCCCTCGCCGGCGCGAAGGACGGTGAACGGGGACAGAATCCTATCGAGAACGCCCGGGTGCGGCCGGGAGGCGCGAGGTTCTCTCATTCGCGGCAGTGTAACCGATCGACGATGCCCGCGGGAAGGTCGCCCTAACTAGGTTCCGCGTACGTCTCCAGCGCGTCGAGGTCGAGGTCGGCCGGTTCGGGCGACGCCATGCGGTCCATCATTTCCTCGGCGAGTCGCAAATAGTCCTCGGCACCAAAGCTGCGCGGCTTATAGCTGAACACGTCCTTGCCCACACTGGGCGACTCGGCCAGCACGATGTTGTCGCGGATCATGGTGTCGAGCAGGAGAGCCCCGAAGCGCTCGCGCATCGTCTGCACGACCGAACGGCTCAAGACCTTGCGTCCGTCGAAGCGCGTCGCGATCAATCCGCCCACTTCCAGCTCGGGATTGAAGTGCTCGGTCACCGATTCGACCTTGGTCAACAAGTCTTCCAGACTCTGCAGTGCCAAGTACTCCGTTTGTACGGGCACGAAGACGGTCTGCGCTGCCACCAGCGCATTCGTCGACACGAGCCCCAGGCTCGGCGGGCAGTCGTACAGCACGTAGTCGTAATCGTCCCGCACTTCCGCGATCGCGTTCTTCAGCAGGTATTCGCTGCGGGCCTTGCGCGACAGGACGACTTCCGCGTCGGCGAACTCCAGGTTCGACGGAATGACCGAGATCGACAGCGGATTGTCCTGGCCGGCCATGTGCAGGCGCGCTTTCAAGCGCGCACGTGATGACGGCCTGGCGCGAGTGGACGTCGCCGCGCATGACGTCGTAGATGGTGGTGCGGACGTCGTCGCGCTCGATACCGAGAAAGCGGGTCAGGTGGCCTTGGGGATCCAGGTCCACCAACAGGACCCGGTTGCCCAAGATCGCGAGCCCTGCTCCGATATTGATGACCGACGTGGTCTTGCCGACGCCGCCCTTGTGATTGAGAAACGCCGCCGTTCTTGACGGGTGCATGGAACCTCCCAGCACGGGGGTTGGGGGTGAAAAGGCGAAAGAATGCATCCTCGCGCGAATGGCGCCATGATGACAAGCAAATCTTGTGATGAATCGGCTATTCTGGAACGCATGAACTCCGCCGGTCTCGAAAAGGTCCACGACTTCGAATGGCGTCGCAAAGCGACGGGTGCCATGACGGTCCCGGTCGTCGTGTACGCCACCGAGTCGCTGATTCGCGAAATGGACGACAAGATGCTCGAGCAGGCGTGCAACGTCGCGACCTTGCCGGGCATCGTGGGGGCGTCGTACGTGATGCCCGACGGCCACTGGGGCTACGGCTTCCCGATCGGCGGTGTGGCTGCCTTCGACGCCGGCGCGGGCGGGGTGGTTTCGGCGGGCGGAGTGGGCTTCGACATCTCGTGCGGCGTGCGTTGCATCGCGACCGGCGTGAAGATCGACCGCATTCGCACCGTCCAAGAGAAACTTGCCGACGCGCTGTTCCAACGCATTCCCGCCGGTGTCGGGAGCCACGGAACCATCCATCTCGACGACGCCGGCATGGATGCCATGCTGCGGGGCGGGGCGCGCTGGGCACTCGAACGCGGCTGGGGCGTGCACGGCGACCTGGATCGAATCGAATCGAAAGGGCGCGCCGACGGTGCCGTGCCCGAAGCGGTGTCGCAACGGGCGCAGGAGCGACAGCGCGGCGAGATGGGAACGCTGGGATCGGGAAATCACTACCTCGAGGTGCAGCGCGTGACGCAGTTGTTCGACGAAGGCGCGGCCTCCGCGTTCGGCCTCGCCGTCGACGACGCGCTGATCAGCATCCACTGCGGCTCGCGCGGGATGGGTCACCAGATCGGCACCGACTACCTGCGCGAGATGGAGCGCGCGGCACCGCAGCACGGATTGAAGCTCCCCGACCGCGAGCTCGCGTGCGCGCCGCTCCGCTCCGAATTGGGGCGTCGTTACCTGGGCGCGATGCGGGCCGGCATCAACTGCGCGCTCGCCAACCGGCAGATACTGACCCACCTCACGCGCGGCGTATTCGCCGATGTGCTCCCGGACGCGAACCTCACCCTCGTGTACGACGTCTCGCACAACACGTGCAAAGAAGAGGAGCACGTGGTCGACGGTAAGAAGCGCACGCTCTTCGTCCATCGTAAAGGAGCCACGCGCGCATTCGGTCCGGGACATCCGGAATTGCCGGATGCGTTGCGCGACGCCGGTCAGCCGGTGTTGATCGGCGGGTCGATGGGGACCGAGTCGTGGGTGCTCGCCGGCACGCGCGAGTCGATGCGGCTCTCCTTCGGCTCAGCGTGTCACGGTGCCGGGCGCAAGATGAGCCGTCATCAAGCCACCAAGCAGTGGCAGGGACGCGCGGTGATTCGCGAGCTCGCGCATCGCGGAATTTCGATTCGCGCGGTCGGCATTCGCGGTGTGGCCGAAGAAGCGCCGGGTGCGTACAAGGACGTCGCCGCGGTCGTCGACGCCGCCCATCGCGCCGGGCTTGCGCGTAGGGTCGCGCGCTTGGAGCCGGTCATCTGCGTGAAAGGCTGACGATGGACGCCGTCGCACGCTGGGAGCACTTTCCGCACGGCGCCGACATCGGCATCCGCGGCGTCGGGCCGACACTTGACGCGGCCTTCGAACAAGTCGCCTTGGCGCTCACCGCGGTGCTGGTGCTGCCGGAGCGCGTCGCGTCGCGCGACGTGGTCGGGGTTTCATGCGAGGCCACTTCACATGATGAGCTTCTCTACGACTGGATCGACGCGATCATTTTCGAGATGGCGACGCGCGACATGGTCTTCAGTGCGTTCGAGGTTCAGATCGACGGGACGCGCCTAACGGCGCGTTTGTGCGGCGAGAAGGTCGACCGTGCGCGCCACGAGCCCGCTATCGAGGTCAAAGGTCCGACGTACACCCAGCTTCGCGTCGCCAAGGAAGGCAGCCAATGGGTCGCGCAGTGCGTCGTGGACGTGTGAGGGCGATTCCTACGTCTTGATGATTCCGCGCCACTGCTCTACACTGTCGGTTTTCCCAAGGAGCACCTGTGTCCCATCAGTTCGTTTGCACGCTCTATAAGCTGAAGAAAGTCGTCCCGCCCGATCGGGTCATCCTGGACGACATCACCCTTGCCTTTTTCCCCGGTGCGAAGATCGGAGTACTCGGCAACAATGGTGCCGGCAAGAGCACGCTCTTGCGCATCATGGCCGGGGTCGACAAAGAATTTCAGGGCGAGTGTCAAACGTTGCCCGGCCTGAAGATCGGCTACCTGCCGCAAGAGCCGCAGCTCGACCCGAAGAAGAACGTGCTGGAGAACATCGAAGAAGCAGTCGCCGAGACGCATGCTTTGTTGAAGCGCTTCGAAGAAGTCAGCATGAAGTTCGCCGAGCCCATGAGCGACGACGAGATGAACGCGCTCATCGAAGAGCAAGGCAAGCTGCAGGACAAGATCGACGCCGCCAACGCGTGGGACCTCGACCGGCAACTGGAAATCGCGATGGACGCGCTGCGGTGTCCGCCGCCCGACATGGACGTCTCGAAGATCTCCGGCGGCGAACGCCGTCGTGTCGCTCTGTGCCGTCTCTTGTTGCAGAAGCCCGACATGCTGCTCCTCGACGAACCGACCAACCACCTCGACGCCGAATCGGTCGAGTGGCTCGAGCGCTACCTGAAGGAATTCCCCGGCACGGTCGTCGCCATCACGCACGACCGCTACTTCCTCGATAACGTCGCCGGTTGGATTCTCGAGCTCGATCGCGGCAAGGGAATTCCATGGGAAGGCAACTACTCCTCATGGCTGGAGCAGAAAGAGCGCCAGATGGCGACCGAGGAGAAGCAAGAGTCCGCCCGTCGTCGGACACTGAAGCGCGAGATGGAATGGATGAAGATGACGCCCAAGGCGCGTCATCAGAGAAGCAAGGCGCGCATCAACCAGTTCGAAGAACTCTTGAGCGAAAAAGCGACCGAGCGTCGCGACAACTTGGAGATCATGATTCCGCCCGGCCCGCGGCTGGGTGACATCGTGGTCGAGTCCAAGGGTCTCAAGAAAGGCTTCGGCGACAATCTTTTGATCGACGGGTTCGACCTCTCGCTCCCGCGCGGCGGCATCGTCGGCATCATCGGTCCCAACGGCGCCGGCAAGACCACCCTGTTTCGCATGATCACGGGTCACGAAAAAGTCGACGCGGGCACACTCAAGGTGGGCGAGACGGTACAGCTCGCCTACGTCGACCAATTCCGCGATTCGCTCGACCCCAAGAAGACGGTGTGGCAGGAGATTTCGGACGGCGAAGAGTTCATCGAAGTCGGAAAACGAAAGATGAACTCGCGTGCGTATGTTGCAAGCTTCATGTTCAAGGGCACCGAGCAGAACAAGAAGGTGGGCGATCTTTCGGGCGGCGAGCGCAATAGGTTGCACCTGGCAAAGCTACTAAAGAGCGGCGGCAACGTGCTCTTGCTCGACGAACCCACCAACGACCTCGACGTCAACACGCTGCGCGCGCTGGAAGATGCGCTGCTCGAATTCGCCGGATGCGTGGTCGTGATCAGCCACGATCGCTGGTTCTTGGACCGCATCGCGACGCACATGCTGGCCTTCGAGGGCGACGGACAGTTGAAGTGGTTCGAAGGCAACTACCACGACTACGAAGCGGACCGTCACGCGCGCTTGGGCACGGACGCGGACCAACCGCATCGCATGCGCTACCGGAAGATCCACGCGTAAGAAGGAGATCGTATGGGACTCACCGATGACCAACGCGACGAAGCCGCCAAGGCGCTTCGCGGCGCGCAAGAGGCGATGGAATACTTGCTCAAGGGTGTGAAAGGCGTCGACGAAGCCAGCACGCTGCGTGGGCGCATCGAGGAAGTGGAACTCTACTTGAAGCGCGCCAAGATGGCGCTGAAATTCATCTAGTTCTCGATGGTTCCGTTCACGATCTTGAAGCGCTCGCCCTGCTTGCTCACGGCCACGAGCGAATACTTGTCTTCCCACGTCCGATAGTCCTCGATCGATGCGAGCGCGCTGGTGATGGTTCGCGACGAGTAGGGGTCGATGCGCTCCAGATCGGATAACGAGAGGGATTCGGGGTAGCGTCCTTCGTCGGCGAAGCGACTCGCGAGCAGCACGATCAGCTGTCGGCACGCGGCCTGCGCCTTGGATTTCTCGCCCATCGCGACCGCACCGTCGACGTTGCTCACGAAGTCGAGCACTTGCTCGACCTGATCGCGTTGGAAGCGAGTGAGATCGCGCGTGAGCAACATGCGCGCGACCGCTTCGCTCTCGTCGAAACGCTGGCGCACCAAGAGCCACTTCGCCTTCTCCATATAGAACTCGAATTCGAGGTGCTGCTGGGCGCTGGTCCCGTCTTCGGTGTCTTGCGCCAGCGACAGGTCTTGCAGCATGCGCTCCGCGCGGTCGAACTCGCCGTCGCGCGCAAGCTCGCGCGCTTCGTGATAGCGGCCGTGCATCTCGCCGCGGCGAATTACGATCTGGTCCTGCACGCTGTCGGCGATGGTGTAGTGCTGGTTTTCTTTCAAGAACGCTTCGAGCGTCTGCAGCGAGGCACCGGGTGCGTCAGTGTCGAGGGTGTCGAGCAGTGCGTGATAGCGCGTCGACACGTCCTGCGGCGTGGGCGATTTCTCGGAACAGCCGAGGAGCCCCAGCAGTACGAAACCGGCGGCGATGCGGCAGAAATGGCTCATATCGCCTATTCGTGCAAAATCCGAGCCACCGTTGCTAGCGCCCAAAGGCTTCCGCCAGCGCCCGGCCGACGCATTCTCCCGCGACCACATTGCCGAGGTCCGACAGGTGCGTGTCGGCCGCGCGATAGACGCCCGGTCCGAGCAGGTGCTCGGTGACATCGATCACTTCGTCGTTCGCGAATGTGTCGCGCACGAACGAGCGGGCGGCCATTGCGGGCGCGAGACCGTCGATCGCGATCGGCATCGCGCGTTGCAGCTCGATGTCGACCAGAATGCGGTCCGGAAACACCACGACGACGAACGGAACGCGCATATCGTCCGCGATCGCCTTCATCTCTCGAATGGCGTCGACCGACTCGTCGCGGGCATTCGGAACCGCCGCGATGCGCGTCGCGTTCGTGAGTCCTCGCTCGACGGTCGCGCGCAAGAACGGCGACACGGTGCGCAACGAATCGGGCGCTAGGTCGCAGGGCCCCTCGTCGACGGTGACGGCGTTGAGCATCTCGTGGGTCGACGCGCGCGCGAAGAAGGTGAGAATCATCGCCCACCGGAACGTGCGCATGTTGAGGGGATGGAACGTGCGCAGAAACCACGAGCGCGGGAAGCGTGAGATGATTCCGGCGACAACGCGCCGCTCGGTGCGCGGGAGGTTGTCGGCGAAATCATTCTCGAGCACCAAATTGAACACGATGGCGTCGATGGGGCAGCCGAGCGCGCGCTGCCAGCGCAGCAGATTGAGTGCTTCCACCGGCCCGTAGCCGGACACACCCGCGTTGACGACGCGCGCGTTCGCGTTCCATTGTTCTCGTAGCACTCGCTCGACGACGTTCGCGTAGTTGCACTCGCGCGCGCGTCCGCTCCCTTCGGTGTACGAGTCGCCGAGGAACAGCACGCGCGGGCCGTCGCTCGCGTCGGGTCGAAGGAAGCACGGATCGCGCGCGATGCCGTCGAAGGATTTCTTCAAGATCACCGGGATGACGCCCCGTCGAAGGAACTTCGTAGTACTGACCGAGCAGTCCGGCCGGATTGCCGGTGACAAATAGCCGGTCGCCGAACACGAGCAGCACATTCAGAATGCACGCGAACGCGACCACGCCGCGAAACCACCCGCACGCGCGCCCGAAGCGCCCCGTCCTCAACTCGACGACCTGCGCCACCAATGCGACCACCGCGACCACGAGCAATATGTCGGCGAGACGCGAGAGCTGGCGTGCCCCCGTATTGAAAACGCCGAACGGGAGGTACGACGTGTGGTCTTGGACGACGATGGCGGCAATCGCGCACGCCGTCGCCAGGACGAACATGACGCGCACGACGCAGGCGCGTCCGTCGGCGGGAGGGAAACGGGACAACTTTTGCACCCATGTCTGCGTATGTTACCATTAGTGACGAACCGAGAGCCTCGCGACCCTTCGGGTCGCAAATCTGCTAAGGGCTGCATCCTCGCCTTGACCCTCGGTCGCCACTCGCCGACCAGGAGTTGCGACATGAAAGACTTGCTTCGAGCCATCGTTCTCACGCTGGTTGGGATCCTTGTGGCCGGTTCCGCTCGTGCGGACTGGACCGTCGACGGCAACCCCATCTCCACGGCCGAAGACCTGCAAATGAATCCCGTCATCATCTCCGACGGCGGAACGGGTGCCATCATCGCGTGGCAGGACCGCCGCAATGGAGCCGACTTCGACGTCTACGTGCAACGGGTCGACGCATCCGGCAACGCCTTGTGGACGCCCGACGGTGTGGCCGTGTGCGTGCAAGGCGGCGACCAATCCGATCCGCGATTGGTGTCCGACGGCGCCGGTGGTGCGATCATCGTGTGGGAAGACGCACGCACGACCACCAACTTCGATATTTACGTGCAGCGTGTAGACGCGGACGGTAACCCGCAATGGACGACCGACGGCGTGGCGCTGTGCGCGTTGGACTTGAACCAGCACAACCCGACCATCGTCACCGACGACGCCGGCGGTGCCATCGTCGTGTGGCAGGACCACCGCGCGGGGGCACCCGACATCTTCGCCCAGCGCGTCGACGCAGACGGCAACCCACTGTGGACGCCCGACGGTATCGAGATTTGCACGGCAGCCCGCGCGCAACAAACGCCGCTTGCCGTCGCCGACGGTGCCGGGGGTGCGATCGCGTGCTGGGTCGACAAACGCGCGGGCCTGGGCGACATCTATGCCCAGCGCATGAACGCCGACAGCACGCTCGTGTGGACCCCGAACGGTGTTGCGTTGTGCGCCGATCCCGAAGACCAGGCGGTTCCCGCGATCACCGACGATCAGGTGGGCGGTGCCTTCGTCGCGTGGGCCGACAAGCGCAGCGGCGGGTGGGACATCTACGCCAACTACGTCGATGCCACGGGAACCATCCTGGCGGGCAATGGAGTCGCCATCTGCACGGCGACCGGCGACCAGAACAACCCGTCGATTGCGTTTGTGGCCTTTGCCATCAACCGCGCCGTCTCCTCGTCCGTCTGCACCGTCGGCAATTCATTCATTGCCTGGGACGACAAGCGCACCGACGATGGCGACATCTACGCACGCGACTTCGATTGCGTCGGCAATTCGACATTGCCCGCGGACGGTATCGCTTTGTGCACGGCGCCGCTGGCGCAGGTCAAGCCCGTGATCGCGTCCGATCCCTCCAACGTCGGCAATCCGGTCGCGGTGTGGCAGGATCAGCGGGCGAATTTTCAGACCGACATCTACGCGCAGCAGGTGTCCACGAACGGTGTGGTGTGGGAAGCGAACGGGGTGAAGGTGTGTGGTGCCGCGGGCAGCCAATACGATCCCGTCGTCGCTATCGCGCAAGCCGGCACGCCCATCGCGGCGTGGGAGGACCTGCGCAGCGGGACGTATGACATCTATGCGCAATTCGTAGCGGGGACTCCCAACGCGGTGGCGATCACGTCCTTCGACGCGATCGCCGAAGCGGGCACGGTCACGCTGCGGGCCGCGTTCCGCTCCGACTTGACGATCGAAAGTGTCCGCGTGTATCGCAGTGACGCGGGCGGTTCGTTGGCGAGAATCGCGGAGGCAGCGGCCAACCGCGACGGCTTCGAGTACACGGACGCCGACGTGACGCCCGGCGATACGTATCGCTATCAGATCGGCGTCGTCGACGGCGACGGCGAGTTCTTCTCGCCCATCGTCGACGTGTCGGTCGCGGCCCTCTCCGGCGGACTCGAACAGAATCGACCCAACCCGTTCAATCCCAGCACGACGATCCACTTCGTGGTGCCGTCGCGCGAACGCGTCTCGCTCGTCGTGTACGACGCCGGCGGTCGCAAGGTGCGAACCCTGGTCGACGAAGACGGTGTCGCCGGAACGCGCGACTCGGTTTGGGATGGACGCGACGATCGCGGAGTGGAGCAGAGTTCGGGTGTGTATTTCTATCGACTGCAGGTCGGCAAGCACGTGGAATCGAGAAAGATGGTCCTGCTCAAATAGACGGCGGGTGCCTCGCGAGCGCCGAGGATCTGGATTTCGAAAGCTGGCTCGTGTATAATAGTCGCGAGCCCGATCGACAGCGGCGCGCTTGGGGCGGAAGCGACGGGGCCGCGCGCGAGTCCAACGGCATACATCCCACAGCAGTACCTTGTAGCTTCGGTGTCGTCCGCGACACCACACACATCAAGGAGAGAGGTACGATGAAGACCTGCGCTATGGTTTTGCTTCTGGTTTCTCTGGCGCTACCCGCGAGCGCCGCGGTCATCCACGACGAGTCCGTCGACGGCGACCTTGCGACCAACCCGGCGACCCCCACGCCGTTGGTGTTTGCGGTCGGTGGCAGCACGGTCATCGGGACCACCGGGAATACCACCGGGACGGTCGACCGCGACTACATCACATTCACGCTCGGACCCGGACAGATGCTGACCGGGTTGACGTTGCTCGGCCTGGCGCCGGACAACACTGCGTTCACGTCGTTCAACGCCGGCAACGTCGGCGTCATCCCGAGTGGTGCGACCATCGGCGATTTCCTGGCCGGGATTCACATCACGGCGGCGAACATCGGGTCGAACCTAATGATCCTGTTCGACACGGCTTCGGTGACGACCAACTCGCTGCCGACGCCGGACCTGGGACCGGGCACCTACACCTACTTGATCCAGCAGACGAGCCCGATCCTGCAGTCGTATTCGCTCGAGTTCATCGTTCAGGAAGCCGTCCCGGCCGCGACCTCGACGTGGGGCGGCGTCAAGGCGTTGTATCGGTAGTTCGCGTCCGCTAGACCACGATTTACGAAGCCCCGGTTGTCGAGTTGATATAGACTCGGCGGCCGGGGCTTCGACCATTATGAGCACGCGTTCCTTCCGGCGCATCGAGAGCGAAGACAATCGTCTCTTCAAGCAACTCACCCAGACGTTGACGGGCCGCGGCATCCGCAAGCACGACGCCGCCATCGTCTCCGGTACTAAGATCATCTCCGACATTCTGCGCGCGTCGCCCGAGCTGGCCGACGCGTGGATCAGCGCTCCCAAGATGACGCCTCCGCCCGCCGACTTGCCCGCGTCCGTCGCTTGGTACGAGCTGTCGGCGTCGTTGTTCAGACAGCTCGACGTCGCCGGAACCGGCGCACCGCTCTTGGTCGTCAAGACGCCGACGCTCGAGCCTTGGCGACCCGAAGACGGCTTCGCGCCCGGTTGCAGCGTGCTGGTTCCGTTTCAAGATCCGGAGAACGTGGGCGCGGTGATCCGTTCTGCGGTCGCGTTCGGCGCCACACACGTCGTCTTGCTCGCCGAAGCGGCGCATCCCTATCACCCGAAGGCGCTGCGCGCGTCGGGTGGGGCCGTCTTCCTCGCCGAATTGAGGCAGGGTCCGTCGGTGCAGGCACTCCCCGAAACACTTCCCATCGTCGCGCTCTCTCCCGAAGGAAGCGACGTCGCGACGTTCTCCTTCCCGAAGCGCTTCGGTTTGTTGCCGGGTGTCGAAGGACCGGGGCTTCCCGACCACTTTCGCAAGCGTGCGCTGTCGATTCCGATGTCGGGCCCTATCGAATCCTTGAACGCGGCCACGGCGGCGGCCATCGCGCTGTACCTGTGGTCGCGGAAGAAACCCGCCTAGTCTCCGCTAAAGCATTCTCGCGGGGACGTGGTACACTTCGTGCGGTCGATTTCGCGATGAGGTGAGGCATGGACTTCGACAGCGTCGTGAAGAGCAGGCGGTCGATTCGGACGTTCCGGCCGGACGCGGTGCCCAGGGCCGACGTCGTGGAACTGATCGATCTCGCCCGACACGCTCCGTCGTCGATGAACGGTCAGCCGTGGCACTTCGTACTCGTTGCATCCGACGAGAACAAGTCGCGCCTCGTCGAAATCAAGAATCGCTACTGCCCGCCGTCGAAGCAGGATTACCGCGCGGACTTCTTGCGCGCCGCGGCATGGGTCGTCGTCGTGTGCGTCGATCGCGAGCGCGCGCAGAGCCGCGGGCTCGAGAGTGCGGTGGCCGCCACCACGATCTTGCTCCTGGCCGCCCACCAGCGCGGGCTGGGGAGCGTGTTCATGACCGCCTACTCTCCCGACGACGCCGGACTTGCCAACGAGATTCGTTCGCTCCTCAACATCCCGGACGGCATCGACCCGGTGACGCTCCTGCCGATCGGCCGGCCGGCGGAGTCGCCCACTTCCAAGTATCTGACACCGCTCGGTTCGATGATCCATGTCGAAACGTTCTAGCCCCGACTTCGACGCCTGCGTGGATACTCGGCACGCGGCCGATCGCAGCGTCGTGCTGCGATACAAGAACGCGTTCCGCTTCGGCAAGACCGACGACGAGGACGCCCGCTTCAAGGACTGGCTCGCGAAGACCAGCATTCGCGAGGGCGCCCGCATCTTTCCATTCTTCGAGTACCGCGGCGTCCACATCCACGTTCTCGACGAGACCTCGCTCATGCATTCGCGCTCGCTCAAGTCGATCGACGGGTGCTTCACGATGGCCAAGTGCAAGCTCAACGGTTACCAACGCACCGTCTTCGAAACCGGCGGCAACACCGGGACGGCCCTCACTGTGTACGGCACGCACGCGGGCATCGAAACCTTCTGCTTCATCCCCGAGGACAACCTCGAACTCATGGATAGCCGCACTTTCGAGAATCCGCTTGCGCACCTGATCACCGTCGACAAGCCGGGGCGCGTGAAAAAAGCGGCGAAGTTATTCGCGCGCTTCAGCGACGTCACCCACATCCCGCAAACCGGGTGGCGCTACGAGGCCTCGCAGTTCCGCGGCTTCTGCATCGTCGAGCATCTGTTGAAGGAGCGCAATTTCGACTGGCTGGTGCAAACCATCAGCGCCGCGTTCGGTCCCATCGGCATCTATCGCGTGTTCGAGCGCTTCCACAAGGACGTGGGCACGCTGCCGCGCTTGCTCGGCGTCCAACAGGAAGCGAATTGTCCGATGTATCGCGCGTGGAAGAGCGGGTCGGCCTACGTCGTCCCGCAGACCGTCACGTCGACGACGCAACTCTTGTCGCGCGTGATGTACGACAGCGCGCCGCACACCTACGGCACCTACGACGACTTGCGCAAACTGCTCACGGACCATCGCGGCGACTTGACCACGGTCAACCACGAGGAGTTCGCGGAGTTCCTGGGCGCCGACTTCGACGGGCGCAAGATGCTCGAGCTCTTGAAGGAGCAGGGCATCGACGTCCCCGCCGCCGCCATCGACAAGACGGGCTTGATCGCGATGTGCGCGACACTGCGCGAGGTTCGTAAGGGCACCATCGCGAAGGGGAGCCACGTGCTGTGCTGTGTGACGAGCGGCACCAGCCAACCCGACGGCCGCGCGCAGCCGGATCTCCAGATTCGCAGCCGGCCGCGCGGAGTAAGAGCATGAGCGACGCAAAACGGCGCGTGACCCTGCGCGACGCGACGCTCCGCGAGGGACTCGACACGCCCAACGTGTCGTTCTCGACCGAGCAGCGCGTGCGCATCGCACGTGCACTCGAGCGCGCGGGTGTCGTCGAAGTGGAAGTGGTCGCACCGAGTCGCGTCGAGAAGGACCTCGAGTTCGTGAGTGTGCTGCGTGACGCGGGCGTCGCGTTGCGGATTTCGGGCTTGATTTACGCCTACGGGAAGGACTGCGCGCGCGAAATCGAAATCGCGTCCTCCGCGCTCGACCACGTCGACCTCTTGATGCCGGTGTCGCCGGAGCGAGCGCCGGAAAGCCGCGACGAAAAGCTGCGCATGCTCGACGACGCCCTGGCACTCGCGCGCCGCGCGCACGCCGACTTCGGCGCCGGCTTCCCTCACTCGCTCCAATGCGACCCCGAGTTCCTGTGCGAGATCGCCGCCGCGGCCGTCGCCGGCGGCGCGCGCCGCGTCGTCGTGTACGACACCAACGGCGGCAGCGACCCGTTCGCGGTCGCGTTGCTGATTCACGCGCTGCGCGAGCGCAAGCTCGGCGCCGAGATTTTCTTCCACGCGCACAACGACCTCGGGATGGCGACGGCGAACGCGCTGGCCGCGGTTCTTTCCGGTGCCGCGGGCCTCGACGTCACCGTCAACGGCCTCGGCGATCGCGCGGGCAACGCCGCGCTCGAACAGGTCGCCATGGCGCTCTATCTCAAGGGTTACGAGACCGGAATTCGATTGGACGAGCTAGGTGCCTTGTCGCGCACGGTAGAAGAAGAAAGTGGGGTCGCGGTCTCCAAGCTGGCCCCGGTGATCGGGGAGTACGCGCTCTGGCACAAGTCGCCCAGCCATCTCCGCAAGCCCGGGTTGTTCGAAGCGTTCGACCCGGCCCTGGTTCGTTCCGACCGCAGACTCGATGGCTCCTGAACACCCGGCACCCGCCGACCGATCCGACTTCGTGGAATTCACGCGTGAGGAGACCGAACAGTCGGTCTTCGCGCGCTTCGACCGCGTCGTAGAGCGCTGTCGCGATCGTGTCGCCATTCAAACGCCCGCGGCGCGCGTGACCTACGGCGAGCTCGCGGCTCGTGTCGACGCGATCGCACGGGCCATCGTCGCGCGGCGCGGAACGCGGTCGGAGCCCGTCATTCTTCTCTTGAGCGACGACATCGCCGTCATCGCGGCCTTGTTCGCGGCACTCAAGGCCGGGAAGATTTTCGTCCCCCTGAATCCCGCCCAGCCCGACGCGCGCGCGCAGCTCGTGCTCGAAGATTCGCGCGCACCGCTCATCGTGACCGACGCGCGCGGTCGCACCCGGGCGCAAGCGCTGGCAGACGGCCGACTCGACGTCCTCGACGTCGACGCCATCGACGCGCGTGCATCGGCCGACGAACCGCTCGCGCCGCCACCCGCGGATGTGCCCGCGTACATCCTCTACACCTCGGGTTCGACCGGCCGCCCCAAGGGCGTCCTGCAGAACCAGCGTGCTTTGCTCCATAATATTTTCGTCCACACCCAATTCCTCGGCATCACGCCGAACGATCGTTTGACACTCTTGTCTGCGCGCGGCACGGGCCAGGCGTCGACGGGAATCTTCTCTGCCTTGCTCAACGGTGCGGCACTGCATCCGTTCGAATTGCGCGAGCGCGGGTTGAGTGCACTCGCGGCGTGGCTGGTCGAAGACCGCATCACGATCTATCACTCGAGTGCCACCACCTTCCGCGACTTCGCCGACTCCGCGCAGGGCGACATGCGGGCGTCGTCCTTGCGCGTCGTGAAGCTCGGGAGCGAAGCGGTGTCGAAGCGCGACGTCGAACGATTCCGCGCGCGCTTTCCGCGCGACTGCATCTTCGTCAACGCGCTCTCCTCGACCGAGGCGATGACCATCTGCCAGTACCGCATCGATCGCGACACGCCCATCGAAGGCGACTTGGTGCCGGTAGGCTATCCCGTGCCCGACGTCGAGGTCGCGCTGATGGGCGAAGACGGGGTACCGGTTGCGCGCGGCGAGGCGGGCGAGATCTGGGTGCGCAGTCGTTACCTGGCGAGCGGCTACTGGAATCAGCCCGAACTCACGCGCGAGTCTTTCGTGCCCGATCGCGACGACCCCGACGTGCGTACGTTTCGCACCGGCGACGTCGGCCGCATGGCGCCCGATGGCTGCCTCGAGTACTTGGGACGCACCGATTTTCGCGTCAAGATTCGCGGCAATCGCGTCGAGCCCATGGAAATCGAAGCCGTGTTGCTGGGTCTCGACGCGGTGAAGGAAGTCGCGGTGGTCGCCCACGACGACGAGCGCGGAACGAAGCGGCTGGTGGCCTACATCGTGCCGTCGACGAGCGACGGCGTCCCCGGCGCCGGAACACTGCGCGCATTCCTCGCATCGAAGCTCCCGCGCCACATGGTGCCGTCGGCCTTCGTCTTCCTCGAAGCGCTCCCGCGCACCGCGGGCGGCAAGCTCGATCGCAAGGCGCTGCCCGCTTGGCGCCCGGCGCCGGCGCACGGCGCCGACTCGTTGCCGCCGCGCGATCTCTTGGAGACGCAGCTCGCGGGTATTTGGGAAGAGCTCCTCGGCGTCGACGCGGTCGGCATCGGCGACGATTTCTTCGACCTGGGAGGAGACTCGTTGCTCGCAGTCGAGATGGCGTTACGCGTGGAGCAAGCGTGCGGCGTGGGTGTCGCGCTCCAAGACATGATCGGCGCGCTCACCATCGAGAAGCTCGCGACCATGCTGGTCGATCGCGACGCGGACAACCTGCGCGCGCCGATCACGGCGCTGCAATCGAGTGGGCCGAAGCCGCCCTTCGTGTTTGCGCACGGAGCGATCGCGAGCGACGGCTTTTACTGCCGACGTCTCGCCCGCGCTCTGGGAAACGACCGGCCGTTTTACGTCCTGCAGCCGCATGGCCTCGATGGAAAACCGCTGCCGCCCACCATCGAAGCGATGGCGGACGACCGGCTGGGAGCCCTGCTCGCGGTGCAACCAAAGGGCCCCTATCTCCTCGGCGGTTTCTGCGCCGGCGGTGCGGTCGTGTTCGAGATGGCGCGTCGACTGCAACAACGAGGAGAGCGCGTCGACTTGGTGGTGCTGATCGACACCCACGCGTCCAACGCGCGCTTTCGCACGTGGAGCAAGCTCGTGGCCGGCATCGCGCCCGTGATTGGATTGAGTCCGACCCAGCGCAGCGGCGTGTTTCGTCGCGGCCGCACGTTCCTGCGCGGGTTCAAGCGGGCGTCGCGCCAGGGCCCCCGCGAAGCGGTCCTCTTCGTGGTGAAGAAGCCGTACTTGGTCCTAAGAGGAGCGAGCGGGCCCGAGAGTGCCCCCGCGCGCGCGCCGCTCGACGCGCGCCAGGTCGTGTGGCTTCACTACCACCACGCGCTCGAAGACTACGTCCCCGAGCGCTACGCGGGGCGCGTCGTCCTGTTTCGCTCGAGTCACTTGGAGCACAAGACGCCCGGCAATTTCGAAGCGGGCTGGCAGCACGTGTGCGAGTCGCTCGACGTGCACGCGATCGCGGGCGACCATCGCACGTGTGTGACGACCCACGTCGACGAACTCGCGGCGAGGATTCGAGCGGCGCTGGATTCGGCGGTGTGACGGCGGGCGGGTCGCGCGTCGAGCGCGTTAGGGAATGCTCTTCAGCAGCTCTTCGTTGGTGGGATACTTCTCGACCAGTTTTATCAGCTCTTCGATGGCTTGCTGCGGCGGCATGTCGAGCACGCGGCGTCGCATCTTGTTGATCGCGTTCAAGTCCTCGGCGGAGAAGAGCAGTTCGTCGCGGCGCGTGCCGGTGCTGCGCAGATTGATGGCCGGAAACACGCGGCTGTCGGCCAGCGCCCGATCCAACACGATTTCGCTGTTACCCGTCCCCTTGAACTCCTCGAAGATCAGGTCGTCCATGCGCGAGCCCGTCTCGATCAAGCGCACTCGCGATCACCGTGACCGACCCGCCGTTCTCGACGTTGCGCGCCATGCCGAAGAACTTGCGCGGAATCTCGAGTGCCCGGGAGTCGAGCCCGCCGCTCATCGTGCGACCCGACCCCGAGCCGTGTTGGTTGAACGCGCGCCCCATGCGCGTGATGCTGTCGACCATGACGATCACTTCGTGCCCACACTCGAGCTCGCAGCGGACCTGCGCCATGCACAGGTTGGCGAGGCGCACGTGCGTGTCGACCGATTGGTCGCTGCTGCTCGCCAAGACTTCGGCGGGGACTTGGCGGCGGAAGTGCGTCACTTCTTCGGGGCGTTCGTCGATCAAGAGGACGACGATGCGCGCGTCGGGCGAGTCGGCGTGGATGGCGATGGTCAGTTCTTCGAGCAGGCGCGTCTTGCCGGTCTTGGGCGGGGCCACGATGAGCCCGCGCGTCCCGCGCCCGATGGGCGCGAACATATCGACGATGCGCATCGACACGTTGCCGGCCACCCCCAGGTGGAAGCGACGGTCGGGGTTGATCGCCTCTAGCTGCGCGAACGGGGTGCGCGACTTGAACGCCTGCGGCGTTTGACCGCAAATCGTTTCGACGTCGGCCAGCTTCGGACCCTGCTTGTCCATTTGCGCCGACCCACACACGACGGCCCCCGTCACCAGGCCGAAGCGGCTGATGAGCGGCGGGGGCACGAAGGGGTCGCCGCGGTCCGCCTGCAGGTTGCGGTCGGGGTTGCGCAGGAAGGCGCCGCGTCGTTCGATGATTTCGACTACGCCGGAGACGTTGTTAGCCATGATTTTGGTTCCATACGGAGCGGTACTACTGGCAGTCTATCACCCTGGGTTCGACACCCGGACACGATCATGAATTCCACCGTTGAACAAAAAGCCCTCGCGGGAAAACCGCTTCTCATCGCTCCCCACGAAAAACTGGGCGTCATCGTCGTCGATTCTTTTCCCGCGCTGGGAACGCTCGCGGCGCTCCGCTTCATCGAGTGGGTGCAGTCGAATCCCGAAGGTGTCGTGGCACTTCCGACGGGGAAAACCCCGGAGTACTTCATCAAGGAAGTCGGTCGCCTACTCGGCGGTTGGAAGCGAAAGGCGATTCAAGTCGAACTGGCCGAGCGAGGAATCGACCCGGGTCGGAAATGCGCCCTCAAGGGGCTCCACTTCGTACAGATCGACGAATTCTACCCTATCAATCCGCTCCAGGACAACAGCTTCTACTATTACGTCAACCATTACTATATCGAAGGTTTTGGGCTCGATCCGGCCCGGGCCCTCCTCGTCGACTCCAGTCGCATCGGCCTCCCGGCGGGGAAGACCCTCTCCGAGGTGTGGCCGGACGACGAAGTCGACCTGAGCCTGCGTTATCGCATGGCCGATTCCAAGCAGGAGCAGCTCCAGCGCGACGTCATCCAGCAAATCGACGAGTGGTGCACCGAGTACGAACAGCGCATCCGCGCGCTCGGCGGCATCGGCTTCTTCCTGGGCGGCATCGGGCCCGACGGGCACATCGGTTTCAACGTGCGCGGGTCGGATCCGTTCTCGACCACCCGGCTGACCGCGGTCAACTACGAGACGCAGGCCGCCGCCGCGACCGACTTGGGCGGGATCGAAGTGGCGCGCAAGCGGCTCGTCATCACGATTGGTCTTTCGACCGTCACCCACAATCCCGATTGTACGGCGATCGTGATCGCGGCCGGCGAAGCCAAGGCGGGCATCGTGCGCGACGCCATCCAGAACGAACGCCACGTCCGCTTTCCCGCGACCGCGCTGCAGACGCTCCCCAACGCGCGCTTCTATTTGACGAAGGGGGCGGCCAAGAAGCTCGACTCACGACAACTCGCGAATCTCGTGGCCACTAAGCGCGCGAGCGTGGCCCAGATCGAAAAAGCCGTGATCGACTTGGCACTCGCGAACCGTAAGCCTATCGAATCGCTGACCGAGGCGGAGTTCAAGAACAACAAGTACACGGCGGAACTACTCAAGAAGGGTGTCGGCAGCGTACGCGAGGTGTGCAAACAAACCGCGCAGCGCCTGCGCGACAAGATCGACGCGGGGACGCAGGTGTTTCGCGGCGCCGCGTTCCTGCACACCGAACCGCACCACGACGACCTCATGCTCGGTTGTCTCCCGCTGATCGCTCGCCACATGCGCGAGCACAGCACGCGCCACACCTTCGCGGCCATGACGAGCGGTTTTACCGCGGTGACGAACCATTTCATGCTCGAGCAATGCGACAAGCTGGTCGAGTTCATCGAATCGCCCATGTTCAAGACGCTCGCACCGCAGGGCTATTTCGACCCCGGCAACGCCAACGCGCGCGACGCCGACGTGTGGCACTACCTCGACGGGGTCGCGGCGGCGCGACGCACCATGCAGGACGAAGGCGAGATGCGGCGGCTGTACCGCAACGTGGTCGAAGTGTTCGGCGAAAAGACGTCGGACAAGGTCGAGGATCGCGTGGAAGAACTGATCGACTACTTCGAGACCGCGTACCCGGGTCGCAAGGACCCCGACACCATCCAGCGCTTGAAGGGCATGTGCCGCGAGTGGGAAGCGGAGTGCCTGTGGGGTTACTTCGGATGGAAGGGCGAATCCGTTCGGCATCTCCGGCTCGGGTTTTACACCGGCGACATCTTCCCCGACGAACCGACGCGCGATCGCGACACCCCGCCCATCACGAATCTCCTGCGCGAAGTGAAGCCGAGTGTGATCACGCTCGCACTGGACCCGGAGGCAAGCGGACCCGATACACACTACAAGGTGCTGCAAGCGATCACGGAATCGCTCAAGATTTACGAGAAGGAAAGCGGCCTGGCCGAAATTACCATCCTCGGCTATCGCAACGTGTGGTATCGCTTCGAGCCGAGCGAGGCGGACATTTTCGTGCCGGTGTCGCTCAACATGTTTGCGCTGCAAAACAGCGCCTTCATGAACACGTTCGCGTCGCAGAAGGACGCGTCGTTCCCGAGCTACGAACACGACGGCCCCTTCTGCGAGCTCGCGCAGAAGATCCAGGTCGAGCAGTACCAGGCCATCAAGACCTGCCTGGGCCGCGAATACTTCGACGAGCACGCGAGCCCGTTGATTCGCGCGACACGCGGCTTCGTGTTTCTGAAGCGAATGAACCTCGAAGAGTTGTACCAACACTCGCGGGAACTCAAGCGGTCGACCGAGCAGGGCTAGCGTCGCCTAGCGCGGCGCGGTGACGCGCGCGGCATCGAGGACCGGCCCCCAATTCGTGGTCGTGATATCGCCGGCTGCGAAGGTGGCGCATTTCAAGCGCAGCTCGCGGCGATGCGGCTTCAAGACTCCCGAGCGCGGGTTCGAAATGCTCTGCGACATGATCCACCGCGTGCCGTCGTGCCGAAGGTCGATGACTTCGATCGCGTTGACACCCGGGTCGGGCGTGTAGCCGCGATAGATCCATCCCGCGCTGCCGAGCGAATCGACATCCATGAGCTGCGCGGTCGCGAACTGGACGATGGTGCGCGGGTTCGCGACCGTGAGACTGTCCTCCGCGTCCTCCCAGTCGGTAAACAGAAGATAGTGGCGGCCGCCGCTCGTCACGACGAACGGATTCTCCGCTTGTCCGCCGGTTGCTTGCGCACCCACACCGCCCGCCAAGCGTCGCGTGGCGTCGATGAATCCTTCGCCGCTCCACGTTGAAAGTTCGTTTGCGCTGGCTACCGTGACGACGCCGAAACCGTTCGTGCTCTTCGCGGTCGCGAACAGGAGCCAGCGCTGGTTCTCCGCGTCCCACATGACGAAGGGATCGCGACACTGGTGGTCGTACGACCCGCCGACATTGCCCCACGTCGTCCACGGTTCGTCGCAGTCGTAGATGCAGCCGTCGCCCGTGGTCCCCGGGCAGCGATTGACCGAAAGCCGCTTCCACGTGCGCAGGTTCTTCGACGTCGCCACACCGATGCGCTGCACCGCGTCGACGCCGCTACCCGACACACCGGTGTAGAACATGTAATAGGTGCCGTCGAATTGGACCACATGCGGCGCCCACAACGCGTCCCCGTCCCACGCGCCCGCGTTCACCGTCAGTGCGACGCCTTCGTAGTGGATGCGCGTGAAATCGGTGGTCGTGTAGTGCTCGATCTGGTTCGGGTGGTAGAGATTCTCGCTATGGAAGAAGAGATGGTAGACGCCGTCGCGATCTTGAATCCACGCGTGGTCCGCGATGTCGTCGTCCTCGTCGTCGACCAGCGGGAAATCTTCGTCGTAGGGATTGCCGTCGTGGTCGTCGTCGTCGTACTTGGAAGCAAGCTGGGTCGTCGTCGCCGCGGGGTCGCATTGCAGAAACTCGCGCGACGGCTCGCTGCTGTCGCAGGCGAGTGCGCCGGCAAGCAGAACCACGAATGCGAAGATGAATCGCGTCGGCATACTTCAGGAGCAGGGGAGCCCCATGGTAGCACAGTTCTGTGCTGTGCCGCGCGTTCTATAGCAGCGGTTCGGGCAGGTCGACGTTGCTCTCTCTCGCCAGGCGATTCATCTCGTCGTTGAGATTCTGATAGTCGGAGCGATCTGAGAGACCCGCGAAGTGCGCACGCAGGAGTTCTTCCGAGTCCTCCGTGATCGCGGGTGCGAGGACCGTGATGCGTCGGTCGAAGGAAAGCTTCATCTGCTGGGCCGCGAAGTCGACCAGCAACGTGGTCGCCGCGATCGGGCCCACCATCAGCATGAGCAGCACGACGAAGCGCTTCTCCCAGCGCAGCATCGTCGAATCCGTGCTCTTGCGTCCGTTCTTGCGACCGAACAACCGCGGGAAGGCCGCCCCGGCGCCGAAGCGTCCGATGAACGCACCCACGATGGCCGAGAAGAGGATCGCGAACATCGCGAAGTCCAGGTAGTCGCCGCCGATCGCCGCCTGCGTCGCCGCGCGGTCCCAGACGAAGCGGTAGAAGCGCCCGCCATACTGCGGCGCCAGGTCGACCGCGACCTTCATCGCCGGCTCGATCAAGTACAGCATGACCACCGAAACGATGACGCCGTTACGGAGGCTCTTCCAACGGGTGACAGTGGTATCCATAGACGTGCGCGAAGGTGCAACCATCATGCCTCGGAAGCGGGAGCCGTGAGGCGCTTTCGACCGTCATGAGGAAGCGCGCGCCATGGCCCCTCATTATAGCGGGCGCAGAATGCGAATGACCTTGCCGCCGCGCGGTCGGCATTGACACTACGCACCTTCGTATCGTTATTTGAGCCCAGTAGTTCGGGACTGGGGTGCTCCTGCTTCCATGCGCGTTCCCTCCATAGTCGCCGCAATCGGCGTCATCACCTTGGCCGCCGCGTTGGCCTGCGGGCCGAAGACGGCGACGCAAGCCACATCAGGAAAACAGCCGGCTGTAGAGATCGATCACTGCCTCCTATTCCATTCGACGGCAGACCTCGGCGACACTATCGTCGTCGCACTTTTCGACGACGTCGATCCAGCCCACGCACCGGAATGGCGAAACCAAAGTGAAAGACTCGTTTTTCAGCACTTGTACGAGGGCATACAATTCCCGCCAGGGTGCGACAACCGGCTGCTGGCGAAGGCTCGAATCACCGAAAGCGGGCCTATCGTCGCGACGCTAACGCTGCGGGCCGACGCACTTTTTTGGGACGGGACACCCGTGACGTCGCGCGATGTTGCTGAGTCTCTCGAGAGTGCCAGGGCTTTCGTGGCCGGGATCGACTCGATTACGACTCCCGACAGTCGGACTGTCGAGATCCATGTTACTGAGCGGTATCTCGACTGGCGGGCGTTGACGTCTCCCACATGCGCTATCACAAAACCGTCCGCGGGGGGCTGGCCGATGGGGACCGGCCCCTATCGAATCGTCGATGACCGCAACAGCGACCGCGATCTTACGATTCGACCTGCGTTCGATTCCAAGAAGCCTGTCATCCGGTTCGTTGATGGTCGAGGCATCGATCCGCGCGACATGCTGGATCCGACATTCAAACCGCACATTGATTTCATGGTCGTCGAGGATCCGCGTATCATCGAATATGCTGAGAGCCGCGACCAATTCCATCTGATGGAACTCCCGGAAACGAAAGTGTACTTTCTGCTCTCGCCCAGTCGAATTCTGGAGCTTGCGAGAGGCGTCGAAGTGCCGACCGTCCCCGACTCCTTGACACAGGCCATCGCCCGCGACGCCTTGCGCAACGCGAATGCGCGATCGATTGCAATGGGCAGCGGAACGCGGTGGAGTGATCTCAGCGACTGCGACCTAGCGCCACGAGGCGGGGCAATCGGAGCTGTGCCAACCACGCGGCGCGTTCTTTATGATGCATCGGATTTCGCCGCTCGTGATGTTGCCGATCGCATCGTCGCGCTTGCGACGGGCGATCCAGTGACGTCGACCGACGTCGCTGCGCTCTGCCGCGCTGTTCCCAGTCTCTATTCATTCGGGTCGCGCGTTGTCGCAATTGGCGTTAGCACGCGCGACCTGACGACCAGCCTGGCGACAGGTGCAGACTTCGCGTACGTTGTCTCGCTGCCGTTCGGACGGCCTGAGAATTGTTTTCTTTCACGGGAGCTGCTTCGATTGGCTCCGTGGCTCGGTGCGGGGAGTGCGCCCCTCCGCCTCAAAACGATACCGCTGGTGACTACGGGGCCGTACGCAATTGCGCGCAAGTCAGGCGGAGGCGCTAGCTTTGCGTTGAGCAATGCGGCGAGTGGGGACATAATCATCGTGGGCACGCGTCGGACCGAGTCCCCATGACCTTCCGCGCCCGACTTCTCATCGCCTTTCTCGCTGCGACGATCATCCCAATCGTTGCGCTCGGGCTCTTCGTTCGTCGCGAGATGACGCAGCGACTCACGTCGCAGTACGAGCATCGCGTCGATGCGCTCGTCAATGTGGTCGAAGAGGACCTCGCGCGCACGCGCGCCAACGTGCAAACGGCGGTCGCGGAGATTGGCGAAGAGGTTATCGCCGACAATCGGTTTCGTCGCGCGGCGATGACGGAGGCGCAAGACGAGCGTCGGTATCTGCTCGATTACGCGGCCAACACGATGCCGGTCGCGGGGCTGTCGATGTTGCAGATTCAGGACGAGTCGGGGCGCATCTTGAGCTCGGGGCACTTTCGCAACGACTACGACCGCGTCGATCCGGAACTCCCGCGGCTGCTGGCTTCCGCGCCGGAGCACAGCGCACTGGTGCGCGCGCGCACGCCGAGTGGAACGTTCCTCGCGCTGGCGTGCGTCGACTCGGTGGCGATTGGGAATCGGCGCTTCGTGATCGTCGGTGGCGTCGAGGCGGAGTCGCGTTTCTTGCAAGAGCTGGCGCGCGATGACGCGGTTCATGTCACGCTCTCGCTGCCCGATGACTCACTCGCGACGGCGGCGGACAGTTCCGCCGCCTCGGATGCGATCGTGCGAGAGTTGACGATTCCATTCGCGGATGCGGAGCATGGCGTACTCGCGAACGCGACCTTCCGTGTTGCGCACGACACGACGGAGCTGCGCGAGCTTCGCGCGAGTATCGACCGTTGGTTCATTCTGGCGGTGTTTGCCGCAGCCGGCCTAGCGGCATTGTTTGCGATGTGGATCGCCTCACGGTTGAGTCGGCCCTTGGTTGATCTGGCCGAGAAGACGTCGCGTATCGACTTGGATAAGCTCGACGTCGACTTCGCCAATCATCGCAAGGACGAGATCGGTGCGCTCGCGGGCACACTCGGCCAGCTGACGTCGCGATTGCGCGAGAGCACGGTGCAACTGAAAGACGCCGAACGGCGCGCGACCTTCGGCGATCTCGCGCGCCAAGTGAACCACGACATCAAGAATGGCCTGACGCCGATTCGGAACGTCTTCCGCCATCTTTCGCAGCAATCCAAGGAAGATCCCGCGCACTTGCCGGGTGCTTTCGACGAGCGCAGTGCCACCCTCGACGCGAGCATTGCGTATTTGGAAAGCCTCGCGTCCAACTATGCGCGCCTGTCGCGTCGCGGTGAGCGCCAGCGCTGCGACCTGAACGACGTGGTTCGTGGCATTACTCTCGATCGCAACGATCCCGGCAACGTCGACGTGACTGCTAAGCTCACAGGCCAGGCGATCGTATGGGGCGACGAGATATCACTACGCCGCATCGTCGAGAATTTGGTGAGCAACGCCATCGACAGCCTGGCCGGAAAACCGGGCCGCGTGACGATCACGACCGATCACGCCCATCGCAACCACGGTGAGTCGCGCCTGCGTCTGGTCGTGGCGGATACGGGCAGCGGGATCGATGCTGCGGCGCAGGCGAAGATCTTCGACGACTTCTACACCACCAAGTCCGACGGCACCGGCCTCGGTCTTTCGATCGTGCGTCGACTGGTGATGGACCTGGACGGCACTATCGCCGTCGAGAGTGCGCCGGGCCAAGGGAGTCGTTTTACCGTGGAGTTCCCGGGCGCCGAAATGGAGTCGCGAAAGGTGGAGTCGTAATGCCGCTGGTTCTTGTGGTCGACGATGTTCGGACCCTGGCGGAGCAGTACGCCTACGACCTGAAGCGCATCGGCGGCTACGCGACGCGCGTCGCCACGTCGGGCAAGGAAGCGCTCGACATTCTCACCATGGAGCCGGTCGACTGCATGATCCTCGATCTCGAGATGCCCGGCGTCGACGGGTTCGAAGTGCTGCGTCGCATCAAGAAGGACGGCTTCGACGTCCCCGTCATCGTGTACACGGGTACGGGCAACTACGAGCGCTGCGTGCAAGCGATCAAGCTGGGTGCGTACAGTTTCATCGACAAAGCGGAATCGATGGAGCGCGTCGTGCACGAAGTGACAAACGCGATCGAGCGCTGGCGACTGCAATCGGAGGTGCAGACGCTGCGCCGCGCGACGGCGGTCGAGTCGACGCTCATCGGCGGGAGCGAGGCGATGCGCGACCCTCGACGCCCTGATCACGCGCGTGGCCGCGATTCCGAGTGCGGTGCTGATCGTGGGCGAAAGTGGCAGCGGCAAGGAACTGGTTGCGCAGGAACTCCATCGTCGAAGCGCTCGCTCCGTCGGTCCCTTCGTCGCCATCAACAGTGCGTCGCTCCCCGACACATTGATCGAGAGCGAGTTATTCGGCCACGAGCGCGGTGCCTTCACGGGAGCGAATCGCACGCACCACGGTGCCTTCGAGCGCGCGTCGGGCGGCACGCTGTTCTTGGACGAAATCGGCGAATTGCCCGCGGCCGTGCAGGCGAAACTTCTCCGCGTCCTCGAACAAGGCGAAGTGACACGCCTGGGCGCCGAGCGCAGCGTCAAAGTCGACGCGCGTGTTATCGCAGCCACCCACCGCGACCTCGAAGCCGACATCAAAGCCGGACGCTTTCGCGAGGACTTGTACTACCGACTCAACGTGCACATCGTGAAGGCGCCGTCCTTGCGCGATCGTGCGTCGGACATCCCCGAGCTCGCCAATCATTTCCTGTCGGCGCACGTGCGTTCGCTTCGGTGTGAAGCGGAAGCGCTTCGACCGTGAGACGCTCGACGCACTCATGGGCTACGACTGGCGTCGCAACAACGTGCGCGAGCTGCGCAACATTGTCGAGCGCATGGTGATCGCGACCGACGGCGACACGATTGGCGTCGACGCGATCCCGGCGGAGATTCGCGGATCCGCCGCGCCCAAGCGCGACGAAGCGCAAACGTTTCGCGAGCGAAAGTCGGAAGCCGAACGACAGATCGTCGTCGCCGCACTCGAACGCAACGAATGGAACATCACGCGCACCGCCATCGACCTCGGTCTGGCCGATCACGCGAGCTTGCTGAAAGTCATGCGTCGCCTCGCGATCAAGCCCCGTTGATTTCGCACGTGTCCGGAAGGACACGAGCACACGCCGACAGGCGTGTCCACTCGGACACGTAGCTCGGCGACATGAGAACTTAGTCGTATTCCCAACAACATGTTACCGATCGATGCCGCGCTGGCCGTCGGCTTGCGCTACAGGGTCCTCGCGTCGACGCCACGGAGGCGTCGCGCAAACCCAGGAGGACCACCCATGTTGAATCGCATTCAATTCATCCGCGCGTCGAGCGCGGCCTTCGTACTCGTACTCGTCGTCGCCGGCTGTGGCAACGACAAGAAGTCCGTCAGCGAGAATACGTTGACGCCCGCCACCGACGTCGCGCAAACGACGACGCCGGTCGTCGTCGAAACCGCACCCGCGCCGGAAGCGCCGCAAGCGTTTACGCCCCCGTCGGCGAACGACGTCACCTACGAGCAGTCGGAGACGGCGTTCCTCGAGGGCCGCTACGACGAAGCGGTCACGTTGTTCACGCTGTACACGGAGCGACGCCCGTCGAATCCGTGGGGTCACTACATGCTGGGAATGTCGGCGTGGAAGTCGGGCCGCACCGACACCGCCGAACATGCGTTCCAGCAGGCGGTCGCGTTGGACTCGACGCTGGTCAAGGGCTACTTGAACTTGGCGCGCGTCTTGATCGAAGCGAGCCGCCCGAGTGAAGCGATCACGACCATCGATCGCGCCATCGCGGTCGACGGCGAAACGAGCGTGGCGTTCCGATTGAAGGGCAACGCGTACCAAACACTCGGCCAGAAGGAAGACGCGCTCGCGTCGTACAAACACGCGATCGAGATCGATCCCGAGGACGCGTGGTCGATGAACAACCTCGCGTTCATCTTGATCGACGAAGGCCGCTACGACGAAGCGCTCCCCGCGCTCGCCCGCGCCACCGAGTTGCGCAAGGACGTGCCGGTGTTCTTCAACAACCTCGGCATGGCGCTCGAGCGCACGGGTCACTTCCGCGCGGCGGAAGAGGCCTACACGTTCGCCGCGTCGCTCGACGGTGTGGCGTCGAAGTCGGTCGCCAATCGCGATCGCGTGGTCGGCGTCGTCGAACAACCGGGCTTGGAGCCGGTCGACCTGGCCGCACTCGCGCACGCGTTCGCCGGCGAGTTCCCGGGGGCATCGGTCGCGACGACGAACAACGCGGAGGATGATCTCACGACCAACCCTGCCGACACGACGACGTCGGCGCAGATGCCGCGCTAGTGCGAGATGCCGAGAGCGTCAATGGAGATCGACGCGATTTCCGCAGCGCGATACCAAATGTCGTTCGCGCGAGGACTGTGAGCGGAGATCTCTGTTGACGCTCTCGGCGGGTAGTTACTCAGTCAGATGGAAGGTGCCCGTGCGCTTCGTCTCTGTGTGCGACACGTCGTCGATGACGGTGACGTCGAACGCGAAATCGCCGGGCCAGAGATGATCGGTCTTCAAGAACAGGTAGACGACGTCGCTCGATGCGTTGGCGGAGGCGTGGAAGGTGGATGTCAGCGACGCCGTTTCGTCGGAACTTCCAACCAACTTCTTCAGTAGTCCCTTCGGCGCCGGCGTCTGCGGAATCACGCGGTAGGAGACGGTGTAAGGGTGGGAACCGTCGGCGTCGGGGGAGAGATTGTAGACTTCGAAATACACCGGCACCGATGTCGCCACGCTGTAACGCGCCGACGGCTTCGGCACGACTTCCAAGGCACCCCGATTGAACGCGGATTCCTTGGTCACCGGCGCGATGCCGCTCGTGAAGCAGACCGTGCTGATGGCCAAGCGGCGATCGAAGTCGTCGGGATGGATCGGCTGGCGAAACGACGTGAAGCGCCCGACCAGCGTGTCCTCGAGTGAAATCGCGACGTCGTAGAGCGCGGGCGAGAGCGTAAAAGGCAACTGACACACCATGGTGCCGGGGCCGTCGTCGGGTCCCGGCGCGCGCACGTTCATGGTGTGGTCGAGGCGCGCGACTTCCTTCCGGTCCCGGTCGAAGAAGACGGCGGTGGCGCGATAGGTTCGCATGTGGCGCGGGTCTTTGTCCGACGCCGGCTCCACGTCGAACTCGGCGTTGACGTCGACGCGGTCGACGGATTCGCCGCCGCGAAAGAACGCGACTTCGTAGGCCATCGGCACGCGCATGCCGGCGAAGTCGAACGGGTAGACGACCGGTGTCGATTCCAGCACTTCGGGAAAGCGTCGCAGCGTCTCTTGGAAATCCGCGAACGTGAACTCGTCGGACGGATTGGGAAGGCCGAAATAGCCCCCGTACACGCCCAGCACGACGTCGAGCGACATGAGATCCAGATCGAGGTCGGGCATCTCCTTCCACTGTCCGGCCGGCATGCGCATGCGATCCGAGCTGAAGCGCTCGTAGATGGGAAGTTCGACGTGTTCGATGAAGTAGGTGAAGGTGCCGTTACCGAAAGCGTCTTCGAACTGCACCGTCATTCCGAGCGACGGGTAGAACCAAAGTTCGCTGGGGCGGACGTACGAGTTTGCCGTGACGTCCGCCGCTTCGACGTCCTGCGCCGCCGGCAACCCGTATCGAATGCAGATCTCGCCGCGTTGGTCCCAACCCGGCCAGTCTTTGATTCCGTACCGGCTGGTTGCAATCTCCACGCGACGCTCGTGCTCGACGCGCGCTTCGTTCACGGCCGTTGTGAGAATGGGATCGTGAACGCGCCAGAATTCGCCGATCCAGCGCACACAACTCGCCTCGCTGCGCATCTCGATAAGGTCCAAGAACTCCTCGCGCGACAGACAGTACTGCAGCGACGCGAGCTCTTTGCGCGTGTGGGTCGAGTAGTTGCGGCAGAGCTGGTGGACTTGATAGCTCTCGAACTTGTAGTCGCGATGCACGTCGTCGCCGCGTGCCCCGTCCGCGCCACTGCACAGCACGAAGGCGACGCAGCCGACCCCGAGTGCAGGGCGAAGAAAGACGGCGATCGATGGAAATGACACGTGCGCCCGCCCACGATTCGGGTCTCGAGATGGCTCCGCAAGGAAGACTCTGTCGTTCACTATATGGACCGCGCGGGGCCGGTGACAAGGACGGCCCCGAAGGCACGTGCAACACTTGTAGCGACAGTAAGTTAATCGTTATTTCCAGGACGCCCGAGAATTCCAGATGTTTTTGTCTTTTGTGAGACTATACTTCCTATTAGACGCCCCAATGGGCGAAGGAGGGTGAGCCATGAAGCTCATACATGGACAGGAAACCTGGGATCCGTTTCGCGAAATGGACGATCTAGGACGGCGCGTCAATCGGCTGTTCGGATTGACCAAGTGGAACGGCGAAGGGGAGGCGCTGGCAATGGCCGACTGGGTCCCGTCGTGCAACGTCAGCGAAGACGAGAAGGAGTATCGCGTTCGTGCGGAACTCCCCGAGGTGAAGAAGGACGACGTCCACGTGACGCTCGAGGACGGCGTTCTCACCATCGAAGGCGAACGTAAGGAAGAGAAGGAAGAGAAGAGTGTCAAGTTCCACCGTCGTGAGTTCAACTACGGGAAGTTCGTCCGTCGCTTTGCGATGCCCGACCAAGCGGACGAGTCGAAGGTGCAGGCGCGCTTCCATGATGGCGTGCTCGATGTGACCATCGCCAAGTCCAAACTAAATCTTCCCAAGGCGAGAGAGATTCCCGTCGCGTAGCACGGGGGAAACGGATCGACATGATCCCGCTGCAAATCACCTTCCGGAATGTGGCCCAGTCCGAGCTGATCGAATCGTATGTGCGTGAGAGGGCCGAGTCCCTCGATAAGTTCGCGGATTGGATCGTCGGTTGTCGGGTCGTCATTGAGAGCCCGCACCGCCGCCACCGGCAGGGGCAGCTCTTCCATGTACGCGTCGAAGTGGCGGTTCCCGGCGAAGACATCAACATTCGCCGGGATCCTGCCGCCAAGCATGAACACGAAGATGTACTCGTCGCGATCCGCGATGCATTCGCGGCGGCCCGTCGACGCCTGCAGAATCAGATTCGCCGGCGTCGAGACGAAGCCAAGCGGCACACGACTCCCATGGGTGGTGTCCCGACGCCGAGGAGATGAGTGAGATGAAATTCGCAAATCGGGAGGAAGCCGCGCGCCAACTAGCGCGCAAGCTGGTTGCCTACCGCGGGAAGAATCCGTTGGTGCTCGCCATTCCGCGCGGTGCCGTCGTGATGGCGCGCATCATCGCCGATGCGCTGGAGGGTGAAGCCGACGTCGTGCTGGTTCGAAAGTTGCGCGCGCCGGGCCAGCCCGAATTGGCGATCGGCGCCGTCGACGAGCACGGGCACGCGATCTTGAGCGGCTACGTGAGCCCGTCGCGCGTGTCGGATTCATACCTGGAAGATGAAACGAAGACGCAAATCGAGGCATTGCGACGCCGGCGCGCGACCTATGCGCGCCCGGCCGCCGATCCGCGCGGACGCGTCGTGATCGTCGTCGACGACGGCGTTGCGACCGGATCCACGATGATCGCCGCACTAAAAGCAGTGCGGCACGGCAAGCCCTCGACGCTGGTGGCGGCGGCGGCAGTCGCACCGAAAGAGACCGTCGGACGCCTGGAGGACTTTGCGGACGACGTAGTGTGTCTGTCCACGCCGAGCGACTTCAGATCCGTGGGGCAGTACTTCGATGATTTCAAGCCGGTGAGCGACGAGGAAGTCATCGCGCTTTTGAAGAAAGAACGACGCGACGCAGCGAAACCAGTCGTCTCGGAAGTTTCGATTCCCGCCGGCGGTCACTTGCTGCGCGGGAATCTCGCGTGCCCCGCGGGTGCGAAGGGGCTGGTGGTGTTCGCGCACGGAAGCGGGAGTAGCCGGCTAAGCTCGCGCAATCGCCACGTGGCCGAGGAGCTGAATCGGAACGGCATGGCGACGCTGTTGTTCGACCTACTGACGTCCGACGAAGATCGCTCCCCCGAGAATCGATTCAACGTGCGCCTGCTCGGCGAGCGCTTGGTCCAGGCGACCGAATGGATCATGGAGCGCCCGGAAGCGAAGGGTCTCCCGATCGGTTATTTCGGCGCGTCTACCGGCGCGGCCGCGGCCATGGTGGCGGCGGCCCAACTTGGTGGCAGGGTGGCGTGCATCGTGTCGCGCGGCGGGCGTCCCGACTTGGCGATCGACGCCGCGCGGCACGTCGTTGCGCCGACGCTATTCATCGTCGGCAGCAACGACCCCGACGTGCTCGAGTTCAATCGCCGCGTTTGCGACGTGCTGCCGGAAACGAAAGAGTTGTCGGTCGTGCGCGGCGCCAGTCATCTCTTCGAAGAACCGGGAATGCTCGACGAAGTCACGCGCCTCGCCGTGGGCTGGTTTGGCGCCCACCTGCAGCACGCGCACGTCATTCCGTCATCGCACGCCCCGTCAGGAGGCAAACATGTCGTCACTACTCGTTAGAGACTTGATGACGGAGAAGGTCTACAGCGTACATCCCGACGACGATCTGGTGCGCCTCGTCGACCTCATGGCAGATATTCACATTCGCCACGTGCCGGTCGTCGACGCCGAGCGCGTGGTCGTCGGACTGGTATCGCAGCGCGACCTGATTCGCGAAGCGCTCAACGTCTCGGGCGACCTCCCGTTTTCGGAGACGCGCGAGTTCCTGAAGAGCAAGGACGTTCGCTCGATCATGACCACCGAGATCGAGACCGTCGAACCCGAGACGAAGATCGAGGATGCGGGCCAGACCATGCTGGACAACAAGCTCGGTTGCCTTCCCGTGACGGAAGGCGACCGGCTCGTCGGCATTCTTACCGAGGCAGACTTCGTGAAGTTTACCGTTGGACTGGCACAGCGCAGTCCGTCGGCGTGAAATAGCGTTTCGCGGTGAAGAGCCAGTCGCGGCTGCCGCTGGTGGAAGGCTGGAGCCAGCCCGACGCCGACCAAATATTGGGGTCGTTGGCGATCTCTGCGACGCCCTTCGAGTCCCAATCGTTGTCGAACGAGAACGTGCAGCCGTTTTCGTTCGCGCGGTCGATGAAGGAGAACGATGCGTTCCCGCCCCAGCCGTCGAGCGTGAAGGTGCCGGTGTTGACTGCGCTGGCTCCGGTCACGTAGAGGTCGTCGCCCGCGTCGTGGGCGCAGTTGTCGTAGACGTTGATCGACCGCGTGTAGGTGAAGTCGATGTCGATCCAACCGCGCGACGACGGCGACCACGCACCCGACTCGACCTTTCCGCCGTACGCGCGTCCCGCGATGTGAATCTGGTGGAGCGTCTTGTCGTAGGTCATGAGCACGCGCGCGGTCTCGGTTTGGTCCGCATAGTCGAAGCTGAACGTGTACTCGCCTTCGCCCAAGAGATCGTCGATGCGCAACCCGTATGTCGGCGGTGCCATGTCGCCCTTCGGGTGATCGTGGCACTGGAAGGTTTGCACGGCGCTGTCCTCGAGCGGCGCGCCGTAGCGAAAGATCGCACCGTGCGCGCCGACCGCATAGACTTCGCAGGCACTGCGACCCCACACGCCGAGCAGATTGATTTCGGTCCCGCTGTCGACGGTGCTCCAAGCGGTTCCGTCGTAGTGACGAATGGTTCCGCCCGAACCCACCGCCCAGATGTCGCTTCCCGAAGAACCCCACACGTCGCCGAGGGTCTCCGTCGTGCCGGAAGGAGAGAGCGACCACGTGGCGCCGTCGAAGTGCATGATGGCGCCGTTATCGCCCACCGCCCACACGTCGCTGGCCGACGAACCCCACACGGCCGAAAGATTCTCCGGCGTCCCGGTGTCCATGAAGCCCCAGTCGACACCGTCGTAGTGAATGATGGTGCCGCCCACGCCGACCGCGTAGATATCGGTCGGGCTGCTGCCCCACACGCCGAACAGGTTGACGCTGGTCACGGTGTCGAACACGGCCCACGCCGAGCCGTCGTAGTGAAGAATCGTGCCGCTTTCGCCGACCACGACGCCGGTGCCGTCGCCGAATCCGTACACGTCCGCCAGGTTGAACGACGTCCTGCTCTGCATCATCGACCAAGTTGGCTGCGCAGCGCTGGCCGTGGTCAAAGTCGGCGCGCCGTTGTAGAGGAGAATGGTGCCGCCCGGCCCGACCGCGAACGCGCGCGTGTTGCTGCTGACAAAGACGTCGCACAGGTCGGTGGTGGTGCCGGTGTTGCCGAGGTTCCAGCCGTCGGTGAGATGGACGGCCGTTCCCACGTTGCCGACCGTGATCACTTCAGCCGCCGATCCGGCAATGCCCCAGAGCGTCTCCGTGGCCGGGCTGACCATCGGAGCCCACGCAAAGGGAAGGTTGGCGCCGCCGATGCTCGGATGCGTATCGACCGCAACCGGCGAGGTGCTGTCGTTACTGCACGACGCAACCGCGAGGAACAGACCGGTGAGAATGAACGGGCGCAATAGGCGTTGAAACATCGACGTCATGGAGCACCAACTCGTCGTGGCGAAAGCACCACGGATGGACTGGGCGGTAAGGGGCGCGTTCGATTTAGTCGTCCATGATGGTAGCATCGACGGTGCGACCACTTCCATCGATGTCGTGCGATGGCGCGAAAAATGTTCCTTTGGTTTCCCGCGATTCCCCGTTGCGGCGCGAAAACGAGCCTACCGGTCGAGCGGAGACTTCTCCTTCAGGTCGTCGCCGAAGAGCTTGCGCACCTTGTCGACCTTGGGCAGTGCCACCGCGCGCACGTAGCCCTGCATCGGATTCGCGCACACGTAGTTTTGGTGATAGGTCTCGGCGGGATAGAACTCGCCGAGCGGTTCGAGCGTGGTGACGATCTTCTTGGAGAACGCGCCCGCTTTCGTGAGCCCGTCGATGTAGGCCTGTGCCGCGCGCTTCTCGTCGTCGTTGGCGTAAAACACCGCCGAGCGATACTGCGGGCCCACGTCGTTGCCCTGACGGTTGAGCGACGTCGGGTCGTGGGTCGCGAAGTGGACTTCGAGGAGCTTGCGAAAGTCGATCTTCGCGGGGTCGTAGATGATCTGCACGGCTTCGGCGTGGCCCGTCGTCCCCGATACACACGTCCTGGTAGTTCGCGGTCTCCTTCGACCCGCCCGCGTAGCCCGACACGGCGTCGATGACGCCCTCGAGTTCTTCGAACACGGCCTCGACGCACCAGAAGCACCCACCCGCGAAGACCGCGGTCGCTCGACTTTCCATTGGAATCCTCCGATGAAATTGCTACTTGTCCGGCGAGGCGATGGTCGCGCCCGACGCCAGCGCCTTCAACCACGCCTCGACGCCGTTCGCGTCCACGAAACTCTTTACGCGCCGAAATCCCCCTCCATATACGGAGTCGGGCTCCGTCTGGATCTGGTAAACGATGAATTCGCTCGCGCGCGTGGCCAGGTCCGACATGACCAAGAACGACGCATAATTGCAGCTGCCTTCGACCAGCGCTTGATCTTGGTTGTCGCGCCCGATTCCGCGCCGGGCCAGCCACACGTGCATGAGCTCATGCGCGAGCGCATATGTGGTCTCGATCTTGGGCATACCGTACAGCAAGTCGATATTGAACGTCTCGGCCTTCCATTCTCCGTTCGCCTGCGGCGCGATGACGTAATCGGTGAAGCCCTTCACGCTTTGCTCGGCGTCGTGCGAGAGCATCTGCATACGGTCGCGGGGCAGGAGGAGGATGGGAATACCGTCGGTCGCAACGCGGATGCCGTGCTTACGCAGTTCGGTCGCGGTGGCCGACATGACCTCGCGCGCCAATTCGAGCGTCGTCACCGACGTCGGCGCACATAGCCCGCACAGCCGGCGACCGTCGGGCAGCTCGATGCTGTTGGCGATAAAGCCCCCCACGATAAAGCGTCCGCAGAAGTCGCATGCCGGTGTGTCGGTACTGTGAGCAGCGTGGGCCGGATTGCCCCAGTAGTCCCGCTGGTAGGGTTCCAGGATCGCCTTGTTGCAGACCACGCACATCACAGAGAACTGCTTCTGATAACATTCGCCGTGGTAAAACTTCCCCTCGACGGGGACGTACAGGTTCTCAATCTGCTTCCCGCAGTACGCGCAACGGAAGTGATCGCGGTGGTAGTAGCGGCCTTCGACCTCGATGTAGTCGTCGAGCAGAACTTGCCCGCACGACGCGCAGCGTTGAACCGATTGCGCGAGCAAGGTCGAAGCGACCAGTGCGCAAGCGAGGGCGAATAGAAGCAGGCGGGGCGGCATCATGTCCTGGTCCGATGCGGCTGCGACCATGACGGTAACACCGTCGCCGCGCGACTGTCAACCAATCGGTTGGCGTCTTCGGGAGCGTCACGCGGCGCGGGCGTAGAGCGCGGCGTTCTCGGCGCGAATTCGCACGCGCAGTGCCACGGCGTTGAGCAGCGAGATTCCGATCGCGGTCCGCCACGCGCCGAACAACAACGACGCGGCGATCAGCTCGACCACGATGGCGACATAGTTGGGGTGGCGTACGAAGCGATAGGGCCCGCTTCGCACCGGGGCCTCGCCCGGTACCACGAAGATGCGCGCGTTCCAGCGATCGCCGAGTGCGCGCACCGCGGAATACCGAAGCGCCTGCGCGCCGAGCCATAGCGCCAGCCACAACGGCCACGCCCACCCCGGTCGCGCGCCCCAGAATACCACTTCGCAGGCGAGGCTCACGAAGAACAGCACGTGCACCGCGACGATGAACGGAAAGTGCGATGCGCCGAATTCGCGTGCGCCGCGCGCGCACACGCGACGTGCGTTCCGCGCCGAAAGCACGAGCTCGCCGATTCGCTGCGCAGCGGCCACGGCGAGGAACACGACGAGTGCCGTCGCGACGTCCTCGCTCGGCCGACTCACGACGCCCCTCGCATCAGCACGTACTCCGCCGAGAAGCCGGGCCCGAGTGCGGACACGACCGCGCGGTCGCCCGCGCCGATCTCGCGCGCCGCGAGGTAACGCTCCAAGACGAACAGACACGACGGCGACGACATGTTGCCGTAGTCGCGCAGAACGTCGCGCGCGTGATGGAGGCGTTCGGGAGCGAGCCCGAGGGCCTCGGCGTATGCGCGCAGCACCTTCACACCGCCCGGGTGCGTCACCAGATGTTCCACTTCGTGGATCGCCAGACCGCAACGGTCGAGGAACGCGGCCAGACTCGGCCGCACGTGCTCGCGCACGATGGCCGGGATGTCGCGCGAGAAGACGACGTGCAGCCCGTCGCCGTCGATATTCCAGCCCATGACGTCGAGCGTGTCCTTCCACAAGATGCTCTGCGACGCGACCAGTTCGAGCGCCCGATTAGGCGCGTTCTTGGGCGTCGCGGCGTCGCTGCCCACCACGATCGCCGCTGCGGCGCCGTCGGCGAAGATCGACGCGGCGACTAGGTTCTTCTTGGAGACGTCGTCGGGTTGGAAGGTGACGCTGCACACCTCGAGCGATATGAGGAGGACCCGCGCCGACGGGTCGGCCAATGCGAAGTCGCGCGCGCGCGCGAGGCCGGCGGCACCCCCGGCGCAGCCCAAACCCCAAATCGGCGTGCGACGCACGTCGACGCGACACCCGAGGTCGTTGCACAAGAGCGCGTCGATGCTGGGCGTCGAGAGCCCGGTCGACGAAACGAAGACGATGTGGTCGACGTCGCGCGCGGAAAGTCCCGCGCGCCCGAGTGCGGCGCGCGCCACCTCGCCCCCGAGGCGCTTCGCGTGCTCGATATAGAGGTCGTTGCACTCGCCGAAGGTGTGGCGCTCGCCCAGCCATTCGAGGGGTACACACAAATGTCGCTTCTCGATTTCGGCGTTCTCGAACACCTCGAGCAGGCGCGAATCCGGGTCGACGGCCGCGGAGAAGAGATGCCCGGCGAAGCGCCTAACGTCGTCTTGAAGGACCACGCCGGGCGGGACTGCGGTTGCGAGTGCGATCAGGCGAGGATTCTGGGTCAAGCGAAACGACCGTTCCAAAATGGGGCACCCCATCTTACCACCAAGGGGGGGCTTGGAGTATAATGTACGCGCACCACTTCCGGAGGCAACATCATGACCCGACTTCTATCGACTCTGGCTTTGCTCGCCTTGTTCGTCCCCGCTTCGACCTTCGCGCAGTGCCCCGACCTCGGTCCCCTCGACGACGGATCGGGCGCGCTCGGCGCCGTCGGGCTGCCGGCGCTCGTCATCTCCGAAGTCAACCCGGGCGATTACGTCGAGTTGTTCAACACGACCGGCTCCGACATCATCCTGCCCAACGTTTTCTGGCTCTGTTCGAGCTTCGAGTACGCGCAGGTCGCGGGTACCGTGCCCGCGCACGGGTACTTGACCGTGTTGTGGCCGGCGAACTTCACGGACGCCGTCAACACGAACGGCGAGATGATGCTCTATCGCACGTCGAATTTTCCCAACAGCCTAGACATCCTCGACTACGTGATCTGGGGCAGTCCGCCGGCGAACCGCAAGCCGCAAGCCGAGTCGGTTGGGAAGTGGAGCGGTGCAAATGCGCCGTCGATGGTCGCGGGTGCGATTCAGCGCAAGACCGGGGTCAAGGGAACGCTTGCGGCCGATTACGACAACACGTCGGCTCCGTCGCCGCTCAATTGCTCGCCTGCGACCGGCATCGGTGACACGCCCGCGTTGTTGGGTGCGAAGATTTGGAACAGCCCGAATCCGTTTGCGTCGCACACCAACGTCGAGTTTCTGCTCGAACAGCCCGCGACGGTCACATTGGCCATCTACGGCGTCGACGGTTCGCTGGTGCGCAAGCTGGCGACACAGTCGTTCTCGGCCGGCATCAATCGCGTGGCGTGGGACGGCACCGACGACTCGGGTCACGCGGTGGCCAGCGGAACGTACCTCGCGCGCATGTCGGGCAGCATTTCCGGCACGGCGCGCGTGACGCTGATTCGCTAGGCGGACAACGCGCGCGCGTGACGGCGTACGAGCGCATCTATCGCGTCGTGCGACGAATCCCGCGCGGTCGCGTCGCCACCTACGGCCAGATCGCCGAGATCGCGAAGGCGTCGGGGCCGCGCCAAGTCGGCTACGCGCTCCATGCGCTCACCCGAAGCGAACGACGTCCCGTGGCATCGGGTCGTCAACGCGCAGGGCCGCATCAGCCTGCGCTCGGGCCTCGGCGGCGAATCCTTCCAGCACGCCCTCCTGAAAGCGGAAGCGGTCGAGTTCGATGCGAAGGGACGCATCGATCTCGACCGCTTTCGTTGGAAGAAACGCTAGGGCTTCGAACGCTCTAGTTCTTATAGAGCGACTTCACTCCGCCCCACGTCTTGGTTTCCACCGGCAGCGCGCCGCAGCCCGCCTGCAAGTCGTCGACGGTGACCGTCAGCACAAGGACGATGACGTGCAATCGGTTGCGAACGGGAAGCCGATCGCCGACCAGTGGCCGTGAATGACGTATGGTGTTCCCGGCGTCAGACCGGAGATGATGACGCTGGTCGAGCCGGTCATCCGTCGTCCCCGTGAACTGGTGCAGCTGTCGTCTCCGTCGAGATCGTGGACCACTGGTCTCGTCCCACGGGCACGGGCTCGTCGACGGGTTGAAGAGATCGATAGAACGGGACCGCTCGCGTTGCTGACCAACGATGTCGCTGGGTATCGAGCCCCGCCTGATCGGGGTCGCGCGTAGCAGAACTCTTCGGATTCGGTGTCGCTACGGTGCGCCGCGAACTCTGTCGCCTCGATGATGGCGACGTCGTCGAGCTTCTGACCGAAGCCGACCTCGATATCACCCGACTTGGCGTCCGTGCTGGCCGAGGCCGACTGAGAACGTCAGTTGGATGATCCCCGTGTTGGTCACGAACGAGCCGATCAGGTTCGTGTCGAGCGGGCAGAAGCCCTCCGGGAACTTGCGCACGAGCGTCTTGTCGAGTTGTTGCGTCTGGGCGAAAACGTCGCTAGCGACCGCGCACAGCGAGGCGCACGCGACGATCATCAAAAGAAAACGCGATAGCACTTTAGAACGCATGGGTGTCCTCCTGAAGGTGAAAGTCATTCCTTGCCGCTGGTAGTACAGTTCGACTCGTGCAAAAGTTCGCGGCTGCAATGACCCCTTCGGTTCGGTAATTGGGGACGTAGGTCTTAGAAAAGCACCTGGAGGAATGCGCCGAAGAGTATATCATGCTCGCGTGGCGATTTGGAAGGCCAAGAACGGGTTTCGGGGCGTCGGTACGCGGGTTATCAAGCTCGCCGGCGTCGTTGTTCTGACGCCTCGGTGCGGCCGCGTTCGCCGCGACCCTGTCCGAAACCGACGAGGCCATCTCGCGGTATCTCACCGAAGACAAGCCCGACAGCGCGGCCGCCTTGGTCGATGAAGCGTTGGACCTGGCGCGCGCCGAATTCGGTGCCGATTCGCTCGCCCTGGCGGCCTACGCCGACTCGCTCGCCAATCGCTTCTTCCAGGCCTACGAGTTCTCGCAAGGTGTCACGCTTTTCGAACGCGGAGTCAGGATTCGCGAGTCGGTGCTCGCCCCCGACGACCTCACACTCGCCGCGGCCATCGAGAATCTTTCGACGGCGTACTACATCGCCGGCCGTTACGACGAAGCCGCCACCGCGCAAGAGCGTGTGGTCGCGATCAAGTCCGCCAAGCTCGGGCCCAATGATGTGTCAACGGCGCGCAGTCGTCTCGATTTGGCGATCGTCTACTTTCCGATGGCGCGTTATGCGGACGCCGAGCGCGAACTCCGCGCGGCGATTGCGTCCCTCGAGCCGACGCGCGCGACGGACCCGCTCAAGCTGGCGGAAGCGGAGCAGGTATTGGGCGAAGTGTGTCGCGAGCTCAATCGCTACGACGAGGCCGAGAAATACCTGACCGATGCACTCGCACTCGCGCGCGCGGGGCTGCCCGAGCACGACCCGCAAATCTTCACGTACTTGAACAGCCTGGCCGGCTACTACAAGGACCAGGCGCGCTACGACGAAGCCGAGCTTCTCCTCGAAGAAGCGTTCGACATCGTCAAGGCGCACGACAGCCTCGAGGACGAGTTGGCCGCACTCACGCTGAACCTGGCCGAGGTCCAGCGACTGCAAGGTCGGTACGACGACGCCATTCCGCTCTACCAGCGCGCCATCGCGCTGGCCACCAAGTCGCTTCCGCCGCTCGACCTGGCCGTCTTCCGCAATCAGATTGCCTCGGCGTACGCAGAGATGGGGCGTCCGAAAGACGCCGAGCTGCAGTACCGGCAGGCTCTCGCGGTGGCCGACTCGGCTTCGGATGCTTCGCCGCTGGTCATCGCGCAGACCCAGAACGACCTCGGCGTCTTGTTGGCGCGCGAAGGACGCGTCGATGAGGGGGAGAAGTACCTGAAGGAAGCGATCGCGCTCCGCGAAGGCGTCTACGGACCGAAGCATCCGCTGATCGCCGTTTCGCTGACCGAGTTGGCGCGCGCAGAGGCAGGCCTGTTCGACGAGGCGCGCGTCAAGCCGACGCCGCGCGACAAAGAGGCGGCGGCACTGCTCGACCGCGCGCTCGCGATGTGGGATTCCACGAACGCGGAGCCGGAGGGTCGCATCGACGCGGGTGTGGCGCGCGCGACACTCTACTATCGAGAGAAGCGCGTCGACCGTGCGGCCGCGACGATGGCCGCGGCCCTCGACGCGGTGGAGGCATTGCGCCCGTATCGCGGCGGCGGCGGTGAGGAACGCATCGAGTTCATCCAACGCTACGTCGACGCGTACGATCGCATGACGGCGTGGCAAGTCGAGCTGGGGAACGCGTCGGCCGCACTCGACTACTCCGAGCGACGTCGTGCGCGCGTCCTGGTGGATCGATTGTCAGCGACGACGCAGCGTTGCTCGACGACGAGTCGCGTGCCGCGCTGGATCGTTTGCGCGGCGAGAAGCGCGATCTCGAGAAACAACTCGGCGAGTGCCAGGCGCAGGCGCAGGCGCTGCGCGATAAGCCACGGCCCTCGAAGTCGGAACGATCGGATCTCGCGACCATCGAAAAGAACTGCGACCGCATCGTGGGAGAGATCGAGCGGGCGAGCGAACGGATTCGTTCGCTGGAGAACGCGGGCGGGGCCCCGATACGGACGACGTCGACGCCCCCGAGCGTCCCCAAGGGCGAAGCACTCCTCGTCTATCACATCGGCGGCGAATCGAGCTTCTTGTTCGTCGTCGAAGGCGGATCGAAGAACGTACGAGCGTACCCGCTCGCGGTGTCGGGCGCCGCGTCGCAGAAGCTCGGCCTGTCGACCGGACCGCTCACGCGGGCCTCGATTGCGCAGCTATTGTCCGGCTATGACGCCGCGGGGAAGCCCGCCGGCCTCGGCATTCTTCGCCAACTCGCGACTCCCGCCGAATCCGGCGCGCCGAATACAGTGGCCGGGCGCGCGCGCGACAGCCTGCGTGAGCGCTTGCACGAGCTCTTCGGCGTGCTAGTACCGGCGACGGTGTGGTCGTCGATTCGCTCGGCGAGCGAAGTGGTCGTCGTTCCCGACGGGCCGTTGTCCGCGTTTCCATTCGAAGCGTGTGTCGTCACGCCACCGGCTGCGGGCAAGGAATCATTCTGGCTCGACGACGGCCCGGTGATTCGCTACGCGCCCTCGATCGCCACCCTCGCGGCACTCGCGTCGGCTCCGGCGCGCGCGTCGACCCACGACGTGTTGAGCGTGTGCAATCCGCACTACTCATCATCGGCAGCGGGCACGACGCGGGCGCCGGTCACGCGCGGCGGCTCGCTGGCGCCGCTGCCGGGGACCGAACGAGAGACCGCGTCCGTCGTCGCGGCGTTCGGCAAGGATCGTGTCACGGTCTTGTGCGGTGACGCTGCCACCGAGGCGGCGGTGCGACGCGCCATCACGGACAAAGAGATTGTTCACCTCGCGACCCACGGCATCGTGAGCCAGCGCCAGAGCGATCTTCTCGCGGCACTCGCGTTCACGCCGGTCGCATCGCCGCAGCGCGATCTGCGCGACGACGGCTTCCTGCAGCTCTTCGAGATCTACGACCTCTCGTTGTCGGCGCAGCTCGTCGTGCTGAGCGCGTGCGAGAGCAGCACGGGGAGCTACGTCTTGGGCGAAGGCGTCACCGCATTGTCGCGCGGTTTTCTCTCGGCGGGGGCGCGCCGCGTCGTGGCGACGCAGTGGAAAGTCGACGACGACGCCACCGCCTCACTGGTGGGCGACTTCCTCGCGCGCGTCGCGACGGCCGAGCGCGCCCAAGAGCGCGTCGACTATGCCCGCGCACTCCGCGACGCGAAACGCGTCGTGCGCGCGAACGCCGCCTGGTCGCAGCCCTTCTACTGGGCGGCCTTCGTCGACTCTGGGGCCCGGTAGGCTGGCATTCCCCTTGCTCCTTGGATCTCCGTAACACGCACGGAGGTCGCCCCATGGTCCAAACCGCCCTGATCGTCGTAGGCCTCTTCATACTCGTCGGCGCCGTCATCCGCGCCACGAGCGCCAAGTTTCGCGCCATTCTCCAGCCGCCGCTTCGCATCCAACTCGTTCCGGTCGACGATCGCGCGAAGGGGCGCTTCGCGGATTATCACCGTCGCGAGCTGGAATCCTCGGGGTTCACGCCGATCGGGATCTATGACGTCCGCGAAATGCCCGGCCTCACGCTGGTGGCGTCCACGCAATCATCGGAGTCTGTGTGCGCCGTGGTGTATCGACACCCGATCGCGGGTGTCTTCAGCGACGTCATCTGCATTACCGCCGATGGCCGCAGCCTGACCGTGACCAACGCTCCCGCGGGAGCCAACCTCGACCACCAACCCGGACACGACAAGGTCTACATGCTCAAGGCGTCGATCAAGCAGATGTACGATCGCCTGATGGGGCAGCGACCGGCCGGGCCGTACAAACGCATCGATGCGTCCAACTTCATGCGCGTCTTCGAGGACGCGTACGCGCGCGAGATGGAGTGGCGGAAGAGCCGCGGCGGCCCGACCCGCGACGAAGTCCGTCGCGAAGCGCACGCGATGGGAATCCATTCCGAAAAGACGATCGAAAAAGCGGCCGACAAGCTGCGCGAGCGGTACCGCGAGCCGACCCACCCCGGCGTGCGCTGATGGTCCGCAGTGGACGGCGGCGGCACCTCCGCGTAATATCGCGCCCGAGTCGTTCTACCAACTTATGTCGTCACGTTCGCGCTCATTCAAACGGTCTTCGCGTCGTCGCCGCGGGGCACTTGCAACCGTCTTGGTCGCCTTGGGCGGCATCCTGGCCCTCGTGCTGGGCGAGTTGATCTTGCGCCTGGTTCCCATCCCCGGCATCGCCTACGACTCGTTCTATTTCGATCCCGTCACCGGCGGGAAATACTATCCGAACACGACGCTCATCTATCGCAGCGACGGCGTCGAGGTGATACGACACGCCAACGCGTGGGGATTCGACGACGTCGACCACGCGCTCGATCCCGCGCCGGGCACGTTGCGCATCGGTTTCTTCGGCGACTCCTACACCGATGCACGCCAAGTCTCGATCGGCGAAACATTCTTTCGCTTGATCGAGGAAGACTTGAACGAGCACATCCCCGATTTGGTGGGCGAGAAGAATCGGCGCGGCGAGCCGATTCGGCGCGTCGAAACTTTCTCGTTCGGCATCACCGGGCGCAGCACCGTGCAGTCGTACCTCGAGTGCCGGCAGTGGATGAAGAAGAGCGACCTCGACGTGGTGGTGTACGTGTTCGTCGAAAACGACCCCGGCGACAACATCCAGCGTATGCGCGGTTCCGACGAAGTGCCGTTCGCGATTCTCTCCGGCGACTCATTCGTGGTGGACGATTCCTTCAACCAGCGCTACGCGCACAAGACGACGTGGTGGCACCGCGCCCTACAACGCGTCAAGGCGCACTCGCTGCTGGTGAGCACGCTGCAGGGACGCTTGAAGTTGCTCAAGCGCCACGGCATCAAGAGCACCGTCACGCAGGCGGACCGCGTGGGCGGCGCGCAGGGGGGCGGCGTTCCCATGGTACCGTCGACGTGGCCGCCGGAGTTGGTCGACGAAGGCTGGACCATCGTCGAGCGCATCCTCGATCGCTGGCACCGCGAAGTCGCGGCGCAGGGGCGCGCGTTTGTCATCATGCGCGTACCGCGCGAAGGAGTGGTCGCGGTGCCGTTGTCGGAGCAGGATGCGTGGGCGCCGCGTCTCACCGACTATTGCGCTCGCAACGGGGTTCCTCTCGTCGACCCGACGGCGCTGTTCGTTTCGCACATGGCGGCGGGGGAGAAGGTCTACTACGATCATTTCACGCCGCTGGGGCATCGTCTGTTCGCCGACGCCTTCGTGAGCTATTGGCTCGCGCGCGACGAGCAATGACCGCGGCACCTTCCGTTCGCGACGGCGTTCGGGTATAATTGAATCTCCGGCATGCGACGCATTCACCCCGGCATCATTCTCACACTCGCCGTCGCCGTTACACTCGCGGCTGCTCCCGCCTCGTCCCCGAGCAAGCTCTCGCCTCGTTTGCAGGACGCGCTTCGCACCGCGGCGCCCAATCAGCCCGTGCGCGCGTGGGTATATTTCGCCGACAAGGGCGACGCGTCGCGGCTCTTAGAGGTCGAGCGCAACCTGACTGAGCATGCACGCGCCCGGCGCGAGCGCAACGGTGTCTCCGTCGATATGTTCGACATTCCCGTCGCCGCGTCGTGCCTCCGCGAGCTCGCGCAGCAGGGAGTTCACGTACGCCACGCCTCGCGCTGGCTCAACGCCGTCTCGGTCGAAGCGAACGCGGCCGGGTTCGAACGCGTCGCGTCGCTTTCGTGCGTGCGGCGACTCGACCGCGTGCGCGTGTTTCGCGAAGCGCTACCGAAGGACGCCGCCGCGCCCGCGACGGCGCCGCCGCGCGATCACGCAACCTTCTCGTTGAACTACGGCCCGTCACTCACCCAGAACGCGCAAATCAATGTCCCCGCGCTGCACGACCAAGGCTACAGCGGGAGCGGTGTTTGGGTCGCGATGCTCGATGCCGGCTTCAACAACATGTCGCATGAGGCGCTGGTCGACGTCGACGTGATCGCCGCGTGGGACTTCGTCAATAACGATGGCGTCGTCGCCGACGAACCCGGTCAGATGGGAAGCGGCAACCACGGCACCTACACGCTGAGCACGCTGGCTGGCTACGAGCCGGGGCGCCTGATCGGTCCCGCCTACGGCGCGAGCTTCATTCTCGCGAAGACGGAGAACACCGACTGGGAGCGTCACGTCGAAGAGGACGACTGGATTGCGGGTGCGGAGTGGGCCGACAGCATCGGCGCCGACATCATCTCGAGTTCGCTCGGCTATTCGACCGGATTCACCAACGGCGAACCGAGCTACTCGTGGACCGACATGGACGGCAACACCACCATCGTCGCCAAGGGCGCCGACATCGCGGCCAGCCGCGGCATCTTGGTCGTCAACTCGGCCAGCAACGGCGGCACGGTGCCACTGCCCGCGAACACACTCGGGAGCCCCGCGGACGGCGACAGCGTACTCGCGATCGGTGCCGTGGATGCGTCGGGAGTGCGCGCGGGCTTTAGCTCGGTCGGACCGTCGGCGGATGGGCAAATCAAACCCGACGTGATGGCGATGGGCTCGGGTGTGGTGGCGGCAAGTCCGGGTGGTCCGAACGTCTATTCCGCGGTGAGCGGGACGTCGCTCGCGTGTCCGCTCGTCGCCGGTGTGGCGGCGCTGCTGTTGGAAGCCCACCCGAGTTCGACCAATATCCAACTCATGGACGCGTTGCGACAGACGGCGAGTCAATCGGGCTCGCCCGATCGCGAATACGGCTACGGCATCGTCAACGCAGTGGCGGCCGCGAATCAGCTGCCTACCGCGGTGGGAAGGACGCCGACGCCGTCGACGATCGCGCTCCATCCCGCCCAACCCAATCCCTTCAACCCGTCGACGACGATTCGCTACGACACCGCGTCCGCGTCGCGCGTGAATCTTTCCATCTTCGACGTGCGCGGCGCGCTCGTCGTAACACTGGTCGACGAAATGCAACCCGCCGGCGCCAAGTCGATCGTATGGAACGCACGCGACGCCCACGGCAACGCGCTCGCATCCGGCGTGTATTTGTGCCGCCTCGAAGCGGGCGGCGCGCACCAAACCCGCAAGCTGGTTCTTCTCAAGTAGCGCCCATGTCCGACCTCGACACCGGGCTGCGTCGCGTCCTCGGCCCCGCGAGTGCCATCGCGGTGGTGGTGGGTGCGATCGTCGGCGCCGGCATCTTCTTTACCCCTACGCTGGTCGCGCGCATGGCGGGCGACGCCCACTTGGCTATGTGGACGTGGGTCGCGGGTGGTGTGGTCGCGATGCTGGGCGCACTCACCTTCGCCGAGCTGGGCGGGATGTATCCCGAGACGGCCGGTCAGTATGAAATTCTGCGCGACGCCTTCGCGCCTTGGGTCGGTTTCTGCTTCGTGGTGTGCAACGCTACCGCGATCGTGGCCGCTGGCACCGCCATCATCTCGATCGTGTGCGCGGAAAATCTGGGCGCGTTCGTGGGCGGTATCGCGAGTCCCACGCGCGTGACGCTCGTGGCGGTACTGGTGCTATTCACCGCGGCGGGTGCCAACATCATCGGCGTGCGCTGGGGTGCGTTCATCCAGAACACCACCGTGATCGCGAAGATCGCGGCCCTCTTGTTAATCGCGGCCCTCGCGCTGTTCGTAGCGCACGCGTCGACGCCGGTCGTGCGCGAGGCCGCACCGGCGGTCGCGCGCGGGTCGACGGGCGTGCGACTGTTCTCCGGCCTCGTGCCCACGCTGTTCGCGTACGGGGGATGGCAATACGCGCTGTGGGTGGGCGGCGAAGTCAAGAATCCCCGGCGCAACGTTCCCCTCGCCATCATCGGCGGGGTCGCGATCGTGGTCGCCGTCTATACGATCGCCAATTGGGCGTATCTCCACCTGCTCGGCTTCGACGGTGTGGCGGGAAGCCGGGCACTGGCGGCCGACGCGGTGTCGGTGGTGTGGCCCGGTGTGGGCGCGCGCGTGATTGCACTCGCGGTGGCGCTGTCGGCGTTCGGCGTGCTCAACGTGCAAATCTTGTCAGGACCGCGCCTCTTGTACGGCATGGCGCGCGACGGCCGCTTCTTCGCCGTATTCGGGCACGCGCACCCGCGCTTCGCGACCCCGGCGCTCGCGATCTCGTTCGTCGCGTCGATCAGCGCGGTACTGATTCTTTCGGCCGGGAAGGGCGGCATCGACAAGCTCCTGACCGGGCTCGTACTGATCGACGCCGTCTTCTTCGGGCTCACCGGGCTGGCGCTGATCGTCCTGCGACGCAGACGCCCCGACGCCGATCGCCCCGTGCACGTTCCGCTCTATCCCGTCGTCCCGATTCTGTTCCTCTTGTTCGAATGCGTCATCGTCTACGGCGCGTTTCGGATGGGGGCGGCGGCAGCGTGGATCGGTGTGGTGTGGATCGCGGCGGCGTCCGCGTGTTACGCGCTCTACTTTCGCAAGCGCGCGCGCGCGTAGCGTCTACTCCGTCATCGCGCGACGAACACCTTCGGCGTCGACCGGCGTCGTCGAGTCGTCGCTCAGCGAACGAATCATCCCCGACTGACCCACCACTACTTCGAGCGGATAGCTCAGCACATTGTATCTCTGCACGAAGGCATCCTCGACGTCTTGATAGATGGGAAAGCTCAGGTGATTGGCGGCGCGATACGCGCGGTTGGCGTCGACGGAGGCGCGGCACACGCCGAACACTCGCGTCGGGTCGAAGAACTCCGCCAGTGTTTGCTCCCAGCGAATCGACATGTCCGTGCAGCCGTCGCAATCGGGGTCGAGCAACAAGACGACGGCCCCGTGCGGCGATATGAGGTCGGCGCTGCGTACGATGTTGCCGAGCGAGTCGACCAGCGCAACGTCGGGGAAGCGCTGGCCGAGTTTGAAAGGGAACGGCGGGGCTTCGGCTACCGGAGGAGCCGACCGCGCGCGCATCGAACGGCCAAACTGAACGCCGGCGTAGCCGATCACCAGTACAGCCAGGGCAAACGCCGTCCAGCGTAGAGGGCGTGGAAATCTCGAGGGCATGTTTCTCCCGATGAATTGCGCGAAGGGCGGTCAAGCCAGCCGACCCGCCCTTCGCACCGACCGACGCGCCTAGCAGGCAATCTGCGGGCAGCCGATGGGCGCGCTATGGTCGACCTTGCACGAGGTGCCGGTCGGCGTCGTGCAGCACTTGTACGGAACGCTACAAATACAGCGGTAGAAGCACGTCGCGGCCTGGGCCGGCTTCATGCCCGAACCGATCAACGCACCGGCGGCGAAAACGCCGACGAGCGACAACGAAATCATCCATTTTTTCATGAGTCACCTCCCCTCGGTTGACAGGACGGCGATGGTAGGACGGATACGCGCGGGTGTCAATCCGGCGGTCGTGTGACGGCGCGGTCGCGGAGGCGATAACCCACACCGGGCTCGGTCGTGAGCAGGCGCGGCCGAGCCGGGTCGGCTTCGACCTTCTTGCGCAGCTCTGCCATGTGGACGCGCACGTGGTGCGATTGTCCCGCGTACGACGTCCCCCATATCTCCTTGATGATTTGTCGGTGCGTGAGCACGCGGCCCGCGTTGCGCGCGAGCAGGACGAGAAGCTTGTATTCGATCGGGGTGAGATGCACGTCGCGGCCGTCGCGCGTGACTTCGCGCCGGGCCTGGTCGATGCGAAGCTCGTCGAACTCCAGCACGGCGTCGTCGCCGGCCGCGCCCTGGCTCTGCCCGTGGCGCAGGGCGACGCGCACGCGCGCCAAGAGCTCGTTCACGCTGAACGGCTTGGTGAGGTAATCATCCGCGCCCGCGTCCAGCGCGGCCACCTTGTCTTCCTCGCGCCCGCGCGCGGAGATCACGATGATCGGAATGCGGCTCCACTCGCGCACGCGGCGCGTCAAGTCGATGCCGTCGCCGTCGGGGAGGCCCAGGTCGAGCAGAATCACGTCGGGCGTTTGCGCCGTGGCGAGCGCGATCATGTCGGCACCCGTCGGCGCTTCCGCGATGCGGTAACCGTGCGACTCCATGGATGCGCGAATGAACCGGCGCATCTGTGGCTCGTCTTCGACCACGAGCACGAGCGGTTCGAGCGCGTTCACGGTTTGCCCTCTCCGTGGATGTGATCCGCCGGCGCCACATCGACCGCAGGCGCGGGGCCGGTCGCGGGGAGGGCGATGCGGAACACCGCACCCCCGCCGGCGCGATTCTCCACGCCGATCGAACCGCCGTGCGCTTCGACGATGCCCTTGCAGATGGCGAGCCCCAGCCCGGCGCCCGCCACACTCGCGTGCGCACCGCGATAGAACTTCTCGAACACGCGCGTTTCGTCGCCGGGCGGAATGCCGGGCCCGCGGTCCTTCACCTCGATCACCACGTCCCCCGCACGCACACTCCCTTCGATCTCGATGTCGCTTTCGCGGGGCGTGTACTTGACGGCGTTTTCGATCAAGTTCACCAGCACTTGTTGGAACAGCACGGGGTCGAGCGACAGCATCGGCAGGTCGTCGGCGATGGCCACGCGCACGGGACGCGACCCCAGCGCGCCCTCGAGTCGCGTGAGCGCCGCACCGACCAATTCTTCCAGCGGCACCCATTCGCGACGCACGCGCAGACTCCCCGACTCCACCTGCGTCATCTCGAGCAGGTTGCCGACCAGCCGTTCCAGGCGTTCGGCTTCTTCGGCGATGGTGGCCAAGAGGTCCGCGCGTTGCGCGTCGGTGAAGCGCGCGGATTCGTCGCGCAACGTCGACGCGGCCCCGGTAATGGCGGCGAGCGGCGTGCGCAGGTCGTGCGAGACGGCACTCAAGAGCGAGCTGCGCATTTCCTCCGTCTTGGCGCGTAGCGCGGACGATTCCGCCTCGCGCGCGAGTGTCGCGCGTTCCAGCGCGAGGGCCCCCTGCGTGCACAGGGCTTCGAGCCGGCCCCGTTGTTCGGCGTCGAAGCGGGCACCCGCGCGCGGCGTGAGTGCCAGCACACCGGCCGGATCTCCCGTCGTCTGCATGGCCAGGCACATCGCCTTGGCCCCCGGCAGCGTGTCGGTCCCGAAGCCGGCGATGCGCCCATGCTCGAGCACCCACTTCGCGACCCCGACGTCGGCGGGCTCCATCGTGGTGTTGGGCGGATACGAAGCGAGCGGAACCAAATCGCCGGCGCGGTCGCGCATCAAGACGACGGCGGCCGCGTCGACGTCTTGGAACGCGTGGCGCGCCACCACCGCGGCCGATTGTTCGATGCCGGTCGCTTCGGCCAGATCGCGGCCGAGCTCGAACAAGGCGCGCGTGCGTTCCTCGCGCGCGATCGCCTGCTGCTCTTGGCGGCGGATACGGAGCGTCAAGGAGCTGATGGCGTAGCCGACGCCGAACATCATCACGAACGTCAGCAGGTAGTGCCAGTCGGAGACGGCGAACGTGAACGACGGTGTTACGAAGAAGAAGTCGTATGCGGCGACGGCCAGCGCGGCGGCCAGGAGCGAAGGACCGCGTCCGAAGCGGAGTGCCGTCACCACGATCGCGAGCAGGTAGAGCATTTCGAGGTCGGGGATGGGATACACCGCGCTGATCGCCGCCGCCAGCCCGCTGGTCACGGCGACGGTGATCGCAGCCCACCCATAGGCGCGCGCCGGGGTCGGCGTCTTCGCGCGCGGCTCGGATTCCTCCGCCGGTCCTTCCACGTCGCCGGCGATGACGTGCACGTCGATGTCGCCGCTACCGGCGACGATTTGGTCGAGCAGTGACCCGCGCAGCCGGTCGGTCAAGCGCGTGCGCGTCGGCTTGCCGACGATCAGTCGCGTAACGTTGGTCTTGCGCGCGTAGTCGAGGATGGCCTGGGCGACGTTCGGGCCCGTCAATCGAACCACCGAGGCGCCGAGCGTTTCGGCCAAACGCAAGACGTCGTCGAGACTCTTGCTGTTCGCTTCGCTCTGGCGGGACACGCCGAGCGTTTCGACGTACGCCGCTACCCACGGCGCGCGCAGCCCGGCCGCGGTGCGCCGCGCGGCGCGCAATAAGCGACCCGAGGCGGGTGACGGGCCGACGCACACCAGAATGCGCTCGGTGGTGGGCCACGTCTCTCTGACGCCTTCGAGCTCGCGGTACTCGATCACGTCCGTTTCGACGCGCTCCGCCGTTCGCCGCAACGCCAGCTCGCGCAGCGCCAGCAAATTGCCGCGCTTGAAGAAGTGCTGGGTGGCGCGCATGGCCTGGTCGGGCAGGTACACCTTGCCTTCCTTCAGGCGCACGAGCAGTTCTTCCGGCGAGATGTCGATCAGTTCGACGGCGTCCGCACGATCGAGCACCGAATCGGGGACGGTCTCGCGCACCTGCACGTGCGTGATTTGCGCCACCACGTCGTTCAAGCTCTCGACGTGCTGCACGTTGAGTGTGGTGTACACGTCGATGCCGGCGTCGAGGAGTTCCAGGGCGTCCTGCCACCGCTTGGTGTGGCGGGAGCCGGCGGCGTTGGTGTGGGCGAGCTCGTCGAGGATGAGGACTTGCGGGTGCCGCGCGAGGGCCGCGTCGAGGTCGAACTCTTCCAGCGTGCGGCCGCGATACTCGAGCTTGCGACGAGGGAGGAGCTCCAAGCCCAGCAGCATGCCGCCCGTATCGTAGCGGCCGTGCGTTTCGACGGCACCCACCACCACGTCGACTTTTTGGCGCACGAGGTCGCGCGCCACCTGCAGCATGCGGTAGGTCTTTCCGACGCCGGGCGCGAAGCCGAAAAAGATGCGCAGCTTCGCGCGTCGCTCGCGTTCGGCTTCTTGCGTGACGCGCTCGAGCAGCTGGTCGGGATTGGGGCGCGGAGTCTCCGGGGTCATCGGTGGGCGAAGTGTAACACCGTGGGTGACCCCATCACCAGGGCGCGAGCTAGCGGCTCAAACCGTCGAGCGCCAGGTTCAAGCGCAGCACGTTGACGCGGCTCTCGCCCAGCACGCCGAAGGTCCGTCCTTCGACGTGCGAGTCGACGAGGGAGCGCACGGCGTCCACCGACATGCCGCGCACGCGCGCCACGCGCGCCACTTGGTAGTAGGCGGCGGCGGGAGTGATGTGCGGATCGAGACCGCTGCCCGACGCGGTGACGAGATCGACCGGCACCGGCGCGTCGTTGCCGGGGTCGGCGGCGCGAAGGGCCGCGACGCGCGCCGAAACGGCGTCGAGGAGCGCGGGGTTCATCGGACCCTGATTCGAACCGGTCGAGGCCGCGCCGTTGTCGGGATAGCCTCCGGTGGTCGACGGCCGTCCCCAGAAGTAGCGCGGATCGTCGAACGGCTGCCCGATAAGGTTCGAGCCGACCACGCGGCCGTCTTCGACGATGAGGCTTCCACTCGCCTGCGCCGGAAACACCACGTGCGCGATGCCGGTGATGAGGGCCGGATACACCAGGCCCGTGATCACGGTGAATACCAGAAGCATGAGAGCGGCGGTACGAACGAGCGACATACGATCTCCTTGGACGACGTTACTTGACCCCGAGGGCGACCAGGATGACGTCGATCAGCTTGATGAACGGAAACGGCATGATCACGCCGCCCACACCGTAGACCAACAGGTTGCGGCGCAGGAGCGCGGAAGCTGGCATCGGGCGATACTTGATCCCGCGCAGTGCCAGCGGAATGAGAGCGATGATGATGAGCGCGTTGAAGATGACCGCCGACAAGACGGCCGTCGTCGGCGAGTGCAGCTTCATGATGTTGAGTGCGGCCAGCGCCGGGTAGGTGGACGCGAACGCCGCCGGAATGATGGCGAAATATTTGGCAACGTCGTTCGCGATGCTGAACGTGGTCAGCGAGCCGCGCGTCATGAGCATCTGCTTGCCGACTTCCACCACTTGCAGGAGCTTGGTCGGATTCGAATCCAAGTCGACCATGTTGCCCGCTTCCTTGGCCGCCTGTGTGCCCGTGTTCATCGCCACCGCCACATCGGCTTGCGCCAGCGCGGGGGCGTCATTGGTGCCGTCGCCGGTCATCGCCACCAGGTGACCCTTCTTCTGATAGTCGCGAATCATGACCAGCTTGTTCTCGGGTGTGGCCTCGGCCAGGAAATCGTCGACGCCGGCCTCGGCCGCGATGGCGGCTGCGGTGAGCGGGTTGTCACCGGTGATCATCACGGTGCGAATGCCGATCCGGCGCAGGTCCGCGAAGCGTTCGCGGATGCCGCCCTTGACCACGTCTTTCAACTGCACCACGCCGAGCACGGTGTTCTCGTCGGACACCACCAGCGGAGTCGCACCCTGCTTGGCCACGTCCTCGACGATGTGTGCGACTTCGGTCGGAACGCTGGCGCCACGCTGGTCCAGGTAGAGCGCGATGGCGTCGGCGGCGCCCTTGCGGATGCTGCGCCCGTCGATGTCGACGCCGCTCATGCGCGTGTGCGCGCTGAAGGGGACGAAGGTGGCGTGCATGGCAGCGACGTCGCGCCCGCGCAGGTTGAATTTCTCCTTGGCCAGCACGACGATGCTGCGTCCTTCCGGCGTCTCGTCGGCCAGCGACGCGAGCTGTGCCGCGTCGGCCAGATCGGCTTCGCTCACACCGGGCGCGGGGATGAACGCTGTCGCCTGGCGATTGCCGAGGGTGATGGTGCCGGTCTTGTCGAGCAGGAGCACGTCGACGTCGCCGGCCGCTTCCACCGCGCGACCCGAAGTCGCGATCACGTTGGCTTGGATCATGCGGTCCATGCCGGCGATTCCGATCGCCGACAGAAGCCCGCCGATGGTGGTCGGAATCAAACACACGAGCAGTGCCACCAGGATCGTCATGGCGACCGGTGTGCCTTGTCCCGACGCGGTAACGGCGTAGTCCGAGAAGGGAAGCAAAGTGACGGTCGCGAGCAGGAAGACGATGGTCAGCGCCGCCAGCAAGATCTCGAGTGCGACCTCATTGGGCGTCTTCTGTCGCTTGGCGCCTTCGACCATGGAAATCATGCGGTCGAGGAAGGTCTCGCCCGGGTTGGCGGTGATGCGCACGATGAGCCAGTCCGACAAGACGCGCGTCCCGCCGGTGACGGCGCTGCGATCGCCGCCGCTCTCGCGGATCACGGGCGCACTCTCGCCGGTGATCGCACTCTCGTCCACCGACGCCACGCCCTCCACGACCTCGCCGTCGCTGGGGATCAGATCGCCCGGCTCGAGCAGGACGTAGTCGCCCTTCACGAGCTTGGACGACGCGACCTCTTCGCGCGCGGCATTGCGCCGCGGTGCTTCCAGACGCTTGGCCAGCACCGTGCGCCGCGTCTTGCGCAGCGCTTCCGCCTGCGCTTTGCCGCGCCCCTCGGCCATGGCCTCCGCGAAGTTGGCGAACAATACGGTAAACCAGAGCCACAGCGACACCGCCAGGATGAAGCCGGGTGCGGCTTCGCCGTGTCCGGTCACGACCGCGTGGACGAAGAGCACCGCCGTGAAGGCGGCACCGATCATGACCACGAACATGACCGGGTTCTTGATCATGCGCGCCGGACTGAGCTTCACGAACGCGTCGACGATCGCACGGGTGACGATGGCGCGTTCGAACAAGGGCTTGGATTGAGCATGCGTAGACATAGATCGTTATCCTTAGCGAGTGAAGAGCTGGAAATGTTCGACGATCGGCCCCAGCGCCAGCGCGGGGACGAATGTCAGTGCTCCGACGAGTACGACCGTGGCCGCGAGCAACAGCACGAAGAGCGTGGTGTGAGTCGGGAGCGTGCCCGCGCTGGCCGGGACGTACTTCTTGCGGGCCAGCGACCCTGCGATGGCCAGCATCGGGATCATCAGCCAGTAGCGCGCGACGAGCATGGTGATGCCTTGTGCCGTGGCGTAGAACATCCCGCTGGCCGTGAGCCCCGCGAACGCCGACCCGTTGTTGTTGCTCGACGACGAGAACGCGTACAGCACTTCGCTGAAGCCGTGCACGGCCGGGTTGGCGATGGCGCGACCGGTCTCGGGAACGAGGCATGCGATCGCGGTGCCCACCAGCACGAGGGCGGGAGGAATCAAAATCGCGAGTGAGGCCATCTTCATCTCGTATGCTTCGATCTTCTTGCCCAGATACTCCGGCGTGCGGCCGACCATGAGCCCGGCGATGAACACGGCCACGATGGCGAAGGCCAGCATTCCATAGAGACCCGAGCCCACGCCGCCGAACACGACTTCGCCGAGTTGCATCATGACCATCGGCACCAGGCCGCCCAGCGGCGTGAAGCTGTCGTGCATCGCATTGACCGATCCGTTCGACGCCGACGTGGTCGCGGTCGCCCACAGGGCGCTGTTGGTGATACCGAAGCGGACTTCCTTCCCTTCCATGTTGCCGCCGGCTTGGAGCGGACTCACCGCGTCGTCGAGTCCCTTGGCGGCCAGTAGCGGATTGCCGCCTTGTTCGGAGACCACCGTTACCATTAGGAAGGGGATGAAGATGACGAACATCGCCGCGAGTATGGCCCAGCCTTGACGTCGATCCTTGACCATGGTGCCGAAGGTGAAGCACAGGCCCGTCGGGACCAACAGGATGGCGATGACTTCGAACAGGTTCGAGAGCGGAGTCGCATTTTCGAGCGGGTGCGCCGAGTTGACGTTGTAGAACCCACCACCGTTGGTTCCCAATTGCTTGATGGCGACCTGCGACGCGGCCGGTCCCACCGCGATCGATTGCTCGGTGACCATGGTGGTGTCGCTGGTGGCGAACGGATCCAGGAGATGGGCTTGCGCGTGTCCGCCGAACGTCTGCACGACACCCTGCGACACCAGCACCAGCGCCAGCACGATCGCGAGCGGCATCATTATATGGAGCGTGCTGCGGGTCAGATCGACCCAGAAGCTGCCCACACCCTGGGCGCTGCGCCGCACGAAACCACGAATGAGTGCTACCAGCACCGCCATGCCGCTCGTCGCGGAGACGAAATTCTGCACGGTGAGAGCGGCCATCTGCGTGAGATAGCTCATGGTGGTTTCGCCGCCGTAGCACTGCCAGTTGGTATTGGTGGCGAAACTGGTCGCGGTGTTGAACGCGACCGCAGGACCTACCGCGCCGAGTCCGTCCGGATTGAGCGGAAGCGTCGCCTGGAAGCGCTGGAGCGCGTATACCACCAGCACCCCCAGCAGATTGAAGATCATCACCGCGCCCGCATAGCGGCGCCAGCTCATGTCTTCGTCCGCGCGCACGCCCGCGACGCGATAAATGAGTCGCTCGATCGGTCCGAAGACGCGATTGGCGAGCTTCGATTCACCTTGATAGACGCGCGCCATATACGCGCCCAGGGGAAGACCCAGGCCGACCAGCAGCACGCAATAGAGAACCAATTGCAGAACACCATTCGAGGTCATGACAGTTTCTCCGGAAACAAGAGCGCAAAGAACAGATAGATCAGCAGAGCCAGCGCAATCAGCCCGCCGATAATCAAGAGTGTGTGCATGGCGTTACACCTTCCCGCACAGGCGAATGAACGCCCACGTCAGCGCGAAGAACACCACGACAAGAAGTAGAAACAAGAGATCCAACATGTGCATTCCTCCACGGAGCCGACTAGAACCAGGTCACGAGACCCATCGTGATCGTGTCCTGGCTGGAACGATTCATCTCGTACGGCGTCGACACGCCGTCGCCCGTCACGTTGCCGCCGAAGAACATGTCGTCCTCGGCGTTGTCGTTGCGATACTCGAGGCGTAGCGACACGCGCTCGGCGGGACGGTAGTCGACGGTCGCGGTGACCGAGCGCACCCATTCCGCCGGCCAGAAGATGGCGGAGGCGGTGCCTTGCGCATCGGACGCCACGGTTTCGTCGAAGGAATCCCCGCGCAGCCCGAGGTAGATGCGGTCGGTTGCATGGAAGCGCGCGTACAAGGCACCCGCCACCCAGCTGCTGGTGCCGAAGTGATTGTCCTCGAAGCCGGCGTCGGCCTGCGCGAGGAAACTCCAACGCGACGTGGCGTCCCACGTGACGTACGTGTCGAAGAGATTGCGCCACGGACGACCTTCGGGTGCGCCGGTGGCGCGCTCGGCGCCGCCGAAGTACAGAAAGCTCGCCGTCAGACCGCCCGAGGGACGCGTGTAGGTCAACTGCGTGCAGACCGACTTCTCCTTATTATTGTCCACGACGCTGTTCCAACCGTTGGAGACCAACACCATCCCGGTCCACTTGTCGTTCAACGGATACGTCAAACGCGCGCCGGTATGATAGAAGGGAAGCCCGAAGAACAGATTCGAGCGCGACCAGTTCCAGTTGTCGCGAATCGCGATGCCTTCCGGTCCGACGGGCGACAAGAAGATGCCGCCGGCCGCAACCCACGCGTGCGAGCCCTGGGAGCGATAGCCCGCGTACGCCTGCTGGACGTACTTCCACAGCTCGGGTCCGCTGGCATTGGCGCCGCTCGCGCCCGGTGCCGCGGGCTCGCCGAGGTAGTACGTGGTGGCCGCGTGGCCGATTTGCAGCGCGAGTCGTCCGACCACCTGCTCGTCGTCCCACTGCGCGTCGATGGCGACGTTCGAGATCGTGAAGGAATCGTGGCGGTTGTCGAAGCCACGATAGTTGGTGATCCCGTTCGACGGATCGTTGGTGTTCCACTGGAAGTACGTTTCGGCGTAACCGCCGATCGAGAACTTGGGCGCCGTCGTCTCGGCATGCGCTTTGAGAGCGACAACAATCAAGATCAAGAGCACGATGCTGCCGAGTACCAGCCACGGCAGCCCGCGATGAGGATGCGTGTGAGTTTTCATAGCACGAACAATAGTCGGCCGCGTGTTTCGACGGTGTCAAGAGGTGGACTAACGGCATCAAGAAAACGTCAAGACCGAGAACGTGTCGGGCGCATCGCGAGGGAGACTCGACCAATTGTGCTACAATAGCATGCACGCCAAGGGCAGGCGCGGTATGAACTCATAATGGAATAGACTTCATGCCCTCCACTATCCCGACGACTTCGTCGCGCGGTCGCCGCGCCAATGTGATTCTCTTGCTCGTCACGCTGGTGGTGGTGGCGCTGGCGGCGGAAGTCGTGCTCCGCTTCGTCTATCACCCCGAATTCCTGGGCAGCGTGATTCGCTACGACCCGCTGCTCGGTTGGAGCTTGCAGCCCAACTCGTCCTTGGTGAGTGTTGATCCGCAGCGCGATTTTCGCTATCGCATCGACGTCAACTCGCTCGGCCTGCGCGACCGCGACATCGCGGTCGAAAAACCGCGCGGCACACACCGCGTGCTGGTGCTGGGGGACTCGTTCGCGTTCGGCGTGGGATTGAAGGTGGGCGAGCGTTTCTCGGATCTGCTCAACCACTCGCTTCCCGGCGATGTGGAAGTCATCAACGCGGGCGTGCCCGGGTGGGGCACCGATCAAGAGATGCTCTTCTACGAGTCGCGGCTGCGTCGTTTGCAACCCGACGTTGTCGTACTCACGTTCTTGATGCAGAACGACGTCATCAACGACGGGCTGCGCGGTCCCGTGGTCGAAACGGGCACCAAGCCGCGCTTCGTGTGCGAGGGCGACTCGCTGCGATTGGAACCGCCCACGCCGCCGACGCAGCTCAGCTTCGGGCTGCGCGCGAAGCGCGTCCTGCGCAAGAGCCGGTTGTTGCTGTTCGTCAAACGACGGCTGGAGATGCGCGAGTACCAGCACCACGTTGTGGAAGACCCGCGCTACACGACGAACGGCTATGAAGCGAATCTCCATTTGTCGCACTGGTCGGTGTACGACGTGCGCGGCGGCGAAGCGATCGAGGGCGCGTGGTGCGCCACCGAACGCGTGATCGAGCGGCTGGCCAAGGATTGCGCGGAAGATTCCGCCAAGCTGGTGGTGCTGGCGTTTCCGGCCAAACTCGAGGTCGACGAACCGTGGCGCGCCGAGATGATGAAGCGCACCGGCGTCGACCCGGCCAATGTGGACGTCTCGTTTCCGTATCGGCGCTTGGAGTCGTTCTGCGCGGCGCACGACATCGAGTATCACTACCCGATCCAGGAATTCCGCGCCGCCGCGCAGAACGAGCTCCTCTTCTTCGACCACGACGCGCATCCGAACGCCGCCGCCAACGCGCTCACCGCGGAGCTGTTGCGCGCCGACCTATCGGAGTCGCTCACACACGCGCAGCGATAGCCGTTACTTCAGCAGGACGATTTTGCGCGTCCTCGTTTCGCCCGCGGATTCCAATCGCACGAAGTAAACGCCCGAACTGACGGGAACACCGGCCGCGTTCTTGCCGTCCCAGCGTGCCGCATGTTCACCCTTGGCTTCGTTCGCGCGCACCAAGTCGGCGACCAAGCCGCCATTGGCGTCGTAGATCGACAGGCGAACGAAGGCGTCCGACGCGATGGAGTAACGAAGTGTCGCCGAAGGATTGAACGGATTCGGAATGGCGTCGTCGAGCGACAGTTCGTCCGCTGCCGGTGCCTCGATACCCGTTGGAAGTTCCGTAAAAGGAACGGCCACCGCGGTAAAATTCCAGTAGAACCACCAACCCGCCTCGGTCGCGCAACCCTCCGCAGTTCGAATGGTGTCCTGGTCGGCATGAGTGGCGCAGTTGCCCGTCACGCTGGGCAGGATGCTGCTGAGCAGCTGATTACCGACCGTCGGCAGCGGGACCACGATCGCATCGGCGTCCTCCTGGGAGAGGAAGCCGCGGATCAGTCCGCTGTTCAAGTTCGTCGCCGGCGTGCCAACATATATTGCCCCGATGCGTACATGCGAGAAGGGAATGTCGACGTCGCCGAAGACGCGGAGCGTCATGCTCGCCTCGTCGGTCTTGAAGCATGGGGCGCTCGGCTTGACGACTTCAGGCGAGTAGGGCCCGTACGTCGTCCCCGCCATGACCGACAGACACAAGCCGCTGGATTGATTGTGGTACTGCAACGAGATCGGCGTGATCAACGGATCCGGTTCGCACGACGTGCCGGCCATGGGCGCCGTGCAGACCGCCTCCCCGAACGTCAGCATGCCGCCGGACCCGGTTTGGTCGAGGGGATCGAAAATGAGCAACAAATTCAAGTCAAGAGCGCCGTCCGCGTCGCCGTCGGTCTGAATTCGCGATTGTAGGGCGCTATTGAACGGGCTGAATCCCGGAGCCTGGTCCGTAATGTCGTCGCATCCAAGGTAGACGACATAGATATGCGGGTCACGAAGGTCGAGGTCGTTCAAGCGAAAGGCGGTCTTCGCGGCGAGCGCGCTCGATGACATCAGGAATGTGCACGAGAACAACGCGAGCCAGCGAGTGTGGACATGCATAGGGGGCCTCCGGATTGAACGGCGCTGCGACGCGTCAATTGTATCATGAACGCCCGCGCAACCGGGCCGGGCGGGTGGCCGATCCACCCGCCCGGCCTTCGGCCCCCTAGTCGCGAAGCGCCTCCGAGAGCGCATCGAGCCGCTCCGCCCAGAACGCCTTGCGCGCGTTCGCGTCTTCTTTCGACGCGAGCTTGGTGTGCTGCACGCCGACCGAGCACTTCTCGCCTTTAGACGTGATCCACACTTCGACGCTGGTGCCATCGGGCCACGTCATGCGGATCGACTTGGGTGGTGTCGCCTTGCGAATCACCACCTCGACGTTCGGCAGCCACTTCTTGCGCGCGCGCGCATTCGCGAAGGCGTCGAACGCGATCGCGGCGGTTACAGCGAGCGTCTTGCTCTTCGACGCCTCGTAGCCGCCATCGCGACGCTGGCCCTTTTCGCGCAAGCCGCGAATGCGCTCGTAGCCGACCGTTACCGCTTGCGTCCACCAGCCGGGAACGCTGAAATCGCTGTGCACGTGTTCCGCGATCTCGCGGTGCGGGAGTTTCACCGCGTCGATGGCGTCGAGTACGCGCACCCACTGCGCCCAGGTCTTGCCGGTCTTGGCGCGAATGGCGTCGTCGCTCATCCCGGCGAGCGCGGCGAAGTCGGAAACGAGAACTGTCTTCGCGGGAGTCTTGTGGGTGACTTGAACGCGGGCGGTGGTGTACGACTCGCCCGTCTTCTTCATGCGGGAGCGCACGAGGCGCTTGAGATCCTTCTGCTTCGGCATGGCCGATCATCCTTTCGAAGCCGCGCGCAAACCCACCCCCCAGCAGCGAGCCTCGCTCGGCGAACGAAAGTGTCGACGATGCATGATCCGGGAGTGTGCCCCCCTTTGCCCCACGAAGGTCCCCGCTGGGGGAGGACCGAAGGGGTTGGGCGTGGACCACCGCCCGGCCGCTATTATAGAGGAAGAGTTCGACGACCGGCAAGAGGGAGAATTCTTCCCGCCCGTCGGCCAAAATTCTTCTTTACGACCCGGCGCGCCTTTCATAGCTTTTCCGCCGATGGCATCGCGACGAAGGTCGCGACGGCTCCGGCGGACCCGGGCGGTTCGAGGGGCCGGGCGAGGTGGGTCTCGCCGATCATTGGGCACGCCCTGAAGGAGGTGATCCAGTGAGTACAGATAGTCGCGGCTTAGTGGAGGTGGCGTCCCCGTAACGGGATGACTCCACGATTCGTGGCTCTGTAAGGTCTCCTCGCATGCGGGGGAAACCCAACGCCACCGATACTGATCCGGTCGGGGTCCCTATCCAGGGGCCCCGACTTTTTTCTGCCCGCCACCGCTGGCATGTCGCTTGCGGCCGCTTCGCTTGGAGTTCTCTTGAGGGCCGCTTGTGCCCGAATGAGGTGCATGCTCGTGCGCGAATCACACCCGTCTGCCATCCTGCATATCGTCGACCCGAGTCGCATCGTTTCCAAGAAAGGCGTCGCGCGGTCGGTCGTCGTCGCGGTGATCGCGGCGGCAACGCTTGCCGCATCGTCACGCGACGCCGGCGCTCAGTGCACGGAAACGCAATTGCAGAATTTCACCGGCGTCGGCCAGATCGTGTGCCCGTGCTTCGTCCCGAACGAACAGGCGGGCGCGGTCTTCAACCTGCCGCCGAGCGTGTATCCGATCGAGATTCTGAAAGTCGGCATCGGCTGGGGATCGCAGATCGGCGGCGCACCGCAAAGCCTCGAAGAGGCGATCAACATCTTCGCCGGTGGATTGCCGAACCCGGGCTCGCCCATTTTCTCGCTCCCCGGTCCCTTGATGACCGACGGCGCGATCAATGAATTCAACCTCCAGCTGGTGCCGGGTAACAAGACCATCGCGTCCGGGCCGTTCACGGTGACGCTCGAGTTCAACAATCCGAATGCGGGCGACATCTTCGCGCCGAGTGTGGTGCACGACGGCAACGGGTGCCAGTCGGGGAAGAACGTCATCTACGCCGTGCCCGGCGGATGGATGAATGCGTGTGCCGCGGGTGTTACCGGCGACTGGGTCTTCTACGTCAAGTATCGCTCGCTCAAGGTGACCGGTGGCCCGAACCCGGTGCGCACGGTGTTTTCGCAGCCGCCCCTGTCGCAGACTACGTGCGAGACGGTGTACGTCGTGAACAACGGTTGCGGCAATCTCGTGATCGGGGGCATCTCCGGATGCGGCAACGTTCCCTTCAGTGTCGACACCACCGCGACCGCGCACACGGTGGCACCTGGCGCGTTCACGCCCATCGACGTGTGCGTAACGCCGACCGGTGCCGTCCACGACAGCTGTCTGGTCACCGTCCACAGCAACGCGAGCAACGGACCCATTACGTTTCGCGTCGTGGTCGACGTGTCGGCCACCGCGGTGGATGCGCCCGCGCTGGACGGATTCGCCATCATCGGTGTCGTGCCGAACCCGTTCAATCCGTCGACGCAAGTGCGCTTCACCCTCCCGAGTGCGTTGCCGGTGACCGCCGACGTGTGGTCGGTGACGGGCGCCAAGGTGCGTTCGCTGGCGGAAGGCGCCACACTCGCGGCCGGCGAGCACGCGCTGCGCTGGGACGGTCGCAACGCCGATGGGCAACGCGTCGCCTCCGGCGTATATCTGTTCCGCGTGTCGACGCCGCTCGGTAGCCGCGTCGCGCGCATGGTGCTGGTACAGTAGGTGGAGGTTCGCACGTGCCGATGCTGAAATGGAAACGGATCGAGTTCGTCGTCGCCGGCGAGATCATGACGTCTACCATGTACGACCACTGGGTCGACGAAGACGGTCGCGCGTCGTTGCGCGACGCCGTGCGTCGCACCTCCAATCGTTGGTTCTTCGGCAACCGTCGCGCGCGCCGTCTGCTTCACAAGGAGGCCAAAACCGCCTTCAGCCCGCGCGGAACTTTCGCCGGCGTGCTGAAGAAGCAGCTCGATCAGCTGCCGCTCCTGGTGCGCGGGTGCGCCATCATCATTCGCCGCAGCGGTTATCAACCGCTCAATACCGTCGACGGCAATCGCGGACTGTGCGTGGTGCCGCGCGGCGTGCTGCTGAATGATTTCAAGGCGCAGTTGTTGCGCGACCTCGTCGACCTCCCACAAGTGCGAGGATTCGGAGGCTTGACCGAGCGCGTGGTCAACGCCGCCGCGGTAGAAGCAGAATCCATCCTGTTCGACTTCCTCGCCAAGGGCAATCCGTTGGTCGATTCCTCCGGGCGCGGCGTCATCATCGACGTCGATCGCGACTTTCGATGGAAGATCAGCGGCGCCGACGGGCATTACTACTACGCGTACTCCACCGAGGAGCGCATCGATCTCGCGGCCAAGAAGGAGTTCAAGCGCTTCGTTGCATCGATGCAGGAGAGCTTGAAAGGGCAGTCCGTGTACTTGAAGCGGCTCGCGGGCAACGAGGTGGCGGACATCGCCGAAGCGCTCCAGTTGCGACGCATGCTCGGGGCCAGCACCGATTCCACCGGAGCGCGCGTGCGCACGCGCACCGGCGGATCCGGAAGCGAGTTATTGTCCGAGATCGTCTAGCCGACATCTTCCGAGCCAGACACACCCCCGCGATCGCGCATGACGAATTGCGCGCAGCACCGCATTCGTGCTATATCTTCAACCTCTCTAGCCGCTCTCCTGGAGGTTGATCCGATGAGAAAGTTCGCCGTCCTGGTCCCGCTCTTCTTGGTTGCACTTCTCGCGTGCTCGCAGAAGGGCTTCAATGCCAACGTCAACATCACGCCGCAGCCGGTTCCGGGCGTGGACTTTTCGACGTATCGGACCTGGGATTTCGGGCTCGAGGGCGAGTACCCCTTGACCGGTCTCGAATACATCGACCAGCCGCAATTTCGCGTCGCGGTCGCCAAGCACTTCATCGCCGAGATGACGAAGCTCGGCTACACCAAGGTGGATTCGATCCCCGACCTGGTCATCCTGATGCACGTTGCCAGCGAAGTGAAATTCGACCAGCAAAAAATGGACGATATCTACAAGGGCTACGACATGGCGTGGTCGCAGATGAGTGCGGAGGACGCGTGGAACGAAGGGACGCTCATGCTCTTCGCCATGGACGCCAAGACCGGCAAGCAGATGTGGAGTTCCACCGCCCAGGCCAAGCTGCAGGACTACGTCACCTACGACGAGCGCTTGGATCGCTTCAACAAAGTCTTGACCATGATGCTCGGCGACTTTCCGATGCACATGCACTAGGTCGCCTACGGATACCGTCCGTCGCTCCTTCGACCGCGCTTTCTTCCAGCGCTACTACCACGCGCCGCGCACCGCCGTGGCCACGTTCGACGACGTCATGAAGCGCGCACGCTTCGTGACGAGCTACCTCGATCACTTGCAGCTCGACATCCATCGCGTGCTCGACGCCGGGTGCGGGACGGGCCTGTGGAAGCGCGCGCTCCATAGAATCGATCGCGACATCGAGTACGTCGGCATCGACCCGAGCGAGTACTTGTGCGAACGCTACGGATGGACGCGCGTGTCGATCGACGGCTTCGTATCGCGGCGGAAGTTCGACTTGGTGGTGTGCCAGGACGTCTTGCAGTACGTCGACGACGATGCGGTGGTGCGGAGCTTCGACGCGATCGCGCGCGTGTGCCGCGGTGCCTTCTACTTCGACGTCCCCACGCGTGACGACATCGACGACCGCCTGCTCGATATGAAACGCACCGACCGCTCCATTCGCGTGCGCAGTGCGGCGTGGTATCGCACGCGCCTGGCGCGCGACTTCGTCAACGTGGGGGGTGGGGTGTTCCTGCGCAAGGGTGCGAGGGCGGTGGCGCTGGCGTTGGAACGATGGGACGACCCGCCGCGCGCGCGACGGGCACGGCGTTAGCGCGTCGGCGTCTATTCCTTGACGTCGCGGATGATGTAGCCGCCGGAGCGCTCGTCGGGTTCGATCTCGATCAGGCCTTCGGCTTCCATACTTTTCAAGAGATCGTTGAAGCCGCGGAAACCGTAGTACGACTCGTTGAAGCTCGGCTGGCGGCGCTTGATGGCCTGCTTGACCATCGAACCCCATATCTCGTCCTCGTCTCCGCGCTCGTCCCAGAGCATCTCCATCGTATCCAACACCAAATCGAACGCCTTCTGCTTGCGCTCTTCGATATCGGCTTCGCCGCCGGGCTTGGGTGGCGCGGCGGTCTTCGGCTTGGGCGCCGGGCGCCGGCGGCTCTTGCGGCGCTTCTCGTGCTCGCGCACCAGGTCGTCGTAGAAGACGAACTCGTCGCACGCGGCGGTGAACAAGTCCGAAGTCGAGTTCTTGACCCCGACCCCGATTACGATCTTGTTGTTCTCGCGCAGCTTCGCCACACACGGCGAGAAGTCGGAATCACCACTCAAGATGGCGAAGGTGTTGACGTGCGGCTTGGTGTAGCAAAGGTCGAGCGCGTCGACCACCATGCGAATGTCGGCGGAGTTTTTTCCGGATTGGCGCACGTGGGGAATCTCGATCATCTCGAAGGCGGCCTCGTGCATGGGTCGCTTGAAGTCCTTGTAGCGATCCCAGTCGCAGTACGCCTTCTTGACCACGATGCTGCCCTTGAGCAGCAGTCGTTCGAGCACGCGTCCGATGTCGAACTCCGCGTAACGCGACTCGCGGACACCGATGGCGATATTCTCGAAGTCGCAGAAGACCGCGATGCTGGCGGTCCGGTCTCTCTCGTTCTTGTCGGGCATGAAAACCTCTGGATTGGTTCGACGGGCTCGATAATTTTCGCGTGGCCCGAAGGATAGCACGGCGCGCGGGAGCGGGCAACGCGGGTCTTGACGGGGGCCAAGCCAGGGCGTACGGTTCGGCGATTCGCGAATGAGCCGGGCCGCAGGTTCGGTGCTTCAAAACGATGGAAACACCCCGCACGCCCTCATCGCCCGACGATAGTGGAACGCGATCGAAAGAACCGATCCCTTTCCGCACTCGCCTGCGCTCGATCCTGATCGGCCCGCCGCGCGACCTGCGCGATCGTTCGCTCTACGAACACATTTCGTTGATCGCGTTCCTCGCCTGGGTGGGCCTGGGGGCGGACGGGCTTTCGTCGTCCGCGTACGGTCCCGAGGAGGCGTTCAAGGCGCTCGGCACGCACACCTACTTGGCCGTCGGCCTAGCGGCACTCACGGCCATCACGGTCTGGGTCATTTCATCCGCGTACAGTCGCATCGTCGAGTTGTTCCCGCACGGCGGCGGCGGCTACTTCGTCGCCACCAAGCTGCTCGGCAAGAAGGCGGGCGTCGTCTCCGGGAGCGCGCTCGTGGTCGACTACGTGCTCACCATCACGATTTCGATCGCCGCTGCGGGCGATGCTCTCTTCAGCTTGTTTCCGATCGAGTACCAGATCTGGAAACTTCCGGTCGAAGTCTTGTTCATCGTCTTCCTGTTGGTCTTGAATCTGCGCGGCGTGCGCGAATCCGTGCTCACGCTGACACCCATCTTCCTCTTGTTCATCGTGACGCACATCATCTTGATCTGCGGCGCGACGTTTGTGCACGCGACGAACATCCCCGAGACGGTGGCCGAGGTCGGGACCGGTTTCTCCAACGGGCTGACGACGCTGGGCGCGGGGGGCATGGTGCTGCTCTTCATTCACGCCTACTCGCTGGGCGGCGGCACCTACACCGGTATCGAAGCCGTCTCCAACGGTCTGCCGATCATGCGCGAGCCCCGCGTCCAGACCGGCAAGCGCACCATGCTGTACATGGCCATCTCGCTCGCGTTCACGGCGGCGGGGCTGATCGTCTGCTACCTCCTGTGGGACATCCGCCACGTGGAAGGGAAGACGATGAACGCGGTCCTCGCGCGCTCGTTCGCCGGCACGTCGGCGCTGGGCGATACGTTCATGATTCTCGTCTTGGTTTCGGAGGGGGCGCTTCTCGTCGTGGCCGCGCAAGCGGGGTTCGTCGACGGCCCCCGCGTATTGGCCAACATGGCGGTCGACTCGTGGATGCCGCACCGCTTCGCGGCACTCTCCGACCGGCTTGTCACCGGCAACGGCATCGTCCTGATGGCCATCGCGTCGCTGGCCGCACTCCTCTACACGCGCGGCAACGTTTCCCACATCGTGGTCATGTACTCGATCAACGTATTCGTCACGTTTTCGCTTTCGATGCTGAGCATGCTGCTCCACGCGATGCGCACCCGCAAGACGTCGCCCCGCACGAAGCGGCGCATTCTGCACTTCTCCATTGGATTCGTCCTGTGCGCGACGATTCTCGTGATCACGACCATCGAGAAGTTCACCGAGGGAGGATGGGTCACGCTCTTGGTGACCAGCGCCGTCGTCCTGCTGTGTTTCGGAATTCGCCGCCACTATGAAAGCGTATCGTACAAGGTCGCGAAGCTGTACGAATCCTTGATCGAAGTCCCTCGCTCACCCGAAGCCGAAGGCGACGGCAGCGAACCGAGCGCGACCGACCCGGTCGCCGCGATTCTCGTGGGCGAGTACGGAGGCGTGGGGCTGCACACGTGCCTGAGCGTGTTTTCGAAATTCCCCGGTCACTTCAAGGGCGTGATCTTCGTCTCGGTGGGTGTCGTCGACTCCAAGGAGTTCAAGGGCGAAGGCACCGTCGACGCGCTGCGTGCCCACTTGGAAGGCGACTTGAAACGTTACGTGATCTTCGCCCGCAATCAGGGCATCCCGGCCACCTCGCGCTATTCGATCGACACCGAGGCGGTCGAAGGCGCGGAACGGCTGTGTCTCGAGGTCGCGCGCGAGTTCCCGCACATCATGTTTTTCGCCGGCAAGGTCATCTTCGGGAAGGAACAATGGTTCCACCCGCTCCTGCACAACGAGACCGCGTACGCCATCCAGCGCCGCCTGCAATGGGCCGGGCAGATGGTGGTCGTGGTTCCGATCCGCGTGATGTAGTCGGCGGCTTTTTTCGGGGACTTTGGGCTCCGAATCGAAGACGACACCCTCCAGCGTGTATGCTATCGTGATCGGCGCCAACCCGCGCTCGATACAGGAGGTCCATTCGTGGGAAAGATTCTTGCCATCGTCGTCGTCGTGGTACTCGTGTTCGTCGCCATCTCGGGTGTGTCCGGGTACAACCGCGTCGTCAAGCTCGACCAAGGCGTCTCGCAGTCGTGGAGCCAGGTCGAGACCCAGTACCAGCGCCGCGCCGACTTGATCCCGAATCTCGTCGAGACCGTCAAGGGTGCGGCCAACTTCGAGCAGGAGACCCTGACCCGGGTGATCGAGGCGCGTGCTGCGGCCACCCAGATCAAGGTGACGCCGGAGATGCTCAACGACCCGCAGTCGCTGCAGAAGTTCGAGCAGGTACAGGGCGAACTTACGTCCGCGTTGTCGCGCTTGCTCGTCACGGTCGAGCAGTATCCCGAACTCAAGGCCAACGCCAACTACATCGCGCTGCAAGACGAGCTTGCGGGCACGGAGAACCGCATCGCCAACGAGCGCCGTCGCTTCACCGAGTCGGTGCAGACCTACAACACCGCAGTGAAGAGCTTCCCCATGAACTTGCTCGCCGGCATGTTCGGGTTTGCTCCCAAGGCGTATTTCGAAGCCAAGGAAGGCGCCGAGGAAGCGCCCCCGGTCAAGTTCTAGCGCAGTGCAGACCTCACGCATTACCGTCCGCACACCGAGACGGCGCGCCGCGTTGGCAGCGCTCGCGCTGGCGACGCTACCGGTCGTCGCGCACGCCACACCCAGCGTTCGCGTGCGTCTGCCCGAAGCGCCGTCGCGTTTCGTCTACGACGAGACCGGCGTGCTCTCGTCCGACGAACGCCGCGCGCTCGAAGACACCTTGATGTTCTACGACCAGCGCGGCCTCGAGATCGGTGTCGCCATCTTCAAGTCGCTCCACGGCGACCCCATCGAAGACGTGTCGATCGCACTCGCCGAAAAATGGAAGCCGGGCAACGCCGAGCGCGACAACGGCGCGCTGCTGGTCGTCGGCATGGACGAGCGCAGCGTGCGCATCGAAGTCGGCTACGGATTGGAAGCGGTCATCACCGACGCCATGGCGGGGCGCATCATTCGCTACGACATCGCGCCGGCGTTTCGGGAGGGGCGCTACGGCGCCGGGCTCGCGCGCGCGGTGTCGAACATCGCCCGGCTCGCGCGGGGCGAGACGCTGGAGGAGCCGGCGAGCGAGAGCGTGCCCGCGTGGCTGCCGCTTCTGTTCATCGTGGTCTTCATATTGATCGTCTCGTCGATCGCGCGCCGCGCGCGTCGCGGTTGGATTTCGAGCCGTGGGTGGCGCGGCGGTGGTTGGGGCGGCGGCCCGTTCATCGGCGGTTTCGGTGGCGGCGGCGGTGGTGGCGGCTTTGGCGGCGGTTCGTTCGGCGGCGGCTCCTTCGGGGGCGGCGGCGCCTCCGGGAGGTGGTGACGTGAATCACACCGATTCGAGCCGTGTCATGCGCGCGGCCGCCGCGTTTCTGACCGCGGCCGGTGTCGTGCTCGCGATCGTGGTGGCGGGGATCATGCTGCGCGAATTCGTCGCCCCGCCCGCACAAACGTGGTCGGTATGGACACGCGGCGCCATCCTGGCCATCAGTATGGTCGCGATCGCGTTCTGCGTCGTCGGCGGATTGCTTTCGCGTCACGTCCATCGCACGCGGCGCGACTCGGTCCGGACACTCCTGACGCGCGAAGATCGCGCGCGCATCGCTGCCGCCGTGCGCGACGCCGAAGCGAAGACTTCGGGGGAGATCGTCGTCCACCTGGCGGAACGGTCGCAGAACATGCCGACCGTCGACGCGCGCAAGGCCTTCGAGAAGATCGGCATGACGCGCACGCGTGAACGCAACGGCGTCCTGTTCTTTGTCTCGGTGCGCGACAAGAAGCTGGCCGTGATCGGCGACAAGGGGATTCACGAACGCGTCGCACCGGATTTCTGGGCCGACCTGATCAAGCAGGTCGAGGCGCGTTTCGCCGAGAGGCGCTTCGGCGACGGGCTGGCGGAAGGCATCGAGCGAGTGGGCTCGGAGTTGGCGCGGCATTTCCCGCGTCGCATGGACGACGTCAACGAGCTCCCCGACGCGCCCTCCGACGACGCGGACGACGACCGCAGCTAGCCGCGCTAGCAACCACTTCCCCAAACCTCAACTTGAGGCATGCGGACGGCCCTTGCTATAATGGAAGTCCGTCGACAGCGGTTTCCTCGGTTCCCATCGGAAGTTTTCAAGTAGATCCCAAGACATCCTGATGGACTTCTCCTTCACCAAACCACAGACCGAACTTCGCGCCGCCGCGATTCGCTTCGCGCACGAGCCGGGGGCCGACTTGGGCGCGCGCGAGCGCTGGAAGCAATGCGGCGCGTTCGGCATCCAGGGGCTGCCGTTCCCGGTCGCGTACGGCGGGAAAGGAATGGACGCCGTCGGCACGCTGCTGGTGCTGGAGGCGCTCGGTTACGCGGGCCGGGACAGCGCACTCGGCTTGGCGCTCGGTGCCCAGATGTGGGGCGTGCAGACGCCGCTTCACGAGTTCGGGACCGACGAGCAGAAGCTTCGATATCTCACTCCGCTGTGCCGCGGTGAATGGATCGGCGCCCACGCCGTGGGCGAAACCGGCTCCGACTCGCGCCCACGCGCGGTTCGCGACGGCGACCACTTCGTGTTGACCGGCAGCGAGACCTTCGGGTTGGGCGCGCGCGACGCGGACGTGTTTCTCGCGTTCGCGAAGCTCGACCAGGGCACGACCGCCTTCATTGTCGAACGCGACACGCCGGGCGTGCGGGTGAGCGACGAGCGATCTGCCGATTCCTTGCCGCGCGTGTGTTTCGAAGATGGCCGGGTCCCCGCCGCGAACCGCCTGGGTCGTGAGGGACAGGGCGATGAGATTCTTCGCAGCTCGAGGGAGTGGGAACGCGGCTGCATCTTCGCCCCATGCGTGGGAGCGATGCAGCGCCGGCTCGAAGCCTCCGTGCAATACGCGCGCACGCACCAGCAGTTCGGGCAGCCGATCGGAAAGTCTCAATCCGTCGCCAACCGACTCGTCGACATGCGCATGCGCTGGGAGACGTCGCGCTCGCTCCTGTACCAAGCGGCGTGGAACCACCAGCGCAACGGGAAGGCGCCGCTCGAGTCGGGAGTGGCTCATCTCCACATCGTCGAATCGTGGGTGAAGAACTGCCTCGACGCCATCCAGGTCTGCGGCGGATTCGGCGATACCGTGGAACACGATCTCGAGCGTGACTTGCGCGACGCCGTGGGCGCAACGCTGTATTCGGGCACGTCGGACGCGCTGCGCAACCTCATTGCGGAACACCTGGGACTCTAGCCGTGTGCCGAATTCTCGCGTACCTCAGCTTGCGTGGCGAGTCGATCGATCGTTCGCCCGAAGAAATCGCACACATGCGCGACATGTCGGGACAACGATGAGCCTTCAATGATGCAAGAAGCGGTCGACGAACAGCTCGACCGCGCGCGTGTTATATCACAAAGAAAACGGCCCGGGTGTGCACCCGGGCCGTTTTGGTTCGCTTCGGTTGGAAGCGGATCGCGATTACCAGCGACCGCCGCCGCCGCCGCCGCCACGACGTTCGCCGCCGCCGCCGCCGCGGCTAAAGCCGCCGCCGCCACGACGCTCGCCGCCGCCGCGCGGTCCGCCGCCGGTGCGCTCGCGCTCCTGAGCCTCGTTGACCTTGATGGTGCGGCCGTCGAGTTCCTGGCCGTCCATGGCAGCCATGGCATCCATGGCATCCTTCGGATTCGCAAACGAGACGAAGCCGAACCCGCGGGAGCGGTCGGTCTCACGGTCCTTGATGACCTTCGCCTCGAGCACTTCGCCGAACTTCTCAAACGCTCGCCGGAGCCCCTCGTCGGTGGTGTTCCAGCTCAAGCTTCCAACAAAGAGTTTCTTAGACACGATACATTCTCCTTTAACGTTTCCCGCGATGCGATAGGCTCCCAATCTGACAACTAACTAAACTCCGACGAGAATCTCCGCATCCATCGGTCAGACACGAAATCTAGCATAACTCATTCCCGGGAGGGGTCTCAACCAGATTTTGGGACCCGCGGGAACGCCCGCTCGGCAAAGTCGACTTACCCAAAGTTAACCGTCTACCTTCCCCTGCTGCACCTCGATGGTGCCCGGTTTGGGCGACGCTTCCCCCTTCGTCTTGTACTTCCCTTTGAGCTCGGTGACCACGCACACGAACTCGGTGGTGCCGACGTTGCGCGCCGAGTGCGTTTCGGCCGGCATGAAGAAGGTGTCTCCCACCTTGGCGTCGAGGACCTGCGTCCCCTCGGAGTTGGTGATCTCGAGCTTGCCGGCCGACGTCACCACCACGACATGGTCGGGGTGGGTGTGCGGGACCGATTCTCTCGCCGGGCTTGAAGCGCGCTTCCAGCACGCGCACGCGGTCGTTTTCGAGGATGACGCGATAAATATTTGGACCGACGGCCAGCGGATCTTGCGAGCTCGTCGGCTTCGAGGATTTCGGAGCGGGCTCGCCGGCCACGCTCGACATGGGCGCGATCGCCATCAACGCGGCGAGTATCAAGAAACGATGCACGGGGAACCTCCTTGGGTTGTGATTCAGCGCGTGCGGGGAAGAAACGGGGTTGGATAGCGGCCGGTGAAGCACGCGTGGCAGAAGTCCTGTGCACTCCCGAACTCGCGTGCTACCGCGTCGAGCCCTTCGAGGGAGAGGTACTCGAGCGAGTCGGCGTCGATCCCTTTGGCGATTTCTTGGACGCTCTGGTTGGCGGCCGCGAGTTCGTCCATCTCCGGCGTGTCGATGCCGTAATAGCAGCACCCGATGATGGGCGGCGACGCCACGCGCACGTGCACTTCCACGTCGCGGCGCGCGAGGCCGGCCTCTTCGGCGGCGTCGCGGATCATCGAAATCAGAATGCGCAGTGTCGTCGAACGCACCAGCGAATCGTCGACCAGCAAGAAGCGACGATACTGTCGCAAGAGCTGGTGCATCACGGTGAACTTGAGCCGAACGAGGTCTTCGCGGTTGGATTGTCCGGCGATTTGGAACGTGCGCGGGATGTACGGATTGCGCACCAGCAATTCGCGCAAAGGCTGCCCACTCTCGCTCGCGAAGCCGACGGCGGCGTAGCGCCCCGAATCGGGCACGGGGACCACGGCGGTGTCGGCCAGCGGGTGCTCGGCCGCCAGACGGCGACCCAGTTGGAAGCGGAAGTGTCCGACTTCTTTCTCGTCCGCGAACACGCGGCTGTCGGGGCGCGCGAAGTAGATGGGTTCGAAGATGCACTGCTGCCGAGGCGTGTGCGTCGGCACGGCTTGGAAGTGCTCGCGCTTTCCGAACACGTCGAAGCGGATCACTTCGCCGGGGAATACTTCGCGCTCGATGGTGGCGTCGCGCTCGTGGAACGCGCACGACTCCGACGCGTACACGACGGCGTCGCGCCAGCGCCCGAAGTAGAGCGGGCGAAAGCCGTGCGGGTCGCGGTAGAGATAGAGCTCGGTGAGCGTCATCAAGCACCCGGAGTAGGCGCCCGGTGTGGTCTCCATCAAGCGCCGAATTCCCGCCACCAAGTCGCCGCCTTGCTCGCGGGCGCCGTGCAGGATCTTCTTCAAGATGACCTCGCCGTCGTTGCCCGAGAGCATCACGGTGCCCGACTTCTCGAGGTCCTGGATTTCTTTTTGTAGCAGAGGAAGATCGCCGTTGGTGGCGTTGGAATAGAAACCGTCGAGCAGCGTCATCCAATGCGGCTGCGCGGAGATGGCATCGGTGCCGCCGGCGGTGGCGTAGCGCGTCTGGGCGATCGCGATCAAGGGCCGCGCGGCGGTGAAGTCCTCGCGGCGCTCTTTGGTGAAGACTTGCGAGACGAGTCCGCGGTCTTTGAAGTGGGAGAACTTGCGCCCGTTGCTATACGTGCAGCCGAAGTTTTCCTGCCCGCGGTGCTGCAGGTTGAATCCCTGCAGGCCGAAGAACTTGACCAGCCCCGGGTCCCATTCCTGGGCGCAATATCCAAGGATGCCGCACATCGAATGATGGTTCCTGAAACGCCGAGAATTCGGCGGGGCGTTATCTTACGACGCCGCGTAGGCGTCCGCTACACCCAACTGCACTTCGTTGACGATCCGGTTGATGCGCGTCACGAGGCGAACTTGCGAACCGGTCGGGATGCGGACGTTGTCGGGAAGCTGGATGGCGCTGGTCGTCAGCGTGTCGCGAAAGAACATGGCGGCGCGCAGCGCGTCGACCAGAGGAAGCCCGACTTCGCGCGAAAACCGCCCGTACTGCGCGCCGATCTTGCGCGCCTGTGAAAGCTGCGGACCGTCGTCGTCTTCGGCGGTGAGGTACTCGAGGATTAGGCCCATCAGTTGCTGACCCATCAGTCGATTCCGGTCGCGCGCACCCCCGTCGTGCTGCTTGAGCCAGCGCTCGCCCTCTTGGGCGGCGAGTTGCTTGCGCGCCATCGAAAGGGCTTGATCGGCCCAGATGCGTTCCACGGGTCCGACGCGTCGGACCGCGTGACGACGGGCCGCGATGTGGCGGACGTCGGAGGCCGCGAAGCGACGATGACCCCCGGGCGTGAGGAACACCGGGACCTGACCGGAATCGGCCCACCGTCGGAGGGTCGTTGGGTGGACGCGCAAGGCCTCGGCTGCCTCGGTCAAAGTCAGCCAATGCGTGGCGTCTGGGGTGGGCTCTTGACGATGCATCGGATTCTATGTTTGAATGCGCGAAACTATGCAAAACTACATGGTCGTGACGCAGGTTGCAATATCTTTCTCCCGACGCCCGCGTCCGACTGGTCACTGAAACCTTAACATGAGGACTACAGCCATGAAACTGCCTTTCCGCTTGTTCGCGATAGTGGTCGCGCTCGCGGCCACCCTCGGCATGATCTCCGCGTGCAACGACGACAACAATCCTGCGATGCCGACCACCGGCACGATCGCCGGAACGGTTGCGTTCCAAGGAGCGTGGCCAACGACTGGACAAGTTCAAGTGTCGGTCTTCCTGAATTGGCCTCCTACGGGTCCTCCCGACGCGTACACGGATCCAATCGCTGCGGGGACCACGTACGACTATCGCTTCGACGGACTCGATCCGGCGAGTTACGCCGCGATTGTGGTCGGCTGGCTCGACCCCAATCTTCCACCGGGTCAGGAGAAGATCCTCGGCATGTACTGTGACTGCGACAGTGTCGCCGTCGATGGTAGCGGGAATCCCGAGGGAATGCCGGTCGCTGTCACCGTACAGGCGGGGAAGACCAAGAGCGCCGTCAACATCGCGGCCGACTTGGACGTCGCACCCTAGCGCTTGTTCGTGACCGCTTTCCGCACAACGATCGCCCTGCTCGTCATGGCGTCGATGGGACCGACCGGCGCGCGCGCGCAGGGCCCGTTGGTCGGCGTCGTCATCGGTCGCGTGACCGATGCCAAGACGGGTGCCCCGCTCGGCTATACCAACGTGGTGGTCGAAGCGACGGCGCGCGGTGCCATCGTCGATACGCACGGCGACTACGTCATCTCCGCACTTCCCGCTGGTACGTACTCCCTCGTCTTCTCGCGGGTCGGACACGCGACTCTGCGCAAGACCGACGTCGTGGTGTTCGCGGGCGACACCACGCGCGTCGACGTCGCCCTCGAGCAAGCGCTGATCGAAGCCAATCCCGTCGTCGTGACGGCGGCGCGTACCGAACAAACCGCGCGCATGGCGCCGGCGAGTGTTTCGGTGTTGAGCGAAGCCGAGATCGCCGCGCGCGCGCCGGTCACGTTCGATCAAGCGATCGAGACGGTGCCGGGACTGGCCGCGTTTCGCTCGACGGGCGGCATCTCGGTGCAATCGATCCAGATTCGCGGGAGCTCCGACGTCGCCGGCGGCGGTGTGGGCAACCGCGTGCTGCTGTTGATCGACGGGCGGCCCGCGCTGACGTCGGACTCGGGCGGGGCCTTCTGGAGCCTCGTGCCGGTGCAGTTCATCGATCACGTCGAAGTGGTCAAGGGCGCGTTCTCGAGCCTGTACGGCTCGACCGCGATGGGTGGGGTGATCAATGTGATCACGCGCCGACCGGGGCCGGTGTCGGGAGGAAAGCTCGAGATGAAGCTAGGCTTCTTCGAAGAACCCGCCGCCATCCAATACACCAGCGACACTCCGCTCCAGAACGAAGTGAGCGCGGACTACTCGGGCAAGATCGGCGGCACGGGCTTTCTCGTGAGCGCTTCGCGCAAGGAATCCGACGGTTACGCCGAGAACACCGGCTACACCTTCTACGACGGGTACGGCAAACTGCTCTGGAACTTGGGAAGCTCGCGCACACTCGAGCTGACGTTGGGAGGCGGCCAGGCCGAGAACGACTACCCGCACGCGTGGCTGAGCTCGGCGCAGCCGCTCGAAGTGCGCGACTCGTTCGCGGACGACTATCAGGAGAAGACGTACGGTAGCGCCGACCTGTGGTACTGGGGCTTCAGCGGCGAAGACATCAAGTACTCGATGCGCGCCTACTACTTTCACCACGTGCAGCAATCGTTCTTCAACGAAGACGACCCCAATCAGCAAATCCCCGGCAACGAAGCCTACGGCTTCACGACCGAGATCAACGGCGACAAGATCGGCAACATGCTGCAGCTCGAGGCGCGCGTGGGCGGGCGCAATCACGTCGTGGTCGGAACCGACTTCCAGCTCGACTACGTGGTCTCGTCGCCCGACTCGATTCTTTACGGCAACCACCAGATCAACAACTACGCCGCCTTCTTTCAAGACGACGTCATGCTCGCGCGTTCGCTCACCGCGACCGTCGGCGGGCGCTACGACTGGAATCATTTGGTCGGGGTTCGCACGCTGGAGCAATTCAGCCCCAAGTTCGCGCTGGTATGGGCGACCACACCGGAGTTGTCGCTGCGCGCGCTCTATGGGCAAGCGTTTCGCGCGCCGACCATCGCCGAGATGTACACGCAGCGCGAGGTCGGCGGCGGCATCGACTTCATTCCCAACCCCGATCTCGTCGCGGAGCGGCTCACGATGTCCGCCGAGTTCGGCGTGCGCTGGAGCCCGCTCGCGTTGTTCAACCTCGACGTGGCCGCATATCGATACGAGTACGAGGACCTCATGTACTTCGCCGACGTCTCGGCCGAGTTAGGGGTTCCGTTCGCGTACCAAGTGCAGAACCTGAACAGCGCGCTGATGGAGGGCATCGAAGCCTCCGTGCAGTCGCGCTGGCGCGCACTCACCGCCTTCGCCAACTATTCCTACTTGTACGCGCGCGACGAATCCCCGGATCGCACCGACGATCTGTTGGCGTACCGCCCCGAGAACAGCGCGGCGCTGGGCGCCGATGTGGCGTGGAAGCGCTGGACCGTGCACGGCGACGCGCGCTATCGTAGCCAAATTGACGAGGTATTCTTGTACCCGCTGCAGGCCCCGGCGGCGTTCTGGGTGTTCAACGGCGCCGCGCAGTACCAGCTGGGTCGTTCGTGGACGCTCTCGGCCAAAGTCAACAACGTGCTGGATGCGTCCTACGAGGAGTTTGCACGCTACCGCATGCCGGGGCGCAATTGGCTCTTCGGCGTGGCCATGCGCTTTTGAAAAATGAGACGTCTTCTACTGACATTCTTGGTCGTCGCGTGGGCCTTCGACGCCCTCGCCTCGGAACCGCCCACGTCGCGCACACCCACTTGAAGCGGCTGACCCGGCGAGGGCGCGCCGCTCCGGGGGAGTGGCATCGAAACCGATTGGACGTTTTCGGCGCGCTACGTCGACACCGACGAAGAGCGGCCGCGCTGGCGACTGACCGCGAACTACCGCGTGCTCCGTATCGCGCAGGTCGGAATCGAGTACAATCCGGTCGTGAGCGAGGTCGTGCCGCTGGCGACCGTCTTCCTGCTGACGGAAACCGATCGGCGGCCCGCGTTGTTCATCGGCACCAGCTCGGATCGCATCGGGTCGCCGGAGGGAACGCAGTCGTATTATCTGACCGCGTCCAAACTGGCGCCGACGATTCCCGTGTCGGTGTACGCGAGCCTCAATTATTCCGAGTGGGACGAAGGCGTCAATTTCCCCTTTGGCGGCGAGTGGTACGTGTACGACGGATTCTCCGCGCGCGCCATGTACGACGGCAACCAACCGCACGCGATGGTGAACTGGTTCGGCGAACGCTTCGGAGTGAGCTTGATGGCAGTCTGGTTGGACACATTTGGGATTTCGGTGGCGGGAGGATTCTAGAAATGAAGATCGTGATCGCGGTGTGCGTGTTCTGGTTCGGTGTCGTGATGACGGCGCGGGCGGAGACGCCGGACAAGGCGCTGTGTATCGTGTGCGCCGCGAGCGGCGAGACCGAGCCGGAGAAAGTCGGCGCGACGCGCGACTACAAGGGCACCACGTACTACTTCTGTTCGACCAAGTGCGCCGACACCTTCGACGCCAACCCCGCTGCCTACGTGCTCGAGACCGGTGCCGCACCCGCGTCCGCGTGGACGACGACCACGGGCGCCTCGCTCTCGCTGGAGTCGATGCGCGGTCACGTCGTGCTGCTCGACTTCTGGGCCACGTGGTGCAAGCCGTGCGTCAAGTCGATGCCCGAACTGGACGCCATCTATCGCGACTACCAGAAGCTGGGGCTCGTCGTGCTCGGCGTCTCCGTCGATCAGGGCGACGACCGCGAGAAGAAGGTGAAGAAGTTCCTCGCCAAGAAACCGGTGGGATATCCGATCGCAATCGACGCCGCGGAATCGTCGTCGTGGGAAGCGTTCAACGTCGGCGCGTTGCCGACCCTCTATCTCATCGACCGCGAAGGGCGCATCGTCGAGCGCTGGATCGGCCTTGTCGACATGGCCGCGGTGCGCGCCGCCGTCGATCGCGAAATCGGCACGCAGGCGAAGTAGCCCTCACCATGAAGGACGAAACCCAACGACTCCGTGAAGCCCGCTCGTACGACGGCGCGGCGCATACCTACGAGCGCGTCAATGCGCCGCGTCTGTTCGACGCGCCCGCACGCGCGCTCGTCTCCGCCGCTGCACCTTCGCGCGGCGAGCATATCCTCGATGTTGGCTGCGGCACCGGTGCCGTCTCGCGCGCCACACTCCAAGCCGCGGGAGCGGATGCCTTCGTCGTCGCATTGGATCCCTCGCTCGACATGCTCGCAGCCGCGCGCCGCGGCGGGGTCGTGCGTGTCGTCATGGGGTCGCTGCCGCAACTCCCGTTCGCCGATCGCTCGTTCGACGTCATTCTCTCCGCGTTCGTGTTGACCCACGTCGACGATGCCGATGCGGCGTTGACCGACATGGCGCGCGTGATGCGCGCGGGTGGACGCATCGGTGTGAGCGCCTGGGCGGCCGGCGACGACGAGTACTTCGCCGCGTGGTCGGAAGTCGTGGGTCGCTACGTCGACGCGGATCGCATGCGCCGCGCCGGCGACGTGCTCCTTCCCGGTGAGGCGCGTTTCTCGCGTACCAGCGGACTCACCGATGCGTTGCGTGCGAACGGTTTCGACGAGGTTTGCGCCCACGACGCCGATTTCGAATTTCGGCTTTCCATCGAGGAATACATCGAAGGGCGCGAAGTGTGCGCGTCGGGTCGCGCGCTGCAAACGCTGCTTTCCGACGATGAGTGGCGCCGTTTTCGAGCCGAGGTGCGGGCGTCGCTCGCCTCACGCTTTCCCCGCGCTGTCATCTACACGCGCCGTGTTCTGATCGCTACCGCTCGCCGGTAGGGCGGCCGCCCCGAGGTCGTCGCGGGCCACCCGCGCCTCCTTCATGATGGCATGGGAGTTGCGGATCGAGCCGTTCACGCGTCGACGGGTTCGAGTCGCCAGCCCCCGTTTGCGGGGCGAACCCAATTGTCGACCATAGAGTTACGGAGGGTTCCGGTTGCCCCACAGCCCGCTCAGCGGTTCGGAAATCTGCCAGCTCCTCGACGGCCTAGCGTCCGGCGGGGCCGGATTCGACGCGCTCCTCGAGCGCGCCGTCGACCTCGTCCACCACGGCCACCCGCGCTTTCACTGGACCGGCATCTACGAATTGTTTCCCGACGACGTGCTGCGCTTGGGCCCGTTCGTGGGCGCACCGACCGACCACGTGTTCATCTCGGTGGGCCGCGGTGTGTGCGGGAGTGCGGTGGCGGAGCGACGCGATAAGAACGTGCCCGATGTCACCAAGGAGCCCAACTACCTCGCGTGCTCGAGTGCCACCAAGTCGGAGTTGGTGGTGTTGATCCGCAAGGGCGACCACATCTTCGCGCAGATCGACATCGACAGCCACGACGTCGACGCCTTCGACGCGCGCACCGAACGCGAAATCCGCATGGTCGCCGATTGGCTGGCGGAGAAGTACGAAGCACGCCGGCGCGCGGCGGCCGGGGCGTAGCACAGCGCCGTCCGCAGGGGAGCCTCCAACGTGTCCAAGAAGTCTTCCACCATTCAGCTCGAATCGGCCGACGCGCTCAAGCGCCGCGTCGAGGAGCTCGAACGCTGGTTCCAAACCCACGACCGCCAGGTTCGCTTCCTCGAGCGCGAGCGGCAGAAACTCTCCGCTCTGGTCACCCATACCGACGCGGGCTTCGTCGTGTTCGACCCGGGCATGCGCGTACGCTGGCTCAACAATATTTGCCGCGGTTGGTTCGGCGAGGCGCAGAGCGCGCACGGCGGGCGAGCGGCGTCGTGCAACGAACTCTTGTGCGGCGAGCATTCGATCTGCGCCGCGTGCCCGACGGCGCGCGTGCTGGCGACCGGCACCGTGTCGCACCGCGAAGTGCGCCTCGACGTCGACGGCGTCACGCGCCACATCTACGCCACCGCCATGCCGATCAAGTCGCACGACAACCGCGTCGACGAAGCGATTCTCATGCTGCAGGACATCACCGACCTCGAAGTGCTGCGCCGCTCCGAAGAGGCGTCGATGAAGGCGAAAGAGGCGGCCGAGTCGGCCAGCCGCGCCAAGAGCGAGTTCCTCGCCAACATGAGCCACGAGGTGCGCACGCCGATGACGGGCATCCTCGGCATGACGGGGCTCTTGCTCGACACCGAGTTGAGCGCGGAGCAGCAGGACTACGTGAAGATCGTGCAGAGCTCGGCCGAGGCGCTCCTGACCATCATCAACGACATTCTCGACTTCTCGCGCATCGAAGCCGGCCGCCTCACCATCGACCCGATCGCATTCGACTTGGTGGCCGCGATCGACGAAGTGGTGGCGCTGATCGCCGAAAGGGCCGAGGAGAAACGCATCGAGTTGATCGTGCGCTACGCGCCCGACGTTCCGCGCCGCGTCGTCGGCGACGCCGGTCGCATTCGCCAGGTGCTGATGAACCTGGTCGGCAACGCGATCAAGTTCACGCACGAGGGCCACGTCCTCATCAATATCGAAAAACTCGACGGCGACGAGCAATCCGCACGCGTGCGCGTCTCGGTGGAAGACACCGGCATCGGCATTCCGAACGACAAGTTGGACGCCGTGTTCGAGAAATTCACGCAGGCCGACGGCTCGATCACGCGGCGTTACGGCGGCACCGGCTTGGGACTCGCCATCACCAAGCAGCTGATCGAACTCATGCACGGCGAGATTGCGGTCAACAGCACGCCCGGACACGGGTCGACCTTTGCGTTCACGCTGACCCTACCGCTCGACCGCGACGCACCCATCGAGCCGCCGCGGACCGAGAATCTCGAGGGCGTGCGCGTGCTCGTGTTACATCGCCACCAAAAAGTGCGCGGTGTGCTGCAAGAGCAGGTTGCGAGCTGGCGCGCGCGCGCGACCGGGGTGGCCACCGGCGCCGAAGCGGTCGCCGAAATGGAGGCCGCGTACCGACTGGGCGATCCGTATCGCATCGCGATCGTCGCGCACGACGTGTCCGACATGCCGATCGAAGCCTTCGCGGTCGCGGTCAAGGGCGACCCGCGCATCGCCGACGTCGTGCTCGTGATGCTGACCTCGCTCGGGCAGCAGGGCGACGCCGAGCGCTTGCGCTCGGTCGGTTTCGACGCGTATCTGACCAAGCCCACGCGGCCGTCGCAACTCGCCGACGTGGTGTCGGCGGTGTGGAGTGTCAAGCGCAACGGTTCGCGCGAAGTTTTCGTCACGCGCCACACCATCATGGAAGCGCGCGCGCACGACGCTGCCACCCACCCCGACGCGACGCCGCGCGCGCGCGTGCTCGTCGCCGAGGACAACGTGGTCAACCAGCGCGTGGCCGTTCGTCTATTGGAAACCCTCGGGTGTCGCGTCGACGTCGCCGCCAGCGGTGTGGAGGCGATCAAGATGCTCGAAGCGCGCGTTTACGACCTGGTCTTGATGGACTGTCAGATGCCCGAGATGGATGGCTACGAAGCGACGCGCGAGATTCGGCGCCGCGAGTCGCGCGCGGGCGGCCGCACCACGATCGTGGCCATGACGGCGCACGCCTTGGCGGGGGACCGCGAGAAGTGCGTCGAAGCCGGGATGGACGACTTCGTCACCAAGCCGGTCCGGCGCGAAACTCTGGCCGACGTGATCGATCGCCACGTGTCCGACCCCGACCCGCAAGAGCGCCCCTAGGGTCCCTTCAAGACGGCTAGTGAGCGATCGCCGCGCCGTCCTTCTTGTACACCACGCCGTCCTTCATCACGAACTGCACATTGCGTAGCGTCGAGATGTTCGCGAGCGGGTCGTCTTTCACCGCCACCAAGTCCGCGATCTTTCCTTTTTCCACCGAGCCCAAGCGATCGTCGATGCGCAAGAGCTTGGCCGCCTCCATGGTGGCGGATTGGATCGCGGTCATCGGCGGCATGCCGGCCTCGACCATGAGTTCGAACTCGCGCGCGTTCTCGCCGTGCGGCGACACCCCGGTGTCGGTACCGAACGCGATCTTGACCCCCGCCTTGTAGGCGCGCGCGAAGGTCCCCTTGATTTGCGGGCCGATCTTGGCCGCCTTCGGTCGCACGACTTCGGGGAAATAGTCGTCCTTCTGTGCCAGCTCGGCCACCGTCACGCCGGCCAGAATGGTGGGCACGTAGTAGGTCCCGCGCTTCTTCATGGCGCGCATGATCTCGTCGTTCATGTAGGTGCCGTGCTCGATCGACGTGACGCCGGCGTTGACCGCGCGCAGCATGCCTTCGGCGCCGTGCGCGTGTGCGGCCACGGTGTAGCCGTAGTCCTTGGCGGTCTGCACGATGGCCGCGATCTCTTCCTCGGTGAATTGCGCGTTGTCGCCGCTGGTCGCCATGCTCAAGACGCCGCCCGTCGCGGTGATCTTGATCAAGTCGGCGCCGTCCTTATAACGCTGGCGCACCGCCTTGCGCGCCTCGTCGACGCCGCTCACCACACCTTCGCGCGGGCCCGGGTCGCCCTCGAGCGATTGACACCATCCGCTGGTCGGATCGGCGTGACCGCCGGTGGTGGCGATGGCCTTGCCCGCGGTGAAGATGCGCGGACCCACCGCGAAGCCGCCCGCGATCGCCTTGCGCAACGACACCGTCGTCATGCCGTCGTCGCCCAAGTCGCGCACGGTGGTGAAGCCGGCCAGGAGCGTCACGTACGCGTAGTGCGTGGCGCGAATGGCGACGTCGGTCGGATTCATGACGAACTCGTCCATGTACGACGTGCGCGTGAGCTGATAGCCGAGGTGCGTGTGCATGTCCATCAAGCCGGGCAGCACGGTTTGATTGCTCAAGTCGATCACTTCGTCGCCGGCGGATGCGTCGACGAAGCCGGGCGAGACCTCGGCGATCTTGCCCTGGTCGACGATGATCGACACGCGCTCGCGCGCGTGCTGCCGACACGCCGTCGATCAGATGGCCCGCATGCACGATGGTGCGCGCGTCGGCGCGCGGTGCCAATGCCATGACGGCGGCGAGAACGAGAATCCATTTGCGCATGAGAAACCCCCGGGGTTGATGGCGGCGCCGTCGGCGTCGAAACGGCGCGCGAACGCGCCAGTATACGAACTCCGCGCCGCGGGACGCAACCGCGCCGTGAATGCGTTATGATGGGCGCATGGACGCGACGTTGATTCGCTTCGTCATCGCACTCCTGATCGGCGCCTTGATCGGCGTCGAGCGCGAAAAGACGCAACGCCAATCGGGCGAGACGAGCGCCACCGGCTTGCGCACGTTCATCCTGATCGCGCAGGCGGGCGCGGTCGCGGCGTGGATTGCGCGCGCAGTGGACGAACCGTTGCTCTTCGTGGGTGTCGCGGTGGTGTGCGCCATCTTCGTCCTCGCGGGCTACCGATCGCACGTGCGCACGGCACCCACCGACTTCGGACTCACCACCGAATTCGCCGCCCTGGTCGCGTATCTCCTGGGAGGGCTCGCGATATTCGGCGATCCGCGACTCGCCGTGGGCTTGGGAATCGCGACGTCGGCGGTGCTCGCGTTCCGCCAGGCCCTGCACGGCATCGTGGAGCGCCTCGGCTGGGACGACATCTACGCCGCGCTCAAGCTCCTCATCGTCATCTTCATCGTCTTGCCCGTCGTGCCCCGCCACGCGGTCGACCCGTGGGGTGTGCTCAATCCATACACCATGACCTGGCTCGTGATCTTGATTGCGGGCCTTTCGCTCCTGGGATACGTCGTCGCGCGCTGGCTCGGGCCCCGGCGCGGGACGGTCATGACGGGGTTGGCCGGCGGGTTGGTGTCGTCGACGGCGGTGACGCTATCGATGTCGCGTCGCAGTCGCGAAGTGCACGAAGCCGGCTTCAGCGCCACCTTGGCTTGCGGAATCCTGCTGTCGTGGGCGGTCATGTTCGCGCGCGTGATCGTCGAGACCGTCGTCGTCAATCCGGGGCTCGCGCGTCATCTCGCCGGGCCGATGGGCGTCATGGCCTTGGTCGCGGTGGGCGGGGCTCTCGTGAGCCACCGCGCCGGAGTCGAGGTTCTGGGCGACCCGGAGTCGCTGCGCCTCAAGACTCCGTTCAGTCTATCGTTTGCGATCAAGTTCGCGCTGGTATTCGCGGCGGTGACGGTGCTGGTGGATCGCGCGCAGGCCCTCGTGAGCGAACGCGCGGTGTACGCCGTCGCCGCGCTCGCGGGTCTGACCGACGTCGACGCCATCACGCTCTCGATGGCGCGCGCGTCGGACCACGCATCGGATAACACCGCGGTAACGGCCATCACGGTCGCGGTACTGGCGAACACACTGGTGAAAACGGGCTTGGTGTGGTGGGTAGGGAGCCGGGGACTGCGGGCGCGTGTCCTTCCGACCGCCATCGTGATCGCCGTGAGCGCGGCCCTCTCGCTTCTGTTCGTCGCGCGCTAGCCAAGGGAGTGCCTCTGTTTTCATTCTTGAAGAAACGCCGTCGCGCGCGACTCCGCCTGCAACCGCCGGTCCACGCGTGGGAGCGCGTGCTCGAGCGCAACGTCCCGGTTTATCGCCGCGTGCCGACCGAGCTGCGTGCGCAGCTTAACGGCCACATGCACGTCTTCCTGGCTGAGAAGCACTTCGAGGGGTGCGACGGTCTCGCGATGACCGAGGAGATTCGCGTCACCATCGCCTGCCAGGCGTGCCTTCTCATTCTCAACCGCGAGACGAACTACTACCCCGACCTCGTCACCGTTCTGGTCTATCCGTCGATCTTCTATGCCGACGTCGAAGAACCCGACGGGGTCATCGTGAGCGAATATAAGGAGGACCGTTCGGGCGAGTCGTGGGACTTGGGGGTGGTGATTCTGTCGTGGGAGGACGTGGTCGAATACGCGTCGACGGGCCGCGCGGGCTACAACGTCGTCTTGCACGAATTCGCGCACCAACTCGACATGGAGAACCGCGAGATGGACGGGATGCCGCACCTCGAGAGTCGCGCACAGCGCGACGAATGGTCGCGCGTGTTTCGCGACGCCTACGACGACTTCGAGCGCGCGGCGGCGTCGAAGCGCCGGACCCTGATCGACTCCTACGGCGTGGGCGATCCGGCCGAGTTCTTCGCGGTCGTCACCGAGAGTTTCTTCGAGCGGCCGCTGGCACTCCGGCGCGAGCACGCGGCGTTGTACGACGTGCTCGCGCGCTACTACCGCGTCGACCCGGCCTCGTGGGAGGCGCGCCGCCGCGCGTAGCGAGCCATTAAATCGTTGACACGCGCCCCGGCCCGCGACCTACCATCCCTCGTTCACAGGAGGAACCCACGTGAAGCACACGTTTGTGCGCGGAATCGGATTGTTCGACGCGACGATGATCGTGGCCGGTTCCATGATCGGTTCCGGAATCTTCATCGTGTCGGCCGACATCGCGCGGCAGGTGGGATCACCGGGTTGGCTGCTGGTGGTGTGGCTCGTCACCGGACTTCTCACCGTCACGGCGGCCTTGAGCTACGGCGAACTGGCCGCACTCTTTCCGAACGCCGGCGGCCAATACGTCTACTTGCGCGAAGCACACGGCCCGTTGTGCGGATTTCTCTATGGGTGGACGCTGTTCCTGGTGATCCAGACCGGAACCATCGCGGCCGTGGCGGTGGCATTCGCGAAGTTCCTGGGAGTACTGACCCCGGCCGTCTCGGCCCAACACACGCTGCTCGAGCTGGGGCCGGTCTCGCTTTCGACGCAACGACTGGTTGCCATTTCCGTCATCGCGCTGTTGACCGTAGTCAATACGCTCGGCATCCGCACGGGGAAGATCGTTCAGAACGTCTTCACCGCCACCAAGGTCGGCGCGCTCGCGTTGCTCATACTGCTGGCGTTCTTCGTCGGTCGCGCCGCCGACTCCGCCATCCACGCCCCGGGCTTCTGGACGCCGACCGTCAACGGCGCGATCTTGCCCGCGCTGGCCTTGCTGGCGGCGCTAGGCACCTCGCAGGTCGGCTCCTTGTTCTCGAGCGACGCGTGGAACAACATCGGTTTTGCGGCGGCCGAGGTCAAGGATCCGCATCGAACGGTTCCGCGCGCGATGATGCTCGGCACCGTGATCGTGACGGTCCTCTACGTCTCCGCGAATTTTTCCTACATCGCCGTGCTTCCTTTGGACGGAATTCAGCACGCGGCCGAGGATCGTGTCGGCACGGCCGCGGCGGCGACGATCTTCGGCGGTGGCGCGGCCTCGATCATGGCGGTTGCGATCATGATCTCCACCTTCGGTTGCCTGAACGGTTTGATTCTCGCGGGTGCCAGAGTCTATTACGCCATGGCGCACCACGGACTCTTCTTCAAGGGGGCGCGCGAGCTCAACGGTCGCGGCGTCCCGGCGCGCGGCCTCGTGATGCAAGGCCTGTGGGCGGCGATGCTGACCCTCACCGGCACGTACGGCAATTTGCTCGACTACGTCGTCTTCGCGGCACTCTTGTTCTACGTGCTTACCGTCGCCGGAATCTTCGTGCTTCGGCGCAAGGCCCCGACGATGGAACGATCCTACCGCGCACCCGGCTACCCGATTGTGCCGGGGCTCTACATCGTCGTCGCGGCGCTGATCATGATCGACCTCCTGATCCTCAAGCCGGCGTACACCTGGCCGGGCCTCTTGATCGTGCTCGCGGGAGTACCGGTATACTTCCTGCGCCGCGGCAAACCGGTCTCGGCCTGATCGCTTGACAAAGCCCCGAGTGCCGCCTACTGTCGCGCTAATTTCGTGGGACATTCCTGGGTTTGATTCGTCACCCTGACCTCGTTCGCGGGGGTGTGTATGGATCTGTTTCGTCGGAAGAGAATTACGGATTTGCAAGCCGAAGCGCTGTCGGATACCAGTCTCCACCGCTGTCTGAACGCTTCCCATCTGACGATGCTCGGAATCGGCGCGATCATCGGGACGGGTATTTTCGTCCTGACGGGGACAGTCGCCGCCCAGAACGCCGGGCCGGCCGTGGTTCTCTCCTTCGTGCTCGCCGGAGTCGCGTCGGTGTTCGCGGCCCTCTGTTACGCGGAGTTCGCGGCACTGGTGCCGATGGCGGGTAGCGCATACACCTACGGCTACGCCACCCTCGGCGAGTTGTTCGCCTGGATCATCGGTTGGGATCTGATTCTCGAGTACGCGCTGGGCGCGGTCACGGTTTCGATCGGATGGTCGGGATACGTGGTCTCGTTTCTGCGCGACGTTGGAATCCACATTCCTCCCGCGCTGACCGCGGCGCGCGGAACCTTGGTGACACTGGCCGACGGCAGCACCGTGACGGCGATCTTCAATCTTCCCGCGGTTCTCATCGTGGGACTCATCAGCACGCTCTTGGTAGTTGGAATTCGCGAATCGGCGACCGTTAACAACGTCATCGTCTACGTGAAAGTGGCGGTCGTGCTTCTCTTCATCGCGGGCGCGGCCCACGCCGTGAACACCGCGAACTGGCATCCCTTCATCCCCGACAACACCGGCGTGCGCGATCACTTCGGCTGGACGGGTGTGATGGCGGGCGCTGGAGTGGTCTTCTTCGCGTACATCGGGTTCGACGCCGTGAGTACGGCGGCGCAAGAGGCGAAGAACCCGCAACGAGACATGCCGATCGGAATCATCGGCTCGCTGTTGGTTTGCACGCTGCTCTATATCGTTGTGTCGGCCATTGCGACGGGTGTCGTGCCGTACCACCAGCTCGACGTGCCCGACCCGATCGCGGTCGTGGCGGATGCCGCCGGGCTCGGCTGGCTTTCGGTGCTGATCAAGATCGGCGCGATCGCGGGCCTCTCGTCGGTGATCTTGGTCATGTTGCTGGGTCAGTCGCGCATCTTCTGGACCATGTCGCGCGACGGCTTGCTGCCGCCCTTCGTGGCCAAGGTTCACCCGAAGTTCCGCACGCCGTGGATCACGACCATCATCACCGGTGTCGCGGTCATGATCCCGGCCGCGCTGTTCACCGTCCGCGAGGCGGGCAGCCTGGTGTCGATCGGAACCCTGTTGGCGTTCGTGATCGTTTCGGCCGGCGTCCTCGTGCTGCGAGTCCGCGAGCCCAACCTGCCGCGCGCGTTCAAGACGCCGCTGGTGTGGTTCGTGGCACCCGCGGGTGTCGTCTCAGCGCTCTACCTCATGATTTCGCTTCCGATGCGCACCTGGGAGCGTTTGATCATTTGGTTCGTGCTCGGCATGGTGTTGTACTTTGCCTACGGCGTGCGTCGGTCGAAGTTGGCGAAACCGCGCGCATAAATCGACGCCTGCGGCGTATGCGCGGTGTCGGCGCCTGAATATGATCAACCTCGAAATCACCTGGGAAGGCGAAGCGCATCGCTTCGCCGTCGACAACGGCGAACACACGGTGGGCCGCTCGAGCGAGAACGCCGTGCAAGTCGCCATGGCGCGCGTCAGCAAGCGCCACGCGCTCTTGCGCGTCGACGGCGACCGCCTGCACGTCAAGGATCTCGCCAGCCGCAACGGAACCGAGCTCAACGGTGTCGCCGTCGGCGACGCGTGGGTGGAAGTGCCGCCCGGTTCGTTGGTGAGTTTCGCGGGTGCCTTGATGCGGCGCGCGTCGCCGGCATCGACCGCGGCCCACCAACTCCTCGGCGACCACCAAGTCTCTCCCAGCTTGCGTTACAACATGAGCCAGGGCTTTTCGCGCGACGCGCAGAGCCGTCTCATGGCGCGCAGCGCGCAGCTATTCGAGCTGCTCGCGTCGAGCGACGACGCCATGGCGATCGAAACCGCCGCGTGCCGATTCGTGGCCGAGAGTGTTCCCGCCGAGCGCGTCGTCATGCTGGCCGACGCCGGCGAAGCCACCCAAGTGGAAGTGCGCGCGCGCTGGACCAAGAGCGCGGGAAGTCCGGACGCACCGCTGCAACTGTCGTCGTCGATCGTGGGGAGTGTGCTGCGCGAGCGCGACTCCGTGCTGGTGGCGAACCCGCTCGAGGACCCGCGCTTCGGCGGGCAGCAGAGCATCATGGCGCTGAGCCTGCGCTCCGCGATGGCCGCACCCCTATTCGATAACGAACGCGTGCGCGGTATTCTCTACGTCGACACCACCGACCCGCGCGTGCGCTACACGCAGGCGGACCTCGAAGTGCTGACGGCCGCGGCCAACGCGGTGGCGGTCAAGCTGCGCAATCTGAGCCTGGAGGAAGAAATCGGGACCGCGGCGCGCATCCAGCGCTCGATGCTGCCGGACACCGTGCGCGTCCCCGACGGTTACGAGATCGACGCGCACCAGGTGATGTGCCGCGCTGTCGGCGGCGACTTGTATTTCGTCGGCACGCGTCCCGACGGACGGGTGTTGATCGCACTGGGCGACGTCACCGGCAAGGGCATGCCGGCCGCACTCGCGATGAGTGCCGCGACGGTGGCCATCGGGTTGCTCGCCGACATCGAAGGCGACGTGCGCTCGTTCGCCGAACGACTCCACCGCCGCCTCTTCAAGAGCCTCGCCTCCGAACAATTCATCACGCTGTTCCTGGCCGAGCTCGACCCCAAGACCGGCCAGCTTCGGTACGTCAACGCGGGTCACGAACCGCCGCTGGTCGTGCGACGCGATGGCAAATTGGAGCAGTTGGATTCGACGACGCTGCCGTTGGCGATGATCGAAGACATCCCGCTCGACGTGAGCGAGACGGTGCTCTTGCCGGGCGACTCGGTCGCCATCTTTAGTGACGGCATCCCGGAGGCGACCACCGACGGCGAGCGCTTCCTCGGCCTCGACGGTGTGAAGGAAGCGCTGGTTTCGCACCGAACGGAATCGTTGGAGGCGTTGCGAGGACGCATCGTGGCACTCGTCGAAGGATTCTTGGCCGGCGGTCGCGCGTCGGACGACGTCACGCTCCTGATGCTGCGCCGCGCGGCGTAATTGCTAGAACCAGAAGCGCCCGCCGATCGCCCCTTCGAGGTCGAAGTCGGTGTCCGGTGCGACGTCGAGAGTCGGCACGAGCTCGACGAAGACGTCGAACGGATAGTCCGCGAAGATATAATCGAGTCCCACCGGAAAACGAATTCCGACCACGTCGTCGCCTGGGTCTTCGATCAACACGACGCGTCCGCCCACTCCAAAGTACAGCGGCATTTGGTCGCCGTTGTTCAGATCGACAACGTCGTACCGGTGCCAGATGTAGTCACCCTGGATGTGCAAGTCGTTCTCGTCGTTCAGCGACCACGCCAGTGCGAACTGGAGTGCGTTGGTCTTGTTCAAGAAGACCTTGAAGTCGATCCCGGTGGGTTCGCCGATGATGAATCCGAGGCCGACCTGCTTGTCCTGCGCCAACGTCGTCCCGGCCGACGCGGCCAGCAGTACCACTGTCACCATCGCGAATACGAGCTTACGGGTCATGGGTTCTCCTCGACTGGAACTAGGATGTTGAAACCACTATATTGGTCGCGTCGCCGGCGTTTAGGCGCGGGCGACGGTCCGGATCATAAGCACCAATGACCCGGGCCGGCAACCCCGGAAACCAGGCGACTGTGATCAAGGCAACGATCGTTTCTTGAGGAGGCAGAATGTTTTTCGACCCCCTGTACTTGTTGGTGATCGGCGTCGGCATGGCGCTCTCCATCTGGGCCAGCGTCAAGACCAAGGGCACGTTCCAAAAGTACAGCCAATACACGACGCAGTCCCGCATGACGGGCGCCGACGTCGCCAAGGCCGTGCTGCGCGACGCGGGCATCCACGACGTCACCGTCGAACCGGTCCGCGGCAACCTCACCGACCACTACGACCCGCGCACCAAGACGCTGAAATTGAGCGAAGCGGTGTACGGGAGCGCCAGCATGTCGGCGGCGGGGGTGGCGGCGCACGAAGTCGGCCATGCCATCCAGGACGCCCAGGGGTATGCGCCGCTCAAGTTTCGCTCGGCCTGGGTGCCGGTCGCGAACCTCGGCGGCGGCATTTCGATGTTCGTGCTCGTGGTGGCAGCACTCTTGGGCGGCGCGCAGAGCATCATGGGCCACAACCTCGCACTCATCGGCGTGCTGTTGTTCGCGACCACGACCGTATTCACGTTGGTGACGCTGCCGGTCGAGTTCGACGCGAGCCATCGCGCGCTCGCGACGCTGAAGCAGGGAGGCTATCTCACTCCCGACGAGCTCTCGGGTGCCAAGAAGGTCTTGGACGCGGCGGCGCTCACGTACGTAGCGGCGTTCGTCACCTCGGCGCTTACACTTCTTTACTGGGCCATGCGTCTCGGTCTCCTCGGTGGACGTCGCAACGACTAGGCGGTTGCTTCTATGAAACGCGCAGCAGGGTTGACATTCGCGGTGATTCTCTTCGCGGTGTGCGCGCACGCCGCCGATTTCATCGTCAAGTCGGGGGCGCCGAACCAAGTCGTGTTCGTTTCCAAGGCGCCGACGGAAACCTTCGAGGGTAAGACGGATCGCATCGTCGGGCGTATATCGCTCGATCCGGCGAGCGTGGTCGACACGGTCGCGGTGCACATCGAGGTTTTCCTCGCGGGCCTCGACACCGGCATCGGAAAGCGCGACTCCGACATGCGCGACAAGTACCTGGAGACCGACAAGTATCCGAAGGCGGTGTTCGCGGGCGCGTCGGTGCTGGGACCGGAAGGCGCCACCTTGTCGGCCGGCAAGGTCGTGACCTTCGATTGCGAGGGCGACTTCACGCTGCACGGCGTTACCAAGCGACTGCGTGTGGCGGTCGATGTGATGCTGCACGACGAACACACGCTGACGTTCAAGGCCTCGTTCAAGGTGCCGCTGGCCGATTATCAGATCACTCGCCCGAAGTTCCTCTTCCTGAAGCTCGGCGAAGTGCAGGACGTCACCATCGAAGGCGTCGCGGTCGCCGCGCCGTAGTCACGGCTCGCTTCGGTACACCGCGAAGTCGCACCCGCCGAACGACCAATCCCCGACGAGCGCAAACGCGCCGGTCGACTCGACCGCGTCGCGCCACACCGGATTCTGATACACGATCCACACGCGACGCGGGTGTGCGGCGAGCGATCGACGCAAGCGCGCGATCACCGCGGACAGCACACCGGCGTCGAACGGATTGAAGAGATAAACGACGACGTCGTTCTTCGAGAAGTCGTAGTCCGCCGCATCCAGGACGCGAATACTCGATGCGAAGCGCCGGCGCGTACGGGAGCGGAACTCGCCGAGATTGTGCTCGGCGATACGACAGAGTTCCGGCGAGTAGTCGACGCCCACGACGGTCGCGAAGCCGTGCATCGCGGCCAGCATGCACACGCGTCCCTTGCCGCACCCGAGGTCGACGAAGGTGCCGTCGGGCGGGATGCGCGCCGCGCGCAGGACACGGCGGAACGGGAGCACGCGCGTCGGTTCGTAGCGAATGCCGCGCGCGAGGTTGGGGCTTGCGACGTCGCGGAGGTTCGCGTTCTCGACCATCGTGCGGGTTTCGGTACCGAAGGCCCAATCGAAATGCCGGTCGAGAAGCTTGTCGAACGCCGTCGCAAGATGGCGGCGGGCAGACCGGGTCGTCGCGACGAATCCGCGCTCGCGCAGGCTTTTTTGGAGTCGGGAGATCATGCGTCGGTTGTGGCGCGGTGGCGCGGGTCGGATCGGGGCGTCGCCACGCGAAGTCGGGGTTGACAACGCGCGCCGCTTCGACCATCATACGGCCAAGCCGCCCTGACACTATACGCGGCCACCCCCGCAGGGACAACGATCCCCAAGGAGTTCGCTCCGTCCTTCTGCTACCGCCCGCCGGTGACACCCGCCGGCACGTCGTCATTCAAAACTAAAGCGGGGGACCTGTGCGCCTTCTCGTCGAAACCGATCGCGTTCGCGAGCGCTACGCGGACTTGCTCGCGCATTGCGCGTCGGCTACCGTGTATCAAACCACGGCCTGGCTCGATGTGTGGAAGCACCTCGGCGCCGATCTCGCCTTCGTCGAAGTCGATTCCGAAACCATGCTGCCGTTCGTGTGCCGCGGTCGCGGCCCGTTGCGACGCGCGTACTCGTTGCCGTTCGACACCTACGGCGGTCCCGTGACTGCACGCCCCAACGGGCCGGTGTCGTTCGAGCGGGCCGTCGAGCCGTTGGGACACGCATCCGCGCGCGTGGTCGACTTCGCCGCGTGTATGGCGTCGTCGAACGGGTCCGCGCGCAAGGTGTGGTCGCACGTGGTCGATCTCTCGGGTGGCTACGAAAGCGCGGCCGCGCGCTATTCCGATTCCAACCAGCGACTCATCCGCCAAGCGGGCGAGCGCGGCGTTCGCGTCGAGGTGGTCGAGGCCGCCGCTCCGTTGCGCGCCTTCTACGCCATGCACCTGCGCACGGTCGCGCGCTACGGCGCACGCCCGCTCCCGCGCGCGTTTTTCGACGCCGTGTTCGCGTCGCTGGTTCCCGCGGGACTCGCCACCTTCTACGCCGCGCGTCACGGCCACGACGTGGTAGCCGGCAATCTGGTGCTGCGCCACCGCGACCGTTCGTACGACTGGATGTGGGTCTACGACGACCGCCATCTCAATCTGCGCGCCACCAATCTCATGATCGACCGCGCCATCCGCGACGAAGCCGCGCGCGGCGCGCGCCTCTTGAACCTCGGTGCCAGCCCCAACGATCGACTGGGAAGCGTTCGCTTCAAACAGAGCTTCGGTGCCGCACCCTTCGACTACACCGTGTATGCGCACACCGGCCGCCTGGTGGCGGCCGCGCGTCGCGCCCGCGAGAACGCCATCCGCATCGGCGCGCGCCTCCGCGTCCTAACAGACCGTTAGCAGCTTTGCTTCACGACCCGGACGCGGGGCGCGCGCTGTTTTCATGAACAAGAGGGATGATTGCGCGCGACTTCAGCGCGCCTGCGTGGCCAGCGCCCTGAGCACGCGCTCGGCTTGCGCGAGGTGGCGGCGCTGGTGGGACGGGATGAGGCGGAATGCGGAGTAGGCGTGGTACTTGATTTTGGGGTTGAAGGGCGAAGCGATCTTGATCTTCCCGAGCGCCAAGTCGGCGTTTTCGTGGAGCAGTGCGATCAACTCGCTTTGCAGTGAGTCGTACTCGCGCAGTACCTTCTCCTTGGGCTCGATGGTGGGCGGGATGAACGCGTCCGGCGTTTTGGTTTTGAATCGCGGCGGCGGCTCGATCATCTTGTAGAGCAGCCAGCCCCAGAAATCCAACTCGTACGAAGGATTCTTGGCGATTTGTCCGCCCGCGCGCGCATCCTTGAACGCCGCGCGCAAGACCGGGAGGTACGCTTGCGAGGTGAGGTTCAAGTGCTCGACGCAGCGTGCCGCCGACCACATGCCCGGCTGGGGACTTCGACCCCATGTCGTTTCGTCGAGTGTGTCGAGAAGGCGGTGCAGTCGCGCGTCGTGTCGTGAAGCTCGTCACGGAGCGAAGCGACCTTCGACGGGAGCGGGTTGGCCGTCATGCGCGGAGCATAGCGCGTCCCTCGTCGTGGGTCAAAGACTTGTCGATCCGCGGAGCATTCGCTACTATCCTCGTGTTGGCCCCAATCCGGCCCCACAATCATGAAGCCCATCGACCCCTATAAGCCGAAGCACAAGATCCGCATCGTCACCGCGGCCTCGCTCTTCGACGGGCACGACGCGGCCATCAACGTGATGCGCCGCATCATCCAGTCGACCGGCTGCGAGGTGATCCACCTCGGCCACGACCGCAGTGTGGAAGAAGTGGTCGACGCCGCCATCCAAGAAGACGCGCAAGCCATCGCGATGACGTCGTACCAGGGCGGTCACATCGAGTACTTCAAGTACATGAAGGACCTCCTCGCGGAGCGCGGGGCGTCGCACATCAAGATCTTCGCCGGCGGCGGCGGTGTGATTCTCCCGCACGAGATCGAAGAGCTGCAGAAGTACGGCATCGCGCGCATCTATTCGCCCGACGACGGGCGCGCGATGGGACTGCAGGGCATGATCAACGACTTGGTAGCGAAGAGCGACTTCGCGACGGGAGCGTCGCTGAACGGCGAGGTCGACGGGGTCTTGAAGCGCGACTTCGGCTCGATCGCCAAGACCATCTCCGCGGCGGAGAACGCGCCGCACGAGACCGAACGCGATCTGGCCAAAGTGCGTGCGCGCGCGAAAGAATCCAAGACGCCCGTCCTCGGCATCACCGGAACGGGCGGTGCGGGCAAGTCGTCTCTGGTTGATGAGTTGGTGCGGCGTTTCTTGATCGACTTCCCCGACAAGACGGTCGGAGTCGTGTGCGTCGACCCGTCCAAGCGCAAGACCGGCGGAGCGCTCCTCGGCGACCGCATCCGCATGAACGCGATTCGCAGCAAGCGCGTCTACGTGCGCTCGCTCGCCACCCGCCAGTCGAACCTGGCGCTGTCCGCGCATGTCAAAGACGCCATCGACGTCCTCAAGGCCGCGAGCTTCGATTTGATCCTCCTCGAGACCTCCGGCATTGGTCAGTCCGACACCGAGATCGTCGATCACTCGAACGTGAGTCTGTACGTGATGACGCCAGAGTATGGGGCTGCCTCCCAACTGGAAAAAATCGACATGATCGACTTCGCCGACTTGATCGCACTCAACAAGTTCGACAAGCGCGGAGCGATGGACGCGCTGCGCGACGTGCGCAAACAATACAAGCGTGCGCACCGCAAGTTCGAGATGGAGGACGACCACGTGCCCGTGTTCGGCACCATCGCGTCGCAGTTCAACGACCCCGGCACCAACAATCTCTACCGCGCCGTGATCGACACGCTGGTCGCCAAGTGCGCGCTCCCGGCCGCGAAGTGGCATTCGAGCTTCGAATTGACGGCGGAGCAGTCGGAGAAGATCTACATCATTCCGCCCGCGCGCACGCGCTACCTCTCCGAGATCTCGGAGACGTGCCGCGCGTACGACGCCTGGGTGGACGAACAATCCGGTGTCGCGCAGAAGCTCTTTGCATTGCGGACATCAATCGAGGTGGTACGCGCGAGCAAAGCGGCCGACAAGGACCGGATTGTGAAGGATCTCGAAGCGACTTATGCAGACGTTGCCCGCGGCCTGGCACCCGAATGCAAGGACATGATCGACGGTTGGGAAGCGAAGCAGGCGCGCTATCGCGCGCCCGTCTACACCTTCCAAGTTCGCGGTCGCGACATCGCGATCGAAACGCACACCGAGAGCCTCTCGCACACCCAGGTCCCGAAGATATGCGTTGCCGCGCTATGAGGCATGGGGCGACGTGCTGCGCTGGAATCTTTCGGAAAACGTCCCCGGCGAATTCCCGTACGCGGCCGGCATCTATCCCTTCAAGCGCACCGAAGAAGACCCGACGCGCATGTTCGCGGGCGAGGGTGCCCCCGAGCGCACCAACCGCCGCTTCCACTACGTGAGCCTCCACATGCCGGCGCGTCGTTTGTCGACCGCGTTCGATTCGGTGACGCTGTACGGCCGCGACCCCGACACGCGCCCCGACATCTACGGCAAGATCGGCAACTCGGGTGTGTCGGTGTGCTGTCTCGACGACGCCAAGAAGCTCTATTCGGGCTTCGAGCTCGTGGATCCCAAGACCTCGGTGTCGATGACCATCAACGGCCCCGCGCCGATGATTCTGGCCTATTTTTTGAACGCGGCCATTGACCAACAGTGCGAATTATACATACGAAAAAGCGGCCTCGAGGCGGACGTGAAGAAGAAGATCGCCGCGCTCTACAAAGGACGCGACGCATTGCGGCCGCAGTACGCGGGCGATCTGCCGGAAGGGAACGAAGGCCTCGGGTTGATGCTGCTCGGCGTCACCGGCGACGAGGTCTTGCCGCGCGAAGTCTACGACCGCATCAAGGCCGACACGCTGCGCGTCGTTCGCGGGACTGTCCAAGCCGACATATTGAAAGAAGACCAGGCGCAGAACACGTGCATCTTCTCGACCGAATTCGCGCTGCGCTTGATGGGCGACGTGCAAGACCACTTCATTCGCAACCACGTGCGCAATTTCTACTCGGTGTCGATCTCGGGCTATCACATCGCGGAAGCGGGGGCGAATCCGATCTCGCAGCTCGCCTTCACGCTCGCGAACGGCTTCACCTACGTCGAGTACTACTTGTCGCGTGGGATGGACATCAACAAGTTCGGGCCCAATCTCTCGTTCTTCTTCTCGAACGGTGTCGACCCGGAGTACGCGGTGATCGGGCGCGTCGCGCGTCGCATCTGGGCCAAGGCGATGAAGGGCAAGTACGGCGCCGACGAGCGATCGCAGATGCTGAAGTACCACATCCAGACCTCGGGGCGCTCGCTGCACGCGCAGGAGATCGCGTTCAATGACATTCGCACCACACTGCAGGCGCTGTACGCGATCTACGACAACTGCAATTCGCTGCACACGAATGCCTATGACGAAGCCATCACCACACCCACCGAAGAATCGGTGCGCCGCGCGATGGCGATCCAGCTCATCATCAACAAGGAGCTGGGACTCGCGAAGAACGAGAACCCGCTCCAGGGTGCCTTCATCATCGAAGAGTTGACCGACTTGGTCGAAGAAGCCGTGCTGCTCGAGTTCGACCGCATCACCGAGCGCGGCGGCGTCTTGGGGGCCATGGAGACCATGTACCAGCGCGGCAAGATCCAGGAAGAATCGCTCTACTACGAGACGCTCAAGCACTCGGGAGCGCTGCCGGTGATCGGAGTGAACACGTTCCTCTCCGACACGGGCTCGCCGACCGTGCTCCCGCGCGAAGTGATTCGCGCCACCGAAGACGAGAAGCAACGCCAGATTGCCACCGTGAAGGCGCTGCACGAACGCTCCGGCGATCGCGCCAAGGAAGCGGTGCGTGCCATTCAACGCGCCGCGGTGCGCAACGAGAACGTCTTCGACCAATTGATGGAAGCGGCCAAGGTGTGTTCGCTCGGTCAGACGACGCAGGCGCTGTTCGAAGTGGGCGGGGAATATCGCAGGAACATGTGAGCGCGACGCCGTTCGACACTTTTCGTCGCGCGTGATACGCTCCCGCGCCGACGATGTCCCTCACTCTTCTCTCACTCATTCTCTTTGCAGCGGTTCTCCACGCCACGTGGAATTTCTTCGCCAAACGATCGGGCGGAGGTCTCACGGTGCTGTGGCTCGGTGCTGCGATTTCGACAATCGCGACGATTCCGGCCGCCGTCCTTTCACAATGGGGCAAGCCGATCCCACATACAGGCCTCGTCATCGGTTGCATCAGTGGTGTGATTCATTGCGCGTACTGGTGGGCGCTGGCACGCATGTACGAAGCGGGCGACATCTCGCTCGCATACCCGGTCGCGCGAGGGAGCGGTGTCGCCGGCACGGCGATCGGGTCGATTCTATTTCTGCGCGAGCCGCTGTCCTTCGTCGGTGCGATGGGGATCGGGTCGGTGTGCGTGGGCGTGATTGCGCTGGGCTTTCAGCGCCGCTCCGAGCCGGTGCGCGCGCGCGTCGTAGCGCTAGCACTCATTACGGGGCTTACGATCACGGGGTATTCGCTCCTCGATGACCGCGGCGTCGAGCATATGGCACCACCCGCGTATCTCGCGATCGAAACCGGTGTCGGCGCGATCGGGCTGGCGCTGCTCATGCGCCGCCGCCTGCGCGATGCCATCGTCCCTTCCTACCGCGCGCACTGGAAGACGGCGTGGATCATCGGCGTCGGCTCACCGCTGACCTACTTGGTGATCCTGTTCGCGTACGCGGCCGGACCCGTCGGCTATATTACCGCCGTGCGCGAGTTCTCCGTCGTGATCGCCGCCCTCCTCGGCGTGTGGTTCCTGAACGAGCGTATGACGCCGTTGCGCTGGATCGGTATCGCGCTCGTCGTCACGGGCATGATCCTCATCAAGTCGGCGTGACCTACTTCTTCGCCGTCGCCGGTGCGTCGAGGCGATAGCACACGATCGACATCGGCTCGGCTTCTTCTTCCTCTTCCTGGCTGGAATCGTCGCCCATCCCGGCGTACATCGCGCGCTGTGCCGCGCGCAGGCCCTTCAACACGACCAGGCGATCGCCCTCGATCTTGATGCCGTCGTCGCCGTAGTTGCCGTCGCCCTGCACGGTCACTTCGCGCAGGAAATGCCCCTTGGCGTCGAACACGTCGAAGCGCGCGATGGTGCCCTGGGGGAGATCGCGGCCGCCGCGGCTCGACATGACCCACAAGGTGCCGTCGTCGCGCGCGAACATCTGAAGCACATCGGGGTCGGTCTCGCTGGCCTTGGCGTCGAAGGTCTTGCTGGCGCCGCCGCCCTTGCGAATCATCATGCGCGGCTCGTTCTCCTCCATCTCGTCCTTGTTGCGCGCGCGGTGTTGGTAGTCGCGCGTCGCGACGCGCGCGAGCTTGGCGTCGGCGCTGTAGTACTTGATCTCGTACGCGTCGAAGGCGTCGTTGACGTACAGGCCGCCGTCGGCGCCTCCCGCCCACACCGGCCGGCGCGCCGTCTTCTCGTCGAAACTCATGTTCGCCATGTCGTTCTCTTGCGTGCGCTCGGCGACCTTTCCGCGCAGCGTCCCGTCGGGTGCGAGCAACTGCAGCGACGTCGACGAGCTGAACTTGCTGCTCTTCTGCGAAAAGCTGCCGCAACCGATCACGACCGATCGTCCCGCGGCACCGGCGTCCCAAATCATCTGTGTCCCGCCGTCGGGGGCTTCGGGGACATGGAAGTCGCCGGCGGGTTTTCCGTCGGGAGCCAGGAGCACGATCTTGCCCGGCATCATCTGTGCGACCGCGATCTTGTTCTCGGGGGTGACGAACAACTGCGACGCACGACGAAACTCGCCCGGGCCTTCGCCCTCGCGGCCGATGGTGCGCAGAAAGTTGCCGTCGCGGTCGAAGACGCTGATCGTGCTCAACTGCGAATCGAGCGCATAGAGATTGCCCTGCGCGTCGAGGGCGACGTCGCTCAAGACGCCGAAGATGACGTCGCCTTCCTCGTCGCCGCCGGCGCGCCAAGCTTCCTGCGGGACGAGCGTCGACTTGCCGTCGCAGGGCGCGGCCGGGTTGGCCACGCGGACCACACCTTCCTGCGTCGTTTCCTTGCCGGTCCACGTCCCCGCGAGGGCCGGGACCGCGGCCGAGACCACGGCAATCCAGAGCAGTGCGATAGGGGCGCGGCGATTCATGGATACTCTCCTCCTGGTTGATCTCGTTGCAGTATAATGCTGGGGTCTTGAACACGCGCCCGCGCGCGCCGGTTCCCGATGAGAATACCCCCCAAGCGCGTCGAACCCGTCCGCTTCACTCTGGCGCACTGCGCCCTGCGCGAATGGCGTCGCGGCGACGAGCCCTCGCTGGTTCGTCACGCCAACAATCGCAAGGTCTGGCTCAACGTGCGCGACACCTTCCCGTTTCCCTACACCCCCGCGGATGCGAAGGCGTGGATTCGGCTGGCGTCGGCGGAGGCGCTGAACGAAGTGTTCGCGATCGACGTCGACGGCTTCGCGGTCGGTGCCATCGGGTTGAAGCCCGGCGACGATGTGCACCGCTTAGGCGCCGAGATCGGTTATTGGCTGGGCGAAGAATTCTGGAATCGCGGCATCGCGACCGAAGCGGTCAACGCGGTGACCGAGTACGGCTTCGAAACCCTGGAGATGGTTCGCATACATGCGGAGGTGTTCGCATGGAACACGGCGTCGATGCGCGTGCTCGAGAAAGCGGGCTTCGTCAAAGAAGGGGTGCTCGCGAAGAGCGCCATCAAGGACAAGAAGATCATCGACCAGGTGGTCTACGCGCGCGTCCGCAAATAGAATACGGCGACTCCACTATTTTCTTGCGCACCGGCCCGGCGCCGCGCGATACTCCCGGCGACTTACCCATTTGCATGTATATGAGGAGGCCGCCATGAGCGTCGATCTCAACGTCCCGAAGCCCACCGCCCCCGCCATGCCTCGCCCGACCGTGCCGCCAGCATCGCGCGCCAAGCAACCCGTGAAACATTTCAAGCGACCCGTCGAGCGGCCGTTCACGCGCGCCGACCGGCCGCACACCACCGTGCTCTTCGGCGGTCTCACGTGGAGTCACGAGCGATTGATCAAGGGCGCGTGGGAGGGCCTGGGCTACAAGTGCGATGTCGTTCCGACACCCGACGTCGCCGCGTTCCAACTCGGCAAGGAGTACGGCAACAACGGCCAGTGCAATCCGACCTACTTCACGGTCGGCAACCTCGTGCAATTCCTGCAGCGCTTGGAAAAGCAAGGCATGCCGCACGAAAAAATCGTCAACGACTACGTCTTCATCACCGCCGGTGCGTGCGGACCGTGCCGCTTCGGCATGTACGAAGCCGAGTATCGCCTGGCGCTGCGCAACTCCGGCTTCGAAGACTTTCGCGTGATTCTATTTCAGCAGTCGAAGGGCCTCTCGCAGTCCGACATGGAAGCCGGCCTCGAGATGAACCTCGAGTTCTTCTTGGCCATGCTCAATTCGATGAACATCGGCGACATGCTGAACGAGATCGGTTATCTCGTGCGCCCCTACGAAACCACCGAGGGCGCGACCAACGCGGTGCTCGAAGGTGCGCGCGAACGCCTCGCGGAGGTCTTGAAGACCACACCCAAGGCGAAGGTCGGCGACGGCGTCGAGAAGATTTTGCGCCGCACCGGGCTCTTCAACCAAGCCGACTATGCAGTGAAGTTTGGGCGCCAGCTGACCACGTCGTATTACACCGACGCGCTGCATTCGCGTGCGCGACCAGTTCGCCGAGATCGAAGTCGATCGCTTCCGTGTGAAGCCCGTCGTCAAGATTACAGGCGAGTTTTGGGCGCAGACTACGGAGGGCGACGGCAACTACAACATGTTCAACTTCCTCGAGAAGGAAGGTGCCGAAGTCATCGTCGAGCCCATCGGCACGTGGATCATGTACATGATCCATCAGTTCAAGCAGAAGCTCCGCGATCGCAAGGGACTCGAGGACAAGACGCCGATGCCGTCGTGGAAGACGGAGCCGCATCGCCGCGCCGCGGTCGAGGCGCGCTATCGCAAACGCATGCTGAAGATGACGGTCGCGGAGAAGATCTTCGAGCGCGAGTACACCAAGCTCCAGCACGCCTTGGGTGGCGGTATCCTGCACGAGCTCGTGTGCCAGTACGAACTCCAGCGCATGGGGCATCCGTACTACAACTCGCGCGCGGCCGGCGGTGAAGGCCACCTCGAAGTCGCGAAGAACATCTACTACTCGAGCAAGGGCATCGCGCACATGGTGGTGTCCTTGAAACCGTTCGGGTGCATGCCGAGCACCCAATCCGACGGCGCACAGGCGGCCGTAACCGAACATTACAAAGACATGATCTACCTGCCCATCGAGACCAGCGGCGAGGGCGAGATCAACGCGCACTCGCGCGTCCAGATGGCGCTCGGCAACGCGCGCATCAAGGCGCGCCAGGAGTTCGCGGAGACACTCGCCAAGACGGGCCGTACACTAGAAGAGTTGCGCGCCTACGTCGACGCGCATCCCGAGATGAAGAAGGCGCTCTACATCGTCCCCAAGCGCGACGACATCATCGGCAAGGCGGCCAACTTCGTGCTGCACGTCGCCGAGCGGATGGCGGCGGAGGGCAAGCGCCGAGCGGCTTGAGGCGATTCGTCGCGTTCGCGACGGCGTGGCTCGTGCTGGTCGCGACGTCGTGCACGAAGTCGGTGCGCGTGCCGGAAACGGAGTACGACGCGCTTCGTTCCGAGAAGCGCGTCTATCTGGACGTCAAGACACGCGACGCTCGCTACCGCGTCACGCAATTCACCGCGACCGACAGTACGCTCGTCATTCAAACAGTCGATTCGGGTCCGAACTCGTATCCCGCTCGCAACGTCGGCTTCGACCAACCACCGTACCTGCCGTATCCCGTCCCTCTGTCGTCGATCGAATCGATCACCCGCAATGAGACGCCGTCGGGTGCCTCCGGCATTCTGATTGTATTGGGGATGGTCGCTGTCGTGTACGCGTTCATGTGGTGGCTCTTCGGTCGCAGCTTGTCGGGCCTCGAGGGAGACTAGCGCCGAGGGAACCGACCACCGCGAACAGTTGGCCCTGATCAAGCCGCCTCCCTCGTGCTACGATGGGGTCCGTGCAGTCGCACACCCCTAGATCCACACCGGCGATCGTCGCGGTTCTCTTCTTCCTTGCGGCCGGCGCGGCAATCGGAGAAAACGAAGCCCCGCGACCTACGACTCCTTCTGATTCACTGCGCGCGCTGACCGAAGCGTTGTTCACGGCGGGACGGTACGATTCCGTTCTCACCATCTTGCCTGCGTTCATCCGGCGCGCCGAAGCGACGGGCGACTCCGTGTTGCTCGGACGCGCGATCACGCAGCGCGGCCGCGCTCGCTTGACGCTCGGCCGGCCGGCCGACGCCGAGGCTGATATCGATGCCGGCATCCATATCGCGGAATCGGTCCGCGACACGGTCGGATTGATGACGGCCGTGCATTTCAAGGCATATGTGTACACCGCGCGCGGGCAATACGACGATGCGATGCGTTCTTTCGAGCGGCGTCTGTTCTTGGCACAACGAACGCATTCCCCGGTCGACGAAGCGTGGGCGCGCAGCGGGATGGGCTACGAACTCCACCTCCTCGACCAACAGGAGCGTGCCAAGGAGGAGTACACGCGCGCCATCGAGCTCTTCCGCGCCAGCGGCTCGACGCGGCTCGAGAGCACTCCGTTGCTCGGATTGGGTCGCGTAGAGAACGCGCTCGGCAACCAGGACAACGCGGTGCGTTGCTACCAACGGGCGTGGGTGGCCGCCCAGGACGCGGGGGACCGCCTCAACGAGATGTGGGCCGTCAACAATCTCGGCAGCATGGAGTACGAGCGCGGGGACCTGAGCCGAGCCGAGCAGTACCAGCAGCGCGCCTTCGATCTGGCTCGCGAGCTAAAGTCCTCATGGGCCATCGTTGTTCCTGCCACCAACCTGGCGGAGGGCGCGATGGAGTTGGGGGACTTCGAAACGGCCGAAGCATTCCTCATCGAAGCGCGCACGCTGTGTGAAACGCAACAAAACGCCGTGTACCTTGGGTTGCTCGACCTTCGCCTAGCCGAACTGCGCATGGGGCAGGGACGACATGAGGCTGCAGCGGAGCTGTTGCGCGGGCTGACCGCCGATCTCGAATCACTGGAGCCGCAGCACCGCGACGAGGCCATGATGGATCTCGCCCAGGTTCTCGCGTCGAGCGACAGCGTCGAGGCGGCCATTGCATTGTTGTCCAAGTACACGGAACAAAGCGGGCGGCGCCTATACGCCAGAGATGCAGCCAACGTGTACCTCCTTCTCGCCCGACTCCACAACGACGCGAACCACAACTCCAAAGCACTCGCGTACGCACTGCGGGCGCGCGAGACTGGGCGGGCGCAGCGGGACCGGCGGATCATGGTCGCATCCATGCTGCTCGAAAGTCAGTGCTACCGGACTTCCGGTCGAGTCGACGACGCGGCTACGACGTTCTACGCCGCCTTGGACAGCATGGAAGCAATTCGAGGCGGCATCACCACACCCGACTGGCGCGAGACCTACGGACAGGAGGTCTCGCAAGATATCGTTGAAGCCGGTCGCGTACTGCTCGAGGTGCCGACGTCGGCGTCCCAGTCCACACGCGACGAGGCGTTCTTCGACGCCGTGCAGCGCATCAAGACCAGAACGCTGCTCGATCGCATCACCGAACCCCGATTTGGAAACGCGGGCATCGAAGGCCGCTGGAGTCCCGGTGTGGCAACACTGCGCGACGTGCAGGCAATTCTGCGCCCCGAAGAGGTCATGGTGGATTTGTGCGTGGGTACCCGGCGATCGTTCGTCACGCTGGTGACGGCCGATTCAATGCGCGTGGTCGAGTTGGCCGGCCCTTCGTCCGCGCTGGCCGATCGGGTGCGACTGTTTCGCAGGATCATCGCGAACGGCGATGCCGCGTCGCGGGCACAGTACACGGGCGAACGGATGACGGCGATGCAACGATCGGTGGGCGACGATGTGCTCGGGAATGTGGCGGACGTCGTCCTTCGCTCGCGGCGCTTGTTCGTTTCCGCGGACGGATTCTTCGCGACGGTTCCTTTTGGAATACTGATTCTGCACGACCACGAGGATGTCTTGATGCGGGACCGCGATGTCGTCCAGATTCCATCGGCCAGCGTGCTCGTCATCGAGCGGCAAACGAAGCAGAGCGCGAGCGACGACGGCGCCTCCGTGGTTGCCATCGCCCCCTCCAACGAGCGCCTGACCGGAGCCCGCGATGAGGTTCGCGATCTGGCGCGGCGTTACGACAACGTACAGGTCGTCGCCGGCGTCGACGGAGCCCGTGGCTTTGAAGCTGCGGCCGGTGGATGCGACGTGCTGCACATCGCCGCGCACGCCCTAGTCGTCGATCAATCGCCGTGGCAGTCGGGCTTTCGCGTCGCGGATATTCCCGCGACCGCGACGGACGCGATTGTGCCCGACCGTCACCAGAGTGCGGCCCCGAGTTTCCTCTCCCCGGCGGATTCGCTGCGAGTCGCGCGGGCGTTTCGCTCCGATCCCTACATCCGCGCGTGGCAGATAGCACGGCTTCGACTGGCCGCGCGCCTCACCGTCCTCTCCGGATGCGAAACCGCGGGAGGACGAGTGACCACGGGCGAAGGAACGCTCGGTCTCACGGCGGCCTTCTTGAGTGCCGGAGTTCCGGTCGTGGTGTCGAGCCTGTGGCCGGTCGACGATCGCGTGACGCGCCTCATGATGCGTTCTTTTTACCGGCACCTGGCTGCGGGCGACCCGGTTGCGACCGCACTGCGTCGTTCGCAACTCGAGATCAGTCGTTCCTCCGAGTATTCCCATCCCTACTTCTGGGCCGGATTTACCGCAGTCGGAGAGGGCTCGATGGGCATCTCCATCGAGAGACGCCGCCTCCCTCTACCCGACGGTGCGCTGGTCGCCGCCATCGGAGCGGTCATTCTGGTCACGTTCCTCTTCGCCGTCCGGCGTCGACGCCCGTCCGAATAGATGGGATAATTGCTCTCATCGGTCCCGTCGGACCGTGCTGAAAATCATGTCCCCTACGTCCAACCCATTGCGGGGCGAAAATGTCCCCGACGACGAGCTCTTGCGGATCGTCCGCACCGACGACGATCCGGCGCGGCGCCGCGCGGCTGCGACCGAGTTGGTTCGCCGCTACCGCAATGCGGTGTATCTCTGGTGTTTCCGATACACGCATGACCGCGAGCGCGCGCTGGACCTTTCGCAGGATGTCTTGACGACGGCGTGGCAGAAGATCGGATCATTCGAAGGGCGCTCGAGGTTCTCGTCATGGCTGTTTTCGGTGACGCGCAACCGATGCATCGACGCGACCCGACGCGTCGGTCCGGCCATCGACGACATCGACGAGATGGATGTCCAGGACCCGTCTCCGTTGCCGGACGCCCTTCTCGAACAGCACGACGACGAAGGGTTGTTGCGAATCCTTCGCACCGAGCTGGAGCGAGACGAGCAGGAAGCGATCTGGCTCCACTACATCGAGCGCGTGCCCATCGATGAAGTGAAGGACATCATGGGGCTGGAAAACGCGTCGGGCGCTCGCGGCGTCTTGCAGCGCGCGCGTCGAAAGCTGCGCGCGGCACGGGATAGGGATCGCCGGGGTTAGGACCCGAGGATCGAGAGGAGGTTATTTTGAAAACACGATGCATCGACGTCGATCGAATCGCCGAAGTCTTGGAATTGCCGGCGGATCATGCGCGGCGCCGTCATGTGGACGCATGCCCGCGCTGCCGAAGCTTGGCGGACTCGTACCGGTCCTTCATCGACGCGAAGCCCGCGAAAGAGTCGGGCCTCGATGAGGTGATCAGCGTTCTGGATGCCCATATCGATCAGGATGCAGCACGCTGGCATCCGGCGGAATCTCACCGACTGTCGTTGTCGCGCGCGCGATGGTGGCAGGGATTCCTGCGCCCGGCGCCGCTGGTGGCGGCGGCCGCGGTGGCAATCCTGGCGGTGTGGTGGATGGCACGCGGTCCGGAAGAATCCGTTCTCCGCAACCAAACTCCGCCTTCGCAGGCGGTCGTCGTTCTGCACGAAGCGCAAGTTCGCTCCGACGGGGATATCTTGCTCTCGTGGGACCCGGTCCCCGGCGCGGACCGTTACCAGGTGCGTATTTACCGATCCGACCTCCACGAGCTGTATCGCTCCTCGGATGTCACGGACGCGGCGCTCCTCGTCGCACGTACCGCACTCCCCGCCGACATGCCCAACGCCTTCGACCTCACCTGGGAGGTCTACGCCCGCTACGGCACCGACGTGATCGCCATTTCCTCCCCCGGATCGATTCGCGTTCCTTAGTTTCTCCCTCCCGATCTCCCTTTTTCTTGGCCGGCGCGTGATCTTCCGCGAGCCGTGATCGTCCAAACATCAACAGGTGCTGCTCAAGTAGGCGCCGGCTAGTCAAAACGGTTCAGGAGGCCTTCCATGTTGACGTGTCGCTGGTTACGTGCGTTGCCAATTCTTGTACTGGCCTGGCTCACGCTTGCGGCTTCGAACGCGCGCGCACAAACCATTTCTGTGCCGGCGCTCTCGAACGTGGGCAGCGGACTCCAGGGTGCCGCCAACACCGCCACGTTGAGCACGTCGCAACACGGGGGCAAGACGGTGCACGTCGAGAGCGACAACCCGTCGGTGGTTCTCGTGGCACCCAACACCACCACCGCCGGCGCCGCATCGTTCGACGTGTTCGTCCCCAACGGGAGCACCAGCGTATCATTCGTCATTCAGGGCATGGAGGACACGACCGGGACCGCGACGGTCACGGTGTCGGCGCCCGGATTTACCAGCGGAAGCCGGACCGCGACCATCGTTCAGCCGGCGCTCGCCATCATCAATCTGATCACCTCCCTCGACACGCTCGATCCTGCGGACCCGTTTTGGGTCCAGATCGGGTTGCCCTCGGGCGGCAACGGCTTCGTCAACCCAACGCAATCGGTGCGCGTAGGCGGCACGGGACTCACAGCGACGATCGTCAACTCGAACGCGGTCGCCGGGCAGCTCATCACCACACCCGTCACGGGACAGACGGTGACCGTGTCCATCCCACCGGGCCTTTACTTTTCGCCGACGACCGTCGCCGCGGGCGGGGTGGCCTTTGATGGCTTGGACGTCGCGTCGACCACCGTGTCGGCGAGCATTCCGGGATTCATTGCCACCACGGCGGCAACCGTGACTGTGAGCGTCACGCAGCCCACCATTTCGCTCAATGCTATCGGCAACACAGGTTCGGGCCTGCAAGGCTTGGCCAACGGGGTGACACTGAGTGCGTCCGAGCACGGTGGCGTCACGGTCCACGTGGAAAGCGGCAACCCGTCGGTGGCGTTGGTCTCGCCAAACGGAACGACCGCCGGAACCGCTTCTATCGACGTGTTCGTTGCAAATGGGGCTACCGGCGCGTCGTTCGTGGTGTCGGGCCTCGAAGGGGCGACGGGCGTTTCCTTGATCACCGTCTCCGCACCCGGCTTTGGCAGCGCCAGCCAGACCGCTTCCATTCAGCAGCCCGCGCTCGCCATCAGCAGTCTGGTCACCACCCTCGACACGCTCGATCCCGCGGACCCGTTTTGGGTCCAGATCGGGTTGCCATCCGGCGGCAACACCAGCGTGAATCCAACGCAAAGCATTCGTGCCGGTGGTGTTCCGGTCACGGCCACCATCAAGAACTCCGCGACCGCGATCGGCGATCTCATCACGACACCCCTCACCGGCGACTCGGTCACGGTGACGATCCCAGTCGGTTCTTACTTTTCGCCGGTGAGTGTGGCGACCGGCGGGGTCGCATTCGACGGAACGGCGCTCGGTTCGACGTTGGTGTTCGCTGCCATCCCCGGTTTCATTCCGACCACGGCGTCCGTTCAGACGGTGAACGTCACGCAGCCGGGCATTTCTCTCAATCCGCTGGGGACCGTCGGCTCCGGCCTTCAGGGCTTGGGGAACTCCGCCACGCTCAGCGCGTCGCAGCACGGAGGTGTCACCGTGCACGTGGAAAGCGCGAATCCGTCCGCGGCACTGGTTGCTCCTACCCCGACCACCGTCGGGAGCGCATCGTTCGACGTGTTCCTGGCCAACGGATCCACGAGTGTCGCGTTCTACGTCTCCGGCATGGAGAACGTGACCGGCACATCGCTGATCACCGTGTCGGCGCCCGGGTTCACATCGGTGAGCCAAACCGCGACCATCGTGCAGCCGGCGTTCGACGTGGTCGCTCTGGGCACGACCATCGACACACTCAACCCGGCGGACCCATTTCAAGTCAGAGTGGGGTTGCCTTCGGGGAGTGCCGTGAATCCGGCGCAGTCCGTGCGCGCCGGCGGCACCGCACTCACGGCGACGGTCAAGAACTCCAATCATCCGGTGGGCGACCTCATCACCACGCCCCTCACGGGAGATTCGGTGGTGGTATCGATCACTCCCGGCAATTCATCGTCGCCCGGGACGGTCGCGACCGGCGGTGTCGCGTTTGACGGAACCCAGCTCGGATCGACCGTCGTGTCCGCCACGATTCCCGGTCTCATTGCAACCACGGCGGCTAGTCAGACGGTGAACGTCACGCAGCCGAGCATTTCTCTCAATGGGCTGGGGACCGTCGGCTCCGGCCTTCAGGGCCCGGTGAACTCGGCCACGTTGAGCGCATCGCAGCACGGCGGTGTCACGGTGCATGTCGCAAGCGCAAACCCGTCAGTCGCACTGGTGGCTCCGAACGCAACCACCGCGGGCAGCGCCTCCTTCGACGTGTTCCTAGCCAACGGATCCGCGAGTGTCACGCTCTGCGTCTCCGGAATGGAGAACGTGACCGGTACGTCACTAGTCACCGTGTCGGCGCCCGGGTTCATCTCGGTGAGCCAGACCGCGACCATCGCGACGCCGGCACTCGACATGATCGGCCTCACCTCCGCGATGGACGCGACGGATCCCAACGATCCGTTCCAGGTGCGTGTGGGACTGCCCGCTGGCGGCAATGGTTCCGTCAATCCCGCGCAGGTAGTGCGCGCTGGAAGTCCGGGACTAACGGCGACGATCACACTCACCAACGCAGTGGCGGGCCAGCTGGTGACAACGCTTGCGACCAACGACACGGTCACGGTGAACATCGCGGCCGGCGCGTCGGTGTCGGGTGCTACCGTTCTTGCCGGCGGTGTTGCGTTCGATCCTCTTGCGCCCGGCACGACGCTGGTGGCGGCGACCATTCCGGGATTCATACCGACCGGAGCCGCGACACAGCAGGTGGTCGTCTCGCAACGCATCGTCACCATGGGCACCATCGAAGACGTGGGTGCGGGATTGCAGAGTGGCGCGATCGGCGCTGTGTTGGGACTGGCCCAACACGGCGGTGTCACGGTGCACGTCGCGAGCAGCGACCCGTCGGTCGCGTTGCTCGCCCCGAATTTTTCCACACCGGGCACGGCTTCGCTGGATTTCCCGCTGTCGAACGGAAGCACGCAGGTTTCGTTCTACGTCCAGGGCATTGCCATCGGTACAGCGGACATCACGGCCAGCGTACCCACGTTCACCGCGGCCGTTCGTGTGGCGAGCATCGTGCAGCCCGCGCTGCAAGTCGCGCTGCTCCCGGACTCGATCATGGACGACGATCCCAACGATCCGTTCGTGGTTCGCGTGGGCGTTCCCAACGGGGATCATTCGACGGTCGGAGTTCCACAATTCGTGCGCGCCGGCGGCCCGACGCTGACTGCAACCGTGTCGAGTTCGGATGCCACGATCGCAGCACTGGTCACCAACGCGGAAAATGGTTCACCCGTCGTGGTGACGATTGCGGCGGGCGAAACCCAGTCCGGCGCGTCGGCGGTACTCGGCGGTGTCGAGCTCGATCCATTGCTTCCGGGTGCCACGACGATTTCGGCGGTCATTCCGGATTTCATCTCCACCGCCGCAGCTTCGCACGTGGTGACTGTTCATGCGTTGCCCACCGGGGCCGGCGCCGTACCGCTCGTGTCTGGGTTGGCGCAGAACATTCCCAATCCATTCAACCCGATCACGACGATTCGTTACGACGTCACGGTCGGTGGCGCCGACGTCAGCATCGTGGTCTTCGATGTCGCCGGCCGCGTCGTGCGCACGCTGGTGAACGAACACCGTGGTCCCGGCGCCGGGTCGGTGCAATGGAATGGCGATGACGACCACGGACAGCGTGTCGCATCGGGTGTTTATTTCTATCGGATGCGCGCGGGGAGCTTCGTCGATACCAAGAAAATGGTGCTTCTAAAGTAAGGAACACTCCCATGAACCGCCAATCACTTCACATCGCGGTGGTCCTCCTACTCGGTGCATCGAGCGCGAGTGCGCAGTGGCAGCTTGACGGCGCCGCCGTCAGTACCGCGGCCAGCGATCAACAGCGCCCCACCATCATCCCGGACGGCGCGCGGGGAGCGATCATCACCTGGCGGGACTACCGCAGCGGCACCTCCGACGACATCTATGTGCAGCGGGTGAATGCGTCGGGGGTTGCGCAGTGGACGGCGAACGGAGTCGCCCTGTGCACGGCGGCGAACCAGCAGTTCGCGCCCACCCTCGTCTCGGACGGCGCCGGGGGAGCCATCGTCACCTGGTCCGACGTTCGCAGCGGCAGCAGTTTCGACATCTACGCGCAGCGGGTGAACGCCTCGGGGGTTCCGCTGTGGGCGACAAACGGCGTCGCTCTCTGCACCGCAGTGGACAACCAACAGTCGCCCACGATCGCCTCCGACGGCGCGGGCGGAGCGATCGTCACCTGGGGAGACAGTCGCGCCGGTTTCACCAACTCCGATATCTACGCGCAGCGGGTGAACGCCTCGGGGGTTGTGCAGTGGACGGCCAACGGCGTCGCTCTGTGCACAGCAGTGGACAACCAGGGTTCTCCCACGATCCTTTCGGACGGAGCCGGGGGAGCGATGGTCACCTGGGAGGACGCTCGCAATGGTTACACCGACATCTACGCGCAGCGGGTGAACGCGTCCGGAGTTCCGCAGTGGACGGCGAACGGCGTCGCCCTGTGCACGGCGACGTACTATCAATACTCGCCCCTGATGGTGTCGGACGGCGCCGGGGGCGCGATCCTCGCCTGGTATGACGCTCGCAGCGTCTCCTCCTCCGACATCTACGCGCAGCGGGTGAACGCGTCGGGGGTTGCGCAATGGGCGGCGAACGGCGTCGCCCTCTGCACCGCCGCGAACGACCAGAACAACTCTAAGATCGCTTCCGACGGTGTGGGTGGAGCGATCGTCACGTGGCACGACCTTCGCGGCAGTGCCTCCAACATCTATGCGCAGCGGGTGAATGCGTCGGGGACTCCGCAATGGCTGGCCGACGGCATCGCCGTTTGCTCGTCGGGGGTCGGTGACTTCCCCACGATCGCGTCGGACGCAGTCGGGGGAGCGGTCGTCACCTGGGAGGATTATCGCAGCGGCGCCAACTACGACATCTATGCGCAGCGGGTGAATGGGTCGGGAGCTTCGCAGTGGACGGCGAATGGCATCGCTCTCTGCACTGCGGTGAACGCTCAAGAGTATCCCGTGGTCGTCTCGGACGCCAAGGAAGGAGCGATCGTCGCCTGGCAGGACTATCGCAGCGGCGTCGGCTACGACATCTATGCGCAGCGGATTGGCTCGACCGGTTGCCTGGGACGCACCGAGCCGGAAATCACTTCGGCGAGTGACATCCCGGGCGATCAGGGCGGTCGGGTGGCGGTCAACTGGCTCGGGAGCGATTGCGACAAGCGACCGCAGCGGATGATCACGTACTACTCGGTGTGGCGGGCGGTCGACCCGGTTGCGTTTTCGGTGCTCGCCGGCGCGAGTCCTCCGCTCGTCGATGCATCGGCGATCGGTCCGGAGTTCCGGGGAACCGCGATCCGTCACGAGAGAGTCGCGGCGACGGACTACTACTGGGAATGGGTCGGAAATCAGGCCGCCCGCTACAGCGCGAGTTACAGCTTCTCGGCGGCGACACGCGAGGACTCCATTGCGGGCGATCCGGCCGATCACTACTTCCAGGTCCTCGCCTACACCAGCGACCCGTCCGTGTTCTTCGAATCGAACGTGATGGGTGGCCGCTCGGTCGATAACCTCGCGCCCGCTGCGCCGCTGTTGCTGACGGCGCAGCGGGTCGGGCCCAACGTGAATCTCAAGTGGAAGCGAGTGCGCGTTTCGGATCTGCACAACTACACGGTGTACCGCAAGACCTCGTCCGGTGTGACACCGGTGCCGGCGAACTTTCTCTCCGACGCCGCCGACACAGTGCTGGTAGATGCCCACGCGCCGACCACCGCGCTCTACTACATCGTCACCGCTTCCGACATCCATGCGAACCGGAGTACACCCTCGAACGAGGCAAGTGTCAGCTCGACGACGGGTGTGGGGAACACGCCGCCGATCACCACGCTGACGGTGCTCCAGAACCACCCCAACCCGTTCACGGCGACGACGACCCTGGAGATCGGCTTGCCGTCGGACGCGGACATGGAAATCCAGGTGTTCGACGTGACGGGGCGGAGGGTGCGGGAGATGAGGCAGGTGCGAAAGAAGGCGGGATGGACGTCGGTGCCCTTCGATGGACTCGACGACACGGGAGGCGCGCTGGCGAGCGGCGTGTACTTCTGCAAGGTCCAGGCGAACGGAACCACGATCACGCGCAAGATAGTGATCGCGCGCTAGAGAGGAACCAACCATGAAGGCCATCCGTGATTCCGTGCTGCTCTTGGCTCTCGTCGTGTTGGCGATGCCGACGCGCGGCTTTGCGCAATGGCAGCTCGACGGCGCCGCGATCTGCACCGCAACAAACTTTCAATACGGTTCCATACCCGTCACGGATGGATCCGGTGGAGCGATCATCGCCTGGCACGACCGTCGCAGCGGCACCAACTACGACATCTATGCGCAGCGGGTGAATGCGTCGGGGGTTCCGCAGTGGGCCGCAGACGGCGTCACCCTCTGCACGGCGGGGAACGACCAAACGAATCCCACGATCGTGCCGGACGGTGCGGGGGGAGCGATCGTCGCCTGGAATGACTTTCGCAACGGCTTCGGTGACATCTACGCGCAGCGGGTAAACGCGGCAGGGATTCCGCTGTGGACGGCGAACGGCGTTGCGCTCTGCACCGCGACTGACAATCAATCCAGTCCCACGATCGTGCCGGACGGTGCGGGGGGAGCGATCGTCACCTGGTATGACTTTCGCGGCGGCAGCAACTCCGACATCTACGCGCAGCGGGTGAATGCGTCGGGGATTCCGCAGTGGACGGCAAACGGTATCGCCCTCTGCACCGCGACCAACTTTCAATACAGCCCCACGATCGTCTCGGACAGTGCGGGAGGTGCTATCGTCACCTGGCATGACTATCGCGGTGGCAACTCCGACATCTACGCGCAGCGGGTAAACGCGGCGGGGATTCCGCAGTGGACGGCAAACGGTGTTGCCGTCTGCCTCGCAGCGAACGACCAAACCCTTCCAAAGATCGTCTCGGACGGTGTCGGGGGAGCGATCGTCACCTGGCATGACCTTCGCAGCGGCAGCTCCGACGTCTACGCGCAACGCGTGAACGCATCGGGGGTTCCGCAGTGGACGGCAAACGGCGTCGCCCTCTGCACCGCGGGGAGCGACCAATCGTATCCCACGATCGTCTCGGACGGGGCGGGGGGAGCCATCGCCACGTGGACCGACTATCGCAGCGATCCCAACGGCGACATCTATGTGCAGCGGGTGAATGCGTCAGGAGTTCCGCAGTGGGCGCCGGATGGCGTTGCCCTCTGCGCCCTGGTGAATCCGCAATTCACTCCCACGATCGCCTCGGACCGTAACGGGGGTGCCGTCGTCGCCTGGAATGACTTTCGCAGCGGCTTCGGTGATATCTACGTGCAGCGGGTGAATGTGTCGGGAGTTCCGCAGTGGACGGCGAACGGCGTCGCCCTCTGCGCGGCGTCAAACACTCAAACGGATGCCACGATCGCGACGGACGACGGTGGTGGTGTGATCGTTACCTGGCGCGACCATCGTAACGGCGGCACCTCTGACATCTATGCGCAGCGGGCGGAGCTGGACTTCGGCGCGTGGGGGCACCCGGAGCCGAGGATCACGTCGGTGAGCGACGTCCCCGGTGACCAGGGTGGCAGGGTGGCGGTCAACTGGCTGGGGAGCGATCGAGACAATAAGCCGCAGCAGGTGATCACGTACTACTCCGTATGGCGGGCGGTCGACCTGGCTGCTTTCTCGGCGCTCGCCAGCGCAGGCGCGAGCCCGCCACTCGTCGATGCATCGGCGATCGGCCCCGACTTCCGCGGTGCCGCGATCCGTCACGAGAGAGTCGCGACAACGGACTACTACTGGGAATGGGTCGGGAATCAGACGTTCCGCTACACGGCGGGCTACAGCTTCTCGGCGGCGACGCGGGAGGACTCCCTCGCGGGCCACACTGCCGTTCACTATTTCCAGGTCCTCGCCCACACCGGAGACCCGTCCGTGTTCTGGCAGTCGAACGTGATAAGCGGTCACTCGGTCGATAACCTGGCACCCGCCGCGCCGCTGGCCCTGACGGCGCAACGCATCGGGTCCGACGTGCGCCTGCGCTGGAAGCGCGTGCGTGTTTTCGATCTCCGCGATTACTCGGTGTATCGGGCGACGTCGTCGGGGGTGACGCCGATCCAGATCAACCTTTTCGCCTCCGCGACCGATACGGTGCTGGTCGACACCGACGCCCCCACCACGGCGCTTTACTACGTCGTTGTCGCCACCGACATTCACGAGAACCGTAGCGCACCGTCGAACGAAGCAAGGGTCAACGCGACGACGGGCGTGGACAACCACGCGCCGCCCATCACCGCGCTGACGGTGCTCCAGAACCACCCCAACCCGTTCACGGCGACGACGACGCTCGAGATCGGGTTGCCGGCGAGCGCGGACATGGCGATTGAGATCTTCGACGTGGCGGGGCGGAAGGTGCGGGACATGAGACAGGTGGATCAGAAGGCCGGTTGGCGGTCGGTCGCATTCGACGGGCGCGATGGCAACGGCCGCATGCTCGCAAGCGGGGTGTACTTCCTCAGGGTCCACGCGAATGGAACCACGATCACGCGCAAAATGGTGATCGCGCGATAGAACGGAACCGACCATGAAACCGACACGTGTCTCCCTTTTGCTGTGCGCCTTCGTGTTCGCTCTGCCCTCGCGCGGCCTTGCGCAATGGCAGCTCGACGGCACCGCCATCAGCACCGCGGCGAACGATCAGGTCAATCCCACGCTCGTCTCGGACGGTGCGGGGGGGGCGATCGTCACGTGGTCCGATTATCGCGGCGACGGGGATATCTATGTGCAGCGGTTGAATGCGTCGGGGTTTCCGCAGTGGACGGCGAACGGCGTCGCCCTCTGCACCGCGGCGGGTGAGCAATCGTTTCAACAGATCGTCTCGGACGGTGCGGGCGGAGCGATAGTCACCTGGCGTGACGTTCGCAGCGGCATTACCACCGACATTTACGCGCAGCGGGTGAATGCGTCCGGGGTTCCGCAATGGACGGCCAACGGCGTTCCTCTCTGCACCGCGGGGGGCGATCAATACGGTCCCGTGATCGCCTCAGACGGTGCCGGCGGAGCGATCGTCACCTGGGAGGATGGTCGCGGAAGCTCCTACGACATTTATGCGCAGCGGGTGAATGCGTCGGGAGTTCCGCAGTGGACGACCAACGGCGTCCCCGTCGTCATCTTTCCGGACTTTCAAATCTCTTTCACGATTGCTTCGGACGGAGCGGGGGGTGCAATCGTCGCGTGGGTCAACCAGAATTTCAGTGGCACGTTGTTTGACATCTACGCGCAACGGCTGAATGCGTTGGGAGTTCAGCAGTGGGCGGTCAATGGGGTTGCTGTCTGCACTGCGGCGGATTACCAGGAAACACCCACGATCGTCGCAGATGGTGCCGGCGGCGCGATCGTCGCGTGGATCGACGGCCGCAACGGTTATGACATCTACGCGCAGCGGATGAATGCTTCGGGCGTGGCGCAATGGACGGCAAACGGCGTCGCACTCACCAACGTAACGAATACGCAAGATCTTCCCGCGATCGTGTCGGACGGCGCGGGAGGGGCGATCGTCACCTGGCGGGACGTTCGCAACGGCTTTCACCACGACATCTATGCGCAGCGAGTGGATGCGTCGGGCGCTCCGCAGTGGACGACAAACGGCGTCGCTCTCTGCACCGCGCCGAACGACCAAAACTTTCCGACGATCGTGTCGGACGGCGCCGGAGGAGCGGTCGTTACGTGGTCCGACGGTCGCAGCGGAGGCTACGACGTCTATGCGCAGCGGGTGAATGTGTCGGGCGCTCCGCAGTGGACGACGAACGGCGTCGCTCTCTGCACCGCGGTCGGCGATCAATATAGCCCCGCGATCGCCACGGATGGTGCGGGGGGAGCGATTGTCACGTGGTACGACCATCGCGGCGGCAGCAACTTCGACATCTATGCCCAAAAGTTGGGGCCGGCTTTCGGGGGGTGGGGACAGCCGTGGATCACCTCGGTCAAGGATGTCGTGGGTGATCAGGGCGGGAAGGTGGCCGTCAACTGGCTGGCGAGCGATCTCGACCGGCGCCCGGATCTGACGATCACGCACTACTCGGTGTGGCGCGCGGTCGACCCGGCTGCGTTCTCGGCGCGCGCCGGTACGAGCACGGGTCCTCGACTCGTCGATGCATCAGCGATCGGTCCCAACTTCCAGGGTGACGCGATCCGTCACGAGCGAGTCGCGACGACGGACTACTACTGGGAATGGGTCGGGAACCAGACGTTCCGCTACAGTGCGAGCTACAGCCTAACGGCGGCGACGCGGGCGGACTCCATCGCGGGCAACCCCGCAGTGCACTATTTCCAGGTCCTCGCCCACACCAGCGACCCGTTCGTGTTCTGGGAGTCGAACGTCATGAACGGCCACTCGGTCGATAATCTCGCGCCCGCCGCCCCGCTGGCGCTGACGGCGCAACGCGTCGGTTCCGACGTGCACCTGCGCTGGAATCGGAGCATCGCAGCCGACGTGCGGGACTACTCGGTCTATCGCGCGAGTGCGACTGGTGTAACGCCGGTGCCGATCAACTTCCTCTCTGCTTCCGACGACACCGTTCTAGTCGATCACAATACGCCCGTCTCGACGCTCTACTACATCGTGATTGCGAGCGACGTGCACGAGAACCGGAGCGCTCCGTCGAACGAAACGAGCGTGCAAAAGCTCACCGGCATCGGCGACGCGCCGTCGATCGCCACTCTCACGGTGACGCAGAATTATCCGAATCCGTTCTCGGGTTCGACGGACCTCTCGATCGGCCTGCCCCGCGACAGCGACGTGTCGATCCAAATCTACGACGTTGCGGGACGATTGGTGCGCAGCGAGTCGCGGTCGCACTTGAGTGCGGGTTGGCGGCGCGTCACATTGGAAGCACGCGGCGGTGACGGCAAGCCGCTGGCAAGTGGTGTGTACTTCTGTCGCATCGCGGCCGCGGGAGAAACCATCACCAAGAAGATGGTGATCGCGCGGTAGCGCACACGGTGATGTTGCTGAAGTAGGTCGTGGAGCCCGAACCAGGTCGCTCGCCGTCGTCCGTGTCGGGCGGAGGCGGCGAGCGACCCACGTCCTGCGCCGACGGTAGCCCTCCGGCGATTCATCCCCGCCATCTGATATGATGTTGTGAACCCCGGCGATCCCGGTTGGATCGGCGGAGTTCATGGCATGCCCGAATTGCCTCCAGAAATGACCCCGGGCGATGAGCCCGAAGCCGTCGATCCGTCGTATCTCGACGTCGTCGAACGGCTCGTCGACGGCGCACCCGTGGACTGGGGCACCGCGCTCGGTGCCACGCCGGGGCGGGAAGATGCCGAACGCCAGCTCCGCCGTCTCGAATCCGTCCTCGCCGGACATCGCGAGGTCATTCAGTCCGCCGCGAATGAACCCGAGCACGAGCCCACGCTGTTCATGTGGGGGCCGCTGGCCGTGCGCGAGAAGCTCGGCGAAGGAACTTTCGGCGAAGTATTTCGCGCCTGGGACGCGGGCGTCGGACGCGAGGTGGCGCTCAAGCTGCGCAAGGCTCCTGCGTCCGCGCGCGGCACCCGCCGCTGGCTGGACGAAGCACGCAAGCTCGCGCGTGTTCGTCATCCCAACGTGCTGGTCGTGTACGGCGCCGACGAGCACGACGAACGCGCGGGCATCTGGACCGAGTTGCTCCATGGCCGCACACTGGAAGCGGTACTGGTGCGCAACGGCCCGCTGGGTGCGCGGGAAGCGGCACTGATCGGCGCCGATCTTTGCTCGGCGCTCGCCGCCGTCCACTCGGCCGGCCTCGTTCACGGCGATATCAAGACCACCAACATCATGCGCGAAGGAACGTCGCTCGGAGAAACGCCGTCGCAGACTCCGTCGCGTGCCCCGGCCACCGTGGAAGCGGGACGCATCGTGCTCATGGATTTCGGCACCGCGTTCGACCATGCGGAAGTGTCCCAGGACCCGGCGAGCCGTTTGTATGCAACACCGCTCACCGCAGCACCGGAGGTCCTGGATGGGCGAGATGCGGGCCCTACGTCGGACCTGTATTCGCTCGGTGTCGTTCTCTATCGCCTGGTCACCGAGCGCTATCCCATCGAGGCGAGGTCTCTCGAAGAGCTGAGACACCTGGCGAAGCAGGGACAACGCACACCGTTGCGCGCAGCGCGTCCCGATCTTCCTGCGCCGTTCGTCGATGTCATCGAACGCGCGTTGTCCGCCGATCCCGCGGCGCGATTTGGCAGCGCGGCCGAAATGGAACGCGCGCTTTCCGCTTCACTGGGCGCGGGCGGCGTCGCAACGACGTATCGCGCTTCGGCGCCGAGCCGAAGCGTACGACGCGTGTGGATCGGCGCGGGCGCCGCGCTGCTCGCGATGGCGGCGTTCACCACGTTTCGCGTGCTCTTGCCGCGCGTCAGGGAGTCGCATGGTCATGTCTCGCAGGCCACTTCGGCTCCGCTCGCGGCCACCATGGTTCGCACCTTCAGCGGCACGGAGGAGTTCGGCAACTTCGCCATGTCGACGGCGTCCGCCGATCTCAACTACGACGGATACGCGGACTGGATCACCGGCGCACCGCACGGACACGCACAGCACGCGTACGTGTTTTTCGGAGGACCCGACGCGGACAACGCGCCCGATATTACGCTGACGCCGAAAGGCGAGAGCAATCAGTACGGACGCTGGGTGTGCACGGGCGATGTGAACGGCGACAAGCTGGTTGACCTGCTCGTGTCGGAGACGCAGGGCGAGACCGACCGCGGTCGTGTGTTCGTGTACCTCGGTGCGAAGCCCTTCGACGCGCAGCCCGATCTCGTCTTCACCGGAGAGCGCAACTACGACCACTTTGGCGTGTGGGTGGTGACGCTCGACTTCAACCACGACGGTTTCGACGACACCGCCATCAGCTCGTATTTCCACGACGAGACGCGCGGCCGCGTCTACGTCTACTTCGGCGGCGCAACGCCCGATGACACGCCGGATCTCATCTACAGCGGAGAAAACAAGGGCGACGCGTATGGAAATTGTCTCGGCGTGGGAGACCTGAATCACGACGGGACCGATGACCTCGCGGTGACGGCGTACTGGAACGACTCGGCCGGTTTCGACGCGGGTCGCGTGTACCTCTACTACGGCGCGAAAACGCCGCCGACGAGCGCCGACGTGATCTTCGATGGCAGGACGTCGGGCGACAATTTCGGGGACATCGCGTGGGCGTCGAGCGACTACTCCGGCGATGGCATCGACGATCTGCTCGTGGCCTCATTTCGCGACGGCACCGCGGGCTATCAGGCCGGTGCGGTGTACGGGTTCCGCGGCGGCGTCACGATGTCGACCACGCCCGATCTCACGCTGCTCGGCGAAGCGGCCTCGGACCGGTTCGGATCCGGTGTGTGCGCCGGCGATCTCGACGGCGACGGCGCGGCGGAAGTGATCGTGCAGGCCAACAGCTTCGACTTCAACGGCGACGACGCCGGCCGCGTCTACATCTTTCGCGGCGGCAAGCAGCTCGACAACGTGGCCGATCTCATGCTGAGCGGCAAGAACAAGGGAGACTTCTTCGGCATCAGCACGCTGCCGGTGCGCGATACCGGCGGCGGAGTACCCGCACTCCTGATCGGCGCGCACACCAGCGACACGCCGCTCAAGGATGCGGGCCAGGCGTACCTCTACACGTTCTCGTCACGATGAACATCCCGCTCGAATCCACCGCGTTTCTTCTATCGCGTGTTCGTCACGGTGACGACGCGGCGCGCGAGCGGTTGATTGCGCGCTATCTTCCCGTTCTGCGCTCGTGGGCGACGGGCCGCCTTCCCGCCGGCGCTCGTGGCCTGGCGGACACCGACGATCTCGTGCAGGTGACGCTGATCCGCTCGCTCAAACATCTCGACACCTTCAATCCCGAAGGGGAAGGCGCCTTCCTCCGCTACCTGCGCCAGATTCTCTTGAACACGATGCGCAACGAGATTCGTCGCTCGTCGCGTCGCGGTCCGCACGACGAAATCGGCGAGCAGGTGATCGCGCACGCGCCCTCGCCGCTCGAGAGTACGATTTCGCGCGACACCATGGAGCGCTACGAAAGAGCACTCGAGCAACTCGCCGACGAGCAGCAAGAGGCGATCATTCTGCGTGTCGAGATGGGCTATTCCTTCCAGCAGATCGCCGAAGCGCTCGGCAAGAATTCCGCCAACACCGCCCGCATGGTCGTCAGCCGCGCCCTCGCCCGGCTGGCCGTCGCCATGGATCAGGCGGCCTGACCCTCCGATTCCTCGAATTTCTTCTGTGCGATTCCGAGCCCTGCCGGAGTTTCCGGAAAGGAAGCCGCAGGCCCACCCGTGCTGGCATCGAAAGGAACCCGACATGCGAACGCTCAACTTGATAGGCATTGCCGCGTTTCTCGTTCTTCTCATGTCCGTTCCCGCGTTTGCGCAGTGGGTGGTCGACGGTACCGCCATCTGTACGTCCCCGGGGAAGCAGTTAGGGATCCAGGCGGCTTCGGATGGAGCGAGCGGAGCGATCATCGTCTGGGGTGACCTTCGCAACGGGCAGCTTGACTGGGACGTCTACGCGCGTCGGGTCGACGCCGCGGGCAACGCACTCTGGGACGCAAATGGCGTCCCCATTTCCACGACGACATCCTTCGGAAGCGCACCGGTGATCGTCTCGAATGGCGCGGGAGGAGCCATCATCGCCTGGCTCGACCGCGGGGGCGCTCCAAGCTATCTCACCAACGTCTACGCACAACAGGTGGACGGGTCCGGCAGTGTCTTGTGGGCGGCGAACGGCATTCCGCTTTGCACATTCGCAAGCGACAAAGGACAGTTGGTGATCACTTCAGACGGAGCGGGTGGTGCAATCCTGGCGTGGCAGGACTCCCGCGCGGGTACCCCCGGTATCTACGCCACGCGAGTCGGGCCCTCCGGGAACGTGTTGTGGAACGCGAATGGTGTATCTCTCTGTATGGCGGGAGCAGTGGACCCGGCAATCGTCTCCGACGGCGCCGGCGGCGCGATCGTGGCCTGGTCAGACGGTGACATCTACGCGGGACATCTCAACGCGTCCGGAGCAACAACGTGGACGCCAAACGGTGTCGCACTCTGCACGGCCGCAGACCATCAGTTTGCCACCGCGATCACCGCGGACGGTGCGGGCGGGGCAATCGTTGCCTGGACAGACAGGCGCGCAGGCAACTACGACATATACAGCCGTCGCGTTGACGTTTCGGGAAATGCGCTGTGGTCGGCGAACGGCGTCCTACTGTGCGCGGGTACATTTGCAGATACGCCTGTGATCGAAGTCGACGGTGCGGGCGGCGCCTTCGTGGCCTGGAATGATCAGCGAGACTTTTACTGCGGCTATGCGAATCACATCACGGCCGGCGGAGTCACGACGTGGCCCACGAACGGTATCCAGTTTGCGCCACCGAACGGTCTTAACGCCCCTTACCCAGTGCTTTTTTCTGATGGCGTCGGCGGCGTGATCATCGGTTGGCTGACTGGCGATCTGCGCGCCAGTCGAATCGACAACTCGGGGAACTTCCTGTGGGGAGCTAGCGGCGTCGCGATCTGTTCGGCTCCCGGCATCCAGGCCATGCCGACATTCGTTGCAAGCGGTTCTGGTGCGATTGTTGCGTGGTACGACGAGCGTTTTGGCGGTTCGCCCTCGCAAACACGCGGTGATGTCTTCGCCCAGCGAGTGGGTGCGAACGGCCAGTGGGGATTGCCTTCACAGTTCGTTGTCACCAGCCCGTACGACGACTATTCGTTCGAAACGCTGCGCAAAGCCATCGAGCTTGCCAATGGTACGCCGGGTCCGCAAACGATCTCCTTCAACATCCCGGGTTCGGGTGTACACACAGTCCAGGTCGCTTATCCGCTTCCCGCGATCACGGATGAGCTGACGATCGACGGCTACACGCAGCCGGGCTCAGCGCCCAACACCAATCCCGTCGGGAGTCCGTGGAACGGTCAGATCATGATCGACGTTCACGGCGGGTTCACGGAAGACGGATTCAAGTTCCAGGCCCCGGGGACGCTGCGTGGCATTGCGAGCCACTCATTCGATGGGCGCGACGTGGTCGTGCAGGCAGATCCGGTCGTTATCGAGGGAAACATCTTCGGCCTGGATCCCACCGGATTCGGCGGGTACACGAACAGGGTAGAGATCTGGATCGAAGCCGATCACTGCCGCGTGGGCGGAGCCACCGCGGCATCACGCAACATCATCTCGGGAGGCATGGCGCGACCATCAGTCGGGATTCAGATCGAAGGTGCGCATTACACCCTTGTTTATGGCAACTATGTGGGATCCGATCTGAACCTTCTCAACAGCAACACGGGAAACGGAATCGGGATTCTGATGGAAGCGGGTGCTCATGCGAACGTGGTGGGCTTCTCGGACGGAACGCCCAACAACCCGGCAGAAGGCAACCTGATGGCCTATAACGCGACCGCCATCGCCATTCGCGGCGGCGGTACGATCGACAATGGAGTGTTCGGCAATGTGTTTCGAGGCAACACCGTGATGGGGATTGACCTCGACGCGAGCGGGCGGACACCCAACGACGTGGGCGACGGCGACGAAGGCCCGAACCATCTGCAGAACTTTCCCGACGTGAGCGCGTCGAACGGCGTCCAGGTGACAGGCATCATGCACGGAAAGCCCAACAGCTCGATGATCCTCCACTTCTATCGTTCGCCGTCCTTCTATCCGGGCGACGGTGTAACCTACATGGGCTCGCAGTGGGTCGACACGAACGGCTCCGGCGATGCCCCGTTCACGTTTGCGCCCGCGCAGCCGATGCCACCCTCATACATAACTGCGAACGCGCGGGATCTCTTCGGAAGCACATCGGAAATGTCGGACTACGTGTACACCGTGAACACGCCTGCGGGCTCCAATGTGCCGGTCAATCTGGTCGACGCCAACGGCGTGCTTCGTGGGACCGCCACGTTTGCACAGGTGAACTCGGAGGAGAGCACATACATCGTCAATCCCTATACGCCGCCGGTGCCGATCTCGGGCTTTTCGATCGGGAATCCAAACGATCCCTCGATCTACTTCAACATATTCACGTACGCGACGTACACGGGCGGGGTGGATGTCTGCCTCTCCTACGACGAGAACAACATCCCGGGCCCCGAATCGAACCTGGTACTCATGCACTACAACGGAACGATGTGGGAAGACGTGACTATCGCGAGAGATCAGGTGAACAATCGGTTGTGCGGTCATGTCACGACGCTGTCTCCGTTCGTAATCGGAGCGATCACACCGACGGACGTCGAAGATCCCCCGTTGCCGACGTCGTTTGCGTTGCACGCCAACATTCCCAATCCGTTCAATCCGCAGACGACGATCCATTACGACATCCCGTCGGGTGGCGCGGACGTGAACATCTCGATCTACGATGTGGCCGGCCGGCTGGTGCACGAGCTCGTCAACGAACACCGCGCAGCGGGCACGTGGTCGGCGCAATGGAGTGGTGAAGACGATCGCGGACAACGCGTCGCGTCGGGCGTGTACTTCTATCGCATGCGCGCGGGGAGCTTTGTCGACACGAAGAAGATGGTGTTGCTGAAGTAGGTCGTGGAGCCCGAACCAGGTCGCTCGCCGTCTCCGAGTCAGGCGGGGCGGCGAGCGACCCGGCGAGTACCCGGGCCTGTGCGGTATTTCCACGGATGGGGTTCCATGACTGGGGAGTCTGCTCGGGACCCAAGTCCTGCCAAGAAGGAGGAGCGATGAAGCGAGCAATACCAATAGCATGGGTGTTAGTAGCAGCTCTGACTGGTGCCTCACTGGCCCAAGATGACAAGATCGAGTTGTTCGCCGACCAGGGAATGAGCACGTGCGAGCTTTCCAGCGGCATAGGTCTTAGGTCGGTGTACCTGTTCCAGACCGGATCGCTCCAGGCTACGGGCGCGGGGCACTTCTCAGTCCCCAAACCCGCGTGTTGGACAGGTGCAACTTGGGTGTCGGATACTCCCGCTCCGGGACTGGTCTACATCGGCAGCAGCCAGACCCAGCTCGACTTTGCTTACCAGGGGTGCCTGCAACCCCCGGTCCTTCTGGCGACAATCAACTATCTCGTGAGCGGGTCTTCACCGACGTGCTGCCCCTACAGCGTGAAGCCGGGGATCCTCAATCCCGACGGGATGATCGTGGTCGACTGTAATTTTGTCGATCTTCGCGTGGCGACGGCCGGCAGCCAGGTCATGATCAATCCGACGGTGGATTGTCCCAATTGCGAAGTACCGCCGCCCCCGCCGCCTCCGCCAACCGACAAGATCGAGCTGTTCGCAGATCAGGGAATGAGCAACTGCGAACTGGCCTTCAACGGACCGAATATCTATCAGGTCCACATGTTCCACACCGGACCGGACGCAGCGATCGCGTGTCAGTTCATGGCGCCTAAGCCGGCGTGCTGGACAAACGCAATTTGGACCGGCGACACGTTACCATTTCTCTCCCTAGGGAACAGCCAAACGGATCTCTCGCTCTCATACGGTGCGTGTCTGCAGCCGCCGATCTACTTGGGGACCATCAACTATTTTGTAAGCGGACCAGGAACGTCGTGTTGTCCATATCCGGTGTTGCCCGCGCTGACCTCTCCAATGCCGGGTCGCATCGCGGTGTTCGACTGCGCCTTGCCCAACTCGAACACTCTGGCCGCCGATGCGGGTCAGCAGGTCATGATCAATCCGAACTCGAGTTGCCCCCATTGCGAGCTGGGGCCCGTGGCAGTGCAGGAAACCACCTGGGGTCGGATCAAGGCCTTGTACGGCGGGAAGTGACGCGAGCGAATTCGTTGTTACGAAAAAGATGGTGTTGCTGAAGTAGGTCGTGGAACCCGAACCAGGTCGCTCGCCGTTCTCCGAAGTCAGGCGGAAGCGGCGAGCGATCCGCAGAACCTCGGGTTGGCCCTGATCAAGCCGCCTCCCAGGTTCCGCAATCTTCTTTCCCCCGCCGCGTGTAGTTCGCTCCGCGGGTTTCGTCCCATTGATTGAATCGTTTCGGCGATCACGATTGAGTCATGAATCAACGCGCCCTCGCGCGTGCAGATGACGCTCGGCAACGCGCGCATAAAGGCGCGACAGAATTGTTAGCAAAGCCCGGCGGATCTCGCGCCGGGCCTTTTTGCGGTCCGCCGTGTAATTCTGCCGACCTCGCTCGTCCTATTCCATAGCGTGAGCCGCGAGAACCAAAACCAGGTTACTGCCACCCTGAGTCACGCAGAGGCGGAGGAGAATCGCCATGAATAGAAGTCGAATCGTTCAAGTCATTGCTCTCACCCTTCTGCTGGTCGCGCCATCGGCGCGGGCGCAATGGTTGCTCGACGGCGCAGCTGCGTGCACGAACGTCGCCGGGCAATACCTGTTGATCGACCAGTCTTGGGCTCCCTACATCGGTAGCGGGCTCGTCGCAGACGGAGCGGGAGGAGCCATTCTCGTCTGGGCCGATGGCCGAAACGACCAGTCCGACATATACGCCCAGCGCTTCGATGGTTCCGGGTCGATCCAGTGGGCGCTCAACGGCGTCGCCTTGTGCAACAGTCCAAACGGCCAAGATTTTCCCGCGATTGTTTCCGATGGTGCCGGTGGCGCCATCGTAACGTGGAACGACAATCGTACGTTTACCCAAGACATCTACGCCCAGCGAATCAGCGCCTCGGGCGTGCCCCAGTGGACGTCGAATGGTGTGCTGGTGTGTGGATTGGCGGACAGTCAGTACTATCCAAAGATCGTTTCGGATGGTGCCGGGGGAGCCATCATTACCTGGCAGGATTATCGAACCGGCATCGACATCTATGCGCAGCGCATCAACAGCGCGGGCGCGCCGCTTTGGACGACCAACGGCGTGCCGATCTGCACGAGGGCGGGCGACCAGACCATTCCGAAGATCGTGTCGGATGACGCGGGCGGCGCGATCGTGGCATGGACGGACGGTCCTTTTCTCAACGGCGACCTGTACGCTCAACGAGTCAACGCGGGCGGCGTCGTCCAGTGGGCGACGAACGGCGTGGCACTTTGTGTCGACCCTACGGACCAAGACATTTTCGCGATCATGGCGGACGGAGCGGGTGGAGCCATCGTGGCGTGGCAAGATCTTCGTAACGGCGACTTCGACATATACGCGCAGCGGGTGAGCGCGTCGGGGGTGGCACAGTGGACCGCGGATGGTGCCTGGGTGTGCGTGGCGTTCGGGGGTCAGGGCTTGGCCCCGTACGGCGCCCTCGCGACCGATGACGCCGGCGGCGCGATCATCGCGTGGCACGATATTCGTGACGGCGTGTCCCACGATATTTTCGCCCAGCGCGTGGACGCTTCGGGTGCTCCCGTGTGGGGTTTCAACGGAGTCGGTGTCTGCATGGCCGCGGCCGACCAAGGTTGGCCGACCGTCGTGTCGGACGGGTCGGGTGGGGCTGTCGTCGCATGGCACGATAGCCGCGGCGGCCCCGAGGCCGACGTCTACGCCCAACGAGTCAACGCCAACGGAAGCTTCGCGTGGACGAGCGACGGTGTCCGGATATCCGGTGCTACCGGCGGCCAGACGTTCCCGCAGCTGATTGCGGATGGTTCCGGCGGTGCCATCGTCGCGTGGAACGATTTTCGCTGGTCGAACTCGGACGTCTTCGTGCAGCGCGTCGAAGATACGTATGGGTACTGGGGACATCCCGAGCCGGTCCTCGTTGCCGCCGCCGACATACCCAACGATCAGGGCGGAAAGGTGGGCGTCTACTGGCGCGCGAGTGACCGCGACCGTCCCGTGCCGCGTACCATCGGTCACTATTCCATCTGGCGTGTGGTACCCACACCACCGCCGTCGTCGGCCGTAGCGGCCGGATCGGGTGCGCCGCGGATAATCACGGACCTGCGCGACGTCGGACCGGACGCGACCGGACCGCTCTATGCAGTGCTTCCCTCCGGGCCCGCACCCCAGTTCGAACTCTTCCTCGAGTTCATCGGCACGCAAAGCGCGCACGGATGGCCGAACTATTCGTACTCCGCCTGGACGCGGGCGGACTCCGTTGCGGGATCCTCGAGCGTCGAGCTTTTCGTCGTGGCCGCCCACGACAAGGACGACGACTACGTCGCCTTCCTGTCGAACGCCAAGTCGGCTCACTCCGTCGACAATCTCGCGCCGCCGCCGCCTCTCATGCTGACCGCGCACCGCGTCGGTGCCGATGTGCAGCTGCGCTGGAACCACAGCCTCGCACCCGATTTGGGTCACTACTCGGTCTATCGCGCGTCGGCTTCAGGCGTGACACCCGTCCCCATCAACCTACTCGCGACGGCCGAAGATACCGTGCTCCTCGATGTTCACACGCCCGTCTCGACGCTCTACTACGTCGTGACGGCCACCGATGTGCACGAGAACCAGGGCGCGCCGTCGAATGAAGCGAGCGTGCAGAAACTCACCGGGATCGGCGATGCCCCGTCGATCGCGACCCTGACCGTGACGCAGAATTATCCGAACCCATTCGCCGGCTCCACCGATCTCTCGATTGGTCTCCCGAGCGAGAGCGACGTGTCGATTCAAATCTACGACGTGGCCGGCCGCGTCGTGCGTAGCGAGCGTATGCCGCGCGCGAGCGCGGGCTGGCAGCGCGTCTCGTTGAGCGATCGTGGCGACAACGGCAAACCGCTCGCAAGCGGCGTCTATTTCTATCGCGTCACCGCGGCTGGTTCGACGGTGACGAAAAAAATGGTGATCGCGCGATAGGCATCGAAAAGCCCGATGCTGCGGGCTCCGACCGGGGCAGGTTGGACCTGATCGAAACTTCCTCCCACGTGGTACGATGGGGTTCGTGCGACCACGCCACCCCAGCGCCATTCACGCCCTGCTCGGCTTTTCCCTTCTCGTGGCGACCGGTGCCATCGGCGCTGGTGAAACGAAACGCACGACCGCCGAAATCCAGCACCGCATCGACGATCTGTTTCTCGCCGCCCAGTACGATTCCATCCTCCACCTGATTCCGGGATACATGCAGCGCGCCGAGGCGGACAAGGACTCGGTGTTGTTGGGACGGATGTACGCGCAGCGCGGTCGCGCCTTGATGTCCATGGGCCGCGACCAGGAAGCCGAGCGCGACATCGATCTCGGCATCGGCATGGCGGAATCGGTACGCGACACTTTCGGTCTGATGTCGGCTATCCACTTGAAGGGGTCCGCGTTTAGGGCGCGGGGCGATGTGGATGGAGCGATGCGTTGTTTCGAGAGGCGGCTCGATCTGGCGGGGCGCGTTCACTCGCCGGTCGATTCGGGGTGGGCGCTGGCCGGAATCGCCTACATGCGACATCAGCGTGGAGAGCACGAACAGGCACGCAGCGACTATTTGCGCGCGATCGAGCTGGCGCGGCCCGCCGGTGAGTCGAGCCTCGAGATCACGGCCTTGATCGGACTGGGGCGCGTGTATAGCGCGATCGGTGATCCCGGTCTGTCGGCGCGCAGCTTCGAGCGCGCGTGGGTGTTGGCTCGGGAAGTCGGCGATCGTGTGAACGAAATGTGGGCGACGAATAATCTGGGAGCCATCGAGGTGCAACGGGGCGACTTGGAACGTGCAGCACAGTTTCAACAGCGGGCCTACGACCTGGCCAGGGAGGTCTATCCGCAGGGTGCAGTGATCCCGGCGATCGGCCTGGCCAGTCGTGCCCGGGATCTGGGGGAGTATGACCGGGCGGACGCCATCCTTCAGGAGGCGCGTGAATTCTGTCGAGCGCATTCGTTGGAGGTCTACCTGAGCACGGTCGACTTCTACATCGCGCACTTGCGGGAAACGGAGGGCCGGACTCGAGAAGCGGCCATGATCTTTCGAAGGTTGCTTCTCCAGCCGGACCGGTTGGAGGCGCAGCTTCGCGACCAGGCCGTCTTGGGACTCGCGAGGATTCTCGCTGAAAGCGACAGCTTGTCGCAGGCGGAAGCCCTCGTCGTCGATCGGCTGGACGCACCCGACTTGAATAAAGCGGTGCGCCCGTCCATGTACGAATTCCTTTCAGGGGTGTACACGAAGCGTAACGAGGGAACGAAGGCGCTCGAGTATGCGACGCAGGCGCGCGAATCGCTGGAGCATCGCGGCTGGCGCCGGTTGGCCGCCGCGTTGCGATTGAGGGAGAGCATCTGCCTGAGGAATCTCGGACGGCACGAAGAGGCGAGGCGCATGTTGGGAACCGCGATCGACAGCCTCGAGGCGTTGCGCGGTGGCACCAGCGCCGCGGAGTGGCGCGAGGTGTACGGACAGCAAGTCGCTCGCGACGTGCTGGAAGCCGGGCGCGTGCTCCTAGAGTCTCCCGACTCGCTCCCGCTGTCCACGCGCGAGCGTGCGTTCTTCGATGCCATGCAGCGCTTCCGCACGAGGACACTCCTCGACCGGATCAGCGATCCACGCCACGGCTCCGACGAGGTCGCAGAGCGCTGGTCGCGCGGCCCCGCCACGACGGTCGACGTGCAGGCGGTTCTCGCTCCCGGCGAGTTGCTGTTGGAGTTCTTCGTTGGAAGCGACGCATCGTACTTGGTGGCGATCACGCGCGACGACCTGCGCGTGGTGAAACTCCCGGGTCCGGATTCTCCGCTCGCGGAGAGTATCGATCTCTACCATCGCGCGCTGGCGAGCGCAGACTTGAGGCTGCAAGCGGATTTTCCGCCCGAGCGTTTGACACCCGTTCAACAGTCCATCGGAACGGCGGTGATGGGCGAAGTCGTCGACCTCGTGGATAACGCACAGTGCCTGCTCATCGCGCCGGACGGGTTTTTCGCGACGATTCCTTTCGGTACGTTGATTCTCACCAACTCATCGCGCCTCCTCATGGAAACCAAGGACGTCGTCCAGATTCCATCCGCCAGCGTGTTGGTACTCCAGCGATCCCATCCGACGGAGGTGCGTCCCGGCGCTGCGCGGATTGTCGCGCTCGAAGCGGGGCAGGCATCGGATTTGCCGGGCGCGCGCGACGAGGTTCGCGATTTGTCGAACCGCTACGCCCGCGTCGAGCGAGTGCGTGGACTCTCCGGCGGCGCGGAGGGTTTTGCAGTCATCGCGGGCCAGTGCGATGTGCTGCACATCGCCGCCCATGCGCTCATCGTCGATCAATCGCCGTGGCAGTCCGGCCTCTTGCTTGCGGGGAACGTCGACGCCGTGGACCCGGCGGCCCCCGCGACGGCGCCGACCGCCCGATCGGCGGAAGCGACCGCGATTCTCTCGGCCGCCGATTCCACCTTAGTGGCGCAAGAGTTTCCATCCGACCCCTTCGTGCGCGCCTTTCAGATCGCGCGGCTCTCGCTCCCCACTACACTCACGGTGCTCGCCGGGTGCGAGACGGCCGGGGGACGCGTCACTACCGGCGAGGGAGTCCTCGGTCTCACCGCGGCATTCATGAGTGCTGGAGTCCCCGTCGTGGTCTCCAGCCTCTGGCCCATCGACGACCGCGCGACCGCTCGCGTGATGAAGCGTTTCTACGAGCACCTTTCGAAAGGTGAATCGGTGGCAACGTCTTTGCGATTGGCGCAACTCGACGCGCGCGATACCGGCGGGCGTTCACATCCTTTTTATTGGGCCGGCTTCACCGTCGTTGGGGATGGTTCGATGGTAGTAAGGGTTGAGGAGAAGGCTCCCCGCCTTCGTACGGCACTTCTTGCCCTGCTGGCGCTGGCGCTTGCTGCCGCAACCATCGTGTTGGTTCGGCGGCGGTGGCCGCGGCCTGGGCATGCTGCATAATTGCGTGTGAAAAATCGATCATGGTTGCGTCTAATAGTATGAAGGGATCGGACGACGATCTTCTCCGGGTGGCGCGAAGCGACCCGGACGAGGGTCGACGGCGTGGGGCGGCCGGGGAACTCCTGCGTCGCTATCGCGACGCGGTGTACTTCTGGTGCGTTCGCTACACGCGTGACCCGGAGCGCGCGCTCGATCTGTCGCAGGAGGTGCTCTTGACCGTGTGGGAGCGTATCGGACAGTTCGAAGGCCGGTCGAAGTTCTCGTCGTGGATCTACACGGTCACGCGCAACCGCTGCATCGACGCCAGCCGTCGGGTCGACATTCTCGCCGACGAAGACGTCTCGGAGGAGATCCCCGATCCGGTGCTGCTCGCCGACGTGACGGTGCAGCAGGACGAGGACGAAGCGCGGTTGTTGCACACCATTCGCACCGCGCTGGAACCGGTGGAACAGGACGTGATCTGGCTCTGGGGTTTCGAGCGCATGCGCATGGATGAGATCACGACGATGTTGAGCATCGACGGGGCAACCGGCGCGCGGGCGGTCCTCCAGCGCGCGCGGAGAAAGCTTCGCGTCGCCCTGGATCGTCAGAATTCGTGAAAAAGGAGACTCGGTTGGAAACCAAGTGCATCGACATCGAGAGAATCGCTGAAGTCGCCGAACTCCCGGCCGACGATCCGATGCGACGGCACGTCGAAGATTGTCCGCGCTGTCGCAATATTTTTCGGTCCTATCAGAAGTTTCTCCGCGCCGAGCCGGTAGCGGGTGTCGGCGTCGAAGCCGCGCGCCGAAAGCTCGACGCGTTGATTTCTACCAAGGTCGGCGAGCGGTCCGCCGCGTCGCAGCGATCGTCGGCGAGTTTCTCGAGCGTGCTGCGCGGCCTCATGCGCCCGGCTCCGCTCGTTGTCGCCGGGGCGGCTCTTGTTGTCGTCGCAGTTACCGTGTGGCAGCGGTCGCACGGTCCCGAAGGCATTCTCTTGCGCGACGTGCCGACTTCGCATACGACTGGACTCCCGCCCGCCGACATCCGCCCTGACGGATCGATCCGCCTCACGTGGCCGGCGGTGGCGGGCGCCGATGCCTACCAAGTTCGCATCTACGGCCCCAGCTTCACCGAGATCTACCGCCATCCCGATGTGACCGAGACGTCGGTCGTGATCGACCGATCGTCGTTACCCGCCGACCTTCCGCCCCAGCTCGACTTGATGTGGCGCGTGTATGCGCTCCAAGCGGGCGACGTCATCGAGATCTCCGACCCCGGCTCCATTCGAACCCGCTAGGCTCCCGCAAGTTTCTTTCCTCCGCCGCGTGTAGTTCGACCCGTGGCTCTCGTCCCATAGATTGAATCCTTCCGCCAGGTCGGCATCGGCGCTGTTCGACCGCTGGATGATTCTCAATTTCCTACGACCATCGCGGTGCCAGCCGCTGCCAAAGGGGTTAGCCATGAAGAGTCTATTCTTCGTCTTCGCGATCTTGTCTCTTCCTGTTCTTGCGGAGGCCAACCCGCCCGAAATGTATCAGCAGGAAGCAAGGCCGGCTGTTCTGTTTGCCTCTCCGCACGGCCCTCTCGCTCCGCAGCCTCTGCCGCCGTGCGACATTCCTCCCGCAAAGTACGGGCGTCTCCTGAAAGAGTACACGTTTGACGACGAATTCGGCGGCGCCTGGGACCAGGACTGGTCGCCCGTGGACTCATCCGGCTTCGGCGACTACACCGCCCTCGTGTCGGGAACCACGGTTGTTCAGGAGGACCCCGTCTACATGAACCAGACCCATTTTTGGTCGTTCTACTTCGATTCCCCCGACGACTACGGTTGCGGGGGCTTTCCGAGCCAGCAGGCGGTCCCGAAGACTCATAGTCCCGGCTCGACGTCGCGAGCCGACTACATCCACAACGTGGTTGTGTCCAAATGGATCGATCTTGCGATGGATAAAGACGGTGTGCCCGTGCCGTCGCAGTTCGACCACGTGTCGCTCACGTTCGATGTCTATGTGGATCTCCCGATCGATGCCCTGGTGTTCTACACGTGGCAAGTTCGTTTCAAAGTAGGCGGAGTGCCAACCGCATGGCAGGACGACAACTTCGTGTACTTCTCGCCCGCGAAAATCTGGCTGCGCAACGGATTCGATCGCTTCGTCAAGGCCATACCGAGTGGCGCGACGGACGTGCAGGTCTCGGTCGGCGTGATCGACATGTGCTGGGCATGGTGTGGCAATTTTGGCAGCGGCGCATGTCATTCGCACGCCCCGCTCATCGACAACGTGTGTGTGAGCCGCACGATTGGAAAACTCTACACGGTTACCAATACCAACGACGCCGGGGCGGGCAGCCTTAGGCAAGCAATCACGAGCGCCAATTCCACACCCGGCCCCAACGCAATCATGTTCAACATTCCCGGCCCAGGCCTGCACACGATTACGCCCGCTTCAGTGCTTCCTGCGATTACCGACGAATTGAACATCGATGGCTTCACGCAACCGGGGGCTTCGGCCAATATGAACCCGGTTGGTGGGCCCAGTAACGCTCAGTACCTCGTCTACCTGGATGGCAACGCGTGCAGCATCGGCGTTGGGTTGGAATTCCATGCGCCTGGCGCCGTGCGCGGAATGGTCGTGCAGCACCTGAGTACCGGTATCATCGTCGTTTCTCCCGGAGTCACGATCGAGGGGAACTACATTCAGGGGTGCTGCGGCCCTGGCATCGTGTCTACCGCGGACGCATGCCGCATCGGCGGCGCCACGCCGGATGCGCGCAACATCATCGACACAAACAATCCCGGCATTTTGCTGGCCGGTAATATCGTCGGGTCGGAAGTCTACGGAAACTACATCGGAGTGGGACCCGATGGAGTCACGCCCGCTGGAAACTCGTACGCCGGTGTTCGAATCGCCGATGGTCCTACGGGTGCGCGCGTTGGCTCGAGCCAGAACATCAAGACTCCAAACCCGGAAGAAGCCAACCTGATCGCGAACAACAGTCGAGTATGGGGTTGTCATTCAGGATGACATGGGACGATCGACAATCTGATTATCGGCAATTCGATCTACGGCAACGGCACGTTGGCGATCGATCTCGGAGCCGATGGCGTCACCCCGAACGACGTGGATGATGTCGACCTCGGACCGAATCTTCTCCAGAATTTCCCTGGGATCGACTTCGCAACCGGCTCCGAGGTATCGGGGGCCTTGTCGGCGAAACCGAGCAACAACTTCATTCTCCATTTCTACCGATCGACGCAGTGCGGCGACGCGCAGGTCTTCATGGGTGGATTGAACGTATCAACCGACGGGACCGGGTACGCGGGATACACGTTCACGCCTACGCAGCCGATTCCGCCGGCGAGCAACGTCACGGTGACGGCGACCGACGTGCTTGGCAACACATCGGAGGTCTCCGATTGCGTGCTGTCGGAGAACACGATGGCCGGGTCGAACGTGCAGGTTCCCCTCGCGGATCAAAACGGAACCCCGAGGGGCATGGTGACCTATGAGGAAGTCACGGAGGCGGGAAACACGTTCTTGACGACACCGTACACTCCGCACCCAATTCTGAGCGGAGGCTTCTATGCCGGCAATCCCGAGGACCCCAGCATCTACTACGACATCAGGACGGACGCGGAATACAAGGGGGACGTGGAAGTCTGTCTCACGTACAACCCACACACCATTCCCGGCGACGAGTCGGACCTGCAACTCGTGCATTACAACGGGGCGTACTGGCAGGCCGTCACGACGTCGGTCGACAAAGACAACAACATGGTGTGCGGTCGCGTCGCGTCGCTGTCGCCGTTCGTGATCGCGGTCTCGACGGCGGTCGCGATCGAAGACAAGCCGATCCCCAGTCAGTTCGCCCTCCACGCGAACATTCCCAATCCGTTCAACCCGATCACGACGATTGCGTACGACATTCCGGATGGCGGCGCGGACGTGAACCTCGCGATCTACGACGTCGCGGGACGGATGGTGCGCGAGCTCGTCAACGAGCATCGCAACGCGGGAACATGGTCGGTGCAATGGAACGGTACCGATTCGAACGGCAATCGGGTCGCGTCGGGTGTGTATTTCTACCGCATGCGCGCGGGAAGTTTCCTCGAGACGAAGAAGATGGTGTTGCTGAAGTAGGACGTGAACCCCGAACCAGGTCGCTCGCCGTTCTCCGAAGTCAGGCGGAGGCGGCGAGCGATCCCCCTTCGCGGAGGCCTCGGATGAATAGCCGATTCCGTTCTTCGATTCGCTATAGCCTCGCACTCGCCATGATCGTGCTTCCGGTCGTCGCCCAAGGACAGTGGGTGGCGGATGGCGCCGCCGTGAGCACGGGCCCGAACGCCCAGTCCTACCCGACGATCGTTTCCGACGGGGTTGGCGGCGCGATCGTGGCGTGGGAGGACGCACGCTCCGGCACCTTCGACATCTACGTGCAGCGACTGGATCGCCACGGGCTCCCGATGTGGACGCCTGGAGGAGTCTTGTTATGCGGCGCCCCGTACGACCAGCGCACGCCGACGGTCGCATCCGACGGTGCGGGCGGTGCGATCGTCACCTGGTACGACTACCGCGACATCCCCCCCGGAGTGGCGAGCGGGAGCTCGGCGTCGCTGAGCGCGACCTCCGACATCTACGCCCAGCGCGTCAATGCCGCCGGCAACGCGCAGTGGGTCATTAACGGCGTGCAGATCTGCACCTCGGCAAACAACCAGACGAGCCCCAAGTTGGTATCCGACGGCGCTGGCGGAGCCATCATTGTTTGGAACGACGAGCGCACCGATTTTGGCGACATCTACGCGCAGCGGGTGAGTCCCTTGGGAGCCCGGCTGTGGACCGTCAACGGCGTTGCCGTCTGCGCCGTGACAGGTTCTCAGATTCTTTCGCTGTTTGTTACGGCGCTCGTCTCCGACGGATCGGGCGGCGTGATCGTGGCGTGGTACGACGGCCGGGGTGGACCCACCGACATTTACGCACAACGTCTCAACGCGAACGGCGCGCCGCAATGGACTTCAAACGGGGTTGCTGTATGCACCGCTTCGAACGCGCAGGTAGAGCCCACCGTCGCCACCGATGCGGCCGGCGGCGCTATCGTCGCGTGGTACGACTTGCGAAACGGTGCGGCCGATATTTTCGCGCAGCGCGTGAGTGCGCTGGGCGTATCGCAGTGGACCGGCGGCGGCGTGGCGCTTACGACGGCTTTCTCCTTCGACCAGCGGCCAACCATCGTCCCCGACGGAGTCGGGGGAGCCATCGTTTCTTGGGGAACTACGAGCCAGGTGTACGCGCAGCGAGTGAACGCTGGAGGAGTCCCACAATGGACGGTGAACGGCGTGCTGCTCGGGAATGGCTACGATGACGGCGTCGTGATGAGCGTACCCGATGGGCAGGGTGGCGCGGTGGTAGCTTGGGACGGCCGCTTCGGTTTTTCCTCCTCGAACATTTACGCGCAGCGTGTGAATCCATCCGGAGGTGTGCTGTGGCCGGCCAACGGCGTCACCATTTGTGGCGCGGCCAATGGGCAGAACTGGCCGTCGATTGACGTGACCGACGGAGCCTCGGTGATGGTCACGTGGCAGGACGAGCGCGCCGGAGCGCCGGACGTGTACGCGCAGCGCATGAGCGCGAGCGGTGCATGGGGCAACCCCGAACCGACGATCACATCGGTCGTCGACGTGCCCAACGACCAGGGAAGGTCCGTGATGGTGCGCTGGAAGGAGGGCGCCGACACGACGCCGTCGTACTACTACGAAGTCTTCCGTAACGACTGGGGTTCCTGGACGTACGTCGGCGCGCTCGGCGACAACGGGGGCACGACGTATAGCCTCTCGGTCCCCACACTCGGCGACTCCGCCTGCAACGATCCCTTCGGACAAGAGTTCAAGGTTCGCGCATGGGGTCCCACGACCGAGGAGTCGAACGTCGTGTTCGGTCGGTCCAAGGACAACATCGTTCCGGCGGCTCCGGTGCTCACCGGGCAACTGGTCGGTAACACGGTCACGCTGACGTGGACGCGAGCGGCAACGCCCGATCTGCAGGGCGTATGGTCGATCTACTTCAGCCAGTATCCCGGCGTGGCTGTCTGCGCGACCAGCTGCTATTTCGATGCAGCGTATGATACGACGTTCACTGCGAGTTTTTCTCCTCCCTTGGGCGACATGTACTGGGCGGTCCGCGCCTTCGACAACAACTGCAACTTCGGCGTGGTTTCGAACGAAGTCTCGTTTCTCGTCCCCAACACGCCCGCAGGAACGAACGTGGCGGTCAATCCCTACGATGAGGGCGGGTCGGGCGCACACCCCATCGTGATCACGTTTTCGAACGTGGCTACGGAGGGACGGACCAGTTTGGAGATCGATACATCGGGCCCGTCGACGCCGGGAGGATTCACCATCGGCGATTCCAAGTACTACAACGTGACGACCACGGCAGCGACGTCGGGATCGATCGAAGTGTGCATAGGCTACGACGAAGCTACTCTCACGGTCCCAGAAGCGAACCTGCGCATGCTCCACTACGACACGACGCTGATGCCGCCCGCGTGGGTGGACATCACGTCGCTCCTGGATACCGTCGGCAATGGCATCTGCGGCGTCACCAATCATCTCTCGCCGTTCGTGATCGGCGTGGGCAGCGCGACGTCGGTGCCGGGCGGTAAGCTGCCGGTCGCGTTTGCGCTCTATCCCAGTGTCCCCAACCCGTTCAATCCTCAGACCACGATTGCGTACGACATCCCGTCGGGCGGAGCGGACGTGAACATCACCGTCTACGACGTCGCGGGGCGGATGGTACGCGAACTCGTCAACGAACATCGCGCGGCGGGAACGTGGTCGGTGCAATGGAACGGCGACGACGATCATGGACAGCGCGTCGCGTCGGGGGTGTATTTCTACCGGATGCATGCGGGGAGTTTCGTCGAGACAAGAAAGATGGTTCTGCTGAAGTAGCGTTTTCCAAACGCTGGGGCGTGAGAGTTCGCGCCAACAAGGAGGAGCGATGAAACGAGCAATACCGATAGCGTGGGGGCTAGTAGCAGCTCTGGCGGGTGTCTCACTGGCTCAGGACGACAAAATCGAGCTTTTCTCGGACCAGGGAATGAGTTCGTGCGAGCTGTCCTACAACGGGTTCGAATTCCGGTCGGTCTACATGTTCCACACGGGAACACAAGGTGCGTGGGGCGCCCAGTTCAAGGCGCCCAAGCCCGCGTGTTGGACGGGCGCGACGTGGATCAGCGACGCGCTCGTTTCACCCTTCATTTCGATCGGCACCAGCCAAACGGACCTCGCGATTTCTTACGGCGGGTGTTTGCAGCCGCCCGTCTACTTAGGAACAATCAACTACGTGGTGACCAGCGCGAGCGCGAATTGCTGTCCGTATCCGGTTCTTCCAGCGCCCACGTCTCCTGCGCCGGGGGAAATCGTCGTGTACGATTGCGACCTGATCAATTTGCGTCGTGCGACCGCCGGTAGCCAGGTCATGATCAATCCGACAGCGGATTGTCCCAATTGCGAGATACCGCCACCGCCGCCGCCACCGTCGGTTGACAAGATCGAGTTGTTCGCCGACCAAGGGATGAGTACGTGTGAGCTGTCCTATACGGCTGGCGTCTTGTTGCGCTCCGTTTATATGTTCCACACCGGGCCGGATGCAGCGACAGGTTCGCAGTTCATGGCTCCGAAGCCCACGTGCTGGACGGATGCGACGTGGATCAGCGACAACATACCGTTCATCTACTTAGGAAGCACCCAATCAGACATCACCATCGGTTACTCGTCGTGTCTGCAGCCACCGATCTACTTGGGGAGTATCAACTACCTTGTGACTGGGCCAGGCTCGTCGTGCTGTCCGTATCCGGTGCTACCCGCGCCGACCTCTCCAATACCCGGTAGCATCGCGTTCAGCGACTGCTCGCCATTCTTCGACCTTCACCCCGCCGATGCGGGCCAGAAGGTCATGATCAATCCGAATGCGAGCTGCCCCAATTGCGAACTGGGGCCCGTCGCGGTGCAGGAAACCACCTGGGGCCGGGTCAAGGCGTTGTATCGCAACTAGGGCGGGTCAATCGGCTGCTAATTGGCGCCGGGGACGAAGTTCTGAATCGCGAGGTAAGGAATGACGACGTCGTCGAAAAAACTGCTCGTCTTGTGCGCATGCTTGTGGATTGCCGCCTGCTCGAGCGACAACGGAACTGCACCCACGGACGATGGCAACGGCGGTGGCGGTGGTGGAGGTAACACGGTCGAGGACACGCTGCGCATGCAGACGCTCGACGACGTCGCGCAACAGATCGACGGATGGTGGAACGACGGGCCGGACTCGGTGGCCGCGCGAGCGGTTGCGTATCTGAGTTCGATCCCGGTGTTCGAGGCGGTGGGTCGCGCGGGCGCGAAAGGCGTGTGGGCCCGTTTCGACGACGGGCGATTGTTGATCATTCCCAACAACCTGGAGCCCGGGGCACCGGAGGACACGCTGACGCTTCTCGATGGTGAAGCTTCGATCGCCCCTGCGCCTCCCGCTGTCCGGCGCCCGCGCGTCGTCGGTGCTGGCCGCGATGCGCTTCGTGCCCTCAACGTGCCGGCGCGCGGTGTCGAGCTCCCAAGTTCGAACCAGTTTCGCGTGTGGGACGGAATCGACGGTTGTTTCCTGACTCCCAAGAACCGAATTCGAACGCTACTCAGAGACGCGGGCTACGTGGAAGCGCCCGCTTCGTCGCCCACGGTGGACGGATTCAAGAATGTTCACGGCGACGGCGTGTTCGTGCTCTTCTCGCATGGAGGCTCCGGCGAGTTGGTCAACAAGGCCAAAACCTACGCCGTATGGACGTCGACCAACGTCGCGCTGCCGACGGAGGCGCAATACCAGTCGATGTGGGACAACTTCGAACTCGCCTACATGATGATGCGCGGCCGGGACGCGGGTGGAGGTTGTTCGACGACCACCAACTACGGCGTGACGCCCGCATTCGTGGCGAGCCGCATGCACTTCGCGAAGAACAGCCTGGTGTACCTGAACGTGTGCGAGAGCGGGACCGCGGACGCGGCGGATCTTCGACAAGCGTTTGCGAACGCGGGTGCTTCGGTCTGCGTCGGTTGGGATGGGCCTTTGACCGTCGGCTTCACGTACCGCACGCTGCCGTACTTCATCGACCGACTGCTGGGCGCCAACGCGGTGGACCCCAAGGAGGACCCAGAGCAGCGCGCGTTCAACGCCTACGACGTCCGCGACAACATGGCCGCGAAGGGTCGCACGGTGGACCCGGTCGGCGGCGGACAGTTCAACGTGTTCAAGCTGAAGGACGACTTCGGACTGCTCGCGCCATCGATTCAATTTCTTTCTCTTGAAGAGCAGGGTGACAAGGCGGTGCTCATCATCGCCGGCGTCTTCGGCACCGACCCGGGAGGAGGCAATCGCCAGGTCAAGATCAACGACCAGGCGCTCGACGTGATCGAGTGGCAACCGACGCTGATTACCTGCGACATTCCAGAAACCGGATCGAATGCGTCCGGCACCGTAGTGGTCGAGGTGGGCGAGGGAGCGAATCCGCGTCGCAGCAATCCCGTCAACCTCACCGAGTGGTTAGGAACTCTCGTCTACGAACGCGACGACCCGGGTAGTCTGGCGGTCCGAATGGAGATCAATGTGCATTTTCGCGCCGACATCCATTCGTTCCGCGACTTGCCGGGCGAGCATCCGTACGAGACGACTGTACTTTTCAGCGCGATGCACGAGTCCTCCGTCGCGGTCACCACCAGCGGAAGCTACGCTCACACCGAAGCCCCGTGCACGGACACATTCACGTTTTCTGGTGGCCTCGATTTGCAATCTCCCTACGATCCGATCCCAGAAGGTAGCTGGACGTACTTCGGTTCGGTCGACAGCCAGTCGCACACGCTCCAACTCAACCTATCGGTCATGACGCTGTACAACGTCGGCAGTTGGGTGCGGTCGGGGGCAACGGAGTGCGGCCTGGCGACGGTCCCGCTCTACGGCGTGCTGAAAGTCGAGGATTGTCTGTTCGACGACCTGACGGGAGTCAAAGCGTTTCGCATGCAGATGAGCTCGGACTACGATGTCTCCACGGACAATCGCGGTCCGTGCGGCGTGGACCCGCTCGTCACCTATTTGCTCGGGCTCGGGCTCACGGCCCAGGCGTCTATTCACTGGGACGAAATGGCGACGTTCTATCCGCCCGACCCGGAAACGGCGCGCTAGTGTTTGCGGGCGCTGCGGTCCAGCGTGATGAACCAGTAGCTCAACGCTAGGAACACGCCGCCGAATCCAATGAAGAGAAGCACGCGCCAGATCGCCCGCACCGACGCCAGATCGATCGCGAACAACTTGGTCACGACGGCAAGCAAGGTGAGAAAGCCCACGTTTCGCATGGGCCGGTTGGTTTGACGGAGACCGGCTACTAGCAGCGACGCTCCGTAGACTCCCCAAACGATGGAAACGATTGCTTGGCCGTTGTCGATGGCGGCGAATTGGCGAAGCACCCACGCCAGGATCAGGACGTGCGCCGCGTAGAAGTAGAAGCGGCGCACCGGCGCGCGATCGTTCGGCAGCGAGAGTGCAGCCAGCGCCGCGGCGACGATCGCCCACAGGGTCGTGATGCCGGTGCGATTGAACAACGGAATCGCAGGAGACGCGTCGACCAGGAAGTCGCGCATGACCAGGAAAGCGGACAAGCCGAATAGTACGTGCGAGAGAAGATCCGCGATGGCGATGCGCCGCGATTGAAGGGCAAAGCGTCGCAATAGCAAGGCTTCGGTGGCGATGGCGAGATGCTGCATTTCGCCGTCGATGAGAGCCAGAGCGCCCATGGTGCCAAACCCAGACGCGAGCAGCAAGTATGTGTTGGTGAGCCGGCGCAGAGGCTCGCGGGGAAACACGAGCACCGTCGCTCCCAGGTAGAGCAGGCAGAAGGTGACGCACAATTCGCCGATTTGATTCTCGTTGAGCGTCCAGATCGTTTGCGTCATTACGACCGCAGCGATCGGAATGAGTGTGACGAGCAGCAACCGAACGTCAAAGTGTTCGTCCGACTGTCCGGCGCGAACCCCGCGTGCGTAGCCCTCGGCGGCGGTCAACGCGAAGAGCCCGTAGAGTCCCAGAACCGCGCCCTGCAACACCCACCGCTCGTGGTCGGGCGTGGTGCCGTTGAAGTAGTACATGGCCGTGGCGAACATGGCATAGGCGGCTCCGCAGGCGGTCACCCACAACAACGCCCACCAACCGCGCCGACGAAATATCGCGACGGCGGTCGAAGCCACCGCGATTATGTAAAGCGACACGCCCCAGACGCTTCGCGACGGGTCGTACAACAGGAACGGCGTTGCTAGCCCGCCGACCGTGGCGACGACGGTCAGCGGCAACGAGCCTTGTCCGGTCGATATGGCGAACGCGAGCACCGTGACCACCGCCATGTATGCGAAGCCCGGCACGGCGCCGATCAAATCGAAGAGTTGGTACGCGGCGAACCCGGCCATGAACCACGTGGCGATTCCTCCGCCGGTCAGTATCTGTGCGAATGGGCGGTCGCGTGTGAGCAGCAGGCGCCCTCCGATTACGAGTCCCGATCCCAGCGCGATTCCAATCAACACGCGCATCATGCGCATGGTGTCGGATTCGTCTTTCGAGTATTTGAACAAGAAAGCAACGCCGAACAAGAGCAGTGCGATTCCCACCACGCGCAGCGCCGAGCGAAGGTCGACCGACGCGGATGGGGTGGGCCGCGGTGGGACGCCCGGGCGTGGTCGCTGCGGCGGTGGAGGCGTAGCCGGCAAATTCGGTTGCGGCGGGGACGCGGACACAGCGGGGGCGACATGCGGTGGTGCCTGACGAGAACCAAGCGCCGCGCGCGCTTTCGGATCGCGTTCGAGAAGGCCCTCGACCACGCGTTCGAGTCGTTCGATACGCTCGAGCAGTTCGCTTTCGGGGTGGCTCATGGAAATCGTCCCGGATTCGCAATTCCTGTTCCAGCAGTGGGGTAGTTCTTGCCCACCGCGGCAACTATGGGCCGATAGAATATTGCGAGTCCACTATTCTGGTTGCCGTCGCCCGCGACCTGGGTGATACTCCCGCCATGGCCGCCCGCTTCCTCATCGGAATGGACGTCGGCTCGACGACCGTCAAGGCGATCGTCGTGGACCTCGCGTCCGATCGCATCCTGTGGCAGGACTACCATCGCCACGAAACCAAACAGCCGGAAAAAGTTCTCGAGTTCCTGAAGCGCTTCGACGACGAAGTGGACGGACTCGCGCGCGCGGTGGAGAGCAAAGAAGCCCGCGTCTTCATCACGGGCAGCGGCGGCATGAACATCGCCCCCAAGATCGGCGCGAAATTCGTGCAGGAAGTGAACGCGGTTTGCCTCGCGGTGGAGAAAATGCACCCGAAGGCGGGCTCGGTGGTCGAGCTCGGCGGCCAAGACGCGAAGATCATCGTCTTCAAGGAAGACCCCGAGACCGGTCGCAAGAAAAAGATTCCGTCGATGAACGACAAGTGTGCCGGCGGCACCGGTGCGGTCATCGACAAGATCAACGCCAAGCTCCGCATCCCGCCCGAAGAGTTGTGCCAGCAAGGCTACGACGGCATCAAGCTCCATCACGTCGCGGGCAAGTGCGGTGTCTTCGCCGAGACCGACATCAACGGCCTTCAGAAGTCGGGCATTCCGACCAGCGAATTGATGGCGAGTTTGTTCGAAGCCATCATCGGACAGAATCTCTCCGTCTTGACGCGCGGCCACACGCTGCGCCCCGAAGTCATCTTGCTGGGCGGACCCAACACCTACATCAAGGGCATGCGCGAAGCGTGGCAACACAATATTCCGATCACGTGGCGCGAACGCGAAGTCGCGATTCCGGACAGTGTGGACCCCAAGTCGCTGATCGTGGTGCCGCAGAACGCGCAGTACTACGCGGCCATCGGTGCGGTCGAATACGGCAAGGACGAGGACGAGGGTGTGGGGACGTACAAGGGCTGGGGCGCTCTCGAAGACTACATCAACAATGGCCGCAAGCAGTCGCGCGCCAAGGCGAGCGCGGGTTTGAGCAAGTCGACCGACGACCTCGCGGTGTTCAAGGAACGCTACCGGCCCGAACCATTCGATGCCGCGCGCTTTGCACCCGGCGAAGTGGTGCGCGCGTTCATCGGTCTGGACGGCGGATCGACCTCGACCAAAGCGATTCTCCTGAGCACGGAGAAAGAAGTGCTCGCGAAGTCCTACCAGCTCTCGAAGGGTAATCCGATCAAGGACACCATCGAAGTGATCGGCGACATCCAGCGTCACGTCGAATCGCAAGGCGCGCACTTGGAAGTGCTCGGCGTCGGCACGACGGGTTATGCGAAAGACGTCTTGCGCGACGTGCTCGGTGCCGACGCCGCCATCGTCGAAACCGTGGCGCACGCGGAGTCGGCGCTCCATTTCTACGACGACGTCGACGTGATCTGCGACGTGGGCGGACAGGACATCAAGATCATGGTGCTAAACGGCGGCAGTGTTAAGGACTTCAAGCTCAACACGCAGTGCTCCGCCGGCAACGGCTATTTCCTGCAGAGCACCGCGGGCGAATTCGGCGTGCCGGTCGAAAACTTCGCCGACACCGCCTTCGAGGCCGAACAGATGCCGACCTTCGGCTACGGCTGCGCCGTGTTCATGCAGAGCGACATCGTCGATTTCCAGCGCCAGGGCTGGACGGCGGGCGAGATCATGGCGGGCTTGGCGGCCGTGCTGCCGAAGAACATCTGGCTCTACGTCGCGCAGATTCCGAACCTCGCGAAACTCGGGAAGAAGTTCGTGCTGCAAGGCGGGACCCAGCGCAACCTCGCGGCGGTCAAGTCGCAGGTCGATTTCATCGAGTCGCGTTTTCGTTGTAACGGCGACGGACCCGAGGTCATCATTCACAAGCACTGCGGCGAAAGCGGTGCCATCGGTGCCGCGCTGGAAGCGGCGCGCTTGTGGGAGAACGGTCGCACGACCACGTTCATCGGCCTCGACGCCGTGCAAGTGATCTCCTACACCGCGACCACGTCGGAAGACACGCGCTGTCATTTCTGCAAGAACGACTGCCTGCGCACCTTCATCGACGTCGAAGCCTCGCGCGTTATCAAGCGCGACCAAGGCGAAGTCGACACCGCCAGCGCCACCGCGGGGGCCCGCAAGTCGAAGGTGCCGCTGGCACCCGGCGCGCGCCGCTTGATCGTCAACAATTCGTGCGAAAAGGGCCTGGTCGAAGACGTCGAGTCGATGCGCGAGATCAAAAAGGATCTAGATGCGCGGCTGAAGGCGGCGCCGAATTTCGTTGAGAAGAGCGCGCGCGAAGTTTTCAAGAGCTTCAAACCGGAGAGTGTGGCCGACGCGCCGCCCAAGCACATCTTCACGTCGGCGCAGAAGGCGCGCGTCGAGGCGATGAAGAAGCGCCCCGATTATCGCATCGGCATTCCGCGCATGCTCAACCAGTACAGCACCAACCCGCTATTCAGTGCCTACTTCGAGTCGCTCGGACTTCGCCCGCACAATCTCGTGTACTCGGACTACACGACGGAAGACCTATATAAGGAGGGTGCCAAGCGCGGGTCCATCGACCCCTGCTTCCCGAGCAAGCTCGGTATTCCTCACGTGCACAATCTTTTGTTCAAGCACCACGAGAAGAAGCCGCTCGACGCCATCTTCTTCCCGATGATCGACGACTTGAACAGCCCCTTGGCGAAGACGCAGGACTGCCGCGCGTGCCCGACCGTCACCGCCACACCGGAAGCGGTCAAGGCCGCGTTCACCAAGGAAGGCGATTGGTTCGCGAAAAAGGGGATCAAGTACCTGTGTCCCGTCGTCAACATCTCGCAGCCGCATCTCTTCTCGCGACAGATGTACGCGGCGTTCAAGGATCTGCTGGGCGTTTCGGAGAAGGAAAACGACCGCGCAGTGGAAGCGGGTTACAAAGTGCTGAAAGAGTACGAAGACGCGATGCGCCGCGACGCGCGCGAGGTGTTGGACCAGCTCGAAGCGGAGAAGAAGATTGGCATCGTCGTGCTGGGGCGTCCGTACCACAACGATCCCGGCATCAACCACGAGATCCTGGTCGAGTTCCAAAAGCTCGGCTACCCCGTGTTCACGCAGGATTCGCTGCCGATCGACGACGACATCCTGGATCGATTATTCGGCGACGAGGTGCGCGCGGGCGACATCGAAAGCCCGATGGACATCACGGACGTGTGGAAGAATGCGTACAGCGAGAACACCAGCCGCAAGGTGTGGGCCGCCAAGTACACCGCGCGCCATCCGAACTTGGTCGCACTCGAGCTCTCCAACTTCAAGTGCGGCCACGATGCCCCCATCTACTCGGTGGTCGAAGAGATCATCGAGGCCTCGGGCACGCCGTATTTCTCCTTCAAGGACCTGGACGAAAACCGGCCGGCCGGCTCGATCAAGATTCGCGTGGAGACGATCGGCTACTTCTTGAAGCGCTACCGCGAAGACAAGCTGCGCGAGGCTTGGCTCGAGGAGCAGACACGCAGGGCGCATCCCGCCGAAGCGCCGGTGCCCGTGGAAGCGGAAAACAACGAACCGGCACGCTGGGTCGAGGCGGCCTGACGCCGCATCCCACGCGCGCAAAAAAGTCTTTTCCACCCACTATTCCTCTGCCGACCCCTTGACAAAATAGCCCTTTGCGAGTATTTCAGTATTTAAGACCCTCTTATCCTATTTAGTCGGCCTGGACGGTTGACAGGCCGATGCCCTCCGCTCGGAGGTGACGCGTGACGATCGGCAGTTGGGTCGCCCATCGCGTGGGCGAACCGATGACCTGGGAGATGCGCGACGAGGTTCTCGCCGCGGATGAGGTGCTCGTTGAAGTTGCCGGGTGCGGCGTATGCCACACCGACCTCGGCTACTTCTACGAAGGAGTGCCGACCCGCCACCCCTTCCCGCTAACCCTCGGCCACGAAGTCAGCGGCATCGTCGTCGAAGGCGGGCCTCGCGCGACGAGTTGGGTCGATCGTCGCGTCGTCATCCCCGCCGTCATTCCGTGCGGGCAGTGCGACGCTTGTCGCGAAGGCCACGGTTCGATATGCCCGAAGCAGGTGTTCCTCGGGTGCGACGTCCACGGCGGCTTCGCGACCCACGTCCGCGTGCCGGCGCATGGCCTGTGCGCCGTCCCCAATCTCGATGACCCGCGCGTGAATCCCGGCCGCCTCGACTTGGCGGCCTTGTCCGTCGTCGCCGACGCGGTTTCCACACCCTATCAAGCCATTCGCCGTAGCGGACTCCGCGAGGGCGACCTCGCGATTTTCGTGGGCGTGGGCGGTGTGGGCGGTTTCGGCGTCCAGGTCGCGGCGGCGCTGGGTGCTGCGGTCGTGGCCCTCGACGTCGACGACGAGCGCCTCGCGCTGATGTCGCACCACGGCGCAACTCTCACGCTGCGAGCCGACATGGACTTCAAGTCGATGCGCGCGGCGATCCGCGACTTTGCACTCGCGCGGAAGATTCCGACCTGGCGACAAAAGATCTTCGAAACATCGGGAACGCCCGCGGGGCAGTCGACGGCCTTCGGACTGCTCGGGCACGGCGGTTACTTGGGCGTCGTCGGATTCACGCCCGCCAAGACCGAGTTGCGGCTCTCGAACCTGATGGTGTTCGATGCCGTCGCGCAGGGGAATTGGGCCTGCCTGCCGGAGCATTACCCGGCCGTCGTCGATCTCATCCTCTCCGGGCGCGTCGTGCTCGAGCCGTTCGTCGAGCGGCGCCCGCTGTCGTCGATCAACCAGACGTTCGACGACGTCCACCACCGGCGCACGCAGCGCCGCATTGTTCTCATCCCGGAGAAATAGCCATGGAACTGAAGAACCACGATCTCGCTCGCATCAACACGCCCGGCATTCTGTACGAAGAGGTTCCGGTGCGCGGACCCGACGGTCGCGCCGCGGAAGGGCTCCACGCCGTCCGCATCACGCTCGACAATTCCAAACAGCTCAACTCGTACACGACCGACATGGTCAAGGGTGTGATCCTCGGGATGCGCCGCGCGGCCAACGACCGCGCGAGCGTGGCCGTCGTGTTCACCGGCTCCGGTGACCGCGCGTTCTGCACCGGCGGTAACACCGCCGAGTACGCCGAGTACTACGCGGGGCGGCCCGAGGAGTACCGCCAGTACATGCGGCTCTTCAACGACATGGTCACGTCGATTCTGACCTGCGACAAACCCGTGGTCTGCCGCGTTAACGGTATGCGCATCGGCGGCGGGCAGGAGATCGGCATGGCCTGCGACTTCTCGCTGGCGCAGGACCTGGCGCTGTTCGGGCAGGCGGGTCCACGCCACGGATCGGCGCCCGACGGCGGAAGCACCGACTTCCTGCCGCTCTTCGTGGGTGTCGAGGCCGCCATGGAAAGTTGCACCGTGTGCCAGCCCTGGAGCGCGCACAAAGCGATGCGGCTGGGACTGCTCACGCGCCTCGTCCCGGCGCTCAAAGTGGACGGGCACTTCGTTCCTAATCCGCTGGTCGTTACGGACCGCTACGCCGACGAAACGGGGCGCATCGTCTACGGCGAGCGCAAGGAAGGGGCCGACTACGCGCGCAGCAAAGAGACGCTCGCGCGCGGGACCGTCGACCTCTCGCGACTCGACGCCGAAGTGGATGCGTTCGTGTACTCGCTCGCCATGACCATGCCCGGTTGCTTGAGCAAGACCATCGAGAGTGTCCGCAAGCACAAGCTCCTGCATTGGGATCGCAACCGCGAAACCAACCGCGCGTGGCTCGGTCTCAACATGGTGACAGAGGGGCGGGCCGGCTTCCGCGCGTTCCACTATGGCCCGAAGGACCACCGCGAGGTGGACTTTCTGCTCTTGCGCCGGCGCATTGCGGAAGGGCGCGTGTGGGACGACGAACTCGTCGACGAGATCCAGCCCAAACCCGACGGCGTCGGCGGCCGCAAAGCCTAAAAGGAGCGACATGAGCACCGAAGTCGAGCGGCCGAAGATGGTGATACGTGTCGAGCGCATGGACGACGGCGCGGTGCTGCACGTCGTTCTCAACACACCGCGCGCGAACATACTCGACCGCGAAAAGGCCGTGGCGTTGACGCACGCCTTCGAGCAGGCGCGCGACGATGCGCGCGTAAAGGTGATCGTTGTGGAGGGTGAGGGACCGAATTTCTCCTTCGGCGCGAGCGTGCAGGAGCACCTGCCCGAGTCGTGCGGCGCGATGCTGGCCGCGTTCCACGGAATGTTTCGCACGATGCTCGACGCCTCGGTGATAACACTGGCCGTCGTGCGCGGGAACTGCCTGGGTGGCGGCCTCGAGTTGGCGGCGTTCTGCCACCGCGTCTTCGCGGCCGAGGACGCCCGACTCGGGCAGCCGGAAATCGCGCTCGGCGTTTTCGCGCCGGTTGCCTCCGTGATCCTGTGCGAACGCATGGGGCGCGGCGGCGCGGAAGACTTGCTCTTATCCGGACGGACCATCGGCGCCCACGAGGCGCTGCGGCTCGGGCTCGTCGACGAGGTCGGCGAGAATCCTCTCGACGCCGCATTGTCGTACGCGCGCACGAATTTGGTGCCGCGTTCGGCGTCGAGCCTGCGCTGGGCGGTGCGCGCGGCGCGGCTCGGTTTTGCCGAGCGACTCGCAGTGGAGTTGGCGCGCCTGGAGTCGATGTATCTCCACGATCTCATGCGCACCGCCGATGCGAACGAAGGACTGCGGGCGTTTCTCGATAAGCGCACGCCGGCGTGGAGGAACCAATGAGCGCGGACGCTCCGTCGCGGCTCGCCGCCGTCTTGCAACGCGCGGAAGAGCTGTACCGTGATCGGACGCTGGGCGAGGTGCGCGCGTGGAAAGCGCGGACCGGCGGCCTGGCCATCGGCTTCATGCCCATCTACATCCCGCGCGAGATGTTGCACGCGCAGGGCGTCATGCCGGTCGGAATCATGGGCGGGGGCGACGATCTCGAGATCATCCGGGGCGACGCGTATTATCAGTCGTACATCTGCCACATTCCGCGCAGCACCATCGAGATGGGGCTCAACGGATCGCTGGACTGTCTCGACGGCATGATCTTCCCCGCCACCTGCGACGTGATCCGGAACCTCTCCGGCATGTGGCAGCTCCAATTCCCGGACCGGCTCTCTTGTTACCTGGACGTTCCGCAGAACTTCGACGCAACACTCGGCGGAAGTTTCTACCGCCGCGAGCTGGAACACATCTCGCGCGAGCTCGTCGCGCACGGTGCGCGCCCGTTGGAAGCGGCGGCGCTGCGCGCTTCCATCGAGGCGTACAACGAGAACCGCCGTCACGTCGAAGCGCTGTTCGATCTGCGACGGCGCGCGCCGTGGAAGGTCCCGACGCACGAGCTCTATCTCCTGCTGCGCGCCGGGCAGGTGATGGCGGTGGAGGACTTCACGACGATGTTGGACGAGTACGCGTCGGCGGTGGCGGGAGACGCCTCGCGCCAGCCGATGGATCAGGCGCGAGTGCTTCTCACCGGTTCGTTCTGCGAACAACCCCCGCTGGGTCTGATCAAGACGCTCGAGCGCGCCGGCTGCTACATCGTGGAGGATGACTTCGTCCAGGTGCACCGCTTCATCCGCGGACCGGTGCGGGTGGAAGGCGATCCGATGGACAACCTGGTGCGCGCGTTCATCGAAGACGGTGTTGCGAGTCCGGTGCGCTATATCGCCGAGCACGAGAAGGGAGCCGAGTTGGTGGCGCGCGTGCGGGAGTGCGCCGCGGAAGGCGTGATCTACTGCTCGGCGAGTTTTTGCGATCCGGCCCTGCTCGACCAACCGATGACGGTGCGCGCGTTGGAAAAGGCCGGGATCCCGTACACGGCTTTCAAGTTCGCCGAAAACAACGGGCAGTTCCAAGTCATCCGCGAACAATCCGGGACCTTCGCGGACTCGATCAAGCTGTGGAGCGAGGTGTGACCATGACGACCGAGACCAAGGTGCACAAGGAAGACAGCCAGCTCCGCCAGAAGACCATGATCGCGGAGCACTACACGCGGCTCGCCAACGCCCCCGACACCGGAGAGAAGAGCGTGTATACCTTCGTGCCCGGCAACCTCACGGAGCTCATTCGGAGTTTCGATCTCCTGCCCGTCTTGCCGGAGATCAACGCGCTGCAGTCGGCGATGCGCGGAAAGTCGCGCGAGTACATCGCGGTGGCCGAGAAGCTCGGGCATTCCGAGGACGTGTGCACGTACGTGAAGTGCGACTTGGGAATGATGAAGTCGGGCAACGTCGGCCCCACCGGTGAACGACTCCCGAAGCCCGACCTGCTGCTGCTCTCCTACACCGGGTGCTTCACGTTCATGAAGTGGTTCGAGATCCTGCGCGAGGAGTACGACTGCCCTGTGGCCATGCTGCACGTACCCTACCAGGCCGGCGGCGTGATCACGGATTCCATGCGCACGTACGTGGTCGAACAGCTGCGTGACAAGGTCATCCCGCTCTTGGAGCAGGTTTCCGGAAAGCGCTACGACGAGTCGCGCCTGCGCGAAATGCTGGCGCGCTCGGCGCGCGCCGAGGACGATCTCGTCGCCGTGCTGAATTCGGCCAAGAACCGGCCTTCGCCGATCGACTCGTACTTCGGGGGCGTGTACTACATCGGCCCCATCTTCAGCGCGTTCCGCGGCACCGAGGATGCCGTCGATTATTATCACATGCTGCGCGCCGAGGTGGAGGAGCGCGTCCGCCAGGGACTGGGCCCGGTGACGCCGGAAGGCCCGATGGAGCGCGAGCGCTTCCGCCTCGTAGTCGAGGGCCCGCCCAACTGGACCAACTTCCGCGAGTTCTGGAAGATGTTCGCCGACGAGGGTGCGGTGGTAGTGGCGTCGACCTACACCAAGGTGGGCGGCGTGTACGACATGGGCTTCCGCCACGATCCCGACCGACCGCTCGAAAGCCTCGCGGAGTACTGCCTGGGCTGCTACACCAATCTGTCGCTGCCGCGACGCGTGGAGATGCTCGCGCGCTACGTGCAGGACTTCGAGGCGGACGGCCTGCTCGTCAACTCCATCAAGAGTTGCAACTCGTTCAGCGCGGGGCAGCTCATGATCCTGCGCGAGGTCGAGCGACGCACCGGACGTCCGGGCGGCTTCATCGAGAGCGATCTCGTCGACCCACGCTACTTCTCCGCGGCCAACATCAAGAACCGGCTCGAGTCGTACTTGCAGATGATCGAGCAGAAACGCGCGGGAAGAACGGCATGAAGCTCTGCGTCGGCATCGACCTCGGTTCGACCACCACCAAGGCCGTGATTCTCGGCGATGCCGGGGAGATACTCGGCCGCGGCATCACCAACAGTCGCAGCAACTACAAGGTCGCTTGCGACGTCGCGCTCGGCGAGGCCCTCATCAACGCGCGCTTCGCGCTCATGACCGCGGCCCTCGAACGCGTCGGCGCGTCTGCCACCTTGGAACTTCTCCCGACTCTCGCGCTGCGGTTCCGAAGGCAGCAGTACCTCGCGCAGCTCGCGACGTTGGCGGAAGTGATCCGCTCGTACATTCCGGCGGGCGAGCGGACGGCACCGATGGGAAACACGGTCGAAGAGATCTTCCGGCGCATCGAGCGGGAAGTGGACGCGATGTTCCAGCCGGGGGCGACCCGCAAGAGCGACTTCTTCCGCGATCTCGCCGGCAGCATCTACCTTCGCCACGCGGAGGAGCTCGCGCGCTCGCAGGGCGTTCCTTTCGACCGTCTGGTGGGATTGTTCGACAAGGCGATCCTGGACGTGGAGAACCGGCCCGCCGGTTCCGACAACTTCGGCGTGCACACCCGCGCTGCGCTGGCCGCGTTGACGCGCGTGCCGCGCGAGCTCGAAGCCGCGGTGGTGGAGGCGGCATCCGTGCCGATGGACGTCGTCAACAGTGTGGGAACGGGCTACGGCCGTGCCACCCTCCCGTTCCCGAAGGAACAGATCCGCTCCGAGATCCTCTGCCACGGGCTCGGCGCGCACGCCATGTTTCCTTCCACGCGCACCGTGCTCGACATCGGCGGACAAGACACGAAGGCGATCCAGGTGGACGAGCGCGGTATCGTGACATCGTTCCAGATGAACGATCGCTGTGCCGCGGGGTGCGGGCGTTACCTCGGATACATTGCGGACGAGATGAACGTCGGCCTGCAAGAGCTGGGACCGATGGCCTGTCAGTCGTCGCGGCCGGTCCGGATCAATTCGACCTGCACCGTGTTCGCGGGAGCCGAGCTGCGCGAGCGGTTGTCGCTGGGCGAGAAGCGCGAAGACATTCTCGCCGGATTGCACCGCGCCATCATTTTGCGCGCGATGTCGCTGCTCGCACGGTCGGGCGGTGTCAGCGACCAGTTCACGTTTACCGGCGGCGTGGCGCGCAATCCCGCCGCGGTGGGGGCACTGCGAACGCTGATCCGCGAGAACTACGGCGAAGTCAGCATGAACATCTCGCCCGACTCCATCTACACCGGCGCACTCGGGGCCGCACTGTTCGCGCGGCGCGAGGCGACGCCGGCTCAACACGGCGGCGAAGCCGGGAAGGCGAGGGAAGCGGCGTGAGCACGTGTACCGAATCGATGCTGGTGGCCGGAATCGACGTGGGCTCGTCGGCCATCAAGATCGTGGTCATGGATGAAGCAGGCCAACAGGGCGCGCGCGTGCTGGCGAAGGGAGTGGAACGCATCCGCCGGCGCGATCAGAATCTCGTGACTGCCGACCTGTTCCGGCAGTGTGTGGAGGAGGCGGGTGTGCGTCCCGCCGACTTGACGTACGCGGCCACCACCGGCGAAGGCGAATCCGTCCCATTTCGCACCGGACACTTCTACGGTATGACGACGCATGCGCGCGGCGGTCTCTTCCTCGATCCAGATGCGCGCGCGGTTCTCGACATCGGTGCGCTGCACACGCGCGGTGTCCTGCTCGACGAACGCGCGAAGGTGCTCAGCTACCGCATGACCAGCCAGTGCGCCTCGGGGTCGGGGCAGTTCCTCGAGAACATCAGCCGCTATCTCGGCATCACGTTGGATGAGATCGGGCCGCTCTCGCTTCAAGCCGACAACCCGGAGGCGTGCTCGTCGATTTGCGCGGTGCTCGCCGAGACCGACGTGATCAACATGGTCTCGCGCGGCATCACGACGCCGAACATCATCAAAGGGATCCACCAGTCGATGGCGGGGCGCTACCTGCGCCTCTTGACGTCGGCGGGCGCGCGCGGGGTGACGTTGATCACCGGGGGACTCGCCAACGACGTGGGGCTCGTGGCGGCGCTGCGCGAAGCGGCGGCCGAGGGGCAGAAGCACGCGCTCGAAATCCGCGCCCACCCCGACTCGGTGTACGCAGGAGCACTCGGCGCAGCGTTGTGGGGTGCGTTCCGCGCGCGCAAGCTCGCGGCGCGCGGCGTCTCGCTCGGAACCGGGGTGCAAGTATGACGGCGCACGAAGACCCCGCCCACATGCTCTCGCTGCGTGGAAAGGTGGCGCTCGTCGCCGGCGGTGCGGGAGGCATCGGCTCGGCGATCGTCCGCCTCTTTCAGCAGGCGGGTGCCACGGCGGTCGTCGTCGACCGACCGGAAGCCGCAGCACCCGATGGTGCCACGTTCCTTCCGTGCGACATCACAGACGCGTCCGCGCTGGCCGCGCTCTTCGGGACGCTCGAACGAAGCCACCCGAGTCTCGACGTCCTCGTGCACGCCGCCGGTGTCACGCACGATGCCGTCCTCTGGAAGATGACACGCGAGGCGTGGGACAGCGTGCTGCGCGTCAACCTGGACTCCGCGTTCCATCTCCTACACGGCGCCGTGCCGCTCTTGCGGCGCACGACGGCGGGGAGTGTGATCCTCGTCAGCTCCATCAACGGTGAGCGCGGCAAATTCGGCCAGGCGAACTACGCGGCCAGCAAGGCCGGCTTGATCGGTCTGGGCCGCACCGCGGCGCGCGAGCTCGGGGCGTTCGGCATTCGCGTCAACATGATCGCGCCGGGCATGATCCGCACCGCGATGACGGAGCAATTGGGAGAAGATGTGCGCGATCGCGCACGGGAAGAGACGGTGCTGGGCCGCCTCGGCGAGCCGGAAGACGTCGCGCGCGCGGCGCTGTTCCTGGCCTCCGACATGTCCCGCCACATCACCGGGCAGGTGCTGCGCGTGGACGGAGGTCAGCTGATCGCATGAATGAAGTGGAGGCAGGCATGAACGAGACGATGAAGGGCGACGTGGTGGTGCGAAATCTGCGGCCCACGGATCTGGAGGCGGTCATCGCGCTGGACGCGAAGAACGTCGGACGCCGACGCGAAGACTATTTCCGCGTGAAGCTGCAGCAGAATTTGGTGGAGACCGGCATCAAGGTGTCTCTGGCCGGCGAAGTGGACGGCGCCTTCGCGGGGTTCCTCCTCGCGCGGGTGTATTACGGCGAGTTCGGACAGTCCGAACCCGTGGCGGTGCTCGACACGATCGACGTGCATCCGGCGTTTCACGGCCGCGGCGTGGGCAGAGGGCTGCTCGAACAGCTGCGCACGAATCTCTTCGGCTTGGGAGTGGCATGCCTTCGCACCGAAGTAGGCTGGGACGAACTACCGCTGATCGGCTTCTTCCAGCACGAGGGATTCCGGCCCGCGCCGCGCCTGTGTCTGGACCTCGACGTGTCCGCTCCACGCCGGGAGCGTGTGGACGAATGACACTCGGCATCAGCGCCCGCTACGCACTGTACGCCGTGCTCGAACTGGCCCGTTCCACCGCGTCCGACCCGGTCAGCGTAGGGAGCATCGCCCAGCGGCATCGCATCCCGGAGACCGCGCTCGCCAAGGTGTTCCAGCGCCTGGTTCGATCCGGTCTCGTGGTGGGAACGCGCGGACCTCGTGGTGGGTATTTGCTGGCGCGGCCGGCGAGCCGGATCACCGTCCTCGACGTCATGACCGTGTTCGAGCCGGTGCCGTCGGCGGATGCGGCCGTGCGCGGAGGGATCGGCGGCGACGACTTGCTAGAGGAGTTCTTCGGGACGGTGGATGGGCAGGTGCGGAGCGCCTTTGCGTCGATCACCCTCGACCGTCTCGCCGCGCGGAACGGGGCTCCCATGTAGCGCTCGCCGACCATCATATAAAGAAGAGCCCCGCAATAATGAAGATTTACTTCCTCTTCATCGCGCCTTCACGGTCCCATTCTACCGTTCCGCCCGTTGACTCAACGGTTCGGTCATCACGTCAAACAAGGAGCACAAGGATGGGATTGAAACGAGTCTTTACATTCGGTCTGGCGACGCTGGCGCTTGCGAGCGGCCTGGCGCGGGCGGGGGAAGGGAAGTTTACCGGCGAAGTCTTCGGCGACATCTACTGGGTGGCGGCCGACCACGACTCGACCATCGAGGACCTGAATGGGCTCTGGTTCCGCCGCATCAACCTGACCTACGACTACAAGGTCGACGATGTGTTCTCGACACGCGTCCGCTTGGAAGCCGCGACACCGGGCGACTTCAAGTCGAAGGAACTCATGCTGACCTTCGTGAAGGATGCCTGGGTCAAGTGGACCTCCGGCAACCAGAACGTCCTGCTCGGTCTGTCGCCGACGCCGACGTGGAGCCTGGTCGAGGACATGTGGGGACTTCGTGCCATCGAGAAAACTCCGGCCGAGCTGCAGCGCCTGGGTTCCTCGCGCGACATGGGCATCGCGGCGATCGGCTCCTTCGACAGCGGCAAGAAGTTCGGCTATCACGCGATGGTCGGAAACGGCAACGCGCAGATTGGCGAGACCGACGCCAAGAAGAAGGGCTACCTCGGACTGCGCTTCCGACCCACGGACGCGTGGGGTGTTGAGGTGTACGCCGACTACGAAGACCGCGTCGATTCGGGAGACCGTCGCACCTTCCACGGCTTCGTCGGCTACAAGACGAAGAAGCTGCGCTCGGGTGTCCAGTACATCGACCAGCTGCGCAAAGAGACCGGCGAAGACGTCGAGCTGCGCATCTTGAGCGGCTGGCTGGAGGCGGCGGTGTCGGACAAGACATGGCTCTACGGGCGCGTCGATCGGAACTTCGACGCCAATCCGGAAGGCAACAAGATCGCGTACATTCCCTTCGACCCGACCGCACCCAACTTCTTCGTGCTGGTCGGCGCCGACTTCTGGGTGCGCGACAACATCGGTTTCAGCCCCAACGTGGAAGTCGTGTTGTACGACGAGCCGGAAGTCGCGGGGTTGCCAACTCCGGACGACGACGTCATTCCGCGCTTCACGTTCCATTTCACTTTCTAGCGAACGTCTCGACCCATTCAAACGACGGGCGCGGGTCACACCGCGCCCGTCGTCGCTCGCCCGCCGCGCAACTTCGCCCGGTTGCCGTCGTAACCCGCATTGTGTAGTCTCGAAGCCTTGCCCTTCCAAACCAAAGGAGCCCGCGGTGAGAACGATGGTGCCTTTACTGGGGTTGGTGCTAATGACGTCGAACGTGATGGCCGCGACACCGGCCGAGAGTCTGAAACAGCTGATCGCCGAGGAGTGGGAATACGAGGTCCGCGAGGATCCGTTGTTCGCCACCCAGACCGGCGACCATCGCTTCGACGACAAGCTGCCGTCGGTCACGGTGGCAGACGAAGAGCGTCGCGAAAAGGCGACGCGCGACTTTCTGAAACGACTGGACGCGATCGACCGCGCGTCGCTGGGCGCCACCGACGGGCTCAACTACGATTTGTTTCGGCGTACGCTGAGCAATCGCATCGGCGAGTACGAGTTCAAGACCTACTTGATGCCGATCACCAACCGCGAAGGCTTCCACACCGAATTCCCCCAGCTCGCCGACCGCGTTCCGCTCGAGAACGCCAAGGACTACGACAACTACTGCGCGCGTCTGGAAGCGTGCAACACGTACATCGGCCAGTACATCGGCACGATGCGCGCGGGCATCAAGGGCGGCTACGTGCTGCCGAAGGTGGTCATGGAGGGCTGGGAGACGGCGGTCGACGCGCACATCGTCACCGACCCGACCAAGAGTCTACTGTACGCACCGTTCGAGAAGTTCCCCGACACGATTCACGCCAACGATCGAACGCGACTCACCGAGCGCGGCAAGAAAGCCATCACGGGATCGGTCGTGCCGGGGTACCAAGCGTTGCACGACTTCATGGCGAAGGAATACGTGCCGGCCAGCCGCGAGACCATCGGCGCGTCGGCGCTGCCCAACGGGAAGGCGTTCTATGAGCATCGCATTCGCTACTACACCACACTCGACTTGACGCCGCAGCAAGTCCACGAAACCGGTCTCGCCGAAGTGACACGCATCCGGGCCGAAATGGACCAAGTCATCGCGAAAACCGGTTTCAAGGGGACGTTCGCCGAGTTCGTCGAGTTCCTGCGCACGGACAAACGCTTTTACGTCGACACACCCGAACAGCTGCTAAAGGAAGTGTCGTACATCTGCAAAGAAATGGACGGCCAGTTGCCGACGCTCTTCAAGACACTCCCGCGCATGCCGTACGGCGTAAAGCCGATTCCCGACTTCATCGCGCCCAAGACGTCGACGGCGTACTACAACCAGCCGGCCGGCGACGGCACCCGCGCGGGAACGTACTATATGAATACCTACGACCTGAAGGCGCGCCCGCTCTACGAACTCGAGGCCCTCACGTTCCACGAATCCGTGCCGGGACACCACCTGCAGATCGCCATCATGCAAGAACTCCCCGACGTTCCCAATTTCCGTCGCTACACGTTCTTCACCGCCTTCGTCGAAGGGTGGGGGCTCTACTCGGAGCGACTCGGTCTCGAGACCGGCTTCTATAAGGATCCGTACAGCGACTTCGGGCGCTTGACCTATGAGATGTGGCGGGCGACGCGACTCGTCGTCGACACCGGCATTCACTACATGGGATGGACCCGCCAGCAGGCTATCGACTATATGGCCGCCAACGGTGCTCTCTCGATGCATAACATCACGACCGAAGTCGACCGCTACATCTCGTGGCCGGGGCAGGCGGTCGCGTACAAGACCGGCGAGCTCAAGATTCGCGAGCTGCGCGCGTATGCGGAGAAGGAGCTAGGGCCCAAGTTCGACGTCCGCGAATTCCACGATGTCGTGCTGTGGAGTGGCGCCGTCCCGCTGGACATCCTCGACGCCAACGTGCGCGCGTGGGTGGCGAAGGTGAAGAAAGGCTAGCGAAGGGAGCGAGCGGTGAGTCGCGCGTCGGCTCGCTCGTTCGATGCGGCATGAGCGATCGCGACGTCATCGTCGTCGGCGCCGGCCCCGCGGGGAGCACGGCGGCGACGGTTCTCGCGCGTCGCGGCCGCGACGTGCTCCTCTTGGACCGCGCCGAGTTCCCGCGCGACAAAGTCTGCGGCGACGGCATCCCGCCGGGCACGGTCGGCATCTTGAACGACCTCGGTATGAGCGACGCGCTGCGTGATGCACATTTCCAACGCGTCGACGCGCTGCGATTGGTTTCGGCACGCGGGCGCGATTGGAGCCTGCGATTCAGACCGCGCCACGACGGCGCCGACTTCTTCATCGCACCGCGTCTTCGATTCGACGACCTCTTGCGCCGCCACGCGATCGCGAGCGGTGCGACGTTCCAGCGTGCGCAGGTTCGCGCGACGATCGTCGAGGGCGGGCGCGTCGTGGGTGTGCGCGCGGAGTTCGACGGCTCCGAGCGCGAAGTCGCTGCCCGCGTCGTCATCGGCGCCGACGGCGCGACGTCCTCCATCGCACGCGCGCTCAATCCCCACAAACCTCCCGAGCATCACCGCGCGGTCGCCATTCGCGCGTATATCGACCGTTTCGAAGCGATGCCGCGCACCGTCGAATTCCATTTCGGGGCGCACTACGCGCCGGGTTACGCGTGGGTGTTTCCGTTGGGGGCGAATTCTGCGAACGTCGGCGTGATCGTGCGCACGGATTGCTTCAAGCGGCGCGGCATCGCGATCGAGGAGTTGCTGCGCGAATTCGTGGAAAGCAACGACCTGCGCCGGCGCGGCGGGAGTGCCTCGGCGCTGCGCGACGTGGCGACGTGGCAGCTCCCGCTCGCGATCCCCGGAAAGACGCGATGCGCGTTCGACGGCGCCGTTTTAGTCGGCGACGCCGCGCATCTGGTCGACGCCCTGACCGGCGAAGGCATCCACAACGCGGTGGCGTCGGGCATGTACGCCGGCGAGGCGGTGGCGCAGGCGCTCCAGTCGGGAGACGTGTCGTGCGCGTCGCTGGCATCCTACCAGCAACGGCTCGAGCGCGAACTCGGCGGCCTGATCCGTCGCTCGTACCGTTGCCAGAAATACATCACCGCGTTTCCGCCCGTGCTCGAGACGCTGTTCGTGCTGGCGGGAGCCTTCCGTGGTCGCGTGACGCGCTGGCTCGACCGCGTCTCGACCGACTACCAGGTGGCGGAGTGAAATCGTCGTGAATAGGATGGATGGCTGTGGTTAATTGCACGTAGCCAAGTCCAAGGAGGAACCATGTCACTCGAACAAGAACTTGGAACGCGATTTGTGTGCAGCAAATGCCAGACCCACGGTGCGACCGTCAAGCGCTTCTCCGCCGCGGGCACCGGCCTCTCGAAGATACTCGACGTCGAACACAACCAATTCGTGGCGGCGTCGTGCACGAACTGCGGATTCACCGAGATCTACAATCCCGAAGTGCTGGAAGGGAAGCGGCACTTGGGGTCGATCCTAGACCTCCTGTTCGGCTAGACCACCAACGAAAAGCGCCCCGGCGATTACTCGCCGAGGCGCTTTCTCCGCTCACGCGGAAATGATGAACATCCTGAGTCGAGACTACTTCAGGAGCACCATCTTCCGCATTTCGTTAACACCGTTGCCCTGCAAGCGGTAGAAGTACACACCCGAGGCCAGGCCCTGGGCGTTGAAGCTGACGGTGTGCTTGCCCTTCGCCTGGGTGCCGTTGACGAGCGAGGCCACCTTGGCGCCGCTCGCGTTGAACACATCGAGCGTAACCGGGCCCGCGGCCGGCACGACATAGTCGATCGTCGTCTGCGGGTTGAACGGGTTCGGGTAGTTCTGCGACAAGTACGACGCAAACTCCGGACCGCCGCCGCCGACCGCGGTGGTGATGCCGTTATCGTAGACGGCCGACTGTGGGCTGAAGTTGGTCCAGTTCGCCGTCCACAGCTGGTTGAGCTGTGCTGTCTTCGTGTCCGGGAAGGCGCCGCGGTAGGTCGTCGGAACGAACGACGCCAGGCGCGGGTTGGTGAAGCTGGCAGAGCCGACGAGTTCCGAACTCGGCGTCGGACGCGGATCCGGCGCGCTCAGACTGTTCATGTTGTTCAGTCCGATGACGTCGGGCTGACGGACAGCGGCGCTGGTGTTGAGGTTGTTGAACCCTACCGTGCCCCACCACGTCTCGACTGTGGTCCAACCCGTGTGGTTGTGGATGCTGGTGGAGCCCGCGGGTGACAACGTCGCCTGCATGCTCACGTTGCGAATCTGCAGCGAATCGTTCAAAGCCCACGTCTTGGTGTTGGCATCGATGAGGCTCAAGCCCCACGGATATCCCATGACGACCGAGTTGAAGAGGTTAAGTTGCGATGAACGGCGAATCAGCGCGCCATACTGGAACGTCTCGCCGAGCGGGAAAGGAACCTGGGCGTTGTTTCGCTCCGGTCCCACCAACGTCATGTTGCAGAAAATGGGACGCGTGTAGGGCTGATCGGTCGACGTCGCCGACGCGTCGTTGTCCGACTCGAAGCCGTTCGACTGACCGGTCGGGTCCGACTGGTCCGGGTCGCGCAGGCCGAAACCGAACTGCACCTTCCCGCGGAACCCGAAGTCGGTGTCGAACTCGTCGTCGGTACCGCCGAAAGCAACCAGGTACGAGCAATTGACGGTGCCGCCGAACCATTCGTACGAATCGTCGTCCGAATAGCTGACCTGGACGTGATCGATCTGCGTCCCCGCGCCCACACCGCCCATCGTGAGGCCGTTGACCTCGTTGTTGAGCGCGAAGCGGTAGCCGCAGTACTCGATGCGCACGTAACTGAACACGCCGCTGTTGTCAGTCGGGTCGCTACCGCCGTACGTGCCGGTCGCACCGGTGCAGTCGCCGGCAATGAGGCCGCCTTCGATCAGCGGGTTGACTTTGTTGACGGGCGCGTTACCGAGCAGAATAATGCCGCCCCAGTCGCCCGATGCACGAGTGCCAGCGGCCTGACTGCTGGTGAAGATGATCGGTCGGAACTGCGTGCCCTGCGCAAAAATCTGCGCACCGCGCGTGACGATGAGCGTTCCGCCCGTCGCCTTGTGGCCCTTGATGATCGTTCCGGGCTCGATCGTTAGCGAGTGGCCCGGCTGCACGTAATACAAGCCGGTCATGACATAAATCGTATCGGCGTCGAGAACGCGGTTGAACGTCTGGCAATACGGCGTTCGAATCGGCTGCGCCGTGCCGGAGCCGATAACGACCTCCGGAAGGGCGGCGGCCGCCGTCGATGCATACGCTGCGACGGCGACGGACAGTATGAAGAACAAGCGCTTCATGAGATGCGGTCCTCCTAGATTTAGACTTCGTTGCTGGTTGAAATTCACTTCATGCTTCCTTTATCTTCGTGGTGCCTGAGAAAAACGGGGTTTCGTGCCTAGCTGCTACGCGCCTCCTTTCTCGGCATGCCATCCCCGGAGCTAATCCCTCCGGGGATGGCCACCAAAGTCATCCCTGCTTTTGCGACCGAATATGCAGGTTCTCTCCCTCCCAACCCCTTGGTCGGAGTAAGGCGTCAGCCTCTATAGATTGAAAGAGAGAGAAATTGCATACGTGGTCCCCACCTGGTCCTGCTCCCAAACCGAGCCGGACGTCCCGAACGTGTTGACGATGTCCTCCGCCAACATGTCCTTGACCGTGAACTTGAGCCGCACCCACTCGGTGAACTGTTCGGTGAGCGCGAAGTCGAGGAGGTTGCGCGGCTCCTCGTAGATGTCGTAGGCGCGCGTGTCGCCGACCGCGTCGAGTCGCTGGCCGAAGCGGTTGTAGAGCACGCTCATCGAAAGATGGATGTCGGGGACCGAATAGATCAGGCCCGCGTTGAGCGTATACGGCGCCTGGCCCTGCATCGTGCGCGTCTTGGACTCCGTGACGGCTTCGTTGGTCACCGGGTCGTTGTGCGACTCCGTGTATTCGACTTCCGAAGTGACGTGCGTGAAGTTACCCTGGACGATCAGGTTCTCGAGGCTTCCCCACAGGAAGCCCAGATTCTTGCGCAATTCGATTTCGTAACCGTAGTTCTTGGCCTTGGGCGAGTTGAACCACGTGCGCACGTAGCGATCGGGAGACGGGAGCAACTCTTCTTCGATCGCTTCGGTCAGGTCCTTGTAGAAAAAGCTAGCGGCGAGCACTTCGCCGACACCCGGGAACCACTCCATCCGCACGTCGTAGTTGTCGATCACCGCTCGCTCCAGGTCCGGATTGCCGATCACACCTTGGTTCGCATCGAAGTCGATGTACGCGACATTGGCCATCTCGCGAAACTCGGGTCGGTTGACCGACTTGAAATAGCCCAGCCGGAGATTCGACGTGTGGGTCACTTCGTAGGTCAAGTTGGCGGAGGGAAGCGCGTCGGTCTCGTCGATGGTTGCCGTCTGTAGCGTCGGGTCGCTGTCGGACACCGGCGATACCACTTCCTGGTTCGAATCCTCCACGCGCACGCCGCCGGCAAAACGGAAACCTCGGCCCGCTACGCCGAAAGGCGTGTCGATCATTCCGTAGTATGCGTTGAGGTCCTGCGTGCCGTTGTAATCTCCGGTGAGCGGCGAATACGCCTCGAAGTTGAGCAGGTTGGGGCCGTAGTTCTCCGGCGCGAAGATTTCGTCGATCGGCTGGACGATGATGCGCTGTTTGTCGGCCCGGCTGATTCCGGGTTGAAGGGTCGTGGAGTACGCGTCGATCCCAAACGACCGTTCGCGATTCAGATACAGATAGCCCGCACTCACCTTCCCCCCGCCGATCGGATACGCGAGATCCACCTTCGCAGTGCGCGAATCTTCCGTAAGCGTCGACCACGAGCGGAGGTTCTCTTTCAGGATGTAGAGCCCTTGGGGCACGCGCGCGTAGGACGCGAACTTGCGATCCGGCTCTTCGGCGTTCGACGTCGAGTAGGAGGCGCGCCACTTCAGTTCGAGTTCGTTGAGACCAGGGAATTCGTGGTCGCCGGCGAGCTGGCCCAGATACAGATCGCGCTGGTCCCATTCGATCGTCTGCGTGCGCGTGGAGTCGCCCGAACCCGCCACACCGAAGGCCTGCGAAACCTTGTCGGAGGCCGCACGCGAATAGTTGTTCTCGAAGCTGAACGAGTGGTTGCCCCACGGGTGATAGGAGAAGTTGAGCAAGCCGCCCATCAAGTAACTCTGCCGGTAGCGGGTCCCGTCGAACATGAAGAGGCGGCTCTGGCTACCGTCGATGCCGACGCCATAGGGTTCTTGGTGGAAATCATCGACCCTGAAGTTGGTTTTGTAGGTGCCCGACGCAATGATGCCGAGCGTCCCCTTGCCGGTGTCGTAATGATTGCCGAGCGCGAGGTTGTATGAATTGTTCATGCGCGACTGATCACCCAAGGCTCCCCACGTGTTGGGAAGCGCTTGCGCCAACGCCGTTCCGGTCAGGCCGCTCGGCAGCGCGCGGCTCCCGTCGTCCTTCGCCTTCCAGTCGCTCCCTCCACCCGGGGCGACGACGACGTCCGCGCGCGAACTCCCGTTGTCGTAGCCGGTCTCGGCCGTCGCCGACGCCATGAACTCCGAGGGAAAGCCGAGCGTGTTCACTTGCACCAGGCCGCCACTGAAGTCGCCGGGCTGATCCGGTGTGGCCGTCTTGACCACCACGGTGCTCGAGATGAGCGACGCCGGCATGAGGTCGAAGTTGAAGCTCTTCTTGTCGCTGTCGGTGTCGGTGCCGGTGACCGCGACGCCGTTCAGGGTCGTCGAGTTGTAGCGGTCGGTGACGCCGCGCACGAACACGAACTTGTCGTCGACGATGGAAAGGCCCGTCACGCGCTTGAGCGCGTCGTTCGCGTTGCCGTCGGGCGAGAGGCGAATCTGCTCGGCGCTGATCGCGTCGCCGATGACGCTCGCGCGCTGGCGCTCGGTCAGCAAGGATGCCGACGTTTCGCGCACGCGCTCGGCCGTGACGTAGATGTCGTCTATGCGCATCGCGTCACCTTGATCGGCCGACATGGAAAGGGTGATGTTCGTCGTCGTAGTTTCATTTCCGGTGACGGTGATGCCCGCCAGGACCTTTTGCGAGTACCCGCTGTACAGGACGCGGATCGAGTAGACCCCGGCCGGTACGTTTTGGATCGCGTACTTTCCGTCGAGGTCCGTGACGCCGCCCAGCTTGGTACCCACCACGCTGACGCCGGCGCCGACGAGAGCTTCGCCGGACTTCTCATCTTTGACCGAACCTGAAATGACCCCCGCCCACGCGGTCGAGACTCCCGCAGCGAGCAGCCAAGAGATCACGCAGAAAACTGTCGCGGTCCCTCTCATTGCTTTCGTGTCCCTCCTCACGTTCCTTGAACTTGTCATCCCGGCGCCCAGACACCGGCGTCGACGCTGACCGTCGACCAACTGACGTTTCTAGAAACGCGGGTATTGTAGGAACCGCGCATGAACGCGCGGTAAAGCGGGGGTGAAAATACGGGGGCGCCGGGGATTCACGCTCGATTCACGATTCGTTTATTTCGCATTTATTTGGCCCGGGTAATGTCCCTGGGACCTCGGTTCGGTCGATCGATGCTCGCGCAATCCGCACGGCTCGCCGTCCCCGAACCGCAACGGTACGAAAGGATTCGAAACCACATGAAACGGACCTCGAAGCAGGTCGCACTGGCGACCGCGTTCGCCATCGTGCTCACGGCGGCGGCCGCGCGCGCGCAGGACGCGAACCAGTTGAGCGACACGGTCAAGAAGACCGTCCAGACGCATCAGGAAACGCAGAAGAAGCAGGAAGAGTGGGCCAACGAGCAGGCCGAACTCACCGCACGGCTGCGCGCGGCGCGCGCCCAAGTCGACTTCTTCACCGAGAGGAAGGCGCTGGAAGAAAAGGAAGTCGGCGCGCTGGACAAGGGCATCGCCGAACTCGAGCGACGTATGGTCGAATCGGTGCGCTTGAACGACAGCCTGGTCGACACGCTCAACGCCGTGGTGGAGAGGCTCAATACTTTCATCGAAGGTGACCTGCCGTTTCTGATGGTAGAGCGACGCGCCCGCATCGCGGGGGTCAAGGACGCACTCGCGCGGCCCGATTTCACCGGGGCGGAGAAGCTGCGCCGCGTGCTGGAAGCTCTCCAAGTGGAGGCCAACTACGGCAACTTGGCCGAGGTGTACCAAGAGAAGATCACGGTGAATGACGAAGAGATTTTCGCCGACATGGTGCGTATCGGGCGCATTTCGGTGTACTGGCTAACTCCCGACGGAAAGCGCGTCGGCGAGTACGACCCCGCCCAAGGCAAGTGGGTCGAGCTCGAGCACAAGTACGTGCAACCGATCACCGTGGCGCGCGAGATGGCGCTGAGGTTGCGCTCGGTCGAAGTGGTATCGCTACCGCTCGGAAGGATCCAGCCATGAAGAAGTTGATTGTACTCGTCGTGGCGTGTTGGATCGCGACCGTCGCGACCGCCTCCGCGCAGGACGTTCGCGAAGCGGCGAAGAAGGCCGAAGCGGACCGCCAGGCGGCCGAGGCGCGCGCGGCCGCGGTCGAAGCGAAGATTACGAGCGACCGCGCGACTCTCACCGCTGAAGTCGAGAAGCTCGAGGCGCAAGCGAAGCAGCTGTCGGCCGACGTGCAAGCGCTGCAAAAGCGCAAGGCGTCGCAGCAGACTAGGCACGACGCGCTCACGGAGAAGTGGTCCACCAAGGAAGTCGAGTTCCGCGAGATCTCGGGTAACGTGCGCATCGCGGCCAAGGACATCGAGGCGCTGCTCAACACGTCGCAGCTCACGGGCCTGTTCCCGGAGCGACTGAACAAAATCGCGCCGGTGCTCGAGCCGGGCTACTTTCCGGGCATCGACGACATCAGCGGCATGACGGTAGTTCTGTTCGACGAAATGACACGGTCCGGGCAGGTGACGCTCCAGCAAGGGGCGTATGTCGGACGCGACGGCGAGAGTCACAACGGCGACATCCTGACGCTCGGAAAGTTCACCGCCCTGTACCGCTCGCCGGAAGAAGTCGGTTTTCTCACCTACTCGCCCGATAGCAAGAAGCTCTTTGCACTCACCCATCTGCCGGATCGCAAGATGTCGAAAGGCATCGCGAGCTATTTCAGCGGGAAGACGAACATGGTGCCGATCGACATCGCCAGCGGTGAGTCGCTGGTCGGTATCCATGGCAAGCGGAGTATCCTGCAAGAGTTCAAGTCGGGCGGCAAGATCATGTTCCCGATCCTCCTGGTGGGTTTGGTCGTCCTGGCCTTCACCGCCTACAAGCTCTTCTACTTGAAGCGCGTGCACGGCGACACCGACACCATCATGGGCGCGGTCAACGACCTCGCCGCCAAGGGTGACTGGCCCGGCGTCGACGCGATCGTGCAGAAGCACCAGAATCACAATTGGCCCGTTGTTAACGTTATCCGCGCGGGGATCGGCGCGCGCCGTGAGGATCGCGAGACGCTCGAGAGCGTCCTCCAGGAGGCGATCCTCCGCGAAATACCTCGCCTCGAACGCGGCGTGTCGGTTATGGCCGTACTCGGCGCCATTGCGCCGCTGCTCGGACTTCTCGGAACGGTCACCGGCATGATAAAGACCTTCCAAGTGATCACCTTGTACGGCACCGGCGACCCCAAGCTCATGTCGAGTGGCATCAGCGAGGCCCTGGTCGCGACCAAGTGGGGGTTGTGCATCGCGGTCCCGACCATGTTGATCCATACCTTGCTGTCGCGACGCGTGCACGGCGTGGTCAGCGACATGGAAGAAAAAGCGGTCACCATGAGCAACACGATTCAAAAGGAACAGCGGCGTGGATCTCATATTGCGTCTGCTTGAATTCGCCAAGACGGGCGGCTGGGTGATGATCCCGGTCGCGACCACGTCGCTGCTGATGTGGACGCTGATCGGTGAGCGGCTGTTCACCTTCCGTCGTCTCGGCCGTCGCGACTTGGAGCTCAAGGACGCCGTGCACGCTGTTCAGGGCGCGCCCATCAACAGCTTCGGATTCGGGATTCGTGCCACCTTGGTTCGCAACTTTGCGCGTAAGCGCACAGGTGAAGCGGATCTCGACCGCCGCATCCTGCGCGAGTGTGCGATGAGGATCGAGCCGATCATCGAGCGCAACCTCTCGATGATCGGTGTGCTCGCGTCGGTCGCCCCGTTGCTCGGGTTGTTGGGCACCGTCAGCGGCATGATCACCACCTTCCTGGTGATCGCCCAACTCGGAACCGGCAACGCACGGCCCCTCGCCGGCGGAATTTCGGAGGCGCTGGTGGCGACCCAGGCCGGGCTGTTGGTCGCGATCCCGGGGCTGTTTGCGAGTGTCGCACTCCGCCGCCGTGCCACCAAGCTCTCGCACCGACTGGACCAGACGATGCTGTTGCTCCAGCACGAGCTTCGCTAACCCAAGGGATTCGACATGATCAACGTTCGCAGAACGATTCGCGGCGACGACCAGATCCACATCGATGTGATCAATTTGGTCGACGTCATGATGGTGCTGCTCATCTTCTTCGTCGCAACGACCTCCTTTGTGAAAGAGACCGGCATCGACGTGCAGCGCTCGACGGCCGCGACGGCGGAAGTGAAGGACCACGGCAACGTCACCATCGGCCTTTCGGCCGACGGCGAGGTCTACATGGAGGGCAAGCGCGTCGACATCCGGCGCGTGCGCGGTCTGGTGGAGCGCGCGCTGGCCGAAGACCCGCAGACGGGTGTCGTCGTGATCGCGGACCGCGACAGCAAGACCAGCGACGTCGTCAAGTTGATGGACCAGTGTCGTCTCGCGGGGGCCAAGAACGTGAGCCTGGCCGCGCGCCGCGAGTGGGGATCGTAGCTGTGCTCGGTATTCCGAGATGGTTTCCGCAAGCGTTTGCGTTCGCGCTGGTCGTGAACGCGTTGCTCTTTACCGGCGTGGTGTTGCTGGCGGGCGAGATCAAGAGCGAGACGCAGGACATCACGGCGCCGACCGGCGTCAATCTAATGAACCTGGCCCCGCCGGAGCCGCCCGCGGAGGAGCAGGCGAAGGAGCCCGAGCCGCCCAAGCGCGAAGAAGCGAAGCCGGACATCGCGCCCGACTTGTTTCAGCCCGATCTCGGCGCGGACTTGGGCGGTCTCGCCGCGCAGGGTGCGATCGCGATCGATCTGACGGGTGGCGCGAATACCGCCATGAAGCAGGACTTCGTATTCGAGTCCTACGAACTCGATCAAGCGCCGCGGGCGGTCGTCAAGATGCAGCCGGTGTATCCGTTCAAGGCGCGGCAGCAGGGTATCGAGGGTGTCGTCCAAGTGAAGATTCTCGTCAAAGAGGATGGATCCGTGGGCGAGGTCTTGATCATGGACGCGCGTCCGCCGGACATCTTCGAAGATGCCGTGATGGTCGCAGTTCCGCGCTGGCGCTTCGAACCGGGCGTTGTCGGCGGGAAGAAAGTGACGTCGTGGGTCATCACGGCGCTCCATTTCAAGCTGAACTAGGAGTGAAGTCGATGCGGGCAATTGTGGTGACGATGCTGATGCTCGGTGCCTGGGCGTCGTGCGGGTGGGCGGGGCAACCGGTCCAGGACGCGCCCAAGCTCGGGTCCGTCGAAGCGCTTCCGCGCGACGCGAAGCTAGCACTCCTCGATGCGCAGCAGCAGCTCGAAGCCGGCAAACCCGAGAATGCCGTCGATATTCTGGGGAAGTACGTCCACGACCACGCCAAGAAGGACGACAGCTACGTCATGCGCTACCAGTACGCAAGCATGCTCGCGCAGGTGGACCGTCGCGACGAAGCCCTCGCCGAATACGAGCGCGTGGTCGTGCTCGAGCCGCGTTATGACGCCGGCTGGTTGGGCCTCGGGGAGACGGCGTACGGACTGGGCCAGTATCAGCGCGCGGCCGAAGCACTGCGCAAGGGGTACGAGACGAGCGCCGACAAGCGTCCGGATGTCCTCTACTACTCGGCGGCCGCGCAAGTCCTCGCGGGCGATCCCAAGGGCGCAATCCCCGTGCTCGAAGATCTCGTGTCGGGCGCACACGGCGAACCGAAGTTCGAGTGGTACCGCGGTCTCGTCAGCGCGTGCCTGCAGATCGAAGATCCGGCGCGCGGCCAGAAAGCCGTCGACGAGATGCTTGGGCGTTTCGGAACCAACCCGGATGCTTGGTACCTGTCGTTTCAGTTCGCGGCCAGCACGAGCGATTACCACCAGGCGGCGGTCGCGCTCACCGTGGTCGGATACTTGCGCCCGCTGACGCGGCAGGAACAACTGCAGCTAGGCGATTTGTACGCGGCCATTGAGGCGCCGGCCGCGGCGGCGGGCTACTATTCGGAGGCGACCCAGGACACCGCTTCGGCCAGCGAGATCGAGCGCGTGGCCTCGGCGTACCTTGCGTCGTATCAGTCGGAAGAAGCGCTCAAGGTGTTGGAGCAGGGAATCAAGGAAGAACCCACGTTTCGTCTATGGTCGCTGCTCGGCGATTTGCACGTGATGGAGAATCGCTACGACCAAGCCGACTCGGCGTTCACAGAGTGCATTCGCCTGAACCCGGACGAGGTTCGACCCCATCTCATGCTCGGCTATTGTCTGCTCGAATTGAATCGCCCCGACGACGCGCTCGTGCAATTGAAGATCGCGGCGGCGAACGAAGAGTGGGCGGACCGCGCGCAGATGCTCATTCATCGCGCCGAAATCATGCGGGCCGCACCCCCCGAAGCACCGACTCCTCCGGCCGTTTCGGCACCCGCTCCCTGACCCTCTTTACCGTTCAAGGCGCTGTTATGGCGTTAGTTACGGCGTAGCCGCCCCCGCGCTCCACCGAACCTTTAGCGGAACTTTATCGCTCCTTTACGGAGCGCCCCTATTCTTGGCCGCAAGATTTCAGTCGAACGATCCATTAGAGTTGGGCTTCCGAGGAGGGAACCAGGCATGATTCGCAAACCGTTTGCGCTGTTGTCGGCGGGAATCGTCGGCATGGCGGCGCTCGTCGCGGGCATCACCGTGGCACAGGTCAAAGTCGATTCGTCGTTGCCGACGTACACGAAGGGCGCTTCCGGCGTCTCCGGCAACATCAAGAGCATCGGCTCGGACACCATGAACAACATGATGACGCTGTGGGCCGAAGATTTCCGCAAGCAATACCCCAACGTCCAGATCGAGATCGAAGGCAAGGGCTCGTCGACGGCACCGCCGGCATTGATCGCGGGTACGGCGACCTTCGGACCCATGAGCCGCGAAATGAAGAACGAAGAGATCGACCAGTTCGAGGCCAAGTACGGCTACAAGCCGACCGGTCTGCGGACGTCGATCGACATGCTCGCCGTGTACGTCAGCAAGGACAATCCGATCGAGTCGCTGACGATGCAGCAAGTCGACGCGATCTTCTCGAAGACGCGCAAAGGCGGTGCCGCCGAAGACATCACGACCTGGGGTCAGCTCGGATTGACGGGAGAGTGGGCGAACAAGCCGATCAGCTTGTACGGCCGCAACTCGGCGTCGGGGACGTATGGCTACTTCAAGGAGCACGCGCTCTTCAAGGGCGACTACAAAGATTCGGTCAAGGAACAGCCGGGCAGCTCGTCGGTGGTGCAGGGTGTGGCGAGCGATCGCTACGGCATCGGCTACAGCGGCATCGGCTACAAGACGGCCGACGTGAAAGCGGTGCCCATCAAGGCGGACGCGAATACGCCGGCGATACCGGCCACGCCGGAATATGCGTACACGGGCAAGTATCCGCTGGGTCGCTTCTTGTTCATTTACGTCAATCAGAAGCCCGGCACCGAGCTCGATCCGTTGCGGCGCGAGTTCATTCGCTTCGTCTTCAGCAAGCAGGGCCAGGAGGCCGTCGTGAAGGACGGCTACTTCCCGGTCAATGCGAAGATCGCGGGCGAAGAAATGGCCAAGCTCGGTCTCGAAATCAGCAGCCGATAAGCGTTTGATTCCTCGTTCGAGGCGAGGCGAGTAAGTGCGGTGGGCGACGGCGATGATGCCGTCGCCCATTCGTGCCTTTCATCATGGCGCAAGGGGTGGAACGTCGAGGACGAAATCGCCGCACGCGCTGGGCCGTGAGACTCGCGGACCGGGTGGCGGCGACGTGCATTTCCATCGGGGGAATCGGCACCATCCTGGCCGTTTCCGCCGTGTTCTTGTTCCTGGCCAGCGTCGTGTTCCCGTTGTTCAAGCACGGCGACGCGAAACTGCTCGCCGTGGTCCCGACCGATACGGCGGTGAGCTCGCGACGCACCCTCACCGTGGGCGTCGACGAATATCGCGTGGCCGGCTGGACGCTCGATTCCGACGGCGTCGTGCGCGTCTTTCGTGCCGACACCGGCGACAGCGTGACGACAATCCGCGTCGTTGCCGCCGATTCGCTCTCCGCCGCGTCGTTCGACGTCGCCAGCGGCTCCTTCGGGCTCGGTCTCTCCGACGGATCGCTGCGCTTCGGTCGCGTCATGTTCCGCACCGACTTTCCCGACGCGTCGTCGCTGCCCGCGCCAGCGGCGTCGCTCAAGCCGGGCGAGGTGCTCGTCGTCGACGGCAGCGTCGTGCAGAAATCCCCCGACGGCGCCCTTCGCCGCCAGACGCCGACGGTCAAGATCGACGTCGACGTTCCGTCCGCGGTGCGGGGTGCGGTGCGCACGCTCGACCACATCGCGATCGATTCCGGATACTTGGTGGCGGCCATCGGGCAAGGCGACACCGTGGCGGTGTGCAACGTCGCCCGCAGCGAGAACGAATTCACGGGCGAAGTGTCTATCTCGCTCAAGCGCGGCGTCTTGCCCCCGAGCGGCGACGCACCGACCGAACGCGTGCTCGTCGCGGAGGCGGGTGCCACGGTGTACACGATCGACGCCGCCGGTCGCGCGACGCTGTGGAACACGCGCGACGTCACGGCGCCCGCGATCGTGACGGGCGGCGAACTCGTCGCCACGGGCCGGCATGTCACGGCCGTAGCACCGCTGCTCGGTCGCACCACGATTCTGGTCGGCGCCGCCGACGGGTCCATATCGACGTGGTTTCGCTACGCGCCCGGCGACGAAGCGGCCCCCGGCACCACAGCGGCCCTCGCGCGCGCGCAGCACTTCGACGGCGACGGAGCGCCCGTCACGACACTCACGGGCTCGGCGCGCGAGCGCGTGTTCCTGGCCGGCTACGGCGACGGGCACGCGCGCATCTTCCAGGCCACGAGCGGCAAGCGCGTCGTCGACTTCAAGGTCGGCGGTGCGCCGGTGACGGCGGCTGCGTTCGCGCCCAAGAGCGACGGCATCGTCTTGCTCGACGCGGAAGGTTTTCGTTCCTACGACCTCGACCTCAAGTATCCCGAGGTGACGACGCGCGCGCTGTTCCGTCCCGTGTGGTACGAAGGCTATCCGCGCCCCGAGCACGTGTGGCAGTCGTCGGCGGGCACCGACGACTTCGAGCCCAAGCTCGGCATGTGGCCGCTCGTCTTCGGAACCCTCAAGGCGACGTTCTATTCGCTGCTCTTCGGCGTCCCGCTCGCACTCCTGGCCGCGATCTTCACCAGCGAATTCGTCTCGCCCGGCGCGCGTCCGCGCTTGAAGACGCTGATCGAGTCGATGGCGAGTCTGCCGAGCGTCGTGCTCGGTTTCCTCGCCGCACTCGTGATCGCACCCTTCGTGCAGCGCACGGTACCGTCGGTGATGGCCGGCTTCGTGCTGATTCCCGCGGCACTCCTCGTCACGGCGTACGGGTGGCAGTTGCTGCCGCAAACCGTCGCGCGCCGGCTGGATCGCTTTCGTCTCGTGATCGCCCTCGCCGTGTTGCCGCTCGCCGTGCTCGCGTCGGCAATGGTGGGGCCGTGGATGGAGCGCGCGTTCTTCGGCGGCGATTTGATGGCGTGGCTCGCGGGCGGTCCGGGCAGCGTGTTCGGCGGCTGGCTCGTGCTGGCGTTGCCGGTGTGCGCGTTCGTCGCGGTGTTCGTGATCGGCAGGTCGACGGGACGAGCGATTCGCGATGCGGCGTCGCGCTCGACGCGCGCTCGCATCGCCACGTTCGACCTCGGCCGTTTCGTCGCGGGTTTTGTTCTCACCGTGGGTCTTGCGACCGGGTTCGCCGCGCTCATGAGTGCGCTCGGCGTCGACCCGCGCGGTGGATTGATGGGGACCTACGTGCAGCGCAACGCGCTCGTGGTGGGATTCGTCATGGGCTTCGCCATCATTCCCATCATTTATACGATCGCGGAGGACGCGCTCTCGGCCGTGCCCGGCCATTTGCGCGCCGCTTCGCTCGGCGCGGGTGCCACTCCGTGGCAGACCGCGATTCGCATCGTGCTTCCGACCGCGATGAGCGGGTTGTTCTCCGCCATCATGATTGGACTCGGGCGCGCAGTGGGGGAGACCATGATCGTGCTGATGGCGGCCGGCAACACGCCGGTGCTCGAGATGAACGCCTTCAGCGGTTTTCGCACGCTGTCGGCCAACATCGCCGTCGAACTCCCCGAAGCGGTTCGCAACAGCACGCACTATCGTACGTTGTTCCTGGCGGCGTTGCTCCTGTTCTTCATCACGTTCCTGATCAACACGGTGGCGGAAGTCGTACGCATGCGATTCCGCAAGCGATCGGCGCAAATATGAACATGCCGGCGATGCGCACGATCAGCCCGCGCGAGAGGACTCGCGCTCGCGGCGGCACCTCGCTGCTCGCGCAGGGCGAGAACATGTTGTGGCTCACGGGCGGGGCACTGGCTGTGTGCAGTGTCATGATTGTCGGCTTCCTGGTCTTGGTGTTGGTGCAGGGCACCGCCACGTTCTGGCCCAAACCGCTGGTCGAAGTTGCACTCGACGACGGTCGTGTGTTCCTCGGCGAGGTGACGCGCACGGAGCGCTTCACTCCCACGCCGCAGACCGTGGACGCATGGTCGGAAGCGGCGCGCGCGCGCTACCGGAAGGAGTCGCCCGCGCACAAGGGCAAGTCGGTGCGACGCCTGATTCGCACGGGCAACTTCGAACTTACCGGTACGCATTTCGAGTGGGTCGACGACGTCACCATCGTGCGCGAGTCGCGCCCCGACTGGGCGGCACTCCTCGAGCGGCGCGCGTGGGGGCGCTTCTACGGGGTGCCGAAGGAATTCCACGTCGACGGCACCGCGGTGGCGACCACCCCGAATGGCGTCTGGCGCGAGTTCCGTCGCAACCACGACGCCGTCGCGAAGCGCTTCGAGCGCCGCTACAAACTCCAGCGCGACGACTTCGGGCGGCTGCACGCGCGCGCGGAGCAAGCGCGCCTCGAAGCCAAGAAGATCGAAACGCGCTACGGGGCCGGTTCGACGCAATCCGAAACCGCGCGCGGCATGTTCGAAGGAGAATTGCGCGCGATCGAATCACAGCGGCACACGCTCGAAGAAGAGATCCGTCTCCTCGACGAAGAAAACGCGCGCTACCAGATGGTATTGGTGACGTCGTCCGGCGCCGAGGCGACCGTGCCGGTGGCCGACGTCGTGCGCGCGGTCGCGGCCAATCAACTGTCGTTCTCGGACAAGCTCGCCGTCTACGGTTCGCGCTGGAAGGAATTCTTGACCGCCGACCCGCGCGAGGCCAACAGCGAAGGCGGCGTGCTCCCGGCCATCGTGGGGACCGTGATCATGACGCTGCTGATGTCGATCGCGGTGGTACCGTTCGGCGTGCTGGCGGCACTCTACCTGCGCGAGTACGCGCGCGCGGGTCTCGCCGTGAGTGCGGTGCGCATCGCCATCAACAACATGGCCGGCGTGCCCAGCATCGTGTTCGGCGTGTTCGGTCTGGGATTCTTCTGCTACATCATCGGCGGCGGGATTGACCGCGCCTTCTTTGCCGAGCACCTTCCCAATCCGACCTACGGTCGCGGTGGGGTGCTGTGGGCGTCGCTGACACTCGCGCTGTTGACGCTGCCGGTCGTGGTGGTGTCGACCGAAGAAGCGCTGGCGGCGGTGCCGCGCTCGATGCGCGAAGGATCCTACGCGTGCGGAGCGAGCAAGTGGCAAACCATCCGGCGCATCGTGCTGCCGCGCGCGATGCCCGGCATCATGACGGGTTTCATTCTCGCCATGGCGCGCGGTGCCGGCGAAGTCGCCCCGCTCATGTTGGTCGGCGCGGTCAAGCTGGCGCCCGACCTTCCCATCGATCATGTGGCGCCGTATCTCCACCCCGACCGGAGCTTCATGCACCTCGGGTTTCATATCTACGACGTCGGCTTCCAAAGCCAGAACAGCGAAGCGGCCAAGCCGATGGTATTCACTACCGCGCTGCTCTTGATCGTCATCGTTGCGCTCCTCAACGTCGCCGCGGTGTGGATTCGCTCGAGGTTGCGACGCCGCTTCGTCGGTGGTACGTTCTAACGCCAGCAATCGAAGCAATATGACCGATCCCTTGCTGCAGCCCCAACGACCCGAAGACGCCGGAGCGCCCGCGGATTCGCTCGCGCGCCTGCAAGCCATCGTGCGCGGCGAAAGCGTCCCCGCCACCATCCACGACGCGCTCGCGCGCGAACAGGCGGTGGTCGAAGTGAGCGCGTTCGACTTTTGGTACGGCGCCAAGCAGGCGCTGTACTCGCTCGGCATGGCGATGCCCAAGGGCAAGATCACCGCAATCATCGGGCCTTCGGGGTGCGGCAAGTCGACGCTCTTACGCTCCATCAATCGGCTGAACGATTTGTTGGACGACGTTCGCATCGGCGGCGACATCCTCTTGAACGGCGATTCCATCTACGGCCGCGGCGTCGACGTGATCGAACTGCGCAAACGTATGGGCATGGTGTTCCAGAAATCGAATCCGTTTCCGATGAGCATCTACGAGAACGTCGTGTACTCGCTGCGCGTCGACGGTGTCCGCGACCGCGCGATCCTCGACGACGTGTGCGAAAAGAGCCTGCGCGGGGCGGCCTTGTGGAGCGAGGTCAAGGACCGCTTGAACGAAAGTGCCCTCGGCCTCTCGGGTGGGCAGCAGCAGCGATTGTGCATCGCGCGCGCGATCGCGGGCGAGCCGGAAGTGCTCTTGATGGACGAGCCGTGTTCCGCGCTCGACCCCATCGCGACCGGCAAGATCGAAGACTTGATGCAGGAACTCAAGGGCGCGTACTCGATCATCATCGTGACCCACAACATGCACCAGGCGGCGCGCGTGAGCGACTACACCGCCTTCATGTTCCTGGGGCGCCTGATCGAGTACGGACCGACCGGGGACATTTTCACCAAGCCCAGGTTGTCGGAGACGTCCGACTACGTGACCGGGCGATTCGGATAAGCCATGGGCGTCGTTTCGTGGAGAGTTCACGAAGCCGGTCGCGACGATTTACGCCGTGTTTACGCGATCTTTTTGGAGGAGCGCTATGTTGTCGAGCAATATGATTTTGGAAAAGAGGCAGACCTTGCTCAAGACTGAGAAGATCGTCGTTATCGAAGACGAGACCGACATCCTCGAGGTCATCGCGTACAACTTGAAGCGCGAGGGCTACGAGGTCGTCACTAGTACCAGCGGCGAGGACGGTCTCGAGAAGATCGAGAAGACCAAACCCAATCTGGTGGTGCTGGACTTGATGCTGCCCGAAGTCGACGGCATCGAGCTGTGCCGCAAGCTCAAAGCCGACCCGGTCACGCAGTCGATCCCGGTCATCATGGTGACGGCCAAGGGCGAAGAGAGCGACGTGGTGCTGGGGCTCGGCGTGGGCGCTGACGACTACGTGACGAAGCCCTTCAGCCCGCGCGAGCTCACCGCGCGCGTCAAAGCGGTATTGCGCCGCTCGAAGGCGCGCGGCGAAGTCGACCGGCGCGAGCGCCTCACGTTCGATGGCGTCGTGATCGACCCGCAGCGCCACGAAGTCAAGGTGGACGGCGAGTCCGTGCTGCTCACCGCCACCGAGTTTCGCCTGCTACATTTTCTGGCTTCGCACCCGGGGCGCGTGTTCACGCGCGATCACTTGCTCACCCGCATCATCGGCGACGACGCGATCGTGATCGATCGCAACATCGACGTGCACGTGCGCGCGATCCGCAAGAAACTGGGAGCGCGTCGTGAGCTCATCGAGACCATTCGCGGCGTCGGGTATCGTTTCCAAGACCGAGACTGATCGCGCGTGATGTTCGGCTCGCGTTTCCTTTGGAAGCTGTACGCCGGCTACGCGGTCGTGATCGTGCTCACCGCGTTCATGGTCGGCGTGATGGTGGTGCGCGGACTCGAGCGCGACCTCACGCGGCAGATTCAATCCTCCCTCCAGAGCGAAGCACTCCTGCTCCAAGAAATCGCACGGCCCTACGTCGATGCACCCCCCGATTCCGCGTTCCAGCACCGCGTGTGGGTGCTGGGATCGAGCGCCGATACGCGCATGACCGTGATCGACGCCGACGGGCGCGTGCTGGCGGATTCGCGCGAAGATCCTTCGGCCATGGACAACCAGCGCACGCGGCCGGAGATCGTCGGCGCGCTGACCAAAGGCGTGGGCGTGGCCAAGTTGTTCAGCAGCTCGCTCGGTGGTACTGCGATGTACGTGGCGGTCCCGGTCTTGAAGGACGGTGCGGTGGCGGGATACGTGCGCGTCGCCCAGCCGCTCTTGGCACTCGAAGAGCGGCGCGGCGCGGTGCGCGGGATGGTGCTGCTCGGCACGGCCCTCGCGGTGATACTTGCGCTCTTGATCGGCTTTCTGCTCGCGCGCAGCTACACGCGACCGCTGGTCGGCATGACGGCGGCGGCGCGCGCGGTCGCAGCGGGCGACTACAACCACCCCATCCGCGTCGACCGCAAAGACGAGATCGGAGCGCTCGCGGGGGCACTCAACGCGATGACGGGCCAGCTCAAGTCGCAGATCGACACCATCACGGCCGACCGCAACGTCACCTTCGCCATTCTCGCCAGCATGGTGGAAGGCGTGGTGGCGGTGGACCGCGACGACGTCGTGGTGCACGTCAACAGCGCGGCCGAAGCAATCCTCGGCATCGACGCGACCAGCGCGCAGGGGCGTCGCATCTGGGAAGTCACGCGCGTGGTCGAAGTGAGCGAAGCACTCAACGACGCCATGAAGGAAGGCCGCGTGCGCGTATCGGAAGCGCGCATCACGAAGGCGCAAAAAGATCAGGTCATCCAAGTCATCGGCTCGCCGCTCAAGAACGCCAACGGCGAACGGGTCGGGGCGGTCGTGGTGCTGCACGACGTGAGTGATCTTCGCCAACTGGAGGGTGTCCGCCGCGACTTCGTCGCCAATATTTCGCACGAGCTCAAGACCCCGCTGGCGGCGATCCGTGGGTTGGTCGAAACCCTGATCGACGACCAGGACATGGATCCCGCCACGCACCAGCGCTTCATCGAAAAGATCCACGACCAATCGATGCGCTTGAGCAACCTGGTTTCCGACCTGCTGACGCTGTCGCGCCTCGAGTCGGACCAGGGCGGTATTCAACTCGAAGGCGTCGACGTGCGCGAAGCGGTGGCGGAATCGTACCGCGCGCAGGTGCACGTGGCGGAGAGCAAGAAGGTCGAGATCGCGGCGCGCGTGGCCGACAGCCCGATCGTGGTCGAGGGCGACGGCGAGGCGTTGCGCGAGCTGGTCGACAATCTCTTGAGCAACGCGATCAAGTTCACGCCCGAGGGCGGGCGCGTCGATCTGCGCCTGGGGGTGGAAGGTCCGAACGCCGTCTTGACCGTCGAAGACACCGGCATCGGTATCGCGCCCGAGGACCAGGGGCGCATCTTCGAGCGCTTCTACCGCGTGGACAAGGCGCGCTCGCGCCAGCTCGGTGGTACCGGGCTGGGCCTGTCGATCGTAAAGCACGTGGCGCTGTCGCATGGCGGGAACGTGTCGCTAAGGAGCGCACCCGGCCGGGGCAGCACGTTCCGAGTCCAGATCCCCCTGCGACGCGGCGGGTCGGGGACGGCGTAGGCAGAAGGGGTGAGTGGCATGCCCGATTCCGAAAGCCGGAGGTTGACGTGGTTTGGCACTTACTCTAAAGATAGCGTTAAGACTCTAGCGGCACTCGAACGCGGTATGGCCAAACACTTGCAACGTGACCTCGATCAACTCGCGAAGGACCTCCTGACCATGGGAGCGATGGTCGAGGACGCCACCAACAAGGCCATCCAAGCGCTCATGCGTCGCAACAAGGCGCTGGCACAGGAAGTCGCGACGGGCGACGGCGCCATCAACGATCGCGAGAACCAGATCGAAGAGAGCGCCCTCAAGATCCTCGCACTGCACCAGCCCGTCGCCGCCGACCTTCGCTTCATCATCACCGCCCTCAAGGTGAACAACGACCTCGAGCGCATGGGCGACCACTCGGTCAGCATCGCCGAGCGCGCCGAGATGCTCGCGGAACTGGAATCGGTCCCGCTTCCCGACGAGTTCCACAAACTGGTCGAAGTCGTGGCGCACATGGTGCACGACAGCCTGAACGCCCTCGTCGAGCGCGACGCCCAGCTCGCGCGCTCGGTGTGCATGATCGACGACGAAGTCGATCGCATCCACCGCTACATGTACACGGCCATGCAAAAGGTCATGCGCGAGAACCCGAAGTACATCGAGCCCGCCATCAACACCATCAGTGTCACACGCCACATGGAGCGCATCGCCGACCTCGCCACCAATATCGCCGAAGACGTGGTCTTCATGGTGGAAGGCGAGATTCTCCGCCACAACTACTAGTAGATCTCCGTCCGGCCGACGCGATCGTGCCCCTCCGCTCAGGTCCTCGAGCCAGATCGCAGTTTCGTGTCATAGGCTCTGCGGAAATCGCGTCGGGGCATCGATCGTGTCGGCCTTTTGGCATTCCGTCCGCCACTGGTTATATTGCCGGCGGAGGCATGTCTATGAAGCCGGAATTCCAATGGTTGTTGAGTGACGGAGCCGCCGAACCGTCGCCGGCGCCGCGCCCCGAGCCCGTCGACGAAGGCGCCCTGCTCGACGCGTACTCGCGCGCCGTGGTCGACGTCGTCGACGCCGTAACGCCGGCGGTCGTGAGCATCCGGGTCGTGGCGGCGAACCGCCGCGGCGACACCGGCGAAGGCGCCGGCTCGGGCTTCGTGGTGGCACCGGACGGCTTCGTCGTCACCAACGATCACGTGGTGGAACGCGCGAAGAGTGTGGTCGTGGTGTTCACCGACGGACGCGAGCTCGACGCGCGCGTGGTCGGCACCGACCCGGCCACCGACTTGGCACTGCTGCGTGTTCCCGACGGCGGCCTCGTGCCCGTCGCGATCGGCGAGTCGGAACAGCTGCGCGTTGGACAAATGGCGATCGCGATCGGCAACCCGCTCGGATTCCAGAGCACTGTCTCGGCCGGCGTCATCTCGGCGCTCGGTCGCAACCTGCGCGGCCAGTCGGGCCGCCTGATCGAGAACGTCATCCAGACCGACGTGGCGCTCAATCCCGGCAACTCGGGGGGCCCGCTGGTCGACAGCCGCGGGCGTGTCATCGGCGTCAACACGGCCATGATTCGCATGGCGCAGGGGCTGTGCTTCGCCATTCCGTCGTCCACGATGACGTGGGTGGTGGGCGAACTCATGACGCGCGGTCGCGTGCGCCGCGCGGTGGTGGGCCTGGTCGGCGAGACGCGGCCCGTCAATCGCCGCGTGCAGCGCGGCTTCCAACTCGCGCGTCCGACCGCGGTGCACGTGGTGTCGCTGGCGGAAAACGGTCCCGCGCATCGCGGCGGGTTGCGACCGCACGACCTCATTGTGACACTCGGCGGTCAATCGGTGGCGAGCGTCGACGATCTGCAAAGAATCCTGGCCAAGTGCACACCCGGCGACCCCCTCGCCGTCACCGTGCTGCGCAACGGCGGCCATCGACACGACCTCGTGGTGGTACCCTCCGAAGACCTTCCGCGCGACCGTGTCGCAAATTGAGAGACTTCCCGTAACGGTCGCTTCCCAGGTCTCACCGAACGTCTTAATCGATTTATTCACCTTGGGTTGGCCCGCCGTTGCGGGCCTTTTCTGGGCACGCTCCTTGCAGCCCTTCGCACGTCCATCGTCGCCGGTTCCAGCACCACGCGCACCGAGGGAGGGGACGTCCTCGAGCACCATGGCCAAGATCGACGCATTCCTCCGCATCATGCAAGAGCACGACGCCTCCGACTTGCACATCGGCGCCGACTTCGAACCGATGCTGCGCATCCACGGCACCTTGGAGAAGACCAGCCACCGCGTGCTCACCACCGAAGAGGTCAAGGTGCTCGTCTACGAGCTCTTGTCCGATTCGCAGATCGAAGTACTCGAGAGAAACGGTGAACTCGACTGCGCGTACACGCTGCCCGGCGTTGCGCGTTTTCGCATCAACGTGTTTCGCAAGCACCCCGGACTCGCGGCGGCGTTTCGAATCATCCCGCACGACATTCCGACCCTCGACGCGCTCGGTTTTCCCGAGACGCTCAAGCGCATGATGCACCAGAAAAATGGGCTCATCTTGGTGACGGGCCCCACCAACTCGGGCAAGTCGACGACGCTGGCGGCGATGGTCGACTACTTGAACGAGCACATGAACTACCACATGATCACGCTCGAAGACCCGCTCGAGTTCATCCACACCAACAAGAATTCGCTCATCAATCAGAGGCAGATCGGCGAACACTCGATATCGTTCGCGTCGGCGCTGCGCGGGGCCCTGCGCGAGGACCCGAACGTGATTCTCGTGGGCGAGATGCGCGACTTGGAAACCATCTCGCTGGCGATAACCGCCGCCGAGTTGGGATTGCTGGTCATGGGGACGCTGCACACCAAGTCGGCGGCACAGACCATCAGCCGCGTGGCCGACGCGTTCCCGGTCGACCAGCAGCCCGCGATTCGACTGACGCTCTCGGAGGTCTTGATCGGTATTTGCTCGCAGCAGCTGTTGCGGCGCGCGGACGGCGCCGGCCGCATCGCGGCGCTCGAGATCATGGTCGGCACACCGGCGATTCGAAATCTCATTCGCGAAGGGAAGAGCCACCTCGTGCCCAACGTCATCATGACGGCGCGCAAGGAAGGCATGCAGCTCCTCGACCAGCACCTGCGCGAGTTGGTTACGCAGAAAACCGTCACCGCCGATGAAGCGGCGCGCTTCGCGGTTGAGCCGCAGGCGATCTTGAACCAGTCGCCGGCCGGTTCGAAGCCGGTCGCCGTGGCGTAGCACGATGGCCCCGCGCTCTACCAAGCACAAGATGTTCGCGTCGGGCGAGAAGGCCGACAAGCGCAGCCGCATCGAGCTGCCGGAACTGTTCGACGCCGAGGTCGAAGACGCCCCGCTCGCCAGCGAGCCCGCCGCTCCCGCCCCCGACCGCGCCGTGCTCCTGGTCGCGCGCTCCCCGGCCCTCCGAAACTTCCTCGTCCCCATCTTCACGCGCGAGGGCCGCGAAACGTTCGCGGCTGCGACGCGCGAGGAAATCGAGCTGATCCTCGCCGAGCAGACCATCGGTCACATCCTGGTTGCGCAGGACCTGCTGGAGGAATTCTCGGCGTGGATGTCGGACGGACCGGGCGCTCCGGTCGGTGTCGAAGTGAGCGTGCTGTCGAGTGTCAGCGGAACGCTGCTCGACAACCCGGCGTCGTACTCGAAGATGCTGCGCGCCGTATTCTCCGCGGTGCAGATCCTGGCCGAAGATCGTCTCGCGCACAACGGCGTGTCCGCCCCCTACGCCCTGGTGACGCGCGACGTCCGCGACTTGGCCAAGGTGTTCGGGCTGCGTCGCGTCGCCACCGACGGTGTCCAAGTCGCGGCCTGGTTGCTCACACCCGCGCCGCCCTCGACCCCAGCGCCGTTTCGAGACCTGGCGCGGTCGATCGCGCAGGCGCGAGCGCTGGCGTTTCCGTGGCGCATCGACGCGTTGCTGGAGCGGACGCGCGCGCTGTACGCGGGCGAAGAACGCCCGACGGCGGGTGCGACGTTGCAAGAGATCGACGTCGCCGCCCAGATTCTCGGCATCGCGTGGTATCGACACGCGGTCGGCGTGGGCGAAGTCGCGGAAGAAGCGGCGGCGGTGAAGGGACGGCTGCGCGCGGCGGTGGGGCGCGTCGCGTCGCTGGAAGTCGTCGAAGCCTACGTGCGCATGCTCGAGTCGGCGGGCGCGGACAGCGAACGGCGCCAGGTCGTCGTCGTCTCCCTGGCGGACGAGACGGTCAAGGAAATGTCGCCGCGCTTCGGGCGCATGGGACTCCCGATCGTGCAGAAGCACAGCATGGCCGACGCGCGCCCCTATTGCGAAGCCACCCCGCCGGTCGCCGTCATGATCGACTTCGCGACCCTCGGTATGGAAGCCGCGCGCTTGAGCGTGGTATTGCGCTTGATCCCGAATCTCATGTTGTACGCGATCGTCGATTCCAGCGATCCCGCCATCACACTCGACTTGATCGATGCGGGCTTCGACGACGTGCTGGCTCCGCCGCACGACTGGGACGTGGTCGCCGCGCGCGTGAGCCGTGCCGCGCGCGGGCTCGCGCGCAAGCAAGCGCGCGAATCGGTCGGCTTCCGCGGGACGTTCGCGAGTTTCTCCTTCGTCGACTTGATCCAGAGTCTCTCGCAGAGTCGGAAGTCGGTGCGCGTCGATCTCTTGCGCGGCGACGGCGAGGGTGCGGTCATCTATCTGGATGCCGGCCGTCTCGTGCACGCGCGCGCGGGTTCCTACGCGGGCAACGAAGCGATCTATCGCGTCGTCACCTGGTGCGACGACGGCGCCTTCACGGTCGAACCGGTGTCGACGTTCCCGGTCGCCAACATCTCCGATCCCACCGAAGCCGTCCTCATGGAAGGCTGCCGCCTCTTCGACGAATCCAACGCGGAAGTCTGAGAGTTCCGGCCGCCGCGATCGCATCGGCCTTGAACCTCTGAACGCACACGCTATACTGCGCGCATGGGACTCCTCGGTGCCGGCGCTCTCGTGTTCGTGGCGGGAGTGTTGTTTGGACTCTTCGGCGCCGGCGGATCGATTCTCCTGGTTCCCATTCTGATCTACATTCTCCACCTCCCGATCAAGTCGGCGCTCGGAACGTCGCTGCTCATTCTGATGGTGACCGGTACCGTCGCCACCCTGGCGCACGCGCGCTCGCGCAACGTTTCGTGGTGGGTCGGCCTGCGGTGGGCGGCACTGGGGTTGGTCGCCGCGTACGTGGGCGGGCGCGTGGCCGAGTTCATCCCCGAGCGCGTGCTGCTGACGATGTTCGCGATCGTGGTGGTGGTCGCATCGGTCGCGATGATGCGACGACGCGTGCTCGCCTCCGCGGTCGACCCGCGGTCGATCCCGATGGGGAAGATCGTCGTCGTCAGCGTGTCGCTCGGGTTTTTGACCGGCATGATGGGGGTCGGCGGGGGCTTTCTCCTGGTTCCCGCGCTCGTGCTCCTGTGCGGCATGGACGTCAAGCTCGCGGTGGGGACGTCGCTCCTTATTATTGCGGTCAATTCGGCGGGCGGGTTTCTCGGCTTCGCGGCGCACGAAACGTTTCCGTGGCGCATCACACTCACCGTGGCGGCATTCAACGCGGCCGGGAGTTTGGTGGGCGAGCGCATCGGCAAGCGACTCCCGGGCCACCGTCTGCGGCCGGCCTTCGGCGCCTTCCTCCTCCTCGTCGGCGTGGTGATGGTGGTGGAGAACCTACTTCGGCTATAATCGCGCTCCACCTTCCCAACCACGGAGAATACCCATGTTCGACTTGAAAGCGATTCAATCGGCGCTGCGCGAATTGGGCTACGACGCCTGGCTGCTCTACGACTTTCGCGGCAGCAATCCGCTCGCGCGCCGTGTGCTCGGCCTCGACGAGAAGGCCATCAACTCGCGACGCTTCTTCTATCTCATTCCGGCCCACGGTGCCCCGCGCAAACTCCTCCATCGCATCGAGACCTTCGTGCTCGACACGCTCCCGGGCGACAAGGTCGTCTACTTGCGCTGGGAAGAATTGGAGAAGGGCATCCAGGAGCTGGTGTCGCCGTTCAAGCGCGTCGCCATGGAGTACTCGCCCAGGAACGCGATTCCGTACGTGTCGCACGTCGACGCCGGCACCATCGAGCTCGTGAAGAGTGCGGGTGTGGAAGTGGTGTCGTCGGGCGACTTGATCACGGTGTTCGAAGCGACGTGGGACGACGCGCAGTGGAAGATGCACCTCGAAGCCGACCGGCACACGCAGTCGGGCTACGACGTGGCGTGGAAGCTCATCGCCGAGCGGGTGCGCGCCGGGAAGACGTTGCGCGAGGTCGAGGTGCAGAAGGCGATCATGGATCACTTCGCGCGCCACAAGATGACGACGTACCACCCGCCCATCGTCGGGGTCGGGCCGCACAGCGGCGACCCGCACTACGAGCCGGTGCCGATGAAAGACGCCGAGATCAAAGAAGGCGACTTCGTGCTGGTCGACTTGTGGGCCAAGATGGACCAGCCGCGCGCGGTGTACAGCGATTTGACGCGCGTCGGATTCGTGGGCAAAACGGTGCCGGAGAAGTACACGAAGATTTTCGACATCGTCGCCGCCGCGCGCGACGCCGCCATCGACAAAGTGCGCGCTGCCTTCGCGGCCAACCAAGTTCTGCACGGTTGGGAAGTCGACGACGCCGCGCGCGAGGTGATCAAGAAAGCCGGCTACGGCGATGCCTTCGTGCATCGCACCGGGCACAGCATCGGGCAGGAGACGCACGGCAACGGCGCCAACATGGACAACCTCGAGACCCACGACGAGCGCCGCGTGTTGAAACGCACCTGCTTCTCGGTGGAGCCGGGGATCTACCTGCCCGAGTTCGGAGTGCGCTCGGAGATCAACGTCTTCGTCGACGGGGACGGCCAAGTGCACGTCACCGGCGGATTGCAGACCGAAGTGCTTCCCATCCTCGCCAAGTACTAGGAGGCGTCGTCATGAGAGTCGCCATGACCGTGTTCGTGCTCGCGTCGCTCGCCGGCGTCGCGCGCGGTGAAATCAAGCAGCTCCCGACCGGCTCGTTCTCCTTCGAACAGACGATCCGGCTGCCCGGCACGCCCGACGAAATCTTCGGCGCCATTACCGGCGACATCGGTGGCTGGTGGGACCATTCTTTCTCCGAGCACCCGAAGAAATTCTACCTCGAGCCCAAAGTCGGCGGGTGCTTCTGCGAGGTCTTCGACGACGCCGGCAACGGCGTCCAGCACGCGGTCGTCACCTATGTCGATCGTCCCAAGATATTGCGCTTCGAAGGACCGCTCGGGCTCGCGGGTAACGCGGTGCAGTTGGTATTCACGTACAAGTTCGAGCCGATCTGGGGAGACTCGACCAAGCTAACACTCCAGGCGCAGGGGTCGGGGCACGTCGAACCGGGATGGCCGGACGTCGTGGCCAAGGCGTGGAATCATTTCCTGGTCGAGCGCTTCAAGCCCTACGTCGAGGCGGGGAAGCACAAAGCCAAGCCGTGAGACCTGTGTTATAATCTTAGCAACTCGCCCCAAGTCGCAGTGCGTCCCTTACATCTTGGAGAGAACATGCGTAGAGCAGCCGTTACGTTGGCCCTCCTCTTCGTATTCGCAACCGCGGCCTTCGCCCAGGTCGTCCCCCCGGCACCGGGTGTGGTGATCCCCGACGAAGTTCTCCAGAGCATCAAGGAACACGGTAAAGACGGGTTCCAATTCAAGCACGCCTGGATCGACAAGACCCGCAACATTCGCGACAAGCGCGAGCGTTTCGTCGACGAGCGCGGCTTCTACCAGCGCGACATGCTGCCCGCGTCGGAGCGGCCGGAATTCGCCGTGACCGGCAATTTCGCCATTCCGGTTTTTGCGGTGAAGTTCTCCGACACGGGTGCCGATCCGTACGCGGTTTCCGTACTGCAGACGAAATTGTTCAACGGCCCCTTCGTGCCGCGCACGTTGACACAGTTCTACAACGAGATCTCCTACGGAGATTTGAACCTGACCGGGACCGTCTACAACTGGACGACCCTTCCCAGCACGCGCGCGTTCTACGCGGGAGCGGGGACGTGTAACGGTTTGTGCGGTTCCTCGAAGGTCGGCACGCTGATCACGCAGACGCTGACCGCCAACGACGCCGCCGTCAACTTCGGCCAGTACGACAACGACGGCCCCGACGGCGTCCCCAACTCGGGCGACGACGACGGCTACGTGGACTTCGTCGCCTTCGTGCACCCGACGCAGGGTGCGGAGTGCGGTGTGAACGGCAACATCTGGTCGCACCGGTGGGTGCTCTCCGGTTGGACCGGCAGCCCCTTCACCACCAACGACGCGCGCTTCGGCGGCGGCTTGATCAAAGTTGACGACTACGTCATCCAGCCGGCCATGAACTGCGGCGGTGCCACCGTCATCGACGTCGGGGTCTTCTGCCACGAATTCGGACACGCCTTCGGGCTCCCGGACCTCTACGACATCAACGGCGGCTCGCAGGGTGTCGGGCACTGGTGCTTGATGGGCAGCGGCAACTGGAACCAGCCCACCAACCCCTCGCACATGAGTGCCTGGTCGAAGGACCAGCTCGGCTGGACCGATGTCACCGTGGTCAACAACCCGCCGGCGAATTACAACATTGCCGACGTCGAGAACAACCGCGACATCTATCGCCTCGATGTCATGCACGAGCGCTGGCGTCGCACGTCCGACTGCCCGATCACCGGCACGCGCTCGATGAAGTGCGGCCTGCTCACGGCGGAAGCGACCGCGCGCAACTGGTCGTCGGGGGCCGGCTACGGGAACGGCTGGGATGAGACTTTGTCGCGCGACTTCAAGTACAACGGCGTTGGGTCCGTCACGCTGCAGTACCAGTATTCCTACAACCTCGAGCCGACCTACGACTTCGTCTACGGCGAGATCACCGTCGGTGCCACCAAGAGCACCTTTGCCGTGTACGACGGCGTTGCGTCGGGAACGGCCAACATCAACTTGACGCCGTACTTGAGCGGGGCGACGCCGTACAAGATTTCGTTCCGCATGACGTCCGACGGCGCGGCTTCCGACCAGGACGGTGGGTATGCCACGCCGTGCGCCGCGATCCTGCTCGATAATGTCTCGGTCACGGGTGGCGGCGAGAGTTTCTCGACCGGCTTCGAGACGCGCGAAGACGGGTGGGCGCCCGACATGACGATTCCCAACGAGCACTTCTTCGTCGAGAATCGCCAGGCGCTCGGCTCCGATGTCAACGTGTGGGGCGGCGGCGGGCTCGCGATCTGGCACGTCGACGACGCCGTGATGCGCTCGGACGGCAACACGGGCGGGGTGTCGAACACGCAGCCGCGCGGACTCGCACTCGTGCAGGCGGACGGGCTCCTCAATTTGGAGAACAACATCAACCGCGGCGACCCGGGCGACCCGTTCCCGGGCAGCGGGAGCAAGACGCTGTTCAACGGCGGTACCACGCCGAACAGCAACGGCTACGGCGGCACCGCGTCGACGGCGTCGGTGCAACTGTTGACCGGCAACGCCGACCCCATCGTCGCCACGATGACGGGCGGCTGGCCGGCACCGAGTCTCGCGACCGTCGTCCCCAACACGGGCACGAGCGGTACGACACTCGATGTCACCATCTCGGGCGCGGGTCTCGCGAAGGGATGCACGGCCGCGTTGGTGTTGGGCGGCCCTTCGATTCCGGCGCTGTCGGTGTACTGGGCCGGCAAGGACCAGATCGTGGCCAAATTCGATCTGACCGGCGCCGGTAACGGCAACTACGACGTCGTGGTCTACAATCCGTACAACTCGTCGGGTGTGTTGGCCGCGAGCTTCCAAGTGACGGGTGCTCCGACCGGTGTCGGCGACGGCACGCCGAAGCAGTTCGCGCTGCGTCCCAACTACCCCAACCCGTTCAACCCGTCGACGACGATCGCCTACGACGTAGCGAAGCGTTCGCACGTGGCGCTGCGCGTGTACGACGTGAGCGGTGCGCTCGTGCGCACCCTGCTCGACGAGGACGTCGACGCGGGCTCGCACGTGGTGCAGTGGAACGGTCGCAACGACCAGGGCAACCCGGCCAGCTCGGGTGTCTACTTCTACCGGCTGACAGCACCCGGCTTCTCCGACGTGCGCAAGATGACGCTGGTCAAGTAAGGCGACTCGCTGAATTACCCAGAAGCCCGGTTGTCAGTCCGACAACCGGGCTTCTGCTTTGGGGAAGGTTGGCGATGGGGCCGGCCTTGGACTACACTCACGCGTCGTGTATCTCTATCAAACAGAAGCGCGCTACTTCGCGCAGGTTCCCGACGGCGGCGAAGACGTCGCCGCCGAAGAGCTCGCAGCACTCGGTGCGGAACGGGTGACGGCCGGTTATCGCGGCCTCTACTTCGGTGCCGAGGCTCGCGTGCTGTACGGCATCGCGTATCGCGCGCTCACCATCACGCGTGTCTTGGCGCCGCTCATTCGCTTCCAGTGCCACTCGCCCGAGTACCTCTACAAGCGCACGCAGTCGATTCAATGGAGCGACTTCCTCTCGCCCAAGCAGACCTTCGCGGTATTCGCGACGGTGTCCAACAGTGCGATTCGTCACTCGCAGTACGCGGCGCTCACGGTAAAGGACGCCATCGTCGACCAATTCCGTGAGAAGACCGGCACGCGCCCCAACATCGAGACCATCGAACCCGACGTGTGGATCAATCTCTACCTCCACGCCAACAAGGCGACGTTGAGCATCGACGCCTCCGGCGGCTCGATGCACCGGCGCGGCTATCGCGTCGAGTCGGTGGAAGCACCCATGCAGGAGACGGTCGCCGCCACCATGCTGGCGCTGTCGGAATGGGACGGCGCCACACCGCTGGTCGATCCCATGTGCGGGTCGGGGACGATTCTATGCGAAGCCTTGATGCGATACTGCCGCGTGCCGTCGGGATTCCTGCGCAAGCGCTTCGGCTTCGAGTTCCTGCCCGACTTCGACCGCGACGCGTGGCGTGCCATCAAGCACGACGCCGACGCGGCAATTCGTATGTTGCCCAAGGGAGTGATCCGCGGGAGCGATGCGTCGATGGAAGCGGTGCGCGCCGCGCGCGCCAACCTCGCGCAACTGCCGGGAGGTCGCATGGCGACGGTCGAGCAGCGTCGCTTCGAGGACATCGAGCGCATCGAAGGTTCCACCATCGTTACCAATCCTCCGTATGGGCTGCGCATCGGAAAGCGCGACGCCATGCCGGAATTCGTGGGCGCATTCGGAGATTTTCTAAAACACCGCTGCGCGGGATCGACCGCGTTCGTATATTTCGGCAACCGCGAACTCTTGAAGTCGGTGGGACTGCGACCGTCGTGGAAGAAGCCGCTCGCCAACGGCGGACTGGACGGGCGTGTGGTTCGATTGGATTTGTTCGCGGGTAAGCGCGACGCCTTCGAGGTTGCGCGCAAACCGGACGGCGTGCGAGAATAGCACCGTCGACAACGCCCCACGTTTGGTTCGACCCCACCAGCATAGATTCCTCTTCGAGGAGGCCGCGCCCATGCGTCTCGCGTCAACTATCTCGCGCTTGGTCGTACCTGCGATCGCACTCGCCGCCGTTGCCGTCGGGACGGTGGCACCCGCGAACGCGGCGACGCGGCCCGGCCGGCCGCCGCTCTCGAACGGCAAGGCCGGGGGCGTCGACCTGCTCGGCGAGACGCAATTCGAGTGCGGCACCTACCGGGGCAACGAGGCCGAGCATGTATCGCGGCGCTCGCTCAACGATCGCGTGCAAAAAGAAGTGCACGCCGGCAAGCGCGTCGTGCAGGCCGGGCTCGATTATGTCTACGACGACGTTTGGATCATCGAAGACGACGGCACCCTGACCTTCACCGGGACCAATCAGTTCGACACCAACTTCAAGACCTTCACATTCGCGCCGACCGGCGGCGACGTGTACAACGTGACCGGCGCCACCTTGAGCTACGATGCCACACTCGGCTCGGCCGTCTCGGTCGGCGACGACGGTGCGGTGCTGGTGTCGCTCCCGTTCGCGTTTCCCTTCGCCGGCAGCACGTGGACGCAAATGTACGTGAGTGCCAACGGCATGGTCTCGTTCGGCGGACCGCCCAATCCGGGCGGTTTCTTCGATCCGAACGACTTCTTCAACGCGACCCCCAAGATCGCGGGGTACTACCTCGATCTCAACACGGACGTCGGCTCCGGCGGAGCCGGGAGTGTGCACACCAAGAGCGAGGCGACGAAGTACACGGTGACGTGGAACGCCGTCTACGAGTTCGGAAATCCCGGGCCGGAGAATACATTCCAGATCGTGTTGTACCCGAGCGGCAACTTCACGCTGTCGTATAGCAGCATCGCAACCACGCTGGCGGCCAACGGGAGTCCCATCGTGCTCGGGTTCCATCCCGGCGGGCTGGCGCCGCTGCAGGCCATCGGATTCTCGACCGACCTTCCGTTCACGAGCAACGCGGGTGCCGCGGTGTACGAGGAGTATTTCGCGGTCGGCACACCCATGGTCAACGAAGTGGCGCTGTTCCAGCGCTTCTACGCGCAGTTTCCCGACCAGTTCTTCCAGCTCGTATTCTTCACCAATTTTCTCCAGACCATGGCCGGTTTCGCCAATGAATCGAACATCAAGAACGACGTCACCGGCATCGGCCTGCCCATTTTCGATTCTAGCTCGCAGTACGGGAGCAACGGTGTCTTGGAGAGTCGCTGCAACATGAACCGTCTGGCGGCGTGGTTGTCGCCGGACCCGTACAACCGCTGGTTCGCGAAGCAGAACAACTTCCTCACCATCATGGGCCAGGAGTCGGGGCACCGCTGGGGTGCGTTCACGTACTTCGATTCGGGTTCGGGTCCCAGCAACCTGATCCTCGGTCGCAGCGACGCGCACTGGAGCTACTTCGCCGACATGGATCATAGCTCGCTCGAGGGCGGTAACTGGGTGAGCACGGGTGGCGTCGACTACATTTGCCCCACCCAGGTCGACCATTACTCCGAGCTCGACGAATACTTGTTCGGCTTGCGCACGCCGAACGAAGTGAAAGACTTCTTCTACATCTCCTCGGTGTCCAACAACACCACCAACGCGCGCTCGCAGGGCACGCCGATTCTCAATGCGACGGCGTCGGGGCTGTACACCCCCGTGACGGTCGAAGACGTCATCGCGGCCAACGGAATTCGCACACCCGCCGCGGACAACGAGGACCACGATCTTCGCCAGGGATTCATTTTGCTGTTGGCGAAGGGGACGTCGCCCTCGCAAGCCGACCTCGACATGATCTCCGGCTTCCGGCGCGCGTGGGAGGATTACTTCGAGGTCTCGTGCGACGGGCGCCTCACGTGCAACACCAGCCTGACGTCGACCTTCCCGGTCGCGGCGATTTGCGGCAACGTGCGCAGTGCGACGACCAACCTCATCATTCCCGAATTCAGCGCGCGCTCGCTCGAGCGCGGCTTCGACCAGCACGTGCCCGACGGCGGCCGCTACACGTTTCGCTACCAAGCCAACGGGTCGTCGGGGCCCTCGGAGAACGTGACCATCGTGTTCGAAGCCGCCAACTTCAAGCCCGACACCGTCACGACGAGCCTCACCTACGGGTCGACCGTTTGCTCCGACGTTCTGCTCCAGCCGACGCTGACGCCCGTTTTCATCACGAGCTTCGACGCCGTCGCGCGCGGCACCGCGGTGGAAGTGCGCTGGCAAGTATGGAGCGACGAGTCGTTGGACAGCTACACGCTCTACCGACACGACGGGATCGACGCACCCACGCGCGCGATCGCGAGCGGTCCGTTCGATGCGTCGGTGCGTTCGTTCCTCGACGAGACGGTGAAGCCGGCCACGACGTATCAATACGAACTCGTCATCGCCTCGCAAGACGGCGACATGGCGCGCTCGCCGCTCGCGTCGGTCACGACACCGGAGTTGCGCACGGCCCTCGCGCAGAACTATCCGAATCCGTTCAATCCCAAGACGACCATCGCGTACACGCTGGCCCAACGCGCGACGGTGTCGGTCGGGATCTACGACGCCACCGGTGCCTTCGTGGTTCGCCTCGAAGAAGGATCGCGCGACGCGGGCACCCATCGCGTCGAATGGTCGGGCCAAGATGCGAACGGCAAGCCGGTCGGCAGCGGCGTCTACTTCTACCGGCTCGAAGGCGTCAAGGGAATCGCGCCCAAGAAGATGGTGCTGCTGAAGTAGTCCGCATAATCACAAGTTGCGCGGCCTCCCGGCGGCGTGAGAAAATAGACGCTGCCTTCATCGATCGTCCGCTCGCGTTTCGTCTCACGCTACTGGGAGGCCGCACCATGCATCGAATGATCTCCGTCCTTCGGCCCGTCGGGGCCGGCCTGTTCCTCGTCGCGACACTCAATCTCACCGCGCACGCAGCACTTCGTAACGGCCGCCCGCCGCTCACGTCGGGCGAGACGAAGGGGGTCAATCTCCTCGGCGAGACCCAGTTCGAGTGCGGAACCTACAAGGGCAACGAATCCGAGAACGCATGGCGCAAAGCGGTCAACGACCGCGTGCAGGCGGAGGTCAAGTCGGGCCAGCGCGTCGTCCAAGCCGCCGGCCTCGACTACGTCTACGACGATGTATGGATCATCGAGGACGACGGTTCGTTGACGTTGTCCGGCACCAACGCGTTCGACACCAACTTGAAGACCTTCCAGTTCACCCCGACCGGCGGCGGCGTGTACAACGTGACCAACCCCGCCTTCAGCTACGACGCATTACCCGGCGCTTCGATCAATCCGGGCGACGACGGTGCGGTGCTGGTATCGCTCCCCTTCAGCTTTCCCTACGCAGGCGGGAGTTGGACGCAGATGTACGTCGGCGGCAACGGCATCATCGCGTTCGGCGCCAATCCGAATCCATCCGGCTTCTACGACCCGGCCGACTTCTACAGCGCGACGCCGAAAATCGCGGGTTACTACTTGGACTTGAATCCTCCGGGTGCCGGCGCCACCGGTGTCAAGACCAAGAGCGAAGCGAGCAAGTACACGGTCACGTGGATCCAAGTCCCGGAGTACGGAACCTCCAACCTCAACACGTTCCAAATCGTGCTGTACCCGAGCGGCACGTTCACGATGACGTATAACGGAATTGCGTCGACGATCCAGAGCAACGGAAGCCAGATCATTCTCGGGTTCCATCCGGGCGGTACGCCGACGCTCGAGCCCATCTCATTCTCGGCGGGGATTCCGCACACGAGTGCGGCCGGTGCGGCGGTGTACGAGGAGTACTACAGTTATGCCAACCCGCTCGTCAACGAAGTGGCGCTCATGCAGCGCTTCTACTCCCATTTTTCCGACGTCTACTTCCAGCTCGTGTTCTTCACCAACTTCGCGCAGACCATGGGCGGGTTCGCGAACGAGATGAACATCAAGAACGACGTCACCGGGCTGGGACTCGGCATCTTCGACTCGAGCTCGCAGTACGGGAGCAGCGGCGTGCTCGAGAGTCGCTGCAACATGAACCAATTGAGCGCGTGGCAGTCGGCCGATCCGTACAACCGCTGGTTCTCGAAGGGGAACAACTTCCTCACCATCATGGGTCAGGAATCGGGCCACCGCTGGGGAGCATTCGCCTTCTTCGACGCGGGCGGTGGGCCCAGCAATTTGATTCTTGGGCGCAGCGACGCGCACTGGAGTTACTACGTCGACGTCGACCACAGCTCGCTCGAGGGCGGCAACTGGGTGAGCACGGGCGGTGCCAATTACTCGTGCCCGACGACGATCGACTTCTTCTCCGAGCTCGATGAGTACTTGTTCGGGCTGCGCACCCCCGACGAGGTGAAGGACTTCTTCTACATTTCATCGGCGTCGAACAACTTGCCGGCCAATCGCTCGGTGGGGACACCGCTCATGGGTGCCACCGCGTCGGGAACGTTGACACCCGTGACGGTCGAGAACGTCATCGCCGCCGAGGGCGCGCGCACACCCGTCGAAGCCGACGAGAACAAGGACCTGCGCCAGGGCTTTATCTTCTTGATCAAGGCCGGGACCTCGCCGACGCCGGCCGAGCTCACGAAGATCGCCGGCTTCCGTCGCGCGTGGGAGGAATACTTCGAGCGCTCGTGCGACGGCCGTTTGACTTGCAACACGAGCCTCACCGCCGAATACCCGGTGGCCGTCATTTGCGGCAACGTACGCGAGCGCTGGACCGGCACCTTGATTCCCGAATTCATTGCGACTTCGATCGAACGCGGCTTCAACCAGCACGTGCCGGACGACGGACGCTACACGTTCCGCTATCAGGCCGACGGGTCGTCCGGTCCCACCGAAGACGCCACCATCGTGTTCACCGCGACCGGCTACCAGCCCGACACGTTGGAAGTCTCGCTGACCTATGGCACCACGACCTGCATCGACGTCGAGCTGATGGTCGACCCGAACACCGGCACCGACAAGACGCCGTCGCGCACGGAGCTGTTCGCCAACCAGCCGAATCCGTTCAACCCGTCGACCACGATCCGTTACGCGCTCGAAGCGAGCGGCTCGGTGCGCTTGCTCGTCTACGATACGACGGGGCGCCGCGTGCGGTCGCTGGTGCAGGGGAGCGAGTCGGCGGGTGAACACTCGGTTGCGTTCGACGGACGCGACGATCGTGGCAATTCACTCGCGAGCGGCGTGTACTTCTATCGGCTGGAAGCTGGCAGCGTCGTCAAGACGCGCAAGATGGTGCTGCTGAAGTAGCCCGTTTTCTTCACTCGAAGGCAAGAAGAGCCCGGTCATTGCGTTCCATCCAGCCAATGACCGGGTTCTCTTCTTGGCGCGTGCAAGGGAGGGGCTTCATCGTCGCCCGTTCCTGGTGCAGATGATGTGACGACGACTCCACCCCTCCGTTGCCGTTCGCATTCTTTGGTTCGCTCAACTTCGCTAGAACCGCAACCCGACGGCAAGCGACGCCTCCGAGTTGTCCATCACGACGACTTTGCCCTGCACGAACGGCCGGGTGGATCCGGTCAATTTTCCGAATCCGCCCAGCAGGTTCAAGCCCACGTGCAGATCGTCGTTGGCGGGTTGTTCGACGAGGTAGAGGCCCGGACCCGCTCCGGCCCAGAACGTCAGGTCGGAGTCGGTGGCGAAGTCGTAGTGGAAATCGGCGTTGAAGGCCGCCATGTCGCGGCTGTCGCCGACGATCATCTCGGCATTCGGGTTGAAGAACCAATGGGGTTGGTTATCGGTTACGGTCGTCAACATCCCGAATCCGATGCTCAAGGCTTCGCTATCGAAGTAGTAGCCGAGATGCACGCCCAGGTCGTTGGCGCGCGCATGCGCGGGCCAGACACCGATGAGCGCTACGACGATTGCGAGCACAACGGTCTTTCGTTGTATCGAGCGGTTCATCATTGTCCTCCTTGGATTGGGGCGGCCGGGTGAACGCAGCGTCTCCGGGACACGACAATCGCCGAAAGACGCCGGTCCACCCGGCCTGGGGGGACCCGGCTTCAGGCACGAACCGTGTTCTGGAATTCCGCCAGCTCGTGTTCGGCCTGTTGCTGGGTGATGCCGTACTTCTCTTGGAGCTTGCTGACGAGGCGGTCGTAGCTACCGCCGATCTGATCCAACTCCTCGCTGGTCAGCTCGCCCCAGCGCTCCTGCACGCTGACTCTGAATTGCGACCATTTCTTCTCTACGTCTTTCCATTCCATTGCTGAACCTCCGTTGGGTTGACGTTTCGATGTCCCTGCACCAGGCATTCGGTCGGCTAGAGGCGGAACAAGAGCCCCGCGGTCGCCATGTAGTCAGCCGATCTACGCGCCGGTGCGGCGCGCGACCGACTCGGTATCCGGCTGGCGGCGCTTTTCCAAGTCGTCCCGATAGGTTTGACGAGCCTCGGAGACGACGCTCCGCATCGCGCCGGTCGCCGACTCTGTCTTCGCACGGAGCGCTTCCGACTTCGTGCGTGCCGCTTCCTTCAATTCTTCCGTCCGGGTGCGAATTCGGCGGCGGAGTTGCTCACCCGACTGCGGGGCCAGCAGCAGAGCCGCAACGCTTCCCGCGACGGCGCCGATCATGAACGCAACCGTGGCGTTCCCTTTGCGAGTGGTGTCGTTATTCATGGTGTTCCATCCTTTCCGGCGCGTGTGACACGTACGAGATGTCGCTCGGATCGCCGTCATGGGATCCGTTTCCACGCGCGCGTTTGAGAACCGCGAGGCCCGCGCGAGCGCCCGCCACGATCGCGCCATAGCGATTCGCGATGCTGCCCTCGAAGCCCCGCAACAGATTCAAGGCCGCGGTGCTGGCCTCTCCGGTCACCGCGTTCACGTGGTCGGCGATTTGCGTCGCCGTACGAGTCATCGCGCGCAGCTCTTCGAGCTCCGACTCCCCGTGAGCCAGAAGCCTCTGTGCAACGGGCGCGAGCTCGTTCACGCGACGCGCGGCGTTTTCGAGTTCGGCGGCGGTTCGCGTGAGTCGCCTCGCCAATTGGACGAAGACGACCAAACCTGCCACCAACCCGATCGTGGCCAGCACCGCGATCATTTCCAACAGTGAGAACGTCATCGCGATCGACTCCTCTAGGTGGTCGCGTCACACGTCGCCCGCAACCCTGAACAAGAGGCGAACGGCGAACAGGACCAAGAAGATGAAGAACAGGATCTTGGCGATGGCGGCCGCCAGTCCCGCGAGCCCCCAAAAACCGAGCACGGCGGCAATCAGCGCGAGTATCAAGAAAGCGAGTGCCGAGCTAAGCATGATGGGTCCTCCATTCCGTTGAGTGTCGTTCGTGCGCGGTATCAACGGTGCGATCCGCGCGACCTACGCAAGAAGCTTGGCCGCATGACGCGCCGCCGGCCACTTAAATGGAGGTGAAACGGGCTTCATGCAGCGCAAGTACTACGCGTGCAAGAAGAAGCGCACGCAGCGCACAAGCGAATCGCAGTAGAAAGGGAGTGAGAAAGCTTACGAAAGGAGGACTATGTCACGCGCACCAGCACGAGCGTTTGGTCGTCTTGCTGTCGGCCGTGCGACGTCACCAGGTCCATCACGGCGGCGTGGATGTCGGGCAAGGGGCGCGTGCGCATGGTCGCCGCGAGGTCGCGGATGCGCTCCCAGCCCAGCTCCTCGCCCTTGGCGTTCTCGACTTCGGTGAGCCCGTCGGTGATGAGGATGAAGAGGTCGCCGGGTTCGCCGTGCATGTCGCGCGACCAAAACGACGCATCCTCGAGAATCCCGAGCGGCACGTGCTCGTTGGGCATCACGTCGACTTCGCCGCCGTTGCCGCGCACGCGCAAGAGCGGCAAGTGCCCCGCCACCGCCACTTCCACCGATCCGTCGACGTGGAAACGCAGCGCCGCGATGGTCGCAAACATCCCGTCGCCCTTGAGCTGAAACATGACGCGATTCAGATCGCGCACCAGCGCGTCGAGCTTGGCACCGTCCATGAGCTTCACGCGCGCGGCACTCTTCATCATCGCCATCATGGTCCCCGCGCCCACACCGTGGCCCGACACGTCGGCCACCGTGACGACCACACCGTGCTCGCCTTCGAACACGTCGAGGAGATCGCCGCCCACTTCGCTGCTCGCGATCGAACGCCCGAAGATCTCCAGGCGACCGTGGATCGCGTGCACCGGAGGCACCAGTACTTCGTGGATCTCGCGCGCCAGGTTGACTTCGGTGCGCAGGCGCAGTTGCTCCGCGCCCTCGGTGTCGATGAAGCGCACGAAGAAAATGTAGCCAATCGCGATCAAGAACACGCACACGAGGGCTTCGAGCGAGTTGCGCGCATGCCAGGCGCTCATGTCGACGACCCGCTCGTTGGGGTAGTGATACGACGTCCACGTCCCCAGCACGATGCTCACCAGCGTCGTCGCCACAATCATCGAAACGAACTTCTTGCTCCACATGAACGTGTAGGCCCACGACAGCGCGATCGCACCCGCGACGATGCAGTGCAGAGCCACGAGGTACCAAGGCGGGGCGCCCGGCGCCCAGAAATCCTGGAAGACGCCCATGGTGGCGAAGGTGGACGCGATGCCGATCGACAGCATCACGCGGGCCTTGAAAGAAAGGCCCCTCCAGAAGTCGCTCTTTTGATTGGGTCGCGCCATGGGTTCGACTATCATAGGCGGCAGTATCGAGCATGTCAGCCATGATCTCCGTCACACCGCACATCTCCCTCGACGAAAGCGAGCTCGAACTTTCGTTCGTTCGTTCGTCCGGACCGGGCGGGCAGAACGTCAACAAGGTGGCGACCGCGGTGCAGCTGCGCTTCGACGTCGTGCACTCGCCGTCGTTGCCCTTCGACGTTCGCGCGCGCCTAATTGCGCGGGCTGGAAACAAAATGACGAAAGACGGTGTGCTGGTCCTCACGGCGCAGCGCTTTCGCACCCAGGAACGCAATCGCGCCGACGCGATCGAGCGCTTGGTCGAAATGATTCGTGCGGCCGCCACACCTCCCAAGCGCCGCCGCAAGACCAAGCCCACACGCGCCTCCAAACAGCAGCGCGTCGAAAAAAAGCGCCGCCATTCGTCGACCAAACGGCTGCGGGGACGACCGGCGGGGGACGACTAGGGGCGCTGCATCGCGCGGTCGGCGCCCCTCCGTCGCTACCTGCACAACCCCCGCGAATGTGTTAACCTACTGGCCGACGTCGTCGAACGGCGGACCATGCTGCGATCGTTCAAGCGAGACTTGAGCTCACTGGAGCCCCTGTTCGAATTCACGGGCGACTTCGCGGCGACGCACCGGCTGGACGCCGCCGTCATCTTCGCAATGAACCTCTCAATCGAGGAGCTGTTCACCAACATGGTCAAGTACGGCGGGGGAGACGACTCAGTCTTCGTGGCGCTGGACGTTCTCGGCGACGACCTCGTGATCGAATTGGTACACGAGGGCGCGCGCGAGTTCGATCCGAACACGGCCCAAACGGTGGATCCGAAACAATCGCTCGAGGAGCGTGTGCCGGGGGGATTGGGCCTGCAGCTCGTGCGCAGTGTCATGGACCTGGTGAGCTTTGAGCACACCGACGGCGCCGCTCGCATCAAGCTCGTGAAGCACTTGAGAGGAGCGTGAATGTTCGACATTCGCAAAGGAACCAACGGCGAGATTTTGTTGGCAGGTCGGCTCGACGCCGCTCAGGTGGAGCGCGTGCGCGACGAACTCAAATTGGTCAGCAAGTCGTGCACGGTCGACTTCACCGACTTGGATTACATCTCGAGCGCCGGCATGGGCGTCTTGTTGGGAACGCAGAAGCGCCTCGCCGACGCCGGCCAGTCGCTCAAGCTCGTCAACCTGAACCGCCACATCCGCGAGATCTTCCGCATTGCCGGCTTCGACAATGTTTTTTCAATAGAATGAAAAGACCCACCAACTTTTCCGGCCCGGCGGTTGTACGTCTTCCATGAGAGACCATGCCGACGCAGAACTCGTGCGGGCGTGCCTCTCCGGGAACCAGAAGGCATTCGAGATCCTGGTCCGGAAGTACGAGAAGCCGATCTACAACCTCGCGCTTCGCATGCTCAAGGACCCGGACGACGCGGCCGACGTGGTCCAGACGGCGTTCGTCAAGGCGTACCAAAAGCTCGATTCGTTCGACGAGTCCCATGAATTCTTCAGTTGGATTTATCGGATCGCCATCAACGAATCGATCAACTTCAACAAGCGCACCAAGCGCCTGGACGAATACGAGAGCGGTGTTACGGCGGCGCTCGCACCCACGCAAGAACAAGCGCACGGCGCCGAAGTCCTGCGCGACGAGATGATCGACGCGATCGAGAGGCTGACGATGGACTACCAGATGGTGATCGTGCTGCGACACTTCCACGACTTCTCGTACGACGAGATAGCGGAAGTGCTCTCGATCCCGGAGAAGACGGTCAAGTCGCGCCTGTTCACCGCCCGCGAGAAGCTCAAAGAAATTCTGTCCGCAAAGGGGATCACGCGATGATCGACCCGAAAACCATCGAGCTGATGAATCGAGTGCTGGACGGTGCTGCGACCGAACCGGAGCGCGCCGATCTGGACCGCACGCTGACCTCGTCGCCGGAGGCGCGTGCCCGCTACGAAGAAATGGGCCGGCTCGTACGCCGGCTGGATTCGGTGCCCATGGCCGACCCGCCCGCCGATCTCCACCATCAGGTGGTTTCGGCGGTCGACGGGCTGGGCATTCGACACGCGTCGCGTTCGTCACACGAGCACGGGTTCTTCTCGTGGCTCAAAGCGGCGATCGCACCGCAGGGGCTTCGGTATGCGTCGACCTTTGGTCTGGGTCTCGCGGCCGGAGCCATCATTCTGGCCGTGGTCCGACCGGGGCAGCCGGTTGACCCCAGCCAGGTCTCGGGAACTCTCGTGACCCCCGGGGCGTCCGGGTACATGCCCGTCGCCGCCCCGGAAGCGGGGGTGTCGGGGTCCGTCGCCGTGGTCGACCGCGGCTCGGTGACCCAAGTTCATTTGAAGGTCGACGCCGACGGGGGCACTGAATGGGTATTTGATGTCCCCGATCGTGCCGAACCGACCCAGTCGGTTGTCTTACGAGTGGTTAAGTCCGGAGAGACGGTCTTCGAAGGACCCGTCCATCCGGTCGAACCCTGATTTTTCTTTCAAATAGCCCGTCGGGTTCAATTAGTCCGAACCTCGCACCAACTTGGATACCCGACGTTTGTAGTACCGTCAGAACCAGTTGAGATACCAGGTCCCACCGTCAAGGAGGTAGCGCCATGTCAAGGAAGTCCACGACCCTGCTGATCACGACCAGCGTCGTCATCATCGCCGCGGTCGCATTCTTTACGTCGAACAGGAACAACCCCACCAGCGAACAGGTCTCGGGTGCCATCGGAACCGTCGACAAGTACCGGTCCGAGCAGATCACGCCGAGCGACGTCGCTATTCCGAGCCAGACCGGCGACGATGTGTTCGCGAAGTGGCTCAACGACACGGCGACCTTGGAAGAGCTCGCCGGCTTCATGGGCCGTCTGTCGCCCCAGGAGCGCCTGAAGTTCTACGATCGTGCGACGCCTGAAATGGCCGCGATGATTCTCGAGCGCTCGACGCCCACCGAAAAGGCGACCGTGTTCGATCGCGCCACTCCCGAAGAGCGCATGGCCATCGTCGGTCGCATGACGCCCGACGAGAGGAAGGCCGTCCTCGCGAAGACCGGCATCACCGACTTCGATCGCTTGACCGTCGACCAGCGCGCGGCCGCTCTCGGCCGGCTGTCGGTCGAAGAGAAGGCGAGCGTGCTCGATCGTGCGACTCCGGCCGAGAAGGCCACCGCACTGGGCCGTTGCGACGTCGCCGAGCGCGCCCAGGTCTATGATCGCGCGACCGTGCAGGAACGCGCGCAGATTCTGGGTCGTGCCGACCTGGCCGAGCGTGCGAGCCTCTATGGCCGCTGCACGCCCGAAGAGAAGGCCACGGTCATGTCGCGCATGTCCGTCGAAGGCAAGGCCGACCTCCTCGACCGCGCCGCGGTCGCCGAGAAGGCCACCGTCTTCGATCGCGCCACCGCACAGGAGAAGGTCTCGATGTACGACAACCTGACCGTGCAGGAGAAGGCCAGCGTGCTCGAGAAGGCCAATGTGTCCCAGGAAGCCTTCGGTAAGAAGTCCGTCGAAGAGCGCGCCGCGATCCTCGGCAAGGGAACTCCCGAAGAGCGTGCCACCCTCCTGGACCGCGCGTCGGTGCAGGCGAAGGCCGCTGCCTTCGATCGCGCCCCCGCACAGGAGCGCGCGGACGCGTTCGATCGTGCGATCGTCGAGCGTATGAACATCGCCAACGAGAAGTCGACGCCGGCGATGGAGCGTGCCTCGGCTGCGTCCGGCGACTAGCCGTTCGTCGCGCGACACACCTTCCAAAACGATGGGACGCCACGGTGCACAACCGTGGCGTCCCGCGTTTTTATGCGGTACACTCCCGCGGGTACGGTCTGACCGAACCCAGTCCGCATGCACCCCACGACCCCCGGCATTCATTCTGGTCGCGCGTTCGCGCGCGTCGCTGCGTTCGTCCTCGCGGTGACGACGTCGCACTATGCGACGGACGCCCGCGCCCAGCTCGACTTCCAGAGCCTCGAAACATCGCGGCTGCGCGTCGTCTACTACGACCAAGAGCACGCGTACATCATCCCGCACCTCGCGCGCTGTTTCGAGAACTCGATGGCGTTCTACTACAACTTCGTGGGTTACACGCCCTACGAGCCCGTCACCATTCTCTTGCAGGACTTCGACGACTACGGCTACTGCGGGACGTCGACCATTCCGAACAACTACCTCACACTTGGAATCGAGCCCTTCGAGTACGTCTACGAGACGTGCCCGACCAACGAGCGCTTCAACTGGGTCATGAGTCACGAGCTGTGGCACGTGGTGGCGTCGGAGAAGACCTCGCACACCGACCGCGTGTTCCGCGGGATCTTCCAGGGCAAGGTACTGGCCGAATCCGAGAATCCCGAGTCCGCGATCTACTCGTACTTGTGCTCGCCGCGACGCTTCGCCCCGCGCTGGTACCACGAAGGTTCGGCCGTCTTCATCGAGACGTGGCTCGCGGGCGGGATCGGGCGCGCCCTGGGCGGCTACGACGAGATGGCGTTTCGCGCCATGGTCCACGACGGCGCCTACCTCTACGACTTGGTCGGCCTCGAGTCGGAAGGAACCACGAGCGATTTCCAAATCGGCCAGAACAGTTATCTGTACGGAACGCGCTTCATGTCGTACCTGGCACTCACGTACGGGCCGCAGAAGGTGGTCGACTGGACCAATCGCCGCGACGGCACCAAGGCGTACTACGCCTCCGAGTTCAAGCAGGTGTTCGGCGAAGGCATCGACGCGGTGTGGAAGAAATGGATCGATTTCGAGCACGAATTCCAGAAGAAGAATCTCGAACGCATCGCCGAGTTCCCGCTCACCAAGGAGCGCGTCGCGTGCGAACAACCGCTCGGGTCGGTGTCGCGCGGCTTCGTCGACCCGGAGACGGGGAAGCTCTTGGTCGCGGTCAACTACCCGGGCGACTTCGCGCACGTGGCGTCCATCGACTTGAAGACCGGCAAAATGGAGAAGATCCACGACGTGCAAACGCCGGCGCTCTATTACGTGACCTCGCTCGCGTTCGACGCAAAGAATCGGACCCTCTTCTACACCACCAACAACGGCAAGCACTGGCGCGACCTGAACGCGATCGACCTGCGCACCAACGAAGCGAAGCGCTTGATCACCAACTGCCGCATCGGCGACCTCACGTTCTGTCGCGGCGATTCGATCTTGTGGGGTGTGCAGCACCACAATGGCTTCTCGACCATCGTCCGCATCGCGCCGCCCTACGACGCGTGGAACAAGATCCTGCCCATCATGGAGTTCAAGTACGGCACCGACGTGTTCGACTTGGACGTCTCGCCGGACGGCAAGACGCTGACGGGCTCGATGCTCGAGATCACCGGTGCGGTCAAGCTGGTGCGCTTCGACGTGGCCGACTTGATGCGCGGCCAGGCCGGCTACAGCGTGCTGTACGAGTTCACCAACACGGCACCCGCGAACTTCGTGTTCACCGAAGACGGCCAGCACCTGTACGGGACCTCGTACCAGACCGGTGTGTCGAATGTATTTCGTTGGAACTTCGCCGACGAAACGATGGAGTGCGTCACCAACACCGACATCGGCTACTTCCGTCCCATCCCGATGGGGGACTCGCTGGTCGTGTTCTCGTACACGAGCGCAGGATTTCGCCCGGCCGTGATCGCGGACACGACGTTGCAAGACGTCAACGCGATTCGCTATCTCGGCCAGGAAGTCGTCGACCAGTGGCCGGTCGTGAAGGAGTGGAAGCTCGGCTCGCCGCGCGAAATCAATCTCGACTCGCTGACGACGTACCAAGGGCCGTACCACAAGTTCGGCAGCATGACGACGGCGTCGCTGTACCCGATCGTGGAGGCGTACAAGGCCTACACGTCGATCGGGCTGCGCTGGAACTTCATGGACCCGCTCGGGCTGCACGGCGGCGATATCAAAGTCGGCGTCACACCCACGTCGAGTCTGCCCGACGACGAGCTGGTGCACGCGGGCCTCGTGTACCGGCACTTTCCGTGGACCTTGAAAGCCGCGTACAACAAGGCCGACTTCTACGACTTCTTCGGGCCCACCAAGACCAGCCGCAAGGGCTACGGTGTGGGGCTCGAGCGTTCCGATTTCCTGATCTCCGACAAACCGCGCTTTCTCGAATACACGCTGACTGCCGCGTACTACGGCGGACTCGAGCGCTTGCCGTACAACCAGAACGTGCTGGCGACGTTCGACAGCTACGCCGCCGCGACGGCGAGCCTCGACTACAAGCGCACGCAAAGCTCGATCGGTGCGGTCGACGCGGAGAAGGGAATTCGCTGGTCGCTGGGGCTCGAGGGCAACCTGGTCAACGACGACTTCTATACCAAGGGCACGGCCGAGTTCGACGTCGGCGTCTTGACCCCGATCGAGCACTCGTCGATCTGGCTGCGCACGGTGGGCGGGTATTCGCGCGGTAATCGCGACGACTCCTTCGCGAGCTTCTACTTCGGCGGCTTCGGCAACAACTACGTCGACCACCAAGAGGTGAAGCGCTACCGCGACTACGACCGCTTCCCCGGGGTCGAGATCGACGAGATCGCGGGTACTAACTTCGCCAAGGCGACGGTGGAGTGGACGCTCCCGCCGGTGCGCTTCCGGCGCATCGGCTTCCAGCAGATCTACTGCACCTACGCGCGCACGGCCCTCTTCGCGAGCGGCATTGCGACCAACTTGGACGAAAGTGCCTTTCGGCGCGAAGTGGGCAACGTCGGCGGACAGATGGACTTTCGCTTGGTGATCTTCTCGGCGCTCGAATCGACACTCTCCTTCGGCTACGCGGCGGCCAAGGAAGAAGGCCATCGCATGAACACCGAGTTCATGGTGTCGCTCAAGATCCTGTGATCGACCTCGTCATTCGTTTCGCGGTCAGCCTCGTGCCGGTGGTGCTGTTTCTCATCACCCTGGTGTACTTGGACAGCTACAAGCTCGTGCACGTGCGCAGCATCGTGATGGCCATCTTGGTCGGGTGCGGTGTCGCGCTGGTGTGCTTGAGCATCAACAATGCGGTGATCCACGGACTCGGCGTGCCGCGGCGGATGTCGTCGCGCTACATAGCACCCGTGATCGAGGAAACCCTCAAGGCGACGTACGTCGCTTGGTTCGATCTCGCGACGGCGCGTCGGCTTTTCCGTCGACGCCGCCATCGTGGGCTTCGCCACCGGGACCGGCTTCGCCTTGATCGAGAACACGTACTACCTGGAAACGCTGCACGCGAAGGGCATCATGGTGTGGGTGGTGCGCGGGCTCGGCACCGCGGTGATGCACGGCGGCATGACGGCGATCTTCGCCATCGTGTCGAAGACGCTCTTCGACCGCCGCGACGGGCGCGGCGCCTGGTGGCTGCCGGGGCTTGCGATCGCGATCTCTCTCCATTCGCTCTTCAATCACTTCATCCTGCCGCCGGTGGTGTCGACCTTGGTGCTGCACATCACACTGCCCGCGATCATTCTATTCGCGTTCTGGCGCAGCGAGCAGGCCACCAAGCATTGGCTGGGGACACAGATGGACGTCGACGCCGAGCTGCTCGACATCATCAACTCGGGAAATATTTCGGGGAGCCGGATCGGACACTACATCGACACGATGAAAAAGCAGTTCACGCCCGAAGTCCTGCTCGACATCTTGTGCTACTTGCGGCTGCACGTCGAGCTCGCCATCAGTGCCAAGGGTCTTCTGATGATGCGCGAAGCCGGCTTCAAGCCCGTGCCGCCCGCGGGGACGCAGGAGAAGTTCCGCGAGTTGAAGCACCTCGAAAAAACCATCGGTAAGACCGGCCGGCTCGCCATCGCACCCTTCCTCCACACCAGCTCGCGCGACCTGTGGCAGATCTACATGTTGGACCAGTGAGGGTGTATAATCCCCATTCGACCTATAGAAAGAAGGAAATCACATGAGCAAGGTTCTGTGCGTCCTGTACGACGACCCCGTCGACGGATATCCCACGTCTTACGCGCTCGGCCAGATTCCCAAACTCGATCGCTATCCCGGCGGTCAGACGCTGCCGACGCCCAAGGCGATCGACTTCAAGCCCGGCGAATTGCTCGGCTCCGTTTCCGGCGAGCTGGGGCTGCGCAAATTCTTGGAAGGGAAGGGACACTCGCTCGTCGTCACGTCCGACAAGGACGGCACGAACTCGACCTTTGACAAGGAGCTGCCCGACGCCGAGGTCGTGATCTCGCAGCCGTTCTGGCCCGCGTACCTGACCGCCGCGCGCATCGCGAAGGCGCCCAAGTTGAAGCTCGCCATCACGGCCGGCATCGGGTCGGATCACGTCGACTTGCAGGCCGCGATGGATCGCGGTCTCACCGTCGCGGAGGTGACGTACTGCAACTCGATCAGTGTGGCCGAGCACGTGGTCATGATGATCCTCTCGCTCGTGCGCAACTACATCCCGTCGTACGGCTGGGTGGTCAAGGGCGGCTGGAACATCGCGGATTGCGTGGCGCGCTCGTACGACTTGGAAGGCATGTCGGTCGGCACGGTGGGCGCGGGGCGCATCGGCTTGGCGGTGCTGCGGCGCTTGAAGCCGTTCGACGTCAAACTGCACTACACGGATCGGCACCGCTTGCCGGCCGCGACCGAGCAGGAGTTGAACCTCATCTTCCACAACAGCGCCGAAGCGCTGGTGCGCATTTGCGACGTGGTCACCATCAACACGCCGCTGCATCCGGAAACCGAGCACATGTTCGACGACACGCTGATCGGCAAGATGAAGCGGGGTGCCTTCCTCGTGAATACGGCGCGCGGCAAGATTTGCGACCGCGACGCGGTGGCGCGTGCCTTGCGCGACGGACAGCTCGCAGGCTACGCGGGCGACGTCTGGTTCCCGCAGCCCGCACCCAAGGACCACCCGTGGCGGACCATGCCGCACCACGGCATGACGCCGCACGTGTCGGGGACGACGCTTTCGGCGCAGGCGCGCTACGCGGCCGGCACGCGCGAGATTCTCGAGTGTTGGTTCGACAGGAAGGCCATTCGCGACGAGTACCTGATCGTCAAGGACGGCAAGCTGGCGGGAACGGGCGCGCACTCCTACAGCGCGGGCAACGCGACCGGCGGCTCCGAGGAAGCGGCGCGCTTCAAGAAGTAGGACGTGCCGTGCCGAACGCGGAAGTCGCCGTCATTCTCGAGATGATCGACCAAGCCTTCGACCATCGCGCATGGCACGGCACCAACCTGAAAGGCTCGATTCGCGGCGTCACCGCGAAGGAAGCCGCGTGGCGACCGGGTCCCGGTCGCCACAATATCTGGGAGCTCGTCGTGCACGCGGCGTATTGGAAATACACGGTGCGCCGCCGCATCCTCTCCGAGAAACGCGGGTCGTTCGCGCTCAAAGGATCGAACTGGTTCGCTGCGGCCCGAGCCGGGTGCGGCGACGGAAGAGGCGTGGAAGAAGGACGTCGCGCTCTTGTCGAAACGCACAGGATCTGCGTACTGCCGTCGACGGGTTGTCGAGCCGAGACCTCGATGCCACACCGCGCGGAAGTCGCTTCGATATGCGCGGGCTCGTCGTCGGCATCGCCGCGCACGATCTGTATCACACCGGACAGATTCAGATAATCAAACGATTGGCGCGCTAGCCCGCGAGGAGTCATGAAGTTCTTCATCGCTGCGCTCATGGTCGTGCTCTGGTACGCCGCGGCCTTCGCCCAGGACGATCCCCACGCCGCGTGTGCGGCCGCACCGAGCTATGTCCCCGCCGAGTTGCTGCAGCGTGAAGTCCCGCTGCGTCGCGGCATCGGGAATTCGCACGAAGTCGTGACCACGACGTCCAAGGAAGCCCAAGCCTTCTACGACCAGGGGCTCAACTATCTCGAGTCGTACGTGTGGATCGAAGCCGTGAGGTCGTTCAACCAGGCGCTCCGCTTCGATCCGAAGCTCGCGATGGCTTACATCGGCTTGAGTCGAGCCTATTCCGGCCTGGAGGACCCCGCGGCGGCCAAGTTATTTTTCGAGCAGGCCAAGACCCTCGCGCCGAAGGTCAGCGAGCGCGAGCAGCGACGCATCGCGATTCGCGAGGCGCAACTCGCGGCCATGGACGACATCGAGAACGCGGCCAAGCTGGCGGCGTACCGCAAAGTCGTCGACGACGCGCTGGCGAAAGACATCGACGACCCGCAGCTGTGGTTGCTGGCCGGCAACGCGCAGGAACCGACGGCGGCCGGGCGCGGCCAACGCGGCACCGCGGCCACGGTCGCTTATTACGACCAGGTGTTGCGTCTCGTTCCGGACCACGCGTCGGCGCATCACTATCTCATTCACACGTACGAGACCATCGGGCAGATCGAGAAGGCGCTCGAGCACGGGGAAGTATTCGCGCGCGAGTCGCCGGCCGATTCCGCACGCCGCGCACATGTGGGGCCACGACCTGCGCCGCGTGGGGCGCGTCGACGACGCTATTGTACAGTTCAAGAAAGCCAACTCGCTCGAGCTCGCGTATTACAAGGAAGAGAACATCGACCCCGCGCTGGATTGGCATCACAGCCACAACCTCGACTTGTTGGCCGGCTGCTACCAGTACAAGGGACAGATGGTGCTCGCCGAGAAGACGATGCGCGAAGCGTCGGATCTCGCGGCGATCGATGCGTACCGCGCGTTCAACACGCGCGGGTTGCCCGCTTTTCTCATCAACCGCGCGCGCTACGACGACGCGCTGGCAGCGGCGCGCGCCATGACGGACGCGGCGTTTCCGCAAGCGCGATCGGTCGGGCACGCGCTGGCGGCACAGGCGTTGCTCGGACTGGGACGCATCGACGAAGCGCGCGTCGAGCTCGCCGCCGCCGAGCGCGAGTTGGAGCTGGTCCCCGACGTGACGGCCGGAATCGTCCCCAAGCGCTCGATGGTGAAGGGATGGGTCGAGGCCGCGCGAGGTGAGTTGCTGCTCAAGACCGGCAATCGGGTCGAAGCGAATAGCGTCTTGCGAGACGCGCAGCGGGAGCTTCGCAACACTCCGGGGCCGGACGCTTGGACGCAAGCGCTCTTCCGCCTTGAGACCATGGCGCGCAGCGCGCGCGACGCGGGCGATTGGGAACTGGCGGAGTACACCGCGCGACAGATGCTCGACCACGACGGGGCGTACGGCGGGAGTCACCTCGCGCTGGCACTCGTGCTCGATCACCAGGGCTCGCCCGAAGCGAAGCGCGAGTTCGAAAGAGCGAGAAGCCTGTGGAAGGATGCGGACCGCGATCTTCCGGAGTTGAAGCAGATCTCGACTGGGATCGCGGGCTCGAAATAGCGCGTGGTTCGCGCTAGCGGACGAAGAACGTAACGGATCGGCGGGTAGGCGCTTCGCGGGTTTCTTATCGTAGGAATGCACGTCGCAGAGTGACCAGCGAGTCGCAACCAGCGGTCGAACTGCTGAGGCGCGTGCCGGAGATATCGATCTTTTGGCAACCGGCCACGAACACCGTGCCGAGGTTGCATGCAGGCGTGGCCGTGGTCGCGATCTGTCCGTTGCCAGCGAGGGCGTCGCCGTCAACGTCCATCGAGAAGTCGACACTGACGGTGACCTGGCAGGCTCCCGCAGAGTTCTCGTAGCTGCAATTTGCTTCGAGATGATTTCCGGTCCGCGTGCCCGTGCAGTTTTCGAAAATGGGTGCGAACGGATTGACCAACGTGTCGCCGGGGCAAACCTGAGAAGTGACAATTTGCTGCGAACGGATCGCGTTCGTGGTGCAGTCACGAAACGTGAGTGTGATTTCCCATTTCCCCGCCCACGCGGTCGGCACGACGAGAGCGCCGTCGATCTCCACCGGGGTGATCTTCTGGTCCTCGCCGGTCGAGTTGTCGTCGCCACAACCCGTCCAAAGAACCAGCGCGATTCCGCATAGTATCCAGCGTATCTTCTTCATGGTGCCACCACGTTGACAGCTTGTGCTGTTGCCGCTTCGTCGCCGTCATCCGTGACCACGACCAGACGTACCGTCCTCGATCCAGCGGTCGTGTAGGTGTGTTGGACGTTGGAGTCGGGACCCGACAACGACGGATTGGACGATGGACTGCCGTCGTAGTCGAACCACCACTTGTACAGAACGATGGTTTGACCCGGTGGCGCGCTGCTGCAACTGATGAAGAACACCGCGTGGTTGATGGTGATCGGGCCTTCCGAGGACAAATGGAAACACGCAACGAGCGCGGCGTCCGGTGGCAGGATGGTCAAATCGATCTTCCCGACAAGCAACTGGTTGGATGCTGGAAGTTGCGAGAGGCCGCCCTCGACGTAATCGATGGAATAGTGACCCGGCGGAGTTCCGGGAGAGGTGATGATGTCTACGGAGGTCGGGACCCCATCGACCAATAGCCCATATTCGTGAACGATCCGGTAATAAACCCCGTCCGGAATCGGCCCGCAAAGGCTGAAGCGGTAAAAGTCCGGCGCGAGCAGCGGCCCCGTAATACCGAGGGCAGTTTCACCCGCCTTCAGAGAAATGACATAGTCCCGACCGGCCTCGGGCTCTCCCATGACGACGTCGCAGACGGTGAGATTCCCCATCGTCATCGAGGCCAACAGGATCGCGAGGGCCAGCAAGGTCCCAATTCGATGGCGTTTCGGTTTCGTCATGAGGTTCCTCTTGCGAACGTGCGACGAACTGCTCCGCGACCACGAACACGATCTGCATCGAGCGGGGCAGTCTCAGCTCGTTGGAGCTGACGATGCCGCAACTAGCGGACGAAGAACTTCTGCGTCGCGTTGCGCGTGGCGCAACCAGTTGTGGAACTGCTGGTGCGCGTGCCGGAGATGTCGACGCTCGTACAACCCGCGGTGAAGAAACCGTCGCAGTCGGGCGTGGTGGTGGTCTGGAGCGTTCCGCTTCCGGTCAGCTGATTGCCGTTCACGTCCATCGAGAAATCGAACGCGATATCGACCTGGCAGGCGCCGTTGGTCGATTGCGCCGAGCAGTTGGCTTCGAGGTGGTTGCCGGTCTGGGTGCCCTGGCAGTCCTCGAACAGGGGCGCAAACGGATTGGTCAGCGTGTCGCCGGGACAAATCTGCGACGTGATGATTTCCTGCGACAAGATGGCGTCGGTCACGCAGTCTTTCATCGTGACCGTAATCTCCCACGTTCCCGCCCACTCCGCCGGCACGACCAGCGCACCGTCGATGGTGACCGGCTTGACCGGTTCTCCGTTGCTGGTCGAGTCGTCGCCGCCGCAACCGGCCCAGAGAATCACAGCGAACACAGCAAGTATCCAGCGTGTCTGTTTCATGGAGCGTTCACCACGATGATGTGACTCTCCTCGGCGGTCAATCCGCTTTGGGTGCGCACGACGAGGCGTATGTACTTGGCGCCGGCGCTCGTGTAGGTGTGGTAAGTAATGCATGCGCTCGTGGTCGCGGACGGTGGCTGCGAAGGATTGCTGTTGTAGTCGTACCACCATTTGTACTGGACGATGGGATCGTCCGGCGGCGCCAAGCTGCAGCAGGCGTAAAACTCTATCTCATGATTCACGTTGTACACCTCACCGAGGGCGTACAGGCACGCGGTCACGTTGGACTGCGATGCCTCGACGGTCAGGTCGAGCGTCCCCCGGACTTGGCCGGTCGGCGAGGTCTCTCGGTACTCGAGGATGTAGTGGCCCGGCGGCGTCTGTGATGTCGTCACACAGTCCACGGTCGCGGTCGGCTCCGACCCCGTCAGGTCGCGACGCGTCCGCGAATACACTCCGACGGGCAGGGCGGTCGTCGTCCCGCCTTCGGCGACGACACTCGACTCGCAGATGCTGAAAATGCCGAGGAAGCCGATGGGCGAGATGTCGCTGGCGCTTTCACCGGCGTGAACGTTGATGGTTATCGTCCCGCCATTTTGGATGACGATGCCCACAATGAAGGCTTCGCAGGGGCCCAGACAACCCATCGTGATCGCGGACAGGAGCACCGCGAGGGTCAACAAGACGCCGAGTTTGCGTGGGTTCGGGAGCTGCATAGAATCCTTCTTGCTCGTGTGACCCGCGAACTCCCGGGCCGTCACAAAGATTTTTCGCTATACTGCCCGGGATGAAGATTCTGCTGATCATCGCCATCGCAACCGCAATCGACCGTGGCCCTCCTGTCCGCGTGTAGCCGGTCGAACAACGTGCTGCTCGGTCGGGTGGAGGCGAAGGTGGGGAGCCACACGGTCGTGGTAACCGATTGCTACCGCACGCACGTTCCGAAGCCGCAACGCCTCGACGACACCGCCGGCGGTCAGCCGAGCTGGCGCTTCGCGCCCTGCCGCGACGCCGAGGTGCTCATTAAAGGCGATGAGTTGCTCGTCAACGGACAGGCGTATGGGCCGCTGCGCGAGGGCGACTCGATCACCGTCGACCACGGCAAGGTCCTCATTAATGACGCGGACGCGCCGCGGCGGGGGACTCCATGAGAATCCTCGTCATCGAAGATTACGAACCGCTGCGGCGGTCGCTGGTGCGCGGGCTGCGCGAGAACGGCTACGCCGTCGACCAGGCGGATGACGGCGAAGAAGGCCTTCGCTTTGCCGAAGCGTCGGTGTACGACGTCATCATTCTGGATCTGATGCTTCCCAAGCTCGACGGGTTCGCGGTGCTAAAGACGATCCGCGAGCAAGGAATCCACGCGCGCGTCCTCGTTCTTACAGCCAAGGAAACGGTGGGCGACCGCGTGCGCGGACTCGATCTCGGTGCCGACGACTATCTTGGTCAAGCCGTTCGCGTTCGAAGAATTGATGGCGCGCGTGCGCGCCTTGCAGCGTCGCGCCTCCCACCACACGTCGGCGGTGATTCACGTCGGGGATCTGGAGATCGACACCGCCGCCCGCCTCGCGCGCCGCGCGGGCGAGCCGCTCGACTTGACCGCCCGCGAATTCGCCATCCTCGAGATCCTCGCCGCGCGCAAGGGCGAGGTGGTCTCGCGCGATGAGATCTCGAGCCGCATCTACGATTTCAGTGCCGAGCGCAACAGCAACATCGTCGACGTCTACGTGGGCTACATCCGCAAGAAGCTCGAGCGTGGCGGCCGCTCGCGGCTCGTGCACACGCGCCGCGGTTTCGGCTACGTACTGGAAGCCGACGCGCAATGAGGTCGATCCGTACCTCGCTCGTCGTGGGCACGGTGGCGGCGACGGTCGTCGTGTTCTCGGCCGCCAGTGTGGCCATCTATCGCGGCGCCAAGGCGACCTTGGTCAGCCATCTCGACGAAGAGTTGGGAGAAGAGGTGCGGCTGGTGGCGTCGTCGGTGCGATCGATGGGCGATGCGGTCGACCTGGAGTTTCAAGAGCTCGACATGTCCGAGTTCACGTCCGCGACCGGTCCGGGATACCTGCAATTGCGGCTGCGCGACGGAACCCTGCTGTACCGATCCCCCGGGCTGCACGACGCCGATCTGAAACTCGCGGCACCGCTGGATTCGAATCGCGCCGTGTTCGAATGGACGCAAGCGCCGAACGGCCGCCGCGCGCGCGTCGCCGGGCTGCGTTTCGCGCCCCAGCCGAGCCACGAAGGCCCCGGCGACCGGGACGCCGTCCCCTTGCCGTCGACGCACAAGGGCCCCCTCGTCGTCGATCTCGTCGCCGCCCTCGAGCCCACCGAAGAAGTCGCGTTCTTAGCACGCCTCAAGATTCTGCTGGTCACCGTCGGGGCACTGACCGCGCTCGCCGCCACCGGAATCTTGGCCGTCGTCATTCGCGCGAGCATGCGACCGCTCGACCAGCTCGCGGGCGAAATCGCCGCCTTGAGCGACACCGATTTGTCGTCGCGGGTGCGCTTGGCGGAGACACCGCGCGAAGTCGAGCCCATCGTCGGAGCGCTCAACCAACTGCTGACGCGGCTCGAAGCCGCGTTCCAGCACGAGCGCACCTTCAGCGCCGACATCGCGCACGAATTGCGCACGCCGTTGACGGGATTGCGCTCCGCGGTCGAAGTGGCGCTGTCGCGGCCGCGCCCGGCGGACGACTACAAGGAGACGCTCGAAGGCACACTCGCCATCATTCGTCGCACGCAAACCATGGTCGAAACACTGTTGTATCTCGGACGTCTGGAAGCGGGCCAGATCGAGATCGAAGAACGGTCGGCGGACGTGGGCGAGCTGGTGGAGACCTCGTGGACGCCGCTCGAAGCGGCCGCGCGTGCGCGGCGGCTCGACGTCGCGTTCTCGCTCCCGCGCGGCGTCAACGTGGTCACCGATCCGATTCTGCTCGAGATCGCGATTCGCAACGTGCTCGAGAACGCGGCCCTCTACGCGGACGAAGGCGGCTATATCAAAGTTCAAGTCGCCGAGAAGAACGGATCGAGCGTCCTGCGCGTCGTCAACAGCGGGAGCAAGGTGGCGGCGGGCGACGTCGGCGCGCTCTTACGTCGCTTCACGCGCGGGGACGTCTCGCGCAAGACGTCGGGGGATCATTTCGGGCTGGGGCTGGCGCTCGCGGCCAAGATCGCAACGGCGTTGCGCTGTTCGATGGAGGTCGAATCCCGCGTGGGCGGCGAGTTCGAAGTTACCTTCGCGATGAAGAGCGACCGCGCCGCTAGTTGACGGGTGCGATCACGAAGACGTCCCGGCTGGCCGCGCGACGACGCTCGAAGCGCACCTGCCTCGCATTCAGCGCCGACTCCAATTCATCCGCGACACGCGGTTTCGCGACCATTGCCAGCGCGCGACCCGGATCGCGCGACTCGAGCGCCTCGTCGAGGTTGCCGTCGGCCCAGGGTTCGGCGCCCGTGCGCGAGACGCGCTTCAATTCCTTTCCCGCGTGAAACTGGAAGCCGGACATCTCCGACTCGGCGTAGAGGGCGAGCTGTGCATGCGGGCCGGCGGCGCGGACACTCTCGTGGTACAGGCGCGTCGCGTCTTGCTCCGACGGCATGTAAGCGACGAACGCCTTCAGCGCTACCAACACCACCAGCGACACCACGGCCATTCGCAGCGCGCGCCGACGGAGTGCGGGCGCGTCGCCGCGGACACTCATGCCGCGCGCGATCGCCAAGGCGATCGCGGGGTAGAGCGGCAAGAGGTACAACGGCAGCCGGCTGCGCGAGAGCGTGAAGATCGCCAGCGGAAGCAAGAGCCACAGCAAGAGGAGCGAGCCCGCGCTTGCGCGCGAACCCAGCGCGCGCCCCAACGCTCGCGGTGAGAACAACCGGTGTCGTCGCGCGATGCGGATGCCGTCGACGATCCAGACACCCGGCCCGAGCAACAGCACCGGCCCGTACACCACGAAGGGACCGTACCAGTGCCCGTTGCGGTGGAACGTGTTGGTCGTGTTACGCGCGACGATTTCTTTGCCGACGAAGTACGACGCCAGTTCGTGGTGTCGCGCCACCATGAGCGCGTACCACCAAAACGCGGTCACAATGAAAATCAAAACGCCGAGGGCGTCGAACAAACGAAACGGTCGCCGCGCGACGAGATGGAACACGATGAGCGCAATCAGAGGAAGCAGCGCCGGCGGACCCTTGGTAAAGAAGCCCAGGCCGAACATGAACCACATGAGGCGCACCCACGACGCCGATCGTGTGCCCTTCCACGCGCGCACGTAGGCGAGAAGTGCCAGCACCTCCCAAAGTGCCAGCAGCGTGTCGGCCGTTGCGACGTTGGCGCCCACGAACGGATACGGCGACGAGAGAAACACGAGGCCGGCGAGAAATCCCGTCTCCGCGTTCCACAAGGTGGCCGCGACTGCGGCGACCGCGAGCACGGCGAGCGTGAACGCGATTGCGTCGGAGACGCGCACACCCCACGGATTGTCGCCCCCAATCGCGAGGCCGCCCGCGATCGCCCAATACGTGATGGGCGGTTTGGTCCAGTGGGGACGGTAGTGGAGGGTCGGCTCGAGGTAGTGACCCGACTCGCGCATCTCGCGGGCGACTTCGGCGTAGCGACCTTCGGATGGTTCGTAGAGACCGCGCGTCCCTTGAAACAGGAACGCGATCAGGAGGGCCGAAGCCGCGAGGAGGACGTAGGAGCGCCTAGGCACTGGCGCTGAGGGTACCGTTGCGCGCGTCGTGACGTCGGATCAAGAATAGATTGCGCGCGTAGATGACGAAGCCGGCGCTCTGCCCGAGGATGAACACGGGGTCTTTCTTATATATGGAGTACGCGAGCAAGATGGCGGAGCCGAGGATGCTCAAGTGCCAAAACGCGCGCGGCACGATGCTGCGCCCGGCGCGTTCGCTGGCCAGCCATTGCACGAAGAAGCGACCGGAGAAAACCGCCTGACCCAAGAGACCCAACGCCATCCACATCGAATTCATTTGTTCGCCTCCTGTCGTTCTTCGAACGACGAGCGCTTCACGTGCGGCGCCGCCATGCGGCGCGACATCCAACGAACCGCCAGTGTATCGGCGATGCCGACCCACAGTCGATTGGAAATCCCGTACTTGCTCGTTCCCTTCCAGCGCGCGCGATGATGAACGGGAACTTCGACGATGCGATCGTAGCCGTTCAGGCGAATCAGCGTGGGGAGGAAGCGATGCATGCCCTTGAACACCGGAACTCCCTCCAGGCACTCGCGCCGCATGGCACGCGTCGAACACCCGACGTCGCGCACGCGCTCGCCCGTCATCTTGTTGCGGAACCCGTTCGCGATGCGCGACGAGAGTCGGCGCACGGGACCGAACTGCGAACGTTCGCGATAGCTGTTCACCAGATGGAGATTCCCGTTGGCCAGCATGTCGATCAAGCGCGGGACGTCGGCCGGGTCGTTCTGTCCGTCGCCGTCGATCATCGCAAGCATGGCACCGCGCGAGTACACGAAGCCGGCCGCGAGTGCCGCCGACTGGCCGTAGTTGTGCTCGAGCTCGACGAACTGATGATGCGCGTCGGTCGCGCACAGGCGCATGATTGCGGCGAGGGTCTCGTCGGTCGAGCCGTCGTCCACCCAGACGCACTCCCACGACCAGCGGGTCGTGCTCATCGCCGCCGAAATCTCGCCCGCGAGCCGGTCGACGTTCGACGCTTCGTCGCGTACCGGAACGACGACGCTGACGTCGAGAGACGCGGGACCCAAACGTAAGTCGAAGAAGTTCATAGCGCGTGCTGGCTAACGAGATGGAAGATAGCACTATCGTTCACATCCGGAAGCCCGCACACCCACGCCCGGCCCGGTTTTCAGCGGGATTTTGGCAATCTTCTCATCAAGTTCTCATCTTGGCGCCCGCGTCAGCTCCTTCTTACTTGAGAAGAACTATTTTTCTCGTCTCCGTCGTTCCGTCCGACTCGAGGCGCACGAAGTAGACGCCCGAAGAAGACGCGCGCCCGCGCGCGTCACGGCCATCCCAACGCGCGACATGCTGACCCGCGCCGCGATTCTCGTCGAGAAGTGTCGTCACGAAGCGCCCGCTCACATCGTATACGCGCAGTGTCACGCGCCCCGCGTTCGCGAGTGAGAAGGGAATCGATGTCTCCGGGTTGAAGGGATTGGGGTAGTTCTGCCCCAGTCGCGTGGGTGCGAACGCTACCGTTACCGGTGTTGCTGAATCGGCGTCGTACTTTAGGAGGTAGACGTCGGGGCCGCCGGCGCTGTTGAGCGGACCACCCCCGAAGTTGACCGACTGCGCGAATGAGCCCGTCGTCAACACGAAGCCCGCGCGCGACGCGAGCGCGCTGCCCTCGTCGGACTGCGTATCTCCGAACGTGGCGCTCCATTGGTGCACGCCCGCGTCGTTGAACTTGGCCAGGAAGGTATCGGTCGCGCCCGCCGCCACGAACTCGCCCCCGCCGAAGTCGACGAAGAAGTTGAAATATCCAGTCAGGAATACTCCTCCGTATCCGTCGTCGACGATCGCCCGCGCGGCGTCATCGGCGGCATCCCCGAAGCGCCGGCTCCATTGGTGGGTGCCCGCCGCGTCGAGTTGCAGCGCGAACATGTCGAGGTTGCCGGAGCTGGTGAGCGGCCCGCCCCCGAAGTCGACGGTGAGACGAAACGCGCCCGCGGCTAGCACGCGACCCGACGGGTCGGTGTCGATGGCGTAGCCTTCGTCGCGGAAGGTGCTGCCGTAGCGCCGACTCCACACGTGCGCGCCGTTGGGATCGTACTTCGCGACAAAGATATCGGAGTTGCCCGCGCTCATCAGCGCGCCGCCACCGAAGTCGGCGCTCGAAAAGAAGTAGCCGATCAACACGACGTTAGCCGATGGATCGCACGCGACCGCGCTGGCGTAGTCGTATGCGGTACCACCGACCCGCTGGCTCCACACGTGAGCGCCGCTCGCATCGTACTTCGCGAGGAAGATGTCCTGATTCCCGGCGCTCATGATGGGTCCGCCGCCGAAGTCGACGGTGCCGTTGAAGTACCCGGTGATGACGACGTTCGCGGAGCTGTCGAGTGCCAAGCCCTCGCACTCGTCGGCACCGGTCGAACCCAATCGCTTGTTCCATAGGAAGCCGCCGGAGGCGTCGAGCTTCAAGACGAACACGTCGAGGCTTCCCGCGCTCATCAACGGGCCGCCGCCGAAGTCCACCGTCCCGGTGAAAAAGCCGGCGAGGTACACGTTGCCCGCCGCGTCCACGGCCAGCTCGCGGCCGTAGTCGACCAACGTGCTACCGTATCGCCTGCTCCAGATGTGGTTACCGGCCGCATCGTACTTGGCGACGAACGCGTCCTGGTTGCCCGCGCTCACGAGTGCGCCCCCGCCGAAATCCACCGATCCCGAGAACGCGCCTGACACGAACACGTTGCCGTCGGCATCGAACGCGACCGATTGCCCGCCATCGGTACCGGTGCTCCCGAAGTGTTTGCTCCATAGGTGCGAGGGACTCGCGAACGCGGACGTGGCGGCGAACACGACGAGGACGCAAACGCAACGATCAATCAAAGAGCGCATGACCTGCTCCTCTCTATGCGTGTCTACTTGAGAAGCACGATCTTGCGCGTCTCTTCGACGCCATTGGCGTCCAGGCGCACGAAGTAGACGCCCGAAGAAGACGTGCGCCCGCGCGCGTCACGGCCATCCCAACGCGCGACATGCTGACCCGCGCCGCGATTCTCGTCGAGAAGTGTCGTCACGAAGCGCCCGCTCACATCGTACACGCGCAGCGTCACGCGACCCGCACTCGCGAGCGAGAAGGGAATCGACGTCTCCGGGTTGAAGGGATTGGGGTAGTTCGCGCCGAGGGACGCGACCGCGGGTGTCTCGCCGATAGCGGTCGGCATCTGTCCCGCGTCGGCCAGGCGGTGCGCGTAGATGTCCGTGTGCGTGAAATTGCGTTTGTCGGTCCATGCGAAGATGGCACCGCCCGTAAGGTCGGGGACGATCGCGAGTTCGGATTGATCGAACGTGAGGTCGCACATGACCACACCGTTGGGGGTCCACGCCATGGTTCCGTCAGCCAATACGCGCTGCGCGAAAACGTCGTTTCCGATGGTCGCGTTGCGAGGGTCCGCCCATCCCACCACGGCACCGCCGGCCTGATCGGACGTCATAACGAGATAACCTTGGTCGCTGGCCGCCGTGCACACCGGAACGCCCGCGGCGAGCCACTGCTTGGCGCCCGATCCGTCGATGCGCTGCGCGTACACGTTGAGATCCGAGACATCGTAGCGATACCACGAGAGGATGGCACCGCCCGCGCCGTCGGCGACCATCTGCGGCGCTTGCAGGATGCTCGCCAGGAGGTTCGTGCCGACCATCACGCCATTCGCGGCCCACTGAACGACGCCGGCGGAGTTGATTCGTTGCGCGAAAATCTCGCCGGCTTGCGCCGCGTCCGACCACGCGAAGATGGCACCGCCCGCACCGTCGGGGATTGTGTTCGGATAGAGTTGGTCACCGCCGACGACGCACAGAGGAATTCCAATCGCATCCAGCACCACGCCCGCGTTCGAGATGCGAGCCGCGTAGATGTTCGGGTTGCCGTTGCGCGTATCGGTCCACGCGACGATCGCCCCGCCGCCTGCGTACGGAATGATCGAACTCGGAGTCTGATCTTGCGCCGCCGTCGATACCGCAAAACCGCCGATCCCGTCGGGCAAGGTGCCGGTCGACGTCAGCCGCGTTCCATAGATGTCCGAGTTCATGGAACCGTTTCGAAAGTCGAGCCACACCACGAGCGCGCCGCCCGCGCCGTTGCTCACGAGCTTCGGGTAGTGCTGACCGGCCGTCGCACTCACCAACACCACGCCGTTGGCCGTCCATTGCGGGGTCCCCGAAGCGTTCAAGCGCTGTGCGTAGAGGTCCTGACCGGCCGCCACGTTGTTGCGCCAGTCGTGCCACGCGATGATGACGCCGCCGGTGCCGTCGGCGAGGAGCGTCGGGTACGACTGGTCGGCGCTCTGCGTGCACACCGCCACACCGTCGGTCGTCCACAACGCGTGCCCCCCGGCATCCATTCGCTGCGCGTAGATGTCCGACACGCCGTTACGCGCGTCCGCCCACACGATGAATGCGCCGCCGACACCGTCGGAGACGGCCGCGGGACTCTGTTGGGTCGATGAAGCGCCGCACACCGACACGCCGTCGTCTTGCCATTGGGCGTGGAGAAGTGAAGGGACCAGGAGAAGGGAGATGGCAACTACTCGGGCTCTCATTATAGAGACCTCCAGGCGCGACAATGTCAGCACGTGGAACTGCGAGCGTGCAGAAAGCTGGACTGGCGCGCTCATTATAGATGAGCGCGCCCGCCGATTTCAACTGCTTGCCTACTTGAGGAGGGCGATCTTGCGCGTCTCCGTGCGTTCCGTTCGCTTGCAGGCGCAGGAAGTAGACGCCCGAGGAAGACGCGCGCCCACGCGCGTCGCGGCCATCCCAACGCGCCACATGCTCGCCCGCGCCGCGATTCTCGTCCAAGAGCGTTGCCACGAAGCGCCCATTCACGTCGTACACGCGCAGCGTCACGTGGCCCGTCAGTCGTGAGCGAGAAGGGAATCGACGTCTCCGGGTTGAAGGGGTTTGGATAATTCTGACCGAGTCGCGCCGACGCGCGCGGCGTGTCGCCGACGCCGGTGATCCAGTCGGTAGACACCAGAATGTCGAACGGCGGCAGGCCGACGTCGATCGGTCCGCCGGGAAGCTGCGCGTCGGTGTCCATGTCGAAGAGCCGAATGCCCGGGTCGGTGGGCTTGCGGTCGGTGAGCAGGAGTCCGAGCGGTGAGGGCTCGATGTCGTTCAAGTCGTAGCCGCCGGGTGCGTACATGGTGGCACCGATCTTCAGGCCCGTCGACGGGTCGAACGCGATCAAGTTGGTGACGAACGACGGAGTCGCGACGATCGCGAAGCCCTTGGTCGGCGAGACGATCTCGACGTCGAGGATGTCGCCGCCGGCATTGCTTTCGGTGAAGATCACGGTCTGCAATCCTGGGTCGTAGGCGTCGCACTCGATCACACCGCCGTCCAACACGCCGAAGAATCCCACCGCCGAGAAGTAGGCCGTGTCGGTCGCGCCGAAGCGCATGTTGACCTCCGAATACGGATTCGAGCGCGCGAGCGGAATCGCTTGCACACCGGCCATCACCGGATTCATGTCGATCACGGTGTCGGTGTCCAAATCGATCACGGCCAGATAGCTCGTGCCGACGGGCGTGTAGAAGTTGTTGCGGTCGAGTCGCTGCAGCGTCACGTACAAGCGGTCATTATAGACAAACATCTGATCCATCTCCGGGATGCCGTCGGCGTCGGCGAAGGTGGCGAGATTGATGGTCGCCAGCGTCGCGCCCGTTTGCAGATTCATCTTGAGCACACTCGTCATGTCGTAGCGCGTGATGTAGCCCACGTCGTTCGGCAGGACGACAATGTCGTGCGGACCCGAGCCGTTGCCCGTCGACCATTGGTGCAGCGTGTCGTAGTTGGAGCACGGGACCAGGATCTGGATGTTGCTCGCGGTGCCGCGATTGACGACGTAGATGAGCTGGCCGCTCTGTCGAATGACGGCGTCACTACCGATCGGTTCGACGTCGTTGGTCGGCACCTTGAAGTGGTTGAGCCACGACGTGCTGCCGGTCGAGAAGTCGGTGGTCGAGATGAGATGTCCTGCCACGCGTAGTCCGTGCACTGCGCGTCGACGCGCGGCGCCAACGCCGCGATGAGAATGATGAATGCGAGCAACGTCTTCATGGCGATCTCCTAGTGATAGTCGTAACTCAAGGTGGTGGTGACACTGCGCCCCGGGAGCGGATAACCCGCCACATCCACCGGGTGCTCGTCGGTCAAGTTCATGCCCGCCAGCGTGAACGAGAGCCCGTCCATCGGCGTGCGAACCAAGAGAATCAAATTGTGCAGGTCGCGCGACGGCGCCTCGCGCGTGTTGTAGCGGTCGAGCCAGTTGGCACTCATGTAGTGGAGTTCGTAGGTCAGCGCGAAGTGCCCGCCACGAATACGCCAGCGACGTGTTCAAATCGTCCTGCGGGCGCGACGGCAATTCGTTCCCGTTGTACGTCGGAATGTCGCCCGTGTCTTCCGTGTCGAGGCGCGTGTAGCCCGCGGTCAACTCGAATCGCCGGTGGCACCCGCAGCAGCCGCCGCCGCGCTCACCTCCCACCCGCGAATGCGCGATGCGCCGATGTTGGTCGGCTTCACCGTGTATTGCGAGTTGGGGAAGAAGAGAATCAAGTTCTCCGCCGTGTTGTCGAAGCGGCTCACTTCCAGGAAGAGCGAACGAAACGCACCCGCGCGCGGGAAGTTCAACACGACGCCGACGTCGCGATTCTCGCCCGTCTCGGCGTCGAGCTGCGAGTTGCCCGTCACCGATCCCGTGTTGCCGAACAATTCGAGGAAGGTCGGCATGCGGTAGTAGCGACCCGCGTTCGCTTTCACCGCGAGCCACTCGCCGGTTGCTAGCGAAGCCCGAACGACGGCGTGTCGTTCTTGTGCGTCACGACTCCCTCCGACGTCGGCGGCAGCCACGGAAAACGCGGCGGGCTAAAGAACTGGTCCGTGTTCTCCTCCCAGCGCTCGACCGCGGTGAGCACAAGCGTCTGCTTCAATAAATAAACGTCCGCGCCCAGCGACCACGTCGTCGCGTGTCGCCACCGATCCGGTCCGCTGGTCGGCGTCGGCAGATTGTTCTCCGGATGGAATTGCTCTTTCTGGCCGAGGTACGTTCCCTCCAGTGCGACCGGAACCCACGGCGCGATCCAACGCGCGCGCACACTCCCGCCGTACGAGTCGATCGTGTTGTCCGTGTCCTGCGCGATCAACGAGACGTCGGAGCCCGGATCGCTGAACTTCTCGTTGGCGTATTGATAGAAGCCGTTCGTCCACCAACGCAGTTGGTTGCCGAAGAGCGGCGTTCCTTCCAAGCGCGCTTGTCCCATTTGTCGACGCCGCTCCGCGCGCGCCGTCGTCGATTGGAAGGAGCCCAAGCCCGGAACGCCTTGCTCGCGCGACGCGTCGTAGTAGGCCAGCGAGACGCCGGCTACGCGCGGAATGTCCGACGACGCGCGCAGGATCCCGTTCCAACCTTCGAAGTCGTTGTTCACGCGCGTGGCGACTTCGTCGTCGTCGGAATTGAAATCCGTGCCGTTGTTGTCGACGAACTCGAAGTCCCCCTGCGAGCGCTCGTAGGTTCCGTGCGCGAAGATGCGAACCGGCCCCGGGTGCAGGAACAGCGACGCATTATCGCGCCGCGTGTCGAAAGAACCCGCCGACGTCGCCGCCTCCACAGCGTCGAAGAAGCTACCGCGGGACGACGACGCACCTCCGTCGTTCGGGTTCTCCCGCGTTATGAGAGAAACGGCGCCACCAATCGCGGAGCCGCCAAGCTGCGGCGGCGAGAAGCCGCGATAAACTTCAATGCGTTCGACTCCGCCTAACGGGAGGTCAGAAAGATTGGTGACGCCGAGATACGGATCGTCGATCGGCATGCCGTCTAGGAAGGTGCGCACTTGCGACGACGACGAGCCCCGGATTGAAACCGTGGCGAAGCTCCCCAGCCCGCCGTACTGCGTGACACGGACCCCCACCAACTGCGAGAGCACCGCCGTCAGATCCTCGACCCGCCCCGCGCGCGGCTTCATGTCGACCAACGCCACGAAGCCCGGCCGGTTGGTGACGTCCGACCGCGCGTCCGGCCGCTTCGCATTCACGATGATCGCCGGGAGCGTGTAGAGAGAATCCCGCGGCGCCTCTTCGGCACCCGCACGGGTCGCAAATAGACAAAGCAGCAGCAGACCGCTAGCTAGCGGTCGTCCGCGTGAACGATGTAGGGAATTGATGGCCTCATCCCGTTCCTCTCATTCCTCGAAGAGGAGAACTGGGTGGCAACATCCGGCAGGTATCCTGGCTGATGGCTCAATCGCCTTCGCCCCCTTCCCGGGCTTCCCCAGTGGTTCGGGCGTTAGGCTCGCCAATCACAGTGGCGGGTCCGCGAGGGATTCACACCCTCTTCCCTTAGCCGCAACCATCGAAGTCACGGCGCTCGGTGTTGTTGATGGGGGGATGTTAGCGAGCGAGAAGCCGGCTGTCAAGCGGCGCAGCTATTTCAGAATCGCTCACTCCTCCAGCGTCGCCCACAAGCGCTCCCACTCGATTTTCCCGCCCGGCTTGACCGAATACTTGACGAGCATACTCCCGACGACGTGCCCGTCATCGAATTGCGCGAATGCGTATGGCGGTTCCAATAGAACGATGCTGTCATCCTGAATGCCCATCGTCCCGCCGAGCACGCCCGGGAACGGGATCAAGTCGGCGCGCGCTAGAAGACTCTCGCGAAGCTGACGCGGAGGATCTTCGAGTCCCGATTCCTTGAGGTGTATCAGGTCGACCTCGTCGAGGAGCGTCTGGCGAAGTCCCACCCGTGACGAGCGACCGCCTGCGCCTGTCGCACGCGGAGCTGCGCTCCCGTTGCCACCACTGCCAGTAGACCGAATCGCGCACGCCGTCGAGGTAGGGCGGGTTAGGGAATTCCATCGTCGTCGAAAGAGAATCCATCACAGAGTGCGTCCACGCGGCGGTCTCGCGGAGTTGGGTGTCGGCCTTTCGCCAGCGATAGGCGAAGAAGCTCGCCGCCATCAGGGCGAAGGATGAGGGCGGATCGAAGAATGGGATTCTTCGACATGGCGCACCTTACGGTAGACCAGGAAGCAGTGGGCGACTGGAGATTGTTTTCGAGAGAGGCCGGCGCGGTTTTGGCTGATGGCTCAATCGCCTTCGCCCCCTTCCCGGGCTTCCCCAGTGGTTCGGGCGTTAGGCTCGCCAATCACAGTGGCGGGTCCGCGAGGGATTCACACCCTCTTCCCTTAGCCGCAACCATCGAAGTCACGGCGCTCGGTGTTGTTGATGCGAAGATGTTAGCGAGTGAGGCGCGCGCTGTCAAGCGACGCGTTATTTGAGAATCACCATCTTGCGTGCTTCTGACCTTCCGTTCGCTTCCAAGCGACAGAAGTAGACACCCGATCTCGCGACGTTGCCGTCAGAGGCTCGGCCATCCCATACGATAGAATGAGCTCCCGCCGGCATCGATTCGTCGACGAGGTGGCGGACGAGTTGGCCGCGCACATCGAAGACGTCGAGCCGCACATGCCCATTCGCCGGAGTCTCGAAAGCGATGGTCGTAGAGGGATTGAACGGGTTCGGATAATTCTGTTGAAGCGAAAGGCCAAGAGACCTTCCTGCAACGTCCGAAACAAGTTGTGTCTGAAAGATCAGCAGCGGCCCGTCATAGGTGACCGCATAAATGTTCTGCCCACCAACGGCGACCCTGCTGTTCAAGTCGATTGGCACGGTTTGAATGTTACCAACCTCCGTGGGGTCAGTGGGGTCTGAGATATCGAGAATACGAAAGTGATCACGGTCAGAGAGATATAGGTACTGCCCCTCGACGCGCATGCCCGTCGAGGACGTAGTCGGGAAACTCCCTGCGAGCGACGGTTGCAGCGGATTGGATACATCGACGATCCACAGCTCATGCAGCGCAGAAACGTACACGAAATCGCCAGACATACACACATTCTCCAGATCTCCCGCGAGCGAGATGCTCCCGACCACCGACGGGACGGAGGCATTTGCGACGTCGACCACGGTCAATCCGCCGTCTGTTACGCAGTACAAGTACGGCTCAGCTACAACTTGGTCGCGGACGTAGAAGGAAAGCTCTCCGGTCTTGGTGGGGAGTGTAGGGTTCGAGATGTCGGCAACCCACAACTTTCCGTAGGGCGCGAAGTAGGCGTGACTCGCACCGAGGCTCACACCACGGGGACACCACGTTGAGGGCAGCAATCCGACGCGTGCTGGATTCGTCGGGTCAGTAAGGTCGAAGACTTCGAGACCATCGTCTTCTGCGTAGCCCCAGCTGTCGCACATTGAGACGTAGGCATAGTTACCTTGCACCGCGATGTTTGACCAGTCGATGTACCATCCGGATCCGGTCGCCTGATAACGCAACGATGTTTCGTCGCGATTCATCATGACCAGGCTTCCCCAGTAGGTCGACAACGCCAAGTAGTCGCCCGCGACATCAGCGTTAGCGATCGAGGGCAACGATTCATACTGACCCCGTGAGATTGGAGATGCGGGATTCGACACGTCGACTAGACAGACTCCATCGCCAGCGCCAATCGCCACAAGGCCGCCGTTCACATCCAGTGTACTTGCGTAGTCGAAGTTACAAGGACTGAACGTTGATATGGGAATCGGGTTCGCGGCATTGGTAATGTCGAACGTACGAAGAAAGCCATCAAAGTCGAGCGCATATGCGTGAGTCCCGTCGATTGCGAGGTCAGCAGATTCGAATAAAGGCATGACCTTCACGACAACTGGCGCGGACGGATTCGACGCGTCTACGATGTTGAGTGCTGTCTGCGAAAAGAAAACGTACACGTATACGTACGGCCCGGTGACATCGACGGAATATGCGCCGCCGGTAATCGCCAGGAGCGACAATTGAACTGGAGCGATCGGGTTGGTCGCATCCATGATCTGCAATCCGCCCGATAAGGTCGAGCCGCGTCCCACATAGATGTATCCGTTCGTGGCCACGATGTCGCTAATGCGGGAGCTCGCGAAAGATCCGACCACCTGTGGCGTCGCAGGGGTCGAAATGTCGTAGATGCGAACGTTGTCACCTTGTTCGAGATACAAGTAGTTTCCCTGAATGTCCATCGCTTCGCCTTGGATCGACAAGGTCTGCACGACCAAGGGTGCCGACGGATTAGACACGTCGACGACTTGCAAGAAGTCATCAGGGTAGTCTTGGGTGATGCAGTAGAGATGACTCGCGGAGCAACGGATACTCAGGCACCCACCGTTCAACAACGCGAATCCAAGTCTAACGGGCGCGGTGGGATTCGTGATGTCTAGCACGGAGAGCATTCCGCCGTATCCGACGTAGGCCAGGTTGCCGACAATCTTCACGGACCATGGTCCGCCGATTTCGACAGCGTCGGCCACGTTGATGTTCCATCCGGTCATCGACGGAACCGTCGCGGGATCATGAGGTCGAGAAACCGCGTGGCCGAGAACTCTCGGATTGGGAGCGCGCTGCGGAAGCCGGCGAGGATCGTCGGCGCGGGCGGAACTGCCGAGGACTGACACAATCAGCCCGGCGAGGATCAGGGATTTCATAGTGTGACCTCCGTCTTGGAGGTCGGCGGTGACTAGATGGTAGACGAGTGAGTCGGGGGTGTCAACCGGTTGAAAGTATCGTGGCTGATCGCTGGAGTGCCTAAAAGCCTTGTTGGAGACTCCCGATCGCCTCGGAGCGAACGTGGTATGATTCACGTGGCCGCAGACACTTGGAGATCCGCCGGTGCCGAAACGTGCTCTCATCGTTCCTATCCTGCTTGCTGCCCTCGCGATAGGGTTTTCCCCAGCACACGCATCGTTCGTCGTCCTATCTCCCGATGGAACCTCGTACGCGTGGCCATTCATCTACACCGGAAACGGCGCGTTCATTTTTGTCTACATTGTAGGAGGCGGCTCTCCAGCCTCCGGTCTTCAGACGGTGAAGCTCGCCATACCGACTCCGCCTTGTCTCACGCTGATCGATGGTCCGCCAGGAATAGAGACGGGCACGACACTCAATTTCGGTTGCGCCACGGGGGCGCAGGTGTTGGGCGCGTTGCTCTACCTGACTACCGACGTGGATTCGTGTTGCCCGATCATGATTCGTCCTTATGACTCCGTATTCGGTTTTGACCTCGAAGGGACGGATTGCAATGGCAATCCGCTGAAGGTGGATCGGCGCAGCGTCATCGTGCAGCCGCCGGGAATGCTGGGTTGCGGCGCACCGACGGTGCCGGCGAACCCGTCGCCGCCGAATGGAGCGACGGACGTGTCGCTGACTCCGGACTTGAGTTGGGAGTCGGAAGCGCCGGTCGGTACAAACTTAGGCGTATTCGAAATGCGCTTGTATCTCGGCACGACGCCGAACCCGCCACTCGTCGAGTACTACGCATTCCCACCGCAGGCAGTCGGCCCCCTCGAACCAGGCACGACCTACTATTGGAAGATCGGTGCGTACGCGAGCGACTTTGGTTCGACCATGGGTCCGATCTGGCAATTCACGACGACGATGCCGACAAACACTCGCCGCACGACGTGGGGCGCGGTCAAGGCAATGTATCGGTGACATGCCCTCCCTGCTCGCCCTCCACGCCAACATCGTTACGCTCGACGTCGACGCCATCGTCAACGCCGCCAACCCGAGTCTCTTGGGTGGTGGGGGAGTGGATGGAGCGATCCATCTCGCGGCCGGGCCGGAGCTGTTCGAGGAGTGTCGGTTGCTGGGAGGATGCGAGGTGGGACAGGCGAAGATTACGAAGGGCTACGGTCTTCGCGCGCGCTTTGTGATCCATGCGGTTGGCCCGGTGTGGCGGGGCGGGAGGTTCGGCGAACGGGAGCTCTTGGACTCGTGCTACTTCAGAATCACCATCTTTTTCGCCTCGGACTTGCCGTTCGCCTCCAAGCGATAGAAATAGACGCCCGATCGCGCGACGTTACCGTCGGAGTCGCGGCCATCCCAAACAATGGAGTGCGCCCCCGCCGGCATCGATTCGTCGACGAGGCGCCGCACCAAGCCTCCTCGCACATCGAACACGTCGAGTCGCACGTGCCCGTTGGCCGGAGTCTCGAAGGCGATCGTCGTCGAGGGGTTGAATGGATTGGGATAGTTCTGTTGGAGAGCAAGTCGTGCTCGTGGTGCCGCTCGGACGTCTGTGATGAGAGGAGTTTCGAGGACAAGGACCGTGTAGTCATCGGTGACTGCGTAGATGTATGGCGGCGCGACGGCGGACTGGCTAGAGATTCCCGACGTCTCGATGTTCCCAACCTCTACGGGCAAGGTTGCATTCGAAACGTCAAGAATTCGGAGGAACGGGTAGTCATCCAGATATGCGAATTTCTCCCGGACGCGAATTCTCCATGCCTGCGTCGTCGGAAAGTTTCCCACGAGCGATGGGTGAAGCGGGTCCGAAACGTCGACGACCCACATCGCCGTGCCCGCCGCGACGAACGCGAATGAGTTCGCTATCGACAACCCATATGGATTGCCTCCCAACGGCAAGTTGGCGACCACGACTGGTAGAGTGGGGTTACTCACGTCGAGGACGCGCAGGCTGCTGGGCCCGGTTGTGAATAGATATGGTTCCGACGCGAACAAGTCGCCGGTGGAAATCGCGAGTTGGCCAACCTTGGTCGGTAGCGTAGGACTCGAGACGTCGACGACCCACAAGCCCTCGTACGTAGCCAAATAGACGTGGCTCGCGCCCACCGCTAGCGGCTGAGGAAACCACGGAGTATCCAGGTGGCCGACTGAAACCGGGTGGGTTGCGTCGGAGATGTCGAAAATTTCGAGTCCATCGCTATCGCCGAACTGGCTATCACTCATCCCCACATAGGCGTGGTTGCCTCGCACAACGACCTGTGATCCGTCGATCCAGCCCCCGTGACCGAACGCGATCGTTCGCATCGATGCGTCATACCGATTGATCGAGGCGAGGGGGCCGTACTCGAGCGACACCAGGAGTCGATCGCCGCTCACATCGACGCTATGCGGCCACTGCAGCGATTCGTAGTGGCTCCGCGAAACGGGCGACGCCGGGTTCAAGACGTCGACGACGCACATCCCTCCGTCCCCGTAGTCGCCTACGATTGCGATCCCGTTTCCGACGCCCAGGCAAGCGGCAGCGTACATATCGCATGGACTGAACGGTGGCAAGCCCACGGGGTTCAGCGGGTCGCTGATGTTGAACACGCGGAGGTAGCCACCCTCGCCACCGTCCAAGAGGTACGCGTAGTTCCCTTGTACCGAAATGTCGAATGAATCGCCCGCCGGGACCGTTTTCACGACGCTCGGCGCGAGCGGGTTGGAGACATCGACGACGCGAAGGGCGGGCGGGGCGAAGAAGGTAACGAGATACACATAGCTCGACGAGACGGCCGCGAGCGCGTAAGCGGCGCCGACAACGGGAAGCGTCGACCGCTCGATGGGGCTCGCGGGATTCGTCACGTCGACAATCTGCAAGCCATTGTTTCGACCGACGTAAAGATAACCGCCGGACGCATCGACATCGTACACCGCATATACACCCGTACTCGCGATGTAACCGATGGGGTTCGGACTCGCGGGGGTCGAAACGTCGTACACGCGCACGCCGAGCCCGTCTACCGCATAGAGATAGTTGCCCTCGACGTCGAGACGATATCCATCTATTGGAATCGACGCGACGAGGCTCGGTGCAATGGGATTGGTGATGTCAAAGATCTGCAGGAAACTCTCCGGGTAGTTTCCGCAATAGAGGTAGTTCCCATGTTGTCGGATTTCCACGGCTCTTCCCGGGGTCAGGGCGAAGCCTACCTTCACCGGGGAGGCGGGATTCGTAACGTCGAAGATGGAGATAACATCGGTGAAGCCAACGTACGCATAGTTCCCGACGACGCAGGCGGCTTCGGGAAAGCCGGCCTCGATCGCATCGACCGCGTTGATGTTCCATCCGTTCCGCGACGGAACGCTGGCGGGACCGGCCGGTTGCGACTGGGCCCGATCACGCAACATGGCAATTGGCGTTGTGTGTTGTGAGGCGTGCCCCGAACGGTCAGCCCAAACAGGTGGGCCAACGACCGAGAGAATCAGGACGCTTAGGATGAGCGCTTTCATGGATGACCTCCGTTGTGGAGGTCGGCGGTAACTAGATGCTAGACGAGTTGGGTGGTGGACGTCAAGCTGCTGGGCTCCGCGCTAGAATTCAAGTCGGAGCGAAAGCTGCGAACGATCGGGTTCCCGTCGATCAGCACGGGCGCCTACGGTTACCCGATCGAGAGGTCGCCTTGATCTTCCCCCGTCGTCTCTGCTAGTGTTTACTACATGGCCAATCGATCTGGGAAAGTCTCGGCCTTGGCAATCGGCCTCTCGTTTCTTGGTGGGCCCGGGCCGACTCGGGCGGAAGTGATCCACGGGGTCAACGGTGTCATGGACATGAATCTCGGCGCGCCGTACTGCGTTTGCGGCTACGAGTTCGACTTTGAAACCCAGCAGCCGCTATTCTACCCTCCATATCCGCCGGATCTCACAGACCTCGGGGCTCTTTCTTCCGGCGAACAGTTCAGCTCCTCGTACCCGATCACGTTTCGGTTGTTGCATGGTGCGACGGGGCTCGCGGTTGTCGACAGCACGCTGGAAGCGTTGACGACCGCGCCGCCGCTGCCGTACGCGAACACAATTCCGGGTCCGGCCATCGGCAGGACCTACGTGGTCCTAACGGGCGAAGGACGCTACGTGAAGTTCGCGGTCCGCACGATGCAAGAGGGCCCGGGCTTCGGGGAGGTCGGCATCGAGTTTTACGTTCAAATGGACGGCACCCCCTACTTCGGACCAACTGTCGCAGTTCGACCAACGACATGGGGGCGAATCAAGGCGCTCTATCGTTGATTTCGGTGTTCGCGCCGTTCTGCCGCTTGCGACCACCACATCACTTCAAAAGAGTCATCTTCTTCGTCTCGGTTTGTTTGCCGGCGGTGAGGCGGTAGAAATACACGCCCGATCCGACTGCCGTGCCGGCGTCGTTGCGTCCGTCCCACGCGACGTCGTGGCCGCCGAGTGCCTCCACCTCGTCGAGCAGGGTCCGGACCTTGTGCCCGCTGGTGTCGTAGACGGTGAGTGTGGCGCGCTCCCGAGTTGGTAGCACGAAGTGGATGGTCGTCGCGGGGTTGAAGGGGTTGGGGTGATTCTGATCGAGAGCGAGCGCAATGGCATCCACCATGACGGTTGCAACGGGCGAGAAGAATTCTCCATCGGCGTCTTCGACGCCGATTTGGTAGCGATAGGTCTGGCCGGGCGTCACGCGCGCGTCCTCATATGCGAACGCACCGCCACCGGTCGCGGGTACGTGCTCGAGCGGCAGTAACGCAGCGCCGCCGGTAGCGCGGTAGATGTTGACGGCCTGCGCACCGAAGTCGGAGCGGAACGAGCTGCGCAGCACGACGACACCGTCGTGCGCGGTCGCTTCGAATGACGTGATGGCGACGGCATTGGGGCCGTCGATCACTAGGCCGGCGTAGATGTCGTAGGCCCCGCTGCGCCCGTCGTACCACGCGGCGATGGCACCGCCGTCGCCGGTCGCGAGCAATGAGGTGACGATCTGATCGTTGGCTTCGTCGCACGTGGGAATACCGTCGACGTCCCAGTAGCGCTGACCGGTGGGATCGAGACGCTGCGAGTACGTATCCCATTCAGGGTTTTGGCGCTGGTCGAACCAAGAAAGGTACGCGCCGCCGTTGCCGTCGGGGACGATCTTGGGCTCTTCCTGGCGCTCGATATTCGCGCACACGCCGACACCGCCGGCGGTCCACACGGGCTGTCCCGCGGTGCCGAGGCGCTGCGCGTAGATATCATAGTCGCCGTCGAAGGTGGGCGTGTCGTCTTCCCACGCGAGGAGCCAGCCTCCTGCCGCGTCGCCGGCAATGACGATGCTGGTTTGACTATGCGTGACGTTGCCAGCGGGCACACCGTCCGCCAACCACTGTACGACTCCCGCGGAGTTCACGCGCTGCGCGTAGGCGAGCGACTGCCCGGGGTCGCGCCAGTCTTCCCAGGCCACCACGAATCCTCCCAACCCGTCCGCCGCGATGACGGGGAACCTCTGGATGTCCGTCGCCGTGCACACCGCGATGCCGTTGTCCGGCCCGGTGAACCATTGGGGCTCGCCGAGCGCATTCAATCGCTGCGCGTAGATGTCGAATACGCCGTTACGCGAATCGTTCCACACAATGAAGGCACCGCCCGCGCCGTCCTCGAGTACGACTGGATTGGCTTGCGCACCGGCTGCCGACGGGCTCACCTCGATGCCGTTGTCGGCCCATTGCGGCGCGCCCAGATCGCTGATTCTCTGCGCGTGGATGCGACGCGTGGGAATTGCAATGTCGTACCACACCACAATGGCACCGCCCGCTCCGTCCGACGCGATGGGCCCGCGGAAGTTCACTACCTGGTCCCCCGAGAGTGTATCGAGCGGCGCGCCGTTCGATGTCCATAGCGGATCGCCGCTGGAATCGAGATGCTGGGCGTAAATGTCGTAGTTGCCGTTGCGTTGGTCGTACCAAACCAGAAAGGCGCCGTGGCTCCCGTCGGGAATCAAGTTGGGCTCGCTCTGATCGCCCGCGGCGGTACACACCGGAACTCCGCCCGCGGCCCACAGCACTGTACCCGCGTTGCTGATTCGCTGTGCGAACGCGTCCACGTTGCCGTTGCGCGAGTCGGACCACGCGACAATCGCGCCGCCGGCACCATCGGAAGTCATGAAGGGGACGGTTTGGTCGCCGCTCGCCGTACAGAGCGGGACACCGTTCTTGATCCATTGTGCGCTTGCGATGTGGGGAAGGAAAACGAAGCAGACTGCGAAGAAGCCGCGGTATCTCATCGGAGCACCTCCGGGGGCATGGAGATAGCACCAAGGCGTACTGTCGCGCGCGAGTATATCAGACTTGCCGGTTGGTGTTCGCGGGAGGAAAAAAAGTGCCCGGGACCGTGGCCACCGGGCGCCGCTAGGGCGTACCTAGCGGGGAGAACAGTTGGAACCTTAGGTTGGGCGGCATCGGGCGTCAAGTATGAACCTTCAAGACCCTTGGCCGATGTGCACGTTCGTGCATACAATAGCTGAATGAAGAAGGAATACGATTTCAGCAAGGGGAAGCGCGGCGTGGTACTCAAGGCCTCGCGGAAGAAGACCCGCATCACGATTCGCCTCGACGACGACGTCTTGCAATGGTTTCGCTCCCAGGTCCACAAGAACCGGGGCGGGAGCTATCAGACGCTCATCAACGAGGCGTTGCGTTCATTCGTGGGCTCGCGTTCGGGTGAGGCGGAGGAACTCTTGCGGCGCGTGCTTCGTGAGGAGTTGGCGTCGTACGGGACAAGGAAGAAGCGATAGCGCATCAACTTTTCGGTGTGCCAATCGACCCGCTCGATGGTCTAACGGGTGATGCGCCCCGTCGTCCTGGTTCTCCTACTGCCCGCCTTGTTTGCGTGCGCGTGCGGCTCGCACGACGCCGAGCCGATCATCGATATGCATCTGCACGCTCTCCCGGCCGACTACGAAGGTCCGCCGCCGGTGAAGATTTGCGCTCCATTGGAAGAGATCATCACGTGGGACCCGTCGCGGCCCTACGGCGAAGTGTTCGCCGCGTCCATGCAGGACCCGCCGTGCGCCCATTTCTTGGTTTCGCCGGTGACGGACGAGGAAATAATGACACAGACGATCGCGGTCATGAGGCGCCGGAACGTGGTCGGCGTACTCGGTGGGACGACGGAGCGGGTGTCGACGTGGATGCAAGCGGCACCGGGACGATTCTACCCGGGCTTCGACTTCTCGCTGGCGGCGGATCCTCCGTCGCCGGACTCGCTGCGCGCGTTGCACGCGGCGGGTCACCTCGACGTGCTGGCGGAGGTGTTGAACCAGTACGACGGCATCGCACCCGACGACTCGCGCATGGAACCGTACTGGGCACTGGCGGAAGAGCTGGACCTTCCGGTCGGCATCCACCTGGGTCCGGGTCCGCCGGGCGTGATCTACCTCGGTGCCGGCGGTTACCGCGCACGCTTGCATAGCGCATTGACGCTGGAAGAGGTGTTGGTTCGTCACCCGCGTTTGCGCGTGTATATCATGCACGCGGGTTTCCCCATGCTGGAGGATTTGCTGGCGGTGTTGTACGCGCACCCGCAGGTGTACGTCGACATCGGGACGATCGTGTTCGTGGCACCGCGGGCGCATTTCTACCGCTTCCTGCAGGCGCTCATCGAAGCGGGCTACGAGAAGCGCATCATGTTCGGCTCCGACCAAATGGTGTGGCCGGAGGCGATCGAGGCGTCGATCGAAAGCATCGAGCAGGCGCCGTTTCTGACCCACGCGCAACGACGCGACATCTTCTACAACAACGCGGCGCGCTTCCTACGCTTGAGCGACGACGAAATAGCCCGGCACCACGGGCGCGGGGGGCATTCGTAGAAAAACCGATAGGCCCGGCAGCGGGCCACCCCTATATTCTCGTCGAGACCCCGCCGGAGAGGACACACCATGAAGTCCATCCTGCTAACAGTCGGGCTCTGGCTCGCGATCTCCCCACTCACTGCGCAATCTGGTCCCGCATGGCCGCCCATGATGCCGTTCGGCGTCATCAAGGGTTTCGTCCGCGAGGCGTACTCGGATCTTCCCCTTCATTTTGCGAACGTCATCGTCATGGACACCACGCGCGGTGCGATGACCGAGAAAGATGGTTCCTATTCAATTCCTTTTCTCCCGCCGGGGACCTACATGGTCCGCGCGATGATGATTGGCTACACCGCCGCCTACGCTCGCGTCGTCGTGCGCATGGGTGTCGAGACCGAGCTATCGATCTCGCTCAAGATAAGGCGGCCGCCGATGGTGATACGGGAGGGGAGCAAGGAGAGCTCAGTTGTACGAGGTGGGCCATGACCGGGCCCGGTTAGAATCTCATGCGTCATTTAGGAATCGCATTTCTCGCCGCCGCTCTCGCGCTGACAGCGGGGACTCCGACCGGGGACATCCGAGGGACGGTGCGTTTTCAGGACGGCAGCCCGCTGCCGTTTGCGAGCGTCGTGATTCTGGGAACGTCGATGGCAACCATCACGCACCAGGACGGATCGTTCGAATTCGACGGCGTGCTGGTCGGACTGGTCCGCTTGCGAATCACGGCCGCGGGATGGCGCGGCGAAAAGTATCACATGGTGAACGTCATCGCCGGGACCACGACGAGAGCAGACGTCCAACTGACGGGCCATGATCTCGTTCGTGAGGGGATCGTTCCCGGTCCGGAGTCCTCGGTGCCGGTAGCGAGAGCGGCTCTACCGATCTGGCCCGCGCCGAACATTCCGGGTGAGTCGCCCGCAGGACCGGCGGCCGACGCGGCCCGCGCGGATCCGTTGCGTCCGTTCACCGTCGATGTCCCGGGAGGTTGGTTCGCGGAAGCGGCGGACTATTCGGTGATGCACTATCGGGATGTCTTCGCGATCGTGAACAATCGATCACCCGACCTCCGCATCACAGACAAGGCGCTCCCGAACGGCGTGGCGAATGGCTTGGATACGGTCGCCGAGCAGCTCGAACCCGGCACGGTCTACATCGACTTTGCCTTTTTCGAAGGGCCGGATCGAAGCGCGCGCTATCGCCCGGGGCGTGAAGACTCGTTCGACCGGGAGTTGGCGGCATTCCTCAAGAACCCGGAGGCACACTCCACGAGTGCGCTCGACGAGTACCGACTGAGCTTCATCAAGTGGGGAAGCCAGTGGGACGTTCGCATCTATTGTCGCAAACCATACACGCGACAAGACCGCGACCTCGCGTTCGATGTGCTGCGCAGCATTCGCTTCTTCGAGCGTCCCATCGTCAACAGCGCGCAAGCGGTTGGTCTCGCGATCCAATTCCTTCCACCGGAAGCACAGATCCCGAAGGACTCCGACGATTCTTGTGGCGCCGGCGAAGCATGGCTGGCAAATGGTGGGCTACAGGGCAATCGCAGCACGCGAGTCACGAAGACCGAAGAAGGTTTTGAAGTGACATTCGTGCTTCACGAAGATAACCACGGCGAAGGACAGCCTGGCGAGTGGCACTACCTGGTGCGGTGGGATGGAAGTGTCGAGCCGCGCTGAATTAGCGTTCCGATCAGTGAACGCCACCCGCTCCATGACAAAGTTTGTATTTCTTCCCGCTCCCGCAGGGGCAGGGTTCGTTGCGTCCCACTTTCAGCGAGCCGGGTGTCGGAGACGGAGCCGCCGCGTCGCCGGAACTCGGGGGCGGGAACCGCTTGAGCCAATACTGGCGCAGCAGCACGACAGTCATGGGAATTTGCTCCACGAATTCGTCGTGCTCCTCGGGCGACAGACGCCTCTTCGACCTTCCTTTGGTCGCGCGAAGTATGTCGGCGCGGAGAAACGTAATCGGTGCGAGTAGTCGCTCGAGCACGCGATCGGAAGCGTCAAACCAAAGCTCCTCGTCGAAACGCATGCCGGCGTCGAATCCCAAACACCAATAACTCCCGACGAAGACGAGTTTGCCCTCGGCGTCCTTCTCTTGCGATACCACCGGCTCGTACGAACCGTCATTGATGGACTGCGCCACGTGATTCCAGTGACGCATCAAGAGACCGAACGCCTCCTGGAACTCGTCGATGGACGACCACTTGGGATCTTCGTTGCCGAACACGGCGGGCATCCATTCGCTGGGCTTGGTGAGAACGGGCGAACACACGAGCGCGGCGAACAGGCCGTCGACTTCCTCCACGGTGAACGCGTTCTCGCCGCGTTGTTCGAGAATGTCGGCGAGGCGATCAAGCTCGGACTCGGAGAGGCGGCCAAGGTGCAAGGTATCGGCCATGGGGGGATTGTAGCAGCAGACGTTTGTCGGCGCCCACGAAGGCGGGCCTAGCGATCCACGAAGTCCTTCCGGCTCGCTAGGTCCGCCTTGTCGATCGACTACTTCTACTTCTTCGACCAGAAGCCGACGGCGACTCCGCCGGGTGCGGCGACAATCGCGATCCAGCCGGCGTCGCCGGGAAGTTTGTCGGGCGCGAACATCTCGACGGCCCCACTGCTAATGGCTTTCTTGTAGGCGGCCTTGATGTCTTTGACTTCGACGTAGGGAATCGATCCGGGAACCTCGGGGGGGTTGTTGGCGCGGATGCCGCCGCCGGTTCCCATTTTGGTCTGCCACATGTGATAGGGGCCGGCGGGTGTGGGCATCGCGCGATCGAACTTCCATCCAAGCACGCTCTCGCACCACGCGCGTGTCGCCTCGGGGTTATTGCTCGCGAGTTCGGTATGGGTGACCGCATTCAAACGAGCGGCCCCGCCCATCATGGCCGCGGACGGCGCGGTCTTCCGCGGTGCCTTCTTCGAGCTCTTCGACGCGGTCTTGGTTCGGATACTGGTCTTGGTACCGGTCTTCTTCTTCGCAATCTTCTTAGCCATGTTCTCCTCCGCTGGTGATGATGGTCGCCTATTTGTTGGGCGCTACGCCCTCAACGGAAAGAATAAAACGTGGGAGTCGCGTTGCGTCAACAATCTCGTCGTCCCAATGACACTTTGATATCGACGACGGGCGTGCCGTCGATGGCTTCGATGCGTCCGACGCGCAAGCGCGTGCCGGATCGTGCGCCATCAAGCGCGGTTCAGCGCGCGATCACCATCTTGCGCGTGACGGTTTCTCCGGCGGCGCGAACGCGGCAGAAGTAGACGCCGCTGGGGAGAAGACGGCCGTCGGCGTCGCGATCGGCGATCTGGATCACTTTCGAAAGCGCCGCGTCGTTGTCGACGAAGGAGCGCACCTTCCGTCCGGCCACGTCGAAGATGTCGACTTCCACCTTGGACGACGCGGGCAATTCGACGGCAATCGACGCCGTGCCGGCAGAACGGATTGGGGTACACGTTGGCGACCATCATCGACGGGCCGCGCGCAGGACCGACGTCGGTGGCGACGCCCGACGGGCTCACGTGGGCGACATAGGCCGCGGAGGCTTGCCAGTACGACCAATCGGTCCACGCCACGATGGCGCCGCCCCATCCGTCGGACACGAGCTCGGGGCCTTCGGCGTTTCCACCGCCATTGCCTGAATAGCGACGTAGTTGAACCCCACCGGGAACCCACTGCGCAGCACCGTCGGCACCGAGACGCTGGGTCCGCACGACGACGTCGAGGCTCGGGTTGTTCTCCGTTGCGACCCACGCGACGATCGATTGTCCGCCGTCGGGAATGATCGCCGCGTCGACGGCCCAGGGAGTAACGGTGGACCCGAGCAAGTTGCCGTCCGCGGTCCACTGAATTGCACCGGCGCTGTTCACGCGTTGCGCGTAGGCAGAGACCCCGGCCGGAGAGATTCGCCAATCCATCCAAACCACGACGGCGCCGCCCGACCCGTCCGATGCGATGTCGGGTGATTCTTGATGGCTCGCTTGGCTACACACCGCGATGCCGTCCGTCGTCCACAGCGAAGTCCCCGCGGAGTTCACGCGCTGTGCGTAGATGTCGCCGGTGCCAGTGCGTTCGTCTTGCCAGGCGACGACCACTCCTCCGGATTCGTCCGGAGCAATCGCGGCTCGGAACTGATCGTCGACGGCGGTACACAGCGCCAATCCATTCGCGACACCCTGCGGCACTCCGTTGGCCGCGATGTGTCGCGCGTAGATGTCGCCGTTCGATCCGCTTCGGGCATCGTCCCACGCAATCCAAACGCCGCCGGATCCATCGGTCACGGCGACGGGGGGCGCTTGGCTCTCCGCCGCCGTGCACACGGCGACGCCATTGGCGGTCCAAAGCATGGCGCCAGTCAAGTTGACATGCTGCGCGTAGATGTCAAAGCCGGCGCTGGCGCGAGGGTCAGACCAGGCGATGATCGCACCGCCGGACCCGTCGGAAACGACAGCGAGATTGTAGCCCACGTCGGAGGGCAACACGCGCACAGGAACGCCACACGACGTCCACTGTTCAGCACCCGCGGCATTGAGCCGCTGCGCGTAGATATCGAGATGCCCGTTTCGATTATCGAGCCAGACAAAGATGCCACCGCCGGCTCCGTCGGAAACCAATTGGGGCGAGTATTGGCGGGTCGAGTTGCAGACGATTTGGCCGTACGGTTCCCACAGCTCGTTGCCGCCCGCCGAGAGGTGTTGTCCCATCGCGTAGGCCCATTGTCCTCCCCATGGATCCCAGTTGCCCCAACCCACAATGGCGCCTCCGGAACCGTCGGTGACGAGTTGTGGGCCTCCACCGCCGTTGAGTGAATTGCCGTTGGTTTGCCATTGAGCGCGAACGGGCGCAGCGATGAGTGACAATATGAAGAGAATCGAAAGGTGGGCTCGCATATAGCCTCCTTCGGACGCGGGGAGCGGCGGCGGAGTGGTCGCAAGCGTACGGTCGAGGGTGTATTATACCATACGTCATGGACGAACCCATCTCGCTCAACTGCCCGTACTGCGGCGAGTCCGTGGAAATAGAGATCGACGAGGGCGGCGACGGCCGGCAGTCGTACGTCGAAGACTGCCCGGTGTGCTGTCGTCCGTGGCAGGTCGACGTCCGCCGCGATCGGCAGGGCAACTGGACTGCGAACCTGCGCACGGCGGACGATTGAGGCTAGCGTTCCCGTCGGACGCCTACCGCTTCTTTCCCTTTTTCGGCGGGCTGCCCTCGAGTTGTTTCTTGAGCGACGTCAGCTTGCTCGCCCACAGATCCTGGTAGCCGCTCACCCAGCGTTCGTAGACTTGCCGGATGGGAACGACGTTCAGGCTGTTGATGCGGCGACGTCCCTCCCAACGATCCTGCACGAGTCCGGCGTCACGAAGCACGGTCAGGTGCTTCATGACGCCGAACCTCGTGATGGCGGGAAACTGGGCGACGATTTCGGTCGTCGTCAGTGGCCCCTTGCGAAGGTGATCGAGGATGGAGCGGCGCGTGGGATCGGAGAGCGCCTTCCATACGACATCGAGATCGTCCTTCACGTCGCCTCGCTTGTGTGAACGCGTGCGGACCTAGCGTTCGACATCGGTCTTGAGGTGCTTCAGCATGTCTCCCCAGCCTTCACCCATGCCGTCGCGCACGTCGGCGGGAACGGGACCGAAGACGTCGTGCTTGAACACGAGTTTGGTGCCGCCGGGGACCTGCGTTAACCGCACGATCATGTGGCCGGCGACGGGATACGACATGAACATGGGACCCCACAACTCGATCAGTGTGGGCGGCTTGATGGACTGCACGAATCCCCACAAGTGACCGTTGCCGCCTTCGAGGTCGCGGAACCAACGGCCGCCGGGCCAGCGCTCGAGCTTGAGCTTGAATCCGGGGTGTTCGTCGTCGCCCTTGAAGTCGCACATGCGGGTAAGGAGTCCCTCGAAGACGGCGCCGGGCGCGGCTTTGATCTCGATGGTTTGGTCGATGTTGACGATGAAATCGTCCATGGTAGCCTGCTTCATCTCTCTTCCTCCTGTTTGGTGTGTTCGACGGACCCGGGCGACTCGACGTCCCGCGGGCCCCGATACGTGAGCGGATTATAACGTGACCAATTGGTCACGTCAAGAGGGGATTTTGGACGAGCGCGTGGAGTCCTTCAGCGAACGGGCGGTTCTCGCCTTTATGCTATGCTGACGCCGTGACCGCCAAGTTTCCTGACGATACCCATCCTACGATCGACGCTCTTCTTGTCGAAGGCTTCCGTCGCATGACGCCGGCGGAGAAACTCGAGATCGTCACGCAGCTCACGCAGGCGGTCCAGCAACTCGCCGTGGCCGACGTGCGGCGGCGGCATCCGGACGCCGACGAGCGTGAGACTGCACTACGCGCGGCGTCGCGCTGGCTGGATGCCGACTTGATGCTTCGTGCCTTCGGCTGGGACGTTGCCAAGATGGGTTACTGATGGTCTCCGAGCCGATCCTCGTCGTTGCCAAGCTGGCCCGGGTTTTCGACTCCCTCGGGATTTCATACGTGGTCGGCGGATCGCTGGCGAGTTCGGCGTACGGGACACCGCGGTCCACGCTGGACGTGGACGTTGTCGCCGATATTTCGTCCTCGCAGATCGAGTCGGTCGCGCAATCGTTGGCAAATGAGTTTCATGTCGACGTCGAGATGATTCGCGAAGCGGTGCAGCAGCGCAGCTCGTTCAACGCGGTCTACCTGGCGACGATGTTCAAGGCCGATGTGTTCATTGCGCGCGGGGACGCGTGGTCGCGCGAAGAACTTTCGCGGGGCCAGACCCAGCAATTCGAAACATCCGATGGTCCCGTTCGCATCCGATTCGCCAGCCTCGAGGACACGCTCCTCCACAAGCTCTTCTGGTACAAGTTGGGCAACGAAGTCTCCGATCGGCAATGGAGCGATGTGCTCGGAATGCTAAGGATACAGGCGAGGAACCTGGATCATGCGTATCTCGATCGCTGGGCCCCGACCCTGGGTGTCGCGGACTTGCTCGATAGAGCACGGCGCGCATGAAGAACCGCGACGTCCTGGCCATCGCGATGGCGTTTGCCTGTTGCGGTTGCGCGCACAATTCTCCTCCGACCCCGACGTACTACTCAGCGGCGACATTCGATGCGTTGGACGCGATCGGGTATCAAGCGTTGAGGCGAGGGGACTTCAAGGCGACGGCGCCACCGAGTGAAGGGAAGGGCATACCGGTGGCCGCGTCGGCGGCATTGGTGGCTGTGGTCACGGTGGCCCCAGGATCGGGATTCTCCGTCGTTCCCTTGAAGACGGAAGGCGACTCGACGCGCTTCGAGGCGACCGCGCACAATCTGCATTTCCACGCGATCATGGATCGAAACAAATCGTGGTGGCGTTCGGAGCTCGACAGCATCTCGACGGCAGAGGTGCTCGAGCACGAGCAGATTCATTTTGCGATCTTCGAATTGGCGGCGCGAGACCTGAATGTGCGCATTCCGGAAATCGCGACGCGGATTCGGTCCACGGGCCGGACCAGCGACGATGCGCGCCGCACCGCGAACGCGCGTTTGGAAGCGGAGCTCGAAGCGTCGAATCGGAAGATCGCCGGACGTCAGAGCGAGTTCGACCAGGACACGTCGAACGGCATGAACCGAACGCGTCAGAAGGAATGGCGGGACCGCATCCAGGCGGAGCTTGCGGCCCCGCCGAGTCCGTGAACGCCGACTCGCCGATGATGGCAAGTTAGGCCGTTGACACCGGCCGCCTCCTACCGTAGCATTTTCCAATCTACGGCTTAGCCAGCCCATTTGCATCCGACAAAAAGCGGGTACGCTCATGAAGACCGTCTTCCCCCGGTACGTGTTCTTCGTCTTAGTACTGTTTGCCTTCATCACCCTCGGCTCGACATCCACCTTCGCAAAAAAGCCTCGTGTCGAGATCGCGCCTCCCGATGACGCAGCGCCTGCCGCGTTGTTCGCGACACGCGGCACGAACATCACCGAACAGGTGTTGGGGACGTGGGATTTCGAGAGCCCGCCGGGACAAGGATGGACGGCGGTTGATCGGACGATACCGCCGGGTCCGTTTGCCCACGTCGACAACTTCGCAGGACTGGCCGCTCCGTATTTTCCCCTCAGTGGAAGCAAGTCGTTGTGGTGCGGGCTGCGCGCCCCCGACTGCCAATACCTCTCACTCCCGGGCTACGGAAACAACTGGGACGAGCGATTTGAGTCGGTCGCGTTGCCGTCCGCGGGCGGCGACGTGTTCGTCGACTTCACCATCCGCTACGACTGCGAACCGTTCTACGACTTCGTGAAATTGGAGTACCAGGGAATCAGCGGGGTTTGGACGGAGGCCGCGAGCTTCAACGGCACCGGAACGACGGGATACACGGCGCTCATTCCCGACGCCGAAGTCGGCGCGGCGGTTCGTCTTCGCTTCCACTTCACGTCGGACGGAGTCTACTCCGATGAGGACGGACTCAATCCCACGAATGGCGCCTATGAGCTCGATGACATCATCGTCCGCGACGGGGGCGGGACGTTCAACGTCGAGAATTTCGAAACGGAATCGGTGAATGCTCAAGCCACCGCCGACGGAAAATGGGCGGTGACTCCCGCACCCGCGTACGGACTGCACGCCGCGGTCTTCAGCGGGGCTACCGTCCTGCAAGAGGATCCCGGGGTGACGAACACGAGTCAGATGTGGGGATTCTTCAACAACTCGGTATACAACTACGGGTGCGGCGGTCATCCCGAACAGCTCGCGGTTCCGTACAGCCGCGTCGTCGAGGGCCAGACGCTCTATTTGAACAACGAGATCTGGTCGCCGCCCGTCAACGTGGTTACCGACCCGTACGGATCTCCAGTCAACGGCGCGATCTCGGTTTCTTTCGACGTGTATCGCGACCTGCCGCTCGACGCCTTGATCTTCTACACAACTCGCGTGCGGTCGTTTGCGGCGGGTTGTTGGGGCCATTGGCGCGACAACACATTCGTGTACTACAACCCGAACAAGCTGTGGTTCCGCCACACCCTGCCGTTGAGCCCGCAAATTGACGTCAACGCGACGCAGATTCAGGTGGCGCTGGTTGCCATAGACCAGTGTCCCTTCTGGTGCGGCATCTACGGCACGGGCGCGTGCCACACGCAAGGACCGCTGTTCGACAACGTGCAGGTTACAGCGGCCGTCACCGCGTTTACCGTCACGAATACCAACGATGCGGGCGCCGGCTCGCTGCGGCAGGCCATCATCGACGCCAACGCAAACGCGGACTACAACGGAATCGCGTTCAACATTCCCGGCGCGGGCCCGCACATCATTACACCGCTCACCGTCCTGCCCAACATCACGCAGCGTGTCGCCATCGACGGTTACACGCAGCCGGGTGCGTCGCCCAATACGAACGGGCAATGGCAGGCCGACAATGCGGTTATCAAGATCGTGCTCAACGGGTCGGTGGCTGTCGCCAATGGACTCGTCGTCAATACCGCCAATCAGTGCACCATTCGCGGACTTGCGATTCGAAATTTCTTGATCGACGGGATCTATCTGGCGGGAACCGGGAACGCAGTCACGGGCTGCTTCATCGGCACCGACGCCAGTGGAACCATCGCGGGCGGAAACCAGACCGGTATCGAAGTGGCGGGTGCCAACACCGTCATCGGCGGCGACACTCCCGCCGAGCGCAACGTGATCGCGGCCGCCACCTTCGTCGGAGTTTGGCTGCAGGCGTCAGGCTGCACGGTGAAGAACAACTTCATCGGCACCGACGCGACGGGCACGGTCAACTTCGGCAACGCGCAAGGCATCGATGTGGACAAAGCGTTGGAAGAAATATCGATGAATCTGATCTCGGGCGGCGGGCAAGGCATCATCATTCCCGGCGGGCTCGACAACGGCGGCACGCGAATTCTAGGCAACCGCATCGGCACCGACGTTACCGGAACGACTGGAATCGGCAATTCGCAGGAAGGCATCCTGGCGGGGAGCGGGTTCACCACCACGAACGGCGCTGTCATCGTCGGCAGCGAAACGTCTCCCAACTTGATCGCGTTCAATGGTGGGGCCGGCATTCGATCGTCCCTTTTCTCCCAATCGGTCGGCCCAGCGGTCGTCATCGACCATAACGAGATCCATTCCAACGGGAAGGGCGTCATAGTCTTGCCAAGCGGCTCGCCTCCCAGTGAGGCGATGACGACTGTCACCGGCAATTCCATCCACGACAACGCGGGATTGGGAATCGACCTCCTGAACAACGGCGTCACGACCAACGACGGCGGCGATGTCGACATCGGCCCCAACGATCTCCAGAACTTTCCGTCCGTGGCGAACGTGTCGAATTTTCCCGGCGGTGGTGTGACGATTGGCGGGACTCTCTCGAGCACGGCCAATCGGTCGTTCGCGATCGAGTACTTTGCGAGCCCCGCATGTGACGTCCTCGGCAACGGCGAAGGGAAACTCTACGTGGGCAGAACCACGGGTGTATCGAACGGAGGCGGGACTCTCAATTTCACGCTCAACGCCCCCGCAGGAATTCCGGGCGGCTGGTACGTCACGACGACCGCCACCGACCTCGTCGCCGGCGGGACGTCGGAGTTCTCGAGTTGCTCGGTGTACATCAACACACCGACCGGCGGCTCGGTGGTGTCGGTGCCGGTCGATCCCAATACGTTACAGTCGCCGGTGCGATTGACGTTCACGAATGTGAGCGGCGCGGGGAACACGTCCATCACCACGGGCGACACCGGTCCGCCGCCGCCGGGCTCGTTGTCGTTCGGCGACGACCCCACCTTCTACAACTTGAGCAGCACCGCGACATTCTCGGGCTCGATCCAAGTGTGCATCCACTACGACGAGGCCAACTTCAGCGTGCCGGAAACGTCGTTACGGGTGCTCCACTACGACGGAGTATCCTGGGTCGACATCACGACCAGCCTCGACACCAACGCGAACATCTTGTGCGGAACGACGACGACGCTCTCGCCGTTTGCGATCGCGGAGCCGATTGGAAGCACCGACGTCGGCGACCACGCGCCGTCGCAGTTCGCACTCCATCAGTGCGTTCCCAACCCGTTCAATCCGTCGACCACCATCCGCTACGACGTGCCCAACGGCGGCGCGCGCGTGTCGATTGCGGTCTTCGACGTGACGGGGCGTCGCGTGCGATCGCTCGTCGACGACAGCGCGCCCGGCCGGGGAACAGTCGGTGGTGTGGGACGGCTACGACGACGGTGGCAGCACGGTGGCGAGCGGCGTGTACTTCTATCGCATGATCGCGGGCAGCTTCACGCAGACGCGCAAGATGGTGCTCTTGAAGTAGGATGACGCAAGACGACGAGTACATCGCCGAATTTCAGAGACGACGTCGCGAATTCCAGCCGCAATGGCAGCGAACGGTCGGCTTCATCTTCCTGCCGGGATTCGTGCTGTTCGTGCTCGGCGGGCAGGTGGCCTCGGTGCGCGCGCTGGTGTACCCGGGGATCGCGCTGATGCTGGCCGGTGCGGCTCGCGGCGCGTGGCTGGTCTTCAAGTACCGTCGCTGTCCGGCGTGCGGGGCGTTTCAGAAGCCGAAGATGTTCTATCCGTATCGCTCGTGTGAAAGCTGCGGCGTGCGTCTGTCGACGGGGGTGAAGGATTCGACGTGATGAGAGGAGGGCCAACCATTTCTTGACGTCCCGCCCCGAATCCGCTCGAATGTGCACTCGACGGTGATTCGCTACGACGCATCGGCACTTCGTCGGGAGGACACACGATGGCCAGCTACGAGGCCGAAATTGTCGCCTACAATATCGTCATCTACTCGCACTACATGATCGGCACCGAGTCGGTGCCGGCGTGGATCAAGCTGAAAGCGCAGACCACCGACCCGGACACGGGCGCGATTACGGCGCGCTGGGAGTTGGACTGCCGCTTTCGACCGGACGGGACGGGCTTGCTGAGTCCCGACATCCATCCGCCCGCACCCGGGTCCGTCGGCCGCGTGTTCTTCCAGAAGCACGTTCGCGAGATGCCGATCATGGTCGACATGCTTCGCAACGAAAAACCCATCTGGCTGCACCTCAACGCGGATCGTCAGATCGTCGTGCTCATGACGGGCGAAGAACCAGTCGGCGAAGGGGAGTTGTTAGCGGGCGCGTAGACGTATGAAGCCACGCGCTCTCCCATGGTTGCTCACCGCCGCCGCGGCGGTCGTGGCTGTCATTGTTGCCTACCAGCGTCGTTGGATGACCGACGACGCGTTCATCTCATTCCGCTATGCGCAGCAGCTCGTCCATGGCAACGGGCTCGTGTTCAATCCGGGCGAGCGCGTCGAAGGATACTCCAACTTTCTGTGGACGCTCTGGATCGCTCTCGGGATGCGGCTGCACGTCGCGCCGGAGGCCTGGACGGCGGTGTGGGGAGTCGTCTCGCTGGCCGTGATCGTGGCCGGGCTGGGGCTCGTCCACGTTCGCATGTGCCGCCGTCTCGGCGTGACTTCGTTGACGGTTCCGCTGGGTGCCGTAATCGTCGCGTGTCACACGGACATGTTGTGGTTCGCGACCAGCGGACTCGAGACGGCGTCGTTCACGGCGCTGATGCTCGTCACATTCCTCATGCTCACCACAGCACCGCGCGGTCGCGGATTCGACATGGCGACGGGTGCCGTCGCCGCGCTGTGCGGGCTCTCGCGCCCCGAAGGCGTGCTCGCGGCGGGGCTCGGTGGGGCGTACCTACTCGTCTATCGCCGCCGTAGCCTGCCCGCGTTCCTCGGCGGATTCGCAGTGCTATGGTTGCCGCCGACCATTTGGCGTGTGCGCTACTACGGCGATTTCTTTCCGAACACGGTCCACGCCAAAGGCGGGCGCGTACGGGCGGCTGCACCAGGGTCTCTTCTACGTGTGGCTTTATTTCAAGCGGTACTGGGCGCTGCTTCTTAGTGCACCATTGGTGGTGTTCCAACTGCGACGTTTCTTCCGGCTCTCGGAGGTGGTGCTCGCGGCGGCTTTTGCGTGCGCGTACGGCGCCTTCGTGATCGCGGTCGCCGGCGACTTCATGTTCGCACGCTTTCTGATTCCCGCGACCCCCTTCATCGCCATCTTGCTCGACGCCGGTGTGCTGGGACTCGCGACGCGTCGTCGTTGGGTCCAGCCCGCACTCGCCGTCGGCCTGTGTGCCGCGGTCGCGTTCAGCGTTCGTCCGTTCAAGGACGTGTTCGGACCGCGCGGCATCGCCATCGAGTACGCCTACTACACGCGCGAGCGCGTGCAAGAAGAAGACGCGCGGGCCGCTTTACTGAAACACTACACGGAGGGGCTCGACTATACGGTCGCTTTCCTGGGGAGCGAGTGTCGGTTTGTGTATCGCGCCGATGTCCCGGTGGCCATCGAATGCGAGACGGGGCTGACGGATCGGACGATCGCGCGCTCTCGGGTCCCCAACGACGGCGAATTCCATCGCGTCGGTCACGAGAAGTTCGTGCCGCTATCGTATCTGATCGACGAACGCAAGAGCGACCTGGCCTTCCACCAGCACGCATGGAGAAGGCTGAAACTCGAGGGCGCGATTCCGCGGGTCGACGTGCATTTCGGTACGCTCGACGGGCTCTTGCTGCACTGGAATCCGGAGTTGGTGACGGCACTGCGCGCGCGCGGTGCGGTGATCACGGACTTTCCCAAGGCACTCGACGACTACATCGCTTCCATGTCCGCTCGACCGACGGAACAAGTCGTGCGGGACTACGCGCAATTCAAGCGCTTCTACTTCGACCACGTGGACGACGCGGCGCGGAAGGCGCCCTTCGACCAACGCCTGGCCCAGCCTTGAGTGATCGGTGACGATCATGTGACGGCTCGCGCTCTCGCGTGTCTATTAGAATATGAGCCCCCTCCGACCTGGTATCGAGCGCGTGGCCGTTGCGCTCATTCCGGCCGGCATTGGTGCCGCCCTCCTCTTCACGATTCTTTGCGGAGTCGGTGCGGGAGAGCTACTCGCGACCGCCGTGTCGATTTCTCTCGCGCTCGCCGGCGCCGCGTTGCTGGCGCGTCGCCTGCCATCGAACTTGGACGGTGTGCTGCGTCGGCGTCCCGTACTCGCCGTCGCGTGGTTCGTTTTCGGCGTCGCCTCGGTCGGTGTTACCGCGCGCCTGTCGACCTTCATGGTCGACGAAACGCGCACGTCGGCCTCCATCTGTTCGTTCGACGAATTCTTCGTCCACCACTCGTGTCTGTCGGCGCACTATCAATCCGCGAATCTGCAGCGCGAAGGCATCGCGAATGTCTACGAGCGCACCAACTACGAAGGACCCAACGGCGAACCGAAATTCATCAACAGCTTCGTGATGGATGTGTTCCTGTATCCGCCGCCGATGCTGTTGCTCTCGCGCTCGGCGCTGGCGCTGTCGAACGACTTCACGGTGTGGCGAGCGGTGTGGTTCGGCCTCGAAGGCGCGATGGTGGCGTTGGCGTTGATCGCCCTCGCGATGTGGATCGGTGGGGAGCCGGGTCGACGCGCGGCGTTGCTAGCCCCGCTGGTATGGCTGTCGATTCCGACGCTGCTGACACTCCAGTATGGCAATCTCCACCTCGCCGCCATCGCGGCCGCGATGTTCGCCATGCTCGCGTTCGAGCGAGGTCGTCCCGCAGTGGGCGGCGCACTCTTGGGTGCGCTCACGTTGTTCAAGATCTTCCCGGGGATTCTGCTCCTACTCTTGATCTTCCAGCGTCGTTGGCGAAGCGTGGCGTGGACCGTCGGCTTCGCGCTGCTGATTCTCATCGCGGCGATCGTCGTCCTGGGCCGCGCGCCTTTCGACGCGTTGTTCTCGTATCAGCTACCGCGGCTCGCCAGTGGGGCTGCGTTCGAATCGATCTTCGCGCATCCCGACGCGATCGCCGACAACGAGTCGGTCTACGGAATGGTGCAGAAGCTTTCGCTCCTGGGAGTCCCCGGCACGTCGACTGCCACCGCGGTCGCGGTGACCTGGGTGTACACGATCGTGCTGGTGGCTGCTGGCGGCGGTCGGAGCGCGCGGCTCGAGCGAGCGCCTGCCGCGCGCATTGGTTTGGCTGGCACTCATCCAGTTAGCGTCGCTCCGGAGTCCGTTCACGCCCGACGAATACGCGTTGTTCGCCGTGCTGTGGATTCTCGTGCTGTTGCTAGCGAGCCAAGAGGGGCGTTCTAGGCGCGTCATCGTACTGGCGGTCTTGATTCTGCTCGCTAACCTCGTGGTGCCGACGGTTCCCATTATGCCGATCCAATCGCTCCTGGGTATCACGTTGGTGCGTCAGCTCGTCCTCTTCGCGTTGTGCTGCGGGGTGGTGGTGGCGTCGCGGCGGATGGGTGCGGTTGCGGGCTGATTGCGCGTGTTGCGTTCGCGACTTCTCGGCGGTAGAATCCTAGCGCCCCGTTCCCCGGCCTGGGAGGTTCGACATGAGACATCCCGCCTTGATTCCCGCATTACTTCTGGCTGTCCTGGCGATCGCGTGCGACGAGAGCAGCCCGTTTACGCCTGCAGAGAAAGCGGCGCGTCCGCGGAGTCTCGAATCCGGCACGGTCCTCGTCTATGTTCACTGGCAGGAGCAGGGGCTGCCCGACAAGCGCGTAGAGTTGGTCGAGTTGGGCATTGTGTTGACGACGAACGGTGAAGGGCTCGCCGAGTTTGTGGTCCCGATTGGCGATTACACGTTGCGGGCGTACGAAATCAACCGCGGCGGGCCATCGTTACACTACATCGACCAGAAGATCACGGTCACCTCGAACGAGGAAATCCGGGTCGACGTGGTGGACTGCCTGCCTTGCGTCTGATGGTCCGACGGGAGGTTGGTGCGCGCGTCACTGCGTTTTCGGCGTCGCGACCCCTTTGATCAGCAACCACAGCCCGAGCGGAATCTCGAACGCCGCCATCGGTAACCACATCAGCTGCGCAAGCGAGCCGGGCAGAACTCCGACGAGATCCAGCGGCAGGCATACCACAAGCAGGATCGACGCGACCACACCCAGCCACGCCAGTGCGACGGGAATCATGCGACCCCGTAGGAACAGCCACGAGAAGATGGTGCTGCCGAAGGCAAAGAGGGTCGCGGCGATGGTCTCGTTCCAACCTCCCACTTTCAACAGGAAACCGCCGAGTGCCTGCGCCGCCGCGGTGTCCGGCGAATCCGTCCGGGTTCCAGCAGTCGCGAGCCACAGCAGTCCGAGCGAAGCGATCGGTGCGATCGCGGCGAGCAGCCCCTCGCCCAAGCGGAAGGACAGACCGAGCACCGCGAGGTCGCGATCCTCGTCGCGCGTGATGGCGTATAGCGTCACCGCCAACGTCATCGCCGTCACACAGATGAGCAGCGAAAGCAGGATGTTCAGGTTCACCTGCGGCGCGTGCTGCGAGATGAGCACGAGCTTCTCGGCGATCCCGTCGGCGCGGGTCGCGCGGCCGAGAACCATTTGGAAGACGCCGACGGCGATATAGAAGAGGAAGGCGAACCCGGCGATTCTTGCATTCGTTCTACGAGTCATGCGTGTGCCTCCATGCGCGACATCGGCGCGCGGATGCTCGCCGTGCTGTACGCGCACCCGCAGGTGAAATGGGAGCTAGTCCCCATGCATTGACTACTTCAACAGCACCATCTTGCGCGTCTGCGACACCGACCCTGCTTGCAGTCGACAGAAGTAGACGCCGGTCGCGACGTCGTGGCCGTTGTCGTCCTTCCCATCCCAGCGCACCGAATTGGTTCCGGCTGGTTCGAGACCATGCGAGAGTGCCCGCACTTGGTGCCCGTCGGCATCAAAGATAGTCAAGTTGACGTCGAGTACTTCGGACAACTCGTAGTCGATCACGGTGGTGGGATTGAAGGGATTCGGATAGTTCTGCGAGAGCGTGATGGTGGGATTGTGTGGCCCGACGGCGGTCGGGCAAATGCCGTTGTAATCGGAGTCGTGGATCCATTGGATCTCCGACTGCGTGAGGGCCCGGTTGAACAGGTGGAGTTCGTCGATGCACCCGCCCAGCACTTGCGACGTCACGACATTCCGGCCCAGGACGATCGGTTCGGTGCTCGCGTCGATCGAGCCGAGCGCCGCCGCACTCGCTTTCTCTACGCCATTGACGTAGATCTTCATGACCACCCCGTTGTACGTGGCGGCCACGTGCGTCCACAAGAAGTCGGAATAGACGTTGGCGGGAGTCGCCGCCGTCTTCGCAACGCCGCCGATCCAGATCACGAACTGGAGGCCGTAGTTGTTGCCGCTGGGCCCGTGGGTGGTTTCGAAGGTGAAGCCGCCGACGTTGCTCGCGGATCGCTTCTGCACGATGGGGCGGTTCTGCTGCCCGGGACCGTAGGTAAAGATCCATGCGTCGACCGTGAACCCGGCTCCCAAGTTCTGGTTGGGATGGTGCGGAATGGTGACGTCGTCGTCGACTCCGTCGAAGCAAAAAGACCACCAGCTGATTCCGTGGCCGAGCTCAGCACCATTGTTGAGGATGCCGTCGTTGTTGTGGCCGGAGTGGTCGTCGGAATCTTCGTTGGCCGACCACCAACCGACGAGATTGGTGTTGAGAAGGCACTGGGCGTTCGCGATGGAACAAGGCAGGACGCTGGTCGCGACGAGAAACGTTCCGAGGAGAAGCCTCGAGGGGATACGCGCGTTCACGGGATGCCTCCGCTGAGGGTCGACGGCAACTCCATGCTAGACGCGTCGGCGGCGGGTGTCAAGTCGAGCATCGGTGAGTTGCACGCGTGCGATTTCGTTCTGGTACGTCCCCTGCGATAACACTTGCCGATTACCCGCAATCTAAACATCGTTTATCGGCAGGGAGGGCTACTGGAGCGACTCAAAGCCGGTGAGGCGCAATAACCGATCGCATTCCTGGAGGTCGATCATGCAAGCGTTGCTCGTCGTCGATGTGCAAAACGAATTCTCGTCGAAGGGGAAGCGGGCCGTCCCCAATCACGCGGCGGCATTGGAGAAGATTCTCGTCCACGTCGCGCAGGCGCGACGCGAAAGGCGACCCATTGCTTTCGTGATCCATTACAACCAGCCGCACGAATCGCCCGCGTTCATTCCCGGCACGTGGGGCGCGGAGCTCTCGCCGGGGATGGGAGTGCAGTCGGGATTCGGCGCGGAACGGCAGTTCGAAAAGGTCGTGTACGGTGCCTTCTCGGCGCCCGGTCTGGAAGGTTGGCTTCGGGAACTCGGAGTAAACGAGGTTCTCATCGTCGGATTCTACGCACACATGTGTCTCTCGACGTCGGCGCGCGAAGCGCTGGTCCGCGGCTTCGACGTCGTGTTGGATCCCGATGCGACCGGGGCCCGCGACCTCGAGGACGGCGTGCTCGGTCGACAGTCGGCGGACGAAGTCCGACGCTCGGCCCTGCTGCAATTGGTGAACATGGGTGCGAAGCTCGTCCAGCCGCCCGTCGCTGCGAAACACTAAGTGAAACTCACCGGGACGAAGGTCTTCAAGAGCGGGGTGGTCTTGCTTAGCTACCGGCCTCTCGAGAAGGCTTAAAGCATCGTTGTCCTCACACGGACAAGACGAGTCGCAAGCCCGCGTCGACGCGAAGCATGGTTTCCGGTGACAGCGACGCGACGCGTTCCGTGAGAATGCGTCGGTCGAGTGTGGCGAGTTGAGAGACGTTCACGACGGATTCCTTCTGCAAGCGACTCCCCTTCATGTCGAGTCGCACATTGCCGGGAGCACGCGCGAGTTCTAGATTCGACGTGATCGCCGCCACGATTACCGTCCCGATGCGACTCGCGTTGAACACGTTGCTCTGGATCACGAGCACCGGCCGACGATAGCCCGGACCCGATCCGATCGGGGCCGGCAAGGTGGCCCACCAGATCTCCCCTCGGCGAAACTCCACTCCTGCTACCAATCCTCGTCGGTGAGGGTGTGTTCGCCGGCCGCTCTAATGAGCGGGTCGAGGTCGCGGTTGCTCGACTTTCCATAGACCTTGTCGAGCGCTTCGCGAACGACGTTGCCGCTTTGCTGCTCGAGAAAGCGCGCGACAGCCCGCTGGTAGAGCTCGCTTCGCGAGATGCCCAAGCGGCGCGCGACCTTCTCGGCGGCTTCGAATAGGTTGTCGGGGATCGAGATGGCGGTCTTCATGCGGCGAGTATAACCGGTGGTATGACCACCGGTCAACCCAAGTCTCCAGAAGCAGACCTAGGGGTTTCCTCCCCCGGGGCGTATACTTACACCGAGGCCCCTGCCGGACAGAATTCGCGAACGAATCGGCCCACCGAACTACCACGGCAATTGTCCCGCCCGTACCTCCGCCACGTGCTGCTCTCTCCACGTCGTGGTGAGACACGAATCTCGCGAGGAGAATCGATGATTATCGACGGTGGCCTTCCAACTGTGTTTGTTTCCGACCTCGACCGATCGGTCAAGTTCTACACCGAAGTACTCGAGCTCAAGCTGCGCGAACGCTCCGGCAATCTGTGGGCGCTGATCGAAACCCGCGAACGACTCATCTTCGGGCTGCATCCCGCCTCGTCGCACGGACCGCCGTCGGGCACGGTCGGTTCGGTCACGATCGGCTTCAACGTGACCAAGCCGCTCGACGAAGTGGTCGACAAACTGCGCCAGCGAGGTGTCCGCTTTCACGCGTCCATCAAGGACGACGCGGAGATCGGCATTCGCACGGTCTTCTTCGGGGATCCCGACGGCAATGAGTTCTATTTGTGCGAGGCGACGGAAGAGGCGTGACCGTCGTACTCAGCGATCGTTGTGATCCGACGCCGGCGCGAGTTGGCCGTTGGGGTCGAGCGTCAATTCGGGTACGTAGGGTCCGCGCAGCGTTTGCTTCCACCAATTCCCGCTCGCTCGCCGCTCGTCGCGCGTCGTGAACTCGTACATGTAAACCTGCGCGCGCAGGTATTTCGGCGGTGAATCCGCAAAGGGATTGTGCGCGAGAAGTGCGGTGACGTCGGGTGAATCCTGCGAGCAATCGCCAGCACAGCACGAGGAACCACCGGTTCTGTCGCACGTCGCCGAGGGCGGCGAACCACATCTGCCAGTCGAGGCGCGGCATGTGGGGCGACATGAATTCGGGGCGTCGCGATAGATCGCCGGGTTTGTAGCGGAACTCGTACGCCTGCCACTCCTCTCCGTCGCGGCTGCCTTCGATCACGATCTCAGGTCGGTCCGTTGTCATCACAGCGAAAAGTCCATATGGATTGACGAGGTGCAACGGCGACACCATCTGATAGGCCGACTGCACCGGACCCAGCCAGCTCGACGGCACGCGAAACGCGTGCGAGAAGGGGACGAGACTGATGAGAGCGAGTGCCGTCGCGATGCCGCGACGCGGCCAGCGGCCGCGACGTGCGACATTCGTCACCGCAACTTGCGCCGCGCCCTGGGATCGTGTCAACACGCCGTCGTCGAGAAACGGAACGCACAAGACGAGTGCCAGAATGTTGAAGAAGCCGTAGTTCCCGGTCGCGAAGATCAAGAGTTGCAGACCCGCGATGGCCCACGCGGCCGCGAAGCGCACGCGCCGTGGACCCCACAGGAAAAACGGTACCACGCCTTCGATCGCGAACATCACCAGCACGGAAAGTTTCTGAAATAGCGCGGGCCACTGTTGCGCGTACCACGCCGTCCACGGCGGGAGCGGTTGCGTGAAGTAGTGGAAATCGAGTGCGGTGAGCGCGCGCCACGTGGGATCGCCGCTCGTGAGCTTGGCGGCGGCGGACGAGACCATCAGTCGAAACAAGAGCCAACGCGCCAACCACAGCGCGGCGCGCGGCGGCGGGCCGGATGCGCGCAGACGCCATCGCCACGGCGCCATCAAGAGCGCGATGAACCCCGCTTCGAGCAGGAGGCTGTCCCACTGGAACGAAAGAAAGTTCTGACCCGCGCCGATGAGCGACAAGTAGCAAAGCCACGATCCCGCCAACGCTCCCACGGGAACGAGACCGACGATCGCAAGCAGCGAGCAGAACGTCCCGGCGATGCATATCGCGCGCAACGCGACGTCGCTCGCGTCGAACCAACACAGCGTCGGTAGATACCAATATCGAATCGGGCCGACCTGCGACTTGACCGCCTGCAGAAACTCCTGAACCGGAAGAATCCCGTGCGCGCCGACGAGCCCGACCACCTGCACCCACAGCGACAGAAAAGCGATCACGTACGTGACGCCCATGAGGCGAAGGAACAACGCGGCCGTGCGCGTGTCGCCCGGCGGGACTACGTGCCGGCCCCAAAGCAACGTGGTGAGTCGGTCGGCGGCGGGTCGGTGGCGCGCGACCGCGCGATAACAGGACTTCGGTGAAGGAAGCGGCGAACGGGACGTGTCGGTAACACCACAGTGGCCACCGTCGTCCCGCGCCGACCGCGAGGGCGCGAAACACCGCTTCCGCGCCGCGCGCGACGTGACCGTCCGCTTCGATGAGGTGGACCGCTTGCGCGAACTGCTCCTGCGGAATGTCGGCGAACCGCGAGCCGGCGTCTTGGAAGGCGACGTAGTCGATACGGTCGCCGGTCGTGTGTCGCCAGCGTTCGATCCAGCGGCGACAGAATCCGCAGTCGCCGTCGAACACCATGACCGGGCGATCGGGAGCGTTCATGCGCGCATGATACTCTCGATGGGAGCGCAAAGCCTCAATTCTTCTGCAGCCTCCGCGTCGCCTTTTCGTTAAGATAGCGTCCGAAGATGCCGCGTCTCCAAGCAGCAATCCCAGTTCTCGCGATCATGCTCGGCTGTTCGAGCTACGTCTACGTTCCTCCCACGTCGTTCACGTACGATGGGGAAAGGTCCGACGCCGTCCCGTACCGAAAGCTCACGCGCGCCGACTTTCAGGCCGAGACACCTCCGCGAAAAAATGTCGACGCCCAGACCGCCATTACGTGTCACGCGGACACCTTCTACGTCGTGGCCGTCGAAGTTCCCGCGCATCCGGATAGCACGCGCTGGGCGTCGAGCCTCGAGAAGGCGCGCTTTCAGGCTCTGATGTATCCGAAGGCGTCGTGGTGGAATCCCAAGCGGACGTCGCCGAAGGACACGAGCCGGTTATTGGAACACGAACAGACCCATTTCGACATTGCGGAGATCGTGGTTCGACAGGCCAACAAGAAGATACGGACCATTCGCGCGACCGGGCCGACGCCGGAGCGCGCCAACGCGCGCGCACAAAGGCTGTTCGACGAAGAGGCGGCGAGGGTCAATCAGATGCTGATCGACTGGAACGCGCGCTACGACCTGGAAACGAAGAACGGCATCGACAAGGACGAACAGAAGCGCTGGGTCGAGTTGGTGAAGAAAGAGCTCGCGGCCCTCGATTCGACGTGACGCCCGTGTGATAGACTCTATCGTTCCGTGATTCACGGGCGAGCCCTGGAGGCGGGATTCATGGAGAAAGCAAGCGACCGTACTATCGTCCGCCTCGTCGTCGCGACGGCGCTGGTCGCCGCCGTGATCGCATCGGGTGCGTGCGACTCCGTGAACAAGGTGCTGGGTCTCGCCTTTTCCGCCGATAGTTGCGCCGAGTTTCGCTTCTTTCGCAACGACACGCTCCTCATCAAAGATTTGGAAATCGGCACGGCTCGTGCCGACGTGCAGACGAATCAAGCGAACTGCCGGGTTCAAAACTGGGACTTCGAAGTGAACGAGAGTTGGATGAACTACGGCCTCGACGAATTCGACGTTGTCTGCAACAAGTTCGACGCCGAGATCCACGTCGGCAACCAATATTGGGAAGTAACAACAGGCGAACGCCTACCAGCAGGACCACTTTTCGCGGAGGGTAACTGGAAGCTCCACGAAGTGAAGAACAACGTCGACAAGATCATCGATGCCGGCAGATTCGAGTTCGAGTTTCACGACGCGGGGTCGTGCCCGTAGACCCCACCGTACGCCGCAGCGCTTTCGTTGCCGTTCGCGCGCGAATGCCTTAGACTGCATGTGGCCGCGCCAATAAGGCCCGCTCTGGGTCCAATATAGAAAGGCATCTACATGCCGAACGTCATCCCGCGGGGCGAGATACTGTGCCTCGAGGGCAACGAGGCCGCCGCTCGCGTCGCCTATCGCCTCAGCGAAGTCATCGCCATCTATCCGATCACGCCGTCCTCGGTCATGGGGGAACTCTCCGACGAGTGGGCGGCACACGGACAGCCCAATCTGTTCGGCACGGTACCGCGCGTGATCGAGATGCAGAGCGAAGGCGGAGCGGCGGGTGCCGTGCACGGAGCGCTGCAGGCCGGTGCCTTGACCACGACCTTCACCGCGAGCCAGGGCCTCCTGCTCATGATCCCGAACATGTACAAGATCGCGGGCGAGCTGACGAGTACGGTGTTCCACATCGCGGCGCGTACGGTGGCGACACACGCGCTCTCGATCTTCGGAGACCACAGCGACGTCATGGCGGCGCGACAGACCGGCTTCGCGATGCTCTTCTCCGCGAGCGTGCAGGAAGTCATGGACCTGGCCATGGTGGCGCACGCGGCGACCCTCGACGCGCGCATCCCGTTTCTGCACGTCTTCGACGGCTTCCGCACCTCGCACGAGATCCAGAAGATCGGCGTGCTCTCCGACGACGACCTGCGGGCACTGCTTCCTGCCGGGTCGGTGCGCGCGCACCGCGAGCGGGCACTTTCTCCCGACCACCCGGTCGTGCGCGGCACGGCGCACAATCCGGACACGTACTTCCAGGCGCGCGAAGCCTCCAACCCGTTCTACGCCGCGACTCCCACCATCGTGCAGCGCACGATGGACGCGCTGGGTGCACGCACGGGGCGACGCTATCGCATCTTCGACTATGTCGGCGCGGCCGACGCAGAGCGCGTGATCGTCGCCATGGGTTCGGCCTGCGAGACGATCGAAGAAACCGTCGCGGCGCTGTGTGCGCGCGGCGAGAAAGTCGGCGCGGTCAAGGTACGTCTCTTCCGCCCCTTCGACTCGTGCGCGCTTGGTCGAAGCGTTCCCGAAGTCGGCGCGCGTCGTTTCGGTGCTCGATCGCACCAAGGAACCGGGCGGCGCCGGCGAGCCGCTCTATCAAGACGTCGTCACGGCACTCTACGAAGACGCACAAGGCGCGAAGCCGCGCTTCGCGCGCGCCCCGCGCGTGGTCGGCGGGCGCTACGGCCTCTCGTCGAAGGAATTTACACCCGCCATGGTGAAGGCGATCTTCGACGACGCGACGCGCGCCACGCCGAAGAACCATTTCACGGTCGGCATCGACGACGACGTCACCCACACCAGCCTCACCGTCGACGCGTCGTTTAGGCTCGACGAGACCAATGTGGTGCGCGCCGTGTTCTGGGGTCTCGGGAGCGACGGCACCGTCGGCGCCAACAAGAACTCGATCAAGATCATCGGCGAACAGACCGATCGTTTCGTGCAGGGCTATTTCGTCTACGACTCCAAGAAGGCGGGTGCGCGCACGGTGTCGCACCTTCGCTTCGGTCCCGCACCCATTCACAGTCCGTACTTGATCGACCAGGCGGACTTCGTCGCCGTGCACCAATTCGGCTTTCTCGAGCGCTACGACACCCTGGCGACGGCGCGCGAGGGCGCCACGTTGCTCCTCAACAGTTCGTATACGGCGGACGCCGTGTGGGAGCACATCCCCGAGCGCGTGCGCGGGCAAATCACCGCGAAGAAGCTGCGCGTGTATTGCATCGATGCGTACAAGCTGGCGCGCGAACACCAGATGGGCGCTCGCATCAATACCATCATGCAGACGGCGTTCTTCGCGCTCTCGGGTGTGCTGCCGCGCGAGGACGCCATCGCGCAGATCAAACATTACATCCAGAAGACCTACGGCAAACGCGGGGAAGCGGTGGTGCGCGCCAACCACGCCATGGTGGACGGTTCGCTCGCACAGCTGCACGAGGTGGCGGTGCCGGCGGGTGCGAAGAAGGCACGCGACGCCGCGTCGAAGGCCGCGCCGGCCGCAGCGTCCATCACGACGAACGAATTCGTCGCGCGCCTCTTGGCCGGCGAAGGCGACTCGCTGCCGGTGAGCGCGTTTCCCGTCGACGGGACGTACGTGAGCGGAACCACGCGTTTGGAGAAGCGCGACATCGCGCAGGAAGTGCCGCTATGGGAGCCGGACTTGTGCATTCAGTGCGGGAAGTGCGTGATGGTGTGCCCGCACTCGGTGATCCGCGCCAAAGTGGTGGGTGCCAACGCGACCACGGGCGCGCCGAGCGGCTTCGCCTTCGAAGACGCGCGCTGGCGCGAACTCGAGGGGATGAAGTACACGCTGCAGGTTTCCGTGGAAGATTGCACGGGCTGCCGGCTGTGTGTGGAGATTTGCCCCGCGCGCGACAAGAGCAACGTCGCACGCAAGTCGATCAACATGACGCCGCGCGCTTCGATACGCGCCGACCACCGCGCGCATTGGGATTTCTTTGCCGCGTTGCCGGACACGTTCGTGCCCGACGCGGGCGAAGCGCTCGGACTGAAATACACCAAGCTCAAAGACGTGCAGATGATTCCGCCGCTCTTCGAATTCTCCAGCGCCTGCGCCGGCTGCGGCGAAACACCGTACCTGCGCCTGATGAGCCAGCTCTTCGGCGACCGCCTGCTGGTCGCGAACGCCACCGGCTGCTCGTCGATCTACGGCGGCAATCTGCCCACGACACCGTGGTCGACCGACCGCGCGGGCCGCGGCCCGGCGTGGAGCAACTCGCTGTTCGAAGACAACGCGGAGTTCGGGCTCGGTATGCGCGAGGCAATCGACGCCCAAGCCGCACTGGCGCGCCACTTCGTCGCCACGAATCGCGAGGTGATCGGCGCCGACTTGGCCGACGCCATCCTCGCCGCCGACCAGAGCACGGAAGCGTCGGTGTCGGCGCAACGCCATCGCGTAGCGGACTTGAAAGCACGTATCCGCGACCGCCTGGGCGCGCACGCGTGGGCGGCCGACCTCCTCGCCGTCGCCGACACGCTGGTGCGCCGGAGTGTGTGGATCGTGGGCGGCGACGGGTGGGCGTACGATATCGGCTTCGGCGGCTTGGACCACGTGCTCGCGAGTGGACGCAACGTGAAGCTCTTGATTCTCGACACCGAGGTGTATTCCAACACGGGCGGCCAGTCGTCGAAGGCGACACCGCTGGGTGCGGTGGCCAAGTTCGCGAGCGGCGGCAAGGCGACCGCCAAGAAGGACATCGGCGCCATCGCGCGTTCGTACGGTCACGTCTACGTGGCACAGATCGCGATGGGTGCCGGCGATCAGCAGACGCTGCGCGCGTTCGTCGAAGCCGAGAGCTACGACGGCCCCGCGCTCATCGTCGCCTACAGCCACTGCATCGCGCACGGCATCGACATGGCGAAGGGGATGACGCAGCAGAAGCTCGCGGCCGAGAGCGGTCACTGGCCGCTGTACCGCTTCGACCCGCGCCGCGCCGCGCACGGCGAGAATCCCATGCAGCTCGACAGCGCGCCGCCCAAGATCCCGCTCCAGGACTACATCTATAATGAGAGCCGCTACCGCATGCTGGTCCAGTCCGATCCCGACGCCGCGGCGCGGCTGCTCATAGCCGCCCAGGCCCATGTCCACGAGCAATGGAAACAACTCCAGCGCGCGTCGTGGACGCCCAACCCGGAGGAAAAGAAATGAGCGACCTGCGCACGAAGTACCTGGGCCTCCCGCTCAAGAATCCGTTGGTGCACTCGGCCTCTCCGCTGTCCGAATCCCTCGACAAGATGAAGATGCTCGAGGACGCGGGTTGTTCCGCCATCGTGATGCACTCGCTGTTCGAAGAACAGATTCAGCACGAAAGCCGTCAGCTCGACCACTACTTGAGCTACGGTTCGCAGAGTTACGCGGAAGCACTCTCGTACTTTCCCGAGGCGCAATCGTACCGCGTGGGACCCGACGAGTACCTGGACCGCATCGCGCGCGCGAAGCGCTCGCTCTCGATTCCGGTCATCGGCAGCTTGAACGGCGTGTCGCGCGGCGGATGGGTCGAGCATGCGCGCTTGATGCAGCAGGCGGGAGCGGACGCCATCGAATTGAACATCTATATGATCGCGACCGACGTCGACATGACGGGGCCCGAAGTGGAGCAGATGTACATCGACACGGTGAGTGCAGTGCGCGCCGAAGTTACGATTCCGCTGGCCGTCAAAGTGGGTCCGTATTTCTCCGCCATGGGGCACATGGCGAAGCGCTTCCACGCCGCCGGCGCCAACGGCCTGGTGTTATTCAATCGGTTTTACCAGCCCGACTTCGACCTGGAAACGCTCGAGGTCGTCCCGCACCTGGTGTTGAGCCGCTCGTGGGAGATGCGCCTGCCGCTGCGCTGGGTCGCGATCCTCTTCGGTCGCGTCGACGTCGACTTCGCGATCACCACCGGCGTGCACACGCCCGAGGACGTCATCAAGGGTGTCATGGCCGGCGCGCGCGTCACCATGATGACGTCGGCCATTCTGCAAGAGGGCGTGGGGCACGTGAAGGTCGTGCTCGACGGCGTCGAACGTTGGATGCAAGAGCACGAGTACACGTCGGTCGCGCAGATGTGCGGGAGCATGAGCCAGAAGAACGTGGCCGAGCCGGCCGCCTTCGAGCGCGCGAACTACATGAAGATGCTGCATTCGTGGCAGTCGGATCCGACGGGTTTTCTGCCCAAGTAACGCGGGAGGTCAACAATGAAGTCGACAAGACATTCGATTCGACAGGGAATTGTGGTGGGACTGATCGGGTACGCGTCCGTCGCGCTGTTCTACAGCATCTTTGATTTTCTGGCGGCGCGTGGCACGCTCTACACGGTCGATCTACTCGGCAAGGCCGTGTTTCATGGATTGCGCGACCCCGGCATCCTCGGCGTGCCGATCCGCATCGACCCGACCACCATCTTCGCGTACAACGCGCTGCACCTCTTGATCTCGCTGGCCATCGGTCTGGTGGTGACCGGGCTCGTCGAGCAAGCGGAACGACACCCGTCGCGCGCGCCCGTCGCGATGCTCGTGATCGTGGCGGGGTTCGTCGTCACCATCATCGCGGTCGGTCTCTTGTCCGCGCCGATGCGGCCGGTGCTGCCGTGGTGGTCGATCGTCGTCGCCAACGTGAGCGCCACCGTGCTGGCGGGTGCTTACCTGCTGCGCAAGCGCCCTCATCTTTGGGAGCACCTCTTTCATTGGACTCGGGTGGCATCCGGCGGCCGTGCAATTTGAAGCAAGCCCCGCATCTGCTGGATCACACGAAACGACGGTCCGATTTCGTGTGATCCAGCCTCTCCCTCGGATGCGGGCTATTTCAGCAGCACCATCTTTTGCGTCTCCTTGAAGTCCGCGCTCTCCAAGGTGCAGAAATACACTCCGCTCGCCACCCCGTGGGCATCCCATTGCACCGTGTGATCACCCGGACCCAGCACGCGATCGACCAGAGTCGCCACGATCCGGCCCTGTACGTCATAGATGTTCAGGCGCGCGCGTGCCCCCTCGGGCAACGTAAAGGAGATCGTGGTCGTCGGGTTGAACGGGTTCGGATAGTTCTGCTTGAGGGCGAATATCCGGGAGCCGTCGTGCGGACCAATTGCGGTCGGCTCTGGGTGCACCGTCAGCACCGCGATCCCGCGGCTGACGCAGCTCATCCACAGCTCGTAGCCGTCGGGGATGACGCGAACCTCCAGGTCATCGATCTGCCGATGAGGCAGGCCGCCCCACTGCGGCTCGCCCCCGGGCGGGGCGGGAAACGAGCCGACGTTCGTTCCGTCGAACCAGCACAGTCCCACGTCATCGTAGGGGTAGTTGCTGTCGTCGTACTGCATCCACAGGCGCCCGTCGGGTGTCACGGCCCACGGCGTGACGGTGTCGCCGGGGAAGGGCCAGCCCTGGCTGGTGCGGAACATCTGGTACGCGCCCGTGTCCGCGTCGATGCGGATGAGCGCGCCGCCGGGCGTTGGACCATCGTAGAGCGCGGTGGTGCCCACCCACGCGACGCCGTCGGCATCGGCGGCTAGTCCCAGGATCTGATCCGTGTTGTCGGTCAGCTCGGGGAAGTCGCCGACGGTGCGCGAGAAGCGGTACGCGCCGTCGGTTCGGACGAACTCGTAACCGGTCGTGGCCCACACCGTTCCCGGAGCGCGTCGGGTCCGCGCGTGATGCCGCTTGCCCCAGGCCGCGATCGGTACGGAGGTCCAGTCACTACCGTCGTAGTAGGTGAGACTGAAGTACTCGCCGATCGCCCACAGGCGCCCCAAGGAATCCTCGCACATTCGCTTCGCTCCGCCGTCTGGGAGCAGCATGTTGAAGCCGGAACCCGTCCACTCGTGGATGCCACTGAACCAGTAAGGGTTGACCGCGACGCCCCCGGTCGATGGGCCGATAGGCGAGCGTCTGGCAGAAGTCGGTGCCGAACGGCCAGTCGTACCCGAGTCCGTACGTGAGCTGATCCCAGCACGTCCAGCGCGTCCCATCGAAGCGCACCATGCCGCCGACGCCGGGAGCCGCGTTGGCACCCGTGTAGACGTAGTTGTTGACCGGATCGATCGTGAGGTCGCGGTTGAAGCGAGTCGAAGTTGCTCGTGTTGGTGACGCGGTAGCGCTGCCACTGACCGGTCTGCGACGTTTCGCTTCGCCGCGCCGCCGACCCCGCACACCCACACGTTCCCGGCCGCGTCGATGTCGGCGGATTGCGTATTCAAGCCCGGGCGCCACGTCCCGAGACTCACCCAGTTGAAGCCGTTGAATTGATAGACCGCACCCTGGCCGTCGACCAGGATCGCGCGGCGATCTCCGTAGGCCTTGAAAGCCGAAATGCTGAATGTCACACCGTCGTACGGCTCCAAGGGAGTGACCCAGGTGCCGTTCGGCCGGCGATAATCCAGGCTGTCGAAGTCTCCGGGCGTCGTGCTCCGCAACGCCCAGAAGTTGCCGGCGTCGTCGACGCAATCCTTGCCCGGCATCCCGACCACTTCGTTCGGTGTGTCGAAGGGATACGCGACGGAGATGATGGTCCACTGCTGCGTGTCGCTGTCGAAAATGAATGTGTAGTCTCGGCTCGGCGCTCTCGACGAGGACCAGACGAGGTAACCGCCTGTTGGCTTGGGCTGCACGGCGAGGAACACATTTCCCATGTTGTCGAATCGCGTCCAGGTGTCGGTCGCCGGATCGTACCGGACACTCCCGTTGTTCGCGAACCACATCGTGCCATCCGGCGCGCGATCGATGTCCCACACGAAGTCGTCGTTGATCGCGGAGTTGCCGGGACCGAGGTGCGTGAGCGAGCTTGCGCCGATCGCGGGGTCGAAGGTCAATGCTCCTCGCCAGGTCCCCAGCCAGAGCTTGCCCGTCGCGTCCGGGACGATGTCGCGCACGCGCGTGCACCCCGTCGTCGTTGGGATGGCCGATGACCGGGTAGTCGACGTTGGAGTAGTTGATCCAGCGGTTCTCGCTCTGGATGAACTTCACGAACCCGCCCTCCTCGAAGATCGGGTCGTAGCCGCCGATGTAGGGATCACCGTCGGGCGCGATCCAGATCGCCTCGTTGAAGTCGCCCTGGATTCCGGTATTGCCCGGCCGGTAGTAGCGCCACGAATACGTCGCGTCGGCTTGGGTCGGGCCCGCGCCGAACGTGATCAGCACGAGCAGCCAAAGATGGACCAGGGAAGCCTTTATGGTTCTCATGAGGGGTCTTCCTCCCACGGCTTGCGGTGAGACCTGGGGGGTCTCTTTTTGGGTGTGGATTTCCGGAGCGGCGGGGGACGGCGCGCGCTTCAGTCGGTCGGCGGCGGCCTGTGAACCATGAGTCAGGCGATCAGGAGGCGCGGAACGCGGGTCTTGAGGTCCGGCGTCACGCAGCCTTCGTACCGTTTTGAGTATAGCAACATATTTCTTGGATGTGGGCCGCCACTTTTGCCTGGCGACGCCGGCACGTCCTTGTACACTCGCACCCAGTGACGAACCAACCATCGAGTAAACCGCAACCGGGGTTCGCGAACGTCTACGACGACCATGCGCGCGCCGAGGCCTACGCCAAGCTCGAGTTCCCCGGCACGTACTTCCTGGCCTACCGCGACCTGCCCGCGATCATCGCCCAGCACGTGCACGGGAAGAGCGCGCTGGACTTCGGATGCGGAGCAGGGCGCTCGACGCGATTCGTGCGAGAACTCGGCTACGATGTCGTGGGCGTCGACATCTCGGAGGCGATGCTCGCGCGAGCCCGCGAACGCGACCCTCGGCGGAGACTATCGCCTGATTACGGACGGCGACGTGAGCAGCCTCCCGGCCGGGACGTACGATCTCGTCCTGTCGGTCTTCACCTTCGACAACATCGCCACGCAGGAGAAGAAGGTGACACTCTTTCGCGGTCTCGGCCGTCTCTTGAAATCGGGCGGACGCATCGTGAACCTCGTCTCGTCTCCGGACATCTACGTCAACGAGTGGACTTCTTTCTCCACGAAAGACTTTCCCGAGAACCGAATCGCTCGATGCGGCGACAAGGTCCGCATCGTGATGCTCGACGTCGAAGACGCGCGACCCGTCGAAGACATTCTGTGGACGGACGACGGTTACTGCGACGTCTACGATCGGGCCGGGTTGAGCGTGATCGCGACCTACCGACCGCTGGGGAAACCGGACGAAGCACAGTCGTGGGTGAGCGAGACGAGAATCGCGCCCTGGGTCGTCTATGTTCTGGGGCCGAAATCATGAACCGCCTCTTGTTCTGGGCTCCCAGGATCATGTGCATCGCGTTTGCCGCCTTCTTGGCCATCTTCGCCTTGGATGTGTTCGACACGCCCGGTGGATTCTGGAATAAGGCCCTGGCGCTGTTCATGCATCTGCTCCCGGCAGGAATAGTTCTCATCGTTCTCGCGATCGCCTGGCGGCGGGAGTGGATCGGCGCCGTCGTTTTCCCGCTACTTGCGGTCTTGCATCTCGTGCCGAAATGGGGGCAACTCCACTGGTCGGCGTACGCCGTGATCGACGGGCCCTTGCTGCTACTGGGCGTTCTCTTCTGGATCAACTGGCGCAAGCGGGCGGTTCTCAGGACGAACTGAACGAGATCTCGACGAACGGGGGGACGTACCGAAGCCATGAAAAACCGCGCGCTCGCGATCTACTTCGCCCTTCTGTTCGTTCTCTGCAGCGGTATCATCGTTGGCGCGAAACTGCTGGGCAAACAAGGCATGTACCTGGCGCAGGTTTACATGCTGACGCCCGCCATGGCGGCCGTGGTCACCCGCCTCTTCTTCTACCCGCCGCGATTCAAGGACGCGAACCTGCGATTGGGCGGGATCAAGCATTACGTTAGATTCTGGCTGGCCTCGATCGCTATCACCGCGCTTTCGTTCGGATTGTTCACGTTGCTCCGCGGAATCACGTGGGATTTCACGGGCCAGGTCTTCCTCAAGAAGCTGACGGAGCAGTTTGCCGCAACCGGGCAGGATATCAACGAGACGTTGCCGAAGGGCCTCACTCCGCGGACGATGCTCGTGCTGTACTTCTTCGGCGGGTTGACCGTTTTCAACGTGATTCCCGGCGTCGTTACCGGCTTCGGCGAGGAATTCGGTCATCGCGGCTTCATGTTCCCGCTGCTGTACCGCATCCGACCCTGGGTCGGGATCGTAATTGGTGGTCTCATCTGGTACGCGTGGCATCTTCCGCTGACCCTTGTCCTTCCGCACACGACCGAGTATCCGCGCTGGCAGTCCCTGCTCAATTCGATCATTCTTGCGATCGGATCCGTCTGCACCTTCACCTACCTGGCATATGTCTACGTCAAGAGTCGGAGCGTCTGGGTCACTTCGGTGGCGCACATCGCGATGAACAACTCCGCCGCTTCGTTCTCGTACTTCGTCGTGGTGCGAAATCAAATGCTTGCGAACCTCGGTTTGACTCTGACCATGGTGATGGTCGTGGCCCTACTGTTCTATAGGAAAGAGCTGGCTGTTTTCCGGAGCATCGTCGATGGTGGTACCATCGGATTCGAATTTCGCGACGCCGATACGCGCCCGTAAACGGTCGCAACCCGACAACCCGCCATCCGTATTCAACACCATGTTCATGCGCTGCGACGCACTTTCTCGCGCGGTGTTCCTTTTCTGGGCGTTAGCACTGGCGCGTCCTCTCGCGGCGTCCGCGGTTCCCATCCCGCCCGATACCGTCCCGCAAGCCGTCGGCATCACCAAGGAGATCGTCGTCGAGGGGAAGGTGTTCACGGTGCGCGAGATCGTGCAGCGCGCGATGCGCGGCGAACGCACCAAACTCGCGGGACACCGGGACGCGACGTACCGAACCACGGCCCACGTCGCCGTCGTGTGGCCGGAGAAGAAGACCGTCGAGACCGAGGTCTACCGCGTCTACGGTGACTCGACGGGCTTCGCGCGCCGCATTCTCCTGGCTTCGCAGAATGAGCAATTCAAGAAGCAGGGCGACGCGTGGGTCTTCGACGAGACGAAGAAGCCGGACGATCCGGAGTATCGCGTTCGCGATTTCGAGATCAGCCGCTTCACGCGCGTGCCGGTCTATCTCCGCAACGACGAACAATTCGAGTTCACGCTTGTCGACCGTGTCCTGGAATCGGACCGCGTGATTTTCCACGTCGGGTTTCGGCCCAAGTCGGATTTCAGCGAGATGCCGCGCGGCGAGGTATACATCGACTCGAACGGTTTCCGCGTGATCCATGAGATCTACGAGTTCACCGAGAATCCGATGCCGATGATCATCAAAGGATTTCGCCGCATTTCGGTGCAATGGATGCGTCTTCCCGGCGGCGAATGGGTGCCGAAACAAGTCGCAGCCGAGTTCGACATCCGGCGCGGCGTCATGTGGTTCGCGCCCAGCACCGTCTCGTTCTCGCAAGTCTTCGACGACTACCGCTTCGACCCGGGCTACGACGCCCGCATGTTCGGCGAGCGCGACCACGCGTCCGATCTGGGCACGGGGCCCATCGCCGCCAATCCGGATACGGCGGCATCCCTCGACGCGCCGAAGTTGCTCGCGACCTTGCACGAAGAAGACAACGCGGCCTACACGCCCGAAGTTCGCATCACCAACGACGCCTTCATCGACTCGACCAGTGCGATCTACGACTCGCTCGGCGTCGCCGGCCTCGCGGGCGGACCGCCGCTCTACGGGAGCAGTTGGCGAACCGGCTTCGGTCCGGAGATCACCCAGTGGGACTACAATCGCGTCGAAGGCCTGGTATTTGGAGGCCAGTTCACCTACGGCCGCGCCGATCAGCGCACGCGTTTTTCCGCCTTCGGCGCCTACGCGACCGCGCCCGAAGATTTCCGCTACAAAGTCGACTTCAAGACGACGCTGCCCGCCACGAATCGCAAGGCGGCGTTGGTCGCGTCGTTTCGCGATCGCGTTGAGCCGTTCGGATCGAACCGGATTGCGCTCAACAGTGTCCGCGCGTTCGTGGGCGGCGCCGACGAACAGGACTACGTCCACCGACTGGGCGGCTCCGCGCGCGTCGTCTTCAATCCAATGCGCGGTCTCGTGTTCGATCTCGGCTACGACGCCGCGCGCGAACGGAGTGTCGCCACCGACGAAGACTTCTCGCTCTTCGGCGACATGAATCAACCCAACCCCCCGATCGACGAGGGCGACGACCAAGCGATCGTCGCGGGCGTCCAGGTCAACGCACCGCGCTGGCTGACGGTCCAACTCGCACAGCGGGTCGCGGGCGGTACGCTGGGCGGAGACTTTCGCTACCACCGCACCGACATCACGATTCACGCGCGCGGGTTCGTGGTCGGCCGGCAGGAGATCGACGCCACGCTACAAGGAGTCGCGACCGGCGACGCGCCGCCGTTTCAGCAACTCGCCGATGTCGGCGGTTTGAGCACGGTGCGCGGCTACGACCGGCGCACGCACGTGGGCAAGGATTCGTTCGCGGCACGACTGGAGTACTTGGTCCCGTACGACGTCTTCGCGTACACGCGCATTCCGCTCCTGCGATCGTCGAGCATTCAAATCGTTCCGTGGGCCGACGCCGCGCGGGTCGGGAACGGGGATTCGACCGGCTGGATTCGTTCGGCCGGAGTCGGGCTGCAGCGTTACTTGTGGCCGGTCGAGAAGGCCGCGAATCTCCGCCTCGACTTTGCCTTTCCGCTCGACGGCGACACCCGCGACCTCGTCGTGTACCTGTGGTTCGTCGCACTCCGGTGACGTTCGTTTCGCGTTTGGAATCTCCGGCCGACTGTGGCAGACTTCGCCCGTGGTCGTCCGACCGGAAAGGGAGCTTCCAATGAGAATCGCTTTCACGAATCGCCGCACCGTCGATCTTGCTATTCGCTGCGCACTCGTCCTAGGACTCGCGCTCGCTGCGGGCTGCAGTAAGAAGGAAAAAGCGCAAGAGCAGGCGGCGACGGCCGCGCCCGTCAACATGACCATCGCCGACTCGACGATCCAAACGCCAGAGTCGGTCTTGTACTTGAGCGGGGCGGACCTTTACCTCGTCTCCAACATCAACGGGAGCCCGGCCGAGAAGGACAATAACGGATACATCTCTCGCGTCGCCCCCGACGGGCGCGTGCTCGATGCATACTGGATCGCGGCCGGCGTCAACGGTGTGTCGCTCGACGCCCCCAAGGGAACGACTATCAGGGGCGACACGCTCTTCGTCGCCGACATCGACGTCGTGCGTCTCTTCAATCTCGCGACCGGCGCTCCGATCGCGACGTGGCCGGTCGCCGACGCCACCTTCTTGAACGACATGGCGACGGGTCCCGACGGAATCGTGTATGTCACCGACTCCGGCTTGACGGCGAGCTTCGGCGAAAGCGGCACCGACGCGCTGTATCGATTCGACCCGGCCGGCCAAGCGATCGCGGTGGTCAAGGATCCGTCGCTTGGACATCCGAACGGAATCACGGTCGCCGTCGACGGCGTCATCGTGGTGACGTTCGGCTCGGGCGAGGTGTATCGCATCGACCCCGCGACGGGTGCCCGCACGGATCTCCCCAAACCGCCCAAAGGCCAGCTCGACGGCGTGCAGCTGCTCGCGAGCGGCGGCCTCTTGGTGTCGAGCTGGGAAGGGCAAGCCGTCTACAAACTGGCCGACGGTGTCTACACCACCGTGGTCGACAGCGTGGCTTCGCCGGCCGACATCGGTCTCGACACGAAGCGCGGGTTGCTGCTGATTCCCATCTTCACCGAGAACAAGATCGAGGTGCGCAGTATCGGTCGCTAGCCGCCGAACATGCCCGCGAAGGGTCGGCCGTCAAAGGCCGACTCGACGCGGGCAATCTTCCCGTTCTTGATCTGGTGCCACTCCGCTACCAGCGTGGTGGCGGCAGCCGGCGCCTTCGTCTCCAGTTCGAAGAAGATCGCCGCTTGGTTGTCTTGCGCGACGATCGTCTTCACGTCCAGCCTGACCGTGATCTGCAACAGCCCCGTGAGTGCGGTCAGATACTGGTCGGGGCCGTGATACGTTTCGAAGAGCCCGACGAACACGAGATCGTCGCTCAGATAACGGCGTGCCGCCGCGATGTCCTTCTTCTTGACCGCGGCGTAGAAGGCTGCGAGAACCTCTCCGGAGTTCATTGTTGTGATCGTCCTTTCTCGCACTACCACAGTCTCGGCAGCGCGTGTCCACCTTCCAAGAGCGACTTGAGGCTCGAGAGCACTTTCGGCCAGCCGTCGGAAATTCCCTTGAGCATGTCGGAGCCGGGCTCGAGGTTGTCGTGCACGACGGTCAGTCGCGTCACGTCGCGAAACGGCTCGATGTCGAACGTGACCCGCGAGGTTCGCTCGGGACGATTCTCGTCGGCGGGGAAGGCCCACGAGATGACGAGGCGCTTGGGCGGCGCGATCTCGACCACCTTGCCCACCAAGTCGATCTTGCCGCCGCCACTCTGCCGGTGTTCCCACTTCGAGCCCACCTTCCAGTCCGACACGTTGTCGTGCTGCCAGTACTGCGCGGTCAGCTTCGAGTCGATGAGCGCGTTCCAGAGTTTCTCGGGTGTGGTGGCAATGTAGGTCACGTAGATGAACTGCGGTTTTTCCATTCCTAGTCTCCTTCGGCTTTCTTCTTGAGCTTGAGCAGCGCGTCCAGGTGCTGCTCTTCGTAGCGAACGATCCAGCGCTGATACAGTTCGTGAATCGGAATCGGATTGAGGTAGTGGAGCTTCTCGCGCCCGCGCCACACCGTCGTCACCAGGTTCGCACTTTCCAAGCGAGCGAGGTGCTGTGTCACGGCCTGGCGCGTCATGTCGAGGTGCTCGCACAGCTCTCCCAACGTCTGCCCGTTGCTCTTTCGCAATGCATCGAGCAAGCGCCGCCTTTGCGCGCTGGCGAGCGCCTTGAATACCTTGTCTACCTTGTCCGTTTGCACGCTGGGATTATAGGCAAGAGAAGTCTTGCATGTCAAGGGAGTCGGTAAAATCAACTTGCCGGGCGGACGGGTGCGACTACAATCACCGGACGTCCCATGGCACAGGAATCGCGAGAGAGCACCTCCGCGCGCGACTCCGGCGACCGAGTCGCGGCCAATTTGCGAGGATTCGGGCCGATCGGCATCCTCGCCGTGCTCGTCATTCTGTTGGGCGGATATGACTACGGCGTGCCGTTGGGCGGGCTCTTGGTGCTGTTTTGGGCGCGGCTCTCGCACACACCGTGGCACGAGATCGGCTACGTTCGACCCAAGCATTGGATCGTCACCATTCTCGTCGGAATCGTATTCGGCGCGGCGCTCAAACTCCTGATGAAGGCGATCGTGATGCCGCTTTTCGGCGCCGATCCCATCAATCAAAACTACCACTACCTAGCGGGGAACACGGCTGCACTGCCCGGAGCCGTGTGGGCCGTCGTGGTCGGCGCGGGCTTCGGAGAGGAAACCGTTTTCCGCGGATTTCTGTTCGAACGCCTCGGCAAGTTGTTCGGACCGCGCGCGTGGACGAAGCCGCTCACCGTGCTGCTCACCGCGGTAGGGTTTGGACTCGCCCACTATACGGGCCAAGGGCTGCCGGGCGTCGAACAAGCGACGGTGGTCGGGCTCGTGTTCGGCTCCATCTTCGCGGTCACGGGCCGCATCTGGTTATTGATGGTCGCGCACGCGGCCTTCGACCTGACGGCGATCGCGCTGATCTATTGGGAGCTCGAGACCCGCGTCGCGCATTTCGTATTCAAGTAGCCATCACCGACAGGGGTTGACCCCGCCGATCGACCCGATCAAACTATCGCGCATGACTTCCACGGCGCTCGAGCGTCGCTTGGGGCTCGTCGACGCCACCATGCTGGTCGTCGGCTCCATGATCGGGTCGGGCATCTTCATCGTGTCGGCCGAGTCGGCGCGCTTGGTGGGCGCACCCGGTGTGCTCCTGTTGGCATGGGGACTCGCCGGTGTCATGACCATCACCGGTGCCCTCTGTTGCGCCGAGCTGGCCGCGGCCATGCCGCGGGCGGGCGGGCAGTACGTCTTCTTGCGCGAAGCATACGGACCCGCGACGGGATTCGTGTTCGGCTGGGCCTTCGTATTCGTCATCCAGACCGGTACGATCGCCGCGGTCGCAGTGGCGTTCGCCAACTTCGCCGGCGTTCTCGTTCCGCGCATCTCGTCGACGCTCTATCTCGTGGAGCCGATTCGAATCGGGAGGTACGCCGTCAGCTTGTCGACGCAACAGGCGACGGCGGCGGCGACCATCCTGCTCCTCACGCTGCTCAACTCGCGCGGGCTTCGATTGGGCAAGTGGATCCAGAACACGTTCACGTTGGCGAAAACACTCGCGCTGGCGGGGTTGATCGTGATCTGCCTCGGGTGGGGACGGAATGCGGGCGCGGCCGCATTCACGTCGTCGTGGTGGCACCCGAGTGCCAACGGATGGAGTGCGGCCGTCGCGCAGCCGAACCTCGGTGCCGTCGGCGCGCTCGCGCTCGTTCTGTTGCTCGGGCGCGCGATGGTGGGGCCGCTGTTCGCGCAGTCGGCGTGGAACAACGTGACCTTCGTCGGCGCCGAGGTTCGCGACGCTCATCGCAATCTGCCGCGCGCGCTGCTCCTGGGTTGCGCGCTCGTCGTCGCGATGTATCTGCTCGCGAATCTGGCCTACGTCGTCACGTTGTCACTCGACGAAATCCAGCACGCGCCGCAGGGTCGCGTGGGCACGGCCGCCATGCACAAGGTACTCGGCACACCGGGAACCGTACTGATGGCGGCCGCCATCATGGTGTCGACCTTCGGGTGCTTGAACGGATTGATTCTCGCCGGCGCGCGCGTCGCCTACGCCATGGCGCAAGACGGACTGTTCTTCCGGCGCGTCGGCCGTGTGAACCGATACCACGTCCCGGGCATGGCGTTGCTGGGCGAAGGACTGTGGGCCACGATGCTCACGTTGCCGCGCACCGCGACGGTCGATGGTGCGACGGGCGCGGTTACCTACGGCAACGTGTACACGCAGTTGCTGGAGTATCTCATCCCAGCCGACCTCGTCTTGTACGCGCTCATGGTGGCCGCCGTGATCGTCCTGCGCAGGAAAGCGCCGCACCTGGAGCGGCCCTATCGCACGTGGGGTTATCCGATTCGTGCCGGTCGGTCTACATTGGATTGGCGTCGCTCCTTGTAATCGATCTATTGTGGCTCGCCCCGACGACGTCGGGCGTGGGCTACGTCTTCGTGCTGGTCGGATTTCCGGTGTATTGGCTGTGGCGTCGCGCACCCGCCGCGCGCAGGAGCGATCCATGACGTCGCGCGACGCAGTGCACTTCCGGCCTGCCAGCGATTGTTCGCTCATGGTCGTCTTCGGCGACCGCATCTCGCTCGAGGTCCATCAGCGCGTGCGCGCGCTGTTGCAGATGCTCACCGCGGAGCCGATTCCCGGCGTGCGCAACCTGCAGCCCGCGTACTGCACGCTCATGATCACGTTCGACGCGATGAAACTGCGGCACGACGAACTGCAAGCGATGCTGGAATCGTACGTTGATCGCATCGACACTGTCCGCTTGCCCGACGCGCGTCGCGTCGAGATTCCGGTGTGCTATGGCGGCGAGTTCGGTCCCGACCTCGACGACCTGGCGGCGTCCCATCACTTGACGGCGGCGCAAGTAATCGAGCTGCACGCGTCGGCGGAGTACGTCGTGTACTTTCTCGGCTTCGTGCCCGGCTTCGCGTACCTCGGCGGTCTCCCCGACGTGCTGGCAACGCCGCGACTCGCCACGCCGCGCTGGCTGGTTCCGGCGGGAAGTGTGGCCATCGGCGGCCGGCAGACCGCGGTGTATCCGGTGGCCTCACCCGCGGGCTGGCGCTTGATCGGACGCACGCCTCTCACTTTGTTCTCGGCGGAGCGCGACCCGATGAGCTTGCTCTCGATCGGCGACCGCGTGCGCTTCGTGCCCATCGCGCGCGACAGGTTCGCGGAGTGGTCATGAACACCATGCGCGTGCTGGAAGCCGGAATGCTCACGACCGTGCAAGATCTCGGTCGCGACGGGTACGGACCCATGGGCGTGTCGCCGTCGGGAGCCGCGGACGCCGTCGCGTTGCGCTTGGGCAATCGGCTGGTCGGTAATCCGGAGAACGCGGCGGCGCTGGAGATGACGCTGGTCGGCGGGGCGTTCGTGTTTCGCGACGACGCCGTCGTGGCGCTGACCGGATCGGACTTTGGCGCGACACTGGACGACGCGGGTGTCACGCCGTGGACGTCGCTGCGGGTGCGAGCGGGTGCGACGCTGCGCGTGGGTGCCACGCGCACGGGCGCGCGCGCGTACCTGTGCGTGCACGGCGGCTTCGTCGTGAAGCCGTTCTTGGGGAGTGCCTCGACGCACGTGATGACGGGACTCGGCGGTCTCGACGGGCGCGCGCTGCGCAAGGGCGACGAATTGCGCGTCGGAGATCCCACCGAATCGTTTCGCAGGCGAGTGGTCGCGCGCCGCGTGCTGGAACGACTCGTCCCCCGCAAGACGCTCCGCGTCACCGCCGGCGAACAAAGCGACTGGTTCTCCGACGCCGCGCGGCGTACGATGGGCGAGAGCAGTTATCGCGTGCTCGAACAGAGCAATCGCATGGGTGTGCGCCTCGACGGACCGGCGATCCCCGGTCAGCGCGGGGGCGAAATGATCACCGAAGGCGTGCCGCTGGGCGCCGTCCAGGTCCCGTCGGGCGGGCTCCCCATCATTCTCTTCGTCGAGCAGCAGTCGACCGGCGGCTATCCGAAGATTGCGAACGTCGATCGTCGGCCGACATCGCGAGCCTCGGGCAACTGCGCCCGCGCGACGAGGTGCGCTTCCAACTGATTACGTTCGATGCCGCGCGCGCTTTGCTGATCGAACAAGAGCGACTGGTAACGGCGCGGGAGACGATTCTCGAATGACGATCATCGACCTGAATTGCGACATGGGCGAAGTGCCATCCGCCATCGTCGACGGCACGCAAGAGTCGTTGATGCGGTGGATCACGTCGGTCAACGTCGCGTGCGGCGGACACGCGGGCGACGCGCATACCATGAAGACCACGGTCGAGCAGGCGCTACGCTGGGAGCTGGCCATCGGTGCGCACCCCGGCTACCCCGACCCGGTTCACTTCGGCCGCCGCGAGATGAATCTCCCGTTGGAGTCCGTGACCGACTTCGTGTTCACGCAAGTGCGTGCGCTCTCCGATATCGCGCGCGCATGCGGGGCGACGGTGACGCACGTCAAGCCGCACGGCGCGCTGTACAATCAGGCCGTACACGACGGCCCGCTGGCCGAAGCCATCGCCGCCGGAGTGGCGACGTGGAGTCGCGACGTCGTCCTGGTCGGGCTGGCCGGGTCGCCGATGCTCGACGTGTTCCGCGCCGCGGGCTTCGCGGTAGCGGACGAGGCATTCGCGGACCGTCGCTACGAAGCCAACGGCACTTTGCGTTCGCGCACGTTCGACGACGCCCTCATCCATGATCCCGCGGCAGCCGCGCGGCAGGCGTTGCACATGGTGCAGCACGGAACCGTGCGCGCGCGCGACGGCAGCGATGTCGCCATCCACGCCGACACGATCTGCATCCACGGCGACACGCCGGGCGCGCGCGAGATTGCAGCCGCGGTGTCAACGGCGCTGCGAGGCGCTGGGGTGACGTTGCGATCGCTGTCGCGGCGCTAGCCTATTGCGCGCCGCACCGCCGTGCTCGTGCGAGCAAGAGTTCGCGCTCGCGCGCATTGCGCGTGAGTGAGGCCGCGCGCTCGTACTCCGCGCGCGCTTCGTCGCAGCGCCCCAGCTTCTCCAACAAGTCGCCGCGCACGCTGGGGAGCAAGTGATAGCCCGCGAGCGATCCTTGCGACGCGATCGCGTCGACGAGCGCAAGACCGGCCGCCGGGCCCGCCGCCATCGCCACCGCCACCGCGCGATTCAACTCCACCACCGGCGACGGTACTATCTCCGCGAGTTCGCCGTAGAGATTCACGATGTGCGACCAGTCGGTCTCCTCGACGCTGGTCGCGCGCGCGTGACACGCCGCGATCGCCGCCTGCAGCGCGTACGGTCCGCGCGACCCGCCCAGCGCGTCGGCTCGCTCGAGCGCGGCCAGACCACGCCCGATCAGGAGTCGGTCCCACAACGCGCGATTCTGTTCAGTCAATAGAACCGGTTCGCCCTTCGCGTTCACGCGCGCGCGCGTGCGCGAGGCCTGGATCTCCATCAGCGCCACCAGTCCGTGGACCTCGGGTTCATTCGGCATCAACTCGGCCAGAATGCGTCCCAGTCGAAGTGCGTCTTCGCACAGCGCGGGCCGATGCCAGTCTTCGCCGGCGGTCGCGGTGTAGCCTTCGTTGAAGACGAGGTAGATCACTTCCAGCACCGACGACAAGCGCGCGGCCAGGCTTCGCCGCGCGGGACTTCGAAGGGGACCTGCTTCTCGGAGAGCGTGCGCTTGGCGCGCACGATGCGCTGCGCGACGGTGGCTTCGGGTACCAAGAACGCGCGCGCGATCTCGTCGGTGGTGAGGCCGCCGAGGAGTCGCAGCGTTAAAGCCACGCGTGCCTCCGCCGTGAGTACCGGATGACAGGCGGTGAAGATGAGGCTCAACAAGTTGTCACCGACTTCGTCGTCGAGTGCCGAGTCGAAGTCGGGCGTCGCCTTCTCCTGCGCTTCGAGTTCGCGCGCGATCTCTTCGTGCTTGCGTTCGAGGAGTTGGTGGCGTCGCAGGAGGTCGATGGCGCGGTGTTTGGCGGCGGTCATGAGCCAGGCGCCCGGTCGGTCCGGAATGCCCGACGTCGGCCATTGCTCGAGGGCGGCGACCAGCGCGTCTTGTGCTAAGTCTTCAGCCAGGCCGACCTCGCGCACGATGCGCGCGAGGCCGGCGATCAGCTTCGGTGATTCGATGCGCCAGATGGCGTCGATGGTTCGATGGACGTCGGTGGCCATTACGGCCACCGATCAAACCACCTTCGCCGACTCGACGCAAGACCAGCCGGCTAGCTCCGCTTTTCGATCCCCTTGCGGAGGCGCTCTTCTCTCGCGCGCAGCTCGGGCGTCAACTCGGCGCCGAAGTCTTCCGCCTCGAACACCTGGCGGATCTCGATGTGGGTGTCGTGGCCGGGGAACGGGTGTGGGCAGCGCTTGACCCACTCGATCGCTTCTTCCTTGGAGCGAACCTGCCACAGCCAGAAGCCGGCGATGAGCTCCTTGGTCTCGGCGAAGGGGCCATCGACGACGCTACGCTGGTTCGACTTCGAGAAATTGACGCGCGCGCCCTTCGAGCTGGCCCGGAGTCCTTCGCCCGCCAGCATGACGCCGGCCTTGGCCAATTGCTCGTTGAAGGCGGTCATTTCGGCGAGGAGCTTTTCGCTGGGCATGACGCCGGCTTCGGACTCGGGGGTGGCTTTGACGATGACCATGAAACGCATGACGTGTCTCCTTTGGGTTTGGGAGCCGGGGCCATCCCCGCCTCTACCAAGACGTCGATCGAGCCGGCGCGAAATCGACACCGCCCCCGAACTTTTTTTGGGGGTTCCTACTCGTAACGAAGGGCGATGATGGGGTCGAGGGTGGCGGCGCGCCGCGCGGGCCATATCCCGAAGAAAACGCCGACCACCGCGCTGAAAAGAAACGCGAGCCCGATCGCGAAGAGGGAGATGCTCGTGTTCCATTGATTGACGCGCGAGAGCACGATGGCGCCTGCCGACCCCGCCAGAATCCCGAACACCCCGCCCACCATGCACAACACCAGCGCCTCGGCCAGGAACTGGAACAAGATGAGGCTCTTCGTCGCGCCGAGCGCCTTGCGTAACCCGATCTCGCGCGTGCGCTCGGTCACCGACACCAGCATGATGTTCATGATGCCGATGCCGCCCACGACGAGGCTCACCGCGGCAATACCGGCCAGGAGGCGCGTAAACGTCTTGGTGGTGTTCTCGAGGGTCGAAAGCAGGTCCGCTTGCCGGCGAATCTGGAAGTCGTTGTCGCCCCCGGGGCGAATCTTGTGCTCGCGCCGCAGCACGCGCTCGACGTCGATCATGGCCACGTTCGATTGCGCGACGTCGTTCAGTTGGGCCGTCACCGCGCGCAAGCGGTCGGTGCCGAAGATGCGATAGCGCGCGGTCTGGAGCGGAATCAAGACTTGCTCGTCGAGGTTGACGAAGGAACCCTGCGACCCTTTTTCTCCCAGCACGCCCACCACTTCGAACTGGATGCCGCGGATCGAAATCTCGCGGCCCACCATCGAGGCCGCGTTCATGTCCAGCATGCGCGGGATCGACGCACCCACCACGGCGTAGCGCTTGCGCGCGGCGTCGTCGCCTTCGGAAAACATGCGGCCCGCGGTGAGCTTGAAGCGACGCACGTCGACGTAGCTGGGAGTCGTTCCCACCACACTCACGTTGATGTTCTTGCTCCCGCTCGCGACTTGGATGCTGCGCGTCAACTCGGGTACCACCGCCTTGAGGTAGCGCGCGTCGCGCTGGAGCGCCAGCGCATCGTCGACGGTGATGCTCACGCGCGTATCGCTGGCGACACCGCCGCGGAAGCTCTGGCCGGGAAAGATCGTCAGAAGGTCGGGCCCCAAGGATTCGATGCGCGATTGCACCGAGCGCTGCGCGCCGGTGCCGAGCGACACCATCGTGATCAAAGCCGCGACGCCGATGATGATGCCCAGCATGGTGAGCATCGATCGCATCGCGTTGGCGCGAATGGCCTGGAAGGCCGCGGTCACGATGTCCTTGAAGAGCACCGCTATCTCCCGCGACCGGCCGCGTTGGTTTGCGTCTGTTGTTGCTGCATGCCCGGGATGCCGCCGCCGCCGGTCATGCGCTGGATGCGTTCGCGCATTTCGTCCTGCGACGCGATGAGCGAGGCGCTCGGCAGCACGATGACGGTGTCGGTCTCGGAGAGGCCGTCCAAGACTTCGATGTAATCGAGGTCGGTAAGGCCGGTCTTGATCATGACGGGCATCGGTTTGCCGTCGCGCACCACGAACACGATGTAGCTTCCGCCGCCGCCCGACGCCGAGCCCGGACCGCGACCGAAGCCGCCGCCGCCGTTTCCACCGCCCCATCGTTTGCCGCCGTTGCCGCGACCAGCGCTCGCGCCGGGGCCACCTTTCATCTCGCCATTCGATGGAGCGCGGCGTTTCGCGGTGTCGGCCGGAGCGCCGGCCGCGGCGGGGGCCGCGGCTGCGTTCGGCCGCCGCGTTTTCAGCGAATCCAGCACGGAGGGGTCGAGCCCGAGTACGCTCGCGGCCGACGCGGCGTCGCGCGGCGTGCGCAGCGCCGAGTAGGGAATCGCGAGCACGTTCTCGCGTTCGCCGATGTGGATTTCGACTTCGGCGTTCATGCCCGGCATCAGCAGGTGACCGGGATTCGCGATCCGCACCAGTGCCGGGAACATGGTGACGTTCTGCTCGATGGTGGCCTGCGGCTCGATCTTCAACACGACGCCGTCGAAGCGCCGGTCCGAGTACGCGTCGACCGTGATGGTCGCTTCCAGGCCGGGCCTCACCTTGCCGATGTCGGTCTCGTCGATACGCGTGCGAATCTGCACCGTGTCGAGGTTGGCCATGGTGAACAGCACGGTGCCGCCGCCCACGTCGCGCGTCGGCGACGAGATCACCGTGCCCAATTCGACGTTCTTGCTGATGATGGTGCCGTCGACGGAAGCCACGATGCGCGTGTCGTCCATCTGGATGCGCGCATTCTCGAGGTCGGTCTGCGCGCGCACCACTTGCGCGCCCGCGGTCACCGACGACAACCGCGCGTCCTCGTACTCGGACTCCGTGATCGTGCGAGAATTGAACAATGTCTCCGCGCGCTCGAGCTTAGTCTGGTTGATCTCGGCCTGCGCCTTGGCGACTTTCAAATCGGCTTCGGCTTGCGAAAGCGTGTTCTGCGGCTGGCGCGGGTCGATGATCGCGAGCATCTGTCCAGCCTTGACGTTGTTGCCCGTCTCCACCTTGAGCTCCATGATCTCGCCCGACGCCTTCGACTTCACGTCGACGGTGCGCACCGGCTCGATGACGCCGGCCGCCGACGCCGACACCACGATGGTGCGGCGCTCGACCGGTTGTTCTTCGTAGAGCGCCGTGGTGGGTTGGTTGTGGCAGGCGGCAAGTGCTGCCACCAGTATCCACGTCGCGCACGCTGCTTGACGGTGACGCATCATAGCTCCTTCCCGACCAGTGCTTCGAGTTGTGCGCGCGCGATCACATAATCGAACTGCGCTTGGATCAGGTCTACCTCCGCGCTCGTCAAGTTCTCCTGCGAGGTCGTCAGGTCCAAGCTGGTGGCCACACCGAGGCGGTAGCGCTCGCTCAGCACGCGAAAGTCTTCGGTGGCCGCCTGCACGTTGATGCGCGCAATCCCGATTTGCTCGAAGGCAGCACCGAGCAGCGCCACCTGCCGAATCACTTCGGCGTCGACCTGGCGTAATGCGTCCGCGGCGCGCGCATCGGCGTCGTCGCGGTTCACCCAGGCGGCGACCTGCGCGGCTTCGCGGTCGAACCCGTCGAAGATCGGCCACGCCAGCGAGAAGCGCCAGGCCGACGAGTGCGAGTAGTCGTCGAAGTTGGAGAGCGGCGAACCGGCGCCTTGCTTGCTGTCGCCGTAGGCAACACCCAGCGACGGCCAATAGCGTGCCTTCGCCACCGTGACGCGCGCGTGCGCGGCGCGCGCCGTCGCCGCCGATTGCAGAACGGCCGGGCTCTCCGCACGCGCCATCGCGCGCACGGCGCTGGTGTCGGGGAGGTCGGGAAGCGCGTCGCCCGGGACCGCGCGCACCAAACCGCTGGCGCCAATTTGTCGCGCGAGTGCCGCCTGCGCGGCGGAGTTGGCCGCCTTTGCGCGGATGAGTGCCATCTGCGCCGTGCCGAGTTCCACCATCGCGCGCAGCGAATCCGACGTGGTCGCCGAACCGGCACGCAAGTTGTCGTTAGCCGCTTTCAATTGCTCTTCCGCGCGTGCGACTTGAGCGGTCGCGACGCGCACCAGTTCGTCGCTCGCGGCGGCGGCGTAGAAAATCTGCTTGGTGGTGAAAATCACTTGGAAGCGTTCGCCGCGCAATCCGGCATCGGCGGCATCGGAGTTGGCGGATGCGGCGCGCTGGTTCCCGACGCGGGCGAAACCCTCGAACAGCGGCAGGCTCGCACTCCAGCCCAGCGTGTAGGTGAATTGAGGCGACACTGGCTGGCCGGTGTCGGGGTCGATGCGGCCGATGTTGCTGCGCGAAGCGGAGGCGGACGTCGACAAAGAGGGAAGAAACGCGCCCCACGCCGCGCGTTCGTTGGCGCCGGCGACGCGCACGTCGCCCTGCGCCTGCACCATCGACGGTTGCACGGCCAACGCGCGGCGCAGCGCTTCGTCGAGGCCCACCTCCGGAGTTTGGGCGGAAACGGGGAGCGCGGTCACAAGGGGGATGAATAGAAACAGGAATGGGGAGTTACCCAACGGCTGTTTGCTCATCGTGGGAGTATACACCGAACCCGGACGGCGGGCGCCCGCCCGTGCTAAGATCGCCGGAAAGGAGTTCGACATGCGAGTCAGCTATGCCATCGTGTTCGTGAGCGACATGAAACGCTCGGTATCGTTCTATCGCGACGTGGTCGGGCTGCCGTTGAAGTTCGAGTCCCCGGGGTGGACCGAATTCGCGACCGACGGGGCCACATTCGCGCTCCATGCGAGCAAGGAGCCGCGCTCGGGTGCCAACGACGCCGAGGATCTTCCGGCGGGACGCTGTCGCCCCGGCTTGAGTGTTCCCGACCTCGACGCCTTCCACCAAAAGATGGTGGAGCACCGCGTGCCGTGCCTGCAGCCCCCCAAGGACGTGTTCGGCGTGCGCATCGCGCAGTACGTCGACCCGGACGGGCTCGGCTTCTCGGTGAGCGAAGCCCGTCGCCCATAGCGGCAACGGGCCGGTTGACAATCGCGGCGACGGTCGTCCACTATCGACGCTGCACGCGAACGGAGGAACCCCATGCGCCCCATCATGGCCTCGCTCGAAGCCGAATACCGTCGCTACAAATTGCTGGCCGAAGCCGCCATCCACCAGCTCGACGACGCCCAGCTGTCGGAGGGTGGCGCGGAAGTCAACTCCATCGCGACGTTGGTCTGGCACATCTCCGGCAATCTCACCTCCCGCTTCACCGATTTTCTCACCAGCGACGGCGAGAAGCCGTGGCGCGACCGCGAATCGGAATTCCTGCCACGCCGCGCCGACAAACAAGAAGTACTCACGAAGTGGGAAGAAGGGTGGACCGTTCTCTTCGGCGCGCTGGAAGAACTCGACGACGACGACCTCGCGCGCTCGGTGACGATTCGCGGGAGTGCCTTGTCGGTCCCCGAGGCGTTGCATCGTTCGCTCGCCCACGTCGCGTATCACGTCGGTCAGATCGTCTTCATGGCGAAGGCGATGCGCGGCGGCGAATGGGAATACTTGAGCATCCCGCCCGAGCGATAGAGGGTTTCGCGCATGAGCGAGAAAAAGAGCTTTCGCATGTATCCGCCCATGTACCTCGGGCTGTCGATTTTGCTGATGTGCGCCCTCCACCATTTTGTGCCGGTCAAGCAACTCGTCGATTGGCCGGGGCGATACTGGGGCTTGGTCCCAATGGTGGTCGGGTTGTTGATCGGGCTCACGGCGCGGATCATGTTCGCCCGCATCGGGACGACCATCAAACCGTTCCAAGAATCATCGAAGCTCGTCACGAGCGGACCATTTCGTTTCTCCCGCAACCCGATCTATCTCAGCATGACGATGTTGCTCGTCGGTATCGGCATGCTCCTCGGATCGGTGACGCCGTTCCTAGTGATCCCGGTGTTCTTTCTGATTATCGACAAGCGCTTTATCCCCGTGGAAGAAGCCATGCTTGCGCAAACGTTCGGCGCGGAGTTTGACGCGTATCGAGGCCGCGTGCGACGCTGGCTCTAGAATTCCCGTTCGACAACACAAAGGAGAGACTGTGCGTTACGCAGATGGGTTCGTGATTGCAGTGCCGAAGAAGAACATCGCCGCCTATCGACGCATCGCGCAGAAGGCGGGCAAGATTTGGAAGCAGCACGGCGCCCTCGAGTACTGCGAGTGCGTGGGCGACGACCTCAAGGTCAAGATGGGGGTTGCGTTCCCCAAGCTCGCCAAGGTCAAGGCCGGCGAGACGGTGGTGTTCTCGTGGATCGTGTACAAGTCGAAGGCGCATCGCAACGCCGTCAACAAGAAGGTCATGAGCGACCCGCGCATCCAGAAGTTGGCGACGGGGCCGATGGTCTTCGACTACAAGCGCATGGCGTACGGCGGCTTCAAGATGATTGTCGACATGTAGCGACTTCGGGCATAATGGGGACGCTATGATCCGCGGACTGCATGCCATGTTCTATTCCTCCAAGGCCGACGAGCTGCGCGCGTTCTTTCGCGACAAACTCGGGCTCGGCAGCACCGACGTGGGCGACGGGTGGCTCATCTTCGATCTTCCCGAAGCCGACCTCGGCGTGCACCCGACCGAGCGTGGCGAGCCGGCGTCCGGGACCGCCGACATCTCGTTCTACTGCGACGACATCGAGGCAACCGTCGAGGAATTGCGCGCGCGCGGTGTCGAGTTTCCGCACGAAGTCGAAGACCACGGCTACGGCCTGGTGACGCACTTCAAAGCCCCGGGCAACTTCGTCGTCCAACTCTACCAACCCAAGTACCGCAAGTAATGTCGCAGCGCTGGGAGCGGGACGCCTTCAACCGCCCCACGCTGGACGTGGCGCGCGCGTTGATCGGCACCTATATTGTGCGAAGCTTCAACGGCCGTCGCCTCTTCGCCATGATCGCCGAGACGGAAGCGTACAAGGGCCCGCGCGACGCGGCCTCACACGCGTACGGTGGACGGCGCACCGCACGCGTCGAACCACTTTATCGAGATGGCGGCACGGCCTACGTGTACCTCGTGTACGGCATGCACTGGTTGCTGAACTTCAGCACGGTCGGTGTGGGCAAACCCGAAGGTGTGCTGATTCGCGCGGTCGCGATCGAAAGCGACGGCGAATCCGAGTGGGTCGTGGGACCGGGACGTGTCACCCGTGCCTTGCGCATCGACCAGACGCTCGACGGCGTCGACGCGACCACCTCGAACGCGATATGGCTCGAAGATCGCGGCGTGCGTGTGCCGCCGCGACGCATCCTGAAAGGACCGCGCGTCGGCGTCGACTATGCGGGACCGTATTGGGCCGCGCGCCCGTGGCGCTTCTGGGTCGACGAACGGCCGTTGCACTCGCGATGAAGATCAAACACATGAAGTCGGCGTCGGAGTTTCGCAAGTGGCTGGCGAAGAACCACGCCGGCGAGACCGAGCTGTGGGTCGGCTTCTATAAGAAGGAGACCGGAAAGCCCAGCATGACGTGGCCGCAATCGGTCGACGAGGCGTTGTGTTACGGCTGGATCGACGGACTGCGCAAGGGCGTCGACGACGAGAGCTACGCCATACGATTCTCGCCGCGCAAGGCGCAGAGCACGTGGAGTGCGATCAACATCCGTCGCGCGCAGGAGTTGATCGCGGGAGGACGGGTACGCGCGGCCGGTTTGAAGGCCTTCGAGGCGCGCAAGGAGAACCGGTCCGGCATCTACTCCTACGAGCAGCGTAAGGAACAGCTCGACGAACCGTACCAAGCGACGCTCATGCGAAACAAGAAAGCGTGGGAGTTCTACCAGGCCACCCCGGCCTCGTATCGCCGGGCCGCCAACTGGTGGGTCGTGAGTGCCAAGCAAGAAGCCACGCGCCTCAAACGACTCGCCACCCTGATCGAGCTGTCCGCGCAAGGGAAGAGGATCCCGCAATTCACGCGCAAGCAGAAAGCGAAGTGACGTCATGTCGATACGAGCCGTCAAGCACATCAGCCAATCCGTGCCGACGCTGGAGGGCGCCGGTGTGAAGCTGCGCCGCGCCTTCGGATTCGGCAACACGGACGAGTTCGATCCGTTCTTGTTGTTCGACGATTTCCGCAACGAAAACCCGGAGGACTACCTGGCGGGCTTTCCGTGGCATCCGCACCGCGGCATCGAAACCATCACGTACGTGCTGGCGGGCGACGTCGCCCACGGCGACAGCCTCGGCAACCGCGGGACGCTGGGTGCCGGCGACGTGCAATGGATGACCGCGGGCAGCGGCATCTTGCACCAAGAAATGCCGCGCGGCGACGCCAAGGGGCGCATGCACGGGTTCCAACTGTGGGCGAACCTCCCGCGCTCGCTCAAGATGACGAAGCCGCGCTACCAAGACGTCCACGCGCGCGACATCCCCGAGATCACCGACGACGACGGCACCATCGTGCGCATCGTGGTGGGAGATTTCTGGGGCAAGCGCGGTCCCGTCGAAGGGATCGCGGCCGACCCGCGCTACCTCGACGTGTTCGTGCCGGCGGGCAAGCGCAAGACGCTCCCGGTCGAGACGACGCGCCACGCCTTCGCCTATGTATTCGAAGGCTCCGGCAGCTTCCGCGACGCGTCCCAGCCGCAAGCCGTCATGACCGACCGCGTCGGGCCGTCGGGCGAAGAAGTGCGCGACGCGATCGGCAATCGCTCGCTCGTCTTGTTCGATAGCGGCGACGAAGTCACGGTGCAAGCCGGCCCGCAGGGAATTCGCTTCCTGTTGGTATCGGGCAAGCCGCTCGAAGAGCCGGTGGCGTGGCAAGGGCCCATCGTCATGAACACGCCCGAAGAGCTTCGCCAGGCGTACGCCGAGCTTCGCAACGGGACCTTCATTAGAGAACGTTAGGCGACCGGGCGCGTGTTCAGGGGTGGATTGACAGCAGGCTGGCTTCGTGCGAAGCTTGCTGTCATTCCCGCCCCGTTTGCGAAAACCGCCCCGACGAGGTTCTCACCATGAACGGACGTCTCCGCTGGTGTCTCGTAGTCGCCTTCTCTTTCATCACCCTCATCAGTCGCACCCACGTCGTGCGGTCTTCCGATGAAGGCGTATCGGTTGCGCCGCTCCTCGAAATCACGGAACCGATCGTCTGCGCGGGATTAACGCCCGCGGACGTGGGGCCCGTTATGACCTATCGCTGGCACGCCGCGCCAGGTAGTGCCGATCCCGCCGAGGTGCGCTACATCCTCGTGAGCACGAGCGACTTTGGAAACAGCTACGCGCAGACAATTCAGTACATTCGCACGGTCCCCAACGCACCGGAGTGGAGCGCGTGGCAACCGTATCTGGCGCCCGACGTCGGCACGTCGTGGACGACTCCGCCGCAGGACTACGGCGACTACGTCTTCGCGGTCCATGGCCGGGATTCGGAGGGAAACACCGAGGCCCTGTTCGTCGAGCCCCGCAACGTTCGTCGCATCAAGATAATGAATCACGTCAACGGACCGGTGTTGACGGTGACGTCTCCGCACCACGATCCGATCGTAACCAGTGTGGTGGCGCCGACGGTCTCGATTGATTTATTGAGCGAAACGCCGATCGTGTTTTGTTGGTCGGCTGACGCTTGCGTGTACGGCGGAAGCGTGGGAGGATACCGGTACGCGTGGGATCTCACCGATCCGGACGATGACTCACAGTGGGGAATGCCGTTCACGCCGTTCGCATCGGCACAAGAGTGCTCGCCCGTCATGACGTCCATTCCCGATGCAGTCCACACCTTCTACGTCGAGGCGATAGACAACACCGGGCACAAGTCGCGGGCGAGCGTCCAAGTCACGTGGCACTCAGGCGGATGGCCGCCGAACCCGTGGAGCCGGCGCTATGGAGACGTGAGCGTCCAACATTCCAAGGGCGTGGCCGTCAATGACGCGAGCGACGTGTTTGCCGTGGGCGAGTTCGACGGCACCATTTCATTCGGCGGCGGCCCATTTACCGGATCCAGCGACATCTTCCTCGCGAAGCTCAATCGCTTCGGAACGCACATGTGGAGCAAGGCGTTTCCCGGAACCGGACTTCAATCGATGCGCGACGTGGCCGTCGACGCCGCGGGTAATGTTTTCATCTTCGGAGACTTCGTGAATACCGTGGACTTCGGCGGTGGACCGCTCACGAGTTTTAGCAGCAACACGGATGTCTTCCTTGCGAAGTTCGATCCCAACGGTGCCCACTTGTGGAGCAAGCGTTTTGGCGGAAACGGCGAAGACAGAGCGTCGGCGGTGGCCGTCGACGGAGCGGGCAACGTCGTGATCACGGGAGAGATCTTCGTTGGCACGGCGAGCTTCGGCGGCCCGAACCTTCCCGCGGGGATGTACGCGGCGAAGTACGGACCGACCGGTACTTACGCATGGAGTCGTGCACTGGGCGGGGCGTTCGGCAGTTTCGCGGACGTTCAAACGGACGCGGCGGGTGACGTCGTTCTAGGGGGACATTTCAGCGGTACCGCGAACTTCGGAGGAGGCGACCTAGCCGCCTCGGGTTCCGACGTATTCGTGGCGAAGCTCGATCCTAACGGCGTGCATCTCTGGAGCCGTCGCGCGGGCGACGCGCTGGACCAGTACGGGGCCGGCGTCGCTGCGGATCCGCTTGGGAATGTCGTCCTGGCCGGGAGTTTCTACGGAACCGTGGACACGGGCAACGGACCGCTCACGAGCGCGGGCTCAACCGACCTGTTGCTAGCTGCGTTCGACGACGACGGAACGCCCCTATGGAGTCGGCGATTCGGGGACGCGTCGACGCAGGTGGCCACCGGTGTCGCGGTGGGCGACTCGCGCAACCTCGTCGTCACGGGATATTTTTCCGGCGCGGTGGACTTCGGCGAGACACCGCTGACGAGCGCCGGTCTCGCGGACTTCTTCGTCGCGAAGTTCGACGCAGCCGGCAATCACATGATGAGCCAAAAATTCGGCGACGCCACAAACCAACTCGCGATCGAGGTCGATGTGGATGCATTCGACGTTCCAGTCGTCTTCGGCGAGTTCAACGGCACGGTCGACTTTGGAACCGGTGCGCTCACGAGCGCGGGAAGCCAAGACGTCGTCCTTGCCCGGCTGGACTTCAGTGTTCCGGTCGACGTGGAGTCACCTGTTATGCACGAACTTGGGCTACGCAGCTATCCCAATCCGTTCAATCCGATGACCACAATCGCATTCGACGTTCCGAGTTCCGGTCGCGTGACGCTGGCCGTATACGATGTCCGCGGCGCCCTCGTCCGCACGGTCGTCGACGCTGCGATGCCAGCGGGAACGCACGAGGTTCGCTGGGACGGTCGTGACGCGCGAGGCGCGCTGGTTTCGTCGGGGGTGTACTTCGCGCGCCTCGAATTTGGGGTCTCTGCCGTCGTTCGCAAGCTGACCCTCCTTAAATAGGGGCTGGCGGCGGCTATTGGTTCCTTGGTTGCAAGAGCGATCGTCATCGCCCTTCGCAATCGACGCTTGCAGGTGGCTCGGGACGTTGGGTACAGTTACTCGACGCCCGAGCCACTTCTATGATCCGACGCACCGTCCAACTCGTCGCTTTTTTGCTTCTCGCGAATATTCCGGCCGCGCTTCACGCGGACGCAAGACGCCCCATCACCGAGAAACGACCTTCTCCAGTTTCAACTGGATCGGCGATTCGCAAGTGTCGCCCGACGGATCGCAGGTCGTCTTCGTGCGCGTGACGGTGAACGAGGACAAGGATCGCTACGAGACGTCGCTCTTCGTCGTTCCCAGCAACGGGAGTGCGGAGCCGCGTCCGTTTACGTCGGGGCCGTTCGACGCATCGCCGCGCTGGTCCCCCGACGGCAAGACACTCGCATTCGTACGCGCGGTGGAGAAGGACGGCAAGCCGGAGCCGTCGCAGATTTATCTCATGACGGCGAACGGCGGCGAAGCGCGCGCGCTGACCGACGTCGCCAAAGGTGCGGGGTCGCCGCGATGGTCGCCCGACGGCAAGACGATCGCGTTCACTACGTCGACGCTCCCGAGCGACACCACCAAGGAAGACCCGAAGAAGAGCGACGTGCGCGTCATTACCAAGGCGGTGTATCGCGCCAACGGCGCGGGCTACGACGAGCCCGGTCGCCACAGCCACATTTGGACCGTGTCGTCGTCGTTCGATGCGGCGGGTGCCAAGCCGAAGTCGCGCCAACTCACGTCGGGCAGCTTCGACGAAGACAACGTCACATGGTCGCCCGACGGCACGCGGCTCTATTTCACGTCGACGCGCGTCCTCGAGCCGTACTACGCGCCCAGTGACGCCGATCTCTACGCGGTTCCGTCATCGGGCGGCGACATCGTGCGCGTCGCCAGCATCGACGGCGAGATCGGCGAGTTCGCGCCCTCGCCCGACGGGAAGCAAATCGTTTTTGTCGCCACGCCCACCGGGAAGCCGCTACGCTCCTACGACCAACCCGACTTGTTCGTGACCGACTCGACGCCCGAGTCGACACCGCGCAATCTCACCGCCGACTATGACTTCGACATGGGGAGTGGCGTCAGCGGTGACCAGCACGCGCCGCGCGGCGGGCGCGGCGACGGCATCGTGTGGAGTAAGGACGGCAAGTCGGTGATCGTGGCGAGCACCGCGCGCGGTCGTTCGAACCTCCAGCGCATTCGCGTCTCCGACGGCCGCTTGGAGCCGTTCACCGCGGGCGACCAGGAGGTCATCGCGCAGTCCGCGAGCGCCGACGGGTCGACGCTGGTCGCGTTGATCACGACACCGACGAACATCGGCGACTTGTTCGTGGCCGACGCGCGCAAGAAGACCGCGACCTTGAAGCAAGTGACGCGCGTCAACGACGCCCTCTTCGCAACACTCGACGTGCCGGCGCCGGAAGAAATCTGGTACGACAGCTTCGACGGCCAGAAGATCAACGCGTGGATCCTGAAGCCGCCCGGCTTCGACGCGACGAAGAAATACCCGATGATTCTCGAGATCCACGGCGGCCCGCACATTCCGTACGGCTACGCGTTCACCCACGAATTCCTGTGGATGGCGGCCAAGGGCTACGTCGTGCTGTACACCAACCCGCGCGGCAGCTCGTCCTACGGACAGGCCTTCGGCAACCTGATTCAGTTCGCGTATCCCGGCGACGACTACAAAGATCTCATGGCCGGCGTCGACGACGTGATCAAGCGCGGCTATGTGGACGAGAAGCACATCGGCATCACGGGCGGAAGTGGCGGTGGTGTGCTCACCAACTGGGCCATCACGCAAACCGATCGCTTCGCCGCGGCGGTATCGCAGCGCTCGATCGCGGATTGGTCGGGCTTCTGGTACACGTGCGACTTTTCGCTCTTCCAGCCGGTGTGGTTCCGCGAGGCACCGTGGGAGCAAGCGCAGGACTTCGCGGCGCGATCTCCTATCACGTACATCGCGAAGGTCAAAACACCGCTCATGCTGATCGAAGGCGAGGCGGACATGCGGACACCATCCGGCAACGGCGGCGAGGTCATGTTCCGCGCGCTCAAGTACCTGAAGAAGCCGGTCGTGATGGTGCGTTTCCCCGACGAGACGCACGAGCTCTCGCGCTCGGGTAAACCGCAGCACCGCATCGAGCGCCTCCAGCACATCGTGGGTTGGTTCGACCAGTATCTGCAAGGCAAGGACAGCGGCGCGTACGACGTACGCTAACGAGCCATGCGCTACCTCTTCATCGGACTCGGTGGCTTCTTCGGCTCGATCCTTCGCTACTGGCTCGGAGGTGTCGTCCAGCCGGCGTCGCCCCACGTCGCGTTTCCACTCGGGACGCTGGTGGTCAATCTGCTCGGGTGTTTCGCGATCGGCGTTGTCGTGCAGGTGATCGAAGCGCGCGGCGTCTTTCACCCGAATGCGCGCGTGTTCCTCACCATCGGCCTCGTCGGCGGCTTCACCACCTTCTCGGCCTTCGCGAACGAGACGGTGAATGGATTTCGCGACGGGCTGCCGCTGATCGCCGTCTTGAATCTCCTTCTGAGCGTCGGCCTCGGGCTCGTCGCGGTGTGGGCGGGTCGCGCGGCCGTCGTCGGCGCGCTGCGCTAGCCATGCCGCGCTACGTCGCATTTCTGCGGGCGATCAACGTGGGCGGCCACGTGGTCAAGATGGACGCGTTGCGCCGTCTGTTCGAAGCGCTCGATTTCTCCGAAGTCGAAACCGTGATCGCGAGCGGCAACGTTCTCTTCGATTCGCCGTCGAAGAGCGCCAACGCGATCGAGAAGAAGATCGAAGGCCACCTCCAAAAGAAGCTCGGGTACGCGGTCGAAACGTTCGTGCGATCGCCGGCCGAAATGGCGGCGGTCGCGAAGTACCAACCTTTCAAGGCCTCCGAGCTCGCCAAGCCCGGGCATTCGCTGCACATTGGATTTCTCGACGACGCTCCATCGGCCGCGGTTAGGAACAAGGTGCTAGCACTCGCCAGCGACGTCGACGAATTCGACGTACACGAACGCGAGCTCTACTGGCTCCGTCGCGGCCCCTTCAGCGACTCCAAAGTCAGCGGCAATCAACTGGAAAGGACCCTCGCTATGCCGACGACGATCCGCAATGTGAACACGGTCCAGAAGATCGCCGCCAAACTCGCGATGATGCTGATGCTCGTGACGCTCCCGCTCGCCGCGCGCGCGCAGGAACCCGCGCCCGAGTTGCAGACCCCGGAGGGTGTGGTACGCGAGCTGTATCACCTCGTGTGTGTCGACGTCGGCCAGACCACCGACTGGGAGCAAGTGCAGAACTTATACCTCCCGCAGGCGGTGATTGTTCTTCGCGTCTCGAAGGACAAGACGCAAGTGTTCGACGTGCAGGGCTGGATCGACGATTTCGTGGCCTGGGACGAGAAGGCGCGCGTCAAGGAGCGCGGTTTCTACGAGAAGATCGTGACGATGAAGCCGCGCGTGTTTCGCGACATCGCCAACGTGCGGGTCCTCTACGAAGCCGCCATCAAGGACTCGGATCATCCGCCCACGCGCGGTGTCGACAGCATCGAACTCGTCAAGAAAGACGGGCGCTGGTGGATCGCCGCCATCACCAACGATCTCGTCAACAAGGACAATCCCGCTCCCGCCGAGCTGCAGGAGTAAGGATGGCGAACGACCGCCAAGACCGCGCGCACGGCTTCCCCACGCTTCTCCCTCGAGACTCTGATCGCCGTCCTTGCGATCGTCGCGATCGCGGTGCACCTCGTCATGCGCTACGCGCTGCGCGTGGGCGGCGAGGTGCGCGGCGTTCCGGTGTACGAAGCGCCGCTCCTGATATGCCTCGCTCTCGGCGGCATGCCGCTGGTTGCTGCCCTCGCTCGCAACGTGCTGCGCCGTCAATTCAGCTCCGACCTCCTGGCCGGCATCGCCATTGTGACGTCGGTGATTCTCGGCGAGTACCTCGCGGGGACGTTCGTCGTGCTCATGCTCTCCGGCGGCGAGGCGCTCGAGAGCTACGCGGTACGCAACGCGTCGTCGGTCTTGAACGCGCTCGCGCGGCGCGTGCCGTCGGTGGCGCACGTCAAGCGCGACGGCGACATGCAGGACACGCCGCTGGACGACGTCGCGGTGGGCGACGTCGTCGTGATCTTCCCGCACGAGATCTGCCCGGTCGACGGTACCGTGCTCGAGGGACACGGCTCCATGGACGAGTCGTACCTCACCGGCGAACCGTACGTGATGTCGAAAGTGCCCGGGTCGAGTGTGCTCTCGGGTGCGATCAACGGCGAGGCCGCGCTCACGATTCGCGCCGACAAGCGCGCCGTGGATTCGCGCTACGCGAAGATCATGCAGGTCATGCGCGAGTCGGAGCAGCGTCGACCGAAATTGCGGCGCCTCGGCGACCAGCTGGGTGCGGTGTACACGCCGGTCGCGGTCGGCATCGCCGGGATCGCGTGGGCCGCGACCGGCGATCCCGTCCGCTTCTTGAGCGTGCTCGTGGTCGCCACACCGTGCCCGCTCTTGATCGCCATTCCGGTCGCGGTCATCGGCTCCATCTCGCTGGCCGCGCGCCGCGGCATCATCATCAAGGACCCCGCCATCCTGGAAAAGATCGGCACGTGTCGCGTCGCCATGTTCGACAAGACGGGCACACTCACGTACGGACAGCCGCGCCTGACCGAGGTGCTGACGGCGGCGGGCTTCGAAAGCAACGACGTGTTGTCGCTCGTGGCCAGTCTCGAGCGCTACTCGCGTCACCCGCTGGCGGCCGCCGTCGTCGACGACGCCAAGCGCAAGAACGTCGCCATGCGCGACGCGCAGGAAGTGGGCGAGCGCCCGGGCGAAGGACTGCGCGGGATCGTCGACGGACGGCGCATCCAGGTGACGAGCCGCAAGGGATTCGTCGCGCAATATCCCGGCGACGCGCACCGCCTGCCGCCGCACGTCGGCGGGATGGAGGCGGTCGTGACGATCGACGGGCACTACGCCGCGACCCTCCACTTTCGTGACGAGCCGCGCGAAGACGGCGTGCCGTTCATCTCGCACCTGGGCAAGAAGCATCACTTCAAGCGCGTCATGCTGATCTCCGGCGATCGCGAATCCGAAGTGCGCTACCTGGCGGACAAGGTCGGCATCAAAGAAGTCCACGCCAGCCAGAGTCCGGAGCAGAAGCTCGCGATGGTGCGCGAGGAGACCAAGAAGGCCAACACGGTGTTCCTGGGCGACGGCATCAACGACGCGCCTGCCTTGACCGCGGCGACGGTCGGCATCGCGTTCGGGCAGGGAAGCGACATCACCACCGAAGCGGCGGGAGCCGTGATCCTCGACAGCTCGCTCCAGCGCGTCGACGAACTCATGCACATCGGCAAGCGCATGCGGACGATCGCGCTGCAGAGCGCGGTGGGCGGAATGGCGCTGAGCGTGGTGGGGATGTTGTTCGCGGCGGCGGGTTATCTGCCGCCGGTCGCCGGGGCGATCACGCAGGAAGCGATCGACGTCCTCGCGGTGGTGAACGCGCTCCGCGTCGCCATCAAGCCCAAGGCGCTGACCGACTATTAGAGGAGTCGTGGAACGTCGCTTGCATGCTCCGGTGTGCGCCCTAACACCGGACAATTGTTGAGCAGAGGGAACCCTCATGCGTCATCAGACGCGAACCTACCGCTTGGTCAATGCAAGGTTAGTTGCCGGTCTGGCCGGCCTCTACTCGGTGCTTGCCGCCACCACGGCACTCGCCGCGGGCTGGGCCGTGGGCACCAACGGGCTCGTCATGAAGTCGATCGACGGCGGAACCACCTGGGCGTCGTCGAACCCGACGGTGCAGACGCTCAACGGCGTCTACTTCGTAAACGACAATCTCGGCTTCGCGGTGGGCGCGAACGGTGCCGTCGCCAAGACCACCAACGGCGGCGCCGACTGGTCGACCACCAATCCCACGACACGCACGCTCAACGACGTTTTCTTCGTCGACGAGAACTACGGGTGGGCGGTCGGTAATTCGGGAGTGGTGCTTCGCACCACCAACGGCGGCGGCATGTGGACGGCGTCGACGCCCACTGCACTCGCACTCTACGGCGTCTACTTCACCGACGCGAACCACGGCTGGGCCGTCGGTGCGGGTGTGGCACTGCGCACCACCAACGGCGGCGTCAACTGGACCGCGAATTCTCCCACCACGGCCACACTCCAAGGCGTGTACTTCGTCGATAGCTCGAAGGGTTGGGCGGTGGGTTCGTCGGGCACGGTGATCAAGACCGTCAACGGCGGCGTCAACTGGACGTCGTCGAAGCCGACCAGCGTCGCGCTCAATTCGGTTTACTTCGTGAGTGCCACTACCGGCTTCGCCGCGGGCGGCGCCGGTGCCGTGCTCAAGACGATCAACGGCGGCACCGACTGGACCGAACAGCGCCCAGTCGTGAGCGAACTCAATTCGGTCTTCTTCATCGACGCCGTCGACGGATGGGCGGTCGGTGTGAGCGGTGTCCTCCTCAAGACCACCAACGGTGGTGCCGACTGGACGCCTTCCTCGCCCGCCGGTGTCGAGCTCAACGACATCTTCTTCGCGAGCGTTCCGTACATCGCGATCACCGTGCAAACGCATCCGCGGGGCGCAGCTTCTCCGTGGACGGCGTCGATTACTCGAGCACACAGACGTTCAACTGGCTTTCCGGCGATGCGCACGTCATCGCGACCACCTCTCCGCAAGCGGGTAGCGCGGGCACGCGCTTCCTCTGGACGGGCTGGAGCGACGACGGTGCCATCAGTCATAGCGTGACGCCGTTCGCCGACGCGACCTTCACCGCCACGTTCGACACCGAGTATCAATTGACGATGAACGACGGCGGCGGCGGAACCGTCACCCCGTCGACCAGCTGGCGAACGCCGGGCGAAGTCGTCACCATCTCCGCCACACCGAGCGTGGCCTACGACTTCGTGGGATGGAACGGCGTCGGGAACGGCTCGTACAACGGCAGCAACAATCCCGCCACGGTGACCATGAACGGCCCCATCACGCAGACGGCCATCTTCGACCCGCAGATGCTCGTCACCGTCGCCACCAATCCGTCCGGCCGCTCGATCACGGTCGACGGAAGCAACTACACCAGTCCGCGCTCGTTCGCGTGGGTGCCGAGCTCGACCCACACCATCGCGGTCACGTCGCCGCAGACGACGGGCGGATCGCGCTACACCTGGACCTCGTGGAGCGATGGCGGTGCGGTGTCGCACTCGGTGAGTCCGAGCGCCGACATCACGTACACCGCCGCCTTCAGCACGGAGTATTTCCTGACCATGCAAAGCGAGTCGGGCGGATCCGTGTCTCCGGTCTCGGCGTGGTTCGCGGCGGGGACCATGGTCAACATCACGGCGTCACCCGATTCGAACTACACGTTCGCGGGATGGACGGGGACGGGGAGCGGTTCGTACAGCGGGAGCAACAGCGCCGCGTCGGTGACGATGAACGCACCCGTGACCGAGTCGGCGTCGTTCAATCAGAACGGATTCTCGGGCATGCCGACCGAACTCACGCTGCTCGACAACGCACCGAACCCGTTCAGTCAAGAGACCGATATTCGTCTGGGGCTTCCGCGTGCGGCCGACGTCGCGGTGGATCTCTACGACGTGAACGGCCGGCGCGTCTTCTCGGAATCCTTGTCGAGTGTTCCCAGCGGCTGGTCGACGTTCACCCTGCGCGCGGACGGCGAAGGGGGAACGCTCGCCAGCGGCGTCTACTTCCTGCGCGTCTCCTCGATCGGCCAAGTGAAGTCGCAGCGACTCGTCGTCATTCGCTGACGCGTCATCGACGCAGTTCGCGCAGCAGCTCCTTCACCTTCGCTTCGATCTCGTCTCGTATCTTCCGAAATTCGTCTGCGCCCAATTCTTTCGGGTCGGGGATAGCCCAATCCTCGCGGCGTTGTGCGGGGACCCAGGGGCAGGCGTCGCCGCACCCCATCGTGACGACGGCGTCGTACGGCCCCGGCGGAATTGCGTCCAAGCTTTTCGAAGCGTGCGTCGAGAGGTCGTAGCCGATCTCGCGCATCGACGCGATCGCCTTCTCGTTGACACTACCCGACGGACGCGAACCGGCACTGTAGGCCTCGACGCCCGCGCCGTGCATGTGCGCAAACGCCTCCGCGATCTGACTCCGGCACGAATTCTCGATGCACACGAACAAGACGCGCATGCAGCAAGAATAAACCGTCGCGCGACCGGCCGCAATGACGCTAGAATGCGCCCATGCAGATGCTGCTCCTCAAGGACATCGTCGTCATCTTTGGCCTGGCGGTCGCGGTGGCGCTGGTGTGTCACCGGCTCAAGATTCCCACCGTGGTCGGTTTCATTCTGACGGGTGTCATCGCCGGTCCGCACGGACTCGGGCTCACCACCGAAATCGGCGCCGTCGAAATGCTGGCGGAGATCGGCGTCATTTTCCTTCTGTTCACCATCGGGCTCGAGTTTTCGGTGGCCTCGATCGGTCACGTCAAGCGGCTTTTCTTCGTCGGCGGTCCGTTGCAAGTGGCACTGACCGCGCTGGTCGTGTTCGCGGTGGCACTGCTCTTCGGAACGCATACGCCGCGCGCCATTCTCTACGGCCTCCTCGCGTCGTTGTCGAGCACGGCGATCATCCTGCGCCTCTTGCAGGAGCGCTCGGAGATCTCGAGCCCGCACGGCAAGGGCGCGATGGCCATCCTCATCTTTCAGGACATCGCGTTCGTGCCGATGATGCTGGTGGTTCCGTTTCTCGGCGGCATCGGCGGCGAGAATCCGTGGCGCGCGGCCGGCGTCTTGGTCTTGAAGGTCGTCATTATTTGGCTGGTCATCGGTCTGGCGGCGCCGCGTCTGGCGCCCAAGGTGCTGACCAAGATTGCCCGCACGCAAAGTAACGAGCTGTTTCTCCTCTCGATCGGCGTCGTGTGCTTCTTCGTCGCCTGGCTGACGTCGCTCGCGGGGTTGTCGCTCGCCCTCGGCGCGTTTCTCGCCGGGTTGATTCTCTCCGACTCCGAACACAGCCATCGCGCGCTCGAAAACGTGCTGCCGTTTCGCGACGTGTTTTCGAGCTTCTTCTTCGTATCGATGGGGATGTTGCTCGACGCCGGCTACGTGGCGGCACACCTTCCCGCCGTGCTGATCGCGACACTCGGCGTCATGGTGCTCAAGGCCGTCGTCACGACCTCGGTCATTCTCGGCCTCGGTCTCCCGTATCGCGTCTCCGTCATGACGGGGCTCGACCTGTCGCAGACCGGAGAGTTCTCGCTGCTCTTGTTGAGCGCGGGGCTCGGTGTCCGATTGGTCGATGACAATGCGTATCAATTCGTCCTCGCCGTGTGTCTATTCTCGATGGCGGTGGCGCCGTTCGTGGTCACCGCGGCCGGTCGGCTGGCCGATGTCGGCGGCCGCATACCCCTTCCCGTCAAGATGCGCGAAGGACGCTACTTCGTGACCGACGATGCCGATGAGCGCATGCGCGACCACATCGTCATCGTGGGCTACGGTGTCATCGGCGCGATGGTCGGTCACTCCGCCAAGCTGTGCGGCATCGAGTACGAAGTGATCGAAATCAGCTACGACATCGTGCAGGAACAGCGCGAGCGCGGCGTCCCCATCTTCTTCGGCGACGCCACGCAAGAAGCGTCGTTGGTGAAGGCCAACATCAAGAGAGCGCACGTGTGCGTGGTGGCGATTCCCGACCCCACGGGTGCCGCGCGCGTGGTGTCGCTCGTGCGCCGGTTGAACCCCGGCGTCCACATCGTGGCGCGTGTGCGCTACGTGCGCGACATGGCGCGTTTGTATGCACTCGGCGCCAACGAAGTCGTATCCGAAGAGACCGAGGCGTCGATCAAGATCTTCACCGTGGTGCTCGAGAAGTTCGGCGTCGATCCCGACGTCATCGAAGGGTTCGGAGGTGTTCCGCTAAAGCGATGAGAGTCTTATTCAGAATACTCAAGCCCGCCGTCATTCTAGGTGCAATCGCATTTGCCGTCGGTTTCTTCGGCCCGCTCGTGTGGGCGCCCGACGCCAACCAAGGCCCGCTGCTCGGCATCTTCATCACGGGTCCGCTCGGCTTCGTGTTCGGCATGGGCTGGGGCGTGCTGCGAGAAACCATGCGAGCGACCAAGGAACGTAACGCTCAGACGAAGCCGTGAGTCGTTGCAGTCAACGAGTCGCTTGACACTGACTCCCGACGAAACTAGAATCATGGCTTCCCGAAGCATCGCATTGCATTCGTATGTTGTCGGAGGCCCCCGCCGTGCAACGATCGCGTTCTTCCACATCGAGAGTCCTCTTTGGCTTTCTCCTTCTACTCTCGCTATCGCTCGCTAGCTCCGCACTCGCAATCGTCCGTCACGTTCCTGGCGACTACGCCACGATTCAAGCGGCGATCGATGCTGCCGTTGTTGGCGATGTTGTTGAGGTGGCCTGCGGGACCTATCAGGTTCCCGAGATCATCATGAAGTCGGGCATCACGCTTCGAAGCGCGACGGGACAGGCGGACTGTGTTGTGGTCGAGCCGAGCCCGCTCAACACGCCGTTACTGCAGTGCGTCGGGGACAACGCGACGTCCGATCGAAGGGATCACGTTTCGCGATGGTGCCGACGCGAGTGGTGGGGCGGTCTACTTTGGTGGTTCACCGAACGTCACGCGGTGTCATTTCGTATCCTGCACAGGCAGTTTCGTGTTTGCCCAAGACGCGCGGCAATCGCCCGGTCGGGTCCAATCCTGTGGTTGGCGCAGCCATTGTTTTCGAAAACTCTGGTGCGAACGTTCGCGACTGCGTGTTCTCCCAAAATGAGTCGTCTTCAGGAGGCGTGATGGCGTGTGGATCACCGAGCTTCGAGAACTGCACGTTCGAATTCAACCGCGCCGACGATGGTGGAGGAGGCGCCATCAGATACAGATGGTGGCACGTTCGTCGCATGCACGTTCACCGGCAATTACGCGTATTTCGATGGTGGCGCCGTGGCGTCGAGAGGTAATGCATCGTTTCAGGATTGCGCGTTCTCTAACAACAACGCTGGTCTAACTGGCGGAGCGGCCATCGCAATAGGCGGAACATTCCTGCGTTGCTTGTTTATGCACAATGGGTGCGGCGATTTGGGTTACGCGGTTCCTCTTTCCGGCGGCGGTGCGTTGGATCTGTATGCTGCGCCGAGAGCGAAGTCATTGGCTGCACCTTCTTTGACAACGACGCGAGACTGCCTCTGCGATCCGTCTCGGAATCGTTGCAAGCGCAGAGCGCTCACGGCGCCGCAATTCTCATGAGGGGTACCGCGTCGACGATCACACGGAGTATTGCGTTTGCCAACACCGGCAGTGAAGCGATTTACTGCGATGGCGGCGCATTCTCTGTCACTTGCTCCAACGTTTTCGGTAACCCCGCGGGCGACTGGACCGGTTGCATTGCCGGCCAACTTGGAGTGAACGGCAACATCTCCGTCGATCCGATGCTTTGCGATGCGGCGGGCGGCGACTTTCATCTTTCGTCGTTGTCGCCGTGCTTGTATGCGGAGTGCGGTGTGATGGGCGCGCTTGGGCAGGGGTGCTTCGACGCCAAGCCGGCGTTGTATAGCGTGAAGGATGTGGGCAACGATCAGGGTCGGCAGGTTCGATTGACGTGGCAGCGATCGCTGCACGATTCGCCGACGTCGAATCCGTACGTCGTCGGCTACGCGGTTTACCGCAAGCAGGGACAGTTCGCAACGGCGAGTGTGGAAGATTCGCCGCTTTCGCAAGCGGCGCGCGGCGAAGGGGTCGCGATTCTGGGTTGGGACTATCTGGGAACGGTGCCGTCGCGCGGGGACTCGGTCTACGAGACGGTCGTGCCGACGCTGTGCGACTCCACGATCACGAACGGTCCGTGCCTCTCGACGTTCTTCATCTCGGCGATGACGTCGAATCCGTTCATCTATTACGACTCGCCGCAACACAGCGGTTACTCGAAGGACAACCTGGCGCCACCGACGCCGACGAGCTTCGCGATCGCGTACAATACGGGCGACGGCAACCATCTTTCGTGGGATGCGGTCGCGGCGGGAGACTTCGCGGGCTTTCGTGTATATCGCGACGACGTGTTGGTCGCTAGCACGACGCAGACTTCTTGGAACGATCCGGCCTTCGATGGATGGAACGTCCACTACGAAGTGACATCGTTCGACATCGCGGGCAACGAGAGCGCGCCGGCGACGGGCGGCATCACGACCGCGGTTCCGTCGGCCACACCGCAACGACTGGAGTTGCTGCCGAACGTCCCGAATCCGTTCAATCCAACGACGCAGATTCGCTTCGCGACGCCGTCGGAGGGTTTGGTCCGCGTGGCGATCTATGACGCACGCGGAGCGTTGGTGAGAGTTCTCGTCGACAAATCGTTCCCGGCAGGGCATCATAGCGCGGTCTGGGACGGTCGCGACACGAACGGATCGCCGGTGAGCTCGGGCGTCTATCTTTGTAAGCTCGAGCAGCAATCGGAATCGCGCACGCGCAAGATCGTCCTGATCAAATAGTCGCGCATCGCTCTGCGCGACATCTCCCACAGAGATACCAAGGAGGACGCATGCAGTCCGTCGACACCAAGTCGCTGCCGGAGAACGCGTACAAGCCTCTCAAGTCCGGGGAAGTCTACCAGCCCGATCATCCCCGCGAGTTCGAACATTCCCGAAGTCACGTTCCGCAGTGTTTTTTGGGGGACGCTGTTCTGCGTCATCTTCACGATCGCGTCGGTGTATTCGGGGATGAAGGTCGGCCAGGTGATGGAGGCGGCGATTCCGATCTCGATTCTCGCTATCGGACTCGCGCGCATTTATCCGCGTCGCTCGAGCGTTCTGGAAAACGTCATCATCACGGGGATCGGCGGCGTGTCGGGTTCAGTGGTGGCGGGTGCGATCTTCACGATCCCGGCGCTCTACATCTTGAAGCTGGATCCGCATCCGCTGCAGACGACATTCATCTGCCTGGCGGGCGGGTGTCTGGGCGTTCTGTTCCTGATTCCGCTGCGACGCTATTTCGTGCGCGATATGCACGGTCAGTATCCGTACCCGGAAGCGACGGCCATCACGGAAGTGCTGGTCACGGGAGAAAAGGGCGGCTCGCAAGCGAAGCTCCTCTTGCAAGCGACGTTCATCTCCGGCATCTACGACTTCTTCGTGACGACGTACCAAGTGTGGGCCGAAGTGATCAACTTCCGCTTCATCCCCGTAGTGGAAAAAGTGGCGACGCGCGCCAAGGTGGTGTTCCAGTTCGACGCGGTCGCGTTCATTCTGGGACTGGGCTACGTGATGGGGCTGCGCTCGTCGATGATCCTGTGCGCGGGCGGCGTGCTGTCGAACTTCGTACTGGTTCCAGTGATTTGGATGATCGGCCGTCACCTTCCGGACCTCATGGTGACGCCGGGTGCGATCCCGATCGCTGACATGAACGCGGACCAGATCTTTCGTAGCTACGTTCGCTTCATCGGCGTGGGTGCGATCGCGACGGCGGGCATCTTCGCCATCGGGAAGTCGCTGCGCGTGGTGGCGGGCTCCTTCGGCGTCGCGATGAAGGCCTTCCGCGGTGGCGAAGGAGCAGCACTCGAGCGCACTGACCGCGACATCTCGGTGATGTCGATCTTGATCGGTGTTGTCATCAGCGCAATCGGCCTCGCGATCATGTTTGCGACCCTGGGGACATCGCCGGCCGTGGTGGTGATCGGACTCCTCCTCGTCGTGTTCTTCTCATTCTTCTTCACCTCGGTGGCGGCACTCTGCATCGCGACCACGGCGCGTAATCCGGTCTCCGGCATGACCATGCTGACCATCATCGTGTCGTCGGTGGTGCTGTTGCAATTCGGACTCTCGGGTAAGACGGGGATGTTCTTCGTCATGATGATCGCGGGCATGGTGTGCACCGCGCTGTCGGTATCCGGACAAACCATCACCGACTTGAAGACCGGCTACTGGCTGGGATCGACGCCGATGCGGCAAGAGCGCGTCAAGTTCGTGGGCGTGATTGCGTCGGCGGTGGCCGCGGCGCTCACGATTGCGGTATTGTCGCGCGTGTACGCCTTCGGCGAACAGGATCCGGGCGACACGCGTAAACTCCTCGACGCGCCGCAAGCGGCGATCATGAAGGCTCTGGTCGAGGGCTTCATGAGCCACGACCCCATCCCGTACATCTTGTTCGGCGCGGGGGCGATGGTGACGATCGTGATGGAGATGCTGGGTGTCCCGGCCCTCGTGTTCGCGCTCGGCATGTATCTTCCGCTCTACCTCAACTCACCGGCCTTGGTGGGCGGTGCGCTCGCGCACTACCTCGACAAGCGCGCCAACCGCATCGGCGGCAATCGCGGGCGCTCGATTCGTGAGCGCGGCATCGTGATCGCGTCGGGCTTGATGGCGGGCGGTGCCTTGGGCGGTGTGATCGGTGCGTCGATGCGTTTGATTCCGGGCTACCACGAAAACAACATCAAGACGCCGTTCTTCGACAACGTGGCCATCTCGCAACTCGTTTCGACGGTCGGCTTCCTGGGCTTCGTCGCCTACACGTGGTTCGCGGCGCAGCGCGTGCCGAAAGATTCGTAGGCGAGCCGAGGGATCGATGTGAAGCGGAATCGTCTGCGCGAGCGCGAGCAATCGCGCGGGGAAAAGACCGCGAACACGGCGGGAGGAAAATGAAACCGGAGCTCACGCTATTTCTGGGGACGTTCACGACGCTTCTTGCGATCATCAATCCGCTGGAGGCACTGCCGGTGTTCTTGCAGCTCGCCGAAGGCACCGACGACGCGGCGCACCGCCGCCTGGCCCGTCGCTCGTGCGTCTACGCCACGCTCTTGTCGCTGTTCTTTCTCGTTTTCGGCAATCTCATGCTGCGCATCTTCGGGGTGCCGCTGAGCATGGTGCGCATCGTGGGCGGGATCATCCTGATGAAGATCGGTTTCGACTTGTATTCGTCGCCCGCTTCGATGGTGTCGGTGCCGAGCGGGGGCAGCGGTAAGGTCGACGTCGCCTTCGTGCCGCTGGCGATGCCGATCATGTTCGGCCCCGGTGCCATCGCCACGCTGATCGGCATGACGTCGCTCGTCACGCATGCGCAGCTCAAGCTGCTGACATTGGTCGCCGTCGTGCTGGCGATCGTGCTCACGATGTGGGTGACGTATCTGTGTCTCGCTTCCGCGAAGAAGGTCATGCGGCGCGTGGGCCCGATGGGGATCGACGCCGCCACGCGCATTGTGGGCTTCTTCGTGTCCGCGATCGGGATCGGGCTCGTATTCCACGGCGCCATCGAAGCGCTGCAGACGTACGGTGTGATCGCCGCGAAGTGAATTGCGTGCCGGCCCGCGTCACCGCAAGTCGATCCCGAAGATGAGACGCGTTTCCAGCTTGTTGTGCTGCGCGGGGTCGTCTCCCGACAGGGTCGCAATTTGCGGGAGCACGGTCACCGTCGCCTCCCAGCCGTCCGAGGCGTAACTCGCGACGGGTCCCAGTAGCAGCGCCGAGTACTCGTTGGCTGTGCCGTCCGTCCATATGGTGTAGTTGTGCATCTCCGCGCCCAATGAGAACTCGGACGACAAGAAGTACGCCGCGGCTAGGTCGAATTCAAGATTGACGGCACTCTCGGTCTCCGCCGACTCGTAGTCCCACTCCGGCTCGACCGTCGCGTTGAATGCGGTCAAGAAATCACCCGCGCGTTTGTCCACGATCAGCTTGAGCTCGAAATCCGCCTCGGTCGGCGCCAATCCCCATTCGAAGTACAGCGCCATTCCGAACGGGTCGGCGACCGCATCTTGCAGGTGGTAAATCCACTCGTTGGACACGCCGGCCCATTCTACGTCCGACTGACGGACGTCCGGCGACTCGTCCTGGGCCACGGCCGCGAAATTCAAGTACCACGCAGTTTGCAGTCGCGAAGCGATTCCGACTTCGAACTCCATGCGCTGGTCGAAGCCGCGATAGAAGACGTCCTGTTGCGTGCGCATCGTGGTCCAAGAAGCGAACTCGACCTCGCCCTTGTCCGCAACACCCGATTGGTAGGTGTGCGTGAATCGACGCGCGTGCGCGTCGGTGGAAGCCCACCCGAGGCTGGCGAGCACGGCGATGCCTAAGGCGAATGAGCGAGTAACGTTCATGGTTCTGACAATCCTTTCCGTGAAAGAGAAATGGGTCTGCTATTCAACGACGACGCCTTTTTCGCGCGGGCGCACGCGCACGGCTTCACCCACGCGAAACGGGCTGCGATAGTCGTCCCATACCGTGACCTCCGCGCCCGCAATCGCGACGCGGATGGTCAAGTCGTGGCCGTGGAACACGCGGCTCACAACGGTTCCGGCCGGTTCGCCCGCGGAGGCGGCTTCGAGTTGCAGGTGTTCGGGGCGGAGTGCCACCGTCACGTCGCCCTCGGCGTGGCGGTCGACCGGTACCCGTCCAATCGGCGTCATGACGCAGTCGCCACGACCCTGCCCGACGAGAATGTTGGCGCCGCCGATGAAGGCCGCCACGAAGCGCGTGCGCGGCTGGTTGTAGAGCTCCTCCGGAGTTCCCACTTGCTCGACCCGGCCTTCGCGCAGGACGCCGATGCGGTCCGCGAAGCCGAGCGCTTCCGTCTGGTCGTGCGTCACGAACACCGCCGACATTTCGTGCTCGCGAAATACGCCGCGAATCTTGCGGCGCGCGTCTTCGCGCAAGTCGGGGTCGAGGCTCCCGAAGGGTTCGTCCATCAGGATCACGTGCGGGCGCGGCGCCATGGCGCGCGCCAGCGCCACGCGCTGCTGCTGGCCGCCCGAAAGCTGGCGCGGATAGCGCCCCGCATACTCGGCCAGTTGCGCGCGCTCCAGGATCTCCATCGCGCGCGCGGCGCGCTCGTGCTTGGGAATGCCGCGCAGGCCGAAGGTCACGTTCTCCATCACGGTCAAATGCGGAAACAGCGCAAACTCCTGGAACACGAAGCCCACGTTGCGACGCTCGGGCGGCACGAACGCGCCGTCGCCTTCGATCCTCTTGCCGTCGAGCACGATGCGGCCGCGCTCCGGTCGCTCGAAGCCGGCGATCATGCGCAAGGTCGACGTCTTGCCGGAACCCGACGGTCCTAACAGCGCGAAGATTTCGCCGCGTTCGGCCGCGAAGGAAAGCCCGTCAACGGCGGGTCGCGCCTGGCCGCGGTAGCGCAGGAAGAGATCTTCGACGTGGAGCAGCGACATCTAGACCTCCTCTCCCAAGCGGTGGAACAGAATGCTCGTGAGCAGCGCGGACAAGAGCACGATGGCGAGCGCATAGGGTGCCGCGCGTGCGAAGAGCGCTTCGGTGGTGAATGCGTACATCCGGACAGCAAGCGTTTGAAAGTCGAGCGGTGCCAGGATGATCGTGATCGGAAGTTCTTTCAGGCACGCGAGGAACACCAGAATCATGGCGGCGACCAAACCCGGCCGCAGAATCGGTAGCGTCACGCGACGGAACGTCGCCACCGGTCCCAGGCCGAGCGAGCGCGACGCTTCTTCGATGCGCGGGGTGGCGACATGGAGGCCGGCGCGCACGGGCCCGATCGCTAGCGCGAGGAAGTGCACCGTGTACGCGAGCACCAATAGCGCCGCGGTCTGGTAGGCCCACGGTGCGGCGCGCAGCACGACGACGACCCAGCCCAACGCCAGCGCCAGCGCGGGCGTCGCGTAGCCGATGTAGGCCGAACGCTCGAGCGCGTGCGTCAAGGTCGACGCGTAGCGCCTCGAGAGGTATGCCAACGGAACGGCGAGCAACGTCGCCAAGAGCGCCGCCGGCGCGCTCACCGAAAGTGAACCCGTGAAGGCGTGGAGCAATTCGCCCGCGCCGTTCCACGCGCCGCGTTGTCCCATCCAGTACACGATCGACCACACCGGCAGTGCCACACTCGCGAGTGCGACCAACGTGATGAACCCGTACGCGGGCCACGTCCACGCGCCGAGGCGTCGCGGTCGCGACTTCGGCAATGCGCCCAAGCTGGTTCGCTCCAGCGCCAGGTCGCGCAGCAAGCGCAACTCGACCACCACCAAGGTGGTGGTGATCGCGAGCAGCATGAGGGCGAGCCACGCCGCGTACGTGCGATCGAGCGACGCGATGTACTGAAGATAGAGCGCGTAGCTGAAGGTCTCGAAGCGCATCAAGCTCACCACACCGAAATCGCCCAGCACGTACAACAACACGAGCAGCACCGACGAGAGGTACGCGGGCACGAGCTGCGGGATGGTGACGCGCAGAAAGACGCGCCCCGGTGTCAGCCCGAGCGAGCGAGCCGCGTCGGTCAAGGACGGGTCCATGCTCGCGAACGCGGTGCGCAGGTGCAGGTAGACGAGCGGGAAGTTATAGATGACGAGTGCGCACGCCGCCCCGACGAAACCCGAGAAGCGCGGACCGCCGACGCCGAAGATCGACGCCAGCGGTCCGTTGGCCGCTCCGATGCCGAGCAGCGCGTAGCCGACGACGTAGCCCGGGATCGCGAGCGGCAAGATCGACAAGAGCGTCACGACGAAGCGTCCGCGCAAGTCGGTGCGCGTGGTCAACCACGCCAGCGGCAGCGCGATCAAGGTCGACGCGGCGATGACGGCCGACGCCAGGGCCATCGTGTTCGCGAACAACTGCAGGTTGCGACCGCGCCACACCAACGTGCGTAGTGTGGCCGGATCGGCGTCGAACGCGCGCAGCGCCAAGTAGCCGATCGGCACCAATACGGCGAGCCCCACCGCGAAGGCGGGGAGTGCGAGGTACCACGGAGGCAGCACGAAACGCTTCATCGTCGAAAACGAGCTAGAGCAATCCCACCGAACGCAACAGCGCCAACGTGCCGTCCAAGTCGTCGAGGTCGTCGAGTGTCACCGGTGGCGCCAGCTTCAAGAGCTCGTCGCGCGGTACCAGGCGTTCGTTGGTCATCACACCGTCGATGACCGGGTACTCCGAGACTTCGCTCGCGAAGTACTGCTGCGCAATCGGCGAGAGCACGAAGCGAATGAAGCGTTCGGCCGCGTCGTGGTGCGTGCCGGTGGCGAGAATTCCCATGCCGGCCACGTTGACCAGGTTGCCGACGTCGCCCGGCTTGAACGACGTCTGCTCTACGTTGAAGCGCGCTTCGCTCTTCTTGAAATTGAGCAAGTAGTAGTGATTGGGAAGCCCGTAGTCGACCTCGCCGCGCGCGATGGCTTGCAGAATGGCGACGTTGTTCGCGTACGCGTGGGTGCCGTTCTTCTTCATCGCGACGAGCCACGTGCGCGTGGTGTCTTCGCCGTGCACCTTGCGCATGGCCGTGATGAAGGCTTGGAACGACGCGTTGGGGGGAGCCCAACCCACGTGACCGCGGTAGCGCGCGTCGGTCAAGTCGAAGACACTCTTGGGGAGCGACTCCTTCTTCACGCGCTCGGTCGAGTACGCGATCGTGCGCGCGCGACCGCTGGTGGCGACCCACTTGCCGCCGGCGTGCGGAACAGCGGGGGAAGGTCGGCGCCGATGTCGGCGGGGAGGTCGACGAACAAACCGGCCTTGGCGACGGAACCGAGCGCACCGGCATCCTGGGCCCAGAACACGTCGGCGTGTCCGCGCGCGCCTTCTTCGCGGAGTGTCAGCGCCAACTCGGGCGTGTTGCCGAACTTGGTTTGGACGTCGATACCGGTCTGCTTCTCGAACAACTCGATCACCGGTTCGACCAAGTCCTCGCTGCGCCCCGAATAGAGAACGAGTGTCCGCGACGTGTCGACCGGGGCCGGTGTCGTCTGCGTTTGCGACGTCGTCTCCTGCCGCGTCGCTTCCTGTTTCTTTCCGCAACCGGCGAGCGTCAACGCGACCAGGGCGGCAACCATGCCAATGCGTAGGATCGTCATGATTCCTCCAGAACGGGTTATTGCTCCTGTTAGGAGCGCCTAACAAGAAGGAACAAGAAAACGCCATCCAGCGAACGCGCCCAGGCGGCGCCTGCTGTCAGCGCCTAGCCCCAGTGGTCGTCGTGACGGGAGAGAATGTTCGACGGTGCGAGGTCGAGTGAGATGTGGAGCATGGCCAGGCAGACTACGAGGTACATCGCGGTCCACCCCCGCTCTCGGAGCACGCGCGACACGATTCGCCCTTCTCGCAGCAGTCGAGCCAGTTGCCGAAGTGCGCGATGGTTTCGTTGGCGCCGCGGTTGCAGACGTGGAGAAACTCGAGGAACGACTCCAGTCGATCGAGAGTCTTGGGGCTGACGACGTGCTCCAACACGCACGCGTCGCGCGACGCGGTCGCCGCGGGCAGCCGGAGGACTTCCAACAGGAACTTGTAGATGAGGTCGTTGCGATCCTTGACGTCGCGCGCCACACGCTTGCCGCGCGTGGTCAGCTGCACGTCGCCGTAGCGATCGTGCGCGACCAAGCCGCGCTGCTGCAGCGTCTCGAGGGCGCCGGTGACCGACGGCATCTTGACGCCCAAACGATCCGCGATCGCCTTGACGCGCGGTTCGCTGCCCTCGCCGACGATCTCGAAGATCGTCTTGAGGTACATCTCCATATTGGGTGTGAGTGGCTTGTCCATGTTTCAAGTTCGTCGAGCCTAACTCGGCCGCCACACTCTAGGACGCCGGGCGAGAACTCGTCAAGGGGCTGCGAGAAAGATTTCTGTGAGCGACCGGACTCGGCGAGCACCGAGGGCTTCCCGCCGCTCGCGTCCTCGCTGCGCCAAATCGTTCGGGTATGGCGCGCTGCGGGATTGCTCGCTACGGGAACCCTCGTCGCTCGCTCGGAGCCGGGTCATCCAGCCCCCAGACCATCACGCCCCGTGCTGCGTGGCGGCGACCGGCATCGGCTGCTTGAGCGTCAGGACCGGGCAGGGCGACCGGCGCACCAGCGCTTCGGCCGTGCTGCCCATCAGTACGTGCGACAAACCCGTGCGTCCGTGCGTGCACGAGACGATCAGGTCGGCGTTGATGGAGCTCGCGTACTTGACCAGCTGGTCAACCGCGACGCCGTCGAGCACCTTGGCCTCGATGTCGATCGTCTTGGGGAGACCGGCGACCACCTTCGCGAGTTCGTCGCGGATGGCACCGCCGTGCTCGCGCTGGCTAATCAGCGGATCGAGGCCGACGAACGCGATGTCGGACACTTGGATCGCGGGTTCGTTGACGCATACCACTTTGAGTTTGGCCTTGAAGCGCTCGGCCAAGCCGACGGCGTAGGGGAGCGCCCGCAGCGAATACTCGGACAGGTCGGTGGTCACGACGATGACGTTGAAGTTCAACATGGCAGGTTCCTCCTTTGATCAGGGCGGCGCTAGGCTTTGTAGGCCACTTTCGCTTCCTGCGTTCCGCGCGCCGACCGCTTTGCCTTCAATACTTCGGCCGCGGCGCGCAGCGTCATGCTCGAAAGCGTCGCCGCGTAGTTCTGTCGAAATAGCTTCCAAACATCGTGGAGCGCGCAGCTCGCTTCGTCGCTGCAGGTGTCGAGTCCGAGGACGCACACCGAGTTCAGGTCGATCTGGCCGTCGACGGCTTCGATGACATCGACGACGCGGAGCTGGTCGCCCGGCCGCGCGAGCTGATAGCCGCCGCCGGGACCTTTGGTCGAGCGAACGAGTCCCCGACCGCGCAGCGAATGCAGGATCTTGGCGAGCGACGGCTGCGGGACGTCGGCGCCTTCTGCGATCTCGCGCACGAGCACCGGTCCCGGGGCGTCTTTCTCCGCCAAGTAGATCAGTGCGCGCAGCGCGTGTTGACAGGTTGGTGAGTGGATCATGACCGTACCCTTTCTTAGTATCTGGTCCGCTATTCCACTAAGGAGTCTAGCCACCTCGGGGGCGGTCTTCAAGGAATATTTAGAGTTTTTTATCCTGTTATGGGTGGCTGGCGCCGGATTCTTGGCAAGGCCATAACCGGTAACGGGTTACACCCGATCATATTCCCCGATTGCGACGCATTGCCGATTCCGCTATCCTCGGCGCCTCCGAGACGAACCGGGGTTGAAACAACCGCCGTCCGGTGACTTCCATGCCGATCGCGACACCCTTCCACCCGCGAACTTCTGCGCGCTGTGTCAGCCTGTTCTACAAGGACTGGGCCGGCTACTATGCCGTCCGTTCCTATGACACCACGCACGACCGCGAGTACTTCGCGTTTCGTCACGCGTGCGGACTGATCGACGTGACACCCCTCTACAAGTACGACGTGCACGGCGACGACGCGGCGCGCTTCCTCACGCGCGTCATGGTGCGCGACATTCGCAAACTCAAGGTCGGCCAGATCTACTACGTGTGCTGGTGCGACGACCACGGCAAGATCATCGACGACGGCACCGTGTCGCGTTTGACCGAGACCGACTTCCGGGTCACTTCATCGGAGCCGGCGTGGCACTGGCTCCAACGCACCTCGCGCGGCTTCCGCGTCTCGATGGAAGACGTCAGCGACACCATCGCCGCGTTGTCGATCCAAGGTCCGACGTCGCGCGACGTGGTCAATGCCGTCACCGACGGTGCCGCCGCCAAGCTGGGCTTCTTCAAGCTGACGAGTGCCAAGATCGCCAAGGCCGACGTGCTCGTGTCGCGAACCGGCTACACCGGCGACTTGGGCTACGAGATCTGGATGCAGAACGACGCCGCGCTGAAGGTGTACGACGCGCTCGTCGCGGCGGGGCACCCGTACGGACTCGAGCCCGCGGGCCTGGACGCGATGGACGTCACCCGCGTCGAAGCCGGCTTCATCTTGAACGGTGTGGACTACTACTCCGCGCTGCGCTGCATGATCCCGTCGCGACAATCGACACCGCTCGAGTTGGGACTGGGCTGGATGGTCGACCTCGAGCACGGATGCATCGGCAGCGAGGAACTCGCGCGCGAGCGCGAGTACGGCCCCACCCGCAAGCTCGTTGGTCTCGATGTCGATTGGAACGAGACGGAAGCGTTGTTCCGGGCACATCGGCTCCCACCGGAAGTCCACCCGGGCGGGTGGCGCGACCCGCGTCCCGTCTACGACGCGCGCGGTGCCTTCATTGGACAAGCGACGAGCGGCGCGTGGTCGCCGCTTCTCAAGAAGAACTTGGCACTCGCCACACTCGCACGCGAATTCACCTCGCCCGGCACCGACGTTCGCTTCGAAGTGACGGTCGAGTACGAACGCCGCACCGTCAAGGCGACGGTCGTCGACACGCCATTCTTCAATCCCGAACGCAAGCGCGCGTGAGCGCGCTCGGACGACCCAGCCACATGCCTAAGTACGACGCCATTATCGTAGGCGCTGGTCACAATGGCCTCGTTACAGCCGCCTATCTCGCCAAGGCGGGCCGTCGCGTCCTGGTGCTGGAGAAGCGTCCCGTCATCGGTGGCGCCGCCGTCACCGAGGAAGTCTTCCCCGGCTTCAAGTTTTCGGTGTGCTCGTACGTGGTGAGCCTGTTTCGGCCGCACATCATTCGCGAGTTGGAACTCACCAAGCACGGCATGCAGTTGATCCCGCTCGAGTGCTCGTTTACACCGCACCTCGAGGGTCCCGGCCTCGTGCGCTGGTCGGACCCCAACCGCACGCGCCGCGAAGTCTCTCACTTCAGTCAGAAGGACGCGGAGATCTACCCCGAGTTCGCGCTCGCGATGAGCAAGATGAGCTTCTTCGTGAAGCACATCATCGACTCGCCGCCGCCCGACGTCGGATCGCTGAATCCAAGCGAGCTCTCGAAGCTCATGGGGCTCGTCGGACACTTGCGCGACTTGGGTCCCGACATGATGGAGCTGCACGCGCAGCTACTTACGATGAGCGGCGTCGACTTTCTGCGCATGTGGTTCGAATCTGACGCGCTCCTCGCACCGATGTCGTGCAGCGGCATCATTGGCACGTTCCTGGGCGTGCACTCGCCGGGAACCGCGTACGTGCTCTTGCACCACTACATGGGGGAGATCGACGGCGCCTTTCGCTCGTGGGGATTTTCGAAGGGCGGCACCGGCGGTGTCAGCCAAGCCATCGCGAACGCGGCCACGCACCACGGCGCCACCATCCGCACCGACGCGGGCGTTGCGAGCGTTGTGATCAAGAATGGACGTGCGAAGGGCGTCGTGCTCGAGAACGGCGAAGAGATCGACGCCACCGTCGTCATCTCGAATGCCGACCCGCGTCGCACGTTCCTGACGCTCGTGGGCGAGAAACACTTCGACGCGTCGTTCACCGAGCAGGTCAAGCGCTACAAGTTCCGCGGCAGCTCGGGCAAGGTGAACCTGGCCCTCGACCGCTTCCCGGATTTCACCTGCCGGCCCGGCGACGGCGTGCACGTGCGCGGCGACATCGCGATCGCACCGTCGCTCGAGTATCTCGAGCGCGCGTACGACGACGCCAAGTACGGCGCCTTCTCCAAGCGCCCCTACTTGAACGTCGTCGTGCCGTCCTTGGTCGACCCGAGTGTGGCACCGCCGGGCCAGCACGTGATGTCGATCTTCGTCCAGTACGCGCCCTACAACCTGAAGGAAGGCGCCGACACGTGGCCCAAGCGCCGCGAAGCATTCGGCGACACCGTGGTCGACACGCTGGCCGAGTATTGCCCGGGCTTGAAGGAGTCGATCCTCCATCGGCAGGTGCTGACACCGTGGGACCTCGAGCACGAGATCGGCTTGACGGAAGGAAACATCTTCCAAGGCGAACTCTCGCTCGAGCAGCTTCTCTTTCTTAGACCCGTGCAGGGCTGGTCGCGCTACAAGACGCCGGTTCGGAACCTGTGGCTGTGCGGTTCGGGCGCCCACCCGGGCGGCGGCATCATGGGCGCACCCGGCGAGTTGTGCGCGAAGTCGCTCATGAATTCGGGGGAGGTGTAGAGGTGGCGGAGCACTTTGACGTGATCGTGATCGGCGCCGGGCACAACGGCCTCACGACGGCCTGCATGCTGGCACGTGCGGGGCGCAGCGTCCTCGTAATCGAGAAGCGCGCGGTGGTCGGAGGACTGTGCGCGCCCGAAGAGTTCCACCCGGGCTACCACGCGCCCGGCATTCTGCACGACACCGCCCAGCTTCGCACCGAACTCCTCAAGGACCTCCACCTCGACGAGCACGGCTTGGACTTGGCACCGCCGGAGCGAACGCTGTTTACTTCGCCGAGCGACGGCTCGGGAGTACTGATCGACCTGTCCGACCCGGAAAACACGGCCGCTGAGATAACGCGCGTCTCGAGGAACGATGCCGCGCGCTGGGGGCAGTATCGCGCGTTTGTCTCGCGAGCGCGCGACTTGATCGAGCCGCTCCTCTCCGAAACTCCGCCCGACCTCGCGAGCCTCGGGAGCTTCGGCCCCGCGGGCTTTGGCGGCTTGCCGCTCGCGACCGTCGTGCACCTCGCGAACGCGGCGCGTCGCTTCGGCCGCCACGAGCTGGCGGGTCTTCTGCGCATCCCGCCGATGTGCGTCGCCGACTGGCTCAACGAATGGTTCGAGTCCGACGTGGTGAAGGGCGGCCTGGCGCACGCGGCGATTCAGGGCACGTGGGCCGGACCTTGGTCTCCCGGAACGGCGGCCAACCTGTTGCTCCTCGAATGCACGACGCGACAGTCGGTGGTGGGCGGTGCTGCGGGACTCACGTCGGCGCTCGAGCGGGCTGCGCGGCAGTACGGTGTGAAAATCCGCACCGAAGCCGAAGTGACTCGCATCCGCTTGGAGAACGGTGCCGTCGCCGGTGTGACGCTCAAGTCGGGCGAAGCGATCGACGCGCGCGTCGTCGCCTCGGGGCTCGACCCGCGCACCACGTTCCTGCGCCTCATCGACCACGCCACGCTCCCGCTCAAGTTCGAGCACCGAATCGGCGTGCTGCGCGGGCGCGGCACGAGTGCGAAGGTCCACCTGGCACTCAACCGCCGCCTCGAATTCGCCGCCAGGCCGGGCGAGCGCGTCGCGCGGGCGCGCACGACGGGAAGCCTCGACGACCTCGAACGCGCCTTCGACCCCGTGAAGTACCGCGGCGCCTCCGAGCGTCCGCTTCTCGACATCTTCATTCCCAGCGTCGCGCGCCCCGAGACGGCACCCGACGGCTCCGACGTCGTCTCGCTCCTCGTCCACTTTGCGCCCTTCGACTTGGCCGGCGGATGGACGCTCGCAGCCCGCGAGCGCCTGGGCGACGCGGCCGTCGCCGAGTTGGAGCGCGTCGCACCGGGTGTCGCGAAGGCGGTCGTCGCGCGACAGGTGCTGACCCCCGCCGACCTCGCGGAGCGCTTCGGGATCGACGGCGGCCACATCCACCACCTCGAGCCCGCGCTCGACCAGCTCGTCATCCGCCCCACGCTCGAGACCGTGCGCTACGCCACCCCGGTGCGCGGCCTCTTCCTGTGCGGCGCCGGCTCGCACCCCGGCGGCGGTGTCACGTGCGCGCCGGGCGCACTCGCGGCCGACGCCATCGTCTCCGCCGCCTGACGCCATCGCGCGCCACGGCGAACAAGCCGACGCGCCGCTGGCCGCCCACTCGGCCCGGAATATGCACAACTTTTTCGACGCCCGACGCGTTTTCAATTGCGCCCGGCTTCCGCGGGTTGTATACGGTATCTCAATTTGTTTGGCCAGGCGCGCGGCCGGAGTGCACGCGCGCCGCGAGCGAGGCGACGCCAACGCTTCGCGCGCGACAACGGGCCGCGGAGGAACGAAACAAGCACTATGCCTAGAAGCATCGTCCAGCCGACCGGTTTCATCTCGCCCAAGCTCGAGGGTCGTCTCATCGGCACGAAGGGCGGCCGCGGTGTGTTCGCGCGCGAGAAGGTTCGCGCCAAAGAAGTCCTCGTGGTGTGGGGCGGAGAAGTCGTCACCGGCGAAATGCTGGCCGACATGTCCGACGACAAGCACCGCGTCTCGATCCAGATCGAGGAGGACCTCTACCTGGTGACCAGCCACGAAGGACCGGCCGACTGGGTCAACCACTCGTGCGACCCCAACGCCGGTCTGACCGGGCAGGTCGTCCTGGTGGCGCTGCGCGACATTCGCGTGGGCGAAGAGATCAGCTTCGACTACGCGACCAGCGACGGCTCGCCCTACGACGAGTTCGAGTGCCACTGCGGCACCAAGACCTGCCGTCGCCACATCTCGGCCGACGACTGGAAGCTGCCGGAGCTGCAGGCGCGCTACGCCGGGCACTTTTCGCCGTACGTCCAGCGTCGGATCGACGCGGAGAAGCGCCGGAACGAAGAAGCGTCGCGCAAGCGCGCGCGCGCCGGCGAGCGGCGCGTTGCCGTCGTGTCGCGGCGGGGGTAGTTTTCTCGGCCGCAGAGTCTTAACCGAACGCCCGGGCAGCTTGCTCGGGCGTTTGGCTTTTCGGGGGCAAAGGCGGTGTGGTAGGATAAGTGGCCACTTCGCGCCGGGTTCTTTCCGAGCGCCGAACACGAAACCTATCCGACCACTCGCTTGATGGAGGCCCAATGACCCCGACTCTCCAGACCGACGCCGGCAAAGCCGCCGATCAGGTCTTAAGCCACTATCGTTCCGACAACCCGGGCGTTCGCGCCAACCTGTACCGGCTACTGAACAGCGGGCGGCTGGCGGGCACGGGGAAGCTCGTCATTCTGCCGGTCGACCAGGGCTTCGAGCACGGGCCGGCGCGGAGTTTCGCGGTGAACGCGGGCGGTTACGATCCGGCGTACCACGCGCAGCTCGCGGTCGACGCGGGGTGCAACGCGTACGCGGCACCGTACGGATTCATCCAGACGATCGCGCACGACTTCGCGGGGAAGATTCCGCTCATCTTGAAGGTGAACAACCACGACGTCCTCCACGACGAAGCGGACCCGGCGCCGGCGCAGACGTCGAGTGTGAAAGACGCGCTGCGACTGGGTTGCTCGGCGATCGGCTTCACCATCTATCCGGGTTCGTCGCACTGGAAGGCGATGTACGAACAACTGCGCGCGCTCGCCGAAGAAGCGCGCGACAACGGCCTCGCGGTGGTGGTGTGGTCGTACCCGCGCGGCAGCGGTCTCTCCAAAGACGGCGAGACGGCGGTCGACGTGGTGGCGTACGCGGCGCACCTGGCCGCGCAGTTGGGTGCGCACGTCATCAAGGTAAAGCTACCGACCGAGCACATCGAGCAAGACGCTGCCAAGAAAGTCTATCAATCGCGAGCGCATTCCCGTCGCGACGCTTGGCCGAGCGCGTGCGCCACGTCGTGCAGTCGTCGTTCGACGGCAAGCGCATCGTCGTCTTCTCGGGCGGCGGCAAGAAGGGCGAGGATTCGATCTACGAAGAAGCGCGCGCCATTCGCGACGGCGGCGGCAACGGGTCGATCATCGGACGCAATTCGTTCCAGCGCCCGCGCGCGGAAGCGATCAAGTTCCTGCAGAAGGTGATGGACATCTACGCGGGCAAGAACTAGGCGCGCGTCGATCGACATGACAAACGAAAAAGGCCGGTCGCGCGACCGGCCTTTTTTTCATCGATGCGAACGAGCGATCAGCGCGGGAAGGGCATCGTCACGCCGGCGTGGATGGCGAGGGCGTCGAAGTCGACGCTTCCGCCCGTCGGTTGGTCGATGTCGGCGGTCAGATTCTGCCACTTCACCTCGCCGAATATCTGGGTGGGTCCGGGAAGCATCGTGATCCCGGCCAACCAGTACCAACCGAATTCGTTCTTCAATCGGTTGTCGCCGGTGACGAAATAGTAACCGGCGCCGATACCGCCATACAGAGTTCCCATTTTCAGGAGGAGGGTGGATTCAATCGGGATGAGTGCCGCGTCGGACGACGACAAGGACACGTAGCTCGCGCGCGTGTCGATAGACAACACCCGATTGATGGGGCGCTGATCCTTGATGCCGACACCCCATCCGTCGTCTTCTTTGTCGTCGTTGGGCATCCACCAGATGCCGTAGACGCCGAGCGCGTGGGCACCCGGCGCCGAGAGTCCCAGCAACGCAGCCAGGACGAGCCCGACGACGAGCGCCTTCTTCACGCGATCACGCTTCTGCGGCACGGATGCCTACAGGCCGAACAAGTTGAACGTGGCGCCGGCGTGTAGCACCACACCGTTGAGGTCGGCGCTGCCGCCGAACGAACTGTCGATATCGGGCTCCAGGAACTGATACTTGAGCTCGCCGAATACGCCCAGCCCCCCGAGACCGAAGCCGACACCCGCGAGCAAATACGTACCGACTTTGTCCTTGAGTTGGACGTCACCGGTGAAGAAGTAGTAACCCGCGCCGACACCGCCGTAGAACATCCCGAGGTGGGCCAAGGCCGTCACTTCGGGGGCCCAAATCTCGAGGTTGGAGAACGACGTATAGCTCAAGCGCCCGTCGATTGAGAACAGCGGCGTGAAGCTCTTCTCCTTCTTGATACCGATGCCCCAGCCGTCGTCGTCGCCCTCGTCGGGCTTGGAGAAAATGCCGTACGCGCCCAGAGCGTGCGCGCGGGGTGCGATCATGGTCGCGGACAGCGCCGCGATGAACAAGCAACAGACTAGTTTCTTCATTAGGACCACCTCTCTTGTGCGGGATTCTACGGACCCGCTTCGAAAAGCGTCAATCTAGATTTCGCTTTCGCGGCGGCTGCGCGCGTGGAAGAATGGTCGCCTGGAGTTGGAGGAACCCCGTGTCCAGGAGCGAAACCTACCGCAAGAGTTTTCTCGCGCTGCTCGTCATCGCCGTGACGGTCGCATTCTTTGCCGTCACGAAGAGCTTCCTCATCACGATTCTCCTGGCCGCCATTTTCAGCGCCATGCTGTATCCCGCCTACCGGCGCGTGCTGCGCGTGTTGCGCGGCCGCAAGGCGCTCGCGTCCGCCGTCACTCTGATCGTCACCGCGGCGATCGTGGTGGTTCCGCTGGTGGCGTTCGTCGGCGTGTTGGTGACGCAGGCGGTGCACGTGAGCCAGACGGCCATGCCGTGGATTCAGGATCAGATCAACAACCCGAGTCAGTTGATGCAACGGATCGAGTCGATACCGGGCTTCGGGCGCGTGGAACCGTACCGCGAGCAGATTCTCACCAAGCTGGGCGAGTTGGTGGGGTCGATCGGATCCTTCGTGGTGAGCAAGCTGTCCGACGTCACCAAGGGGACGCTGGCCTTCCTGCTGCAGTTCATCATTCTTTTGTATTCGATGTTCTTCTTTCTCATGCGGGGGACTTCGCTGCTGGACCAAATCCTCGTGCACTTGCCGCTTTCCAAGAAAGAGAGCACGCTCATCGTCGACCGCTTCGTGTCGGTGACGCGCGCGGCGCTGGCGAGCACGGTGGTGATCGGTATCCTTCAGGGCACGCTGGGCGGCCTGGCATTCTGGGTGGCGGGAATCAAGGGAGCCGTGTTCTGGGGTACACTCATGGCCGTCATGTCGATGATCCCCGGCGTGGGGACGGGGATCGTGTGGCTGCCGGCCTGCATCTATTTGATCTTGAGCGATCGCGTCGCGGCCGGCATGCTGTTGCTCGCGTTCTGTGCCGTGATCGTGGGGAGCGTCGACAACGTGCTGCGTCCGCGCATCGTCGGCAAGGGTACCAACCTGCCCGAGCTCGTCGTCCTGGTGTCGACGCTGGGCGGAATCATGCTCATGGGTGCGATCGGATTCATCATCGGGCCCGTCATCGCGGCCCTCTTCATCACGATCTGGGAAATCTACACGGCCTTCGTACGCGGTTCGACGGAGTCGTCGGTAGGGTCATAGTCGTGCCTACAAAGGAAACCAACTCATGAATTTCATCAAAACGGTCATCGCGGTTCTGGTCGCGCAGGTGCTGCTCGCGTTCGGGCTCTTCTTCGGATTGGGCATCATGACGGCGCTGTTCTCGGCGGGCGGCGGCGCGGTGAAAGTCGCCGACGGGTCGTGGCTCGTGATCGATGTGTACGGCGACATTCCTCCCTACGACGCGCCCGAATCCATCTCGGGGTCGATCTTCGGCGAGCCGGAAACGCTGACCAATATTCTCACCAATCTCGACAAAGCGGCCGCCGACGAGCGCCTGGACGGCGTCGTCATGAAGATCTCCGCCAGCAACTCGCTCGGCATGGCGTCGATGGGCGAATTGCGCACCGCCATCGCCAAGGTGCGCGCCAGCGGCATTCCGGTGGTCGCCTATTCCGACGACCTCGATCGCAACGCGCTCTATCTTGCGTCGGCGTGCGACTCTATTTTCGTGCCCAACGTGGCCGACGTCACCTTCACCGGCTACGGTGCCGTGGAATCGTTCTATAAAGGAACGCTCGACAAGCTCGGCATTCACCAGAATCTCCACAAGATCAAGGACTACAAGACGGCGGCCGAGCCGTTCCAGCGCGCCAACATGTCGCCCGAGTCGAAGGAGATGACGAACTGGCTGATGCAGGAAGTGTGGGACGTCGAGTTGGGCGCGATTTCGCGCGACCGCGGCGTGCCCGTGGACTCGCTGGTCGCGTACATGAACTACGCGCTCTTCACACCGCAGGAAGCCAAGCGCGCCAAACTCGTCGACGACGTCGTGTACTGGGACGAGCTCGAGAAGCGCTTGAGCGACAAGGATGAATTTCCCGACGTCACCAGCGACGAGTACGACGACGTCACGCGCGCCGACGTCGGGTTGAAGGGCCACAAGCGCATCGCGGTGGTGAACGCGTACGGCTTCATCGGCGGTCGCGAGAGCCGCACCGACGGCGCTCTCGGCGTCATGATGGGCCACGAGACGGTGATCCAGAATCTGCGCGACGCGGCCGACGACAAGCGCGTCGACGCCATCGTGTTTCGCGTCGACAGCCCGGGCGGCGAGAGCCTGGCGAGCGAACTCATCGCGCGCGAAGTAGAGAAGATCGCGGCCGAGAAGCCGGTCATCGTGTCGATGGGCGACGTCGCCGCGTCGGGCGGCTACGCCATTTCGTACCGCGCCACCAAGATCGTGGCCGATTCGCTGACCATCACGGGCTCGATCGGGTCGATCTACGGCAAACTCAACCTGGCCGGTGCCTGGAACAAGATCGGCGTCACCTTCGATTGGGTGACCAAAGGGCCCAACGGGCTCATGTGGTCGGGCGTCCACGACTTCGACGACGCGCAGTGGAAGCGCGTCATCGCGAACCACAATGCGTCCGTCGACCAGTGGCTCGCCGACATTTCGGCGGCGCGCAAGATTCCGATCGACGAGTTGCGGTCGTACTCCGAGGGTCGCGTGTGGACGGGGCGTCAGGCCAAGGAGCGGCACTTGATCGACGAAGTCGGCGGTTTCTCACGCGCGGTCGAAGTGGCGAAGGAGTCGGCCGGGATTCCCGCCGACGAAGAAGTGACGTTCGACTACTTCCCGAAGAAGCGCGGCCTCTACAGTTTGATCATGAGCGGCGACGCGCCCTTGACGCTGGCGCGCCTGGCCGTGACGCGCTTGCTGCGCCAGGACGTGAGCGAGACCGTGCGCTCGCTCGAGCACGGCGGCGAGTGGCGCCTATGGCTGGGGCCGCAGTCGTTCGAGTGAGAAGAGCGAAAGGTCGACTTTCGTGGCGGCGTTTTGCGCCCATTGCGCCGCCGCTTCGCCGATCGCACTCGCGAACTTGAATCCGTGACCGGAGCACGCGCTCACGAGCAGCACATTGCCGTGCGCGGGGTGCGCGTCGATCACGAAATGCAAATCAGCCGTGTTGGTGTAGAGACACGCCGCCGCGCGCACCATCTCGCCGTGCACGCCGGGCAAGAAGCGCGCGCACAACGCGCTGGTCTCGCTCGCTTCCGCCTCGCTCACCCGTCGCTCCACGGTCTCCCACGTGGTTGGCATTCCGCCGTAATGGACGGCCGCTTTCAGCGCTCCATTCACTTCGGGGAACCCGTACAGCAAGCGTTCGTCGTCGATCTGAATCGCGTACACGGTCTTTAGCGAGGCCGCGTTGCGCGGCCGAAACCAGAATAGCGGCTGGCGCGTGACGGTCGTCGCGACACCGGCGTCGGCGAGCCACTCCTGCATGCCGGCGCCCGCGCACAGAACCACGCGCGACGCCGCGAAGCGGCCGTGCTTCGTATCCACGACGACGCCGGTCTTGCTCGCGTTCCACTTATGACAGCTTCATCGGTGTGCACTTCCGCTCCCGCGCTTTTGGCGAGGCGAAGATGCGCTTCGATGCAACGCTCGGGGTGGAGGTAGCCGGCGCGCGGCTCGGCGACGGCCACCATGTCGTCGGGAATGCGAAGCCACGGTGCCCGCATCGCGCGCGTGGCACCCGCGAGTCGTTCGACGGCGATGCCGTGCTCGCGTCCCGCGCGCTCGATGCCGGCGATGAGTTGCGCCTGCGGTAGCCCCGCGAACACGCCTCCGGTTTCGACGATCAATTCTTCGCGCGACTCGCGCGCCAGGTTGTGCCAGAGGTCGTACGCGCGACGCAAGAGCGGAACGTAGCGCGGGTCTTCGTAGTAGGCTTCGCGGATCATGCGCGTCTCGCCGTGCGACGACCCCAGCGCATGCGGCGGCGTGTACGTGTCGAAGCCGCATACGCGCGCGCCCCGGCGCGCGAGGTGGTACAAAGTCGCACTCCCCATCGCACCCAGCCCCACGACGATGACATCAAAGTGTTTCATCGGATGAACTGTGCTAATACCACCCGACCGGGGAGATTCGCGGGACGCTGCAACGGCAAGTCCTCCCCGCGGCGACGTCCACGTGGGGTGCCATCAAGGCACTGTACCGCTGATTAGACTTCGAGGAGTCTCGTCAAGTTGCCGTTCATCACGGCACGCAACTCGTCGTCGGTGAAGCCGGCGGCGCGCATGGTCTCTTTTTGCGCCTTCAGGACGTCGGCGCGATAGCCTCGCGGAAACAACCCCGAATCGGATCCGAAGAGGATGCGCTCGGTCCCGAACGACACGCGCGCGGCCTGGAACACTTCGACCAGCGAGAGCGGCGGGTCGTGCTCGAGAATCCATCCATTCGAACCGGCCGTGTCGGTGTAGACGTTGGGGCACGTCGCACCAAGGGCCAGTGTTTCTTCGAACCAGCCCGAGCCGAAGTGCGGCACGACGAAGCGCACGTCGGGGTGCGCGCGCGCGACCGGCAGCAGATCGCGCGGGCGACTCTTCTCCGCGGGGAAGTCCGGGTTCAGGCCGATCAACTTGCGCACGCTGACGCGGAGCTTCCCGCAGTGCACGAAGACCACCAGGTTGTGTCGCTTCGCGAACTCGATGGCGCGCGCGGCTTCGGGAGAACCGATCGCGTAGTCGTGCAACGAGGGAAACAGCAAGATGCCCTTGAAGTGGAGTTTCGGCTGCAACGATTCCAAGAGCTGCAGGGTCGCGGGGGCTTTCGGGTTGACCAGCGTGTAGGGGAACAGGCGTCGCGGATGCAGAGCGGCCATCTCGCCGACCGTCTTCATCTCGGTCGGCGACGAAGCGAACAGCACGGCGCGGTCGACGCGATTGCGATCCAACTCGGCGATCCAGCGCGCGACGTGGGCCTTGGGGTCGGGGCCGGGGACTTCGACCCCGCCCGCGCGGATGCGCCCGAGAATCGTCTCCGGATCCTCGCGGGAGATGAGCGTCGTTTGGAACGCGAAGAACTCGCGACCGAAAAAGTGGACGTGGGCGTCGAAAACCATTCATCAGCCTCCGCGGTGGGGGTGCGGTGCTATATTGAGGGTGGAGTATGGGCCCGATCCCGCGTCGGCGTCAATTATTCGCTCATCCGGCGCGTGGTAGCATGTTATTGGACCTTTAAGACGGAAATGAATCACACGATATCCACAAGATACTGGCATTTGCTCGACGACGGCCGGGTTCAATGCGACGTCTGCCCGCGGTTTTGCAAGCTGCGAGAGGGACAACAAGGCATGTGCTTCGTCCGCGCGCGGCAGGGAGACCAAATCGTCCTGACCACGTACGGCCGCTCGAGCGGTTTTTGCATCGACCCCATCGAAAAGAAGCCGCTCAATCATTTTCTCCCCGGGTCGGCGGTGCTGTCATTCGGGACCGCGGGCTGTAACCTGGCCTGCAAATTCTGCCAGAACTGGGATATTTCCAAATCGCGCGAGGTGGACATCCTGTCCGAAGACGCCACACCCGAGGCCATCGCGCGCGCCGCGGTCAAGACCGGCTGTCGCAGCGTGGCCTTCACCTACAACGACCCCGTCGTGTTCATGGAGTACGCCATCGACGTCGCCAAGGCGTGTCGCGAGCGCGGCATTCTCACGATTGCCGTCACCGCGGGCGAAATGTGCGACGAACCGCGTCGCGAGTTCTATCAATATATGGACGCAGCCAACGTCGACTTGAAAGGGTTCACCGAAGACTTCTACTGGCGCGTGTGCAAGGGCGATCTGCAGACCGTGCTCGACACGCTCGTGTACTTGAAGCACGAGACCAACGTGTGGTTCGAAATCACGACGCTCTTGATTCCGGGCGAAAACGACTCCAGCGAAGAGATCACGCGCGAGTGCACATGGATTCGCGAGAACCTCGGCCTCGATGTGCCGCTGCACTTCACCGCCTTCCACCCCGACTTCATGATGCTCGACAAACCGCCGACACCGCCCGCGACCCTGACCCGCGCGCGCCGCATCGCGATCAAGCAGGGGCTTCGCCATGTCTACGTGGGCAACGTTCACGACGAATCGGGCAGCAGCACGTACTGCCCGAACTGCAACGAGAAGCTCATCGGTCGCGATTGGTATCGACTGACCGCATGGAACCTCGACGACCACGGTTGCTGCAAGAAATGCGGCACCCAGATTCCCGGCCGCTTCGAAGCGAAGCCGGGCAAGTGGGGTGCGCGTCGCGAACTCGTCAACATGCGAGCATTCGCGTGAGTCTGACACCCCGTCGCGCGACCGCGGTCGTTCTCGTGGTCTTGATGGCGACAGGATGCACCAAGGCCGTGGAGGTTCCACGAGCCGACATCGATAATGCAAAGTACCACGAGCCCGGGAAGTACCGCGTCCGACTGAAGAACGAGCACGAATACATCGCGCGGCGGTTCTCCGTTTCCGATTCGACGCTCGTCATTGAGGAGCTGGGCGGCGACGGGGAATTGTACGGACAGGGTCAACCGGCGCTTCCCATGAGAATCCCACTGTCCGATGTTGAATCGATCGCGCAGTTGAAGGTCGACAAGGGACGTATTTTGGGGACTACCATTGCGACAGCCGTCTTGGTTGCACTCGTGGCCTACATGATGCGCGATACGACCACCGATGCGAATTGAGAGCGCGATGCATCGATGTGGGGTCAAGTGAATGTGGTCCAAGCGAGCGATCTCCGTCTTCCTGGTTGCGCTCGTGTTGGCTGGCTGCATGAAGCCAGTCGGCATTCGGCCGGAGCAATTCGACGCTGCGGCTCACGGAAGAGAAGAGCTATTTCCGCATTCAGATGGCGGACGATTCCCACTACGTCGTGCGTCGATTCGCGTTGACGGATTCCACCCTCGTGATCGAAAAACTGCACCAGACGGACGAGCGCTACAATCGGACAGAACTACCCATCGTCGTGCCCCGTGCCGACGTCGAGTCGATTTCGAAGTATGAACTCGACAAGGATCGCACTTTTTGGGCGCTGGTCGGCGCCAGCGCGACGGTGCTCGTCATTCTCTTCGTGACAACGGGTCTTGAGAACCCCTCGGACTGATCGATGCTGCATATTCTATTCACGAGTCACAAGAGGGTATCAATTGCGTTGTCCGCGCTGCTCTTCGTCTCATCAACGGCGACGGGGTGCACAAAGGCCACCGAGATTCCGCGCACAAGAATCGGCGATCCAACGTACCGCGAGGACGGGTCATATCGGATTCGACTGCACGGTCGCCAGGAGTATCTCGTTCGCCGCTTTTCCGTGACTGACTCCACCGTCGTGGTCGAAGAGCTGATGCCCGGTGACGAACGGTTCCGGACTGGGCGAGAGAAGCTGCCCACATCGATTCCATTGGATGAGGTCGAGTCGATTTCGCGCACAGAGACGAATGTCTGGCTGACCACGGTCGTCGTCCTCAGCGCGGGCCTGATCATTGCGGCCTGCGTCGCAGTTGCTACAGCCGACCTGGACATGGGCGAATAGCGTACAATGCCCTACGATGCAGGATGGCGACGCCGCCCATCGACCTTATGAAATCCATCCGTCGAGCAATTGCTTTGGTTCTTGTCCCACTGGTAGCCGTTGCGTGCACGCGCACGATCGACGTGCCTGTGCAGCAACTGGAGAGTTCCCGCAATGTGACGACGCCGTATCGCGTTACGATGAAGGATGGGACACAGTACCGAGCCCGTCAGTTCACGGTGACGGACTCGACGCTTGTAATCAAGGATCTGCTGCCGTCCGATCCGCGACGGGACGAAGCGACACTGCCCATCGTCGTGTCGCTGGATGACGTTGCATCCGTACAGAAGTCCGACACAACTGCGTGGTTCTGGGTGGGCGGGGTGGTGGTCGCCGCGTTCATCGTCGTTGGCCTCGCAATCAGTCATGTCGGCGTGGCCGGCGACTGATCCCGCTCACGTTGATTTCTGCTCCCAAACCTCATACAATGCGGCTACGACGCGGGCCGGCGATGCCGCCCGACGCGAACATCATCCAACACGGACGACTATCCAGGAGGAACATCCTCTAATGAAACCGCCTTTCAAGCTGCTGGGCTTCGACCATGTGACCTTTGCGGTCGGGAATGCCAAGCAAGCGGCTGTCTATTATCAGTCGGTCTTCGGGTTCGATCTGGTGGGTTACCGAGGGTTGGAGCAGGGAGACCGTCAGACCGCGAGCTACGTGCTGCGACAGAATCATGTCACCTTCGTGCTCAATACGCCGTACTCGCAGACGTCGCCGATCAACGACCTTTTGAAGAAGCACGGCGACGGTGCGGTCGACATTGCGTTCGCGGTGGACGACGCGTCGAAGGCGTGGGAGCACACGACCAAACACGGGGCGAAGAATTGGTTCGAGCCGCGCACAATGGAAGACGAAGGGGGCAAGGTGGTGGTCTCGGGGATTCACACCTACGGCGACGTGACGCACACGTTCGTACAGCGCGAAGGCTACAAGGGCACCTTCCTCCCGGGCTACGCCAAGGCGAAGTCGCGGGGCACGGTCAACCCGACCGGGCTCTTGTTCATCGACCACGTCGTCGGCAACCAGCCCGACAGCGAAATGGAAGACGTGGTGAAGTTCTACGAGAACATTTTCGGGTTCCATAGACTATGGACGGTCGATGACAAGGACATCTCGACGGAGTACACGGCTCTGCGCTCGGTGGTGGTCGCGGACGACAACGAAAATGTGAAGATGCCGATCAACGAACCGGCGCAGGGGCTGAAGAAGTCGCAGATTCAGGAATACGTCGACTTCAACGCGGGCGCGGGTGTGCAGCACATCGCGATGTCGACCAACGACATCATCGGCACGATCAAGCAGCTCAACGCGAACGGCGCGGAGTTCTTGACGGTACCGGATTCGTACTACGAAGAGCTGCCGAAGCGCGTGGGCGCGATCGACGAAGAAATTCCGGCCTTGAAGAAGCTCGGTATTCTGGTCGACCGCGACGACAGCGGCTACCTTCTCCAATTGTTCACCAAGCCGGTACAAGATCGCCCGACACTCTTCTTCGAACTGATCCAGCGCAAGAACGCGCGCTCGTTCGGGAAGGGCAACTTCAAGGCGCTGTTCGAGTCGATCGAGCGCGAACAAGCGCGGCGCGGGACACTATAAGGAGTAAGCAGCATGCCGATCTACATCCAGCGAGGCAAGATTCCGCATCGGCGGCACACGGTGTTCAAGAGCCCGCAAGGGAAGCACTACTACGAAGAGCACATCAGCCGCCTCGGATTCTCCGACATCTATTCGAATGTGTACCACGTGCACATGCCGACGCGCGTGGCCAAGGTGGGGAAGTTTCGCGCCGTCACGCTCGAGGCGCTCGAAGGCGAACATCGCCATCGTCACCTGAAGACGTTCGACTTGAAGCCGCAAGGCGACTGGCTCACGGGACGCCAGCCGATGATGTTCAACAACGACGTCATCCTGGGTACGTCGAGCCCGGTGAAGGGCACGAGCGATTACTTCTACAAGAACGCCACCAGCGACGAAGTCCACTTCATCCACAAAGGACGCGGCGTGCTGGATAGCATGTTCGGGAGCCTTCCGTTCGACGAGGGCGACTACGTCGTCATTCCGCGCGGCGTCATTCACAAGATGACCTTCGAGAGCGACAACAACCGCGTATTTTTCGTGGAGTCGTTCGGCCCCGTCGACTGGCCCAAGAAGTATCGCAACCAGTACGGCCAGCTGCTCGAAGACGCGCCGTACTGCGAGCGCGACATTCGCCAGCCGGAATTCGTGGACGCGACCGACAAGGTGGGCGAGTTCCCGATGCACATTCGCCTGCAGGGCGGCATTCAGGAATACTTGTGGGGACACCACCCGTTCGACTTGGTCGGCTACGACGGCTTCTACTATCCGTGGATCTTCAACATCAAGGACTACATGTCGAAGGTGGGACGCGTGCATTTGCCGCCCCCGACGCACCTCACCTTCACCGGTCCGGGCTACGTGCTGTGTTCGTTCTGTCCGCGTCCGTTCGACTTCGAACCGGGTGCGGTGCCGATTCCATACGCGCACTCCAATGTCGACAGCGACGAAGTGATCTACTACGTCGACGGCAGCTTCATGAGTCGCAAGGGCATCGACGTGGGATCGATCACGCTGCACCCGTACGGGATTCCGCACGGGCCGCAGCCGGGATTGCTCGAGGCGTCACTCGGTGCGAAGGAAACCGGCGAGCTGGCGGTCATGGTCGACACCTTCCATCCGCTCAAGGTGACGAAGGTGGTCACCACCATCGACGACGCCAACTATCCGTACAGCTGGCAGTACTAGTGCGCGCGTCGCGGACGGAAGCGCCAGCATGATCATCGACCCGGCCACGACGCCGAAGTCCGAGTTCTATCCCTGGTTGATTCGCTGCATCGTGCCGCGTCCGATCGCGTGGGTGTCGACCATTTCGCGCGAAGGTGTGCACAATCTCGCACCGTTCTCCTTCTTCACCGCCATCACCACCGACCCGCCGACCTTGTGCTTCGCACCGGGTCGTCACGCCGTCACGGGGAACAAGAAGGACACATTGGTCAACATCGAGACGACGGGGGACTTCGTGGTCAACGTGGTACCCGAAGAGCTCGCGGAGGCCATGAACGAGACCGCCACCGACTACCCGCACGGGATGAGCGAGTTCGTCGAAGCCAAGCTGACACCGGTGCCGGCCGAGCGGGTGAAGGCGCCGCGCCTCCAAGAATCTCCCATCCACTTCGAATGTGAGCGCTACGAGATCATTCAACTGGGGCCCGACGGTGTGGGCGGCGGGGCGCTCGTGATCGGGCGCATCGTGCTGCTCCACGTCGACGACCGCGTCATCGCCAACGGGAAAGTCGACTACGATCTCTTTCGTGCGGTCGGCCGCTTGGGCGGCATGGACTACGCGCGCATCCGCGATCGTTTTTCGATGATTCGCAAGAAATACACGCCGCGAACGTAGCCTTCCTCATCGTTGCGAATTGCATCGCGTCATTCCGACGCGGCATCGCCCTCCTTATATAGGCGATTTCCCGGTCTCTCGGCCGTTTCTGCCGCCGCACGCGACGCTCGGCAACAATTTCCTCGCGACCTGGCCCGAATAAGCCCTCCGCAGTTTGCATTAGCCGGCGCGCGCATTTTCACCCGCGCGATTTCCAGAGATGGTCGGGGAATCGTTCAAGGGGTCGCGGAGGTGCGTAAAACGTATCCAGCGACGTGGCACATGGCTTGCACAGAAGGACGCGGGGGTAATCTATGTGTAAGTCACGCAACAGACTCGGCCAAGCGGGCTACACCCTTTCGGAGATCATGTGGGTGGTCGTCATCATCGGCGTCCTGGCCGCTCTTACGGTGCCTTCTTTCGCGAGCTATATCAAGAAGACCCGTGTGGACGGATCGCGGAGCCAACTGATGGCGGACTGCTACTTCGCTCGCTCGCTCGCCATCTCGCGTCGCGAGACCATCACGATGAGATTCAACGGCACCGACTATCAGATCGTCAACGCCGGCGGGACGGTATTCCGTACCACGCCCGCGGCCGACGGCGTCACATTCACTGCGAGCGTGGACCCCAATTTTTATCCCTGGGGATTGGCGGATGCGGCCGACATTACGGTCCAGGGTCCGTCGAATGCCGACAACGTCAGTCTCTCACCGACGGGAGTCGCAAGTCATGGCTACTAATCGCATGTCCATGCCGACGCCGCGTCGCGAGGACGGGTTTACCCTCATCGAGCTGATGGTGGCCTTGGTCATCCTGACCATCGGTCTGCTCCCGCTGGCGTTCGTGCAGACGCGCGCGCAGCACGACGTGTTCGAGTCGGGTCGCTATACCGAAGCGCTCGAGATCGCGCAGCTCCAGATGGAAGAAACCAAGAGCCAGGGCTTCGGTGTGGCCGCCACCGACACCGGTACGGTCGACAACTACCAGTGGATCCGCGACGTGCAGAACGTCGGGCAGGGCCTCGATCAAATCACGGTCAGCGTTTCCTGGAGCGAGCGCGGCGACCAGCGCCAGGTGAAACTGATCAACCGGCTCTCTTCCCGTTAGAACGACTATGCGCAACGACACACGTAAGATTTACGCCTTCGCGGCGAGCGAGAAGGGCTTCACCCTGGTGGAGATGGCCGTCACGATGATCGTGCTGGGCATCGTGTTGCTCGCCGTGAACCAAATCTTCTTCTCGACTACGCGCCTCTATGCCAACACGTCGGTGCGCGCCGGCCAGCAGATGAGCGCGCGCGCCGGCCTTTCCGTGATGGCGAACGAGCTCCGCACCGCGGGCGCCGATCCGTCGTTCCCGCCCGCCGGCATCCAGGGCGTGCTGGGCGCGGCCGCCGACACTGTACACGTGCAGGCGGACCTGACGGGCGACGGCGCCATCCAGATCGCGGAACCTTCCGAAGACGTGACGTACTACTACGACGCCGGCCAACAGGCGGTCATGCGCGACCCCGGTACGGGTCCCGAGATCATGATCCCCAATGTCACGGCGTGCGCGTTCACGTTCTTCGACGCCAACAATCAGCTTCTCGCGGCGCCGCTCGATGCGGCCAACCGCGGGCGTGTGAAATCGATCGGCATCAATATTACGACGCAAACCCAGAGGGGCGGTCAGATGACCGCCACCACGCGTGTCTCGTTGCGGAACGGTTAGCACTCGCAGCATGCCGAGTGCGAAGGAGTAGCCATGTGGAATTTGGGCAGTAACAACCGTGGTAGCGCGCTGGTAACGGCGCTGTTCTTCATCACGGGTTTGACGGCGATCGCCACGATCATCGTATTCGTGACGGGTGCCGAGCGCAAGACCGCGCACAACGAGTACACGCACATGCGTGCGTTCAACTCGTCGGATGCGGGCACGGAGGAAGCCATCAACTGGCTTCGCTTCCAGCTCTTTCCGCCCGACGAGGATCCCAACAACCAGAACAAGGTGCTCGATCAGAACAACTACAGTGCTCTGACCGACCCGAACGCGTCTCACCAGGAAACCAACGAATACCTGTACGACATCACGTATTCCGGCATGCGCTGGAATCCGGAGTACGGAACCGATTGGGTAGATTACAACTACACAGTCGATGCACAAGGGGCGAGTGCCCAAGAGAGCTCCACCAACATCCAGGTGCAGGCGAGCCGTCTGTTTGCCAACACCTCGGGAGGGTACTAGACCATGCGTAAGCAACACATCATCGGATTGAGCGCTGTCGCCTTGTCCTTCGTGGGCCTGGCGGTGGAGATGCTCTTGCTCCCGACTGCAAACGCGGCCGTGTGCGAATACCCGTTGTTCATCCAGCAGGGTGCCGTCGACGCGAACGTCATGTTCCTGTTCGACAACTCCGGCAGTATGAACGAGGCCATCGCGCACGACGCATACGATCCCAACCATCGCTACACGGGTACGCTGAATCCGGATACGGATTACAACGTTCGCGACGACGGGACCTACAGCCGTCGCAGCTTCAAGAGCGGCGCGTCCACGACGCCGACCGCCTACCTCGTCGACAGCGACGGCGGTGAGGACGGCGTCTACTCGGGTAACTACCTGAACTGGATCTTCCAGTACGCTACGGCGGCGCAGCGCGCGGCCATCCCCCGCTTTACGCGCATCCAGATGGCGAAGACGGCCGTCAACGACATCATCACCAACATGAGCAGCAACATCCGTTATGGCGTGTGGGACTTCAACGACCAGGCGCCGGCGTCGTCGGCCCTGGCGACGTTGGGCACGCCTTCGGCCACGATCATCTCGCGCATCAATGCCGTGGTGGCCAACAGCTGGACGCCGCTGGGCGAAACGCTGGCCGCGATCGCAGACTACTATCGCACCAATAACAGCGCCATTCAGTACAGCTGCCAGCGCAACTTCGTGGTGGTCGTAACCGACGGTTATCCGACCCAAGACATCAACTGGAAGGACCCGTACCGGGATCTCGCGGAGGGCTTGGGCACCTGCAGCAGCATCGGTGCTCCCAACCCGAACAGCGACAACTGCTCGGGCTACCTCGACGACGTCGCGCACTGGCTCGCGCACAACGACGTGCGCACCGACTTGGACGGCACGCAGATCGTCAACACGTACACGGTCGGCATGAACGTCGACGCCCCCATCCTGCAGTGGACGGCGGACGACGGTGACGGCGCCTACTTCGTCGCGAACAACGCGGCGCAATTGAGCGCCAGCCTCCAGAACGTGCTGCGTGACATTCTCAATCGTATTTCGTCCGGTTCGGCCGTCGCGGTCGTGTCGACGGAAGGTCAGGGCGACGACTATCTGTTTCGCGGTAAGTTCCTGCCCACGTCGTGGACGGGTTACCTCGAGGCGTTCGTCCTCCCGTATACGACCGGCGAAGCGCCGGTGTGGGAAGCGGGCCAGCTCTTGAGCCAGCGCTCGCCGGACTCGCGCACCATCTTCACGTCTGTCAACGGCGTGACGCAGGATTTCACCGCCGCCAACGTCGGCAATCTGTACACCGCGATGGGTGTGGCGAACTCCACCGTAGGCACCAACGTCATCAACTGGACGCGAGGTGTCAACGTGGCGGGCTTCCGCGACCGCCAGGGCTGGTTGCTCGGCGACATCGTCGAGTCGGCGCCCGTCACCGTCGGTCGTGTGATGGGGGCGTACAATTTCAATGACTTCCGTTCATTCCGAAACGCGAACCAGAATCGCGATCGCGCGATCTACGTGGGTTCGAACGACGGCATGATCCACGCCTTCCTCGCCAGCACGGGTGCTGAGCTGTGGGCCTATGTCCCCAGCAGCGTGCTCCCGTATCTGGACGACATCGCAGCCACCAATTACTGCCACATGTTCACGGTCAACGGCACGCCGCGCGTCGTCGACGCGTACGTGAGGGGCCAGTGGCGGACGGTCCTCATCGAGGGCCAGAAGCAAGGCGGCTCGACGTATTCGGCCCTGGACGTCACCGACCCGCACAACCCAGTGTTCCTGTGGGAGAACAATCTCCCGGACGTCGAAGAGTCGTGGTCGCAGGTCGAAGTGACGCGCGTCCAGTCCCTGGACAAGTGGGTCGGATGGGTGGGGTCGGGTCCCGACGCCACCGGTGAAGCGCACCTGATCGGCTTCGACATGGAAGACGGCACGCAGATCGAGTCCGACTTGCTGAGCACGATCTCGGGTCAGACCAACATGGCGACGGCTTGCAAGGCGGTCGACTTGAACTTCGACGGCTGGACCGACGTCATGTACATGGGCGACCTGGCCGGCAACCTGTGGCGCATCGGCCTCGACGGCGACACCGTCGACAGGACGTTGCTCTTCAAGACCCAGACCGGCCAGCCCATTCAGGCTCAGCCGATCGTCACGGTCGACTTCAGCGGCAAGGTGTTCGTCTACTTCGGTACGGGTCGTTACCTCGACAACACCGACTTCTCGACCACCACGACGCAGACGTTCTACTGCATCGTCGACGACCACGGCGGCAGCACGGTGTCGCGTTCCTCGGACCTCGTCGACCAGACGGATGCCATCAATCCGATCGAGGGCTTCCGCGGTTGGTTTGTCGACCTCGAAGTGCAGCCGGGTGAACGCATCACCGAGGCCGACGCTCTCGTGGCCGGTGTCATCTACTTCACCTCGTACGCCCCGAGCGGCGACGTGTGCACGGCCGGCGGTCACTCGTACCTGTACGCGATGAAGTTCCGCAACGGTGCGGCCTTCGACGACGACGACAACGACGGGAACGACACCACGAACGGTCGTGTGACGGACCTGGGTGAAGGTATCGCGACCAAGCCGGTCGTCGACATCATCAATCAGCACATTCTTGTCCAGGGCAGCGACACGCGCATTCACGTGGAAGACACGCAAGGCCAGATTCGCTTGCTCACGGTCCGCTCGTGGCGGCAGCAGTACTAGGAGAAGGTGGTACGAACATGAATACACGTACGATTCGCATTGTTCTGTTGTCCGCCGCGCTGGCGGTGGGCGTCGTCGGGATCACGGGTGCGCGCGAAAACGGCATGTCGACTGGGAAGGGCGTGTCCATCCGGGCCGTGCCCTTCGCGATGACGACGGTCTTCACGGGTTCGCTGACCGGTGAGATCGTGGTGAACGGCCAGTCGGTCTTCATCAACGACAAGACGTCGTTTCAAAAGGTGGGCGTCGGTCCGGTGGATTCCGGCGAGAACGTCACCAACACCGCCATCTTCATCGGCGGTGTGATGAAGGGCAAGAAAGCCATCGCGACCATGGTGCTGATCGGCGAGCCCGAGGTGTCGGCTGATTTTTCGCAGACGACGCTCGAAGGCTGCGAGGCCAGCCCCAACAGCGCGCGTTAGTTTCGTTCGACGCGTTGCGTCGACCCGGAGCCGCAAGGCTCCGGCCTGAGTGGTGCTAAGGGCAGCGAACCCTCCTCCCTCGCGGGGGGAGGCGTTCGCTTTTTCTGCCGGTGTCGAAGGAGGCCATCGTGAAGAAGTTCGTCTTGATGCTGGGTGCCGCGGCCATCGCGATCTACGGCACGTACTCGCTCGTGAGCGCGTTGCAGAAACCCGACGCCGTCGTCTCTGGCCCCGCGCCCACCGGCGGCATTGAAATCGTCCCTGCCAGCGTGTTCGCCAACACGACACTGCAGGCCCGGCTCGAGGGCCAGGAAGGCCGTCTCGCCGACCCCGGCGCGTGCCGCTGGTTCGTCAACGACGGCGAAGTCGCCGATGCCACCACCGCGACCCTGACACCGGGGCACTTCAAGAAGGGCGACAGCGTGCGCGTCGAGGCGAGCGCCAACGCAACCCAGCTCGTGAGCAAGACCATCGTCATCGCGAACTCGCCGCCGCGCATCGTCAACGCGTCGGCGGATCTTCGACAGGAGCCGAGTGCCGAGATCTACCTGCGCATCGCATCGGCCGACGCCGACAACGATCCGGTCACGTACACCTACGAGTGGTTCAAGAACGACGAGCGCATCGACGGCGAGTCGGGCGCGTCGATCGACGTGTCGCACTTCCAGAAGGGCGACAACGTCTACGCCAACGTCACCGCCTCCGACGGCGAGGACGCGTCGTCGCCGCACAAGAGCGACCCCGTCAAGCTGGGGAGCAACGCGCCCAAGATCACGTCGACGCCCCCGCAAGCGCTCGAAGACGACCGCCGCTTCGTCTACCAGGTGACGGTCGCGCCGAGCGCGGGTGCGGTTCACTACGAGCTGACGCAGGCGCCGATGGGCATGAGCATCAGCGCCGGCGGGCGCATCGAGTGGACGGTTCCGCTGGAAGAGTCGGCCGACGGGACGACCATCCACAAAGCGGTGGTTCGCGTCACCGATTCGATGGGCGGGTACTCGACGCAGGAATTCAGCATCACGACCTCCGTCCAAGCGAGCTCGGCCGGCGAGTAGCCTCCGGGCTAGAGAGAATTGCGCGTAGTAGGCCAACGCCGCGCGGCGCCCCCAACGGGGACCGCGCGGCGTTTCGCTTGGTGGCTCCGCCGCACGCGCAGTGCCGCGCGCGCCGCGCCTTCCCAATCTCCGCGTCGCGTGGTAATCTTTCGGCGCTTGCGTATAAGGAGGAACCTTGCCGATCAATCCCACGGATTACAAACAGACGATTCACCACCCGAAGGGCGACGTGGCGTGGTACAGCCTGCCGGCACTGGCCAAGAAGCAGGGTGCGGTTCTCGCGCGCTTGCCCTACTCGATTCGCGTGCTCTTGGAGAGTGCGCTGCGTAACCACGACGGGTTCAAGATTACCGACGCCGACGTCGACCGGCTGCTCCGCTGGAGCCCCAAGTCGGCGGGCGAAATCGAGATCGCGTTCAAGCCCGCGCGCGTCGTGCTGCAGGATTTCACGGGTGTGCCGGCCATGGTCGACCTGGCCGCGATGCGCGACGCCATGAAGCGCATGGGCAAGGACTATCGCATGATCAACCCGCTGGTCCCGTGCGACCTCGTAGTGGATCACTCGGTGCAAGTCGACGCGTGGGCCTCACCCGACGCGCTGCGCATCAACTCGGCCCTCGAGTTCGACCGCAACCGCGAGCGCTACGAATTCTTGAAGTGGGGACAGAAAGCCTTTCGCAATTTCAGCGTGGTTCCGCCGGCGACCGGGATCGTCCACCAGGTGAATCTCGAGTACCTCGCGCGCGGCGTGTTCGTCGTCGACGGTGTCGCATACCCCGACTCGTTGGTCGGCGCCGACAGTCATACCACCATGATCAACGGGCTCGGGATCGTCGGCTGGGGTGTGGGCGGCATCGAAGCCGAAGCGGTCATGCTGGGCGAACCCATCAACATGGTGATGCCGCACGTGGTCGGATTTCGCTTCACCGGTGCATTGAAGGAAGGCATCACAGCCACGGACCTCGTGCTCACGGTGACGCAGATTCTGCGCAAGAAGGGTGTGGTCGGAAAGTTCGTCGAATTCTTCGGCGCGGGTTTGGCGTCGATGTCGCTCCCGGATCGCGCGACCATCGGCAACATGGCCCCCGAGTATGGCGCCACCATGGGGTATTTCCCGGTCGATGGAGAAACGCTGCGCTATTACCGGCTCACCGGCCGCGACGAAGCGCACGTCACCTTCATCGAAGCGTACATGCGCGCGCAGGAGCTCTTCTTTTCCGCCAGCGCACCCGAACCCGAATACTCGGAGATCGTCGAGCTGGATCTATCTACGGTGGAACCATCGGTCGCCGGGCCCAAGCGCCCGCAGGATCGCATTCCCGTGCGCAGCGTGCGCGAAGTATTCGGCGAGGCGCTGTCGAAGCCCGTCAAAGACGGCGGCTACGGTGTCGAAGCCGGCGCGCGCGCGACGGCGATCAAGGTCGACGTCGACGGCGGCGCCGAGCTGCGCCACGGCTCGACTGTCATCGCGTCGATCACCTCCTGCACGAACACGTCGAACCCGTCGGTCATGATCGGCGCGGGGCTCGTCGCGAAAAAAGCGGTCGAGCGCGGCCTGCACGTGAAGCCGTACGTGAAGACGTCGATGGCGCCCGGCTCGATGGTCGTGAGCGAGTACATGGAAGAGAGCGGACTGCAGCACTACCTCGACCAGTTGGGATTCGAAGTGGTGGGCTACGGCTGCACGACGTGCATCGGCAACAGCGGCCCCCTGCCCGACGTGATCGCGTCCGCCATCGAGCAAGGCTCGCTGGTGGCGGCGTCGGTGTTGAGCGGCAACCGCAACTTCGAGGGCCGCGTGCATCCGTTGACCAAGGCCAACTTTCTCGCCAGCCCGCCGCTGGTCGTCGCGTATGCGCTCGCGGGAACCATGGAGATCGATCTCGATCGCGAGCCGCTGGGCAAAGACCCGAAGGGCCAGCCCGTCTTCCTGCGCGACATCTGGCCGACGTCGGCCGAAGTGCGCGACGTGGTGGCGAAAGTCGTCAAGGCGAAGTCGTTCCGCGACCGCTACCAAGACGTGTTCAAGGGTAACGAGCAATGGAACGCCATCGAGAGCGGCGGCTCCGATTTGTACGCGTGGAATGAGGAGAGCACGTACATCAGGGAGCCGTCGTTCTTCGACGGTGTCGAAAAACCGCCCCAGCCCATCGTGAATATCACGGGTGCCCGCGTGCTGGCGTGGCTCGGCGACTCGGTGACGACGGACCACATCTCGCCGGCCGGTTCGATCTCGCAGAAGTCGCCGGCCGCGAAGTATTTCATGGAGCACGGTGTCGCACCCAAGGACTTCAACTCGTACGGCGCGCGACGCGGCAACTATGAAGTCATGGCGCGCGGCACCTTCGCCAATATTCGCTTGCGCAACAAGCTCGTGCCGGGCTCGGAGGGAACGTGGACCAAGTGCTTCCTCGACGGCAGCGAGGCGTCCATCTACGACACCGCGTTGAAATACCAAGCGGCGCGCGTGCCGTTGATCGTGCTGGCCGGGAAGGAATACGGCTCCGGCTCGTCGCGCGACTGGGCCGCGAAGGGACCGATGCTCCTCGGCGTGCGTGCGGTGATCGCCGAGTCGTACGAGCGCATCCATCGCAGCAACTTGGTCGGCATGGGCATTCTCCCGCTGCAGTTCATCAACGAAGCCGATCTCATGGCCCTCAAGGGTGACGAGACCTTCGACATTCTGGATCTCTCGGAGGCGTTGAAGCCCGGTGCCACCGTGCGTGTCAAGGCGACACCGTCGACGGGCGGCGCCGCGCGCGAATTCAAAACGCGTCTCCGCATCGACACGCCGGTCGAAATCGAGTACTATCGCAACGGGGGAATCTTGAAGACGGTTCTGCGGAGGTTGGCGGCGGCGTAGCAATTCCACGAGGAACAGAAACACCATCAAAAATACCCGCAAGAAAAAAACCCCCGCTACCAAGTCGCGCCCCACCCCGTCCGAGCTCCTCGCAAAAGGCAAGAATCTGCGGGTGAAGTGCCCGCGCAGCTCGCACGCCGCATGGAAAGCGCCTGCCAACCGCGCGGATCCAATGCAGCTGCTCGAGCAGTCCAACCAGGGGCGTATCCCCAGCCTGATCCCGATTCGCTACGGCCGCATGGTGCGCACGCCCTTCACCTTCTATCGGGGAGCGGCGCTCAACATGGCCGCGGACCTGGCCGGCACACCCGCCACCGGAATGCGCGTGCAGGCGTGTGGCGACTGTCATCTGCTCAACTTCGGCGCGTTTGCCACCCCCGAACGACGACTCGTATTCGACATCAACGATCTGGATGAGACGCTGCCCGCGCCCTGGGAGTGGGATGTCAAGCGCCTCGCGACCAGCTTCGTCCTGGCGTGCCGCGACAACGATTTCAGTGAAAGCGACGCGCGCGATGCCGTGCTGGCGTGTGTGCGCACGTACCGGGAGCGCATGGCGGAGTACGGCGACATGCCGGTTCTCGAGGTCTGGTACGCAAGCATCGACGCCGAAAAATTGACCGCCACGGTCGCCGACGAGGAAGCCGGCAAGCGGGCGCTCAAACGGATGGCCGCCGCCCGCGCGCGCAATGTGCTGGAACACGATTTTCCCAAGCTGGCGGCCCGCGCCGGTCGATCGCCGACCATCAAGGACGACCCGCCCCTAATCTACCACCCCAACGAAGAGGGTGAGGAAGACTTGCTCTCGCGCGCCCGCGCGAGCTTTTCCGACTACCGGGAAACGCTGCAGGAAGACCGTCGGGTTCTCCTCGACCGGTATGAGCTCATGGATACCGCGATGAAGGTGGTCGGTGTCGGCAGCGTCGGCACTTATTGTTCCATCATGCTCTTGATGGCCAGCGCGAAAGATCCTCTGTTCCTCCAGGTCAAAGAGGCGCGTTCCTCGGTGCTCGAGGCGTATGCGGGCAAGAGCATCTACTCGAATCATGGTCAACGGGTGGTGAACGGGCACCGCATCATGCAATCGGCGAGCGACATCTTCCTGGGCTGGGCGCAGGGCAAGCTGGGCCGGCACGCCTACGTGCGCCAACTCAGGGACATGAAGATTGGGGCCCAAGCCGAATTGTTCACCAGGGGCTTCATGGTCGAATTCGCCGGGTTCTGCGGATGGGCACTGGCGCGCGCGCACGCGCGCTCGGGTTCGCCGGCACAACTCACCGGCTATCTCGGGAACAGCGATACGCTCGACAAGGCGATTGCGAACTTCGCCGCCGCCTACGCCGATCAAACCGAACGCGACCACGCGGTCTTGAAGAAGGCCGCGCGTTCGGGACGCATCGAAGTCGTCATGGAGGACCGATAGGAGTCCTGGGCTGGCTATAGAATCGTCCCGCGCAGAATCAGCGCCGCGACCGAGAAGTAGATAACGAGGCCCGTGACGTCGACGAGAGTCGCTACGAACGGCGCCGAGGAGGCGGCCGGGTCGGCACCCAGACGCTTCATGACGATCGGAAGCATCGACCCGGCCAGCGTTCCCCACAGCACGACGCCCACCAGCGACGCCATGACGGTGAAGGCGATCAGAAGCCAGTGCGCGCCGTAAGATCCAAAGAGCCTTGCCCACGTGCTCACGCGCACGAACCCGACGATTCCGAGGATGCTCCCGAGTGCGAGACCCGCAAATATTTCGCGACGCATGACGCGCCACCAATCCTTGAGCGTCACCTCTCCCACGGCCAGTGCGCGAATGATGAGACTTGCCGCCTGGCTCCCGCTGTTGCCGCCGGAAGAAATAATGAGTGGAACGAAGAGAGCCAGCACGACCGCCTTGGCGATCTCCCGTTCGTAGTGACCCATGGCGGTCGCGGTGAACATCTCGCCGACGAAAAGAAGCACCAGCCAGCGGGCGCGCTTCTTGATCAGGGTCCAGAACGGCGTTTCGACATACGGCTCGTCGAGGGCTTCGACACCGCCCAGTTTCTGGATGTCTTCGGTGGCTTCCCTTTCGGCGACGCTGAGCACGTCGTCGATGGTCACGATGCCGAGCAGAATGCCGTCGGAATCCGTTACCGGAAGCGATACGCGTCCGTATTCGCCGAACGCTTTGACGGCGGTCTCCTGGTCGTCCCTCACCTTGAGCGCGATGAAGCGCCCGTCGAGGAGGGACCGGATCCGCGTGCGCGGATCGGCGAGGAGCACTTCGCGGATGCGAATGTCATCCACGAGCCGCCCGCCCTTTTCAACCACGTAGAGCACATTGATGGTCTCGCTGTCCTTGCCGAAGCGGCGCACCTGTCGAAGCGCTTGGGCCGCGGTCCAGTCTCCACGCACCGCCACGTATTCGGTGGTCATGAGACGACCGACGCTCTTCTCCGGGTACCCCAAGAGTCGCACGGCGATGTCGTGCTCTCTGGGGTTGAGGATCTCGAGGAGCCGCTGTGCCACTTCGCCCGGCAGCTCTTCGAGAAACGCCGTGCGGTCGTCCGGAGGCAGGTCGTTGAGAAGGTTGGCGAGGCGCTCGCGCTCGTTCGCGATCGCTCCGATCAGCGCCTCGCGCTTCTCCTGCGGCAGGTACTCGAAGACCTTCGTCGCCTGCTCGCGCGCGAGCACGCGAAAGAGTACCGCGTCGTCTTCGTCGGGGAGGCCGTCGATCAGGGCGGCAACGTCGGCCGGTTCCATCACCTCAAGCAGATGACGGAGCTCCTTTAGCTCGCCGGCACGGAGCATCTCTTCAACTTCGGGTCGCAGTAGCCGGTCCAGCATCGGTCATCCCGTCGCAGCAAAGTGGGAAAGCCAGGTCGAAACGAGCGGCGGAATCGTAGCCAGCACGTCGATGCGGGGTCAAATCAAAGTTCTGGGGACGTCGCGAGAAATTCCCGGAGCGGCAACTTGCGGCACCTCGTATTCTCGTGCAGAATGGACCGGGTCTCGAAGGTGCTCAACGTGGATTGGAGTCATGGTTATGATGCGTAGCTGCTTCGCAGGTGTCCTCGTGCTGGCCCTGTTTGCACCTGTTGCGCGCGGTCAATCGAAGGCGCCGTCGCCCTTGGTTTCCACACTCAACGCTTCCATCGACGCCGACGCGAATCGACTCGTCGGCATCTACAAGGACCTCCACCAGAATCCCGAGCTCGCGTTTCAAGAGACGCGCACCGCGGACATCGTCGCGAAGGAGCTCACCGCACTCGGCTACGACGTCAAGACGGGCGTCGGTAAAACCGGTGTCGTGGGCATCATGAAAAACGGCGACGGCCCCGTCGTCATGTATCGCGCCGACATGGATTGCAACGCGGTGCAGGAAGCCACCGGCCTCACGTACGCGAGCACCCAGACCATGACGCGCACCAACTCCGCCGGCAAAGAGGAAGTCGTCCCCGTGATGCACGCGTGCGGTCACGACGCGCACGTGACGTGGCTCTTGGGAATTGCGAAAGTGTTCGCGTCGACAAAGTCGGAGTGGAAAGGAACGCTCGTCCTGCTCGCCCAGCCCGCGGAAGAAGTAATTCTCGGCGCGAAAGAGATGGTGAAGGACGGTTTGTACTCGAAGTACCGCGTCCCCGAACCCGACTATCTCGTGGTCTTGCACACCACACCCCGGGCGACCGGGACCGTGGTGGCGACTCCCGGCGAACGCATGGCCGGCACCGCCCAATTGGACGTCACGTTTCGGGGGATCGGCGGCCACGGTTCATCCCCGCACCTCGCGAAAGACCCCGTCGTCATGGGTGCGACCGCCGTCTTGGACTATCAGACCATCGTCAGCCGCCGCATCAACCCGCTGCACGCCGCCGTGGTCACGGTGGGTTCGTTTCAGGCCGGCACCGACAACAACGTGATTCCGTCGTCGGCGCTATTGAAGTTGAACTTGCGCTGGTACGACGAGAAGGATCGCGACGTGATGCTCGACGCCATCGAGCGTATCAATCAAGCCATCGCGGATCAGTGGAACCTCCCGAAGGAACTGCGACCGACCACCGTGATGAAGGGCAACTCGACCGTTCTCTCGAACGACGGCGAATTGATCACGATGGTTACGCCCACGCTGGATTCGTTACTCGGGGAAAAGAATGTGTTCGGCGAAGAACCCAAGGTCATGGGCTCCGAAGACGCGCACCAACTCGTTGCGGAGAACAAGACCCATCGCGTCCTCTACCTGAACGTCGGTACCGCCAAGCCGGCGCACGTCGAAAAGGCGAAGGCCGAAGGCAAGCAATACCCGTACTACAACCACAACCCCGACTACCAAGTCGACCTGGACGCGATTCCCCTCGGCGCTAAAGTCGGCGCGGACGTGCTCGCGGTGTTTCTGGCGAAATAGGCCGAAGTGCGAATCAACTCAGTCGATGAGCACGCGTAGCCTTCGGTGCACGCGACCCGGCTACCCAAGTTCCGCGTGGTCGATAGCGGTTGAAGAAGGAAACCAGTGCCGGGTGCGGTTGCACACCGAGCACACCGAGAGCATCACCGGAACCTCCACCAGCACCCCGACCACGGTCGCCAGTGCCGCGCCCGAGTCCGGCCCGAACAGCGTGATTGCCACGGCCACGGCAAGCTCGAAGAAGTTACTCGCACCGATCAGCGCGCCCGGTGCGGCAATGGGGTACGGGATCTTGCGCCATCGCATCAGCGAGTACGCGAGTCCCGCGTTGAAGTAGACCTGAATCAATATCGGTACCGCGATCAGGAGCACATGGAACCAGCGGCTCGTGATGTTCTCCGCCTGGAACGCGAAGATCAGGACCAGCGTCACCAGCAAGGCGATCGTCGTGACCGGGTGGAAGGTGGGAAGGTACACACGATCGAACCACGCTCGCCCCTTCGCACGAATGAGAAACACGCGGCTTAGGCTCCCCAACACCAACGGGATCACGATGAAAGCCACTACGCTGTAGAGCAATACCTGGAAGGGCACGTGTAAATTGCTCGCGCCCGCCACCAAGAGCCCCACGATCGGCGCGAAGAGCACCAGCATGATGAGGTCGTTGAGCGAGACCTGGACCAGTGTGTAGGCCGGATCGCCGTCGGTCAGATACGACCACACGAACACCATCGCGGTGCACGGCGCCGCGGCTAGGATGATCGTTCCCGCCACATATTGGTCCGCCAGCTCGGGGTCGATCCACGGCGCGAAGATGTGTTTGAAGAAGAGCCATCCGAGGAGCGCCATTGAGAACGGCTTGACCAGCCAATTGACGAAGAGTGTAACGAGAATGCCGCCGGGACGCCGGCGCACGTCCATGATGCTCGCAAGATCGATCTTGAGCATCATCGGGTAGATCATGAGCCAGATGAGCACCGCGATGGGCAGATTGATCTGGCTGCCGCGGCCGAACTCGAGGTCTCGGATTACACCCACCAGACCGGGAACGAGTTTCCCCAGCAGGACGCCCGCCACCATGCACAAGCCGACCCACACGGTCAGATATCGTTCGAACGGATTGAGACGTTTGGTCGATGTGGTGCTCATGGGATTGCTTTTGTCGCGCGCGCGAGGGATACTCTAGGCCTGCCGAGCAGGAGATTCAATATGAAGTGGATTACCCGAGGGAGTTCCACCGCGTCCGAGAGCATGCTCACGACGGCTTGCCGGCTCACTCCCACTAGAAACGCACTTCCCGTATTCCGAGAATCGCACACCTGGGAGGCATCATGTCGAAACTCCGAGTCCGAAGCTTCGCGGTCTCCATGGACGGTTACGGCGCTGGCTTGAACCAGGACCTCCAAAACCCGCTCGGTGTCAGGGGTCCGGAACTGGTGGAGTGGTTCTTCCAAACCCGCATGTGGCGAGAGATGCACGTCATGGAAGGCGGCGAGACCGGTGTCGACAACCAGATGGCGCAGGAAGGATTCGACAACCTCGGCGCCTGGATTCTGGGGCGCAACATGTTCGGTCCCGTGCGCGGCAACTGGCCCGATGACAGCTGGAAGGGCTGGTGGGGTGAAGAGCCGCCGTACCACTGTCCCGTGTTCGTGCTGACGCATTACGCGCGTGCGCCAATCGAGATGAAGGGCGGCACCGTGTTTCATTTCGTCACCGACGGCATTCACGCTGCGCGCGAGCAGGCGCTCGTTGCGGCCAACGGACGCGATGTCCGCGTGGGCGGCGGCGCATCCACGATTCGGCAGTATCTGCGCGAGGGCTTGATCGACGATCTGCATCTCGTCGTTCGGCCCGTCTTGCTCGGCGAGGGCGAGCATCTCTGGCACGACATCGACATGCGCGCGTTGGGATACGAAGTCGCGAACTCCGTCGCGGGCGAACGCGCGACGCACGTCTTTGTGCGCAAGCGCGGATGAGCCCCAGCGGCGACCGAGGTCTCTAGCTGGACCGTTTCTTCGCGAAGCGGCCCGTGAGATCGGCACCGAGAATGACCGCGCCAATCACAGGGCCGAGTGCCTCGACCGCGCTCAGCTTGTGCGAGAAATATGCGAACGCGCCGGGCAGGATGATCAATACCAAGCCGACCACGCCGATGCCAAATCGCGGCGACCATTTCCTCAAGAGGAGCATGACCAGCCCGATCACAGCGAAGGCCGCGAGCAAATGCCAGACTTGAATCGAAGACGTCATGTAGACTCACCTAGCCCATATTGCAGTAGTCCGAGCAGTCCCATCCTCCTCCTCCGTCAGGTGGAACCTCGATAAACGCGACGGAGAACAAAATACCGCCGAACGTTCCACCCGCCGGACCGCCGAGCCACCAGCCGAAAAGCGTGCCAATGGCATCCAATTCGAACATGGTGTCCTGTCTACTGAGGAGCTTAGGTCCGGTACCTGCACGTTTCAAGTTGTTTTCAGCATGACGATTGGTCCAAAGATCTCGAGAAGCCAGGTACACGCTGTCGAATACCTCCATGGTCGGAGATTGGAAGTCTGCAGACGACGTCCGGTTTAGTGTGGCGCTTCGACCCAGCCGGTTGCGCGCCGACTCCGCGTCGCTCGCGCTCACGACTCCTTTCGCTTCCCAATAGTCGATGATTGCAACCGGGTCGCCGGTCTTGGTCGAAAAAAAGTCGAAGACGTTCGCCCTTCGCAACTCATAGATCATGGAAAGGACTCTATTCACGTCACGAGCTTCGACAGTCGGTGGAAGCCCCTCGGCAGCGAATGCCTCATTCGTGGCGGTAACAATCGTTCTCACGAACTCGGCCCGCGAGACGGGTGGTCCGCCGAAGGGATGCTTCGCAGCGTACGCGCGAACGACTTCGTTGTGTAGACGACCCGGGTCGTCCACGCTCATCGCAAACACGGGGTTGGGCCCGGTTTTACTCGACATCGATGTCAACGGCGAATTGACGGAGTCACAGGCTGACATCGCCAAGACACCAACGATTGAAGCGATCAGAGTCAGGAATTGTTTCATGATTTCCTCCTTCGCCGGCTGGGAATTGTTGTTCAGGCGTCATGCTTCCCCGCATCGTCCGTGCCGATTGCATGTAGAGACATTCTTGCGCATTGGAAGGCCTCAAAGACACGACATGCGCTTCGCACATGAGCGCCGCGTCAGGAGCCAAGCCAGCGATAATGCGCCGCAAGTTGTCTCCGCGGCGCAACTTTAGTCCATCGAGTTACGCGTGGAAGCGTGTCGTCAAATCGACACGCCGATACCAGTAGCGGATGTCTATGCGCCCAGGATCAGATCCGCAGTTTCCTCAGCAACCACGCCTTCACGACCTGCGTCAAGGCGACGTAGCACAGCAACGTGACCAGCAGGAGCGCCCAGTAAAGGCCAGGCAGGGGAACAAATCCCAGGAACGACGCGAACGGCGAAAACGGTAGGAAGGCCCCGATGCCCATGATGAACACCGTTGTCATCGTGAGTTGCCAGCTCGCCCGCGACTGAATGAAAGGAACCAGATTCGTCCGAATGACGTGGACGATGAGGGTCTGGGTCATCAGCGATTCGACGAACCAGCCGGTGTGAAACAGCGCGGCGGCGTAGGTGTCGTTCGGCGACGTGGCCGACGCAAATCGCGCGGCCAGTTGCGGCGGCGCGGCGAGGTCCAACCGGTTGCACTTGAAAACGACCCACATGATGGCGTACGTCGTGTAGTCGAAGATGGAACTGATCGGTCCGATGCACACGATGAACTTCCCGATTTCACCCATGTTCCACGGGCGGGGCTTGGCGGTCTGGTTCGGGCCGACGTTGTCGGTCGGGATCGGTACTTGGGAGAAGTCGTAGAGCAGGTTGTTCGTGAGCACTTGAATCGGAGCCATCGGCACGTAAGGCAGCCACGCGCTCGCGCCGATCACGCTGAACATGTTCCCGAAGTTGGAACTCGCACCCATGCGAATGTATTTCAGAATGTTGACGAACACCTTTCTTCCTTCCAGAACGCCTGCCTCCAAAATCATCAGACTCTTCTCCAGCAAGATCACGTCGGCGGATTCCTTGGCGATGTCGACGGCGCTGTCCACGGAAATGCCGACGTCGGCCGCGCGCAGCGCGGGGGCGTCGTTGATGCCGTCGCCCATGAAGCCGACCACATGGCCGTTGCTTTGCAGCGCCTTCACGACTCGCTTCTTGTGCGCCGGCGACAGCCGAGCGAACACGTTGGTGGTTTCCACCAGCTTCGCCAGTTCAGCATCGGTCAAAGGCTCCACCTGATTGCCGAGCACAATCGTGTGCGCGTCGATGCCGACTTCGCTGCACACTTTGCGTGTCACCAGGTCGTTATCGCCCGTGAGGACTTTCACCGTTACACCGTGTTCGCGCAGTGCGCTAACGGCCGCTGCTGCGGTATCCTTGGGCGGGTCAAGGAAGGCCAGGTAGCCGGTCAGCACCAGATCAGACTCGTCAGCTTTGGAATATGAGGCGCGTTCCTCCAGCTTCTTGGTTGCAACCGCAAGCACACGAAAGCCGTCCCGGCTCAAATCGTTCACCTGCTCGATGAGATCCGGAAGAAAAATGGGGTCCACGGGAAATACGTCGCCCTGGCTCTCGAAGTGCGAGCACTTGGCGAAAACCGATTCGGGCGCGCCCTTTGTGATCAATTGCCGCTCGCCGTTCGGCAGTATGACGGCGACGGACATCATGCGGCGCGAGAAGTCGAACGGGAGCTCGTCGATCTTGACATAGTTCGTGACACCCAGTTCACCGTGCAGTTCCTCGTGCTTGAGAACGGCCCGGTCGAGCACGTTCTTCAAGCCGGTTTGGAAGTGGCTGATGACATAGGCGTCGCGCATCACTTCATCGCTGTCATACTTGAACACGTCCACGGCCAGTTCGAGGATGACGTGGTCCATGGTCAGCGTGCCGGTCTTGTCGGTGCAAAGCACGTTCATCGCGCCGAAGTTCTGAATCGCGTTGAGCCGCCGCACGATGACCTTCTTGCGCGACATCGCCAGCGCGCCCTTCGACAGGCACACCGAAACGATCATCGGCAGCATTTCGGGCGTGAGACCGACGGCCACGGCCAATGCAAAGAAGAACGCCTCTTTCCAATCGTGCTTGGTGAAGCCGTTGATGAAGAAGACCAGCGGCACCATCACGACCATGAATCGAATCATCAGCCAGGTGAAATGGTGCACGCCGCGGTCGAACGCGGTTTCCTCCTGCTCTTCCGCCAGGCTTCGGGCCACGCCTCCAAAGTAGGTTTGCGCGCCGGTGGCGACGATGACCGCCGTCGCCGCACCGCTTTCGACGCTGGTGCCCAGGAAGCAGAGGTTCGTGCGTTCGAGTGGAGCAATGTTCGCCCGGGGATCCGGCGGATCCGCCTTCTCGACCGGTAGTGACTCTCCGGTGAGGGTCGCTTGAATGATGAAGAGGTCCTTGGCGGAAATGAGGCGAACGTCGCCTGGAATCATGTCTCCGGAAGACAATCGCACGATGTCGCCGGGGACGAGCTCTCGCAGCGCAATCTCCCGCGTCTGTCCTTCGCGCGTAACGGTCGCCGTCACGCTGATCATCGCTTTGAGCTTTTCCGCGGCGCTATCGGCTCTCGTTTCCTGGACCAGGCGGAGAGAGAGTCCCAGGCTGACCATCAGCAACATCACCGTGCCCGCGCGAACGTCCCCCGTCACGAAGGATACCGTCGCCAGCACCGTCAGCAAGACGACCAACGGATTGCGCCCCGCCCGATAGATCCGTGTTATCCACCCACGATGTCTTTCTTGCGCGACCTCGTTCGGCCCGAACTCTTCCAGGCGCCGCGCGGCCTCTTCTTCGCCGAGCCCCGCGGAGGATGTGCCGAGACGTTCCAGGACCTGGGAGCTGTCCTGTGTCGCGGCATCGTTCATCACATTGGGTGTGCGGACGCCGTTCATAATCTTCATGACGGGTGCGAGCTTAGAACTGGTCTCTGGGGCAATCAAGGTTGATTCGCGGGCACGTGTGGCTACTTTGCGCGACGCGGAATGAATGGTAAGCTCGGCGCCATGGCCCGCCCGCAGCGCACGAACGAATCAAGATTACTCGCCGATCGCTACGTGATCGTCGATCTCATTGGCTCCGGCACCGCGGCCGACGTCTTCCGCGTGCGCGATCGCCAGACCGGCGTCCTTCGCGCCGCGAAAGTCTTGAAGTCCGAGAACACCGCCATTCCGAGGATCCTCGCGCGCTTCGAGGACGAGTTCCGCATTCTGCGCACACTCCATCATCCTCATCTGCCTGAGGTCTACGACTACGGGTGGACCGACGACGGCGGGCGCTTTCTCATCATGGAACTCGTCGACGGGGTTCCGCTCGACGAGTACTTCCGAAAGAACCCCGCGGACGTGTGGGCGATTCTTTACGAACTGTGCGAGACGCTCTCGTTCGTCCACAACCACAAGCTCCTGCACCAGGACATCAAACCGTCCAACATTCTCGTCAAGCGCACGACCGCCTACGGGCCGGACCTTCCGCTCGTCAAGCTGATCGACTTCGGGCTCATCTATAAGCGCGACGCCGGGGCCGCGGTGGAGTTAGTGGGAACTCCTGCATACGTCGCACCCGAAGTGGTGCGAGGAGAGGCGTCGCTCACGCGCGCGGTGGACTACTACAGCCTCGGTGCGACGCTGTTCGAGCTGCTGACGGGGCAGCCGCCCTTCGTGGGGGCCGTGCGCGATGTGCTGCGTGCGCAGGTGGAGCGCGAGCCCGTGATCGACGAGGAAGCGCTCGAGTGGGCGGAATTGTATCCGCACGTGCGAGCGTTGTTGACCAAGGACGGGCGCGCGCGGCTCGAGGCATTCGAGGAGCTGAGACGCGCGGTGACGAGCCGGCTGACCGGCGGGATCGACGAGTTAGATCGCGCCTACAAGCTTGCGCGCGCGGAGTCGACGCCGATACGGCAGGACGCGTGGGACGACGCGAAGCAATGGCTGGACGACGCCGTCCCATTGTCGCCCGCCAGCAATCCTCCGAAGGAACTCGCGATCGAGATCGTGGGCCGGACCGGTCCCGTGCGCAGTCGCTTGGTGGACGCGTTGTGCGCCGAGTCGGCCATTCGTGGTTGTTATGTCCTTCGTTTCGGCCAAGGAGCGCCGCCCGGCCGGCGGGATCCCTCCGACAGAAGGCAAGGGCAAGTAGATCGGTTCAACCGCGCGCTCCAGCGTATCGACGCGCTGCATCCGTCGGCCGTGCTGCTGGTCGTGAACGGCATCGAGCTCTTGAGCGACGACGAGGCGAGCTTCCTTCGCTACATCGTGACCATGCAGGCGTTGAAGCGCGAAGGCAGCCGCTTCGTCTTCTTGATCGCGCGCGACGTCGGCGGTGCCGATCACCCGCTCGATTCGTACTTGCCGACAGAACGCATTCCCGTTGTGCTGCCCCTCGATCGCGAGTCGCGATCGAAGGATGGTGGGGCCGACGATGTTTACTACGTCAGTGCCATGGCCAAGGCCGCGCTGGAGAGCGCTCTTTCCGAGTCCCAGCGAAATGCTCTGTCCTATGTCGCCAGTCACCCCGGGCCCGTGTCGCGCGAGTGGGTGCGCAGCTTCTCGCACCTTTCCACGACCGAGTTCGAAGAGGAAGTCGATCGACTCATTACGCGACACCTCGTGTACCCCGTAGTCATGGGTGCGAGCGGTGCGCTAGCCGCGTCCGACTTGGCGCGCTCGCTGGGCCCGTCGATTGTATCTCCCAAGGACCACGCCGCCATTCATCGCGATCTCGCGAAGCGTTTGGAGAAAGACGGTGTTCCCGGGCAGCGTCGTTCCTCCGTGCTCGAGCTGATCGCGTATCACGACGAGGCCATCGGCGAAGATCGTCGCGGCCTCGTGTCTCGCATTCGCGCCATCAAAGCCGCGTGGCAGGAGCGATCGCTCTCCGACGTCGAACGCATCGCGCAGGCAAGTCTCTCCCATCTCGTCAAAACGCGGGCACACTCGAAGGCGGCGCGACACTATTTCGTGAAGCAATGGATCCGCGCGCTGTGGGCGCGCAATCAACATACCAAGGCTAAGCGCGCGATCGACGAGTTCATCGTGAACCGCGGAGAGAAGATTCCCGCGGCGCTCCTTCCGAAGTACATTCGAGGGCATTCTCGATGCCGATGGGCCGGCGAAGGCGCTGGAGTTTGTTGGTGGGATCAAGGACCTGACAGATCAAGTTCTCCTTGAGAAGGCGCTTGGTGCTCTGCCAACTCACGAGACACGACGAATCGCTTGCGTTGCTCAAGGTGCTGCGACGCAGCAAGGTGCTCGACGTGAGAGATCGTTATCGAGTTATGATCTACCGGGCGATGAATTTCCTTGGCCTGGGAAATCACAGGAAGATTGAGCCGTTGTTGAGTAGCGCGTCGATCCGTGCGCGTATAGACAACTGCAACGACGAGTTCGTGCTCATGTCTGCAATTCGAGTGCAAGCATTTACCGTTCAAGGTCATCCGCGCGATTCGTTGCGTGTAATTGCTCGCACGTTGCCTGTCGCGCACGGACATGAATTCTACCTCCGACTCAATTTGCTGTACCGATTGGCGGCTGGGGCTTACCAGGACCTGGGGCAACCGCGAAAGGCAATCTTGTCTCAGCAGAGAGCAATTCCCCTAGCCAGTGCTCTCGGGCTCGGAGAGTTCGAGGCGATGTCATGGATGCGACTCTGCGAGTATGAGCGTGTGTTGGGGAACTTCGGCAACGCACTCCGATATCTTGCAAAAGCTCGCGCGATCATGGCGAACTCTACCTACGAAGCAGATCGGGCTCGGCTCAACTTGACTGAGATGCAGATTCATTCTTGGTTACGATCTCCCGAAATGCACAAGGTCATCGACGGAGCAGCATGGATCGAAGGAATCAGTAATGTGAACGAAAGGGGACGCTACTTCATGATGTTGGGGGGCTATTGGACGGATAACGGTGATTGGGATCGGGCTTGGCATTGCTACGACAACGCGACGGAACTGCTTCAGCGCACAGGATTCACTGACAACTTAATAATCCTCGGCCGCGCACGGTTGAGACTCGCGCTTCTTGCGGGAAGGCATCAGCAGAGCTTGAAGGAGCGTCGGGCGATTAGTGCTCCAAGACTAAGAATGGCTCTCTCCTCGAGTGGCCAACTCCAGCGTAACCTCGCACTTCTCGAATTCGTAATCAATAGGCGACGCGGTTGGAACGCTGTCTCAGATCTGTGTGATGCTTGTCTGCAACAGTGTGATGACTCGACCGAGGCGATTGTTAGGCTTGAAGCACTCTCTCTAGTGTTCCGAACGTATGCGCGGCACAGGAGGTACGGCGAAGCGGAGGCGGCGTTCAGGCAGTTCTACCTTCTCCTAAAGACTGCAACTAGTAACATGGAGGACAAGTACATTGCCGGATTGATGGGACGTTTGGATCTGACTCAGCTTACCCGCGAATATGATCTGCTGGAGAAGCGCAACAAGGCCGGTGTTACCACCAGCCTTGTTGCCTAACGAGAGTCGATGACTGGTTAGCCGCCGACGTTTTCCATCGTCGAGAACGACGCGCCACCATCGGTGGAGGTGGACAGACTGCTGTCTGTGGTCGAGCTCGGCCCAGTGATCGACTCGCAGCCGAGTGCGGCAAGCAAGAGAGCGGAGCAAGCTAGCAAGGCGACTAGGTTTCTTTTGAAGTTTCTGCGGGACATTCTGTCCACCTCCTTCGAATCACCGTCAGGCGAGATGTACTAAGGCAACCTGGGTGCCGCGGATCCCCTGGCTGCTGGGCCCGGAGCCATCCGGAACGTGTGAGGATGTAACCTATTATTTAATAGTCGATTACGGCGCAGACTGATTTGGTACGCCGCCCTCGAGGCGTTTGCAGAGAGTGGCAGGGCGGGAAAAAGTGCGGGAGATCGCTGGGCCGGATGGCGCGAAGGGGCGGCGACTCTGTCTCAATCTTCGTGGCGACAGGCGGTTACAGCCGTGTTGGCCTGCAGAAGCCTCACTGACAACCACCACCGACAGTCGCGCGTGATGTTCCTCCGCGTTCCCCAATGTCCGAAAAGACTCCTCACAGCGGAAGGCCGATCCCGGTCGTTACATCGAAGTCATTTCCGCTGGTTCCCTTGTGCTACCAGGGCGATCGTGTGCATCGATTCACAATGTGAGCGACGCCTCAGGGGCTTGCACCAGGGAATGAACAGAGCTAGTGTCGAAATATCGACACTGTCTCGCTCGTTGATCGTGTCGCGCAATGGACACCGAGAGATGGTTCGTGACGGGGCTATGAGGCCCGTCGGGTGGTGTGGCGGATAGAAAGGGAGCGGCGACTGTTATAGCGATGTGCCGTGTGCTTCGCCAGCGGAAAATCCCATACGCCCGTTGACGATCATGTCGGCATGCTGGTAAACTCTCGTTTACCTATCGCTAAGGGCAAGCGTGGGCAACTCAGGGAGTACCGGGGGACACATCCCGGAGGAATTGACTAGCGACTCGAGAGTGCTAGCGATGACCATGCCTGCTCCTCCCAAATTTGACTTAACACGTCGCCGTCTCCCGTGGGGAATCGTTCTTCATTGTTCCCCCACGAGGTGATTTGAGATGACACATCCCGTCAGCAAGATTTGCCAGTCTGTGAACCGGCGCATCGTTTTCCTTGCCATGCTTTCTGTCGTTGTCTTCCTCGCAAGTAATCAGAGTGCGTTTGCTGGTGATCAAGAGGGTATTTCCGGTTACAAGTTCAAGATATACGACCCGGATGGAGACGGCATTGATGGCAACGAAGTCAATGCAGGATCGGGCGGTGGGGCGCCGTCAGGAACCGCAATTCAACCCGCTCACGACGGGTCAAGGCGCGACATTAACCTGGTTATCATTGGCTACCAATTCCGTGTTTGGCTCATGGCATGGTTCGGTGACAGGGGCTTCTAAGAGATGACCGACGAGCTTCTACGCAGTTTTCGGGATTCGAGAGATAGATTCTCGTTCATTCTCGAGTGCCCCTACATTCACCGGATCGCGGCGGATCGTGGCCAGGTTGTGGAATTGAAACGTGCTCTCTGCAGCACGGTCGCGTCGGCGGAAGATCGTGTGGCAATTGAACTGGGGCTGTTGCACGTTGGGCGTAGGTTTGAGGCTGGTTCGCGCGATTCTCTACTCGAAAGGCTCAGCGACATTGAGAGATCAGTTTCCGGTAATCATGCTCTTGTCCTGCGCGCGAGGTTGACGAAAGGTGCAGTTCTCCATACCAATGCTGGCGACTATGCTGCTGCGTCGCAAGAGTTCGTCGCGTGCATATCAGCGTCAGAGTCCAGTGAAGACCACTTTTCCTACGCACTTGCAAACAAGGGGCTTGGTGATGCGTCCCTTCGCCTCGGTTTGTATCTTCAGGCGGAAACAGCCTATGAAAACGCAATTGCAACGTTTCGGCGATACAACTATGAGTTGCATACGGCGTTTGTAACTAACAACCTTGGACTGCTTAGAAAGCGTTGGGGGGAATACGAAACATCCCTTCGACTTCTGCAGCGAGCCCACTCCACATATCGCCGCATGGATGTTCCATTGGAAGTTGTCAATGCGAGCAACAATCTTGGCCACGTCTTTGTTCGCTTGGGTGATTGGACAAGCGCACGGCGATGGTTTGAATCGGCCAACACCGAGTGTCAAGGCATAGTCCAGATGTTGCCAGACGGCGGACGCGCTGAGGCGCGTTGGGCCTGTGCCACGCCGCTATTGCACTTGCTCGCGATGAAGCGAGAGTTTGCCAATGCTGAGTCGGGGCTGCAAGTAGTACTGGGAGCAAGTGCGGAAGCTGTGCCTGAGTATGTCGCGGCGCTAGCAAGCGAGTATCTGGGCGAGTTGCACACGGATGCTGCGAATCACACGATGGCAAGGCTCTATCTCGACCGTTCTCATGCACTCACCGAACGTCTGTTTGCGGATAGCGACATCATGGCTGAGGTGCTCCGACGTCGGGCGCAGTTGAGTCTGGATTTGAGAGTACTTAACGAAGCATCTGATTCCGCTCGCCGCTGCATCCAGCTCTCCAGAAAGATCGGTGACCGCTATGAGCTCGGCGCCGCGACGCGCGTCCTCGGAGAAGTCTACGCCGCGCAGGGCAATGTCAAGCGCGCCGCGGCATGTTTCCGAGCCGCGGTCAATGGTCTCAAGAGCATTCACGAGTGCTACGAGCTCATGCGCGCGCTCTACGTGCAGGGCGTGTTCCTCAGCAAGCAAGGCAAGCGCGACGATGCCGAGGTCTCTCTCCTCGAGGCGCGCCAACTCGCGAAGAAACTCGAACTCGACTACTACCAGGCTCTCATCGCTATCGCGCTCGTCGACACGCTCGCGCCGCAGGAGCGCTTCAACGAAGCGAGCACGTGGCTCGCGGAGGCGACGGCGCTTCGAGACAACCTCGAGGGTGTCGACCTTGAGCGGGTCGAACGAGCGGTGAAGGCATCGGCAAACAACCTCCAGCAGGTCATCACACGTGCCAGCGTGCGCGAGGCGGAAACGCTCAAGACCATTTGCCGCGTGTACGAAGACGCTCGCTTCCCAATCGTCGAGATGAAGCCCGACCTGGCCTATCAGATCGCGCAAAGTGTCGGCGGTGTGTCGCTCTTCGTTATCGGGCGCAAGGGCGGCGGTCTAAATGTGCCGCTCACGTACAACATTGCGGTCGGCGAGGCGAAGGAGCTCGTTCGTCAGCTCGACGGCGTGCCGAAGAAGCCATTTCTCGGTCTGGAGAGCGACGCACAAGTGCTCCAAGGGCCGAAGGGACGAATCGTCGTGGCGGTGCCTTGCCACGTCGCGCTTCCTGGAAACGGCAAAGACAAGACGCTTGAGATGTACGCATTCTGCACGTGCTTCGACCAGACGGTTCCGGTGACGTCGCGCCAGATGGAAATTCTGTACGCGAGTTCCGAAGTCCTCGCGCGTTTGATCGAGGACGAAGACGAACGCCACGAGCAACCGACGGCGGAGGAGATTGCTCGCGCCCGTCATCCGCGCGGATCGTTCAAGGACATTCTCACCATCGACCCCGGCATGATCAAGGTGATCAAACAGGCCGAGCGAGCGGCGGGCTCGGTCGCGCCGATTCTATTGGAAGGCGAGACGGGTGTCGGGAAGGAGCTCTTCGCGCGCGCGATCCACGAAGCGAGTAGGCGCAAGGACGGCCCCTTCATCGCCGTAAACGCGGGGGGCATGTCGCTATCGCTTCTGGAAAGCGAACTGTTCGGTCACGTGCGCGGCGCGTTCACCGACGCGAGCACGGATCGCATGGGTTTCGTCGACACAGCGCGCGGCGGGACACTGTTCTTGGACGAAATCGGCGAGACGAGCGAAGAACTCCAGGTCAAGCTCCTACGCCTGATCGAGAATGGTGAATATCGTCGCCTCGGTGAATCATCGATGCGCAAAGCCGACGTCCGCTTCATTTCTGCGACCAATCGCAATCTCACGAAGGAAGTCGAACGCGGAAAGTTCCGCCGCGACCTCTTCTATCGCGTCGCGCCGCTCCGCCTGACGATCCCGCCGCTGCGTATGCGCGCGAGCGATATCCAACTCATGGTGCGACACTTCCTGCGCGACTGCGCGCAGATGAACGGCATCGCGGATCGCTACATCGAGATCGACGTGAAGGCAATGGAAGCGCTCGAACTGTACGACTGGCCGGGGAACGTTCGCGAGCTGTTCAACGAAATGCTGCGCGTGGTGTCGCTGATCGGCCGGGGAGACCTGGTTCGCTTCAGCATGCTCTCTGACCATATTCAGGAGTACCTGCACGCGAAGAGACGTGGAACGGAAGGCCTCTTGGAGAGAAGCGTCGAGCAGTACGAACGCCGTCTCATCCTGCACGCGCTCGAGCGGAACGATTGGAATCACCTTCGCACCGCCGAGAAGATCGGCGTCCCCCGCACCACCCTCCTCGCGAAACTCAAGCGCCTCAATATCGCTTCGAGGCTGTAGCGCTCGTTTCTATCGCGAGCGTCGCCGCTTCGCCTGGCGCGACGGTGACGCTACCCGCATCGCCGCCTCGACTCCCAACAAGTAACTTTCCGACCCAAACCCCATCACGACACCTTTCGCGACCGCGGCGGTGATCGATCGCATGCGGTCGCCTCCGCGCGCGAACAGGTTGGTCACGTGGACTTCGACCACGGGCGTCTTGACGGACTTGATGGCGTCGGCGATGGCTACGCTGGTGTGGGTGTACGCACCGGGATTCAGCACAATCGCGGAGATGCCGTCGCCGGCGGCGGTCTGGATGAGATCGATGATGACGCCTTCGTGATTCGACTGCGCGGTCCGAATGTCCACGCCGAGTTTCTTCCCGTGCGCGACGATCATGGCGTCGATCTCCTTCAAGGTCTTCTTGCCGTAGATCTCGGGCTCGCGGCGTTCCCAGCAGATTCAAATTGGGTCCGTGAATGACAAGGATGGTCATGGTCAACCTTTCTGGGTCGAATGGAAGGCGGCAATGACTTCGTGCTCGGTGACGTCGTCCACGATGCGCACGTCGCCGGGGGCGATCGGCAGCACGAACGAGAACCCGCCGGCGCGGCGCTTCTTGTCGAGGCTCATGGCTTTCACGAGGTCGTCGCCGACTTCGCTCACGCGCGTGCGCAGCCCGCACGCCTCGATGATCTTGCGCGTGGTGGCCTCGAACGTTGGCTTCGCGACCCCGCGCGTGACGGCCACGCGCAAAGCCGCCAACAATCCGATCGCGACCGCCTCCCCGTGGGTGAGAACGCCGTACCCGAGTGCGGCTTCGAGCGCGTGTCCGATGGTGTGGCCAAGGTTCAGCACGCGGCGCGGACCGCTCTCGTACGGGTCGGCTTCCACCACGCGCGCCTTGACGCGTGCGCACGCGGCCACGCATTCGTCCAGGAAGTCGGCGTCGCGCAGCGGCACTTTCTTGCCGGCCTTTTCGATGCGCGCGAACAACTCGGGCGAACCGATGATGGCGGTCTTGATCACTTCAGCCATCCCGCTCGAGATCTCGCGGTCGGGGAGTGTCGACAAGAGGTCGACGTCGGTCAACACGAGCTGCGGTTGATAGACGGCACCCAACAGGTTCTTGGCGCGCGGGTGATTGACACCCACTTTACCGCCGATGCTGGAGTCGACTTGCGCGAGCAACGTCGTGGGAACTTGCACCAACGGAAGCCCGCGCATGTACGTCGCCGCTACGAAGCCAGCGACGTCGCCGGTGACACCGCCGCCGAGTGCGACCACCACACCGTCGCGCGTGGCGCCCGCGTCGACCAATTCGTACAGCAATCCTTCCGCTTGCTCGAAGGTCTTGGCGTCCTCGCTGTCATCGAGCTCGATGAACTTGTTGCGAATGCCGGCCGCGTCGAGTGCCGCCTTCGCGGCGGTGCCGTGAAAACCGGCCACGGTGCGCGACACCATCACGAAGGCGGGGCCGCTGATCCCGACCTCGCGAATCCATGCGCCCAAGCGCGCGAGTACGCCGCGCCCGACGACCACACGCGTGAGTCCATCTTCGCCGACGCGCAGCGTGCGACCGGGAACGGGCCTGGCACCCGCGCGCATGTGGAGGATCGTCTCCTTGTGCGGCGGCCGGCGGAGTCGCTCGGCGATCTCGAAGGCGGCTTCCTCCGCGCGCCGGAACGTCGTGTCGACGCGCCACGCGACGCGATGATAGGTGGGCCGGCGTTCCTCGTAGAGTTTCCGCGCGCGTGCGGCTGCTTCATCGAGCGAATCACCCAGCATGGGACGCGCACCCATGCTCGCGGCGCGGCGCAGCACTTCGTCGAGCGAGGCTTCGAGCAGCACCATCGTCCCCATCTTCTCCAAGCGACCAAACGTCTCATCGTGCATGAGCGCACCGCCGCCGGTCGCGATCACGGCCCCGCTGGCCGCACCCGCGGCGTCGTGCGGGATAGACAGCGCCGCGCACACTTCGGCTTCCAACTCGCGAAAGCGCGCCTCGCCGTCGCGCGCGAAGATCTCCGCGATGGTAGTGCCCGCACGCGCTTCGATCAGCTCGTCGGTGTCGACGAAAGGAACGCCCAGCATCTCGGCGAACGCGCGCCCCACGGTAGTCTTTCCGGTGGCCATGAAGCCGCACAGAATGACGATCGGTGTCGTGCTCATTTGGAAAGTCTTTGCGAGAGAGTCGCGAGCACGCGGTTGCGCGCGGCGAGGGTATCGTCGATGGTGTCGCCGCCCAGCTTCTCCATGATAGCCGCGAGAAACTCCCACGCGGCTACGGCTTCGGCGATCACGGCCAGCACGGGCACTACACAAATGTCGGAGCGCACGTACGGGCTCTCGGTCGGATCGAGTGTCGCAAGATCGAATGTCGCTGCGCGACGGGGTGCGGTGGGGATCGGCTTGGCGTAAAGTCGCACGACCACGTCTTCGCCGTTGGTCATGCCGCCCTCGATGCCGCCGGCGTAATTGGTGGGACGCACGACGCGCCCACGTTCGACGCGCATCGCGTCCTGCGCGTCGACACCGCGTGCGCGGGACGCCGCGAGCCCGTCGCCGATCTCGACCGCTTTGACACTCTGGATGCTCATCATGGCACCGGCGAGGCGCGCGTCGAGCTTGCGATCCCATTCGACGTGACTGCCGATACCGGGGAAGAGGCCGGTCGCGATCACCTCCACCGATCCACCGAGCGAGTTGCCTTCGGCGCGGCCGCGCTGGATCTCGGCGATCATGCGCTTGCTCGCCCTCGCGTCCGCGCAGTACACGGCCGAGCGCGCCGCGCGCCGACCAATTTCGTGTGCCGACACGCGCAACGCCTTCGCGTCAATACTACCAATGGAACGAACATGCCCGATGGTCTCCACACCGAGGCGGTCGAGGAACGCCTTCGCGATGGCTCCGATGGCGACGCGCATCGCGGTGCTGCGCGCACTCGCGCGCTCTGACACGGGCGCGATCTCGTCGAGGTTGTACTTCATCACACCGGCGAAGTCGGCGTGGCCGGGACGCAGGACGGTATCGAGCCCGCCGCCCTCCTTGCCTTTCACCGTGCGCGCGCGGTTGGGCAGCACGATCGCGATAGGCGCACCCGTCGTTTTTCCTTTCCACAAGCCGCCGAAGAGCGAGACTTCGTCTTGCTCGATCTTCTGGCGGCTGCTGCGTCCGTACGACGCGCGCCGCCGCTTGAGCTCGCGTTGAATCACGCGCTCGTCGAGCTTCAATCCGGCCGGCAGTCCTTCGACGACGCCGATCAGCGCCTCGCCGTGTGAATCGCCCGCAGTCAAGAATCGAATCGCCATCAGTTGATCCGCCGTCCCGGCATGGGTTCGGTCCGCGAGAATTCTTCCACCGCTTCCGCCATCTCCTTGATGTCGAAGCCGTGGTCGGTCCAGATGCGAAAACTCTCCGCCGCCTGCGCCACCAAGAGTGCGAGGCCGCCGAGGGTGGTCGCACTCGCGCGCCGCGCCGTCTCGAGGAACGCGGTCTGCTTGGGATGATAGATGAAGTCGAAGAATACCTGCTCGGGTCGAATCCACGACTCATCTTCGATCAGCGTCGTGACCGGCTGTCCCGCCATGCCGACGGGTGTGGCATTGATCACGATGTTCGCGTCGCGGAACGCCTCGCGACGCGCGGACAGGCTGCCCGCTTCGCCCAGGGCGAGGATCGAGATCGGTTGCTCGGGAAACGCGAATTGAAATTTTTCGACCACCATCGGTCCTTTCTCCGGCGACCGCGTCGCGAACACGACGCGCTCGGCGCCGCGCTCCATCAAACCGTACGCGGCCGCGCGTGCCGACGCACCAATTCCGTAGATCAAAGCGCGCGATCCCTCCAGGGCCACGTCGGTGAAGTTCTCGAGCGCGTTCGCGGTGCCGACGGCGTCGGTATTGTACCCCTGAATCTCGTCGTCGAAATAGGCGACCGTATTGACCGCGTTTATGACCTCGACCTCGGCCGAGACCGCGTCCACGTGGTAGAGGATCTCCTCCTTATATGGATAGGTCACGTTGAATCCCGAGACCCCCATCGCGGTGAGCCCGCCCAACGACGGCTCCAGCCGCTCCGGCCTGATCCCGAAGGCGACATAGATCGCGTCCAGCCCCAGCATGTCGAAGGCGCGGTTCATAATGAACGGCGAGAGGCTGTGCGTCACCGGGTGTCCGATCAATCCGAACAAGTGACTTTTTTCTTCGGCCGACATGATTTCCTCTAGCGAACCAATGTCCGCAGGTCCGCGAAGAACTTCGGGTACGAGATCTCGACCACGGAGGCGTCGTCGATCTCCGTGCGTCCTTCCGCGACGAGCCCCGCGATCGCCATCGCCATCGCGATGCGATGGTCGCCGAAGGTCGACACGGCGGCGCCGCGCAGGCGCGTGGGTCCTTCGATCGCGAAACCGTCCTCGAACTCTTCGATCGACGCACCCATCGCGCGCAGGTTGTGCGCGACGGCGGCGATGCGATCGGACTCCTTGTGCCGCAACTCGCCGGCGTTGCGCACTTCCGTGCGTCCTTCCGCCTGTGTGGCGGCGACCGCGAGCACCGGAATCTCGTCGATGATCGACGCGATCGCGGCCGGGTCGTCGACCACGACACCGTGCAGCGGCGCGTACGCGGTGGCGAGGTCGCCCGCGTGCTCGTCGATGCCGGTGTGCAGCGCGTCGATCGAGAACGATGCGCCCATGCGCTCGAGCACGTTCAACAGGCCCGCGCGCCGCGGGTTCACACCGGTGAAGGGAAGCTGGATGCGCGAGCCGGGAATGATGAGGGCCGCGACGATGAAAAACGCCGCGGAGGAGAAGTCGCCCGGCACCGTGATATGGACGCCTTCCAGCGGGACGCCGCCGCGCACGCGGACGGTGTTGCCGTCGCGCGCGATGTCGGCGCCCATCCCGGCCAGCATGATCTCGGTGTGGTCGCGCGTCGGCACGCGGTCGACCACGGTGGTTTCGCCCTGCGCGAACAGCCCCGCGATCAGCACCGCCGACTTCACCTGCGCGCTCGGCACCGGCATCTCGTAGCGGATGCCGCGCAAGCGCGCCGCCTTCGATGGTCGCCGGCAAGGTGCCGCTGTTCGCGAGCACGACGCGTGCCCCCATGCGCGCGAGTGGTTCCGCCACGCGCGCCATCGGGCGCTTGCGCAGCGACTCGTCGCCGTCGATGCGGCAGCGGCGCGCGCGCGCCGCCGCGAAACCCGCCAAGAGGCGCGCGGTGGTACCGGAGTTACCGGCGTCGATGTCGAACTCGGGCAGGATCGCGTGCGAGAGGACGATGGTGCGGCCGTCCGGCATCGACTCGACGAAGCATCCCATCGCGCGCAGCGCCTGCATGGTGGTGCGCACGTCGGCGGAATCCGCGATGCCGTCGATGGTCTGGCGGCCGCGCGCGGCGGCACCGAGGATCAGCGCGCGGTGCGAAATAGACTTATCGCCGGGAACCTTGAGGACGCCGTCGAGCCGGCTTGCTTTTTCGATCGCCAACTTCATGCTGCAACCGGAATGCGTGGGCTTCGCTTGGCTCCTGGTGAGAAGGCGCACGCGGGGAATGCCTCCGCGGACACGGCTAGCTCGCGTCGCGCAGCGGGCGCCCCATGGCCTTCGCGACGGCGCGGATTCTCGTCATCATCTCGTTGAAACTCTCGATGGAGAGACTCTGCACGCCGTCGCACCAAGCGGTCTCGGGGTGCGGGTGTACTTCGACGATGAGCCCGTCGGCGCCGGCCGCGACCGCCGCCAGCGCCAAGGCCGCGACGAACTCGGTGTGGCCGGCGGCGTGGCTGGGGTCGACGATGATCGGCAGATGCGAGTTGCGCTTGATGACGGGGACGGCGGAGATGTCGAGCGTGTTGCGCGTGGAATTCTCGAACGTGCGGATGCCGCGCTCGCAGAGAATCACTTGCTGATTGCCGTTGGAGAGGACGTACTCCGCGGCCATCAGCAATTCTTCGACCGTGGACATCATGCCGCGCTTCAAGAGCACGGGTTTGCGAATCTTGCCCACCGCTTCCAGCAGCGCGTAATTCTGCATGTTGCGGGCACCAATTTGGAGCACGTCGGCGTATTCGCTCACCAGCGGCACGAGCTCGGGCGAGATGACTTCGGTGACGACGGGCAACCCGGTCTCGCGCTTGGCGGCGAGCAGGATCTTCAACCCCTCTTCGCCCAGGCCCTGAAAGCTATAAGGAGAGGTGCGCGGCTTGAAGGCGCCGCCGCGCAGGATCGACGCCCCCGCCTTCTTCACCGCGCGCGCGGCGGTGAGCACTTGGTCGCGGTGCTCGACCGCGCACGGTCCCGCCATCACGACGAACTCGGGCCCACCCACCGCGACGCCGTTAATGTTAACAATGGTATTCTCGGGCCGGAATTCGCGGCTCACCATCTTGTACGCCTTGGTGATGGGAATCACCTGTTCGACTCCGGGCGTGCTTTCGATTTGGCTGAAGTCGGCGCCATTGCGCGCGTCGACCACACCGATGATGGTGCGATCGGCGCCGCGCGTCGGGTGCGGCTTGTATCCCATCGATTCGAGCGACTTGATGACGCTCGAAATGTCGGACATGGTGGCGTCCGATTTCATGACCACGATCATGGAACGATGCTCCTGGAGTTGACAGTGTTCGGCCATAGTATCACGAACGCGGGCGCTCGTCGCCCGCCAAACTATCGAGCTCGTGGCGTACACTCGCCAAGAAGTCGCCGATGCGTCCGGCCGCCGCGCGCGCGGGGCCGTCGCCCGCGAGCTGCATCAAGCGACTGCCGATGATGACGCCGTCCGCGACCGTTGCGATCTCCGCCGCCGCCTGCGGTGTCGACACGCCGAAGCCCACGTAGACCGGCGTGTCGGTGGCGGCGCGCACGCGCGCGACGATTCCTTCCACGTCGGTCTGGCCGGCGGCGCGCGAGCCCGTCACTCCTGTCATCGACACCGCGTACACGAACCCCTCCGACGCGCGCGCAATCTCGCGAACGCGCGCCTCGTCCGACGTGGGTGCGACCAAGTCGACGTACGCGAGCCCCGCTGCGCGCAGCGCCGGGCGAAACGCGGACGACTCTTCGAACGACACGTCGGGCAGAACCACACCCGTCACACCGCCGCGTGCCGCCGCGCGCGCAAACGCGTCGACGCCGAGTTTCAGGATCGGGTTGACGTAACTCATGACGACCATCGGCACGCGCACGTCGCGCGACAAGCGCGCGATCGCTTCCAGCGCGTGCGTGAGCGTCATGCCGCGCGCGAGGGCGGCGTTCGACGAGGCCTGGATGACGGGGCCGTCGGCGATCGGATCCGAGAAGGGAATGCCGACTTCGATCACGTCGGCGCCCGCGTCGACCGCCGCGCGCACGAGTGCCTCGAAGGCGTCGTCGTCGGGATAGCCGGCGGTGAAGTAGGCGACCAAGGCCTTCCTCTTGCGCGCGCGCAGCGAGCGGGTGGTTTCGGCGAGGGCGTTCACGGCAGCCGTCCTTGTATCGCGTCGACGTCCTTGTCGCCGCGACCCGACAGATTCACGATGACGACGCGACCGGCGCCGGCCGTTCCGGAGAACTCGCGCTGCACGAATGCCAGCGCGTGCGCCGACTCCAGCGCGGGAACGATTCCTTCGAGGCGCGTGAGCGACTGAAACGCGGCCAGCGCCTCGTCGTCGGTCACGCGCTCATAGGAGACGCGCCCCGCGTCCTTCAAGAAGCTGTGCTCGGGTCCCACACCCGGATAGTCGAGGCCGGCCGCGATCGAGTGCGCCGGACTCACCTGCCCGTCGTCGTCCTGCAAGAGATAGCTGTACGCGCCGTGCAGGACACCCGGCGTCCCGCGCGACAACGTCGCGGAGTCTCCTTCGTGCGAGCCGCCCGCTTCGACGCCGTAGAGACGCACGTCGCGATCGGCGACGAAGGCGGAGAAAATGCCGAGCGCGTTCGACCCGCCGCCCACGCACGCGACCACGTCGCTGGGAAGCCGGCCTTCGAGTTCGAGGATCTGCGTGCGCGCTTCGCGCCCGATGACACTCTGGAAGTCGCGCACGATGGTCGGGTACGGATGCGGGCCCACCGTCGACCCGATGATGTAGTGCGTGGTGCGCACGTTCGTCACCCAGTCGCGAATGGTTTCATTGGTGGCGTCCTTGAGGGTGCGCGTCCCCGATGTCACCGGCACCACGGTGGCGCCCAGCAACTGCATGCGGCGCACGTTGGGGTTTTGGCGCGCGATGTCGATCTCGCCCATGTAGACCGTGCATTCCATGCCGAAGAGGGCGGCGACCGTCGCCGTCGCCACACCGTGCTGGCCCGCGCCCGTTTCGGCCACGAGGCGACGCTTGTCCATGCGGCGCGCGAGCAGCGCTTGGCCGACGCAATTGTTGATCTTGTGCGCGCCGGTATGATTCAAGTCTTCGCGCTTCAAGTACACGCGTGCCTCGCCGCCCAAGAACGCGGAGAAGCGCGACGCGAGATAGAGCGGCGAAGGTCGTCCGACGTAATTCGCGAGGAGATGGTCGAGTTCCTTCTGGAAGCCGACGTCGCGCCGCGCGGACGCGTACGCCTCCTCCAGCTCGACCAGGCACGGCATCAGCGTCTCGGGTACGAATTGACCGCCGTATGCGCCGAAGCGTCCGCGGCTCATGCCCGCACCTCCATCATGAAGCGCTCGAGCGCGCGCGGGTCTTTCACACCGGGCTCGCGTTCGACGCCGCGGCACACGTCGACCGCGAAGGCGTGGGAGCGCGCGACGATGGTGCGCACGTTGGTGGGGTCGAGCCCGCCGGCCACGAAGAGGCGAAACCCCAGCCCGCGCGTCACCGCGACGTCGTGCCACACGTGATCGTCGGCGGTGCGGCAGTCGCGGTCGAACAGGAAGTACGACGTCGTGCGGAACGCCGCCAACTCGACGGCGTCGGGGACGCGCGCGGCGCGAAACGCCTTCACCACCGGCTTGCCCGCGCGTTGCAGCACCTCGTCGCAATAGCTCGGCATCTCGATACCGTGGAGCTGCACCAAGTCGAGGTCGCAGGCGAGTGCAGTGTGGACGACGTCGTCGATCGGCTGATCCTTGAACACGCCGACCAACGCCGCCGATGGGAGCAAGGCGCGAATCTCCTGGGCGCGAGCGATGTCGACGCGGCGCGGGCTGTCCGCGAAGATGACGCCGAGATAGTCGGCGCCGAGTGAAGCGGCTAGTGCTGCGTCGCCGACCGTCGTGAGCCCGCAGATCTTCACCTTGGCCGCATTCATCGCGCGACCCGCTTCGAGAACGAACCGGCCGGCGTGCGCGCGGCTTCGACCAGATCGCGCAGGAGTGCGCCGGGGTCGTCGGAGCCGAGCAGACTTCCACCCACCAGAAACGCGCGCGTGCCGCGCGCCGCGAGGTCAGCCACGTCGTCGCGCGTGCAGATGCCGCTCTCCGACACCAGCACGACGTCGTCGGGAACCAAGTGGGCGAGTCGTCGCGTGGTGTCGAGCGAGACCATCATGGTGTCCAAGTCGCGGTTGTTGATCCCGACGATGCGGGCACCGCACGCGAGAGCGGCCAGAATCTCCGACTCGGTGTGGGTTTCGACCAAGACACCCATGCCGAGCTCGCTGGCCAGGTCGAGGTAGCTGCGCAGCGCGTCGAGCTCGAGCAGGCGCACGATCAGGAGCACCGCGTCGGCACCCGCGACACGCGCTTCGAACAACTGATACGGGTCGATCACGAAGTCTTTCGCGATGACGGGCAGCGAGGTGATCTCACGCACGCGGGCGACGTCGGCGTACGACGTCCCGAAGCGTGCCGGATCGGCGACGATGCTGATGGCGGCAGCGCCGTTCTCGTCGTAGGTGCGCGCGAGGTCGAGCAGCGAGCGCGAGTGCGCGAACGAGTCGATGGTGGGCGTGCGCATCTTGAGCTCCGCGATGACGGCACCGCGCCGCGACACGGCCGCGTGGAAGTCGCGCGGAGAATCCGCGCGGCGAGCCATGTCGTGCAATTGCTCGATGGGCAGGGCCGCGCGTTTCGCAGCTACTTCCTTGCGCTTTTCAAAAACGATGGTTTTCAGGAACGACATGCTCTTCCTCACGCCGACGCGCTATCGCGCGTTGCTTCGCGCAAGCGCTCGAGTACGTCCTTGGCGCGCCCGTCGTCGATCGCGGCCGCCGCGCGTGCGACCCCGTCGGCGATGGAATCCGCACGCCCCGCGACCGCGAGCACGAAGCCCGCGTTCAGCACGACCGCGTCGCGCTTGGCCCCGCGCGCGCCGTCCAAGATGGCGACGATCGTCTCGGCGTTCTCTTGGGGCGAACCGCCCGTCAGCGCGCGCGCATTCGCGCGTTCGATCCCCACCGACTCGGGCTCAAACGAAAACGTGTCGATGCGACCGTCGTCCAGCACGGTGACGCGCGTCTCGCCCGCGACCGTGACCTCGTCGCTCCCATCCGAACCGTGTACGACGTACACCTTCTCGGAGCCGAGCGACGCGAGCACGCGCGCCACCGTTTCTGTCAGCGCCGGATCGAACACACCCACGAGTTGTCGTTTGACGAAGGCCGGGTTGGCCATCGGGCCCAGCAAGTTGAACACGGTGCGCACACCCAGATCGCGGCGCACGCCGGCCGCGTGCTTGAGCGCGGGATGGTGCGCGGGGGCGAACATGAATCCGATGCCGGTGCGGTCGATGACGTCGGCGACGCGCTCCGGTGCGACCGTCCTGACGCCGAGCGCTTCCAATACGTCCGAGCTCCCGCACTTCGACGAGAGCGCGCGGTTGCCGTGCTTCGCGATGGCGACCCCCGCGCCCGCCGCGACGATGGCCGCCGCGGTGGAGATGTTGAAGGTGTGGGTGCCGTCGCCGCCGGTGCCGCACGTGTCGACTAGTCCCTCGCGCGTCGGTGTGACGCGGATCGCCTTGTCGCGCAGCACCGACACGAAGCCCGCGATCTCGTCGACGGTTTCGCCCTTGGCGCGGAGTGCGATCAGAACGGCCGCGATCTGCGCTTCGGATACGTCGCCGGAAACGATGCTTTCCATGAGGGCGCGCGCCTCGTCGCATGCGAGATCTTCGCGATGTAGCAACTTTCTCCAAGACGGCGTGCACCATGCCTAGACCACCTGGCGCGCGTGTCTCGCGCGAGCCCGAGAAAGTTCGACAAGAGCTTCAAACCCTCCGGGGTCAGGATCGACTCCGGGTGGAACTGCACGCCCTCGACGGGCCTCCCCTTCAGACGCACACCCATGACCTCACCCTCCGACGTGTACGCGGAGATCTCGAGGAGGTCGGTGAGACTCCGTTCCTTGGCGATAAGGGAGTGGTAACGGGTGGCGCTGAAGGGATTGGAGAGCCCGTCATAAATGGTGCGTCCGTCGTGATAGACGCTGGACACTTTGCCGTGCATGACGCGGTCGGCGCGCACGACTTCGCCGCCGAACACTTCGACGATGCATTGGTGGCCGAGGCACACGCCGAGAATCGGGATGCGGTCGGCGAAATGGGCGATGAGCGCTTTGGAGGCGCCGGCGTCGTCGGGGCGACCGGGCCCGGGGGAGATGATGAGTGTGGCCGGTTGCAGGGCCTGCGCGCGCGCCACGTCGACGGCGTCGTTGCGCACCACGCGCACCTCTTCGCCCAGCGAGCCTAGGGCCTGCGCCACGTTGAACGTGAAGGAGTCGTAGTTGTCGATCAAGAGGTGCACTAGAACCCCTCCTCGGCGATCGCGACCGCGTTCATGAGTGCCTTCGCCTTGTTGACCGTCTCCTCGAATTCGCGCGCCGGCTCCGAATCGGCGACGATGCCGGCGCCCGCTTGCACGTAGAAACGATCCCCCATCATGACGATGGTGCGGATGGTGATGCACATGTCCATGTCGCCTTGGTGGCCGAAGTAGCCGAGCGCCCCCGCGTACGGGCCGCGGCGATCGCGCTCGAGTGAGGCGATGATTTCCATCGCACGGATCTTGGGTGCGCCGGTGACGGTTCCCGGCCGGGAAGCACGCGCGCAAAAGATCGAAGGCGTCGTGCTCGGGGGAGAGCGTGCCCGACACCGTCGACACGATGTGCATGACGTGCGAATACTTCTCGACCAGCATCAGCGACTCCGGCTTGACGCTGCCGGTCTCGCACACGCGCCCCAGGTCGTTGCGGCCGAGGTCGACCAGCATCACGTGCTCGGCGCGCTCCTTTTCGTCCTTCAGCAATTCCTCTTCGAGCGCTTGATCTTCGGCGGCGGTGTGGCCGCGCGGGCGCGTGCCCGCGATGGGCGACAGCGTCGCCTTGCGCTTCTCGAGCTTGACCAGCACTTCGGGCGACGAACCAATGAGCTGAAAGTCGCCGGCGTCGAAGAAGAACATGTAGGGCGACGGATTCAGAATGCGGAGTGCCCGATAAATTTGAAACGGCTCGGTTTCGGTGCGCGCGGCGAAGCGCTGCGAGACGACGATCTGGAATGCGTCGCCGGCGAGAATGTGCTCCTTGGCGGTGCGCACGTGGCGCTCGAAGGTCTCGCGCGTCATGTTGGACTCGGGTGTGTCGTGGCGCGCGCGCGAACGCGAACCGTTGAGCAACGGGAGCGGCGACGAGAGCGCGGCCAGCAGCGCTTCGACGGTGGCTTGCGCGCGATCGTAGGCCGCATCGGGATCTCCCGCTCCGGGCAGTACGACGACTTCCAATTCGCTGCGCACGTGGTCGAACACGACCAGGGCGTGCGGAATCATGAAGTAGTAGTCGGGGAGCGCCAGGCCGGGGCCTTCGGGCAGCGGCAGTCGTTCGAAGAAGCGCGCGACGTCGTACGAAATGTAGCCGACCGCCCCCGCGAACGGCCCCGGGATGTCGTCGGCGTCGAGCGCGGGTGTGCGCTTGATTTCGTCGCGCACGAACGAGAGCGGGTCGCGGCCTTGCAGCGGAATCGTGACTTCGGTATCCGCGCGCGTGATGTGCACGCGATCGCCGTCGAGCCGCAGCGTCGACGCGGGCGCAACGCCGATGAAGGAGTAGCGGCCCACCTGGATGCCGCGCTCCACACTCTCGAGGAGAAAGCGGGCACGCAGAGCTTCCGGCATACCGCGCAACTTGAGGTAGGCGGAGACGGGCGTTTCCAAGTCGGCCGGCACGCGTCGGCGCAGCGGCATTACCTTGTCGCGCTCGCGCGCGGCCTTCCATTCTCCCCGCGTCGGTTTCAGCATCGCTCTTCTCTCGGTTCGTTCCCCTAAAACGAAAAAACCCACCATCCGAAACGGATAGCGGGTTCTGGAGAACTGGGAATCTTTTCGTGGACTATGGTCCCGGCAAACGAACGATCGCCCGCTACCTTATGGTGCGTTTGCGCCACCAACGATAGGCGCTGCGAAGGTTCATCTGCGAAAGACCCAGTGACATCGTGAAAACATCTTAGACGATGCACCGGGGCCGTGTCAAGACGGAGTTTCCATGCTATGATGCGGGGACCGAATGGCCGCATTCGGATAGGAGGAATATATGAGCCAGGGAGGCATGAAGACGATGAAGCCCGCGAGCACGGATGGGGTCGAAAAAGCGAAAGCGCACTTCGAAAAGCTGATCCGCCAGCAACTCGACCGCGTCGAGAAGATGAAGGCCGGGGAGGACTGGGTCGACTACGGGAAGCTCTCCACCATCCAGATCGGTGTCTTGGGCGGCGACGGCATCGGTCCCATCATTACGGCGCACGCGGTGACCGTGCTGAAGTCGCTCCTCAAAGACGAGGTGGCGTCGAAGAAGGTCGCCTTCATCGACATCGACGGGCTCACCATCGAGAACCGCGCCAAGCAGGGCGTTGCCATCCCCGAGGACGTGCTGGCCGAGATTCGCAAGTATCCCATCCACTTGAAGGGCCCCACCACGACACCGCGCAAGGGCGACCCGTGGCCCAACATCGAATCGTGCAACGTCGCCATGCGCCGCTACCTCGACTTGTTCGCCAACGTGCGACCGGTCAAGGTGCCGAGCGAAGGCATCGACTGGGCTTTCTTCAGAGAGAACACCGAAGGCGCCTACGTGCTCGGAAGCTCGGGTGTGAACGTCGACGACGACCTCGCGTTCGACTTCACCGTCACGACCACCCAGGGAACCGAGCGCATTTGCCGGCTCGCGTTCGAGTACGCGAAGAAGAACAAGATTCCGCGCGTGACGGCGGTGACCAAGGCCAACGTCGTCAAGACCACGGACGGCAAGTTCCTATCGATCGCGCAAGAGACCGCGAAGCAGTACCCGGGCATTGCGTTCGACGACTGGTACATCGACATCATGACCGCCAAACTCGTCGACCAGAAACGCCGTCGCGAATTCCGTGTGTTCATCCTCCCCAATCTCTACGGCGATATTCTGACCGACGAAGCGGCGGAGTTCCAAGGTGGGGTGGGGACGGCGGGGAGTGCGAACATCGGCAAGCGCTACGCGATGTTCGAAGCGATTCACGGCTCGGCGCCGCGCATGGTCGAGGAAGGGCGCGCCAAGTACGCGGACCCGTCGAGCATGATCCGTGCGGGCTCGATGCTCCTGCGCCACATCGGCCACGACGACCGCGCGACGCGCCTCGAGATGGCGCTCGATATCTGCGGGAACTTGGAGAAGAAGCTCGTCTTGACCGGCCGCGACACCGGTGCGACCGCCGATGATTTCGTCGCCTATCTATTGACGACGTTGAACGACAAGAAGCTCGAAGAGCGCTGGAAGGGCTACCAGAAAAGGTAGCCTTCCGGCGGCTTACTCGCCTTCGTCGGCCTTCTCCGGCGCCCGCGCACCCAGTTCGCGGTCGAGCAGGAGGATGGCTCCCGACTCGGAGCCGGCCAGCTTGACCTGTTCGATCAAATTGAGTGCGCTCGACTCTTCTTCGACTTGCTCTTCCACGAACCATTCGAGAATCACGCGCGTCGCATGGTCGTTCTCTTTGATGGCTTGGTCCATGAGGGAGTTGATCTGTTTGGTATTGTTGACCTCGGCCGCGTAGCCGGCCTGGCAGGCGGCCAAGGTCGACTTCCACGACTTGGGTGGAGCCGCGATGCCTTCGATGGAAACACTACCGTCGCGCCGGATGACGTAGTCGAACAGTTTGTTGGCGTGGACCAATTCTTCCTGGTACTGCACGCGCATCCAATGGGCGAAGCCATTCAGGTTTTCGGTCGAGAAGTACGCCGACATCTGCAAGTACTGCAGCGCCGACTGAATCTCGAGGTTGATCTGGTGGTTGATGGCGGTTTCCATCTTCTTGCTCAGCATGGGGGTCTCCTTTCAGGAGCACTCAAGATACCGGAACGTGCGTCCGCACGCAACGGTTGACTCCGGCGCGTCGCGCCGGTACGTTCGCGCACGAACATGAAGCGATTGCTCTGCGTATTCGCCCACCCCGACGACGAAAGCTACGGACCCGGCGGTACCATCGCCCGGTGCGCGCTCGACGGCGGCGAGGTATTCGTGACCACCTTCACGGCCGGCGAAGCGGGGACGATCGGGGTTTCGAAGGCGCTCGCGCGCGACGAACTCGCGCGCCGGCGCCGCATCGAGCTGGCGGCGGCGTGCGACGCGCTCGGTGTTGGCGGTCACCGCATCCTCGAGGCACCCGACGGGGGAGTGGCCGGCGTCGACCCGAAGTGGGCGGTCGGGGAGATTCTCGCCGACATCCGGCGCTTCCGTCCGCACGTCGCCATGACGTTTCACCGTCGCGGTGTATCGGGCCACCCCGACCACATCGCGGTCGCAAACTTTCTCGATCGTGCGATCGCCGAAGCCGGCGAGGGCGGCCCGCTCGCCTCGTACGAGTGGGGAATCCCGCGACGCCGGTCGCGCCTCTATGAGCGACCGAATCTGGTGCCGCTCGAAGACGACGAGATCGCGGCCGTGGTCGCGATCGACGACGAAGCGATGGAGCGCAAGCTCGATGCCATCCGTCGTCACGAGACCCAGTATGAATTCTTCGTGAGTCTCCAGCAGAAATTCGACTATCGTTCCGTGTCGAGCCCAGAGCACTTCGCGCGCGGGCGGTCGCGGCTGGCTTCCGCCGGTGCGCCCGTAGGCGATCTTTTTGCAGGAATCGAGGTCGATTGATGGTGTGGGACGCGCTGGGTCGGTTGCACCCCTTCTTCGTCCACTTCCCGGTGGCGCTGATTCTCACCGCCTTCGCGGCCGAAGTATGCGCGGTCGCGCGCCGCGACGAGCGGTTGGGCGACGCCGCGAGGGTCATGATCACCATCGCGGCTTGGTGCTCGATACCGGCCGCGGTCGCAGGATTCGCCCGCGTCGGCGGCGCCCACCTCGGCCCGGAATTGCACGCGACCCTGGTGGTCCATCGCATCGCCGGCATCGCCACACCCGTGCTCGCGTTTCTCGCCGCCGGTTTGGTGGCGGGCGTGCGTCGCAGCGGACAAATCTGGGAACTATTCTTGTATCGCGCGGTTCTTCTCTTGGCTGCCATCGCGGCCGTCGTCGCGGGACACCACGGCGGCGAGTTGGTTTACGGCGTCGGCTTCTTTCCCTTGTGGTAAACGGTTGACTCACACGCGAGGGCGCGCTAAGCTCCGCCTCTCGACCGCACCTCAATCGGGCCTCGAACCACCCCAACGAAGTGTGACGTAACCGACCGACGCCCGACGCGCGTCTATCCTTTTCGGAGGACCATGGACAAGAACGCCTTGGCAGCCGTCTCCGCCCGCATCGACGGCTACCGCGACACCATCATCGAACTGCAAACCGAACTGTGCAAGCGGCCCGCGCTCGACCCCACCAGCGGCGGCATCGGCGAGATCGAGAAAGCGGCGTGGCTGGAGTCGTATTTGAAGGGCCTGGGGTTGTCGGTGGCGCGTTACGACGCCCCCGACCCGCGCGTGCCGAGCGGCAAGCGTCCCAACTTGGTGACGTACTACCCGAACAATCCCGCGACCGGCCCGCGTCTGTGGATCATCGCGCATACCGACGTGGTTCCGCCGGGCGATCCCGCGCTGTGGACCGGCGACCCATGGAAGCTTCGCGTCGACGGCGACAAGCTGATCGGGCGCGGTGTCGAAGACAACCAAGGCGGGCTCTCCGCCGCCGTGATGGCGGTGCGCGCATTCATCGAGGCGCGCGTCGCGCCCACGATTCCGTTCGCGCTGGCGTTCGTCGCCGACGAGGAGACGGGCAGCGTGTACGGATTGCGCTACTTGGTCGACAAGCATCGGAGCCTGTTCCGCAAGGACGACTTGATCATCATCCCGGATTCGGGAAATCCGCACGGGACCGAGATCGAGATCGCGGAGAAGGGAATCTTGTGGGTTCGCGCGCGCACGCTGGGCAAGCAGACCCACGGCTCGATGCCGGCGACGGGCATCAACGCGCATCGCGCGGCTTCCTACATGGTCGTCCGCATGGATTCGTTGTACAAGAAATTCCCGAAGCGCGACCCTCTATTCCACCCGTCCAACTCGACCTTCGAGCCCACCAAGAAGGAATCGAACGTCCCCAACATCAACACGATTCCGGGAGAAGACGTCGTCTATTTCGATTGCCGTGTGCTGCCGAAGTACAAGCTGGACGACGTCATTCGCGCGATGAAGGCCGTGACGAAAGAGACCGAGCGCAAGTTCAAGGTCAAGATCGAGCTGACGTTCGTGCAGAAGGAGACCCCGGCGCCGCCCACACCGGCCGACGCCCCGGTGGCCGTCGCGATTACGCGCGCGGTCAAGGAGTTGCGCAAGAAGACCCCCAAGGCGATCGGGATCGGCGGCGGGACGGTGGCCAAGTACTTGCGCGAAGCGGGCTTCCCGTGCGCAGTGTGGTGCACGATGGACGAGCAGGCGCACAAGCCCGACGAATACGTCAGGGTCTCGCACATTCAGTTGGACGCGAAGGCATTCGCGCATATGGCGCTCGCGGGCGTGGAAGCGCCGCGCGCAAAACGCGCCCAGAAAAAGTAGGAATCTTTTGACAGTTATAAGCGTTCAGTTTACATTGAGGCCTACCGAGCCGGGGCTCACACCATTGCGAAAGGGGCATTGTCATGCAGGGAATTGCATTCGGACCGACCATTAGATTGTTGCGCCAAGCCAAGGGGATCAGCCTGCGCGAGATGGCGCGTCAACTCGGCGTTTCACCGGCCTTCTTGAGTCAGATCGAAGCCGGGCGCCAGCACAAGATTCCGCGTGCCCGCATCGTGCAGGTCGCGGCGACGTTGGGGGTGTCGGAGGGGTATCTCCTGGGAACCGCCAAGCAGGTCCATCCCGACCTCATGGCGTTCCTGAGCGAGACGCCGGAAGCGGCCGAATTCATGGTGACGGCGATGCGCAGCGGAATGATCGGGACCGACTTCACCAACTTGCGTGAGATCGTGTCCGACAAGAAGCTGCGTGCCGGCGTGTTGAAGCCGGTCTTGGCGGCGAAGAAGAAGCCCGGCGTCAGCCACAACCTCGAGGGCTATTTGGATGTGTCGTTGTGTTTGGCCGGTGTTGCGGTGCAGAACAAGGAGCGCTTGTTCCAGCGCTTCGTCAAAGCGGTGGCCAAGAAGAACAAGAGCATCTCGGGCGACCTCCTGCTCGACCGTTTGATGGCGCGGGAGCGTCAAGCGCCGACCAGCATCGGCGGCGGTGTGGCCATTCCGCACGCGTTCCTGCAGGGCATCGAGAAGCCGCTGGTAGGTGCGTTCTTGCTGCAGCGCCCGATTCCGTACGGGCCGACGGAGAGCGACCGTGTTAAGACGGTCTTCTTCCTCGTCGGTCGCGAAGGGAACACGGAGCACCACCTCCCGATTCTGGCGCGCATCGCGCGTCTGTGTTCGACGCCCGAGTTCTTGCAGACCGTGAACAAGGCAAAGAACGGTCGCGACATTCAGAAGACGATTCTGACCTGGGACGCGCGCATCGGCTCATAGGCGTCCAGCGCATCGTCGATCCCTTTGGAACGGCCCGCGATCTTTCGCGGGCCGTTTCGCTTTTCCGTCGGTCTCGTAAGCGCCTATCCGATCGGCCTTTGCGATTGCGGAGCGGGTGCGATTCGCTGCTATCATTGAGGCCCGAATCAATCCGATATCTGCATTGCCGGGACCATCGTTTTGCCACGCCATTTCATCCACCGCCGGGACTCCCTGATGGAGCGCAGCTTCGCTTCCGGGCCGCGACGCTGCCGAGCGCTGGCGCCTGCGTTTCGTCTACGAGCGCCTTCGCCCCGAGCTCTCGGTGGCCGACGTCCTCGCGCGCGTCGACCCCGCGCTCGGAATCACGCATACCGACCGGCCGTTCACACGCGTACTCGAAGCGCATCTCGCGAGCACCCCGCGCGTGCTGTGGAATAACGCGGCGCCCGCGTCGCCGGAAGTGATCGCGCGCCGTCGGGGCGAGTGGACCTGTTGGGTCGCACACTTTCCGTTTCTCCCGACACGACTGGCATCGCGACCCCATCTTCGGGGCACGCTGGCCGCGGCACTACGTCGGCGTGTTCGTTGCTACCGCGCGGCGGCGACGTGGTCACGCTGTGGCACTCTCAACAAGATGATGTTCCTGTTGGACGTCGCCGCCGCATACCGAACCACGCGCGACCCGGAACTGGCGACGCGCATCTACCAACTGCATCGACTCGTGGTGCGTCGCGAATCCGTACCTGGTCGGTGCGAACTGGGTGAGTCCGCTCGACATCGCCACGCGCCTCGCGGTGTGGAGTCAGGCGCTCGCCGCCGTCGCCGACGCGCCGCTGCCCAGCGAAGCGACGGCCGCGCGCATCGTGCGCGCGATGCTTCGTCAGGCGGACTACGTCGCGTCCCACTTTTCGCAGTGGCCGATTCCCAACAACCAACTGGTGGGAGAGTTGGCACTCTGGTTCGTGTTTGCCGCCTACGGACCGATTTGGAAGCGATGCGAAGACCTGGATGGCGCGCACGGAAGCAACCCTCGCGGCCGAGGCGCAGCGGCAAGTGTTGGCCGACGGGTTTCAATACGAAGCATCGGTCAACTATCACGCGTACGCGCTCGATTTCTACTTGATGTATCTGCACGCCAAGGCGGTTACCGGGTCGCTGCCGCATCCCGTCGTGCTCGACAGGGCGCGGGCGATGGCGGTCGCGCACATGGAGCTCACGATGCCGTCGGGGCGACAGCCGCGCATCGGCGACGACACCATCGATCGCTTCTTCGTGCTCGCGCACGCGCTCGACGGTCCGCCGCTGGCCGCCCGGGAGCACCGCATTCGAAACGGCCGTCCGACTGGAGCACGCGCGCACACTGGCCGACCACGACGTGGGGCCGCGAGCTCCTCGTTACCTCCGTGCCGACGAACCACGCGCGCCACTTCGCACAGGCCGGCATCAGCATCGCGCGCGACGCACGATGCGGCGCTCGTGTTCGCCCACGGACCGCAGCACCGGCACCTGTTCTCGCACGGTCATCTGCACGCCGACGCCGGTAGCTTCGAGCTCGAGCTGGAAGGTGTGCCGGTGGTCGTCGACGCGGGCACGTACGTGTACTTCGCTCGACACAGGACGCGCGCACCTACTTCAAGAGCGCACGCGCCCACAACGCGCCGCTGCGTCGACGACGTCGAACCGATGCAGAGCCTGGAGCCGTTCCGCTGGGAGAACGTCGCCGCCGGCGAATACCTGGGCTTCGGCGCGACGAGTGCGACCGGTGGCGACTGCGCCGGATTCAGTGGCGCCGACGGCGTACCGATCGAACACACGCGTGCATTCGTGCTTCGCACGGCACCGCATGGTGCTCGACTTCGTTCGCAAGCGCGACGAGTCCCGGTCCGGCGCATTCGCACGTCGTGCGCATGTGTTTCGCACGCCGACGCCGCCGGGAACCGCAGTTGCGACGGGCCGCGTGCGCGTTACCGACCCGCGTCGTTTCGTGCGCGTGATCGAAGCGTGCGGAACGGCCATGCACGTCGACGCGATCGACGACCCGACGACCGCAACTGCTGGTACTCGTCGCGCTACGGCGAACTCCAACGCGGCGTCGCGGTGCGCGTGAGCGCGGAGTTGGAATCGCGAGTGGTGGTGTCCGACATTCGCAGCATCGAGACTCCGTGATTCCGATGCGCTGGACGCCGCCGAGTCGCTGGTCGCGATCGAGTCGCACGGCGAGCGTCGGCTCGTACACGTCCCCTTCGATCCGTTTTCGTCGAGGTCGGTGGCCGCTGATCGTCGGTCGCGGCGCCGCGGCCGCAGCTCGACGCGCTTCGTCGCGCCGACGTCGACGACGGAGTGGCTGGACGAGCTGTCGCTGGGCTTGACGCGACGAAGGTACTCATGGTCGCATACTTCTTTCCGCCTGCGGGTGCGGTCGGCGTGTATCGAACGCTCAAGTTCGCAAATACCTGCCCGAGTTCGGCTGGACCCCGGTCGTGCTGACGACGGCGAACGGGAAATTTCCTACCTACGACGCGTCGCTCGTGGAATTGATTCCGGACGGTATGCCGTCCACCGCGTGCGCGGTATGGAGACGTTCAACGAAGGCTTCGACCAACCGCACGCCGAACCCGCAGAAGACGCTATGGTCGCGCTCCACACGCGTCTGTACTTGTTGTGGAATGCGATCGCAGTTCCCGACACGCGCGTCTGGGTGGGCTATGGCCGCGTATCGGTGCGCCCGACGATTGATTCGCGAGGAGAGTATTCATACGTCTACATCTCCGGGACGCCCTTCTCGTCATTTCTGATCGGTGCGTGGCTCAAGCGTCGTCCGGATGTGCGCGTCGTTATCGATTACCGCGATCCATGGACGCAGAGCATCACGTTCACAAGCGTCGGGGTTCATGCGCTGGTTCACCGCCGCGTGGAGGCATGGATCGTGGTACGGAGCGATGGCGTCATCTCCAACACGCGCCACAACGACACTCAGATGTTCAAGAATTTGGGCGCGGCGCGGCCGCGCGAGAAGTTTGTCGCCATCCATAACGGATACGACTGCGGAAGACTTCGCGTCGATTGCGCGCGAACGCAACCAGAAGTTCACGGTGACCTACGCGGGCGCGTTCTACTACAGTGTGGGCTCGGATTCGGGGCGCGGGCGGTGCGCGCGGGGCCATGAAGACGTATTCGCCGCTCTACTTCTTCGAAGCGTTAGAAGCGTTCTTTACCCGCCGGCCGGAAGCGAAAGAGCGACACACGTGTGCGCTTCATGGGCGTCCTCGGCCAGGGCGTACGACCCCGACGATTCGCGCGCGCGGTCTCGACGAGCGTCATCGAGCGCCTCGGCTACATCGACTACGACGAGCACCTGCGCGTGTTTCGAAAAACTCGGACGCGTTGCTCCTCGTTGGTTCTGTCGCGCGGCGAGAAGAGTCGCGGCTGGATTCCGTCCAAGTTCTTCCAGTACCTCGGCACCGGGAATCGCGATCCTGGCCATGGCTCCGGAGGGCGAAGTGCGCGAGATCATCGCCGAGACGGGGCCGGCGTGTGCGTCGATCCGGACGACGTCCCGGGCGCGTCGCGCGCGTTCGAAGCCCTGTACGACGCGTGGCAGGCGGGAACGCCTGCGCGCACTCGCGACGCGGGCGCGGTCGCGCGCAATACGAGAGGCGTAACTTGACGCGCGCACTGGCGGGCGTGCTCCGTTTGGAGAGACTATGAGGATCAGCATCTTCGGACTCGGATACGTCGGGTGCGTGTCGGCGGCGTGCTTCGCCAAGAACGGCCACACCGTCGATCGGCGTCGACGTCAACGCGGCCAAGCGCGAGATACTCGCCGCGGGGCGTTCTCCCGTGGTCGAGAAGGACCTCGACGCGCTCATCGCCGACGGAGTGGCGAGCGGGCGCATTCGCACCGCGGCTTCCGCCGCGGACGCGGTCGCGGAAACCGACGTGTCGTTGATCTGCGTGGGGACGCCGAGCCGTCCCAACGCGAGCCTCGACTCGGACTACGTCGCGCGCGTGTGCGAAGAAATCGGCGCCGCGCTGCGCTCGAAGGCGAGCGCGCACGTGGTTTGTATGCGCAGCACGATGCTCCCCGGCAGCACCGACGACGTGGTGATACCGGCTCTCACGCGCGGCTTCGGCGCTGCGCTGCCGTCGCGCGTCGAGGTGGCCGTCAACCCGGAGTTCCTGCGCGAGGGCAGTGCGGTCGCGGACTTCTTCAGCCCGCCCAAGACCGTCGTGGGAGCGGCGAACGAAAAGACCGCAACGACCATCGTGGGCTTGTACGCCGGCATCGAAGCCCCCGTGTTCAAGACGCCGATCCGCGTCGCCGAGACGGTCAAGTACGTCGACAATGTATTCCACGCCACCAAGATTTCCTTCGCGAACGAGATCGGATCGGTGTGCAAGACCGCCGGTGTCGACAGCCACGAGGTGATGCGGATCTTCGCCGCCGACACCAAGCTCAACATCTCGCCGGCCTACTTGAAGCCGGGGTTCGCGTTCGGGGGCTCGTGCTTGCCGAAGGACGTGCGCGCGCTTGGTCTACTACGCGCGCGCGCACGACTTGAATCTGCCCGCTGCTCTCGTCGCTCTTGCCGAGCAACGACGTGCAAATCGACCGCGCCGCCAACATGATCTTCGCGCAGGGGAAGAAGCGCCTCGGCTTTTTCGGCATCAGCTTCAAGCCCGGCACCGACGACCTGCGCGAGAGCCCCTTGGTGCGCTTGATCGAAATGTGCCTGGGCAAGGGCTACGAGATCCGTATCTACGACCGCAGCGTCTCGCTGGCGCGTTTGGTGGGTGCGAACAAGGCGTACATCGAAAAGGAAATCCCGCACGTCTCGCGGCTCCTCTCGACCGACCTCGCCGAGGTGACGGCGTTCGCCGACGTGATCGTGGTCGGGCACCGGATCCGCCGAATTCGTCGACGCGGTTCGCGCGGTCGCGGGCCGGAAAGTGGTGATCGACCTGGCGCGCGTGTTCGACACGCCGCCCGAGGCCAATTACGTCGGGTTCAACGTGAGTGAGTGCGGTGGCACTAGTACTCGGAGAGGCGTCGGGCTCTCGGCGCAGCCCCGGGAACAGGCTCAGGTAGCCGTCGTTGTAGCGCATGATAAGGAACGCCGCCGCGAGCAGTGCCACGTTGCGAACGATCAAGAGCCACGACGTCGACGAGCCGCCTTCGCTGCCGAAGCAACCGCAGTCGACCGTCATGCCGCGTACGACCACCATCGCGATGGCGACGATGAACATGACGAGCAAGATCGCAATCGCTCCCGCGGCCTTGCGCGTGAAGATGCCGAGAATCAGCATGACGCCCGCGATCAACTCGCTCCACGACACGACGAGCGCGAAGAGGTTCGAATACGCGAACGGGATGATCTTGTACCCGCGCACCGACATCGCGAACCCCAACGGTTCGATCACCTTGTGCCAGGACGCGAACACGAACAGACCGCCCAGGAACAGGCGCAGCACTAGGTTCAGCCCGCGCCCGGTGAGAATGCGGGCGATCACTTGTCCACCTTGCCTTCGATTGGGTAGCCGGCCATGGTCCATTGCTCCCAGCCGCCCGAGAACACGGACACGTTCTGGTAGCCCATGACCTTGAGCTCGGTGGCGAGTTGGTCGCTGAAGTCGCACGTGACGCTGCGACAGTAGCAAACCACCTGGGCGTCCATGGGGGCTTGCGACTGGAGCACGTCGAAGTATTCGGGAATGCGGTCGTACGGAATGTTGATAGCACCCGGGATGTGGCCCTGTTCGTACTCGGAGGCGTCGCGCGCGTCGAGTATGATGGCCGTGCCTTCGTCGAAGATGCGCTTCATTTCGGCGAGCGAAATGGCGCCCTCGGCCAGCGCGTGCGTGGTATCGGCGGCGATCGAGTCGGTGTGCGCGACGTGCAGCGCGGTCGTGACCGGCGCCCCCGACTGGATCAAGGGGATGCCGTTGGGGCGCACCGCATTGACCACGATGCCCAGCAGCGACGCCACCACCATGACGCCCACACCGCCCAATATTTGGGAGAACACGTTTCGCATGCGATCTCTGACGCTCCTAGCCAACTCCGTGAAGACGCATCCTAGCCCACGCGCGGCGGGCAATCCAGCCGTTTCTAACACCGGCGACAGTCCCGCCGGTTCCCGCATTTTCGCGGTTGCGCGAGTGCGTGCTTGTGGTGGAGGGAGTGGGAGGCTAGGATTCGCGATCCCGCGCGAGCGCGTCCTTCATGCGTCGCTTGCGCTCGTCGGAGAGACATTCGGGACAATGGTCCTCCGCGCGCATCCCGGCTTCGTTGCACATGCGACTCACCATACCGAGCTGCGCGCCGTAGATCTGGCACATCTTGCAGGCGAGCATGTGGAAGCGCAGGGCGATGCGCGTGCGCCACGACAAGCGGCGGTCGCGTTGCTCCGAGAGCAAGCGTGCAGCTTCTTTGCAGCCTAGCGTCATTTCATTTTCCTTCGAACCAGTTCGCTTCTAGGCACCGGCGAAGCTTGGTGCGCGCCCGGTGGAGCATGACCCACAGGTTCGTCGGGGTCACGTCGAGCACCTTACGAATTTCTTCGCTGGAGAGCCCGTCGAATTCGCGCAGGGAGAACGCGCGCCGGTGGGCTTCCGGGAGCCCGTCCAGGCACCCGGACAGGACCGCCCAGAACTCGCGGTTCTCGACCAGGCTGGAGGGCGAATCCTTCCAACCCGAGCGCAGGCTTTCGGCGTGCGCGAGTTCGTCGCCCTCGGGGTGTAAGTCGCTCTGCAGGACTTCGGACCGATTGCGACGGTAGTAGTCGATGATCTTGTTCTTGAGGATCCCCGTCAGCCACGTGCGAACCGAGGAGCCGCCGCGGAAACCCTCGGCGCCCTTGAGCGCGGACAGGAAGGTATCCTGTACCAAATCCGCCGCCACCTCGGCGTCGCGCACGCGCAGGATCGCGAACCGAAACAGCGCGTCGCCGTATTCGTCGACCCAGCGCGACGGGTCGCGCGACTCGGAAGCTCGATCGGTCGCCATGCCGATGATTGTAGGGCACGCGGGCGCGATTTCAAGTGTGGACTCGCCGGGGTCGAACGCGTATGCTCGCCCGCGTGGCACGACCGTACGACCTCATCTGCTTCGACGTCGACGGAACCCTCGTCCGTCATCCATCGGGAAAGGTCATCTGGGAGATTTTGAACCGGCGCTTCACCGGCGACGACTCCGTCAACGGCGAGCGGCACCGTTGGTACGACGAGGGCAAGATCACGTATCCGCAGTGGGTCGAGATGGACGTGCAGGGTTGGATCGACGCGCGCGCGACGCGCGGCGACATCGTAGACGCGATCCGCGAGTTCGAGCACTTCGAGGGCGCGCATCGCACACTCTACGAGCTCAAACGTCGCGGCGCGCGGCTGGCCGTGATCTCGGGGACCCTCGACGTCGTCATCGACACCATGTTTCCCGAGCATCCGTTCGACGATATCTATTCCAACCGGCTCTTGTTCGACGAGCGCGACCGCTTGACCGGATGGCAGGCCACACCGTTCGACTTGGAAGGAAAACCGGTGGCGCTGCGCGAGCTGTCGAAGAAACACGACGTGTCGCTCGCGCGCGCCGCCTTCGTGGGCGACGGCGCCAACGACATCCCCATGGTGGGTGTGGCCGGCTGCGTGGTCGCGTTCAACCCGCGCAGCCGCGAGCTCGAGCGCCGCGCGAACCACGTCGTGCGCGAACCCGATTTATCACTACTCCTCGACCTGATCGGATGACATGAAGAAAGAATTCGACACCCCCGAGCGCGTGCTCGACGAGATCCGCGACCTCTACGCCGACCCCGACCCCGACCTGGAAACGCGACTCGTACGCGAGTTGATCGTGCACTCGCTCAAGTGCCGTCGCGACCACCTCGAAGTACTCGATCTCAAGGTGTTGAGCCGCTCGATGGCGGAATTTCGCTACGCCGCGCGCGTTTTCAAGCCCTATCGCGACGTGCGCAAGGTGTCGATCTTCGGGTCGGCACGGACACCCGAGGACGATCCGTACTACTTGATGGCGGTGGACTTCGCGCATCGCCTCGCGAGCGAGGGCTTCATGGTGATCACGGGTGCGGCCGAAGGCATCATGAAGGCGGGCAACGTGGGTGCGGGCGCGGAGGCGAGCTTCGGCGTCAACATTCTGTTGCCGTTCGAGCAGGCCGCCAACACCATCATCGGCGACGACCCCAAGCTGATCACGTTCAAGTATTTCTTCGTGCGCAAACTTTTCTTCCTCATGGAAGCGAGTGCGGTGGCGCTGTTCCCGGGCGGATTCGGGACGCACGACGAAGGCTTCGAGACCCTCACGTTGATCCAGACCGGCAAGACGCCCCCGATGCCGCTCCTGTACATGGACCTCCCGGGCGAAGACTATTGGTCGAGCTTCGATCGCTTCGTGCGCGAGCAACTCTTGGCGCGACGCCTGATCGCGGAACGCGACACCAAGCTGTACAAGATCTGCACGTCGGCGCAGGAAGGTGTGGACTACATCAAGTTCTTCTACTCGACGTACCACTCGATGCGCTTCGTGCGCGATCGATTGGTTATTCGCTTGCAGAAGGATCTGCCGGATGTGGCCGTCGCAACGCTGGGCCAGGAATTCGCGGACCTCGTCACCAAGGGCACCATCGTCAAGAGCGGGGCGCTCCACGAAGAGGCGAACGAGCCCGAGCTCGAGGACAAGCCGCGCCTCGTCTTCACGATGAATCGCCAGAGCCCGTCGCGGGTGCACGAACTGATCGTCGCGATCAACGAGTTGGGAAGTGGTGTGCGGTGATTTCGTCTTCGATGGCGATGCGCGCGTCGCTGGTCGCGCTGCTCGCGTTCTTCGCTTGCAGCAAGGACGCCTCGCGCGAGGCAACGACCCAACAGCGCGCAGACACGCCCCCCGGCATGGTGTGGATCGAGGGCGGCGAGTTCACCATGGGCTCCACCGAGTTCGCCGACGCGCAGCCGCTCCACCGCGTGGCCGTCGACGGCTTTTGGATCGACTCCACCGAAGTCACCAACGCGCAGTTCGCGCGCTTCGTCAAAGAGACGGGCTACGTCACCATCGCCGAGCGCACGCCGCGCGCCGAAGACTATCCGGGCGCTCCGCCTGAAAACTTGGTCGCGGGTTCCGTGGTGTTTACACCACCGGGCCACGACGTCGCCCTCGACGATCACTACCAATGGTGGGCCTACGTCCACGGCGCCGACTGGCGTCATCCCGAGGGACCCGGCAGCAACATCGACGGTCGCATGGATCACCCCGTCGTTCACGTCGCCTACGCCGATGTGGAAGCGTTCGCGCAGTGGGCCGACAAGCGCATCCCGACCGAGGCCGAGTGGGAGTTCGCGGCCCGCGGCGGGCTCGAGGGAAAGCCGTACGTGTGGGGCGACGAGTTTCAGCCCGGCGGGAAGTTCATGGCCAACACGTTCCAGGGCGAATTCCCGAACCACAACACGGGTGAAGACGGATTCGTGACGACGTGTCCCGTGCGCGCGTTCCCGGCCAACGGCTACGGGCTGTACGGGATGGCCGGCAATGTGTGGGAGTGGGTCGCGGATTGGTATCGCCCCGACACGTATGCGAAGCGCGCCGCCACCGGCGTCGTCGTGCACAACCCCACGGGACCGGCGGACAGCTTCGACCCCTCCGAACCGGGTGTGGCCAAGCGCGTGCACAAGGGCGGGTCGTTCTTGTGTACGGATCAATACTGCTCGCGCTACATGCCGGGCGGGCGCGGGCGCGGCGTTCCGGACACCGGCACCAATCACGTGGGATTTCGTTTGGTGAGGGACGCGGCCGGGCCTAGCGACTGAACGCGGTCGCGTGCCACGCACGCGCAAACCGGGTCTCGAAGCGCCCGCCGCGCAGATCGCCGACGGTCTGGATCGTCGGATCGAAGACGATCGTCTCGTCTCCCACCGCCCCCGACTCCACCAGCTTTTGGAACTCGTCGCGCTTGACCGCACGCGCGGCCGCACTGGCGTCGCGGAAGAACACCAAGGAGCGGTCGAAGCCGTCGATCTGGTGCTCCTGTTTCAGCGCTTTCATCACGCGCACCATCGAGTCGGTCGAGCAACCCGAGACGCCGTCGTCGACGAAGCCCGCGATCAACACGAAACGATGCTCGAGAATGTGGTACGCGCCGTGCACGGGGGCACCGTGCGAATTCCACGCGCCCAGAAACGCGTCGAGGCGCGATGTCACCAGCGTCTGCTCCGCGGAGGAAAGCTCGCGCGCGAGTGCAAACGCCCACACGCGCGCGGAATCGGGGAAGTTGGGAAAGAGTGTGGTCATGGCTAGCAGTACTCGTCGAACGCTTCCACCAAGTCGTACGCGATCTCTTGCGGGCTGCGTCCTTCGATCTGATAGCGCTCCATCACGTACACCGGCTCGCCGTCCTTGAACAGCGCGATCGACGGCGACGAAGGCGGCACGCCCACGATGTACTGGCGCGCGCGCTCGGTCGCCTCGCGGTCGACGCCGGCGAAAACCGTCGTGACCTTGTCGGGCGTCTTCTCGTGCTTGAGCGCGAGCTTCACACCGGGTCGCGCCATGCCGGCGGCACACCCGCACACCGAGTTGATGATGACCAGTGCGGTGCCCGTGGCGTTCTTGAGCACCATGTCGACGTCGGCCGGGGTGCGCAGTTCGGTCACACCCGCGCTGACGAGGTCCATGCGACAGGGTTCCGTGATTTCGGGTGGGTAAAGCATTTCGTTCGTCCTCCTACAGGTTCAATTCGAGCCGGGCCGCCTCGGACATCATCTGCGGCGACCACGCCGGCTCCCAAGTAATGTCGACTTTCACCGACGCCACGCCTTCGACCGCCGTAACCTTCTTCTCCACGTCGAGCGGCAGCGTCTCCGCGGCCGGACAGTGGGGAGTGGTGAGCGTCATCGTGAGGGTGACGTCGTTGGTTTCGTTGATATCGATGTCGTAGATCAACCCCAGCTCCCAGATGTCGATGGGGATCTCGGGGTCGTAGCACGTCTTCAAGGCCTCGATGATCTTCTCGCGCAGCGTCGTCGTCATGGTCATTCGGTGGAAACGGGCGCCTTCTCGCCGTCCTTGAGCGCGGAGCGCAGTGCGTGCCACGGCAGCGTCGCGCACTTCACGCGCACCGGGAATTCGCGCACCCCCATGAACACGGCCAGCTTTCCCAACGCGTCGACGTCGGGCGACTTGGAGGACTCGCCCGTCACCAAGTCGTGAAAGCGGACGAACAGCGTGTCGGCGTCGTCGATGGACTTGCCCGCGAGCTCGTCCGTCATGACCGACGCACTCGCCATGCAGATCGCGCACCCGCTGCCTTCGAAGGACAGGTCGCGAATGGCGTCGCCCTCGACCCGCGCGTACACGGTGACGCGGTCGCCGCACAGCGGGTTGAAACCCTCGGCGTAGCGATTGGCGTTGGCCAGCCGGCCGAAATTGCGCGGGTGCTTGTGGTGATCGAGGATCACCTCTTGGTACAGCTCGCGCATGTCGCTCACGACTTGAACACCTCTTTGACCTTGTCGATGGCGGCCACCAAACGATCGACTTCCGCGCGCGTGTTGTAGAACGCGAACGACGCGCGGTTGGTGGCGGGGACGCCGAAGAAGTCCATCACCGGCTGCGTGCAGTGGTGGCCGGCACGAATCGCGATGCCTTCGTGGTCGAGGATCATGCCGGCGTCGTGCGGGTGAATGCCGTCGATGGTGAACGACACCGCGCCCGCGCGGTGCTTGGGTGTCCCGATCAGCGTGACGCCGGGGACCGACGCCAGCGCGTCGGCGGCGTAGGCGACGATCTCGCCCTCGTAGCTCTCGATGGCGTCGAGCCCGATCGCGTGCATGTAGTCGATCGCGGCGCCCAAACCCACCGCACCCGCGATGTCGGGAGTCCCGGCTTCGAAGCGGTGTGGCAGCACGTTGTAAGTCGTCTTCTCGAAGGTCACCGACGCGATCATGTCGCCCCCGCCCTGGTAGGGAGGCAGCGATTCCAAGAGCGCGCGGCGCGCGTACAGGACGCCCGCGCCGGTGGGGCCGAACATCTTGTGACCCGAGAAGGCGTAGAAGTCGGCGTCGAGCGCGCGCACGTCGACTTGGAAGTGCGGAACCGCCTGCGCGCCGTCGATCAAGACGGGAATTCCGCGCTCGTGCGCGACGGCGATCATCTGGGCGATCGGGTTCACCGTGCCGAGCGAGTTCGACACGTGCGGGATGGCCACGATACGCGTGCGTTCGTTCAGGAGCTTGCGGTACTCGTCGAGAATCAGATCGCCGTTCTTGTCCATCGGGATCACGCGCAGCTTGGCGTTGGCGCGCTGGCACAGGAGCTGCCACGGCACGATGTTCGAATGGTGCTCCATGGCGGAGATCACGACTTCGTCGCCTGCGCGCACGCGCGCCTGCCCGAAGGAACTCGCGACCAGATTGATGGCCTCGGTGGTGCCGCGCACAAATACGATCTCGGCGGCTTCGGCGGCGTTCACGAACGCGCGCGTCTTCTCGCGCGCACCCTCGTACAACTCGGTAGCGCGAACGCTCAGCGTGTGCACGCCGCGGTGCACGTTGGCGTTGCTGGTCTCGTAGTAGCGCGAGATGGCGTCGATGACGGCGCGCGGCTTCTGCGAGGTGGCGGCGTTGTCGAGGTAGGCGAGGGGTTTCCCGTGCACCTCGCGGGCGAGAATCGGGAAGTCCTGGCGCACGGCGGCGACATCGATCGCAGGCTTGGCGGTCTTGGTCATCGTCACCATCTCCGTTCTCACGACGCCGCGCGCGCGTGGCGCGACTGCACGAGCCACTCGAACAGGTCGTTCTCGAGTCGAACTTTGAGGGGCTCTATGTCGATTCGATTCAGGACTTCGCTCGCGAAGGCATACACCATCAAGTCGCGCGCTTCCTGAAATGGAATTCCGCGCGAGCGCAGGTAGAACACCGCGGTGTCGTCGGTCTTGCCGATGGCGGCGCCGTGCGTGCACTTGACGTCGTCGGCGAAGATTTCGAGCTGCGGGTTCGAATTGATGCGCGCTTCGTCGGACAGGAGCATGCAGTTGTTCTCCTGCTTGGCGTCGGTCTTCTGTGCGACCGGGTCGACGAAGATGCGCCCGTTGAACACGCCGCGCGCCTTGTCGTCCAGGATGCCCTTGTACAGCTCGAAGCTGTGGCAGTGGGGCTGCGCGTGGCGAATATAGGTGTGGTTGTCGATGTGCTGGCGGCCACTGGCCACGTACAAGCCGTCGACGCGCGCGTCGACGCCTTCGCCGTCCAGGATCGTGTGCACGTCGTTGCGCACCAGCGAGCCGCCCATGGTCACGCCCAAGGTAGAGAAGCGCGCGCTCTTGGCGAGGGTGGCGTGCTGGAAGGCGACGTGGAGCGCGTCGGGCGTCTCGCGCTGAATCTTATAGTGATGCAAGCCCGCATTCTCGCCGACGGCGAACTGGGCCACCGCGTTGGTGAAGTACGACCCCTCGCCGATGCCGATGAAACTCTCGATCAAGATGGCGTCGCTGTTCTTCCCCGTGACGACCACGGTGCGCGGGTGCGTCATGGTGGGGGCGTCGGCGGTGGTGGTCACGTGCACAACGTGGACGGGGGCATCGAGCGCGACACCGTCCGCGATCTCGACGTAGACCCCGTCGATCAAAAAGGCGGTGTTGAGTGCGGCGAAGCGCTGCTGGTCGCCGCGGCCGCCGCGCGACAACAACTCGCGCACACGGTCGCCGCGGTCGCGGAGTGCCTCGGCCAGGCTTCCCAGCCACACGCCGCGCGGCGAGGTCCCGGCGCGAGAGCGCCGGCGCAAAGCGTCCATTCAAGAGCACCAGGCGGTGGCACGCGACATCGTCGAACGTGTGCGACGTGATGGTGCGCGGCATCGATCGCGGGCGCTTCGTCAGCAAGACGAAAATCGATCTCCGCAATCGGCCGCGTGCGCGTGAAGCGCCACTCCTCTTCCTTGAGCGTGGGGAAGCCGAGTGACTTGAATCGGTCGAGGCCTTCGCGGCGCAGGTCGTGCAGCCACGCGGGACCGTTCGAGCGCAATTTGGGCTCGAGCTCGGCGAATACGGACTCGTAGACGGCGACGCCTGGCACTAGCCCGACACCTCCGCGTAGCCTTCCTTCTCCAACTCCAGCGCCAGCTCCTTGCCGCCGGTCTTGATGATGCGTCCGTCGACGAAGACGTGGACGACGTCGGGCACGATGTAGTTCAACAGGCGCTGGTAGTGCGTGATGACCACCATCGCGCGGCTCGGACTGCGCAGCGCATTGACGCCGCTGGCGACGATGCGCATGGCGTCGATGTCGAGGCCGGAGTCGGTCTCGTCCAGGACGCACAGCTTGGGATCGAGGATCGCCATCTGCAGGATCTCGTTGCGCTTCTTCTCGCCGCCCGAAAAGCCCTCGTTGACCGAACGATTCATGAAGCTCTCGTCGATCTTCAAGAGCTTCATCTTCTCTTTGACGATCTTCAGGAACTCCATGGCGTCGAGCTCTTTCTCGCCGCGCGATTTGCGCAGCGAATTGAGTGCGGTCTTCAGGAAATAGTTGTTACGCACGCCGGGGATCTCGACCGGATACTGGAAGGCGAGGAAGAGCCCCTTGGCCGCGCGCTCTTCCGGGTCCAGCTCGAGGATACTCTCGCCGTCGATGAGGACATCGCCCGCGGTCACCTCGAAGGTGTCGCGTCCCGCCAGCACCTGCGCGAGCGTGCTCTTGCCGGAGCCGTTGGGTCCCATGATGGCGTGCACTTCGCCCGGTTTGACGACCAGGTCGACGCCCTTCAGAATTTCTTTCTCGTCGACGCGAGCGTGGAGGTTCTTGATCTCGAGCATTGCTTCTCCTCGATGATATGTACGATTAACCGACCGAGCCCTCGAGGCTCACCGCGAGCAAACGCTGCGCTTCCACCGCGAATTCCATCGGCAGCTCCGCGAAGACTTCGCGGCAGAAGCCGTTCACGATCATGTGGACCGCGTCCTCGTTGGAGATGCCGCGCGCGCGGCAGTAGAACAACTGGTCTTCGCCGATCTTGGACGTCGTCGCCTCGTGCTCCGCGCGCGACGACGAATTGCCGACTTCGATGTACGGGAACGTGTGCGCGCCGCACTCGGCCCCGATCAGCATCGAGTCGCACTGCGTGAAGTTGCGCGCGTTGGTCGCCTCGGGGAGCATCCTGACCAAGCCGCGATAACTGTTTTGCCCGTGCCCGGCCGAGATGCCCTTCGAGATGATGGTGCTGCGGGTATTCTTGCCGCGGTGGATCATCTTGGTGCCGGTGTCGGCCTGCTGGTAATTGTTCGTGAGTGCCACCGAGTAGAACTCGCCGGTCGAATCGTCGCCGGTCAGCACACAGCTCGGGTACTTCCACGTGATGGCGGATCCGGTCTCGACCTGCGTCCACGAAATCTTGGAGCGCGCGCCGCGGCACTCGCCGCGCTTGGTGACAAAATTATAGATGCCGCCCTTGCCGTTCTTGTCGCCCGGGTACCAGTTCTGAACCGTCGAGTACTTGACGGTGGCGTCTTCTTCGGCGACGAGCTCGACGACAGCCGCGTGCAGTTGATTCTCATCGCGAATCGGCGCCGTGCAGCCTTCTAGGTATGACACATAGGCGCCCTTTTCGGCCACGATCAGCGTGCGTTCGAATTGGCCGGTCTCGCGCGCGTTGATGCGGAAGTAGGTCGAGAGCTCCATCGGGCACCGCACGCCGGCCGGGACGTAGACGAACGACCCATCGCTGAACACGGCCGAGTTGAGCGCGGCGTAGAAGTTGTCGTTGTGCGGAACGACGGTCCCGAGGGACTTGCGCACCAGATCGGGGTGGGTCTGGACGGCCTCGGAGAACGAGCAGAACACGATCCCGAGCGACGCCAGCTTCTCTTTGAACGTGGTCGCGACGGAGACGGAGTCGAACACCGCATCGACGGCGACCCCGGCCAGGCGCATCTGTTCGACCAAGGGAATCCCCAGCTTGTCGAAGGTCCGGCGAATCTCCGGGTCGACTTCGTCCAGACTCTTGGGCTGGTCGCCGGACTTCTTCGGGGCGGAATAGTAGTGGATGTCCTGGAAGTCGATCTTCGGGTGCCGGATGTTGGCCCAGGTCGGTTCTTCGGCCGCCATCTTGATCCAGGCGCGATACGCGCGCAGTCGCCACTCGAGGAGCCACGCGGGCTCTTTCTTGCGCGCAGAGATCGCGCGGACGACGTCCTCGCTCAAGCCTTTGGGCGGCTTGTCTTCTTCGATGTCGGTGACGAACCCCCACTCGTAGTCCTTGGAGATTCGTTCCTGAATCGGATCGTAGGCATCGTCGTGAGGTTGGATTGCGTCGGCTTTGCCAGCCATCGGTAGTCCTCCGGGCGTCTCTTCGGCGCCGGTAATTTCTTTAATCGCACTAATTTGGTCCGCTTTCTAGGATAAACAATTCACGAGTCGGAATCAACCCACGATTCGTGTCTTTGCAGTGCTCCGCGAGACCCCGCTAATCCGTTGCCCCATAGGGCCATAGCGGACTACAGTGGAGCCCGATGCCGTCTTCGAAGGATCAAGATTTCCTCGAGTTCGTCCTCGATCAGCTATCGAGCGTCAAGTCGATCACGTCGCGACGGATGTTCGGCGGAATCGGGCTCTATCAGTCGACGACGTTCTTCGCCATCATCGACGACGGCCGGCTCTACTTCGTCACCGACGAGACGACGCGCGCGGCCTACGTCGACCGCGGCATGGCTCCGTTCCAGTACGCGCCGGGGAAGTTCATCCACACCTACTATGAAGTCCCCGTCGACGTGCTCGAAGACGACGGCGCGTTGGCCGACTGGGCGCGCGCCGCGGTCTCAGCGCAGGGACGGCGGCGTGAGAAGAGGCCAACTCGAAACGCGAAGTCGAAGAAGCGTCAGTAGCAGATGCCGGGTGTTTGGCGCAGGTACGGCGTGTCGCCGAGTTGATTCAACATGAAGTCGGCCACGTCCGCGCGCGAGATGCTCACCGACCATAGATAGTTGCCCAGGCGCGGCCCGTGCTTGTAGATGCCGCGCTTGCGCCCGTTGGTGAGCTGGGCGGGCCGCACGGTCACCCATTCGCGCGAGCTCTCGCGCACGATGCGCTCCTGTCGCTCTCGGTCGTACCAGTAGAAGGGGAGGATGACCGGAATCGTGAAGAGCGTGTAATAGATCCCGAGTCTCCCGAAGCTGTCGCCGATGCCGAGCGCGCTTTCGACGACCAGGCGTTTGACGCCGTGCTTCTCCATCGCGCGGACGATGTTGCGCGTTCCCTCCGAGAGAATCTTCGACGGGCCCAGCCAGCGCTTGTGCCCGAGCGCGCACACGACGGCGTCGCAGCCTTCCATGGCGGCGTCGACGGAGACGGCGTCCATCACGTCGCCTTGCACGACGCGCAGGCGTTCGTGCTGGACCTTGACCTTGGATGGATTGCGCGCGAGGGCGACGACATCGTGGCCGCGCTCGAGGGCTTGCTTGACGATCTCGCGGCCGCTGCCGCCGGTGGCTCCGATGACGAGGATGCGCATGGCGCCACTGTACCAGATTGCTCGACAGATTGCGCTTACTGCAGCGGCCGGTTTTGTTCTATCCTAGGCCGATTGCCGCGACGCGCGGCGATCCCAATCCGCTCTTTCGCAGACACTTAGCGCATGTACCGAATCGAATCCAAGGTTCAGACTTCTTCCGCTGCGTTCAAGGAGAACGCCGCCTTCCAGCGCGAGGCTTCCGAGCGCCTGCGCGAGCGCCTCGACGTCGTCAAGCAGGGCGGACCGCCGAGTGCGGTCGAGAAGCACAAGGCGCGCGGCAAGCTCACCGCGCGCGAACGCATCACGAAGCTCCTGGATCGCGATACCCCCTTCCTCGAATTCTCAGCACTCGCCGCCAACGGGATGTACGACGACCAGGCCCCGTCGGCGGGTGTCATCACGGGTGCCGGCGTCATCCACGACCGCGAAGTGGTCGTGGTCGCCAACGACGCCACCGTCAAGGGCGGCACTTACTTCCCGATGACGGTCTTGAAGCACGTGCGCGCGCAGCAGATCGCGATCGAGAACAAACTGCCGTGCGTGTATCTGGTCGATTCGGGCGGCGTGTTTCTTCCGTTACAGGACGGCGTGTTTCCCGACAAGGACCACTTCGGCCGCATTTTCTACAACCAAGCCATCATGAGTGCGGCTGGCATTCCGCAGATCTGCGCGGTGATGGGCTCGTGCACGGCGGGTGGCGCGTATGTCCCCGCCATGAGCGACGAGAACGTGATCGTGCGCGGCGAGGGCACCATCTTCATCGGCGGGCCGCCGTTGGTCAAAGCGGCGACGGGCGTCGACGTGACACCCGAAGAGTTGGGCGGCGCCGACGTGCACACGCGCATCTCCGGCGTTTCGGATCACTTCGCGGACGACGACGACCACGCGATCCAGATTCTGCGCAACGCGGTCGAAGGCTTCGGCTACAACTACAAGACGCGCCTCGAGGTCCACGAGCCGGAGGATCCGCACTACGACCCGCAGGAGCTCTACGGCATCATCCCGAAGGACCTCTCGAAGCCCTTCGACTCGCGCGAAGTGATTGCGCGCCTCGTCGACGGGTCGCGCTTCCACGAATTCAAGGCGCGCTACGGCACGACTCTGGTGACGGGCTTCGCGCACATCATGGGGTATCCGGTGGGGATCGTCGCCAACAACGGGATTCTGTTCTCCGAGAGCGCGCGCAAGGGCGCGCACTTCGTGTCGATGTGCGCGACGCGCAAGATTCCGCTGCTTTTCTTGCAGAACATCACGGGCTTCATCGTGGGCAAGGAGTTCGAGCACGCCGGCATCGCGCGCGACGGCGCCAAGATGGTGCACGCGGTGGCGACGGCACAGGTGCCCAAGTTCACCGTCATCATCGGGGGGTCGTACGGCGCCGGCAACTACGCCATGTGCGGCCGCGGGTATTCGCCGCGCTTGTTGTGGATGTGGCCGTCGGCGAAAATTTCGGTGATGGGCGGGCAGCAGGCGGCCGACGTCTTGTGGACCGTGAAGCAAGCGGAGAAGCCCGCGCCGGGCGAAGAAGCCGAATTCAAGAAGCCCATCCTCGACAAGTACGAGCGCGAGGGCAACGCGTACTATTCGACCGCGCGTCTGTGGGACGACGGTGTTATCGACCCCGTCGATACGCGCACCGCGGTGGCCCTCGGCATTAGCCTCTCGCTCAACGCACCGATTCCGAAGCATCGCTTCGGCGTCTTCCGCATGTAGGAGATCGTTCATGCCCGCCCCGTACACGACGCTTCGTTTGGAGAAGGACGGCCCCGTCGCGCGCGTCACACTCGATCGCGCCTCCGTCCGCAACGCGTTCGACGAGACCATGATCGCCGAACTGACCGACGTGACGCGCGTGCTGGGCAGCGACGACGCGGTGCGCGTGGTCGTATTGACCGGCGCGGGCGAGGTGTTCTCGGCCGGCGCCGACTTGAATTGGATGAAGAAGGTGGCGCAGTACTCGTTCGACGAGAACGTGAAGGACGCGCTCGTCTTCGCGCGTATGATGGAAGCGCTGTACCGCTTGCCGAAAGCGACCATCGCGCGCGTCAACGGCGCGTGCTTGGGAGGCGGCGTGGGATTGGTCAGTGCGTGCGACGTGAGTGTGGCTGTGCGCGAGGCGAAGTTCGCACTGCGCGAGATTCTCCTCGGGATCGCCCCCGCGGCGATATCGCCCTACGTGTTGCGCAAGATCGGCGAGTCGCACGCCCACGATTACTTTCTCACCGGGCGGGCTTTCGACGCCGAGCGCGCGCGCGAAATCGGCTTGATCAACGAAGTCGTCGACGTCGATCTGCTCGACGCCGAAGTCGACGTGTGGATCCAGCGCTTCCTGCACGCCGGGCCCAGGGCGATCGCCGCCACCAAAGCGCTGATCAACAAAGTCGCGTGGTCGTCGATCGAGGAAATTCAGGAGTACACCGCGCGCACCATCGCGGGATTGCGCGGATCGCCGGAGGGCAAGGAAGGTTTCGCCGCGTTCTTCGAGAAGCGCGCGGCCGACTGGGACGTCGAGGGCTAGCGTGGCGACCAAGCGCGCGAAGCCGACGAAACCCGCGCGGGCTACGCCGAAACCGCGTCCGCGCGAGCGCGCCGTCACCAAGGTCCTCGTTGCCAATCGCGGCGAAATCGCGGTGCGCATCATGCGCGCCTGTCGCGAGCTCGGTCTTCGCACCGTCGCCGTCTTCTCCGAAGCCGATCGCACGAGTCTTCACGTCCAGCACGCCGACGAAGCGGTGTGCATCGGACCGCCTGCGCCGCTCGAATCGTACCTGAAGATCGACGCACTGCTCGAGGCCGCGCGCGCGACCGGTGCCGACGCGGTGCACCCTGGCTATGGATTTCTCGCCGAGAGCGCGACCTTCGCGGAACGCGTCGAGAAGGCGGGCCTCGTGTTCGTCGGCCCGCCCGCCGGCGCGATTCGCGCCATGGGAACCAAACTCGGCGCGCGCGCCATCATGAAGAAGGCTGGCGTCCCCGTCGTACCCGGCACCGAGTCGGGGAGCAACGACGCCGCTACCGTCGCCGCTCTGGCGAAGAAGATTCGCGGGCCGTGGTTCGTCAAGGCATCGGCCGGTGGCGGCGGCAAGGGCATGCGCCTCGTCACCGAGGCCTCGCAGCTCGAAGCCGCCGCGCGCGCCGCCATCGGCGAAGCCAAGGCCGCCTTCGGCGACGACACCGTGTACGTCGAATCGAAGATCGAGCGGCCGCGTCACATCGAGTTTCAAGTCCTCGCCGACGCGCATGGCAACGTTGTGCATCTGTTCGAGCGCGAGTGCTCGATCCAGCGTCGCCACCAGAAAGTGCTCGAAGAAACGCCGTCGCCGGCGCTGACCCCGGCACTGCGCAAGCGGATGGGCGACGCCGCCGTCGCGGCGGCGCGCGCCGTCGGCTACGTCAGCGCGGGGACGATCGAGTTCATTCTCGACACCTCCGGCGAGTTCTATTTTCTCGAGATGAATACGCGCATTCAAGTCGAACACCCGATCACGGAGTGCACGACCGGCGTCGACTTGGTGCAGTGGCAGCTGCGCGTCGCGCGCGGCGAAGCGCTCGCGTTCGAGCAGAAAGACCTGGCCCAGCGGGGTCACGCGATCGAGTGCCGAATCTATGCGGAGGACGAGACCCAACACTTCATGCCGTCGTGCGGCGTCATTTCGATTCTGCGCGAACCGACGGGCCCCGGGGTCCGCGTCGACAGCGGCGTGTACCAAGGCTGGGAAGTGACCCCGCACTACGATCCCATTCTGGCCAAGCTCGTGGCCTTCGGCGAGGATCGCGACCACGCGCGGCGTCGCATGCTGCGCGCACTCGACGAATTCGTCGTGCACGGTGTGGCGACGAGCGTCGAGCTGCACAAGCGGATTCTCCGCCATCCCGCGTTCGCGGCGGGACGGGTCGACACGGCCTTCCTCGACGAGCACGCGACCGACCTCCTCGCACCGCCGGCGAAAAACGTCCCCGACGTGGCGTTCATTGCGGCCGCCCTCGCGTCGGAAATGGGGGCGACGCGTCCCGCGCACGTCGCCCGCTCGAACGAGAACGGCGACGACGTCGCCTCGCCGTGGGCGACGACGGGCTCGTGGGAGATCGGACGGGGGAGGTAGGAGTGGCGACGTTCGTCATAGACGGTGTGCGGCGCGAAGTGGTGGTGGCGCGACACGGCGACGCGTTCGTGGTGACCGTGGACGGACGCAGCCACGACGTGCGCCACGTCGCCCGGGTGGACGACGGTATCGCGTTCCTGCTGGGCCACGAGTCGCACGTGGCGCGCGTGGCGAGTGGCCGCGGCGGCGTCGAATTGTCGGTCGGCGGGCACACCTATGTGCAAGCGCGCGACGTCGTCGACGCCGATCGGCCCGCGAGTGCCCACGCGCGCGACGGCGAAGGACGCCTCGAAGCTCCCATGCCGGGGTCGATCATCGCGGTGAATGTGTCGCCGGGCGACCGCGTGCGCTCCGGCCAGCCGCTGGTCGTGCTCGAGTCGATGAAGATGCACAACGAGATCGCATCGCCGCTGGACGGTGTCGTGCGCAAAGTGAACTGCCGCGTCGGCGATCAAGTCGGCTTCGGCCACGTCCTGGTCGAGATCGGATCGGAGGCGTCATGAAAGAATACCCGGCGCCGTGGGGGAAACTCCTGTTCGGCGTGACTCTCTTCGCGACTACGATCTGTGTCGGAGTCTCTATCGCGGTGACCGTCGGCGCGCGTTCGGCCGGGCAGGTCGAGATCACCATGAAGATCGCCGCCTTGCTCCCGCTGGTCATCGTGGCGACGTCGGTGCTGTTCATGGTGCGCGGCTACGTCGTCACCGCCGACGAGATTCTGGTGCGACGCCCGCTGTGGAGCACGCGCTTCGACCGCGCGCGGCTCGAGTCGGCCGCCGTCGATCCCCAGGCGCTGCGCGGCAGCATCCGATTGTTCGGGAACGGCGGCCTGTTTTCGTTCACCGGGATCTTTCGCAGTCCCAAGCTCGGGCGCTATCGCGCCTACGTGACCGACCCCGCGCGCTGCGTCATTCTTCGATTTGCTGACCGCGTGGTCGTGATTTCACCGGCGGACCCCGCCGCGTTCGTGCGTGACGTTTCGACGCCGCGCTAGAAAGGCTTCATGCCGGATATTCTGATCGCCTTCATTCTGGGGCTCGTTCAGGCCGTCACCGAGTTTCTGCCCATCTCGTCGTCCGCGCACTTGATCCTCGCGCGCGAGGTCTTGAACTTCCATGCCATCGACGGGCTCACGTTCGACGTGGCGCTCCACATCGGTACGCTGCTCGCGATCGTGGTCTACTTCTGGGGCGATCTTCGTTCGCTCGCGCGCGGATTCCTCGGGAGTGTGGCGCGCAAGACCGGACCCGCCGACCCGGCCGGACGACTTTCGTGGTACGTGCTGGCGGGGTGTGTTCCGGCCGGGATCGTGGGAGCACTGTTCGAGAAGGACATCGAGGACTACTTTCGCCACCCGGCCGCGATCGTGGTGACGTTGCTCCTGGGCGCGTTCTTGTTCTTGTGGGTCGAACGAAAATACCGGCACGAAGGCGACATGCATGCGCTCACGTTCATGCAGGTGATGGCCATCGGAACGGCGCAGTCGCTGGCGCTGATCCCCGGCGTGTCGCGCTCCGGCATCACGATCGTGGTGGGAATGATGTGCGGGCTTCGTCGTGAGCAGGCGGCGCGCTTCTCGTTCTTGATGGCGGCGCCCTTGATGCTCGCGGCGGGGGCGAAGAAGATGCTCGACCTCGTCGGTCAGCCGATTACGTCTTCGCAGTGGGCTGTGCTCGCGGTCGGTGTCGCGACGTCGGCTGTCGGGGGCTGGCTCGTGGTTCGCTTCCTGCTCGATTTCCTGCGCCGTCGCGGGCTCGACGTCTTTGCGTACTATCGCATCGCGTTGGCGATCGTCGTCGCGGTCGTCCTGCTCAGCGCTCGATAGCCGACTTCGGCCCGAAGCGCTGCACCGACTTCGCCATCAACTTGGCCGCCTCGATCTCGCGATTGCGCGGCTCCGCATTCGTCACCATCGAATCGATCAGGCGTCGCGCAGACGACGCGACTTCGTCGACCGCGCGGTTGAACGCGGCTTCGTTGGCGCGCGACGGCTTCGTCGTCCCGGACAGCTTGCGAACGAATTGCAGGGACGAGGCGCGAATCTCGTCGTCGGTGGCGGGCGGCTCGAAATTGAAAAGCGTCTTGATGTTGCGGCACATGATCTACCTCACTGCTTCGTCGCCGAACGCTCCGCCCAAATCTCGGCCAAGCGAACGATGGTCTCGGCGGCTTTGTCCATCACTTGCACGGGGACCCATTCGAGGGTCGAGTGGATGGCTTCGCCGCCCGCGAACAAGTTGGGGCAGGGAAGTCCCATGTACGACAGGCGCGCGCCGTCGGTGCCGCCGCGAATGATGGTGTGCTTGGGTGTCACACCGATGCGCTTGATGGCTTCTTCGGCGTACTGGACCAGGCGCGGTTCTTTTTCCACTTGGTAGATCATGTTTCGGTACGATTCCTTGATCTCGACCGACACCTTGCCCTTGGGATAGATGCGCTGCACTTCTTCCGCGACCGCCTTGAGGATTGCCTTTTGCTTCTCGATGCCGGCCATGTCGAAATCGCGCAGTAGCATGCGCAGGGTCACGGTTTCGCTCTGGCCCTGAATCACGTACGGATGCAGATAGCCCTCGCGACTCTCCGTCATCTCGGGGCTCATTTCGCGCGGGAGCCGGGTGATGAAGTCGCCCGCCATCCGAATGGCGTTGACGAGTTTGTTCTTGGCGTAGCCGGGATGCACGCCGACACCGTCGAAGGTAATCGAGGCGCTGAAGGCGTTGAAGGTCTCGTACTCGATCTCGCCCAGCGGGCCGCCGTCCATGGTGTAGGCGACACTCGCCTCGAAGCGCTTCACGTCGAAGCGATCCGCGCCGCGCCCGATCTCTTCGTCGGGGGTGAAGCCCACCTTGACCATCCCGCGCGGGATCTCGGGATTCTGCAGGAACAAGTCGACCGCGGTCATGATCTCGGCCACGCCGGCCTTATCGTCGGCGCCGAGGAGCGTGGTTCCGTCGCTCGTCACGATGTCCATGCCGAGGTACATCTTCTCCAGGTTGGGATACTCGGTGGTACGTATGATCTGCGTCGCATCGCCGGGCAGCTTGATGTCGCCGCCGCGGTAGCTCTTGTGCACGATCGGCTTCACGTGGGTGCCGGTGATCGATGGTGCCGTATCGACGTGGGCGATGAACCCGACGATCGGCACCTTGGTGGTTTGCTCGGGGGTCAGATTCGACGGCACCGTGGCGAACACGTAGCCGTTCTCGTCGATGGTGGCGTCCTTCAAGCCCAGTCCCAAGAGCTCCTCGTGCAGAAGGCGCAGGAGATCCCACTGCTTGGCCGTGCTCGGGCAGGCGCTGGAGTTCTCGTCGGAGCGGGTGTCGATCTTGACGTAGCGAAGGAAGCGGTCGAGCAGCGGTTCTTTCGGTGGCCTCATGTGGGTTCGTCCGTGGGTTCGAGGTTCGGGCGAATGTGCGGACTTTCAAGAGCCCGCCGGGTCGTGGTAGCGTGAAACCGGAAGCGTCGAGGATAGGCTTTTCGATCGCCGACGTCAACCCACCCGCCTCGACAAGGAGCCACGATGAAACGAATGCTGTCAGTGCTTGCATGCGCGCTGTTCATCGCACCGTCCACGACGCACGCGGCCGGCGCGGGCACCGCGGTGCGCGTCCCGGTGCGTCCGGTCCACACCTACTCCATCGTCGCCCGCGACTCGATCACGGGCGAGATTGGTGTCGCGGTGCAGTCGCACTGGTTCTCGGTCGGCACGGTGGTGTCGTGGGCGGAGGCCGGGGTGGGGGCGGTCGCCACGCAGTCGTTCGCGGAAGTCTCCTACGGACCGTTGGGTCTCGACTTGATGCGCGCGGGCAAGACGGCGCCGCAAGCGCTGGCGTCTCTCCTCGCGAGTGATCCGCAGCGCGAGGTTCGGCAAGTCGCCATGGTGGACGCGCACGGACGCGTCGCGGTGCACACGGGGTCGCATTGCATCGCGATGGCGGGACACCACCCGGGTGCCCAGTTTTCGGCGCAGGCGAATCTAATGGAGAACAACACGGTGTGGGACGCGATGGCGCGCGCGTACGAGCGCACCCAGGGCGACCTCGCGCAGCGTCTGCTGGCCGCCCTCGACGCGGCACAAGCCGAAGGCGGTGACATTCGCGGCAAGCAGTCGGCCGCGATCCTGATCGTGCCGGGGACGTCGACGGGGCGTCCGTGGTCCGACAAGGTCGTCGACCTGCGCGTCGACGACAGCGCCGACCCGGTGCGCGAGATTCGCCGGCTGGTCGACGTGCATCGCGCGTACGAGCACATGAACCAAGGCGACGCCAAGCTCGCACTGAACGACGTCGATGGTGCTATGGCGGAGTATGCGGCGGCGGCGCAAATGATGCCGAACAACGTCGAGATCAAGTACTGGGCCGCGATCACGATGATCACGGCCGGGCGCGAGAAGGAAGCGATGCCCTATTTCAAGGAAGTCTTCGCGAAGGATCGCAACTGGATCGACGTGACCAAGCGGTTGCCCGCGGCGGGTCTGCTCCCCGACGATCCCGGGATGATGGAGAAGATCTTGGGGGCCGCGCCCATGCGCAAGCGCTAGCTGGGTCGCAGGCCCGGCGCACCGGGTTCGCGGGGCAGCTCGTGCAACTCGATCTCGTCGCAATGGACGAATTCGATCGCCGCGAGCTTGTAGCGCAGCTCGATCACGCCGATGTCCCCGTCGACCGTTCCTTCCGCCTTGAAGACGTAGTCGTGCGCCGGCGCGTAGCTCTCGGCGCCTTTGGCCGACGGGTCTTCGGTTTCGCTGGGGACGTAGCCGGTAATGGCGACGTTGCGCGGCGGCTTCGCGATCGCGTCCTTGACCGCTTTCGCCACCTGCCGGCTCGGTGTTTCCACTTTGAAGTAAAACGTCGCGCGTTCGATCTTGCGCTCGTCCTTGATCTCGAATTTGTAACGGGGTGCCGCCTTCCCGAGCGCGTCGTGCACTGCCCCGCGTAACGCCTCGGTGCAAAGCACATGGTGCACCTCGCCGTGCTGCTGGATGCGCTCGCGCAGCGGCTTGAGGTGCAAGCCGGCCTCTTCCGCGAAGAAGATTCCCTTCGCGCGGGCCGCGGCCGCGAAGCCGGACAGGTACGGCATCAAGTCGCGGTGATCACCTTTGATGACGAGTTCGTAGAATGTCCCCATGACGACCTCCGTCGCGCACTATCGAAAGAACACGAACGTCGCGAGCAAGAACAGCGGTATCAGGAACGGAATCGAAAACTTGAACATATAGCCGAAAAAGCTCGGCATCTCGATGCCGGATTCCTCCGCGATGCTCTTCACCATGAAATTGGGCGCGTTGCCGACGTAGGTGTTCGCCCCCATGAACACGGCACCGCACGAGATCGCGTGCAGGTAGTGTCCATGCAAATGGATGAGCTGCCGCACGGCTTCGGGTTCGGGCAGGCCCGGGGCGAGCGCGCCCAGCGCCGTATTGAAGAATGTCAGGTACGTCGGCGCGTTGTCGAGGAAACTCGAAAGCCCGCCCGGCGAGCCAGAAGTAGTTGCGGGGATGGTCGGCGAGTTCGATCAACGGTTTGAGCGCGCCGTGTTCGCCTGCGCGCAAGATCGCGAGCGCGGGGATGATGGTCATGAAAATGCCCGCGAACAGAATCGCCACTTCCTTGATCGGGAACCACGAGAACTGATTGTCCCGGTGGATCGCAGGTGCGGTGGTCTTGAGCGATGTGATGCCGATCGCGATCAGGACGGCGTCGCGCAGCAGGCCTTCGAGTTTCATCTCGACGCCGAGCACGTGCACCTCGCCCAGCTTCAGCATGCCGCTCATCAAGACCGCACCAACGATGCCCGCTAGGCAGATGAAGTTTTGCCAGCCGCGGATGCCCATGGTGGCCGCCGCGCCGACCGGGCGACTCTCTTCGCGCGCGTGGTGGCGCCGGTCGATCAGGTAGAACACGACCAGCAACGGAACCGCGACGAAGAACATCGCCGGCGCCAGCTTGAGCGTCCAAAAGAACGGTACGTGGTGCAAGAAACCGAGAAACAACGGCGGATCGCCGAGTGGTGTCAGCGCGCCGCCGATATTACTGACCAGGAAGATGAAGAACACCACCACGTGCGCCTTGTGGCGTCGCCACGAGATCGCGCGCAGGAGCGGGCGCACCAACACCATCGAAGCGCCCGTCGTCCCGATGAACGACGCGAGCAAGGTCCCCGACGCGATGATGAGCGTGTTCTGCCGCGGCGAGCCGTCGAGCGTTCCCGTCAACAAGATGCCGGACGAAACCGTGTACAACGCCCACAAGAGAATGACGAACGGGAAGTAGTCGACGAGAAAAATGTGGGCGATCTCATGCACGGCCGCGCCGCGATAGAACCACACGAACGGAACCGCGAGTGACAGCGCCCAGAAGAGAGATATTTTCGGGAAATGGTGGTGCCAGAAACGGCCCGCGAACAGTGGAAACAACGCGATCGACAGCAGGATGCCGACGAACGGCAATACCCACCCAACCGCTAGCGATTCGCCGAGGTGTGTTTCCACGATCGCACCCAGGGTGCGTCATGGGCAATACTTCTAGCAAGAAGAAACAGGTCGCGTCAGCGTTTGGCGGCGTCGTACTTCGCGCGCAGTTGGTTGCGCAGCTCCGGGTGGACCGTCGAGCGGCGCAAGAGCGACTCGACGTCGTGCAGCGTCAAGTCGGAGACGTAGTTCATCGATACCGCGATCGGCGTTTGCGGATTCGACAAGAGCGCCATCTTGGCGGGCAGCGCGGAGAACAGCTCGCGCTTGCGACCCAAGCCGCGCAGGACTTCGGAGTTCACGCGGTGGTTTTGCGCGATTTGCAGCGCGCGATCCTTGGTCGACACGTGTGCGACCGTCTCGCGCGCGATCTTGGCGATCGGGTGCGTGATGAGGACGTTCCAGAAGTGTCCGTCGCGCGCCAGCTTGCGCAGTACCACCAGCGGGATCCCGTCGAACGACGGCTCCTCGCCCACCACCGAGCCGGCCTTGCTCTTCTCCGCGCGCATGCGGGTCATGTAGTCGGACAGGAGCCCGTCGTTGATGCCGTGCAGCTTCTCCTTGTGCGAGAGGTAGTCGAGCAGCGTCACCAGCTTGTAGAAGTACGCGTCCTCCAAGAAGAAGTTGAGCTTCACGAAGATGCGCACGATGCCGCGCGCGTACAGTACGTCGGAACGCGTGGTCACTGACAGCAGGCGCCGGTAGACCGCGTCGAAGAAGATCTTGCGCTGCGCCGTCGTGTAGCGGCTGGTGCCGACCAGGCGTTCGAGCAGCGACAGGATGGTCGCGCAGGGAACCATGTTCGGTGTGACGACCTTCCAGATCGAATTGATATCGGTGTTGTTGGCCGCGTAGCGACGCACCTCGTAGTCGGGGTGCAGCATCAAGCAGCGCGTGAAGCGCTCGCGCTGCGACTCGTGGACGCCATCCAAGGCGTGCACGACGGCCGCCGAACCCTTGGCGTTCATCTCGAAGAGCCCGGCCAGCGTCTTGGCACTGATGCGCGAGCGATCGGATCCATGCGTAGCGAGAATGTCGAGCAAGCGCGTGCGCTTGGGATGACCCCAGTAGTCGGCGGCGACCAGAATTTCGGGGCGTTTCCATAGACCCACTTCGAGGTCGTCCAATTCGTCGGGGTGCGTCTGCACGTGCTCCGCGAAGGCGTAGCGCAGTCCGTCGGCCAGCGCACCCATCGCGTCTTCGACGTCGAGGTCGTCGCCGCGCGCGAGGGCACTCAAGGCGCTTTCGAGTTGATTGCGGTCGACGTGTTGCGGCGTTCGATTCAAGAAGGAGTCCCACGGGCGCGAATCGACGTGCGCGCTCCAGCGCTGGCGCAGCTCCGTGTACGCCTCGGCGATGGGCTCGCCCACGCGTCGCTCGAGTGTGGCGTGGATGTCGTCGATCAGGAGATTGGCGCGCGGCACCTGGTGTTCGTAGGCGAGGCGAATGGTCTGCGTGAAGGCGGCGTCGACACTCTTCCACTGACGGTACGCCGACTCGATCATGCGATAGACGGGTTCGAGCGACGCGTCGGCGTCGCGCTCGATCTCTTCGCTCGCGACGATGGCGCCGTGGAACGCGTCCGCGAGCCGGTCGGCGGCGCGTTGGGTGGCGGCGAGGTCGCAACCCTCACCGCGCGAGAGCTCGAGCGAGAGCACGAGTTCGGCTGCAAGATCGTCGATTCGATCGGTTGTCGCCGTGCCGCCCGGCAAGAAACTGGCCATGCGCGTTTCCCCTCCCGAAGCGTGAATCCGTTGACGGATCGCAAGTTGCGCGATTCGTCACGGCGCTTCGAGAGCGGGTAACGCAAACCACGTGCCTTGGGTGGTGGGTGGACGGACGATGACCCTCTTCGCTTGCTCAAACAGTCCTCGCCCGCGAACTCGGAATTCGTGGCTACTTGGTTGCGGGCTGCGGAACTCGCCGCGAAGAGGTCATCGTCCGTCCGGACACCTTGGTGAGCGCCGAGGGTTCCCGGAGTGAGCAATCCCGCAGCGCGCCATACCCGAACGATTCGGCGCGCGAGGACGCGAGGGGAGGGAACTCTCGGTGCGAGCCGATGTCGTCGTGGCGTTGATGCGCGGCCGACTACTTGATGCCGTGCTTGCGCTTGTACTCGAGCCAGTTCGCTTTGAGGTCGATGAAGGCTTCGAAGGTGGGTTGGAGGAGGAACGGATTCGTCATCTTTTCGCGGCCGATGGTCGACGTCGGGTCGGTACCGAAGTTGTGGCCGGGCCATACTTCGGTGTCGTCGGGGAGGTCGAGGAGTCGCTGCAGGCTGTCCCACTCTTTGCGCGCGCCCGAACCCAGGTCGGTACCGCCGACTTTGCCGACGAAGAGCGTGTCGCCGGAGATCAGCTTGTTCTCGCATACGATGCACACGTGGTCGTCGCTGTGACCGGGCGTGTAGATGAACTTCAACGTGAGGTCGCCGAGCTTCAGCGTGTCGCCGTCGTCGACCTTGAGGTCGACACCGGACAGTATCGACACGTGCCCGACCACCTTGCCGCCGAAGCGCTTCTTCGCCGGAGCCAGGCCCCACGAATGGTCGCTGTGACCGTGCGTCACGACGATGTACTTGACCGTGAGATTGTCGCGTTTGATCAAGTCTTCATAGCGCGCCGGATCGGGCGGCGGGTCGAAGATGGCCGCGACACCGCCCTTCTTGTCGGCGATGAGGTACGCGAAGTTGCGGTCGCCGCCAGCGTCGATCTGGTGGAAGATCATGGGGGCAGTCTAGTGGGAGCGCGGATAATTCTCAAGTCGTGTGTTACTTGACTAGGACGACTTTTCGGGTCTCGGTCTCCACTCCAGCATTCAAGCGGGCGAAGTAAACGCCACTGGCACACGGGTGTCCCATCTCATCGCGACCGTCCCACGTCGTACGGTGCGGGCCGGCTTGGAGAAGGGTATTCGTCAGATTGCGCACGTGTCGGCCTGCGGCATCGAACACATCGAGCGTTACATGTGTCGCGCGCGAAAGTGAGAAAGCAACGGTTGTTCGAGGGTTGAAAGGATTGGGGTAGATACTCAGTGTTGACCGTGGCGCGGAAACATCGACGCCGGACGGAGTGCTCAAAATTGGCGCGTCGAGCAACAACACGCCCGATGAGGCTATCGTCGCGATCGTTGATCCTTCGACGGCGATCTCGCGCGATCCACCTGTTTGATATGAATCGGCCAGATAGGGAGCGCTCGGGTTGCTGATGTTCACGATCCGCAAGAGAGGATCGGAACCCGCAAGGATAACGTGCGGGTAGGCTGCGGCGATGTAATCCGGTTGTCCAAGTCCATTGAGTCGGCCAACCTCGACGGGATTCGTGGAGTTTGAGAAATCGACGGCAATAAGCCCCTCGGATCGGTCCGCTACAAATGCGACGCTCCCAATTGCAACGACATCGCGCGCGTCTTGGGTAGCCGTGAACGTGGATATCAGCACCGGTGGTTGCGCATGGTTCGTGACGTCATAGATCTTCAGGTCGTTAGACATGCACGCGACGAGCGCAAGGTTGCCGCTCATGTCGAAGTTCTGAGAAAGAAAAGGAACGTTGACCGACGATACCTGTGCGGGTGCGGCAAGGTTCGTGACATCGTATGTCGTGAGTGCGGTTGCCCCCGAACTCGGGGCGCCGAGTAGGTAGGCGTATGAGCCATCGACATGTACGTCGTATACAGCGTCGAATCCCCACTTCGACGACAGTTCGATTGGTGATGCGGGTTGGCTCACATCGAAGATCGAGATTCCTCCGTCACCTCCGTCGAAAATACTGGCAGACCTTCCTACAAAGAGCGTAGGTCCCCTTGGCACAAGAGCCGATACGGTCCAATAGTAATTCTCAAACGTCCCGATCCAGGCCGGTGCAAACGCGTCGTGGATATCGATCGTCGTCTGTCGGCCGGATTCACCCACAAACATCTGCCCATCTTGGATTGCGATCGCCTCCGGGGCCAACAACGCGGGCAGCAGTCCGATCTCGGACGGGGCCGTCGGATTTGAGATATCCACGATTCGAAAGCTCGATTGGCCATCGGCGGAGTAGAGTTTGTTTGTAACGTGAGCGACATCGTAACCGCCGAGAGAGGGCGAGGTCGCAGCACTTGTTGGATGGGTGGGATCGTGGACGTCAACCACTTCGAGGTCGCCGTACGATCCCGACACGTAGGCATATCCCTCGGCGACCGCGACATTGAGATAGCTACCGTTCGTGCCCGACCAGCTGCCAACTACAAGCGGGTTGGACGGGTTGGTGATGTCGATGATCGAAAGCCCATTCGATCGGGGCAAGTAGGCATATTGACCGACGACGTCAAGATCCCACCCGATCGGCGTCCCGGGTACGGCCGCGACCTGCGTGGGGGCCGATGGGTTGGAAATGTCAATCACCGCGAGCCCACCTTTGAACCCGGCGGTGAACGCATACGACGCAGTGATGCGGATTCCATAGGGCCAATTACTCACGGGTGTCGATCCCAGGCCAACCGGGTGCGCTGCATCTGATACATCGATGGATCGAAGGGCATGCGATCCGGTCATGAACGCGACGGCGCCCGACACCGCCACTCCGACGCCCCCAGATGTTGTTTCTCTCCCAATCAGCACTGGGGAGGTCGCGTCGGAAATATTGATAATCGATAGATCACTGCCCGTGACGACGTAGGCCAGATCCCCAACTACAAGGATATCGCTAATGTCGGCGAGCGTTAAGGAGCCCACGCGGATAGGATGGGTTGGGTCGGTAACGTCGATGGAAAGGAGGCTCTTGCCGAGTCCACCGAGCATGTAATTCCCGTGAACTGCGATCGCCGACGAAGATCCGGCTTCGAGATAGTTGGCGAGTCGGACTTCGCCGAGAGAATCTGTTGCAAGAAGTGGAAGAAAAAGAATAGCTGTGAGAATCAAGTATCGCATACGAGTCACCTCGTGTGCGGTCGGTTACAGAGACTCTAGCACGTATCCAGGCTGCCGAGGAACAAATCTCGCCGGATTGAAGACGTCGAGGCAGAGGCGTACAATCCAGAGCCGCCATGCAAAACGACCTCTTCGACGCCGCCTACAATCAGATTCTTGCGGCCGAGTCGTACGCCGATTTCTACGCGCGCCTACGCGCGTACGACTGCCGTCGCTGCCAGCTTTGCCACGCGCGCAACAACATCGTGATCGACCGCGGGAGCCCGACGGCGTCCCTCATGCTGATCGGCGAGCGCCCGGGCGACAACGAGGACCTGCGCGGCCAGCCCTTCGTCGGGCGCGCGGGGGAGTTGCTCGACAAGATGCTGCGCGCGATCCATCTCGACCCGGAGAAGGACGTCATCATCGCCAACGTGACCAAGTGCAAGCCGGAAGTCGACCGCGCGCCGCTGGCCGACGAAGTCGCGGCCTGCATGCCATTTCTCGAGAAGCAAGTCGCGCTCGTGAAGCCGCGCGTGATCGTCTTGCTGGGCGCCGTCGCACTCAAGTGGATCGACCCCGAGCGTGCGGAAGCCACCATGGAAGAGCAAGCGGGGCGGTTTTTCACCGTATCCGCCTACCCGGGCATCCAATTCATGGTGATGTACAACCCGGCGTTTCTGTTGCGCGACCCGCGCAAGAAACCGGACGCGTGGGAGCACTTGAAGGCGTTGCGGGAATATCTGCGCGCGGACACGCGCGCGGTCTAGTCGTCTTCGAGCGCGCGCGAGAATTCCAGCCTGCGGAAACGAAGCTGCTGCGCCGTCAAGTCCTCGTCGTACGCCAGTCGAACGTCGACGATTTCCTCGCCTCGCAGCACGGGTGTCAAGTGCGGGAACACGAACGCCTTCAGCTTCGGCAGCTTCAGGCGTTCGCGCCGCGCGGCGATATTCGCTTTCCACTTGGGGTCGAGCTGGGTCCCGAAGTCGTCGAAGATGCGGTGCGCGGCGTCGGCGTCGCCGGTAGACTTGATCACCTGCAAGCGCGATAGCAATTCGCCCACCCCTTCGCGGGCGCGGTCGACGTCGTTCACGCGCACGAAGTAGTCGCCATCCATCGAGATCACTTCGACGCCGTAGTTCTTCTTGCGTTCGCCTCCGCGCACGAGCCACATCAGGATGGCGTGGTGCCCGCGGTCGTGGGCTTCGCGCACTTCGAGTCCTTCGGCGCGATCCATGCGCGCCATCCATCCTTGCAGGTATGACACGAAGGCGGTCTCGACCACGAGGTCGCGCATCGACGCGTCGTAGGCGCCGATCTCCGCGAGCTTGCGATCGCCGATATGATAGAGCGCGACCAAGTCGGCGCGCGCTTCTTCGAGTGCCGAGTACACGCGACCCAGGCGCGCGCGCGGGTCCATCGAGCCCAGCGACGGATCGGGCCGACCGGACCCGTGCCCGATGATCTCGTGCAGATAGACTTTGAGCGGCCGCGTGAGCGAGTGCGAGAGCGCCAACACCGCGTCGCGGTACTCGGGTAGGAAGAACTCATTCACGACCACGTGCTCCAAGCCTTCCGTGCGCGTGTTCTCGACGTTGTGCAGGATGACGTTCTTGCTGCCGTGGTCGCGACGAATGTCGTTGTAGTTGGGCAGATTGTACGCCGCCGGCGAGACCGGGCCCGCGTCGCCGGTCTCGACCACCACGTTGACAATGGTCGCGACGGGGCGCGACACGTCGGTGCGTTTGTAGACGTCGGGCCACGGCATCTTGGCCTCGAAGTAGGGCGCGTTCTCCGCGATCTTCTCGATGGCACCGCCGCCGGCGCGGAAGCTCGCATTGCCCTCGAACTGCGCGATCACACCGCGCGGGTCGAGATAGCTCTCGATGAACCCGTTCACGTAGTCGACGCGTGCCTCGCTCTTCAACCAGTGGATCATGTGCTCGCGAAAGTGCCGCTCGTCGCCGGTCGCATAGAACTCGAGCAGCGAACGGATCGCTGCGCGCTGTTCGTCGTTCTCGGCGCGCGGGATGGCGAGTCGCAAGAAATGCGAGATGGTTTCGAGCTCGCGCCCGTACAGCCCGCCCACGCGGTACACCTCCGGGACCGCGCGTCCGTCGCGCAGCGCGAAGCGCACGTTGAGCCGCTCGCGCCATTCCGGGAGCGCGTCGACGTGGGCCTTGGTGACGCCGCGATCGTAGTAATTGACGGCACTGGTCGCGACGATGTCGACGCCCGACGACTGGTTGGTTTGCACGGGCTCGAAGCCCGCGTCGAAGATCGACGGCTGCAAGCGCGCGAGCATCGCGTCGACCGACTCGCCCGCACGCAGCGGGAGCGTCACGCCGCTCGACTTCGCGCGCGACGCGGCGGTCGTAAGCATCGCCGGCGTCAGACGCGAGGGCATGAACTTGTGGTGCGTGTGGTGGTGATACTGACCGTGGTGGATCCAGATCAACTTGAGATATTCGTGGAGCGCGTCGCGAACCGTCGGGTCGAGCCCGTCGGCGTGGGTGACGCACGCTTCCAGGAGCCGCACGATGTCGTCGGCGTCGCGGTGGCTCTGGCGATAGGCGATGGGGTTGCCGGCGATGGCGGCGCGCGTCATCAAGTAGAGGAAACGCTTCTCGCGCGCCTCCAACATGTCGAAGCCGGGCGCTTCGACGCCCACCACGAGGGCGTCGCGGCCGTCGGGGCCGATGCGTTCTAGCTCGCCGACCAACGGCTGCTCGGTCGACGGCGGTGTGGCGCGTTCTTTCGACATCGCTCGATTGTACACTCTTCGTGGGGCCTCTGCTAGAATCCGCTCATGGACGACGGAGCAAGCCGTATGCCCGCGCACGCATCCTCCAAGCCCACCCGCGCCGAAGTCGAGAAACTGCGCCGCGAAATAGAGGAGGCCAACTACCGGTACTACGTCCTCGACCAACCCACCGTCTCCGACGCCGAGTACGACGCGCTGCTGCGCCGCCTTGAAAACATCGAGGCCAAGTGGCCGGAGTTCAAGACGCCCGATTCGCCCACCCAGCGCATCGGAGCACCGCCGGCCGAAGGCTTCGCGGTGGTGACGCGCGCGGTGCCCATGCTGTCGCTCGAGAACGCGATGGCGGAAGAAGAATTTCGCGAGTGGCGCGAGCGCTTGGTCCGCGTCGTGGGTGCACCCGGCGAATCCGACTACGTGTGCGAGCCCAAGATGGATGGTGTCGCGGTCGAGCTGGTGTACGAAGACGGAACGCTGGTGCAGGCGTCGACGCGCGGCGACGGCGTCAACGGAGAAGACGTGACGCCCAACGTGCGGACCATCCGCGCGATTCCACTCCGACTCATGCAGGCGCCGCGCGGCAAGAAGCCACCCCGGACCCTGAGTGTACGCGGCGAGGTATACATGCCGCTGGCCGATTTCGAGCGCATCAATCAAAGGCAACTCGAGAGCGGAGACAAGTTGTACGCGAACCCGCGCAACACGGCGGCGGGCTCATTGAAGCAAATCGACCCGGGTGTCACGGCCAAACGACCGCTCAAGTTTTTCGCCTACGGAATCGGGAGCGCCGAAGGGACCGGGATTCGTTCGCAGTGGGAATTGCTCGAATCGCTCAAGGCCTGGGGGCTTCCGGTCAATCCATTGTCGAAGCGCTGCCAGTCGGTCGACGACGTGATTGCGTTTCACGAGCAATTGCAGAAGCAGCGACCCAAGCTGCCCTACGAGATCGACGGCGTCGTGATCAAGGTGAACGACTTCGCCTTGCAGACCGAAGCGGGGACGCGTTCGCGTTCGCCGCGCTGGGCGATCGCGTGGAAGTTCCCGCCGCAAGAAGCGCGTACGCGCGTGCTCGACATCGAAGTCCAAGTCGGCCGCACGGGCGCCTTGACACCGGTCGCGCGCTTGGAGCCCGTGCGTGTCGGTGGCGTCACGGTATCCAACGCGACCCTCCACAACGCCGACGAGATCGAGAAGAAGGACGTACGCGTGGGCGACTGGGTATTCGTGCGCCGCGCCGGCGACGTCATCCCCGAAGTCGTGGCACCCATCAAGGAGTCGCGCAAGGGTTCGCTCCCGAAGTTCAAGATGCCGACCAAGTGTCCCGTGTGCGGCACGCCGGTCGAACGCCCCGAGGGCGAAGCGGTCACGCGCTGCCCGAATTTCGCGTGTCCCGTGCAGGTGCGCGGTCGCTTGATTCACTTCGCCTCGCGCGGTGCCATGGACATCGAAGGACTGGGCGTCAAATTGATCGACCAATTGGTGACGGCGGGCTTGGTCGAAACACCGGCCGACATCTACCAACTCACGCGCGACGACCTCGCGTCGCTGGAGCGTATGGCGGAGAAGTCGGCCCAAAACGTCATCGACGCCATCGACCGCTCGAAACACTCCACACTCCCGCGCTTCATCTACGCGCTCGGCATTCGCAACGTCGGCGAAACAGTGGCCGAAGTTCTCGCGGAACACGTCGGCGCGATCGAAGTGTTGATGGAGGCGAGCGAAGAGGACTTGTCGAACATCCACGGTGTCGGCGACGTCATCGCGCGGGAGATTCGTGCGTGGGCGTCGGTCGCGTCGAACAAGAAACTCGTGCGCGACCTCCTCAAGGCGGGGGTGACCTTCGCGAAGGCACCGCGCGCGGTGAGCAACGAATTCGCGGGGCAAACGTTCGTCTTTACGGGTACACTGACCAAGTTCACGCGCGAAGAGGCGGAAGCGGAAGTGAAGAAGCGCGGGGGCAAGGCGGCGTCGACGGTGTCGAAGAGCACCACCTACGTGGTCGCGGGCGAAAAGGCGGGCTCCAAGCTGGAGAAGGCGCAGACGCTCGGCGTCGACGTGATCGACGAAGACGCGTTTCTGCGCATGATCGGACGCTAATGCTGTACGAAAGCCGGCACCATCCTCCCATCCCGCTGCGTCGTTTCCTGCGCCGCATGGCGACGCATTCCGCCGCCGCGGGCGTCGTGGTGGCGGTGTCGCTTGCGATCGGCATGGCGGGATACATGGGCTACGAGAGTCTGGGTTGGCGCGACGCGTTCCTCAACGCCGCGATGCTGCTGGGCGGAATGGGGCCGGTCGACATGCCGCATACCGACGCCGGCAAACTCTTCGCCGGTTCCTACGCACTCTACTGCGGCCTGGTGGTCTTGGTTATCGTCGGCATCTTGATGGCGCCGGTGGTCCATCGCTTCCTGCACCACTTCCACTGGGCCGACGAAAAGACAAGTTCCCGTTAGCGCCTGTCGAATCCTCGACACACTTTCTTCGCTGCACGGACTCGCTTCGGCCGCGTCGTCATTCAAGTTGCTGCATTTGTGTGGAGCAACGCCCGAATTCGGCGCCGAAGACCCGCCGTTGCGCCGCTCGTCTCTCCGACGCGTCAACGCTGAATCATCAGACGACTTAGCCCCGCTCGACCACGACGGCACGCCGCCTGCGGACGAGGATGCGAAACGCCGCACCACGATGGGACTGGGAAAGGGAAGGGAGAAAAGCGGTGAAAAAGATGATTTGGACTGTGGCTCATTGCAATCGCTGTTTCGGCTTGTACGGACTCGTCGCCCGACGTGACGTCGGTCGCGCGCGAATCCACTCTCGTGCCGCCAGACACCGTCTTTGTGTCGGAAGGTGTCACGATCGAGATCTACGGTCGCTTGAACGAGCACACGCGGGAGCGCACGGGCACACTTTCGTCGACGGCGGGAGTGCGGCACGCGTTCGAAGCGCTGGACGAGAGCGGAATCGTGCGCGACGCGATGCGTGGCGTCGTGGTTCGCGCCACGGACGCGGACGGTCGATGGTTGGAAACGACGTGGATGCCGGCCACGAATCCTTCGCGGCCCAATGAAATGGCCGGTGTGGCGCATTTCCAGTTGGACGGTGACGAGTTCGTGGTCCCGTTCGGCGATCGCGACAAGCCCGAGATCCTCACGATCGACGGAAAAGAGGCCGGTCCACAGGGGGCGTTCCCCTTCGGGGGGTGCTACGAGTTCGCGCGCGCCCTGTTCATGTCGTGCGTCGCGCTGTGCGTCGAGCATGGTATTCCTGACCGCACGTGCCGGACCTCGTGCCAGACCGCCGGAATCGCCGCCCTGACGAGCTGCGTGCTCATGAGTTCGGTCGACAACTGAGGAGCAAGAAAACGAGCCGCGCCCGGTTGCCCGGACGCGGCTCGTTGCTTCGATTCTAGTACGAAAGGACGAACTAGCCGTTGCTCTTCGGGGCGTCCTTCGCGGGCGCAGGTGCGGCACCCTTGCGATACGCCTTCGTAATCGTGACGGCTTCGACGGGGACGTCGTTCATGCCGTTCTTGGTCCCGGTCTTCACCTTGCCGATGGCATCCACGGTCGCCTGGCCCGTCGTCACCTTGCCGAACACGCAGTAACCCCAGCCTTGCGCCGTCTTGGACTTGAAGTTCAAGAACGTGTTGTCCTTCGTGTTGATGAAGAACTGGCTGGTGGCGCTGTTGGGGTCGCTCGTGCGCGCCATGGCGATGGTGTACTTATCGTTGGCGAGTCCGTTGTCGGCCTCGTTCTCGATGGGCGGTTTACCCGGCTTCTGCGCCATCGCGGGCGTAAAACCGCCGCCCTGGATCATGAAGTCCGCAATGACGCGGTGGAAGATCAGGCCGTCGTAGAACTTGTTGTCGACGTAGTAGAGAAAGTTCTGCACCGTCTGCGGAGCCTTGTCCGGGTAAAGCTCGATCTCGATGTTGCCTTTCGTCGTCTCAAGCACGACCACGGGATACTCCTTCTTGGTTGTTTGTGCACCGGCCGCGCCGGCGAAGAGAGCGGTCACTACCGCCATTGCCACAAGCTGTTTCATCGAATGAATCCTCCGAGTCGAAAAAGACCGCGGCGGCCGGTGGCCGCCGATCGCGAGAATTTAGGGGAAAGCGGGGACCGCGTCAAGGCGGCGCTCTAACGCCGCGACCACAGGTTCAAGACCACCGTCAGAAGGAGACTCAAGAGCAGCCCGGTCGCGATCGGGAAGTACAGGGTGAAGTTCCTCTTTTGGACCACGACGTCGCCCGGCAGCCGCCCGAGGAACGGGATGCGATGCGCGAAAACGAGGACCACGCCCGCGACGACCATGATGGCCCCGATCAGGATCAGCGTACGACCCAGCTCCTGTGGCATGTGCGGGATACTACGGCGCGCGTCGATTCGTTGCAAGGTCGCGCGCCGTTCGATATGATACGCCCATGGGCAGCCCGCGAAACCGCATGTTGGTTGGCACTTGGCTCGTGGTGTGGGGACTTACTCCTGCTCCTGGTGAGCAACCACGTGCTCCTGGGTTGGAAGCATCTGTGGCCGTGCATTCTGGTCGTGAGCGGTGTCGTCATGCTGCGCGTACTGCAGAGCCGCTTGAGCTTCGGCGTCATCTTCGCCGCCACGTGGATGATTCTGCTCGGCCTCTTCCTCACCGTGTTTTCTTTCGGGCTGGTCGAATGGGGGCGCATGGGTTCGCTGTGGCCCATCATTCCCACGATCGTCGGCGTGTCGTTCGTCGTCGCCGGTGCCAAGCGCCCACCCACCAGTCTCGGTGTCGTGGTGGGTTCGATGGTGATCCTCATGGGGACCGCGAGCTTCCTCTACGAAATCGGTACTATCAGCGAGCGCGTCGCCTCGCCGTTCTTGCGCTGCTGGCCGCTCGTGTTCGTGCTCGCGGGCTTCGTGCTGATGAAGCGGGAGGCGCGCACGCGCGAGGCCGCGCCCGAGTGGAATCACGCGACGGGATCGAATCCGTTCGACCAAGGCGCTCTCTCGACCGACGTCGAGAACGCGATTCTGCGCCGCGTGCGCGGCGCCCACGGTTCGCGCGCCGCCGCCGGTGCGCTCGTGCGCGAGCTCAAGGATCGTTTCGAACGATTCTCGTGGGTGGGGATCTATCGGTTGCAGGGTGATCTCTTGTCGCTCGACGACGCGGAGTTCGTGGGGGCTTCGCCCGAACACCGGCGCATTCCGCTGACACAGGGCGTGTGCGGTGCCGCCGCGCGCGACCGCGAGACCATCGTGGTGCCCGACGTGTGCGCGGACGACCGCTATCTCGCGTGCAGCCCGACCGTGAAGTCGGAGATCGTGGTGCCGATCGTCGACCGCGGCCACATCGTCGGCGTGCTCGACATCGACAGCGACCAACTCGACGCCTTCACCGACGACGATCGTCGCTTCCTCGAGTCGTTGGTGGCGAAGGCGGCCCGGATCATCGGCGACGAGCCGGCCGTCGCGGCCTAGGCGAGCTTGTCGACGCGCGCGCGCAGTTTGGCGACGCGCTGCGACCGTTCCTGCGCGAATCGCCGCACACCTTCCAGAATCCACTTGGGCGAGAGGTGCGCTTCCTCGACCACTTCGTCGACGGTGCCGCCGGTGCGCCAGCGGTTGTCCCAATCACTCGAGAGCCAGTAGTCGCCCGTGAGCCCGCCGTCGACCCAATCGAACATCAGACGACGCGCGCGGTTGGTGATGGCCATCGCGTCGGCGCGATCGGCTTCGGAGTAGACGGCGTCGCGGTAGGCGGCGTCTTGGAGTGCAAAGAGCTGCGGGCTGATGGCCGCGACGATCTTCACGTTCAGTCCTTCTTCGTCGAACTTCGGGAGCAGCTTCACGACGTTGTTCGTGGTCGACGTTCCCTGCACGACCACCACACCCATCTTCGGAACCCCGATCTTGTAGGGACGGATGACGTACGCGCCGCGCGCGGCGTCGAAGTGCGACGCCATGCCGAGCTTGGCGCGGTCAGGAATCTCAATTGAAGGGCGAGTCAGATGGAGTGCAATGATGTGCGCGTTGGTCTTCAAAGCCGCCGCGATCACGACCGGCACTTCGTTGAACTCCCACGGGTGCACGTCGATCACGTGGCCGTCGGGGAAGAGCTGCGTCACGCCGGCGAGCGAAAATGCCGAAATGCGTCCGCGAATCCTCCGCCGTCTCGGGTCCGCTGTGTCCCGCGATCCACAGCACCTTTCCGACCTTGATCTGCGAATCCTGCGCGAGCTGGCTGAAGAGTCGCATCGGGCCGTACTTCAAATAGACGAACGAGCCGTACGTCGAGCAGGTGGCGTAGAAGCCGTTGAAGTCTTCGTACGGCGTCTTCGAGAAATTCACACTCGCGATGCCGGTCGCGATGCCGGAGTTCGTGAACTCCGTGATGCCCTGCGGGAGCAGGACACCGTCCAAGTTCTTGTCGCGGTCGAACCAGCCGTAGCCCTTCACGTCCTCCCACTCTTTCGCGAAGCCCGCGATGTTGGTCGACTCCGCCAGGTCCGCGCTCATCGCGATGAACAACGGCCGTCCATAGTTCGTGCGACAAAGCGCATTCGCCCACGCGCCCCAGCGCGCGAGAGCGGCGCGGTTGGGTTGCTTCTCGCCCGGCTTGGCCCACATCGCCTCCGGGTAGCTGCGATAATCGGTCAGGCGCGCGTCGGTGGTGGGGTTCTTCGACACGTCGAGCTTGAAGCCGGCGATGTCGTTCGGCACCGACTCGCCGATCTCCACCAATCTTTCGGCCACATAATCGACGAGCGCACTGTCGGAGCGAATGACGTCGGCCACGACTTTGAGATTGGCGCGACACTGCGCCGCGACGTCGGCGGACTCCTTGGGCGCGGGTTCGCCGAAGCCCGTGAACTTGACCCCATACTTCTCCATGAAGGGCTTCTTCGTGCCCCAGAACAGCTCGCTATTCATCGCGTGCGGCGACCCGTGCGACTTGTTGTCGTACTTCAGGTACTCGCGGCCCTTGCGCGTGCGCATGAACATCATGCTGGGATGACGCTCGGGGTTGTCGCCCATCACCATATCGAGCATGGCGTGCGTCACCGAGTCCCAATTGCTGCCGTCTTTCGCTTCGCTCACTCGCCAGCCGTGCGACGCGAACCAGTCGCGCGGCGTGCCGTACACGAAGTGGCTGTACGCAATGTCGTCGATACCGAAGTCGTTCCAGTCGACGACGTAGTGGAAGTTGGTGAGGCCGAGGCCGTAGGCGGAATTGAGCGTCTCGTGCGCGGCCCCGGGTGTCAGTCCGCCCTCGCCTTCGAACGCGAACACGCGCACGCCCTCGGCGCCCGCGCGCTTGAGCGCGAACGCCTGTCCCGCCGACGGCGGCGATCCGTGTCCCGACGGACCCGTGTTCGCTTTGACGAACAGCGTCTTGCCTTCCATCTCGGCGTGACCCGGGAGTCCCTTGTGGCGGCGGAGCTTCGCCAAGTCTTCCCACCACACCATGCGATCTTCGGGGATGAAGTAGCGCGCGTCCTTCGTGCGCTCGTGCTTGACGCGCAACGTCTCGGCGAGGGCGGGGAGTGTGGCGTAAATGAGCGGTACCGTGTGGCCCGCGACCAACGCGAAGCGGTCGCCGAAGCGTTTCTCGGGGTGGCGAATGTCCCAGCGCATCGCACCGCTCAACAGCAGAGACACCATCGCGTGCACCTTCGAGCGCGAACCGCCCGGGTGGCCGCTCTGGCGGTAGTTCAACATGATGTCGATGTATTGATCGATGCAGTCCTTGAGTTTCTCCCAGTGGGCGAAGTGCTCGGACTGCGTACGAAAGACGTGGTCGAGGTCGGGTTTGTGATTGACGGCCAAGAAAGGCCCCCTTGACGTGTTCGAGTAAGCGTTGGTGGACGCGATTCTATCGCGGCCGCGACTCGTGTGTCAAAGGCGGCGGGAGCGCGTGGTCAGAAGTCGATGGCCACTCCGATATTCTTTTCTGGCCCGGCCGGATCGAGAGAGATGTGGAGCCGCGAGGCATGGATCTCCGCGTCGTGTTCGCGGGACGAAATTACCTGGCGCGCGCAGCCGTATCCGATCAATCCGCCCACGACCACGTCCGACAGCCAATGCGCGCCCACCACCATCCGCGAATAGCTGACCGCCGTCGCGGCCCCGTACGCGAGCACAGGAACGACATGCTTGCTCGGATATTGGTGCGCGAGAACGGTGGCAGCCGCCCACGCTCCCGTCGAATGTCCGGAGGGAAACGAGGCTTGCTGGGTGTGAATGCCGTCGTCGTCGAAACGCGCGGCGGGTCCGGTCCAATCGCTTCCTAGTTCGTGTAGGTCGCGCGGGCGCTCGCGTCCGGCGAGAAATTTCAGTGCGCCGGTCCAGACGGACGACGTCACGACGGCTTCGGCCAGCATGACGCTGGTCTGTTTCTCGCGATCCGATCCGCCCACCATGCCGACGAGACCGAAGCCCGCGATGAGCGCCACGGCCCGGGTTCCGTCGCCCATTCGTGAGAGCGTCCGCGCGGGACCCACCATGCTGTCGTGGCTGATCCACGACGGATTGGCGAGGGCGTTGTAGCTGGTGCCGTCGGAGAGGATCAACGCGCTGATGCCGATGGAACCCAAGAGAAAACGAGACGGATCGCGCGTCGCGAGCGCGAAAGGATAGGAGAATTGGGTGTGCAGGTCGCTGACGAGTTGGTGGCCGAGGCCTGGTCGATCCGTTGTGCTATCGGAAGCGTACGCCGCCGCGGCGAATTGCGAGGCAATGATGAGCAAGCAGGCAGGGAGAATCGCCGTGGAACGTACCGGGGAACCCATCAGTCCCTTTCAAATCGGGGGCAATCAAATCGTATCCGCATGGGGATGCGGTAGGCTACACGAAAGATAGTGACTGCCGTTGGTCATGGGCAAGCCACGATCCATTGCAATGCGCATGGAACTCGCGATCGGGAGCAAATGTGAAGAGCAGATGAGAGTTCGAGGCGTAACGATCCGCGCCTCATGTTCGAGCCGCAGTCGACAGCGCGTGTGCCGACGCGGAACAGACGCCGCTAGCCCGTCGCTTCGCGCGCGAAGCCGGCGAAGTTCTCGACCTGCTGGGCCGCGTACGCGCGCAGGTCCTTGACGACGCCGGCCAGGAGTTCCTTGGCCGGTGAGGCCGCGAAGCGCGACAGCGTGTCGGTCGCGCGCTCGAGGTGGCGATCGATGGCTTGGTGGGTCTGCGCGATGGCACCGTACTCCAAGCACAACCCGACGATGAAGCGCTCGTGCTCGGGTTTGAAGTCGCCGGCCTCGATGATGCCGACCAGCCGTTCGCGGTGGCCGTCCTTGAGCGCGTCGAGCAGGCGAATCATCGGGAGCGCGATGTAGCCGTTGCGCAGGTCGCAATCGTAGGAGCGCTGGGGGTTGTCGAGCATGTCGTCCAAATCGTCGATCATCTGGAAGGCCATGCCGAGGTTCCAGCCGAAGTGCCCGAGCGCATCGCCGAATTCGGCGCCGCTCGCCAGTGCGCCCGCCTTGCACGAGAGAGCAAACAGCGACGCGCTCTTCTCGGAGATGATTTCGAAATACTGGGCGTCGTTCAGCGTGAAGTCGAACTTGTGCGTCGTCTCCAGACTCTCGCCGCGCACGAGGGTTCGCAGCGTGCGAATGAACTCGGGCATGGCGCCGTGGACGCCGCTTCGGTGCACCAAGTCGAGTGCTTCGGCCAGGGCGAAGTCGCCCGCGAGGACCGACGCGTAGTTGCCGTACTTCAAACGCGCCGACAATTTCGCGCGTCGCGTGTCGACCTGGTCGATGACATCGTCGTGGAACAAGGTGGCGAGGTGGACCAACTCGACCGCGCCCGCCAATTGGATCAGCGTTTCGTCGATGTCATCGAGCAGTCCGCCGTCGGGCGCTTTGGCGGAGAGAACCAGCAGAATGGGGCGCAGGCGTTTGCCGCCGTTGTTGAAGCTCTCGAGCGCGATGTTCGCCTCGCGGAGTTGGTTGTCCTTGATGCGCTCGACGACGACCGCGTTGCAACGGTCGACGATGTCGCGAAGCACGTCGTACTTCTTTAGCGCGTGGATCATGGGTCCCTTTCTATGACAGTGTGTCCTTCACCCGAATGACATGGGCGAGGCTCTTGGGGTCCGCTTCTCCCCCCGCGAACGCGTGAAAGATCGCGTTGACGAAGTCCATGTGACGCTTGAGTTCTTCGAGTTTCTGCGCCGTGGCGGAGTCGCGCGCGTCGTTGGCCGCGGCCAACGCTTTCTCCACCGTTTCCATCGCCGGGTCGAGTTCCTTGCGCTTCTTCGCGAGTGCGAGGAGCTTGGCCACCTTGGTGATGTCGTCTTCGGCGGTGTAGTAGTCCTTGCGTTCGCCGCGCACGATCATCTTGTGCACGACACCCAGGTCGAGCAGCTGACGCACGTTGGTGCTGACGTTGCTGCGGCTGGTGGTGAGCTTGCTCGACATATCCTCGAGGGTGAGCGGCGAAGGACTCACATACAGAAGGGCGTAGATCTCCGCCATCATCTTGCTGATGCCCCACGACGGACCCAGGCGTCCCCAGCCTTCGATGAAGATGTCGTGCGTCGAACCGTGGCGTGCGTTCATGTATCTAATTGAAAAAGAGGATGATTACAGAAAGTTCTGAACGGTCCGAATTTAAAGACCAGCGTGGCCGGAGTGTCAAGCCCCCAATCCAAAGGCGCCCGCATTAGCTGTGGATAACGACCGATCGCGCGCTATTTCTTGGCGTTGAGGCGTTCGACGCGACGCTTGAGCCACGGGTCGTCGGGGGCGAGTGTCATCGCCTTCTGGAAGTTGGTCATGGCCGACGTGGTGTCGCCCTTGGCCAGGTAGGTCTCGCCGATGCGCGCGTACGTTCCCGCGGAATCCTTGAAGTTGACCAGGTTCTCGTTCAAGAGCGCCAACGCCGCGTCCGCGCGCGCGGGATCGTGCGAGAAGTCTTCGGCGATCGAGATCAGCGACCACTCGCCGAAATCGTAGGTCGCGCGTCCGTAGTACTCGTCGCGCAGGCGTCGATACATGACGAGTGTGGAGTCGACGCCGTGCGCGTCCAGTTCGGTAGTGAGTGCGTGCTCGAGCGTTTCGGGCCGACGGTTGCCGTGGTGGCAGGTGAAGCAGGTGACGTCGAGGTGGTTGGGGCGCATCGTGCCGATGTCGGTCTGCAGCGTGGCGTTGATGTTCTTCGTCATCCCCATCATGGCGCGGGCGATGACCTTGGTCTCCTTGTCGTCGGAAGCGAAATCGACCTTCCCGAGGTCCAGGGCGTCGTCGCCCTTGTGGCAGTGGATGCAGCGCACGTTGAGGGAGCTCGAGAAGCCGCGCATGACGCGCACCAGATCCTGTTTCTGGATGTCTTTCGGGAGCACCTTGAGGTTGGTGAACTTGTCGGGGATTTGGGCCGACGAGAGTGCCGCCAACATGGACACCCAGACGATCGCGGCGACGGCAACGGCAAGACGACGGAGTGACATCGAGGCTCCTTTCAACGAATGGACGTGGGGACCCAATGAAAGAACAACCGTCATGCTCTAGTCAAGCGTGGTGCGCGTCCCGTTCAACGTGGTAGATTTCGGCCCATGAACGCATCGAGTGTCGCGAGTGCCTTCTACGGCGAGCTGCGCGGGTACCACCGCTGGTCGATCCGACGCCGCGTCGACGCCAACCAGCGCCTGTCGCGCGACGAACTCTCGCGCCTAACCGAACGCGAATTCCTGCATCACGTCCAGCGCTCGATCGCGCGCTTTCCCTTCTACGCCGAGCGCGTCAAGGCGCACCGCGGTTCCATCCCGAAGCCCGGAGAGCCGATTCGCGCGCATGAACTCCCGGTGTGGACGCGCCACGATCAGCGCGAATTCTTCGCGCAGCAGGGGCACCCCGCCGACTCGATGTTCGCACACCAGACCAGCGGGTCGACGTCGCTGCCGATTCGCTTCCACATCACGCGCGAGAGCTGGGAAGTTCGCAATGCCATCGTCGACCGCGCATACGGGTGGGGGCAGGCGGAAGAGGGACGCAAGAGCCTATACGTGTGGGCGGCCGACCAGGCCCAACCCGCGCTTGCGCAGCGTATCAAGCACGGCGTCCACATGCGGCTCCAGCGCCGCGCGCTGTTCGACGCATTCCAGCAATTCGGCGACGCCGAGCGTGAGGCGTGCATTCGACTCATCAATCGTTTCCGGCCGCACGCGATCGTCGGTTACTCGGGTCAACTGGTCGATGTCGCGCGTTACGCGCGCGACCACCCGGGCCTGCTGACGTGGAAGGCGAAGACGCTCGTCAACGCGGCCGAAGGATTGCAGCCCGGCCAGCGCGAGTTGCTGCAACAATACCTGGTCGACGAAGTCTTCCTCTCGTATGGATGCCGCGAGTTCATGAGCATCGGCATGGAGTGCGACCGCCACGTCGGCTACCACCTGAACACCGACAACTTGCTGGTGGAAGTGGTTGACGACGGCGGGCTGCCGGTCCCGCCTGGAGCCGAAGGCCGCATCGTCGTCACCGATTTTCACAACGCAGCCACCCCGTTCATTCGCTACGAGATCGGAGACATTGGAGTCATGGCGCCGCCCGACGAGCGCTGCGCATGCGGACTACCGTTCCCGATCATGAAGTCCGTGGATGGACGGTTGCAGGACGTCGTGCAAACTTTGAATGGACCGATCAGCGGGTTGTACATCACCTACACCATGCGCCAGTTCGACGACTGGATCGAAGGTTATCAGGTGGTCCAGGACGCAAGAGATCGTGTGAAGGTGCGTTTGTTGACGAAGACCGAGTTCACGCCCGAGCGACTGGCCCCCGTCGAAGCGCTGCTGAAAAAGAAGCTCGGCGACGCCATGCAGATCGAGTTCGAGCGCGCGACTGAACTCACGCGCCGCCGCAGCGGTAAGGTGGCGCTGGTGATTTCGTCCATCGACGCAACTTAACCCCGCATCCGGCGTAGACAATTGCGGCGCAGCACCTTAGAATAGCCCGATTCCGAACCGGAGCCCCCATTGACCAAGACCCTCCAGCCCGAAGACATCATCGCCCAATACCGCGTCGTAGGACCGCTCGGTGCCGGCGGCATGGGCGAGGTCTACCTCGCGCAGGACCAAACGCTCGAGCGCAACGTGGCACTCAAGGTGCTCCCGCCCGACTTGGTGCGCAGCGAAGACCGCGTGCGCCGCTTCGTGCAGGAAGCCAAGTCGGCGTCGTCGCTGAATCATCCCAACATCGTCACCATCTACGAGATCGGCTCCGACAAGGTGAAGTCGAGCAGCGGCTCGGAGAGCGGACCGCTCCAATTCATTTCGATGGAGCTCGTGAGCGGGAAGACCCTCGGTGCCAAGATCCACGAAGAGAAGACCGACCTGCGGACCCTGCTCGGTTACCTCGCGCAGGCGGCGGAAGGCATCGCGAAGGCGCACGCCGCGGGCATCGTGCACCGCGACCTGAAGCCCGGCAACATCATGGTGAGCGACGACGGCTTCACCAAGGTGCTCGACTTCGGTCTGGCGAAGCTCACCGAAAAGCGGTCTGGAGTCGGCGTCGGCGACGGCGATGACCGAAGTCGCGGACCTGACCAGCGAGGGTGCGGTCCTCGGGACCGTCCACTACATGTCGCCCGAGCAGGTGCAGGGCAAAGCCGTCGACCACCGCTCGGATATCTTCTCGTTCGGTTGTCTCCTGTACGAAGCCGCCACGCGCCGTCGTCCGTTCGTCGCGGATTCGAACGTCGAGACGATGCACAAGATTCTCGCACGAGAAGCCCACGCCGATCGAAGAGTTGAACCCAGAGGCGCCGGCCGAATTGCGCCGCCTGATTCGACGCTGTCTCGCGAAAGCACCCGACCAGCGCTTGCAGTCGATGAAGGACCTCGCGATCGAGTTGCGCGAGATCGTCGACGAGTACGACGCCTTGTCGGCTTCGCGCCACGTCGGCGACGACGGGCAGCGGGTCGGTGCGAGCACTCCCCGCGGCCGCAAGTCGCGCGTCGTTCCCGCGCTGATCGGCGCGATCGTCGTGGTGGCCGCGATCGCGGCGGGGCTGTGGTACTCGAAGCGCGGCGGGGAATCGACGTCGACGCCGTTCCAGAACATGCGCGCGACGACGCAAACCAGCCGTGGCGACGTCAACTTCTCCGCGCTCTCGCCCGACGGACGCTACCTCGCGTACATCGCGGGCACCGCGGGTCGTTCGACGCTGCGAGTTCGCCAAGTCGCGACCGGCAGCGACGTGGAGATCTTGCCGCTCCAGAACGCGACGCTCGAGTTTCCCAGCTTTTCGCCGGACGGGAACTATCTCTTCTACTTGAAGCGACTGCCCGAACAACCGCTCTACCGCACGCTCGTCCGCGTGCCGTCGCTCGGTGGATCGGAAGAACAGAAGGGGTTCGACGTCGATTCGCGCGTCACCTTTTCGCCCGACGCGAAACGCGTGTGCTTCATGCGTGGCATTCCACAGGAGAATCGCTTCGCACTCTTCATCCGCGATCTCGACAAGGGGACCGAGCGCGAGTTGGCGAGCGTGCGACGCCCCGAGGCCATTGCGGGTTCGCCGTCGTGGTCGCCGGACGGCAAGCGTATCGCCGTGTTCACGGTGACACCCGCGCCCGCCGCGAAGTCGACCCTGGTCATGTTCGACGCGGAAACGGGCAAGCGCCAAGATTTCTTCACCAAGAAGGACGCCTTCTTCGTCGACGTCGCGTGGATTCTCGATGGACGCGGCTTGGTGGCGGCCGGGACCGTGATCAGCGAAGGCATTCGCGACCAGGTCTTCGTGGTGACGTATCCGCGCGGCGACTTGCGTCGCGTCACCAACGACTTCGACGAGTACACCGAGGTCGCCGTATCCGGCGGCGAGGGTGCGATCGGTGCCTTGCGCACGAGCCAGATCACGAATCTATACGTCGCCGACCCCGCCGACGGCAGCGCGCGCCGGCTCACCAATGCAACCAGTCCCGAGCACTCGGCGTTCGGGCTCCAGGTGGTCGACGATCGCGTGGTGTTCGGAGCCGTGAACGAGCATCGACTTGGGATTTCCACGCTGCCGTTCGAAGGCGGAGAGCCGCAACGCATCACGGTCGGGCCGGGCCACGCGATCACCGTCGTGGCGCGCGGCAATCGTGCCGTCTTCACGCGCTACGACGAAGACGGCCAGCAGCACATTTGGCGCGTGAATCTCGACGGATCCGGTCTCGCCCAAATCACCAACGGCGGCGGTGAGGGACTACTGGACGTCTCCAACGACGGAACCCGGTTCACGTTCATCCGCGTCGATTCGGCGCGCGGGACCTGGATCGGCGATGTCGACGGCGGTCAGGTTTCGGAGGTCGCGCCGGGTTCCGTGCTCGGTGTGGGATTCTTCTCACGCGACGGCCGGAACGTCATGGTCGCGGATTTCGCGCCCGACGCGAAGGGTCTCGTGCAGACCATTTTTCGCGTCATCCCGGTGACCGGTGGACCCGAGGTCACGAAGTTCACGCAGCCGCCGCAGGCGATCGACCCGTCGGAAGGTCGTGAAGGCGAGTGGTCGTTCATGAACCGGGACGATCCGGCGCGCAACGTCTACACGATGAGCTTTGCCGGCGGCGCCATGCACAAGCTGACCAACTTCACCGACGGGCGCCTGACCGATCACGAGTGGTCGCCGGACCAGCGCCACATCGCGGTGGTGCGTCGCGACGACGCTGGCGAGAACGTGTGGGTCGTCGACGCCAACGGGGGAGCCGCGAAGCAGATTACCAAGTTCGACGGGCAGGACGTCGCGCAGATCAAGTGGACGCGCGACAGCAAGCGCGTCGTGGTGCTCTCCGGCACGACCAGCCGCGACGTCGTCTTGATCACCAATTTCAAGTAGCGCCTACCTCGCAATCACCATCTTGCGCGTGATCGTCTGTCCCGCCGCCTTCAACGCGATAGAAGTACACGCCACTCGGGAGCGCTTGCCGCCGCGGCATCGCGTGCGTCGAAGGCGACGTCGCGCCAGCCCGCAGCGAGTTGTCGAGGTGTGTTCGATGCGAACGCTTCGTCCCGCGACGTCGAACACGTCGATCTCCACGTCGCTCGCTTTGGGCAAACCCACACGCAGCGTCGTCTTGTCGTTGAACGGGTTCGGCATGTTGTCGAGGACGGTCAACGCCGCGATGGACGGCGTGTCGCCGATGCCGGTCGTAGCACTTACGTGGGCCTCGTTCGACGGGGCGCTCTGGTTCGCGTGCACGTCGTACGCGGTGACGATGTAATAGAGCGCGGAGGTCGGCGCCGACGTGTCGGTCAGCAGCGTGTCATCCGAAGTCGAGAGAAAGTTGATGGGCACCGGCGTCACACCGGCTGACGTCTTTCGATAGACGGAGTAATCCTTGACGTCGGGGACGTGCACGCGATTCCAGTGCAGGTTGACGTTCGCGCCCACGCGCTGTGCCGTGAGCAACAACGGCGCCGCCGGCGCGAGGTTGTCGACGGAGTGCGCACTCAAAACATTCGATGGCCAGTTGTAGAACTGACTGTTGGCTTCCGCCGCGACGCGGAAGTAGTGGGTGGCCGTGTTGCTCAACGTCGAATCCTGGCGCGTCGATGCGGTGAAGCTGTACGCCGCGTTGTAGTATGCGATCTGCGAGCCCACCAGTTCCCAATAGTAATCGGTGGTGGCGGTGCGATCGTGCCAGAACACGCGGTTGCTTGCTGGGATGGACTTCGTCACCGGGGCATCGACGACCGTCACGCCGTCCGCCGAGAGACTCGACGCAGCCGGCGCGGTGTCCATCGCGCGCCAGATCGTGTATTTCGAGATCAACTGCTCGTTCACGACGTCGCGTCCACTCGCGGTCCAGTTGAGAATCACTTTTCCGCCCTGGTCGCTCGGATTGTCTCGAGCCGCCGTGAGCGTCGCCTCCGGGCGTCCCCAGTATCCATAGCGGCCCTCCACCCGCTGGGCGTAGATGTCGGCATTGGGTCCACTTCGAAAGTCGTACCACGTGACGATCGCTCCCCGGCCCCATCCGAAATGATCGTGGGGTTGCTTTGGCCGTTCGCGGCGGTACAGAGGGCGACCCCGTTGGCGGTCCACTGGGGAGCCCCCGAGGCGTTCACCCGCTGGGCGTAGATGTCGTAGTTCGTCCCGCTCCGAAAGTCGGACCACGTGACGATCGCTCCCGCGGCCCCGTCCGAAACGATCGTGGGATAGACCTGGTCGCTCGCGGCGGTACAGAGGGTGACCCCGTTGGCGGTCCACTGGGGAGCTCCCGAGGCGTTCACCCGCTGGGCGTAGATGTCGTAGTTCGTCCCGATCCGGAGGTCGTACCACGTGACGATCGCTCCCGCGGCCCCATCCGAAACGATCGTGCGGGAGAGCTGGGTGCTCGCGGCGGTACAGAGGGCGACCCCGTTGGCGGTCCACTGGCGGGCTCCGAAGGCGTTCACCCGCTGGGCGAAGATGTCGAAGTTCCCGCTCCGGGGGTCCTCCCACGTGACGATCGCTCCCGCGGCCCCATCCGCAACATGATCGTGGGGTTGCTTCTGGCCGTTCGCGGCGGTACAGAGGGCGACCCCGTTGGCGGTCCACTGGGGAGCTCCCGAGGCGTTCACCCGCTGGGCGTAGATGTCGTGTTCGTCCCGCTCCGAAAGTCGGACCACGTGACGATCGCTCCCGCGGCCGTCGTCCGAAACGATCGTGGATAGACCGGTCGCTCGCGGCGGTACGACGGCGACCCCGTTGGCGGTCCACTGGGGCAGACTTCCGAGGCGTTCACCCGCTGGGCGTAGATGTCGTAGTTCGTCCCGATCCGGAGGTCGTACCACGTGACGATCGCTCCCGCGGCCCCATCCGAAACGATCGTGGGGGAGAGCTGGGTGCTCGCGGCGGTACAGAGGGCGACCCCGTTGGCGGTCCACTGGGGGGCGCCAAAGGCGTTCACCCGCTGGGCGTAGATGTCGAAGTTCCCGCTCCGGGGTCTCCCACGTGACGATCGCTCCGCGGCCCCATCCGAAACGATCGTGGGACTGGACTGGTCGCTCGCGGCGGTACAGAGGGCGACCCCGTTGGCGGTCCACTGGGGAGCCCCCGAGGCGTTCACCCGCTGGGCGTAAATGTCGGCGGTTCCGTTGCGATAGTCGACCCACGTGACGATCGCTCCCGCGGCCCCGTCCGAAACGATCGTGGGATAGACCTGGTCGCTCGCGACAGTACAGAGGGCGACCCCGTCGAGCTGCCACTGGGCGTGGGCGCCGATCGGAACCAGGCTGATGGAGAAAGCAAGGGAGAGAACCACGAGGCGCGATCGCATGAACGACCTCCGAGCTCTTGTCGGGTGAGGTCGGCGACCGCCGATGGATAAGGCACCCGGCCGACGGATTCGGGTGTCGACGACCAGGCGGGAGCTCGGTAAGGCAGGGCTCTCGCGAGCGTTAATTGTAGCACAATTAGAACACTCCTCCGCCTGGACTACAGCGGAGGAGCATCGATGGTTGGCGGATGTTTCGGAGGAAACGGACTACATCACCCGGCGTGCGGTGACGTACCGACTCGAGAAATACTTGTTGTCCAGCCGGTCGAAGCGAACGCTGTGTGCGCGCGTCGAGGCGTGGATGAATTCGCCGTCGCCGGCGTAGATGCCGACGTGCGACACGTTGCTGCTCGAACCGAAGAAGATAAGATCGCCGGGAGCGAGGTCGCTGCGCGAGACGGCTTCGCCGACGCGCGCCTGATCGTCGGAGTTGCGCGGGAGCTTCACACCAACGGAGCGATACACCGAGTACGTCAGTCCCGAGCAGTCGACGCCGTTCGTCGTCGTGCCGCCGGAGCGATAGGGAGTGCCGAGTACTGCTGCGCTTGTTCGACGACTTCGTTGCCGCGCGCGTCGGGTGTGGCGACGGAGTCGCTCGAGCGCGGGTACGGGAACTCCTGCACGACGTCGGTCGTGGGCGGCACGTGCGTCGCGGGCGCCACCGACGGTTCGACCGGCGACGGGTGGCCGGTGAAGCGAGGCGCACTCGAACACGCGGAAAGCGTCGCCGCGCAGATCGCAAGCAGGGCGAGCCTCGTCGCGGAATATCGGGAAAGCACGCGGCGCATGAACCTCCGAAGGGGCAAGGAACGTGCCTTGCATACGCCCTAAAGCCCAATCCCCGTTGACACGTCGGGCGTAGCACTTCGTATAGCTAGCGGTGCTGGGCTATTTTGAGGAACGATAAGGAGTTTCCGTTGCCCGTCTCGATCCAACGCGCCGCTGTGCTGGGCTCGGGTGTGATGGGGAGTGCGCTCGCCGCGCACCTCGCCAACGCCGGAATCCCGACACTGCTGCTCGACATCGTTCCACCCGCCGGCTCCAAGGTGAAGGGCGACCCGGCCTCGCGCGAGTACCGCGACGCCTTCGCGCGCGCGGGTCTCGAGCGCGCGTCGAAGTCGAAGCCGGCCGCATTCTTTTCGGCCGCGCGCGCGCGTCGCGTGACGATCGGCAACCTCGAAGACGACGTCGAGAAGCTGCGCGAGTGCGACTGGATTCTCGAAGCGATCGTCGAGAAGCTCGACATCAAGCGCGCGTTGTTCGAGCGCATCGCCCCGTACTTGAAAGACGGCGCCATCGTCACCACCAATACATCGGGTCTTTCGATCACCGACATGGCGGCGGTCTTGCCCGAGTCGATGCGCCCGCGCTTCCTCGGTACGCACTTCTTCAATCCGCCGCGCTACCTGCACCTGCTCGAATTGATCCCGCACGCGGGCACCGACCCGGCCGTGCTCGACTTCATGAGCGAGTTCGGCGACATCGTGCTCGGCAAGGGTGTCGTGGTCGCGAAGGACACGCCCAATTTCATCGCCAATCGAGTCGGCACCTTTTCGGTGATGTCGACGATTCGCGCGATGACGGAGTTGAAATACAGCATCGAAGAAGTCGACGCGCTCACGGGTCCGCTCATCGGACGTCCGAGGAGTGCGACGTTCCGCACCGCCGACTTGGTCGGCCTCGACATCTTGGTGCACGCGTCGACCACGGTCTACGATCGCGCGACCCAAGACGAGAAGCGCGATTTCTTCAAGACGCCGCCGCTGTTGGAGAAGATGCTCAAGGCCGGTATCCTGGGCGACAAGACCGGGAAGGGCTTCTACCAGAAGATCGCGGGCGCGAGCGGCTCCGAGATTCAAACCCTCGACGTCGCGACCATGAACTATCGCGCGCGTCAGTCCCCGAAGTTCGCATCGCTCGAAACGGTCAAGCCGATCGAAGCGCTGCCCGAGCGCGTGCGAACTTTGATGAACATCAACGACCGCGCGGGTGCCTTCGTGTGGCGCATCCTGGCCGAAACCCTCCTTTATAGTGCGTCGCGCCTGGGCGAAATTGCGGACGACGTCGAGTCCATCGACCGCGCCATGCGCTGGGGCTTCGGGTGGGAGATGGGGCCGTTCGAATTGTGGGACGCGATCGGCATCGAGAAGACGGTCGAGCGCATGGAAATGGAACGGCGCACGCTGCCACAAGTCGTGGTCGACGTCGTCAAGTCGCCGTCGAAGAAGTTCTATCGCAAGGAAGAACCGGCCAAGCGCCCGCGTCTCGTGCGCGGATCATTGAAGCTGGCCGAAGAAGCCTCGACGACCATCGATCTCGCGGCCCTCAAGGCCGCCGGCAAAGTGGTGAAGAAGAACGCCGGCGCGAGCCTGGTCGACTTGGGCGACGGTGCCTTGTGTCTCGAATTCCATTCCAAGATGAACGCCATCGGCGCCGACATCATCTCGATGGCGATGGCGGCGGTCAAAGAAACCGAAGCGAACTTCGAAGCACTCGTCGTCGGCAACCAAGGCACGAACTTCTCCGTCGGCGCCAACGTGATGTTGCTCTTGCTCGAAGCGCGCGAAGGCAACTGGGACGAGATCGACCTCGTGGTGCGGCAGTTCCAGAAGATGACGTCGGCGCTCAAGTATTGTCGCAAGCCGGTGGTCGCGGCACCGTTCGGCATGACGCTGGGCGGCGGCTGCGAAGTCGTCCTCGGCGCGCAGCACGCGGTGGCGTCCGCGGAGACGTACATCGGCTTGGTCGAAGTCGGCGTGGGCTTGATCCCCGCGGGCGGCGGGTGCAAGGAATTGGTGCTGCGCAATGTCGAAGGACTGCCGAACGTCGACGGCGCCGATCCGTTCCTAGCGGCGCGCGCGGCCTTCGAAGCGATCGGGCTTGCCAAGGTATCGACCAGCGCCGAGGACGCGTTCGCGACCAAGATTCTTCGCACCGGCGATTCGTTCGTCATGAACGCGGATCACTTGCTGCACGCGGCGAAGACGTATGCGCTCGGGCTGGCGCGCCGCGGCTATCAACCGCCCGACCCGATGGTGCAGATCACGATCGCGGGCGAAGGCGGCATCGCGGCCATCAAGACGCAGCTCTACAATATGCGAGAAGGCAAAGCGATCAGTGAGTACGACGCATACATCGGCGGCGAGCTGGCGCGCATCCTGTGCGGCGGCGAGTTGCCCGCGGGCACGCGCGTGAGCGAGCAGTACCTGCTCGATTTGGAGCGCGAAGTATTCCTGCGATTGGTCAGTCAGAAGAAGACACAAGACCGCATGGCGTTCATGTTGAAGGAAGGCAAGCCGCTGAGGAATTAGTATGTCGAATCGTGCCATGACATGCGTTCGTTTCCGCGGTGGCTTCACGCCGCCGCGTTCGGTCGGGGAGGATCGCAATCCCGGCGCCGACATCGCGGCGCATTTGGGCCGCGAGCTTCCGGCCCACGACATCAAGATCGGAAGTATGAAAGACATCGAGTACGCGCACGAAGTGGCGTGCACAATCGACGGGCGCACCTACGACGTCACGGTCTCGTTCGACTGGACCTCGGGAGAGTGGTGGGAGATCTTCTACGGCTCGAGCCTGTCCGCCTTCGATCGTTTGCGCGGACGCTCCGACGTCGGAACGATGCGGCGCTTGAGCGCCGCGATCTACGCCGTGTTGACCGCACTCCCCGGTATCGGCGAGATGCGATGGTACGCGGACTACGCCGAGGCGCTCGACGGTGATTACGCCCCGACGCCCGAGTCGGAATTGGGTGTGAGATGAGAGACGCCTACATCATATCCGCCGTGCGCACGCCCGTCGGGCGCGCGTTCAAGGGGACGTTGCGCAACACGCGCCCCGACGAGCTGGCGGCACTCGTGATCAAAGAAGCGATCGCGCGCGTCAAGGGCTTGGACGCGGCACTCATCGAAGACGTCGTCCTCGGCTGTGCCATGCCCGAAGGCGAACAGGGCCTGAACGTCGCGCGTCTCGCGTTGCTGCGCGCAGGACTCCCCATCACCGTCGCCGGCGTCACCGTGAATCGCTTCTGTTCGTCGGGACTGCAATCCATTCACGACGCCAGCGCGCGTATTCGCCTGGGCGAGATCGAAGCCGCCGTCGCCGGTGGAGTGGAGTCGATGAGCATGATTCCGATGAGCGGCTTCAAGCCGTCGCCCAATCCCGCGCTCCAAGCCGAAATGCCCACCGCGTACATCAACATGGGCAACACCGCGGAGAACGTGGCGGAGAAGTACCAGATTTCGCGCGAGGCGCAGGACGCGTTCGCGCTGCGCAGTCACACCAACGCCGCCAAGGCCATCGCCGACGGCCGCTTCCACGACGAGATCGTGCCGGTGAAAGTGATCGAGAAGTCGATCAACGCGAAGAACAAGATCGAGTCGAAGGAGATCGAGTTCAAAGTCGACGAGAGCGTGCGTGCCGACACGTCGCTGGAAGCGCTGGCCGCGTTGAAGCCGGTGTTTCGCACCGGCGGAACCGTGACGGCGGGCAATTCGTCGCCCCTGAACGACGGCGCCGCCGCACTCGTCATCGTCTCCGAAGACGTCATGAAGCAACTCGACGCCAAGCCGCTCGGCAAGTTGATCGCCTTCGCGACCGCCGGCGTCGAACCCGAGTTGATGGGCATCGGTCCCGCGCTCGCGATTCCGAAAGTCTTGAAGCAAGCGAACCTCACGCTGGGCGACATCGGCTTGATCGAGTTGAACGAGGCCTTCGCGTCGCAGGCCGTGTACGTGCAGCAGACGGTCGGGATTCGCGCGGACCGCTTGAACGTCAACGGTGGTGCGATCGCACTCGGGCATCCGCTGGGCTGCACCGGCTCGAAGCTCACCGCGACACTGCTCTACGAGATGAAACGCCGCGACGTCGAATACGGCATCGTGACCATGTGCGTCGGCGGCGGCATGGGCGTTGCGGGCGTATTTCAGCGGGTTTGACGAACCGACTCCCCATTCTCCTGGATTCGTGGTATGGTGCGACCAACGCGCGTCCCTGGACTAACCAGCCTTGCACTAACCTCCGCAACGCGCGAACAATTCACTGCGTGGCATGTGAGCCGCGCCTTCCGAGGAGAATGTATGTACCGCTGGATGCGTATCTCGATTGTTACTCTCGTTCTCGCCGCCGCGGCAACGCCGTCGTTTGCGGCCCTAGGCCTGCAGGCGGGCGCGTCGGTCGACTCCGACATGTTCCTGATCGGCGGGCGTTTTCGGAGCAGTCCCCTGGGCGACACGTCGATCTACATCGTTCCCAGTATTGAATTCGGCATTGGTGATAACCGCTGGGCGTTCGCTGGCAATTTCGATGGGCACTACGACTTCAAGACCAACTCCAAGTGGGCGCCGTACGCCGGCGCCGGCATGACGCTAACCTGGTTTGACGCCGACAATGTCGACGGCGACCTCAAGTTCGGCGGCAGCATTCTCGGTGGGATCCAACTCAACGAGAAGTTTTTCTTCGAGACGAAATGGGGATTGGGCGACGTGCAGGACTGGAAGTTCATACTCGGCTGGGGCAAGTAGCCCGGTCGGTGGATTCGTTCTCCAAGCGGGCGGCGTCGCCAGTGAGCGCGCCGCCCGCGTTTTTTTCCGGTACGATCTTTGCGACGTTGACCCCGGTTACCCGCTCGTCTTACGTTTACGCCAGCACCACCATCGATTTCCGAACGGGTTAGCGAAGGGATCATCATGAGCAGTACGAAAGTAGCCGGGATTCGCAAAGGCGGCAGCTTCCTCGTCGAAAACGTGGAGCCCGTCGAAGTATTCACGCCCGAAGACTTCACCGACGAGCAGAAGATGTTCGTCAAGACGGCGGAGGACTTCATCAATAACGAAGTCCTCGCCAACATCGAGAAGACCGAGCACAAGGAAGCCGGCGTGATGCTGGGTCTGTTGAAGAAGGCCGGCGAACTCGGGCTCTTGATGATCGACGTCCCCGAAGCCTACGGCGGCTTGGGCCTCGACAAGTCCACGTCGATGGCGGTCACCGAAGCCATCTCGCGCGGCGGTGCGTTTGGCACCACGTACGGCGGACACGCCGGCATCGGCACCTTGCCCATCGTGTACTTCGGCACCGACGCGCAAAAGCAGAAATACCTCCCGCGCTTGGCGACCGGCGAGATCGCGTCGTGCTACGCGCTCACCGAACCCGGCTCCGGCTCCGACGCGCTCGCGGCGCGTTCGCGCGCCGAGCTGTCGAAGGACGGCAAGTTCTACGTCTTGAACGGTGCGAAGACCTTCATCACCAACGGCGGCTTCGCCGACCTGTTCATCATCTTCGCCAAGATCGACGGCCAGCATTTCTCCGCGTTCATCGTCGAGCGCGGGTACGCCGGCCTCTCGACCGGTGCGGAAGAAAAGAAGATGGGCATCAAGGGCTCGTCGACCGTGCAGGTCTTCATGGAGAACGTGCAGGTGCCGGTCGAGAATCTTCTGGGCGAAGTCGGCAAGGGCCACAAGATCGCGTTCAACATTCTGAACATGGGTCGCTTCAAGTTGGGCGGCGGTTCCATTGGTGGTGCGAAGCAAGCATTCGATGATGGGGTGAAGTACGCCAACGAGCGCCAGCAATTCGGACAGCCCATTTCCAAGTTCGGAATGATCCAGGCCAAGATCGCCAACATGGCGTCGCACATTTACGCCGTGGAGTCGATGGCGTATCGCACCGCCGGTTTACTCGACGCCATTCTCCAGCCCATCGACAAAGCCGCGAGCGACTTTGCGCAGAAGACCATGGCCGGGATCGAAGAGTACGTGGCCGAGTGTTCGACCATGAAGGTCAAGGGCAGCGAAATGCTGGGCTTGGTCGTCGACGAGACCGTGCAGATCTTCGGCGGCTACGGCTTCATCGAGGATTATCCCGCCGAGCGACATTATCGAGATGCGCGCGTGACGCGCATCTACGAGGGGACCAACGAGATCAATCGTATGTTGCTCACCGGGAACCTTCTCAAGCGCTCCGTCAAAGGAGAACTTCCCCTGCTACTCGCCGCGAAGAAACTCGCCGACGAGTTGCTCGAGGGTTCGCCGTCTTTGAGCGACGACGACGTCACTGCGACCCTGTCAATCGAGCGCGGCATGATTGCCAACGCCAAGAAGCTCTCGCTCCTCGCACTCGGTGTGGCCGGGCAGAAGTACGGTGCCAAGATCGACGAAGAGCAGCAAGTGCTCGGCAACATCGCCGACATCATCATGGAGACCTACGCCATGGAGTCCTCGTGGCTCCGCACCATGAAGCTCGTCGCGTCGCGCGGCGAAGCCGCCTGCACCACCCACGTCGGCATGACGCGCCTTTATTGTAACGACGCGATGGGGCGGATGGACCTCTGGTCGCGCGAACTCCTCGCCGCCTGCGCCTCCGGCGACGAACTCCGCACCATGCTCGCCGCCGCGCGCCGCCTCGTGAAGTACACCCCCATCGACACCGGCCACCTCCGCCTCGACATCGCGAAGCACTTCGTCGAGAAGGGGAAGTGGGAGTTGTAGGGAGTTATCGAAATAACGTAGGAGGCGTTGATACGTGATACTACCTAGTATTGTCGTCCCCGCCGTTCTTCTCCTGTCAGGTGTTGGTCCCTCCGAAACGCAGCGGTATTCCTTGCCTACGAGTGTGAAAGACACATGGGTCAGGTACACGAACTACGCGCAAGGGTATCGATTGAGCCACCCAACGGACTGGATTCCCCGAAGCTCCGGGGTTGACGGCGACGAATCGCTCCGTTCCTTCCAAACCCCCGACCACGGCGAGGTCACGTTCGTCGTCGAGATAGATTCGACGAGCGACGACGTGATGCAAGCGTTAGCTCGGCGTCGCGATAGTCTTCGCAACCCAGGAACTAATGACTACCAGTTCGACAAGGTCCGCTATGGCCGCAGAGGTGGGAGAGATCGTGCCTACATCCCGATCCTTGGTGATGCCTCGCACCAGGAGGAGGCGATGATCATGCAGTTCGGGTCGGGCACGATCTGGCTTCGATATCAGATATCCCAAGTGGGTAACACGGCATACGATATTATCGAGTCGATCATCCCCGTCGGAGATTCCTTGGCGACGACAGTCAGTGTCAGACCCGACACTGTTCGCGTGGGTGAGCCTTTCGACATCGAGGTTCGAATCACTAATGTGGGAAAAGACAACGTGGAGCTCGAATTCTCGAGTACATGTACATTTGCCCTCCTCTTCCTCGGCTCACAGCCGATGGAATGTGGTGACTTGATGACCTACCTCACGTTCAAGCCCGGCGAGACGAAGTGCCACCGCTTCCGCTTGAGTGTGTCCAATGACTCGATGCGGGCCTTGGCGTCGCAACCGAACGGTTGCAGTACGAGTTTGCCGGCCGTCAAGTGGCCGACAGTCAACGGACGGATTGCTACGGGGGAGTATGAATTCCGTGCGGGTTTTCCAGCATTTCGTCTGCAGTATCCTCTCGGCCGCGCCACGCTTCTCGTAATCGACTAGTCCGACCAGTTCACCCAACCCAAAATCCCCCTTGACCCTTCTGGCGGATAGGTGTATATACACGGACATGAAGACCAAGACCGACTTCCAGGAATGCGACGCGTGTGCGTGCTTCGCGGTGCGCCGGGCGGCGCGGGCCATTAGTCAGGTCTACGACCGCCACATGCGGGGGACGGGGCTGCGAGCCAGCCAGTTCACGGTGCTCGTCATCCTCATCCGCGTGGGGGAGGCGATGCCGATGGGCCGCCTGGCGGCGAGCCTCGGCGTCGAACGGACGACGCTGACGCGCAACCTTCGCCCGCTCGAGGCGAGGCGCTACATCTCCATTCGAACGAGCGACGACCAGCGGGTGCGCTCGGTTGCGATCACCGAGCGGGGCCGTGAGGCCGCGGTGGCCGCGCTACCGTCGTGGAGAAAGGCGCAGGCGTTGGTAGGGAAGCACGTGGATAGCGCGGCACTGCACGCGATGGCCGCCGTTGGGAGTCGCGTTTAGTTTTTTTTGACCTGATACGTGCATATGCACGTATCGACAAGGAGGAGATGACCATGTTGGACATTCTGGGAGGTATCGCGCTGGTAGCAGGTACGATCGTCACGTGGGGCCTGTTGATTCGAGCGGGGACCCCGCTTCCGGCGATGCGCCGAAAGATCGTGACGCGCGTCGCATTGTGGTTTGCAGCGGTCGCGTTGCTGGGGGCACTCGGGGCATTCGCCACCGCGCGCTTGGGCACGCCGCTCATTGGGCTCGCGGTCGTGCTGCCGGTGGTCGTGGGCGTCGTCATCGCCAGGCGCTCGCACGCCATTCACCCCTACGTGTTCGCGATGCCGCTCGCACTCCTGATCGCGCTCAACGTCGGGCGTCTACTGGGCGTGTTCTTTCTCATTCTGCAATCACAGGGCCGACTCCCGTCGACCTTCGCGCACTCGGCGGGCTGGGGCGACATCGCGGTCGCGGTTCTCGCAATTCCGGTGGCACTGGCCGCGTATCGCAAGGTCGCCGGCTGGCAAGCGATCGTGCTGGCGTGGAACGTCCTCGGCTTCGCGGATCTCATCACAGCGGTCACACTCGGCGTCGGTTCGTCGGACTCGCCGCTTCGCTTCGTGAACGAGTTGCCGGCGAGCACCGCCATCGCTACGCTGCCGTGGGTATTGATTCCGGCGTTCCTAGTGCCGACGTTCCTTCTGATCCACCTCGTGATCTTCGTGCGGCTGCGAGGATCATGGTCGGTGTCCCCGGCTCCTCGACCGGCGCGCGCTTGACGCGCGCCGGCCTGCGCCGCGGAAGCGATCGCGCTCGCTTCGGTCGCGGCGAAGTAAGTGGTAAGATGCAGGCGCACGCTGTCCTGGTTCAGCGATGAGGTCAGGAAGGTTGAGGATTACATGTCATCTATTCGTATCTTTTTGATCGTTCTTTGTGCTGGCTCTTTGCTCGGATGCTCGAGGTCAGCGCCCGATCTGGAACAAGCCCGTCGTGCGGTGGTGGCAGCGGATAGCGCCTGGGCAGCCGCCGCAGCGGCTCGCGACCTCGAGGCGAGTGTCAACGCGATGGCCGAGGACGGAACCATGTTCCCGCCCGATCAGGCGCCTATCACCGGGCGGCCAGCGATCAAGGAATACATGGCAGCGGCATTTGCGACTCCAGGCTTCAGTGTACAGTGGGTGACTGGCGAGACCCGAGTGGCGTCCAGCGGGGACCTGGCATACTCGTTCAGCCGGAGCCGCTACTCGTTTCCGGACTCCAGCGGAGCGATCCAAACGGTTTTTGCCAAGGGTGTCACCGTGTGGCGACGCGAGGCCGATGGAAATTGGCGATGCGTCGCGGATATCTGGAACAGTGCGCCGGAATAGGACCATTTTGCATGGGTGTCGAACGTCCCCGCGGGTAGTTCGAGAAAAGAGGAATCATGGAAGGCTTCATACAGGATATCGAGGGTCTCGCCGTCAAGAACGACAACTTTCGCCGCGTGCTCTACACGGCAAAGAACTGCCAGCTCGTCCTCATGGCGTTGAAGCCCAAGGAAGAGATCGGAGCGGAAGTCCACACGCTCGACCAATTCTTTCGCGTCGAGGAGGGGAACGGTGAAGCGGTTCTCGACGGCGTTCGAACCGCGATCCGAGCGGGGTTCGCGGTGCTCGTCCCGGCGGGCGCGAACCACAACATCATCAACACGGGCAGCGTGCCACTGAAACTCTATACGCTGTATTCGCCGCCGAATCATCGGGACGGTGTTCTCCACCATACCCGCGCCGAAGCGGAGGCGGACAGCGAAGAGTTCGACGGCAAGACGACGGAGTGACTGTGGTACCTTAGCGTTATGGAACGCCGCGACGACTTCCACATTTCCTCCGGCCCGGCATGAGAAGGCGCTTGTTGGCTGCGCGGGTCCTGACGGCGGTCGGAGTCCTATTACTGGTCGTGGCGGTCATTCACTTGGCGGTGACACCGCTGTTGAAGGAATCGACCCTCGATCGCGTCTTGGCGCCGACGATGATGCCCATCGTGGCACCTCCATTTCTGCTGAATCACATCGTCGTGGGAATTCTTCTACTGCCCATCGGCTTTGCCGTGTTGTATGGCGCCCGCGGGATCCGCGCAGGAGAGCGTTGGGCATGGGTGATCAGCTGGGCGATTGCCGCCAGCCTTGCGACCCTGCCGGTCGTGCTGGTGCTCGTGATGCGCGGCGGGCCATTCGATGCGTTGCCGTTTCGCGTGGCCGAGATCCTGGTAACTTTATGTGCGATGGCGATGCCGTGCGCGTTGCTTTGGACGCGAGGCGAGTTCCGTCGCGGAAGCCACGCCGACTAGTTCGATGGTCGGCATCGCCCCTTGCCTGATAGCCTGCGCCGAACCCCTACAATATCCGCGCCTCTCATTCGTCTGCAAGATAGTGGAAGGACGCGGCAACCCCGGAGCAGATGGCACTCGAACAAGACCAGCGGATCTCCGAAGTGGTGAAGCGGGAGCAGTCCCAGCTGCGCAACTTCATTCGCCGGCGCGTGCCCGACCAGCGCGACGCCGAGGACATTCTGCAGGAAGTCTTCTCCGAGCTGGTGGAAGCGAATCGCCTGCTGATGCCGATCGAACACGTCACGGGCTGGTTGTTTCGCGTAGCGCGCAATCGCATCACGGATCTCTTCCGCAAGAAAAGGCTGCAGAGTTTCAGCGAGGCGGCCGTCGCGGACGAAGACGGCGAACTGATGCAGTTGGAAGACCTGCTGCCATCGCCCGACGCCGGACCGGATGCGCTGTACACCCGCCACGTGTTGCTCGATGAGCTTGCGCTCGCACTCGAAGAACTGCCGAAAGAACAGTGCGAGGTATTCGTCGCGCACGAGTTGGACGGTCAGAGTTTCAAGGAGATGTCCGCGGAGACGGGTGTGAGCGTGAACACGCTGCTCTCGCGGAAGCGTTACGCGGTGCTGTATCTACGCGGACGACTACAAAGCATCTACGACGAGTTCACGAAAGGATGAGGAGTCGAACATGAAAGCAAGATCGAAGAGACTGATGTTCTTTGCGCCGATGGCGATCATCGGGATGGTGGTGTTCGCCTTCATCGGCGGCGAGCTCGTGATGCGCCTGTGGAATTGGCTCATGCCGTCGCTCTTCGGCTGGCCCCGTCTCCGCCTGGAGCAGGCGCTGGGACTGCTGGCCTTGTGTCGTATCCTCTTCGGCGGAACCGGATGGTTCGGTGGAAATGGATGGCGCGGTCGCTCTGATTGGCGGCGGCGCATGGCGGAGCGCTGGGAGAAGATGACGCCCGAGGAGCGGGAACGAATGCGGCAGGGCTGGCGCGGACAGTGGGGCTTCGTCCCACCCGCGGGCGAAGGGAATGAATCGTGACGAGCCCCACGGTCTCGATCAAGAAACAAGCGCGGGCCGCGGGGCTCCTGTATCTCTTGGCCTGCATCACCGCCCCGTTCAGTCTTATCTACGTCCCTCGCAAGTTGATGGTGATGGGCGACGCGACCGCGACGGCCGATCGACTTCGCGCTTCGGAGACCATTCTCCGTCTCGGCATTGCGAGCGAACTCCTCAGTTCGATTCTGATCACGTTTGCGGTGCTGGCGTTGTATCGCCTGTTCAAGCGCGTGAACGCGGATCACGCGTTGGCAATGGTGACCTTGCTCTTGGTCTCGATACCTGTCGTTCTTCTCAATGTGGTCAACAGTATTGCAGCGTCGACGATGGTCAGCGGTGCGGATTTCCTATCGGTGATCGATAAAGGAAAAGTGGACGCGTGGGCGTACTTTTTTCTCCGTTTGCACAGCCAGGGACTATTCGTGGCCCAAATCTTCTGGGGACTGTGGCTGTTTCCGTTCGCGATGCTCGTTATTCGCTCGGGCTTCATCCCGCGTATATTGGGCGTCTTCCTGATCATCGCAGGCGTGGGCTACATGATCAGTTCATTTGCCGCTTTGTTTGTGCCACACTATGCTCGCCTGGTTAGCCAATTCGCGATGTTCCTCGAGATGGGAGAATTGCCGATATTGCTCTGGCTGTTGATCAAAGGCGCGAAGGAACCGCAGCCCCAACCATGAAAGCGATCGTCTACACCGAGTACGGATCCGCCGACGTGCTTCACTACACGGAAGTCCCCAAGCCGGTCCCCGCGGACGATGAGGTCTTGATCAAGATTCGTGCGGCCGCCCTCAACGCAATCGACTGGCGCATGATGAACGGTAAGCCGGCGGTGATGCGGCCGATGATCGGGGGAATGCGCAAGCCCAAGGTCACACGACCCGGCCTCGATGTGTCCGGCCAAGTCGAAGCGGTCGGCAAGAACGTCACGCAATTCAAACCGGGCGACGAGGTGTTCGGCGCGTGTAGAGGATCATGTGCCGAGTACGGGTGCGCCAAAGAAGACAAGTTGGCGCTGAAGCCTTCCAGCGTTTCGTTTGAAGACGTGGCCGCTGTTCCGGTGGCGGGACTCACCGCTCTTCAAGCGCTTCGTGACCAGGGACGCATCCAGCGTGGTCACAGGGTTCTGGTCGACGGCGCGTCGGGTGGTGTCGGCACCTATGCGATTCAAGTCGCCAAGGCGTTCGGCGCCGAAGTCACCGCCGCGTGCAGCACGAGCAAGATGGACACGGCGCGATCGATCGGTGCCGACCACGTCATCGACTACACGCGCGACGACTTCGCGCAGAAGGGGAAGCTCTACGACGTGATCATCGGCGCCAACGCGCATCATTCGCTCTACGATTACCGGCGCTCGCTCGCTCCGAATGGAATCTACGTCATGGCCGGCGGTGGTGTGCCCCAGATGCTACAAAGCTTGTTGCTGGGACCCTTGGTTTCCAAAATCGGGAAGAAGAAGCTGCGCTCCATCATGGCGCGGGTGACGCGGACGGATTTGGATTATCTGGCCAGCCTGCTTGCCGCGGGCACGATCGTGTCCGTCATCGACCGACGCTACCCGCTGCGCGACACCGCCGACGCCATTCGCTACATCGAACAAGGACACGCGCGCGGCAAGATCGTCATCACGATGGATTGACAGCCACGTCGGCTCCGCCGGTCCCATCACCGACGAAGCCGACGTGCTGCGCGTCGACTGCAAAGCGGACGCTACTTCAACTTCACCAACTTCTGCGTCAGCGACTGGCGTTCCGCATCGAGTCGCGCGAAGTAGATGCCCGAGCTGACTTCGCGTCCGGCTTCGTCGCGCATGTCCCACGCGAGCGTCTGCTCACCCGCGGGACGTTGCCCCGACGCGAGCTCGCGCACGCGACGGCCAGCGACGTCGTAGATGGCCACGCGCACGTTCGTCTCGCTCGGCAGCACGAAGCGCAACGTGGTCGACCCGCGGGCCGGATTCGGAAACGCGGGTGCGAACGTGACGCTCGGAGGCCCCGACTTCGGGACGTCGGTCGGGTGCGCGTCGAGCACTTGAATCGCATAGATGTCGAGCGCGCCGTCGCGATTGTCCGACCAACTCACGATCGCTCCACCGAGGCCGGCGCTGACGATGGCGACGTCGCCCTGCGCGGTGGGGAGATTGCACAACGCGCGGCCGTCGGCGGGGAACGCAGGATCCAACGTTCCCGAAGCCAATACGTGCTGCGCGAAGTTGTGCTGCGCATTCTCGGTCCACGTGACGATGGCCCCGCCCGCGCCGTCGGACGCGATCTCCGCGAAACTCTGCTGTTCCTGTCGGAAGCTCAACGTTTGACCGCCGGCCGGCCACGCGGGGTCGACCGTGCCCGTTGCCAGAATGTGCTGCGCATACATGTTCAAGACGTCGACATGGTTCGTGAAGCCCTGCCAGTTCACGACGGCGCCGCCCGCACCATCCGAAACCGCACGCGGTCGCGACTCGGTGGTGGCGACTCCGGAGATGAGCCGTCCGTCGAGCGGCCACGCCGGGTCGACGACACCCGATCCGAAGACATGCTGAGCAAAAATGTCCTGACCGGGCGAGTTGCGGGCGTCGCCCCATGCGACCACGGCACCGTGGTTGCCATCCGAGACGATGGTGGGCGCGCCCTGACCGTCGGCGGCGGTGCACAGGGCTTGTCCGTTCACGGGCCAACCCGGTGCGATGGCGCCCGTATTCAGGATTCGCAGCGCGAAGATGTTCAAGTCAGGAGAGACGCGCCCGTCGGACCACGCGATGACGGCGCCACCCGAACCGTCTTCGACGATGACGGGGGATTGCTGTTCTCCTGCGGCGGTGCATACCGGAAAGCCGTTCGCCGGCCACAGCGGATCGACGACGCCGGTCGCCAGTATGTGTTGCGCGTAGATATCGAACGCGAGTTGCCCGGCACGGTTATCCCTCCACACGACGATCGCCCCGCCCGCACCGTCCGAGACCATACTCGCGACCTCTTGCAAGCCTGCGGCCGTCGTCAGTGCCGTTCCCGTGTCGAGCCAAGCGGGATCGAGCGTGCCGTTGGTGAGGATGTGCTGGGCGTACAGGTCGATCTCGGTGACGATGCTGCGGAGGTCCTCCCAGACGATGATCGCCCCGCCAGCGCCGTCCGAGGTGATGATTGGGAAGGTCTGCAAACCCTCCGGGGTCGGCGGCTCTCCCATCACGGTGCGGCCGAAATGAGGCCACGCGGGATCGATCTCGCCCGTGGCTAAAACGTGGTGGGCGGCGATCACGGCCGGTGCGGTGCGAAAGTCCTGCCAGGCGACGATCGCGCCGCCGGCACCGTCGGTCGTGATGACCGAGTGCTGCTGCGTCCCGTTCGTGTTGCAAACGGCGCGGCCGAACTCCGGCCAAGCCGCGGCGGCCAGCCGGGGAACGGCCGACGCGCCAAGGGCGATTACGACGAGTACGAGATAAAAGACCGAGGAACGTGTGCGGCCATTCATGACAATCTCCTGGAAATTTGGCCTCAGGGGCCGTGAACTGCATTCGGGTTGTTGTGCTGGGGTATTTACGATACGATACGTATCGTATCTTGGTTGCACTGTCAAGGGGCGATTCTGGGGTCGAGGCTTGATTCGAAACGGGGAGTAGCGTAATGTTTGGGTATGAAAAAACCCTCTTCTCCCGCAGCGGCCGCTCTCCCCGGCCGTCCCCGCAGCGAACAGGCCCGGCGCGCCGTACTCGACGCCACGCGTGACCTCATCCATGAGGGCGGCTACGCCGCCGCGACCATCGAGAGCATCGCCGCCCGCGCGGGGGTGGCCAAGACGACCATCTACCGCTGGTGGCCGAATCGACCGACCCTGGTGGTCGACGTCGTGAAGGAGGTGGCGGAAGAGCGGGTGCCGCGCCCGGTGGGACGCGATGCGCTGCGGGCGTTGCGCACCGAGCTGCGTGGAATCGCCAGCGTGTCGGACTCCCTGTTGGGCAAGATGCTGACGTCGCTGCTCGGAGAGGCGCAACGCGACCCGGCGGTTCGTGCCGCCCTGGTCGATGGCATCTTCCAGCCGCGCTCCGCGGCGAGTGCGCGGGCGATTCGCCAGGCACGCGACGAGGGAGCGCTGCGCAGGGATGTGCCCCCCGACCTCGCGGTCGATTTGCTGGTGGGCCCGCTGTTCTACCGCATGTTCGTCGGACATAGACCCGTGACCCAGGAGTTCGTCGAACAGGTGTTTCATAACGTTCTCACCGGACTCCGGGCTCCCGCCAGCGCGCGCAAGTCGACGCGCGCCAAGCGTCCGGCGAAGCCGCGCTCGCACAAGCAAGGATAGGTCGGCACGCGTCACCTTCCGCCCCCGGCGTTTCTCACGAGAGTGCCCACGGATTGATGTTTTGATTCACGCGAAACAGGTTGTCCGGATCGTACGCGCGCTTGGCCAAGACCAGGCGGTTGTAGTTCGGTCCGTACGCGGAGCGCACGCGCTCGCGCTCGTCGTCGGTCATGAAGTTGACGTAGACGCCGCCGTTGGCGAAGGGAGCCGACGACTCGAAAAAGTCGCGCGCCCAGCGAATGCAGCGCGCGTCGTCGTCGGGATCCATCCAGCGACTATGGACGTTGATCACGAAGCGCGCGTCGCGGTGCGGATAGGCGGAAGCCTCCGGCGTCGGTCGCGTGGTCGCTCCACCCAGTGCCGCGAGGAACACCTCGCTGTGCGGCGACGGCGACTTCTCGATGAACTCGATCGCGGTATCGATCAATCCATCCGCGAGGGTCGAGAGATTGTGCGACTTCCAGTAGTTGCGCGCGCCGAAGGTGAGCAACGGGTCGAAGGCCTGCTGCCAGGCGACGTACGGCTGGACGCCGACGTGCTCGCCGACGGGAGTGCCGAAGTGGCGCAGCGGTTCGACGAGCGACGCGCCCTGCGCCGGGTCGCCGGCATACAGCACCGCGAGCGCGATCATGTTCTGGCCGTGGAAGCTTGCCGGTAGGAACGGAAGCGGCGGTGCTGTGCGCAGCACGGCCCACGCGCACAAGTCGTCGGGGGCGCCGGCCATGAACTCGCGATACCGCTCGAGCACGGATCTTCGCCTGCGCGATCGGATACACGATCAAGTCCGCTCAACACATCGGGGCCGACGCGGTGGAGTCGGAACTCGAAGCGCGTCACGACACCGAAGTTGCCGCCGCCGCCGCGCAGCGCCCAAAACAGTTCGGGATGCTCGACGGAATTCGTGCGCACCACTTGGCCGCTGGCGAGCACCACCTGCGCCGACTCGAGGTTGTCGATGGTCATGCCGTGCTTGCGGCTCAACCAGCCGAAGCCGCCACCCAGCGTCAGCCCTGCGATTCCGGTGGTGGAATTGATGCCGACCGGTGTCGCGAGGCCGTACGCCTGGGTGGCAGCATCGAGGTCCGCGAGGGTGGCGCCGCCCTCGACGGTGACGCGCCGCGCGACGGCGTCGACCCGCACGCTCTTCATGAGCGAGAGGTCGACCACGACGCCGTCGTCGACCATCGCACTACCGGCGATATTGTGCCCGCCGCCGCGCACCGCGAGCGGGAGCCCCCGATCGCGCGCGAACAACACGGCCCGAACGACGTCCGACGTCGTGGCGCAGCGAGCGATCAGCGCGGGGTATCGGTCGATCATCGCGTTCCAAATGGTGCGCGCGGCGTCGTAGCCGTCTTCTCCGGGGAGCAACAGCTCTCCCTTGAATCGGTCATTCAGTTCCTCGACATGCGTAGCCTGCAACTTCATGGCGTTCTCCTTCTTTGAGTGGTGCGCGCGCTAGGCGCGCACGATCACAATTTCGAGATAGTCCGAGGGCACGATGAGCGTGTCGGCACCGCCACGATTGAACTTCGCGAGCAGATCGAGCAATGCCTGGTGAAGCACCTGCTGATCCGCCGCGCTCAGGTTCTTGAAGGCCATATGAGTCGGCCCGTAGTACGTGCGGAACGTTTCGACCCAGCTCTCGGCGGAGTGATCGCGGAAGACGAACTGCTTTCGCTCCGTGCGGATGTCGAGCGCGTAGGGTCCGAACAACTCGACCAGCCGCGTCTCGGTGCCCCATGCGACGGGCGACGCAACGCCCGCGGGTGCCGCGACGAAGCGGCCCACGACGCGGAACAGCTCGCCGATGAAACCATCCGGCGTCCAGTTCGCGAGCCCGATGCGGCCGCCCCGCTTGACGACGCGCAAGAGTTCGGCGGCGGCGCGCTGCTGGTTGGGCGCGAACATGACGCCGTACGTCGAGAGTGCGACGTCGAACTCGCCGTCTGCGAAGGGCAGGTTCTCCGCGTCGGCCTCGCGAATCGTCATGGGGAGTCCGTCGGCTTCGGCGCGACGACGCCCCTGTTCGAGCAGCTCGAGTACGTAGTCGGTCGACGTGACGTCGGCGAGACGGCGCGCCGCGGCCAGCGAGGCGTTGCCGTTGCCGGCCGCGACGTCGAGCACGCGCTCGCCGGCGCGCAGGTCGACGGCTTCGCACAGCGATTCGCCGACGATTTGCAGTCGCACGCCGATGCGGCCGAAGTCGCCCGACGCCCACGTGGCGCGCTGGCGGGTCTTGATCGCTTCGTAGTCAACGATTGAAGGGTTTGCGGCGGTTTGCATGTGAGTTCTCCTTTTGGAATTCTTGCGTGGGGTCATTCCCACGGGCGCAATATGCGGGAGGCGGGTACCTTGACACCCTGCCGTGCGTCGGTAACACTGTGCTGTTCGTCCGAAGCCCCGCGCGCCCCCTCGGCATCGGTCGTATGCGCTTGGGAGTTCATCATGAGCAGAGACACCCTTTCTGACCTGCTGCGCGCCGTCCGGTTACACGGCGCGGTTTTCTTCCACATCGAGTGCGCCGATCCATGGGTCGTGGAGAATCCCCACGCGAGCGACCTCATTCCGGCCATCATGCCCGGCGTCGATCACCTCATGGAGTTCCACGGGGTCGCGAGCGGTTCGGCTTGGGCCGCGATCGTCGGCGAGGAGGCCATCCGCCTGGACGAAGGCGATTTCGTTCTCTTTCCGCATGGCGATCGCCACGTGATGTCGAGTGCGCCCGGATTGCGCGCCAAGGTCGTCGACCCCGGGATGTTCTTCGCGCCCAAGCCCCACCAGTTGCCGTTCTCACTGAGTGTTAAAGAGCAGGGCTTGCCCACCCTTCGCCCCGAAGGCGAGGGGAAAGAGCGGACCACGATGGTGTGCGGTTTCCTCGGGTGCGACGCGAAGCCGTTCAACCCGTTGCTCGCGTCGATGCCGCGCGTGCTGCGCATTCCCGGGCTCGCCGCGGGGGGACACTCATGGGTGGGAGGGTTTCTTCGTTCGGCCGTCGAGGAATCCAATCGCAAGCGGCCCGGGGGAGAGGCCGTGCTCGAGCGCATGAGCGAGATGATGTTCGTCGAAGTGCTGCGCCGCTACGTCGACACGCTGCCGCCGGACCAGACCGGTTGGCTAGCCGCGATGCGGGACGCAGCCATCGGCCGGGCGCTGGCGTTGATGCACGAGAAGCCGGCCGAAGCGTGGACGATCGAGCGGCTCGGCGAAGAGACAGCGCTTTCGCGCTCAGCGCTGCACGAGCGCTTCGTCCACTTCCTCGGCCAGCCCCCGATTCAGTACCTCGCCCAATGGCGCATGCAACTGGCCGCGGCGTCGCTGCGCGATACCGACGCGAAGGTGATCGAAATCGCGTACGAGGTCGGCTACGAGAACGAGGCGGCGTTCTCGCGCGCGTTCAGGCGCGCCGTCGGCGAATCGCCGGCCGCGTGGCGGCGTTCGCGACGCACCCCGAAGACGCGCGCCGCCACGCGACGCCACCACTAGTTCCTCGCTCGTCAGTTGCTGGTGACGGTGTGGACCATGCCGGTGTTGTTGGTCCAGACCACCTTGCCGCCCGTCTTCACCGCGGCCCCGGGGAAGGGCGAGGTGATGCTCACGATGCTCACGTTGACGAGTGTGGCGACGGTGGCGTCGCTCACCACGACGGTCCCGGTCATGGGGGAGTGGTGGATGCAGTGATAGTGATACGTGCCCGCCGTGTTGAAAGTGTGCGAGTACGTGCCTCCCGGTCCGAAGTCGCCGGAATTGAGCTCCTTCGCGCCACCACCGCCGCCGTTCCCTGGGCCGGTCCCGTAGCCGTTGCTGCCCCCCCCGCACGAAGTCACAGCGGCGAGCGCGAACAGCACAGCGACGAGTAGCGATGGTTTCAAGCCCCTGGGTGTCACAACGCCCCCGAAGCTGACGGACGACTGTTTCATATGATTCTCCTCGTTTGAGTCGTGCATGGGGTCGCACGCATGCAATATGTCGGGCGCCAATGTCTTGACGCCCTACCGCGCGTCGTTAAGATTGTGCCGTTCGTCCAGTTTGGATAGTGTGGGTTCCGTGAGAAGTAGGTGAGAGTGTGAGCGGGGATACTCTTTCAGACTTACTTCGCGCCGTGCGGCTGCGGGGTGCGTTGTTTTTCTACCTCGAGGGCGCCGACCCGTGGGTCGCGGAGACACCGCGCTCGAGTGAGTTCATTCCTGCGGTCCTGCCCGGCGTCGAGCACCTCATCCCGTTCCATGGCATCGCACGCGGTTCGTGCTGGGCCGCGATCACCGGCGAAGAGCCCATCCGATTGAACGAAGGCGACATCGTCCTGTTTCCGCACGGCGATCAACACGTCATGTCGAGTGCCCCCGGGATGCGCGCGAAAGCCGTCGACCCGCTGATCTATTTCGCGCCCAAGCCACCGCAACTCCCGTTCGCACTCAGTGTCAACCACCACGGCGAGACCACCGCGCGGCTCGACGGCGGCGGAAGCGAGCGTACGACGCTCGTGTGCGGCTACCTCGGGTGCGACGTGACACCGTTCAACCCGCTGCTCGCCTCGATGCCACGCGTGCTGCGCATGCCGGGGCTAGCCACCGGTGGCGGCTCGTGGATCCCGAGCTTCCTGCGCTCGGCGGTCGACGAGTCCAGTCGCAAGCGACCGGGTGGAGAAGCGGTGCTCGAGCGCATGAGCGAGATGATGTTCGTCGAAGTGCTGCGCCGCTACGCGGACATGTTGCCGGACAACCAGACCGGCTGGCTCGCGGGGATGCGCGACGCCACCGTCGGGCGCGCGCTTGCGCTGATGCACGAAAGACCGGCGGAGGCGTGGACGATCGAGCGCTTGAGCGAAGAGGCCGCATTGTCACGCTCGACATTACATGAGAGATTCGTCCATTTCATCGGCCAGCCGCCGATGCAGTACCTGGCGGCGTGGCGCATGCAGCTCGCGTCGGCGTGGTTGCGCGACACCGACGCCAAGGTGATCGAGATCGCACTCGAAGTCGGTTACGAAAACGAGTCGGCGTTCTCACGCGCGTTCAAGCGCGCGGCCGGCGAGTCGCCGGCGGCGTGGCGGCGTTCGCGGCGGACGCACATGAAGGAACGCGGCGCGGCGCGTGCTCGCTAGCACAGTCGCCACCGCGGCCAAGGCGAGGATGAAGAGCAGATTCGGCTTCGCCGGTGTGATCACCGACGAAGCCGACCCGAGACGCGTCGAAAATAAACAGGCCGCTACTTCACTTTCACCAACTTCTGCGTCAGCGCCTGCCGGTCCGCCTCCAGTCGTGCGAAGTAGATGCCGGAGCTGACTTCGCGACCGGCTTCGTCGCGCATGTCCCACGCGAGTGTTTGCTCACCCGCGGGGCGCGCGCCCGACGCGAGCTCACGCACGCGGCGACCGGCGACGTCGTAGATGGCGACGTGCACCTGGGCTTCGCGCGGCAAGACGAAGCGCAGGGTCGTCGATCCGCGCGCCGGATTAGGAAACGCGGGCGCAAACGTAATCGACGGCGGTGTTGGAACCGGCACACCGGTCGGATGCGCGTCCAACACTTGCGTCGCGAAGATGTCGGCGTTTCCGTTGCGATCGTCGGTCCAACTGACGATCGCTCCGCCCACACCCGCATTGACGATCGCGACGTCGCTTTGCTGGCTGGGGAGGTTGGCCAACGCGCGGCCGTCGGCGGGAAACGCGGGGTCCAACGTCCCGTTCGCCATCACATGCTGGGCGAAGATATCCTTGGAGTTTTCGTCCCACGCGACGATGGCCCCGCCGGCGCCGTCGGAGGCGATGTCGGCGCGATTCTGGATCTTCTGTCGGAAGCTCAGCGTCTGCCCGCCGGCCGGCCACGCGGGGTCGACGATTCCGTTCGCCTGAATGTGCTGTGCGAACAAGTTCTCGACGTCGGCGGGATGATCCGTGAACCCCTGCCACGTCACGACCGCACCACCCGCACCATCGCTAACGGCGAGCGCGCGTGATTCGAAGGTGGCAGCACCGGAGATGCTTCTTCCATCGAGCGGCCACGCCGGGTCGACATTGCCCGATCCCAACACGTGCTGCGCGAAGATGCGCGTGTTGAACTGATTGCGTCCATCGCTCCAGGCGATGATGGCACCGTCGGCGCCGTCGGAGGCGATGGTGGGAAAGGACTGTCCGAAGTCCGCGGTGCAAATCGCTCGTCCGTTCACGGGCCAACCGGGAGCGATGGTTCCGTTGTTGAGGATCCGCTGCGCGAAAATGTCTTGCTCGGTCGGGGCGACGCGCGAGTCGAACCACGCGATGACGGCGCCACCCGACCCGTCGCTCGTGATGACGGGGAAGTGTTGCGCGTCCGCCGCCGTGGCGACGGGGAACCCATCCACCGGCCATAGGGGATCGACGACACCGGTCGCGAGAACGTGCTGCGCGTAGACGTCGAGTCCGTTCGACCCGGGGCGGGTGTCGATCCAGGTGACGATCGCCCCGCCGGCGCCGTCCGACGTCATTCTCGGGTTCGATTGGTCGCCCAACGCAGTGGTCAGAGCGACCCCCGTCCCCGGCCACGTGTCATCGAGCCGGCCATCGGAGAGGACATGTTGGGCATACAGGTCGACTCTGCTGGCGGCGCTCCGCAGGTCCATCCATGCGACGATCGCCCCGCCGGCACCGTCCGACACGATGACCGGGAGGAATTGCCCGCCGTCCGGATTCACCAGTGGGAATCGGAGCACGGCGCGCCCGTTGTGGAGCCAAGTGGGGTCGACATCGCCGGTGGCGAGGACGTGGTGGACCGCGATCACACCCGGATTCGTGCGAAGGTCCTGCCACGCAATAATGGCACCTCCCGCGCCGTCGGTCGCGATGGCGGAGTTTTGCTGCGTGGCGGCATCGAAGCAGACGGCTCGACCGTTATCTGGGAACGCGGCCGAAGCGCCGCGAGACGTGGCCATCATGCACACAACGGCGGCGGCCAAAACGAGAAGAAAGGATAAAGAACGCGGACGGCTATTCATTGAGACTCTCCTAACGAAATGGCCTCAGGGGCCGTGAACTATTCCGACGTGCCCATTCATGTGGGATGGCGGGGCCTTGACGCCGCGCCGTGCGTCGTTAAAACTGTGCCGTTCGTCCGCGTTTGATGGTCTGCGCGGTTTTTGGGTCATGGGAGAAACGAAGTCGGTCCTGATGAGCAATCCACGCCAAGACTGGGAGCGCGACGGGTACTCCGTCTCGACCGACCCCGCGCGTCTCGACGTCGACGCCATCCACGCCTTCCTCACCACGTCGTATTGGTCTCCGGGCATTCCGAAGGAGATCATCGAGCGCGCCATCCTCGGCTCGCTCTGCTTCGGGCTTTATCACAAGGATGAGCAGGTCGGCTTCGCGCGAGTGGTCACCGACGAAGCGACGTTTGCGTACCTCTGCGACGTCTACGTCCTCGAAGCGCACCGCGGTCGCGGACTGGGGCAGTGGATGATGGAGATCGTGATGGCGCACCCGTCGCTGCAAGGACTCCGTCGCTTCCACCTCGTCACGCGCGACGCGCACGGCCTCTACACCAAGCTCGGCTTCAAGTCACTCGAGAAGCCGGAGGGTCACATGGAAATCCGTCGGCCGGATGTGTACAAGGCGAAATGAACGATCCTGTCCGACGTCCACCCATCGCCATCGTCGTGCTTGGCTTCTTCTCCTGGTTCGGCGTCGCGATGAGCGGATTGACGGCGTTGCTTCTGGGATTTCCAGGATCGAAGCTCGACGCGATCTGGAATCTCAACCCGGTCGCGCACGATGAGCTCCCGAAGTTAGGCGCGTGGGCGATCGTCCTCATGTCGAGCGTGTGCATCGCGTGCGCTTTCGTGGGCGTCGGCGTTTGGCGACGAGCCGAATGGGGCCGCCGGCTCGCGATCGGTTTTCTCGCCGTCAATCTCGTCGGCGATGTCACAGGCGCCGTACTCCGTTCCGACCCGCGCACGTTGATAGGTCTTCCCATTGGCGGTGCGATGATTGTGTACTTGTTGAGTCGGCGCGCGCGGAACTACTTCGCCGCTCACCGACGCGGTTGAAGTCACGTCTCGTCGGGTGTACCCTTGGTGCCATGCGCACGTTGCGACTCCTCCAGATCGCGCTCTTCTTAATCAGCGCCTCGGTTCTATGGCCGGCGTGCGGCGACGACAGCGCGAATCCCGACCCGGGGAACACCACCGACAACCGGACCCTTCACGCGTTTCGGGACGTCGACTACGTTCACAACAAGTTCTTCTCCTTCGACCTACCCACGGCGTTCATCGGTCCGGTGTCGACGACCGTCAAGGTGTATCGCACGGTGTTGCCGGCGGATCTTGTGGCGGACCCGACCATCGTGCAGATTCCCGGCTGGGCGGTTCCGGATTCCGTCGGTTGCGGCGACGAGCTGCGCAGCGTGGCGAACCAGTTGAGCTCTGGCCAGGTGCCCACGCACGCGATCGAGCAACAGTTCAAGCTGCTCGAGCCGGGTGTCGACTACACGTTCGTGCGAGATGCGACGAACGCCGTTGTCGGCCTCGAGCTGACGCAGGCCATCCCGAACACCGAATTGCGGACGCTCGCGGTGAGTTATCAGAATGTCGACGGATGGCTGATCGGCGGCACGTACGCGGAGATGAGTGTCGCGCCGAGTGCTTCGGGTTATCCCGATAAGCTCTTGCTCGAAATGATCAAGGCCCCCGACCCGAGTCCACAAGGCGAGTTCAAGTCGACGTGGGCCCTCGAGATGCGGCACATTTACGACTTGGGTTTCACGAACATTCTGCCCGGCTCACTCGACATCGAGATCGTCGACATTTTGAGACCGCGCGCGCAGCCGCAGTTCCCCGATAGCACCACCGTTCCGTATCTGCAAATCTTCGGACTCGATCAGACCGACGCCGCCGGCACCGGTGCGCCCGACGGCAAGATCGATCTCACGAAGGGATTCGTCGACCTCGACACGGGGCGTCTCTACTTTCCCGAATTAGAAGCGTTCCACCCCAACCCGACTCTCGTGAATAGTTGGACGGCTGGACAGTTCTCGTTCACCGGGCCGTACGCCGCGCAGTACGACAGCGCGCTGGCCATCTACCATGAGAAGCTCACACCGACCCGCGAGTGGGAAGTTTATCAATACATCATTCGCGTTCTGGCGCAGGGAACCGTCACCCAATGACGGTCCGAGAACGCGCGAGCCTCATTTCGTTGACGATCGCGACTCTCGGCCTCACCGTACTCCCTCTGTGCCTCGACAAAGGAGCCTGATCATGAAGCGTGTGCAAGTTGTCATCCTAGTTGTCGCCGTTCTCGCTTCCGCTGTGGCCTGCGAAATCAAGACTGGGCACGGAAGTCACAGTGCGATGTCGTCGAACGTCTACGCGATCGAAGAAGGTTTCGTCGACGCGGGCGGGGTACTCATCTATTACAAGGCGCTCGGGTCGGGCGAACCGCTCGTGGTCGTGCACGGCGGCCCGGGTGCGTCGCACGATTACTTTCTTCCATATCTGCTCCCGCTCGCGAAGAGCAACCGCCTCATCTTCATCGACGAGCGCGGCTCGGGACGTTCGCAGAAGTTGGAGGATCCTTCGGGTTATACGGTCGAGAACATGGTCGAGGACTTGGAAGACATTCGCGTCGCACTCGGGCTGGGGAAGATCAACCTGCTCGGGCATTCCTACGGCGGCGTGTTGGCGGAAGCGTACGCGCTCAAGTATCAGGAGCATCTTTCGCACCTCATTCTGTGCAGCACGTTCCACAGCACGAAGCAATTGAACGACGTCTTCGTGCAGATGAAGGCGAGCATGGCGCCGGAGCTGCGCGCGCGCATCGACAAGATGGAGCAAGCGGGGTTGTTCGGTAACGGCAAGGAATACGAGAAGCGTCGCTACACGACCGATTACATGGTGGCGGCGTGGGGCGAAGGCTACTTCCCGTACCTCTACGGCAAGCATCCCGATCCGACCTTCGATCCGGCCGCGATGGGGAACATGTCGTGGGATCTCTATCGCACGATGTGGGGCTCGCACGGCGAATTCATCGTGGACGGCAACCTCACGTCGGTCGAATACGCGGATCGTTTGGGAACCATCAAGGTGCCCACACTGATCACGGTCGGCGACCACGACGAAGTCGCACCGTCGATCGCGCAAGACATGAATGCGAAGATTCCAGGCTCGAAGCTGGTCGTGCTTCCCGACAGTGGGCACATGACCTTCGTCGACCAGCCGACGATGTTCCTGAAGACGGTCGACGAGTTCGTGAACGGCCCCACCGTGGTAAGAGTGCCCTAGCACTTCTTGCCGGCAGACGATTTGCTGGCGCATCTCTTGCTCCCATCGGTGGGCAGGTGAATGCCATGCACGTCGTCGTCCGTCATGTCGCCCTTCCCGCCGCCGCACCCGCCGCGCTGGTCGCCCTCTATTTCACTCCCGTGACGGTGTTCGGGTGCGTCAACCGCGGGTGGATTGCAATCGCGGTCGTGTTCATCTCCGCCATCGCTGCGTTCGTCACCATCACCCTCGGCTTTCGCGCCAAGTCGCGCGGCCAATCGCCGTTTTGGTGGCTCATCACCTCGCTCATTCTCACATCGTCGCTCGCATTGATCCTGGGACCGCTGGGATAGCTCGACTATCGACGTTGCCACCCTCACGCGACATCCGCTAGATTGAGACGTACGCTCGATCTTGAGGAGAATCCCGTGCGCCACGCCGACGTCATCGTTCGATTCGCCACACTGCTGGTTATTGTCGCGAGCCCCATACGCGCGGATACCGTGCTCAAGTCGCCGCATTTTCGCGTCGACCAAATCGCGCCCGACGTCTACGCCGTCATTCAATCCGACCCGCTCGGCCTCGCGAATCACGCCAACTCCGTCTTCATCGTCGGCCATGACGATGTGATCGTGGTCGACGCGCAGTTCACGCTCGCACGAACACGAGAAGTCCTGGCCGCGATTCGCAAGGTCACCGACAAGCCGGTCCGCGTCCTCGTCGACACGCACTGGCACGACGACCACACCTTCGGCAATCAGGTCTACGGGGAAGCGTTCCCAACCGTTGAGATCATTTCGCAAACGAACACGAAGCTCGACATGGAGACCACGGGCGTCGAAAATCGGAAGGGTCAGGTGGCCGGCGGACCGGACGCCATCGCGATGTTCCGCGACTGCATCGCGAAGAAGACGGCGATGGACGGAACGCCCATGAGCGACGACGAAGGCCTTGCGTACGAGAGCACGATCGCGATCGCGCAGGAATATCTCAACGACATGCCGCGGTTCCAACTCATGCTGCCGACCGCGACGTTCGATCGGCATCTCGCACTCAAGCGCGGCGACCGTGTCGTGGAGCTGCGCCACTTCGGTCCCGCGGCCACGCGCGGTGACGCGGTGGTGTGGCTGCCGAAGGAGCGCGTGTTGGTGACCGGCGATCTCTTCGACGATCCGGTGCCGTTCGCGTACGGATGCGACGTCGGTGGTTGGATGGCGTCGCTCGATTCGCTGCAGGCGTTGGAGCCGAGTCGTGATCGTGCCGGGGCATGGGGACGTCGTCAAGGACGCGGCTGCGCTCAAGCGACTGCGCGACACGCTCGCGTCCATTCAGAAGCAGGCGCTGGCGTCGGTGCACCGCGACGAATCGCTGGAACAAGCGACGGCGGCCATCGACATCACGCCACTAAACCCGCCGCATGGGAAGATGCTGCAGTTCCTCTTCAAGAACTACTTGGTCGGTCCCGTGGTCGGGAGTACGTTCAAGGAAGTGAGCGCCGCGAAGTGACTTTTTGTGCGGCGCGGCGCGAATCCGGTCTGATACACTCGCCGCATGAAAACCCCGTCACCCGAAAAGCAACTCACCGGTTTCATCGCCAAGTTCACGCCCGCGATGGCGTCGACGATTCGCGCCGCACGCAAGAAGATGCGCGAGCGGCTTCCCAATGCGCATGAGTTGGTGTACGACAACTACAACTTCTTCGTGATCGGCTACGGCCCCAGCGAAAGGGCGTCCGAAGGGATCTTCTCGCTCGCCGCGCAAGCGAAGGGAATCAGCCTCTGCTTCCTCCAAGGCGCGAAGCTGCCGGATCCCAAGAAGCTCCTCAAGGGCAGCGGCAACGTCGTGCGCAGCATCCGGCTCGAGTCCCCCGACACACTGGACGACGCCAATGTTCGGTCTTTGATCAAAGTCGCTCTCGAGCGCGCGAAGGTTCCCCTCGACCCGAAGAGCAAGCACCAGCTGATCATCAAGTCGGTATCGGCCAAGCAACGACCGCGGAGGGCAGTCGCGCGTGCGAAGAAGAAGTAGCGTCGTCACGTTGCTCGCAGGGACCGTGCTTCTCGCAAACGCCGCTTTCGCTGCCGAGCCATTTGCCGGGGCGCATACCGAGATATCGATTACCGTCCTCGATCTCCCGCAAGGCCTGCGCAACCTCGGCATGGGCGCGACCGGTGTGGCCGACGTGAATCAGCCGTCGAACGGATACTACAATCCCGCGACACTCGCCTGGTCCGACGCGGCGATGTTCACATTCGGCTATCAGGATCTCTTGCCGAAGTTGAGCATGACCGATTCGCGGCTGTCGTTCGGCCATCGATGGACGAGTGATTCGTCGACGGATTCGTGGCGATTGGGCGGTGTTCTCGGTTACACGACCCTCGACATCGAGTCGCAGGTCGTTCGGACCATCTTTCTCCCCGGCGGCACGGGCGAGGCTCGTGATTTCAGTGACAACTATGTAACGTCCGCCGTTGCCGGCGCGTGGGAGAGAGGGCGCGAGTCGTTCGCTGCCGGAATCTCCACGAAGTACCTGACGCTCGACTATGGCGACGGAACTTCGTGGTTGTTCAACTATGGTTTCGTCGCTGCAATAGACATACTCGACAACGGCGCGACACTCAAGCCTCGGCTGGGATTTGCAGCCGCCAATATCGACACCGGACTCCAGACCGACAGTACCGAGTACGACATCGCGGGACAGACACGCGTCGGCGTCGGCCTCGATTTCGCGACTGCGCCGACGAAGTGGGCAAGCCGCGATGTCGCGCTGGCGTCGGGATCGTTCAACGCGGACTACACGGATCGAGGCCAATTCGGTTCGCTTTGGTCATTTGGGTGGGAGTTGTCGATCGTCGAACTGTTCCAGGCGCGCGCCGGTTATCAATCCTACGAGAACTCAAACACGATTTCGTTGGGAATCGGGATCGGCTGGGAATTTGGACGGTGGATCGCTCACGCCGATTACGCGCACGTGTCACCAGCAAGTCCTTTCTATCAGCTCGACCTCGACCGCGATATGTTCGGAGCCACGCTAGGAGCCCGCTTTTGAGTCGGAAAGATTCCAACGAAGTCCATAGCTACTACCCCTCGCGCTGGATTCGCGTCGCCGTCGGCGTGACGCTCGTTGTGTTCATCGTCATTACAGCGCTGGCAATCATCAACGATATCAAGCGGCTGTACATCGTGGTGTCCGTCGCCATGACGGTGTTCACGGTCATCGCACTGGTGGAATCGTTCGTGTCGCGCGTCGATGTCGAACCGCACACGGTCGCGATCAAGGGCCTGGTCAGAACGAAGCGGATCGAGCTATCGCAGGTCGAGGAAGTGTCAGCCGAAGGTGGTCGCGTCGCCCTCCGCATGAAGTCGGGAAAGTGGAAGAAGCTCCCCGAGTGGATGGGCGCCGACATGAGCGCGCGACGGCGGATTGCGGATAGACTGGATCAGTGACGGATTCTGGAAAGGATGGTGCGCCATGAAGGCTTCGAAGCCATCGGTCAGTCCCGCTATCTTGTGCGGCTTGTTTGCATTGCTGGTTGGTTGCGAAGACAATGGTCGTGAACCCTTCTTCGACTATCCCGTCGAGAATACGTCGCTCGTCGGTGTGTGGACGGGACAGGGGGGAGGACTGACCGTCGAACTCGACCTTGGAAAGGCGAGCTGCACGTTCGGCTGTGGCGGGGACGGAGGATATGAGTACACATATGCGCCCGGCAGTTTTGGCGGACAAGGAGATGACGCGCACTATTCGTGGATCTACACAGGAACGGCACCGCCGGCGCCCAAGGACTCGATCGACATCTATGTAGGTGACGCGGTAAGTCAAAGGGCTTTCTACTTCGTGCTCTCGCGCAAGAATTCGAAGACGCTCGAAGGTCGGGTATTCGGAGGACTGGGAATGCAAGGACTGTCTAGCCCCATCACGCTAAGGAAGTAGCAACGACCATCGGAAACTCTCCTTCGCGTATGCCGTATTACCTTCCGACGCCACCCCGCGGCGCACCGACAAGGAGCCTCGCATGAAGTCCATACGCATGTGGGCGACCGTCGCCGCGGTTACTGCTTCTTCCGTCGCGATTGCCGCACCCAAGCTCCCGCCCAAGAAGCTCGACGTCGTCAAGTTGGCTGACGGCGTCTATGCCTTCATCTGGCCCGAAGAAACCAAAGATCCGATCGAGAGCAACTCGCTGGTCGTGATCAACGACGACGACGTGCTCGTGGTCGACACGGGACTGTTTCCGTCGACCGCGCGACGGCTGGCGGGCGAGATCAAGAAGCTCACCGACAAGCCGGTGCGCACCGTCGTCACGACTCACTTCCACGACGACCACCACAACGGCAACGGCGTATATAAGGAGCTGTGGCCCGGTGTGGAATTCATCGCGCAAAAGAATACCTACGACGACATCATGTCGAAGTGTATCGCCGTGCGTCAGGACGACATCCAGGGAATGGTCGACGGGCTCGCCTTGTACGACGGTTGGCTGAAGACCGGGAAGGACAGTAAGGGTGTGGCGCTCACCGACAAACGCCGCAAACGCGCGGAAGAATTGGTCGCGATGTACAGCCAGTCGATCGAGGAATACAAATCGATACAGGACACGCCGCCCGATGTCATCTTCGACCGGTCGCTAACACTCCATCGCGGGAGCCGCGTCATCGAGATTCTTTGGCTCGGTCGCGGCAACACGCGCGGCGACGCCGTCGTGCTGTTGCCGAAGGAACGCATCGCCGCCACCGGTGACTTGGTGGTCCACCCGGTTCCGTTCGCCTTCGGCTCCTATTATAAGGAGTGGATTCAGACCCTGGCGCGGGTTGATTCGCTGCCCGCGGATGTATTGGTGCCGGGACACGGGCCGGTGTATCGCGACCGCACGTACCTGCACGAAGTGCAAGGATTGTTGAGTGCCTTGGTCACCGCAGTGAAAGCGGCCGTCGCCGACGGCGCCTCACTGGAAGAAACCCAGAAGCGCGTGACACTGACCGACTGGAAAGAAAGGTTGAGCGGCGACGACGCCACCAAGGCGTCCGCCTTCGACTACGTCTTCATCGCCCCCGCGGTCGAGCGGGCCTGGCACCAGGAGCGCGGCGATCCGGACGAATAGCTAGGGGACGTGGCGCAACACCGGTCGATACCCTATACTCCCCGGCATGTTGCACGCGAAGTCCGGGAAGTCGTCGGTTGTCTTCATCTTCATCGCGGTACTGATCGACGTGATCGGCATCGGCATCATCATCCCCGTCATCCCGGAGCTCATCATGAAGCTCACGGGCGAAGGTTTGAGCCGTGCCGCGATCTACGGCGGTTGGCTCGGCTTCGCGTACGCGATCATGCAGTTTCTCTCCGCGTCCGTGCTAGGCGGTTTGAGTGACGCGATCGGACGACGGCCCGTCATTTTGTTTTCGCTGTGCGCGCTCGGCATCGACTACATCGTGATGGGCTTGGCACCGACACTGCCGTGGTTGTTCCTGGGCCGCTCGCTGGCGGGAATCGCCGGTGCGTCGTTCATTCCGGCCTACGCGTACCTCGCCGACGTGAGTCCGCCCGAAAAGCGCGCGCAGAACTTCGGGCTGGTGGGTGCCGCGTTCGGCATCGGTTTCATCATCGGCCCCGCCATCGGCGGATTGCTGGGCGGCTTCGGCACGCGCGTGCCGTTCTTCGCCGCCGCGGGGCTGGCATTGGCCAACACGACCTTCGGCTTCTTCGTGCTTCCGGAGTCGTTGCCGAAGGAACGACGACGGCACTTCGAGCTTCGGCGCGCGAATCCGATCGGCTCGTTGCTGCAAATTCGCAAGTACCCGGTCGTGCCGGGACTCGCCGCCGCGATTTTTCTGTGGCAGGTCGCTCACCAAGTGTTTCCCAGCACGTGGGCGTTCTACACGATGTATCGGTTCAACTGGACCGAGACCATGGTGGGTGCGTCGCTCGCGGTCATCGGTGCCGTCATGGCGATCAGCCAGGGCGTGCTCTCGCGCCGGATCGTGCCGGCCATCGGAGAGCGTCGCACGGCCCTCCTCGGTCTCACGTGTGCGGCGCTCGCACACCTGGGCTACGCGTTCGCGGCGCGCGGGTGGATGATGTTCGCGCTCTTGCTGGCGTGGTTGTTGGCGGGACTCGTGTATCCGTCGATGAACGCCATCATGTCGCGCATCGTTCCGCCCAACGCGCAAGGCGAGCTGCAGGGTGCGGTCGCGAGCTTGTTCAGCATCGCGCTCATCGTGAGCCCTCCGCTCATGACGCAGCTGTTCGGACGTTTCTCGGCGCCCAACGCACCCATTCGATTCCCGGGGGCCGCCTTTGCCTGTGCGTCGCTCCTCGTGACTGCGAGTGCGATCATGTTCGTACGCGCGACGCGCTCGTTGGGTGCGGTGCAGCCGAAGGTCAACGCCGCATGAAGTCGTGGCTCGTGCTCTTGATGATGTGGGCGACGCCGGTGTTCGCGCAGACGCAGACGCCGCCGTGCGAGCACGGTGCCACCACGATCCTCGTCGTTCGCCACGCCGAAAAGCCCGGCCAAGCCGACTCGCTCTCGGCGGCCGGCTTCGACCGCGCGCAAATCTTGGCGCACGTCGCCGCCACCGCAGGCGTCCAGGCGGTCTATTGCAGCGACACCCGGCGCGCCCAACTGACCGCCGAGCCGGTTGCGAAGAAGCTCGGCATCACGCCCACCGTGTATCCCGGCAAGGAAACTGACGCCGTGGTCGCGAGTATTTTCGCGGAGCACGAAGGCGGCGTCGTGTTGGTCGTCGGCCACAGCAATACGGTGGCGAAGATCATCGCCGCCGCGGGCGGGCCCAACATCCCCGACTTGTCCGAAGACGAATTCGACCGCCTCTTCGTCGTGGTGGTTCCGCCGTGCCGGCGCGGTCCGTCGACGCTGGTCGATTTGCAATACGGCGCTCCGTCGCCGCACGAGCGCTGAGTGTCCGACAGGGACAATTCGAATCGGAGGTAATCGCGATGGCTCGTAAGGTCGAAGTAGTCGGGTTGAGCGGTCCGATCTGGTTCATCGGCTGGCTGTTCACGATTGGTTACGTGCACTTGTCGTTCGGAAAGGCGCTGCTCGCCATCATCATCTGGCCGTACTACTTGGGAGTGGCGCTGGGAACGTAAGCTAGCGCGGGTGGCGCGGCTTTTCGGCGTGGAACTTCGACGCCTTCTTGACGCGGAACATGATCGCCGCGATCGTGCCGACCGCGAGAAACAAGAGCGCGGGGACTCCGAACGCGTACTTGGGCGACAGATGGAATCCGAAGATCATCGTCAGGACCGCGAGGACCACGCCGAACGACAGCGACACCATCGCGATCGCTCCCCAAATCAGCATTCCGAGGATCCGAAACAGGCGATGCTCGACGTCGGCCTGAAATAGGTCGACGCGCGTGCGCGTCGCACCGATCGCATCGGCAATGCGGGCCTTGATCGAGCCCCAGAACCCGACGCGTTCCTCTTCTGGGTGCTCCTTGTGAGTCGTCATCGCGACTACTCTAGCGCGCCGCGGCCCCGACGGCGAGCGCCTTTCTTGCCTCACCCGGTTGACCGCGACCCCCGTGCGGCATAGAGTGAAATCATGAAAACACGCAAACTCGGAAAGCACGGCCCGACCTCATCGGCGCTCGGCCTCGGTTGTATGGGGATGTCGGACCTCTACGGTCTGCCGCCCGACGAAGCCGAAAGCATCGCCACCATCCGCGCCGCCCTCGACGCCGGCATCACGCTGCTCGACACCGGCGACTACTATGGAATGGGGCACAACGAACTTCTGATCCGCGCAGCGCTGCGCGGTCGCAAGCGCGAGAGTGCCTTGATCAGTGTCAAATTCGGCGCGATGCGCGACCCGGTGGGGAACTGGATCGGCATCGACGGGCGCCCCGCCGCGGTGAAGACGTCGCTCGCCTACACGCTCACACGCCTTGGAACCGACTACGTCGACGTATATCGCATCGGTCGCGTCGACCCCAACGTGCCCATCGAAGAAACCGTGGGTGCCATCGTCGAGATGATCAAGGCGGGCCACGTGCGCCACGTCGGGCTTTCCGAAGCGGGCGCCGACACGGTGCGTCGCGCGTGCGCGGTTCATCCCATCGCCGATTTGCAGATCGAGTACTCGCTCATTTCGCGCGGCATCGAGCAGGCGATTCTGCCGGCGTGTCGTGAGCTCGGCGTTGGCATCACCGCGTACGGTGTCTTGTCGCGCGGGTTGCTGAGCGGCCACTGGTCGAAGGAGCGGACGTACGGCCCGCGCGACTATCGCAAGTTCCTGCCGCGCTTCCAGCCCGGCAACATCGACCGCAATCTCGCGCTGGCCGACGCGCTGAACGTCGTCGCCAAGGCGAGAGGTGCGACGGTCGCGCAAGTCGCGATCGCGTGGGTCTTGGGTCGCGGCGACGACATCGTGCCGTTAGTCGGCGCGCGCACGCGTGAACGACTCACCGAAGCGCTGGGTGCTCTCGAGTTACGCCTCTCGCCCGACGACCTGGCGCAAATCGAGCGCGCGGTCCCGGCCAGCGCCGCCGCCGGAGATCGCTACGATCCGCACCAGATGACGATCCTCGACAGCGAACGTCGCACGCCTTAGCGGTTCGCTTCCGTAGGGGGTCCGACGTGACCAAGCGCGAGCACTGGGAAAAAGTCTATCAAGCCAAGCGCGCAACCGACGTCAGTTGGTATCGACCGCATCTCGAGCGCTCCCTCGAACTCATCTTGCGAACGGGTGTCGGCCTCGACGCGCACATTCTCGATGTGGGCGGGGGTGCCTCGACGCTCGTCGACGATTTGTTGGCGCGCGGCTTTCGCCATGTAACGGTAGTCGACATCGCGCAAGCGCCGCTCGACGCCGCCAAGAAGCGTCTCGGCGAGCGTGCACGCGACGTCGAATGGCGCGTCGGCGACATTACCACCCTCGATTTGCCGAGCGACTCGATCGACGTGTGGCACGATCGCGCCGTCTTTCATTTCCTCACCAACGAAGCCGATCGAAAGGCCTATATCGAACGCGTCTGCTGTGCGTTGAAGCCGGGCGGACACGTGGTCCTGGCGACCTTCGGCCCGGAGGGACCCGAGAAGTGCAGCGGGCTCCCGGTGGTGCGATACAGCCCCGACGCTCTCCACGGGGAATTCGGTGATGCGTTTCGAATGATCGACCACATCGACGAGCGACACCAGACGCCGTGGGGAACCGAGCAGGAGTTTGTGTACTGCTGGTGCGTAAAAGAGAACGTGTGCTGATCGAATGCGGTCGGATTGACGGCGCCCACGCCGCGCTGTTAGAGTCGTCCGCAACCAAGGAGGCATACTATGGCCGCGATTCTCAGAACCGCTAACGGTACCTGGCACGGTGATTTGAAGTCGGGCAAAGGATCGATCGACGCCCCCGCGAGCGGCGTGCTGAAAGACACGCCGTTCTCGTTCGCGACGCGTTTCGAGAACGCGAAGGGAACCAACCCGGAAGAATTGATCGCCGCCGCGCACGCCGCGTGCTTCAGCATGGCGTTCTCGAACTTCTTGAGTGGAAAGGGTCACGTGCCTGACACCATCGCCACCAAGGCGACGATTTCTCTCGAAGCCGGCAAGATCTTCGCGATGCACTTGGAGACGCGCGGTCGCGTCGCGGGGCTCGACAACGCGACGTTCAAGCAGATGGCCGCGGAGGCCGAGAAGGGCTGCCCGGTGTCGAATCTGTTGCGCCCCGGCTTGACGATCACGCTCGACGCGGCATTGCTCTAGGCGATGGCGAAGGAACTCAAGACCAAGGCCACCGGCAAGAGCGTCGACCAGTTCTTGAAAACGGTCAAGGACGAGCGCGCGCGCGCGGACTGCATGACGCTCGCGAAGATCATGACGCAGATCACGCGCAGCGAGCCGCGCATGTGGGGACCGAGCATCGTCGGGTTCGGGGCGTACAAGTATCGCTATCCGAACGGCCGCGAGATGGAGTGGTTCGTGGCCGGCTTCTCTCCGCGCAAGCAGGCCCTGACGCTCTACATGATGGGCGGGTTGCCGAAGGAGCGCCGAGGTCATCGAGCAGCTCGGGAAGCACAAGACGGGAAAAGGTTGTCTCTACATCAAGACGATCGACGATATCCACCTGCCGACGCTCAAGAAGATCATCAAGGAGTCGGTCGATCGCGCGAAGAAATCCGAAGCGAAAGCGCGATGACGCGTGACCGAGTCGCGATCCAGGATCTCTACCCCGACGACTTCGCGCATTGCTACGGGTGCGGTCGCCACAATGCGCGCGGCCACCAGCTCAAGAGTTTCGTCGACGGCGACGAAGTCGTCGCGCGCTTCACTCCGCGTGCGGAACACACCGCACTTCCGGGCTTCGTGTACGGCGGACTGGTCGCGTCGCTGATCGACTGCCACGCCATGGCGACCGCGGCCGCCGCCTCCGAGCGCGCGGCGGGGCGCGAGATCGGCGCCGGGCCCGCACCGCGCTTCGTCACCGCAGCGCTCAACGTGTCGTTCTTGAAACCGACACCGATGGGCGGCGAGCTCGTGGTGCGCGCTCGCGTGGTCGAGCGCAGCGATCGCAAGGCGGTCGTCGAAGTCACACTCTCTGCGAACGACGTCGTCACCGCGCGCGGCAGTGTCGTGGCGGTACCGATGCCTGCCAGCATGGGACGGAATGGGTAGCATTCGCACCGCCGTAACACTCGCGCTTTTTTTGTCGGTCTCCGTCGCGCACGCGGCCGACGACTTCGATCGCCTCGTCGACCCCGCGCACGGGCGCTATCGCATCGACGCCACCGGCTTCGTCACCGACGCCGGCCATCCCAAGCACCCCGGCGATTTTCATCGCTACGACATCGTGGCGCGCTTCTTCTTCGACCCGGAAACGGGCGAGGCCGCGCTCGAGTTCGATTCGGGTGAAGGCGACGAGAAGTCCACCGACCGCTATTTCGTCCGGCGCGGGCGCATCTTCCAAGTCGACGAGAAGGGGGTCGAGATCGACGCGACTCCCTTGGGAGACTTGTCGCCCGCGACGGTGGCCGCGTTGCACCCGCGGCTGGTCGCCAAAGCGGCCCTCGCGCGGCGCGAGAACGTGGCGTGGGAGAAGGGCGAGTTTCTCTTCGCGTGGAACGACGAGATGTGGCACGTTCGCGTCGACGCCCCCGCGCACCGCATCGAAACGCTGGAGCGCCGCTTCTGGAACGACGTCGTGGGCAATCGCGAGGAATCGATTCGTTTCGAGGCGTGGGCCGACCGTGCTCCGACACGGGTCGTCGTCGTGCAGGATGGGCGCGAGGTTGCGCACCTCGAGTTTGCGCCCGCCGTGCCCGACACCACCTTCGACATCCCCGACGGAAATCGCGACCGTGATCGCGCCCGCGTCATCGCGGCCGGCGAACTGCGCTTGAATGAATTGGCACCGCACGTGTTCGCGATCGACGTCGCGTCGATGAACACGCGCGTCACCGTCGCCGAGTTCAGCGACCACCTCTTCGTTTTCGAGGGCGTGTACAACTCGCACAACTGCGACGTGGTGGCTGAGTTCCTGCGCAAGTCATTCGCGAAGCCGGTGCGCTACTTCGCGTTCAGCCACCTGCACGGCCAGTACATCGGCGGCACGCGCAGCTGGATTCACGAAGGCGCGACCATCGTGGTTCCGCCCAGCACGGCACCATTGATCGAAGCGATCGCCGCCGGCAAGTACAGCTTGCGTCCCGACGCCTTATCGCGCGACCCCAAGCCGCTGCGCGTCGAGACCGTCGCCACAGAGCGTCGCTTCGAAGACGAAACCAATGTACTCGAGATCTACAATGTGGCGTCGGGACACACCGACGAATATTTCATCGTCTACTTTCCGCGTCCGAAAATTTTGCTCACCGGCGACCTTTTGTTCTACTACCCCGGGAAGCCGCTCACCGGCCGCTCGAAACAGCTGTGCGACACCGTCGCCAAACTCGGCCTCGACGTCGATCGCTTCGTCGCGACGTGGCCGCTCGCCGGCTACGGCACCGAAAACATCGTGAGTCGGGAAGCGATGCGGTCGGCCTGCACGCCGTAAACGAAGGCAAACTTACCCCCACGTTTTGCTTGCGGGGCCCGAAACCGTGGCGCATGATGGCCATGTGTTCGACGTTGCCGCCCCGCGTCCGCGACGAGCATTAATGGAATTTTCATCTTCCTCTATTCTTCCTCGTTGCGGTGCACGGTCCCTCGCGAGGGGAGCATTGTGCCGCGCCTCGACTGCAGCCGCCGCGGCATAGGAATTGCCCCCTTTAATGAGGGAACTGGGACACAGGCAATTCCTTGGCTAATCCAGTATCGGCGGCAACGATCATGGGCACTGCGACGATGTCGATTCCAGCCCGCAAAGTCTCAACGGCGAAGCCCGATCGCGGCCCGCGGGGCGTGGGCCCCGGGCGTGTGATCGTGGTTCCGTTCGTGCTGTTCGTCGTCGTGGCGGCAATCGGCATCCCGTACTACACCCTCCCGCACGCCGAGCGCCTGCGCAGTGCGCTCCATCCGTGGTTTCGACCCTCCGGGTACATCGGCCAGTCGGCCGGCATCGTGACGTTCCTCGGCTTCTTGTTCATGTGGCTGTTTCCGCTGCGCAAGAAGTTCCGCAAGCACGAGTGGATGGGGCCCGTCCCGCGCTGGCTCGACGTTCATATCGGCGTCGGGCTGATGCTCCCGATCGTCGGCGCGATTCACGCCGGCTTTCGATTCGGCGGCGTCATCGGCCTCGGTTACATCGCGATGCTCATCGTGTGCTTGAGCGGATTCATCGGGCGTTACCTCTACGTGCGCATTCCGCGCAGCCGCTCGGGCCTCGAGCTGAGTCTGGCCGACGTGTCCGCGCAGCAGCGGACGCTGCTGGCCGAGATCGCCGACGCGACCGGTCTATCGGTGATCGACGTGCAGGAGATCCTCAACGTGGAGTCGTCGCCGGCGCGGGTCGGCATCGTGGCCGCCTTCGCGCAGATGATGCGCGACGACATGGCGCGCGGCCGCGCGCTACGCCGGCTTCGGCGCCGCATGAAAACGAAGGGTGCGACCAACAAGAAACGCCTCGACGACGCGATGATGCTCGCGCGGCGCGAAATGTCGCTCTCCCAGCAGGCGCGACTGCTGGACGCGACCCAGTCGATCTTCCGCCACTGGCATGCGGCCCATCGTCCCGTCGCCATCATGGCTTTCGTCGCGGTCACGATCCACGTGGTGGTCGTCGTGGCGGTGGGATCGACCTGGTTCTAACGGGTGACTCGCCATGACGATGCTCATCACCACAATCGTCTTCATCGCGTTCACCGTGCTCTTGATGCGCGGGCACATGAAACGCACGGGCGGCGACGCGAAGGCGGCGCCCTGTCCACGCTGCCGGAAGAAGGTGCCGCCCGGCGCCGCGCGTTGTCCCAGTTGCGGCGTTCCCATGCAGCTCTACGAAGTCGTGCGCGCCGGAGCCGTCTCCGAAGGCGCAGAGAGCGCGAAGGGCGGAGGTCGGCTGCACGCCGTGGTACTCGCGGATCAGTGCGTGGGCTGCGGCGCATGCGTCCCCGTGTGCCCCGAGCCCGGTGCGATCTTCATGGTCGGAAAACTGGCCACGGTCAAAAAGGACCTGTGCAAGGGCCACGGGAAATGCGTCCAAGCGTGTCCCGTCGGGGGCATCGTGCTCTCGACGGGCGCGAGCGTCCACCGCGTCGAAGTCCCGCTGGTCGACGCCGCGTTCGAGAGCAACATGCGCGGGGTGTACGTGGTCGGAGAGCTGGGTGGGCGCGGCCTCATCAAGAACGCCATCAATGAAGCCAAGGTGGCCATCGAGCACGTGGCCAGCGAAGTCGCGCGCAAGAAGGGGAATGTCCCCAACGACGTTCTCGACGTGGTGATCGTGGGCAGCGGCCCGGCCGGCTTGAGCGCGGGTTTGGAAGCGCTCCGTCGCAAGCTCCGCTACGCCGTTCTCGAGCAGGGAGCGCTGGCCGACACCATTCGCAAATACCCGCGCGCCAAACTCCTCCTCGCCGAACCGTTGACCGTTCCGCTGTACGGCGATCTGTGGGTCGCCGACGGGTCGAAAGAACGCCTGCTGGAAGTTTGGGAGAAGATCATCGCGAGCACGGGGCTGGAGGTAAGGACGCACCACCGCGTGACCAGCATCGTGCGCGAAGGCGAGTGGCTTCGCGTCGAAACGCCGGAGCAAGCATTCCGGGCGCGCCACGTCGTTCTTGCGATGGGACGGCGCGGAACTCCACGCCGCCTGGGCGTTCCAGGCGAAGAATTGGGCAAGGTGATCTACGACGTCGTCGACATGGAGTTGTTCGCGGGCCAGCGCATGCTGGTGGTGGGTGGTGGCGACAGTGCCGTGGAGTCGGCGGTGGGACTCGCCCGGCAGAACGGAACCACGGTCGCGCTGAGCTACCGCGGCGATGCGTTCGCGCGCGTCAAGGAGCGCAACCGCACCAATCTCGATCAGGCGGTCCACTGCGGGAAGCTCCGCGTGATGTTGAAGAGCCAGGTGCGCGAGATTCGGCCCGACTCGGTCGTGATGGAAGTGGAAGGTCGCGAGGAAATACTACCCAACGACACCGTGGTGGTTCGCATCGGTGGCGACCCGCCCTACAAGCTCCTCGAAGAAATCGGTGTCCGGATCGTGAAGAAGGACGTTCCGCTCCCCAAGGAAGAGGAGTCGGTCGTTGCGTAGCTTGGTGGCCGCGAGAAGCGCGATGATCGCGTCGCTCGTCGGCTTGTGTTGCGGCCTGGGAGTCGACGCGCGCGCGCAGGTGTCGCCCGGACCGCTTTCGAAGGTGCACGCCGACCTCGACGGCAACCTGGGATGCGTCAAGTGTCACGGTAAGGGCGAAGGAACCATGGACCAGAAGTGTCTCGCATGTCACGGAGAGATCGCGGCCACGATCGCGAAGGGGACCGGTTTTCACGGTCACGAGGCGCGTTCGAAGTGCGCGAGCTGCCATCCCGACCACGGCGGGCGTGACTTTGCTCTGGTCGCATGGCCGGGCAAGAGCCAGGAGAAGTTCGACCACACCAAGACGGGCTTCACGCTGACGGGCAAGCACGCGACAACCGATTGCAAGAAGTGCCACACGGCCGCCAACATGAAGGGCGAGGTCGCGTCGCTGGTAAAGCAAGACAAACGCGGGCATTCGTGGCTGGGACTCGACGCCAACTGTGCCGCCTGCCACGAGGACGTGCACAAGGGGGCGCTGGGCAAGGATTGCGAGAGCTGCCACACCACGACCGCGTTTCGGCCGGTGACGAAGTTCGACCACGCGCGTACCGGTTTCGCACTGACCGGCAAGCACGCGACGGTGGCGTGCGCGAAGTGCCACGAAGCCGCTCACCTCACCCTCAAACACGACGAGAAGGGCCAGCCGATTCCGTTGTACAAGCCGCTTCCGCACGACGAGTGCAGCGCGTGCCACGCCGACGTGCACAAGGGCTCGTTCGGCCCGACGTGCAGCCGGTGCCATTCCACGGCGGACTTCCACAAGGTGGATCAGACCAAGTTCGACCACGATCGCACGCGCTATCCGCTGCGCGGCAAGCACGCAGCGCTCGCGTGTGCCAAGTGCCACGACGAAAAGACGGCGTGGGGGAAGAAGCCGCTGTTCGCCGCGTGCGGCAATTGCCACAAGGATGCGCACGCCGGACAAGCGACACTCGCCGGCAAGCCGACCGACTGCGCGTCGTGCCACGACGTCGCCGGCTTCGCGCCCAGCACGTTCACCGTCGCGCGTCATGCCCAGACGTCGTTCGCGCTTTCCGGCCAGCACGCGGTCGCCGCGTGCTCGAAATGTCATGGCGGAGTGTTCGCCGACCACGCCGCCAAGACCGCCGACCTCGGGAGCGCGCACGTGTTTTTCCATCCGCGGCACGGGCGCTGCGAGGATTGCCACCGCGACCCGCACCAGGGCCGCTTCTCACCGGGCGGAGAACGTGCCCGTTCCAACGATTGTCTCGAGTGCCACAACCTCGACGGATTCCGGCCGTCGACGGTGGACGTCGCGGCGCACGAACGCGCCCGCTTTCCGCTCGAAGGCGCCCACCGCTCGGTGCCGTGCTTCGCTTGCCACAAGGAGCTTGCGTCCAACGGGGTGCAGAAGGCCTCCGTTGGTGGAGCGTCGTCGCTCGCGTTCCAAATCGACGCCCGCGCGTGCCGTGATTGCCACGAGAGTCCGCACGGCGGGCAGTTCGACCGTCGTAAGGACGGCGGGGCCTGCGAGAGTTGTCACGACGTCGCCCACTTCAAGCCGGCGAGTCGTTTCGATCATACCAAGGTGAAATCGTTCCCGCTCGAGGGTGCCCACAAGAAGGTGGCGTGCGCACGCTGCCACCCGACCGTCACACCGACCGGAGGCAAGCCGATGACGCTGTTCCGGCCGGTATCGTCTCGTTGCGAAGACTGCCACTCGGACGGTGGCGGTCTGAAAGGCCGATCATGAACCGACGTCGTTCCATAGCATGGGTGTTCTGGCTTGCGGTTGCGATCGCCGGTGTCCTGCCGATGGCGATCGGGCGCTTCGGGGATACGACCGCCGTCGCGGCCGACAAGCCGCCCCAGGTCGACAATCCCCACGGCGACTTCAAGGAGGACTGCAGCCTCTGTCACCGGCCCGATTCTTGGAAGCCGGCGCGCATCAGCTCCAAGTTCGACCACGAGAAGTTCGGTGTGCCGCTAAAAGGTGCGCACGCGTCGATCAAGTGCACGCAGTGCCACACGAGCCTCGACTTCGCGATGGCGTCGACCGCGTGCATCGACTGCCACAGCGACGTCCACAACGGCGAGTTGGGCAGCGACTGCGCCCGCTGTCACGGCACGCGCAGTTTCATCGATCGCAACGACCAAGTTCGTCTGCACCGCATGACGCGGTTTCCGCTGGCGGGTGCCCACGTGACACTCGACTGCGAAATGTGCCACCGTTTGTCGTCGCCCGACGCGTTGACCTGGGTCAACACGCCGACCGACTGCCAGTCGTGCCACATGAAGGACTACAACGCCACCACCAACCCCAACCACGTGACGGCGGGGTTCAGCACCGACTGCGCGTCGTGTCACAACGAGCAGGCGTGGCAGCGCGTTCGCTTCGACCACGCGGACACGCACTTCCCGCTAACGGGCGCCCACCTCTCCGTCGCGTGCGAGCGCTGCCACGTGGGCGGCGTGTTCACCGGTACGCCGACGGCGTGTGTCGCGTGCCACCAGAGTGACTACGACGGGACCAACGACCCCGTCCATACGGCGGCCGGTTTCTCGACCGATTGCACGCAGTGCCACAACACGACGAGTTGGGGGGCGGGCAACTTCAACCACGCGAACACGAACTTCCCGTTGACCGGCGCGCACGTGACGGTGGCCTGCACGCGCTGCCACGTGGGCGGCGTGTATGCCGGAACTCCGACGGCGTGCGTGTCGTGCCACCAAAGCGATTTCGACGGGACCAACAATCCGGCCCACGCGGCGGCCGGCTTCCCGATCAGCTGCACCGATTGCCACAACACGACGCGCTGGGATGGGGCGACCTTCGACCACACGGCGTGGTTCCCAATTTACTCGGGTAGGCACGCCGGCAAGTGGAACAACTGCAACGAGTGTCACACCAACGCCGCGACCTACGCGGACTTCTCGTGCCTGGGCTGTCACCCGCACGACGACAAGGCCCAGACCGACAGCAATCACCGGGGCGAAAACGGCTACTCGTACGATTCGCAAGCGTGCTATTCGTGCCATCCCCAAGGACGGACGTAGTGAAGCGTGCGGCGAGCATCGCAGCGATCGCATTCGGGTTGTGCGCCGCCTTGGGCGGCGGCGCTCTCGCCCGTACCTATCGCATCACGTACCTGACGAGTGCGACGGCCTACATCGACGCCGGCCAGGACGACGGTGTATCGGTCGGTAGTCATATCGACGTGATGCGCGGCGGCGTCGTGATCGCCTCACTCAAGGTGTCCGACGTGTCGTCGCACCGAGCGTCGTGCGCGGTCGAATCGACCAGCGCCCCGCTCGTGGTCGGCGACGAGATCCAATTTGTGCGTGTGGAGCGACCGGTGGATGTTCCTCCCGCGGTGGTGCCGGGCGCGCCGGCGCTGGCGGCTCAAATAGACGAGTCGGACGCGCCGGTCGCTAAGCCTCACGAGTCGTGGGCGAGATCGATGGGGATCAAGGGCCGCGTCGGCGTCCAGTACCTCGGAGTATTCGACCAGAGCGGATACGGTGGCGACATCACGCGACCCTCTTTCGACGTTCGCCTCGAAGGTACGCGCGTGGGCGGGTCCGCGTTCGACATCGAAGTCGATGCGCGCGCGCGTCACACCTACCAAGTCATCGCCGACGGAACCGAGTACAACGACGCCGAGGCGCGGGTGTACCGATTGAACGCGGCCTGGCGGTCGCAGGGGGATCGCGTGCGCGTGGCGGTGGGCCGCCAGTTCTCTTCGGCGCTCTCGACCATCAGCACGTTCGACGGTGTGGTCGCGGAGTTCGACGGTGTGCGTTACAGCGCGGGGGCCTTCGCCGGTACCCAACCGACGCCGGTCGACTACGCGTGGTCGCTCGACGTCCAGGAGTACGGCGTGTTCGTGCGCGCACGCAGCGCGCCGCGGGCGTCGCTGCGTTGGGAAGGCGTCTTGGCGGGCGTGGGGTCGTACCAAGACGGCCACATCAACCGCGAATACGTGCCCGTGCTCGGGCGCCTCATGTCACGCACCGTGTCGCTAACGCTCTTGCAGGAGATCGACATCTATCGCGGTTGGAGGGAGAACGTCGAAGGCGACCAGTACGGGTTCACGAGTACCTTCGCCTCCGCGCGCTGGCGCGTGACGAAAGCGGTCGACCTCGATGCCGGCTACGACAACCGGCGCAACGTCCTTCTCTACGACGACTACTTGAGCCCCGAGACGGCGTTCGACGCCGCCTACCGCGAAGGCGTGTGGGGTGGAGCGTCATGGAACGTCGCCGAACGCTATCGCTTCGGCGCGACGGTGCGCAACAGCAGCGGCGGTTCCGCGGGCGACGCCGCCTCGTACACCCTGACCGCATCCGCGAATCGCTTGAGTCCCGCGAATCTCAACCTGCGGATTCGAACCACGCGCTACGACAACGAGCGCTCGGACGGCTGGATGTTCACGACCGGCGCCGGCTGGTCGCCCGATGCGCGCTGGTCGCTCGATCTCTACGGCGGGTTTCGGGGCGACTACGGCAAGTCGGTCTCCAGCCCCGACGTCACCACGTCGTGGTTCGGCGCTGAAGTCGACGTGTCGCTCGTGCAAGGCTGGTACCTCAACTTGTCGGGCGAGAACAGCAGCTCGGGCGCCGACGCCTACAATCAGGTCTACACGAGCTTGAGCTGGCGCTTCTAGTCCCCCCATCCGTTTTCACCAACCCCTAGTGCGCCGCGAAGCGGTGCGGTGATATACTCGCCGGCCATGCTCGTCAATTGCGTCGCATATCAGAAGGGCCAGCGCGTGGCCGACATTACTATCGCGCAGATCTCCGAGTACCTGGGCCGGCCCGATTGCTTCGTGTGGGTGGCCATCAAGGACCCGGAGACGTCCGAGCTCGACGCGCTCCAGAAAGAATTCGACCTCCCCGATCTTGCGGTCGAAGACGCGCGCCATGGTCATCAGCGCCCCAAGCTCGACGAGTACGAAAACTCGCTGTTCGTCGTGCTCCAACCCGTCGAGAAAGAAGGCGACGAGCTAACCGTCGGGGAAGTGGCGGTCTTCATCGGCGACGGTTACGTGCTGACGGTGCGGCGCGGCGCGCGCGAAGGCTTCGCCGGCGTGCGCCGTCGCACCGAGCAAGAGCCCAATCTATTGAAGCACGGACCCGCGTACGTGCTGTACGCACTCATGGACGCGGTGGTCGACCGCTACTTCCCGCTGGTCGACGCGCTCAACGATGAGATCGAGTGCATCGAGGAGCGCATCTTCTCGGGGCAGACCACACGCGCGCAGATCCAAGCGCTCTATGGCCTCAAACACAAGCTCACGATTCTCAAGCACGCCACCGGACCGATGCTGGAAGTGACGAGCAAGCTCTACGGCGGGCGCGTGCCGCGCAGGTGCGAAGGGCTGCACGACTATTTCCGCGACGTGCACGACCACCTGGTGCGCCTGAACCAATCGATCGACAGCCTGCGCGACATGGTAACGACCGCCACCGCCGTCAATCTCTCGCTGATTCAGATTCAAGAGAACGAAGTAACCAAGCGACTGGCCGCGTGGGCCGCGTTGCTCGCCGTGCCGACCATGATTGCGGGCATTTACGGGATGAATTTTCGCAGCATGCCCGAGCTCGAGTGGGACCTCGGCTATCCGATCGTGATGGGCGTGATCATCGCCATCGACGCCTATCTCGCCTACCGCTTCCGCAAGGCCAAGTGGTTGTAGCGCCTCATTGCGAGTGGACAGACAAGTATCGCTCGTGTACTCTGCCTTTCTATTCGTGCCGTTCGGGCACGCCAAGGAGGAGGCCACATGACTAAACGTATTCTCTTGACCGTCGCGGCGCTGTTGGCGCTGGCCAATGCGGCGAACGCGGCGTCGGGGCGCGTGACGGATCGTACCGAGCGCTGGGATATGTCCGTCCAGACGCGCTACACGACCTCGCACGACTACGATGGGGCGAACAATACCAAGTTGCACCTCGACGACGACCTCGGTTGGGGCTTCGAATTCGGGTACAACATGAACGAGCGCTTCAACCTCGGGTTCCTGATGAGCTGGCGCACGATCAGCTACAACGCGACCTACTACAATGCCACCGACCCGACCACGCAGCTCAACTACGGCGGTTGGCTGGACACGGGCTCGCTGGCCGCGATCGGCACGTGGTACATCCTCCCGCGCACGGTGACGCCCTACATCAACGGCAACATCGGGTGGACCATGGTCGACACCAACATCGTGGCGGATTATTACACCGGGTGTTGGTACGACCCATGGTGGGGCTACATCTGCAACGGCTACACGTCGACGTATGGATGGGACGGTTTGTCCTACGGCGGCGGCGTGGGCCTGCGCTTCGAGCCCAATGAAGCGGTCTTCTTCCAGGTTGGATACGAGGTCAATTGGCTCGATCTCAACGGCGCGGACAACTTCGAGATGTTCCGCGTCGACCTCGGCTTCACGAACTAGGCTGTTCTCCCTAGCGCGCCATGAGGACGGCGGCATGGATCCTCCTCTTCGCCTTGGGTGCCGTGGTCGGCTGCAGTGACGATGCCGCCGACCCCGGCACCGAGCCGCGCTTCGCGACCACTGCGCCGCAAGTGCTCTCGACCGGCAGCCCCACCAAAGACGAAGACCCCAGCGTGTTGCGCGCGCGCGACGGTTCCATGTTCGTCGCGTGGTTCTCCGACCGCGACGATGGTGCGGGCGACATCTACGTCGAGCGCTGCGCATCCGGGACGAATTGGAGCAACCCGGCGCGTGTGACGCTCGACCCCGGCGGCGATTTCTATCCCACCCTCGTGCAAGACGACGCCGGCCGGTTCCACCTCACCTGGTTTCGCTGGTACGCGTACTTCCGCGGCCACATCTTGCATTCCACCTCGGCGGACGGAATCCACTGGAACGTGGCCGACGAAGAATCGGTGACGACGGACCCCGACGTCGACGACTGGCTACCCACGCCCGCGTTTGCGACCGACGGCACCATGTTCATCTATTTTGTGAGCGACGTGCGCGACGCGACCAATCCGACCAGCGAGATCTACGTGACGTCGAAGGGCCCGGCGGACGTCGCGTGGAGCCCGCCCGACACGCTGGCCGGCATCAACAGTGCTACCGAGCACGACCAACTTCCGTTCGTCGCGCGCACCGGCAGCGGATTCACGATGGCGTGGGTTCGTCACGACACGTCGGAACCTATTCCGTATCTCAACCCGAAGTCGCAGCTCTTCATCGCGACGTCGACCAACGGCACGACGTGGTCGGCACCGCTGCAAGTGACCCACGATGTCGGCAACGTCGTGAACTTGTTCCCGCAAATCTTCGCGGACGGTTCGGTGTCGAAGCTGTTGTGGCTGTCGAATCGCGACGGCACGCCCAAGGTTTATGAGCTATCGTTGGCGGACGCCGATCAGTATCCCGCGCGATCGGTCGAAGTGGTACTCCCGAGCGGTTACTCGCACCGGATCGCGGCGACGTCGACCGATGGCATATTTCTCGGCGCGTGGGTGCAAGGTTCTGTCGGAGTAGAAGACGTCTATTATCGTTTCTTCGCACGCTAGGTTGTGATGTTCTTGAAACGTAGAATCGCACGGACCACCGCCGCGCTCTTCGCACTCGCCGTGGCCGCGGGATGCGGTCCCCACCCGGAAACGCAGAAGGAGCCCGGCGTGTACGAAGCGCCGGACGGGGTCAAGTTCTCCGTCAAGATAACGCCGATCCGCTTCGCCATCGGCGAGCCGGTCTCATTGGAAGCGAGCCTGTTCAACGGCGGTACGCGCGCCTACGAAAAGCAGTTCGCCACCGGCTGCCAGTGGGACTACGAAGTCGCCAACGAGAGCGGACAAGTGGTGGCACCGTCGCGGATATGCGCCATGGCCCTGAGCGAGCTGCGCCTCGAGCCGGGTGAGCTGCGCGTGATCATGCGCGAGTGGAAGGGCAACGATGACTACTTCGGCGCGGGCGAGGCGCTCCCGCCCGGGCGCTACTCGGTGACGGCGGGCTTCGTCGACGAGCACTCGCGCGTGGTTTCGATGTCGGAACCGGTGTGGATCGAGATCGTGGCACCGCGCACACGGCACTAAGCCATTGCCAGCGGATGCGTGCTCGCGCTACTCTGTTCGTGCCGTCGCCATCCCGCGACGATTCCAGTGTGGGTTGCTCGAGGAGGTCATTCGATGCGTAGATTGCTGGTGTGCGCGCTCATGGTGTGTGCGCTCGATGTGAGTGTGGGCCGCGCGCAATCGGCCGATTCGACCGCGGCGCCGGTCGACACCACCGTCTCTGCGCCCGTCACGGCGCCCCCCCCGGCGACCACGACGCCACCCCCCGTCACCACCACAGCCGCGACCACACCGCCCCCGTCGGCGGCCCCGCCGAGCCGGCCGCTCAGTGAGCGCATATACTACGGCGGGAGCGTGATCCTGTCGTTCGGCGATGTCACGCGCATCGGCATCTATCCGATGATCGCGTACAAGTTCACGCCCAAGCTTTCGGGCGGCGTCGAAGTCGGCTACGAATGGCTCAAGTTCGACAACTACGACGAGACGGCAAACAACTACGGCGGGAGTGTGTTTGGAAACTATCGCGTCCTCCCGCAGTTGTACGCGCACGCCGAATACCAAATGATCAACTACGAGATCTTCACCAGCGCGACGACGTCGGATCGCGAGTGGGTGCCGTTCCTGCTCGTGGGCGGCGGCTTCTCGAAGCTCATGGGAAGGAACACGTGGGCGTACGTCGAAGTGCTGTTCGACGTGCTCAACGACGACAATTCGCCGTACGCAGACGGCGAGCCGATTATCAGCGTGGGGGTGGGAGTTGGATTCTAACACGGCGGTTCAAGCGGTAGCTTCGACCGACTACTGGTCGCTGCTTATCGTGCTGGTATTGTCTACCTTCATCGGCTTGGGCGTGATCGTGCGCGTGTCGCGATTGTTGCACACGCCGCTCATGTCGATCACCAACGCCATTTCCGCCATCGCGGTAGTCGGTTCGATCATCGTCACCGGCGGCGACCACCCGAAACCGATCCGTATTCTCGGCGCGGTGGCACTCTTCGCTTCCATGACCAACATCGTGAGCGGCTTCCTCATCACGGATCGCATGCTGAAGATGTTCAAGCAGTCGCCGAGCGAAGGGAAGAAGTCGTGATCCACAACATCGTCCAAGCCGCGTACCTGGCGGCGATGGTTCTGTTCATCTTCGCTTTGCACGGAATGAATCATCCGCGCACGGCGCGCCGCGGCGTGTTCTGCGGTGTCGCGGCCATGCTATTGGCCGTCGTGGCCACCTGGATGCAGCCCGAGGTCGTGAATCACGGCTGGATCATCGTGGCGATCATCGCCGGCTTCGTGGTCGGCGTGCCGTTGTCGCGCGTGCCGCTCACCGCCGTGCCGCAGCGAACCGCGCTCTCGCATGCGTTCGGCGGTGTGGCGGCTGGTCTCGTCGGCGTGGCGAAATATTATCTGTGGGTGGGCGAAGGCCCCGAGAACCTGACCCCGTTTCGCATGACCGCGATCGTGGCCGAGATCATCCTCGGCTTTTTGACCTTTACCGGCAGTCTGATGGCGGCCGGAAAGCTGCAAGAGGTGAAGTGGATCCCGCAGCGTCCCGTGACGTACCGCGGGCAGAACATCGTCAACATCGGCTTATTGGTAGTCGCGGTGGTCGCCGGCATCGCGCTGGTCGTCGCTCCGACCGGACCGTGGTCGGGCGTTCTGTTCCCGCTGATGATCGCGCTGTCGCTCGTGTTCGGCGTGCTGCTCGTCATTCCCATCGGCGGCGCCGACATGCCGACCGTCATCTCGATCTTGAACGCGTACGCCGGCCTCTCGGCGGTGGCGATGGGCTTCGTGCTCGACAACAAGCTCCTCATTGTGGCCGGCGCCTTGGACGGCTCCAGCGGTCTGATTCTCTCCATCATCATGTGCCGTGCCATGAATCGTTCGTTCGCCAATGTGCTCTTCGGTGCCTTCGGCCAGGTGCAGGCTGCCAAGGCGGGGGCGGAGCAGAAGGCGTACAAGTCGGAAACGATCGAGGGTGCCGCCCAGGTGCTCGAGCAAGCGAGCCTGGTCGTGATCATCCCCGGCTACGGCATGGCGGTCGCGCAAGCACAACACCGCGTGCGCGAATTGCACGACCAACTCACCAAGCGCGGCATCACGGTGAAGTTCGCGATCCACCCGGTCGCGGGGCGCATGCCGGGTCACATGAACGTGCTCTTGGCCGAAGCCGACGTTCCTTACAGCGACCTGGTCGAGATGGACGAGATCAACGGCGACATGCCGCAGTGCGACGTCGCGTTGGTGGTAGGCGCCAACGACGTCGTCAACCCGGCGGCGCGCACCGATAAGTCGAGCCCCATCTACGGCATGCCCATCATCGCCGCCGACAAGGCCAAGACCGTGTTCGCGATCAAGCGCAGCAAGAATCCCGGTTTTGCGGGTATCGACAACGAGCTGTATTTCGCGCCCCAGACCTTCATGCTGTTCGGCGACGCCAAGGCCGTGGTGGGCGAATTGGTGAAGGAGCTCGCGCGCGAAGGTGCGGCCGCGGCCTAGCGCGTCTCTCGCCGCATGGAGTTCATCAAGCACGCAATCGACTTCGTCCTCCACGTCGACCAGCACCTGCTGGAGATGGTGGCGACGTACGGCACGTGGACGTACGGGATTCTCTTCGCCATCATTTTTTGTGAAACCGGCCTGGTGGTGACGCCCTTTCTGCCCGGCGACTCGCTCATATTCGCCGCGGGTGCCCTGGCGGGCGCAAACGCACTCGAGATCGGCGTGGTGATACCGCTCCTGATCGCGGCCGCAGTAATCGGCGACAACATCAACTACGTGATCGGCCGCAACGTGGGGCCGCGCGTATTCACCGAGCGCAACCGCTTTTTCCGGCGCGAGCACTTGGTCCGCACCCACGAATTCTACGAGCGCCACGGCGGCAAGATGCTGGTGCTGGCGCGCTTCGTTCCCATCGTGCGGACGTTTGCACCCTTCGTGGCGGGCATCGGTCGCATGCGCTATCCCCGTTTCCTCATGTTCAGTATCGCGGGCGGGACGCTGTGGGTGTCGGGGTTCGCGCTACTCGGCTATTTCTTCGGCAGCCTCCCGGTCGTGCAGGAACACTTCAGTATGGCCGTGATTGTGATCATCTTCATCTCGCTCGTTCCGATGGTGATCGAAGTCTGGAAAGCACGACGCAGAAATGCGACGCAACCCTCAGGTGGTCATCGATGAGTACGAATCTTCGTCCCGAGAAGACCGAGTTCGCCGAGTACTACGGCGGCTATGTCAGCAAAGTCCCCGACGGCGACATCGTCGCGATCCTGCGCGCGCAGATGACCGACGCATCGACGCTCCTCGACCGCGTGCCCGCCGAGCGCACCGCGTTTCGCTATGCGCCGGAGAAGTGGTCGCTGCTCGAGGTGGTGGGGCACGTCGTCGACATGGAGTGGGTGTTCACGATGCGCGCCTTGTGCTTCGCGCGCGGCCTGGCAGCACCCATGCCGGGCATCGAGCAGGACGATTTCGTGGCGGCCGCGAAACTCTCGCGCCAGACCTGGCCCAACCTGCTCGCCCAGTGGCGTGCGCTCCGGACCGCCAGCGCTCTAATGTTCGAGAGCCTCGACGACGAGGCGTGGAAGCGAATGGGGACGGCGTCGGGTCACGGCGTTTCCGTGCGAGCACTCGCGTACATCATCGCGGGACACGATCGCCACCACATGGGTGTGATTCGCGAGCGCTACTTGGGCTAGCTGACCGCGTGCGCCGCCGCACCCGCGGTGTACATGGCGTCGATTTCGTTGCGGTAGGTCTTCTCGACGATGCGTCGACGCACCTTGAGCGTCGGTGTGAGGTGGCCCTCGTCGACGGTGAGTTCCTGATTGAGCAGCGTGAAGCTCTTGATGCGCTCGTACTGCGCCAAGTCCGCGTTCACGCCGTCGACGATCTTCTGATACAGCTCGCGAACCGCCGGTGCGGCCGCTAGGCGCGCGCGGTCGTCGTTGGCGACGCCGTTCTCACGGGCCCATTGCGCGAGCCGGTCGAAGTTGGGAACGATCAGCGCCCCCACGAACGGCCGACGGTCTCCGACCAGCACGGCTTCCATCACGAACGGATTCTGCTTCAATTTGCCCTCGATGGGCTGCGGCGCCACCTTCTTGCCACCCGCGGTCGCGATCAAGTCCTTCTTGCGATCGGTGATGAGGAGGAAGCCGTCGGCGTCGAGGTAGCCGATGTCACCGGTATGGAACCAACCGCCGGCCAGCGCGTCCGCCGTTTCCTGCGGCTTCTTGAAGTAGCCTTGCATTACGTTGTCGCCGCGCACGAGGATCTCGCCGTCGTCGGCGATGCGCACTTCGACGCCGGGAACCGGCCGGCCGACGGTGCCGAAGCGGAAGTGCTCGAAGGTATTGAGAGCGACGACCGGCGACGTTTCCGTCAGGCCGTATCCTTCCATGATGCGAATGCCGGCACCGTTGAAGAACTCCGCGATCTCGCGCGCGAGCGGTGCGCCGCCCGAAATGAAGAAGCGCAAGCGCCCGCCCATGCGTGCCTCCAGCTTCTTGAACACGAGCGCGTGGGCCACGCGGCGCTTGAACGCGAGCCACGTCCCCACTCCACCGGCGAGCGACGCGTTCAAGCACGCTTTCCCGACGCCGATCGCCCACCAGAACAGCGCGCGCTGCGGCGCCGAACTCTTGTTCACGTTGTCGACGATCTTGGCGTACATCTTCTCGTACACGCGCGGCACGCTGCACACGACCGTGGGCGACACCTCGCGCATGTTGTCGGCCACGGCTTCGATCGACTCCGCGTAGGCGATGCTGACCCCCGCCGTCATCATGGTATAGAAGCCGGCCATGCGCTCGAACACGTGGCTCAAGGGCAGGAACGACAGGTACGCGTCCGCCGAGCTGATCTCGTAGACGTCGAGGCACTGCCGCACGTTGCTCATGAAATTGCCGTGCGAGAGAATCGCCCCCTTGGGCTCGCCGGTCGTCCCCGAGGTATAGATGATGCTGGCCCAGTCCGACTTCTCGATCGACCCCACCATGGCGCGAAAGTCGGTGCTCGCGGCCAGCGCGCGACCGTCCGAGATGAGCGCCTCCAGCGAGATCGCGCCGTCTTCCACCGCGCCGGCGTCGAAGCCGATCACTTGCTGCAGCGCCGGTAGGGAAGCACGGATCGACGCGATCTTCGCCAGCTGGGCGCGCGACGACACGAAGATGGTGCGAGCTTCCGAGTCGCGCAGCATGTACGCGATCTGGTTGGCGGGAAGCGTCGCGTAGAGCGGGATGTCGACGGCGCCGCACGACAGCACGGCCAGGTCGGCGACGGCCCACTCGATCCGGTTCTCCGAGAGAATCGCGACGCGATCGCGCTTCGCGATGCCGAGCGATCGCAGCGCGCACGCGAGCGCACTCACGCGCGCGTGGACTTCGCCGTGCGAGATGTCCAGATAGCGCCCGCCCACTTTGTGGCGAAATGCGTCGGGCCGGTGATAGGTCTCGACCGACGCGAGGAACTGGCGGGGAATGGTGTCGTGGACCGTAATGGCCATAAATCAACGACTCGTGCAAGGGCCGTGCCCAGTATCCGGCCCGCGCCCAGGGGTGTCAACCACGACGCTATGCGGCGCCCGGACGCGCCCGCGCGGGTCCGCACAAAAGGTTTGAAATCCCGGCGCGGCGCGGTTACATTAGCCCAATTGCTGGCCCATGGTCCCGCCGCCCGGCGGAGACCCGAATTTCGAATTGACCACTGTACGGAGGTGCCCAAGGTGCACGGTGCCGATTTCCTGAAGCGGCTCGACGATACGATCGCTCGTCGCGCGCTCTTGACCCATCCCTTCTACCAGCTCTGGAACGAGGGCGCGCTCTCGCTCGAGTCGCTGCGCGAGTACGCGAAGCAGTACTACGCGCACGTGCGCGTGTTCCCGCGCTATGTGAGTGCCGCGCACTCCGCGTGCGACGACATCCGCGTGCGCCAGCTCTTGCTCGAGAATTTGATCGACGAGGACCAGGGCGATTCGAATCATCCCGAATTGTGGATGCGCTTCGCCGACGGCCTCGGCCTCGAGCGCTCCGTCGTGCGCAACGCCGACTTGCTGGCCACGACGCGCGAGTCCGTCGACACGATGATGGACCTGACGCGCAGCGACGACTTCCGCGACGGGCTCGCGGCGCTGTATGCCTACGAGTCACAGGTTCCCTTGGTCGCGAAGACCAAGCGCGAAGGCTTGGCGAAGTTCTATCGGCTCGACGACGCGCGTGCGGTGGAGTTCTTCACCGTCCACGAAGCGGCCGACATCGTGCACAGCCAGGTCGAGCGCGATTTGTTGGTAGAACATTGCGCCACGATGGAGCGGCAAGAGCGGGCCATCGCCGTCGCGGACCAAGCGGCGGGTGCCTTGTGGCACTTCCTCGACGGCGTGTACGAAGCGTACTGCCACGGCGGGTGCCAGGCGAGCTAGCGAGGGTTCTCATTGGCCAAACACATCGGCATCGTCGCGTGCAGCGCGGAGGGCGCGGCCCTGTGCTACACCACCGTCTGCACCGAAGCCCCGGAGCTGATGGGGAAGAAGCACGCCCACCCCGAGGTGAGCATGCATACGCACCCCTTCAGCGACTACGTGCGCCTGATGGAAGCGGGTCGCTGGGACGGTGTCGCGGCGCTGATGCTGTCGTCGGAAGGAAAACTCGCGAAGGCGGGTGCGGAGATCGTGATTTGTCCCGACAACACGGTCCACCGCGTGTTCGACCAGGTGGCCAAACAAGCGAAGCTCCCGTGGCTCCACATCGCGGAGGAAGTCGCGCGCGAAGCCGGGCGCCTGGGCTTGAAGCGGGTGGGGTTGATCGGGACCGGGTGGACGATGGAGTCGTCCTTCTATAAGGAAAAGCTCGACGAGTACGGCGTCGAAATCGTGCTGCCCGCCGAGAAGGATCGGAAACTCGTCAACCGGATCATCTTCGACGAGTTGGTGGCGGCCCAGTTCACCGCGGAGTCGCGCGCGTATTTCACGGGGCTGATCAGCGAGATGCGCGGGCAGGGCTGCGAGGGCGTCGTGCTGGGGTGCACCGAAGTCCCGCTCATCATCACGCAAGAGAACTCTCCGCTCCCGGTCCTCGATTCGACGCGCCTCTTGGCGCGCGCGGCACTGCGCGCCTCTCTGGAAGACTAGTTCTCTGGCCGACACGATCGTCCCTCTCCGCTCATGCCACAGCGCGAGACGGACAATGTCGTGTCGTATTCGCGCCGTGGAAATCGCGTCGAGGGATCGATCGCGTCGGCCTCATCGCTTCTCCCAGTCGTCTTCTCCCAGAAAATAGAATGCGTCGCCGACGGCGTGGCCGCGGCCGGGGCTGATCGCGTGTCGAATCACGCGCGTGATGTAGCGCTTGGCGTTCTTGACCGCGGTCTCGATCGGTTCGCCGCGCGCGATGCGGGCGGCGATGGCGGCCGAGAACGTACAGCCGGTGCCGTGCACGCTGCGTTCGACGACCTCGCCCTCCGGGTACAGCCGCTCGACGCCGCGCTGCGTCCACAGGACGTCGACGGCGAGGGCGAAGCGCGCGTGCCCTCCCTTGACCACGACCGCGCGGGCGCCGCGCCGGCCGATGCGCTCCGCGGCGCGCTCCATGTCGTCGAGCGACGCGATCGGTATCCCGGCCAAGAGCGACGCCTCGTGGAGATTCGGCGTCACGACCAGCGCGCGCGGGACCAGGAGGCGCACCAGTGCGTCGACGGCGTCGTCGCGCAAGAGTCGGAAGCCGCTCTTCGAGATCATGACGGGGTCGACGACGAGATTCTCGAAACGACGCGCGTCGAGTATATCCGCGACCGCGTCGATGATCGCGACCGACGACAGCATGCCGGTCTTGGCGGCGTCGACGTCGAGGTCGTCCAGCACCGCCTCCAATTGGTCGCGCACCACGTCGACCGGCACCTCGAACACGCGCCGCACCTCGCTCGTGTTCTGTGCCGTCACCGCGGTGATCACGCTCGCACCGAACACGCCGTGGGCGTGGAACGCCTTCAGGTCGGCTTGGATGCCGGCGCCGCCGCCGGAGTCGGAACCCGCGATCGTGAGTGCTTGTTTCATTGCAACGTCGTCGCGCGAGAAAGAAAGCGGCGCTGACGCGGCCAGTGTACCACAGCGCCGGTGTTCGACCGCGGAGTGCGAAAGGTGTATATTGACGGCATGAAGTGGTCGATCCGCATCGGCAAGCTGTTCGGGATTCCCGTCTACATCCACCTCACGTTCCTTCTATTGTTGGTGTGGTTCGGCGTGGTGAGCTGGCGCCAAGGCGACGGGCTGGTCGCCGGCTTCGAAGGCGTCTTGTACGTGCTGGCGCTGTTTGCGTGCGTCGTGCTCCACGAGCTCGGTCACGCCGTCACCGCGCGACGCTACGGCATTGCGACGCGCGACATCACGCTATTGCCGATCGGCGGTGTGGCGCGCATGGAGCGGATGCCGGACGACCCGCACCAAGAATTGTGGGTAGCACTGGCGGGTCCGGCCGTGAACGTCGTTATCGCGCTGGTGCTGGTGGCCTTCGGGGCGTCGGTTTCGGTCGCGGTCTTCGCGGGCGAAGGCTCGTTTATCGACCGCCTGGCCACGGTCAACGTGATGCTGGTCTTGTTCAATCTGCTACCCGCGTTCCCCATGGACGGCGGTCGCGTCCTGCGCGCGCTCTTGGCGACGCGCATGCAATACACACGTGCGACCCACCTCGCGGCCCAGATCGGCCAGATGATGGCGCTCGTGTTCGGCTTCGTGGGATTGTTCGTCAACCCGATGCTCGTCTTCATCGCGTTCTTCGTGTGGATCGGGGCCGCGCAAGAAGCGAGCATGGTGCAGATGAAACACTCGCTGGCGGGAATCCCGGTGAGCCAGGCCATGGTGACGAGCTTCGCCACCCTCGCGCCGAGCGACACCCTCGCGAAGGCGATCGACGCGACACTGGCGGGAACGCAGCGCGACTTTCCCGTGGTCGAAGGCGGCGGCGTGGTGGGAATCCTGCTGCAAAGCGACCTCTTGGCGGGGCTCGCGCGCCGCGGTGCCGACGTCCCCGTCGCCGAGGTCATGCAAACCGATTTCGAATTGGTGCAAGCATCGGAGATGCTGGACGCCGCGTTTCGACGCTTGAGCGAGCGACGCTCGAGCACGGCACCGGTGTCGAGCCAAGGACGGCTGGTCGGGATGATCACGATGGACAACATCGGCGAGTTCCTCGCCATCCATGGAGCGTTGGAGAAGACGAAGAGAATCGCGTGATCACGCGGCGGGTATGGCCGCAAGAAACGGAGAATACACGTGTCTGAACATCGAGCACATATTGCGTGGACCAAGGAATCCGAGTCGTTCAAGTACGACGAATACAACCGTGGCCACGCGTGGACGTTCCCGAAGAGTGGCATCGTCGTGAAGGCGACGGCGGCCCCCAAGTATCGCGGCCGCCCCGACGCGGTCGACCCCGAGGAAGCGCTGGTGGCGTCGATCTCGAGCTGCCACATGCTGACGTTCCTCGCCATCTGCGCGCGCCGCGGGCTGGTGGTCGAGCGCTACGAGGACGACGCGACCGGTTGGATGGAGCCGAACGAGCAGCGTCGACTCGCCATTACGCGCGTCGTGCTGAAACCCAGCGTCACCTTCGCGCAAGGACAGCGGCCCGATGCGAACACGCTGGCACAGATCCACCAAGAATCCCACGAGCATTGCTTCATCGCCAACTCGGTCAAGACCGCGATCACCGTCGACGCGTCGGCCGAGGGGGTGGCGCGCTGATGGCACGATGGTCCCCGGTCGTCTGGTGCGCGATGCTCGCACTGGTCTCCGCGCCGCGCGCGCAAGAGGCACCGCCCGCACCGCCTTCGTCCCTGCAAGAGGCGCTGCGTCTGCTCGACCAAAATCAGCCCAAGCAGGCGGTCGATGCGGCGCAGAAGGCGGTTGCAGACGAGCCGAACAACGCGAACGCGTGGTTCGTGTTGGCGCGCGCGGACCAGGCCGCGGGCGACCTCGAGGGCGCCATCAAGGCCGGCCACCACGCGGCCGAGTTCGCGGCCGTGCGCGCGAGCGCCTTCTACAACCTTGCGTGCGCATATGCGTTGAAGGGCGACAAAGACGACGCCTTCAAGTCGCTTCTCGGGGCCAAGCGCGCCGGTTTCGCCGACCGCGACTTGATGGCGAAGGACCCCGACTTGGCGTCGTTGCACGACGACCCGCGCTTCCAGCTCCCGCTCGAGCGCAATTTTTTCACGCTGAAACTCAAAGACGGCACCGACCTCCCGTTCTCCGTCGACTTGCCGGTGGGTTACGAGCCCGCCAAGTCGTATCCGGTGCTCATCGCACCCGGCCACGGCAAGAAGGTGGAAGGGAACTGGGGCGGATTGTTTTGGGGCGAAGACACGTCGCAGCGCGGGTGGATCACCGTCGAGAGTCCCGCCTTCCTCATGACGGACCCGATCGGCGCGACGGCGCAACTGCTCGACGAGGTCGCGCGTCGCTACAAAGTGGAGGGGGACAAGTTCCACTTCGCGTGCTACGGACCGACGTCGGGCCCCGCTTTCGGTGCCGCCATGGCGTACCCGCAGCGCGTCAAGTGCCTGATCGCGGTCCCCGGCTTTCCGACCACCGACAAGCCCGAAGAACTCAAGAAGCTGCTCGGCGTCCGCGTGTCGTTCATCGTCGGCGAGCGCGACGGCGTTTGGAAACCCGAGGTCGAAGTGGCGAACTCGCGCTTGAAGACGCTCGGTGTCGAGTCGTATTTGGAAGTCGTGCCCGGTGCGGGCCACTTGCTGCAGGAGATGTTCGGCGGCGAGTTCGCGGAGCGCCTCGATCTTCTGCGCTAGAGACGAACGTGCGCGCGAAGCAAAACCTCTTCGACGGAATCCCGCCCGCACTCGCGCAGGAATGGAGCGAGCGTCTGGCGGGAAACGATGGCGCGCGCGTCGAACGCATCGTGTCGCGCGGGCACGTCTCACCGCCCGACTTCTGGTACGACCAAGCGCAATCCGAATGGGTGATGGTGGTCGCGGGCCGTGCGCGGCTTCGCTTCGCCGACGGCACGGTAGCGGAATTGCGCGCCGGTGACCACATCACGATCCCACCGCACGTGCGCCATCGCGTCGACGCGACCGCCCTCGACCAAGACACGGTCTGGGTCGCCGTCTTCTTTTAGTCCGACCCGCTTGACGCGGGCATGGCGCGGCGCTAACGTCGTCGTAACGAATCCCACGCTCAATCCATACATTCGTTTCACTGTTCCCCGAAGGAGCACGTCATGGAAATGCCGAAGAATGCGGTCAACTGGATCGAGATTCCGGTCAAGAATTTCGACAAGGCGAAGGAATTCTACGAGTCGATCTTCGATTACGAGATGCCCGAGATGCCGATGGGCCCGAATCGGATGGGAATTCTCCTCTATGACCAGCCCAACGGTGGCGTCGGTGGCGCGATCGTGGCCGGTGAGTGGTACGAACCGACGGCGGGCGGCTCGCTCGTGTATCTCAACGGCGGTAACGACCTGAATGCAGTTCTGAATCGCGTGCCGAAGGCGGGCGGCGCGGTGGTCGTGCCGAAAACGCTGATCGCGCCCGAGCTCGGCTACTTCGCGATCTTCCGGGATTGCGAAGGCAACCGCGTCGGACTTCACTCGCCGAAGTAGCGCGCGAGTCGCTCCGTCGCTGCGCGCGGGTCGTCGGCCGCACATACGGCGGCGATCACCGCGATGCCCGACGCACCCGCTGCGATCACGTCGCGTGCGTTCGTCTCGGTGATCCCGCCAATCGCGATCACCGGGACGCGGACGCGGGCGGCGACGCGCGCGAGCGCGTCCAGACCCACCGGCGGCGTCGACTTCTGCTTGGACGACGTCGCGAAGATGTGCCCGAAACCGACGTAGCTCGCACCGTTTCGTTCGGCCTCCAACGCTTCTTCCAACGTACCCGTGCTCGCGCCGATGATCGCGCGCGGTCCCAGCGACGCGCGCGCCTCGCGCACCGACGCGTCGCTGCGCCCGACGTGCACGCCGTCCGCTTCGACGTCGCGCGCGACATCTACGCGATCGTTCACGATGAAGGCGACGCCGTGTTCACGACAGATCGCCGCCACGCGTCGCGCCACGCGCGCGAAGGCGTCGCGGTCGAGCGACTTGTCGCGCAGCTGGACCACGTCGGCTCCGCCCAAGCACGCCATTGCGGCCAGTGCTTCGTGCGAGTGGCGCGTCTGCACGACGACGTCGGTGATGACGTGGAGCCGCCCGATGGTCACAGCGTTCCCATGGCATCGGCGAAGGCGCGCACCGCGCCGCGCACACTCGACGCTTCCATGACGGCACCCACCACGGCGACTCCGTGCGCGCCCGCGTCGAGGCACTGCTTCGCGTTCTCGGCGGTAACACCGCCGATCGCGAACACGGGAACCGCGGCCGCCTGGCACGCTTCACCCAGCGCGTCCAACCCCTGCGGCCGCGCCTTTCGGTTGGTCGCGAAGACGGGTCCGAAGGTGAGGAAGTCCGCGCCGACAGCGGCCGCGTTGCGCACGCTTTCCAACGTGTGCGTGCTGGCACCGATCAGGAGCTTCGGAAATTGGGCGCGAAAATCGGCTAGCAGCGCGGGGTCGTCGGGGATGTGAAAGCCGTCGACGCCGGGGCTCGCGGCCAAGAGGCCGGCGGTGTCGCGGTCGACGAAGGGCGACACGTTGACGAACAGCTTCGCTTGGTGCGGCCGCAGCGAACCGACCAGGCGCGTGGCCGCACTCACCAAGTCGGTCTCGGAGAGGTCCTTCTCGCGCAGCTGGACGGCGCGCACACCGGACACGCAGGCGTCGTGGACGACGGACGCGAGCGACTTGGGCGCGCAGCGCATGCGGTCGGTCACCAGATAGAAGCGAAAGTCGATCATTCGTCGCGCCCGATGATGCCGTCGATCGGACTCGACGCCTTGGCGTACAAGCGGCGCGGCACGCGTCCCGCGGTGAACGCGAGCCGGCCGGCTTCGGCGGCGAGCCGCATCGCGGTTGCCATTTGCACCGGTTTCTCGGCTTGCGCGATGGCGGTGTTCAGAAGCACGCCGTCGGCGCCGAGCTCCATCGCCACCGCGACGTCCGACGCCGTGCCCACACCGGCGTCGACGATGAGCGGGACGCGACACTGCTCCCGAATGATGCGCAGGTTGTAGGGATTGCGAATTCCCATCCCGGAGCCGATGGGTGCCCCGAGCGGCATCACGGCGGCGCACCCCATGTCGGCCAGCTTGCGGCACGCGATGGGGTCGTCGTTGCAATACGGAAGCACGACGAACCCGTCGGCCAGGAGTTGCTCGGCCGCTTTCAGCAACTCGGTCACGTCGGGGAAGAGCGTCTCGTCGTCGCCGATCACTTCCAGCTTGACCCAGTTGGTGTCGAGTGCTTCACGCGCGAGCTGTGCCGTCAGCACCGCTTCCTTGGCGGTGTAACACCCGGCGGTGTTGGGGAGGATCGACCAGCGGCCGCGCAACATCGCGAGCAAGTTCTCTTTCGAACCGTCGCTCAAGGAAACGCGCCGCACCGCGACGGTGACCATCTCGGTTCCGCTGGCCTCGAGCGCTTCGAGCATGGTGCGCGGGTCGGGGAAGCGGGACGTCCCCACGATCAAGCGCGAGCGAAACTCGCGGCCCGCGATGACGAGTTTGTCGGTGTCGGTCACGCTAGCCTCCCTGCACCGCGCGAATGATCTCGACGACGTCGCCCGCCGCGAGTCGCCGCGACGACCACTCGCGCTTGGGAACAACGGATTCGTTGACGGCGACGGCGACGCCGCTGGTGTCCGCGTCGACGCCGAACGAGCGTACCACGTCGAAGAGCGTCGACGTCGCGTCGAGCTCGGCTTTCTTCCCGTTGACCACGATCGTCATCACGAAAACCTCTGCGGTGAAAACGCCGCCACGTCCTCGCCGAAGCGCCCGCTCGCGATTCCTGCGACGACCGCGTCGGCGGTGGCCGGTGCCAGCAGAATACCGCTGCGAAAGTGTCCCGTCGCCATCACGAGTCCGCGCACGTCCGTGTTGCCGACGATGGGCAAGTGGTCGCGCGAGGCCGGCCGCAATCCGACTTCGACGCCGTCGAACGGGCAGCTCGGCGATCGCGGGGACGACTTCCCACGCGTGCTCGAGCAAGTCTTGCACACCGCCTGCGCTCGGCACGAGATCGAACCCCATTTCTTCCTGCGTGGCGCCGACCAGCACGGTGCCGTCGGCCTTGGGGAGCACGTACCCGCGCGGCGTGCGCACCACGTGCGCGAGCGCGAAGCGTCGCTACCCGCGCGCAGGCGCACGATCTGTCCTTTGACCGGGCGCACCGGCGCGACAGCGCCCGCCGGAATGCCGTCCATGGTTCCCGACCATGCGCCGGCCGCGATCACGACCACGTCCGCGTCGACGTCGACGTCGGCGACGTGCACTCCGACGGCGATGCCGTCGTGCACACGACTCGCTCGATCGCGGCTCCTTCGCGAATCGTCACGCCGCGCTGCGCGCACGCACGGGCGAGTGCGGTCATGAGCGTGCGCGTGTCGACTTGGTGGTCGTCCGGGATCCACATCGCCGCGGTCGTGCGCGGCGAGAGCAACGGTTCGATCGCGCGCGCTCTCTCACCCGAGATCCATTCCACGGGGAGGCCGATCGCGCGTCGATGCTCGAACGCGCGTCGCACCGATTCCGCGTCGTCGCGATCGAGGGCCGCGATCAGCGTCCCGCGCGTGTCGAGGGAGACCGGCGCATCCGCGTCGGACTCCAACTCGCGCACGAACGACGGGTAGCGCGCGAGACTCGCGCGGGCGAAGCGCACCATGGCCTGGTCGCCGTGTCCGTGCCCGGCTTCGGTGATGGGTGCCAGCATCCCGGCCGCCACCCGGCTGGCACCCGCTCCGACTTTGTCGCGCTCGAGGAGTGTGACACGCGCGCCGGCGCGCGCCAGGCGCCACGCCACCGACAATCCGATGACGCCGCCGCCTACGACGACGACCCGACTTGTCACTTGTATGGGACTGGTTTCCAAAAAAAATCGCCGACTTCGCGCCGGGCGACGGAAGTCGGCGTGGCAATCGATGCCGAGGGATCCCTTCGCCGGCATTACCCGGATCAGGTGCGTTGGGTCTAATCTCAGCCCCCCGGCGACGACGCCGGCGAGCACCCCATATTTATGGATCCCGACGATACGCCCCGCGGGGGCGGGTGTCAAGGGAGCCCACCTTCGTGTATAATGCCGCCACTCGGCGCCGAGCGCGCTCGGCCCCGCCCACCCTTTCGTCAGGTGACCCAAACGATTCCGTCGATCCCGGTGAAGCAGGAGGACAAGATGGTGACACGAGACAAGCGCTCGCGAGGCGCGTGGTGGCTCGCAGTCGGCGCTCTTTTGTTGATGGGAATGGTCTACATGTCGAGCACGAATTCCGCGTTGGCGAAGAAGTACGTGTATCCCGAGGCGATGAAGGGCGACGTCGTGGACAACTACCACGGCACGATGGTCCCCGATCCGTATCGCTGGCTCGAAGACCCGGACTCCAAGGAGACCGAAGCGTGGGTCGCGAAGGAAAACGAGCTCACGCACGCGTACATCGATTCGTATCCGAAGCGCGAGGCCATCGAGCAGCGTCTCACCAAGCTGTGGAACTATCCCAAGTACTCGCTCCCCAACAAGCAGGGTGACCGCTACTTCTTCACCAAGAACGACGGCCTTCAGAACCAAGCCGTGTTGTACATGCAGAAGTCGCTCGACGGCGCGGCGACGATCGTGCTCGACCCGAACACGCTCAGCACCGACGGCACCGTCGCGCTTTCGGGGACTACGTACACCGAAGACGGGACCATGATGGCGTACGCGGTCTCGGCCAGCGGCAGCGACTGGCAGGACGTTCGCGTGCGCGACATCGACACGGGCCAGGACAACGGCGACGTTCTCAAGTGGTGCCGTTTCTCCGGCATCGGTTGGAAGAAGGACAAGAGCGGCTTCTGGTACAACCGCTTCCCCGCGGAAGGCGAAGTCGCCGAGGAAGACCGCAGCAACTACAACAAAGTCTACTGGCACCAGCTGGGTACGCCGCAGTCGCAGGACCCGCTCGTGTACGAAGACAAGATCAACAAAGAGCTCGGCTTCTCGCCCTACGTCACGCAGGACGGCGACTACCTGGTACTCTTCGTGTACCACGGCACCGACCCCAAGAACGGCATCTACTATAAGCGCACCGACGGCACCGGCGACTGGGTGAAGCTGATCGAGCAGGGCACCGCGATGTTCACGCCCATCGACAACATCGGCTCGGTCTTCTACGTGCAGACCGATCTCGATGCACCGCGCGGACGCGTGGTCGCGATCGACGTGACCAAGCCGGCCCAGGAGAATTGGACCGAGATCATCCCGCAGAAGACCGAAGTCATCGACAACGTTACCATGGTCAACAACGAGTTGGTGGTGTCGTACATGCAGGACGCGCACCATCGCATGATGATCTTCCAGAAGGATGGCAAGTTCCAACGCGAGATCGAACTCCCGACCATCGGCACGGTGGGCGGTGTCTCGGGCGACCGTAACGACACCGAGATGTTCTTCGCGTTCACGTCGTTCACATACCCGACCACGTCGTTCCGCTACGACTTCAAGACCGACAAGGTCGCCGTGTTCCGCAAGCCCGACCTCGACTTCGACGGCACCCAGTTCGAGTCCAAGCAGGTGTTCTATGCGTCGAAGGACGGCACCAAGATCCCGATGTTCATCACCTACAAGAAGGGTGTGAAGCTCGACGGCAACAACCCGACGCTGTTGTACGGCTACGGCGGTTTCAACATCAGCATGACGCCGACGTTCTCCATCGGCCGCGTGATGTGGCTCGAGAACGGCGGCGTGTACGCGGTCGCGTGCCTGCGCGGCGGCGGCGAGTACGGCGAAGAGTGGCACCAGCAGGGTGTGCTCGACAAGAAGCAGAACGTCTTCGACGACTTCATCGCGGCGGGCGAGTACCTGATCAAGGAGAAGTACACGCAGACCAAGTTGCTGGCCATCAACGGCGGCAGCAACGGCGGCCTGTTGACGGCGGCCTGCACGGTGCAGCGTCCCGACCTGTGGGGCGCGGTGGTGTGCCAGGTGCCGGTGATCGACATGCTGCGCTACCACAAGTTCACCGTGGGTCGTTACTGGGTCTCGGACTACGGCAACGCGGAGGACAATGCGAAGGACTTCGCGTTCATGATCAAGTATTCGCCGCTGCACAGCGTAAAGCCGGGCATCAAGTGCCCGCCGATCTTGGTCACGACCGCCGACAGCGACGACCGTGTGGCGCCACTGCACGCCAAGAAGTTCGCGGCCACACTGCAGGCCGACGACGCCGGCGACAACCCGATCCTGCTCCGCGTGGAGACCAAGGCCGGGCACGGTGCCGGCAAGCCGACCTCGAAGCAAATCGAGGAAGCGGCCGATATCTATTCGTTCCTGTTCAAGACGCTGAACGTCAAGCCGTTGACGGTCTAGCGTCGCGATTCGGTTGTGGTCGGCGCAGGGGCGGCTCGCGTGCAGCGGGTCGCCCCTGCTTACTTTGCGAACGGGTATCATGAGTACGAGGGGACGTTGAACGAACAGGCGCAATGATTCGCGTTCATTGTATCGAGCACGTCGCGTTCGAAACACCCGGCCGTATCGCCGACTGGGTGGTCGAGCGCGGGCATGCGTTCGCGGCGACGCGCGTCTACTATGGCGAGTCGCTTCCGGCCGTCGACGCGTTCGACGCGCTGGTCGTGATGGGCGGGCCGATGGGTGTCCACGACGACGCACGTTTTCCGTGGCTGACCGACGAAAAGCGCCTCGTCGAAGAAGCGATCGGTGCCGGCAAGCGCGTGCTGGGTGTGTGCCTGGGTGCGCAATTGGTGGCGCACGTCCTGGGTGCGCGGGTGTATCGGAATCGCTTCAAAGAAATCGGATGGCATCCGGTGCAGAGCACCGCAGCGGGTCGCGCGCGCGGACTCCCGAAGGAATTCCTCGCCTTTCATTGGCACAGCGACGCCTTCGACCTGCCGCAGGAAGCGCTCCCGCTCGCGAAGAGTGCGGCCTGCGAGCACCAGATGTTCGCGGTCGGTCCGAACGTGCTCGGCATTCAATTCCACCTCGAGGTGACGCGCGCCGGCGTCGAAGAAATGCTGCGACACGGCGCCGCGGACTTGGGAGAAGGCCCCTACATGCAGACTCCCGCGGCGATGACCGCGAGCGACGGCAATGTCGCGGCCGCCCATTCCCTCCTGGACGGCATCCTGGACCGCTGGAGCGCGTGATGGCTCGTGTTTACTTCGCGTGGCACCTCGATTAGGCTTCGGCGTCGGTCCCCAGCGGAGGTTTACCCGTGAAAGCTCGAATGACTCCAGAGATGCGCGTCGCCGGCGGATTCGTGTTCGCGTTGTGCGCGTCGCTCTTTTGGATCGCCTGCGGCGACGACTCGCAATCCCCGCCGACCGGCAACGGTCCGCCGCCGGCCGGCCTCGTCGATCCCATCTTTGAGTATTCGCACGCGACCGGCCAATCGATCACGGGCGGCTACGTGTATCGCGGGCCGTCGATCGCGCCGTTGGTGGGCAAGTACGTGTATGCGGACTACAGCACGCGCCACGTGTGGGCGCTTTCCTACGACGGTACCAACGCCACCAACGAAGCCCTGCTTGACGTGCCCAGCGGAATCTCCGCCTTCGGTGTGGCCGAAGACGGCGAGTTGTTCATGTGCGGTTACTCCGGCAGCGGAGCGACCAAGCTGCGCGGGTTGAGCGAATCGGGCGGCGTCTACTCGCTGACCGATCCGTTTCCCAACCTCACGTTCAACCAGCCGGTCGACCTTCGCAACGCGGGCGACGGGAGTAATCGTCTGTTCGTCGTCGAACAAGGCGGGTTCATTCGCGTGTTCGACAACGACGCCGCCACCGACACGCTCCGGGAGTTCTTGAACATCAGCGCGCGCGTGGACTGCTGCAGCGAGCTCGGTCTTCTCGGTCTCGCGTTCCACCCCGACTATCAGAACAACGGATATTTCTTCGTGTACTACACGGCCACCGGGGGCTCGCCGCACAAGGAGCGGATCTCCCGCTTCCAGGTCACCGCCGACGCGAACGACGCGGACGAAGCGAGCGAGAAGATCCTCCTCGAGTGGAACGACCGCGAAGGCAATCACAACGGCGGCGGCATGCTCTTCGGCGCCGACGGCTATCTGTACGCGTCGGTCGGCGACGAGGGTGCCCAAGGCGACGGTCACAACAACGCGCAGAATCGCGCGGTGTTCTTCGGCAAGATTTTGCGCTTCGACGTCGATCAGAACGTCAATACCACGCCGTACTACGGGATCCCCGCGAGCAATCCGTTGGTCGGCAACACGAATGGTTATCATGAAGAGATCTTCGCGTGGGGATTCCGCAATCCGTGGCGCATGTCGTACGACGCCACCACCGACCGCCTGTGGGTGGCCGACGTGGGACAGGACACCTACGAGGAGATCGACATCGTCCAAAGCGGCAAGAACTACGGGTGGGATTGCCGCGAAGGCATGCACGATTACCTCGGCCCGCCGGACGGGCCGTCGCCCCAGTGCCCATCGCCGTGATGACGTCGCGCATCGTTGCATGCACCGGAGCCGTGCTGTTCGCAGCGACGACTGCGCCGCGCAGGAACACCCGCGCTACGTGGTCGCCGAGGCGTTTCCCTCGCTCACGTTCGTGAAGCCGGTGGATTTGCAGTCGCCGCGCGACGGCAGCCATCGCCTCTTCGTGGTCGAGCAGGGCGGCGTCGTGCGCGTGTTCTTGAATCAGCCCGACGCGCACACGAGCGACGTGTTTCTCGATCTCGGCGACAAGGTGAACACCGACGGCAACGAAATGGGGCTTCTCGGTCTCGCCTTTTCGCCCGCCTTCGCGACCGACAAGACCTTCTTCGTCGACTATACCGCGTCGAAGTGGACGCGGCGCATCACGCGCGTCGCGCGTTTCCGCGCCGATGCGAACGCCGCCGACCTGGAGTCGGAGGACGTCGTGATCGAGATTGCGCAGCCGTGGTCGAACCACAACGGCGGCCAGGTGGCGTTCGGCCCCGACGGCATGCTGTACGTCGCGATGGGCGACGGCGGGAGTGCGGGCGATCCGCAGGGGAACGGACAGAATCGCGCGGCGCTGCTCGGCAAGATTCTGCGCCTCGACACGTCCAAGCGTCCGTACGCGATTCCCGTCGACAATCCGTTTCGCGGCAACAAAAATGGATGGAAAGAAGAGCTGTGGGCGTATGGGCTGCGTAATCCGTGGCGCTTTTCGTTCGACCGCGCGACCGGAACGTTGTGGGCCGGCGACGTCGGGCAAGTGACGTGGGAAGAGATCGACGTGATCGAGAAGGGCAAGAACTACGGGTGGGATTGTCGCGAGGGCATGCATCCCTATGAACCCGCGCGCGAGCGATCCGCCGCTTGTGACGGTGCGAGTGGTTTCGTCGATCCGGTGTGGTCGTACGGGCGCGAGCAAGGCATCAGCGTTACCGGGGGCACCGTGTACCGCGGGAAGGCGCTTCCCGACCTGGTGGGTTGGTACGTGTACGCGGACTACGGCACCGGGCGCGTGTGGGCGCTGCGCGTCGACGGCGGCGAGGCGATCAATCGCTTGCTGGTCGACACCGACCTCATGATCTCGTCCTTCGGCGTCGACGAAGCCGACGAGCTCTACCTTTGCGCGCACGATTTTCGCGGCCAACCCACGAAGATCTACCGGCTGGTGGTCGAATGATGCGCACGGGCTCCGACTCCCTCATACGCGACAAGTCGGGCACGCCGGCGATGTTCAACACGATCGCCCGCCGCTACGACCTCCTCAACCATCTCTTGAGCTTGAACGTCGACCGTCGCTGGCGTCGCGCGCTGGTAGCGTACGCCGAGCCGCGCGCAAACGACCGCGTGCTCGACGTCGCCACCGGAACGGCCGACGTCGCTATCGAGTTCGCGACGCGTTCGCGCGCGGCGGAGATCGTCGGGGTCGACCTTTCGTCGGGCATGCTGCAGGTCGCACGCGACAAGCTCGCGCGCCTCGGACTGGCGCAGCGCATCGCGCTGCGCGAGGGCGACGCGCTCTCGCTCCCCTTCGACGACGCGTCCTTCGACGTCGTCACCATCGCCTTCGGGCTGCGCAATCTTCCCGACTACGCGCGCGGCGTGTCCGAAATGGCGCGCGTGCTCAAGCCCGGCGGGCGCGCGGTCGTGCTCGAATTCCTGCCGCCGCGCGGCGTGGCGCTGGTCGCATACCGCGCCTACCTCACGGCGTTCCTTCCCGTCACCGGCCGTCTGGTGTCCGGTTCGCCGGAGGCGTACCGCTATCTGTCGGCGTCGGTGCGCGAATTCGTCTCCGAAGAGGACGTGCGCGCGCTCATTTCCGGCGCCGGCCTCGCGCGCGTCGAATCGCGCCGTCTGACCGGCGGCGTCGCGGGATTGTATCGCGGCGTCAAGTCGTGATAGCGTGACGTCGTCGCGCGCCCCATGACCCATCCACCCAAGAAAACCAAGGTGCTCTTCGTCTGCATCGGCAACATGTGCCGTTCGCCGATGGCGGAGGGATTCGCGCACAAGTACGGGCGCGATATCGTCGACGTGTACAGCGCCGGCACGCACGCGACCGGTCGCGTGAGTGAGGATGCGATCGAGATCATGCGCGAGCTCAAGATCGATATCAGCAAGCAGGTGTCCAACGGTCTCGACGCCGTGCCGGTCGGCGAGATGGACATCGTCGTGTCGATGGCGCCCGCGCGCGCGCGATCGCTCGTGCCGCGCGGCTTCGCGGGCCAGACCATCGACTGGAAGGTCGAAGACCCGGTGGGGAAGTCGCTGCCGGTGTTCCGCCGCGTGCGCGACCAGCTCAACGTCCTCGTCAAGCACCTGGTCGACGACATTCGTCGCGAAAGGGATCGATCGGCATGACCATGCGTTCCCTCGACGCCATCTTCAAGCCGCGCTCGATCGCCGTCATTGGTGCCACGCCGCGCGCGGGCAGCATCGGGCGCGAGATTTTGAACAACCTCTTCATCAACGAATTCAACGGCAAGATCTTTCCGGTCAACCCCAAGTACGAGTACATCCACAGCACCAAGGCGTACCCGTCGGTGGTGAGCATCCCCGACCCGGTCGACCTCGCCGTCATCGTGGTGCCGGCGGCGAGTGTCCTGACCGCGGTCGAAGAATGCGGGAAGAAGGGTGTCAAGGGGCTCGTCATCATCACGGCGGGTTTTCGTGAGATCGGGCCCGAGGGCGCCAAACTCGAAGACGCCATCATCGACGTGGCGTCGCGCCACGGCATGCGCATGATCGGGCCCAACTGCATGGGTGTCATCGACGCCACACCCGACGTGCGCATGAACGCGACGTTTGCACCCGGGATGCCGCCCAACGGCACGGTGGCGTTCATGACCCAGAGCGGCGCCCTCGGCGTCGCCATTCTCCTGGCCGTGCAGAAGCTGGGTTTGGGTTTCTCGTACTTCGCGAGCGTCGGTAACATCGCCGACGTGGGTGCCATGGATCTGCTCGAGTATTGGGAGCACGACCCCCATACCAACTTGATCGCGATGTATCTGGAGTCGTTCGGCGACCCGCGCCGCTTCACCGAGATGTCGAAGCGCATCTCGAAGACCAAACCGATCGTGGTGGTGAAGTCGGGGACGTCGGCGGCGGGCGCGCGCGCGGCGTCGTCGCACACCGGATCGCTGGCCGGGCTCGAAGTGGCGTCCGAGGCGATCTTGCAGCAATGCGGTGTGAACCGCGTATCGAGCATCGAGGAGATGATCCACGTGGTGGCGGGCTTCGTCGGCGCCCCCATCCCGGGTGGCAATCGGCTGTGCATCGTCACCAATGCCGGCGGTCCCGCCATCATGGCGGTCGACGCCGCCGACGGGCACGGACTCCAGGTGGCGTCACTCTCCGAGAAGACGCGGGCGGCGATGCGCAAGGTGCTCCCGGCGGAGGCAAGCGTCGGGAATCCCGTCGACATGATCGCGAGCGCCGGCCCCGATCAATACGGACGCGTGCTCGACTTGGCACTCGCCGACGAAAACGTCGATCTGGCCATCGCGATCTTCGTCCCGCCGCTGATGATCGAGCCGCTGGGAGTGATGCGCCGCATCACCGAGGTCGCGCGCGCACGCGCCAAGCCGGTGTATTCGGTCTTGATGGCGGAAGAGAGTTACTACGAGCGCATCCCGCGCGAAGTCCCCGACGCGGTGCCGATCTTTCGTTTTCCCGAAGACGCGGTCAAGGTAGCCGAGCACACCAATCGATATCGCCTGTGGCGTGCGCGGCCCGCGGGAACGGTGCGCACGTTCCCGGTCGATGCCGCGGGCACACGCGCGTTGGTTGAGAAGAAGGCGCGCGCGGGTGGCGGCTACCTCATGCCCGCGGACACGCACGCGATTCTCAAGGCCTACGGGTTCCCGACCGTCGGGCACGCGGTGGTGCCGATGGACGGCGATCTCAAAGCCGGCGCGCGATCGCTCACGTTTCCGGTGGTGCTAAAGGTGGTGGGCGAGAAGATCGTCCACAAGTCCGACGTGGGCGGCGTCATCCTCGACCTCCGCGACGAAAAGGCGCTCCTCGCCGCGCGCGACACCATGCGCGCGTCGCTCGAGAAGGCGGGCGTGCTCAAGCACGCGAGCGGATTCTTGGTGCAAGAGATGGTCGGAGATTCGAACGGCAAGGAAGTGGTCCTCGGCGTCGCGCAGGACCCCAAGTTCGGCCCGCTGCTCATGTGCGGCATGGGCGGGCGCTACGTCGAGATCCTGCGCGACGTCGCCTTTCGCGTGCTGCCGGTGACCGACATCGACGCGCACGACATGGTGCGCAGCATTCGGTCGTTTCCGCTCCTCGAAGGTGTGCGCGGCGAGCCGCGCGTCGACATCGAGTTCGTGGAAGAAATGATTCTGCGCCTCGCCCAGTTGATCGGCGATGTCCCCGGCATCCAGGAACTCGATATGAATCCCGTGATCGTGACGCCGAAGCGCGAGGGGTGTCGCGTCGTCGACGCGCGCATCAAGGTACTCGCGGCCCCGCCGAGCTAGCGGCGGTCCGTCCTGCGCTCGCGACGGTCTTCGCGGCGCTCGCGGTGGTCTTCCGACAGCTCGACCTTCGTCGCGGCCAAGTCTTCCTGCATCACCGACAAGAACTCGCGCGCGAGCGCCTGGTTGCGATCGATCTTTTCGCGGCGCCCCGGCGCCAGGTCGCCGGCTAACGCCTTCGCTTCAGCGGCGATGCGCTCCATCGCCTGCAGCCGCTCGGCGCTCGAGCGGCGGTCGCGACGGTCGTCGCGCAGGTCGTGACGATCGTCGACCGCTTGCGCATAGTCGCGCGGGTTGCCGGTGACGTTCGCTTCGACATGCTCGCCGCGCCACTCGCGACGATCCTGTCCGACCTCGTGCCCGTCTTGTCCCACCTTGCGGCGCGCTTGCGCGATCTCGCGCTCCATGGCGGCTTGCAAACGCGCGTTGGCGTCGCGGTAGCGCTTGACCATGCGGTCTTCGCGCGCGTCCGCGAGGGCGCGTACGAGCTGGTCGAACTCGCCGACTTCGGTGGCGTCGCGCTCGAGCTGGGCCTTGTCGACGGCGATTTGGCGGTTGTCGACCGCGGCTTCATGGGCGTTGCGCGGTGCCTGCGCGAACGCAAGGGGGGCAATCAACAGGAGACCGATAGAGAGGCTGCGCTTCATGAAACTTCCTCCGTAAACATATCGATGCGGGCGCACCGATGTCGTCGGCGCGCTTGTGTCGCCGCGGACCAGCAATCTCTGGGCCGCGCCCGCCTCCAGGACTAACCGGTTACTCAATAACAAGTTGGGTATGGCTCCCGCATGCATCCCGAGGGCGCCGGTCGTTCACTTCGCAAGTGTCGCGCGTTGCGCTTGGCGGTCGGCATGATTTGCAACCCGATCGCGGCCTTCGACGTATCAACGCCTCGGAGTCACTTACGAACCGGGCGCGCCCCCCGGCCGGTTGACGCGGGGGGCGCTTTCGGGGTATAGATGGCTCCCGAACCAACCCGCGCACCCAACCCGCCTCTCCTCATGAACGGTTATCGGGGCGTGAATCGAAACTCAAGTCGAGACAGTGGAGGTTACCCAGGCATGAAGCGCCTTACATGGGTCGTTGCGGTCCTCGCCTTTGCGACGTTCGCCACGGCCGGCTACGGCAAGAAGGAAAACAAGGCCGGTACCATCGCATACGAAGAGCACTCGCTCCCCAATGGTCTCCGCGTCGTTCTCTCGGAAGACCACTCCGTGCCCGTGGTGGCCGTCAACGTGTGGTATCACGTCGGGAGTTCTTTCGAAGAGAAGGGTCGCAGCGGATTCGCCCACCTGTTCGAGCACATGATGTTCCAGGGCTCGGAGAACGTCGGCAAGGGCGACCACATGAAGTACGTCGCGGAAGCCGGCGGTTCCATGAACGGGTCCACGAACAACGACCGCACCAACTACTTCGAAACGCTGCCGTCGAATCGCTTGAATCTGGGCCTGTGGCTCGAAGCCGATCGCATGCGCTCACTTGCGGTCACCGAAGAAAACTTCGAGAATCAGCGCGAGACGGTCAAAGAGGAGCGCCGCCAGGGCATCGACAATCAGCCCTATGGCGAAGCGTTCCTGGTCTCCGACACGCTCGGCTACGACGGCTGGCCGTACGACCACACCGTCATCGGTAGCATGGACGACTTGGACGCGGCCAAAGTGACCGACGTGCAGGCGTTCTTCAAAAAGTACTACTGCCCCGCGAACGCCGTGCTGGTGGTCGTGGGCGACATCGATCCCAAGAAGACGATGACGATGGTGAAGGAGTATTTCGGCGACATCCCGGCCGGCACCACGGCAACTTTCCCGAAGTGGGATGAGAAGTTCGACAAGGGCGAGCGCCGCAAGGTGGTCGATTCACCCAAGGCGAACGTACCCGCGCTATTCGCGACCTACCAGATACCCGGTCATAAGAACGCCGACACGCCGGCCCTCGAGCTCCTGAACAGCCTGCTCGTGGAAGGCGAGTCGAGCCGTTTGCACCAGCGCTTGGTCAAGGATGAAGAGGCCGCTTTCGGCGTGTTCGGCTTCGTCGACGGCCGCAAGGGGCCGGGTCAGTTCCGCGTCATCGTCGCCTCCAATGCCGGCGTCGACATCGAAACCTGCGAGAAGCTCATGGACGAGGAAATCGAGAAGGTCAAGACGGCGGGGATCACGGCCGCAGAACTCGACAAGGTGAAGACGCAGTTCAAGTCGAACTTCATCGAAGGGCGTCAGACCGTCATGAACAAGGCCGAAGAGATCCACCACTACATTTGGTTCCACGGCGACCTCTCGGAGATCAATACCGAGCTGGACGCGTACATGAAGGTGACGGCGGACGATATCAAGCGCGTCGCCAATCAGTACCTGCGAAGCGACAACCGCACGATGGTCGTCGCAGCACCGCCGAAGAACAGCTAACCACCCAAGCAGGATCTAAGGAGGAAATGTCTCATGAATCGCATTCGTAAGATCGCGCTGCTGCTTGCGGTGGCTGCGTTCGCATCCGCGGCGGTGAACGCCGCGGCCGCCAAGGAGGCGCCGCCCACACCCGGGCCGCTGAAGAACCTGTCGTTTCCGGCCTACAGCGAGCAGACCATGAAGAACGGGCTCGACGTCGTCGTCGTCGAACACCACGAGCAGCCGGTGGCGTCGCTGTGGATGGCGATCAAGGCGGGCTCGGTACTGGATCCGGAAGGGAAGTCGTCGCTCGCGTCGTACACGGGCTCGCTGCTCAACAAGGGTACGAAGGGCAAGGATTCGAAGCAGCTCGCGCAGTGGATCGAGTCGGTGGGCGGATCGTTCAACGCTTCCACCGACGAGGACGGCACCATCCTCACCATCTCGGTCTTGAGCGAGTACCTACCGACCGCGTACCAGTTCCTGGCCGACGTCGTGCTCAATCCGACGTTTCCCGAAGACGAACTCTCGCAGGAACGCAAGCGCGCGGTGACGGCGATCGAGTTCGAGAAGTCGGACCCGGACGCCATGGCCGAGCGTCATTTCAGCGAGGTCGTGTACGGCAATCATCCGTACGCGGTCCATCCCACCACCGAGACGGTCGAAGCGGTCACGCGCGACGACGTGGTCGCGTTCCACAAGAAGAACTACGTGGCCAACAACGCGCTCCTGTTCGTGGTCGGGGACGTTTCGGCCAAGGACGTCAAGAAGGACGTCGAGAAGTACTTCGGCAAATGGGCCGCCGGAACGCCCGACAAGCCGAATTACGCCGCGTCGCCGGAACGGACCGCGCGTAACATCGCGCTCTATCACCGTCCCGGTTCCGTGCAGACCAACATCGAAGTGGGGCAGCTGGGTCTACGGCCGAACGACCCCGATTGGCCGGCCGTCCAGGTGGCAAACCGCGTCCTCGGCGGCGGCGCGACCGGTCGCTTGTTCATGAGCCTGCGCGAGAAGCACGGCTGGACCTACGGGGCCTACTCGTCGTGGAGCAAGCCCAAGGACATCGGAACCTTCGACGCCGGTGCCAACTGCCGCACCGAAGTCACCGACAGCGCCTTGACGGAAATGCTGGCGCAGGTCGACCGCATCGTGAAGGAACCCATCAGCGATGCCGATTTGACCAGTGCCAAGTCGTACTTGATCGGCAATTTCCCGACGACCATCGAGACGCCGAGCCAGATCGCTGCACAGATCGGCCAGGTCAAGCTGCTCGGACTCGACAAGAGCTACCTCGAGAACTATCGCAAAGACGTCGCCAAGGTGACGACGGCCGACGTCCAGCGCGTCATGAAGACGCACGTGCAGCCCGACAAGCTGGCCATCGTTCTGGTCGGCGACGCGACCGCCATCAAGGACAAGGTCGCGCCGATCGCGTCGGTGGCGCTATACGACATCGAAGGCAACGCGATGTCGATGGACGAACTCTCGGTCCAGGGAACCGACTACGACTTCGATACGTCGTCGTTGAAGAGTTCTACCGCCACGTACTCGGTGAAGTACCAGGAGATGAATCTCGGTGACATGAACGTGTCGCTAACGAAGAACGCGTCCGACTTTTCGTCGACGTCCACCATCACGGGCATGATCGCGATGAACGAAGAGTCGAAGTTCGGCTCCGAGTTCGAGCCGCTCGCCTACAAGTTCTCGATGGCGGCGGGTCCGCAGCAGATGTCGTCGGACCTCTCGTTCACGGGTGGCGTGGCGAAGGGGCGCGTGGAAGGCGGGAAGGACGGCGCCAAGGACATCAACCTGACGCTCGTGAAGGGCGCGATTCTCAAGAGTTCGGTCGACGTCTTGATCGGTACGCTCCCGCTCGAAACGGGCAAGACGTTCAAGTTCCCGGTGCTCGACGCGCAGTCGGGCGGCCTCGAGAACATCACCATCGAGGTGCTCGGAGAACAGGACTTGATGGTGCCCGCCGGTTCCTACTCGACCTACAAGGTCAAGGTGAAGAGCGGCGACGGCGAACAGTTGATGTACTTCCAGAAGACTGCGCCGCACGTGCTGGTGAAGCAAGAGGTGCCGGCACAAGGGCTCAACATCGAGCTCAAGAGTGTGAAGATCTAGCGTTTTGAGTGCGGGCGGGCGCCGCGGAGGCGCTCGCCCGCCGCTCCTTCCCCGGGGGAACTCCCCCACCTTGCAAGCCACTTTGAGAAGTGCCTGGGTCTAACGGCACACACCCATCATGGATCAGATATAGTGTGCTGTGTCCGAGATACCGATCTCATCGGTCGTCCGTATCTTTTTCTTGGACTTCAAGTTACGGCGTGTGGTAAAATTCTATGCGCCGAAATACTCGGCACCACTTGTGCAGTGCCGTCGTGCGATTTCGTGCGCGCATTTGCATTCGTGGTGAGAAAGGATTCGACTCAATGAAGTCCCGCATTCTCTCAGTTGCGATCGTCGGTCTGATCGCCGCATCCGGCGCCCACGCGTCGATTCTCTCGGCTTCGAGCCAGGCCGTGCCCGAGCCCTCGATGAAGTCGGCGGGCTACTGGAACGCCGCAACGCTCCAGCAGGGTTTGAACGCGTCGCTGCGCGAAGCGACCGACGCGACCGCTCCCGGCGGATCCCTGGTCTCGGTCCGTCCGTCGATCGCGGGGGGCGGACTGTTGGTCAATGGCGGCACCTCGGGTGCAGTGTTCGCGCCCTTTAGCGAGTCGGCCGCACAGGACGGTCTTTTCGAAATGGGCAACGAGCCGGGTTCTCTCACCACTGGGTCGTGGAGTCCATCCGGAATCGGCCACGGTGGAATCGAGGCCAACGGCGGTCGGTGGGGTGGCGGCGACTGGCGTCGTGATCGTGGCGGTAACCCGTATGCGACCCCCGAGCCGGCCACCTGGATGTTGCTCGGCTCCGGCTTGCTCTTCCTCGGCGCGTACGCCCGTTTGCGGCGTCGATACGCCATGAACTTCTAGCAGACCTCGGTTTCGAGGTTTTTCCGGGTTCGGGCCCGCCCTCATGGGTGGGCCCGACTTTTTTTCCGCTCGGCTTGCCGGTTGCCGGTGGCTCACCACCGTTGGCATAGGGCGTGCTCTAGCAACGAGTTTGACTCGAACTCGACGGGGAGGGCCGTCTCGAATGACCACGGGAACGCTGTATTTCGTCCTGCGCGAGGGTTCGACGCGCGAAGAGCAGTGGAGTTGGGAGGAGATCGAAGGTCTCTGCCGCTCCGGCGACCTCACGCGTCGCGCGCGCATCTTTCTCGCCGAGGAGAATCGCTGGGCGGAGCTCCACGAGACGCGGTTGGCCGCAAGTGTGGGATCCGCACCCGAAGCGCCCGCGCAAGACGAAGCGGTCGATGAAGCGAAGCAGAAGCTCGAGAGCGAATACAACGCGGCGCTGGAACAGGCCGAGGCTTCACCCGACGACCTCGAGGCGCGCTTGGACGCCGGCGTTATCGCGGCCCAACTCGGTCGTCGCGAAGACGCGAAGAACCACTTCCAGTTCGTACTCCAGCGCTACCCATATCACGCGCGCGCCGCGCAGGAAGTCAAACGGCGTTTCTCGAGGACCGAGTTACGGACGTTTCGATATCTTGACCGGCCGGCGCCCATTTGGGAAGACCTCGGCGAACTGATCGCGATGCCGCTCGCGCGCGGTCCGCTCTACGTCATCGTTCCGGCGGCGGCCGTCGCGGGTCTCTCGTTCGTGCGCTTCGGTGGGCTGGTCGCGGCCGCGCTCGTGTTCCTCTGGATGTTCCAAGTCATGGAGTACACGGCACGCGGCGCCAACAAACCGCCGGAGTGGGATCGTTCCTTCGCGGACCCGTGGCGCAAGCTGGGTCGGCCGGCGCTTTTGATGTCGGTCGTCGCGGTGCAACTGGGCGTCGTCGTGTTCGCGGCCGCGAAGGGCGTCATGCTGATCGAGGGAACCAAGGGCGTTTCGCTGTGGAGCTACATTGCGGGGAGTCCGATCTTCGTGGTCGCAGCCTCGATCTTCCTCGCGCTCTATCTTCCCGCCGCGTTCGTGTCGATCGGCGGTTTCGCCGGACCGGCCACCAAGACGTTGAACCCACGTCGACTGGTTATGACGATCATTCGCATGGAGCACGAATACATCTACACGGTTGTGATCGTGGCGGTGATCGGTATTATCGCCGCGGTGGTGTGCGGGATCACGTCGGGAGTTCCCATCGCGGGGAACATGGTGCGTGGTGCCGTCCTGGGGTACGCGACACCCGTAGTCGGGTTGGTGCTGGGGCGACTGCTGGGCCGCGTCGGACACGTGATCGCGTAGCGAACTACTTCGCGGCGGTCATCAACTCGTGCGCTGTGAACACCGCTTCGAGGGGATAACCTTCCTCCTTGAGCGCTTCGCGACCGCCCTCTTCGCGATCCACCACCGCCAAGACTCTGCGCACGTGGCAGCCCGCGGCCTTGACGGCGGCGATGGCTTGCAGCGAAGACCCCCCCGTCGTCACCACGTCCTCGATGATGACGACGCGCTCTCCCGCGGCGAGCGATCCTTCGATCAACGACTGCGTGCCGTGTCCCTTCGCTTCCTTGCGCACGATGAATCCCTTGAGCGGCAAGTCTTCCAGGCCCGCGAGCGCAATCATCGCGCCGACGATCGGGTCGGCGCCCAGCGTCAAGCCGCCGACCGCGTCGGGGACGTCATCGGCGATCATGGCGAGAAACGTGCGCCCGACGAGATACGCGCCGCGTGCGTCGAGTGTGGTCATCTTGCCGTTGATGTAGTAGTTGCTCTTGCGCCCCGACGCCAGCGTGAACTCGCCGGTGCGAAAGGAATGCGCGAGCAGATGCTGCAAGAGCTCGTCTCGAAGGGTCATGTCCGTCTCCCGAAATTGATAGTGGGCGATGATCGGGTGCGAGGGCGGATGCGCCGCAAGTCACGCGAGAATACGGCGCCACGACCGCGCGGGTCAAGGGAATCCCTTGCGAGCGCCCGGGGCATGCGCTATGTAATGGCGGGATGAACGACGTTCTGAATCGCATCGAACGCGCGCTCGACCGCATCGACCGCGTTCTCGCCCAAGGCCGACGTGCTCCGCTTCTGATCTTCATCGCCGCGCTCGCGCTCAAGGTCGGCTACGTCCTGCACACCGTCGACGCGCTCCACGTCCGCGTTCCTATCATGGACTCGCGCTACTACGACCAGATGGCGCAGGACATCGCGCGCGGTCACGTGCTCCGTAACGAAGCGTTCTTCATGGGGCCGCTGTACCCGTATTTCTTGGGCCTGGTCTACTCCGTGTTCGGTCGCGATTTCTTGGTCGTGCGATTGCTGCAGGCGGCGGGCGGCGCGGCCACCGTGATGCTGGCGTTCCTGATCGGCCGGCGGGTATTCCGTCCGTCGGCGGCGCTGGTCGGCGCGGTGCTCCTCGCGCTGCACGGTGCCATGACCTTCTACGAATCCGAGCTCATGATGGAATGGCTCGGCGCGCTCCTCAACTGCACCGCGTTGTGGCTGCTCCTGCGCGCGCGCGACGAGTCTCCGCGATCCTATGCCGCCGCGGGCGCGGTGCTCGGCATCTCCGCGCTCGCTCGCGCCAGCATCCTCGTGTTCGCCGCGTTTGCGCTTGTGTGGATTCTTCGCGTCGGCGCCGGTCGTCGGCGCGTGCGCAACGCGCTCGTGTTCGCGGCCGCGTTGTTGGTCGCGGTGGCGCCGGCCATCGTCCACAACGTGATCGTCAGCCATGCCTTCGTCCCCGTTACGTCCAATGCCGGGATCAACTTCTACATCGGCAATAGCCGCGATGCCAACGGCACCTTCGTGCCGATTCGCGGCGTCGACGAGATCAACGATGTAACGACGAGCGAATACGTCGAGCGCGCCACCGGTCGCGCGGCCACCCCCGGCGAAGTATCGAAGTTTTGGTTCGACCGGGCGATGCAGGATGTGCGCAAGGACCCGGGGCGCGCGTTGCGCCTGATGGCGCGCAAGGTGGCGCTCTTCTTCAACGGCTACGAGGTGCCGCAGATCGAGAGCTTCGACGTGCACGCGCGCGAGTCGCTGTGGCTGCGGGCGTTGTTCGTGCGGACGTGGTTCGTTTCCGCGTTCGGAATCCTGGGCATGATCCTCGCGTCGCGTCGCTGGCGCACAACCGGATTATTGTCGGGATATATCGTCGCCTATGCGCTGTCGATCGTCTTGTTCTTCGTGACCGGGCGCTATCGCTCGCAAGCGATGCCGATTCTGTGCGTGTTCGCCGGCTTTGCCCTCGTGTCCTTGCCGACGCTGGCCCGCCGACCGCGCTCCATCGCGGCCGTCGCGATAGGACTCACGCTGCTGTTTCTCGCCACCAATCCGTCTATTTTCCGTCTCGACGAGAACATGGTCATGTTTCGCGAATACGTGCACCGCGGGCGGCGCCTGAGCGAGACGCGCAGCTTCCCCCCGGCGTTGCGCGAGATCGATCGTGCCATCGCCATCTATCCCAAGCAGCCGGAGGGGTACGTGCAGCGCGCGATCGTCAACCGGGAAGCGGGCGACGACTTCAAGGCCATCGAAGACTACAACCGCGCGCTCAAGTTCGACCCGACCGATGCCTCGGTGCACTACGACCTGGCGCAGAGCATGCGGCGCGTGAATCTCTCCAAGGAAGCGGTGCGCGAGTACGACCTCGCGGTTCGTTACGATCCCACCATGCTCCAGGCGTACAACAACATGGGGGTGACGCTGCGCGACATGGGGCGTCTCGATGACGCCGTGCTCGCGTTTCGCAAGGCGACGGAGATCGCTCCCAACTACGCCAAGGGGTACAACAATCTGGGAGCGCTGTACGCCGAGATGGGTCGTCACGACGACGCCATCGCGGTGTTCGAAGAGACCACGCGTCGATTTCCGAACTACGCGAACGGGTTCAAGAACCTGGCCATGGCCTACGCGTCGCAGAAGCGGGCCCGCCCGGCGCTGGCGGCGATGCAACGCTACGTCGAGCTCGCGCCGGGCGACGCGGGGGCGAAAGAGATCGTTCGCAAGTTGGAGATCGCGGCGGCCGCCGACACGTCGTCTGCGCACTAGCGAAGGTCGAAGACGAGGCCGAGCGAGACGCCGACCAGCACGGGGTCGACGGCCGTGCCCTTGGTGAACACCCACAGCAGGTCGCTGTATCCGGCCGTGGTATCGAAGGTGTGCAGGGTACAGTTCGCTTCCAACATCCAATTGGTCCCGATACGGCGCGCGATTCCAAGCGACCCGTTGCCCCCGAAATAGGTGTCGCTGATGTCGTCGGCGGTGAACTCGCTCGCGAACGCGACGCTGACCGAATAGATCCCGACCGCGAGCGCCGTCGTCACCGTGTACCCGCTCGACCCGAGCGGAATTCCGTACAGCAGCCCCACACTGAAATAGAACATGCGCATCTCCGACCTGACGTCGGTGTAGCCGGTGATGAGGTCGTCGAGATCGGGATCCAGGATGTCGCCGAGATAGATGGCCCCGACGCGCAGATCGAAAAACAGCCGCGAGTGGATGCGCTCGTTGAAGTAGAGGGTGACGTCCCAGCCGGGACCGTAGTACTGGTACACGCCGTCGTACGTCTCGACGTACCCGACGCGCGCGCCCAGCCGCTCTTGCGCCGCGAGGTCGTCGACCGCCGAGCATGGTCGTGTGTACGCGAACACGACCGCGAACAACACGAATAGGCCGAGGACGCGCACGCGCATGGGTCCAATGTAGGGAGAAGCGCCGTCGCCGTAAAGCACGATTCGGCGCGACCGCGCGCGCGGACTACTTCAAGAGCGTCATCTTGCGTGTCTCAACGGCGTGCCCGTCGACGAAGAGCCGGTAGAAGTACACGCCCGACGCGAGCGGGGCGTTGCGCTCGTCGGTTCCGTTCCATTCCACGCGGTGTGCCCCGGCGGCCTGGGCGGCATCCACCAGCGTGCGGATGTGTGCGCCACGCGTGTCGAACACGTCGATGCGCGCGCGGGAGTCGCGTGCGATCTCGTACCCGATCGAGGTGGACGGATTGAAGGGGTTGGGTGTGTTGGGGAGCAGCCGGGTTTGGTGCACGTTCGGCGAACTCGGGGCCGTGGCGGCGGCCCGCGTCATGGGCACGAGCCTCGAGCGACCCGACCCGCCGGTTCCTGGCAGGATGGCGTCGCCCGACTCGATGATGTCGTCCACGCAAATGTGGCCGAACGGGGCCGTCGAGAGATCCGCGATCTCGATGTAGACCGAACGTCCGAGGTACGGCGTCAGACTCCAGTAGCGGCGGTCCATTTCATTGCTATTGCGGCCGGACTCGCTGAACAGGACTTCGCTGGTCTGCGCATCGACGAGCGCCACGTAGCATTGGCTCGGGTAGTCGCCGCCGCCCACCAGGAGATTCATCGAGTTGCCCTCGATCGTGAATGGGTTGGAGCGCATGACGCCGGTCTTGGCGTCGCCGAAGTACTGCCCGGGAAGCCCGTAGCCCAGCGGGCCGGTGTAGTACTCGTACGAGTTGATCCAACTATCGCCGACGAACGTCGACGGGTAGTTCTCGTTACGTGTGAAGGCGTTGTTCTGAAACGTCGGCTGGTAATAAAGACCGTCGCCGGTTCCCGCCACAAAGTTCCATTCGCCCGCGAGCTCGAGCGGCTTGGGCACGACGGCGATGTCGTTGAGCCAGATCATCGGCGTGAATCGAAGTACGTAGCGCTGGGTGCCGTGGGCGTCGTTGTACACCGCGTGGCGCGAGAACATCTGTCCCAGATTCGTCTCGGTAATTTGGGGTGCGTGGCCGCCGTCGATGATTCGTCGCGTGGCGATGTCCCATCCACTAAGGAGCGAGTCCGAATACATGTGCGAGGTGCCGTTCACCGCTTCCTCGGTGAAGAACATGTGCCACTTCCCATTCGGGCGCTGGAGGATGAATACCGACTCGAGCACGTGCCAACTGTCGTGCACGTAGATCGGCCCGATGTCCTGCCAATCGACCAGGTTGTCGGAAACCGCGCACGCCACCGCCCCGCGGTTGGTGTTGGTCTTGGCGGTGACGAACATGTAGTAACGGCCGTTGTACTGCAGCACGTGCGGGTCGCGGCCGTGCGAGAAGCCACTCTCGGTCCACTCGGCCCAGATGGGGTCGGGATGGTAGACCGGAGTCGGCCACTTGTACCAATCCATGAGCGAGTTCGACAACGCCAATCCGGTCTGCTGCGCGTCGAGCAAATTGACGCCGGTGTAGTACATGGCCCACCCGCCGATGGCGAGCGGAAACAGGTACGGCGCCCACAACGCCTTGCTGTCCCAGGTCCCGGGTGCGAGAACGGGGGGAAGCAGATTCCAATGGACGAAATCGACGGTGGTGGCGTGGCCGATGTTGACGGCGGGGTTACCGCGCAGGTAGAAAAGGTGGTAGACGCCGTCCTGTTCGATCACGCAATGATCCAGTACCGGTTGCCCCGGTTCACTGAAGAAGGGGCCTTCGAAGTCGTATCGAACCATCGCGTAGGCGCGTGCGGGAATGAGCGCCCACATCGCCACGAAGGCGACCGTGATCGCGAAGAAAGAGCGGAGAAGATGGCGTTCGGTTGCGCGCATGAATACCCGCGACGGGTCGGCCCTTTGGAACCGCCCGACGGGATAGAACCTATGTCATTCGAACGACTTGCGTGGGGCGCCGCGTGTTAGATTATTGTAACACACCGCCTCCGGGCGGGCAAGTGACATGAAGTACACGATGGGCATCGGCAGGGCGTTCGGTATTCCGCTGCGCATCCACGCCACCTTCCCGCTGATCCTGCTCGTCTACGCGGCCGATGCCTGGCGCGTGGGAACCGCCTCCGACGCGCTGGACGCCGTTGTCCTCGTGCTGGCCATATTCGTCTGTGTGGTGCTCCACGAACTCGGCCACTGCCTGCAAGCCCGCCGCTACGGGATTCCCATTCGCGATATCGTCCTGCTCCCGGTTGGCGGCATGGCGCGCGTGGAAGGCATTCCCGACCGACCTCGCCACGAGATCCTGGTCGCGATCGCCGGGCCGATCGTGAACTTCTCGATTGCCGGGATCATCTTCGGCGTCCTCGCGATCTCGGGCCGAGCACCCCACGACGACGGGTTCTTCGCGAGCCTGGCCTGGGTGAACCTCGGCCTCGGGCTCTTCAATCTCTTGCCAGGTTTCCCCATGGATGGGGGACGCATTCTGCGCGCTTCGCTCGCCACGCGCATGCCGTACCTCGACGCCACGCGACGCGCGCGCGACGTCGGCCAACTGGTCGCCCTCGCGTTCATCTCGCTCGCGTTCGTCGATTTCAGCTTCGCCATGTTGTCGGTGATCGCGGTCTTGATTTTCATCGGCGGGATGCTCGAAGAACGCGCCGTCAGCGCGCGCGTGCGGCTGACCGGACGGCGCGTGGGCGATTTGGTGGATGCCGCGACACCGGTGCTGGCGAGGGGAGACCGCGTCGACTCGGTCGCGCGCCACGTCGGCACGCGCGCCGCCCCGGCGTTTGCGGTCGCCGGCGCAGCCGGCGCGCTCGAGGGAGTCGTCGCCACTTCCGACGTGCTACGAGCACTTCGCGATGGACGCGCCGGCGAAGAAGTCGGTTCGATCGCGCGTCGCGACTTTCCGGTCGCCGAGGCCAGCACGGAAGCGTCGCGCGTGTATCGCTACTTGCGCGAGTCGAACAAGCCCTTCGCGGCCGTCGTCGACGGCGACCGCTTCGTGGGGCTCTTCCACGCGGCGGATGGTTGGTAGGGAATTCGCCGCATGTCGAGCACGGTGTTGCGACGGGGAGTTCTTCCTCTTTGCGGCGGTACACGATTTGCGTCCACTCTCCTGCGGCTCGCCCAGCCGCCGATTTCCATGCAAAAAGACGTGTCCGAACCGCGTCCGCGTGCAGGATCGCAACCCACGGGAGTGTGTCCATGAGTATTGTCGAGACACTCGAGGAAACCAGCGCCCCCAACGGGACGCACGAATCCAACGTTCTCTTCAACCGAGCGCTCGAACTGGTAAATCGCAATCGTGCGGACCAGGCGAAGAAGCACCTGGAAATGGCGCTGGAAATCTGTCCGCGCCATCCCGGGTATCTTTCCCTGTACGGATATTGTCTCGCGATCGAGAGCGAGGACTATGAAGCCGCCAAGCGCATCTGCGAGACCGCGGTGAAGATGAATCCGAGGGATCCGTTGAGCCGCGTGAACCTCGGTCGCGTCCATCGACTCGAGGGCAACAACGCGGCCGCCTACGTCGAGTTCTTGAGCGGATGGAAGCTCGATCGCAAGCACCCGGCCCCGGCCGCCGAGCTCCACCGCATGGGGATTCGCCGTCCGCCGGTGTTTTCTTTCCTCCCCCGCAAGCACTGGCTCAATATCCACGCCGGTCGCCTGCGCGCGCGTGTGTTGCGCACGAAGGCGCGCGTCGTCTCCTAGTTCTGCCCGGCGCGTACAACCTCCCTACCCAGTTCGCAGCGAAGCCGTGGCTCGCCGTCGTAGTCGACGGCGGGCCGCGGTGCGCGCTATATTTGCCGCCGCATGGGCACACCATCGCATCGTCGCGCGTACGCTCTCGGCTGGGTCGTCGCCGTCTCATTGGTCGCGTCGTGCGCGTCCACGTCGAAGCACCAGGACGCTAGTCGGGACGCGGAGGCGAACGCCACCAAGCGGCGCGCGTCGACGGAGATCGGGGCGGGCGACTATGCGGGGGCGGTCCGCACGCTGGAAACGCTGACCCAAGCGGCATCCAAGGACGAGCAAGCCTTCGCGATGCTGGGCGACGCCTATCGCGGCCTCGGCGACTTCGTGAACGCGGTGAAGAGCTACGAGCAGGCGATCCGTATCAATTACGGTGACTACGAACCTCACCTGAAACTGGGCACCCTTCTCATGGAACACGGGAAGACCGGCCGCGCGCTCACGGAGTTCGAGATCGCGATGAAGTTCGGCGATAGCGACCCGCTCGTGCACTACAACTACGGACTCGCGCTGGACGAACTCGGCCGGCAGAAGGAAGCCCTCGTGCAGTGGCGCATCGCGCGCGACATGGAGCCCACCAATGCGCGCTACGTCGCCGCCGTCGGGATCGGCTTGACCGGCGTCGACGACAAGTCGGCGGTGGAGAGTTTCGCGCGGGCGGAAGGGATGGGACTTCGCAACGACGCCTCGTTCTACAACAACTACGCGTTGGCGCTCGAGCGCGTGGGCGACAACGAAAAGGCCGAGGCGAACTTTCGACGCGCCGTCGACATGAACGACGCCAAGGTGGTCGAATACCGCCGCAACCTCGCGCGTCACGAGTTGCGCGTCGGGGAGAACGACGAGGCCGCCCGCGAATTCGCGTCGTTGGTCGCCGCGGACGGCGGCAAGTGGAGCGACACCGTCTATCTGGCGCGCGCGTTGGTCGCCCTCGCGCGCTTCGACGACGCCCTCGCGCGCCTGGCGACACTGGCGGACGACGTCGCAGCGGGACGGATCCCGCGCGGCGATCCGCGCCTCGATCAGATGCCACCCTCGGTGGGGGAGGCGTTATCGGTGGTGGGGATGGCGTGGCGCGGCAAGGGCGACCTCGCGCGCGCGCGCGACTATCTCCACCGCGCCGCGGCCAAGGCCCCCGAGGACCCGTCGGTGCTCAATAACTATGGCGTCGTTCTCGCCGAAAGTGGTATGCTGCCGGACGCCAAGGCGCAGTGGCGCCGGGTCCTCGAGATCGATCCCGACAACGCCACCGCCAAAGCCAACCTTTCCGCATTCGGACAGTAACAATCGGTGTTTACCCTCCGTAGAACGCATGGTGCCCAGGACTTCTGATTACAGGCAAGGGCGGTAACCATGTACTGCAAATATTGTGGCCGAGGAGTCGACGAAAAGTCGGAGTTGTGCCCCCATTGCGGGCGTCGCATCCGGAGTTCCGTCACCGCGGCGCTCGAGGGCAACGAGTGGACGAGGCTAAGGCCGCTGCGCGAGCCGAAGAGTCCCGGGCTGGCCGGCTTCTTGGGCTTCGTGCTGTCGTGGATCGTGATGGGTCCGGTCGGCTACATCTACTTGGGCCAGTGGAATTGGTTCTTCATTACCTTCATCATCACGTTGATCGCGTATCCGTTGACGTTCGGCGTCGCGTACGCGCTGTTCCCGTTCGTGTTCGCCTTTCACCAGTATCAAATGGCGCGCGAATTGAACGAGGGGCTCGCGGCACGCAAGCCCGACGTGGGAGCCACGGGCGCCGAACCCGGGCCCACCGGTCCGGTCGTCTAGTCGCGGCCGCGCGCCCTGAGTCGATGGAACGTAACCTCGCCCTCGAGCTCGTGCGCGTGACCGAAGCCGCGGCACTCGCGTCGGCGCGGTGGATGGGCAAGGGCGACGGTGCAGCTGCCGATCGCGCCGCTCGCGACGCCGTCGCGGTGGTGATGCGTTCGATCAAGATGCACGGGCGTGTCGTCATCGGCGATGTGGAGACCGCTCACGCGTCGGGCGCGCGCAAGCCCCACGCGAAGACCGGCGATATCCCCGAAGTCGACGTGGCCGTCGACGCGCTGCAATCGCTCGACTCGGTCGCCTTCGGCCGGCCCTACGCCATCGCGACCATCGCCGTCTCCAGCACCGACTCCTTCCTGGTACCGCCCGTCCCGTACATGAACAAGATCGCGGTCGGCCCCGAAGCGGCCGGTCGCATCGACATCAAGGTCGGTGCGCTCGACAATTTGGTCAACATCGCCGACGCCAAGCGCTGCTACGTCGAGGACCTGACGGTGTGCATACTCGACCGCGAACGCCACCGCGCGCTAATCGACGAAGTGCGCGCAGCGGGCGCGCGGATCCAATTGATCTCCGACGGCGACTTGACCGCGATGCTTGCCACCGCGATCGCGTCCAGCGGCATCGACGTCGTCATGGGAATCGGAGGCAGTGCCGAAGGCGTTCTCGCCGCCGCTGCGCTCAAGTGTGTGGGCGGCGACGTGCAGGCGCAGTTCCATCCGCGCGACGACGCCGAGGCCGAAGCACTGCGCGGGGCCGGATTCGCGCGCAAGGACCGCGTTCTGCGCGCCGACGACTTGGTGCGCGGCGAAAATGCGATGTTCGCCGCGACCGGTGTGACCAACAGCGACGTCTTGAAGGGCGTGCAGTTCGTTCCCGGCGGAGCCGTCACGCATTCGATCGTGATGCGGAGCAAGTCGGGGACCGTGCGACAGATCACCGCCCACCATCGTTTCGACCGCAAGCCCGTGTACAAGTAACGCCGCGCGCATCGTCGCGACGCGGACGCTCCATGAACGAGCCCTTCGACCTGCTTCCCCCCGATTCGACACCCGCGCGCGCCACACCGCTCGCGGATCGCATGCGTGCACGCACGCTCGACGAATTCGTCGGCCAGGAGGGCATCGTCGGCCCCGGCACACTCCTGCGCGCCACCCTCGATGCCGGCGAGATCACGCAGTCGATGATTCTGTGGGGCCCGCCGGGGTGCGGCAAGACGACACTCGCGCGCCTGATCGCGTCGCACGTCAAGAACCGCTTCGTTCCGTTCAGCGCCGTGACGTCGGGCATCGCCGAGGTCAAGCGCGTCATCGAAGACGCGCGCAAGCTGCGATCGATTGAGAGTCGACCATTATTGCTGTTCGTGGACGAGATCCATCGCTTCAACCGCGCGCAGCAGGACGCGTTTTTGCCCCACATCGAAGACGGCACCATCGTCTTCATCGGGGCCACCACCGAGAACCCGAGCTTCGAGGTGATCGGGCCGTTGCTGTCGCGCTCGCGCGTGTTTGTGCTCAATGCACTTACCATCGAACACGTCGTTGCCATTCTGGAGCGCGCATTGCGCGACGAAGAGCGCGGTCTTGGGAAGCTCGGCGTCGAAGCGACACCCGACGTGCTGACGCTTATCGCCGACGTGGCGCAGGGCGACGCGCGCGTGGCCTTGAACGCGCTCGAGTACGCCGCCATACCGCTCGCACGCGCGGCGAAGCCGCGCGTTCTTACCAAAGAGCTTGCCATGGACGCGTTGCAGCGCCGAGTCGTCGCCACCGACAAAGCCGGAGATTCGCACTACAACCTGATTTCCGCTCTCCACAAGAGCCTGCGCGGCGGCGACGCGGACGCGTCGTTGTATTGGCTCGCGCGCATGTGCGAAGCCGGCGAGGATCCGCTCTACGTTGCGCGACGGCTGGTGCGCTTCGCCTCGGAGGACGTCGGCAACGCCGACCCCCAGGCCCTTGTGATGGCCATCGCGGCGCGCGACGCCGTCGACTTCATCGGCTACCCCGAGTGCAAGTTGGCACTCGCGCAGTGCGTGACGTATCTCGCACTGGCACCGAAGAGCAACGCGATCTACACCGCGTACGGTGCCGCGTCCGAGGTCGTGAACAATTCCGCGCCGCACCCCGTGCCGCTCCACATCCGCAACGCGCCTACGGGTCTGATGAAAGACCTCGGCTACGGCAAGGACTACGTCTATCCGCACGACGACCCGAATGCGCCCCCGCAGTCGTTTCTGCCCGACGAGCTGCAAGATCGCAGCTTCTATCAACCGCGCGAGGCCGGCTTCGAGGCCGAACTCAAGCGGCGCCTGCAGGCGTTTCTTTCGCGGCGCAAGCGCTAGCGCTTCTGCTACCATCGCGCCGTGTCGCGCGAACCCCTCGTGCAAGAATTCCTCGACCGACCTCCCGGCCACGCCCGCGTGCTCGGCCCGCCGGGGTCCGGCAAGACCACGCTGCTCGTCGAGCGCTACCGCGCGCTGCGCGAGCACGGGCATCGCCCCGGGATCGTGGCGTTTGGGCGCGAGCACCGCGACCACCTGCTGGAGCGCATCATTCCACCGGGCAGCGGCTACCTGGGCGCGAACCCCGTCACCACGCACGCGCTGGTCGCCTCCGCCGTCCTCGACGCCGCCCGCCCGCGCCGTCCGCGCACGCTGCGCGACGTAGACGAACTCGTGCTGCTCGGACGTCTCCTGCGCCGCGAGCCAGGTCTGCTTGCGAGCGATCTCGCCGCAATTTCCGGTTCGTCGACGTTCCAGCGCGACTTGTTGGAAACGATGCACGCGCTTGCGCAAAATGACGTCTCGCCCGACGCTGCGCGCGCATGCGCGAAGACCTGCCCAAGCCCGCGCGTGCGGGACGTGCTCGCGGTCTACGCCCGCCACCGCGAAGCCTGCGACGAGCGCGGCTTGGTGTCCTTCTACGATGCCGCGTGGCGCGCCGCGGAGGCGTTCGAGGCCGGCGACGCCGCCTCGCCACTCTCCGAGTTCGACGTCGTCTTGATCGACGATTTCCACGACCTCGACCCGGGTCAGTATCACCTCCTGACTCGCCTCGTCCCGCGCGACGGCCGCACCACACTCGAAGTCTTCGGCGATCCCACCGGCGCGCGCTTCTCGTTCCGCGGCACCAGCGATCGTTTCTTGATAGAGCGATTCCCGAAGCGACTACGCACCCGAAGAATTTCGAGCTGTCGACGCCGGACTGCGGCGACGAAGCGCTGCACGACACGATCGCATCATTGATCGGAGAGACAAGTTCCGTCCTAGCGGTCGCGACCGCGGCCGTCGATTTGCCGCTATTCGCCGCCGCGCCCGAGACCCCGATCGCTCGAGTTGGATGGAAATGCGCGGCGTATCTTCTCCTGGCCGACGACGACATCGCCGAAGCGCAGGCAATCGCGAGGCGCGCGCGTGCCGCCATCGATGCGGGCACGGCACCGCGCGACATTGCCGTCGTCACCCGTGACGCCGACCGCTATCGCGCCGTGCTCGAGATCGCGTGCCACGAGTGGGGCGTAGGGCTGGACGCGGGTGGGAGCGAGAACGGTGCGGCGGAAGATTTTCTGCGTTCGCTCCTCGGGGCGCTGGGCAACGACACCGACGGCCGCTTCATCGAAGCACTCGCGATGTCTCCGTTCGCGCCCGCGTTCTGCGACGGCAAGGAGATCGACGATCTGTCTGAGAGCCTTCCAGCGGGACTACTGCATCGAAAAAGGAAGGCTTCCAGCTCGATCGATTGTTACAGGAGCGCTTCTTGTCGCTGCTTGCCCCAGACGACGTCGCGTCACGCGCCACGCTCGCCGCGGTCGCCGAGGAGTGGCGTCGCTACATGCGAAGTGGTCGAACACGCCGGCGGCGGTGCGTCGCTCGACGAGTTCCGCGCCGACCTACCTCGCCGAGCGCAGCGAGCGCGCGCTGCGCGGGAACCGCGTCGCACTCTTGTCCGCGCGCGAAGCCACCGGGCGTTCGTTCCACACGGCGTTCGTGTGCGGCTGCGCGGAAGGCGTCTTCCCCGGCTCTCCCGCGCGCGAGAGTTACATCCCGCTCGCTGCCCTCGCACGCGCAGTGGAAAGCGACCAGCCCGACGCCGCCCGCCGCATCACTGCGCGCCTGGACGACGCAGCGATCGAGCGCGCCGAGAAGGCGCTGTTTCTCACCGCGCTGACGCGCGCGACCGACACGCTCGTGATATCGACACCCGCGCGTCTCGGCTGCGAAGCCGCGACACCGTCGCGCGTGCTCGAAATCGAGACACGCGGGTTCGCGACCGAAAACGCGCCGCGACAAGAATCTCCCTGCGCGAGGGCGGCGAGTGCCGTCGCCGCCGCCGAGCCCGACGAGCTACGCGCGCAGCGCCTGCGCGCGCTCGACCCGCTCGCCGGATGGTGGGCGTCGCCGCCGCCCGAGGAGCGGTTTCCCGCCATCGCGTCGTTCATCATGGGTGCATCGAAGCTCAACTCCTTCGCCCGCTGTCCGCGCCAGTTCTTCTATCGCAACGTCCTCAAGATCAAGGAACCCGAATCCATCTATCTGCGCGTCGGCAACCTCGTGCACGACGCCTTGAAAGAGATCATCGCGCCCGGTGCCACGCGCGACGAAATTCGGGCCGCACTCCGCGACGCCGGCACGCGCGAGATCGCCGAGCGCCTGGTGTCCGAGAAATTCCAGGACGCCGGCGTGTGGATGCGCGAATTGTCGGTCAAGTATCTGGACGACATGCTGCACGCCGTCGCCGCCTTGGAAGCGAAGCGGGAAGGGAATTACACCGTGCGCTTGCTGGAGGAATCGGTGGAAGGCGAGATCGACGGGATGCCGTTCTCTGGCCGTTTCGACCGCATTGACGACGTCGAAGGTCTCGGGCCCCGTAGTGATCGACTACAAGGTTTCCGGAAGTGTCGACAAGACGTACAAGACGCGTGCTCAAGAAGATGGAGCAGAATTTCTGGCAGATTCCAGTCTACGCCGTGATGGCGACATTCAAGAATCTAAAGCCGGCGGCATTTGTGTACTACGCGCTGCCTCCCGGCGACGAGAGCCACGCCGTGGGCGTGCAGCTCGAGCCCGGAGCGCGGCCGGCGCCCATTGATACCGGCAAACGCCCGCATCTTCGCTACGGACCCGTCGATACCAGCGTCATCGCCGACGCCATGGCGCGCGCTCTCGAACTGCATCGCTCGATCGTAGAGGGCGAGTGTCGTTACGAGCGCGTCCAAGACACGAAAAACTGTCCCAACTGTTATTACGCGAGAATATGTCAACGAAGCCGCGCATCGATCTAGACCAGAGCCAGCGTGCCGCCGTCGACGCACCCGTCGTCGCCGCGACCAACGTCATCGCCGGCGCCGGAACGGGGAAGACCACCGTACTGGTCGAGCGCTATCTCGCGCTACTCGACGCTGGAATACCAATTGAGCGACTGCTGGCTCTCACATTTACTCTCAAAGCGGCGGGGGAGATGCGGGAGCGTGTTCGTAGAGAAGTAACCGCACGACACGCGCCGCTGGTGCGGCGCCTATCAAGCGCATGGATCCAGAACTTCCACCAGTTCGGCTATCGCTTCATCAAGGAGAACGCGCCCGCGCTCGGCATCGACCCCGGCATCGACGTGGTCTCCATCGCCGAGTTCGAGCGCATCAAGCGTTTCCTGCGCACGCGCTTCGAAAATGGACGTGTGCCCGGCGTGCCGTCCGACTTCGGTGGCGAACCGCCGCCGCCCACCAAGCTCGGGAGCCTCTTCGATACCTTGATGAAGGTGGTGTGGCACTGTCGCGGCATCATGCTCGCGCCTGACGAGCTGCGCGCGCTCGTGAAACCCGACGATCATCCCGCCTACGTCGCGCGCGTCGAGACCGTGGTCGCCCTCGCGCGCGAGTATGAGAACGAACTCTCGCGCCGCGGGCTGTTGGATTTCAGCGACATGATCACCATTCCGGCGCGCGCATTACAAAGCGATCCGGCGCTCGCGCGTGCCTACCAAGGTGCGTTCGACCACATCCTCGTCGACGAATTTCAGGACACCAGTGCGGCGCAGAACGAGCTCTTGCGCGTGCTCTCCGGCGGCGACTTCGCGCGCGTCACCGTGGTCGGCGACTTGAAGCAGTCCATTTATCGCTGGCGCGACGCGCGCGTGGAAAACGTAACCGAGTTCCCCGACCCGACGCCGCGCGAGCTCACGATGAACTACCGCTCGCGCCAAGAGATTTTGGACCTCGCGCACGGTCTCGTGTCGCGCGAAGACGACCTGCGTGCCGCCGCCGTGCCGCTCTCCGCCCACCGCAGCGGTGGCGAGTCCAGCGTGTTGTTGTTCCATCCGCCCGAGGGCGACGACCGCTACGACGACGAGGCCGAAGCGCTGGGCGCGTGGGTCGATCACCTGCTCGGACGCGCTAGCGCGCCCGCGCATTGGGAGCTCGAGTCGCTCGCCACCCCGCTCGAACCCCACGATGTTGCTGTGCTGTTGCGCAGCTTCAAGAACAATAAACTCATGCCCGAGATCGAGCGCGTGTTCCAGCGCCGCGGCATTCCCTTCGCCGTGGTGGGCGGTGCTAACCGCGCGGAAGCACGCGTGCTCGAGACCTGGCACGCGTGGGTCTCGCTGGTCCTGCCGAGTAGCCGGCCCGGCGACCGCCCCGTCGATCTCGTGGCGGTGCTCGAGGCGCCGCCCTATTCCGTCACCGAAGCGTCGCTCGCCGAATTGTTCGCCCACACGAAGGACCGTGCCGTCGCGAAACTCCTTCACGATGAGACCATCGCGCGCGTGCAAGACGAACGCGACGCCACCGCCATGCGCGACCTGCGTGCGTCGATCGAAGAAGCCGCCGTTAGGTGGCGCACGCTCGGCTTTGAAGACGCCCTATTGTGGAGCATCGAGAACAGCCCGCTCCGAACGCGGCTCCTGCGCGACGGTGCCCAGCCCGCCGCCGTCGACGAGCTTTGTTGTGAGTTGCTCCGTCTCGCCGACGCCCTAGCGCGCCGCGGCGAACTGAATCTCCCCACGTTTCTCGAGCACCTCAGGGCTTCACTAGAGGAACGCAAGTTTCGCGAAGAAGGCGACGTCATCCTGCCGCAGGGACGCGTCGCCGTCATGACCGTGCACCAAGCCAAGGGCCTCGAGTTTCCCGCCGTCGCCGTCGTGGACGTCGTCGAATCCGAAGCGCCGCCCGAGAGCTTTCTCGTGTCGCGCAAGAGCGGCTTGTATTTCGGCGAGAGAACCGGGAAGCCCTGGAAGCGCCAGAAAGAACTCGCTGAGAGCTACGCCCGCGAAAAGCACATGGAAGACGTTGAGGAGCGTTGCGTCCTCTACGTCGCCCTCACCCGTGCGCGCGACCACTTGTGGGTGAGTGCCTCGTCGATGGAGGGGAGGAAGTTCTTCAAGAAGGAGGGGAGAGAGCCCGAGCCCTGGTTGTTCACCGACGTCGTCGAGTGCGCGCGCGAGCTCAAGGTCGGTCGTGAAATCCGTGCTGTCGATAACCTGTGCGACGTCGTGTCTCGGTCCGCCGTGACCCCGTCCACAGATGACCGCACCGAAGACCTCGTCCGCGCGTGGGTCGAGTTGCGGGATCGTAACGTGGTGCCCGCAACCACCCCGCTTCTGTCGGATGGATTGTTGGCCGTGACGTGGGCCGACCTCGCCCTGTTCGCGCGCGATCCCCAACAGTTCAAGGCACGGCTCGCCGGCGGTCGGGCGTTGGCCGACCACGAGGATCCCATTGGAGACGAACTCCTCGTCGCCGATACTCCCAGCGCCAGTTCCGTCCCCCGCGGCGTCGACCCCGCCGACTTCGGAAAGTTCGTACACGAAGTCTTGCAACGCCTCGCCGTCGATGGCAATCTAGACGCCGCGATCGACGCCTCGCTCCCGCGCTACGACTTCGCCAAACAGCGCGCTGCCGCCACCGCCACCGCGCGCACTTTGGTAGGACACGCGCTTGCAGCGCTTGTCGCGGGCCCCGCGCCCGGAGCACGCGTCGAAGTCCCATTCATGGTCCGACTCGATCGCCTGCTCGTCCGCGGCATCATCGACCGCATCGACACCACCGCCGACGGCACCACCATCACGGACTACAAAGTCGGGGAGCGGATCGACGATCATTCGTTCCAGGTTCAGGCGTATCTGTGGGCGGCGCGAAGAGCGGGAGTGCGGGAGGTGCTGAAGGGGCGGGTGGTGTATTTGAGGGAGAGTGGGGTGGAGGTTATGGAGGTGGACGAGATCAATGTCATAGAGGGAATCGCTGCGGGCTTGGAGCTGGGGGTCGTCTTGGAAGGCATCGCCTTCACGCCAAGTGCGGGGTGAGGACAATTGAGAGATGGAACATTGGCTTGCGAACGATAGCGCTCAGGAGAAAGGCGCGAACAAGCGGTGACTAGGGGAACACCCGCCGCGCGAAGTCGATCAGCTCTTCGTGTGACTCGAGGACCAAGTCCGCGCCGTCGAACTCGATCGCACGCATCTCCGGCGTGCGCACGACGACGACAGGGATCTTCGCGGCCACCGCGGCACCCACACCCTTCTCGGCGTCTTCGATAACGACCGCTTCGCGCGGCGAAGCGCCGACGTCGCGCAGGACGTGTAGAAAGCTCTCGGGGTCGGGCTTCAAGGCCGCGGTGTCGCTTCCCACCACCGACGCAAAACTTTCCAGCAGTCCCTCGTTCTCGAGGATGGCGTCGATGTCCACCTTCATGGTGCCACTGGCGATCGCGAGCGTTTTTCCGGCGCCGCACAAGAGCTGCACCAATTCGCGCGCTTCGGGAAAAAAGCGAATGGTTCCGTTGCGACAGTACTCGGAGAAAATGGGGCGCTTCTCTCTACGGATCGCGAGCGGATCGATCGACAAGCGATGACGTTCGATCTCGCCTTTCGGTCCCAGCCCCAGCGACGTCCAGTACTTGGCGTACTCGGTCTGGTCGATGGTGTGGCCGTACTTCTGGAACACGGCGTTGTATGCGAGGTAATGAAAACGCTCGCTGTCGACGAGCACGCCGTCGAAGTCGAAGATGACCACGCGCGCCGCGAACAGACGCGCGAAGCGCGTCAATCGTGGATCAACGCCCACATCAACCCAGATAACGCGCTGTGTCGCGAATGGGGATGAATCGACGAACGAAACGATAGATCGCAAGGCTTTCGATAATAAAGGGCATGAAACCCAAGAAACCGAGCACCGGCATCTCGAAGAGCTTCACGTGGCCGAGGTAGGGGACGTCGTACTCCCACTTGGCGCGCGCCCAGTAGTTCCAAAACTCCCACAGGAGACCGGCCACCAAGCCCGCTAGAAAGAAGATCGGCATCGAGCGGCGATGGCCGGTGAAGAACTCGGAGAGAATCGAGCGCTCACCGAGACGGCCGTTGATGGGGTCCAAGAGAAACGCGAAGCCCATCCATACCAGCGGGGTCATGTAGGTCGACGGCCAAATGAGCGGTACTATCAGACACGCGCCCCCGAATACCACCAGCGGCCAGAAGACGCGGTTGGGAAGCCGGGGGTACGACGTTCGGTCCTCGCCGGGCAACAAGTCGGACAGGGTTTCGTAGATGAGAAACATTCCAGGAGAAATGGTCGCGAACGCCCAAATGTACCCGGGAAAACGAACCCACGGGTTCTCGGGAAGGCTCACGTAGCGCCAATTCTTGAGCAAGAGATTGTATCCCTCGAAGACGAGCCAACTCGCGACCGAGACGGCGCACAGGATCAGGAATTCGCCGAAGTGGTCCGCGACCAACGAGGTGCCGCGGCGGCGCTTGACATTGGCGTCGAGGAATAGAATCAAGCCGGTCCACTGGACGGGAGTAAAGAACCACCCGACAAAAGCGCTGCGGGTCGAGAACAGGAGCACTTCGAACACGACCATGGTGGCCAATCCGGCCCAGCCGTAGGCAGGCAGGCGCCCGGCGACCGCTTCGCGGCCCTTGCCGCGGCTTGACTTAGCGACTTCTTGGGTTATCATGGCCGTTTCCCGTCTCGTCTTGCCGCGCAGCTTTTCCTTAAAACACTGCCCAGCGAAGACCGCCGATGGTAGCGCACGACGGCCGGGCGGTGCAACCGGATGAAACCCGGCCGCTTGGGCCCCGGAACCGGAGGGTTCCCGGGGACGTTCAATCGAGTCGATTACCGGCATACACGCCGGCGGAGGTGACGATGCAGTACGAGATTCAGGCCCTCAACGAGCGCGTCGAGCGCGAAAGCCGCTTCGTTCCCGTCCTCCAGAAGTCGATCCAGCGCGTGATCGTCGGCCAGAAATACCTGGTCGACCGTCTGCTGATCGGCATTCTGTGCGACGGTCACGTGCTCATCGAGGGTGTCCCGGGATTGGCCAAGACGCTTTCGGTGAAGACGCTGGCGGCGTCGGTCGACACCACCTTTCGACGCATTCAGTTTACGCCCGACCTCTTGCCCGCCGACTTGATCGGCACCGAGGTCTACAACCCGCGCGACCACACTTTCACGGCCAAGAAGGGGCCGATCTTCGCCAACTTCATTTTGGCCGATGAAATCAACCGCGCGCCCGCCAAGGTGCAGAGTGCCCTCCTCGAGTGCATGCAGGAGCGCCAAGTGACGATCGGCGACAAGACCTACCCGCTCGCGTTTCCATTTCTGGTCCTCGCGACGCAGAACCCGATCGAGCAAGAAGGAACGTATCCGCTCCCCGAAGCACAGGTCGACCGTTTCATGCTGAAACTCAAGGTCACCTACCCGTCGCGCGACGAAGAAAAACAGATCATGGAGATGGTGACCGCGGGTCCGTTGCCGAGTGTGGAGCCGGTGGTCAACCCGTCCGTGTTGAAGCAAGCGCAGCAGACCGTGCGCGAGATCTACATGGACGAGAAAGTGAAAAACTACATCCTCGATGTCGTATTCGCGACGCGCGATCCGGAGTCGTTCAAGTTGCCGATCAAACACTTGATCGGCTACGGCGGTTCGCCGCGCGCGACCATCTTTCTCGCCCACGCCGCCAAGGCGCACGCGTTCTTGCGCGGGCGCGGCTACGCGACCCCGGAAGACGTCAAGGCGATCGGCTACGACGTGCTCCGTCACCGCGTCATCGTCACCTACGAAGCGGAGGCCGAAGGGCTCGACTCCGAGGCCGTCTTGAAGCGCATCTTCGATCACATCGAGGTGCCTTGATCGATATGGCGCGTGTCGTCGAATCCAGTTCGTTCCGCCCCGAGGGCCAAGAGAAGAGCGTCGCCGAAGTCATCAAGCGCGTGCGCCGCGTCGAGATCACGACGCGCCGGCTTGTTAACGACGTGTTCGGGGGCGAATACCACAGCGTGTTCAAGGGCCAGGGCATGGAGTTCGACAAAGTGCGCGAATACCAGCCCGGCGACGAAATCCGCTCCATCGATTGGAACGTCACCGCGCGCATGGGCGTCCCGTACGTCAAGAGCTTCATGGAAGAGCGCGAGCTGGTGGTGATGTTCCTGCTCGACGTCAGCGCCTCGGGGCGCTTCGGCTCGGTCAATCAAACCAAGATCGACACCGCGGCCGAGATTTGCGCCGTACTCGCGTTCTCCGCCATCCAGAACCACGACAAGGTGGGCGCGATCGTCTTCTCCGATGACGTCGAGAAGTTCATCGTGCCGGACAAGGGGCGCCGCCACGTGCTGCGCGTGGTGCGCGAAGTCCTGTTCCACGAGCCGCGCGGTCACCGCACCGACGTCGCCAAAGCGCTCGACTATCTGCTCCGTGTGTCCAAACGACGCGCGATCGTGTTCGTCGTGAGCGACTTCCTCTCGCCCGATTTCTCGCGCCAACTCGCGATGGCGTCGCGCAAGCACGACGTGGTCGCGGTATGGCTCACCGACCCGCGCGAGGAACGCCTCGACAACGCGGGTTTGGTGCGCGTGTGGGATCAGGAAGCGCAAGTCGAGCGCGTCATCGACACCGGCTCGCGTCGCGCGCGCGAGCGTTTCGCGCAAGGTGTGGAGCGCCGTCGCGCCGAGATGAACTCGCTCATGCGGCGTAACGGCGTCGACTGTGTGCGCATCGAAGCCGGCCAGGACTACATCGTGCCTCTGTCGGTGTTCTTTCGCGCGCGGGCAAGGCGGCGATAGACGCGCGCAAGCGCGTCAAGAGGCAGTCATGGCGAGAGCGACGATCACGTTGATAGCACTCCTTGCATGGGGGTCGATGGCGTACGCGGAGGTTCGTGACGCCTCCGGCGTCGTCTTTGTCGCCACCGACGGACCGCGCGACTCGGTCACCGTGGGCCAGCGCTTCCCGGTCGCGTACAAGCTCACCGCTCCGGATTCGCTCGCGTTCGTGACGCCGGCCAAGATCGACGCGGGCAAGTGTCGCGTGGTGTCGACGGCGTGGCACGAAGCGCGCGTAGAAGGATCAGTCGAACGCACCGCGGACGTGTTCATGGTGCCGGTCGCGCTCGATTCGGTGACGGTGCCGCCGGTGGCGTTCGACTTCGTCTCTCCACAAGGCGACACGCTGCGCGCGTGGAGCGAAGGCTTCGACGTCCCCATCCGCCGCATCGCGCTCAAGTCGGAAGATCTGCGACCGCTCAAGTCGCAATGGGACGTCCCCCCCGACTACGTGAAGTGGGCCGCCATCGCGCTGGCCGCACTCGCCCTGGCCGCGCTGATCGTGTGGTGGGTGCGCAAGCGCCGCGCGCGCATCGTCGAGGAGGCACCTGCGATTCGCTTGCCGCCCGACACCATCGCCCTCGCGGAGCTCGAGAAGATCGCGGCCATGGGATTGGTCGAGCGCGGCGAATTCAAGTCGTACTACACGCTGGTGACCGACGTCGTGCGGCGCTACCTCGGCGCGCGCTTCGGCGTCGAAACGATGGACCGCACCACCTTCGAGTTGCTGGACGATCTCTCGCATCGCCGCCACGACGTGCCCGGACTCGAGGCGTTGTTGAACGAAGCCGACCTCGTGAAATTCGCGAAGCTCAAGCCGGAAGCGCCCGCGGCGTTGCAGTCGATCGAAGCCGCACGAGCGATCGTGGTCGAAACGACGCCGCGCGCGGAGCCTCCGGTCGAAGCTGCCACGGGGACGGAGTCGTAGATGTTTCGATTCGCGCACCCCGAAGTTCTGCTGTTGCTCTTGCTGGTGCCGTTGGTCGCGTGGTGGACACTGCGGCCCGGTCGCGAGCGCAGTGTCGCGTATTCGTCGCTCGACCTGCTGCTGGGGGCGGGGCTCGGTGCCGCGCCGTGGAAGCGCTACGGCAAGCTTGTGCTGCGTTTGCTCGCACTGACACTGGTGACGTTCGCGCTCGCACGTCCGCAAACGGGGCGCTCGAAGCACACCGAGTACGCGGAGGCGGTCGACATCATGCTGGTGCTCGACACCAGCGGCAGCATGCAGGCGCAGGATTTCGAACCCAAGAATCGTCTGTTCGTCGCCAAGGAAGTGATCAAGGAGTTCATCGCCAAGCGCAAGACGGACCGTATCGGCTTGACGGTGTTCGCGGCCGACGCGGTGACGCAGTGCCCGCTCACCCTCGACTACGGGCTGCTCACCAAGCTCGTCGACCAAGTCGACTTCGGCATGCTCGACGACGGCACAGCCATCGGGATGGGGCTCGCGAGCGCCTGCAACCGCATGAAAGCGAGCGAGGCCAAGAGCAAGGTCATCGTGCTGTTGACCGACGGGCAGAACAACGCCGGCATGGTGGACCCCACCACCGCGGCGCGCGTCGCGCAATCGCTCGGCATCAAGGTGTACACGATCGGTGTGGGGACGCGCGGGCGTGCCCCCATTCCCATCGACGACCCCGTCTTCGGGCGGCGTTTGATTTCCGTCGACGTCGACATCGACGAAGTGACGCTGCGCAAAATCGCCGAATTGACCGGCGGGCAATACTTCCGCGCCACCGACCGGCCGTCGCTGGAAGGAATCTACGCGAAGATCGACGAGCTCGAGAAGACGAAGGTCGAATCGGAAACGTTCGTGGAATACACCGAGCGCTTCAAGTGGCTCCTGATACCTGCCCTCGGGCTCTTGATGCTCGAGCTCGGCTTCGAGCAAACCGTGTTGCGGGAGACGCCGTGATCGAGTTCGCGCATCCGGTGTGGCTGTGGGGGATGGCGGCGGCCCCGTTGGTCGTGCTCGCGACCGTAGTCGGCGGACGCATGCGCCGGCGCGCACTTTCGTCGTTCGTCGCACCGACACTGCAGGGTACCCTCGCGCCGGGTTACAGCTGGCGGCGCCACCTCGCGAAGGGACTCCTGCGCGCGACCGCGGTCGCGTCGCTCTTTGCGGCTTTGGCGGCGCCGCGCTTCGGGAGCCAGCTCGTCAAAGTCGAACGGCAGGGCGTCGACCTCGTCATCGCGCTCGACACGTCGCTCTCGATGCTGGCCGAGGACATGCGCCCGAGCCGCTTGGAGCGCGCGAAGCAGGAGATCGTCGACTTGCTGTCGGGGCTACAGGGCGATCGCGTCGGCGTGGTCGCGTTCGCGGGCGATGCGATCGCGCTGTGCCCGCTCACCGTCGACTACTCTGCCGCCCTGATGCTGGTGCGTTCGGTCGACGTGTACACCCTCTCCGAGCCGGGCTCCGCGATCGCGAAGGCGATCGAGAAATCGACCGAGCTCTTCGAGGGCGCCGCCGAGGGCGACCGCGCCATCATCCTCGTCACCGACGGCGAGGACACGGAGGGGGACGACCCCGTGCAGGCCGCGCGCGACGCGGCCGACAAGCACATTCGGGTGTTTGCCATCGGCTTGGGCAGCCCCAAGGGCGAGCTGATTCCGGAGCGCGGCAACGACGGCACCGTCAGCGGGTACAAGAAGGATGCGAAGGGCGAAACCGTGCTGAGTCGTCTGGACGAAAAGACGTTGCAGGCAGTAGCGTCGGCATCGGGCGGGAAGTACCTTCCAGCCACCACCGAAGGACTCGAGATCAAGGTCCTCTACGAAGAGATCGCAGGCATGCAGAAGAAGCTGATCAAGGGCGAGTTCATCGAGCGCAAAAAGGAACGTTTCTGGGTTCCGTTGGTGCTGGCGTTCGTGTGTCTCTTGCTCGACGCGCTCGTCACCACGCGCGCGACACGGCGTCGCAGCGAGCGCGTGCGGTGGCTGCACACGGGTGCAGCGGCCGCACTCGTGCTGGTACTCTTCTCCGCGTCGGCGTCGGCCAAGGACGCCGTCGATCGCGGCAAGGTTCGCTCGGCCAACAAGCTCTACAAGAAGGGCGACTATAAGGACGCGTACCAGCTCTACCACGAAGCGCTGGGGGACACGACCAAACGCGCCGCCGACGCGCCCGGCGTCTACTACAACGGCGGCAACGCGCTCTACATGCAGAAGCAGTACGACCGCGCGCTGGAGTCCTACCAGCGCAGTTACTCGCCCGACAGCATGCTCACCGGCAAGATGTTGTACAACCGCGCCAACGCGTTCTTGAAGGGCGGGCATTTCGACGAAGCCATCGAGTCGTACCTGCAGTCCCTCGAGTATCTACCCGACGATGAAGACGCGCGCCACAATCTCGAGTTGGCATTGGCCGCGAAGCAGCACCAACAACAGCAGAAGCAGCAGCCCCGCAACTCGGGCGACAAGGGGAAGCAACAGCAGCAGGGCGAGGACTCGAAGAGCGATTCCACCCGCAGCGATTCGCGAGAGAAACCGCAGAACTCCAAACCGGACTCGACGCAGTCGGGCAAGCCGGAGAACCCGCAGGCCAACCCGGATCAGTCGATGCAGCAGTCGAAGCCCGATTCGTCGGCGCGGCCGCTCACCGAGGAAGAGCTGCGCAAGTTGTCGCCGGAAGACGCCGCGCGCATCTTGCAGGCATTGCAGGAGCGCGAACAGGAATTGCAGAAAGAACGACGCAAGGCGGCGTTTCGTCGCATGAAGCGATCGGGGAAGGACTGGTAGCGTGACGACCGCAACGCGCGCATTCGTGTTGGCGTTGGTGACGGTGTCGCTCGCGGTACCCGCCGCGGTCGTGGGCGCCGACGATGTCACCATCCGTGCCACCATCGAGCCGACTCAGGTCGAAGCGGGCGGGCAGGCCATGCTGACCATCGTGGTCGAGGGCAAGTTTCGACGCGGCGGGACACCGGAGCTTCCTCCGCTTTCCGACTTCGATGTGTTCGAAAGCGGGACGTCGCAGAATTTCAGCTTCGTCAACGGGCAGGCCAGCTCGTCGCTCACGTTCCGCTACCTCTTGTCGCCGCACAAAGAAGGTTCGTTCAAGATCGAGCCCATTCGCTATGCGGACGGCAACAAGGTGTACACCGCAAATCTCGTGACCCTCGACGTGGTCGCGGCCGGGTCGGGGATTGCGGCACCACCCAGTTCGGGGTCGGCACCGCCGCCCAACCCGGGCGGTGCTACGCCCGCGTCCGACGAGAGCATCTTCGTGGCGGCCACGGTCGATCGCGACACGGTGTACGTCAACCAGCAGGTGACGTGGTCGCTCGGCTACTACACCGACGGCCGCGTCGAATTGCTGCGCAGTCCCAACTACTCGCCGCCCAACGCCGAGGGCTTCTGGGTCGAAGACCTGCCGCCGCAGAACAAGTACTACCGAACCCTGCACGGCCGGCAGTACCTCGTGTCCGAAATCAAGCGCGGCTACTTTCCGACTGCACCCGGCACGTACAAGATCGGCGAGGCGCGCGTCGACATCGTGATCGACAATCTGAATCGTCGCGGCGCGTTCGACGATTTCTTCAGCCGCGGACGCGGTGGCTTCGGCGAACCGCGCGCCTTGACGACGGATCCGAAATCCGTCGTCGTGCTCCCGCTGCCGTCGAAGGGACGGCCGAGCGACTTCGGGGGTGCGGTGGCGAGCGACCTCACCGTGTCGATGGCCGCCGACAAACAGGTGGTGCAAGTGGGCGAGCCGATCAACGTGTCGATCGAAGTCACCGGTGTCGGCAACATGAGGACGATCGCGCCCCCCAAGCTCGCCGACCTGCCGCAGTTCAAAACCTACGAATCGGGCTCGTCGAGCGACTCCTTCAAGAAGGATTACGTGGTGTCGGGGCGCCGCAAGTTCGACTTCGTGGTGGTGCCACAGACCGAGGGTACGTACAAGATTCCGTCGGTGCGCGTGTCCTATTTCGATCCCGATCAGGAGCTCTATCGCGTGGCGGAGTCGGCGGAGTTGCCGGTGGAGGTGAAGCCGGGAACCCAAGAAGACGGCCGCAAGGTAATCTACGCCGGCGGCGGCGACGATTTCGAAGTCATCAATCGCGACATCCGCTTCATCCACGCGGTCCCGGCCAGCCTGCGGCCGGCGTCGCGCGCGTTTTATCGCAGCCCGTTCTTCTTGGCCGTGCAAGCGCTGCCGATGCTCTTGATCGGCGCCTCCGTCGTGGTCGAGCGTCGTCGCCGTCGCTTGAAGAGCGACGTCGGATTCGCGCGCTCGAGCCGGGCGCTGCGCGAAGCCGAACGGAGAATCGCCGAAGCCGAGCGGGCGTTTCGCGCCGGCAAGCCCGAAGACGGCTTCGGGCGCGTGCACGCCGCCGTGTTCGGTTACTTCGCCGACAAGATGAACGCACCGGTGGCGGGGCTCACCATCGACTCGATCGAAGCCTATCTGCGCGAGGCGCACGCGGACGACGACGCGATCGCGTCGGTGCGCAGTGTCATCGACGCCTGCGACGCGGCGCGCTATGCAGCGGCGGTCGCCGGCGGCGCCGAGAGCGGGCACGAGGTCGCGGCGCGCGCGCGCAGCGTCGTGGCCTCACTCGAGAAGGGAGCGCGATGAGTCGCTCGAGCCGGATCGTGTGGCTGTGGTTGGTGCTGGCGACGGTCGGATTCGTCGCGCGCACCGGCGCGCAGACCGCCGCGGAGTCGCCCGCGACGTGGTTCGCGCGCGCAAACGCCGCCTACGAAGCGGGGAACTACGCCGGTGCGATCGACGACTACACGCGCGTGGTCGAGGCCGGTGTGGCGGTCCCGGACCTGTTCTACAACCTGGGCAATGCGTGCTTCAAACAGGGAGACATGGGCCGCGCCATTCTGTGGTACGAACGCGCGCGCCGCTTGGCCCCGCGCGACGCGGACGTGCGCGAGAACCTGGGACTCACGCGCTCGCTCGTGCGCGACAAGCAGCTGGTGGTCGACGAACCGCGCTGGCGGCGGGCGCTACTGGCGTGGCACCGCGACGCCACTGTGGGAGAGTCGGCCGCCGTCGCGACCGTGCTTTACGCCTTGTTGGCCTTGTGCGCCGTGTGTTTCGTGTTTCGCGACGCGGACCGGGTCGCGCGTGCGTACGCGAAGTTCTCCGTGCTCTCGCCGGGTCGCTTGCTCGGGTTGGACAAGGCGCAAGACCTGGGGATGGGTGTGGTGATCGTGGCACTGCTGGGGAGTGCCTTCGGCGCGTCGGCGGTCTCCAAGATGCGCGCCGAGCGTTCGCGCGCGACCGGGGTCGTGCTGTCGGAGGAAGTGTCGGTGTTCAGCGGCCCGAGCCACGACGCATCGGTGCAGTTCAAAGTGCACGAGGGGACGCTCGTCACCGTGCGCGACGCGCGCCCGGGCTGGGTGCGCGTCGATCTTCCCGGCGATTTGAGCGGTTGGGTCGACGAGACGTCGCTAGACCGGATCTGACGCCCACTCGAAGTCGATCGCGATTTCGGTCGATCCCACGCGAACGACATCCCCGTGATTGAGCGGTGCCTTCTTCGTGCGCTGACCGTTCACCCACGTACCAGTCGTGCTGTCCAAGTCTTCCACCACATAGTTTCCGCGCTCGTGAACGATGCGGGCGTGGTAGCGCGCCACGTCGGGATCTTTTAGCTCGATGTTGTTGTCGTGTTCGCGTCCGATGGTCATCGTCGTCGGCAACAGAGGAACCGATTCCCCGGCGTGCGCGCCGTTGACGAATACCAAGCTGGGCATGCGTCGAGCGCCGCGCGCGGGGAGCTTGCCGGCCGTCGTGGTCGCGGGGGTCGCCCCGACACGCGGGCGCGCGGGTGACGCGGTCGCCGCCGGAGCCGCGGGCGTCGGCGTGCGTCGGGGCGCGATGACGTCGCGGCCCATCTCCTTGATCCAATCGTGCGGATTCTCGAAGGCGCCTTCGTGCGACTTGGCTTCGGCCTTGGCGGCGGGCTGCTCGGCGGGTGCCGGCGTGTCCGCGGGCTTGGAGCGAAGCACGGGCCGGCGCGCGTGCTCGTCGTCGCGCGTGACCTCGGCCCGCGATGGCGCGACCGGGGCCGGCTGGGCGACGCGCGGCGACGGACGCGATGCGTCGCGCGTCGTCGCGACCGGGTCCTCGGCATGGGCTTCGGGCCGCGCCGGGGCCGTTTCCGTCGACTTCATCTCGTCAAACATCTCCAGCGTGCGGCGTTGCTCGGAGATGCGCGTGCGCGCGCTGTCCAGGCGGGCTTCCACCACGCGACGCTTGTCGGCCATCTCGTCGTCGGAATATTCGCCGACCTTGTGACGGAACACGATCTCGGCCAGCTCTTCCTCGAGAACGTCGAGCGACGCATTGGCGTCCTTCAAATTGTTTTCCACCGACGAACGATGCGACTCGAGTTCGTCGCGCAGCGGCGTCATCTTGGCGCGCAGTGCGTCGAGTTCGCGGTCGTATTCGGCGCGCACCTTGTCGAACGTGCGCCGACTGACCGTCGTCTTTTCTTCCTCCGCGCGGCGCAGACGATCGCGCACGCGCTCGAACTGCGATTGCAGCTCGCGGAAGCGCGCCAGCGTCTCGTCGACGCGCACGCTCGGTGTGTCGGTCGTGGTCATGGAGTCTCGCTCCTGATTGAGGCTTGCGGGTCGATGCGCCTTGCGGCGCCTTCCGCCGCCGGCCATCGCCCTATCGACCCGCGGAGAGCGTAAACCGTGCCAACCAGAGCACCTTCGCGCCGGGGTTGGCACTCTTTAAGCATCATGCGGCCGCGGATGGGGTGTTCTCGGTTGACGCCGGGAGGGGTGTTTCGTAGTCTTCATCGTCTTTGGGACCCCGTCGTACGGGTGGAAGGGCGCCCGCCGTATCATGATGACCCTCGAACATGCATCGCTGAGCGATCGCGGACGCATCCGTCAGAACAACGAGGACTCATGCGCCGTCTTCGTTCCTGAAGGGGCCGGAGAACTCGCCGACCGGGGCGCGGTATTCGTGGTCGCGGACGGCATGGGGGGACACCGCGGCGGAGAGATCGCGAGCCGCATCGCAGTGCGAACGATCATCGCGTTCTACACCGCCAACTCCGACGAGAACCGCTCCTACGCCCTCTCACGCGCCTTCCGCGAAGCCAACAAGACCATCATCGAAGAATCGGTGGCGGACTCGACCTTGTTCGGGATGGGGACCACGTGCACCGCGCTGGCGTTGTTTCGAGGCCGCGCCTTCATCGCGCACGTCGGGGACTCGCGCGCGTACATGGTGCGCGGCGGACGCATCACGCAGATCACCCACGACCATTCGATCGTGGGCGAAATGGTGCGGTCGGGGATCTTGAGCGATGAAGACGCTCGCAATCACCCCAAGCGCAACGTGATCACGAAGTCGTTGGGTGCGCAGGACGACATCGCAGCCGACATGCCGGCGGCCCTCGACGTCGTGCCCGGCGACACCTTCTTGCTGTGCTCGGACGGCCTGACGACCTACTTATCGGATGCCGACATCGGCGACGTGGTCGCGGGTTCGTCGCCCGCCGAAGCGTGCAAGAAGCTGGTCAAGATGGCGAACGAGGCGGGCGGACGCGACAACGTCACCGTGCTCATCGTCAACGTGCAGTCGGTATAGGCCGGCCGCGAAGCCCGCTTCCGCGTTCTACAGCCCCGCCGTAAATCCCAAGAAGAACATCGTGCCGTTGCCGACGTGCAGAGCCGCGAAGGCATGCGTCTGGCCCGCGAGCTGAAACGCGGAACCGAAGCGAATCTCCACGTCGGCGTCGGTGTCCGACGCGTCGCCGCCCGGGACGTCGACGGTCGTGTGGTCGATGATGATGTACGCGCCGGCGAAGGGCGTGATCTTGCGATCCTCGTCGACCGTGATCGACTTGCTTCCCAACACGCCGAACGGGACGATGAGGTCCTTGACGCCGTCGCCGAACTCCATGCCGAAGCACCCCTGCGCCGCGAGGTCGAACGGCAGACGATCGCCTTCGCCCACGATGAGGTACTTGAAGTCGCCGCCAAATCCGAAGAGCTGCGAATCGTCGCCGGTGTCGTCCTCGAAGTCGTCGAAAACGAGCTCGAGACCGAGGTCGGAAGCCGACGTCATGTTGAAGCGCGCGTGCCCCGCGATGCGGAACATGCTGTCACCGAACCCGACCGCGCCGCCGAGTGCCGGCGAGTCGTCGGAGACGGGGCGTGCGTTCCAGTACGGTTGGTAAACCTGAGCTTGCGCCGTTGCCTGCCAACCCAAGACCCCCGCGATGCCGAGTAACGCCGCCAGGGCGGCGCGCTGATATCGATTCATTGGTTGTGCTCGCATTTCCGGTTGCGCGCGGCCGCATGCCGCGCGTCGTGGGTGCTTTATACAACTCGCCTCCTCGAATCGACAACCGAAAACGGGCGGTCGGGAAGGGACCACGAGGGTCGCTGTGGCTTAGAAATTGCTGATACCTCCTCGGCCTTTGTCTATGGCCCGTAACCTATTTAGAAAAACGAACTTATAACAGGCGCAACGCCTCCAAGAACACCCCTTTCGGCGAGACCTTGCAAATGGCAATACGCGTCCAAATCGACGGTTACGACTCGCTCGAGCAAATCGGCGTCGGCGGGATGGCCGCCGTCTACAAGGCGCGCAAGATCTCGATCGATAAGACCGTCGCCATCAAGGTCCTCTTCCCGTATCTCGCCACCGACGCGAGCTTCACGGAACGCTTCCAGCGCGAAGCCAAGGCCGCGGCCAGCATCCAGCACGAGAACATCGTCAACGTGATCGACTTCGGCGAGAGCGAAGGCTCGTTCTACATCGTCATGGAATACTACCAGGGTCGCACCCTGGAAGACTTGATGAAGGCGCGCACGGGAATTCCGTTCGATGTCGCCGCCCAGGTTGTTCTCGAAGTGGCGTTCGGACTCGAAGCCGCCCACCATCTCGACATCGTCCACCGCGACATCAAGCCCGCGAACATCATCTTCACGGACCAGGGTGGGATCAAGGTCGCAGATTTCGGGCTCGCGAAAAAGTCGGACTCGATGACGATGATCACCCAGCAAGGCAAAGTCATCGGGACGCCCGCGTACATGTCGCCCGAGCAGGCGGCGGGGCGCCCCGTGGGGACGTCGAGCGACATCTTTTCGCTGGGGGTCGTGGCGTACGAACTATTCGGGAGGCGCAAGCCTTTCGAAGGCAAGTCGTACTCCGACGTGCTGGAGAAGATTCAGACCTTCGCGCCGGCCTCGGTGACGAACGTCAATCCCGTCATCGAGCCGGAATTTGCGGCCATCATATCGCGCATGTTGGAAAAGAACGACCGCGACCGCTATCCGAACGCCACCGCGCTGATCGCCGATCTGGAATCCGCGATGGAAAAAGCGAAGATCGCGCGCGACCGCCGCCGGCTCAACTCGTACATCAAGAACCCCGACGCGTACGACGCCGCGGTGCTCGAGAAGACCGTGGCCCATTGTCTCTCGCGCGGCACCTTCTTCCTGCAAAAGGGACAGCACCACTTGGACGACGCGGCACTCGAGTTCCGTCGCATTCTGTTCCTCGATCCGACCAACGAACGCGCGCGCAAGAACCTCGACCGCATCAAGTCGCAGCAGGGCGGCAGCAATCGCACGGTGACGATCGACGCCGCGGCTGGCATCGAAGCAGTCCCGGCGTCGTCCCGCCGGACGACGCACGCGGTGCCGACACGGTCGAATCGAGCCGACCGAGCACCGCGCCCAGGCTCGCGTAGGGTCGCGCGCGTGGGCGGAGCCGTCGTGTTGGCCGCACTGGCCGTCGGCGCGTGGTTCGTCATGAGGCCTTCGCAGAAGATCGCACCCTCGCTTTCCACCCCGCCGTCGACGGCTTCGATGGCGGACAAGAGCACGACCGATGGTCCGGTGGATAGCATTCTCGCCGCCGGCGGCTCGCGCGAGCCGAAGCGTGCCACCCAGGCCGACGTCAAGTCGGACGCATCGGGAACGACGCGGTTGCCGAAGGAAGTCTCGCAGACCAGGAACGACGACGCGAAATCGTCGCCGTCCCTCGCGACCCGCGACGCCGCGAAGCCCGCCCGCACCGTCACCGAGAAGTCTGCGGAACCTCAGGACACCGGCAAGACGGGCACGAAGCCTGCCACTACCGACCCGGTAGCTGCGAACGATCGCCCCGCGGTCGCGAAACAACCCGACGGAACGCTGTCGGTTTATTTCCTGGGCGGGGTGGGTGAGTTTTTCGTCGGCGGAAAACGCTTCGCGCAGCAACCGCCGTTCGACGGCGTAAGCCTCCCGGCAGGCACGTATCGCATGGCGTGTCGATTGAGCGGCGACACCGCGCCCAAAGAAATCGTGGTAACCATTCGTCCCAATCGGGAAACCGTCATCGAGTACGAACTGGGCCACACGCCCGTCGTCACATACGAGTGAGAAGGACCATGAAGTTCAACGCGCGCCGCATCACCAGCACTCTCTTGATCGTCACGCTGTTCGCGTCGACGGTGGTCGCGCCGTTGGCCGCGGTCGCAGGCACACCCGGCGACGACTTGAAACAGATCGAGTACAAGTATTACTTCCGCGGCAAGTACCAGCAGGCGATCGAGTCGCTGCAGGTATTCGTCGCGCGCGTCGACTTGAACGAAGCCGATCTCGCGCGTGCGCGCGAGGTGCTGGCCGCATCGTACGTGTTGGGCGGCGCCCCCGCGATGGGCCAGCAGATGTTCGCGGAGATGATCGCGAAGAATCCCGCCTACCCCGGACCCGACCCGAACGTGTTCAAGCTCGAAGTAATGGACGCGTACGGGAAGGCGCGCTCCGAATACGACACGATGGCGCTGAAGAATGCGCCGGCGTCGGGTGGCAAATCGGACGCGTCCGACGATCGCGACAAGGGCGCGGCCGCGGTTCCATCCAACGTCGCGCAGGCCGGAAAGCCCATCTACAAGAAATGGTGGTTCTACGCGGGTGCGGCCGCGTTGCTCGCCGGAATCGGCGTCGCAGCGGGCGGCGGCGGTGGCGACACTCCGCCGGCGGATTCCGGCGGCGTCACGGTGGGGGTGACGGTCCATTGAGAAAGATTCTCTCTATCACGTGTACGACCGCGATGCTGTTCGCGCTTGCGTGCGAACAAGCCACCGAGCCCGAGCTAGGGCCGCAGGGAACCGTCACGCTCCATTTTGCGTCGGCCGCGACGTCGATGGTGGCAAGCGATGGTGTCCAATCCCTCGCGAGTGCTCCGCCCGACACCGTCATCGTGCACGTGTTTCGCCCGGGAACGCCGATCACGCAAGAAGTCCAACGCTTGGTCGACCTCTCAGGCGCGACCGATGTTTCGATTCCGTGCATCGCGGAAAATGGCAAGCGCGTCAGCGTCGACCTGTACACCGGCGGCCAGTTCACGCACCACGGTTTCACGACCGGCGTCAACGTCGTCAAGGGCGAACACACGGCGGTGAGTATCGACGCGTACGACTTCACGATCGCATCGTTGAACGTCAAGCCGAGTCCTCTCGCCACGGAGCCGGAACCTTTCGATCTGACGTGGAGCCCCGCCGCCGCTGCCACGAGTTATGACGTCCAAGCGAGCGCGACGGCGGACTTCAGCACAATCCAGTGGCAGCAATCTGTCACCGACACGTTGATCACGGATGTTAACCTCGCCCCGGGCGGACACTACTTCCGCGTCGTGCCGCGAACCCCGTTTGCACATGGGCCGTCGTGTCCGGAGCAGTTCGCGTACTTGCGGAGCGCGCCTGGAGTCGTCATCACCGGCTTCAGTGTGCCCGCCGCGAAGCCGAACGACGTCATTACCATCTACGGCGAGAATTTCGATTACCCAGGAACGCAGGCGTGGATCGGCTCGCGGCAGATGACGATCCTGTCGTCGAGCTGGGGATCGATGGACGTGCGAATTCCGCGCGCCGCGGTTTCGGAGGGCATCTCGGTCGCGAACGCGATCGGTTTGGACACCGAGCCCTACGTCGTCCAGCGCGTCGCCTACGTCACCAACGTGGGCACCTATGCGCCGGGATATCTGACGGCGCTAGAGAAACACAATGATGACTTCGGGTACAGCGGTGTCGCCGAGCTCTCGGTCGACGACCTCGACACGCAGGATATGACGGTATTCGACATCATCATCGTCGCCCAGGACACCGGCACCAGCTTGGCCAATTGGGGCGGCGGTGTTCCCACGCGCGCCAACGCCATCGCCAACACGGCGGCCAACGTACTCGCCATGGGCCGGGGAGGTGCGGTGTTTCTGCAACTCGTCGGTGCCACCAGCGCGCCGCAAACGACGGCCAACGATAGCGACACCGACTATTACGTGCCCGTTGGAAGCGACCAGATCTTTTCGACGCCGCACGCCGTGGGTGGCGGGTTCGTCACCTGGGACGCGCAGAAGAAGCCCTCGACGACGTCGTTCAACTTTACCTCCGCCCCGGCAGGTGTGAACCTCTATGCCTCCACCGACTGCTCGCGCGTGGTCTTCTGCACGGGGCCCAATGATCAATGGGTCCTGTCCGATTTCCGGTTCAACAATCCCGGTGGAACGCCCGTCGTATACTTCCACTGGGGCTACAACGACAAGCCCGACGATCTGACGTCGGCGGCCACGGACTGCCTTGGCAACATCATGTCGATGCTCTATCGGACCCGCGTTCTCACCACGACCGAATAGTCGGTACCCGCCCGTGGCGGCTAGATAGGGTGGAACTCCCCGCCTTGACATGGGGTTCATCATTGGTCAGAATGCGCTCGAGTTCCGTCAACCCTTCACGCTATCCAATCTGGAATCAAACGTATGAAACGCGTAGCTCTATTGTGCTTAGGCGTCGCTTTGCTCGCCGCCTGCTCCAAGTCCGACCAAACCTCCAACGACAAGAAGACCTCACCGCTGGTCGAGCTGGCCAATAGGACCGCGGCCGTCGACAGCGCGTCCACGTTGGGACCGATTCTAGAAGCGCGGGGATTCAAGCTGGTGACGACGCAGCGACTGCCCGCCCAACTCTCCGGCCGCCGTGCCACCGCGGCGGTCTATCGCTCGCCCGACGGCAAGGCCGGAGGCGTTGTGTACATGCAGCGCATCGGCAACGAGACCGAGAACGTGACCTGGCACTGGTACTTCTCCGACGGCGCGCCGGATTCAATCCAACTCGCCGAACTCAATAACGACGGGCTGTGGGACGTTCGCGTCTTCATGGCTGGTGGAACCACGCGCGACTTCCTCCAGGGCGACAGCTTCACCTTGATGACCGACCGCATCGAGCGTGTGGCGATGAACGGTACCTCCTCCGGAACCGGCGCGTGGAAAGTGTTCGACGGCGACACCGCCACCGTGTGGCAGGCGCCCGCGAAGGACGCGCACCTCGACGTTCCCATGCCGTTGGGGCTCAAGGAAGGCAAGTTGCGGGTGCGCCTCGGGACCGGTACGCGCGCCAGCAAGATCACGATCTTTGCGGGAGACAAGAAAGTGCAGGACGTCGCCCTGCAGAAGACGTATGAGTTCCAGGATGTCGACTTGGATGCAGCGCTGAAGGACGCGCCCGCGATGCGCGTCGTGTTCGAAGGACCCGCGCCGACCGTGTCGGTCAGCGAGCTGGAGATCCGGTAGCGACTTCCTTGGTCGGCGACGAGTCGGCACCGGCAACGATGTCCTTGAGGACTTCGAGGAAGGCTTCGGCCACTTTGGGATCGATCTTGATTCCGCTCACCGAGAGGATTTCTTCCACCGCGAACTGGTGGCTGCGCCGCTTGCGGTATGGACGGTCCGACGTCATCGCGTCGTACATGTCCGCCACGGCGATGATGCGCGAGATCAACGGAATCTGCTCGCCCCGCAATCCATCCGGATAACCCGACCCGTCGTAGCACTCGTGGTGGTGCCGAATCAACGGCACGATCGGGTGCATCTCACCCAGCATTTCGATCATCGACGCGCCCACCACCACGTGGTTGCGCACCCGCTCCATTTCTTCCGGCGACAGATGGCCCGGGCGATTCAGAAGGTCGTCGGGAACGCCGATCTTGCCGATGTCGTGCAGCATGGCCGCCAGGTAGAGCTGGTGTTTCTCCTTGGTCGAGAGCCCCAGCTTGTCGGCGATCATGAGCGAGTAGCGGCTGACGCGGGTCGAATGTCCCGCCGTGTACTGGTCCTTGGCTTGGATCGTGCGCACCAGCGTTTCCACCGTGTTGTAGAACAATCCGCGCAGGTCGTCGTACAAGCGCGCATTGTCGACCGCGATGGCGACCTTCAGCGCCAGCGCCGAGAACAGAGCCAGATCCTTGCGCGAGAACGAATTCGCCTTGTGCGAGTCGACGTACACGATGCCCAGCACGGTATTGCGGTTGAAGAGCGGCGCGCACATGGCACTGCGGACGTCGAGTGCCGCCACACTCTTCGAGTGCAGGAAGCGCTCGTCGACCAATGCGTCGCTCGAAATGATCGAGGACTTCTGGCGCACGGCGGTTTGAATGATGGTCTGGCTGACGACGATCTCGGCGTCGTCCGCGGCGACACCGGGCGGGCGCCGGGCGTAGGGAACCAGCTGGTTGGTGTCGCGCTGGATCAAGAATACGAAGCCGCGCGACGCCGGGATGACCTCCATGATGATGCCGAGCAAGTTGTCGAGCAGGATGGTGAGGTCTTCGATGTTTCGAAACGCCGTGTCGGCATTGTAGAGCACCTGCAGCGCGCGCTGCGCGGCGGTGGGGTCGGCGACGATACCTTCGAGAATCTCTTGCGACCCGCTGATCTCGTCGGACTTCATCGTCACCGACGCCTTCTTGGGTTGGGCGTCGATCGACACCGTGATGTTGAGCGGATGGCGCGCGTCGTGGATGGACGACTTCGACGCCTCCACCAACATGCCGACGTTCGCGACGATCAACTCGTCGCCGGGGCTCAAGCGCTCGCGCGCGATGCGGCGTCCATTCAAGTACGTGCCGTTGGTGCTGCCGAGATCCTGGACGAAGTAGAGTCCGTTCTCGCTGGTGATGCGGCAGTGAAAGCGCGAAATCGCGGTGTGCTCGAGCACCACCACGTTCTCGGGGTCGCGGCCGATGGTGAGCGGCAGGTTCGCCGGCTCCAAAGCGACCGCCGTTCCCTTCGTGGTTCCTGAAATGATGCGTACGTGCAACATGGGTTCGGGCCCAAGCGGGCGGTATCAGGGGGGAAAAGCAAGAATCAGGTCAAACGGGATGGCACCCAGTAGCCTGGTTGAGCGATGTATTGGCCCACCGTAACCAAATTCCACTAAATAGGTTACGAACAACCGGTGGAGAGCTCGTAAAACCTATTGCAGATAAAAACGTCTCAATATATGGATAAGGCGGGCGGCGTTTTGCGGCGCCGACCGAAAGACCAAAAGGAGCAACCATGAAGATCGCCGGCGACGCGCTTTCAATCCGCCCCAATGCGCTCCGCGTGTTGGAGGCACGCTACCTCTTGAAGAGTCCGTCCGGGGAGGCGATCGAGACTCCGGACGAGTTGTTCCGCCGGGTGGCGTCGGCCGTGGCCAAGGCGGAGGTCCGTTACGGGGCGCCGCCGAGGGAACAACAGCGCTGGGAAGATGCCTTCTGCCGCGCCATGTCATCCCTCGACTTCCTTCCCAACTCGCCAACTTTGATGAACGCGGGTACCGAGTTGCAGCAGCTCTCGGCGTGTTTCGTGTTGCCGGTCGAAGATTCCATGGAGGGAATCTTCGACGCGGTCAAGCACACGGCCGTGATTCACAAGAGCGGTGGCGGGACCGGGTTCTCGTTTTCGCGCGTGCGCCCCAAGAACGACCGCGTCAAGAGCACGCACGGTGTGTCGAGCGGACCCGTGTCGTTCATGGCCGTGTTCGACGCCGCCACCGAAACCGTCCGCCAGGGGGGCAAGCGGCGTGGCGCCAACATGGCTATCTTGCGCGTCGACCACCCCGACATCCTCGAGTTCATCGACGCCAAACTCTCGAGTCATCGACTCAACAATTTCAACCTATCGGTGGCGCTGACGGATTCCTTCATGGATGCGCTCGCGAACGACGCGTCGTACGACCTCGTCAACCCGCGCACCGGCGAGCCGACAGCCACACTCAAGGCGGCCGACGTCTTTCGGACCATCGTCGACCGTGCGTGGCGCAACGGCGAACCCGGCGTCGTCTTCATCGACCGTATGAACCGCGACAATCCTACGCCGGCGCTGGGTGCGATCGAGAGCACCAACCCGTGCGGCGAGCAGCCGCTGTTGCCGTACGAATCGTGCAACCTCGGGTCGGTGAATCTGGCCCGCTTCACGACCGGGACCTTCGGCGAGGCGCGCCTCGATGAAGACCGGCTGCGCGAAGTCGTGACGCTGGCCGTGCGCTTTCTCGACGATGTCATCGACGTCAATCAATATCCGCTGCCCGAAATCGAAGCGGTGACGCTCGCCAATCGCAAGATCGGCTTGGGCGTGATGGGCTTCGCCGACCTCTTGGTCGCGATGGGGATTCCATACGACTCGGCGCCCGCGGCGGCGGCGGCCGAGGACGTGATGGAGATCGTGAACGATGCGGCGGTGCAGGCCTCGCAGGATCTGGCCGTCGAACGCGGCCCATTTCCGAGCTTCGAGAAGAGCGTCTACGCGGCGCGCGGGTTGCCGCCGCGCCGGCACGCCACGGTAACGACCGTGGCACCCACGGGGTCGATCAGCATTCTCGCGGGTACGTCGAGCGGCGTCGAGCCGCTGTTCGCGCTCGCGTTCAAGCGCCGCGTGCTCGACGGGACCGAGATGATGGAAGTCCATCCCTCTTTCGAAGCGGTCGCGCGCCGCGAGGGCTTCTATTCCGAAGCACTCGTCGAGCGGGTGGCGCGCGACGGCTGCATCGGCGACGACACGGCCGTACCGGAGCGCTGGCGTGCGGTATTCCAAACCGCGCACGACGTGTCTCCCGAAGGACACGTTCGCATTCAAGCCGCGTTTCAACGCCACACCGAGAACGCGGTGTCGAAGACCGTCAATCTTGCGCGCGACGCCACCCCCGCCGATGTCGAGCGGGTGTTTCGATTCGCGTTCGACCTCGAGTGCAAGGGCGTTACGGTATACCGAGACGGAAGTCGGGAGGCGCAAGTCTTGAGCACGGGGACGGCACCCGAGGAATCGCACGAACTGCGCGTACCCGTGCCGCGCCCGGAATCGCTCACGGGCCGGACGGTGCGCGTGACGACCGGTTGCGGCAACCTGTACGTCACCACCAACGAGGGCACGCGCGGGCCGCTCGAGTTGTTCGCGCACATCGGCAAGGCGGGTGGTTGTGCAGCGTCGCAGACCGAGGCTATCGGCCGCTTGGTGTCGCTGGCGTTGCGTTCCGGCGTCGACCCGCAAGCGGTGGCCAAGCAGTTGCGCGGCGTGCGCTGCCCGTTTCCGTCCTGGAACCACGGTCATCGCGTGCTTTCGTGCGCCGACGCCATCGGGCAAGTGCTCGAAGACGTCTCGGCAGCATCCGAGTCGCTCGATGCGGTTCCGTCGGGGCGCGCGGAGCGCCTCGCCGGCATGTGCATCGACTGCGGCAGCGTGCTCGAGTTCGAAGGGGGATGTGTGGTGTGCCGCGCGTGTGGGTTCACGCGCTGCTAGGACGCTGGGCTAGGGCAGCGTCACGCTTCGAACGAGGTGGGTGATCGGGCCGGCCAACGCGAGGCGAAATAGGAAGGCGCCCGCGACGAGTGCGGCGCCGGTCATGAGGCTTTTTCGCGAGACCGTTCGAGGCACGCTACTCGGGGCCAGGCGCGTTTCGCCCCACGCCGCGAGCGGGTCGAGCAAGACGAGCATTCCGCACACGAGCAGCGCGGACCAAATCGGCAGTGCGACCGTGCACGCGTGCGCGATGTTCCACGAATGCGCGAACACCACGGCCGCGTGCACCGCGGTGACCGACAGCGCTTGCGCCAGGACGAGGCAGCCGAGCCATCCTCGCGACGCCATCGTCGTGCCGATGAACAGGAGCACCCACGCCGCCATTTCGACCCACGTCGGCACGGCGCCGCCGCCACCGTCGAGCCACGCGCGCGCCGCTGCCGCCGACTGCGTGCCGAAGGGAATCGATCGCGTGGCCGTCGTTCCCGCCAGTGCCACCATCGCACAGGTCGTTATCCACACCGCGAGTGCCCAGCGGACGGTCGGCATGAGTCGGCGCGCGTCCTCGCCGCGACTACGTCGAAACAAGATCCAAGGGACGGCGGCGGCGATGGGGAGCAGCATGGGAATGCCGAGCCACGCCGTGGCCAAGACGGACAGCACGGCCCACCAACCGGGGTGGCTGGTGGCGGGTTTCTCCTCGACGGACGCGGGAATGGGATGGGTCGCCTTGGCCATGGGATATCCCCGCCGGGGCGGGGTCCCGGTAGGCTACCACAGCGCGGGCACGGCGCAAAGCCAAGCCCCTTGAGACCAACGTTTCCGTATGGTATGGTGCCCACGGCTTTGAATCCCACCGCGCGTGCACCGCACGACCGCGCCGGAAGCGCCCCGCGTTCGAACGGGGCCACGGGCCGCCACGACGGCGGCGCAACCAACGTTCACACCATGATAGGGAAAGGTGAGTCTATGAAGAAGTCCGCGTGTACCATGTTCCTCTTGGTCGTAGCACTCGCGACCGCCGCGTTCGCGGCCGACGAGAAGAAGGCGGCGACGCCGGAGCAGCAACAGGCCGAGATGCAGGCCATGATGACGGCCATGACGCCGGGCCCGAACCAAGAGCTCATGAAGCAGCTCACCGGCAATCACGACTACACCATGAAGATGTGGATGGCCCCCGGGCAGCCGCCGACAGAGTCGACCGGCAAGCGTAGCGCCGAGATGTTGCTGGGCGGACGCTTCCTCCAGGAGAAGTATTCCGGCACGTTCATGGGGATGCCCTTCGAGGGTATCGGCTGGTTGGGCTACGACAACGCCGCTAAGGAGTGGGTGGGCTCGTGGATCGACAACATGGGCACCGGCATCATGACTTCGCACGGCACCTACGACAAGGGCATGTGGTCGATGACGGGCGAGAGCACCGATCCGACTACGGGCAAGAAGTGGACGTCGCGCAGCACCCTGAAGATCGTGGATCCCAACACGTTCACGATGGAGATGTTCGGAACGGGGCCCGACGGCAAGGAAATGAAGATGTTCGAGATGAACTGCAAGAAGGCGATGTAGTCGACGTCGAGCGCAGGTAAACGAAAAGGGAGCCGTCACACGACGGCTCCCTTTTTTTTGCTTGGTCGCGCGACGATTACGCCGCGGCGTGGGCGCGCGCGTGCTCCTTGGCCAAGTGCGAGGTCGGGATCTTCAGCCCGATCATGTCCCACGGGAGAATCTCGTCGGTCGAGCGCGCGCGCAACGCGTACCAATCCGGGTCGACACCGGCGTCGCGGAACACCTCGTCCCACTTGCGAATGTCGAAGCACTCCGACCACGCGTCCATGCGCAGACCGGCTTCGCGCGCTTTCAAGAGCGTAGTCGCCAGGCGACGGTCGCCGCGGGAGAACACCGCTTCTAAATAACTGATATCGACGTCGTGGAACTTGAGTGCGATCTGCGACGACCGATTGAGCGACTTCAAGTAGCGCTGCTTGGCGATCAGTTCTTCGCGGCTGTTCATTTCTTCCCACTGGAACGGTGTGTGGGGCTTCGGGATGTGCGACGAAATCGAGCAATTGATGGTCGCGCGACGCCCATGCGACTTCATGCGCAAGGCACTGGCCGCGTCGGCCAGCTCGACGATGCCGCGCAGGTCCTCGTCGGTCTCGGTGGGAGCGCCGATCAGGAAGTAGAACTTCACCAGCCGATAGCCCGCGTCGTAGGCGGCGGCACACCCGGTCATCAAGTCTTCGTTCTTGATCGGCTTGCGGATCACTTCGCGCAGACGATCGGTCGCGACTTCGGGCGCCATGGTGAGACCGGCCTTGCGCACTGTGCTGGTCAGGCCGGGCAGCTCGCGCAACGCCGGGCCGACGCGCAGAGACGGCAACGACACGTTCACGCGCCGTGCGCGAAAGCCTTCCGACACCGCGCGCAACAAATCGACGATGCCGGGGTAGTCGGCGGTCGAGAGACTCGTGAGGCTGATTTCGTCGTAGCCGGTCTCGCGATACGCCGCCTCCGCGAGCTCCATCACTTTCGTGATCGACCGCATCTTGAGCGGACGATAGTGCTGCACGGCTTGGCAGAAGCGGCACTGGTTCGGGCAACCGCGCATGATCTCGATGTTGATGCGGTCGTGGATCACTTCCACGTTGGGAATTACGGGGCGCACGGGGAAGGGCGCGTTCTCGAGATCCCACACCGTGGTCTTGGGGATACTGGCCGGCGCGGGCGGCATGTGGTCGATGCGCGCGATGGTTCCGTCGGCGTGATAGTCGATATGATAGAGCGATGGAATGTACATGCCGGGAATCGTCGCCAGTGCGCGGTGGAGTTCGGCGCGCGGTCGTCCGCTTAGGCGCCACGCCTTGATGGCGTCGAGGGTGGGATGAATCACGTCTTCCGCGTCGCCGACCAGAATCGCGTCGAAGAAGGGTGCCACCGGCTCCATCGCGAGCGTGATCGACCCGCCGCCCAGAATCACGGGGTCGCCGATGCTGCGATCTTTCGTCAGGACGGGAATGCGTCCGAGCTCGAGCATGTTGAGCAGGTTGGTGAACCCGAGCTCGTACTGCATCGAAAAGCCCACCACGTCGAAGCGATCGAGCGGTGTAAACGACTCGAGCGTCACCAGCGGCAACTCACGCCGGCGCAGTTCGGCTTCCATGTCGATCCAAGGTGCAAACACGCGCTCCGCGCACGCGTCCGCGCGTTCGTTGATGAGATGGTAGAGAATGCGCAGCCCCAGGTGCGACATCCCGATCGCGTAGGTGTCGTGGAAGGCGAGTGCGACCTTCAGGTCCACCGAGGCGTGGTCCTTCACGATGGCGTTGCGCTCGCCGCCCGCGTACTGGCCAGGTTTGGCGACGCGGGGCAGCACTTCGTCGAAGAGAATGTCGCGGATGGATTTCGACATGGGAGGCATTCTAGCCGTTTCGGCTCGCTGAAGCAAGGACGGGCGCGATGGTATACTCGCCGCATGCCCGAGCTACCCGAAGTCGAAACCGTCGTCCGTGAGCTGCGTCGCAAACTGCGCGGTGCCGTCATCACGCGCGCAGTCGTCACCGCGCACGACATGTACCGGCGTGAGAGCCGCGACGTGTCGTGCTTGACGGGCGCGCGCGTGGCGGCCGTCGAGCGACGCGGCAAGGCCATCATCGTGCACTGCGAAGCCGACGGCGGTGCCGTCGACATGGCGGTCCACCTCGGCATGACGGGGCGGCTGTTGTGGACGCGCGACGCCGGTGAGGCGTCGCTGCCCCACCTGCACGCGCGCTGGGGTCTTTCGGGCGGGGCGGAGTTGCGCTTGGTCGATCCCCGTCGTTTCGGCTACGTGCTGGTCGGTGCGCCGGAAGAGGTGCACGCGTCGCTCGCCATCGGACCCGACGCGCTCTCGATCACCGTCGACGAACTCGCCGCCGCGCTACGCGACCGCCGCGCGCCGATCAAGGCGCTGCTTCTCGACCAGCGCATCGTCGCGGGCTTGGGCAACATCTACGTCGACGAGAGCTTGTTCCTCGCGCGCGTGCATCCGCTGACCCGCGGCGACCGCGCGGCCCCGCACGCCCGCCGGATTCTCGCGGCGGCGCGACGGGTGCTGGCCGCCGCCATCGACGCGCGCGGTACCACGTTGCGCGACTACCGTCGTTCCGACGGGTCGACCGGATCGTTTCAGGTGAAGTTGCGCGTGTACGGCCGCGACGGCGAAGCGTGCGTTCGCTGCGGCGCGCGCATCCGGAAGATCGAAGTCGGTCAACGCGGCACGCACTACTGCCCGCGTTGTCAGCGCGCGCCGCGCGGTGCTAGCGCTTCGACACGAAGGTAGCGCGCGGATCGCTCGCGTCGCGCAGTCCCTCGCCCAAGAGATTGTACGCGGTCACTGTCACGAAGATCGCGAACCCCGGAAACGTCGTCAGCCACCACGCGTAGTCCCACTCGCGCGCGCTGGCCAGGATGCCGCCCCAGCTGGGCGTGGGTGGTTGCGTCCCCAGCCCCAGGAAGCTCAAAGCCGCTTCGATGAGGATCGCGTTGGCGATGCCGAAGGTCGCCGTGACCAGCACCGGTGCCATCGAATTGGGCAGAATGTGTCGCACGATGATCTTGGGATCGCTGGCACCGAGCGCCTTGGCGGCTTCGGTGAATTCGCGCGACTTCAAACGCATGAACTCCCCGCGGGCGTAGCGTGCGAGATCGGTCCAACGCGTAATGCCGATGACGATCATGATGTAGTAGATGCTCGGTGGCAGGAACGCGATCACGGCCAGAATCAGGAACGTGAACGGAAAGCACGTCACGATCTCGATAAGTCGCGACAGCACGAGGTCGGTAACGCCACCGTAGTAACCCGCCATCGCGCCCAGAAATAGCCCGATGACGAGCGAAATGCCGGTTGCCACCAGCCCTACCTTGAGCGAGATGCCGGCGCCGTGCACCATGCGCGCGACCACGTCGCGGCCGAGCTCGTCGGTTCCGAGCCAGTGGCTGCGGCTCGGACGCTGCAGGCGATCGTCGAGCGACGTCGCCACCGGCGAGTACTGGACGACCGGCATGACCAACGCCGCCGACTCGTCGTGCTTGACGACGTCGAAATCGAGACTGGTGAGCTGCGGATAACGGAGGAAGTAACGGATCGGGAACAGCTCGGCGACGGCCGGAAAAATGATGCGGTCGTCCGAGCGCATGATGATGGGCTTGTTGTTGGCGATCACGGGCGCGAAATACGAAACCACGAACATGGCCGCGATCACCCACAGCCCCGCCATCGCATAGCGGTCGTGGCGCAGCCGGCGCCAGACCTGGCGAAAGAAACCGGCGCTCTTCGAAGAAACGGGCACCGTCGCAGGAGCCGACGGCGGCGCCCCTTCGGCCGCGTACGCGCTCATCGATACGTCACCCTCGGGTCGGCCCACGCGTACAGAAGATCCGCGACCAGAGTGCTCACCAGCACCGTCAACGCCGTGATGAAACTCAACCCCATAATGACGGGATAGTCGCGCGCGCGCACCGATGTGAAGAACAGGTCGCCGATACCCGGCCACGAGAAGATCGACTCGACGATGACGCTGCCGCTGATCAACGTGGGCAAGAACAACCCCATCAGAGTGACCATCGGGATCATCGTGTTGCGGAACACGTGGCGATAGACGACGCTCGCTTCGTCCAATCCCTTTGCGCGCGCGGTGCGGATGTAATCCTGCCGCACCACTTCCAGCGACGACCCGCGCGCGAAGCGCGACAGATACGCGAGCGAGCCGTACGTCAGGCACACGACGGGGAGAATCGCGTGGAGGAATCGGTCCCACCAGTATCCGAAAAATCCGAGCTTGTGCGCGTCGAGCGATTCCATGCCGTGAAACGGCAACCAGCGCAGCTCGACGCCGAACAGCATGATCAGCAGCAGCGCCACCCAAAATTCGGGCAGCGAGTACAGCACGTAGAGCGCCGTGCCGCCCAGCTTGTCGAACTTCGAGTGCTGGTGCATGGCAGCGTAGAGCCCGAGCGGAATCGAGAGGGCGAACGCGATCAGGAGCGAGGTCACGTTCAAGAACACCGTATTGGGCAGCCGCTCCATGATCTTGTCGATGACCGGACGGTGGTCGAGGAACGAGTTGCCGAAATCGAGGGTAGCGAGGCGCTTGAGCCAGGTGACGTAGCGCACATGGATGGGGTCGTCGAGCCCATACAGGTGCAGCATTTGATTGTATGACTCGGGCGAGATGCGTGAATCCATCTGCCCGCGGCTGAGCAACTCGACGGGATTGCCGGGTGCCAGATTGACGATCAGGAACGTAACGAGCGTGATGCCGAGCAGCGTGGGGAAAAGATAAAGCAGCCGGCGCAGCGTGTAATGCAGCATCGCGGCGTCAGGGACTGGAAGCGGATTTCTCCGCCGTGTCGTCGACCCACCAGTAGTCGGCCCCGGGCCAGAAGTCGTAGGGGCCGCTCCATGCGATCTTGACGCCGTGGATCTTCTTCGCGATGGGGCGCTTGTCCGGCACCGTGTTGATGAACGTGTACGGCTGGTCCTCGTGGATCAGCCGGTGCACTTCGTGGTAGATGTGCTCGCGCTTGGCTTGGTCGAACTCGGCGCGGCCCGCCACCAGCAAGCTGTCGACGCGCGGGTTCGAATAGTAAACGTGGTTCAAGCCGTTGGGCGGCACCATCGACGAATGGAAGGTGTCGAAGACGTCGGGGTCCAGGTCCAAGCGCCACCCCGAGAGCGAAGCGTCGAAGTCACCCTTGCCGATGCGGTCGAACAGCGTGGAGCCTTCCATCTGGCGAATGATCACGCGGATGCCCGCCTTGCCGCACTCCTCCTGCAGGAGCTGCGAGAATTGGGCGGCCGGGTTGCTGCCGTGGGCGATGAGGAGCTCGAACGAGAACGGCTGGCCGTCCTTGTCGCGAATCCCGTCGCCGTTGGTGTCCTTCCACCCGGCTTCGTCGAGCAGTTTCTCGGCGGCCGCGGGGTCGAACGGCCACGGCTTGATGGTCTTGTCGTAGGCCCACGAATTGATGTAGAACGGCCCGCTCACGGCCCGCGCGAATCCCGAGTATATCTTCGTGTTGATGCTCTCGCGGTCGAAGAGCATCGTCATGGCGCGCCGCACGCGCCGGTCGGAAAAGAACCTGCTGCGGCAGTTCCATCCGATGTAGTTGTACTGCGGGAAATAGTAGTCGTACTTGTTGTAGCGCGCCTTGAAGTCGGGCGTATCCATCTGCTTTTCCCACTGACCCTGGGTGGCGCGCATTTCGTCGATCTCGCCGGTGCGCAGCATGTTGAGTGCCACGGCGTCGTCTTCGACCACCTTGAAGATGACGCGGTCCAAATAGGCTTTTTGCCCGTGGTAGTCGTCGTAGCGGACTAGACTGATGTATTGACCCGACCGCCACTCGTCGAACTTGAACGGGCCGCTGCCGACCGGCTTCCGGTTGGCGGGGTTGGTGAGGAAATCGCCCACACCGTACACGTGCTTCGGGATCGGCCACAACTGGGAGATCGCGAACAACGAGGGCGCGAAGGGTTCCTTCCACACGAACACGAGCGTGTGGTCGTCGATCACTTCGAGGCGCGCGAGTTTCTCGAAGAAGGCCTCCTTGTTGAGCGCGGGAATCGACGGGTCTTGGATCTTGTCGAGCGTGAACTTGACGTCGTCGGCCGTGATGGGCGTGCCATCCTGCCAGTGGATGTCGTCGCGCAGGTGAACCGTGATGCGCAAATGGTCCGCGCTGACTTCGGGGAGCTTCGACGCGAGCACCGGGATCATGTCGCCCGCTTCGTTGTAGTCGAACATCGGGTCGTAGATATAGCGAAGGACGAAGTTCTCGTAGGCGGTCGAGTACAAGACCCAGTTCAACGTCTTGCACTCCGATTCGAGGCGGCGAATGATGCTGCCGCCGCTTCGGGGCTGCGCGGTTTCGATCTGGAGGGAATCCGACGAGGCGTGGCGGTCGCCGTCCTTTTTTCCACCGCAACCCGTGAGGAGGGCGGCGAGGGATGCGGCGACGACGACGTGATGGACAACGCGCGGCATTTCGGACTCCTCCTTAAAAACGGCGAGCCCGTCGCGTCGTGGGGACGACGGGTCCGGGGCAGTCTAGCACCGTGCGTGCCCATCGAAAACAACAAACCCGGTTGGCTTCGGTGTCGGTTAACTCGTTGTGATCCCACGGGTAAGCGGATCTGGATCGCGTCGAGAAAGACAACGCGTGGCGACGCCACCTTCCTTTTGTGTACGAGTTTATGTTATAATCTCGCAACGAGTTGTGGGGGGGAAGTGGGCCAACCCGGCGGCGCAAGCGCCGCTCGATCAATTCCTGGATCGCGTCGAGTCGCAACGCTCCACCAGCTTCGGAACCGGGGAACCGGAAAGTTTCCGATCACCGACTCTCGCGCGGAGGTACGAACATATGAAGGGCACGAATAAGGGCATCGTGCTCGCCCCGTTCCTGATGGTTTTTGCGAGTTTGGCGTTCGCGGAACCGTCGTACTTGATCTATCCGAACGCCCCGGCGGTCTTTCGTTACGATGCAAATCGTTACGAACTGTTGTCGCCGGGGGATCCTAAGTTCGATCCCGATTACGCAATCGGCAACCAAATGCTGTGGGACCGGGTCGATGGACGTGTGCCGGTGGAAATCTACCGCGCGCCGTCGATCACGTCGTTCGAAGAGTCGCCGGACGGCATGAACGAATTCATGATCGTCGGAAACGACTTCGAGATCGTCGTCGACGGGTTCGGTCCGTCGCCGCGAACAATCGGTGGGTTGTGCATCCGGTTTTGGCCGGAGCCTACTCAAGCGTACGTGCAGGTGACCGTCGACGGCAGCCCGTGTTCGGGGCTGACGCACGGCCTTCCGGCGCTCGAGGTATCGACGGCCATGGGCGACGGCTACTTCGCGGACACGAGCCGGTTCATGCTGACGTGGATCGGCGCGAAGGAATTACGCGTCATCGCGTTCTCCGATAAGAATGCGGACCGGGCCTTCGACGGAACGCCGCTTTTTAGCATCGTGGCGCGCGACGAAACCGTGGGTGTGTCGACGACGACGTGGGGACAGATCAAGGCGATGTATCAGCGTTAGAACGCGCTCGAGCAGAATCAACGAGGAACCCGTCGTGCCCGTGCGGCGCGGCGGGTTCCTTTTTTGGTAGAGGAGGGGCGCTGCATCGGGGGTCGACGGGAACTCACTCGGGAAGCGCGTAGGAATTCGCCATTGCGCGCAGAGTGGTGGACGGAGACCCCGATGCAGCGCCCCCGTCAGGCAAACTCGCGCACGATGGCGCGAATCTCGTCGTCGGTCAGAATGTGGTCGACTTGCTTCGCGCGCTCGAAGATGCGGTCGACCAGGGCGTCGTGCGACGGGAGCGCGCGCGACTCGAGCCAGTAGCGCACGTTCGACTTGCCGCTCATCGGACCCACTTCGATCACTTGCTGCAGTCCGAACTCCTCCGCCGGCACGCCGCTGTAGATCCGGTTCGCGAGCCAGGCGTCGCCCTTCTTGTACGCCTTGACGATGGCGTCGGCGTGGACACCGGTCTGGGTGCGAAAGGCGTCGCGCCCGAGTACTGGATAGTTGTCGGGGATCGGCACACGGCACACTTCGGACACGCGACGCGCGTAAGACGGTAGCTTGGTCAAGTCGCGGTCGAAGACCCCCATCAACTTGAAGTTCACCATCAGCATGTCGATGGGCGTATTGCCGACGCGCTCGCCGATGCCCAGCATCGAACCGTGGATGCGGTCGGCGCCGGCGTAGTACGCGGCGATGGAGTTGGAAACGGCGACATCGCGGTCGCGGTGGCCGTGCCAGTCGACCCCGATCGCCTTCCCCGACTTCGTCACCAGCGCGCGAATGAAGCGCGTGACCGCCTCGGCGCCGGCCGGCGTCGCGTGCCCGACAGTGTCCGAGATGCAAACACGCTCGACGTTGCGATCGATGGCGGCGCCGTACAGCCGCTCGAGCGTCGTCGGTTGCGAGCGCGTCGTGTCCTCGGTCACGTACATGACGGGGACGTCGTTCTTGTGCGCGAACTCGATCGCCTTCTCGCTCACGTCGACCAGCTTGTCGACCGTCCACCCCTCCGCGAATTGGCGGATCGGGCTTGAAAAAATGAAGAGCGCGGCTTGCACCTTGATGCCGGTTTTCTGCTGGATGTCGATGATGGGCAGGATGTCGTTCTGGTGCGTGCGGGCGGCGCAGTAGGGATAGATCTTCATGCGGTGGCGCGCGATTTCACTCGCGATCGCGAGGACGTCGTCGTACGCGTGGGGGCCGGCCGCAGGCAGGCCGATGGCGGCCGAGTACATCCCGAGGTCCTCCATATAATGGAGGAGTTCGAGCTTTTCCGGGATCGACGGGTTGAATACCGACGGCGACTGGAGGCCGTCGCGCAGCGTCTCGTCGTTGAGCTTGAGCTCGTAGGGCGGAGCGCTCGGGCGAGGATTCCAGTCGTGCACGAGTTCGTTGCCGTGGTCCGAAGACATCGCAGTCCACGCTATCAGAAGCGCATCGCCGCTTCAACTGATTCGGCATATAATGCGCGCATGGCCTGGCTCGATCCGCGGGGTGCATCGGCGCCTTCCCTCGACGACAACATGCGTGCGGCCGTCCGCCACCTCAAACGCAACGACGTGGTGGTCGCCGACCTGATTCGCCGTCATGGCGTCTACGAATTCCGCTCCACGCGCAATGGATTCCAGGTGCTGGTCGAGACCGTGGTGTCGCAACAATTGAGCACGCACGCGGCGCGCGCCATCTACGGACGCTTGGCGCAAGCGATGGGTCCCGGCGCACCGCGTCCCCGCGCCCTGCTCCGCCTCTCGCGCGACGAGTTGATCGCGTGCGGGCTCTCGCGCTCGAAGGCCGACTACGTGCGCAATGTCGCGACCGCCTTCGCACAGCGCCGACTCGATCGCCGGTCGTTCGCGCGCCTGGACGACGCCGCCGTGTTGGACGCGCTCACGTCGATCAAGGGCATCGGCGAGTGGTCGGCGCACATGTTCTTGATATTCTTCCTTAATCGTCTCGACGTATTTCCGATCGGCGACCTCGGCCTGCGCAAGGCGATTGCGGCGCGTTATGGTTTACGCAAGAACACCCCCGCGTCGCGTTATCACACCATTGCGGAACCGTGGCGACCCTATCGCACGGTCGGTAGCCTCTATCTGTGGAAGAGTTACGACGACGCCTGAGGGCGCGCCGGGCCCGCTTCGCCCCCAAAAAAAGGGCGCCCGCGCGACGCGGACGCCCTTCGAGAACTTCAAGCGCTGTTGCTACTTCTTCATGAGCGGGAGCTCGGACGCCATCTGCATGTCGATGGCGGCCTGGATGGCCACCTCGCACTGCGTCCAGCGCGCGGCCACCATCGGCGAGACCTTCTTCTCGACTTGGCCGGCGTACTTCTTCAAGAGCGAGATGCGACTCTCGCGAACCTTGAAGCCGCGCTTCAAGAGGTCCTTCGCGGTCGCGTCGGTCATGCTCTCGTAGTTGGCCGCGTAGTCCTTGATCAAAGCCAGCGCCTCGTCGTTGAGCTTGATGAGCTCGCCTTCGTACTGACGATAGATGGGCCAAAACAAATCCGACTGGGTGGCATCGAGCGCCATGGCCTGGGTCAGGATCGCGGTCTTGTTGGCGCGCAGGTCGGCGCGCAGCAATTCGGTCGCATCCTGGGAGAACGACGGCACCGCCGCCAACAAACCGCACAAAGCCGTGAGAATCAGAATGACTCGCTTCATAGTGAATGCCCTTTCGTGTACTTGAGATGTTTGTGACTAGAACGACAGGAAGAGGCCGCCGCCGATGTCGAGTTGCGAGACGCCGGTCCCGCCCATCGCCACGCCGGCGCCGCCGGTGCCGACCGTGACGCCGCCCCACGTGTCGGTGAAGGTGATCGGCCAGTTCGCCTGCAACATGAGGCCCATTTTCGGCGACGAGTAGACCTTGACGCCCAATCCGAAGATCATCGAAAACTTCCACTCATCGGTGCCGCTCGCGGCGAGGCGCGTGCCGCCGAGCGTGATCGCACTAAAGGGCATCGTCTTGCCGCGACGAATTCCGCCCAGCCCGCCGATCTGCCAATACTCGATCGCGCAGTCGATGGGGTTGACGGTTACGCCGCCCGGAATGTTCGGCCGAAACACGATCTCCGAATCCTCGCGCCGGTACATGAGTCGCAATTGCCCGGTCTTGCCGGGGTGGCGCACAACATTGACATCGAGCGCGATGCCGTAGTAGGCGTTGTCATTGATATCCAACTGGCCCGCCGGTAGCCCGGCGGGATAAATGTCCTTCGACATCGTGAAGGCGTAGCCGCCGAGTAAGACGATGTCGGCCTTGGACGCGGGCGCCGAGCTATACGGCGTCGACTGTGACGTGTACTGCGCAAACGCAGTCGACGACACGGTCGCGCACAACAGCGCGCCGACCAACCACACTCGCTTCATGGGACCCTCCTTAATGGGACTTGGCCTTCGGTGGATAGTTCTCGAAGATCTGCGACGTCACGTCGTTGAGACGCTGCTGGATCTGCTCCGGCGTGCTGCCCGGTTGCACAACGCCGGAGGCACTCCCGCGCCACACCAATTCCTTCTTCTTTGCGTCAACCAGGTCGACGAGCAACGTGCCTTCGGTATAGTTGTAGACGTCGATGTCACGCCCCGCCCAGCCCCAGTAACTCCCCGAGTACGAGTAGCCCCAGTCCGTGACGTCGACCTTGTTCTGCATGCCGGTGTGATACACCACGACGACGTCCGGGTTCTCGACGTCGACGGTAAATCCCTTGGTGGCCATGGCGGCGTCGACGGCATCGCGAATGCGCTTGTCGAGCAGCGAGTTCTGCTGCATGGCCACACTCGCGCTCGTGCTGCCTTCGGCCGTCTTCTGCGGCATCCACGCATAAGTGTGGTAGGCGGAGAAGTTGGAGTCGACATCGTAGTCATAGTTGATGTCGTACTGGGAACAGCCCGCGAATACAAGGCACGCCGCCAGCGCGGCGCGTGTTCGGAAATTCATGACGAGGGCTCCTTTAATTGGGCTCGAATGGGACGATCGCTGACACACTAGCGGAAGGTCCGCGCAGTGTCAAGTTAGCCTCGAATTGACAATTCCGTGCACACCTGCCGATAATGGGCTCATCATGAGTGAAAGCCAACGTACGAAGATCGGTCTCGTATTGGGCAGCGGCGGTGCGCGCGGGTACGCGCACATCGGTGTCCTGCGCGCGCTCGAGAAGCGCGGTTACGAAGTCGCCGCCATCGCGGGCTGTTCGATGGGCGCCATCATCGGCGCATTGCACGCCGCGGGCTATTCCTCGGAGCGTATCTACGACGTGTGGAAGGGGCTCGCGCCGCTCAAGCTGATCGATCGCAGCGCCATGGGTGGGCTGATCGGGGGGCGCGGGATCGCGCGCCACCTCGGACGATACCTCCCGCGCACGTTCGAAGAATTGAAGATTCCGGTGGCCGTGACGGCAGTGGACGTTCAGCGCGGCAAGCTGGTGGTGTTACGGAGCGGCGATCTGCCGCGCGCCCTGCGCGCGACCAGCGCCTTGGCGGGACTGTTCGCGCCCGTGCACCACGAGGGACGCATCCTCATCGATGGAGGCATCCTGAACGGACTTCCGGTCGACGTGATTCGTACACTGACCGAAGCTCCCGTGGTCGCGGTCGACGTCCTGGCGCCGCCGGATCGCGAGATCGCGTTCACGGACGACCGCACGGCGTGGGAGAAGGTTCGTCACCCGATCCGCGGCCGGCCGTTGATCTTCGAGATGCTGATGAAGGCGATCGAGATCCCGCAAGTACCGCTCACGTCGATCCGTCTCTCGCTCAATCCGCCCGAGGTGCTTGATTCGCCCCGCACTCGACCCGGACTTGAAGCTCGAGGATTTTCGTCGTCTCGACGAAGCCGTTGAAGCGGGCTTCGAAGCCGCCGATGCGACGCTGGCCGAGCACGAAGCGCTGCTGCGTTCGCGTCCGTCGTAACGCTACTTCGATCCCTTCATCATCGCTTCGCGCGCGCGGCGGAACTCGCTGGTCTCGCTCCATTGGGGCGTTCGTTCGCTGTTCGATAGCGTCAGTCCCACTCTGAACAGCGCATCCATGTCTTCCGCGGCACCCGAGAGATCCCAGGACGCGTCGTACTGGTCTTGCGGCTTGTGGTAGCGCTCGGCGACGTACTCCTTGCGCCGCTCGAGACCCCAACCGGCGGGACGATCGCGATACTCCACACCGCTGTCGGCGTAGAGCGCAGGCACACCCTTCTTCGCGAAGGGGAAGTGGTCGGAGCGGTAGTAGTAGCCCTTCTCGGGCTCGCTGTCGGGGGCGATGCGGCGATTCGCGGGCGCGATCACCTCGGCCAGCGTCTCTTCGAGATCCGACTGTCCGTAGCCGACCACCACCATGTCTTCCGTGCGCCCCCAAATATTGAGGCCGTCGACGTTCATCTCCGCGATCGTCTTCGGTAGCGGATACAACGGATGCTCGGTGTAGTACGTCGCACCAAGCAGACCGCTCTCTTCGCCGGTCGTGAACACGAAGAGAATCGAGCGATTGATCGGCCGCTGGTGGGTCGCGAAGGCGCGCGCGATCTCCATGACCCCCGCGACACCGGAGGCGTTATCGAGGGCACCGTTGTAGATCGAGTCGCCGTCGGCGGGCTTGCCGATGCCCAAGTGATCCCAGTGCGCGGTGTAGACGATCCAGTCGTCGGCGAGTTGGCCCGAACCCGCCACCTTGGCGACGACGTTGTACGACTCGATCGTACGCGAGCGCGCCTTCACGTCGACCGAGGCCTTGAGCCCGAGTGCCACCGGCTGGAAGTCGCGCGAGCACGCCGCCTTCTTGTCGTCGTCGAAGGAACGCCCGGCCGCCGCGAATAGATCGCGCGCGGCGTCTTCGGTGATCCACGACTCGAACGCGCACCGCGACGAACCCTGGTCGGTCCGCACCACGTCGAACTGTTCGCCCGACCAGCTGTTCTCGACCACGGCCCACGGATAGCCGGCGTCGTTGGTGTTGTGCACCAAGATCGCACCGGCCGCTCCCATCAATGCCGCCTGTTCGAACTTGTAGGTCCAGCGGCCGTAGTACGTCATCGCCTTGCCGCCGAAGAGGGTGACGTCCGCCACCGGCGGATCGTTGACGAGCATCACGATCACTTTTCCGCGCACATCGGTCTTGAAGTCGTTCCACTTGTACTCGGGCGCGTCGACGCCGTAGCCGACGAACACCATCTCGGCGTCTTCTACCGACGTCTCCGCCACTTGACGCAGCGTCCACCCGACGAACTGCGTTCCCGGTTCGAACCGCTTCTGGTTCTGACCGTCGGCGGCGCGCACGACGAGCGCCGGCGCGTTGGTCACCTCGAAGCCGTACATGGGGACCTTCTGCGTGTAGCTGCCGTCGGGGTTGCCGGGCGCACAGCCCATCTTCTTGAGCTGGTCGGAGATATATGCGACCGCCTTCTGCTCGCCGCGCGATCCGGGGCCGCGACCCTCCAACTCGTCGGAGGCGAGGTACTTCACCGTCGCGACCATGTGGTCAACCGAGATGGTGGCATCGCGCGACGACGCGGCCAGCGCACCGGCCGCTGCGACCAACGCGACGCCCGCGACCGCCGCGCGCGTCGAGATTCGAAATGGATGGTGCTCATGGAACGACATGGAGGTCTCCTTCATAGGGCTAGCTCGTCAATTGTACGCGCATACGACGGGTTGCGATGGGCAGCATGATGGCCGCCATCGCGAGCAGGATCAAAATATTTCGAATCGGCATCGGGGCGGTGGGTCCGATGGCGGCCATTTCACCGATCGCGTCCATGGCCTGCCCGGTCGGCAAGCACAGCGCAACCGTGCGCATGGCACCCGGGACGATCTCGAGCGGCCACCAGCACCCGCCGAGTGCGGCCATCATCAATCCCACGATGACGCCGCTCGCGTTGGCTTTCTCGGTGGTCTTGAAACACGTCGCGAGCAAGAGCCCGAGAGCGGTCGCCGCCAGCATGTAGGCCGCGAGCAACAGCGCGAAGCTCGTCGGGTCGACGTCCAAGCGCACACCGAGCACCATCGACCCCACACCGAGAATGATCGCCACTTGCAGCGACGCCCACACCAAGCGCGCGATCACGTTGCCGACCAGAATGTCGCGCGTGCGCGTCGGGCTCATGATGATGCGCTTCATCTTGCCGGTGCGCAGATCGTCGACCCACAGCACCATGAAGAAGGTGGTGAGCTGGAACATGATGAACATGACCAGCATCGCGGGGAGCGTGTGCTCCTTGCCCGTCGGCACGTGGGGCGCAGCACCGAGTGTGGACGACGCGACCGCGAGCGGGCCGACGGAGCCGACCAGGCCGGCGATGGAATCTTGCGGCGACGCGGCTCGCAGTTTCGCGGCGCGGAACGCCGTCACGTACAACGCCTCGCGCACGGCCGAGCTCACCGACGTCACGCGCAGATCGCCGTCGTCCTTCTTGACGATACGCGCGGTGGCACCGCGGCCGTCGAGCATGCGATCGAGCAGGCTGTCGGGCAATTGGACGCGAATGCCCGCGTCCCCGACTTCGAGGCCGCGCCGCTCCATCAAGACTTGGAATGCCTGGGCCACGACGGGCGGATTGTTGCCGGCTTCGATAACGACGCGTGTCGGCTCCGGCGTGCCGGAACCGAACATGGCGCCGAAGATCGCCGCCATCGCAATGGGTGCCAAGAGTGACCAGATCACCGCTTCGCGATCCTTGAGCGCGAGGGTCAGCTCGAGCTTGGCGATGATCCACCAGTTGGAGCGCATCAGCGAATCCTCTTACGCGCGAGTACTACGGCCAACGCGAAGAATGTCAGACTCACCGCGAACAAGATCGGGAGCGAGATGGTGAGTTCGCGACCGGTGAGCGCGCGCGTGAGTCCCAAGTTCGCCATGCCAGTCGGGATCCAGTGCACGATCGACTGGAAGGCGGGCGGCATGAACTCGGCCGGGAAAAAGCCACCGCCCAGAATCGACAGGAATACCATCGCGATCGATGCCATCGCGGAAGCAGCGCGCGGCGAACGCGACATCGCGTGCAGCGATCCGTTCCAACCCGAGATGAAGAGAGCGAGTGCGATCACGATCAGATTCGCCGTGGCAATACCCTTGAGCGGAATGTGCCAGATGACCGCACCCACGGCGAGCGACACCACGCCGATGATGTACAGAAACGAAAGCGTGAAGACGCGCTGCTCGACCGCAATGCGCCATGGCGCGATGGGTGACGTGACCAAGCGGTCGGTCATGTGCTGGGTGCGGTCGAGCATGAAGCGATGCTCGAGGTGGAGCGAGAGCGACAGGAGTCCGAACATGATGAGCCCCGGGAAAAAGAGCGCCGCCATGCTGAATTCTTCCTCTTTGTGATCGCTCGCATCCACCACGGCCACGTCGATCTTCTGCAGCACCGACAAGCCGCGCGCGCGCTGGCCCGCTTCGTAGAACTGGCGCGAGATGGCGGCGATGTCGTCCGCCGTCGGGACCTTGTCGCCGTCGTTGAGTTTTTGCACGGCTCGGATCGGTCCTGTGAACTGGACGTAGAGTTCGTTGGTGATCGTCGTCAAGCTGCCCAGGATTCCTTCGGCGATCTGGGGACCGATGGTGTGGCGCGGATTTCGATAGAGGCGCAACGTATCCGGCTCGGAGCGCAGGAGCTTGCCGCCGAAGCCGTCGGGCACCACGATGGCGGCCGACGCGGTCTCTTTTTCGAACAGCGCTGCGACCGCGGTCGTGTCGGGCGCGTCGAGAATCGTCATCATGTCGGCGACCGGTCCCTGCGCGAGCGCGCGCTTCACGAGCCCGGAGACGAACGAACTGTCTTGATCGACGATGGCGATTCCGACTTTGGGAATGCCGCCGTTGTCGCCGCCGAACACGAGCGAATAGATGGTCATGAACACGAAGGGGAGGGCCATCCATAGAAGCGCCGACCCCGGCTTCTTCATGACGCGCTGCCAATACATGCGAAACAGGTGCATGACGCTACTGACTCACCACGGTGGTTCCGGCTTCGCCGGCCACGATGCGCGCGATCTCCTCGAGCGACCCGATGGCCGCGCGGCCGCCGGTTTCTTCGACGAAGGCGATGGCGGCCTCCACCTTGGGTCCCATCGAACCGGACGCGAAGCGCAGCGTACGCAACTCGCTCGGAGTCGTGCGGCGCAACAGACGATGCTTCGATGTGCCCCAATCGGCGTACACGCCCGCGACGTCGGTCGCCATCACGAACAAGTCGGCGCCGACCTCGCGCGCGAGCACGGCACTCGCGCGATCCTTGTCGATCACGACCTCGGCGCCGGCCAGCGTCCCGTCGGGCCGGTACATGGTGGGAATCCCGCCGCCGCCCGCGCACACCACGATGGTGTTGTGCTCCAAGAGCCACTTGATGGGGCGCATCTCGAAGATGCGTTTGGGAAGCGGAGAAGGAACCACGCGACGCCAGCCGTTGCCGTCCTCGGCGACCGACCAGCCCTTGTCTTTCGAAAGTTGCTGTGCCTGGTCTTTGGTGTACATCGGTCCGATAGGCTTGGTCGGATTCGAGAACGCGGGATCGTTGGGATCGACTTCGACCATGGTGAGCATGGTGGCGAAGGGGCGTTCGAAGGGGACCAAGTTGCCGAGTTCCTGCTCGATCATGTAGCCGATCATGCCTTCGGTCTCCGCACCCAACACGTCGAGCGGTGTGTTCTGGCCCGACGCGGCCGCTTGCAGCGCGAGCAATCCGACCTGCGGGCCGTTGCCGTGCGAGATGACGACGTCGTGGTCGGCGGTCACAGGTGCAATGGCACGCGCGGCCGCGCGCACGTTCTCGCGCTGGTTGGCGACCGTCATCGGCTCGCCCCGCTTCAGAAGCGCGTTTCCGCCCAGCGCGATGACGATGCGGCGTCGCGCCATGCTCACTCGCCGAGTGTGGCTACCAAGATCGCCTTGATGGTGTGCAGGCGATTCTCGGCCTGGTCGAACACGATCGACGCCGGCGATTCGAACACCTCTTCGGTGACTTCGAGGCCGTCGAGCCCGTACTGCTGAAAGATCGACTCGCCGATTTTCGTATCGCGGTTGTGGAACGCCGGCAGGCAATGGAGAAACTTGACGCGCGCGTTACCCGTCGCCTCCATCATGCCCCGGTTGATCTGGTAAGGCAGCATGAGACGGATGCGTTCCTTCCACAAGGACTCTGGTTCGCCCATCGAAACCCACACGTCGGTGTAGAGAAAATCGGCGCCGCGAACAGCATCATACGCATCCGCGGTAACGCGGATGCGCGCCCCACTCTTGGCTGCCAGAGCGCGACAATGTTCGAGCAACTTCTCGGGTGGACCGTACGACTCCGGGCCGGCCAATCGCACATCCATGCCCAGGATCGCGCCACCGACTAACAACGAGTTCGAGACGTTGTTGCGCGTGTCGCCGAGGTAGCAGAACGAGATCTTCTCGATCGGCTTCTCGCAGTGCTCGGTCATGGTGAGCACGTCGGCCAGCATTTGTGTGGGGTGGTAGTCGTCGGTGAGGCCGTTGTACACGGGGACCCCCGCGTGTGCCGCCAATTCGTCGACGATGTCCTGCCCGTAGCCGCGATACTCGATGGCGTCGTACATGCGGCCCAAGACGCGCGCGGTGTCCTTCATCGTCTCCTTGTGGCCGATCTGCGAGCCGCTGGGGCCGAGGTAGGTCACGTGCGCGCCCTGGTCGTACGCCGCCACTTCGAAAGCGCAGCGCGTACGCGTCGAGGTCTTTTCGAAGATGAGCGCGATGTTGCGGCCGGACAAGCGCCGCGTTTCGCGGCGCTCTCTCTTCTCGGTCTTGAGAAGCTTCGACAATTCGAGCAGATACAGCAGCTCTTCCTTGCTGAAATCGAGGTCCTTCAAAAAGTGTCTATTGCGCAAATTCGCCACGTCGCATTGTACCTCAAATGGGGTCTCGCAACAGCGGGCACGTCATGCAGTGACCGCCGCCGCGGCCGCGGCCCAACTCGGAGCCGTCGATGGTCAGGACCTTGATGCCGGCCTTGCGCAGCCGCTTGTTGGTGTACTCGTTCTTCGAATACGCGACCACCACACCGGGTTCGATCGCGATCAAGTTGTTGCCGTCGTCCCACTGCTCGCGCTCGGCCTGGTAGTCGTCGCCGCCGGTGCCGATGATGCGCAGCTTGCCGACGTTGAGCGCGTCGGCCACGGCGTCGAGAAAACTCTTCTCCGGTGTGAGCTCCATGCGACCCGCCTTGTCGGTGGGCCGCAGGCTGTACGCGCGCGTCTGGTCGACGACCTTCGGGTACACCGTGATGGCGTCGCGATCGACCATGGTGAACACGGTGTCGAGGTGCATGTGTGCGCGGTCCTTCGACATGACGCACGCGATCACGCGCTCGGCCGCGCCGTGGCGAAACAGCGACTGCGCCAGGCGTTCCACCATCTGCGCGGTGGTGCGCTCGCCGATCCCCATCAACACGGTCTTGTTGCCGATCGGCATCACGTCGCCGCCCTCCAGCGACGCGCGCCCCCAGTCCTCTTGTACGAAGCGCCCCTGCTCGTCTTGGTCGGGGTACCAAAACTCGAAGTCGGCGTCGACGAACATCGGGTGCCAGTTGTAGATGGCGGCCACGTGCACGACTTCGAGCTGGCGCGCTTCGAAGTACATCGGATTCATCGACACGCCGTTGAAGACCCACGACGACGAGTCGCGCGTGAAGATCGAGTTGGGAAGCGGGGGCAGCAAGAAATCGGTGGCGTCCATGGTCGACAACGTCAGCGAGTGCTTGCCGAACAAGCTCTCGTCGATCTCCTCGCGCGCGAGGCCGCCAATCAGGATGGTCGCCAAGCGCCGCGGATCCATCTCGAACAAGTAGGCGCGGAACTCTTTGACCAAGGTCGGTCCGACGGTGAGGCGCGTCACCGTCTTGTCGATCACGAACGAGCGCGCTTCGGGGTTCTTCAAGACGTCGGCCAAGAGGTCGTCCAAATAGAACACCTCGACGCCGCGCCGCTCCAGATGGCCGACGAACTTGTCGTGCTCGCCGCGCGCTTTGCGCACCCACAGGACGTCGTCGAAGAGCAGCTCTTCGCGGTTGGAGGGTGTGAGGCGTCGCAGGCTCAGATCGGGACGGTGGACGAGGACCTTCCGAAGCTTGCCGACTTCGGAATCCACGCCGTACGGCTGCGTCATCGAATCACTCCCGGAGCTCACGGCCGGTGAGCCGGATGAAAAGGCTTTCGAGCGAGGGCGGCTTGATGGCGACTTCTTGCACGAGCTCGAGCGAGGCTGCGGTCTCGATCAAGCGTGCCGTCTGCCCCGCGCCCGTCGGGACCGCGACCACGACTTCGTGTTCGTCGTCCAAGATGATCTCGGCGCCCGACATCGACGCCACCGCGTGGCGCAGCCGCTCGCGGTCGAAGCCGCCGCGCAGGCTGAAGAGTTGGACGTCTTCGACTTCGGCGCGCAACTCGGCCAAGGTTCCTTCTTTGATGATGCGACCGCCGTCGATGATGCCGACGCGATGGCATAGACGCTCCGCTTCTTCCAGGTGGTGAGTCGTGAGAAGCACCGCCGTTCCTTTGGCGGCGATCTCGCGCACGCGATCGAGAATCAACAGGCGCGTTTGCGGGTCGAGGCCCGTGGTGGGCTCGTCGAGAATCAGCGCCTTGGGTTCGTGCATGATGCCGAGCACGAGGGTCAAGCGTCGCAGCATTCCGCCGGAGAGCGTCCCGGCCGGCTTGTTCGCGTGGTCGGAGAGCTCGATCCAGTCGAGTAGTGCCCGCGAGCGATCGCGCAACGTCTTCTTGTCGACGCCATAGAGTGCCCCGAAGAACATGCAGTTCGCGACCGCACTCAATTCTTCGACCACGACCGACTGCTGCGGCACGACACCGAGGATGCGCTTGGCTGCGAGCGGCTCGCGCGCCACGTCGAAGCCGCCGACCTTGGCCGTTCCCGCCGACGCCGTCACCAAGCCCGAGAGAATGTGGATCGTGGTCGACTTGCCGGCGCCGTTGGGCCCGAGCAACCCGTAGATTTCACCGGGACGCACGGAGAAGGAGACGTCGCGCACCGCCTCGACTTTGCCGTAGGATTTTGATAGGTTGGTAACTTCTATCATGATTTGCACTTGCCTGAATCCGGGGAGTATAGGTGAGGCGCGAAGCGCGGTCAAGAGAAGGAGCGGCGCTTGTCGATCGAGATTCTATATGAGGACAACCACCTGCTGGCAGTCCTAAAGCCCGCGGGATTGTTGACGCAAGGCGACCGCACCGGCGATGCGACCGCCCTCGACGCGGGCAAGGCGTACATTCGCGCCACCTCGCACCGACCGGGCAACGTGTTCTTGGGGCTCGTGCACCGCATCGACCGGCCGGTGTCCGGTGTGCTCGTCTTCGCGCGCACCTCGAAGGCGGCGTCGCGGCTCGCGCGTTCGTTCCACGATCGTAAGGTCGAGAAGACCTACCTCGCGGTCGTCGTCGGTCGGTTCGAAGAAGAGGCGGGCGAGTTGGAGGGTTTCATCGAGCGCACGCACTTGCGCTCACGACTCGCACCGGCCGCGTCGTCCAAGGCCAAGGCAGCCATTCTTTCCTACCGGGTGCTCGACTACGCGGACGGCTTATTCGCTCGTCGAGGTGACACCGCGCACGGGACGGCACCATCAGATTCGGTTGCAGCTTTCCGCCGCCGGTCACCCGGTCGTCGGCGACCTCAAGTACCACGCGCCGAAAGCACTCCCCGATCAGTCGATCGCGCTCCACGCCGCGCGACTCTCGTTTCCGCACCCGGTGCGCGACGAAATCGTCACCATCTCCGCGCCCCCGCCGGGCGGCGAGCCGTGGGCGCGCTTCCGCGATGCCATCGCGAAGTATTTCGTCTAGGAGTGATGGTGCGCGCGTTCGTGGGCGATGGCCTCGAGCTCGGCGTCGATGAGGATCATGACGCCTTCGCGTACACCGCCGTCGCTCACCGCGATCGTGCGCTTGCCGGTGCGGCGCAGGAACGAGAGCACGACGGCGAGCCCAGCAGGGATGATGTCGGCGCGGTCGGAAGGAAGTCCGCGGAGCCGCTTGCGCTGCGCAAGCGTGCGCGCGAAGCACGCCTCCGCGAGGGCTTCGAGTTGGCCGCGCGACACGCGCGACGTGGAAGGGCGCGATGAACGCGCGCGCGAAAGCATCGCGAGGGCGGTCGTCGCCGACCCGCCTGACGCGACGAAGTCGATATGGGTCGCGCGCACCCGGCGAAACGGGGCGGTGACGCGCGCCACGGCGGCGTCGATCTCGCGCTCGAGTGCGCGTCGCTCGGACGGTGCGATCGGGTCGGAGTGAAGGTGGCGCTCGGTGAGACGCAGCGCTCCCAGGGGCAACGAGCGCGCGCGCAGCACGCGACCGCGATGCGCCGCCACGAATTCAGTCGAACCGCCGCCCAGGTCGATCAGGAACGTGTATGGCTTGGGACGACGCAAGCGCGTCAACACCGAGAGATACGATAGCGTCGCCTCTTCGTGTCCGGAGAGCACGCGCACCGGGACCCCGGCCCGCCGCGCGATGCGTCGCGCGACGGCGTCGCCGTTCTTGGCCGTGCGGAATGCATACGTGCCCACCGCCACGATTATCTCGGCGCCGTGCGAGCGCGCGAGAGCGGAGAGCGCTCGCACGTCGCGGGCGGTACGCTGCGCCGCCGTGTCGGAGATGCGGCCGGTGTTCGTCAAGCGCTCGCCCAGTCGCGACGGGCGCCGTGCGAACAGGTGCGTCGCGACGCGGTTGTCGCGCACGACACCCAGCACAAGTTTGGTGGAATTGGTGCCGATGTCGATGACGCCGATTCGCCGCGGGCGAACGACGCGCCGCGACGGGCTCATTGCCGCGCGCGCAGCGAGCCCATGAGGCCCTCGACGGTGGGGTCGTTGGGCGGCGAATACAGCGCGGCTTGGTCGAGTGCTTTCAACGCCGACTGCGTGTCGCCCTTCTGCCGGTAGAGTTCGACCAAGGCGAGGTAGCCCTGTCGTTGGTAGCCGATCAGGCGCGCGATGTTGGTGTAGCTCGCGATGGCGTCGTCGATCTTGCCCTGCGCGCGCTGCACCTCGGCCAGCGCGATGTACGCCGGCGGGTACACAGTCCCGGTGGGGTTGATGATTTGCTTGAGCATGCTCTCGGCCTTGGCATAGTCGCCGGTCAACGCCGCGCACCGCGCCAAGCCCGCCACCCCGCGCTGGTCGGAGGGCGAGATCGACATCAGGTGCTCGTACACTTGCGTCGCGTGGGCGATGTCTTTGCGATTCAGGTAGCAGTCTCCCAAACAATCAAGCGCGTGCAGCGTGAATTCGTCGTTGCCGCCCACGCGCTCGAGTACCGGGATCGCGCGCGAGCACATGCCGTTTTCCCACAGCAGCGTGCCGAGGTTGTAGTCGACTTCGCGCTGGATGAAATGGTAGGCCGTCGTCGGGTACTCGCGCTGGATCTCGTCGGCGCGGGTGTAGTGGGAGAGCGCCGCGCCCTTGTCGCCCATCTTGAGGTAGGCGTTCCCCAACGTGTAGTTCGAGAACGCGTCCGAATACGCGCGCATCTGCTTCTGATACAGATAGTCGGAGTTCACGAGCGCGGCCGCCGCGGCCACGATGATCAAGGCCTTCACCACGCCGTATTGCTTTTCACGAAATGCGCGCCACAGATACGCGGCGCCGTAAGCGGCGAACATACACAGGACGGGTACGATGGGCAGGCGGAAGCGCGCGTTCACGAAGAACACGATGACGCCGATCGAGTACAAGCCCACGAACAGATAGAACATCACGAGTTCGTTGCGGCGTCGCCACAAGAGTACTGCGCCGAGGATCGCAAGCGGCGCCACCAGCCAAAAGCCGGGCAGTGGCACGTACTTCATCTTGGCCAAGTGCCAGAAGAAGTAGATGTATTTGTCGTTGGCGCGCTCGCCCGCACCCCAGAACATCTGGAATTTCTTCAGCGTGAGCGCACCGGCCTCGCCCGGGTGCGTCTTGATGTACTCGAAGCCCCGGTGAAAATAGTAGTCCGACACTTCCGAGAGCTTGAGTTTGCGGCCGAGGTCCTTCTCCGCGATCGCGATGGCGTCGTTGTATCCGCCCCACCAGTCCGCGCGCGTGCCGGGGACGATGGCGGTCGAGCCGTCGGAGGCGGGGTTGTTGCCGATGTAAAAGTTGACACCGCCCGAAGCACCCACCGGCACGATGGCGTGCGCCACTTGGTAGTTGCGAATCATCACCGGCATGATGGGGAGCGCGCACGCGACCGCGACCACGATCGACTGCGCGATCCATCCGCGCTTGCCGCCGGCTTCGCGGGGCCACGCCAGCCAGATCGCGAGCGGAATGGCGGGGAAGAACACCATCACGCTCGGTCGCGTAATGGTCGCGAGGCCGAGGGCCAAGCCGCCCGCCGCCAGATACACGAGGTGGCGGCGTCGAATTCCCATCGTCAGGAAGAGCAGGCTCGCCGCGTTGAAGAACATGAAGAGCGTCTCTACCAAGAGATCGCCCTCCATGTAGATGAGCACCCAATAGGATGCCACGGCCAGCCCGGCCACGAGGGCCACGGATCGCGAGAACAGCTCGCGCGCGGTGAGATAGACGAACCCCGCGGTCAGCGCCCCGAGGATGTGGTTCACCAAGACCGCGAACGCGATGCTTGACCCGCTGATCTTGTAGAGCGCTGCGAGGAAGTAGGGATACATCGGGCCGCGGAAGAACGCGTCGGTCCCCGGCGTTCCGCCCGCGACGATGTCGAGCGCCCACTCGTGGTGATAGAGCGAGTCCATCACCGGGAAATTGAACGTCGGATTGAAGGCTTGGTTGAGAAAGTAGAACGTGAGTCGCAGCGCCAGTGCGACGCCCACCACGATGCCCAACTGGAGCCAATCGGCGCGATTTCGCCAGCCGAACGGTTGGGCGGCGTCGAAAGAATCGCGGATGGGATCGCGCGTCGCCGCGGACGGTTTCCGGCGTGCGTGGACTTGCTTGTCTTTCTTGGTCATACCGAGTGCGCGAAGGGGCAGTCTAACATACGGTTACACCGCGCACAATCGTCCGGCGTGCGCGTCCTTTGGAACGCTTCGTGCTGTGCATGATGTGGTCGCTGCATCGCCGGGGTGAGGGCGTTATCGTCCCTCGCGCGGACCGGCGTGGCACGATCGGGAATCCTCGGAACTGCGACACCATGAGCGACCACCACGAGACCACGTCGTCTACGACCAAGTTGAACGCCGAACTGCTCGCGATGGTTCGCATCGCGAGCTCGATTCTACAGTATTCGGAGCTCGACCAAATCCTGACGACCGTCACCCGCGAGCTCGCGCAACTCATTTCCTTCGACCGATCGAGCATTGCGCTCCTCGCCCACGACCAGCAGTCCCTGACGCACTATCCGATTCTCGCCGGCCCCGACGAGGCCGGAACATTGGGCGACGGACGTCGTCTCGCGCTGAACGACAGGACCATGGTCGGATGGGTGATCCTGAACCGTCGCGCGATACTCCGCCGCGACGTCACCGCCGACGGTCGTTTTCTCGAAGTCGTCAAGGGCGAGCAGTTGGGAAGCGACATGTCGGTGCCGCTCTTGGCGCACGGCAAGGTGATCGGGACGCTGAACCTCGGTTGCTACGAGGCCGACGCACTCGATGAGACCGACCTCGAGAAACTGGTCAACTGCGGCAACATCGCCGGTTGCGCCATCGAGCACGCGATGCTGCTCGAAGAAGCGAAGGACCTCGGCGAGCGTTATCGCACGCTGCAGCGCGACGCCAGCGACATCATCATGCTGATCGATCGCAACTCGGGGCGTCTGCTGGAAGTGAACCGGCAGTGCTGCGCGGTGCTCGGCCACAAAGAGGAAGACCTGCTCAAAAAGGCGTACTTCGACTTGTTCCCGTCCGAGGACCAGTTCCAGGCCCGCCGCGACTTCGTCAACATCATGAGCCAGAAGTCGCGCGCGTTCGTCGACCGGCGCTTCGTGAGTCGCGACGGCGCCATCATCTTCGTCGACATCAGCGCCAGCTTGATCCAAATCAAGTCGGACACCTTCATCCAAGTTCTGGTGCACGATATCTCGCAGCGCAAGATGCTAGAGCAGCAGATCATTCTCCAGAACAAGAATTTGCAGGAAGCGAACCAAAAGCTGCGCCAGGTCGATCAGATGAAGACCGAGTTCCTGGCCAACATCAGCCACGAATTGCGCACGCCGCTCTCCGTCATCATCGCGTACACGGAAGCGATGCGCGACGGGCTGGTGGGGGACGAAGACCGCCGCCATTTCCTCGACGTCATCGCCGACAACGGCGACCACTTGCTCCGCTTGATCAACGACCTGCTCGACCTTTCGAAGCTCGAGGTGTCGGAAGCGATGCTCTCGTTCAGCCTTTCGCACATCCACGACGTGGTGCGCTCGCTGTGGCCGAAAATCGTGGAAGCGGCGGGAGAAAAGCGCCTCGAAATCGCCTTCACGCCCGGCTACGAGATCCCCGTGGTGTATATCGACAACCGCCGCATCACACAGGTGCTGCTGTGTTTGGTCCAGAACGCGATCAAGTTCACCGACGCCGGTGGGCGCGTCGAAGTGTCGACGCTGCGCACCGAGCAAGGTGTGATGGTGCAAGTGGTCGACACCGGGGCGGGCATTTCCGAAGAACAGATTCCGCATATCTTCGACACGTTCCGCCAGCTCGATGGATCGTCGACGCGCAAATGGGGCGGTCTCGGCATCGGGCTCGCGATCGCGCGCCACATCGTCGAACTGCACGGCGGGCGCATTTGGGTCGAGAGCACGCGCGGGAAGGGAAGCACGTTCGCTTTTTCGATACCGATCGAGACTGACGAGGCGTTGCGTTCATCGACCGACGCGGCTCAAGTCGTCGCGCGCGCGGTGCCGCCGGCCGCCCTCGACACGTGGATCGAAGGCGACGAAACGGCGTAGAAAAAAGGGCCGACTCGAATGAGCCGGCCCTTCGTCGTACGTAGCGATTGACGTCGTTGGCTACGATTCCTCGATCGACTCCGTGAGTACCACCGCTGCGTTGTTCGCGACCTTCAAGAGGCCCTTGCCGATGCGAAAGCGCTGCGTCTCGCCGTCGGGAGTCCGCAGCGACAAGTCGCCCGCAAGCAGCGTCGTGATGAGCGGCGCGTGGTGCGCGAGAATACCGAGATAGCCCGCGCCGCCGGGTGCCGTCACCGATACCACCTCGCCGTCGAACACGGTGCGGTTCGGTGTCAGCATCTTGAACTGGTAGGTCGCGGGCGTCGTCATGGCCTAGCCCATCTTCTTGGCGCGCTCGACCACTTCGTCGATGGAGCCGGCCATGTAGAAGGCCTGCTCGGGGATTTCGTCGTGCTTGCCTTCGATGATCTCCTTGAAACCCCGAATCGTGTCCTGAATCTTGACGTACTTGCCGGGTGAACCTGTGAACACCTCTGCAACGAAGAACGGCTGCGACAAGAAGCGCTGGATCTTGCGCGCGCGGTTGACGGTCAAGCGATCCTCTTCGGACAGTTCGTCCATACCGAGAATCGCGATGATGTCCTGCAGCTCCTTGTTGCGCTGCAGAATCTCCTGCACCTGACGCGCGACATTGAAATGCTCTTCGCCGACCACGGCCGCGCTCAAGATGCGCGACGTCGACGCCAGCGGATCCACCGCGGGGTAGATGCCGAGCTCCGCGATTTGTCGCGATAGCACGGTAGTGGCGTCCAAGTGCGAGAACGTCGTGGCCGGCGCCGGATCGGTGATGTCGTCGGCGGGGACGTAAATCGCCTGCACCGACGTGATCGATCCCTTCTTGGTAGAGCAGATGCGTTCCTGCAGAGCGCCCATCTCGGTGCCCAGCGTGGGCTGGTAACCCACCGCACTCGGCATGCGGCCCAACAGCGCCGACACTTCCGAACCCGCCTGCACGAAGCGGAAGATGTTGTCGACGAACAAGAGTACGTCCTGGTTCTCTTCGTCGCGGAAGTACTCGGCGACGGTGACGCCGGTCAGGCCGACGCGCAGACGCGCGCCAGGCGGCTCGTTCATCTGCCCGAATACCAAACACGTCTTCGCGATAACGCCCGACTCGCTCATTTCGAGGTACAGGTCGTTGCCTTCGCGCGTGCGCTCGCCGACACCCGCGAACACGGAGAAACCGCCGTGCTCGGTGGCGATGTTGCGAATGAGCTCTTGAATCAAAACCGTCTTGCCCACGCCGGCGCCGCCGAACAAGCCGATTTTTCCGCCCTTCGCGTACGGCGCCAGCAGGTCGACGACCTTGATGCCGGTCTCGAGCTGCTCGATGCCGGTGGCTTGGTCTTCGAGCTTGGGCGCGGCGCGATGAATGGGCAGGCGCTTCTCGGGCTCCGCCAACGGTCCCTTGCCGTCGATGGGCTCGCCCAGCAGATTGAAAATGCGACCGAGCGACTGGTTACCGACCGGCACGCGGATGGGCGCGCCCGTGTCGACGACCGCCATGCCGCGCATCAAGCCGTCGGTCGACTTCATCGCAATGGCGCGCACCACGTTGTCGCCGACGTGCAGCGAGACCTCGCATACCAGGTCGATGTCGCGCGCGGCGTCTTCGATCTTCAAGGCGTTGTAGATCGCCGGAAGCTGGCCGGACGGGAATTCCACGTCGAGCGTCGGGCCGATCACCTGCACGATCTTGCCGACGGCGTGCGTGCCCTTGGTCGTAGGCGCGGCTGCGCGCGCCGAATTGGTATGAGCTTGCATCGGTCTTCCTCTCCCGTTCGGGTGGCTACTTCAGGGCCTCGGCGCCGCCGACGATCTCGGCCAGCTCCTTGGTAATAATCGCCTGGCGCAGACGGTTTCTTTCCAGGACCAGGTCGTCCAGCTTCTCGTCCGCATTCTTGGTTGCCTGCTGCATGGCCGACATGCGCGCACCGTACTCCGAGGCAAACGAGTCGGCCAGGACGGAGAACACGCGCGAAGTCGCGTACAGCGGAATCAGGTCGGCGAACATTTCGTCGCGACCCGGTTCGATGATGTAGTTGTCGTCGGCCTTGGCACCCGCCACGGCCGGAATGCTCAAGAACTGCTGCGTCGTCACGCGGTACAACGACGCGCGCAGCGACTTGGCGTAAATGAAATAGAGCGCGTCGACCTCGTCGTTCACGTACAACTCGAAGAGCTTGCCGGTCACTTCCTTGATCTCGGAAAGCAACAGGCGGTCGCTCAAGCCGGTGCGCGAGTACAGAATGGGCGTGGAGCGACGGCGAAAGAAGCCGTGCCCCTTGCGTCCGATGGTGACGAGCTTCACGTCTTGATGCGCGTGCTCGCGCAAGAACGTCTGCGCGGCGCGAATCAAGTTGGTGTTGAAGGCGCCGCTCAAGCCGCGGTCGGCGGTAAACAGAACCAGCCCGGGTTTCTTCACCTCGTGGGTCGAAAAAATGCGCCCCAGCGTCGTCTTGACGGGTGCGACGCCATCGGCGTAGGCGAACTCGATGGCGACGTCGGCCGATTCCTCGATGCCGCCGCCTGCCAACCCGCCCAGCACACGATCCAGTTCGTCGGCGAACGGACGCACGGCGTGCGCGCGTTGTTGGGCGCGGTTGAGCTTGGCCGCCGCCACCAGCTGCATCGCGCGCGTGATCTTGCGGATGTTCTCGACCGCGCGGATGCGATTCTTGAGGTCGCGAATAGTCGCCATGGTTCTGGTCCGCTACGCCTTCTTGGCCGGGAGGGACTTCACGAAGATGGCCTTGAACTCGCCGCACGCCTTGCGCGCTTCGTCCTCGATGGGCTTCTCGAACGCCTTCTTCTCGCGCAACTGGCGCACGACGTCCGGGTACTTGCTGTCCATGAACGCGAAGAATTCGGGCTCGAAGCGCTTCAAGCTCGCGGTCGGCAGGTCGTCGAGCAGCCCTTCGTTGGCCGCGAAGATCAAGAGCACCTGCTTCTCGGTCGCCAGCGGTACGTTTTCTTCCTGCTTCAAGATTTCGACCATCTTCTCGCCGCGCGTAAGCTGGGCGAGGGTCGACTTGTCGAGGTCGGAGCCGAAGCGTGCGAAGGCGGCCAGCTCGCGGTACTGTGCCAAGGCCAAGCGCAAGCGCCCCGCGACCTGCTTCATCATCTTGGTCTGCGCGTTCGATCCCACGCGCGACACCGAAATGCCGACGTTGATAGCCGGGCGAACGCCCGAATAGAACAGGTCGCCTTCCAAGAAGATCTGCCCGTCCGTGATCGAAATCACGTTGGTCGGGATGTACGCGGTCACGTCGCCCAGTTGGGTCTCGATGATCGGCAGTGCCGTCAGCGAACCGCCGCCCAGCTTGTCGTTCAGCTTGGCCGCGCGCTCGAGCAAGCGCGAGTGCAGATAGAAGACGTCGCCGGGGTAGGCTTCGCGGCCGGGCGGACGGCGCAGCAAGAGCGACATCTGGCGGTAGGCTTGCGCGTGCTTCGAGAGATCGTCGTAGAAGCACACGGCGTGGCCCCCGCGGTCGCGGAAGTACTCGCCCATCGCGGCGCCCGCGTACGGTGCCAGCATCTGCAGCGCGGCGGCTTCGCTGGCGGTCGCGCTGACGATGGTCGTGTACTCCATGGCACCGTGGTGCTCGAGTTTCGCGACGATCTGTGCCACGGTGGATTCTTTCTGTCCGACCGCGACGTAGATGCACTTAACGCCGGTGCCTTTCTGATTGATGATGGTGTCGATGCAGATCGCGGTCTTGCCGGTCTGGCGGTCGCCGATGATGAGTTCGCGCTGTCCGCGGCCGATGGGGATCATCGAGTCGATGGCCTTCATGCCGGTCTGCAGCGGTTCCTTCACCGGCTGGCGCTGCACGACGTTGGGCACCAGCGGCTCCATCGGATTGTACGTGTCGGTGACGATCGGGCCCTTGCCGTCGATCGGCTGCCCGAGCGAGTTCACGACGCGGCCCAAGAGCGCTTCGCCCACGGGAACCTGCGCCACGCGACCCGTGCGCTTGACGGCGTCGCCTTCCTTGATGCCGGTGTCGGAGCCGAACAGCACCGCACCGACGTTATCGGATTCGAGGTTCATCACCATGCCGACGCCGCCGTCGGAGAACTCCAGTAGCTCACCAGCCATGGCGTCTTCGAGCCCCCAAATGCGCGCGATGCCGTCGCCGACTTGCAGAATGGTGCCGACGGACTCCATCTCGAGCTCGAGATTCGTCTTCTGCAATTGAGCTTGGATGATGGAACTGACTTCTTCGGGTCGAAACGCCATTGCTTCTCTCCTAAGCTTGAGATTGATCGACCATATGCACTCGGGTCGCGAGCAGCGCCGTTCCCAAGTCGCCGAGACGGTTCAAGATGCTGCCGTCGAACACCTGGTTTTCGATGAACATGATCATGCCGCCGATGATGCGCGGTTCGACGCGCTTCTCGATCCGGACCTGTTTGCCGGTGCGTCGCTCGACGACCTGCTTGGCCTTGCGTTCCATCTCGGCGTCCAGAGGAACCGCGGTTATGACGCGGACCTCGACCACGCCCCTATGGTCTTCGTAGAGCGACACGAACGCACGCGCGATGTCGTCGTAGGCCGCGGTCCGCTTCTTGTCGATCAAGAGCACGACGAACTTGACGAACAGTCCCGAGGCGCGGTCGCCGATTGCCTTCGCGATCAAGTCGCGCTTGTCGTCGGCGGTCACGCGCAGGGACAACAGGAAGCGGCGCAGCCCGGGCTCGACCTCGAGCAACTTCCCGAAGCTCGTCACGTCTCCGTGCACCTGGTCGAGGACATCCTCGGCCAGGGCCGCGTTGAAGAGCGCGATCGCGTAACGCTTGCCGACGCTGCCGGTGGCCATCGTGCTACCGTCCCGCGGGTCGCGTGGCGACTTCGTCCAAGAACTCGTTGATCAGACGGCGGTGCTGGGCGTCGTCCAGGCGCAGGCGAATGAGTTTATCGGTGGCCGCGATGACCGCGTTGACCATCTGGTCGCGGAAGGCGGCGTTGGCCTTGTCCATCTCCATCGCGATGTCCTGGTTGGCCTTCACCCGCAAGTCGACCGACTCACGACGCGCGTCTTCGCGAATTTGGCTCGCGATTTCGGCGGCCTCGTGCGCGGCGTCCTGGATGCGCGTGCGACGCGTGGACTCGATGCCCGCGAGCTCTTCTTCGTAGCGACGGCGCAACGCATCCGCGTCCACCTTGGACTTCTCGATGTTCGCGAACTCGTTCGCGATGGTCTCGCGGCGCTTCTCGGTGAACGCGAGAAGTTTCCCCCACGCGTACTTGCGCAAGAGCCACAAGACGATGAGAAAGCCCACCACCTGGGTGAGTAATGCTTTCCACTGAAGCTCCATCTCACACTCCTAGTCGTGCTACTGGATCTTGCCCATCAACAAGAACACGGTCACGAATGCGTAGATCGTCAGAGCTTCGATCAGGCCGGCGCCGATGATCATCGCCGTCTGAATCTTGCCCGACGCCTCCGGCTGGCGGCCGATGGCTTCCATCGCCTTGCCGATAGCACCCTGGAAGCCGATGCCGGAGCCGATGGCCGCGAGGCCGAGTCCGATGGGAAGCGCCAAACTAAGGGCCGATGAAGTATCCATTGTCTTTCCTCCTCGTTGGTTTCGAACCGAACACGTACGAACTAGTGATGTTCCTCGCTATGTTCCTCGTGCGGGAGCCACAGCAAGATGTAGATCGTGCTCAACAGCGTGAACACGAGCGCTTGGATGAAACTCGTCATGAATGCGAGCAAGATGAACGGAACTTGGAACGGAATCCCGACCGGCGAATCGACGAAGGACAAGGTCGTGACGCCGAGGCTGCAGAACGCGAACAAGAGCACGTCTTCGCCGGTGACGTTCCCGAAAAGTCGCAGCGACAAACTCACCGGTCGCGCGATCTCGCCGATCACGTGGATTGGCAGCATGAGAGGGACGAAGGCCCACTCGACGGCCGAGCGGGGATTGCCCGCGAGGTGCTTCAAATAGCCGACCGGCCCGTTGCGCGTGAGACCGATGTAGTGGACGTAGAAGAAGACGCACAGCGCCAACGCCACCGTCGTATTCGGGCTCGAGGTGGGCGAGTGGCCGAGCGGGAACGCGCCCGCGAGATTCATGGCCAGGATATAAATGAACAGCGAGCCTAGGAAGGGGACGTAGCGCCGTCCTTCGGGGCCGAGAACCCCGATGATGAAGTTCGAGAGTCCTTCGACCACCATCTCGACGACGTTCTGAAGGCGTCCCGGAACCATCTGCGGATTGCGTGCCGCGAGCCGCGCGATCACGATGATCAAGGTCGCGATGGCGAAGGCCCAGATCATGCCTTCCCACTGATGGAGGAACTCGAGCACGCTCTCGTTGTGTACAAACTTCTCGATGAGCGTGATGAGATTGGGGAGCTCGTGGACTTCGTGCTCGGCAGCATGCGCGCCGTTCTCGGCGTGGCCCTCGGCCAACAATCGAATGGCGCCGCGTGCGTCGAAGAGTCCGTTCAAGCCGGGTGAGAACACGTTCGTGTTTCCTTATTGTCGTCGCGCGCCACGCGCGAAGACCGGTTCGTCGAGTCGCAAATAGGTTCGACCCGCCGCCTTGAGCACTGCTACGAACAGGGGCCATGCGAACCCCGCCAGCACCCACGCGACGGGGAGGCCCGAGACCAGAATTCCGAAACCGATCGCGTACAGTGCCGGAAACTTGATCGCCAGCGACTTGGCGATGGTGACGCGATCGCGCGGCTCCAGCGTCACGACCTTGCGAACCACCGACGTGGTCGCGGCCAGGTTCGCGAGCGACCACGCGCCGCCGGCGATCCATGCGAGGCCCGCGCTCCATCCGAACGACATCGCCAACGGAACGGCGAGCACCAACCCGAAGGCGATCGACGACGCGCGCACGCGGCGCAGAAAGTCGCCGTCGAAGGCGGACCAGATCGTCGCGGCTTCGCTAGGGCGTAGTTCGGTCACGCTTGTCTCCGTCGTCGGCGCGGTCGTTCGCCCTCTTCAGGACGATCGCAACCTCGCGAACTCCCGCGGCAAAACCCAGAATCAAAAAAACGATGGTGAATGCGGGTTGAGTGTCGAGCTTTCGGTCGATGAACCGGCCGATCAGAAGACCGGCGATCGGGGGAACGACCATCAAGAAGGGGATCGTACTCAGCATCCCCGCCTGACGGGCCCACGTGTACCGATCCTTATCGGATTTCACGGCCGGTACTCGAGTGGGTTCGTCGCGACGGCTAAGTCGATGGGCCCTTCCCTCAAAGACGCTCGACTGTATCGCGCGAGGTTTCCTCGAGCAACCGCCAACAGACTATGTGAAACGTTTATCAAAATCAACTCAAAACGCCCGGCCGCGGGTTTGGACGCTAACTTTCGCTTTTGCAACAATCTAGTCGCTTCCGGACATTTCCCCGGGCGTTCCGGCGATCTTCTTCTTCGCAGCCTCCAACTCGTGCTCGAGCGATTCGACTCGGCGCTTCAAGTCTTCGATATCGGAGGCGTTCATGCGCGCGGTCGTCTTGGCGGAGTCCGCCGTGATGCGGTCGGCGGCGTTTCGAGCGCGGTCGCGGACTTCGGCCACGTGGTCGTTGGTCGCGACGCGATGCAGTTGTTCGACCGAAGACGGCTCGGAGATAACCGCCAGCGCCTCGATGGTTGCCTCGCGCGTGCGCAAGTGCCAGTCGTCGAGCGATGGATAGAGGAATTCCGCAGCGCGCCGACGATCTGAATCCTTGTCGAGCTGCTTCGCGAGTCTCGCGTACGCGCCGATAGCGGTGTTTCGATACACGCGCGGGTTGCCCGGCGTGCAGTACGGCTTCATGCGGTCGAGGACGGCCGTGTCGCTCAAGTCGGCGAGCCCGTTGAGCGCGGCGTTGCGCACGATGCCTTGATCGGATTCCTGCTTAAGTGCGTCGACGCATACCTTCGATGCCCGATTCCCCCGGACCTTGACCAGGCTCGTGACGGCTCCGGCGCGCACACCGTAGGCGCGATCGCTGCCGACCAGCTTCTCGAGCTGCGCGGCCGCCTTCTCGTTGCGATAGAAACCGCCGAGGGCCTCCGCGCACGCCAGGCGCACGCGGGCATCGTCGGCCGAAGTCCCGTCGACGAGGGCCGCCAGCGCGGCGTCGTTGTCGATCTTGCCGAGTGAGAGAGCCGCTTCGCGACGCAGCCCCCAGAACGCATCACCGAGCACCACCGAGCGCAACGCGGGCACCGTGCGTTCGTCGGCGCCCTTGGTCGCGAGCACCTGGGCCGCGCGGACGCGCGTCATGAAATCGCCGTGCTCGAGCTCGTAGAGCGATTCCTTCGCGAGCTTCGGGAAGTCGAGCGTCTTCAAAATCCAGTCGCCTTTGTCGAACACCACCATCTCGGGCTCTTTGGGGACGGAGAAGTAGTAGCTAGACGACGCATCTTCCACCAGGATGCGGTGCGTCTCGCTCCCGCCGTCGCACGTGATCTCGACATCGACGGGGACGCGAAACACCGGCACCAAGCCGCCCACCTTCTGGGCTTGTTCGACCTTCAGGGTGAGGACGCGCGTCTTGTCGTCCCAGCTCTTCGACACCTTGAACTTGGGGTGCCCAGCGAGGAACGCCCACTGTTCGAAGAACCAGTCCATGTTCTCGCCGGTCACGTCGCGCACCGCACGCATCAAGTCTTGCGTGTCGACGACGCCGAACTTGTTCGTTTCGCCGTAGTGCTTGATGGTCTCGCGATAGAGGTCGTCGCCGAGGAGCATCCGCAGCATGTGCAGGACGCTGGCCCCCTTGACGTACACGAGCGCGTTGTTGCGCGCGTCGGTGCGATTGAAGAAGTCGACCACCATGGGGCGCGGGTCGGTGTCGTCGGCCTTGATGACGTCGTCGTGAGCGCCCATCATTTGGTAGCGGAAGGCGTCGTCGCCGTCGTGGTGCTCCTTATAGAGGTAGGCGTAGTAGGTCGCGAAGCCTTCGTTGAGCCACATATGGCTCCACTCGCGGCACGTCAGCATGTCGCCCCACCACTGGTGCGCGAGTTCGTGGGCGACCAGGTTCTGCTCGGTGCGCGTGAGCTCGGCGCGCTCGTCGTACATGGTGCGCATGTTCATGACGGTGGCGCTGGTGTTTTCCATGCCGCCGTAGATGTAGTCCTGCACCGAAATCTGCGCGTACTTCGCGTACGGATACGCGATGCCGATCTCCTTTTCGAAGTAGTCCACCATGTCGGGTGTCAGTCCGTAGCCGCGCAGGATGGTGGCGTCGTCGGTGCCGGGGGGCACGACGTACTGCATCGGCACCGTGCCGGCCTTCTGCTCGAGAATCTTGTACTCGGCGACCGCGAGCATGATGAGGTAGCTCACTTGCGGCTGCTCGAGCTTCCAGGTGAACTCGGTCTTGCCGCCGACGTCGCGGGTGCCGACCAAGCTTCCGTTCGAAATGGCGGTGTAACCCTTCGGCACCCGGTAACGTCCTTCGAACGTCGCCTTGTCGTTGGGGTAGTCGTTGCACGGGATCCAATAGCGATTGTCTTCGCCCTCGCCCTGCGACCACACCTCGTAGCGTTTCTCGGGGATGCCCTTTTCGGGTCGAATCCAATAGAGCCCAATCTCGGGCGTTCCCGAATAATAGACGCGCACGGCGGCTTGCGCGCCGCGAGCGAGCGGCGGGTCGCACACGACGGCGATCTGGTCGTCGGCGGTTCCGGCCGACGCCCCCGCCAGCCACGACGTGCTCTGGTTGGCGGCGACGGGGTATTCGAAGCGCGCGCGCCGTCCGTTCACCGTCACCGAGTCGACCACGAGGCCCACACAGTTCATGCGGATCTCGGCGAGCTGGTCACGGAGCGCGCGGACGGTGTGGGTCACGTTGCCCGCGATGCGACGCGCCTGCAAGTCGACGTCCAGGTCGACGGCGGTGTGTTCGGTGTCGTAGGTCCGGCTCGGCGACACATAGCGCAGCGGGTCGGGGGTGATGGCGCGAGGCGTGTCGGCGGCCTGAGCCAGCGCCGGTGCCGCGTGAAGTACGGCCGTCGCGAACAGGACCGCAAGGGCGGTGCGACGGGTCCGCCGCGAGCGTGTCGAAGCTTTTTCGAATGCCGCGCCGATGGTCGGGTAACTGGGGTCGACGCCGCGCCCGTGCGCCGGCGTCGGGAGGTGCATGGTGATCGAACTGCTCTTACTAATCGGGCTCGTGTTGGTCGCATTCTTCGTCGTGGGTGCGGTCATGCTCCACATCCTGGTTGGGTTGGTTCTCTTGCCGTTCAAGCTGGGGTTTGCACTCTTCAAGGGACTCTTGTTCGTGGTCCTCGCCGTTCCGCTTCTGGCCGTCGGCTTCTCCGTCGCGATCGCCTTCTTCTCGGTACTACTGGCACTCGGCGGCATCGCGGTCCTCTGCCACGTCATATTCTAAGCTACGCCGCCGCTCCTGCCTTGTCGTCGCGGGCCGCGACGTAGCGCGCCAGCGCGTCGCGCCAATCGGGCATCGCGTCGAGGCCGAGTTTCAAGAGCGCTCGGTTCTCCAGCACCGAGTTCGCAGGACGCCGCGTCGGCGACTTCCAATCCTTCGCCGCGATGGGCTGGATCGACGCCGCCACACCCGCGATGCGCAACAACTCGCTCGCGAAGTCGAACCACGAGCACGCACCCGCGTTGGTCGCGTGGTAGATGCCGTTCGGCACCCCGCGCTCGATCAAGGTCCGAATCAGGCGCGCTAAGTCTTCGGTGAACGTCGGCGTCAAGCGCTCGTCGGAGACGACACGGAGCGCCTGACCCTGTCGCGCGCGCGCGAGAATCGTCTCCGCGAAGTTCGATCCTTTTCCGCGGCACACGTACCAGCCGTACAGCCCGCTCGTGCGCACGATCGCGTGCGTCGGACAATCCGCGCGCACGAAGTACTCGCCCGCCAGTTTGCTGACGCCGTAGGCGTTGATCGGGCGGGTGACGTCGTCTTCGACGTACGGGGCTTTCTTCTCACCGTCGAACACGTAGTCCGTACTGATATGGAGCAGGCGCACGCCAGCCGCGGCGCATGCGCGGGCGACGTTGCGCGCGCCGAGCGCATTGATCTCGAAAGCGGCCAGGGGACGGTTCTCGCACCGATCGACATGTGTCATGGCGGCGGAGTTGACGACCCAGTCGGGTTTGGCGGCTTGAACCACGTCCGCGACCGCACTCGCGTGCCGAATGTCGGCGCGGTCGTGGTCGACGGCAACGACGTCGTGCGTCGCCGCCAGCGCAGCGGCGAGCGCGCGACCGAGTTGGCCGCCGGACCCGAAGATCGCGACCTTCACTGCGACGGAACCGCCCGATTGTTCAAGGCGTACGAAGGCTAGAGTGGGTCGGCGTCACGGATGCGGCCGACCAGGACCAGGCCGGTAATTCGTACCACATCGAGCGCGAAAAATAAAGGAATCGTGATCCAGTGATACGGACGCGCGTAGGCGCGAAAGAAACGCGCGGCACTCGCGAGTTTGCGTTGAATCTTCGCGCGCGACACCTGGCCACCGGTGCTGGCGGAGATGCGGTGCCACACGTGGGCGGTGGGGACGTAGCGAACGCGATAACCGGCGCGCGCGGCGCGCATGCACAAGTCCGCGTCCTCGAAGTACGCGCGGTAGCTCTCGTCCAGCAAGCCCGCTCGTTCGAAGACCTCGCGTCGCGCCAACAGCGCACACCCGCTGGCGTAGTCGACGTCGCGGGGGCGGTCGTACTGGCCGCGGTCGACCTCGCGAATGCCGACGTGGCGCGCGGTGCCTTTCCACAGCGAAATCTCGCCGCCCGCGTACCAGATGCGGTTGGGTGGCTCGGCGTAGTAGATCTTGGGTGCGGCGATGCCGATCGCGTCGGACTCGCGGGCCGCGCGCAGCATCTCGTCGACGAATGTCGGCGCGACGGTGGTGTCGTTGTTGAGGAGAAGCACGAAGCGCGCCCCGTCGTCGAGCGCCTTCTTGATGCCGACGTTGTTGCCGCCCGCGTAGCCCAGGTTCGACGAATTGACGATCACCTCGACGCGGTCGCCATAGCGCGCGCGAATCGCCTCGACCGTCCCGTCGCTCGACGCGTTGTCGACCACCATCCGCCGGACATTGGGTGTCGTGACCGCCTCCAGAGAGCGCAGGCAATCGAGGGTCAGGTCGCGTCCGTTCCAGGTGAGAACGACCACGACGACCGACGGGGGCGCGGTCGAATGCACGGGTATCGCGGAGTCCATGGCGGATGCATTATACTAGGCGCCCAATTCCGATGAAGCCTATTCGTATCGTTGTCCCCGCGCTTTTGGCGCTCCTCATCCTCGGCGTCGTCGCGGGCTTGAAGCACGTCCCCAAGGGGAGCGAGGCCGTGCGCGTCGCGCGTAACGGAGAGGTGAGTGTGCTGTCCAGCGGTTGGCGCTGGCTCGGCCCCGGGGCCCATCTCGTCGCGTATCCGGCGGGCGACCGATCGTTCCGAATTCCCGAGCGCGGCACGACCCCCGTCATCTTCCAAAACGGCGACTCGCTCGGTGTAGCCTACGAGTTCGACCTCACGTTCGCGCCGGGCAGCGCGGTGCTGCTCTACCAACATTTCTCGATCGGTTTCGAGCCGGCGTTGGCCAAGCTGGTGACCTCGGTGGCGGAGATCGAAGCCGCCAGCCGGCCGACTCCCGCCCGAAGCAGCGACCTGGACGCGTCGGTGGTCGCGCGCGTGCGCGACGAGTTGACACCGCTCGGCGTCGACGTGCGCCGCGGCGCGCGCGCCGGCAGCGAGCACGCGAGCGCGCGCTCGCAGGCACCGCGCCGTCTCGTCGTCGTCGGCGTGGACGGCGGCGATTGGTTGAACCTGCGTCCGTTGATCGACGCCGGCAAGCTACCGAACTTTGCGCGCTTGGTTCGCGAGGGCGCCACGGGACCGCTGCGCTCCGAGGAGCCGTTGCTCTCGCCGCTCTTGTGGACCACGATGGCGACCGGCCGCTATCCCGAAGACCACGGCATTTTGAACTTCACCGAGTTCGATCCCCGGACCGGGGTTCGCGTCCCGGTCAGCCGGTTGAATCGCAAGGTCGACGCATTTTGGAACATGCTGTCGCGCTACGATCGCCGCGTCGACATCGTCGGCTGGCTCGCCACCGATCCGGCCGAGTCGATCGACGGCGTCATGGTCACCGACAAGTTCGGCTACCTCGCTTACGCGCCCAGCGACACCGCGCGCGCGCAAGCGACCAGCCTCTCGCCGCGCGGGCGCGAGGGCGAGCTGGCGGCACTGGCCGTGCACGCCGACCAGGTCCCCGACCGCGACGTGGCGCGCTTCGTTTCCATTCCGACGGGCGAGGTGACGCGCCACCGCGGCAGCATAGACCCCAAGGATCCGGTGAACACGTTGATCCACCTGTACGCGTCGACCCGGACCTTCGAGAACATCGCGACGCATCTCCTCGAAACCGACTCGCCCGACGTCATGGCCGTGTACTTCGAGTGGGTGGACGCGATGAGCCACCTCTTCATGCTGTACGCGCCTCCGCGCATGAGCGACGTGGCGGCCGGTGAATACGAGCGCTACCGGAACGCGGTCGAACAAACGTACATCGTGCAGGACCAGATCCTGGGCGACATCATGTCGAAGTTGGACGACCGCACCGTGCTGATGGTGATCTCCGACCACGGATTCAAGAGCGGTTCCGTGCGCCTGAAGAATCGGCCCGAGATCTGGGCCGGCAACGCGGCCAAGTGGCACCGCATCGACGGCATCGTGGCCTTCTACGGCGCCGGCGTGAAGAAAGGCTTCGCCGTCGAGGGTGCTTCCATTCTCGACGTCGCTCCCACCATCCTCGCGCTGCAAGGCCTCCCGCGCGCGTCCAACATGCCGGGCCAGCCGATCGCGTCCGCGTTCGACGAGTCGGTGGCGTCGACGTTCTCGAAGGAGACGGTCGCGACATTGGACGGGCCGCACGACGCCGCCAGCGCTCCCACCGGCACCTCGACCGCCGACCGGGAGACTATGAAGAAGCTTGAGGCGCTCGGCTACTTGACCCCCGACAACGCGGACGCGCAGAACAACCTCGGCCAGCGCTACCAGCAGCGCGGCGAGTACCAAAAGGCGATCGAAGCGTACCAACAGGCCATCCAGATGCGTCCGAACTTCTACGGCGCGTACAACAACCTCGCGGTGTGCTACGGCAAGCTCAAGATGTACCCGCAGGCGGAAGCCGCGTTGCAGAAGTGCATCGCGCTCAAGCCCGACGACTTCTACGCCATGAACAACCTGGCCGTGATGTTCATCGAAACGGGGCGCGTCGACGACGGCGTGCACATGGCAGAGCAGGCGGTAAAGACCGAGCCCGGCTATGCGAATGGCCATGTGACGCTGGGTTCGGCCTACGCGATGACGCGCCGCTTCGACGAAGCCGAGCGTGAATTCAAAGAGGCGTTGCGTCTCGAGCCCGACAACCGCGCGGCGTCGGAGAACCTCGCGCGCTTGGCGCAGGCGCGACGCGGGGCCGGCGGTGGAGGGAACCGATGAGCGATCGCACGAAGAAAGTCCTGCTCCTTATTATGGACGGTTGGGGCTGGCGCGAAGAGACCGAAGCCAACGCGGTGCGCTTGGCCAAGACGCCGGTCGTCGATGGCTTGTGGGAACGTTACCCGCGCACGTTGATCGAGGCCTCGGGGCCGTGGGTCGGCCTCCCCGACGGGCAGATGGGCAATAGTGAAGTCGGCCACCTCAACCTGGGGGCGGGGCGCATCGTGTACCAGGACATCGTGCGCATCGACCGCGCGATCAAGGATGGCTCGCTGTTCTCAAATCCGGTGTTGATCGAGGCGATGGAACGCGTGCGTGCGAACGGTGCGTTGCACCTGCTCGGCCTCTTGTCCGACGGCGGCGTCCACAGTCACCAGCAGCACCTGTACGCGCTCTTGAAAATGGCGAAGCAGCACGGAGTCCGCCGCGTGTTCGTCCACGCGATCTTGGACGGCCGTGACACGGCACCCCACGGCGGCGAGCGCTACCTGCGCGAGCTCGAGGAACGCGCGCGCGCGGAGGGCGTGGGTACCATCGCGACCGTGGTGGGTCGCTACTACGCCATGGACCGCGACAAGCGATGGGAGCGCACGCGCCGCGCGTACGATCTCTTCACCCGCGGCGAAGGGAGCGTCGCCGCCAGCTCCGCCGAGGCGATGCGCCGCTCCTACGACGCCGGTGTCACCGACGAGTTCGTCGAGCCGGTGCTCATCGATCGCGACGGTCTCATTCGCGACGGCGACTCGGTCGTGTTCTACAACTTTCGCGCCGACCGCGCCCGCCAGATCACGCACGCGTTCACCGACGCGACCTTCGCGGGCTTCGAGCGACGCGCGCACCCGCGCGTCCACTACGTGGGCATGGCGCGCTACGAGGAATCGCTCGATCTCCCGAGCGTGTTCGCACCGGAGTCGCGCAAGCACATCCTGGTCGACACCGCGGCCGCGCAGGGCAAGAAGACGCTGCGCATCGCCGAGACCGAGAAGTACGCGCACGTCACGTACTTTTTCAACGGGGGCGACGAGCACGAATACCCGGGCGAGACGCGCATCTTGATCCCGTCGTCGAAGGTGGCCACCTACGACCTGAAGCCGGAGATGAGTGCCTTCGAAGTGACCGACGCGTTGATCCGCGAGATAGGCTCGGACCGCCACGACTACATCGTGTGCAACTTCGCGAATCCCGATATGGTGGGACACACGGGTGTGCTGTCGGCGGCGATCAAGGCGTGCGAGACGGTGGACACGTGCGTGGGTCGGGTGATGGACGCGATCGACCTCGAGCGTTATGCGGTCATCGTCACCGCCGACCACGGCAACGCCGAACTGATGGTCGACCCCGTCACCGGCGCGCCGCATACCGCACACACCACCAACCCGGTGCCGTGCATCCTCGTCGACCCCGACTACCAAGGAAAGCTGATCGACGGCGGCTCGCTGCGCGACATCGCGCCGACCATTCTGGATTACATGGGAGTCCCGCGCCCGAGCGAGATGACGGGGCGCGATCTGCGCGCGGACGTTCGCTGACTAGGTCGCGGGCACTTCTCCCGCCGCGCGACGCAGATCGAGTAGCACCTTCACGCCGTAGAACGCCAACAAGATGATCAGCGGCTCGATCCACAGGCGCGACGAGTCGCTCACCCCGACGAATCCCCGCGCCACCGCGTAGGTCAATACGACCGAGGCCAGCACGAGTGCCGCGCGCTGCCGCCGCGAGAACGCGAACGCACAACCGGCCACGAAGAACGGAAGCAGCACGCCGTAGTTCAAGACGCTGGTGGCATTGTGTCGCAGCGACCATGCCGGCTCGGGCACGAGTCCGTGCTTCGGATCGCCGGCGAACGGCTCGAGTCGAACCACGCGCCAGAACTCGCGTTCGTTGGCGAAGAAGCCCGGCTTCTCGATGGTGACGGCGTCGGGATGCGCGATCGCCGCGGGCTCCGGCGGCCCCTCCCGCAGGAGTCGCGTGACGGGTGCGGTGTAGCGCGTCGCCTCCAAGCTCACCGGGACCACGTCGTGATAGACAAAGAAATTGCGCGCCGTCCACGGGATGAAGAACACGAACAGCGACGCCAAGAATAGAAATACATACTGCGCGCTCAAGGCACGGTGGTGCGTCGACGCGACGGCCAAGAAAACGACCAGCACCGGCAGCAAGAGCAGGAACATCGGCTCGGTGTGCAGGAGCAGCATGCACAGGAACGCGGTCCACGTCGCCGTGCGCATGCGATAGAACGGGCGCGCGAGGGCGTAGGCGAGCCACGTCAGGAGAAACGTCACCAGCACGTCGCGCGTGGCCAGGCTCGCGAAGTGCATGTGGTTCACGCACAGCCCCAGCCACAACGCCGACGCCAAGCCGACGCGCTTGCCGAGCAGGCGCTCGCCGATGCGATACAGGAACAGGGTTGTCGTGGCACCCAGAATCGAATTCATGATGACGGCGGTCCACCACGACACGCCCAAGAGCTTGAACGCAAGCGCCAGCAGCATGCGGTAGCCGGGCGCGCTGGGTGAAAACGGTGTGGTGACCCAATCCCAGTTCTCGACCATACGCGCGGCGATACGATAGGCGTAGGAATCGTGGGCGACGACGGCGAGGTCGTTGCCGAAGATGACGGCGTAGAGAATGCGCAAGCCGAAGGCGAGCGAGAAAAGCGCCAACAGCGTTCTACGGTCAGGGGTCAACGCAGTGCTACCTCACGGGCCCGGTGCCGGGGGGCCGGATCGAGTGTGGTTCGAGATGCGAGGCAGTGTAGGGGGACGGTTGCGCGGGTGTCAATCGAACGATCGGGTCTACGGCGCCTCGACCGTCACGGTGCCGGTCATGCCCATGTCCCAATGCTTGCGGCAAAAATACGAAAAGGTCCCCGTCTGACCGAAGCGATGGCCGAAGCTGCCCGAGCTCCGCACCGTCGAATCGAACAGGCGCGGATCTTCGCTGGGATCGGGTGTCGTTCCCGAAGTCACCGAATGGTCGTCGTTCACGGCCCACGTCCACAGGACGCTGTCGCCGCGCACGATCGTGAGATCTTTCGGATAGTAGGAGCCGTCGTTGATGGAGACCGCGTGCACGACCGGCACGCGCGGCTGGCCGTCGTCGACCGGACTGCTGTCGCCGCCGCCGCAGTTCGTCAGCGCCAGCGCGCCGAGTGCGCCGAGCCACACGGTCGCTCGTGACCGAGACGTCTTCATAGCCTCCTTTCGTGCAATTGGCGTGCCCGAGACCCGCTTGCCCGCGGCGCGCCCGTATGCTACCCTCCGCCGTTTCGCAAATCAGGCTCGCACACGAATTCCGGAGTTTCACCATGGCCGTTCCGTTCCTCGATCTCAAAGCACAATATGCATCCATCAAGGGCGAGATCGACGCAGCCATCATGGGCGTCGTCGAGAGTTGCGGATTCATCGGGGGCGAAACGCTGCGCCGCTTCGAGCGGAACTTCGCCGCGTATAGCGGGGCCAAGTTCGGCGTGGGTTCGTGCAGCGGGACCTCCGCGTTGCATCTCGCGCTCATGGGTGTCGGCGTCAAGCGCGGCGACGAAGTGATCACCGCGTGCAACACCTTCATCGCGACCACCGAAGCCGTCATGCACGCGGGTGCGAAACCCGTGCTGGTCGACGTCGACGAGAACACCCAGCTCATCGACCCCGCGCGCGTGGAAGCGGCCATCACGCCGAAGACGCGCGCCATCATCCCGGTTCATCTATATGGTCAGCCGGCCGACATGGACGCGATTCGTGCCGTCGCGGCGCGACACAAGCTCAAGATCGTTGCCGATGCTGCGCAGTCGCACGGCGCAGCGATCGCGGGCGACCGCAAGCAGACGCTCGGCGACACCACCGCGTTCAGCTTCTACCCCGGCAAGAATCTCGGCGCCTACGGCGACGCCGGCCTGGTTGCGACCGACGACGAAGACGTCGCAACGTACATGCGCGCTCTCGGCGACCATGGGAGCAAGGAGAAGTACCACCACCTCTACGAAGGCTGGAACTATCGTCTCGATGCGATCCAGGCCGCCGTGCTCGACGTCAAGTTGAAGCACCTCGACCAGTGGACCGAGCGCCGTCGCGCGCACGCCGCGCGCTACGACCGCGCGTTCGCGGGCACCGCGGTCAAGCCCGTCGCGGCGGCACCCGGTCGCACGCACGTTTATCATTTATATGTGGTGCGCGTCCCCGACCGCGACGTCGTCATGTCGCGATTGAAAGAGAAGGGAATCGGCACCGGCATCCACTACCCGCTCCCGCTGCACTTGCAGCCGGCCTACGCGCACTTGGGATTGAAGCAGGGTGCGTTCCCGGTGGCCGAGAAGGTGGTGGCGCGCATCGTGTCGCTGCCGATGTACGCCGAGATGACGGACGCCATGGTCGACGAAGTCGCCGGCGCGGTCATCAAGGCGGCGTCGTAGAGTTTTCCGACTACTCGCGTGCGTGCAAGTCGGCCTGTGCGCAGGAACTACCGACTCCCGGGTGCGTACGATCGGCGTCGTTGCCTGGTTGGCGATCACCGCGCTATTGTCTTCCAACGCGATATTTCATATCGTGGGCACCATTCGAACCCGGACCCGTTCACCCGGCGTCATAACCGGCCTTCATGCATAAGGTGAGATCACGTTGAGCACCGCCTCCATTTTTTGGGGCTTTCTCTTCGGTTCGATCGGAATTGGTTTTTTCATTTACGGTCGCAAGCAGCAGAAGATGGTTCCGCTGGCCTGCGGCCTGCTCCTTATGGTGTTCCCTTATTTCGTGCACAACACTATTCTTCTGGTCGTGATCGGAGCGCTGCTCATGGCCGCTCCGTATTTCTTAAGAAGTTGAGGCAGCTCTATGCGGTTGACCGTCGTCATTCCCGCCTATAACGAAGCGCGCTTGCTCCCTCGTCTCCTCGACACCGTCGACGTCGCTCGGGCACGGTATGCTGCCGGGCGCGAGGCGATCGAAGTGATCGTCGCCAATAATGGATCGACCGACCGAACCGCCGACATCGCCGCCGCGCGTGGTTGCCGCGTCGTGGACGTGAGGCCGCGCGTGATCGCGGCCGTTCGCAACGGCGGGGCCGCCGCCGGCACCGGTTCCTTGTTGGCGTTCGTCGACGCCGACATGCAGGTCCACCCCGAAACGTTCAACGCCGTCGACGCGTCCCTTTCCGATCCTGCCATCATCGGCGGGGCGACGGGGATCGTGCCGGAGCGGTGGTCGATGGGAATCGTGATCGCGTACGGCGTGTTGGCCGCGTGCACGGCGCTGTCGAGGGTCGATGCGGGCGTCACATTTTGTCGCCGCCGGGACTTCCACGATATGGGCGGCTATGACGAGAAGCGCTCGTTCGCGGAGGACGTCGACTTTCTGCTGCGCTTGAAGCGCATGGGCCGATCGCGCGGGCAACGGCTCGCGCAATTGCACGCCGCCAAAGCCGTGTTTTCGATGCGCAAGTTCGACCGCTACGGCGACTGGCACTGGTGGCGGACCATGGCGCCGCTCACGGCCTCGATGGTCCTGCGTCCGCACTCGCGCAACGACGTGGTGCAGGAGTATTGGTACGAGCGGGAGTGAGCGCCTAGCCGTTTTTCTTGGCGCCAACGGCGCAGGCGGTACGCATGACGACCAGAGAACAGGTCGCCAGCGTCGGCAAGAGGATGATCGAGAGCACCGTCGGCGCGCCGACGATGGCCGACGCGACGATGGCACTGGCCCACAGAATGGCGTTCGCGATGAAGTATTTTCGGTTCATTGCAATCTCCTCGTGAGTTCGGATCAGAACGAAGCGTTCAAACTGAACAGATACCGGAAGTCGGTGGTGTCGGTTTCCCCGTTGACCTCGGGGTCGCTCACGTAGAACGGCACGTCGAGGCGCCACGTGAAATTCCAGAACGGCCACGTCACGTTCGAGCGAATGCCGACACCCGCCGTCTCGAGTCGTGCGTCCAGGACACCGCCGTCGACCAGCGACGTCACGCGCGGGCTGGTTTGAATGGGATTGCTGCCGTCGAGAATCCAGCCCACGTCGTAGAAGCCGTACCACGACGTCGTCCCCAGTAGTTTGGCGAACGTCTTTTCCAGCCCGAACAACTTCACCTTGGTGCCGAGCTCGGTGTTGATCGCGAACAACTTGTTCACGCCGAAGGTTCCGGCCGCGTATCCGCGCAGATTGCCGTCGCCCGGCTCGAGGTAATTCAAATCCGCGGGCACCGCACCGGGGCTGCGCAGCCAGAAGCGCTCCTCTTGCTTCATCGGCCCGCCGCCGGCGAGGTTGAACTTGCGCTGGGTCGGAATGCCCCCGCCCGCGAACCCGCCGAAGAAACGCACGCGCGCATCCAGCTTGACCACTTCCGGTCGCGACTTGAGCTCGGCCGTCATCGCGATGCGCTCGTAGTGGTAGTCGCCGTTGAACCAGTCGCGCCCGAGCGTCAAATCGACCGCGAAGCGGGTCGACATGATGTCGAGCTGCGGGTCGACGGCGTAGCCGAAATACGGGCCGACGTCGGCCAGCGAGGTGTCGTAGATCTCCGTGCTCACCAGGTACGCGGGGTCGCGCAGCTCGTGGTAGCCGTAGCCGAGCCGGATGTCCTGCGTGGGCGGCTCGATGAGCTTCGAGCGCCGCGCGAAGTTCACTTCGACGCGCGCGTCGTTGCGGCCTTCCATGCGGTAGCCGGAGAAGCGCAGCGTCGCGTTCGTGTTCAGCCAGCGCTTGGGTTCCTCGTACGACGCCGACCAGTCCCACTGCTCGCTCTTGGTTCCATAGTAGACGCCCAGTCCGATGCGGCGCCTCCACCCTTGCAAGCTGCCGGACAGGTGGTACCCGACCTTGGCCTGGTCGACGTCGTTGTACCAGATCGCGGGGCGATGGCGAATTTGGTACGCGTCCTCGGGATAGTAGGAGTTGTTCGGCCAGTCGATCTGGAAGTCGCGTTGTTTCGGCTCGACGTTGTTCGAGCGGTCGATGTCCATGATCTCGTTCTCGGGATTGATGTCGACCTTGACCGGTGCGGCCGGCAGTTTCACCAGCTGGCGAATCTCGCGGTCGCGCGCGTCGAAGCGCTGCTTCGTGACGCTCCCGTCGGGCATGGTGAAGTACACCTCGATGGGGCAGTACAACTCGCCTTTGCGCTGCACCACCACTTCGGTGGTGACCCCCACCGAATCGGCGCGCGTGCGGACACTCTTGAGTGCGTAGTCGACCGTCTTCTTGGTGTGCAACCACTGTTCGAACTGGCGCGAGAGGTCGCGCTTGGTGACGTCTTCGCACACGGCGCGGAAGCGGTCCTCGTTGACGTGCTTGAACTGCCACTGGTCGAAGTACGCGTGCAGGATGGCGTCGAAGTTCTCGGCCCCGGCCGCGTACTGGATCGCGTGCATAATGAGCGACGCCTTCGTGTACACGTTGGCGCGGTACGAATGATCGTACTTCTCGGCGCGGAACGACGCGCGCTCGCCGTACCCGCGGCGGTCCAAGTCGAAGACCTGGCGTCGTGAGTCTTCCCACAACTTGTACTGCGGCGTCATGCGCTGGTACCAATTCCATTGACTCTTGTCGCCCCACGGGCCATAGCGCTGCTCTTGATACCAACGGGTTTGGAAAGTGGTGACGCCCTCGTCCATCCACGCTTCTTCGCGCTCGTCGTTGGCGAGGATGCCGTAGAAGTACACGTGGCCGATTTCGTGGAACACGAGTCCCTCACTGGCGCGGCCGTCCATCACGAACATCGGGTACTCCATGCCGCCCGGGCGCAGAAACTCCGCCACCGTGATTTGCGGGTACGGATACTTGCCCGCGATTTTTTCGAGCCAATGGATGGCGCGCACGGCGTGCACAAGGGTCGAGTCTTGCCACGTCTTGGCACTCGAGCGGCGGTACACGCTGTAGAGCTTGAGGTCGTTGATGGTGGTGTCTTCGACCACGTAGGTCGGGTCCGCGCACCACGCGAAGTCGTGGACCTTCTCGGCGTGGAAGTGCACGGTCTTGGTCTTGCCGGTAACGGGACGCTTGGCCGCGTTGGGTTGATGCGCAGGGTTGTAGTCCCACCCCGGATCCCCTTCTTGCACCACACCGGTCGCGGCCACCACGAAGTGGTCGGGCAATTCGATGTGCACGTCGAAGGTGCCGAACTCGCCGTAGAACTCGCCCTCTTCGAACTGATCGGGATGGAAGCCGTTCTGGTCGTACACGACCAGCTTCGGGTACCACTGCGCCATGTCGTAATGATTGCCGCGGTAGCCCGAGCGGTCGATCGCCTTGCGCACCTTGCCGTCGAACGACAGCGCGATCGTCATCGAATCGTGGGGCAAGAGCGCGTGCGGGAGCGCGAAGTGCGCGAGCGTTCCGTCGACCGTGTGGTCGACCGGCGTGCCGTCAATCTTGAGATCGGAGAGGTCGAGCCAGCCCTTGTTGTCGTCGGGGACGTCCAGCAGACGAAAGTTGTACTTGCGGCTCTGGTCTTTCTGGTAGGGAACGTTCTTGCCGCGGAACGCGTTCGGGTACAAATGGAGATAGAACTCGCGCAGCGTGTCGGGCGAATTGTTGACGTACTGAATGGTCTCGTTGCCTGACACCCAATGACGCTCGGTGTCGAGCGTGACGTGAATAGTCGTGTGATGCGATTGCTGAAAATAGTCTGCGGAATGCGACGCGCTGGCGGTTGCAATGACGATGGCGGCGGAAAGTGCAATGCGATTCAATTCAGTACCTCTCGGCGTCCCCCGGCGGGTGTTGCTCGTGGGGCCCCCGCCGCGTTCCCGGTAGAACGGCGGGTGACGAGTGACAGGACCCGCCGGGCAGCGTTGGCGACGACAAAGCGCGTAGGCTACCACGAAACCCGCGCGGCATCCACCGGCTACGACACGTCTTCCACAATTCCAAATTTCTTGATGCGATAGAGCAGGATATGCCGCGGGACGCCCAGGCGTCGCGCCGCGCGCGATCGATTCCACCCGCTCGCGCGCAACGCTTCGACCACGGCGGTGCGCTCGATGTCGCGCAGGGTGGGCCCGCCGGGCGTTTCGTGCGCGAGCACGGAGAGTTGGGCTGACACCGCGTCGGCGTCGATCACGTCGCGCGATCGCATGAGCACCGCGCGCTCGCAGAAATGCTCGAGCTCGCGAACATTGCCCGGCCAGCGATGGCGCGCGAGGGCGTCCAGCGCGTCGCGCGTCACCGTGATGGGCGCACCGCCGGCGAAGCGGTCGACGAAATGCTTCACGAGCAGGGGAATGTCGCCGCGCCGCTCGCGCAGCGGGGGCACGTGCACCGGAACCACGTTGAGTCGGTAGAACAGGTCCTCGCGGAATTCCCTCGCTGCGACCAGCGCGGGGAGCGATCGGTTGGTCGCGGCGACGATGCGCACGTCGACTTCGATGGTGCGCTCGTCGCCGACGCGCTCGATCTCGCGTTCCTGCAGCGCGCGCAGGAGCTTCGCTTGTAACGTGAGTGGCATCGCGCCGATCTCGTCCAAGAACAGTGTCCCGCCGTGCGCCTGCTCGAACTTGCCGATCTTGTTGCGGATCGCACCCGTGAAAGCGCCGCGCATGTGTCCGAACAACTCACTCTCGAGAAGATCGTGCGGAATGGCGGCACAGTTGACGGCGACCAAACGGTGCGCGCGGCGGGGACTGTTGTAATGGATGGCCTTCGCGATGAGCTCCTTGCCGGTGCCGCTCTCGCCCGTGACGAGGACGGTGGCGTCGGTGGGCGCCACCTTCTTCAAGACGTCGAACAAGGCGATCATCGCGGGCGAAAGGCCGATGATGTTTTCGAAGCGAAAGCGGTCGTTCAGCGTCGTGCGCAGGTCTTCATTTTCCGCTTCGAGGCGGTGGAGCTTGAGCGTTTTCGCGACCGTCATGGTGAGGTCGTCGCGCGATATCGGCTTGGTCAAATAGTCCGACGCCCCCCGCTTCATCGCTTCGACCGCCGTCTCGACCGACGCGAACGCGGTCAAGATGACGACCGGGATGGTGGCGTCGACGCGTTTGATGTCGCCCAGCAACTCGATGCCGTCTTTCTTCGGCATCTTGATGTCGGAGAGGACCAAGTCGGGGCGTCGCTCGGCGATACGTGCCAAGCCCTCGTCGGCGGAAGCGGCGCGGTCGACCTCATAGCCCGCCTCTTCGAGCATGTAGCCGATCACCTTGCGCAGGCTCTCGTCGTCGTCGATGATGAGAATGCGGCTAGCGGCCATCTCCGCCTCCGGAGACGGGGAGTGACACCGTCACCGTGGTGCCTTCACCCTCGATGCTGTCGATGTCGATCGAGCCGCCGTGGTCGCGCACGATGGTGTGCGAGATCGACAGCCCCAAACCGGTGCCGTCTTCTTTGGTGGTGAAGAACGGGTCGAACACGCGCGGGAGGGCGTCGGGCGGGATGCCCACGCCGTGGTCGCGCACCGAAACGACGACCGCGCGGCGGCCGTCGCGTTGAGCGGCGCGCACCCCAATCGTCACGCGGTCGCCGTCACGGCTGGCGGCGATCGCGTTGAGCAAGAGGTTCAAGAGCACCTGGTGAATCTGCGCGGCGTCGGCGGCAACATGCGGAATATCGGCGGCGACGTCGCGCACGATGCCGATGTGGCGCGCGGACGCGTCGAGAGCGATCTGCGCCGACGCACGCTCAATGGCAGCCGCGATGTCGAGCGGTGCAAACTGCGGCGGTCGCGGTCGCGCGAACCCCAGGAAGTCGTCGACCACGGCACTCAAACGCCGCGACTCCTTGCGCAGCACGTCGAACAAGTCGCGCTCTTTGGATCCCGCGGGCGCGGCGTCGCCCAGAATCTCGGCCGCACCCTGGATCGACCCCAGCGGATTCTTGATCTCGTGCGCCAGCCCCGCCGCCATCTGTCCCAGCGACGACAAGCGCTCGCTCCGCGCGAGCTCGCGCTCGAGAGCAGCACTCCGATCGCGTGCGCGCCACTGTCGTTCGATCAACACCCCGGTCATCAGACCGATGCCCAGGTAGAACACCATCTCGGTGTACTCGCCGACCAGCGTGTGGTGGTCGGTGATGCCGCGCAGCTTGGGATAAGGTAGTGTCAGCGCGGTGATGGCAAGCGCCGTCAGGAGACCGCCGCGCACGCCGAACCAGATGGCCGCCAAGATGATGGGCACGTAGCACAGTCGGCCGTGGATGGCGTGGAGGACGGTGCCGTGCGCCGACGGCATGAGGATGCCATAGTGAAACGACACCGTCGCCGCGGTCATGGCGGCGATGATCCCGAGACGGAGTCGCATAGTGGAAGCGGCGGTCATGTGTGGACTATAGTCCAATCGGTGTAGAATTTTCAACAATCTCGCCGGACCAAAAAATCGCCTGTCCGCTTTGTAATCGAAAGGTGCACCGATGAAAATCGAACGCGTCAGGGGCGGTCCCAGCAGTTCGCCTTTCCCCGTTTACGAGGATCTCGTTACGCGCCTCTTGGAAGGGCACGTCTCGACGAATGAGGAGCGCAATCCCCTCGTCGCGCATGTCCTCGGGGTGTGTTCCGGCTACGCCTATAGCGATATCGACACCGTCGCCGTGGTGATGGCGCGCTTGGGGCTCGACGGACACGCGTGCGTTCGCATCGCGCAGGTCGTGGATGCGATGTACGTGTTCTCGACGGCATTTCTGGTGCAAAGCCGCTGTGGCCGTGTGCTGATCCTCTGCTATCGGGGCACCGAACCGGCGAATCTGATCAACTGGGTCGGGGACAACGACGTCGGATCGGATTCGGTGCCCTTGGGCGCCGAGAAGCTGAAGGTTCATTCCGGTTTTTACCGCAACGTCGTCGCGACGCGACTGACCGTCGTCGAAGAATTGAAACTCGCGCTGGAGGGAAAGTCGCTCCTCAATCCCGAAGAGAGGGTCGAGCATCCCCTGGAAGCGTTGTTCGTTACCGGACACAGCCTGGGCGGTGCCATGGCCGCGCTCTTCGCGCTTGCCCTCGCGGCGGATTCCGAGCACCGACACATTTTCGAGAAGCTGCGGGCGGTCTATACCTTCGGCCAACCCTTGTCGGTCGGCGAGCCGCTGCCCAACGCCGCGCACGAGTTGGCGCCGAAATTATTCCGGCACGCGATGGCCAAGGATATCGTTCCTCTTCTTCCAGCCGCACCGGTGGGACACCTCGTGCATTTCGGCCGCGAATACCGCTACGCGGACGGCGAGTGGCGGAGCGCGCCCACACCGATTGTCCAGTTGAAGAACATGCGCGAGATTCCCCGTTCGATGATGGCATACATCGGTGTTCACAGAGGCCGCGGTCCACGGTACAGCCTGGTCGAGCACGGCCCCCACCTTTACATCGCCGCACTTCGATTCCAGGCCGGTATCACCGAGTTCGGCGAGCGAGTTTGACGCCGGCCAAACCACGGTGCGGCGTGTGATAGACTTCTTGTCGAGGATCGGCGAGAGGCCTACATGGAAGATTCAATCGAGCCGCGGGACGACACGCGAAGTCCCAACCCGTCCGCGACCGCGGTATTGCTCGTGCGCGCGCGCGGCGGGGACGTGGAAGCACGCGAGGAGCTTTTCCAACGCTTCCTGCCGACCTTGCGACGCTGGGCGCATCGACGCCTGCCCATGCGCGCGCGCGACTTGACCGAAACTTCGGACCTGGTCCAAATCACGCTGCTGCGCGCCTTGAATCGCATGGACGAATTCGAGTCTCGCGGTGAAGGAGCCTTTCTCGGTTACCTCCGACACATACTGTTGAATGTCGTGCGCGAGGAGGTCCGACGTTCGGGCCAGCGAGGTCCGCACGAGCCGCTCGCGGAATCGGTGGTTTCGCCGGGCTCGTCGGTAGTCGAGCAGATCGTGGGACTCGATCAGATGGAACGATATCAAGAAGGCTTGGAGCAGTTGACCGAAGCGCAACAACAAGCGGTGATCCTGCGCGTCGAATTTGGATTCACGTACGCGCAGATCGCCGAAGCTCTCGAAAAGTCCAGCCCCGATGCCGCCCGCATGTTGGTCGCGCGTGCATTTGTCGAGCTCGCACGGATCATCGATAACGGACATGACGGACGATCCCAACCTCGAAGACGCCCTCGCAGTCGCTGACCGCGGCACCGCGCCCGCGGACGTACCGTCGGAAGGACTTCGACTCCTCGGGCGCTTGATGCGCATTTTCGGCGCGTCGTCGACCAGCCCGCCCGAACCTCGCACCGCGTCGCTGTTCCAGTGGGGCCCGCTCGAAGTGAAACGCTCGCTCGGTGCGGGCTCGTTCAGCGAAGTCTACGCCGCGTGGGATCCCACCCTGCACCGCGAAGTCGCACTCAAGATGCGCAGCCCCGAAGTCGGCGCGCTCAGATGGCTCGACGAAGCGCGCAACCTGGCGCGCGTGCGACACCCGCACGTGCTCACCGTATACGGCGCCGACGTCATCGACGGACGCGCAGGCATCTGGACCGAGCTCATCACCGGACACACCCTCGAACAAGCGCTTGAAAGTACGGGACCGTTCCCCGAAAAGGAAGCGGTGCGCATCGGGCGTGACATCGCGTCGGCGCTGGTCGCCGTGCACGCGGCCGGTCTGGTGCACGGCGACGTCAAGACGGCCAACGTCATGTTGGAAGACGGCGACACGCCGCGACGCGCGGTGTTGGTGGATTTCGGCACCGCCGACCGGATACTCGGCGACGACGAGATTCCGTCGTACTTGATGGGCACACCGCTCACGATGGCGCCCGAGGTCTTGGACGGCCAGCCCGCGACGGGGTCTTCGGACGTGTACGGACTGGGTGCCACGCTCTATCGCATCCTGACCGGGCGCTATCCGATCGAGGCGGAGACCATCGACGACATCAGGCGCGCGCACGCCTCCGGGCGACGCGCTTCCATTCGCTCCGTCGCGCCGCAGGTGTCACCGCGGCTCGCTCGCGTGGTCGAACGCGCGCTGGATCCGAATCCAGCCCAACGCTGGCCCGACGCGCGCGCGTTCCTGCGCGCGCTCGACGACGTCGCCGATCCGACGCGTCGCATTCGCGCGCGCGCCACCGCCATCGGGGCGGGTGTGGCCGCATTGGCCGCCGTCATCGTCGTGGCCGTTCTCGTCGCGCGGCCTGGCCCGGGACCGTTGACGCGCGGCAAGCTCACGACACCGCACTCACCCAATCTGCTGAGCGAAGTGTGGCGGCGACCGGGTCTCGGCGCCAACCTCGGTTATCACACCTACCTCGGCACCTGCGACCTGGATGGCGACGGCCGCGACGACGTGGTGGCGTGCGAGTCGCGCTGGACCGGAGCGAGTGTGACGGGCATCGGTCGCGTGTCGGTGTTTCGCGGCACAACGAGCGGTGTTGATTCGGTGGCGACGGCGACCATTACCGCGCGCGACACGGAATATCTCATGGGCATGGGTGTGGCGCGCGCGGGCGACGTGAACCACGATGGCTTCGAAGATGTGCTCATCGCCGAAGAAGCCCCGAAAGCGTTAATCGGTCGCGTCTCCCTGTATATGGGTGGTCCGCGCGGGAGTACCCTGACGCCGACGTGGACCGTCGTCGGTTCGTCTTACGACTCGGGTCTGGGTCGCTCGATGATGTCGGCAGGCGACGTGAACGGCGACGGATACGCCGACGTCGTGGTGGGAGAATTGCGCGCGTACGCTCCGCTGACGGAAGAAGGCGTCGATCGGTTGTATCTCGGATCGGCGAACGGTCTATCCGCGACGCCGGCGTGGGAAGCGCGCGGCGGACAGGAGCACATGGAGCTGGGTTCCTGGATGGAGCGAACGGGCGACGTCAACGGCGACGGCTTCGACGACATTCTGCTCGGCGCGCAACTGTGGGACGGTGCCAAGGGAATCGACTGCGGTCTCGCGCGACTGTATCTCGGCCACCAGGACGGTGTCGACGCAACCCCGGCGTGGACGCACGAAGGAGACGGCCCGGGCTATCTCTTCGGGTGTTGCGTCGCGGGCGCGGGCGACGTGAACGGCGACGGCTTCGGTGATCTATTGATCGGCGAGCGGCTCTACTCCGACGAGCCGCGGCCCGAGCGCGGGCGTGCTCTCATTTTCTACGGGGGAGCGAAGGGTCCCTCGGCCACACCGGACTGGACCGCGCTGGGTCCCGCGGCGTACGGGCGTTTCGGCTTCTCCGTGGCGGGAATCGGGGACGTCGACGGCGACGGCTTCGACGACGTCGCCATCGGTGCGCCGTCCTACACCGACGGCAAGTTGAAGCACTGCGGTTTCGTCGAAGTGTACCGCGGCGGTCGCAACGGCTGCGAGACGCGGCCCGCGTGGCGGGTGATCGGCGATCGCGACGGCGAGTTGCTGGGTTACACCATCGCTTCTGGCGATCTGAACGGCGACCACGTCTTTGACGTCGTCATCAAAGCGCAGCTCTGGAGCGATTCGGTTCCCGAGCGAGGACTCCTCCTCGCTTACCTAGCCAAGGCGCGACCTCGCTAGCGCCCGGCACCGCTCCCCGATAGGAAACAATTGCACATTGCAAGAACGCGCTAGGGCGTGTTGCAGACTCGCGCGACCCATCGGATCGTCGCGACCCCGACAGGCCTCGACGCGGGCCTCCGGGCCCTCCCTCGACACATCTCCTGACCCATCCTTCTCCGCCTACCGACGCCGCAATCTCCTCATCGACGGGTCGTTCTGACCCTTCCTCGCCACCACCGGCCACAACTGGAACGTGGCTTGCCGAGTGTCGGCCACGGAGGAGTGGGAAAAGTGCGCCCGCGATACCCATCGCAGGCCTCGTAACCCGCTCCCGATTTTTTCCTATCCCAGGGAGGTCCGAATTTGTACCGCGCAGTGTTCGTGTCCGTGCTGGTAGCCGGACTGATCACCTCGCTCGCCGTCGCCGACAACCCCATCACGGGCTCCATCGAGGCCGTGAAGGTCGTCGTCAACAACGCGGGTGAGGAAGTCTACCTGCCTGCCGACGAGGCTCGTCCGCAGGACGTCATCGAGTATCGGCTGAAGTACGCCAACCATGGCGAACAGGCCGTCAGCAAGCTTTCGATCACCGACCCGGTCCCGGTCGGCGCGCGTTACGTCGCCAAGACGGCGCAGTCGCCCAAGGCGGCGTCGGTCCTCTTTAGCGCCGACGGTGCCAAGACGTTCCACAAGTGGCCCGTGCGCGTGAAGCAGACGGACGCGAAAGGTCGCGAAGTCTGGGTCGACGCCACGCCGGACATGATCACCCACATCCGCTGGACGCTCTCCAGCGACCTCGCGCCCGCCAACGAGATCGCATTCTCGTACCGGGCCGAGGTCAAGTAGGGAGGGATGCTGCGATGAAGAAACAGCACATCCTCGCCCTGCCGTTGCTCCTGATCGCGCTGCTCCTCGCGGTGACGTCGGCGTTCGCGCAGACCACACCGGCGGGAACGCAGATTCGCAACCGCGCATCGGCGACCTACGAAGACCTGGTCGGCAACACGTTCAGCTCGGTTTCGAACGAAGTCATCACCATCGTGCTGCCGGTCTACGGCGTTTCGATTCTGCCCGACGACTCCGGCGAAACCCCGCCGGTCACGCCGGCCTTGTCGCAGAACGCCATCGGCGGTCAGACGGTCAACTACAGCTATACGCTGACCAACACCGGTAACGACACCGACAGCTATTCGGTGGTGCCGTTGCTCGACGCCGTCAACACGACCATGACGCTCGCACTCGCGAACATCTCGGTCTACCACGACGTCAACAGCAACGGTGTCGTCGACGGCGGCGAGCCCGCGATCAGCGTCGGCGGTGTCCCGGGCAACATCGGACCGTTGGCGGCGAACGCGTCGGTGAGCTTGATCGTCACCTACGCGGTGCCGGGCACGGCGACCGCGGGCCAGCTGGCCTACGTCGGTGTGCAGGGCACGTCGGTCGGCGACGGCGCGCAGATCGACACGCGCAACTATCACCGCACGACCGTCGTCAACGACGCCGTGATGACCGCACTCTTGGCGGGCGCTCCGGCGTTCGTCATCGAAGGCGATCAGATCACGTACACGTTCTCGGGGACCAACACGGGGACCAACACGGCGAACGGTGTCACCGTCGCGTCGGTGGGTCTGACCGGGGTTCTCATGTACGACGTGATTCCGATCAATCCGGCGAGCGGAAATCCGCTCCCGATCTTCGGTGTGCCCACCGGCTTCCCGGCCGGCGGAACGGTGCTGTACTTGCCGAGCGGTAGTTCGACGGCGGGCAGCCCCGAGACCTGGAGTTGGAGTTTGGCCGCGGGTGCGGGCGACATCGCCGTCGCCTACATCACCAACGGCGGTGTGGTCTCCGGTCAGTCGTACGGATTCTCGTACCAAGTCACGGTACCGGTCGGCATGACGCCGGGTGTGCTGAACAACACGGCCGCACTCGCGTACGTCGACAATAATATTGCTACGCCGAACCCGACCATCGTCGTGTCGAACAACGCGCCGGTCACAGTCGGCGTGCTGGCGAGCGTGCTCATCGGCCCCGCGGGCAACCCCGGTGCGGGCACACCGCCCAACTACAACGACGACGTGCAGTCGGTCGCGACCGCCTACGCCAACACGACGGTCAGCTTCACCAACACGATTCGTAATGATGGCAACTCCAGCGACGCGATCAACGTGCTGCTGGACGGTGCCTCGACGATTCCGGGTTCGTGGACGGTGATCTTCTATCGCTCCGACGGTGTGACGCCGCTGTCCGACTCGGACTTCGACGGCATCCCGGATGTGGGGCTGCTGGCGCCCGGTGCCACCATCGACGTGGTCGTGCATCTGCTCATCCCCGGTTCGCAAGGTCCCGGCGGTCCGTTCGATGCGGTGATTCGTGCGCAGTCGGCCAACACGCCGGCGGAGACGAACCTCACCACCGATCGCGTCAACCAGGTCCTGCCGGCGAGCGTCGACATCGGAAACTACGACGGTGTCGCGGGCACGACCAACAACGCATTGGTCAATCAGAACACGAATCCCGGTACGTTCGTGGACTTCGCGCTCGACGTGATCAACGCCGGTGGTGCGAACGACAACTTCACGTTGTCGTCGAGCATTCCGGCGGGCTGGACGGCGACGTTCTACGTCGATGCCAACGCGAACGGCGTCCTCGACGCGGGCGAATTGACGCCCGTCACCTCGACGGGTGCGGTCGCCGCCGGCAACGAGACGAACCTCATCGCGCGCGTCGACATTCCGGCGGGCGAGCTGCCGGCGGTCTACCCGACCTCGTTCACGGCGACCTCGTCGGTCAACGGTACCCAGAGCGACACCATCGCCAACACGGTGACGGTGAACACGCTGGCCTTGGTCGACTTTGCACCCGACAACACGGGCAACGCGACCGCGGGCGGTACCGTCACGTATGCGCACACGGTCAGCAACAACGGCAACGTCTTCGACACGTTCGATCTGACTTATGCGTCCTCGCAAGGTTGGACCTACGTGTTCTTCGACGCGCTCAACAATCCGATCACGAATGTCGCGATCGGCCCGGGTGCGGCCGTCAACATCACGGTCCGCTTGACCGTCCCCGCGGGGACGGCGGTGGGCACGGTCGAAGTGGGCGTGCTCTCGGCGACGGGCCAGGCGACACTGGCGACTGACAACGCGACCGACGTCACCACGATCGTGGCGGGCAATCTGTCGCTCGTGAAGTCGGTCAGCCCGGTCGGCGACCAGGTGCCGGGAACCGATCTCTCTTACACGGTCGACTACCAGAACTTGGGCAGCGACGACCTGACCACGATCGTCATCTACGACGCGGTCCCGGCGTGGACGCAGTTCCAGGTGGGTTCGGCCGTGACCGGGACCGCTCCCGTTTCCATCGCGTCGATCACGATCGAGTACTCCGACGACAACGGAGCGACGTGGGTGTACGCGCCGGCGAGCGGTGGAGGTGGAGCACCCGCGGGCTACGACGCGAACGTCACCAACGTTCGCTGGGTATTCGCGGGAAATCTCCTCGCCGGGGGCAGCTCGACCACCGGAGTCGGGTTCACGGTTCGCATTCAGTAGCAGCGTTCTTCACAGGACGCTGTCCTAAGTCGGCCGCGCGTGCGGGCGGAGCTCGAAAGGCTCCCCCGCATGCGCCGGCCGCACGTGTTTAGAGAGATGGCACGCAGAGCGGGGCATAATCTCGTGCGGAAATCGCAACCAAAAGCGACGAGTGGTCTCGTCGTTTTTCGTTTTTTGAAAACGAGTTGCGCGATGCTGGTGGTCGCCCTCACGGCCCTGTTTTTCGTGCCAAAGTCCCTCGCGCAGACCACTCCCGCGGGAACCAACGTCACAAATATTGCGGCCGCGACCTTCACGCGGCCCGGTGCGTCCGACTCCACGCTCTCGAACACGACCTTGACGCGCGTGCTCGAGACGTATCTCTTGCGCGTGACGCCGCCGGGATCGGTAGCGACACCGGCCTTCTCGCTCTTCGGGGCACCCGGCGACACGCTCTACGCGCGCATCACGGTCGAAAACCTCGGCAACGCGCCCGACTCGGTCGCGATGGCGTCGATCGAACTGCCGCCGTCGACTCTCACGGTGGCGAGCGTCGTGTTCTTCTTCGACGCCAACGCCAACGGCCGCCTCGACGCGGGCGAAGACGACCCGTCGTTCCTCGCCATCGCGAGCGGAACCTCCACACCGGTCGACGCGGCCATCGTGCTGCCGGCGGCGTCGACGGGGGTTTCGTACCTCGAGCTGCGCGCCACCTCGGCGCGCGACCCCAACGCGCGACGCATGCGCATCACGATGGCGCCGAGTACCGACGCGACCGTCGTGCAAGTCACCAGCGCCATCACAACCGCTTCGGTCTTCCTCGGGCCCGCGGGTAACGCGCGCGCGCTCCCGGGGGGCGAGGGTTCCAGCGACGACGAGACGTCGACCGCCATCGGGCCGACCGACGACACCGTGATTTTCACCAACGACGTCGATAACGCGGCCATCGGCGCCGACAGCGTCGAGGTGTTCGTCGCCAACGCGGCCTCACTGCCGCCCGGTGTAGCGATTGCGTGCACCGACACCAGCGGCACGCCGCTCTCGCCCTCGGCACGACCGGGCGGGTTCTTGGTGGGTGCGGTCGCGAGCGGCGAGACGCGCCCCGTGCGCATCGTGGTGTCGAGTCCGGGCACACCACTGCGCTTTTCGCTCGGCGTGAACACCGCGCTCTCGGTCTTCGCGCAGTCGGCGCTCGACACGCTCGTGGTCAACCGGACCGTCGACCGCATCCTGATGCCGAACATCCCCGACCCGCGCACGATGCTGGGGCTAGAGCAGACCTTCCGCCAAGCCACGGGCGCCATGGGCGACGTCGTCACCATGACGGTCACCGTCACCAACCTCACCGACTCGATCGCGGTCGACAACGTGCGCGTGCTCGAAGGGGGGCCGTCGTCGCTCGACTTCCTCGCGGGCGAAGGTGTCACGCTCTCGGGGACGTCGTTGGTGTGGGACGCGGGTACCTTAGCACCCGGGGCGTCGCGCTCGACCGCCGTCAAGTTCGCCGTGAACAGCCGCGAGACGCAGGGCTGGGCGCGCGTGTCGGGCAGCGCCGACGGCGACGCCGCCAGCGGCGACCGCGTCAGCGCGGGCCCGGTGGTGGCCGCCATCCGCATCGACAACGAAGAGTGGGGCATCGAGGGCTTCATCCTGGGCGACGTGTGGATCGACGACGACGGCGACGGCGATCGCGACCCCGGCGAGCGCGGCGTTCCCAACGTCGCGCTGTATCTCGAGAGCGGCGAGCAAGTCGTCACCGACTCGCTGGGCGTGTTCTCGATCCCGCACGTGTTCGAAGGCTATCGCGTCGTGCGGCTCGACGAAGGATCGCTGCCGAGCGACGTCGTGTTCGACGAAGCGCTGGGGCCGGTCAAGGACGGCCCGCAGCCGGTCGGCCGGCGCAACGAGCGCCTGGTGCACTTGATCGCGCCGGGGCACGTGCGCGTCGCGTTCCCGTTGCGCCAGCTCCCGCCGCCCATGATCGAGCAGAGCGAGCGCGTGGTGTGCGAAGAGCAGGTGACGGTGACGCCGCGCGCGCGCATGCACCAGGAATTGGTGCTGCCGAGTTCGTACTTCGCCTTCGGCAAGGCGACGCTCCTCGGCGGTGCCCGCGACGACTTGGCGCCGGTGGCGAGCTTCCTCGCCGACCACCCCGCGTGGCAGCTCCTGGTCGAAGGCCACACCGACAACGTGCCGATTCGCACCGCGCGCTTCCCGTCGAACTTCGAGCTGTCGGTGGCGCGCGCGGAATCGGTGCGCGACGTGCTGGTGTCGCTCGGCGTGTCGGCGGATCGCGTGCTGGTGCTGGGCGCGGGAGACATGCGCCCCATGGCGAGCAACACCACGGTCGACGGACGCATGCTCAACCGTCGCGTCGAAGTGAGCTTCATCCCGCCCGGCCACGAAAACTCGTCGGCGGCGCAGAAGGTGGCGGCCGCGGTGCGCGACGTCAGCGAGCTGCCGGATTCGGCGCGCGCGACGGTGGCGTGGTCGCTCACCACCACCGCCGAGCGCGCGCAGCGGGGCACGCTTCGCGTCGACCTACCCGCGGCGTTCGTGGGCGTCAGGCTAACGGCGGCGATGGGCGATTCGCTCTTGCTTCGCGACGACGGCGCGTTTCGCTTCGACGGATTCGCGCGCGGCCACGCCATCGAGTGCCGACTGACCTTCACGGTCGCCATCGCGGACACGCAGCGTATTCGCGACCTGACGGCGACGCTCTCGTTGCTGGACACCGCGACGGGCGCTGCGGGTCCTGTCGCTTCCGCACCCCGTGGCTCCGCTCCCGGGGGCCCCGCGTCAGCGCCACCCGCGGCACCCGTCGCGCGCCCCGATGCGACGGGCGCAGCGGCCGTAGCGAAGGACGACGAAGCGCCTGCGTCGCCGCGCGTCGCGACCATTCATCCCTTCGCGAACGCCGCGCCCAGCGGCGTGTTCGACGTGATCACGTGGACGGAGCAAGTGCCGGCGCCGGTCGCAGAGGTCAAGGCGCCGGTCGTCGCCGTCACCGTGCCCGCGCACAACGGCGACGTCGCCATCCTCGAGCCGCACGACGACCAAGTGTTCGCCAATCGCGACCAGGCCAGTGTCCGCGTGCGCCATCCGCTCGGGAGTCGCGTGAGCTTGATCGTCAACGGCGAGCCCATCGACGAAGCCCAGGTGGGCCAGCGCACCGTCGACGTCGCGCACGAAGTGGAGACCACGACGTGGTACGGCGTGCGCTTGAACGCGGGCTGGAACGACGTGCGTGCGCGGGCCACGCTCTTGAAGGGCGGCGAGGCGGGCGACAGCGTGCGCGTGGCGCTGTCGTCGCGACCGGCCGAGTTGGTCGCTCTCGACGCGCGCCACGTGATCCCGGCCGACGGTCGCACGCGCGTGACGGTTCGCTTCGCGGTGCACGACGGCTTCGGGCTGCCGGTCATGGACGGGTGGGCGGTGACACTGGTCGAAGGCGTGGATCTGGTCGACAATGTCGACGCGCGTCCGGCCTTGCGCGAGATGCAGGCCACGACCAAGGACGGACTCGTGAGCTTCGACGTCGAGCCGCGCCATGCGACCGGTTCGGGACGCATCGCGGTCGAACTCGACGGCATGCGCGCGTCGACCGAAGTCGTGTTCGTCGCCCCCGACCGGCCGCTGCTCGCGACCGGCATCATCGACCTGTCGGCGGGGTCGTACCACAAGGGCGGCTCCGGAAACGGGCAAGGGCTCGATCACTACACCGACGGCTTCGACGGCGACGCGCAGGCGCGACTGTTCGTGCAGGGTGCCGTATCCGAAGGTGTGAGCGTCACTGCGCGCGTCGACACCCAGAAGCGTTACGACGACCCGCTCTTGAAGCAGCCCGATCCCGAGAAGCAGTACCCGATGTACGGCGACGCCTCGGAGCTCCACTACGCCGCCCCCGCGCGCGGCGGCAACTACTTGTCCGTGGACCGCGGCCAGTCGTACCTGCGCTACAGCGATCTTCGGACACCCATCGACCGCGGCGAGTTTTTGACGTATCAGCAGGTCGTCACCGGTCTCTCGACGGCACTCGTCGACGGGGCCAATTCGGTGCGCGCGTTCGCCACCCAGACCGACTTCGTCACCTTCACCGACGACATTCCCGCCGACGGGACCAGCGGCTTCTACTACCTCTCGCGTTCGCCCATCGTCGAGAACTCGGAGCGCGTCGTGATCGAGACGCGCGACCGCTTCCAGTCCGAAAATGTGCTCGAGGCGCGCGTCATGCTGCGGCGTCGCGACTACACCGTCAACCCGTACGACGGGTCGATCCTGTTCATGGAGCCGGTGCCGGTCACCGACCGCGAGTTGAACCCGAACACGATCTCGGTGACGTACCAGACCGAGTCCGACGGCACCGACACGTACCTGTTCGGTGTCCGCGGCGACGTCGCCCAAGGCAAGCGCTACCGCGCGGGTGTGACCGCCGTCGCCAACTCCGGCGACGGCCCCGGTTACGCGCTCTACGGCGCCGACGGCGAAGTCGCGTGGCGCGGGTTGCGTTTGGGCGGCGAATTCGCGCGCAGCGACGACGACATGGTGGGCGACGGCAACGCGTACAAGCTCGGTGCCAACGCGACGCGCGGCAATTCCAAGCTCGACCTCTACCTGCGCCAAGTCGACGCCGACTTCTCGAATCCGTCCTTCCGCGGCGCCGACAGCGAGAACGCGAGTGTGAAGGCCGGCTTCGACGGGCGCTGGGCGGTGTCGAACCAGGTCGCGTTCAACGCCGACGGTTACACGCACGAGTACCAAACGACCGACGAGCTCAAGCAATCGGCGCGCGCCACGGTGGACTATCGCCGCCGCCTGCTCGAGATGTCGGCGGGATTGCGCGTCGCGCGCCACGACGAGCCCACCAACGCCGGTGGCGACGACGCCACCGGTGTGCTGGCCCTCGCGGGGCTGACGATCGGCAATCGCGGCAGCTTCGGCATCTCGACCACACTCGAGCAGAACGTGGCCGGTGAAGTCGTCGACGACTATCCGAACCGCTTGAAGACGGTGCTGGCGGCTCCGCTCAGTGAGCACTTCCGCGCCATCGCGACCTACGAGTACGCGACCGCGGCGACGCAGTCGACCACGCACCAGTTCACCGCGGGGGTCGAAGGAACCACGCCGCAAGGCACGCAGGCCTACACACGATATGCCATGGACCGTGCGGCCAGCGACGCGCGCATGGGTGCAGTCAGCGGCATCCGCCAGAAGTTGCAATTGAGCCCGCGCACCTCGGCCACACTCGGCGTCGAAGGCTTCTTGTCGATGGCTGGTCGCGACGACGACGAGTACGTGTCGCTGACCGCGGGCCTCGGTTCGAAGAAGCTGGGCTCGTATTTCGTCGACGGTGGCTACGAGTATCGGTGGGAGACGACCGGGGACAAGCACCTCGTGCGCTTGTCGGGGGCGCAACAGTTGGGCGGCGGTTTCGCGTGGCTCACCAAGAACGTGCTCGGTGTCGGCACGCACGACATGAGCCCGGGCCTGAGTCGCGACGAAGCGCAGTACTACGCGACCCTGGCGGGCGCGTACCGCTCGCCCTCGGCGCCCGTGCAGTCGCTGGCGATGATCAAGAGCTACTACGACCGCTACGCGCCGGTCGAGCCCGACGCGATTCGCTGGCGCCTGGTGGCATCGATGGACGTCAACGTGCTCCCGAGCCCGCAGCACGAAGTGCGGTTCAAGTACGCGTACAAGCACGTCGAAGACTGGAGCGACGCGGTGGCTCTCAAGACCAACACCGACCTCGTGCTGGGGCAGTACGTGTGGCGCTTCGCGCGCGGGTGGGACCTCGACACGTGGGGGCGTGTGCTGCGCCTGCGCGACGGTGGCACGGAGCAGTACGGCGCCGGTGTCGAAGTCGGGCGGCTCGTGTATCGATCGATTCGCGTCGGCGTCGGTTACAGCAAGAACGGCTTCGACGATCCCGACGTAAGTGCCACCGACGCGTGGAGCGAGGGCTTCGGCGTACGACTGCAAATGATCTTGTCGGATTGGTTGCTGGCCGACTTCGAAGGGTTGGAGAAGTAGTCATGCTGCGCAAGCTTGTCATCGGACTGTTGCTCGCCGTCGCCGCGTGGTCGGTGCGGCCCGCGCACGCCGGCGAGGTGATCGTCAACGGCGGTTTCGAGACGGGCAGCTTCGGTGCGTCGTGGATCAACGGTGCGCGCATCAACAACAACCAGAATCCGAACGCCGCCGACCATTTGGTGACGCTCGACCTCCCGTACAGCGGCAACTACTCCGCTCTGCTCGGCTTCAAGTACGCGACGCAGGTCACGAGCAGCTACGGCTACATGTACCAAGACGTGACGCTGCCGGCCGGTGTGTCGCGCGCCACGCTGAACTTCAAGTGGCGCATGCAGGGGTACGACAGCGACAACTACGACCCGTTCACCGTCGACATTCGCACCACGGGCAACGTCCAGCGCGAACGCGTGCTGTTCTACGCCTTCAGCGAGTACAACGACATCTACAAGGATAGCGGCTGGCTTTCCGACGACAACCTGGTGCCGGTGGGACACGACGTCACCGCCTACGCGGGCCAGACCATTCGCTTGTACTTCGAGCAGGCCAACTTGCTCGACGCGTTATACGAAACGTGGACCTACATCGACGACGTGTCGCTCATCTACAAGATGTGGGTCGACCTCGCGGTCGACGGCAACGGCGACGACGTGTTCGGTGCCTTGAATTCGGGCAACGGCGGTACCTCGATCCGGAGCGGCATTGCGGGCAACGCGCTGACCTATTCGGTGCGGGTCGAGAACGAAGGCACCGTCGCCGACACGTATCGACTGACGTCGGTGGTGCCGGTCGGGTGGACCGCGTTCGTCGACGTGGGCGGAACGCTCACACCGTTCCCGTATACGACGCCGTCGATGGCGGCGGGAACGTCGACGACGTACAACGTGGTGGTGACCCCGCCCGTCGCCGCGGCGAACGGCAACTACAACGTGATCGTGAACGCGCAGAGCACGGCCCAGGCGAGCCGCGTCGACAGCGCGCGCCTGACCGCCACCATCGTGAGCGCGGTCTTCGGCGCGGACTTGACCGTCAACGGCAACGGTGTGGGCGTCATCGGCGACAATGGTGCCGGCGGTTTCGCTGTGACGACGTCGCCGTGGGACACGACGGTGCCGTACACGGTGGTACTGCGCAACCTCGGCAACACGGCGTCGACGTTCACCATTGCATGGATCAACGACGCCAACTTGACCGCGTCGGTGGTCTACAACGCGACCACGTACAACGCCACCTTCACGACCGCGAGCATCGCCGCGGGTGCCACCGCGACCATGACGCTCAACTTGCGCGTGGCCTCCCCCAACAAGGGCGGCGACTACGCCAATATCTTGACCGCGACCGCGACCGGCGACGGCACCAAGCGCGACTCGATCAAGTCGATCCTGCGGCTCTTGGCGCCGCGCGTCGACATGATCATCGCGACCAGCGGCGACGACGTCTACGGTGCCACCGGCACCGGTCTGGGCGGCGGCAGCTCCAACGCCGGCGAGCGCGGTACCACGGTGCAATTCCCGATCATCGTGCAGAACGAGAGTGCGTTGGCCGACTCGTTCACGCTGACGTGGACGGCACCGGCCGCGGGCTGGACCGCCACCATCAACATCGCGGGCGTCGATCGCGCGTTCCCGGTGGTGACACCGCGCGTCAATGCGAATTCCCAAGTCGGGCTACACGCTCAAGGTCGTCATTCCCGCCGCCGCGGCGTACGGGACCTATAAGTCGATCATGAACGCCGCGTCGCGCGTCGACAATCGCATCACCGAAAGCATCGCGGCCACGATCAGTGTCGCGACACCGAGCGAGATCGACATGCTCATCGACGGGCTGGGCGACAACGTCTACGGGCCGATCGGTACCGGACTGGGCGGCACCTCGATCCACACCGTGGCGCCGGGACAGACCACGGTGTTCAACGTCGTCATTCAAAACGTCTCGGGTGTGAACAACTTCAGTGTGAGTTGGAGCACGCCCGCGGGATGGACGGTGACTTTCAACGGAAGTGCCACGCCGATCAATAGCATCGCGGCGGGCACGTATCCGTTGAGTGTCACGGTACCGTCGTCGTCGTTGGGTGGAACTTTCGACGTGATTCTCGACGGCCGCAAGGTCGACAAGCCGTTCTTGATGGACAGCGTCACCGGTCGCGTCGTCGTAGTACCGCCCGCGGTGGTCGACGGGCTCATCGACGGCAACGGCAACAACGTGTTTGGTGCGCTGGGCAGCGGTGCCGGCGGCGCGTCGCTGCAAACCACGCCGGCGCCGGCGACGCTCAACTTCACCGTCGAGCTCCAGAATCAAGGACCCAGCGCGGATCGCTATCGCGTGGCGTGGGCCGCGATTCCCGGGTGGACCGCGGTGTTCAACGGATCGGCCACGCCGTTCACCACCGGTTCGGTGCCAGCCGGCGGCTCGCGCATCTATCCGTTCACGGTCACGATTCCCGCCGGTGCCGCGGTGGCGAGCTATCAGTACATTCTCGACGTGGTGTCGATCAACGACGCCACCTCGTTCGAAAGTATGGCCGCGCGTGTCAACATCGTCGGTCCGCCGCGGCCCGACATGGTCATCGACGGCAACGGCCTCGGTGTCTTCGGACCGCTCGGGTCGGGACAGGGAGGAACGTCGACGCGCACCGCCGCGCCCGCGACCCTGTACACGTCGACCTTGCGCGTGTACAACGCGGGCTCGTTCCCCGATTCCATGCGCATGCAGTGGACGCAGCCGGTCGGGTGGCCCGTCCACAGTGTCGTGATCGGCAACGGCGTCGTGACACACTTGACGCCGTTCTTTACACCGCTGCTCGACCCGGGTGCCTTCGTCGACTACGTCGTCACGACGACGGTGCCGCCGAGTGCGAACGCGTCGTACACGACCATCATCGACAGCTGGTCGTCGCGACCGCCCAACCAGGCCGAGAGCGTTTCGCTGATCACGGAAACGCGCGGACTCGTGCGCGGTCTTGTGTTCGACGACCGCGACCACAACGGCGTGCTGACGGCGGGCGACCTCCCGCTCGGAGGTGTCCTAGTCACCGAGACGACGACGGGGCTCGCCGTCACGACGGCCGGCGACGGTTCGTACGCGCTGCATGTTTCGGGCAGCGGCCTCTTCGTCGTCGAACAGAATCCGAGCGGCTTCGTGTCGCTCTCACCCGACACGACGGGCCCGTACACGCTCGCGGCCGGCGACACGGTCGACGTCGACTTCGCCGACATCGGCGACCTCACCATGACACCGGGGACGTCGCAGCCGGGTGCGGTCGGCGGCTTCGTCGCGTTCTCGCACCGCGTGCAGGCGGGGACGGCCGGCCACGTCGACCTGTCGGCCACCGTGTCCGATTCGCTGGCCGCTTTCGCGTGGTACTTCGACGCCAACGCCAACGGATTGCTCGACGGGCCCGATCGCTTGTTGGTGCCGAGCGACGGCGACCTCGACCCCGCCGGCGTCAACGGCGGCATCCTGAACGTTCTCTTGCGCGTTACGATCCCGGCCGGTGCCACGGTCGGTTCGACCATCGTGGTGTCGGTGCACGCACAGGAGCCGGTGACGAGCACCGCACTCGTGCTCGACGCCGACGCGACCGACGTCGTGCTCGTGGTCGATGCGTCGGCGGGTCGTCTCACCATGCAAAAGACGTCGGATCGCGCGAACGCCGCACCCGGACAAGAGATCGAATACTCGGTGCGCGTGTTCAACGCGGGTGCCGACAGCTTGGCCAACGTGGTGATCGTCGACCCGATCTCGGCGTTCGTCGACTTGGTGCCCAACGCGTACGGCGCGGCGCGCGACCTCCAGTGGCAGCCGCCCGTGGGAGCGCCGGTGTATTTCACCTTCAACCCGGCGGACACGGACGAGTGCGAGTACGACTCGCCGACGCGCACGCTGCGCGCCATTCTGTCCAAGAACACGATCTTCTACTTGGCGCCCGGTGAAGCCGGTGTCGTGCGCTACCGCGTGCGCGTGCGTTAGGCTCGCGCCGGGAGTTCCCGGAGTGAGCAATCCCGCAGCGCGCCATGCCTGAACGATCTGGCGCGCGAGGACGCGAGGGGAGGGAACTGCCGGCGCGAGCCAGTCTTCGAGAATCCCCTGGAAACTCCCGCGCCGAGTCGTTACACTCTGCGCGCATTTCCATCCCATCGATCGAATGCAATCCGAACCCCGGCCGCATGCCGAGGGTTTCGCTTTTTCTACTTAATGGAGGATTTTTCGATGTCGAACAGTGAGTTTGCGCCGAAGGTCGGTCTGGAGGCCGTTGGCCTCACCAACCTCGGCGGCGTGCTCTGGAATCCCACTCCAGCCGCGCTCTACGAAGAGTTCGTGATGAACGGCGAAGGTGTCATCGCGAGCCACGGACCCATCGTCGCCGAGACCGGCAAGTACACCGGCCGCAGTCCGGACGACAAGTTCGTCGTCGAAGAAGCGGCGAGCAAAGACAAGATTTGGTGGGGCAAGGTCAACCGCGCATTCGACGAGGAGAAGTTCAATCGCCTCATGCATCGCGTGCAGGCCTACCTCCAAGACGGCATGGTCTATGTGCAGGACTGCTGGGCGGGCGCCGACCACGACCAGCGCGTTCCCATCCGTGTCATCACCCAGATTGCGTGGCACTCGCTCTTTGCTCGCAACATGTTCATCCCGGTTCGGCCGGAAGAGCAGAAGAACCACGCGCCGCAATTCACCATTATCAGTGCGCCCGGCTTCAAGGCCGACCCCGCCATCGACGGCACCAAGAGCGAGGCGTTCATCATCGTGCACTTCGGTCGCGGGATCGTTCTGATCGGCGGCACGTCCTACGCCGGCGAGATCAAGAAATCGATCTTCACCGTGATGAATTACCTGCTCCCGCTGCGCGGCGTCATGTCGATGCACTGCAGCGCCAACGAAGGACCCAACGACGACGTCGCCGTGTTCTTCGGGCTTTCGGGCACGGGCAAGACGACGCTGTCGGCGGATCCGAAGCGTCGTTTGATCGGCGATGACGAACACGGCTGGACCGACCACGGCGTGTTCAACGTCGAAGGCGGTTGCTACGCGAAGGTGATTCGCCTCTCGGTCGAAGCCGAGCCGGAGATCTTCGCGACCACGCAGCGCTTCGGCACGGTGCTGGAGAACGTCGTGGTCGACGAGCACACGCGCGAAATCGACTTGGACGACGCCAGCCTGACCGAAAACACGCGCGCGTCGTATCCGATCGCGCAGATTCCCAACGCCAAGCTCGACGGGATCGGCGGTCACCCGCGCAACATCGTCATGCTGACGTGCGATGCATTCGGCGTGTTGCCGCCGATCGCGCGTCTGACGCCCGAACAGGCCAGCTATCACTTCCTTTCCGGCTACACGGCCAAGGTGGCGGGCACCGAGCGCGGCATGGGCAAGGAGCCGCAGGCGACGTTCTCGACCTGCTTCGGCGCGCCCTTCCTCGCGCTGCCGCCTACGGTTTACTCGGATTTGCTCGCCAAGAAGATGCGCCACCACGACACCAAGTGCTGGCTCGTCAACACGGGTTGGAGCGGCGGCGGCTACGGTGTGGGATCGCGCATCAAGATCGGTTACTCGCGCGCGATGGTGAATGCGGCCTTGGAAGGGAAGCTGGATCGCGTGAAGTACCAGAAGGACCCGATCTTCGGGCTCGACGTGCCCACCGAATGCCCCGGCGTGCCCGCGGAGATTCTCGCCCCGCGCAACACGTGGAGCGACAAAGCGGCGTATGACAAGAAAGCACGCGAGCTGGTGGCGTTGTTCGAGAAGAACTTTGCGCAATTCGAACAGGCCGTGTCGGCGGAAGTGCGCGCGGCGGGGATGAGCGGCTAGAACGTTCGCGAAGCGGTCTCGCTCCAAGAAAATCGGGGCGGCGTCAGTCGACGTCGCCCCGTTTTCGTTGGGTATCGTGCGCGCGGTTCGAGTTCTAGAACTCCCAGGTCAGTCCCAGCCGCATGGGAATAAAGGCCATGTTCTCCTTGTTCTGCGTCAGGCGCGTCTCTCCCTCGATGTAACGGGCCTCGAAGAATATGCGCCGCAGCTTGTCGATCTCGATTTCGACGCCGCCACCGACACCGTAGCCCAGCACGTTCTCCGTGTAGTAATTGTCGGTGGGAGGGTCGTACTCATGAACCACGGTTTGCGGGCCGGTGGCCGGATCCAGCTGGTCGACGATCCAGGAGCGGAACCACCCGGCGCAACCGAGGACGTACGGCCGTGCGGTCGTCTTGAGCGGACGGTACTTGAGATTCAAGAATAGAGTCATCACGTTCATGTCGTCCGGGGGCTGCAGAGTCGTGAAGAAGAAGTTGAAGTCGAAGCTCAGCGTCAGCTCGAGCCCCGCGCGTCGCACGCCGCCGTCGAGGTAAAACCCGAAGCTGGGGTCGTACTCGGTGGTGAACGCTTCGGGAGCCGAGTTGATCGAGCTCCCCAGGCCGAGCGAAACCACGTAGTGCGTCTTGCTCGCTTGCGCGCGGCGAATGCGCGCCGCGGTGGTCATGGTGTCGGCGGGGGCGGCCGTGGAACCGGGGGCCTTGCGTCGGGCGGAGGTGGCGTCCGCGGCGCCCTGACCGGTCGTATCGGGGGGCGTCTGCTGCGGCGGAGTCGCGGGCGGGGTGGTCGGCTTTTCGTACTGCGCGCGGACTTCGCCCGTCAACGCGGTCAAGAATAAGATAGAGGCGGCCGCCCAGAGCGCCACGGTGCGTTTCATTCAGTCGCTCCCGATATAAAGCAATATGTCTGCGTGAGAAGAGTCGGAGTCGACGGCGCGATTACACCTCGCGCCGAGTCGCCGGCGGAGTCCGAGGGGCGCCGACGAAAATATCGCCCTAGTGTATCGGCAACCCGAGCAAAGTCAAGGCCCTTTGTCCTCCCGGGGCGGCCGCGCGGTGGGGTCGGTGTCGTCACCGCGCGTGCCCTTTGCCGCCTCGCGTGCGGTTGTGCTAGCTTCGGCGCGCTCCCATGACGCCCACCCACGAGTACAACGCCACCATCGTTCGCCGCGAAGCGCTGCACGACGGCCTCGCGATGCTGTGGGTGGCACCCGACGGCGGAGCGTTCGCACCGTTCTGGCCGGGACAGTTCGTCGCCGTGGGACGGATCGTCGATGTCCCCGACGCGCCGCGCGCCCTCGTCAAGCGATCGTATTCGATCGGTTCGTCGGCGCGCGATCGGCACTCCGTGCAACTCTTCATCGTTCGCGTCGACGACGGCGAGTTCACCTCGTGGCTCTTCGAACAGCGCGAGGGTGCGCGCGTGTGGCTGGCGCCGAAGGCGAGCGGCGGTTTCACCCTGCAGGGCTTCGAGCGCGGCCGGGACTTGGTGCTGGTTTCGACGGGGACCGGTGTGGCGCCGTACGTGTCGATGCTGCGCACGCACCAGGACGCACCGCCCTGGCGGCGCGTGGTGATTGTCAACGGTGTGCGCGTCGCCGCCGACTTGGGATTTCGCGACGAGCTCGAAGCGGCCGCCGCGCGCGATGCGCGGTTGGTCTATCTCCCCGTGACGACGCGCGAGCCGGCCGACTCGGGATGGACGGGGCTGCGCGGCCGCGTGGGCGGGATTCTCGATCCGACGCGCTTTCGCTCGCTCTCGGGTTTCCTGCTCGACCCGAGCGAATGCCACGTGTACGTATGCGGCCATCCGGCGATGATCGAAGACGTGGAGCGCACACTCTCCGCGCGCGGATTCAAGAAGCACACGCCGCGTCATCCGGGAACGCTCCATCTCGAGAAGTACTGGACGGAGTGAGGTCGCGCCGCGGGGCGATTGACGCCGCGGGGCGCAAGCCTTATCGTAGCGGTAAGCCATGAGCACGACGCGAGATCGGAAGTCGACCCAGGCGCGCGCGGAGGACGACGAATCCGCGCCGCGGCGTGCCGAATTGGTGTCGACGGACGCCGCCCCGGCCAGCGAAACCCCGTCGCGCGACTCCACGCCCGATCCCTCGGAAGTGCTCAACATGGACGAGCTTCGACAAGAAACACGCGAGTGGCTCGAGTCGCTCGACTACGTCTATCAGACCGAAGGCCCCCCGCGCGTTCAGGAGCTTCTGCAACGCCTACAGGATCGCGCGACGTCGTACGGCGTTCGCATTCACTTTCCCGGCGACACCCCGTACATCAATACGATTCCGAAATCGAAGCAGCCGCCGTATCCCGGCGACCGTGTCATCGAGCGTCGCATCAAGAGCTACATTCGCTGGAACGCGATGGCGATGGTGGTGCGCGCGAATCGCGAAGACCCGGGCATCGGCGGGCACATCTCGACCTTCGCGTCGGCCGCGACCCTGTACGAAGTCGGCTTCAATCATTTCTTCCGCGGCAAGGACCACCCCGAGGGCGGCGACATCATTTATTACCAGGGCCACGCCGGGCCCGGCATTTACGCGCGCGCGTACCTCGAAGGTCGCCTGACCGAAAAACATCTCGAAAATTTCCGCCACGAGCTGCGCCACGAAGGCGGCATCTCGTCGTACCCGCACCCGTGGTTGATGCCGGACTTCTGGGAATACCCGACGGTATCGATGGGATTGACGTCGCTGCTCGCCATCTACCAGGCCCGCTTCAATCGCTACCTCGAGCACCGCGGCGTGCTGAAGACCTCGCCGCGTCGCGTGTGGGCCTTCTTGGGCGACGGCGAGATGGACGAACCCGAATCGCTGGGGGCGCTGACCCTCGCGTCGCGCGAACGACTCGACAACTTGATCTTCGTGGTCAATTGCAACTTGCAGCGCTTGGACGGACCGGTGCGCGGCAACGGCAAGATCATCCAGGAGCTCGGGGCCGCGTTCCGCGGTGCGGGCTGGAACGTGATCAAGCTGATCACGGGCGGCGACTGGGATCCGTTGCTCGCGTCCGACACCGAAGGCGTCCTGGTGCAGCGCTTGAGCGAAGTCGTCGACGGACAATTCCAAAAATACGTGACCGAACCGGGCGACTACATTCGCAAGGACTTCTTCGGCGCCGACCCGCGCCTCCTGAAGATGGTCGAGCACTTGTCCGACGAGCAGGTGCGCAACTTGAAGCGCGGTGGCCACGACCCCGAGAAGGTGTACGCGGCGTACAAGGCCGCGGTCGACAACAAGGGATTGCCGACCGTGATTCTGGCCTGGACCATCAAGGGCTACGGGCTGGGCGAGAGCGGCGAGGGCAAGAACATCACGCACCAGCAAAAGAAGCTCAACGAAGACGAGCTGCGTGCGTTCCGCAACAAGTTCGGGATTCCCATTTCCGACGAAGACGTCGCGCAGGCGCCGTTCTACAAACCCGCCGACGACAGCGAAGACGCGCAGTATCTGCGCGCGCGCCGCGAGGCGCTGGGCGGGTACATTCCCGCGCGCCGCGACGTGGCGCCGCTCGCTCGACACGCCGCCGGAGTCGATATTCAAGGACATGTACGCGGGCAGCGGCGACCGCGAAGTCGCCACCACCATGGCGTTCGTGCAGATGCTCTCGACGCTCCTCAAGGACAAGCAGATCGGCCAGTACGTGGTGCCGATCGTTCCCGACGAAGCGCGCACCTTCGGCATGGAGTCGCTGTTTCGACAGGTCGGCATCTACTCGAGTGTCGGACAACTCTACGAACCGGTCGACAAGGAGACGCTCCTCTATTACAAGGAGGCCGTCGACGGGCAGGTGCTCGAAGAAGGGATCACCGAGGCGGGGTCGGTGGCATCGTTCATCGCGGCGGGAACCGCGTACGCCACCCACGGCATCAACATGGTGCCGTTCTTCATTTATTACTCGATGTTCGGTTTCCAGCGCATCGGCGACTTCATCTGGGCCGCCGGCGACATGCGCTGCAAGGGGTTCCTCCTGGGCGGTACGTCGGGACGCACGACACTGGCCGGCGAAGGCTTGCAGCACGAAGACGGCCACAGCCACATCTTGGCCCTCCCGCACCCGACCTTGCGCGCGTACGACCCCACGTTCGCGTACGAACTCGCGGTCATCATCCACGACGGCATCGAGCGCATGTACAAGAACAACGAGCAGCTCTTCTATTACATCACGGTGATGAACGAGCCCTACAAGATGCCGGCCATGCCGGAGGGTTCGCGCGACGGCATCCTGAAGGGGATGTACCGCCTGTACGCGTCGGCCAAGAGCGAAGCCAAGAACAAGGTCAACCTGTTCGGCAGCGGTGCGATCTTGAACGAAGTTATCCGCGCGCAACGCATTCTCGAAGACGCCTACGACATTCCCGCCGACGTGTACTCGGTGACGAGCTACAAGCAGCTCTATTCCGACGCCATCGAGTGCGAGCGCTACAATCTGCTGCACCCGGGCGAAGAGGAGAGGGTGCCCTACGTCGCGCAAGTGTTGAACGGTACCCAGGGCGTGTACGTCGCGGCGTCGGATTATATGAAAGCACTCCCGGCGTCGATCGCGCGCTGGATGCCGGCGGGCTTCGACTTCCTGGGCACCGACGGGTTCGGGCGTTCGAGCAACCGCGCGGGCCTGCGCGACTTCTTCGAGGTCGACGCGCGCTACATTGCACTCGCGGCGCTGCGTGCACTGGCGCGCGAAGGGCACATCAAGAAGTCCGTGGTGAAGGAAGCGATTCAGGACTTCGGCATCGATCCGAACAAGCAGAATCCGCACCGAGACTAGTCAAGGAGGGCGCATGCGCCTTGGTTCGATTCTCGTCGGCACCGTTATCGTCACACTCGCTGTCGGCACATCTCGCGCCGAGGTCTTGCTTGGCCTTCAGGCCGGTGCGGGCCACCTTCGCCTCAGCGAACTGGAAGACTTCTGGGACGAGTTCGATGTCAGCCACGATACCGACGACTTGGCGTTCCAATGGGAGGTCTCGGGGACGTGGCGTTTCGCACCGCGCCATGCGGTGCGATTGTCGGTCGAGCGAATCACCTCCTCGACCGCGCTGCACGCCGTGTCCGCCCCCCTTGCCACGAGTTTTTTCTACAGCGACCAGAACTTCGAGACCATCCCGGTTTGTATCGGCTACGAGTTCACACTCCGGCGTTCCGGGCACGGCGCTCTCACCCTGGCCGGTGTGGGGGGGGGTGTGTACGCGACCAAGATCGAGGGAGACGTCACCACCTATTCCGAGGACCCCTTGTCGGCGGGCACCGACTTCGAGTCTCGAAAGGGCAACGGGTACGGATTCCACGGCTACCTCCGTCAAACCGCCCCGATATCGGAACGGCTTTCGATGTCCGGAATGATTCGCGGACGGTGGGCGGACGGGATGGCGTTCGACGACAGCGAGGGAGAAATCCCGGTTGAATTCACCGATATCGATTTCGCAGTTGGGCTAGAGTGGAAGATCTGATTTGAACCCGAGAGGAGACCGGCCATGCTGGACTCTTGCGATGTGATGGCGTTCGTCGTAACCAAGGATGCGGCTCGGGCACGACAATTCTACCAAGACATCCTGGGGCTCCGTGTCGTCTCCGAAGATCCGCACGCATTCGTTCTAAATGCGAACGGGACGCTCGTTCGCGTCAGCCAGGTGCGCGACTTCGAACCGGTGTCGCACACCGTGATCGGCTGGGTGGTGCCGGACGCGCGCGCGGCGGTGATTCAGCTGCAGGGGCGCGGCGTCACGTTCGAGCGCTTCGAAGAGTTCACCCAAGACACGCTGCGCATCTGCACGTTTCCGGACGGCACCAAGGTGGCATGGTTCAAGGATCCGGACGGCAACACGCTGTCTCTTACACAGCTCGCGCCGCCGCAGGAAGGACAGCCGCACTGATCGACTTTGGATTTGAGACGGCCGCAAGAGAGGAACATGAATGATTGCCAAGCTGGCGCTCGCGGCGATAGGACTCGCGGTCCTGATTCAAGTCGTCCCCTACGGTCGCGATCACTCCAATCCGCCCGTCGTGTCCGAGCCGAAATGGGATTCGCAAGCGACGCGCGATGTGTTCGTGCGCGCGTGCAACGACTGCCACAGCAACCAGACCCGATGGCCCTGGTACAGCCACGTCGCCCCGGTATCGTGGTTCTTGCAGCGCCACGTCGACCACGGGCGGGAGAAGTTCAACGTCTCGCGGTGGGGAGTGGGCAAGAACGAAGGCGACGAAGCGGCGAAAAGTATTCGCGAGGGCGAGATGCCGTTGCGCAGTTACCTGTGGGGACACCCGGAGGCCCGTCTCAGCGACGCGGAACAAACCGTTTTTGTAGCCGGGCTCGTCGCAACCTTCGGGGACAAGAAGCGACGCGAGCATGGAAACGAGAACGAGCACGACTAGCCGGACGGCTGTTGCGACGACTCGCGATTCTGTAGGATAATGCCGCCTTATGATCGTCGAAGTTCGTCTGCCAGAAATCTCCGAGAACGTCGAGTCCGGCGATGTCACCAAGGTGCTGGTGGCACCCGGCGACGTCGTGACCGTCGACCAACCGCTCATTGAATTAGAAACCGAGAAGGCGGTGTTCGAAGTTCCGTCGACCGCGGCCGGTGTGGTCGCGCGTATCGATCTGAAACCGGGCGACAGCGTCAAGGTGGGCGGTGTGATCGCGACCATCGACACCGAGGCAAAAAAGGCGGCCGGCGCGCCGCCGGCACCCACGCCGAAACCCATCGAGGCCGCCAAGCCCGCGCCCGCTCCCGCATCTGCGGCACCTCCGCGAGCGCCGGAGCCGGCACGGGTTCCTTCGTCGCGCGTCGAAGAGCCCACCGCGGATGCGATTCGTAACACCGTGGTCGCGGTCGCGCAAGAATCCGGCACACCGCCTCCCGCGTCGCCGACCGTGCGTCGCTTGGCGCGCGAGTTGGGTGTGGACATCAATCAGGTACACGGCTCGGGACCGAGCGGGCGCATTTCTTCCGAAGACGTGCAGAGCTTTGCCAAGGCGATCATCGCGTCGGCGACATCGGGCGGCGGTCGCGCGACACCCGGCGCTGCCTCGACGATGGCCGCGCGCGCGCTGCCCGATTTCGCGCGCTACGGCGACGTCGAGCGCACGCCGATGTCGAAGGTGCGCGCGCTCACCGCGCAGCAGATGGCGTACGCGTGGAACAGTGTCGCGCACGTCACCCAGCACGACGACGCCGACATCACCGTACTCGAGGCGGCGCGCAAGAAGCACGCGCCCGGCGTCGAAGCGGCCGGCGGCAAGCTCACGATGACGTCGATCTTGGTCAAAGTGTGCGCGGCGGCCTTGAAGCGCTTTCCCGACTTCAACGCATCCATTGACGTGGGCAAGTCCGAGATCGTCCACAAGAAGTATTACAACATCGGTATCGCGGTCGACACCGAGCGCGGGCTGTTGGTGCCGGTACTGCGCAACGTCGACCGCAAGAACTTGGTTGCGCTGTCCATCGAAGTGACCCAGCTGGCCGAGAAAGCGCGCACCAAGCGCATCATGCCCGACGACATGGAGGGCGGCAACTTCACCATCTCGAATCTGGGCGGCATCGGCGGCACGTCGTTCACGCCCATCGTCAACGCACCCGAAGTCGCGATCCTCGGCGTGTCGCGCTCGACCATGAAGCCGGTTTACGCGAACGGCTCCTTCGAGCCGAGACTGATGCTCCCGCTTTCGCTTTCCTACGACCACCGGTTGATCGACGGTGCCGCCGCCGCGCGCTTCTTGCGCTGGGTGTGCGAAGCCCTCGAAGACCCTATTCTGCTCGCACTCGAAGGCTAGACTCCGCATGAACAACGAGACCTACCAGCTCGTCGTCCTGGGGGGCGGCCCGGGCGGTTACGCGGCCGCATTTCTGGGCGCGGATCTCGGCTTGAAGACGGTCTTGGTCGATGTCGAAGAGAATCCGGGCGGCGTGTGCCTCTATCGCGGTTGCATTCCCTCCAAGGCGCTGCTTGCACGTCGCGAACGTTCTGCACGAAGCCGACGCCGCGCGCATCATGGGTATCGAGTTCGGCGCGCCCAATATCAAGGTCGACGCCGTGCGCGCGTGGAAGGAAGGGGTGGTCCGCAAACTCACCAGTGGTGTCGGACAAGTCGCGAAGTTCCGGAAGGTGACGTACGTACGCGGCTTCGGGACCTTTGTCGACGCGCACACGCTGTCGGTCGCACTCGCGTCGGGCGGCACGCAAGAGATTAGGTTCGACCACTGCATCGTCGCGACGGGTTCGCGACCCGCGACCATCCCGTTGTTCAAGTCCGATTCGCCGCGCGTCCTCGACTCCACGACCGCGCTCGATCTGCGCGATGTGCCGAAGACGATGCTCGTGGTCGGCGGGGGCTACATCGGATTGGAGCTGGGGAGCGTGTACGCGAGTCTCGGCGCCCGGGTCTCCGTCGTCGAGATGACCTCGGGGTTGTTGCCGGGCGCCGACCGAGACTTGGTTTCAGTGCTCGAGAAGCGCGTTTCCAAGACCTTCGAACGGATCATGGTCGATACCAAGGTGACGAACGCTCGCGAAGCGAGCGCCGGTATTGAGGTGACGTTTGACGGCGCTGTGAAGGAAACGGTCGTGTACGAGAAAATATTGGTGTCGGTCGGCCGCAAACCCAACTCGGCCGGCTTCGGGCTCGAGAAGACGAAGGCGCGCGTGAACGAGCGCGGATTCATCGAAGTCGATGCGCAACGACGCACCCACGAGCCCAGCATCTTTGCCATCGGCGACGTGGTCGGCGATCCCATGCTGGCGCACAAGGCGTCGCACGAAGGACGCGTGGCGGCCGAGGTGATCGCGGGGCACAAGGTCGCCTTCGAGCCCAACGCGATCCCGGCGGTGATTTTCACCGACCCCGAGATCGCGTGGTGCGGATTGACCGAAACGCAGGCCAAGGAGCGCAACCTCGACGTTGCGGTGGCGAAATTCCCGTGGGGTGCGTCGGGGCGCGCGATGTCGATCGAGCGCACCGACGGGCTGACCAAACTCGTGATCGATCCGAAGACCGAGCGCGTGCTCGGTGTAGGGATCGTGGGTGCGGGGGCGGGCGACATGATCTCGGAGGGCGTGCTCGCGATCGAAATGGGTGCGACGGCCGCCGACGTGAAGCTCACCATCCATCCGCATCCCACGTTATCGGAGACCATCATGGAAGCCGCGGAAGTGTTCTACGGCCAGAGCACGCACGTGTACCGACCGAAGAAGAGGGATGACAAATGAACGAACTCCTGACGATTGCCATCGTTGCCGTTGTCGTCGTGTTTCTGCTGGGGATGCGGATCGTCCGCCCCACCCGGCGCGCGCTCATCGAACGCATGGGCAAGTACAACCGCTTCGCCCAGCCGGGCTTCAACTGGATCATTCCCGTCATCGACCGTTTGTACCTGGTCAATATCACCGAGCAAATGGTCGATGCCGAGCCGCAGGAGATCATTACCAACGACAACCTGAATGCGCTCGTCGACGCGCAGATCTACTTCAAGATCAAAGACGACGCGCAGAGCGTGCGAGATTCGCAGTACAACGTGAACAACGTGACCTACCAGATCGTCAACCTGGCGCGCACCACGCTACGCAACATCATCGGCACCATGACGCTCAAGTCGGCCAACAGCGAGCGCGGGCGTATCAACGAGGACTTGCTCAAGGTGCTGATGAAGGAGACCAGCAAGTGGGGCATCGAGATCGTGCGCGCGGAATTGAAGCAGATCGACCCGCCCAAAGACGTGCAAGAGACCATGAACAAGATCGTCAAGGCGGAGAACGAAAAGATCGCGGCCATCGACTTCGCCACCGCGGCCGAAACCGCCGCCGACGGTTCGAAGCGCGCGGCCATCAAGCAGGCCGAAGGTGTCCGGCAGGCCAACATCCTGGAGGCCGAAGGCCAGGCCGAGGCCATCCGCCTGGTGAACGAGGCCGCCAATAAGTACTTCGTGGGTAACGCCCAGCTCTTGAAGCGCCTGGAGACGATGGAGACTTCGCTCAAGAACAACACCAAGGTAGTCGTCCCCGCCAACTCGCAGATCGTTAACGTGATCGGCGAAATGGCCGGCGTCCTGCCGCTCGACACGGGGGTCTAGGGAGGTTGCCTGTCGACCTCGGAGCACGTACAATATGCCCGCCTGAATAGCCCTCGTTCGATCGGGTAACTGTGGCAATGCGGCGGGTACAATGAATTTGGAAACCCCCGCGCGACCGGGACCGTAGGTACCATCCATCGGTTTCCATTACCCCCTTTTCTCGAAGGAGACATGATCCCCATGAAGCGTCTGCGCACATCGAATCGGCTCGTCCTGGCGTGGCGAGTCTTCGCAGTCACCCTGGCCGTCGTTGTGGCTGTGCTGGTCGTCGCGGCGGCCGACGGACACGCCGGCACGTGGGCGGGCAAGGAGATCGCGGGCGCCAACGGGGCCAAGACCGTGTCGAGCCCGGCCAAGGGATTCGCCGAGTCAGCGACCATCAAGCTGCCCGAGCTATGGCGCTTGGGCGGCGACTCCGACGACGAAGACGAGTTCTTCGGCGTCATCAGCGATATCGACATCGACGACGCCGGCCAGGTCTATCTCCTCGACAGCCAGTTGAACCAGGCCAAGGTCTATACCAAGGACGGCGAGTTCGTCCGTGCGATCGGCCGTGAGGGCGAAGGCCCCGGCGAGTTCCGCACCCCGACCTCGATGTTCTTCACCAAGGAGAAGGTGGCCGTCATCCAGATGATGCCGGGCAAGATCGTCCTCTTGAACAAGGACGGACAGCCGGGCGGCGACTACCCGATTCCGCAAGCGCCCGACGGCGGCTTCCAAATGATTCAGGGTGGCGACTCGCGCGGCGGCAACGTCGTGCTCTTCATGGCGCGCCAGAAGTTCGATCAGGCGGCCGGCAAGTGGTCGCGTCAGGGCTTCCTCGCCTCCATCGACGCGACCGGCAAAGAGGCCGCCGAGTATTCGACGAAGGAGAACACGATCAACATGGCGTCGGCCGAAATGAACGACGCGTCGTGGGATACCTTCGAGCGCCGCTGGGAAGTCGGCCCGGACGGAAAAGTCTACGCGTGCAATTCGTACGACAACTATGAAGTCACCGTGTACGACAAGTCGGGCAAGGTCGAGAAGGTGGTCACGCGCGACTACAAGCACGTCCCGCGCACGGCCCAAGAGAAAGACTTCATGAGCCGCATGTTCTCGCACTGGGCCAAGATGATCCCCAACTGCAAGGTCGTCATCAACCCGATGGACAAGGACATCGAGAACATCTATGTGCGCGACGACGGGTCGATGTGGGTGCTCTCGAGTGCCGGTGCGCGCAACCTGCCCAAGGGAACGCTGGGCACCTTCGACGTGTTCAACCCCGCAGGCCAGTTCGTCAAGCAGGTGACCCTGCAGGGTCAGGGCAATCCGCTCGAAGACCTGTATGTGTTCGAGAAGGATCGTCTGTACGTGGTGACGAGCTTCTTGCAGGCCGCCATGTCGGCGCAGGGTGTTCAAGGTCTCTACGACGAAGCCGAAGAGCCCGAACCGATGGCGGTCATCTGCTACAAGCTCGAGGGCGACGTCATCGCGGCGAGGTAGTAACGTCGGGCGAGGGCACGAGGACGTTCCCGTCACGTCCTCGCATGAACCCCCGGAGTCCTTGCGAGCAGCGAGCCTGCTGCGGATTGTTCCGGGTAACATCCTCGTGCCCATCGCCCTTGTGCTGACGAACACCGGCGTCGCGCGCGTGCGCGGCGCCGTCGTCGTTCCCATGACACACACGAGAGGAATGCCCCTTGAAGCCTAAAATCCTGCTCGCCGCGACTATGCTGCTCGTGATGGCGGCGCTCGGGTGTGGAAAGAAGGCCGCCACCCAGGGGGCCGCCGACTCGACCGCCACCGATTCCACGTCGCTCGCCAACGCCCAAGGCTCGATGGAGGGGGACGCCGAGAACTTCGGGCAGAATCCGGACGCCGCGGTGGACACCAGCAAGGCCGAGAAGAAAGAGCGTGCCGTCACCGTCAATGCCGCGCGCGCGATTCGCGCCGACTTGGTGCGCCCGGTCATCGCGGAAGGACAACTGCGCGCGCGTCACTCGGCCGAGATCCGCGCGGAAGTGGCCGGCAAGATCATGCGCGCGCCGGTGGAAGAAGGGCAGCCGGTCAAGCGCGGCACGCTCCTGCTCAAGATCGACGATCGCGAGTACGAGATGGCGGCCGAAGAAGCGCGCGCTCGCTACTTGCAAACGCTGAGTCTGCTCACCATCGAAGACGCCGACGTCGACACCTCCGTCGCCCAAGATGCCCAGGAAATGCGCGACCAATTCGCCGACTTGGAGCGGCTCGAGAAGAGCGGCAAGATCTCGCGCGACGAGCGCCTCGCGCGCGAAATCGGCCTCGACGTCCAAGCCCTCAAGGATGGGAAGTTTCGCGGCGAGATCGCGGCCGCGCGCAGCGGCGTGTCGGTCGCGCGCGCCGACTTGGAGCGCGCGCGCTTGAACCTGGAACGGACCGAGATCCGGGCACCCTTCGACGGCGTCGTGAGCGGCCTCACCCTGAGTCCGGGCGAGCAGGTCATGGTCAACCAGAGCCTGTTCACGCTCGTCGACAACGTCAACATCGAGGCCGAGGTGGGTGTCCTGGAGGCCGACGTCGGCAAGATCGCGCCCGGTGGCACCGCCATCCTCGCCATTCCCGCGCTCGGCGACACCATCCCGGCGCGCGTCGACGTGGTGAGCCCGCAGTTCAACCGCGAGTCGCGCACGTGTCAGGTGCTCATGCGGGTCAAGAACGACGACGGCCGCATGCGCCCCGGCATGTTCGCGCGTGCCTTGATCGCGGGCGAACGCTTCACGGACCGCTTGCTGGTGCCGCGCGAAGCGGTGCTGACGCGCGACGGACGCCCGCTGGTATTCAAGGTCGAAGACGGCCGCGCCAAGTGGCTCTACGTCGAGCTCGGCGAAGCCAACGATCGCCTGGTCGAGATCACGGGCGTGTTGCAGGGAGGAACACTCGAGCCCGGCGATCGCGTCATCGTGTCGGATCACTTGACGCTGGCGCACGACGCCAAGATCAAGGTCCGCAAGACCGTCGCCGTCGACGACCCGTGGATCAAGTCCGCGCAGGATAACGAATGATTCGTTTCGCGATCCACCGCCCCGTCGCCATCAGCATGCTCTTCATCGCGCTGATGCTGGTGGGCGTGGTCAGCTTCAAGCGCATCCCGGTCGACCTGTTGCCGTCGATCACCTACCCGCGCCTCACCGTCCTCACGTCATACTCGGACATTCCGGCCGAAGACTTGGAGCGTCTCGTCACCGAGCCGCTCGAGGAAGTCGTGACCGCCCTATCCGGCGTGCGTCGCGTGGTGTCGCGCACCCGCGAGGGCACGTCGATGATCACGGTCGAGTACGAGTGGGGAACCCAGATGGACTTCGCGAATCTCCATTTGCGCGAAGCCGTCGACCGCGTCGCCTTTCGCGAAGATTTCCCCGAGAACGCCGAGCGCCCCGTGATCCTGCGCTGGGACCCGACCTCGCGCCCCATCAGCATTCTCACCCTCGAGGGCACGGCACCCATCGAACAGTTGACCGAGTTCGGCGAGGAAGTGTTGAAGCCCGCCCTGCAACAAGTCGACGGCATCAGCAAGGCGGAAGTGGTGGGTGGGTCCGTGCGCGAGATCCTGGTCGAACCCGACACGCGCAAGATGGAGATCTACGGCATCACGGTCGAGCAGATCCAGAGTGCGTTGGTGCGCAGCAACGTGTCGTTCCCCGGCGGCAAGATTCGCCAGGGACCGCTGCAGATGAGCCTGCGCATCGACGGCGAGTACGCGACCATCGACGAGATCGCGGCCACCGACATCATGCGCCCGGGCCAGTCGCCCGTGCGCATCGCCGACGTCGCGCGCGTGGTCGACACCATCAAGGAGCCCGAAGGGCTCACACTCCTCGGCGGCAAGCCGGTGGTGTCGTTCCTCATTTATAAGGAGCCCGAAGCCAACACCATCCAGGTGACCGACGAAGTCGACCGCGCGCTGGAAGTGCTCTCGAAGGACTACGGCAACTTCGAGTACCAATACGTCTATCGCGACGCCGACTACGTGCGCGCCTCGTTTTCGAGCCTGGCGTGGTCGCTGGTGGTGGGCGCCGGCTTGGCGTTCCTGGTTCTGTTCTTGTTCTTGAACGACATGCGGGGCCCGCTCGTGGTGGGTGTGGCCATCCCGGTGTCGCTCTTGATCACGTTCGTGTTTCTGTACATGGGCAAGGTCAAGCTCAACTTGATGAGCCTGGGCGGTCTCTCGTTCGCGGCCGGCCTCTTGGTCGACAATGCGATCGTCGTGATCGAGAACATCAACCGCCACGTCGAAGAAAAACTCGGCAATACCGACAACTTCGACCCCCACAACATGGAGACGCGCCGCATCATCGCGCAAGCCGCCGAAGTGGGGACGCGCGAAATGGGGAACGCCGTGGTCGCGTGCACCCTGACCACGGTGGCGGTGTTTCTCCCCGTGGTGTACGTCCCGGGGGTGGCGGGCGCGTTCTTCCGCGACCAGGCGTTGACCGTCACCATCGCGCTCACGGTCTCGATCGCGGCCGCACTCCTGTTGCAGCCGATGCTCGCCGCGCGCTTCTTCAAGCCGGAAAAGAAGGTCAAGCGCGGTCTGTTTCGTGTGACCGACGACGCCTACCAAGCGTTCTTCCGCGTCTATCACGGGGTTCTGGAGAAAGCACTGTACCGTCCCAAGTCGATGATGGTCGGGCTCCTGGCGCTGTTCGTGGTGTGCGGCCTCTTGGCGACCAAGATTCCCCGCAGCATGATGCCCGCGCGCTCGTCGGGCGATCTGCGCCTCGAGCTCGAGTTTCCGACCGGGAGCCCGTTGGAAGAAACGTCGCAAGCCGTCGCCGATCTCGCGGAGTGGATGGAGACGCAGGACCAGGTCGTCAAGGTGTTCACGCAGGTCGGGACCACCGAGCGTACGCTGGCGGCCATGAAGGATTACACGGCACCCAACACCGCGCGCATGCGCATCATCATGGACACCGGGCGCGACGCCTACGACGCGTCGGTGCGACTCCAGCATGATGTCGCCAAGCGACTCGCCGACGTTCCCGGCGTGCGCTACGCATTCCGCGAGGAGGGCGCCGGACTGGCCGAGGTGCTCGCGACCGACGAAGCCCCCTTCAGCATGGGCATTCTCGCCGAGCGTCCGGAAGACGCCGTCGCCGCCGCCACCGAGATCGTGGCCGCGCTCGCGAAATCGCATCGCTTGAGCGACCTCCAAGCGGATCGCGTGCTCGATACGCCCAACCTGGTCGTCCACCTCGACACCGAAGAGATCATGCGCGCCGGCCTCGACCCCGACGTGATCGCGCGCGACGTGCGCAACCGCATCGCCGGCATCGAGGCCACCACGTTCAACGAGATCGAGAAGCGCATCGACATCGCCGTGCGTTTTCCGCAGGCCGAGCGACGCGACCTGGCGGGTGTGTTGACCTCGCCGGTGGCGGTGGCCGGCGGCGAGATGGTGCCGCTCAAGCGCTTCGTCACCATCGACGAAGAACGGCCCGTGCGCGAGCTGACGCGCAACAACCAGCGCCGCATGGTGACCATCTCGGGACAGATCGCCAGCGGCTCCATCGACGACGCGTGGCGCGAGGCGAGCGCCGTGCTGCAGAAGCTCGAGCTTCCGAGCGACATCAAGATCGTGCAGAGCGGCGAGCGCGCCGAGATGAACCGGAGCTTCCGCGACCTCGGGTGGGCGTTTCTGCTCGCCACGGTGCTGGTCTACATGATCATCGCGGCCCAGTTCGAATCGTTGATCGATCCTTTACACATCTCGGTCACCATTCCGATCGGTGCCGCCGGCACCGTGATCGCGCTCTTGGCCACGGGGACGTCGGTCAACATTCTGTCGTTGATCGGATTGATCACGCTGCTCGGTATCGCGGTGGACGACGCGATCGTGAAGACCGACGCCATTCGTCAACTGCGCGCGGGCGGCATGGACGGGTGGGAAGCGATCCACGAGGCGTGCCGGTTGCGCGCGCGTCCCATCATCATGAATAGCGCGACCGCGATCTTGGCCATGATTCCGATGGCGATCGGCTTGGGCGGCGGCGCCCAACTGCAGCGACCGCTGGCGCTGACCATCATCGGCGGCTTGACGATGACGACTGCGCTCACACTCTTGTACACGCCGATCATGTACATGCTGTGTCACCGCATCCCGAGGCCCGCGCGTGACTAAGTTCTGCGTACGCTTTCCCGTCACGACGTGGATGATCTTCGTGTCGTTCATCGTGCTGGGCGTGTACTCGATCCCGCGCCTGAAGATCGAAGCCGTCCCCGACGTCAACCTGCCCACGCTGACGGTCGCGACGGGGTGGAACGGCGCCTCGCCGCAAGCGGTGCAGCGCGCGATCACGATTCCCATCGAAGAAGCGGTGCAGGACGTCCACGGCGTCCAGAAGATCCAGTCGACCAGTCGCGCCGGTAATTCGACGGTCGAGATTTCCTTCCGACGCGACGTCAACATCGACTTCGCCCGCCTCGACTTGAACGAACAGCTGGGCGACGTGCGCCGCAATCTTCCGCTGGGCGCGACACAGCCCCAGATCATGCCCTTCGTGCCCGAAGAGTTCCGCACCGAAGACTTCTTCACCTTCAGTCTCGAATCGTCGCTCTCGCCCAACGAGCTGCGCGACTTGGCGGAGACATGGGTGATCCCGCAAGTCATCGCGATCAACGGTGTGGCCGACGCCGAAGTGCTGGGGGGTGCCCGCCCCTTGGTGAAAATCATTCTCGACCGGCGCCTGCTCGAGCTGTACGGCATCCGCGCCGACGAAGTGTTTCGCGGCATCAATCGCCTGGACGAGTTCGAGGCGGCCGGCACGGTGCGCGAACAGGGCCTCGAGCGCTTGGTGGCATTGCGCCGGCCGGTGAGCCTGCGTCAGATCTCAGAGGCGACGGTGGCGCGCCGCGGCGGGCAGAGCTTCACGCTGGGGATGCTGGGCGAAGTGCGCCCCGATTTCGAAGACCCGATGTATTTCGTGCGCGCCAACGGGAAGAACGTGGTGCAGGTGTCGGTCGAGAAGCGCAGCGGGTCGAATGCGGTCGGGGTGAGCCGCGACCTGCGCGCAGCACTCCCCGCCATCCGCGAGAACGTCCCGGCCAAGGTCGATTTCCACATCGACGAGGACCAGGGCAAGGACCTCGAGGAAAAGCTGCGCAGCCTCATCTATCGGTCGTTGGTGATTCTCGGGATCCTGTTCGTGTTGCTGGTCGTGTCCGTGCGCCAGGTCAAACTGACTGCGATCGTGACGGCATCGATCCTGTTCGCGACGCTGATCGCGCTCTCGATGTTCTACTTCCTCAAGATCTCGGTGAATTTCATCACCATCAGCGGGCTGGCCGTGAGCTTCGGTATGATCGTCGACAACAGCATTCTGGTGCTGGAATCGATCCACCTGCGCTTGGACGCGCTGGAGCGCGCCAACGCGCTCGGGCTCTCGCGGCGCGCCAAGCTCGAGGTGGCGTATCACGCCATCCTCGACGGCACCCGCGAAATCGCCAGCCCCGCTCTTGCCACGACACTCACTACCATCGTCGTGTTCGTGAGCTTCGTGTTCCTGTCGGGGCGGTTGGCGCTCTACTACATCCCGCTCGCAGTCTCGATCGGGACCGCGATGCTCGCGTCCTTGTTCGTGGCCTTCGGGTGGGTGCCGATGGTGTTGCACCAGGTGTGGGCGCGTCCGCTGGTCAAGAAATTGCCCGATGGAACGCGCGACGTCGTCGACCCACACGAGCTGGAAGCCTTGATCGCGGAAGCCCCCGCGACCGAAGACCGCGTGACGCGTCTGGATCGTTTCTATGTGGGACTGCAGCGCGGATGGTGGGTGGTGGTGCCGCTGACCCTCGCGATATTCGCTGGCGCGTGGTGGGTGTACGACGCCAAGGTGATCAAGGGCGGCTTCTGGAAATTTCCCGAAGAAGAGGAGCTGTTTCTCTATCTCGAAATGCCGTCGGGTACCGATCTCGAACTGACGTCGGAGACGTTGCGCGGCTTCGAGAATCAATTGCTCCCCATTCCCGACGGCGTGCGCATGAGTGCACGCGCGTTCGGCAACCAGGGCATCGTGCGCGTCGAATTCGAAGAAAAGTTGCGCAAGACCCCGCTCCCGTTCCACTGGCGCGAGCTGTTGATCGCCAAGGCCGACGAGACGGGCGGGTCGAGCGTTTACCTGCGCGGCTTTTCCGACCGCCCCTATTTCAAGGGCGCGTTCGGCGGGTCGGCTTTGAATTCGCTGGTGAAGATCACGGGCTACAATTCGAAGAAGTTGAATGAAATCGCCGACGGAGCGCTCGGGCGCATCGAGAAGAGCCGCCGCGTGCGCAACGCGCGCGTGACCACCGGCTCGCAATTCGAGCGCACTCGACAAGAAGAAATGGTGATCAAGATCCGTCGCGAGCGGTTGGCCGCGCACGACCTCACCGTGCTGGACTTGACCGCGCAGATACGCCGGATGCTGGGTGTCGATATTCCGTGGACCATGCTTATCGACGGCGACCAGGAACGCGTGCAGCTTTCTTACGCCGACGCCAAGAACATCTCCTACGCCGACATCGCGCAGTTGGTGGTGCGCAACCCGGCCGGCGAACAGGTTCGCCTGGGCGACTTGATTGACATCCAATCGCGCGACGTATCGCCTACCATCACGCGCGAGAATCAGAAGTACACGACACAAATCAACTGGGAGTACCTCGGCACCGACCAGATGCGCCAAAAATTCATCAAGGACATCCTGGCCGGCATCCGGCTTCCGTACGGCTACAAGGCCGAAGAGGCCCGCCAGGAATTCTTGACGCAAGAAGAGGAAGAAGAAATCGGCTTGGCGCTGTGGCTCTCGGTAGCGTTCATCTTCATCGTGCTGGCCGCGATGATGGAAAGTCTTTCGCTCCCGCTTTTGATCCTGCTCTCGATTCCGATGGCCTTGGTCGGAGTGGCCGTCATCTTCTGGCTCACGCACTCGGTGTTCGACTCTTCGGCGCGCATCGGGCTGGTGCTCTTGTTCGGCGTCGCCGTCAACAACGCGATTCTTTTGATCAGCCGCTACCGCGTGGAAGCGAAATTGATTCTCAAGTCGCGGCTGGGGAGCGACCCGGAGCTGACCACCTCGCTGTTTCCGCCGCTGCGCCGCAACGTGGGCGGGAGCGACCTATGGGTGCTTCCCAAGGAGGAACGGGTGGGGCTGCTCAAACGAGCGGTCGCGCGCGGCTCGCGCGTGCGCTTCCGCTCGATCTTGCTCGTCAGCGGAACCACCGTCATCGGTCTGGTGCCGCTCCTGGTCCACATGAACGAGACCGCCGACAAGGATATCTGGGAGAATCTCTCGCTGGCCAACGTCGGTGGTGTCGCGTCGAGCACGATTCTCATCTTGTTGGTCACGCCCACGCTCTACACGCTTTCCATCCGGCTAGGTTGGCAACTGCGCACCTTCGCCGCGTGGGCCAAGCGAAAGGCGTCCCGTCGTTCGCGCGAGCTGCAAGCCGCCCCCGACATCGCATGAGCGCGTTGCGCGACACCCGTCTTTCGTAGTAAATTTAAGGCACGACGCCCCGTGTTCGGAGACTCCGTGCCAGTTCCATTTCCTCCACTCAAGTCGATAGTCGCATGCCTTCTCGCCGGCCTGACGGCCGGCAGTCTTGCGTGCTCCAGCGATTCCGGCGGCCCGGTCGAACCCCCGCCGCCGCCCGCCTCGGCGCAGTGGCGCTGGATGGCGCCCGTCGCGCAGGGCATCTCGCTCACCGACATCTGGGGTCCCGCGGCCGATGATCTCTTCGCGACCGGTGTGAAAGGTGTCGTGCTGCGCTACGACGGGTCGTCGTGGCGCAAGACAACCACACCCACCACGGAGCAACTCAATGCGGTGTGGGGAACGTCGGCGAGCAACGTGATCGCGGTCGGCGGTGTGATCGATGTGGGCGTCGTCCTGCATTTCAACGGCTCGACGTGGACGCAGATGACCGGCACCGACAATTTCCTTCTCGACGTTTGGGGCACGAACGCCAACGACGTGTTCGCGGTCGGCGGCAAGCGCACGATCATGCACTTCGACGGCGCGTCGTGGTTGCCGATGACGGTCCCGGCCGGCGATCAAGCGCTGACGTCGGTGTGGGGAAGCGGGCCGAGCGACGTGTACGTCACCGGAATCGGTAGAAACATGCTGCACTACGACGGCGTTTCGTGGAGCGAGATCACGACGCCGGCGACGTTCGCGCTCTTCGTGGTGTGGGGGCGGGCGTGGAACGACGTCTTCGCCATCGGCGGCAACGGGGCCGCGATTCATTTCGACGGGGTGTCGTGGACGCCCATCGACGTGGGCGTGTCTTTGTTCTTCAAGGACGTGTGGGGTCCGAGCGGCGGCGACGTGTACACGGCGGGGCAGAACGGCTACATCTATCGATGGGACGGTGTGACGTGGACGCCGATGGTCAATCGCAGCGTCCAGGAGCTCGAGGCCGTCTTCGGCGTCGACGGGCGCGTGTTCACCGTCGGGCAGTACGGCACCGTACTCGAGCTCACCGCCGACGAATGGCAACCCATGCCGGGCGCGATCACGGCCAAGCTCAAAGACGTGTGGGCGGATGCTTCCGGCGACGCCTTCGCGGTCGGCGACTACGGGACGATTCTGCGCTTGGTGGGCGGAACGTGGGAACCGATGGAGAGCGGTACCACTCACCACTTGCGCTCGATCAACGGGATATCGTCGAACAATCTCATCGCGGTGGGGCGAAAGGGAATCGTGCTGCGCTTCGACGGCGTCTCGTGGACGTCGTCGATCGAAGGGGCCGGCTTCGACCTCCACGACGTGTGGATGTTCGCCAACGGCGACGCTTACGCCGTCGGCGCGGGCGGAACCATTCTGCGCTCGCTCGGCGCGGGATGGGTCGACGCGTCGATCGTTAGCGTCACCGATTCGCTTCTATCGGTATGGGCGCTCGCCGACAACGATGTGCGCGTGGTGGGTGCGCAATCGCGCGCGTTCACCTGGAACGGCACGGGATGGAAGCTCGTCACGATCGACAACGCGCGCGTCAACAACTACCACTCGATCTTCGGTACCTCTCCGACCGACGTGTACGTGGGCGCGGAGTTTCTGCGTTCGTCGACCTTCGCGGCTGCTGCGTCGGAACCGTTGCACGCGGGCGGTCTCATTTATCATTGGAACGGAAGCGCGTGGGACATTCCCTACCAGGACCCGATCCACGACGTGCTCTCGGTGTGGGCGGCCTCGCCCGCAAGTGCCTTCGCGAGCGGCGACGCGTTCTCCGTCCTCATGGGCGTGGGCGGAACCTGGACGCGCCTGAACTCCATCGAGGACCTGCCGTTCTTGGTGACGTCGGTGTGGGGAACGTCGGACCACGACGTCTTCGTGGTCGGTGACAACGGGACCATCGTCCGCTATAGTCGCTGATATGAAGTTCGCCTCCGTCGCCGTCACCAGCTCCAGCGTCGACGTCCTCCTGCGCGACGCCGGGCGCGCCGTGCTCGACCGGCTGGGCGAACACGCCGACGTCGCCTTCGTGTTCGTCAATGCGGCTCTGGCCCCGCGCGCGGAAACGCTCGCCGCCAACTTGAAGCGCACCATTGGTGCGCGCGTCTTGATCGGCTGCACGGGCGAAGGCGTCATCGGGCCGGCGCACGAGATCGAAGACCAGCCCGCGATGGCGGTGGTGGCGGCGCAAATGCCCGGCGTCGACATCGAGGCCTTCTCGATCAGCAAGCGCGACCTCTTGAAGCTCTCGCTCAACCCCGGCGCACTGTTTTCCTACTACGAGCCTCCGTACCCGCTGCGCTTCGCGGTGATTCTCGCCGACCCGTTCTCCACCCCCATGGACGGCGTCTTGCGCGCGTTCAATCAAGAATGCGACGGCATCCCGATCATCGGCGGTATGGCGAGCGGGGCGCGCCAGCCCGGCGAGACGGCCTTGTTCATGAACGAGACCGTGCACCGCGAGGGTTTGGTCGGTGTGGCGTTCGCGGGCGACATCGCCGTCGACGTCATCGTGTCGCAAGGGTGCCGGCCCATCGGGCCGGTGTTCGAAGTGACGGAAGCGACCCACAACGTGATCGACTCGCTGGGCGGCGAATCGCCCATGACGCGCATCCAGGCCTTGGTCGACGACCTCGACGAAGAAGACCGCGACCTCCTACAGAACGGATTGTTCATCGGTCGCGCGATCGATTCGCGCAAGGAACGACTGGGACGCGGCGACTTCTTGGTGCGCGGTGTGATGGGAGTGGACGGCAAGAGCGGGGCGATCGCGATCGGCGACAACGTCACGACGGGCGAGCGCGTGCAGTTTCACCTGCGCGACGCGGCCACCGCGCGCGAAGACCTCGAGATGATGCTGTCACCGCAAGCGCTCTTCGGGGCACCCAGCGGGGCACTCCTGTTTTCGTGCAACGGCCGCGGCACGCGCCTCTACGACGAACCCGACGGCGACATTTCCGCCATCACCAGCTGTTTCCACGGTCTCGACGTGGCGGGATTCTTCTGCGCGGGCGAGATCGGACCGGTGGGCGGGAAGAATTTCCTGCACGGGCACACCGCGAGTCTGGCGCTGATCCGCCCCCCGGCGCGCGACCCCAAGCATCCATAGGCTACGGCGCGTCGTCGCGTTCGAGCGACATGTCGCGCCACGACGCCGGGTCGTCGAGGGGCTCGAGGTGGGTCAGCACCGACGCATTCGGTAGCGTGGCCCGAATCTCGCGCTCGATCTGCTCCAACAATTCGTGTCCCTTCTGCACCGTCCACGACCCCGGCACCAGCACGTGCACCGAAACGAAGCGCGTGGCTCCCGCTCGTCGCGTGCGCAGCGCATGGTAGTGCACATCCTGGTCCCGGTAACGGTCGAGCACCGCGCGCAGCGCCTCTTGCTCGTGGGTGGGGAGGGCCGTGTCCATGAGCCCACGTACCGACTCGATCACGATGCGGATGCCGGTCCACACGATCTGAGTCGCCACCGCGAGTGCCACGATGGGGTCGAGGCGCTGCCAGCCTGTGAGTGCGACCGCACCCACACCGACCACGACACCGACCGACGTCCATACGTCGGCGAACAGATGCTTCGAGTTTGCTTCCAGAGTGATGGATTCGTGACGCGACGCCGCCCGGCGCAGCACGAGTGCGACCAGCAGGTTGACGAGTGCCGCGACGATGGTGAAGCCGAGTCCCACGCCGACTTGCTCGAGCCGCTGGGGTTGGATCAAGCGCGGGACGGCGGCGAACGCGATGGTCGCCGCGGCGAGCACGATCAACGAGCCTTCCACACCGCTCGCGAAGTACTCCGCCTTGGAGTGGCCGTAGGCGTGGGTGTCGTCCTCGGGGCGCGCGGCCACCGTCAACATGGCGAGTGCCAGTACCGCACCCACCAAGTTGACGAACGACTCCAGCGCGTCGGACAACAGGCCGATCGAGCCCGTGACGAAGTACGCGACCGCCTTGAGCGCAATGGTCGCGATCGCGGCCCCGATAGAGAGCCACGCGAAGCGCGTCAGGAACGAGCGGTTGGTTGCCATGCGGGCGCAGACGCCGCGCGAGGCGGCGCTACTTCCAGGCCGTCACGGTTTCGCGCACGAAGTCCCGGTACGAACGCGGCGCGTGTCCGACGATCGTCTCGCACTCCTTGATCTGCGCGGGTGTCGCCTTCAATCCCTTGGCCTGGAACATCTCGTACATCAAACGAAAATCGTACGCCGCCCACGCCGGCATGAAAGCGAGCGATTGCTTCTCCCAAGCATCCAAGTCGTTGCCGGCGTACTTGACGGTGCGGCCGAGGGCGTCGCTCCACTGCTTCGCGCACGCCTCGCCCGAGACCGCGTCGGGGCCCACTAGGGCGTACGACTGGTTCTCGTGGCCGGAGCGCGTGAGCGCGTTGGCGCTGGCCTCGGCGATGTCGCGCACGTCGACGCGCGAAAGTCCGATCTCTCCGATCGGCTGCGGATAGATGGCGTACTTTAGGATCACGTCTTTGAACCAGTAGTCGTTCTGGTGGAAATTGTTGGGCCGGATCATCGTGTAGGCGATGCCGGTGTCCTTGATGGCCGCCTCGATGGCCACCTTGGCCGCGAAGTGCGGGATCGTCATCCCTTTCTCGGCGTCGTGGACAGACAGATAGACGATGCGCTTGGCCTTCGCGCGGCTCGCTTCGTTGACCGCCGCCAAACCTTCCTGCAATTCCGCGGGTGTGACCAAATTCAAGAGGAACAACGTATCGAAGTCTTGGAAGACCGCTTGGTAGGTGGTCGGATCGGCGAGGTCGCCGATGACGGATGTGGTTCCTTTGGGAAGTTTGGCCGCTTTTTCCGGCGAACGCGTGAGGACGCGCACGTTCTTCTCGCCGCGCGCCAGTAGTTCGGTTACGACGGCGCCGCCGACGGTGCCGGTGCCGCCCAGGATCAAGTGTCGCATGGTATGTCTCCTTCGAAACGTGTGTGAGCCCCGAATGTACGGGAACGCCGGGTGCTGCGTCAACCGGCGCCACCTGCGCGGTTGCGCGGATGCGCGCGGGCCGCTATAGTTCGTGCGACTCATGAACACACCCGAAGCCATTCGCACGGCACTCGAAGACGTCATCGACGTCTACGGTGTGGGCAACATCGTGTCGCAAAATCGCGTCGAGAAGATCGGCGTCGACGGCGACACGGTGACGATTTCCTTGAATCTCCCGGTCGACGACGCCGGTGTGAAGGCGCGCGTCGAGAAGCGAGAGCCGCGACGCGATCAAGAAGCTCGGCGGCATCCGCGAAGTCATCGTCATGACCAAGGGAGCCAAGCCCAAACTGGGCGCGGCGTCGGGGCCGCAGCGCGCGGGCGGACACGCCCCGCCGGGTCCCGCGCGGGCCCGAGCCCGTTCGAGTCGCAGGCGCCGATCGCCGGCATCGAGCGCATCATCGCGGTGTCGTCGGCCAAGGGCGGGGTGGGGAAGTCGACCATATGCGTGAACCTGGCCCTGGCACTCGCCAAGCGCGGCGCGCGCGTCGGCCTCATGGACGCCGACGTGTACGGACCGAGCATTCACGTGCTGATGGGAACCAACGAACGCCCGCCGCATTGCGGAGAGCGCATGGAGATCTTCGCGCACGGCGGAGGGCAAAAAATCAGCGAGCGACTGGGAGTTCCATTCCTCGGCGAGATTGCCCTCGACCCCCACGTGCGCAAGGTGGGCGATGAAGGCCGGCCCATCGTGCAATCGCATCCGGAGGCTCCGGTCGCGAAGGCGTTCTTCGATATCGCCGACCGGATTCGCGGCCTGGGCTAAGACGGATCATTCCATGCTGCTATGATCGGGAGTTGGGTCCTTCGCTGTCTCGTTTCCAGGGTCGGCGCATGAAGATGCCCGCCCTGACACGCGCGCTCGCGTCGCGCGATCGCAACCCGGTCGTCCTGTCGTTACTGCTCGCCTTCCTCGCGTTCATGATCGTGTTCGGGGCGAAGTGCCATCCGATCGAAGAAGTGAATTCGGCCGAGTGGGACGGATACGTGTCGAAGGCGGACGCCCTCCTCGCCGGCACACTCCCGCACGACCCCTTCCATCCCTTGCTGTACCCGATCGCATCGGCGGGCGCGGGTGCGGTGCTCGGCGACACCTTCGCGGGTGCGCGACTGGTGTCGTCGTTGTGCGCGGTGCTTCTGGTGTGGTCGTCGTATCTGCTCGGACGCGCGTGTTTCTCGCGTTCCGCCGGCCTCTTGGCGGCGGCGGCCACCATGGTCAACCCCAACGTGGTCTTCGTGGGCGTGCACGCGGCATCCGACATGATGTTCGCCGCGCTTTCTTCGCTGGCCATCGGCGTTGCAGTCCGCACCATGGACGATTCCCGCACTCGCGCGGCGGCCACGGTCGGGGCACTGTTCGGGCTCGCGTACTTCACCCGCTACACCGCCGTCGCCATCCTTCCCAGTCTGTTAGTGCCCGTCGTCTTCGGCGGTAGCAACCGTTCGCGGGCGCACGTGACCCTGCGCGTCCTCGCCTTCGCGGGGGCAGCCGCGGCGGTGCTGGTCCCGCACTTCGTGCTGACGGGGCTGGCCTTCGGTCATCCGTTCGTGAACGATAGTTGGAAGAATCTCGCGTTCAAGCTGCACGCGAATTGGAACTGGGAACTTCTCTCCGACACCCCTTACGGCGGCCTCACCCAGGCGATCCTCGACGCACCGGGCGCATTCGTCGCTTCGGCAGTGCGCGAATTGGGGAAGTTCGCGTTTCTGACGTCGGTAGCGTTGGGAGGGACCGGCCTCGCGGGCGGGATGTTCGCGAGCGGAGCTGTGGTCGGTGCGTACGCGACGTTGCAAGGACTCGATCGCCGCCGCGCGACGCTCCTCGTCTACGTCGTAGGATATGTGGTCACCATTTGCGCCTTCTTCTACACGTCGCCGAGGCTGATGTTGCCCATCCTGCCGGCTTGTTGTGCGTGGTGCGGGGTTGCGCTCTTCGGCGCGGCCGGGGTTCGACCGTTCGCTTGGCGCCGGCTCCGTTTTCACCGCGCACTACCGCTCGCGTTGCTGTTCGTGCTCGTGACGGTGGCGTCGACGGCGCGCGAGATACCGAGTTTCATTGCCATGCACCCGGTCGACGAGGTTCGGGCTCTGGTCGGCCTCGAGGAGAAATACGGCTCCGGCATCACGGTTGTGGGTACGGCGCCGTATTTCGGGCGCCACGTCCACTACGTCTACCGATTCTTGCGAGTTCCCACGCGTGCCGCGTCGAACCCGAACGCGACCTACTTCGAACGTCTCCGAGGAGAAGTGGCCGGCGTCGACTTCGTGGTGATCGGTCGCTTGACCGGGCGGGGGATCCCCGCGGGATTGGTCGACGCCTCGGGCGCGCCCGACTATCTCGAAGCGGTCGAGGTCACGCCCTCGGTCGTCGTCTACCGCGTGCGCTAGACCGGCCCTGACCACGAGTCGGGCTGTGAGCCCGGAATGTACGGGAACACGCCCCATCCGTCAACCGGGGCCACGTGCGCGGTTGCACGGATACGTGCGGGCCCTTATAGTTCGTTCGACTCATGAGCACACCCGAAGCCATTCGCACGGCACTCGAAGACGTCATCGACGTCTACGGTGTGGGCAACATCGTGTCGCAAAATCGCGTCGAGAAGATCGGCGTCGACGGCGACACGGTGATGCTTTCGTTGAATCTCCCCGTCGACGACGCCGGTGTGAAGGCGCGCGTCGAGAGCGAGAGCCGCGAGGCGATCAAGAAGCTCGGCGGCATCCGCGAAGTCATCGTCATGACCAAGGGAGCCAAGCCCAAGCTGGGCGCGGCGTCGGGCCGCAGCGCGCGGGCGGACACGCGCCGCCGGGTCCGGCGCGCGGGCCGAGCCCGTTCGAGTCGCAGGCGCCGATTGCGGGCATCGAGCGCATCATCGCGGTGTCGTCGGCCAAGGGCGGGGTGGGGAAGTCGACCATTTGCGTGAATCTGGCACTGGCACTCGCCAAGCGCGGCGCGCGCGTCGGTCTCATGGACGCCGACGTGTACGGACCGAGTATCCACGTGCTGATGGGAACCAACGATCGACCGCAGCAGGGCCGCACCAAGGAAATCGCGCCTGTCGAGAAAGACGGATTGAAGCTCATGTCGCTCGGCTTCTTGACCGAGAAGGGCCAGCCCGTCATCTGGCGCGGACCCATCGTGATGGGTGTGGTGAAGAAATTTCTGCAGGACGTCGACTGGGGCGAGCTCGACTATCTCATGATCGACATGCCGCCCGGCACCGGCGACGCGCAGTTGACGCTCGTGCAAACCGTACCCCTCACCGGTGCCATCATCGTGACCACACCCTCGGAGCTTTCCTTGGTCGACGCGGAGAAGGGACTCGAAATGTACCGGACCGTCCACGCGCCGGTCTTGGGCATCATCGAGAACATGAGCTACTTCATCTGCCCGCACTGCGGTGAACGCACCGAGATCTTCGCGCACGGCGGCGGGCGCGAAATCAGCGAGCGACTCGGCGTTCCGTTCCTGGGCGAGATTCCGCTCGACCCCCACGTGCGCAAGGTCGGCGACGAAGGCCACCCCATCGTGCAGAGCGACCCCGAGGCCCCGGTCGCGAAGGCCTTCTTCGAGATCGCGGACCGTATTCGCAGCCTCTCCTAGCCCGCGCATGCACCCCGACGCTCCTTCGCCACGTTCGCGTCGTTTCTTCGAGAGCGACGCGGCGATTGCACTCGCTTTGGCGCTGATCGCATTGATCACGCGTGCGCTGTTCATCTACCGCGACGCCATGCCCGACCCCGACGCGCTCTTGATGGCGGCCGGCATGGCCATCGACATGAACGGCGATTTGCCGCACGGCGACGCGCTCCTCTACGGACGCCACGTGAGCCCAGGCACCGCCTTCGTCGTGCGGGCAATCTATCCGCTGTTCTTCCACGACCCGCGCGCGCTGGTCGCATGCCTCAATTGGAGCACGGCGATCCTCTCGGCGTTCACCGCGTCGACGATGTACCTCCTCGCGCGGCGCTACCTTGCGCGTGCCGCCGCGGCCGGTGCCGCGGCGATTTGGATCGGGAATCCGGTCGCGTGGGAGTCGGGGACGTATTTCCACACCGTCGTGCCGAGCACGCTCTTGTTGCTGCTCGCGATGGTGCTCGCGTTTCGTATTGAACGATCACGCCGCGGCGTCGCGTACTACGTCGCCACCGCTTTGTGTGCGATCGCCGCGTTCCTCACGCGCACCGAGATCGTGTTCGCGGCGCCGGCGCTGGTGGTGTGGACGCTCACGTCGAAGCGCGCGCGCCGCGACACGCTCCTGCTCGCGTCAATCGCTGCCGTCGTGTTGGGCGCCTACGCGTGCGTACTCGTCGCCATCGCGGGCGAAAGTACTGTGCCGTCGGGCGGTTTTCACGCGTACACGAATTGGTACGCCGCGAGCTTCTCCCCGCGCGGGCTGGATCGAACCGCGGTGTGGACGGTGTTCTCGTTGGGTATCGCGAGTGTTGCGGCCGTTCTGCTGGCGATCGTGCGGCGTCGAGTCGCCCCGTGCACATCGGGCCATGGGCGCTTGGTGATGTTTGCGTGCGCGTGGGTGCTGCCATCGGTCGTCTTCTGGATGCTGACGCCGGTGCCGATCTTGCGCCACTTCTACGTGGCGACGGTCGGAGCCGCGTGGCTGGTGGGTGTCGTGGTGCTGCAAGATGGGCGTCGCGCGACGGCGGTGGCCGCCGCCATCGTCGCGCTGAACCTCGCGCTGCCCGAAGCGGTCTATGGCGCGCATCGCTGGCGCACCGGATTGCGCAAGATGCCGCACGGGACGTTCTTCTCTGCGCATGCGTACTGGTCGCAGCGCGTGGCGACCTTCGTTGCGCTGCGCGAACGCGCGGGGGCGTGCATGGAGGCGTCGAGCTCGCAATCCGCGCTCGCGGTCACCACGTGGGAGGTGTCCGCGCACTTGATCTACCAACTCGGCGTGTCGAACCGCCGCGTCCATCGCATCACGAAGGACTCGATGACGCCTGGCATCGACCTCGTGCGCTTCGATTTCGACGGCGGTCATTTGCAGATTGTCCAGTACATCTACTTCGAGGATCCCGAGGTCCAAGCGCGCGTGCGTACCATGATCGAAGACTCCCGTCGCGACGGCGCATGCGTCTTGGTCCCGGAGCGCTTCCGCGCGGTGCTCGGGGTGTCGGGTGCGTCCGACCCCGGGGTCATCGTCTACTGACGCCGTTCGTCGCCGGACGCGAAAGCGGACTTCATCGCTGCTTTGCCCGCCCTTACTCTCGCCTTGACACCGCACCCATAATTATAGAAGCATGGACAACTTGCTTCTGATTCCGAAGACCCCCGAGCCGGAGATCGACGTGACCACCGACAAACAGCAATTGCAGGCGAGAGCGCGCGAGGTCGAGCTGTTGGCACAGGCCAGCCGCACGCTCAACGCGTCACTCGAGTTCGGCGAGTTGTTGGGTGGGTTGCTCAAGATCGTCAAGACCGCGATGCGCGCCGAGGTCGTGCTGGTCTCGGTCATCGACGAATCCGGCACACGCTTGATTTTCGAGCGCGCGCTCGGCATCGACGACAAGGAGCTACGTGGGTCCGCCATCGCCAAGAGTTCCGGCGTCATGGGGTGGGTGTGGGATCGGCGCGAGCCGCTGATACTGAACGACCCCAAGGCCCGCGGCGAGATCGTGTTCAACGTCGAAAAGAAGCTGGGCCTCAAGGTGCAACAACTAGTGGCGATCCCGCTCATGCGGCGCGGCACCGTGCGCGGTGTTTTGGAAGTGATCAATCGGAAGAACGAGGAGCCCTTCGGCGACCTTGACGTCGCCCTCCTGATCCCGCTGGGCGAGCACGTCGCGGTGGCGGTGGCGAACGCGCGCCTGCGCGCCGAAGCGAATCGCCGGCGCCTCGAGTACTCGCTCTTGGCGGAAGTGAGCGCCGACGTCGGCAAGTCGCTCACGCGTGACGAAGCGCTCGAGCGCATCTTGAAGAACTTGAAGCGCGTGGTCGACTACGACGCAGCGGCGATCTTTCTGATCGACCGCAAGACCGACTCGATCACGAGTGTTCTGCACAACGGCTATCCGCGCAGCGCCACCGAGCGCATCCACGTCAAGATGGACGAGGGGCTGGTGGGTGTGGTGGCCAAGACCAAGACCGGCATCATCGTGCCGGACGTGCGCAACCACCCCAACTACCACAATCTTCGCGCCCGCACGCGCTCGGAGCTGGTGGCGCCGATGCTCATGCGCGGAAACGTGCTGGGATTGTTCAATCTCGAGAGTGACCGGTTGGACGCGTATTCGGAGAACGACCTGCGTTTGCTGGAAGCGTTCGCGTCCGAAGCGGCGGTGGCAATCGAGCGCGCGCAACTTTACGAAGAGCGCAAGGTGAAGCTGGAGATCGAAGAAGAACTGCGCATCGCGCGCACCGTGCAAGAATTCTTCAGCCCGCGCAAATCGCTGGTGTCGGGGGCGTTTCGCATGGCGGGTGCCAACTTCCCGTCGCTCGAAGTGAGCGGGGACTATTACGACTTCTTCCCGTCGATGAACCGGCTGATCGCTTTCGCGATCGCCGACGTGGCCGGCAAGGGGGTGCCGGCGTCGCTCTTGATGGCGAGCTTCCGCGCCATCCTGCGCACCATGGCGCCCTACACGGCGACCGCGCGCCAGATCGCCGTGCGCGCGAATCAGATTCTATTGGATACGGTTCGCCCCGGCGACTTCGTCACGGCCTTCATCGGCGTGCTCGACCCGGACACGGGCGAAGTGAGCTACTGCAACGCGGGCCACAACGCGCCCATCGTCATGGCGCCCGACGGTTCCCATCGGCTGCTGGAAGTCGGCGGGCCCGTGCTCGGCATTCTGCGCGACGCGCAATGGTTGGAAGGACGCTTCCGACTCACCGACGAAGTCTTGGTGTGTTATACCGACGGTGCGACCGAAGCGCGTAACGCCGCCGAGGAAGAATACGGGGAGGAGCGCTTCATCCAGTCCGTGCGCGCCAACTTGGCACTCATGCCGTACCGGTTGTGTACCGCGTTGTACGCGTCGGTGCGCGGGTTCACGGGTGCCGCCAAGCACTTCGACGACACCACCTACCTCGCGATCCGGCGCATCGACCGGGCCGCACCCGCCGCCGACTAGTCGAGCGGAATTAGAATCAGCGCTTCGTTGTTGCGAATACTGGCCTGCGTCACGACGGGTCCAATGAGCCCGTCCGCCTGCAGGACGCCGTAGTTTCCGCCCAGCGGGTGCGTCGTGATGCTGGAGTTGTCGACCGTCGAACCGGCCGGGAGCATCTTCACGAGCACGAGCGCGTTGGTGAAACGGCGCGCGAGCACGCGGTAGGTGAGCGACGGGTTGACGGGGTCGGGGCCGGTCGCGAACACGTAGTGCTCCCGGGTATTCGCGCGGCCTTCGAAGTCGACCATCCCGGACGGGATCACGTCCGGTTGTCCGATGTCGTACTGCACGGCCGGATTCCAGGCCCAGGTCGACGCGTCGCCCCCGTACGAGTGTCCGGCCGATTCGTACATGTAGTACGTGTGTTTGTTGTGCACGAGGTAATAGAGCCCGAGTGTGAACAGCTTGCCGCGGTCGGTGCCGGCCACACCGTTGACGCGGTCTTGCGCGCCCAGCACGCGACGCCCGCCGCTGCGCGTTTGCCGCACGATCTCGCGCACCGCGTTCACGTAATCGTTGTCATAGGTGATGGTGCGACTGTTGCCCGAAGTCGGGCTCGCGGTCCCCGTGTACGACACCCACACTTCGCCCAGGATCCACGGTGTCGTGGCCTGGATGTTCTCCGCACACCGATTCGGGTAGTTCAAGAACATCACGTGGCCGTAGTTCGGCATGACGTCCTTCGTACTCGCGAACGCGTTCAGCATGTCCTGCGCCATCGCGGGGTACAGGCCCTCGATCGCGCGTGTGTACGGGTGATTGTCGACGATGGGCTGGCCGTAGTACTCGTCGGAGTGATCGAGCAATCCTTCGCCGAAGATCGGATACCAGATCGCTTCGTCCATCAGGACGCCGTCGATGGGTCCACTGGCAAAGCGTTGATTGTGGTACCACGTGCCGTCGATCAAGCCTTCGATGGCGTAGGCGAGAAACGAGCGATAGGCGGGGTTGGCGACGTTGGCGAAATACCACGGCTCACCGCCGGCGTTGTTGTAGCCGACCACGCGCGATTGCGCGCGACTCGTAGCCGACGCGTTGGGGTGGCCGGGATTCCAACCGGGCACGCGCCCGGCCGGAAAGCCGGGGACGATGACGGTCGACTCCCACGTGGGCACGTTGACGTCTTCGCGATAGTGCAGATAGAAGTCTTCGGGATCGTAGCCGTGCGCGACGGCCCAGTCGGACGCGTTCTTGGGGCCTTGGTCGAGGCGGTGGAAGCGCGAAACCACGTATTCGAACATGCGCACGTTGGGGTTGGCGGCACGCGCGACATCGGGATCGATTCCACCGATCAAGAGGTCGTTGTGCTGCGCGCGCCACGTGGTTTCGGCATCGTTGAGCGAGCCGCGCAGCATCATGGATGCCGTCTGGATGTGCGGATAGACCGACGCGGCGATGGGAGCGCACCCGGTGCCCGTGCACTCTTCCCCGAACGGGCACGAGAAGTCGGTGACGCAACTACTCTGTCCGTCGTCCGACGGCTCCGACGTCGTCGAGCACGAGAGGCCGACGAACAACAGCGCCGCCGCGAGGACGCGCGTGAGCGTCGCAACGCCCACGGCCGATTCTGACCGTGACCCACACCGCATGATGTCTCTCCAAGGATGACGAGGGGGGCTCGTGTCGAACCGTGCAACCGATGTGCCGCGGCATGGTCGCACGGCCGAGCGCGGCTGGCAAGGGGCGGTGAGGCCGTATCGCTCCTTGTAAGGCCGAAAAGCGCTGGCGACGTGAGTGCTCCGGGGGTAGACTCGGGCCTCGTTGTCGCGCGTCTTGGCATTCCGTCTCGCAAGGCGCGACGCGGTCGTTTCCGGAGCTATAGGTGCAACCCAAGAAGATCGTGTTCGTATCGTCGCTGCGCCGTTACGGCGGGGGCGAACGCTGGATGTTGGACACGGCGTCGGGGCTGCGCGCGCGGGGTCACGACGCGCGCTTGGTGGCGCGACCCGGGAGCGTTCTGGCAACGCGCGCACCCGCGCGCGGCATTCCGCTCACCGAGCTCGAGATGCGCGGCGACGTCGATCCGATCGCGGTCGCCGCTCTCACGGCACTCGTGCGCCGCTTCCAACCCCACGTCGTCGTTCCGAACTTGGACCGCGAGATTCGCCTGGCCGCGGCCGCCATTCGCGCGGCGCGCGTGCTGCGCCCGCGCCCCCTCAAGCCGCGCTTGATTCCGCGCCGCGGAAGCGAGTTCCCGCTCAAGAACAAACGCCACTATCGCATCGTGTACACGGCCGACGTCGACCGCGTGATCGTCAACTCGGAGGCGACCAAGCGCACCATGATGCGCGACGCCCCCTGGTTTCCCGACAGCAAGGCCGTGGTCATCTACAACGGCATCGACGTGACGCCCTACGAAGCGCTCGCCGCGCGCCGCGACGAAGTGCGCGCCAAGCTCCGCGCACTGATCGGCGCGCCGAACGACGCGCCCGTGGTGGCGTTGGTGGGCGAGTTGAACGAGCGCAAGCAGCAGCGCGCCGTGATCGAAGCCGCACCGCACGTGCTGGAGCGGTTTCCGGCCACGCGCATTCTCTTCGTGGGCGACGGCGACGACCGCGCCGACTTGGAGAAGTCGATTCGCGAGCGCGGGCTCGAGAGCACGATCCTGATCCAGGGTTTTCGCTTCGACGTACCCGAGATCATCGCGGGGTCGGATGCGCTCTTGCTGCCGTCGCGCGTCGAGGGCTTCGGCTACGTGCTGGTGGAAGCGATGGCGGCCGCGGTGCCGTGCATCGCGTCGAATGTGAGCAGCATTCCGGAGATCGTCGAAGACGGCGTCACCGGCATCTTGCACCCGATCGGCGACATCGGGGCGATCGCCAACGCGATCAACTTCGTGCTCGCCAACCCGGAAGCCGCGCGCAGCATGGGCGACGCGGGCCAGCGCGTCGCGCGCGAGAAGTTCAACCTCCCGCGCATGCTGGACGAAGTCGAAAAAATCCTATTCGAGTAGTGCTTGACCGCGGCGTCCGCGTCCGCGGTATGCTGGCGGCGAGGAGGTCCCCATGAACAAGCTAGTCGCCGAGTTCTTCGGCACGTTCACTTTGATTTTCGTCGGTGTGGCCGCGATCGCAGCGAACCACGCCACCAACGGCGCCCTCGGATTGACGGGCATCGCGTTCGCCCACGGGCTCGCCATCGCCGTGATGGTCAGCGCCACGGCCGCGACCAGCGGGGGCCATTTGAATCCCGCAGTCACGTGCGGTGCGCTCGTCGCGGGAAAAATCCCTGCGCGTAGCGCGGTGGGGTACATCGTCGCGCAGTGCCTGGGCGCTCTCTGCGCGGCCTTCATGGTGAAGCTCGCGGTTCCGTCGGCGTGGCTCGACGCCGTCAGCATGGGAACGCCTGCCCTCGGTGACGGCGTCTCGATCGGCCAGGGCGTGGTGATGGAAGCGGTGACGACGTTCTTCCTGATGTTCGTCGTGTACGGCACCGCCATCGACGCGCGCGCGCCCAAGATGGCGGGACTGTTCATCGGTTTGACGATCGTGCTCGGCATCATGGCCGCCGGACCGGTTTCGGGCGGCGCGATCAACCCCGCGCGCAGTTTCGGCCCCGCGCTCATGGGCGGCGGCACGCAGAACATGTGGATCTACTGGGTGGGTCCGATCTCCGGCGCCGTGGTGGCGGCGCTCGTCTACAAGACGACGATCGAAGCAAGAGCGTAGCTAGCGTCCGAATACGTGCACGAGGAAGAGACTCAGCCCCGGCGCGTAGGTGATCACGATCAGCGCGATCACCATCAGGAAGAGAAACGGCAGGCTGGCGCCCGCGAGTTTGAGCACCGGCTCGCGGAAACGAAACGACGAGATGAACAGGTTCAATCCGACCGGCGGCGTCAGATAGCCGATCTCGAGGTTGGTCAGAAACACGATCCCCAAATGAACCGGGTCGACGCCGAAGCCCGCGGCGACGGGCGCGATGAGTGGAACCACGACGATCAACGCGGAGAAGATGTCCATCAGGCAGCCGACGACGAGCAGGAACAGGTTCAGGATTAGTAAGAACGTGTACTTGTTGGTCACGTAGGCCTGCATCCAGGCCAGGATTCTCATCGGCACTTCGGCGTCGATCAAATAGTTCACGAAGCCGAACGAGCACATGATGATGACGAGGATGCCGCCCACCAACGCCATGCTCTCGGCGATGATAGCAGGGACCCGCCGCACGTCGACGTCGCGGTAGACGAACACCTCGACGACGAGGACGTAGAGCGCGGTGATGGCCGCGGCTTCCATCACCGTGATAAGCCCGCCGTAAATTCCTCCCAGCACGATGACCGGTAGCGGAAGCTCCCACGCGGCAGCGCGCAGCGCGGTGCGCGCGCGCTCGAGCGAGAATGCGTCGCGCTTCACACCTTCCTTGCGTCCACGGTACGCGCCGTACCCGGTGAGCAACGCGAGCAGCAAGAAACCTGGGAGGATGCCGGCCAAGAACAATTTGTCGACTTGGACTTCGGCGACGTAGCCATAAATGATGAGCGGGAGGCTGGGTGGAAACAGGAGCCCCAGGCTTCCCGAAGACGTGATGAGGCCCAGGCTGAATTTCCGGCTGAAACCGTTCGCGAGCAGCGCGGGCAGGAGCAGCCCGCCCATGGCGACGATGGTGACGCCCGACGCACCGGTAAAGGCCGTGAAGACCGCGCACGCCACCAGCGCCACCACCGCCAAGCCCCCGGGAAAAAGCGCGCGCGAGAGATTCAAGAGCCGCTCGGGCGCCTTACTGTGGGCGAGCAAGTAGCCCGCGAAGGTGAACAGCGGAATCGCGACCAACAGCGGCGACCCCGCGATCGAATACATCGACACCGCGACCGACGAGATGTTGACGCCCGATTGGTGGAAGAGAATCATCGCCAGCGCCCCGAACACGGCAAACAACGGCATACCGTAGAGTGCCAAGAGCGCGAGCAAGATTCCGACCACGAACATCATCGGCTCATCCCTCCAAGCCGGACTCGACCGACTCGCGCCCGAGGAATATGGCGAGCAGCGTACGATAGGTGATCATCGCAAACGCGACCGGCAAGATCAGCTGCAGCACCCACGTGCGCACGCCGAGGAACGCGACTTCCCCGAAGCCGCGCTCGTCGACGACCAGTCGTACCGTCGCGACGGTGAGCGCGTAGGCGACGACGGCCGTCACTCCGTACACGATGAGGCGCCGCAGCGGGAGCGCCGACGCCGGGAGCAAGCGCGACAGCGCGTCCACCGAAATGTGGCGCATGCGTGCCGAGGCGAGAGCGGCGCCGAGCGCACCCAGCCACAGGACGATGTGTCGCATCAGAGGATCGGCCCACAGCCAGCCGGAATGGAAAGCGTTGCGCAAGAAGATCTGCGCACAACCGAGGAAGACGAGTGCCACCAACATGAGGGCCACGACGGTGATTTCGACCCGCCCCGTGGCCGCGAAGAAGCGCCGCGCGCGCGGTGAACGCTCGAGTCCCCCGCGCAGGGCCGCCAAGACGACGAGCCCGACGAAGCCGAGGACCAGCATTATCGTCGACTTCGTCACGCGGTGATCCTGCGATCAGTTCGAGGAGCCGGCCACGCGATTCTTGCGATACTCGGCGAGGAGAGTCTTCACGCGGTCCAGCAATTCCTGCGAATAGAGCGCGGGGACGCCGTCGCTCCACGCCGCGCGACCGCGCGTCACGAATTCTTGCCGCGCCGCATCGTCGACCGGCACCACTTGGACGCCTTCCTTCTTGATCTCGGCGATGGCCTCGCCGTTCTGCGAGCGTGTCTTTTGGGTGAGCGCCGCGAGTTCACGGTGCATCACGTCGAGGATGATGGCGCGGTCGGCGGCGCTGATACCGGCGAGGGACTTCTCGGTCGCGACGATGGCGCTGATCCCGTGCGTGACCGGGACGTCGGACATGTACTTGACGCGCGTGAACCACTGCAACGCCACGCACGCGAGCGGCGACGCATACACGCCGTCGACCACGCCGGTTTGGAGCGACGTCAGCACGTCGGGAGCGGCCAGCGGAACCGGCGTGATGGCGAATGCCCGGTAGAAAATCTCCGCGAGCTGATCGCCGGACCAGATCCACCACTTGACCGCCCGCATGTCGGACACCTTGCGGACCGGCGTCTTGGTGTACAGATACACGAAGCCGACGTCGGTCCAACCCAGCAAGGCGTAGTCCTTCGCCGCGAAGGCTTTCTCGTAGTAATCGTTGGTGGCGCCGCGCACGTAATCCAACTCGTCGAGCGATTCGAACATGAAGGGGAGCTCGAGGACCCGCGTTTCGGGGACGATCGCACCCAATCCGAAACCCGTGAAGCCGGCGGCATGGATCTGCCCGTTGCGCATCTTGCGGATCACGTCTTTTTCGTCGCCCTGAACGCCGCCGGGGTAGAACTTGAACCCGACGCGGTTGTCGGTGCGCGCGCGTACGTCTTCGTCGACCTTGCGCATGGACTTCATCCACGTGCTGCCGTCGGGGGCCAAGGTCGCGAACTTGATCTCGACCTGCGCCTTGACCGGTACTTTGGCGGCCTTCTGCGCGTGCGAAGCGGAGGCGAACGCCAAGAGCGCCGCCGCGATGGCGAGACTAGAAAAGCGCATCGATCTCTCCTAACAAGATTGCCGACTTCTGTTGTGCGATCAGATTCAAGAGGCGATAAGGGTCTTCGGTTTTCGGCTGCGCTGCTTCGACTTCCTTTAGGACGCGGGCGAACTCGTCCGCGTCCTGCACGCGATACAGATAGAAGCGCGCGTAGAAATACTTGGGCAGGAGGAAGGAGTCGCCCGCGACGGCGAAGGCCTTGTCGAAACTCTCCTTCGATTTCTCGGGGCTCCCGCCGAACAGGGGCGGGCGAAACGCGTGCAGGCTCCCGATCATCACGTGCGGGAGTCCTTCGAAGTAGGAGCCGTCCAGCTCGGCGGCGCGCTCGAGGAGTGCCGTCACCTTGGGAATGTCGCGCAGCACGGCCGTCGAGTCGAGGTGGAGGCTGATGAACTGCGCCCAGTTGGCCGCGGTCCATACCGCCGCCGGGACGTCCTTCTTGCGCAACGCCGGCAGCGTCTTCGCGAAATCATCGAACGGGACGCTCCAGTCCGACGCGAGTTTCTTGTTCTTCATGAGCGCGGTCTTGCCGTGCGCCATTCCCTTCAGATACAGCTGCGACGCGTACGACGGCTCGGTGTCTTCGTACGACGAGAACGCATAGCTGAAGTACAGCATCGACGCGGTGAGACGCAGCTTTTCGTTGGCGGGGTCGGTGCGCATCAGGCCTTCGAGCAGGACGAGATTCCCGGCCGTTCCGTCCTGGAAGGTGCGCAGGTCGTCGGACGCGAGGGCCGCGTCGCGAGCGTTGTCGAGTACCGGCACCATGACGTGGCCGACCGAATACTTGGCGGGGGAACAGCCGAATAGCGCCATGGCGGCAACGCACGCGACCGGCACGAAGCGGACGCCGAAGGAGCCTGTGCGAAGAGCGATCACGCGGGCATTCTCCCCCGAATCCGCCGCGGCGATCAACTTCGATTTCGCGGCCTCGGCGTTGGAACTCGCTTCAGAATCCCAGCACCGCTCGCACCGTCGCGAAGCGTTGCGGCCAGGTGTGCTCGCGCGCGAACGCGACGCGCGCGGCGCGACCGTCCGGATCGCCATCTAGCAACGATGCGACCGCACGCGCGAACGAATCGCCGTCGTCGCACAGGAGCGCGGGCGATTCGCCGGCCTCGATCTCGTCGAGACGCGTCGCCACCGTCGCCAGGCCGGCCGCGAGGTATTCGAAGAGCTTGAGCGGGCTCACCGCGTGCGTGAGTTCGTTCTTCACGAACGGCACGATCCCGACATCGCAGTGACACAGCAACGAAGGAAGGTCGCGGTACGGGTACGCCCCGAGGAAATGGACGTTGGCCGGGTACGCGCGACGCTTCGGTTCGCCGGGCCCGAAGACCAGCACCGAGGCGCGCGGAATTCTCTCGCCGACGCGCGCGATGATATCGAAGTCCACCCACGCGTCGAGTGCCCCCACGAACACGACGCGCGGGCGAATGAAGCGCGCAAGCACCGACGGCTCGGTCGCGGGGGATTCGAAAAAGATGTTGGAAACGCCGTTGGGCAGGTACACGGCGTCCGGGCGCCGCGCGCGAAGCTTGTGCGCGAGACGTCGCGAGGTCACGAAGACGGCGTCGACCCCGTCGACCATCTCGTCGTGGAGCGACAAGAGCGACGAGGGCAGGCGGCCGAAGTGCGCCCAGTCGTCGGAAAGCCGGCACGCGCTTTGGCGCGCGCGCGCCATGCGCCAGGCCGGGTGCGAGAAGCGACTGTTCGAAAGCCACACCAGATCCGCCGACGCGAAACCATGCTCGCGCACGACGGTGTCGACGCGCGGCAATGTCGCGCGCAGCGTGTTCTCGGCCGTGAAGCGCGAGCGGAAGAAGGGCCGGTCGACGACGGGGAGGAAGGTCAGCGGATAATACTCGACGACACCGTCGTCGGTGCGCACACCGTCGTGTCGCCACACGTGGACACGTCGGCGCGTGCCGGGGTCGTGCGCGGCCGCGGTGATCGACTGCGGGTAGATCGGTGTTCCTAACCAGAACACGTCGGCGCCGCCGCGCACGAACTCGCGCGCCAGTGCGTGGGAGCCCGTTTGGGTCGGGCTTCGGTAGTCGGACGCTTCCGCCATCAACACGCGCACGGCGCCGTCCTTTGGGCTGCGAAGCGAGCGGGATCGAAATGAAAGACCCTTCGGCCCCGCTGCAGCGAGACCGAAGGGTCAAAACCTACCATCGAGATTTCATGGTGCCGAAGGGGGGACTCGAACCCCCACGAGGTTACCCTCACTGCGCCCTGAACGCAGCGCGTCTACCAATTCCACCACTTCGGCGGCAGAAACTACTCCAGCAGGTTGTTGGCAGCAAGAGGATCGCCGATCAAGGCAAAGCCAAAAGCCCATCGGCGACCTCGTCGCGCAGGATAGTCGAAGACGGTGGAAAAGTCAACGCGATAGACGGCGTGTCTCGAGGCGCCAAGAATTGCGCAAGATCATGATTGATAACGTTTTATACGATCGAATTGACGCCGATCACAATCTTGGGGCGGCCGGCGACGACCGGAGCGGTTGGGCTTGAAAATTGCGTCTAACTTACTGTTCTACTTTGCCTTACAAGGTGCCGGTCGCCCCGGGATGGCGTTCTGGGAGGCCTGGCGACGCCCCGGGACGCTAACTGATTGTGGATTTGCCAGTTGCAAAGAAGCAGGCGCCCCTCTAGGCTTTCGCGGGAATCGCGCTTTGTCGCGGTTTCGAAGCCATGAAGATCGTCGTCCAGAACAAGAAGGCACGCCATGACTATGCCATCCTCGAGTCGATCGAGGCCGGCATTGCCCTGCGTGGAACCGAGGTGAAGTCGCTTCGGGAAGGGAACGCCAACCTGCGCGACTCGTACGCGATCATTCAATCGGGCGAAGTGCTCTTGCGGGGGCTGCACATCACGCCCTACTCGCACACCTCGGATCGCAACCTCGATCCCTCGCGCGACCGCAAGCTCTTGCTCAACCGCGCGGAGATCCGCAAGCTGGTCGGCAAGGTGAACGAAAAAGGTCTGACGCTCGTGGCGCTCAAGATCTACTTCAACGACCGCGGCCTTGCGAAGGTCGAACTCGGTCTCGCGAAGGGCAAGAAGCTCCACGACAAGCGCGACTCGATCGCGGAGCGTGAGGTGCGTCGCGAGATGGATCGGGCCATGAAACGTTCGCGATAGCATGCGCGCGGAAGGGGACAAAAGCCTTCGATGAATCGTGTGGGTTTGCTATGGTCGGCGGCATGAATCGCGTCGCGATGTTCTTGCACGCTTGGCGATTGCTGATCGTCGGCGGGGTGTTCGCGGCGTCGTTCGCGCCAGCTCCGCTCCGTGCCGACGACGCGATGGAGATCGTCTACGACGATGGACGCGCTGCCGAGCGCGTGCCGCTCCTACGCGTGTCGGGCGACGACGGCTGGTTTGTCCGCGCCGGCGACGCTGCACGCCTCTTGCGCGCCACCCAGTTCTGGAACGCGTCGTCGCGGAAGATCGTGCTCGGCGTGGGCAAGGCGCGCATCGTACTCACGGTCGACACGCGCGTGGTGGTGGTCGACGGCGAGCCCGTCATGATGCGGGCTTCGGTCCGTTACGACGACGGTGCCGTGTTGGTTCCGCTCGAGTTCATCCTGGAGACCGCGTCGCAGTACACGCCGCGCGGTTTCAGTTGGGACGAAGAGCACCGGCGCTTGTCGGTGGGCGGCGTGGGATACAACGTGACCCAAGTCTCGTTCTCGACCGCCGCCGGCCGTACCACGGTGATGCTCCATCTCACCGAGCCGTTGGTCTACCACGTCGACACGGCGACACCGGGGCTCGTGCGGGTCAAGCTCTACGGCGGACGCGTCGACCTGCGCGCCCTGAACGTGCGCGAAGGGCGTGGTCTGGTCGACGGCGTGCGCGCCGAGCAAAGCGAACGCGACGCCTTCGTGACCCTCGACGTCTCGCGCGACGCTACCCGGCTTCGCGTCGAGCGCAAGGACGACCCTCCGCAGATCGAGATCGTGCTCGAGAAGGGTCGACCCGCCGACGGCCAGGCTACTCCCGAGGGCACGATCGAGATCGTGGAGGACGGCGGAGGCGAGCGCGCGCCGTTCTCGATTGATCGCGTGTGCATCGACGCCGGTCACGGCGGTCGCGACCACGGCAAGGAGAGCGCCGACGGTGTCCTCGAGAAGGACGTCAACCTCGCCATCGCCCGCACGGTGCGCGACCGCATCCAAGCGGAACTCGGACTGGAAGTCGTGATGACGCGCGACGACGACCGCATGGTGGAGCTCGTCGAGCGCACCGAGATCGCCAACACCTCCGGGTGCGACCTGTTCATCAGCATTCACTGCAATAGCTGGTTTCATAACGGGACCGGGGGCTTCGAGTCGTACTTCCTTTCGCCGGCGCGCAGCGAGTCGGAAAAAGCGCTGCAGCGCTTCGAGAACCAGGCCGGCGATGGTGCCGCCAGCGCGCCGCGCGGCGACGTGGAGTTCATTCTGTGGGACTTGGTGCAGAACGCGTACATCGACGAGAGCAGCAGCTTCGCCGAGTACATCCAGCGCGAAATGACCGCGCGCTTGGGCATCGAGAGCCGCGGCGTCAAGCAAGCGAGTTTCGTCGTGCTGCAGGGTGCCAAGATGCCGGCCGTGCTGATCGAGGCCGCGTTCCTGTCGAATCCGGCCGAGGAGCGACTCCTCGTCGATCCCGACTTCCAGCGCCGTGTGGCCGACGGTGTGGTGGCGTCGATTCGGAAAATGCAGGATCGCTACCGCTAGCCCGGGGCTGTTACTATGGACGAGTTGTCGACGCCTACCCCCGATCAGAACGACGAGCACGCCGCGGCGCGCGGCGCGCTGGGCGGACGACACTTCGCGGTGATCGTGGGGTTGGCGATCGGCTTGGCTTTCGTCACGATGTGGATGCTGATGCGGGCGCCGCGCGCGCCGGTCGAAGAGGCCAAAGCACCCGCGCCGCGCGCCCTCGAGGGCAGCCGGGCGGTGACGCTGTTTTTCGCCAGCGCGGACGAGCCGTCGATCTACAGCGAGACGCGCGAAGTGGGCGTGGGGCGTCGGTTCGACGAACAAGTACGCCAAGTGATGGACGCGCTGATCGCGGGCCCCGAGCAAGAGAAGGGTGTCAGCGCGATCCCGGAGGGGACACAGTTGCTGTCGCTCTCCTTCGACCCCGACGCGGGCACGTTGTACATGGATTTCAGCGCGGAGTTGGTGGCGGCGCATCCGGGCGGGAGTGCGGCAGAATACTGTACGGTCGCCGTCATCGTGCGGACCATCGGAGAGAACTTTCCCGAAGTTCGGGCCGTGCAGATTCTCGTGGACGGATCGCAGGTCGACACCATCGCGGGACACATTCGAGCGGACGAGCCGTTTCTCGTCCGCGATTGGCGCTAACGACATGAGCAATCGACAACCCATCGGCGTGTTCGACTCCGGCATCGGCGGGCTCACGGTCTTGAAGGAGCTCTTGAGCCGATTGCCCGGCGAGTCGTTCGTGTACTTTGGCGACACCGCGCGCGTGCCGTACGGCACCAAGAGCGCCGAGGCGGTCAAGCGTTTCACGCGCGAGAGTGTTCGTCTCTTGCTCGACCGCGGTGTGAAGATGGTCGTCATCGCATGCAACACGGCTTCGTCAGAAGTGCTGCCTGCGTTCGAGACCGAGTTCACCGTCCCCATCGTGGGTGTGATCGAGCCGGGCGTGCGCGCGGCGGTGGCCGCGACCAAGCGCCGCCGCATCGGGGTCATCGGGACACCGGGCACGATTCGCTCCGGCGCCTACCAGTCGAAGATCATGGCCAAGCTGCCCGACGCGGTGGTGATTCCGCAGGCGTGTCCGCTCTTCGTCCCCCTGGTCGAAGAGGGCTGGATCGACACGCCGGTGACGCGTATGGTGGCGCGCGAGTATTTGCGCGTGTACGAGAAGTCGAACATCGACGCGTTGGTGTTGGGGTGCACGCACTATCCGCTGCTCAAGCCGGTGATCGCGGACGTGGTGGGCGGGGGCGTCGAGCTGGTCGATTCGGCCATCGAGACCGCGCGCGAAGTCGCGCGCGTGCTGGGCGATCGCGGCCTCGAAGGATCGGGCGGCGGCGAATTCCACATCGTGTTGAGCGACACGGCTCCGAGCTTCGGCGACATCGCGACACGCTTCCTGGGGCGTCGTGTGCCGGACATCGAGTTGGTTTCGGTCGTATAAGCGGGAGAACGATCTCATGCGAAAAGACGGACGCGGCGCGGGCAACCTTCGCCCGGTGCGCATCGAGCGCGGATACCTTCGCCACGCGGAGGGTTCGGCGCTGATCGAAGTGGGCGAAACGCGCGTCATTTGCAGCGCCACGCTGGAACCGGGTGTCCCGCGCTGGATGGCGGGCGGCGGGCGCGGCTGGATCACGGCCGAGTACGGTATGCTTCCGCGCAGCTCGCGTCAGCGCATCACGCGCGAAGCCGATCGCGGTCGTACGGGGCGCACCCACGAGATACAAAGACTCATCGGCCGCAGTTGCCGCGCCGCCGTGGCGATGGAGATGCTGGGCGAGAACACCATCATCGTCGACTGCGACGTGCTGGAAGCCGACGGCGGCACGCGCACCGCGTCGATCACGGGCGCGTGCGTGGCGCTCTACGACGCCATTGCGACCCTCGAGCTGCGCGAACACCCCATGAACTTCTTCTTCTCGGCGGTGAGTGTGGGCGTGGTCGAAGGCGTCCCCATGCTGGACCTCGCCTACACCGAAGACTCGACCGCCGACGTCGACTTGAACGTCGTGATGGCGGAGAGCGGGACCTTCATCGAGGTGCAAGGCACCGCGGAGCGCATTCCCTTCACCACCGAACAATTCGAACGCATGCTCGACCTCGCTCGCGACGGGTGTAAGCAACTGTTCAAGGCCCAGCGCGACGTGCTCGGCCTCACGTGATGCCATGAAGATCGTGCTCGCCACGCGCAACCGCGACAAGGCGCGCGAGATCGTCGCCATGCTGGCGGGCCTCGACATCGACGTCGTCACACTCGACGCCTTCCCCGAGGCACCTGCAACGGTCGAAGACGCCGCCACGCTGGAAGCGAACGCGTGGAAGAAGGCGCGCGAGGCGCGCATGCACACGCAGCTGTCCGCGCTGGCCGACGACACCGGGCTCGAAGTGGAGGCGCTCGACGGCGCGCCGGGCGTGTTCGCGGCGCGTTACGCCGGCGAGAAGGCGACGTACGCCGACAACTGCAAGAAGCTCATCACAGCTATGGAGAACGTGCCAACCGAACGACGGGGCGCTCGTTTTCGCACCGTGATGGCGCTGGCACTCGCACCCGTCGACCTCTCGCGCCTGGCCGCCGCGGCGTCGTCCCGTACGGAAGTTGCGGCACACCTCACGAATTCTACCGATGGGCTGATCTCCGAGGGCGTGCTCAACGGGGAGATCGCGACCCGCGCGCGCGGAACCAGCGGGTTCGGCTACGACCCTGTGTTCATCGACGTTGCCAGGGGCCGCACGCTCGCGGAAATGACCCTCGAGGAGAAGAACGCGTCGAGTCACCGCTACCGCGCACTCTTGGAGATGCGCGAAATGCTGGTCCGCTTCGGCTTGGCGCGCGAGCAGGAATTGCAACGATGAACACGCCGGTGATCGAAGCGCGCGACGTGGTCAAGCGCTACGGCGACTTCGTCGCCGTCGATCGCGTGTCGCTCACGGTGCCGCAGGGCACCATCTTCGGACTGCTGGGGCCCAACGGCGCCGGCAAGTCGACGACCATCCGCATGCTGCTGCGCATCATGCTCCCCGACGAGGGCGGCATTCGCGTGCTGGGCGGCGACGTGGCCGACCTCGACGTCGAACGCATCGGCTATCTTCCCGAAGAACGCGGCCTCTACAAGAAGATGAAGGTCGGCGAAATCCTCATGTTCTTCGCCGAGATCAAGGGCATCGCGCGCGCGGAGGCGCGACGCCGCGCGCTGCAGTGGCTCGAGCGCATGGACCTCCTCGACCGCGCGGCCAAACCGGTCGAGGAGCTCTCGAAGGGAATGCAGCAGAAGGTCCAGTTCATCGCGACCGTCATCCACGAACCCGAGCTCTTGATCCTCGACGAACCTTTTTCCGGGCTCGACCCGGTCAACGCCAACGTGCTCAAGGACATCATTCTCGATTTCCATCGGCGCGGGCACACGGTCGTGTTCTCGACCCATATGATGGAACAGGTCGAAAGGCTGTGCGAGCACATCTGCCTCATCAACAAGGGGCGCGTCGTGCTGTCGGGAACGCTGGCGTCGGTGAAGAAGCAGTACGGTCACAACGGCGTCTCCGTACGTTTCAACGGCGACGGATCGTTCTTGAAGGCACTGCCCGACGTGGCGAGTTTCCAGGACAACGGCAACGAATTGTTCCTGCGCCTGCGCGACGGGGCCGACGCGGCGCACGTACTCGAGGCCGCGCGCGGTCGCATCGAGATCTTACGCTTCGAAGTCGCCGAGCCGTCGATCGAGGACATCTTCATCGAGCGCGTATCGGAGTCGTAGATGAAAGTCCAGCACGTCATCCGTCGCGAGTACCTCGCCAACGTTCGTCGCAAGAGCTTCATGATCAGCACGCTCTTGGTGCCGCTCTTGATGGCGGCGTTCTTCGTCTTGCCGGTCGTGTTCGCGCTGTTCGTGCCGGACCGCGCGTACCGTATCGCCGTGGTCGACCAAGTCGGCGGGGTGGGCGCTGCGATCTCAACGGCGCTGGTCGATACGCTGAAGAATGGCGATCCGAAGTACGTGGTCGAATCCATCGATGCGACCGGCGAGCGCTTCGGCGCCGAGCGCGAAGCGCGCATCGCTTCCGTGCAGCGCGGCGAGACCGACATCGTGGTGGCGATCCCGACCACCGTGCTGACCGACGGCAAGGCCGAGTACGTCACGCGCGAAGCCAGGAATTTCAATATTTTCGAACGCTTCACCGACGTGGTGAGCGACGCGGTGGTGGCGCGCCGTCTGCAGGCGCAGGGTTTCGACTTCGCGCGCGTCAAGGCGCTGACGGAACCGGTCAAGATGGAGATGAGCCGGGTCAGCGCCACCGGCAAGGTCGAGGAGAAGAACTTCCTGGCCGAATACGGCCTCGTGTTCGTGTTCGTCATGATTCTCTACATGGCGACACTGTCCTGGGGAATCACCATCTCGCGCAGCATCGTCGAGGAAAAAGGGTCGCGGGTGATCGAGGTGCTCTTGAGCTCGCTGACGCCGCGCGATCTCATGATGGGGAAGTTGGTCGGCGTCGGGCTGGCCGGCATGACGCAGCTCGCAATCTGGGCCGTGGTTGGGCTCGCGATGAGCGGCTACGCGGCCACGAGCTCCATCGCCATGCTGGCGTCGTTCGAGATTCCGCCCGCGGTGTTCGCGTACCTGATGGTGTACTTCGTGCTCGGCTTCCTGCTCTACTCGGCGCTCTTCATGACGGTGGGGGCCGCGTGCAGCACCGAGCAGGACGCGCAGCAGTTCCAAGGGCTCATCACCATGCCCATGATCGTGCCGCTGATGACGCTCATGCTGCTGATCCAGAATCCCGCCAGTACCTTCGCGGTGGCGCTGTCGATGATTCCGCTGTTCGCACCCATGATGATGCTGGCGCGCATCATCTTGCTCGAGCCGCCGATGTGGCAGATCCTGCTCAGCATCGCGCTCTTGCTCATTACCATCTATCTCGCCATCGTCTTCGCAGCGCGCGTATTTCGCGTCGGCATTCTGATGTACGGCAAGCGACCCAGCGTGCGCGAATTGATCCATTGGTACAAGCTCGCCAAATAACGTGCTAGAATCGAGCGAACGAATTCGGTCGGGGCGTGGCGCAGTCCGGTAGCGCACCTGCTTTGGGAGCAGGGGGTCGGAGGTTCAAATCCTCTCGCCCCGACCATCTTTTCCCTCCTATGTCGCGTCGACTCCTCCTTTCGTTCGTGTTCGCGGCCGCGCTCATCGTCCCGCGTGCCGCTCGCGCGCAGCATGAACACCACGGCGGCGGCCACAGCCACGGGCTCGTTCCCCTCACCGGCAAGTCGAACTCGGACTGGCATCTCGAGAGTGTCGGCGGGATGTTCCAAGCCGCGTGGGGACCCGAGCGCGCGCGACGTGTTCGTGGTCGGCGAATGCGGCACATTGTTGCACTGCGATGGCACCGCGTGGCGCGGCATTCGCACCGGCGTGCGAGCGGACTTGATCGGCGTGTGGGGGCTTTCGGCGGCCGACGTCTTCATCGTCGGCTCCGATGGCACCATCCTCCGCGGACATTTCGACGTATGGACCCCTATGACGTCACCTACCAAAGAATGGCTGACCGACGTGCGCGGGTTTTCGTCGCGCGATGTCTTCGCGTGCGGTGCCGCCGGCACCATCCTCCACTTCGACGGAAAGGCCTGGACGGCGATGAAGAGCGGCGTTGACAAGTTGCTGTTCACGCTGTGGGGATCGGCGCACGACGACATGTTCGCCGTCGGGCAGGACGGCGTCATCGTGCACTACGACGGCAAGGCGTGGAGCACGATGCCCAGCGGAACGAAAGAGTGGATACGCGGCATCTGGGGCTCATCGCAAAACAACGTGTTCGCGGTCGGCGACCACGGCACGATTCTCCGCTTCGATGGGAAGAAGTGGTCCGCGATGTCCGGCGGCGAAGATCGCATGCTGATGAGTGTCTGGGGAACTTCGAAGGGCAACGTGTGGGCGGTGGGCGGCGGCGGTCACGCGCTTCGCTTCGACGGCAAGTCGTGGACGAGCGCGGGCCAGATTTCGATGATGCCCGACGACGGCCACGCCGGATTGTGGTGCGTGTGGGGAGACTCGCCGGAGAACGTGTTCGCGGTGGGCCACATGGGTGCGGTGGTCCGCTACGATGGAACGACGTGGCACACCGATTTGTCCGGCGCGCACGCGCGTCTGACCGACGGTTGGTCGAATGGCGGCAACACGGCACTAATCGCGGGCTGGGTGGGAACCGTGTTCGAGCGCGGACAACATGGCTGGAGTCCGATGTCGACCGGTACGACGCACATCCTCGAGGCGGTGTCGCTGCGCGGGCCCCACGACGGCCTCGCGGTGGGACAAGAAGGAACCATCCTGCGTCTCGACCCGGCGGGATGGCACCCGATGTCAGCGGGGATCACGGCGCACTTGCGCGACGTGGCCTTCGCGGCCGACGGCACTGCACTTGCGGTGGGCGACGGCGGCACGATGCTGGTGTTCGACAAGACGGTGTGGCGCGCCGTCGCCAGCGGGGTCTTTTCCAACTTGAACGCGGTCGCGATGACGTCACTGGCGGACGCCGTGGTAGTCGGGGATGGAGGCGTCATTCTGCGGCGCGCGGGCGAGCAATGGAAGCGCGAGAAGGGCGGCGTCGACGCGGACTGGAACGGGCTGTGGCGCGCTGCGAACGGCGAATGGCTCGCGTGCGGTTCGAAGGGCTCCGCGATCGCATACCAAAAGGATCGCTGGCGTTCGCAAGCGACGTCGACAACGTTCACGCTACGCGACGTGTGGGGCTTCGGCGAGAAAGATGCGTACGTGGTCGGCGACGCCGGCACCGCGCTGCGACTCGATGGCAACGTGTGGCGACCGATGACGACCGACACCATGGTCGATCTCTACGGTGTCTTCGGCGTCTCACCGCGCGACGTCGTCGCGGTCGGTGACTACGGCGTCATTCTTCGTTACACGCGCTAGGTCGCTACTTCAAGAGGACCATCTTGCGCGGTGCGACACCCGCGACCCCTTCGAGCCGATAGAAGTACACGCCGCTACCGACCGCGGCACCCGAGGCGTCGCGACCGTCCCACTCGATGCGATGTGTGCCCGCGTCGCGAACACCTTGGTCCATTCGCATCACCAGCGAGCCTTCGGAGTCATAGATCGCCAAGACCGCGCGCGAGCGCGTGGGCAGCGAATACTCGATGGTCGTCTTCGGGTTGAATGGATTGGGGAAGTTCTGCCCCAGCGTCGCGACGGGTGTCGGCAATTCGACCGGTGTGGGCGCGGGATCGACGGTGACGTCGCCGCGCATCCCGCCGAGGCAATGGAACAGGCAGTAGTACTTGAAGGTGCCCACGTTGTTAAACGTGAACGAGAAAATTCCTGTCTCCGGATCCAGCACGCCCGAATTGAAGATGCCGTCCGGGCTGCACGGATTGCCGCTCGTCACGGTGTGGTTCAAGATGTCGGTGTTGGACCAGATGACGGTGTCGCCGGCCCTCACTGTGATGCTCGACGGCACGAAGGTCGTGCCTTCGATGTTCACGAAGTGGTTCGCGGCGGCCACAGGAAACGCGGCGAAGGCGAGGGCTAACGTCGCTAGCGCGATGCGACAAGAGGTTTGCATGGTAATCGCTCCTTCAACGGTCGGCGGATCGGCGAGAGGGCGTCGGCGGGAGTATACCCAACTTGCAGCTTGGCTCATAGTGGGTTTTGCAACGAATTCATGAGCAATGGCTTAGCGACCTTGCCCATGGATCGGTGGTTGAAATCCAGCCAGCCGTGGTGATATAATGGCTACGCTTTCCTTCGCACAACATCGTTTTGCAGCCGAACGACCAAGGAGGGCCTCATGCGCCTGCGCCATTGCACCGTTCTCGCGGTACTCGCGATCGTCGTTTCCCTCGCGGCTCCGGCACTCGCCGTCACGCACAACATCGACATCACGCTGACCCAGTTCAACCCACCCTTGCTGACGATCAACGTCGGCGACACCGTGGTGTGGCGGAACAACTCTTTCTTGCAGCACACCGTCACCAGCGGGAACTCGTGTTCGCCGAACTCGATCTTCAATTCGGGTGTCATGGATCCCGACGTGGTGTTCTCCTACACCTTCAATGCCACCGGCTCGTTTCCATACTTCTGCATTCTGCACTGCTTGGCGGGAATGCGCGGTACCATCACGGTGGACGCGCCCATCGCGGTCACACCCAAGACGTGGGGCGGGATCAAAGCCTTGTACGCGGCGGCCCAGCGCTAGCCGACGCCGGTATTTGCTGCATGAGGACGGCTTCCCGCAATCGGGGAGCCGTTTTCACTTGGTGGACGGGCGCGCGACTGTCGATTGACAGCCCCTCGCGGCGCGGGTAGAGTCCGGCAATCCCACTCATTCCGGAGGTGTGTCCGTATGTCCGATGGCTCGAAGCCGACCGGCGAAACACGACACCAGCCTTTCGTACCGGAGTCGATGACGATGACGGAGTTCACTCTCCGCGCCGTGATTCCGGGACTCCTTCTAACGCTCATACTGGGCGCAGCCAACGCATACTTGGGCTTGCGCGCGGGGCAGACCATCGCCGCCACCTATCCGGCGGCGGTGATCAGCATGGTATTCCTCCGTATCTTCAAGGGATCCATCCTCGAAGAAAACCTGGCGCGAACCGCCGGTTCGATCGGCGAATCGGTTGCGGCGGGCGCGATCTTCACCCTGCCGGCGTTCTTCATCGCCGGCGTGTGGCCGTCGTTCGCGCCCAAAGATGCGTATTGGAAATCGACCGCGCTCATGGTGGTGGGCGGCGTCCTGGGTGTGCTGTTCTGCTCGCTCGTCCGTCGCGTCATGGTCGAAGACCCGACGCTTCCGTTCCCCGAATCAGTGGCGGCGTCCGAGATCCACAAGGCTGGACGACGCGGTGCGGAAGCGGCGAAGCACCTGTTTACCAGCATGCTGTTCGGTGCGGTGACCTTTTTCGCCGGCGCGTGCAGCCTGTTCGCGGCCGACAAGGAGTTCATTCTGCGGATGGGAAAGCTGGGCTTGAGCAAGGTGCCGCTGGGGTCGTCGTCTTCTTCCGCTTCGCTCCCCGCCGGAGGCATCACGAACATCTCGGCGCCCACGGTGAGTCCCGCCTACATTGGTGTGGGCTACATCATTGGTCCTGAGTTGTCGGCGCTGAACTTTTCGGGCGGCGTTCTCGCATGGGGATTGATGGTGCCGCTCCTCATCTACCTGCTCGGTCCCGAACTCCAGAATATGCTGCCACAAGGTGGCGGTGATGCAGCGTGGGGCGGCTTGACCACGCAGGTGTGGCGCTTCATCGTGCGGCCGATCGCGGTCGGCGGGATGTTGGTGGGCACGGTCTACACGCTTTATCGCCGGCGCGAGAGCATCTTCGGAGGATTGCGCCGCGCGATCACGGAACTCTCGAAGAAGGCGGACCAGTCGAAGGTGGCGCGCACCGAGCGCTACATGGGCTCCAAGACCGTCTTCACGCTGATCGCCATCATGTTCGTCGTCATGATGGTGCTCTACGTCAAGATGACGGGGCTCGTGTTGGGCGGCATCGTCGCGGCCGTCGTCATGCTAATCGCCGGATTCTTCTTCGCCACGGTGTCGGGTTATCTCGTCGGTCTCATCGGTTCGTCGAACAATCCCATCTCCGGTTTGACACTCTCGACGCTGATCGTCGCCGCGCTCTTGATGGTGGCGCTCGGGGTTTCGGGGGTGGGAGGAGTCGCGGCGGTGTTGGGTGTGGCCGCGGTCGTATGCGTGTCGTCCGCCGTGTCGGGCGAGTTGCTGCAAGACTTCAAGGTCGGATACATACTCGGCGGTACGCCGCGCACGATTCAAATCGTCGAGTTGATCGCGGTCGTGCTCGCGAGCCTCGTGATGTACTTCCCGCTGATGGTCCTGCACGAAGGCAACATCAAGATGGGCGGCATCGGCTTCGGCGACCCGCAGCTGCCCGCGCCGCAAGCGGGCTTGATGGCGGCGCTGGCGCAGGGAATCGTGGGCGGCAGCATGCCGTGGCCGCTGATCGGTGTCGGCGTGTTGCTCGGCATTGCGATGATATTGGTCAAGGTCAAGAGTCCGATGCTGGTCGCGGTCGGCATGTACCTTCCGCTCTCGACGACGTCCGCGATCTTCGTGGGCGGTTGCATTCGCTGGATTACCGACCAGATGGCGGAACGCCGGATGTTCAACCATGCGCAGCGACGGCGAATCGAGAACGTCGGCATTCTGGCTGCGTCGGGAATGATTGCGGGCGAAGCGTTGGTTGGGTTGCTGACGGCGACTTTCGCGTGGCTCGAGAAACCCCTCCCGCGCGTTTTCGAAACCCCGTCGTACCTCGCGGGCCTCGTGGTGCTCGCGCTGATCGCGTTCGTGCTGATTCGCCTTCCGCTCGCCAACGCGGGCCGCGCCGACGAGCCGGCTCCGCCGGCCGCGATGGTGTAATCCCGCTTCAATGTCGCCGCGCCTCGTTCATGCGAACGGGGCGCGGCGACCTTTTTCATCCGCCTCGGCGGCGTGCTATGATTCGCGCCGCGACCCCGTAGCTCAGGTGGATAGAGCAGCAGCCTTCTAAGCTGCTGGTCCCAGGTTCGAATCCTGGCGGGGTCGCCAACTCCACCCCGGCCTCTGCTCCCCGCGTTTTGTGGTAGTGCGATGGTGATTTTTCGTGGCAAAATCGACATCGGCCGCGCAGGAACTTCAACACAATGAGGTGGAACATATGAAGACCCGGGGGCGTTTGGGCAGCGTGACGCTAGTCGGTGTCGCGGCGATGATGTTTTTCGCGGGCATCGCGGCGGCGCAGGATCTCGACCAGACGACCACACGAACGTCGATGCGCGGCTTGTTCGTGGTTCTTTCCAGTGTCTATAAGTACAGCCTCGATGCGAATGCGTACGCGGACCCCAAGAATCACCAGGAAATCCAGAGCATGCTCGATGCGCTGGTCCAGAACACGACGCAGCTCGAGGCGCACGGCGGGAGCCTGGATCCGAGCTTCGACTTCATGAAGAAATCGCTCTTGAGAGATGCGCATGACGCGCTGGCGGCGTTCAAGTCCGCCAACTACCCGGGGTCGAGGTTCGTGGTCAGCCAGATCCCCGAAAACTGCGTGACGTGCCACACCAAGGTGCCGGCGACGCGGCCGTTCGATGCGGGTAAGGAGTTCTTGCAGGCGATCAACGCCAAGGACTTCCCGCCACCGGCGCGTGCCAAGCTCGAGGTCGCGAGCCGTCAGTTCGCGGATGCGATGTCGACGTACGAGGGCATGCTGGCCTCGCCTTACGTGTCCGCGGGCGACCTCACGCTCTACAACGTGTTCGAGAACTATCTCCGCATTTCGATCGGTTCGTTGAGCAACACGAAGCGACCCGTGCCGGTGCTCGATAAGTTCGCCGCGCGTTCCGATATGCCGGAGGATCTCCGCGCGGACGCCCGCGTTTGGAGCGAATCGCTGCAGAAGCTCAAGCTCGACGTTCCCAAGGGCGAAGAGCTCGCGACCGCGCGCAGTCTGGTCGCGCAGGCGAGGGACAAGACGACGTCGGGCTCCGGCCGCGAGGGCCTGGCGGACTTCATCGGGGCGATCACGGTGGTGCACCGGTATTTGCGATCGGGGACCGCGAACGACGCGGGCACCGCGGAGGCCTTCTATCTCCTCGGCGTCTCGGAGTCGTACGTCCCGCGCTCCAACTGGGTCTCGGAGACGGAGTACTTGCTCGAAAGGGCCATTCGACTCGATCCCAAGTCGACGGTCGCGATCCAGTCGCTCGCGTTCCTCGAGGGCTACCGAGCCTCGGCGAATCGCGTCACACCGTCGCGGCCGGTTCCGTTGGATATGCAGACGAACCTCGAAGAGTTGCGCAAGATGGTAGAGAAGTAGATTCGCCGTCGTTCCGCACCCAAAGAAAACGCCCCGCGAAGAAATTCGCGGGGCGCGTATTTTTAACCTGTCGTATCGACTAGCGGCCGAACATGTACACGGCCCCGATCATCAGCGAGAATTGGCTGACGTCGCTGACGATGGTGAACCAGCCTTCGCCGGTGAAGGCGAACTGACTGCCGGCGTCGTAGCGAAGCCCGCCGCCCAGGTCCAAACCGACTTTGACTTCGGTGTCGGACTCGGACGATCCCGGAATGACGAGCGTGTTGCCGAAGTAGACCGGGTCCATGTCCGCGTGCGCGGTCATAACGTGCAGCCCGAGCCCCGCGCCAGCGTATGGCTGCACGGCAGGCTTGGAGGTCTGGAACATATACTTGGCCTTGGCACCGAACGAAAGGTCGTGCACCCCGACCTTGACGGCGAAGGCCTCCTCGGTTTGCCCCCAGTACCCGGTGTAGGTTTCGAACGCGATGTTGGGATAGATGGTGCCGAGGTCCAAGACGAGACCAACGCCGAGCGCGGTATCGAGGTCTTCGGGATTGACGACTCCAACCTTGAGGCCGATGCCGCGCAGGGAAAGATTTGCCTGGGCCGAGGCGTCGGCGGCGAACAGCGTGCAGAATGCCACGGTCGCCAACGCCATGCTAACTCGTTTCATTTCACGTCCTCCGACTCAGAAAAGACGGGCTTAGCTGCTCACCATCGTGGCTGCGGGATCATTTGCTTCGGAGCGTGCAAGACGCGAACCAGCCGGGTGCCGCGAGCCGGCCAGCGTCGCGAGGGATGCATCGCGACCAAATCCATGCTAGACTTGTATGGCTACCGAGGTTACCGCGCTCAGGGCCGCGTTCCCGCGTCGCGCGAAAGTTCATTCGACCCGTTCCGACGAGATCGGCGTGTTCGGTTACCCCAAAGGATGGGTATGGCTCAGTATTTTTTGACCGAGACCGGCTACAAGAAGCTCAAAGAAGAGATCGACCGTCTCGATCGCTATTTGAAGAACGACATCGCCAAGGAGATCGCGACGGCCGCAGCACACGGCGATCTCAAAGAAAACGGCGAATACCACGCGGCGAAAGAGAAGCAGACGTACACGGCGGCCAAGTTGCGCCAGCTCCAAGAGCGCTTCAGCGGCGCCAACGTCGTGCGCAAAGACGAGCTGCTCCCCGTGGAGTCGGTTACCTTCGGCAAGCGCATCAAGATTCGCGACGTAAAGACCGGCAACGAGCGCGTGTGCACGATTCTCGGCGAAGGCGAGACCGACCCCGAGAACGGCGTCATCGCGTACAATTCGCCGCTCGCGAGTTCGCTGATCGGACACACCAAGGGCGAGACGGTCGAAGTGCGCTTGCCCGTCGGCACGAAGACCTTCGAGATTCTGGAAGTCGAATTCGCCGAGGGGTATCAAGACTAATTCCGCTCTGCCGCCGCACCCAACCAATCACTCTGGAGTCCATAGTCCTATGCGCTATCTCGTCACCGGCGGGTCCGGATTTCTCGGTATCAACCTGATCCGTTATCTCTTGGAGCGGGGCCACACGGTGGTTTCGCTCGACCTGCTTCCGTTCGACTACGAGGACTGCCGCGACCGCGTCGAATCGGTGGTCGGCGACATCCGCGACCGCACCGCCGTCGATCGCGCGATGAAGGGCGTCGACATCGTGGTGCACTGCGCCGCTGCACTCCCGCTCTACTCGACGGCCGATATCCTATCGACCGACATCGACGGGACGCGCAACGTGCTGCAGTCCGCCTTCGAGGCGAAGGTGCAGCGCGTGATTCACGTTTCGTCGACCGCTGTGTACGGCGTTCCCGATCACCATCCCTTGTACGAAACGGATCCACAGATCGGCGTGGGACCGTACGGCGAGGCGAAGATCGCCGCGGAAGAGATTTGCGTCGAATATCGCCAGAAGGGCATGTGCATCCCCATTCTCCGCCCGAAGTCGTTCGTGGGGCCGGAGCGGCTGGGCGTGTTTGCACTCTTGTTCGACTGGGCGCGCGACGGGCACAACTTCCCGCTGCCGGGTCGCGGCGACAATCTCTATCAGCTGATGGACGTCGCCGACTTGTGCGACGCGATCTATCTATGCGCGACCCTTTCCCCGGACACGGTCAACGACGTGTTCAACGTCGGCGCCAAGGAATTCGACACGGTGAAGAACGACTTCCAAGCGGTGCTCGATCGCGCGGGCAAAGGCAAGCGCATCGTTCCGTTGCCCGAGTTCCCGATGAAAGTGGCGCTGGCCACGTTGCGCACGCTGCGACTATCGCCGGTCTACAAGTGGGCCTACGGCACCGTGTCGAAGGAATCCTTCGTGTCGATCGAGAAAGCCGAGCGCGTGCTGGGCTTCAAGCCGCGTTACTCGAATAAGGCAGCGCTCCTTCGCAACTACGAGTGGTACCTCGCGAACCTCCATCGCTTCCACGGGTCGTCGGGGGTCACGCACCGCGTGCCGTGGAGCCAGGGCGTCTTGGGACTCGCCAAGCGCTTCTTCTAGATCATGGCACTCGCGTGCTCGTAGGTATTGTCGACGACAAGTCTGATTCGAAAGGATACCCATGGAGAGACAAGATATTGTCGATACGGTTCGGAACTTTGTACTGACCCAGTTTCTATCCGGTGAGGACCCGGACGAGCTCGCAGACGATGCGCCCCTCATGACGACGGGCATACTGGATTCTGTGGCTGCCTCGAAGCTGGTGACGTTCCTCGAACAAGAGTTCGAAATTACGCTCGAGGCGCACGAAGCGGATGCCGATAGTTTGGACACCATCGACCAGATCGTCGACTTGGTGAACGCCAAGCTCTAAGATTCTGCATGCGAGACGTCACCTACTTCGTCGCGTGCAGCTTGGACGGGTTCATCGCCCGTCTCGACGAGTCGTTCGACTGGCTCTTCACCGACGACGACTACGGCTACGCGGAGTTCTATCGTTCGGTCGACTGCGTCGTGATGGGGAGGAAGACCTTCGACGCGGCGCTCCACTTCGTCGAGTATCCGTATCCAGGCAAGCGCGCGTACGTCTTCTCGCGGCGGGCGGCGGAGTCGCCCATTGTGGAGGCGGAGTTCGTGTCCGAAGACCCGGCGCGCTTCGTGAAAAAACTGAAGCTGCAACCGGGCGGTCGCATTTGGGTCGTGGGTGGCGGGGCGATCGCGGCGGCGTTACTGCAGGCGGGATTGATCGACGAGATGGTGCTGTCGATTCACCCCATTACGTTGGGGCAGGGAGTGCCGGTCTTCGAGCGTCACGGCATCGAGACGCGCTGGTCGGTCTACTCCACCCGCGTCTACCAGAGCGGTCTCGTGCAGGTGACGTACCGCAAGCGTGTGGGCGAAGTCGCGTCGCCGTGACGCCCGAAGACGACGCGTCCTCTAGTTGAACGTCGCGCTGAAGCGCAGCGCAAATTCATAACCACTCGCGTCCTCGATCGAGTGGAAGCCGAATGCCCCCGCCATGCCGAGCCCCCAGCTGTTCCCGACCCACCATTCCTTTCCGACCGAAAGGTCCGTCGCGAAGCCCATGTCGCTGGTGGCGTCGACGTTACCGGAGTTGATGGTGAGCTCGCCGCCGCCGATGGTGGCGCTAAGGTAGAAGTTGGAAGGCATGAAGTAGTACGTGATCCCGCCGCCGTAGCCGTTCATACCAACGGTGCCGTCGAGCCGGCCCGAACCCAGAAGCTCGACGTTGACGTCGGGATCCGACATCGCCCAGCCGAAGAAGGTGCCGTGCAACGCGAGGTTTTCCTTCACGCATCCGCCGATCGCAACCGCGAAGTCGCCCGCGAGCCCGGAGAAGTCGGTTAGGTCGTCCCCGGTCGACGCGTACCCGCCGCCGGCGGTAAGCCGAAGGAAGAATGCCTTGTGGTCCTTCGGACCGCCGCCCGCGTGCGACCATTCGGGGAAGACGAGGACGGCGAGTGCGATCGCCGCCATCGTCACGAAGAATGACTTGCGCATGGAAGCCTCCTTGGCCTGGTGAGGTACCGTTCGAAACTCGGGGGAACTCTATCGCGGGGCCCCGTCAGGGCGTCAACCAAGAAGTGGTCACGCGGCGGGCCGGTTGACAGTGCTGCGTGCGGGCCTTACCATGCCCCCTCGACGGTGGGTGTAGCTCAGCTGGTTAGAGCCCCGGATTGTGGATCCGGTTGTCGCGGGTTCGATTCCCGTCATCCACCCCATCCTTCTTTCCCCGTTCCAACGGTGAGCACGAAGCGCCCGGTCGGGCCCCAAACCTTGACCGCGAGGCCGCGTTCGGTTATAAAGAGAAGTCCCGGGCGGGGATGGTCCCGCCCGGCCTAGTTTTGGGCCCGAAAGTTGGGAGGTTTGTGATGAGTGGGGTGAACAAGGTTATCTTGATCGGCAATCTGGGCGGCGACCCGACTGTCCGTTACACACCGACGGGACAGGCCGTGGCCAATTTCAACATTGCGACCACCGAGCGCTTCACCAACAAGACCGGTGAAAAAGAAGAGCGCACCGAGTGGCACCGCATCGTCGCGTGGGGGAAACTCGCGGAGATCTGCCAGCAGTACCTGAAGAAGGGCAAGCAGGTCTACATCGAGGGTCGCCTGCAGACGCGCCAGTGGGAAGACCAGCAGGGGCAGAAGCGTCAATCGACGGAGATCGTCGCGAACAACATGCAAATGCTGGGTCGCGCGGGCGAAGGCGCCGGCGGCGGCGGCGACTTCGCTGGTGGTTCGCAGGACTTCGGGTCGTCGGAGCCGGCTCCGCAGACCGCGAACGCTTCGCCCACCGCGGACGACGACGATCTGCCGTTTTGATTCTTTGGCCGCGCGCCTCTTCGCGCGGCACACATACTTGCGCTGCTAGCTCAATGGTAGAGCATCTGACTCTTAATCAGGTGGTTGAAGGTTCGAGTCCTTCGCGGCGCACCAACTGAAACGGGCCACGTCGAAAGACGCGGCCCGTTTTTGTTTCTATCCCTCCATGTTCAATCGCCGGACGTGCTCTCGATACCTCGCGCGACTTCGCGAATGATCCCCTTCTGCTCGTAGATCGGACGAATCCGTTCGCGCAGCCCGGGCAGCCGTCGCAGGAAGAGGAGCGAGCCGACGATGCACGCGAGCCCGCCGCCCATGATCGTGTGCGGTGCGCCCACGCGTGCGGCCACGCTGCCCGCGAGCAGGCTCCCGAACGGTGCCACACCCAGCACCGCAACGGCGTAGAAGCTCATCACGCGTCCGCGCTTGTCGTCCTGCACGATGGTTTGGAGGATCGTGTTGGCAGACGCGTTCTGCGTCATCATACCGAAGCCGACGGCAAACAGCGCGAGCAGCGCCGGTGCCAACGCGCGACAGAACGAGAATACCACCAATGCGACGCCGAAGAGCACTCCCGAGAGTCCGATCACGCGACCCAGTCCGCGCACGGACCGGCGCGAGGCCAGATAGAGTGCCGCGCACAGGGCGCCCAACCCCGATGCGCTGGCGAGAAATCCGTACACGTGCGCTCCCCCGTGGAGGACGTCGCGCGCGATGACGGGGAGCAGGACGAGGTACGGCATTCCTAATAGGCTCGCGGTAGCCACGAGCGCCAAGAGGCGTCGGATAGGGTCGAATCCCATCGCGTAGCCGAAGCCTTCGCGCAACTCGCGCCACAAGAGCGTGTGCTCCGTGCGCGCCGGTGTCTCTGCGACGCGCATGGCGAGGAGGCTCGCGATCACCGCGAGGTAGCTCACCCCGTCGACGAGGAAGCACACGCCTTCGTTCGAAGTCGCGATGATGATGCCCGCCACCATCGGTCCTACCAGGCGCGCCGCGTTGAACATCATCGAGTTGATGGCGATGGCGTTCGGTAAATCCTGGGATCCTTCGACCATGTGCACGGCGAACGCCTGCCGAGCCGGCGTGTCGAACGCATTCACGATTCCCTGTAGCACGGCGAGAACCATGAGCTGCGGTACGGTGATCACGTGCGAAAGGGTGAGCACGGCCAGCGCAAACGATTGCAGCATGGAAAGGACCTGCGTTGTCACCAGGACGCGTCGCAGGTTCCAGCGGTCGGCGAGCACACCGCCCAGCGGCGAGAGCAGGAAGTTGGGAACCTGTCCCGCGAAATTGACCGCGCCGAGCAGAAACACGGATCCGGTCAAGCGATAGACCAGCCAGCTCGTGGCGACGCGCGTGATCCACGTCCCGATGAGCGACAAACCCTGGCCGTAGAAGAACAGGCGAAAGTTTCGATGGGCGAGCGCACGGAAGAGGGGAGGTGCCGGCATGCTTACAGTATCGAAACGAACGAGTGATCGCGCAAGGGCGGTCGTTCCTCCCTCTTCCCGCGCGGCCTGCGCGCACGCTGCGAAGCGTCCCCTTACAATACGTCAGACCACCGCGGCGAGGCGGCGAATGCCGCGTGGATGAGGCCCACATGTGAATAGGCTTGGGGGAAGTTGCCCCACATGCGGAGTGTCGATGTCTCGTAGTCTTCTGATAGCAAGCCGAGAGGCGAGAACGCGGAACGAATCGACTCCATCGTGCTTCTTGCCTCCTCGGTGCGGCCCAGGGCAGCGAGCGCTTCGACGAGCCAGAACGTGCAGATGATGAAGGCAACCGACGGCTGACCGAACCCGTCGTCGATCTGATAGCGGAATAACCATCCGTTCTTCGACAGCCCGGTCCGAATCGCCTCCACTGTGGTGCGCAGGCGCGGATCGCCGACGTCGAGGAATCGGAGGCGCACCATCTGCAGGAGGGAAGCGTCGAGGTCCGAGCCGGCATACGTTCCGGTGAAGGCGTTGAGCTTGGCGTTCCACGCGTGAGCAACAATATCCTCCCGGATGCGGGACGCGGCAGCGCGAAAGTCGCTCTCGAGCGCGGGTGCCCGGCGCGCGGCCACCATCGCCATTCGATCCGCCGCCGCCCAGCACATCATGTTGGAAAAGGTCCGCGGCTGCGATTCCGTGCGATACTCCCAGATGCCCGCGTCCGGCGCGCCCGGCCAGCGCTATCGCCTTTCGTGCCAGTCGGCTCAGCAGCTGCGAACGCGGCACCGAGACGCTCCGCGCTGAATGCGTTCGTCGAGAAAGATCGGCGTTAGCGCCACCACCATCTCGCCGTAGATGTCGTTCTGGACGTGCGTGCGCCGCTCCGTTTCCGATGCGCACCGGCCCGTCTCCCCCTATAGCCCGGCCAGTTGTCCACGATGTGTTCTTCCAGATCGCACGTTCCGTCCACCCGGTACAGCGGCGCGAGCTTCAGGTCCTCGCGCCCGCAGCCACATTCAGCAGATACTTGATGAAGTTCTCGCGTTCCTCGAAGTGGCCGACCAATCCGAAGGCGTCCAAGTGCGTAGTACGCGTCGCGCAACCAGCAGTAACGATAGTCCCAGGTGCGTCCGCTGCCCGGCGCCTCGGGAATCGATGTCGTCATCGACGCGACGATGGCACCGGTATCCTCGAAGCAATGCAGCTTCAGGGTCAGCGCCGAGCGGATCACCTCCTTTTGGTACAGCGGCGGGATGTCGCACTGCTTCACCCAATCCTGCCAGTAACGAGTCGTCTCGTCCAGAAAACGATCGCACAGCGGAGGCAGTGGTTCTTCGACCGCCGCTCCCCAGCGTCAATACCAGATGACGACGTTCGGTGAGTGCGAAGGGTTGACCGCCGAGATAGGACAACGGAATGTCCGTGGTCAGACGCAGCGAGCTAGCGAATCCTTCGAACCGTATGTGATGGGAGCCCTGGAGTTGTTCCGGCACCTTCTTTGACCAGCCCAGACGCGGATCGCATCGCACGCGAATCCTCGGCGTGCCGTCGATCGGTTCGACCATCCGAAACAGCTGCGTCGGCCGGAACATGCGGCCGAACTGGTTGAAGCGCGGAGCGAAGTCGGTCACGCGAAACGATCCGCCTTCGGTCGTGAACGTGGTCTCGAGAATATTGGTGTTGGCCACATATCGTTGCTGGCCGAGCCCGCCGCTGGCAGGCCCGACAAGGAACTCACCGCCGTGTTCCTGGTCCAGCAGGGTTGCAAAGACGGGTTCGGAGTCGAAGCGCGGCAGGCAACACCACACCACGGCGCCGGTCCGCTCGATCAGCGCAGAGAATTGGCAGTTCCCGATGAGGCCGAGATCTTCGAGGTGCACAGTCAAAGGCTAGCAGATATTAGTTTGTATTCAAACTATATTGTGTTCTAATAGATATTATGCGTCGTGGCATCCGTTTCATCGCCGCGCTCTTGGTCGGGCTCGGGTTACTCACCTGGGCCACTTCGTCCATCGTGCGCAATACCTTGCGCGGTTGGTCCGAGAAGGACATGAATCTGCGCGCGCAGCTCGCCGTAACCGGTGCGCGTCAAGCGCTCGTGTCTCACTGGCGCAAAGAGCAACGATCCGACCTACAAGAGTTGCTGAGCGAACTCGCCCGCGACGAGCGCATCACCGCGGCTTGTGCCTGCGCTTCCGATCTTACTCTGCTGGCGAAGACCAGCGGTTTTCCGGCCGCGATCACGTGCGAGGAGGTCGGCGCGCGCATGCGGGCGGCGGGTAGGTCGTCCAGCGACGTGGCCGGCGTTGCATCGTTCTCGGACGGTGAGTTGCACATTGCCGCCATTCCCGTGCGCGACGGCCAGCAGGAGCTGGGCTTCGTCATCCTGGCCCATGATCTCGGCTTCGTTCACCTCAGACAGGAGAAGACCCAGGAGTTCATCCTCCTCGCGTTTGGGTTTCTCGCGATCGCCGCGTCCGCGGTCACCGCGATGGCGGCGCGGCTATCGTGGCGGAGCTGGACCAACGAATTGCGCAGGTTCCTGATGAGGACCGGTGGCGAAACGCCCCGGGCCGAGTTTCAGCCCATTCTTCGGGACGTGCGAGAACTCGTGGATCGGATCGCGGCGGAGAAGGACTCCGACCTCGAGGGCGGCGCCTGGACGCCGGAGCGGCTCAAGCTGACCTTGAATCGCCATCTGCACGGCGAGAAGGTGGTCATTCTCGCCAATCGTGAGCCGTACGTGCACGAACGAACCGAAGGATCTGGGGGTCAGGGTTCTCCATCCCGCCAGCGGCCTGGTGACGGCGCTCGAACCCGTGATGCGCGCGTGTTCGGGCACTTGGATTGCCCACGGCAGCGGTTCGGCCGACCGGGAATCCGCCGACCGCCACGGACGGTTGCGTGTGCCCCCGGGAGAAGAATCGTACATCATCCGGCGCATCTGGCTCACCGCCGAGGAGGAGAAGGGGTACTACTACGGTTTTGCCAACGAAGGGCTCTGGCCCCTCTGTCACATCGCTCATGCCCGCCCTGTGTTTCGCAGCGACGATTGGGCTCAATATCAAGCCGTCAACCGGAAGTTCGTTGACGCGCTGTGCAAGGAAGTGGACACGGAGGACCCGATCGTTCTGGTCCAGGACTATCACTTTTCGCTGGCGCCGCGGCTCATTCGTGAACGCCTGCCTCGCGCCACCGTCATCATGTTCTGGCATATCCCGTGGCCGAACGCCGAGCGACTGGGAATATGTCCCTGGCGCAACGACCTGATCGACGGGATGCTGGGAGCGAGCATTCTCGGCTTTCACACCCAGCTCCACTGCAACAATTTCATGGATTCCGTCGACCGTTTCCTCGAGACCCGCATTGATCGTGAACGAAACGCGGTGGTACAGCAGGGGCGCAGCACGATGGTTCGCCCCTATCCCATTTCGCTCGAATGGCCGAGCCGGTGGGCAAGGAACGCGCCCTCGGTTCGCGAGTGTCGAGCCCAAGTCTTCAAGGAACTCAAGCTCGCCCCGGATGTTCGCCTTGGTGTTGGAGTCGATCGCCTCGACTACACCAAGGGAGTCGAGGAGCGGCTTCTCGCGGTGGAACGCCTGTTGGAGCGTTTCCCCGAATGGCGTGGGCGATTTTCGTTTGTCCAGCTGGCGGCACCCAGTCGCACCGTAATCGACCGATACCGGGAGCTCAACGAGAACGTCGAGAAGCTCGCTGCGGGCATCAACGAGCGGTTTGGCTCCGCGGACTACCGTCCCATCATTCTGCTTCGTACACACCACGAGCCACCGGACGTGTTTCGGTACTACCGGGCGGCCGACGTCTGTTATGTGAGCAGCCTGCACGACGGGATGAACCTCGTCGCCAAGGAGTTCGTGGCCGCCCGGGAGGACGAGCGCGGTGTGCTGATCTTGAGCGAGTTCACCGGCTCGGCGCGCGAGCTGACCGAGGCGCTGATCGTGAATCCGTATGACCTCGAAGAGGCGAGCGACGCGCTGGCCGCGGCGCTGAACATGTCGGTCGCAGGAACAGCAGGTGCGAATACGGGCCATGCGTGCCCATGTCGCCGAATTCAACATTTACCGTTGGGCGGGACGGATGCTCGCCGACGCTGCGCGCCTGCGCCGCCAGGACAAGCTGTCGCGACGGCTCACCCGTCGCGTGAGTACGGGGTCGGGTTTGCTTCGATGAAGAACATACTGTCGCGCGATAATCGTGAGGTGCTCGAACAATTCGCGTGGTCGAACGTGCTCCTCGCGTTCGACTATGACGGAACGCTGGCGCCGATCGTGCTCGACGCCGGCCAAGGCGGCGATGCGCGCGCCGACGCGCGTCTTGTTCGAACAATTGGCCCGGCTCTACCCGTGCATCGTTATTTCCGGTCGCGCGCGCAGCGATGTGCTCAGTCGGTTGCACGGCACCGACGTCGCCGGTGTGATCGGCAACCACGGGCTGGAACCGTGGCAGGCGCAGGATCGTTTTGTCGGCATCGTCGCGAAGTGGAGTCCGGTCTTGGAGAGACATCTTGGTCATCTGAAGGGCGTGGAAATCGAAGACAAACGTTACTCGGTGGCGATCCATTACCGCCGTTCGCGGGAGAAGAAGAAAGCGCGCGCGGCGATCTCGAAGGCGGTGGCGCTGCTTGGCCAGGTCCGCGTCATCGGCGGTGTGCTGGCAATCAATGTGTTGCCCGACGGAGCGCCACACAAGGGAGTGGCGCTGGAGCGCGAGAGGGACCGGCTGCACTGTGATACTGCCCTGTACATCGGTGACGACGAGACGGACGAAGACGTCTTTATGCTCGACCGGCCCGGGCGGCTGCTCACGATTCGTGTGGGCGCGAAACAATCGTCGAACGCAGCCTACTGCATTCGCAACCAACGCCAGATCGACGAATTCCTGGAAGCGATGCTTGATATGCGGCGCGACGGTCGCCGCGCGCACGGGGTGCTCGCATGAGACGGACGACGACTGACGTGACTCCGAGAAAATCTGATCCTTCGCCGCCCCGCGATGCTCTCGCCTTCATGCAACTGATGTGGGCGGTCGATCACGCGCTGCAGCAAGCATCGAAGCGAATGATGGCGACTCTCGGCGTCACCGGGCCGCAACGACTCGTGGTCCGGATGGTGGGCAAGTTCCCCGGCCTGTCGGCGAAAGAGCTTGCAGCGTTGCTCCACGTCCACCCGAGCACACTCAGCGGCGTACTGCGGCGCTTGGAGCGGCAGGGAATCATTCAACGCCGGCCCGATCCGCGGGACGGGAGGCGGCAATATCTCGGTCTTACTGCGCGCGGGCGGGTGGTTGATTCCCGCAAGAAAGGCACCGTGGAGGCGGCCATGCACGCGACGATGGACGAGGTCACCTTCGCGGAACTCGCGGCCACGCGAAAGGTGCTCGCGACGATCGTGAAGCGGCTCGGAGAAGCCTGATCAACTGCAAATTATTGAAAGCGTGTCGATAGAGTGCCTCGGCTCCGGAGGTGGAGACCATGAAGACGGTCAATCTCAATTTGATGCGGATTTTCGCGGCGTGTCTGCTGGTGGTCGTGGCGGCGTGCAGCAACGACGCCACCACTCCCGAAGAACCGGCCAACCCCGGCTATCGGTCGCACGCGCTCACCCGCGACGACCTGGTGGCCGAGGGGGTCGTCACCGAGACGGCGGACGGTTACCAAGTCGAAGGCGCCCTGCACGTGAAGACCGACGAAGGCGATGTGAACTTCGCCAACGCCAACCTCGACGTGTCCTTCGACGACCAGGGTCGTGTTCGCAACATCACCGGCACGACCGAAATCCCGTCGCCTTCCAAGCGCATCGAATTCGCGAATCCCGTGCAGGCCGACGTCGGTTTTTTCTCCGGCAAGTTTCTGAACGACAATCGTGACTTCGGAATCCTCCTCAAGGAAGACACCGATTACTTCGTGTTCAACTTCCAAGTCACGCTGGAGATGCGAATCGCCACCGGCGAGACGGGCAATCGAAGCCACCAAGCCGGTCGTCGTCCGGGCGCCGCTGGGCGGCCAGCTGCTCATGATCGTCGACTACAACGATCCCATGTACTACGTGTACGGCGCGCAGGATCTCCTGGGTGATGCCGGCACGGGCTGGTCGCAGCACGCCCGCATTCCCTTCGTGCCGACCCATCCGGTACAAGGCCTCGGCACCTTCGACGGCAAGAACACGCGCGTGGGATCGTTCCCCATCTTCAAGGTGGTGGATGTGTCGGGGCAGATGGTGGACAACGACTACACCGAGCTGCACCTCTCGTTGGAAGACCCGTTCACTTCCGACGTGCGCTTCGGCTATCAGTGCGGCTACAACGGTGCCATGACGTTGGACCTGTTCCTCAAAGACATCGTGGGTGTCGAAATTCCCATCGCGGAAGGCAGCGGCGGTTTGTGGCGCGAAGTGAGCGCGCAGGATGTCTTCCAAGGGCACGCGTATGTCAACGGCCTGACTTCCGACCTCGACTGGTGGCCGACGTTCATTCCGGCTGCCCCCGTTGCGGCGCTCCAGACGAGCGCTTTCATACGCAGCGACGGGACCTTCGACGTCAATGTGGCCGGCGAGTTCGGGTGGAACCTGCCCTCGGGAGGTGGCAAGGCGCTGACCGGATACTTCGACTTCGCGCCCGACGCGCTGACCCTCGGCGGTACCGTTCGCGACGACGCCACCGTTTACAACATTACCGGCCGCGTTACCAAGGAGACGACGAGTGTCGCCATCGCGCCGCCGCAAGCGATCCTCGACCAGGTGAGCAGTGGTGTGAACGACGAGCTCGACGACCGCATCGCCGCGGCGGAAGAGGCGTGGAACAACTTGCAGGACGCAACCGCGGACTATGAGTTCGAGTTGAGCTTGCGCGGACTTCGTTCCGCTTTGCCCAATATCGTCGACACGGCCAAGAACGCTCTCTCGACCGGCATCGCGAACGAGCTCAAGAACCACGAAGGACAGCCCTACTACAATCAACTTCGCGACCATCTGCACGCAGCCGACGACCCCTACTATGCGATGCTCGATCGCCTGAAGGCCGCCGCCTTGGAGATCCAGGACAACGACCAGACGCGGGCCGAGATCGAAGCGGCGTTACGCGGTGTCGCGGCCAAGAAGATCTTCACGACGACGTTCACGTACAAAGTGCTCGGTGTCACCGTGAAGACCGTCAACGTGAGCCGGCGTATCATGTCGGACACGCAAGCCAACCAGATCCTCGCCGCCGCCGACAACGTGAAGTACATCAAGCAATCGTCGGACCGGAAGGTGCAGATGCAGGACATCTATGACGCCATCCCCGACAAACAGATTTTCGAGCGGGTCAAAGACGACATCCAGAACGGCCTCATCGTGATCGACGATATCGGCGAGATCGGATTCGTCTACGGGAACGACGACCAGACCTTCCGCGTGTACGCGATCATCGGTGGCGAACGGCACGAGTTGGGCGAGGTCGATCTGTTCAGCGTGGTCGACATGTCGGCCGCCGTCGTCAGTGCCGACGAGCCGGATCACTCTTTGCGAACCATGACGAACGACACCACCGATGCGTAGAGCAAGAGGTCGCCGCGGAACTCGTGGTGCAACGCGTGCATGGCGAAAGCGACGGCGAAGGTGCCCAGAAGCCCCACCGCGCCGACCCGCATCGTACGCGGAATCAGGAACAGGACGGCCGACAGTGCTTCGATCGCCGCCAGCAGGGCGACGTGCGGACTGTGCTCGCTACCGTGGTGGTAGGCCCGCACATAAGTCGTCACGCTCCAATACAGGAGCAACAGTCCCGTCGTCCACCACATGACATAGAACGCACGCGTAGATTTCGACTCGGGAAGCCTCCCTTGGGGCAGAGTAGCCGATTACAGACAACGTGGGGAAAAAAGGTTAGAAACGAAACGGGTCACGCGGTGGGGCGTGACCCGTTTCTTTGCCCGTCCAAGCAAACTCCTACATCTTCGGCTCCAGCACGCTGTGGGCGAGCGGCTTTATCAGCTTGGTGAGCGAATCCGTCGTCGCCTGGTTGAGGCTCATCGACTTGGCGGCTTGGACGATCGCGTTGTTGACGTCGGCGAGGGTATCGGAATCGAGCTTCTGGTCTTTGAGCGCGCTGTCGAGGCTCATGCCGCCCGCGCCCATGTTGCTCGCCCGCTTGATGTCGTTGGCGAGTCCCGTCTTGGCGTTTTCAATCGCCTCTGGGGTCAAGATCTTCGATAGATCGGGATTGGCCTGGAGGCTGGTACCGAACTGGTTGACGAGTTTTGTTACACCCTCCTCGCCTCCCACCTGCTCGTAGAGAGTCTTGTCGACGGCGGAGGCACCACCGGAATTGGAACAACCGATTTGGACGACGAGCGTCGCGACGGTGGCAAGCATGAGAAACGGGCGAAGCATTGTTTTCACGATGGGATTCCTCCGGTGACGTGAGTAATAGGTTGCACCAACCCGGCCGTTGTTGGGGGGACGTTAGGCAGGCGTGGAGTCGGTCGTCAAGTGATTATCGAACCTTCAACCTGGGGCCCGCTCAAAGCCCAACCATCTTCTGGAGCTTCTCCGGATACCGTGCACCTTCCAGTATGATCTTGGAGGTAGCACTTTCGATCTCGCGGAGATCTTCGGACGTAAGTTCGAGTGCAATCGCTCCAAGGTTTTCGTCCAGCCGATGCAGCTTCGTGGTGCCCGGGATGGGGACGATCCACGGTTTCTGTGCGAGCAGCCACGCCAGCGCAATCTGCGCGGGAGTTGCTTTCTTCTGTTCCGCGATCTTGCTCATTAGGTCGACCAAGGCCTGATTCGCTTTGCGCGCCTCCGGTGTAAAGCGGGGCAGCGAGTTGCGGAAGTCCGCGCTGTCGAACGTGGTGCTCTCGTCGATCTTCCCGGTGAGAAAGCCCCGGCCCAGAGGGCTGAACGAAACGAAGCCGATCCCGAGTTCTTCGAGCGTCGGTATTACGTCGTCTTCTGGCGCCCTCCACCACAGCGAGTATTCGCTTTGGAGTGCCGTGACTGGTTGGACGGCGTGGGCGCGACGGATGGTTTGCACGCCGGCTTCAGAAAGCCCGAAGTGCTTGACCTTGCCCTCCCGAATCAGCTCCTTCACCGCACCCGCCACGTCTTCGATCGGGACTTCCGGGTCGACGCGGTGCTGGTAGAAGAGATCGATGGCGTCGATCTTGAGTCGCTTGAGCGAAGCCTCCGCCACCGCTTTGATGTGCTCCGGCCGACTGTCCACACCGCCCGGCGGGGGACCGCCCTTCGGGTCGAGTTTGAAGCCGAACTTGGTGGCGATTGCGACTTCCCCGCGAAACGGTGCGAGGCCTTCTCCAACGAGTGCCTCATTGGTAAACGGGCCGTAGGCTTCGGCGGTGTCGAAAAACGTGACGCCGCGTTCGACGGCCGTCCGCAAGAGCGAGATCATCTCTCGCGTGTCGGCGGGCGGGCCGTAGGAGGCACTCATTCCCATGCAACCGAGCCCGAGTGCCGACACTTCCAGGTTGCTTCTGCCAAGTTTGCGCTTCTGCATGGCTTGTCTTTACTCCTCTCGACTCCATGCAGCCTAAGTCTTGCGAGGGCCGGCGTCAACGCACCCACTTACCGCAACAGCACCAATTTCTGGGTCGCCGCGGTACCATGCTACGCGCCGCCGACCTTTCGTTATACAGTTGACAAATAACACCTTTTGGTGATATCCTGCCGCCGCAGCCGCCGTTTTGGGTAGGGGAGATTATGCAGTCCACTCAGGCTCGCCCCCGTGTGCGTGCTGCGCATTGTGGTAATTGGGTGCCACATTGGGGTGGGGGTTAGGAGGGTACGATATGTCCTCACGCATTCGCGTGTCGACTCTGCTTTTCGTGCTGTCCCTCAGCGCAGTTCTTCTCACCGTTGTCTCTGCCGAAGCGCAGACTATCTTCATCAACGAGATTCACTACGACAACACCGGTGCCGATGCGGATGAAGGTGTCGAGATTGCGGGTCCTGCCGGAACCGACCTCACCGGATGGAGGGTTCGCCTTTACAACGGTACGGATGGTACGGCATACGGCGTCATCGTGTTGTCTGGAAATATTCCCGACAATTGCAATGGCTACGGAGCACTCTGGTTCCCGGAACTTGGTGTTCAGAACGGAAGTCCCGACGGTCTCGCGTTGGTCGATGATGCCGGCGCTGTGCTTCAGTTCTTGAGCTACGAAGGAGCCATTCTCGCCACGAGCAATGAGGCCAACGGCATGACGAGTACGGACATCGGCGTCACGGAAGACAGCTCGACGCCGGTGGGTTATTCGTTGCAACTCGTCGGTATTGGTTCCGAATACGGCGACTTCACTTGGGCGGCAGCTGCCCCCAGCAGTCACGACGCCTGCAACCCCGGTGAAGAGACGCCTACCGCAGTGGGTGGGCCGGCAGTGAAGGGGCTCTCGATCTTCGCATACCCCAACCCGTTCAACCCGGAGACAACCATTCAGTACGTTGTGCCGTCTCAGGGTCAGGTGACCGTGGCGATTTACGACGCTCATGGGTCGCGCATCAACACGATCGTTCGCGAGGAAAAAGCGGCGGGTACGTATTCGGCGCGATGGATGGGAACCGATGCATCGGGCCATGGGGTAGGCTCGGGCGTGTACTTTCTGCGCATCGAACACGGCGGCGTGACGCAATCCGAGAAGATTGTGCTGCTCAAGTAGTTTGCGGCGAGTGCGCAAACGGTTGGTCGGTCCATTGATCTCCACGATCATCAATGGACGCGGCCGACCGCACGAGGCTGTTCGATGTGATAAGGAATCGGGCAAGAGTTTGATGATTCTTGGTTCGGGGAGAGATGCAGTAACTTAGGCTCGCCCCCGTGTAGGTGCCGCGGATGTAATCGCGATGCCGCCATTGGGGTGAAGGAGGGTACGAACATGTCCCCACGCTATCGCGTGTCATCTCTGTTTTTCACGCTGTTTTTCGGCGCTATGCTCCTGACGATCGTCTCGGCCAATGCGCAGACGGTCTTCATCAACGAGCTCCACTACGACAACAACGGCGCCGACGCCGATGAGGGCGTCGAGATTGCGGGTCCCGCCGGTACCGACCTCACGGGATGGAAAGTCCGCTTCTATAACGGCGCGGACGGCACCAGTTATGACGTCATCACGTTGTCCGGAGTGATTTCGGACCAGTGCAATGGATTCGGTACCATCTGGTTTCCCAGGGCCGGCCTTCAGAACGGGAGTCCCGATGGACTCGCGCTGATGGACAACACTCTCACCGTGATTCAGTTCTTGAGTTACGAAGGAGCGTTCACTGCCACGAATTTCGAGGCGAACACTTTGCTGAGCGTTGACATCAGTGTCTCGGAGGCGGCCACCGCTCCGGTGGGGACTTCGTTGCAGCTGGGCGGTGGTGGGACGGACTACGGCGACTTCACTTGGGCGGGGAGCGCAGCCCACAGCAGGGGTGCCTGCAATCCCAACCAGACATTCGAGAATCCCGTACCGGCTTCGACTAGCACGTGGGGTGCGATCAAGGCTCTGTACCGCTGACCTCGAAGACCAACGTCGTTCAAACGCGAGACACAGAGAGGTCGTCACTTCTGTACGAAGTGACGACCTCTTACGTTTCCGCAGACGGAACACTAGCCTATTTCAGCAGAACCGCTTTTCGCGTGAGCGCTTCTCCGCCTGTCTGCAGGCGTACGAAGTACACCCCCGAAGCCGCCTCGATGCCATTGCCGTCACGGCCGTTCCAGTTCGCCGCGTAGCTTCCCGCGTCCTTCACACCATCCACTAGTGTTGCTACCAGGCGCCCGCTCGGGTCGTAGATGCGAAGAGTGACCTGACCCATCGAGGCCAGCGAATACGTGATTGTCGCCGACGGATTGAAGGGATTCGGATGTACGCGTAGGTCGGTATGCACGAACGACTTCATGACCGGGGTCGGGTCTGCCACCAGGAGGCAGACGACCGTCGGATCGTGGTCACTAACCTTCGTCGTGAACTCGGCATCCAAGTGCACGATGTCAACTTCTGCGAGCAGCGAGGGAGTGACAAGAATGTGATCGAGCGCCTGGCTGTTACCTTCGAACACGTACGAGTAGTACTCCGCGGATGGAAGTGCGGCAGCAGGATCCGTGAGGACGGGGGGTATTCCAACGAGCGTTTTCAGTGCAGGGGAGAACGAAAAGTCGTTCAAGTCGCCGAGCACGACGACATTCGCGCCCGGGTTCAGCGCCAGAATGTTGTCGACGAAATTGTTGACCACCTGGGCTTGTTGCACGCGCTTCGCCCCTCCGCCATCCGCGGGTGGCTGGACCGAGCCAAACAGGGGATCGCTTCCGGTCTTGGATGTGAAGTGATTTACGACAACGAATAGCTTCTCGCCGATGAACTCGAACTCGCCCGCCAGCGGTTTGCGGCTGGTGGTGAACGCCGGGTTGAGGGGATCGATGCGCCCCGGGCTAACTGTGAGTTCCGGTCCCGCCCCGCCATTCACTACTTGGGTGGGAGTGGTCGGTCCCGGCACACCGCGGTCGATAAACGCCACGCGGCTCGCGTTATAAAGAAACCCGACGCGGATGTTGCCGCCGGGTTCGCCGCCATCTTGGTTGTTTACGGGTGAAATGCTGCGGTAGTTGTAGGCCGGCCCACCCGCAACCTGAATCGCATTGATGAGCGTCTGGAAAGTGGTACTCGCGTCAACGACTCCGTTGTTGGTAGGTCCGTTGTTGTCCTGGATTTCCTGAACGCCAATGATGTCCGGCGCGCGCAGATTGTTTGCGATGATGGCGGCGATATCGTTGAAACGTGCCCCGTCACCCGGGTCCAAGTTCTCGACGTTGAACGTGGCGATAGTCAGGTGTGCTTGGTCGCCGGTAAGAGCGGTGGTTTCTCTACTATTGTTGGCCGGAGTCGCGACCGCCGGGGCAACGGTAGGAGTCACCTCGTAATTGCCGAAATTGTAGGTTACCGGCCCCTGCACATCGGTCAGAAGATCGCCGACCTGGACGTCGGGCGCCGAGCCGTACACCGTATCGTCGATTTGGATCCGCTCGGGATTGTAGTCGAATTCGCTGATGGTAATGCCGCCTCGGGAGTTGACACCGGTTGCGCCGTCGACCACGACGAATATTTCGCCAAACGAGTTCGTTGAACCAACGACCCGCGGCCCGTGCAGAACAACGATCATTCCTTCCAAGCTCTCGTAGAAGTCTGCACCATCGGTCTGCGGGTCGAAGGTCGTGTATGCGTCATCTTCGATGGTTGCTACCGGTGGTACACGCCCGCCCGCACCAATGATCGTGGCGGCGGGAAGCGGGTTGCCCGTGCTCAGAACTACTATTGAAGGCCCGATTATCTCGGTGCTCGTGAGGTTGTCGGAGTTTCCGCCGGGTAGATATTCCTGCACAGTTCCTGTCACTTGCACTTGATAACCGACGCTAACCGTGGGAGGAGTGACCGTGTATATGAAGATGCCCTCGGATGTCGCGATGTCGCCGTCGCCGGCCGGATCCTGTAGATAGAAACCATTGGCCGTCACGGTCGTCGCAATGCCGCTAGTCACGACCGCTTGGTTCGCATACGGCGACGTGTGACCGTGGCCTTGGATTTCCATTATCGTAAGCGCCGCGGTCGAGGCGGGGAAGAGAAGACCGCCGAGACAGAAGAAGAGAGCGATCCGGGTAAACCGTAACCACATGGGAGGACGATCCTTTGGTTGCAGGCGACGGGCCGTGCGGAGGTACATGTTCCCCACCGTCCGAGGATGCGTAATCCTAAACGAAATTAACCCGATTGTGAAGCGCTGTATATTTTCAACTTGTCTGGGACGCGCCGGCACCGAGGAGTTTGGCAACCGGACGGCAACGCGGCGCACCACGAGACCTCGAAATCACGCAGGACGAGAAAGACTCTTGGCGGTACCCTCCGCGTATGAATTGGATTCGCTGGGCACCGTTGGCCGCCGCCAGCCTCCACATCGTGGAGGAGTTCGTGTGGCCGGGTGGCTTTGCCGCGTGGGACCGGGCTTATCGCCCCGCCTTCGCGAGCACGATCACGCCGCGCTTCCACATCATCATCAACGGACTCTTGCTGATTCTGTGTTACGACGCAGGGCAGCTCGGTCCGACGCCGACCGGTGTCGCCTTATGGCTGACCGTGAGCGCGCTGCTCGCGGGCAACGCGATCTGGCATCTCGTGGGTGCGTACAAGACGCGCCGCTACTCGCCGGGCATGGTCACGGGGTTGCTGCTTTACCTGCCGCTGATGGTGTGGGGCTACGTGTCGTTTCTACACGCGGGGCTGGCGTCGTACGCGACCGCGATCGTGGCATTCGTGGTGGGCGCGTCGTACACCTTGTGGGTGGGCAAGGCGCTGCATCGGTTGCGCAAGGGGCGTCAGAGCTAGAAACAGAACCGCGATGCAAGCGACAAACGAAGGCGGGTCACGTCTCTTTAGGCGTGACCCGCTTCCGGTGTCTCCAGTCGTGCGCTGGCTCGGGGATACTGCGCGCAGGCGACCGTCTAGTAATGAGAACAACGGCGCCGCACGAAATCACACGCAATCCCAAGAAATTTCTTCGAGCTAATCCAGGGTCCCGACCACGGTCGCGAGCGCACGTCTAACCCGTTTCCAGGCATCGAGTTTTCGAAGCAGGCCTTGGTTGACTTCGATCTCGATACCGGCATACCGAGTGGCAGGAAATCGTCCACGGAGCGTCGTGGTGAGGCCGTCGGTCCAGCCGCGGTAGGGGCTGTTCCGACCCACGCGCAGCCCCGGCACCTCGGCGCGCAGGCGCCGCACCAGCGCTTCGGCGACGAAGCCTTCGAAGCGGCGCTTGGGGTCGTACAGGATCCCGATGTCCACGTTTCGACGCTTGCCGTTCCACACCGGCGTGAACGTGTGCACGCCGACGTGCACCACCCACGCGTCCCGACGGAGCACGTGTCGCACCGCGACTTCGACCGCACGCCGGTGCGGGTAATAGATGGTCGCGAGCAGTCGCATGTGCTCGGCGGCATCGAGGTCGCGCGTGAACTCGGAGAACAACTGCGCGTGCCCGAGCGAGCGGTTGCATTCGACCAGGAGCCGCGACGTCGGGTTGGAAACGAGCGGCGCGTTGCACCCAAACGCGATCGCGCGCGCAAGTTCTAGCGCCCCCGGGTCCCAACCGCGGTGCGACGCCAAGACCCGGGTATGCCCGCGAAACAACGCGCGATACTTCGTCGGCACACGGTGGCCCGCGTGCTCGCACGATACGATGATGCCGACTCTACGACGCGGCATGAAAGGCTCGATTCGTTTGCAGGCAGTCGCACAGTTCCGCGTAGATGTCGTGCATGCGCTCGCGGGCGCGCGCGAAGCGACCCACTAGATTGGGGCGTTCACCCTCGAGAGCGCGCACGATGCGCCGCGCCAGCGTCCCTTCGCGGAGGGCCGTCTCCATCACCGACGCCCACTCGGTCGAGAAGGCGCCGTCCTTCGCCACCACGGTTTCGACCAGGTGCTGCCACATGTCGCCCGCGCGCGCGTTACGCGCGTGGATGCCGAAGGCGCTCAAATAGTCGACGTCGTCGATGCGTGCGTTCTCGGCGTCGAGTGTCGTGGCGAGGAGAATCGAATTGAGTGGTTCGGTGCCGAAGCCCTTCTGCCGCTCGAGCGGCTGCCACCGTTCCGACACGAGCGCTCGCAACACGCACGTCATCGCGTGCGCAAGGGCGACGTCGGCGGTGGGGCACTCCTGGATGTCGATGATACGGATCTCGATCGCGTCGCGGTCGAAGCGCGCGATGGCGCCGCGCGCGTTGAGCCATTCTTCCTGGAGAATCCCGTCGGGGTCGTGGGGGGCGATGTCGACGTACATGGGGCCGAGGATGCGTTCCTCGTACTCGCGCTTCGTGTACACCGGCTCCGGGATCACGTACCCGCCGATCGACGGAATGCGTTTTTGATTCTCGCGATAGAAGTGCATGCGGCTGTCCATCATGCCGGTCAGGCGCCCGTCGAGAATGGGCGAGCTGGCGGCCAGCGCGGGGACAAGGGGAAGCACGAGTCGAATCGCGGCATGCAAGCGCGCAAACTCGGCGTCGCCGCTAAACGGGAGATTCAAGTGCACGCATTGCAGGTTCGACCAGCCGTGCCCCTTGCACCCGAAGATGCGGTCGAAGGCGCGGTAGATCTCGCCCATTTCGTGCGGCCACAGCACGGTGTCGCGCGCGGGGTCCATCCACGGGTGCGCGGCGGTCGGCATCAAGCGGCCGCCGAGCGGCTTGATGAGTACGTTCACCTCGGAGACAGTGTTCGCGAAAATCTTGTCGAGGCCGGTGAGTGTCGGCGCGGGGCCGTTGGTCTTGAGCTCGATGACGTGGTTGACGAGCTCGTTGGACCACGAGAGCGCGCCGCGCTCGATCTCGGCTTCGTGGTTGCCGGCGACCTTGTACAACACCTGGTCGACGATGGGGAGGACGTCGAGCGATTCCGCATGCACGAGCATGTACTCGAGCTCGAGCCCGACCCCTTCGAACAATCGCAGTGCCACTACTCCCCCTTGATGCGTTCCACGCGCTGCAAAAGCGACTTCATGATGCGATAGTAGAGTTTGTCGCCCATGATCTTGTCTTCGTAACCGGCTTCGATGCTGGGATTGTCGTTCACTTCGATCAAGTAGATGTTGGAACCGCGCTGTTTGAGATCGACGCCGTAGAAGCCGTCGCCCACCGCACTGGCCGCCTTGGTGGCGAGTCGCACGACTTCGCGCGGCGCGCGGTTGACGGGCAGCGTCTCGACTTTTCCGCTCGTCAGGCTTCCACGCTTGGTGCGCTTCAAGATTTGCCAATGGCGCCGCGCCATGAAGTAGCGGCACACGTAGAGTGCTTTGCCTTCCAATACGCCCACGCGCCAGTCGAAGTCGGTCGGCATGAATTCTTGCGCGATCAACAAGTCCGAGCTTTCCAAGCGCCGCTCGACTTCGTCGCGCAGCTCCAAGAGCGTGTTGAGTTTCACGACACCCTGCGAAAACGAGCTGTCGGGTTGTTTCAAGATGCACGGGAGGTTCAGCGTATCCGCGATCTGGTTCGCGTTGTCGCGGTGGACGATCATCGTCTTCGGTGTCGGCAGGTGATAGCGGTCGAACATCTCGGCCAGGTAGACCTTGTTGGTGCAGCGAATGATCGACTCGGGGTCGTCGATGACGGCCAGGCCTTCCGCGGCGGCACGGCGCGCGAAGCGGTACGTGTGGTGGTTGACCGCCGTCGTCTCTCTTATAAAGAGCGCGTCGAATTCCGCCACGCGCCGGTAGTCGTCGCGCACGATGAATTCGGGGTCCATGCCGACCTGCTCGGCCGCCTTGCAGAACTTGCGGAGGGCCCGCGGGTCCGACGGCGGGTCGGTTTCGTCGGGGTTGTAGAGAATGGCCAGGTCGTAGCGAAAACTCTTCCGGCGCCGCGGCCGACGCTCGAGCTTCACGAAGTACTCGCCGGCCGCGTTGACGACGAACGGGCGCTGCCAATCCGGGATGTCGTTGACGGCGATCGGATAGACTTGGTCGAGTTCCCATTTCTTCTTCTCGTAGTGGAAGTGCGCGCGCAAGAGCGGTGCTTCGAAGAACGAAAAGAGTTGCTGGGCCAGACGCTCGTAACGTTTCACCGTGGTCTTGCCGAAATAGATGTTGAGCTGGTAGCGATCGGCCTTCAAGTGCGCGAGCGAGCGCTGGATAAGATCGTCCAGGTCGTCGGAGCGAATGCGAAAGATCGCCTCGGTGCGCATGTCTTGCAGCGTCAGGATGCTGGGGATGGCGCGATGGCCGCGCGCTTCGGCCAAGAGCGACACGTAGTAACCCGAGCTCATGTAGCGATACGACCGGCACAGGTTGAATACCTTGGCGTTGTCGATGTCGCTGTACTCGGTGTCGGTCAGGTACGCGCGCGCGGACACCACGTCGACGCCGGGAATGTGGAGCGGCCAGTTCTTGGGATTATTGACGACGAAAAGACGCGACATGGTCTAGCCCCGATGGCGCTGCGGTGTGACGACGAGCAGGTTGGCGTCGTACGTCAAGACGCCCAACAGGACCGAGCAAATCAACCGATTGACGCCGACTTCGTAGTAACGTTCCTTGGCCGGATTGGGCTGGTAGGGATCGGCCACGAGCACGTCGCGGTTCGACGAGTCGTAGCCGCACAACACGACGAAGTGCCCGCCGGGAACGCCGCGCACGTCGTCGTACTCGCCGCGCGGTCCGTATTCGCGCGCACTCTGGTAGAGATACGTCGAGCTCAAACCGGCCAGTATGGGCACCGAGCTGTTCAGGTGGCGGCGCATCAGCTTGGGCGATAATTCCGCGAAGCGAATCTCGCCGCCCATCTGCATGAACTCGATGTAGGCGCGCGACGCGATCTTGAGTTTGCGCTGGTGCTTGACCGCGGTCTGCTTCTGCAGACGATCGATGAGTTCCTCGCGACCGAGCGTGCGCCAGGTGGGATCGAAGACTTGCAGGTTGTACGAGTACAGGCTCACACGGTAACCGCGCTTCAAGGCGTGGCAGCCCAGGAACACGCCCAGCGTCCCGCCCTCATCGAGTTGCTCGACGTCGCGCACGACGTCGTCCAGGTCGATCCTGTCGCCGTGGTAGCGATAGATGGCGTGGAGACACGTGGCGCCGCAGCTGACGTCGTCGGGCTGGCGCAGGATGTCGAGTTGGATGCGCTTTTTCATCGCGGGCATTCTAGCCGCGACGGCCCTATTTGCAAAGCTCCATGTAGTACAGGTCGCGGCCCGCTCTCGCGTACTTGGCCTCGAAGTGGGTCTGGACGCCCGGGTCGAGGATGCGCGCGTTCCGGCTCTCGCGGACGTTCGACCACAGCCTGTCGCCGGCTTCGACCAACGCCGCTTTGAACGCGATCATGTAGTCGAAGTTGTCCGTCGCCAATTCCAGCATGCCGCCGGGCGTCAACGACGCGTGCAGAAGCTTGAAGAACTCCGGTGTCAGCAAGCGTCGCTTGTGGTGCTTGCGTTTGTGCCACGGGTCGGGGAAGTAGATGTGGAAGACTTCGACGCTGCTGCGCGGAACCAGATGCGGAATGACCTCCTCGGCTTCGGTCTTCAAGAAGATCAGGTTGGAAAGCCCGCGCTGCTCGGCGCGCAACACGCCTTCTTTCAAGAAGCGCCAACGATAGTCGATGCCGAAGAAGTTGCGATCGCGGTTCGCTTCGGCACGACGCAGAAGAAAGCGCCCCTTGCCCGCCCCGATCTCGATCTCGAGCGGCTGCCGCGTCGGAAACAAATCCGCCACCGTGCCCGCGTGGTCGCGGTCGATGCGACGCTGTTCGATGCGAACTCCCTTGGCCGTGAAAGTCTTGCCCATTCGCTAGGCCCGCTCCACCAAACGATCGATCAGGAACGACGACTGCTCCAGCGCCTGCTCGGTGAACGCACCGAAGTAGTCGTGGACGTGGTCGAAGACGCGCGCGAAGGCCTCGTGGTCGCGCGCGGCGACGTTGGCGCGCAGCTCTTCGGCCGCGCGCACGAAGGTCTCGGTGACGCGCGCCGTCTCCGGGTTCGACATTTGGATCGACGCGTACAAGTCGGGCGACTGCGCGAAGTGGCGGGCCGTCATCAAGAGCTCCATCAAGTACACCGGCGAAGTGAAGGGCAGCGTCGCGTCGAGCGGGACGCCGAGCTTCGCCATGGTGGTGCCCGCGACTTCGGTCGAGAAGTGGGTCAACACCTGTACCACCGCCATCGCGCGGTCGTGCGCTTCCGGTGTCGTCTCCGCGACGACGAGTCCGCGCGCTTCGAGCATCTTCGAAAGCCAGGTCTTCCACGCGTCGCCGCGTCCCGGTGTCAGTGCGACGCGCTGGCCTTGCAGCGAATGCACCGACGGACCGAAGAGCGGGTGCGTGCCGACGACGGACGCGCGCGTCGACTCCAGCATCGCGCGCATGGGCGCCGACTTGATCGACGTCACGTCCATCAGGAGCGCGTCCGGTCGCGCGCGCGGGCCGATGCGGCGGATCACCTCGACGGTGACGTCGATGGGAACACTCACCACGACCACGTCGGCTTCGTCGGCGGCTTGCTCCGGTGTCAACTCGGTGTCGAGGTCGGCGATCATCACCGCGTGACCGAGATCGGCGAAGAGTCGCGCCATGCACGAACCCATTCCACCGCGCCCGCCGATAACGGCGATCGTCTTGGTCTCGATGTCGAGCGGGACTTGTGCCCGCAAGGACGCTTGCCGGTCGCGACTCGCCCACAAGAGCAGTCGATACATCCCCTCGATCACGTCGGGTTGGAGCCCGAGCGGTGTGGAGCGCTCGCGACGATCCGCGATGATCTCGCGCTCGCGGCGGTGGTCGCGGATGGCGACCCCGTGCGCGCGCTTGTACGCCGCCACTTCGGCCACCAGGCCGTTGCGGCGCGAGAGCAGTTGCAAGACCTCGTGGTCGACCGCGTCGATGAGCGCGCGGAGCACGGGAAGCGAACGAGCATCGTCGCTCGCGGGATTCGCGTCGAAAGAGGACATGTCGATCACCTGTGAGTTGGGCGGAGGCTTCGGGCGTTGAATCGCTGCTACGATTCTAAGCGGTGCGCGGCGCGGTGTCGAGAAGCGACGAGCTAGTTGACCACCCGATTCACTCCAACCGGGTCGAGTCCAACCTGGGCCAAGATGGCCTTTGCGAACACGCCCGCGACGATTCGGTTGCCTTCGGGGTTCAGGTGCACCCAGCTCACGAGGCAATCGCGGCGTTGGTCCATGGCACCAATGACGTCCGCGTAAGGTACGTGGTTGGACACGGCCCACGCGTTGAGATCGTGCATCAGGACCGCGTGGGTCAGAAAATCGAGCTGGAAGGCATCGATGTGACCGCCATGCGCCAGTCTTCCACGCACCAAGTCGACTTCCTCTTGGTAGGTGACCCCTTTGATGCTCTTCCGGTCCAGCGTCAGCGATTGCGCCTGCTGGCTCGCCACGACGAACGTGATTCCATTCCTTCTACATTCCTCGTAGATGGCGGAGATATGGCTCAGAAACTCCTCGCTCTTACCGCGCATGTGGGCCTCGACGTCGGCTTCGGTGAAGCGGGCGTTTTTTCGTCGATTTAGAAAGCTGTCGGCGACCATCATCGTGATGAAGTGATTCTTCGACCACGCGAAGACCCGGTGGAGCGGGGAACTTCGGCGCAACGTCGTCCGCACCACGCCGGGTTCGCGACTCGTTTTCTTGAAGAGAACCGGGCTGCGCCACGTGTCGTTGACGCCTTCGTAGAATGTGACGACGTCGGGGTGGAGAGGAAGCGCCTCGTTCTCGAAGAGGGCCAGTATCTGCTCCGATTCCAGGTGCGGGATGCCGAGGTTCAGGACTTCGAACCGATGCTCGTGGGGAGCGTCGCGATTCAAGAACTGTTCGAGGTAATACGGGTAGGTTTCGTCGTCGTGGTCCGAAAACCCGAAGGTCGACGATGAACCCAGTGTTATGACGCGTGTCACATGCGGCTCCTTGTGCGGGTTGAAATCACTCCCGCGAAAGCCGCTGCTGTTGATCGTGACGCGGATGAGGCGACCGCTTTCTCGGTCCCGGGTAAATCGCTCCTGGTGAGGGTGGTATTTGAAGTAGCCGTCGAGGATGTGTAAGTCCCCGCTGTGGGCGTCGCCTCCTTTTTCGCGATTGACGCTGGTACCGTAGAAGAACGTGCTGGAGCCGAGCTGGAAGGCGAAATACGTTCTCAATCCCAGCTCGAGCGCGAAGAGCGGCGCGGCGAGAATGATTAGCCAGAAGAGAAGCTTCTTTCCCAGCGACGGTGTCGAGAACGCTGCGTTGTCTTTGCGCGTCATGGCAGAACCTCGGAGAATCGGGAAAGTCCACTTCTCGGGAGGAGCGAGCGGAGCCTTCTTACGACAACTCGCGGGTTGCGACGCCAGCAGGGGCGGGGAGATTCGAACCGGAGGTTTTCCGGCGGGATGATACCATAGGCAACGGCGAGCGGGGGTGTCACCCTTGTGGGGCCGTGGCGGGAGGGGTACCATCGAATCAACGCTGCGTGAGCCAGCGAGATTCGAGGAAAGAACGGCCAGCAAGATGAAAGGTGTTCCCGAGGGCGCATCGGTCGTCATCCCACGATTGGTGTGTCGCGACCCTGCCGCCGAAATCAACTTTTGCGTCAGCACATTCGGTGCGATCGAGCACCTGCGCAGGTCGGGACCCGACGGCGGCGTTGCTCACGCCATGATCGGGAAGGCTACGGTACTGGAACGTTGCTCTTGTCGTTAGTTGTGGATAACTATATCTTTTACTCTTGTCGCTTTATTGGTTCTGAGTAAACTAGCTGCGAAGACGCAAGGCTTGTTATGCGGAGAGGAGGTGCGCTTATGTTTGAGATCACTAGTTTCGGCGACGCTTCTGGGGCCATTCAGTCGGGCGGATGTCGCTGCAGTTGCGGTTGCAGTTGTACTTGTCCGGGTGACCGAAACAGCGTGTCAGACGCCGCGAGTCTCGCAGCATCTGCGTCAAACCCGATGGCTGGCGCGAGTAGCGACGTCGAGCCGACGATGTAATCCACCGTGTTCCGCGCCTGCGGAACCTGTGCGAGTCCGGGCCTCGAGCGGACGGCACGGGATTCCATTCGACACACGCAGAAGTTCGGGGCCAGGAAGTAGTTCGCTGAACATGCTGTCCAGGTCGACAGCTCCTGCAGGGAGAGAGGAGGTTCCATGTTTAGTGTATTCGACTTTGGCGAAGGCTCGCCGCTGGCTGTGGGCTGCCCTTGCGGCTGCAATTGTGGTTGTGTATGCGCCGTCGGAGACGTAGTCCAAAATTCAGATTCCACAGCGAGAGGTTCGGCAGGCGGATCCTCGCAGAATTCGAACGATAAGCAGCCGGACGGCTAAACACGTCAACCTGAACGGGGGCTCCTTAATGGAGCCCCCATTTCTTGCGTGAGGCACTTCCATGAATTCCATTTCTACACAATGCTGCTCGATGGAGGCTCTCTTCGTCATCACCTTCGTAACAGTTACAACCGCCGCGCCCGCGTCGAACACCGAGGCCATCTACCTTCGCGAGCACCTGACGCTTGTCCCTGAGCTGACAATTGGGGGTGGGCCAGATGAAGGGGACTCGCCGCCCCCGTTCTACCGGCCGAGGGACGTCGACTTTGGGAGGGATGGTCGGATTTATGTACTAGATGCCGAGACCTGCGAAGTCGTTGTCTTCGATGGTGCCGGTAGTTACAAGTCGCGCTTCGCGGGCGAGGGCGAGGGGCCCGGGCAGCTGAGAGAGCCCATCGGCATCGCGGTAAGTCGAGAAGGCGATGTTCTAATCTACGAATCGGGCAACAAGCGATTCAGTTGGTTCACCGCCGATGGAAAGTTCGTTAAGGCGAAACGTTTTGGTGAACAGGTCTCGCAATTTACATGCACAAGGGACGGACTCATTCTGGCGCAAACGGAAGTCGAACACTACGGTGCCACAATGGCACAGACCGAATGGGCGCTTGTGGCGCTTGACTCAACCTTGGCCAGCGTTACCGTGCTCGATTCTCTGACATCGCAGCGGTGGATCAGCGCGCGGTCGGGAAGTGATATCGCAAGCTCGACACAGCCCTTCTATGAGGAGTTGCTCTGGTGCGTCGGCCCAACGGGCGAGGTGTATGTTGGGAGAAGTATGACGTATCAGGTTGATGTCTTGTCGAGCGCATTTCGTCCCGTTCGAGCAATTGGCCGCGAAGCTCCGGCAATGCCCATTGGAGCCGACGACCGCGATCGGTACTTGAAGGACCTCGGCGGGTCGTCTCAGTGGGCGCGAAAGGATCTTGAGGCCCAGGTGAGGTGGCCAAAGCATAAGCCGTACATGGAAGCGCTTTGCTGCGACAGCCATGGGTACCTCCTCGTACACCGTGGAGCCACCAAAGGTGTCCCTGCGCTCGACGTGTATCGGCCCGACGGGACGTTTGTGGGGGAAGTGTCCGTTCCGGGCTTTCGCTATAACGCTGTGTTTGTGGGCGACTCAGTCTTCATGCGCGTGTTCTCTAATGAACAGCTCCCTGCCGTGATTCGCTACCGAATGGAGTGACTATGATGCGCTCACCAATCGTCTGCTTTCGATCCGACACGGGTACGCCTTACGTCTACGACCGTGGCTCGAACGAGATTGTGCGACTCGCTGAACCACTCTTCGCGGAAATCAAGGCAATTCATGAACTCGGAGACGCGAGTAGCGGCATGGGCTATACCGACGGTGCTGAAGCCAACGCGGTTCGCGCGGAGTACGAACGGGCCAGGTCGGTGGGTCTGTTCGCAGATACGCCGCAACCTCGGATGAAGCCGGTCTTCTGCGATAATTGCCGCGCCCATGCATTGGAGTCGTTACACACGTTGACCTTATGCATAACGGAGCGATGCAATCTCCGATGCATTTACTGCTCGCACTCAGGACTCTATCCACGTGAACGGCTGCATTCACAGGCGGTTATGAGCCTGGACGTTGCAGAGGCGGCGGTTCGCTACCTGTTGGACGTCAGCAAGTCCGACGACGCGCTCAGCATCTCATTCTATGGCGGGGAGTGCATGCTTCACTTTCCCTTGTTGCGGGAGATTGTTGCGTTCGCCGAGAGGGCGGGGAACGGCCGTCACATTCAGTATCATTTTGACACGAATGGGACGCTCGTGCGTCCCGAGCACGTTGCGTTCTTTCTCGAGCATGACACATTCGTTCAAGTGAGCATCGATGGACCACGCGCGCTGCATGATCGCTTTCGTGTCACGCGACGTGGCAAGGGGACGCATGATAGGGTTATTGAGACGTTGCGTATGATACGAAAAGCGGACCCAGAGTACTATCACACCCGTGTGCGCCTTTCGGTAACGATATCGCCACCGTACGACATGGAGCAGATAGACACATTTCTGGAGGACGAGCTGTTCGCCGGGCTGGTGATCGCCGCCCAGCTTGTGGATCCGACCGACACTCTATTCTATGAGCGATACGAGACGGACGATGATCGGAAGAATTACGACGTGCAGATGCGGCTGCTACGAACGCGCTTTGTCGATGCAATCGTCAGTGGCGCTCGGCCGTCGCCATTGGCGGGTAATTTCCTCGAGCGGTCGATATTCCGGATTCACAAGCGCGACCGGCGTCCGGAGGCCGGCGAATTGCCGTGCAATGGGTGCTGCGTGCCGGGGTGCAGGAAGATTTTTGTGGACGTACACGGTGATTTCCGACCTTGCGAACGGGTCGGACAGGCGTTTGTCATCGGCAGCATCCACGATGGCTTGAGAGCAGAGAGCATGAGAGAACTCGCAGATGGGTTTGTGGAGATGTCGGAAGAAGACTGCTCAAGGTGCTGGGCCGCCCGATTGTGCGGACTCTGCTTCGCCTCTGCGCGGCACGGAGAATCGTTGGACCTGGCGCGCAAACGCGGAGCGTGCGCGTCGCAGCGAGGCATGTTTTTGAATGCACTGTCCACATACGTGTCAATTCTGGAACGGGATCCTCGTGCACTTGATTATGTACGTGACATCGTCTTCAGCTAGCCGAGGCAGGACCCCATTGTGAAGCTGACAGATCTCTTGGTACGTCTGTGGCCGCAGGTGAGACCTTACCGCCGGCTCGTTGTTCTTGCGGCAATTCTTAGCTTGCTGGGTGGGCTGGTGGGAGCACCCACGCCACTGCTGATGAGGGCAATTGTCGACACTGGCGTTCCGAAGGCTGACCGCCAGTTGATTGCAGTCCTTGTCCTTGGGATCATCGCGATCGGTGTAGCACGGCAAATCATCAGTCATTACTCCATCATAACATCCAATCGCCTGCAGGAAGTAACGACTCTAGGACTCCAGCAGAGGTTGATTGAGCACTTGCTCCACTTGCCTGCCTGCTATCACGCTCGCGTTCCGGTTGGGAGTTCCGCCTCATTGATTGCCAACGATGCGCGGCGAGCCAGCAGTGTCCTGCCAAGTCTCCTTGTTGGAGCTGTCACAAACGTAACTAAGCTGACATTTGGTGTGATAGTCCTGTGCCATCTGAGTCTCAAACTCACGGGGCTTACGCTCCTGATGTTGCCATTTGGTGCGGTCATCTTCTTGACGTTTGGGCGGAGAGCGAGGCGGCTCTCGGTTGAACAGCAGGCACAGACGGCCCGCGTATTCGGTCATGTTTACGAGACAGTGGCGGGAGTTGAAACCGTCCGCACACTCGGCATTCATCGCCGCGTTCTTCTCACGGCATTCGGATCGCTCAAGCGCCTGTACCACACACAGGTGCGGTGCCTGCGAGCAAACTCGACGGCAAACGGGCTGTCAACAGTCGTGGTTTCAGCGGTAACCGGTAGCGTACTCTATGTCGGGGCGTCAGATGTCGCGGCTGGTGATCTCACTCTTGGGACCTATTTCGCCTTTAACGCCTACGCGGCCTACCTCTTTGGGCCAGCCCTTGGCCTGATGGGAACCTACGTGAGTATTCAAGGTTCCGTCGGCGCGATCCTAGAGGTATTGCGCGTTCTGGATCAACCGCTCGAAACCGCCGTCGCGGTACCCAAGCGCGTGGACAAACTCGATGGGGAGATCGTGTTCAATCGCGTCTGTGCATCATACTCGGACAGGCTTGTGATCGACGAGGCGACGTTCACCATACCAGCAGGTGCGCGTGTCGGATTGGTTGGTCGTTCAGGTGCGGGGAAATCGACTATACTACGCCTAGTAGCGGGAATCATCATGCCGACCGAAGGTCATGTGACGGTGGGCGGCATGGATACTCGTGAGCACAACCTGCATTGTCTGCGAGCCAACATCGCGTATGTACCGCAGGACGTACACATTTTCAGCGGCACCATGCGGGATAATATTCGTTTGGGGCGGCTTGATTCGACCGACAAGGAAATCGATGCGCTGGTGAACCGCCTGGGTATCTGCGGCATCGTTGAGCGTCTTGACCGAGGCATTGATACTGTCGTCGGTGTGAATGGGGCTGGACTTTCCGGGGGAGAGCGTCAGTTGATCGGGATTGGTCGGGCGATGCTCCGCGATGCGCCGGTTGTTCTCCTAGATGAGTCGACGGCATCCCTCGATACCCACACAGATGCTGCTATTGCACATGCGCTTCGTGAGCTAGCAGACGGACGCACGGTTCTTGCGATTGCGCATCGCCTGAGTACGCTTCGGCACGTCGAGAGCGTTCTCTACATGGATGGCGGGCGCGTAATCGGCATGGGACCGCATGCAACCTTGTGTAGGACGATCATTCCCTACCGCGTGCTTTGCGCAGAGTATCTCCGAATGCCCGGATCGGACGCGAAAGCGATCCATGTGTCCCTGCCGCCCCATGTATTGACAGGCTCGTGAGTGCAGGAGACCGCCTGTGAGCATCAACGCTTCCAAACTCGTATTGACCATCGTGATTCTGCACGTTTGCTCGCTTCGCGCAGTCGGGGCGCCTTCTGAGGTACCGAAGTTCCGCTTGGCACGGGAAATCGTGGAAGCGAGGACTATTTCTTACCGAACACAGACTGACGGAGGTGACACTCCTTCGATGGTCACCAAGGTCACAATGAGTTCCACAGGATTTGTTCGTATTGAGGGACCGGATGGTTCCGTCTCCATTCGTGATCGCGGGCGAGGTCGCGTTTGGATTTTCACGCCTCAAAGTAACACGTGCGTTATCACACAATCGTCTGCAGTGGTGGCAGTTGATTTCCAAGGTCGAATATGCGAACAGATTGGCTGGCTTAAGGAGCTTCTCGCAGGAAATGGCAAGTTCTGCAAATGGGATCTATTGGGAGAGCGACCGGCTGAATTGTGGGTACTTCAACAAGACGATGGGGAGCCCTACCTCAGCGAAACGAGGGTTTGGGTGGATAAGGTTAGGCGTTCGATCGAGCGGGTTGAAACTCGGGAACTGCCCAATCCGGATTTCACCATACCAAGTATCGGGATTCGTACCGGAGACTTTTCCTTGGAGGACGATACACTGACTGTTACGCCTGCCGGAAGATCGGATCGTAATCTCGCCTCTATTAGATTCGAATTCGAATGGAGTGCAGTAATTGATACGACCCTTTTTCAAATGGAGCCCCCGGAAGGCGCGGCTGTTCACAGACTAACCAAGACCTTGGAGAGCGAGGAATCGCCATCTGCAGCTGTCGAACTTCAGCAAGCCCTCTCACTGTGGGCAGAATCATCTCGTGGCCAGTTTCCACGGAATGTGGAGGACTTGGCGGATGAACAGCAGGTTGGGGACTTTCTCTTGAAGAAGTACTCGAAGCAGATTCCAATGGCGGATATAACACCGCTTGTACGGGATGCGCAGACGTTTGTGCGTGCTGCACTACTGATCGAGAGCCTTCGTCGGAAGTACGCTACTTTGGAGTACAGGGGTAGGGATGTTCTGCTGGGAGACGAAGGCGCCGTCCTATGCTGGTGGGGTCCTATCGACGAGAACAATGACTGCCTTGTCATGTATGGCAACCTGAAGAGCGTTCTTGTTCCGGAGAGCAAGGTGCGTCAACTTCGGTAGATGCGTCGGGCCAAGCCGCGTGGTTCAAGACCAAGCCCGTAGGAGAACTCTTCGACGTCGACAACGACCCGCGGGAGCCGCATAACCTCGCCTCCGATCCCGCGTACGCGGAGAACCTGGCGGAGCTTCGCGAGTTGATCGTGACGCGGATGAGTCGGCCGCTCTCTCGGTCCCGCGTAAATCTCTCCTGGTGAGGATGGTATTTGAAATAGCCGTCGAGGAGGTGCAAGTCCCCGCTGTGGGCGTCGCCTCCTTTTTCGCGATTGACGCTCGTCCCGTAGAAGAACGTGCTGGAGCCGAGCTCGAAGGCGAAGTACGTTCTCAATCCCAACTCGAGCGCGAAGAGCGGGGCGGCGAGAACAACTAGCCAGAAGAGCAGCCTCTTTCCCAACGATGGTTTCGAGAACGCTGCTTCGACTTTGCGCGCCATGGCAGAACCTCGGAGAATCGCGAAAGCCTCCACTTCTCAAAGGAGCGAGCGGAGCCTTCTTACGACAACTCACGGGTTGCGACGCCAGCAGGGGCGGGGAGATTCGAACCGGAGGTTTTCCGGCGGGATGATACCACAGAAGGCGAAGCCTGTTGTGGGGCGCAGCGGACTACTTCACGACCACGTTGCCCGTGACCGCATAGTAGGCGCCCTGGCGACCGAGGACGCCGTCGCCCAACACCCAACGCGCGTCGATGGGAACACCCGGCACGCCGAGTGACCCGATCGGCGGCGCGGGAATCGGGATCGCCTGGACGATGTCCACCGCGAGTCGAGTAAGAGCGCACTCGGCCAACGCACCGTACTGCGCCGACAGCGCATCGAGGTCGGCGCCCTCGGGCGCACTGACGATCTCGACGGCGACGTGCGGATCTTCTTCGAGTGTCAGAACAAGTTGGTAGGAGTCGGCGTCGATGGTGATGGCGCCGCCGGCGGTCATTGACGCGTACACCGCGACGTTGCCCGCGCTCGATAGTCCTGCTGCCGTTGCATCGCCCGTGGGTGCGACCGTCTCGATGTAGACGTCGCCGAAACCGATGTCGATCTCGTGGCCGTTCGTGCCCGGCATGATCACCGGCGGCAACGAAAGCGACAGCCTCGCGTCGGCGCCGCCCGGCAAGTTGCACCCCAGTCCCAAGAGCGTTGGGAGTTCGAATGCGCCTCCGACCCAGGTCGCCCACAAGAATTGATTGAGAAAGTCGTCTTTGAGGCCGACGCCAAGCGCGTACGGAGTCGCACTGAAGGTCGGCACGTCTCCCCCGCGTCGAATCGAGCCCAGCGGGCTGGTCAAGAGCGGATTGGCGGCCGAGACGGCGACGGCCATCCCGAGCCGCGCGAAACCGTGTTGCTGCGGACCATGCAGATCGATCACGTCGAATTCACTCGCGACATTCAAGACGACGTTGGTGGGTGGCGGAAGCGTGATCGTCGCTGGAAGCTCGAAGCTCTCGATGATTCCGCGCAAGACTTCTGGGAGCTGGTCCGAGAGCGCCGCGCCAACTGCGTTTTCGAGATACGATTGAAACGTCGTGACGATCTGGGTCGTGATGTTGCTCAACCCGAGGGGCCCGTCCAAGAACTCGAGCGCCCCCCAATCGATGTCGAGCTGTGGGTTGCCGACGGTGATCGCCAGGCAGGACGGGCAGACGGTTACATTCGGGCGGCCGTCGTCGCCGAGCGAGACGCCGACGGTTGCATCCACGTAGATGTGGTCCGCGGAAACGGTTCCGGTTACCGTGGCGCTCGGGACGACACGCGTCGCGCAGGCAACGACGCAGGTCGGATCCAAGTATCCGCTCACAGAAATCGGCATCGACAAGCCGAAGGTCGACAAGCCGATAACGAGTTTGCCCTCGTCCAGATACACCCAGTCTACGTGCAATGGCCCCGCGCTGATGGTCCCTCGTCCGACGCGATAGCCGGTTGTGTGCACCGTGATATCCGGAATGGGAAACAGGCAATCGCAATTGTGGCTGTCGACTTGTCCGTCGCCGTTGCCGTCCCCGACGATCACCAGTGGATCAGGCACGACGGCAGTTGTAGTCGATCGACATCGAGCCCGCGATCGATCAGCGTCGCAATGTCGTCGACGTCGCTCACGGTGGAAGTCGTCGACCAGCGGCTGGTTCATCTTGGACGTAGACACCGCTCGGCACGTGTTCCATCGCCGCGGCGCCGCGAGCCGACGTCTGCCTTCGCGTGGCGGTGAAGTACTCCGGGCTGCGCAGGTACGACTGCGCGATGGAAGTCGCTCGCGCCGGCCTGGTTGCGCGCGACTCCCGAAAGCGTATTGAGCCCCCACCGGCTGTTCACTTGCGCGGTGAAATCGAGACACGGCGGCGTTCCCGTGAGCGGCACCGCCTGGCCGTTGATACTCATGCTCGTGACCGTGCTTACGGAGTCGCACGCGACGCCCGACACGGCAATCAGCGAGTCAACGAAGGATCCCGCCAGCAGCATGTCCGCGCGCGGCGGACTCGAGATTTCGACCGCTGATGTCGACGCAGGGGGTGTGTTCGGCGGAGGGGGAGGAGAAGACGGGGAGTCGTCGGAGCACCCCCACATCGAAGAGAGGGCGACGGCCAGGATGACCCAAGAGAACCGGCGCGCGCGTTCGGGCGAATCCCCCGACGGCGGCCGCGGTGGGGGTGTCATGGCAAGAAGACTATGCGAAGCCCCTCCTCCCTGTCAAGCCGTCGCTTTACGACTTAGTGCGTTTCTTGTTAGTGTTCGCAAGTAACCACGTTCGCTGGGATCCGGAATGCACCTGCAGATCAAGCCGACATGTACCACGCTGGTGGCGGTCCTGATGTCGTTCGGCATCGCGTGCCCGGCCGTTGGTCAGACCTTCCAGATCGGCATCATCGATTTCTACGGGCTCCATCGCGTCTCGGTGAGCGAAGCGCGTCGCATGCTGACCTTCGCCGAGGGCGACACCCTGTCGCTAGCCGGCGACGAACCTCCTGCCGTCCTTGCGGAGTCGGAGCAACGGCTCGCGACCTTGCCCGGCGTGGTGCACGCGCGCACGACCATCGTCTGCTGCGACGGTGATCGCCTCATTATCTATGTGGGCGTCGAAGAGAAGAGTGGAGCTAGCACTCATTTTCGTAAGTCACCCGAAGGAAGCGTGCGTTTGCCGGCCGACGTCGTCCAGGCGGGGGACGATTTCTCGGAGGTCTTCATGGCGGCTGTCGAACGCGGAGATGCCGCCGAGGATGACTCCCAAGGGCACGCGCTCTTCCACGACCCTGCGACCCGCGCCGTCCAGGAACGCTTCGTCGGTTTCGCGGCTCGCGACACGGATTTGCTGCGACGAGTGTTGCGAGAGTCCGCCGCCGCCGACCAGCGAGCCCTTTCCGCACAAGTTCTCGGCTACGTCGTCGACAAGGAATCCGTGGTGGACGATCTCGTGGACGCCATGAGCGATCCGTCCGAAGATGTTCGCAACAACGCCATGCGTGCGTTGGTCGTTTTCACGAGGATGAAACCGACGCCCGCGCAGAAGATCCCGCGGATCCCCTACGATCCTTTTGTCGAACTGCTCAACTCGCTGGCATGGACCGACCGCAACAAGTCGTCGTTGGCGCTCATGGAACTCACGGGCAGCCGCGATCCCGGACTCTTGGCGAAATTGAAAAAAGAGGCGCTGCAACCGCTCATCGACATGGCGCGATGGAAGAACGAAGGCCACGCGATGCCGGGCCTCATGATCCTCGGTCGCATTGCCGGCTGGTCCGACGACGACGTGAGGGCGGCATGGGGGAGCGGCCAGCGCGAGAAAGTCATCGATGCCGCGCTCGCGTCGCACTGAACGGCGTCCCGTCGCCTTGTCGCATGGTCCGCTTCCTGCTATCTTTGTTCCGTAACCACGTTCCGTTCCACGATGGGGGCGAACAGGTCTCGACGGGGAAGATGGGCGTAAAGGTTGCGTGTCGAGCAACGTCACAATGCTCGTAAATCCTAGTGGCAACCAATCAAGTGCTGACAACAATGTCGCACTGGCTGCCTAACTAGCTAAGCTAGTTTAGTCACCCGTCCCCACCGGTTGGGTCTCCAGGGCCGGTGAGTGGGCGTCATACTCTGGGGGCTGTGCGCCAAGGCTATGTCTGGGGCTGCGGCGCGAGAATCTTCCGGGCTGGTCTCCGTTACACTTTCGTCCGCGGTGGGTACGGAGATGAGAAATCACCACGGACTACACACGTAGTAACCGTTGCGGCTGCTTCTTCGGACGCGGGTTCGATTCCCGCCGCCTCCACCAAACTCCGTTTGTGTAGATCACAAACCAGAGATCGCTCTGGTCTAGCGCTTCGCGCGTCGCTGCCACCATTCAACTGCTTGTCCTGCCATCACTTCGTGCCGGTAGGGTCGTCCGTCTCCAGTATTTCTCCACGCACTTGTAACGGCTCCGGTTCCTCGAACAGCCGGATCGCTCCCTCGATGGCCGCGGGACTCAGGTGCATGCGGCGCTGCGTCGTCGTGACCGACGCGTGGCCGGCCAACTCCTGAATCGCCCGCGCCCATGTAGTAAAATGGTGGCTGGGAGGTGAAGATAGTGCCAGACTTCATGCCCGAGCGCATGCTGAAACCTGGTTTTTGACTGGAAAGATACCTCGAGGCCGGGCCTCTGCAATAGTTTTCCGCCCACATATGGTGACACTTCAGAAAGGTGCTTGAGCGAGAACATTCTCAGAACGCAACGCAACATTCAACCCTTGTCCGGAGATGGCACGGAGAAACGAGGTTGTCAAGTTGTCGGATCGCCAGATTGCAAAAGGCCGCTCTATTTCTTGGGCAGCCCCGGTTTGCGCCATAGCAATCGTAATCGGGTTGTTCTTGTTCTATGCGTCGGATTCAACCCGAACAATCATCCCTGGGTGGGGCGATTGCGTTGAATATCAGATCATTGGGGCGGTGGGCGGGATACCGCATCAGCCTTATCCACTGTGGTGTGTTCTGACCAACGTCGCGTCTCTCGTGCCGGTTGGCGAACAGGCGTTTCGAGTAACCTTGCTCGGGGTATTGTTCGGCGCGCTGGCGGTGGGCGGTCTTGTCGTTTTGATTTTTGTGATCACTGGGGACCTCTTCATCTCCATCGTAAGCGCCGTCGCCTTTGGGTTGTCCTGCACGCATTGGAGATATTCAGTCGTGCCAGAGGTGTCTAGTCTCAATACAGCTCTACTTGTTTTGTTCTTTCTTGTCCTGCATCGCTGGCTGAAAGCACCGAGGCCGTGCAACAACTACTTGTTCATGCTGTCGCTTGGATTCCTTTGCTCACATCATCAGGTGAACATCGCGATACTGCCGGGTGTCGCGTTCTTATGGTGGTCGCGGCGAGGCCCTCTGCGCGTGAACCTGGCCCTCCGGCATATAATCGGAGGCGTAGGAGCGTTCGCGTTCCCGTTTACGCTATACCTCTATACGTATTTCATGGACCGCAACCCCGGGGGTTTTAACTGGCTCGATAGCATGGGGCAGTATCTCTACAAAGCTGCCGGAAACGACCCGGCAAATTTTCACAGCTTTTTCGAACGATTGCGATTTCAGATGTGGCCTGCCCGGTACGACGCGCCAGTGTTTCGATCCCCACAGGAGCTTGTGGCGGCAACGTGGGTGTGGATCAGGAACCTGTTCTCAAACGAGTTTCCCTTCCTGGGACCGTTTCTGATCTTCGTGGGGTTCGTCGCATCATGGAGACGGGGTGTGGAAGCCGCCTTTTACTGGCTAATTACCGCTGGCGCCTATGCTTTCATAGCACTGAACTGGACTTACAGGACGGACGCCTATTCCATTCCTGTTTTCGTGGTGTTTAGCGTCTATCTCGCGTTCGGCTTGCAGGTTGTGACACGACGTTTGCGTCGGAATGCACGTTTTGCTGTTCTCGGGGTATTGGCCGTGTTGCTTATCTCGTTGCCGATACTCCGACAAGCCACCGCTTCGCCGCTCGCCCGGGTTTTTCGCTCTGAGGAAGGGCTCGCCGCGATAGACAAGGCACGTCACCGGTTCCATCACCTCGATGCGCGCTCCAATCGCGATGGCGAGACATTCGCGCTCAATGTGATTAAGCAGGTCCCACCCGGCAGTCAGATATTCGGGCTGTGGTATGAGACGAACCAGCTGCTGTACTACAAACTTGTTCTGGGCGAGTTGCAGCAGATTGATATTGAGTACGCTCTGCCGTCACGTGAGGACATCCTCGGTAGGATCGCTGACATTAAACCCAGCCGTGTGTACTTTACTCGCGATCCACAGTCCTATGGACTTGAGACTGTCGAGATTCTCGACATTGAGCCAAATGCGAAACTTTACAGAGTGCGCCTTTAGGGAATCCTCCCGCAGTTGGAAGAGTAGAAGCGGGGCGCTACCTTTCGAGCTGGTACTTCCACACGCGCGTTCCCGTTGGGTGGCTGCACGCCGACGAATCTCACGGTCATTCGTTCAACAGATGACATCAAGCAATACGTGTCCACTCGTCGGCGATCGAGCGTCTCCAAAATGTCTCCATGACCTGGGTCGATTCCGGTAGACTGGACTGGACTGGAGCGGAGAAGGCGACGGTTATCTAACCCGTGAAGGTGTAACGCATAAAGTTCGAAATCGCGCGCCATCATCAAGTTAGTGTTTCAACATCTTGAGGGTTCGATTCCCGCCGCCCTCCACCAAACTCTGTTCTCGTAGGACGAGAACCATGGGTCGGCTTTGAGCAGCGCGTTCCGCGCTAGCCGCCGCCTCCACAAAAACTCTGTTCGACGCCGCGCTGATTCCCATGAAAAACAGGACTTGACGACGTTACACCATATGGTATAATGACCGTATGGACCAACTAACGGCTGTCTTCATGGCTCTTTCACACCCCTCACGTCGCGCGATCATCGGGCGACTTGCTACCGGCCCGGCGCGGTTTACCGATGTCGCAAGACCATTCAACACCACGCTGAATTCGGTGACCAAGCACCTAAAGCTCCTTGAGCGAGCCGGGCTGATAGAGCGCAAGAGGCAGGGGCGTGAAGTCTTTATCTCATTTCGTGGTGAACCACTCCGGGACGTCGCGGGATGGGTGCACGAATACGAGCGGTTCTGGAATGCACACCTCGATCAGTTTGAGCACTACTTCAAGAACAATAAGAGAACGAAGGAGAAGAAGAGATGACCACCTCTACCAAGACCTTGGAATTCAAGTTTGAGCGCACAATCCCTGCCCCTCCGGGTGAAGTCTACGATGCGTGGCTGAATCCAAAGATCCCCGGCAATCCGTGGAATGCAGCTGAGAAGTTCTTGTTGGATCCGAAGGTGGACGGGCTCTTCTACTGGACCCTCAAAGGGGCTTCCCATTACGGGCGATTCATGGAGATCAAGCGACCGGGTCGCATTCAGCACACGTGGGTATCACCCAATACCCTGGGACAAGAGTCGATAGTCACTCTGACCTTTGAGAAAAAGGGAGTGGGAACGCTCATGACCCTCGTGCATTCCGACCTGCCGGACTGCGAGGCGGCAAAGGGGCATCAGCAGGGCTGGGAATACTTCTTGGCAATCTTTAACGAGCAATTTGGCAACGGGTCCCGCAAGAACTATCGCTGGGATGAAGCTCATTCGTCGGTAAAGAGGTAAGGAGGGGGAATGAAATCGCAATTTGTTTACGTCAGTTACATCAAGACGACACCGGAGAAGTTGTGGGACGCGCTCACCTCGCCACGACTTATGAAGCAGTACTGGATTGGCATGGACACCGAATCTGATTGGAAGTTGGGCTCTGCTTGGACGATGAAGTTTCCGGACGGGCGAGTTGCTGACACTGGAGAAATTGTTGAATTCACCCCACTCAAGCGCATGGCAATCAAGTGGCGTAACGAATGGCAACCCGAGATGAAAGAAGAAGGATTCTCTCATTGCGCATTTGATTTGGAGCAGGTGGGTGGCGTGGTCAAGCAAACCGTGACGCACGGAATAGATGTTCTGAATTCACGATTCATCGAATCGGTATCCGGTGCCTGGCCAGTTTGCCTTTCCAATCTGAAGTCACTTCTTGAAACGGGCGATGTGATCCTGAAAGAAAATCCTCGGCACGCGTGACGAAGGCCGCAAATCCACCCCTCAGACATTTCCCTACACAACTGATGTGCTCACGCACGACAAGTAAAGAGAAGAAGCAATGACAAAATCCCAAGAAACACTCGAATTCAAGTACGCACATCGGTCTGGTCCCCGAGATCGAGTGCTACAACCAATGTGTGCACGGCTGGGATCTGCACTTTAAGAAGAGCCTGTTCAACTTGATCACGGAAGGCAAAGGGAATCCCGCATGAATGAGGCAGTGTGCTGCGGCTCGTCCTAGCTTTGCTGCGGTCACGTGGTTGAAGCGATGATCAATCGGGAGTAATGCAGCGCCAGAAACAGGGTCAAAAAGCGTCTAGAGCAGCCCACAGGCAATGAAACGTTAGACAAGGAGAGATCATGGCAAGGGTCAACTTCGGAAACCATGCCTCGGTTCTCGTTCCGCGGGAAGAGCGAGACAGCATTCGCAAATTCTATTGTGATGTCATCGGTGGCAAGATCACGAAGGCGGATCCCGAACGGGACTTCGTTCGCCTGGGAGAGGACTTCTATATCGGGTTTCTCTATGGGGATGTCACCGATGAAAGCGAACTCCACCGAGGTGCTCGAGCCATGTGGCTGGAACTCAAGTGCGACAACGTAGAGGAAATGAGCAGGAAGATCCTCGAATCGGGTCTCGTGAGAAAGCTTGAGGTACCCGATTCGCACCTTTACTTTCAAGCGCCAGGCGGCCAATGCCTCCGGCTGGTCGGCATCGACGAAGACATGTCCTTTTATGAAGGCGCTGGAGCAGGCCCGGACGTGGCAAAGGTCAAACAGGCCATTAAGAAGGAGCAAGCGGGCACATGAGCTCCGGCATCAACCATCCCCAACCTGGATAGACTTCGCGGGCCGCCCGCGAACGGTTGAGCGACGTCAGACCCCAGCGAACGTGTCACGCTCCGACACGATTGGGCCGGCGCGAGAGATGAGGAACAGACCTCCTTCTCGCGCCGGCCATGTCACCCAGGCCGCTTCCGCCGGGTATCAGGTCTTTCGGCTCCCTACTTCTTGAGAGACTTCCTCAGGGCCTTGACGTCCTTCTCGTCGAGGTTGGTCTCGATGATCTTTCCACCGAAGGGCTGGACCGCCGAGGTGAAGTCGAGGATCGAGGCTCTCTCGCCGACCAGAATCAACGCCGAGGTGTCCTTCGCGAGCGACGCCGCAAAGTCGTCCAAGCGCGGGTCGGCGAGGGCGACCTCGCCGGCGGCACCGGTAACCGCGCCCATGGAACCACCCATCACGGCTCCACCCGCGGCTCCGGCGGGTCCCAGAAGCGCGCCGAGCAGGGCACCGGTCACGACGCCAAAGCCGGTGCCGGCGCCGACCGCGTTGTCGTCCTGCGCCCAGGTGCTGTGAATCCGCGTGAAGCCGAGTTTGTTCTTCGACACCACGGCGGCATCATTAATCCACGGGTAGACCGGCATGTGGTCTTCGAGAGTATCGTAAGCCTTGCCTGCCGTCTTCTTGCCATTGAACACGTATGCTTTAAATCCGTACATGATTGTTCCTCCTAGATCTACTCAATGAGTCTCCTTCGTGTGCTGAAGGACTCTCGATGAACACGGCCGCCGGCGAAATGCCGTCACACGCGGCTTGGAAGCGACGCGGCCGCTCCGTGGCGGTCGCGGGCTCGCGAGATTGTGCACTACGCTGGCACGCCACGCTGCTGTGTGCGCTGTGGCACCGCGGTGGCCGGAGCGCGGCCCCAGCTACGCAGTCGGAAGGCGAGTCCGGTGAGCAGGATCCCAGAGACGACCGCGGAGGCGCCGATCCACAACATCACCGCGAGCGCCCCCAGCGACGGACGCGCCAAGAGAAATACGCCGAAGGCCACCGATGTGGCGCCCGCCAGCATGAGCATCCATTCGCCCGTGAGCACCTTGCGCAGCTTGATGGCTGCAATGAGCTCGGCGATACCGACGACGATTGCCCAGACCGCGATCAATGCGAGCAAAGCGACCGCCGTGAAGTTCGGTATCATGAAGGCCTGGATGCCTAACGCGATTCCCAGGATCCCGCCCACGAGCAGCGCCACCCAGCGCGACCGGCCCTTCCGATTCGCGACCGCCGACACGGCCATGAAGATCCCGTCCGTGATTGCGTACGCACCAAAGAGCAGAACGAGCACCTGCAGTGCGATTCCCGGGTTGAAGAGCGTAAACACGCCAAACAGGATCGCCGCCATCCCACGCATCAGCACCCATCCCCAGTTGCGTGCCAGCATCTCCACCATGATCTGCCTCCCAGGTTGTGTCGCCGAACTACGGTTGCGCCGGCCGGCGACGATTGTTTTTCCTTCGACATTAATGGCGTAACGCCGACGAAGATCACGACATCAAATCGGGCCGGACGCCGTGCGCCGGCCCTCTCCCCGCGGCTTCCCGCGCGCGCGTCCCGATCCCGACCACGATCCCGAAGAGAAAACCACCGACGTGTGCCCAATGGGCGACACCCCGGTTTCCGTTGTATTCGAGAGTGACCCCAGTCCGAGGAGAGACTGCTGCACATGTATTTCGAATCGTCACTACGGAACGCCTGATTGCACTGACCATCGATGACGCGCCGCATCCCGAGGTGACTCCGGGAATTCTTCGCGTGCTGCGCGAGCATCGGACCAGGGCCACATTCTTCATCATCGGTTCCTACGCAGAGGCGCATCCCGAACTGGTCGAATCCATCCGCTCCGATGGACACGAACTCGCCAACCACCTCTTCACCGACCGGATGAGCGCGTCCCTGTCGGACCAAGAGTTTCTCGAGGAGTTGAAAAGGACGGACAGGCTGATCCAGCCTCTCGGATCGCCCCGCTGGTGCCGACCGGGTGGCGGCGTGATAACGAAGAGGATCGCCCGGATCATGCGGAAGAACGGGTACACGCCGGTAGCGGCCACGGCCTACCCGATGGATCTCAGGACTGGTGTCGGTCTGACGGTCAAACAGTTCCTCGGGAATGTTCGCCCTGGCGCCGTCCTCGTCCTGCACGACGGGCGGCCGAACCGCAAACGGACTATCGAGGTTCTCGATCGGGTACTTCCGCGCATCGATGAGATGGCCTACCGGGCGACCACGCTTGCAGAGCTCAGTAAGCTCGTCCGGAATTGAACTGTTGCACGGAGGATCACCAGGCTGGTGTTTCGTGTTCGACAGAATTCGATTCCCGCCGCCTCCACCAAACTTACCGCGTTTATCGACGCGGCTTGGCCAATCGCAACGGTGCGCGATTCGCGTCATCGCCGCCGGACCACGGGTCTCTCGGCTGCCCGGCCGACGACATCTCAAGAGTCGTGGGGCCGGATGGTATCGTCAGCGTGCCGAAATACTCGTACGTGCGCGTGTACCGACCGTCGATTGTGCCGTCGGCGCCAAGATCGATCTCCTCTACTTCGCTCAGTCGCCGATGGCGTTCATCGAACGAGGTAGTTACGACGCGCCGCGAGTCCGCCACGCCGTCGGTGGGTGCGTAGTCGGCCACCGACACCTGTGTGATGGGGTTGCCGCGGCCGTCGAACGCAATCGTCGTCATTGAAGAGGTCGAGACACCGTCGCCGTCTGCGAACCACTTAGATACTGCTTCCACGACCGCACCGTATGCATTGTACGTTGACTTTGTCGAACTGCCCTCATTGACGGATCCGTCGATTTGGAAGTCCGACTCGATGGTGCGTTGTTCGACATTCCCATGGTGGTCGTACGCCATGGTCTGCGTTGTTCGCGAATCGAGCGTCCCGTCACCGTCGGTGTCGAAATCCAAAACTTCCTGAAGCGGCTTTCCAAGAGGATCGTATGCGGGATACGAAAGCGTGTTGCTCTCGTGATCCGGAATGCCGTCGAGATCGTAGTCGAGCAGGTAGACCCGTCGAATTGGGCGGCCCGCTCGATCGGTCTCCACGGTGGTGATCCAGTATCGAGTGTCCCTAGGCCCATTCTGTGGAAAGTCGAGATCGATGACTTGCTCGAGCGCATTGCCCCATCGGTTGTACGACGACGTGGTCACCATCCGTCGAATCGAACCGGCGCGGTTATCTTCCTCTTCGACGAGCAGCGCATTGCCGTGTCGATCGTAAGACGTCCTGATTACATACGTCTCGTCAATGGTTCCGTCATTTTGATAATCGGCTTCCTGGGTCAACACGACGATCGTATGAACTTCCGCATTGTTGCCCGCCAACGCGGGTGATTGATTGGCGGGATTCTCTATCGACGTTGGCGTCGAGTCGTTGGTGCAACCGAGCGCGCAAGCGATGAGCAACGCGCAGCAAAGTGAGCGGGACATCATGGCTACCTCCAGATGCTCCTATTTAGGGAGATGTCACGCTTGAGGTCGCATCTTGTGTGCCAACTTCCTACGGGACCGACATGGTGGCCGGACACGGCCGCGATGAGAATGAATGCGGAATAATTCGCTCTCTTCCTGGCTCGCCACGACCTCGAAAACGACGCGCCTCGCGAGGTTGTCGCACGGGGGGCGTCCCTTACCCGCTCTGTCGCATCGATCTGATTGCAGACTTGACGAGAGGCGTTGGCATTCACCGGAGTCGTGGCGCCAACCCACTAGTTCGTGGTTAGATAGTCATGGGGTTGTCCCGGTTTCCGAATCACGTAGCCGAGGTAGAAACATGAAGAACGTTGCGAACGCGCGATTCACCATCAAGAGCTGGGACGAGAAGCCTTATAGTGACGTCGCGGACATGCCCAAGCTGACGCGGGGTACCGTCACAAAGACGTTCACGGGCGATATCGAGGGCGAAGGGCATATCGAGTATTTGATGATGTACCGTAGCGACGGATCGGCCACGTTCGTCGGCCTCGAGCGAATCGTCGGGATGCTGGCAGGGAAAGCGGGCAGCTTCGTGCTCCAGCGCACGGGAGTATTCGAGAACGGGGTGGCGAAGGAATCCTATTCCGTCATCTCGGGCTCCGGCACAGGAGAGCTTCGCGGTCTGCGTGGCGAGGGCGAGTCGGCGGTTGGCCACGGGACCGAGCACCCTCTATCGCTGAACTATGAGTTGGGCTAATCTTCAGGGCACTGCCTAGTCAGTCGCCAGATTGCGCCGCGATAACAAACCGAAAGGACAGCTGCATGAGAACCTTGCCGACCTTCCTCATTTTGGCGACCGCGCTCACGATCACCGGAACGAATGCCGCTCGTGCGGCCGACGACTTCAAGGACGTTGGAAAGGAGATAGCCGCGCGGCACGACGAGGCGGTCAAGCGACTGCAGGATTGGATCGCACTCCCTTCGATCGCCGCTGAGAATCTGAACTCCGCCGAAGGTGCGCAACGCATGGCGCAACTCTTGACGGAAGCGGGCTTCCAGAAGGTGACGGTCATACCGACCGACGGCAAGCCGGGTGTGTTCGCCACACTCGACGCGGGAGCCAAGAAAACGGTCGGCCTCTATTTCATGTACGACGTGAAGCAGTTCGATCCGTCCGAGTGGACGTCGCCGCCGCTCGAAGCGCGCATCGTGGACAAGGAAGGCTTCGGCAAAGTGATCGTGGGACGAGGTGCGGTCAACCAGAAGGGACCGGAGGCGGCGCTCTTGGCGGCACTCCACGCGATCCGCGGCGCGGGTCGCAAGATGCCCGTCAACCTGGTGCTGGTTGCGGAAGGCGAAGAAGAGATCGGCTCGCCGCACATCGGGCAGATCGTCCACACGCCGGAGGTGGAAGCCGCACTGCACAACTGCGTAGGTGTGTTCATGCCCTCGGCGGCGCAGGACCCCGACGGCATCGTGACGGTGAGTCTCGGTGCTAAAGGAGTGGTCGAACTCGAGCTGGTGTCGAGCGGCGAGAAGTGGGGACGCGGGCCCGGGAAAGACATCCACTCTTCGCTCAAGGCAATGGTCGACAGTCCCGCGTGGCATTTGATCAAAGCACTCGACACGCTGGTCTCTTTGGATGGCAACACCATCACGATCGACAACTATCCCAAGCCGCGCCCGCTCTCGGAAGAGGAGCGCGCGATGATCGATGAGGCTTCGAAGCGCCGCAGCGAGGCGACGGCGATGAAACAGCTTTCTGTCTCGCACTGGATCGACGACTTGCCGTGGGCCCAGGCCAACGAGCGGCTCGAATCGCAGCCGACTGTCAACATCGAAGGATTGGTGGGCGGATACACCGGCCCCGGCGGGAAGACGATCCTGGCGCACCGCGCGGTAGCGAAGATCGACCTGCGTCTGGTCCCCGACATGCGCAAGGACGACGCCGTCGCCGCGTTGAAAGCGCACCTCGCGGCCCACGGCTTCGGTGACATCGAAGTCAACGTGACCGGCGGCTACGACCCGACGAGCACGGTGGCATCGTCGCGCTTGATCCAGGCCCAGATCGAAGTTCTCAAGCGCGCGGGGATCGACCCGGTGATGTGGCCGCGCAACGCCGGCTCGTACCCCGGCTACGTGTTCACGGGCGAGCCCTTGAAGCTCGCGTCCGGGCACTTCGGACTCGGCCACGGCAGCGGCGCGCACGCACCCGACGAGTACTATGTCATCGAGTCGACGAACCCCAAGGTGGAGGGGTTCGACGGCGCCGCGATGTCGTTCGTCCGGTATCTCTACGAACTCGCGAAATAACACCTGCGACAGGAGGGAACACCATGGCCGGTCAGACGTCGAAGAAGTCGGTGAACGTCACGAAGAAGACCGCCGCCAAGCGGGTGGCCGCGAAGACGGGCAAACCACGCAAGGCGGTCACCAAGTCGTCCGCCCCCAGCCGCAGCGACATGGGCGATTGGCGCGAGGAGACGCTGGCGCGCATGCGGGCACTAATTCACGAAGCCGATCCCGCGATCGTCGAGGAAGTGAAGTGGCGGAAGCCGTCGAATCCGGGCGGGGTTCCGGTCTGGTCGCACGGCGGAATGATCTGTACGGGCGAGATCTACAAGAAGGTCGTGAAGCTCACGTTCGCGTACGGCGCGAGCCTGCCGGATCCGTCGCATCTCTTCAATTCCAGTCTCGACGCGGGCACGCGCCGGGCGATCGACATCCACGAAGGCGAGACGATCGACGCGCGCGCGTTCAAGAATCTCATCAAGCTTGCGGTCGCGCAGAATGCAGCCAAAAAGAAGTAAGACGAAGTCGAAGGTGACGCGCGCGAAGAAGGTCGTCTATCTATCGGGCGGCAACCCGCAGATCGCGAAGGCGGACGGCGACGCGCCGGTCGCGGCGTACATCGCCGCAATGCCGGAATGGAAGCGCGACATCGGCAAGCGCCTCGACGCGCTCATCGTGCGCAACGTGCCCCACGTGCGCAAAGCGGTGAAGTGGAACTCGCCGTTCTACGGCATCCAGGGCCGGGGTTGGTTCCTCTCATTCCACGTCTTCACGCGCTACGTCAAGGTGAGCTTCTTCAACGGCACATCGCTGCGACCGGTGCCACCCGGAGGCAAGGGCGAGAACGCGCGCTGGATCGACATCCACGAAGACGACTTCGACGAGAAGCAGATGTCGACGTGGGTAAAACAAGCGGCCGCGTTGCCGGGCTGGCTAGCGTAGCGCGCCGATGCACGAAACGCGATACTCGGAGTTGGTGGGTGTGGTGGCGGGTTTTGGGACGACGTTCGCGGTGGTGCCCGACCTGCTCAAGATGCTCAGGAGTCGTTCCAGCAAGGGCATGAGTCCGGCCATGCCGGCCATCTTGAGCGTCTTCCAGGTGATCTGGATCTATTACGGTGCGTTGATTGGCTCGCGCCCGATCGTGATGTGGAACGTGGTCGCGGTGTTGATCAACACGTTCTGCGTCGTGGCGTACGTGCTGCTTGCTCGTCGCGAGAGAACCGATGTCGTGGAGCTCACACGAGCCGCCGAGTCTTCAGATCCACATTGAGTGTTTCTTTCCCGCGCTTCACACAATCTCGTCGCCCTGGCGCTCGGTCGTATGGCCGCGCTGGCAAGGGTCTGATAGAATGCTTCCCAGCGGGCTCCGCGTGGCGCCCGAAGTTGCGCGCGCCCCGTTTTCTAGAGACCTGGAGGAACAACATGCGACTACAAATGAGCGTGGCGTTGATGGTCGTCGCGTTGGCAGCGTCGAACGCTTCCGCTGGACGGCTTTTCGGCGACGTGAAAGTAGGCGGAAAGCCGGCGTCGGAAGGTATCCTGATCACGGTGCAAGCCGCCGCGAAGCCGGCCGACAAGGACAAGGGTTCGAGTGCTCCCATCGACTCGGTGAAGACCGATAAGGTGGGGTCGTACAAGGTCATGGTGAAGTACGAGGGGAAGTGCACGCTGACGGTGCACGTCGGAAAAAATACGGCCGTGCTCGAGGTGTTCTCCTATAAGGAGCCCACGCGCTACGATCTGATCGTCGAGGAGAAGGACGGCAAACTCACCGTGGCGCGGAAGTGAGCCCGGCTCCATGACCGAGGAACGCAAGACGAAGGATACCTGGGACAAGGTTCAGATCATCCTGGCGCCGATGGGCGGCTTGCTCACGGCACTCGCGATCGCCATGTTCGGGTTCATCACGTCGAGCAAGCTCGATCAGCGGCAAGCGTTGGAGACCAACACGCGGCTGTACTCCGAGTTGATGAGCCGGCGCGAGGAGTCGGAGAGTGCCTTGCGCAAGGACATGCTCGTGTCCATCATTTCCTCGTTCCTGAACCCCAACCGCGTCGACATCAACAACGACGTCTTGAGCCTGGAATTGTTGGCGTACAACTTCCACGAGTCCCTGAATCTCAAGCCGCTCTTTCTGGACCTGATGCGGCGGATCAAGCATGCCGAAGCCGGCGCGCAGTCGGCGGCGACGAAAGCCGAGTATGGGGACTACACGGTGCGGCTCCAGGGTGTGGCGCGCGAGATCGCGCGCAAGCAGATGATCGTGCTCGAAGGTGTGGGCAAGCGCTTCGACCGCACCATCGATCTGTCGGAAGATCCCGACGGCACCTCGCTCGAGCCCGCGACCCTGACCCTGGATTCGGTGCAAACCACTTTGTCCATCGACGTCGTCCACGTGGATCGCGACAACCGCGAGGTCGAAGTGAGTGTCAGCATCGAAACGCCCGATCCCGAACTGGGACGGCAAACCAAGGTCGCGAGCTTCACGGTCAGCTTCTTCGACTTTCCCATGATCGACAATCTGCGGATCGCGCACGGTCAGCGCTGCGCCCTGGTGCTCACCAACTTTTCCGACCAGTCGGCCGAGCTGACCGCGGTGTTGTTCCCCGGCGCTTACGCCAGTCTCAAGGAAAAGCCCTACTATAATGAGGTCATCCAGAGCGTGCTGAACGCAAGTCATGCGCAGCGCTGAAAAACGCAGAAATGGGGACGCTCTCAACCGACTGGATTCTGCGATGGACAAGCCCCGAATCTTCCTAGGCTCGTCAGGGAAACAAGAAAAGTTGATTCAGGCGCTGACGCGGGGTCTCGCCGACGTGGCGCGTGTCGAACCCTGGACGACATCCTTCAATCCCGGGACATCGACGCTGGAACGCCTCATCGAACTCACCCAAGAAGTCGATTTCGCAGCGTTCGTCTTTGCACAAGATGACTGGACAACGAATAGCCCGTCGGTTTCTTCTGAATCTGTCTCGGGCCAGGCGTCGCCGCGAGACAACGTGGTGTTCGAGGCCGGCCTGTTCGGCGGTGTTCTGGGAATGCGCCGGACCTTCATTCTCCACGCGCATGGGGCGAAGCTTCCGAGCGATCTATTGGGTCTTACGTGCGTGCGGTACACGGGCGAGATGACGCCGACCGAGATCAAGGACATCAACCAGAAGATCCGCAAGGCCATCGAGAACGAAGGGCGCGTCGCTCGCATCGAGGGCGCATGGTGGCAGTTCTCCTTGACGGAGCGCACCGTCAAGGAGCCTTCGGCCTTGAGCCTCTTGAAGATCGTGCGTGATCGCAATGGCGCGCTCGAACTGACGGGCCGTTCGTGGCGAGAGGATGGAAGTCTGTCGGCAAGATACTGGAGCGAGGCAGCGAAAGAGAGAGAGAATTCTTCCGGCGTCTTCTATTGTTGGAAGGGCGAGAGGCCGTTGGATCCGAACGCGCCGCAACTGGACGGAATCGGCGAGATCCGCCTGGAATCCGCCGACCGCGCATCCGGTTACTTCACGACTCGCTCGGAGACAGACCCAAGTGTGAACGCGCGGACTTCCGGCGTCTACTGGCGCGCCCATCCGGACGATATCAGCATCATGGACGGTCGCGACGATCGCGCGCGCGCGGCGCTCATTGCCGAGCGCTTGACGCAATGGAAGTCGGTTAGAAACGCCTGAT